>OW818665.1:0-3247282 GCA_942493045.1 Treponemataceae bacterium | reverse complement strand
GCCAGATACAGAATGCGCTTTTTTGCCCGTGACTTCCATAGCCGCCAGATAATCTGGAAAGCGGTAAAGGTCTTGCCCGTTCCAGTGGCCATCACCAGTAAGATCCGGTTTTGGCCCTGAGCGATCGCTTCAATCGTTTTATTGATGGCCAAGAGCTGATAGTACCGGGGCGTTTTATTCTTTCCGTCGCTATAATAGTCCTGGGTGACCAGTTCCTGCTGTTTCTCTGACAATCCCTTGTGCTCAGCCCACATCCACCACAATTCAGCCGGGGACGGAAACTCTTCCAGGGAAAGCTCCCGTTCAATTTTACCGTCTGTTGCTATCCGGTTATGAAATAAAAAACCCGAGCCATTGGAGCTAAACGTAAAGGGCACCTGCAGCATTTCCGCGTAACCCAGACCCTGCTGCATTCCATCCCCAATCGAGTGATTATTATCCTTGGCCTCAATTATGGCGATAGGTACATTGGGTTTATAAAACAGCACGTAATCGGCCCGTTTGTTCGGCGCCCGTTTATGCAGGTGCCCCCGGACTATTATTCGCCCATTTGTAAGCGAAAACTCTTCCCGCACCTGAGACAAGAGGTCCCACCCCGCCTGTTCAAGTGCTGGAGTGATAAATTTTGAGCAAATATCGCGTTCAGTCAGCGTTTTGATATTCATTTAGCAATCCCTGAAAGTATTAATATCTTCAAAAGTATATCATTTTTCTGAGATTTTATGGGTTTTTTTGAGGCATCAGGAGAATATCGAAAACCGAAGGCGCTATGAGGCGCGAAAGCCAGCCCGCCCGGCCCACTGCGTAAAAAGGGCGGGGCGTTTTTTTTGGAAAGGATGGTCCCGGAAGGAAAACCTTTTCCAAAGGTTGTTCTTCCGGGCATCTCAATTCCCCCGCCGCCTAAAACAGCAGCAGACTGACCGCCATGACCATCATCCCGGCGATAAGGCCGCCGATCGCCAAATGGTGTTCGCCGTATTCCTCGGCGGTCGGCAATAATTCATCCAGCGAAATATAGACCATGATGCCCGCCACGGCTGCAAAGATAAAGCCAAAGGTCGTTTCATTGAAAAAAGAGCGCAGCAGAAAATAGCTGATACGGTAACCCCTTTTTTACAAACCTACCCCCAATCAACTTAGAACTGCAATAAGGTAAAAGTACCCCGGGTCATGTTTGGAACGCCCAGGCGCCTTGAAGCCGGATCCCAACCGATATCAGCTGTGCCGTTGCCACCGTTCCAGATTTCAAGAGCTTGTCCCCGCCGTACATGAAACAGCGCCCCCGTAGAAAAGTCGCTAACTAGAAAAGAACCATCTGACAGCACCACCAGGCCATCCAGCATTCCCAGATTGCGTATCACCGGCTTGAGGGGATTTCCATTCTCAGAATGCAAGCGCCATAATCCACCGGATTCGGCATTGCCATAATATTGGGCCATCACAAGGGAATCCCCTTGCAGAGCCAGTCCATTGGGGTTACCCAAAACGATATCTTTAAGAAGAAGGGTCACCTCACTGCCGTCAATCACATACACGGCACGACCCTGTGTATCGCTCACGGCCACCCGGCCATTCCCCAGAAATACCGCGTCGTTTAGGAATACCGCACCGGGAATAGTGATTGTTTCTTCAAGAGTTATGGTTGCGGGGTTTCCACCAGTGCCCGTAACCAAACGGAAACAATGAACCCGGCTAATATCGGTAACCCACAGTTTTCCATTCTCCAGGGCCATCCCCTTGGGAGCATCCATATTCCCAGCCCATCTACGCTCTACAAGAGAACCATCGGCGTCCAGCAAACTTAAAAATCCGTTGCCGTTACGATCGGAGGGAGAGCCGGCTACATTGGAGAGTATCCAATACTGTCCCTCTTCCCACCACAAGGCCGACTCGGGGCCTGCAAAGCCGCTGACCTGGATTAGGATTTGCGGATCCATCAAAATTACAGATTCCTTTGTCCCTTTTGCTGCCAAAACTGAGGGAGTCAAAATACATACTGCAAGCAACAGCAGCCATTTCGCCTTACTCAAGGCCGGTCCGTTAGTTTTATGTGCGTGTAAGCTCATTCAATAATCCTCCTCAGTAAAGGGTACTTGGGAAAAGGATTTTCAGCTCACGGAAACCGCTCAATGAATTACGGAATCAGCTCAAAGTTTG
Source organism: Treponemataceae bacterium (assembly GCA_942493045.1). Taxonomy (GTDB): domain Bacteria; phylum Spirochaetota; class Spirochaetia; order Treponematales; family Treponemataceae; genus Teretinema. Next base: position 3,245,125 of record OW818665.1, on the reverse strand, counting down.
TCTGGATTTCTTTTAAAACGTTCTTGCAGGGGAGTATGTTCCCGATAACGTTTGAATTGAGTTTCAAAGTGGGTAAGACTTTCGAAACCACTCTCCAGTGCTATCGAGGTTACGGACTTGGATGTTGTTCGGAGCATGATTGCGGCGAGCTCGATGCGTTTGGCGATGACCCACTGCTTGGGAGAAGTTCCGGCTAAACGCTTGACATCCCTGACCAGACTAGCCCGGCTGCGGCCGGCCAAACGGGCCAGGTCTTCCACCAGCAGATTGCGCGTCAAGTTTGCCTCCAGAACATCCAGTACGGAGGGCATCAAGCTGCCATGTGCCTGTATACCGGCCAAGGCTCGCTTTCCGTCTTCCTGTCGCGATAAATTCCATAACAGCTCGCTCAGTTTTCCTTTGAGAATTGAAGATGGCGTGGTTTCTGCGTCAAAGTAGGGTAAGGTTGTGGAAAACAGATCCTGCAAGGCGGGAGTTGCGGAAAATATCCATTGGCCTTGATCCGGACCAGAAGGAAAAATCAATTCAAATTCAGTAAGAATTGATAAAAGCCATGAGTCATCCAGATACCAGAGCAGAGATTCAAATTTGCCACCAGAGGGGAATGACTCGGAAAAAACATGACTGCCTTTTCGGGCAATAAAACCATCTCCAGGACCAAGGGTAATATCGCTATCAGGCCGATGCAAGACCTTTTCTCCTTCCAGAATATAGACGAGCATGGTATTGGTCAGAAAGATTTCTACTCTGGACCAGCGGTTTCTGGAATTATAACGGCAGAACGATCCAGCTCCGAAGGAAAGCACCCTCTCACTTTTTTCAACGCTGCGCGGCACAACTGTCATGATTCCTCCAGGGAGTTCATTTTATCACGAAAAATAATTATAATCACAAAGTATTGGTCACCTATTGTATAATCATCTGGTTCCAGTGGTAACCACAAAGGAAAAAATGAAAAATCCTTTTTTAACGGGCGAATATTTACGCTTAGAAGCCTCGCTCAATAAAGTCATGCTATTGAATACAGAGAAACTGACAAACGATACAGAAATCGAAGGGAAAAGCGCCTTTGAAGTATTTTCCGCGGAAGCAATAATACAGGAAATAAAACACCATAGCGATGCGCTACAGTTATCCTTGGCAGAAATCCCCGAGAAAGAACTTCCAATCCATTTAAGCCAGTGCCTGGAATCACAAACCATGGAGGTAAGAAATACTGCTCAAGAAATTACCGCCAAATTTGGTAAAAGACTGGGTGTTATCTTATCGATTTTAAGAAGAGGAAAAAGCAATCATATACTCGAGCGAAAAGATTGGAATGATGAAGATTGGCATTATTGGCAAACAATCGAAAACATTGTGTTAACCGGTGGATTATCAAACGGGAAAATGGGAATTGTTTTTAAGCAGAGCATTCAACGCCTATTCGAAGAGGCAGGCATAAAGCCGTTTAACGTTTTTCTTACAAAAAACCCCACGACAGCTGGGCTCAGCGGGGCTTCAATGTATATCAAAGAAAGAAACGGGGCAAATCTGATCTTTGATTTTGGTCAGAGTTTTCTGAAAAGATGCATTGCGGTTTTCAGTGAAAATGTATTGATGGAACTAAAGCCATTAGAAACGCGAAAAGCCAGATATATGGAATGGAACCCCGACTTGACCATACGGTATGAAGCAGAAAGCAAAGCTCTCGATGCATATCTGCAAGAAACGATACTCGAGTCTTTGCATGAAGCTGAAAATAACAAAATTGCAACAGGTTCGGAAATAAGCATCAGCATTGCGAACTATATTATTAATGGAAAATTTTTAAATCGAGGTGGATATGGAAAACTGGGATTACTTTGCGATAATTATGAGAAACACTTATCAAACGACATACGAAAGAAAACAGGCAAAAAATATACCATTAAAATAATTCATGACGGCACCGCCATCGCCTCGAATTTTATGAAACTAAAAAACGCTGCTTCCATTTCCTTGGGAACTGCTTTTGGAATAGGTTTCCCCGGTAAAAATAAATACGGCAAGAAGATTAGTGAGGAATTGTCTATTTTGGAAAGGATGGTCCCGGAAGGAAAACCTTTCCCAAAGGTTGTTCTTCCGGGCGACTCAATTCCCCCGCCGCCTAAAACAGCAGCAGGCTGACCGCCATGACCATCATCCCGGCGATAAGGCCGCCGATCGCTAAATGGTGCTCGCCGTATTCTTCGGCGGTCGGCAGTAATTCATCCAGCGAAATATAGACCATGATGCCCGCCACGGCGGCAAAGATAAAGCCGAAGGTTGTTTCATTAAAAATGGAACGCAGCAGAAAATAACCGATCAGCGCTCCCACCGGCTCGGCCAGTCCCGAAAGGAAGGAATAGACAAAGGCTTTTTTTCGGCTTTTGGTAGCATAGTAAATCGGCGCGGATACGGCCAAGCCTTCCGGAATATTGTGAATCGCTATGGCCACCGCGATACTGATACCCAGGGTAGGGTTCGTCAGGGCGCTCATAAAGGTCGCAAGGCCTTCCGGGAAATTGTGAATGCCGATCGCCAGAGCCGAGAACGCGCCCATGCGCAGCAGTTTAGCCTTATCCTTTTCCGAGGCCTTCTCGATCTTTTTTGATACGTTTAATTCATGGGGGTTTTCATACGAGGGGATCAGCTCGTCGATCAGGGCGATGACGGCTATTCCGATAAAAAAGGCGATAACCGTCCACAAGTATCCGGCTTTATCTCCCAGGACTACGCTCAGGGAAGCCCTGGCCTTAACGAATATTTCGATCATGGAAACGTAGATCATCACCCCGGCCGAAAAGCCCAGGGCGATGGTCAACAGCTTGGGATTGAACTTCTTTGACAGCAAGCCGATCAAGCTGCCCACGCCGGTAGACAAACCGGCGAACATGGTCAGGGCAAAGGCAAAAAGCACATTGTTTTCAATCATAAGGGCCTCCATCAACTTACAGGAATACAGTAGCACGGTTTACCAAAATGCCGCCAGCCTCAAGTTATCGGTACACGACTCCTGCATTGCCACCTGACATCACGCGGATTACATTGCAGGTGTTGCTTGAAGTTTTGATTCTGCTCCCTTAATGAAAATCCAGATACCCAGCACAAGTTCGTATGGCACATATGGCAGATAAAACCAGAACGGAACCTGAATATCAAAAAAGGCCAGCAGTGAAAAAACAAGCAGCAGGGGTACAGTGATAATTCCCCAGACTGCCAGCATTCGGGGAATGACCTTTGCCTTACCCAGCAGCAGGTAAAAGACAAAGGCTCCAACGCAGAAAAAGATCATGTGCAAGGTCGTTCCGAGGAAGGTCATGCGCTGTATGAGGCCTTCAATTTGATCCAAATAAAACCGGCTGGAGGGCCCGTCCGCGCGGGATGAAACCATACCCAGGATTTCCATGGCGTCGGCCTGACTGAGCACCAGCAAGACGGCTTCAACTATGTATACCATCATAGCAAACACCGGTAACCAGGAATGAACATTTTTTACCGTCCTGAACAGCATGACTGCAAGAAAAAGAATTCCAATAGCGGTGGTGATGTCGATAAGCATACGCAGCTTGAACAGCCAGGGGAAGGCGCTGATGTTTGGCAGGCCTGCAGCAATTTCTACCGGGCTGAAAAACAGATCAGCTAATACTGCGCCGCTGATCAAAGAAGTTAAAAATTGAAGCAAAAAGGCTAAACCCAACAGACGGTTTTTTGGTGGTAAAACCGTCATAATTACCCAGCCCTTGGGAAGAAGTGTACTTTAACCCCAAGCTCGAAACGTTGCTGCATGAAGAATTCATCTTCATACAGGTTTCCCAGAAAACCGAGTTCCAGCATAAAGCTCCAGTTTTGCAGGGCGAAAATATCGACTCCGGTTCCTATACCGAATTTGCTTATCCAGGGATTATCCAGCATATTATATTTTTCCGTACCGCAGCGGCCGACCCGGCCTTCGACAAATCCATAAGGCCGGAACAGCCCATTGCCTGACCACGTTCCAACAGAGACTTTTTCAGTCAGCAGGTGTTGATACAGCTTAATGCCGGTATCCTCCCGATTCATGACTCCGGTGCTGTAGGTAATATGGTTTTGTATATTGAGGCTGTCTTTGGAGTAAACCAGGAATCCAAAACCCAGCATTGAAGTCCGGGTAAAGATGTCAGGCTGTCCCTCATAGCAGCCGCTCCAACTCAAACTCAGCGCATACTGGGTCGGGCGAAAAGATTCATCGGCCGCCGCCGGCACTAAACCGGCTATCAGGATCAGAGCGATGATATACAGCTTATTCATGGTTATTCCTTTTTGGCCTCTTGCCAAATAAACCTTGTAAGAGGGCCGTAAACAGTTCATAATACAATAATCAGTTAAGTACACTATAGAGTGCAATTATGGCTTTGTCAACGTTATTTACACCGTTCGGTGTAATTTAAAGGAGGGTCGATGTCCGAACAGAAAAAAGAATCCCGAAAACGTAATACCAGTGTCAAACATCGACTGATTCTGGACACGGCCATCCAGGTGTTTATTAAATCGGGATACGACGGCACCAGTATGGATCTTATTGCCGCGGCGGGAGGAGTCTCCAAGCGCACGCTCTACAATCATTTCGGGAGCAAGGAAAACCTTTTTCAGGAAGTGATCGCGGTTTTCATCCAGGAACGCGACATGAGAAAGCCTTTGGAGTACTCTACAGCCCGGACTCTCGAAGAGCAGCTGACCGAGTTCGCGCAGGCCGAACTTTATCTGATTGATGATGTTACCCGCCGGGGACTTTCGCGTCTTTTAACCTCGGTATTTCTGACGCATGCGGATCTGGGCATGCTGACCCGGGGCAAATACAAACCCCATGAGGCGATGATTGCCTGGCTCGGTCGGGCCGGAGCCGAGGGGCGGTTGCAATTCGATTCAGCCGAGCTGACCGCCGGCATGTTTTACGGTCTGGTGGAAGGCTGTCTGACCTGGCCGGCCTTAATGACCGACGGTGCCAGTCTGCAGTTTTCAGGTCCGGTTCTAAAAGAAATCATTTCTGTTTTTCTTGAGGCCTACCGGGCTAAAACGAAGACGGAATAGTGAACGCTGCTAACGCAATGTATGTTTTCTTTGCCAAAGGTTGTTCTTCCGGGCGGCTCAGGTCCTGCATCCCGAGTTCATCTCACACAGGTACTCGCCGGTTTCCATAATTTCTTTTTTCTTCCATTCACACATTTTTCTCTGTGGGAAAACGAACCGACTTCTGATTTCGTTCTGCGTACCGTTAAAGGTCAAGAGAAAAGGATGGAAACACATGAAAACACGTATCACACGGACCGGCATTCGAGTATCGGTACTGACTCTTTGCCTGATGACAGTAATTGGTTGCAGCCAAACGACTGATGCGCCAAACGATGATCCTGATCCGGTAACCGCACCTACGGTCATTTCGACCGTTCCGCTTAATCTAGCCGCGGATGTCGCGGTAAACTCCAACATTACCGCGGAATTCAGCGAAGCCATGGATCCCCTGACAGTAACGATAGCTTCCGTTTCGCTGACGCGCGGCGCGAACGCGGTCTCCGGCGAAGTCACTTACGCAAGTGACACGGCAACCTTTAATCCGGAAGAAAACCTGTTATACAGCACCGTCTACACCGCGACGATTTCCGGGAGCGTGACCGATCTGGACGGAAATGACCTCGGGTTGGACTACGTATGGACTTTCACCACGGAACCAGCGCCCGATAGCACGGCTCCCGAAGTAACTTCAATGTCGCCCTATGATACCGAAACAGGCGTATCCGCTTCTGTAAGCATTACCGGAATTTTCAGCGAGAACCTTGACCCGCTTACTGTTACCGAAACAACCTTTACGCTGATGGGTGGCGCCGGAGCTGTAGCCGGTACGGTAAGCGCAACGGGAAACGTTGCCACCTTCTTGCCCTCCGCCAGTCTCGAGGGTGACACGCAGTATACCGCGACACTGACTACCGGCATTACGGACCAGGCAGGAAACGCCTTGACCCTTGCGCAAACCTGGAGCTTTTCCACCGGAACAGCAACGGTACCCCTGGGTACGGCCGAAGCTTTCGTCATCCTGACAACCAGCGGTATTACCGTGGGCGCGGGGACGACAATCGACGGCGACATCGGAGTAAGTCCGAACACTTCCGCGACACTGATAGGATTAGCCCTTGTGCCGGACGGTTCGGGTACGTTTGCCACTTCACCGGCTGTCACCGGCAGAGCCTATGCCTCCGACTATCTGGCGCCCACTCCTGATATGCTGATAGCGGCGGTCAACGATATGCACGCCGCGTACAGCGATATCACGGAGCGAGCTGGAGCTGTCAGCCTGGCCAACGGCGAATTGGGCGGCAGAATTATTACGCCCGGCCTCTATGAATGGAACGCGGCAGTTGCCATTAACACCGACTGCACGCTTAACGGGGGACCGGATGACGTTTGGATATTCAGAATCAACGGCGCGATGTCCATGCCCACTTCAATCACGGTACACCTGACCGGAGGAGCGGTACCGGATAATATTTTCTGGTATACCGTGGGAGCGGTCTCTCTGGGAGCGGCAGCGCATCTGGAAGGAATCGTTCTGGCCTCCGCCGCGGTTTCCCTGGGAGCCGGAGCTACGGTTAATGGCCGGTTATTCGCGGACACCTTCGATACCGAGGGCGCGGGCGCGACCGTGACGCAGCCGGCTCCTTAAAATAACCCGGACACCCGAGCTTAGGTCCGTTCCGCGGATCTAAGCCCTTGAGAACGGGTGCTCGCCGCCCGCCACTCACCCTTCAGAGAAACGGTAACCGACCCCGATTTCGGTAAGTATGTATTGGGGGTTGGCCGAGTCGCGCTCTATCTTCCGGCGGATATTGGCCATGCAGACGCGCAGGGACTGAAAGTCTTCAGGGTTACTGTGACCCCATACCTTGCCGCTAATGAAGCTGTGCGTAAGCACTTTTCCGGAATTACCGATTAAAAGCAGGAGCAGCTTATACTCCATCGGTGTCAGATGCACCAATGATCCTTCGACCGTAACCAGCCGTCTTTCAAAGTCAACGGTCAGACCCAGTCGCGAAAACGAACCCTGCGCGGCGGCGGCGCTATCCCTCTTGCGCAGCGCTACCCGTATTCTGGCCAGCAGCTCACCGACATGAAATGGTTTGGTGACGTAGTCGTCCGCGCCAAGGTCCAGGGCTTCGACCTTTTCCTCTTCCCTGCCCCGGGCGGACACCACGATTACCGGTACATCCGATTTTTCCCGAATTTGCTTAAGCACCTCAATCCCGTCAATGTCCGGCAGGCCCAGATCCAATAAAATCAAATCCGGGTTATTCGAGAAAAACAGCGAAAGGCCGTCCACTCCGGTTTTTACGGTGAGATATCTGTATCCATGGGTTTTAAGCGAAATAGCCAAAAAGTTGAGGATGCTTTTATCGTCTTCAATTACCAGGATTACGGGGTCAACAGTCATTCCTCTCCCTCCTCCATCGCCGACGGCACGCAGGGCAGCGAGAAGCGGAATACGGCGCCGCCGGCGCTATTGTTTTCAGCGGAAATTTCTCCGCCATGGGCGTGAACAATAGCCATGCAAATTCCCAACCCCAGACCGGTACCGCGTCCCTTATCGCCCAGCCGGGTAAAATTGCGACCCGAGAAAAGCAGCTCCAGCTGGTCTTCAGGAATACCGGGGCCGTTATCGCTCACTTCAAAGCAGGCCTGACCGTCGCGCTCAGTCACGCTTAAGGTAATACGCACACCGCTGTGGGTATGTTTAACCGCGTTAGTCAAAAGATTAACCAGAACCTGAACTATCAGCGAAGAGTCGACATTGATGGCGAGCACCCGGTCAGGCAATTTAATCGTAAGCTGGGCATCGCCAAGCAAACCCCGCACGCGTTTTCGGGCTTCCTGAATAACATCGTCCACTATCTCCGGCGCGGTGGCAACCAGCAGTTTTCCATCCTGAATCCGGGTCATATTAAGAAGATTTTCGACCATGTTAGTCAGATAGAGCGCGTCGGAGCCGATATCCGCGAGCAAACCAAAAAGGGTTTGCTTATCCAGCTTTTCGAAGCTGTCCACGATAAAATCGGTTGAACCGGCGATCGCGGTAAGCGGAGTGCGCAAATCATGCGATATTGAGCGCAGCAGACTATTGCGCAGTTTTTCCTTTTCAATCTCCAGCCGGGACTGTTCTTCGCTTCGATACAGATTATCCCGCTCAATAGCCAAAGCCAGCTGAGCCGCCAGAGTTTCAATAATAAAAAAAGCGTCCGCGTCCGGCACCGGGCCGGAGCAATCGATACCGATAACCCCGAGAACGTGCGAACGGCCCTTGAGCGGCAGGTATTTCCAGGAGCAGGCGCTATGGGTTTCCGTACCGAATCCGGAGGCGGCGCAATTCATAAAACACCAGAGTCTGGCGCTTTTCTCCGCGGAGCCGTCGACAGCCTCCGGTTGCGAACCGGCGCTGTAGTCCTTCAGCACCATGCCGGATTCACTCATCAGGGCCAGCGACAGCGCGCACTGAAAGGCAGAGGCTATCTTTCCAATACAGAATTGTATGATTTGCTCGCTTCGGCCCATCAAAAAACTACTGCTGCTTATTTCATACAGTAGTCGGCTGTTCTCTTCGTTTTTTTCGGCGCGCAAGGCCTGTTTCTGCAGATTGCTGGTCAGGGTAGAGGCAATCAGGGCTACCACCAGAAAAATACTGAAGGTTATCAGATAGTTCGGATCGTCTACAATAAAAGTATACTTTGGTTCGGTGAACAGAAAATTGAACAGGCCCACGAAAATAACCGAAGCGGCCACTCCGTACAGCAGTTTGCGGGTTTCTATTATCACGATGAGCACACCGGTAATAAAGATCATCATACTGTTTTCCGTACGTACACCCCATGAATCAAGAGCCACGGAAAACAGGGTGCAGATAGAAAGTATTCCTATAAATTTAAGTATTCTAAACTTTTTTCCCGGCATACCTTGCCCTTCGTCTGTTGCGTTTAAGAAAGACGGCACTATCAAATCCGATTTTATAAAGGGCAGTCAGGAAAACATAGATTTCCAACCTGCCGATAAACATGCCAAAAGTGCCTACCCACAGAATCGAGTCAGCAGACCCTAAAGTCATTATACCACGGGAAAGTCCAACTGTCCCCAGGGCCGAGGCGAATTCAAACAAGGCATCCGGCAAGCTGACACCCATAAAAGTCAATAACATCACGCCGAGAAAATAAAGCAGTAAATACAGAAACACGAAAGAGGCGACATCGGTTTTTGCGCGGTAATTTACTGTTTCGTTATAACCGGGGCGGCTGGTTTTGTCATGAAAGACCGTTGCCGGATAAGCCAGCTTATCGCGTATCGACCAGAAGATAGTGCGCAGGAGGGTATAGACCCGATACTGCTTGATACCGCCGGCCGTCGAGCCGATTCCGCCGCCGATCAGCATCAGCGCGGTCAGAATGAGCAACAGCGAATCCGACCAGGGTATAAAACTTTCTATGGTTTGAAATCCGGTAGTCGTGAGCGCCGACACAACCTGAAAAATTGATACCCGCAGCGCTTCGGACGGCAACGCGGTGAACTGATCAAGAAGTAAAAAGGCGACCATCGGAATCGCGATGCACAACAGTAAAAGGAAAAAACGGAATTCATCGTGATTCAGGAATTCACGTACCCGGCCTTTGAGGAGCAATAAATGCGCTAGGAAACCGGTATTACCCAGTATCATCAGAATGATCGTAATTATCTCTATTGAAGCGCTGTGATAATACCCGATGCTCTCGGCGCGGGTAGAAAAACCGCCCGTGGAAACGGCCGCGATCGAATGATTAATCGCGTCAAACCAGTCCATGCCGAATATCCGGTACAAGAGCGTTCCTCCCAGAATATACCCGGAATAGATCAGCAGGATGACACGGGCCGATTCCAGCAGATTCGGCACCAGTCGGTCTGAATGGCCCTCGGCATGATACAGCTGCATGCCTCCGGAACCGGCTAGAATTGTGCTCATCACCAGTACGATCCCGAGGCCGCCAAAGAACAGCAATATGGAGCGGTACATCAGAATCAGTTTGGGCGCGGTTGTCACATCGATAACTGAAAGACCTGTTGTGCTCCAACCGCTGGTGGACTCAAATACCGCCTGGGGGAATGTACACAAACCGGAGAGCATAAACGGCAGGCTACACAGTAGGACGGCGCCGATCCAAAAGACGATTACTAAAACCGCGTCCAGCTGTCTCTCCAGGTGTAGACCGCGGTCATGCCCCGTCAGGGAAAGCAGATAACCGGTCACCAGCGTCACGACAGCGGGAACTATAAAGAACCGCGAGAGCGCGGCTTCGGCGGGATAGGCCGGCAGAATCAACAGTGGCAGCAGAATAATTCCGCCGACGCACATAAAGCTCATACCGAGGTAACCGCCCATGGTGCGGTAAGAAACGCCGCGCAACGATTTCATAGCCGGGCATCCTGTTTCTTTCCCGTGAGCAGCGCAAGTACCCGCAGCTGCTTTTCAACGTTTGTCACGATAATCAGCAAGTCGCCGTTCTCGATCATGGTGTTCCCGCGCGGTATGATCGTCTCAGAGCCACGGACAATACAGCTGATATTCAGTTCCTCGGCGAAGCCAAGATCCATTAACCGTTTGTCGCACACCGGACTGGAGCGGTCAATCATTATTTCGCTGACCACTACGGACCCATGCGCCAGGCTTAAAGAATTGCTCAAGCGCTCAACGTTGGAGGCCTGCTCGATACTGGTCGCGATCAGGTAAGCCGAACTGATCGCGGTATTAACGCCTAGAGCCCTGAATATTTCCACGCTCTTCGGATTTGACACAATCGCGACTGCCTTTTGAATATTGTAAATTCGTTTGGCGGTTTGGCAGATCACCAAATTGTTCGCGTCGCGCTCGCTCAAGGCAACCACTAAATCAAAGCCGGTTATCTTGGCCTCGTCCAGAATATACTGTTTGCTGGCGTCGCCATTGATCACCGCCATTTCATGCGCTTCGGCCAGATATTTACTGTAAGCCCGGTCGCTGTTAATAACGACCACCTTATGTTTTTTCTCCAGCAGTGAGCCTATCAGAAAATCAGCCTCAGAGTGTCCGTCGGCTATAAGTATTTTCATACCGTAATCCTTGCGTCGTCTATCACCATTCCGCTCTCTTCAATAAATTCATGGATGGACAGCCGAACCGGATAGATCGTTTTTATTCCATACCCCTCCAGAATTCTCTCTTTGGACGGATCCGTCAGGCGCGCGAACACCATCGGTAGCTTGAAAATCCGGCTACCCATCTGCGCGATCATGCAGTTCTCGTTATCGCTGTCCGTCGTGGCAATCAGAGTGTCAGTACTGCGCAAACGGGCCTGAAGGTAAATCCCGGGATCCGTGCCGTCGCCCACAACCTCAAAACCGCTATAGTAGGGCGGGAGACGTCGAAAGGATTCCTTCACGCGGTCGATCACCACAACGTTTTTTCCATTCTGGGACAGCAGACCGGCCAAACTCGACCCAAACCGGCCGCAGCCAACAATAATATATTTCTCGGTTGATATTCCAAACATGGATTCACCCTCCTTCTCTTACTGAAAACTATACCAACTGGCGTATAATGATGGTGTTAAGATTCTGATTGGGTGTATAAATTCTTTGTAATTATGAGATTTTCGTTAAAACCGCCCGATCAGGCGGTTTTCTTTTTTGTAACGCTTGACTTATCGATTCCTCAGTCTTATTATCTGCTTATGCGGATAAACGAAATCAATTTGATCAAACGCGTCAGCGTAATGCAGGCCCTCGCCGACGAAACGCGAATCCGCGCCCTGATGCTCTTGACCCATGGGGAACTACGGGTGGATGACCTGATGCAGGCGCTGGAGCTGCCGCAGTCCAAGGTGTCGCGCCATCTCTCCTATTTAAAGAACGCCGCGTTGGTCACGGACAGGCGGCAGTGGAACCAGATTTTTTACGCTATCGACACCCATGATCAAGTAATATCAGAAACCGTCATGCCTTTTTTGCGTAGCTACTTTAAGGATCTGCGAGAACTGCGAGCCGATCAGGAACGCCTGCGCCGGCTCCCGGCTTTTTCAAGCGACCAGGGCGTCAAAAAAGACAGGCGCGTCAAGGTATTGTTTATCTGCGAGCATAACTCGGCGCGTAGCCAAATGGCCGAGGCCTACCTGAACGCCCTGGCGGGAAACGCGTTCCGCGCCGAGAGCGCCGGTATAATTCCGTCGTCGATTCATCCATTGGTAATCGCGCTAATGAAAGAGGACGGCCTGGACATTTCCCGTCAACGCTCCAAAAGAGTCGATGACCTCAGCATGGACAAACGTTCCTTCGATATTGTGGTGACAGTCTGCGATGAATCCAGGTTGGAGGCCTGCCCGGTTTTCAAGGGCGAAAAGCAGCGCCTGCATTGGGACATTGCTGATCCATCCGCCGTCGGCGGCAGCGCCGAACAGCACTTGTCCGCGATCCGGGTAATCCGGGACAAAATAAAAGCACAAGTTTCGAGCTTAATACAAAGCAACACCCTGACACAAGGAGTCCATTTATGAGTAAGCCACGCGTAATGTTTATCTGCATTCACAATTCCGGACGCAGCCAGATCGGCGAAGCCTACATGAGGCATCTAGCCGGAGACCGTTTTGAAGTGCACAGCGCCGGAATCGAAGCAGGGAAACTGAACCCGCTAGTCGTAGCTTCCATGGCCGAGGTCGGCATCAGCATGGAAGGGCACTACGCCAAAAAAGCCCAGGAGTACGTCGATCGCGGCGAGCATTTTGACTACGTCATTACCGTCTGCGACGAATCCAACGCCGAGCGCTGCCCGATGTTCCCAGGCAAGCATACCCGCCTGCACTGGGGTTTTCCAGACCCCAGCGCGATAACCGGCACCGACCAGGAAAAACTGGCCGGCATCCGACCCATTCGCGACGCCATCGGCGCGAAGGTGAAGGAATGGCTGGCGACGGTTTAGCTTGAGGAAAGCATCCGGCCGAAAAACTTGACAAGGTTTCCTAAATTTGCAACAATCGGCCCATGAATGATTCTGATACGAAACGGCTGGTCATGACAGCGGAGCTTTTCAAGGCTATCGGCCATCCTGACCGGCTGGCTATGCTGGAAAAGCTCTCTTCCGGACCCTGGTGTGTCTGTGACCTGGCCACTCATCTCCAACTCAATAAATCCGTGGCCTCCAAACACCTTTCCCTGCTCTTCGACGTCGGCCTGCTCTCCATGGAAAAAAAAGGCACACAGGTAATCTATACTCTTGCTGTCCCCTGCGTAGTCGAGATGGGGCAATGCAGCTACCTCGCGGTGCTCAACGAACGCAAAAAAAGACTTGAGATATAACAAATAAATGAATTCCCGCGCCTACAGTGATTGTGATTTTTGCAAATGACTTGCAATAATTTCCAAACCTCATTATGATTTGAAAAGCACGTATGCTCAGGAGAAATTGATGAAATTCCCACATAAACTGTTGATATCTTTTCTGATAATTGTTTCGATCGCCGCGATCGCGGGCTGCAGGAAAACCGATGACGGTTCAATGGCGGACAAACCTATAATAGTAGTCAGCATTCTGCCTCAGCAATACTTTGTTGAACGCATCGCCTCTGAGCGGGTCAACACCCTGGTGCTGGTAGGTCCGGGACAAAGCCCGCACAGCTACGAACCGGCACCGACCCAAATGTCCGAATTGGCCAAGGCGAAAGCCTGGGTCACCTCCGGAACCGACTTTGAAATCGGACTGGAGCCAAAGATCGCCGCCCTGTTTACCGGTCTGCGAATTATCCATGGCACAGACGGAATCACCTTCCGCGCGATGGAGGAGCACGACCACGAAGAAGGAGAGCACCTTGAAGAGGATGAACACCTCGAGGAAGGCGAGCACCTCGAGGGAACCGATCATGAAAATAATATCGACCGCCACAGCTGGCTGGGGCGGGAGCCGGCCAAAATCATGGCCGCCCATATCCGCGACGCATTGATCGATATCGATCCCGCGCTCGCCGACGAGTATCAGAAAAACTATCAGGAGCTGACGCAGGAGATCGACGAGACCTTCGACGCGCTGGTTTCATCCCTGTCCCCGCTCAAGGGAAAAACGGTCCTCGTATTCCACCCTTCCTTCGGCTACTTTCTGGACGAATTCGGCATAGCACAGTCGGCTATCGAAACCGGCGGCAAAGAACCGACAGCCAAAGCGCTTACCGAACTGATCGCCAGAGCCAAAGCGGAACGTGTTCCGGCCATTTTTGTGCAAACTCAATTCCCGGTGAACGCCGCCCGCGCCATAGCCAAAGAAGCCGGAGCCCAGGTTGTTCCGCTGGATCCGCTGGCCCCGGACTGGCTGGACAATATTCAGCGGATGGGCGACGCTCTTAGAAAGGCTTATCAGTAAAAGGTAGAATTCGCTATGCAAACCATGCCCTTCAATCTTGTCTTCGTGCTCATTCTCGCCGGCGGTTGGCTGAGCGGAAAATTATTCGCCCGTCTGCGTCTACCGGCAATTCTCGGCATGGTAGTGTTTGGAATCCTCTGTTCGGTATTTTTGAAAAGCGCCACGCCGGCTATCCTGTGGGAACTCAATCCCTTTCTAAAATCCTTCGCCCTGATCGTCATCCTGTTGCGGGCCGGTCTGGGCATCAGCAGGCAGACACTCAAGAAAGTCGGCCTGACGGCTTTTCTGATGTCCTGGGTACCCTGCGTACTGGAAGGCACCGCTCTGGCGGCGCTGTTTCACCTGACCTTCGGTTTTTCCTGGAACGTAGCGGCCCTCACCGGCTTTATGCTGGCGGCCGTTTCGCCGGCGGTAATCGTGCCTTCAATGCTGGACCTCAAGGAACGCCGTCGCGGCGCGAAAAACGATGTGCCCACCATTATCATGGCCGGCGCTTCAATTGACGACGTATTCGCGATCACGCTCTTTTCTGTCTTTCTCGGTCTGGCCACCGGCGGTGAAGCCAGTCTGGTTAAGGCGGCTCTCACTGTACCGGTCTCTATTATCGCCGGTATCGCCTCCGGCGCGGCCGTCGGTCTATCGCTGTCCTTCCTGTTCAAGCGCCATTACGCTTCCATCCGGGCCACCGAGAAAGCCCTGCTGCTTTTAGTCTGCGGCACCGTACTGGTCGCTGTCGGTGACAGTTTACATTTCGCGGCCCTGCTGGGCATCATGACAGCGGGTTTTATCATCCTGGAAAGGCATGAGCGCGTAGCCCACGAATTATCTGCTAAGCTTTCAAAAATCTGGATTTTCGCGGAGATCATCCTGTTCGTGATGATCGGCTTTTCGCTCGACCCGGCGACCGCGCTTTCCGCCGGCCTGAAAGGTTTACTGGTGATAGCCGCGGGCCTGATCTTCCGCTCGGCCGGCGTTTTTATCGCTACCGCCTTTTCAGCGCTCAGTTTTAAAGAGCGGCTGTTCTGCGCTATCGCCTATCTACCCAAGGCCACTGTACAAGCCGCCCTGGGCGGAGTAGCCCTGAGCTACGGCCTTCCCGAAGGCAACACCATCCTGGCCATAGCCGTCGTAGCCATCCTATTCACCGCCCCGCTCGGCCTGCTCGGCATCCGCTTCTTCGGCAACCGCCTGCTGGCCGCCGAGGGCGACCCGGTGATCGATCTGCGGCAGTAAAACAGAGCGGTGAAAAGAGCAAATTATTATTGACACTTCCTATTCAGATACTTACAGTTAAGTTAGCTAACCTAGCTAACTTAACTGTCCAGAGGAGTGAAAATGTGTCAGGTTAATGTCTTTCAGGCTAAATCCGAGCTGTCCAAATTACTGGCCATGCTGGAAAACCGGGATGAAACTGAAATTATTATCGCCCGAAACGGTAAACCCGTGGCTAAAATGACACGTTGGGAAGAGTCCTCAGCCTCCCGGCGGATTGGTGTCGCCAAAGGATTATTTACGGTACCGGATGATTTCGACACGAGCAATGCGGAAATTAACGCGCTCTTTTCAGGAACACAGAAATGAATATCTTACTGGATACACATATTGCTTTATGGGCTTTGTGTGGAGACGACCATTTACCTCAGCGGGCAGAATCCATTATCAGGGATGAAACAAATAGAATCTTTTTTAGCGTAGCTTCGATGTGGGAAGTGGCGATTAAACATGCAATCAAACCGGAGCGTATTCCTTTATCCGGAACAGAATTCCTGCATTGGTGCAGCCAAGCCGGATATGAACGACTTTCCATACACGAACGCCATGTACTCGCACTCGAACTGCTCGAATGCCATCACAGTGATCCTTTTGACCGGATACTAATTTCTCAAGCTCATGCCGAAGGCATGCTTTTCCTGACCCATGACGGCACGCTGGAAGCCTATGGTGATTCAGTATGTGTGGTATGAGCTTACTGCTGTAAAAAGTCCGCTCCGGCTATCAAGGCCGTGTTTCCAAAAATATAATCGCTCCAGATCCCGACAGGAACATTCAGAACGGAACCTGTAGCGGCGTAGACGCCACCGCCATTAGCCGCGGTATTGCCGGTAATCAGGGAGGTCGCGTACAGATTCAGCGTGCCGCTTGTTTGAATCCGCACCGCGCCGCCGTTTACCGTATTGTCTCCATTGTTATTTCTCAACACCGTCATCCCGCTCACAGTCACGGTACCCGAAGCGCCGATAACAATCATTGACTCAGTCGCGGCTACCGTGTTATTTCCATCAACAATCACTGAGTCTAAGGTCAGGTTAAAACCGCCGCTGACAGTAAACAAAGCCTGCGGATATGCGTTATCGCGGATAAAGAGATATCCGGTCCGCCCGAAGATAACGGCAGTCTGCCCGACGGACAATGTAACTTCGGCAGGTATAGTGATATTGTTTCCCGGCACAATCGGCCCGAGATGATTATAATTAGCGAGGGCATAGTTCAGTTCGGTCACACTCGTCACCAGCTGTTCATCAACATTTGTAGGAAAAGCTACCCCGGCGGAAGTTGTCTCATATACCGAAGCAGACTGCTCGGTGTGCACGACATTTGATTCTTTATAAATCGCGCCGCCGTAACGAACCGCCGTTGTATTGCGGATCTTGGCGTTCAACCCCTGTATCTCCACCGTGCTGCCGCTCTCGGCATAGATCGCCCCGCCGTCCAGCGCCAGAGTATTCTCGATAGTCGCGTCATACAAATAAAAAGTGCCGCCGGCTACGTACACCGCGCCGCCTTTGATATTAGAAGCCCTATTGCCGGTTAAAAGCACAGTACTTTCAAGATACACATAACCCGAAGGTTGGATGAAAATGAGCGATTTGTTATCCGCGAATTCAGAACCCAGCACGGTGAGGTTAGCTAACGTTAAATTTGAATTGGAACCCGCGACAAAAATCTCCGCGGTATTTCCAGCTTGGCGGGAAAGCACCTCCGTTCCTGTCAACCCTTCTATCCGTAAAGCTCTGTCGATAAACAAGACATTTGAAACCGCGATATTATCCATGATGATAATCTGTTCAACCGAGCTGTTCAGCACCGCGCTGTCCAGGGTTGCGGGATCGGCCTCGGTTCCGGAAGCGTTGCTTATGCCGCTGGAGGATACATACATCAGTGTCTGCCCGGCAGGTCCGCTCTCCGGAAGAATCTGCGCGCTGAAATCCATCAAACCTTCGCCCATCTCATAATAGAGATAATAGCGGGAGTTTCCCGTAAACGCGGGTATCGTGAAAGAAAACTCAACAATCAGATCACTTCCAAGGCTATAGGTACTACCATGATATCCGAGCAGCCTGCCGTCCCTGTCATAGAGGGCAAAGGGCCCGGCGGGAACTGAACCGGCCGGAGCGCTGTAACTGCTAAACTGCAGGGTAAGGCTGGCGCGCACCGGAGCGGTATAATTCTCAAAATAACTGTTTGGAGGCAACATTATAAACTTCCGAAGTTTCGCCGTTCCGAAATTATATAGAGTGCCGTTACCATAATCACCATCCCAGGACAGATCGTTACTGGAGGCCCAGGGAATCAGTGTCATGGTTATGGTATTGGGTATGCCGGGGATAATTCGTACATTATTGCGGACATTCAAGGAAAACTGTCCTACCAAGTCGGTATTAAAAACAGTACTTGTTTCAAAAACATCTATCATTACCGCTTCATCGCGCAGCAATAAACCTTCGTCCAGCACGGAGGCCGGCAAAGGGGTGGCGCTGAGCAGCACCAACAAATAATCCAGCGTACCCGCGCCGATTTCTTTAACTTCCAGGGGAATACCGGACTTCACGCTGAAGGGTCCGTAAAGTACGGCGGACGCCGCGCTGGAGCCGGTTCGAATATACAAATAACCGGTGCCCCGCACAATAGCCCGTGACTCATCAAAAACCGGATCGGTAAAACCAGGCTGCTGAAACTGAAAAATAATGGAAGTATCAGACTTCCAGGCCGGTTCCAAAGCGAGGTTACAACCACTCAGCGCGATTATTGCCAGGAGCGTTAACTCCATACTCCTTAAAAACCATGAGAAATTTCCGTATAGTTTACGCATGGGTACCTCCCGGTCACTATTGTTACCCTAAGTATACATATTTTGCAGGAACAATTCAGGAAAAGTGTGTTTATTACTGGTTTTTTTACATAAGGGTTATCTGAGCCTTACTCGATCCCGCCCGCTATCTGAAGCTTGACAGCAAAAAAAAGAGGAGTACAATTGATTAATGGATTACCAAACGTTTTCAAAAGTACAGCTCATTGAAATGATCGAGTCTCTGCAAGCCCTGAACACCGAATTATTGCGTGAGAAGGAACAGGAAACCCGCCTGGACTTCGCCTGGACCGGCAGTCTGGGCCATTGGTACTGGAATATTAAAACCAACGCGGTAACCTTTAATCCGTTAAAGGTCTCGGCTCTGGGTTACACGGCCGAGGAAATTCCTGAGGAAGTAACGTATCAGTTCTTTACCGATCGTTTGCACCCGGATGACTATCAGAAGACGATGGACGCCATGCTGGCGCATCTGCATGGCCTTTCCCATGTGTATGAGGTTGAGTACCGCATCAAAGCCAAGGACGGCAGCTATAAATGGTATTACGACCGGGGGCGGATTACCCAATACGACGAAAACGGTAAACCGCTGTTCATTTCCGGAATAGTGTTCGACATCACCGAAAAAAAGCGCATACTGCAAAATCTGGAAGAAACCAATAAGGTTCTGGCCAGAGAATCGCATACCGACGCGCTGACCGGCCTGGCGAATTACCGGGCGCTGATCGAATTTCTGCGCGATGAAGCCACGGCGGCGGTGCGCAGCGGCGAAACACTGTCCATAGCCATCTTTGATCTGGATTATTTCAAGAAGGTTAACGATACAAAGGGCCATCCCGCGGGCGATATTGTGCTTGCCGGTGTCGCCGGTATCATCGCGGATCATGTGCGGGCCTCGGATATGGCCGGCCGCTACGGCGGCGAGGAATTCATGATTATCCTGAAAAACACCACCGAACCGACAGCCCGCTCAATCTGCGAACGCATCAGACTCTCCATCGCCGCCGCTACTTTCGCCGACGGCATTAAAATTACCATCAGCGGCGGCTTAAGCGAATATCACGGCGAAAGTCTCTCTGACTTTATCAACGCCGCGGACCGCAATCTGTATGAGGCCAAGCGGGCGGGCCGCAACCGCATCGTTTAATCCGCGGTCTTTTCCACCTCTCCTAAAATGGCTATGCGCGTAAACACACTGTCCAGGCGGTCAGTGTGCAGGGTGTAACGGGCGATGCCGTCGGCGATCTCGGTGCGATCCAGGGCTTCGCTGATAATGTAGGGTCGGGACTTTGACCCGGAGACCCAATAGACCAGCGATATTTTACCGCCCTGAATCTCGAGGGCGGTAATGCCGTGCTTGCCGGTGGCGCAGCCGGAATTGAAAATACAGGGTATCAGGTAAGGGTCAGAACTGTACAAGCTCTGGGTTTTTTTGCTCTTTTCGCTGGCGGAAGCCAGTTTGCGCAGTTCGTCGCGGTACACCCGGATCTGCTGTTCCAAGGCTTCTTTTTCGGGTCCGGAAGCATCAATATATAGATTGATCAATCCTTCCAGGGTCAGGCGGATATTGTCATACTTGGACAGGGACTCGAACAGCGGCCTGTGGGTATGACCGGTGACAGCCGCTACTCCGAGATCGCGGGCGGCGCGGTAAATCTGCTTTTCGGTGCGGAAACGCCTGCGGGAATCCTTGGAAACGCCGGTGTTGCGGATATGCAGGGGCTTCACAAAATAGCGCACTAAAAAGGCCGAAACATGGTCAAACTTTACATACAGACTGGAAGCCTGATGGCCGTGGAACACAAAAAAGCGGTGCATGCCCCAGCGTAAGACCAAGCCTTGATACAGAGGCCAGGGATATTTTTTTTCCAAAAGCAGGTCATAGTCATGATTGCCGACCACCTTGCGCAGCCGGCCGCGCAGGGCAAAGCGGTCAAAGATTTCCAATAAACGAGGCCAGGCTCTGCGGATCGAGCCCAGCGTGAATTTATTCAAATCCTCGATATCGCCGTTCAGTATCAGGGTATAGCCGTTTTCCAGATAAAAAAATTCCAGTAAGGACTCAATCAATGTCCGGTTCCCCGCCAAATCGTCACGAGAACTGCCGTTACCCATATGCAGATCGCTCATGAACACATAGGGGGTGCTCTCGCTCAAGATCTCCTCGGGGCAGTCCTTGATAAACTTACGGAAAGACTCCAAAAAAATATCGTATTTCATTACCCCTAAGTGTGATGCTTTTCCCGCTGAATTGCACGCGAAAACTGGACACTGACGGTTTAAAAAAGCTACTATGCCCTACATTCATATCGAGGGGCAGACAGGTGAGCGGACGGGGTTTACGAGGCGTGGATTCAAAAACAGTAGTGGTCAAGCTGGTCACCAAGGCCGTGCATGACTTCAGCCTCATTCAGGACGGCGACCGCATTTTACTGGCCGCTTCCGGCGGTAAGGACTCCACGGCCCTGGCTTATGCCCTTTCGGCGGCCAGACAGGCAATCGGTAAAAATTTCGAGGTCGCGGCCCTGCACATTGCCACGGACTTCAGCCCCAACTTGAAAAACAGTCCCCTCGGCAGCCTGATTGAAAGCTGGGGCATACCGGTCACGGATCTGTTTGTACCGGTAATTGAGCGGCTTAAAAGCGGCCAGAAAATGAATTGCTATTGGTGCTCCACCCAGCGGCGCACCGAGCTGCTCAAGTTCGCGCAAGAGAACGGCTATAACAAGATTGCACTCGGACATCATCTGGACGATATTCTGGAAACCTTTTTTATGAACATGATGAGCAAGGGCGAACTTTCCACGATGCCGGTACGGCTGGAATACCGCAAGTATCCGGTAAGCCTGATCCGGCCGCTGGCTTATCTCGAAGAAAAGCAGATTATCAAATTCGCCGATGACGCCGATATCCTGAAGACAACCTGCACTTGCGCCTATGGGGCCAACTCGGCGCGTAAGGACATCCGCTCGCGCATCAGAGCCCTGACGCTCGATGACGGCGACACCAAACGGCGCATGCTGAAAAGTCTGTCTTCCGGAGCTGAGAATCTGCTGCTGGATGAGAAGGGCGCCGAATAAAAACCGATACTACCGAACAGCTACATTTCCCGGCCGGTCTTCTGCAGATAATAATGATAATCGCCTTCATAAACGTTGAGCTTGCCGTGATCAACCTCGAAGACCCGATTGGCCAGGTGGCGTAAAAAATAGCGGTCATGGCTGACGATGATTATCGTACCCTCAAATTCCTGCAGGGATTCCAGCAGCACTTCCCGGCTCTGGATATCCAGATGATTGGTCGGTTCATCCAGCACCAGAAAATTCACCGGTACCGAAAGCATGCAGGCCAGCATTACCCGGCTTTTTTCGCCGCCGGAAAGAAAGGCTACTTTTTTATCGGCGTCGTCACCGGAGAACTGGAAGGCGCCTAGTATAGCCTTGATAGTACCGATCGGGGCCAGCGGCAGGCGCGCGGACACTTCCTCGTAGACGGTGCGCGTCCCGTCCAGCACATCCGATGAATACTGGCTGAAGTAGCCGAGCTTGACGCTGTTACCGAGCACCGCGCTTCCCCCGCTCGCTTCGGTCATGCCTGTGATCACTTTCAGCAATGTCGACTTTCCGGCCCCGTTGACGCCGGTCAAGGCGATGCGGTTACCGCGGGTAATAATCCCGGAAAGACCGGAGAAAACCGGTTGCTCCCCGCCTGATGGCTTGACCCAGGATTTACTGAGGTTCTGCATCACCACCACCTGGTCGCCGCTGCGCGGACAGTCGCAAAACTGCACCTTCATCACCTTGGGATCCGGGGGCAGCACCACCCGCTCGATCTTCTCCAGAGCCTTGATGCGCGATTGCACCAGCGAGGCATGCGAGGCCCGGGCCGCGAAGCGGGCGATAAACTCTTCATCCTTGGCAAACATCGCCTGTTGTCTCTTGTAGGTCGCGACCAGCTGCTCGCGGCGGATCTCGCGCTCGCGCAGATAAAAATCGTAGTCACCGGAATAAAGGGTAATAGCGCCGGAAGCTACTTCGGCGGTGCGGGAACAGAGGCGGGTCATAAACTCGCGGTCATGACTGGTCATGACCAGATCGCCTTTAAATTCAGCAAGCCAGCTTTCCAGCCAGACAATCGATTCCACGTCCAGATGATTGGTAGGTTCATCCATCAGCAAAACGTCCGGGTTAAGCACCAGAATGCGCGCCAGGGCGATACGCATCTTCCAGCCGCCGGAAAAATGCTCGACCGGCTCGTTAAAGCGATCGCTGCCGATGCCGAGGCCGGTCAGAACCGACTCGGCGCGGTTTTCAAGGTCATAGCCGTCGCGGTGCAGGAACTCGCTCTGCAGTTCGCCGTACTTCTCCATCTCGGCGTCGCTGAGGGGCTTGGCGGCCGGATCGGACATGCGATGCTCCAGATCGGCGAGCTGCTGCCCAATTTCATACAGCGAGCCGGCCCCGGCCAGCACTTCCGCCAACGCGCTACGTCCGGACATCTCGCCGACACTTTGAGAAAAATAGCCGATTACTGTTCCCGGGTCGCAGGAAAGCTCGCCGGCGTCCGGCTTTTCCTCGCCGGCGATAATTCTGAATAAGGTGGTTTTACCGGCGCCGTTCGGACCGACCAGGCCGATGCGGTCGCCGGAGCGCACCAGAAACTCGGCATTGTTGAATATAACGCGCTCGCCATAGGCTACGCGGATAGCGGATAATTTGATCAAAGCTGCACTCCCTCAGGAGCGCAGAATATAGCAGAAATTCGCGCTGTTGTCAGCGGATAAGAAATCCGGTCAACGTCATTTTATTTTGGAGTCAGATGTCAGCTAAATTGAGATAGGAAAGAAAATCGGCGCGAAGCAGGGGTTTACTGAACAGATACCCCTGGTACTCGTCATAGCCCTGCTTTATCAGAAAATTAAACTGGGTTTCGGTTTCAACACCCTCCGCCACCAGCTTCATGCCAAAGGAGCGGCCGATATCGGTCAACGCGGTCAGCAGGCCCTCGGAGGCCGGATTCCCGGGGACGGTCCGGATAAAAGACTGGTCAATCTTGATTTTATCGATCGGCAGTTTTTGCAGATAAGCCAGGTTTGAATAACCGGTACCGAAGTCGTCCATGGCTATCAGGCTGCCTCCGGCGCGCAGGACTGTTAAGTTAGTCACTCCGGAACCACTCTGTTCCAGAAAGGCCGACTCGGTTACCTCAAACTGCACAGCCGAAAGCGGCACCCCAGCGGCGTTGAAGGTCTCGCGCAAGCAGTCCGCCAGCCCTTTCACCTTCAGCTGAAAAGGCGATAAGTTAATGCTGATCAGGGGAAATTGTTTGTTTTCCGCCATCTGCCGCCCGATATCCTTCAGTATTAATCGAATTATCAGTTCACCCATTTCCGGCATCAGGCCGGAGGACTCCAGCAGCGGAATAAAATAGTCCGGACCGGTTACCGGCAGGGAATCCTTCTTGGCCCATCGCAGCAGGGCTTCGGCAGCTGTTACCCGTCCGCCGCGGTCATGTATCGGCTGATACACCATATAAAAAGATCCCTGCCGCAGATCCTCACGAAGGCTCTGAATTGTCTGGATGCGCTCCAGCGAATCTTTTTTAAGGCTGTCCGTATACAGGCATACGGAATTATCAACTTTGGCCTCGTGCAGCGCGGAATAGGCATTTGACAGCACCTGCTCCGGGCTTTCGCCATCGCCGGGAATACCGGCTACCGCCATGGCCATCCCGAATGTATAGAGTTTCCCGCCCACCTCAAAACCTTGTCCGCAAACGCTGTTTATCCGCTCCGCCAGACTTTGGGCAGCGCGCTTATCTAGGCAATCGCGAAGCAGTACCGAAAACTCGTCACCGCCCATACGATACAGGCCTCCGCCCTCCGGCAGCAAGAGCGAAAGAGTTTTTGAAGCCGATTTCAGCACAGAATCTCCGGAATCATCCCCGAAGCATTCATTGAACTCCATAAAATTATCAATATCCATTAAGATCAGCGCGGCGCTGCGGCCATGAGTTATTACTTCGGATAAGTCGGAGCTGAAACAACGCCGGTTCGGTAGTCCGGTCAGACTATCCCGATAGAGCATGGTATGCATTTCGGCATGACTGGTTTCAATGGCGATACGGGATTGGCTTACCTCAAAGGCCTGTTTGAGAAAAAGCCAGAAAAAACCGGTAACCAGAAACAGCATCAACGCGAAAAGGCCGAAAGCCGTGCGTGAAAAGGAAAAGAAAACCAAGGGATCAAAATAGAAACCGAACAGGCTTTTAGATACCGCTGAAAGGTTAAACAGAATACAGAGGAAGAACCCGATCTGAACCGACCAAGCCTGTTTGAAGGATTTCCAGCGCAGGAAATCGAGCGAAAGCAACGTCATGGCGTACAGCAGCGCCGCCATTAACAGGGCCTGCGATAGAAAATAAGCGATGCCGGACTTAGCGTCTATAAAACCGACTGCGGTGATGTAGGGATCAAAAAGGAAGAGCTGGGGCCTGGCGTACGCCAGCACGGCAAATACCAAAACAGCGGCTATACCAAACCTGGCGTAAGCGCGATTAAACCGTCTGACGGCAAGCGGGCTGAAAACCATGTTTGAAGCCAGAAAGTACGGAATAAGAGAGAGAAAGAAGAGCGCCACCAGCTCACGGATACGTAAAAACTCAAACCCCAGGGGTACGGAGTTCCAAAGCAGAGTAGATATCTTTGAGAAGGCCGAGCTCAGGGCAAAAAGCAGCGTTGTGCCGCACACAGAGGCGATTGAGCGATACCCCTCAATTCTGAAGATGGACCATACCAATAAAAAGAAAAAACCGGCCGCGATTATGAACCCGGAGATGGACAATTCAATAAATACGTCATACAAACGCAGGGCCCCGTAACCATTCATTTCACTAGTATAGTCCAGAAAATGGCCCCATGCAAACGAAACCCGGCATCAGGGCTGTCAGTATCCATTATTCTCCGCGATCTCGTCGCCCATCAGTTCTTCGATGCGCGGCAGGTTAGCCTGGATTAAAGCCATATCATCCGGATGCAAAAACTTGCCGGAAGGCGGCATTTGGGAGAAATCCAGGGAACCCGAGAATTCCGAGAGCTCTTCGCTGTCCTGAATATCCTGATTATGAGCATAGGGCAGACCGATCACCATCACCAGATACACATCCCAGAACTCGCTCTTCCAGTTTTTTCTAGCTATGGCGGCGGAAACCCGGGCGTCCGCTTTCATTTTCTGGCAGACGGCTTTTTGCATATTATAGACATCATCGAACAGTACCTGTCCCATCATAATGCCGGAAGATGGATTGGTGATCGCTTCCATCAACACGGCCTGGGTGGCGGTTTCCCAGGTTGAAGAAACGACCGGATCGGACATAACGGAGGGCATATCGGCAAGAAAGCGGTCCAGCAGGGCCTGCGATAATACTTTAGTCGGTGTCTGGGCTGTACAGAAGGTGAGAGCGAAAAAGGCGAACACGGCAGAGAACAAAAATTTTCGGTTGGACATGGAAACTCCTTGTTTTAACCAAGGATAGCGCCCGAAACTGTATTTATCAACCGCCGCATGCCGATATTTCAGAACGAAACCGGCAGGCGCAGCACAAAGCTAGCCCCGCCATGCAGGACCGACTCCGCGCAGCTGAGGCTTCCCCCATGCGCCTGAGCTATTTCCCGGGCAATAGCCAAACCCAAGCCACGGCCGCCCAAAGCGCCGGAACGCGCCGCGTCCAGGCGGTAATACCGGTTAAACACTTTTCCGCGCTCCGCGGCCGGAATGCCGGGACCGGAATCCTCGACCCGTATTTCGACGCCATCAGCTCCGGGAAGAAGACGGTAAACCACGCTGATGCGACCGCCCGCCGGTGTATGCCTGATGGCGTTTGAAAGCAAATTGTAAAGCACCTCGGTCAACCGCAGCCGGTCGGCCTGGACTGTCACCGGCAGGCGCTCCTCGGCGCCTATTTGGACCTGTAGACTTTTCTCTGATATGGAGTTTCTGAATACAGTGACAGCCGTCGCCAGGAATTCTCCTACATCGACGCTTTCGAGGGAAAGCTTCAGGGCGCCTGAGTCTATCAACTGCAGTTCATCAAGAGCGTCAATCAACCTGGACAGGCGCAGCGTCTCATCATGCACCGACCGCAGAGTCTGCCGGTCGGTCGGATAAATTCCGTCCAGCATGGCTTCGACCGTACCCCGAATCAGAGTAACCGGCGTACGCAATTCGTGGGCGGAGTCGGCGATTATCTGCTTTTTCTGGGCTTCCAAAGAGGCCAACTCGGCGTTCATCCGGTTAAAGGCTGAACCGAGCGCGACTATCTCATCGGTACTGTTCTCAAAGCAGCCATCGGAATTCGACGCCGGTACAGCGCCCCGGGAAACCCGCAACAAGGCGCCGGAGAGGCGGACTAGCGGACGGGAGAGGCTCCGCGAAAAATACAGCGCGCAGAGCACCGCGAAAATTTCAGAGAGCAGCAACGCGACAAACAGAGCCTGCATGATGGATGCAAGAAAATCGTCCCCGCGGTAACCCAATGACGAGTCGATCATCGAACCAACCATCACGGTTCCGACGTTTTCGCCCCAGACGATTACCGGCACCCCCTTATGTACGTGTTTTTCCGGATGCACGGTACCGAGAAAAGAGCGCTCCCCGGGCAGACTGTCCGCGACGATCAAACCGGACCGGTCGGCAACCGCCACCCGATCCACATAGCCGTCGGCGTAACGCTGCGACAGGTACTCACCGACACCGTCCCAACCGCTGTTCTTCTGCCAGTACTCGGCCGCGGCCAGGGCATAAAGCTGGGCGTTTTCGCGGTCTCCCTGATACACAAAAGAGCGCAACAACTGTTCAGAAGAAAACCGCACTACGACAAACACGATGACTGCGCCGATAAGAGTCGTAAGCGACAGCGCCAGCACCAGACGGTTAGCCAGTTTCATGAACGCGCCCCGATAAAACGGTAGCCGCTGCCGCGTACCGTTCCGATAAGCCGGGACTGCTCTCCGGAATCGCCGAGGGCTTTCCGTAAATTTTTAATATGCGCGTCCACTGTCCGCTCAAGGCTTTCGGATCCATCAGTCGAAAGACAACGCATAATCGCGGTACGGGTAAAAACCTGGGAGGGATGGGTTGCCAGGAGCTCAAGGATCGCAAACTGGGCCGCGGTTAGAGGCCGTTCAATACCAGCAACCGTAACTACGTGCCTTCTGAAATCAATTTCGAGAGGACCGCAAACTAGCACCGTGCCGGGACCCGCGCTGACCGGGTTTGTTTCAGGATTGATCTGGGAACGGCGCAGCACGGCCGTGACACGGGCCGTCAGCTCCCGGGGACTGAAGGGTTTCACCACATAATCGTCGGCGCCATCCTCCAGCGCCCGGACTTTTTCCAGAACAGCGCTGCGAGCGGTAAGAAAAATTATCGGAAGTCCACTCTGCCGCGCGCGTAATTCTTTGGCCGTCGCGTAGCCGTCGAGCAGCGGCATATTGATATCCAGAATCGCGCAGGCCAGACGCTTACCCTCGGCGAGCGCAAGCGCCTCTACCCCGTTGCAAGCCGATAATACCCGATAACCGGCGGCGCTCAGGTAGCCGGCCACCAGACGGGTGATTTCGATTTCATCATCGACAACGAGCACAGTCTCATTCACGGCTACACCGCCTAAGGCAGGTCAAACGGTTTCAGTAGTTTTTTAACCATAACCATCTTACCGGACGCGTCACTGACCTTGACGTCAGCATACAGCCATCCGCCGCCGAGCCGCGTGACATCAAGCCCCGCCGCTATCAGAGGTACGCCTTCGATTACAAAAACCATGTCCTTATCATTGGCGGAGGTGTCGCGGGCCCATTCGAACATATTTCCCCCGCCGAAGGCGATTCCATAATGGTCCAGATCCTGATGATAGCCGATACGCTCCGGAGAGTTCGCTACTATGTCGGAGAGCGCTCCCACGATTCCCCCTTCCGCTGCAGAGCGCGGAGGAAAATCCGCTCCCGCGAGAATGGCAAGACGTGAACCCTCCATCCGATAAAGAATCCCGCCGGTTTCTGTACCCGCCGTGTCAAACGCGGCAAGACGCTCAGGATCCAGGCCGGCTTCGATAAAGGGAGCGCTATCCAGCTCCAAACCGGAAACCGAACCGAGCAGCACATACTCGCCTGAAGGAGAGGCTAAATACCAAGTGTCGCCGTCACTCGCTCGTTTTACCAGATCGGGATTTTTTTCCGTCAAAGCGCGAAAGGTACTGACCGCGGTACGACCGATTATATCCGTGCTGACCGACAGACGGTTGCAGGACAATACAGACATCGAAACGAAAGCCAGTAAAAAAACCAGAGCGGTTAGCCCTTTGGTTAACTTCATGAAGAAACTCCTTTTCTTGGATTAAAACGCTTCAGGCGCAGGGCGTTGGTCAATACGGATACAGAACTCATCGACATGGCCGCCGCGGCCAAAACCGGATTCAATAGCGGGCCGCCGAAAAGATAGAGCAGGCCGGCGGCTACCGGGATTCCCAATACATTGTAGGCAAAGGCCCAGAATAAATTCTGACGGATGTTGCGGATTACGGCGCGGGAGAGCGCGATGGCCGCGCTGACATCCAGCAAGTCATTGCGCATTAAAACGATATCGGCGCTTTCGATGGCCACATCGGTTCCGGAGCCGACCGCGATTCCGACGTCGGCGCGGGCCAGGGCCGGAGCGTCATTGATGCCGTCACCGACCATCGCCACGACCTCTCCGGAGCGACAGAGCGCGGCAACCTCATCGGCCTTGCCTCCGGGTAGCACCCCGGCCAGGACTCTGTCGATTCCGGCCTTCCGGGCAATGGCGTCGGCCGTGCGCTGGTTGTCTCCGGTTATCATGACCACCGAAATATTGAGCTCATGCAGACGGCGCACAGCCTGTATCGCCGAGCTCTTAAGCACATCGGCGACGGCCACCAGACCGGCCCACTGCCCGTCCACCGCGATATACATCGGAGTTTTACCTTCAGCGGCCAGAGTGTCCGCGGCCCTGAGCGCGCCTTCCGGAACAGCCACAGAGCGGTCGCTTAACAGGGCCGCGTTACCGGCCAGCACCCGCCGTTCGGCCGCCCCGCTGAGGGTGACGGTCGCGGCTATACCCTTGCCGGGAATCGCCGAAAAATCGGTGACCGGAGCGAGCGCGATTTCTTCAGCGGCCGCGGCATTGACTATCGCTTCTCCGAGCGGATGCTCGGAAGCATGTTCAGCCGCGGCGGTAAGGGCGAGCAGTAACGCACGGTCAAAACCTTCGGCCGGGAGAATATCGGTTAACACCGGCCGTCCTTCGGTCAGCGTGCCGGTCTTGTCAAACACCACCGTGGTAATCTTGTGGGCGGTTTCCAGAGCTTCGCCGGACTTGATCAGAATTCCGCTTTCAGCGCCCTTGCCTGTACCGACCATGATAGCCGTCGGCGTCGCCAACCCGAGGGCGCAGGGGCAGGCAATGGTCAACACCGCCACAAAAATAGTCAGGGCAAAGACGCTGTCATGGCCGGTAAAAAACCACAACGCGGCCGATACAAAGGCAATCACAAACACCACCGGCACGAAATAACCGGAAACGATATCGGCCAGACGGGCAATAGGAGCTTTAGACCCCTGGGCGTCCTCCACCAGTTTGACAATACGCGAGAGTACCGTATCCGCGCCGACCGCCGTAGCCTTGAAAGTAATCGAACCGTTGCGATTGATGCTGGCGCCGACCACGGCATCCCCGGGATTTTTCTCCACCGGTATGGACTCTCCGGTGAGCATGGACTCATCGACCGAAGTATTTCCCCTAAGCACAACGCCGTCGACCGGAATGCGCTCACCGGGACGCACCAGCACCGTGTCGCTGGCGCGCACTTCAGCGACGGCGATTTCTTTTTCAACGCCGTCCAGGATCACTGTGGCGGTTTTGGGCCGCAAGCCCAGCAGCTTCTTGATGGACTGCGATGTCCGTCCCTTGGTGACCGCCTCCAGGGATTTTCCAAGTAAAATCAAAGTGATGATCACGCCGGCCGTTTCAAAATAGAGGTGATCAACAGCCATAAAGTCGCCGGACAAAACCTGAAAGATGGAGAACAAACTATAAAAAATGGCGGCGGCGGTGCCCATAGCAATCAGAGAATCCATATTCGGGGAGCGGTGCAGCATCGCCTTAACCCCAACCACGTAAAACCGGTAACCGGCGGCGATTACCGGAAGGACCAGCAGAATCTGTGTCAGGGCATAACGCAGCGGGAAGCGCATCGGGGCCAGTGAAGACGGAATCGGCCAGCCCAGCATGGCGCCCATCGCCAGATAAAACAGCGGCACTGAAAACAAGGCAGCTACGGTAAACTTGGCCCACAATACCCGTATTTCGCGTTCTTTGCTTTTCTGATGGGCGTCTCCGGCACTGGACTCCGTGATCTCGACCGGCTTATAACCGGCATCAGAAATTTCATTTCTTATCTCGGAGGGCCGCAGCACTTCCGGATTATATTTTACCAGAGCGCGTTCGGTTGCCAAATTCACGGACACCGACTCCACCCCGGCGAGTTTTCCAACAGATTTTTCTACCGCCCGGACGCAGGACGCGCAGGTCATGCCGGAAACGGTTATTTCATAGTCTTGGGTCATAGGGGACCTCCCGTAATTGTAAATGTACTGCGGATCATGCCCATCCAGCAAGAAAAAGGCACAACCCCTTCTTTATCGGGCGTAAACTCCACGATAGTATCACCGGCCGACAAGCGGATCTGGGCATTGTAAGCCGGGATGATAATGGCATTATTGCAGCCGTTCAGCGTCCCGGGGGCGGCGCGAATAATCCAGCGGACCGGTATGCCTTTTTGCACTACGAAAGAGGGATACCGCCGGCTCTCGATCGGCATGACGATAACCTGCACTCCGTTTTCCATCACCGGCCGGATAGCGCCGGGAGCTATCTGAGCTGCGGGTTTTTGTTCATTGACCGGCGGGGTTACAACAAGGCTGTTTCCCCCTGCCCCATCAACAGCTCCCGCTCCATTCCCCAAGGCAGGTCCGCTACCCGCGAAGCTATAGGCCCGGCCGGCAGTTACTATAGCGAAGACCAGCATCAGCACTCCGCTGGCCCGGTTCACGCTCCCGAGTAACCGCCGCGGAACAAGGCTGATCACCGCGCCAAGGCCCAGCATCAGCGGTACCGTTCCCAGGCCGAAAGCCAGCATAGAAGCGGCCCCGGCGAAGGCGCTGCCGGTACCGAGGGCGAACAACTGCATGGCCTGCAGCGGCCCGCAGGGCATCAGGCCGTTCATCAAACCGAGGACCAGCGAGCCCTGCTTTGAAGCGGCAGTTCTATTCGCGGCGCACACCGACGCCGGTAACAATCGGGTAATCATTTTAAAGTTGAAAATTCCGAGATTCCGCAGAGCGAAAACCAGCATCAACAAAGCCGCCGCGACCATGATGATAAAACGACTGCGCAGCGAAAACGAAAATGCCGCTCCGAGATACCCGGCCAGAGCCCCGGTAACCGCGTAAGAAACCATGCGCCCGCCATTATACAGCAGGGCCGGAGCGAGCGGACTGCTTTTACCCGGCGTCAGCTGATCAGCGTCAGTTTCGTTTGATGGGGCGGTCCGGCTCAGCACCAGAGCCCCGCACATGGCCAGACAGTGCAATGAAGTTAATAGCCCGATTCCGAACAGAGCTCCGAAACCCAAGGTTCCTGATATTACCGGTATGGCGGCAAACACCCCGAGATGGTCAAGAAACAGATACAGTGCGCCTAGCAGCAATCCGATTCCAAGAGACGCGACGGCCTTACCCTCCGGCAACCTGCTTCCGCCGCGCGGTTCTAAAACCGCATAACCCGCGTCCTGTATCACTTTTTGCATATCCGCGCGGTCAGGCCGCTGTTCGCTCGACGAGCTTAAATCCACACGCACTGTTTTCTTGAATCTATCCGCCTGTACCGCTGACACTCCTGCCAGAGCACCAAGTTCCCGTTCCAGCGTCCGTTCACAGGACGGGCAGGTCATGCCTCCAACCTGAAATAGTTCAGTTTCATTTGTCATTCTGCTGTACCCCGCTTACCAAAGTATAAATGTAAAGTGTGAACGCTTTGTGAATGAAGATTCAAAAACTAAAAAAAACGGGCTCTCTGCCGTACCATCCACGCGCAGAAAGCCCGTTCTTTTTCAAGTCAAAATCCTTCAGGCTTTGGCGAGCGCCTGTTCCAGATCGGCGAGGATATCGTCAATATGTTCAATTCCGATGGACAGGCGTACCAGTTCCGGCGGCAGACCGCCGGCCAGTTGTTCGGCGTCGGTCAGCTGGGAGTGGGTTGTGCTGGCTGAATGGATTGCCAGGCTTTTGGCGTCCCCGACATTGGCCAGATTGGAAAACAATTCCAAACTGTTAATAAAGAGTTCACCCTTTTGACGGCCGGTACTTTTGGCGTCGGCCTTGAGACCGAAAACAACCATGCCGCCAAAACCGTTCTTGAACTGCTTATTGGCAATCGGATACGAAGGATCGCCTTCCAATCCGGGATAGCGCACCCAGGCTACCTTGGCGTGTTTTTTAAGATAGCGGGCCACGGCCAGGGCGTTCTCGTTGTGGCGGGCCATGCGCACCGGCAGGCTTTCGGCACCCTGCAGGAAGATCCAGGAATTATCCGGCGCCAGGCAGGCGCCCAGATTGCGCAGGGGTCCGGTGCGGAAACGTAAAGCAAAAGCGATCGGCGCGAGGGCGTCCGGGAGGTCATGCGCCCAGCGCAAACCGTGATAGGCCGGGTCGCCTTCAGTCATCAGCGGCACGTTGGATTTTTTCCAGTCAAACTTTCCGGAGTCCACCGCGATGCCGCCGATTGCCGCGCCATGTCCGCCGATCCACTTGCTCAAACTGTGGATAACAACGTCGGCGCCATCCTCTATCGGACGATAATTGCTCGGCGGGGTAAAGGTTGAATCCACGACCAGCGGAATATTATGTTCATGGGCAATTTTGGCAATGGCGGCGATATCCACCACGTCCAGGGAGGGGTTACCGATAGTCTCCACATATACAAAGCGGGTCTTGTCCGTAATCGCCGCGGCAACCGTCGCCGGCTTGGTAGCGTCCACAAATTTGACATTAATGCCCTGGTCCTTTAGCAGTACCTTGAACATGGTGTACGTTCCGCCATACAGATTATTGGCCGACACGATCTCGTCTCCGGCCCGGGCCAGGGTCAATGCCGTGTAATGAATGGCCGCGGTTCCGGAAGCTGTCGCCACCGCGGCCGCCCCGCCTTCCAGTAAGGCGATGCGGGTTTCCAGAATTTGAGCGGTCGGGTCCCCGAGGCGGGTGTATATAAAGCCCAATTCCTTCAAGGCAAAAAGATTGGCTCCATGCTCGGCCGAATCAAAATTATAGGCCGTAGTACGCCACACAGGTAAACCCCGAGCCTTGGTCACCGGATCAGGCACCTGCCCCCCATGTACCGCCAACGTTTCCAGATGCAATTTATTAGCCATTAAAAACCCCTTCTTTTCAAAACTTTTCTAATCTTCCGTGTGCCAGTTCACTCACCTTCGTAAACATCCGTGTGCCAAGGATGGCACACTACACCCACCCGAAGAATTCGTCGAAGACGTATTCTTCGATGGTTCAACTTTTTCAGGATGGAAAAGTTGAACCTCAGCCTAGTCAGAATCCCGCGCTTTCCGCCGTGTGCCATGGATGGCACACCAAAGCCTAGTCAGAATCCCGCGCTTTCCGCCGTGTGCCAAGGATGGCACACTACACCCACCCGAAGAATTCGCGGTAGCGAATTCTTCGATAGTTGGGTTTTGCCAGGAGGGCAAAACCCAACTACTCCCAAAGCCACGTCGACAGATACCTTTCTCCGGTATCCGGGAGCAGGGCCACAATGGTCTTACCCTTGTTCTCGGGACGGCGGGATAATTCCAGGGCGGCATCCAGGGCTGAACCGGAGGAAATGCCTACCAGAATACCTTCTTCGCTGGCGGCGCGGCGGGCCGCGTTTCCGGCTTTAATATCATCGGTCAGGATAATTTCGTCAATCACCTTGACGTTCAGAACTCCGGGAATGAAGCCCGCGCCGATTCCCTGAATCTTGTGCGGACCGGGCTGTCCACCGGAAAGTACCGGAGAAGCCGAAGGCTCTACGGCGACTATCTTCACGGACGGCTTTTTCGATTTCAGGTACTCGCCTACCCCGGTAATAGTACCGCCGGTACCGACACCGGAGACGAAAATATCAACCTTACCTTCGGTATCATCCCATATCTCCGGACCGGTAGTGGTGCGGTGAATATCGGCATTGGCCGGATTGTTGAATTGCTGAGGGATAAAGGAATTCGGATTCCCCGCGGCCAACTCCTCAGCCTTGGCGATGGCGCCCTTCATACCCTTGGGTCCCTCGGTCAGCACCAGTTCAGCGCCGAAGGCCTTGAGCAGTTTGCGGCGCTCAATACTCATCGTTTCGGGCATGGTTAAGACCAGTTTGTAACCCTTAACGGCGGCGACCATGGCCAGACCTATACCGGTATTACCGCTGGTCGGCTCTATTATTACCGTACCGGCCTTGAGCTTGCCATCGCGCTCGGCCGCTTCGATCATTGAAAAGGCAATGCGTTCTTTCACGCAGCCCGCCGGATTAAAACTCTCCAGTTTTACATATACTTCGGCTCCGCCGTCATTCATCTTATTGATACGCACCAGAGGAGTCCTGCCGATCAGGTCGGTAATCTTGTTAACTTTCGCCATATTCATCTCCTATCAGTCTTATAGGTATTATAGTAATACACCAAAAACTGCTTGTCAAGACTTTTTATTATTAAACACACCGAATTAGTATGTTATAGCTCTTTTTTATATAAAATACATATAGGATTCATCAGGATCGATGGTGCCGATCATGGAAGCAAGAGTAATACCATCGACCAGTGCTGCGATTCGCCGATTCAGCGGTTGATACACCATAGCCCGGATACAGCGTTGCAGTTTGTTTTCTGTTTCGCCGGGGCGAAGATCATCAACAATCAGCATATCGCCCTCCAGAACCCTCAGGACTTCACCGATTACAATCTCTTGCGGCGGCAGGGCCAGGGTATAGCCCCCGGAAGCGCCTTTTACTGAACGGATGTAACCGGCGCGTTTTAGGATTACAGCCACCTGTTCCAGATAACGCGCCGAAATATTCTGCCTCTCCGCGCTTTGAGAGAGAGGCACATGCCCTTCAGAGGACTGTTCGGCCAGATCGATTAAAAACCGGACACCGTAACGGCCGCGAGTGGAAATCTTCATAGCAGATACTCCTGTTCATCCATCCGGTGATAGGCCGCCGCCAAATCCGCCAAGGTCAAAGAGTCCATGCAGTCGTTGATTTCCTCATATAATTTTCCCCAGGTGTGCCGGGTAATACAGGCCGCTTCCGCCGGGCAGTCCCCCTCTTCCAGGCAGGCCACCGGCGCGAGCGAACCCTCCACAGCGCGTAAAATATCGCCGACACGAATTTGAACTATCGGTTTCCCGCACACATACCCGCCCTGCGCGCCCCGTACTCCGCGCAAGAGGCCGGCTTTTTTTAAGGGGATAAACAACTGTTCGAGATAACCCTCGGTTACTCCGGTATTTTCGGAAATTGTGCGGATGCTGATAAACTCCGCCTCTGCGGAGAGAGCCAAAAACAAGAGAGCCTCCAGGGAATAGCGCCCCCGCGTTGAAATTCTCATCAGGCTAAGGCCTGCTCGAGATCTTCAAGCAGATCGTCGATATGCTCGATACCCACGGACAGACGCATCAGCCGGTCATTAACGCCGGCGGCCTGCCGCAGCGCTTCCGGGATAGACTTATGCGTCTGTTCGGCCGGATAGGTAATCAGGCTTTCCACTCCGCCCAGGCTCTCCGCGAATAAAATGGTTTTAACCGAACGGAGCAACAGCGGCACGTCCGCAGCCGATTTTAAATAGAAGGAAATCATGCCGCCTGAGCCGCGGGATTGGCTGCGGCTCAGGGCATATTGCGGATGCGAGTCAAAGCCGACGTAAAAAACTTTTTCTACCTTCGGATGCGCGCGCAGCCATTCGGCGACCGCCAAGGCGTTTTGGCTGCTGCGTTCCATCCTCAGGGCCAGCGTTTTCAGGCCGCGCAGTACCAGCCAGGCATCAAACGGCGAAAGCGAGGCGCCCTCGCTCATCTGGATAGTGCGCAGTGTTTCGGCGTCGGAGGCGCGGGAATGAATCAAAAAACCGCAGAGCGTATCGTTGTGCCCGCTCAGATATTTCGTGCCGCTGTGCAGCGCAAAGTCGGCGCCGAGGGCCAGCGGGTTCTGAAAATAGGGAGAGAGAAAGGTATTATCAACGATCAGAACGCCGCCGTCGGAGCCGTTGGTACCCCCGCCAGCTTTTGGCCAACCGTGAATCAGGTCAGAGAGGGCGCGGATGTCCGAGACCTTCATCATCGGATTGGAAGGTGTTTCCACGAACAGGGCCCGGGTATTCGGTTGAAGGGCGGCGCGGACAGCCGCTATGTCGCTGGTATCGATGTACGAAAACTGATAGCCGAACTTAGCGTAAAATTCATTAAATAGACGATACGTCCCGCCGTACAAATCCTGTGAAACGATGATGTGGTCGCCGGGGGCAAAAAGCTTGATCAGCGTAGAGACCGCCCCCATGCCGCTGGAAAAGGCCAGACCGTATTCTCCGCCTTCCAGCAGGGCCATGGTTTTTTCCAGCTCCAGCCGGGTGGGGTTCTGGGAGCGCGAATAGTCGAATCCGGTCGACTCATACAGGGCCGGATGCCGGAAAGTTGAACTTTGATAAATCGGCGTACTGACCGCCCCAGTGGCCGGATCAAAGGGCGTGGCCCCATGCACCAGGCGTGTTTCAATGCGGCAGTTTTTTTCATCACTCATATATTACTCCTGTCAGGCTATACCGCGCGGCCCTTAGTTGCCGGCCAAAGCCTGTTCGAAATCCTCTATTAAGTCGTCTACATCCTCAAGCCCGACAGAAATCCGCACCAGGGTATCGGTAATTCCCAGGCGCTCCCGCTCGGAGGGGGCCATGGAAGCATGGCTCATTTTAACCGGATAGGAGGCAATGGTTTCCACCCCGCCGAGGCTGACCGCCGCGGCCGCTAACTTTACCCTTCCTAAAAACAGCTTAGCCTCTTCGACAGTGCGGGTACGGAACGAAAGCACCGCCCCGGGGCCATCGCTTTGCTCCCGATTAATCTTATAACCGGGATGGCTCTCCAGTCCCGGATAAAAGACGCCGGTTACCGCCGGATGCGCGGTAAGCCAGGCCGCCAACCGCTGAGCCGAGCGTTGCTGGGCGTCAATGCGCACCTTCAAGGTCTTGATACCGCGCAGTACCAAAAACACGTCCCAGGGACCGGGAACCGCGCCGAAACCGTTCTGCATGGCATAGACCCGTTTGCCGAGTTCTTCGGTACGGGTGACCACCAGGCCGGAAAGCACGTCACTGTGGCCGCCCAGAAACTTGGTGGCCGAATGAATCACGATATCGGCTCCGAGGGCTATCGGCCGCTGCAGGTAAGGCGTTAAAAAGGTATTGTCGATAATGGAAATCAGTCCGGCTTCACGGGCTAAAGCAAAGCAGGCTTTCAGGTCGGTAATCTTGAGCAGAGGGTTGGACGGGCTTTCCAAAAACAGGGCTTTGGTATTCGGGCGGATGGCGGCGCGGATGTTCTCGGTGTTTGAGGAGTCAACAACGGTTACTTCCAGACCCCAGCGCTTAAAATAGGTATTCAGCATCCGCCAGGTACCACCGTAGATATCTTCGGCGGCAATCAGATGATCGCCGGCGGCGAAAATGCCCAGCACGGAGGAAACCGCGGCGATGCCGCTGCCGAAGGCATACCCTTTCGCGCCGCCTTCCAGAGCCGCGATGGTCTCTTCCAGAACCTTGCGGGTCGGATTGCCGGAGCGGGCATAATCGTATTCCTGGGGGGTAGATAAATCACCCTGATCGAAGGTCGAAACCTGGTAGACCGGAACCCCTACGGCGCCGGTGGCCGGATCGATCTCATGTCCGGTATGTATCAATTGGGTCGCGAATTTCAAATCAACCTCCCTGGAGCAGAACTAAATCTTGTTTTCCTATCAAAATACTATGATATTGTTTACGCATTTGTCAAGGTAAATGATTGACAGGAGCCGTCCACTATTCCTATAGTAAGCGTATATGAAACACCTAACACCCATAATTTTGATTGTGATAGCCGCAGCCTTGTTGACCACTGCGGTTCTTTTTTATACCCGGTCCGTGCAGGGTCAGACAGATTACCGCCAGATAGAAAGCGCCGCCGAACTGGTCGAGTTTATCGCCACCAGCAGCGGAGCCCCGCTGCTCATTGATCTACGCGACCGCGCCGACTTTGAGAAGGGCCATCTGCCCAATTTTCTGAATATCGCCTGGAAGGATGACGGCGAACTCTTCAAAACCTGGGTGGAGCCATACCGCCGCGACAAGCCGATCATTCTGATCTGCTACAGCGGCAAACGGAGCGGCCAGGCGTTCGAGGCGTTGAAACAAAAGGGGTTTATCAGGATCTGCGAATTCACACCGGGCTACGCGTCCTATGCCGCCCAACGCGGGGATAATTTCACACCCGAACTCGGCTCCTGCGACTGCCCGGAGTAACGATGCCCTTTCGGGGGAGAACCTCACAACCGGGAAAACAGACACTCACCGCGCTGCTCTCCCGGCAGAGCGGTTCGTTCCAGCGCGATCCAGCCTTTATCGCCCTGGCCAGGCGTCTGGAAACCACCCCAGCCCTGCAACTGGTACGCCTAAACAGCATCGCCTGGCGACTGCTAAACACCCCGCGCCTGAAAATTGAATACCTGGATAATTTCTACCGAACCTACCGGCTGCCGCGCGACCGTTTTTTCAGAGATTTTCTAGAGATAAAATGGAACTTAATCGATCGGAAAAAAAAGCGCCGGCAGGAGCGTGCCGCCAAGATCGCCGCGGCGGTCACGCACTGGCCGCCAGAAGTACGGGCAACCCTGGCCTACCTGGCCGCCGCCGAAAAAACGCGCCAAGCCCGGCAGCCGCTTACCGCCGACCTTTGCGCGCCGACAACCATCAAAAGGGCCGTAACGCTAGGCAAAATGCAAGACCCAGAATGGATAGCCGAAATCGACAGTTGTATACAGGCCCTGCGCCGGGCCTATCCGCGTCTCGGCCTGCCGCCGGCCACTGTATTGCTGGACTGCGCCCTGCTGAATTGCCTGCCGGAAAACGGCACGACCAAATTGCCGCCGCCATCCGCCATTCGCGCCCGGTTTCGCTCACTCAGTAAAGCAACTCATCCGGATACCGGTGGGGACGCCGCCTCATTCAGGCAGCTCAAGGCCGCCCGCGACAGGCTGCTCAAGTTGTCAGAGCCGGAAGCCCCTCGAGCAAACCATTCAAATCGGACTGACTGAGGGCGATCTCCCGGCGCAGGCCCTGATACTCCGCCGCAATTTTCCAGTTTCCATCCGCAATCGGGAAAAACTCCCCTTCATCGTTGACGCTGCCCTCTCCTTCCAGAGCATAGCGCGCCAGGGTCAGCAAACTATAGCGCAGACCGTTCTCGAACAAGCCTACGGCCTGAACATAGAAATGAACAGACAGGTCCTTATCCCGTACCGCGGCCAGGGACAGTTCCAACTCCACCAGCAAGCCGGCCGGTTTCCCCTGAAACAGCAACAAAAAATTGGCAACCCGGCGTTCCCAGAAGGGCTCGCAGTGCCGGCCGTCCTGCTCCTCACGGTAAAACAGGTCATAGCCATATTCATAACCGTT
This sequence comes from Treponemataceae bacterium, assembly GCA_942493045.1. GTDB lineage: Bacteria > Spirochaetota > Spirochaetia > Treponematales > Treponemataceae > Teretinema. The sequence continues at coordinate 3,204,797 of OW818665.1, read as the reverse complement.
AGCTAAAAGCGCCCGCAGCATCCGCCGGGCCGTGGCTGTGTAGCTGTATACTTTTCCCAGCCGCCCGGCCAGATCGGCCGGGAACAACCCCTCCGCGACCTCCAGGTACTTGCGGCCGTCCTGGTACTCCAGAGTGCCGGCGTCCAGATACAGTTTGGTCCCCTGCGGCTTCAGAGCCCCGGCGTTACCTTCCAGCCAAGGATCATGCACCGAAAGGGCGCCAATGGTTCGAAAACCATCAGGATAGGCCTTTAACATATGCAAGGCCATCAAACCACCCAGCGACGAGCCCAGAAAAGCGCGCTCCCCGCTGCCAAGACCCGCCCCATACTGCGCTTCGATACAGGGAATAAAATCATTCCTGAAGAAATCCGCGAAAGCGCGGGCCCTCTCGTACACATAGGGAATATACTGTTCGTGCCGAGCGCTGGCGGCGTTAAAAGTACCGGCGAACATCACTGGCGCGAGAGAACCGTCTCCAATCAGGCGCTCAATGGTGCTATCAAGATTCCAAAACTGCTTCGGGCCGAGGGAAGAAAATTCAAGAGGATGCTCCAGCAGCATTTGACCGTCCAGGGCATAAACACAGGGCAGCGGAGCGAGAAAATCTTCATAGCCAGATGGACGCCACACAAAGAACTCGACACCGTCAAGACTGTCGTACCAAAGGGTACCCTTCCGGCCCGCTCCGCGCCTGATAATCTGAGACATGCGCAACTCCTTGAACTGATATTCCGACAACGCAATTATATGTCTAAAACTCATAAAGCGGAAGCGAAAAAGCTTGTGGACCGGGCGGGATAATGTATACAATTACTGTTATGAAGAGTACCACCACCGCGGACCTCCGGAACCAGGAACTGTACCATGAGATATTCGGCTCGATCCTGGACCGCACCGAACTCACCCCTTACCTGCTGCGCAATTGCGCGAATTACGAGGAAGCGCTAGCCGCCGCGGAGCGGATGCTGGGGAACCGCGGCTTTGACATCACCGGCAAAGGTCTGGTTGAAGGAGAAAAAGAGCGGGCCGCGGTGTATGTGAACCAGGCGCTCACCTATATTACCCGGTGGTTATTCCCTTCACTTACCGCCCAGCTGAAACGGCTGGCCGCCCTGAACTCTCCGTTGCTGGGCCGCTATCAGGCCTCACTGAACTCGCTTTCGGCAATCTCGGAAATCTTCTCTGCCAAAGACTTTTCAACACTGATAGCCGCCGATCCCTGCCATCTTTTCCTGCTGGTTTCCTCAGCCGGCTATCCGCGCCTTTTTGAGGGACACCCTGACATGAAAGAACCGGTGCGCGCTCCATGGCGGATGGCCGCCTGCGCCATCCTCAAGGTCTGTCATTTGATCAAGGCCATTGAAGAGGACAGCCAGGACATTTATGACTACGCTTCCCTGGGCTTTTTCCTGAACTCCCAGGGCATTCCCCTGACCGGCCTGTTTAATTTTCCCTGGAATACTCCCGGTATTGAACCGGCCGACGAGAGCGCCCGCCGGGCCTTTGTCAAAGTTGCCGCTTTTTTCCGCAAACTGTATGCATCTGTTTCAACCTCGCCGGACGGCGGACTGCTGTTCAACTCCGGAGACGGGGTACAGGTCGAACTGGCGGAAATCAAGGCCCGGCTGAAAAGCCCGGAGAGCATGTTCACTAAGCTGGGCAAGGATGCCTCGGAGGAGGCTTATACCATCCGGGACATTCTGGCCCTGACCTTCCTGCTCAAAAAGAAAGATGATTCACTGACGCTTTTCCACGCCCTGCAAAAACGCGGCGTCATTCTCCAGGAAAACACCGCCAGCACCTCAATCACCCAAACCCTGTTTGACAGTCCGGAAGAAATGACCGGAGCGGTGCGGCTGCTGATGACCAACCTCGCCCTCAACGAAGGCTCCGGTGGTCTGCCGGACGAGACGGAAGTCCGGGCCAACGCCGCTGCCTTTTTTCAGGCGCTGAACACCAACGCCGGCCTTAATCCGCACAGCGCCGGCGCGCACCGCAAGTTCCAGTGTAAAATTAATTTTTCCGTGCCGGTGCATCACGACGCTGCTACCGGTAAGGTATTGATCACGGGAAAGGCCGCCTGGCTGAACACTTTTAGCCGCCAACAGACCTTGCCGGTGGAACTGCGAATTTCGGATCAGGGGAGCTGGGAGGATTCAGAATTGCGCGGGGAAGCGCATCACTCGGCCTATAAATGCCGTCAGCTGCTGGTACTCACCAACCGGCTGTTCAAGCCGCTGTTCGACTTTCCGGAAAGCGACTTCGAGGCCCTGCGCCGGGACCAGAATATCTTATTCAGCTGAACACGGTCCGGTCCCGTTTTCTTCCGGAGCCGGACGGGCGTGCGTCTCCAGATACTCCAAGTACTCACGGAACGGCAGGTCCCGGCTGTACAGCCAGCCCTGCGCTTTCCTGCAACCGTGTTCCAAAAGATATTCAGCCTGATTTTTATTCTCTACACCCTCAGCGACGATCTCCAGGCCGAGGGACAGTCCCATCGATATGATGGCGTCAACCACCGGTCGATTATCCACCAGAGCCGCCGCGCCCAGCTCCCTGACAAAGCTTTGATCAATTTTCAGGGTATTCATTTTAATCTTATGCAGGTAACTCAGACTGGAATAGCCGGTTCCAAAATCATCGATGGCCAGACGGAAGCCCAGGGATAAAATGCCGTCAAGATTCTTATGAATTTGCGGGTCATCATCAATCATCACCCCTTCGGTTATTTCAAATTCAATTAATCCGGCGCAGCATTGACGGCTGTCCAGTTCAAACCGCAGGAAGGGCAGTAATTCCCGATCCTTGAGATCCATAACCGACAGATTTATAGCCTGTACCGCTCCGGCTTTTTTCAGGACAGCATTGGCGCTTTCCGAGCAGATATCAGTCATGGCCCGCCGTATTACCCATCGGGTTATTTTCTTAATAAAACCGGTCTGTTCGGCCAACGGAATAAAAACCATTGGGGGAATGGGACCGCGGTTGGCGTCCGTCCAGCGCAGCAACACTTCCGCCCCGCTGCAGGAAAAATCATCCATATTGACTTTCGGTTGATACCCCAGATGCAGGTCGCGATCAAGATCCAGCTTGCTCATCGCCTCAATCAAGCCAAAATGATATTGCTGTTTTTTCAGGTTTTCCTCATTAAAAAACAGAATGTCACCCGGCAGGTTGCGGTTGCGGTCCAACAGCGATATTACATTACCGAACAGCTGCTTGGCGGTGAGGGCGTCATCCGGGTAACGGGATACCGCCACCGTAAACAGCATGCTGACGGTCCTGTTTTCCAGTTGATAGGTATTACCCAGGGTTTCCAGCAGGGTGTGCGCGTAGGCCAATATTTCCCGGTAGGAACGTCCGTTGATCACCGAGACGAATAGAGAGCCGCTCCACCTTCCGTTTAAAAAAACTCCGGGGAGGTTCTTCGCCAGACGGCTGCCGATCTGTTTCAGCAGGGCGTCTCCCTGATCGGTACCCATCATCGCGTTGATGCGGTTATAGTTGAGCACCTTAATGCCCAGCAGGGCGAAAGGGCGCACCCGGCCGGTGTCATACATGATGTACTGCCGGATAATATCTTCCATTTTCTGACGGTTCGGCAAACCGGTTACCGGATCGTAATAAGCCAGATTAATCTAAAAACGCAGCACCTGCTGCAGGCAAAGACTGACCAAAATCGACAAAACCGTGCCGAAAGCCACGATAAAAATCATTCGCCCCACGATTTCCGGATTATTATAGATGGAGGTGGTCCGGTTAAATTGCCCGCCAAGCAGACTGACGGTTACGCCGACAAAATAGGTCAGCATAAAAAAGATACTGGAACGCAGCCCAAAAAGCAAAAAAAGCACCTGAAAACCCAAGAGCAAATACAAAAGACCAAGGCCGTATATCCCTCCGGCCTCATAAAACTGCTGAACCATCAACAGCAGGACAATCGCGCCGAAGGGTATGCGGGCCGCGGACAGTGTGCGGCTGCTCCAGAATACCGACAGTCCGATCACCGACAGGGCAATGTAGCCGATTAAAAAAAGACTGGAAAGAACCAGATCCTTTTCAAGCACAAAGGGCAAATTATACACACTGGTAAAAAAGAGGGCACCGGTAATTGAATAGAGGGTAAAAACGGCTATTTTGTCCAGCAGGGGCAAATTGCCTTCCGCGGACTTAACATAAAACAGGAACGAGGTAATTCTGTCCAACAATCGTTTCATGCCCATCTCCTCAGTATAGAAGACCTACACCGGGAACGCAAGTTTTCAGCGGGCTTTGACTTGCAAATTTGCCGGCGTATACTAGAATTATGGATGTATTAAAAAAGGAGCGCGCATGAATACCAATAAAATTTATCAGAATGCACCCTATGAAGTCAAACTGAAAGCCGCGCTCTTTCAACCGGTCCTGTTCGTGCTCATGGCTGTGTACGTAATTTCAATTATCATAAACGGGCTCACCAAAGGCGTGGGCATAGAAGTATTTATTCCGGTTTTAGCGCTCTGCGGCCTGTGCGCGGTTTTTTTACAGCTCAAGGCCGGAAAATACGACCGCGCTTCCATCGCGCTAGGCATGGTTTTAACGATTGTTTATTTTTTCGCCAGGTATCTGCAGCCATGGAATGGTCCGCAAACCTATGCCAATTACGGTTTCACCCTTTCACTGCTGATACTGTTGAACTCGATTTTTATCAGGAACCGCCCCTGGATAATCGCTTTCGGCTTGATTCTGCTTTCATATTTAGTGGGATTCAGCCAGGTTTTCCATGCCCTGGGCTATTTCGATACCACGGAGGTATCGCTGGTGGATCAGGTGGCCACCGCCTACATCTGTTATATTGTCGCCTTCGTTTTAGCTATATCCGTTCGGTCCATTTTCCAGATGGTCACCGCTGATCTGCAGCAGCGTTTCGCGGAACTTGAGAAAAAAGACGCTGAAGCCAGGGGTCTGCTCAGCGAGGTGGCCGAACAGCTCAGCCGATCCGCGGACCTGACCGCCAATGCCACCGAGACCGCCGCCGCCGGTGTCCAGATTGAGCAGAATGTAGTCACCATTACCAACCGCATCGCCGACCTGGAAGACCGTTTCGGGAAAGCTTCCGGGGAACTATCTACCATTGACCGGAATATGGATCAGCTGACCGGCCTGGCTTCCAGCCAGCAAACCATCAATACCCAGGTCAAGCAGGACACCACCACGCTGGTTAATTCCATTAAAAAAGTGGTCGCCGAACTGCGCGAACGCCAATCTTCAATGCAGAAATTGACCTCTCTGGCCGGCGTCGGCGCCGAAACAATCGAGCTGACCCAGGAATCCTTCAGTGAACTCGGCGCCACCATCGATTCAATAACCGAAATGACGTCGATGATTACCAGCATTTCCAGTCAGACCAACCTGTTGGCCATGAACGCGGCCATCGAGGCCGCGCATGCCGGAGACGCCGGCAAGGGTTTCTCGGTTGTAGCCGAGGAAATCCGTAAACTGGCTGAATCCAGCGCCGAGAGCGCCCTGATCATCCAGACTAATCTGCAGGCCATGATCGCGGCCATTGACCAGACCGGCGTGCGCATTACCGAAAGCGGCGGCGCGTTCAAAAAAGTGATTTCCGAAGTGGAGGTCAACAGTCAGGCCATCCAGAGCATGGTCAGCGACGTGGATGCCTTGGACAGCAACACCCGCGGACTGCTCAATTCCAGCACCGACATGGACACCATGGGCCAAACTTTCAGCAGCAATCTGAAAGAAGTCAAAGCCGCCTACTCCGGTATTGTGGAAAATATTTCCGGAATATCCTCGGCCATCGGTGAAATCTCGACCGGGATGTCCGAGATCAGTACCGGCAGCACCGAAATCCGGCAGGCGGTTTACGAGATTACCGAAATGGCCCAGGCCCTGGTGGAACACGGCCAAAAATTAACCCGTTCCTGATCCGAAACGGGACGATCTAGCTTGACTGCGAAGTCTGGCCTACCTATTATACAGATATGAAAGAGCACTCCAAAACCACCACGAACTACCGCACTGCCAGCATGTTTATGCTGGGTGTAATAACCCTGATACTTTTCGTCGCAGCGTTAAAACTGACCACGCCTGTGGTTCTGCCCTTTCTGATCGCGGTGCTGTTGACCTTTGTAATGGAACCGCTGATCAACCTGTTAGGAAAAATCCGCATTCCCCGAGCCGTAGCGGCCATTGTCGTGGTTGTCTCCATCGGTTTCGCGGTGTATATAGTTGGTTTGATACTGTTCAACAGCCTGCGTACCATCGCGACCCTGTACCCCAAATACGAAACCCGCTTTACAGAAATTTACATGATGATCGCCGAAACCTTCAACCTGCCTTATGACGAACACTTGAACTTGTTCGAGAACCTCTGGAATCAGCTGAATGTGCGCGTTAAAGTACAGGAGATGGCTCTGCAGTTTTCAGAATCTTTCCTTTCCCTGCTCGGTGACGTGGTTATGGTAGTGCTGTTTATCGTCTTTCTGCTGCTGGAAATCGGACACTTTAAGGACAGGGCTGAGCTGGCTTTCGAAAACAGCGTACCCGGCGGCATTAAAAACCTGATGGCCGATATAGTACTGCAGATTACCCGCTACCTGAGCATCAAGTTCTTCCTGAGTCTGGCCACCGGAGTCATCGTCGGCTTGGCCTTTCAGTTTATCGGCATGGACTTTCCGGTAGTCTGGGGCTTTCTGGTATTCGCCTTCAATTTCATCCCGACCATCGGCTCAATTGCCATCGGCCTTACCGCCGGGGTGTTTTCCATTGTCCAGTTTTACCCCAATCCCGGTCCCATCGTAGCGGTAGGCATTGTGGTGCTGGGGGCCAATATGATAATCGGCAACATCCTTGAGCCAAAAATTCAGGGAGACAACCTGGGGCTATCCCCCTTTATTATACTGGTCTCCCTTTTAGCCTGGGGCTGGCTGTGGGGCTTTGTCGGCATGATTCTGGCGGTTCCTATGACCGTAATTGTAAAGATTATCTGCGAAAAAATTCCGGCACTGGAACCCATTTCAATCATGATGGGCTCCTACAAAGCCGTCAAACATCATAGCGCCAAACACCACGCGGCGAAACAGGAATAACACGAATAATCAGGCGCTTTGGGTGGCGTTGGCGGAAAAGGCTTCCGCGGGGATATAGATCTTAAAGACGGTGCCCTTATCTTCCTCAGACTGCAGCTTAATCGTACCTTTTGCTTCCTTGATCCGGTCCCGTACTAGGTTCAACCCGATACCGCGACCGGCATGCATATCAGCGCCGGAAGCCGTACTGAATCCCGGCGCGAACAATACCTGCAGCAGGGCGTTGCGGTCCGTAACCGGCGTGTCCGCGGTAAGCAGCCCCTGAGCCACGGCCTTCTCCCGGATACGCTCAAACTGCAGGCCGCCGCCGTCGTCGGAGAGCTGAATAACCACTTTACCGTCAGCAAGGGCGATGGAAAGGCTGATCATGCCCAATTCTTCCTTACCTTTGCGCAGCCGGTCTGCCGGTACCTCAATCCCGTGATACATGGAATTGCGTACCAGTTGCACCAGCACCTCCTTGAGCAGGCGCCGTGAAGTCAACTCCAGGGCGTGGACGTCCAGAGCGGTAACATTCAGACGGGCCTTTTTGCCAAGATCATTGGAGGTCTTTTCAATCACCTTTTCCAGAGTCTGCACCAGCACATACTGTTCCTGGAGCCGGCCTTCGCCGAACTTGAATGAGCGAATTTTGTCGACGAGCTCCTTGAAGTTGTCCTTGGCCTTAAAAATCTTATCCAATTCCACAGTGATATGCAGTACTTCCTGAAATGAGATATCCAGCTTCTCGCGCAGTTCGGAAATTTCCCGCTCCAGCTCATGCAGCTTGGCGCTGAAGTTTCCAAGACCGAGTATTACCGCGTTGGCCTTCACGGCGTGCAGGGCCTGGTATATTTCGATCATAACCGAATGTGAACTGCGGCTCTTGTCCTTGAGCAGATCATTGATCCGGTCAAACTCATACTCGGTGTCTTCTATAAAGTCATTTAGCACGCCGGGCTCGACATGAATAACCTCAAACAGGGCTTTCATCTCTTCCTGGCGCTTATTTTCCTCTTCGGACAGCTGACGGGCCAACGCCGCCTCGACCGTTTTATCCTTAACCGTGCCCAGCAGATACACCGAGCCGTCTTCGCGGTCCACCGGGGCAAACGACAGACTGAGCGTACGCTGCTCTTTGGTGTCAGTGCTGTAATAAGTCAGTTCCTGCAGCGGATTGATGTCCTCGAGCATCCCGGCGTCAAAAGAGCGGTCAATCACCATGCCGAAATAATCGGAGAGGGTATCCTGTTCTTTCTGCTGTAGCGAGTTTTTTAGCAAATCCAGAAAATTACGCCCACTGAGCGAACCGCAATCCATAATACTTTCCATTACCGGAGAATAGCTGGGCTGAATGATCAGGTTCCTGTCCATCAGGAAAATACCGTCCTTCAGGTTATCTTTCATGGCCTTGATTTCATCGCGCTCGGACTTCAGCGAGCGGTTCAGGCTGGCCAGGCGGCGGTCCTTTTCTATCTTGGTCTTTTCGTACACCATGGTACAGGCCAGTACCAAGAGGTACACACCGACGGTGCGCAGGGCGAAAGAGCGTTCATAGACGATATCGGCGAAACCGGGCAGCAAAACCGACACACCGACAAAGATTCCCAATCCGGCCGAAAGCAGCGTACCGGCGCGCATTCCTGTCAGAAATATGGAAAGCAACGGGAAGGAATAAGCCCACAGCACGCCGGAACCCTGTACGCCGCCGCTTTTCGCGAGAAAGGCGCACAGACACATATACGAGACGACGGTTAAAAAACCGGATATCAGATAGGGAGCGCGGGTACGCAGCAGCACAAAGGCAACTAGGGTAGTGATACCCATGGAGATATCGAAGATACCCTGCAAGGTGGCGCCAACGCGTAAACTCTGATAGCCGAACAGAAAAAGCAGACTGCCGCCCAAAAAGATCATGGAATTAAGCAATATATAGCGGACAGTCATATCCATTTGGGCCAGCTCTTCGGAGTCAAAGCGTTTTCCGCTGGTCATTATGTTGAAAAAAAGATTACCGCGTTTTTTTTTCGGCATATCAGGCGCCTCCGCCGGTTTCAATGGCTACGGACAACACGAAAAACTCGTTCTCGAAAATCCTGAAGGGAATGCAGATAATCCGGGCCTGATCGGTCGGCCACATGATGGCATGATGCTTGCCGCGAACTATGGTCGGCAGGGAGATCACCAGCCGGAAGGACTCTTCCAGGCCGCGTTTGGCGTTTCCGGCGATAATATTGATGATTTCGCCAATAGCGTCGACCACTTCGTCATCCAGCACGGTGTGCGTATTGCCGGTCAGAATGCCGGTCAGGCGCAAGGCCAGCGGCTCGGTCATGGATATGACGACGGCGCCCCGGGCTTCGCCGGTCAGGCCGATGATGGCCGAAACATCCCAGTCATGCGGATCGTTGCGATCCGCGAAATGAGGCCGTTCCGCTATCAGATTACTCCCTAAAAAATCCCGAAAAACCGATTCGCACACATCTACGAAGGGCTGAATATATTTTTCCATGACTTGTCTCCTAAATTTCGATCTTTGAAAGTTTTTCTTTGAAGGTTTTTTCGTTGACGGGTTTGATGATATAATCCGTGGCCCCATGCTTGAGGGCTTCAATGACATTGTAGCGGGCGGCTTCGCTGGTTACCATGATGATCGGCATGCTTTTGTGCTGCTCCATAGCCCGCACCCGTTTTAGAAATTCCAACCCGGAAAGCTCCGGCATATTCCAGTCCAGCAGGACCAGATCGATTTTCTGCTTTTCCAGCTGCTGCAAAGCCTCTTTGCCATTGCCGGCTTCTACAAACTGGCAGGGTATGTTCATGGTAGAAAAGGTATTTTTGACGATATTCCGCATTATGCGCGAATCGTCCACCACAAGAACTGTCCGAATACTCATTGTGCCCCCGAAAATTCTTTTATTAATGTATGCAAACAGTATAGTGCCACAAAAACAAAAAAACAAAGGGTTTTGTTAAATATCTCTACCGGAAGCCTTACAGACGGAATATCTTGCGCAGCGAAGCCCGGCTGATCACCCGGTAATGCAGATAGAAAAAAAGTCCGGCCAGAGGAATCACCGAAAACAGCACCACCAGAGACCAGGTAAATAAAAGATGTCCTTCATAGGTAAAACCGATCGAAGCGTCAATTCCGGTACAGATCAGGGCGGCCGCTCCCAGGACAACGCCAACGGTGTTCAAGCCCCGGCGTTTTTGAACGCTGATAATGGCGAAGGACCCGGCTACCGCGCCTTCCACGGAAAGCACAATCGGCAGGGCCGGCACCAGAAACCAGCTCAAGCCCCCGCTGAACAGGGCCCACAAGAAAACCGCGCTAATGAAGGCCGGGGCCAGAATGGCGTAGACCAGCCAGGGGCGGGCCCAGAAAATCAGGGGCATGGTTGTGCAAAGCCACAGCATGCCGATAATCAGGCAGGTATATTGAGACCATTGAATATGCCTGAAAAAAAGCACGTCGATCGCCACGGTGGCCAGAGTGAGGATTACCAGGCTGACCGTCAATAATTCAAACAGGATCAGACGCTGTTCAACCGGCGAAAGCGGTTCGCTGTCATCGGCCGGATGAACAGTAGCGGTATAGGATACACTCGGCGCGGCGTCGGAACTAGCCGACGTGGCAGCAGCTGTGTCCGAACCGGCAGCCGGACCATGACAGAGCGGACAGACTTCCGCGTCCGCGGCGAGATTAACCTTACATTTCGGACAAAAGGCCATAGATCCTCCCTACTGTGCTAGACATTCGATTCGACCGTAACACGCAAGCCCAGCTCGGCGCATCGGGAAAAAAACAGGCGTTCCAGGCTACGGTCGATCACCAGCGACCCAACCGTTAGGGAAAGCGTATCTCCCCAGCTGATCATACCGATATTCGCGCCGGAAACCGAACGACGGGCGGGCAGAATATCAAAGCGCCGAATATGTTTGGCGAAGGCTTCGGGCATACTGACGCTCTGCAAATTTGAAAGATTGCCGGAAAGCGGCTTGTCAGCCAGGAGTTTTCCCAAAATGCGCAGCACGATATTTTTAATAAACAGAGGCACTATCCTGGACAGGAAATACTTCTCCCCGCGGACATTGCGCCGGATCTGGCGATCGAGTTCCTTGGTGTTTAAATTTAATTTGAGGGTGTAATGCACCCGCGAAAGAATTTCTTCAAAGCTGAAATGACCGAGCCGCCGATCGATGCTGACCGGTAGGAATAAAAAGAAATTGCGCAGCGTGATTGAAGGATAAAACCGCCGCATGTTCACCGGGATCTGAATGCAGATGGGCTGATACTTTGACTGGCTGTGCGCTTCCTGAATTGCCTGCAGAGCCTCCAGATAAACGGCGGCCAGCAGTTCGGTAATCGAAACATTGCGTTCCCGCGCGGCCTGCAGCGCTTCTTTTACTGAAAGGGTGGCGTTAACGACCCGGTAAACCTGCCCATGATAGCGCCGTCCCGGCAAATGAAAGGCCGCCGGCAGGGGATCCGGCAGCGGCACTTCCGGGCGGGACAGGTCCGCGTAGGCGTCAAGCCACTCTTCCGGGTTTGGTACCGATTCAGGGTGAATAATACCTTCCCAGTCCGGACAAACTACGCCGCGACGGGTCAGATAGGCAGCCAGCAATGATTTCATGAATTCCAAAGCGCCGGTTCCATCGGTGAGAATATGGTGGAATTCACAGGAAACGCGGGTATTGTAGACCCGTACCCGAAACAGGTAGCGACCAAGACGTTCGGTGCGGTGCCGCTCAGCCGGGAAGCGGCTGTCCGCGAACACCCGTACCGGCTTTTTCAGCGGCTCCAGATAATACCAGAAAACCCCGGGCCGTAATTCAGTCTTCAGGAAGGGATAACGAGAAGCCACCGCTTCAAGAGCGGCTTCCAGATCCGGCAGGTAAATGGTCTCATCAAGCTCACAGGAAAGGCGAAACACAAAGGGGTAGGACTTACCGGTTATCGACGCGATAAATACCGCGCTGTTATCCAGCGGAAAGAAGAAGTCATCTGTCCGCGCGGGATGTTGTATATTCGCCATTGCTTTCAATTATATGCTATTATACCGCTGATGTACACTCAAGAGTCTCTTTTTGATAATCTCGAACCAACCCTGATTCTGGAAGCCGTTGAACAGCACTGCGGCGTTTTCCTGGATGGTATGATTACACCCTACAATAGCTATATCAACCGGGTATTCGGCGTCACCGACGACAACGAAAATCAGTATATCGTTAAGTTTTACCGCGGGGGCCGCTGGAGCGACGCGGCCATTGAAGAGGAACACCGCTTCCTTTTCGATTGCGAAGGAGATGAAATCCCGGTGATCGCACCGCTGCGCAATACAAAGGGCGAGTCTCTGGGCAAACTCGCCGGTTTTCGCTTCGCGGTCTTTCCGCGCCTACGGGCCCGCTCCTTCGACATCACCTCGGATGAGGGCTGGATTCGCACCGGCGCTGTTATCGGCCGGTTGCATCAATGCGCCGCAGCCGGCAGCGCCCCGCGACGGCTGCTTTGCACGCCCGAACAAACCACCGCCCGCTACATCGATAATTTGCTGGCTAACAAGCTGGTTCATCCCGACTGCCTCGAAGATTTTTCGCGGGTCTGCCGCGAAGCGCTAGATCTGATCAGTCCGCGGTTTGAGGGTATTCCCCTGCACCGCATCCATGGCGACTGCCACCGCGGCAACATCCTGGAAACCCGCGAGAACGGCATCGCTTTAATCGACTTTGACGACATGATGACCGGTCCGGCCATCCAGGATTTGTGGCTGCTGCTGCCGGGCCACCTCAGCGATTCCATGAAAGAGATGAATCTGATTATTGAAGGATACGAACAGTTCCGCGAATTCGACCGGCGCGGCCTCGATCTGGTAGAACCCTTACGCTTTATGAGGCATATCTACTTTCTGAACTGGTGTGCGATTCAGCGCCATGACACCGGTTTTGCCGAGCGCCTGAGCGGCTGGGGCGGACGGGCCTTCTGGATCACCGAAACCGAAGATCTCGCCGCTCAGCTATTATGGCTCTAGTTTAACTTTGAAAAAGTCTCAATAGACTTTTTCAAAACCAATCGGCTTTACAACACTGCGGCTTCGGTGCGCTGATGGACGCGGCCGGCCGGGTCGACGTGCCAGCCTTCCAGTTCCAGCAAATGACGCTTGATGTGCACGCCGCCGGTATATCCGCCTATGGTACGGTCGCTGCGAATAACCCGGTGACAGGGAATAAAGACGGGCAGCGGATTTCGGCTGTTGGCCGTTCCGACAGCTCTCCAGGCATTAGCCCGTTTAACGGCCACATCCGGATGTGAATTGCGGGAGAGTAATTCCGCTTCTTCGCGGTAGGTTAAAACCTGTCCGGGAGGAATGGAGGCTAGTACCTGCCAGACATTTTTTTGAAAATCGGTACCAGCCGGAGCTACCGGAACCGTAAACAGATGACGTTTGCCGGCTAAATACTCGCACAATTCAGCGCAGGCCGCGCGGATCAGTTCCGTGTCGCCGGGAACGGCCCCGTGCGGCACCGGCAGTGAGATATCGGCCGGCAATAGCGAAGTTCCGGGAAAACGCAGGTGCGTCAGCGCATCGTCCGTTCCGCACAGCAGCATCCGAATGCCCCCTGCCGAAAAGACCCGGTAATACAACTTTTTCATATCACCCTCCCCCTGCTTGTAGCCTGTCTTCAATCGTATTATATTCTATAAATATGAAATCACCTAAAGAAATTTCCATAGAGAAGAAAATTCTCGAACAGATTACTCCCAACAGCCCGGCCTATCGCGTAGCGGAGCTGTTGATGAACGATACCGAAGTGCAGCTGATGCAGGAATACGCCAACACCGTCTCCATTGTGCGCCTCGGTTACAATGACCACGGTCCGGTACACATGCGTACCGTCACCCGCAATGCCGTTTTGATGATGAACCTGCTGCGCGAAGCCTCTGTTAAAACCAGCATCGAGGCCGAAAACTCCGGCAATTTCGAAGACAGCCTCTGCGCGGTGATCTTCGCTTCCTTTCTGCACGACCTGGGCATGTCGATGGGTCGGCAGGACCATGAACTGTTCAGCATGACCCTGGCCATGCCGGTTATCGACCGGGTACTCTCGGCGGTTTTTCCGGAAAACGAGAGCAAGCGGGTGGTAATCCGCTCAGTGGCCCTGGAAGGCATTATCGGCCACATGGCCAGCCGGCGCATCCACTCCCTGGAAGCCGGAATTATCCTGATCGCCGACGGCTGCGACATGGAAAAGGGCCGGGCGCGCATCCCGATGGTACTGAATACCGAGCCGCGGGCCGGCGACATTCACAAGTACTCAGCCAACTCGATCGAGCGGGTTAAAATTGCCAAGGGTGATCCAAAACCGCTGCGCATATCAGTGGAGATGTCCACCGACGTCGGTTTTTTCCAGATCGAAGAAGTACTGCTGCCCAAGATCAACATGAGCCCGGCCAAACCGTACTTGGAGCTCTACGCCGGCATCGTCGATCAGGAAATCAAAAAATACCTGTAGGGTACGGCGGGCGGGCTCTTTACAGGAAAAAGATGCCGAAAACCGCTCCGGCCAGAATGAACAGGATGGGGTGCCACCGAAAACGTCTGTACAAAATGAAGGTAACAATAAACAGCGCCGCGGCCGGGAGGCTGACAAGCTCGGTCCAGCGTCCGCTGGAGCGAAAAGAGGGCAGGGTCAGCACCGAAACCTGCAGCACCTGAAAGGCCGCTACCGCTATCATGCCGGTGGTGCCGGCGCGCAAACCGTAAAAAGCCGCGCGCACTCCCTTATGTTCCTGGAAACGGCTTAGATAGCGGGCAATCACGATAATGACCACCAAAGACGGCAACACGGTACCACAGGTGGTTAACACCCCGCCCCAAAAACCATACATTTCATAGCCGATGTACGTGGCCATATTAATGCCGATCGGACCGGGGGTGGACTCGGAAATGGCGATCATGCTGACGAAGCGCTCGGCGGTGATCAGGCCGGCGCCGACGATTTCCTGCTGCATCAGGGTAATGGCCACCAGCCCCCCGCCTATCGTAAAAGCCCCGACATATACAAAGGTCAGGAAAAGTTCCACCAAGCTCATTCGGATTGCTCCCCGTCAGTCGTATCCAGACGCGCAAGACCACTGAATACGGCGATCAGGCCGAGGGAGGCCGAACACAGCACCACATAAACTCCGGGAATATTAAAAAACGAGATAGCGGCAAAGGCCGCCAGGGAAATGAGCACCGTATACCAGTCAGAAAGCGTTTTCTTCCCGAGATCCCAGCAAGCCCCGATAAGCAGTACGGCTACAATAACATTGATGCCGCGCAGGGCCCGCTGCACTACCGCGATCTCAGCGAAATTATTCAGAAACATCGCCAAAAGGGTAATGATAATCAGGGAAGGGGCGACGATTCCGGCGGTCGCGGCCAGGGCTCCCGGTATGCCGCGGCGGGTATAGCCGACAAAGGTGGCCACGTTTACGGCGATGACCCCGGGTGTGGATTGGCCGATCGCGAAATAGTCGACCATGGTAGAAGCGCTCACCCATTTACGCCGGCTGACCAGTTCGGTTTCAAGCAGCGGCAGCATCGCCAGGCCGCCGCCGAAGGTCACCGCGCCGATCTTAAAAAATATCCAGAATAATTCGAGTAAAGCAGGCAGCAATTTCATACCCTGATTATAAAGAGTCCATCGGGTAAGGGCAATTCCCGATTCTTGCGTAAATGTCATTGTTTCGCTAAAATACCTGAACGAGGAGTACATCATGGCCAAATATCCTTTTGAGACGATCGAGCCTAAGTGGCAGCAGTTCTGGGAAACCAATAAAACATTTAAGGCGGTGGAAGACCCCGCCTATCCCAAAGCCAAGCGCGCCTACGTTCTGGACATGTTCCCCTACCCCTCAGCCGCCGGCCTGCACGTCGGCCACCCCGAAGGCTATACCGCCACCGATATCTGGTGCCGTTACCTGCGCATGAACGGTTACAGCGTGCTGCACCCGATGGGCTTTGACGCCTTCGGTCTGCCGGCCGAAAACTACGCCATCAAGACCGGCACCCACCCCCGCGCTACCACCAACGCCAATATCGAAAAATTCCGCCAGCAGATCAAGGCCTTCGGCTTTTCCTATGACTGGGACCGCGAGATTTCCACCTGCGAGGTGGACTACTACCATTGGACGCAATGGATATTCCTGAAGCTGTTCGAGCGCGGCCTGGCCTATGAATCCGAAACACCGATCAACTGGTGCCCGAGCTGTAAGACCGGCCTGGCCAACGAAGAAGTTAAAGACGGCCGCTGTGACCGCTGCAGTACCCAGGTGGAGCGCAAAAACCTGCGCCAGTGGATACTGCGCATTACCGAGTACGCTGAACGCCTGCTGACCGACCTTGAGGGTCTGGACTGGCCGGATTCGGTCAAAGCCATGCAGCGCAACTGGATCGGCAAAAGCGAGGGCGCCGAAGTCAGCTTCCGGATTGCCGGCCCCGACGGTAAAGCCGGCGCCGATGAACTTAAAATTTACACCACCCGGGCGGACACCCTCTTCGGCGCCACCTACATGGTACTGGCTCCCGAGCATCCATTAGTGCACAAGATCACCACCGCTGCCCAAAAAGCGGCCGTGGAAAGTTATATCGACGCCTCCGCCAAAAAAAGCGACCTGGAACGCACCGACCTGGCTAAGGATAAGTCCGGTGTTTTCACCGGCGCCTACGCTATCAACCCGGTCAACAACGCCAAGATTCCGATCTGGGTTTCGGACTATATTCTGATTTCCTACGGCACCGGCGCCATCATGGCCGTACCGGCCCACGACGAGCGCGACTGGGCCTTTGCCAAAAAATTCAGCCTGCCGATCATCAAGGTCGTGGCCTCCGAGTCCGAATGGGCCGAAAAAGGCGCTAGCGGCGATTACAGCGCCGAGCCGGCCGAATGCACCGCCGCCGACGGCCGCGCCGTCAACTCCCCCGGCTTCAACGGTCTGGGGACCACCGAATGCATCGACAAGATCATTGCCTGGCTCGGAGAAAAGGGCATCGGCAAAAAAGCCGTTAACTACAAGCTCCGCGACTGGGTGTTCAGCCGCCAGCGCTACTGGGGCGAGCCCATCCCGCTGGTACACTGCCCGAGTTGCGGCATTGTGCCGCTCAAGGAAAGCGACCTGCCCCTGGCCCTGCCGGAGGTGGAAACCTACCAGCCGACCGGGACCGGCGAAAGCCCGCTGGCCGGTATTACCGACTGGGTAAACACCAGCTGCCCGGTCTGCGGCGGCAAGGCCAAGCGCGAAACCAACACTATGCCCCAATGGGCCGGCTCTTGCTGGTATTACCTGCGCTACCTCGATCCCAAAAACCCGGCGGCCTTTGCCGACCGCTCCAAGATTGACTACTGGCTGCCAGTGGACCTCTATGTTGGAGGCGCCGAGCATGCGGTCCTGCATTTGCTTTATTCCCGCTTCTGGCACAAGGTACTCTACGACCTGGGCCTGGTGAACAGCAAAGAACCCTTCCAACGACTGATCAACCAGGGCATGATCACCTCCTTCGCCTATCAGCGGGCTAACAAGGCGCTGGTACCGGTGGACGAGGTACGTGAAGTTCCGGGTGAAACTGACGCTTTCGAGGAAACCGCCACCGGCGAACGGCTGGAGCGGGTAATCGCCAAGATGTCCAAGAGTCTCAAGAACGTTATCAACCCCGATGACGTCATCCGCGAGCACGGGGCGGACGCCTGCCGCGTCTACGAGATGTTCATGGGCCCGCTGGAAGTGTCCAAGCCCTGGAACATGCAGGGTCTGGTCGGCGTCAGCCGCTTTTTGGAGCGGGTCTGGGCGCTTTCCGAAAAACCGATGACCGGCGCCTCCGACACCGACACCTCTACGCCGGAAGCGGCCGAGATCACCAAAATCCTGCACAAGACCATTAAAAAGGTCACTGACGATACCGCGACCATCAACTTGAACACGGCCATCAGTCAAATGATGATTTTCACCAACGAGCTCGCTAAAAAGGACAGCTTCCCGAAGGCCGTCTGGGCGGACTTTATTAAACTGCTGTCCCCCTACGCCCCGCATCTGGCCGAGGAGCTCTGGCAAAAGCTGGGAAACACCAATACCATCAGCTACGAAACCTGGCCGGCCTACAGCGCCGCGCTCTGCGCCGACGACAGCTGCACCGTGGTGGTACAGGTTAACGGCAAAATCCGCGATAAATTCGAGACCGCCGTCGGAACCGATAAGGCCGCTCTGGAAAAGATCGCTCTGGCTACCGCCGGCGCCCAGCGCTTCATGGAGGGCAAAGCGCCTAAAAAGGTGATCGTAATCCAGGACAAACTGGTCAATATTGTGGTATAACCGTCAGACTATGAACATAATTGATCTGCGAAGCGATACGGTAACCTGGCCTACCCCGGAAATGCGCGCGGCTATGGCCGCGGCCCCGGTAGGGGATGATGTCTACGGCGATGATCCGACTGTCAAGGAGTTGGAAGCCTACGGCGCCAGCCTCTCCGGCAAAGAAGCGGCCCTCTTTGTGCCCTCCGGCACCTTCGGCAACCAGCTGGCCCTTTTCACCCACTGCCCGCGGGGCAGCGAAGTCATCCTTGATGAACACTGTCACATTGTCCAGCATGAAGCTGCCGGCGCTGCGGTAATCGCCGGTGTGCAGCTGCGCACCGTATCCTGTCCGGACCACATCCTGAGCGCCGCCTCGATAACGGAACGTATCCGTATCGGTGACGATATTCATGAGCCGAAAACGGCGCTGATCTGCCTGGAGAACGCCCACTCCGCCGGCAGCCTCATCCCGCTGACAGCCATGGCCGACATCCGCCGCTGCGCCGACCGCTACCACATACCGGTGCATCTGGACGGGGCGCGGCTGTTTAACGCCGCCGCCGCCCTCGGCGTGCAGGCCAAAGATATTACCCAATACGTGGACAGCGCCATGATCTGCCTGTCCAAGGGCCTGTGCGCGCCGGTCGGCTCGCTGTTGGTGGGAACGCGTAAGTTTATAGAGGAAGCCCGCCGCAAGCGTAAACTGATGGGCGGCGGACTGCGCCAGGCCGGCATACTGGCCGCGGCCGGTATGATTGCCCTGAAAGAAATGAGGGGCCGCCTGGATCAGGATCATGACAACGCCCGCGCTCTCGCCCAAAAGCTTTCTGAAATACCGGCCCTGGAAATCGACGCTGTTTCCGGACAAATCAATATGGTGTTTTTCCGCCACCGCGAAGACTCGCGCATTGACCCCGAAGCCTTGGTCGATTTCCTGAAAGAACACGGTATACTGATTAACAGTTGCGCCACGGATGGATTGTGGCGCCTGGTAACCCATTATTGGATATCCCGGGAGCAGATCACCTTAGTGGCCGACCGGATGCGCGAATTTTACAGTTGAGGTAAAAATGACAAGCAAGACCGCCGCACCCTGCGAAAACTCTACCCGCAACCGCCTGGTACGTATGGCCGCCTGGATAGCTCTCGGCGGCAACCTGATTCTGGCGGCTCTGAAAATAGCAACGGGACTTTTCGCGGACAGCCTGGCAGTCTTAGGTGATGGTATCGACTCGTCTTCGGACGTCATTATCGCCATCATGACGCTGGCCGTAGCCGTCATAATCAACCAGCCTTCGGACCGCACCCACCCCTGGGGGCATCAGCGCGCCGAGACCCTGGCCACGGTCGCCCTGGCTTTTATCATCATGATTGCCGGTTTTCAGCTCTCACTCTCGGCCGCGCGCGAACTGATTAGGCCAAGCGCCCTGGAAATCCCCGGAAAACTGGCCCTGATTGTCACGGCGGTTTCAATCTGCGGAAAACTGCTGTTGGCCTTCAGCCAGTACCGCATCGGAAAACGCAGCGGCAGCGCCATGATTATGGCCAACGCCAAAAACATGACCAACGATATTATCATTTCGACTTCGGTATTTGTCGGCATCGGCGCGACCATGCTGTTTAATCTGCCCTGGCTGGATCCCCTGACCGCCTTTCTAGTCGGACTGTGGGTAATGCGCTCGGCGGCGGGGCTGTTTCTGGAACTGAATCTGGAATTGATGGACGGCAATGCCGACGATGAATTGTATAAATCGCTTTTCGAAGCGGTACGCTCCGTACCCGGAGCCGGCAACCCGCACCGCGCCCGCATCCGCAAGATGTCCAGCGCCTGGGATATCGACCTGGATATTGAGGTTGACGGAAAACTGTCGGTCTATCAGGCTCATGAAATTGCCGGCGGGGTTGAAGAAGCCATCCGTTGCCAGATCCCGGACGTCTACGACATCATGGTGCATATCGAACCGGCCGGCAAGGGCGAGCACGCCGAGCAATTCGGCATCTCGCCCAAGGATGTCGAATAGTTTACCGCCCTTGAGCGGACCGCCAGGCGTCAATGAATTCCATCATATACTGCTGAACGTTACCGAACCATTTCGCCTGTAATGCGGCGCCCTGCTTCCCGATATACCGATAATGCCAGCTTTCCCAGCGGTAACCGGTAACAGCCTCGTAGCCGTCCGGGAAGGACAGCGACCACCCGAATCGGTGGGCGTTGGCGGCGAGCCAGCGGCCGGCGGCTGTCTGGGCAAAGGCGTCGGTAATGGAGCCAAAGTCAACGGCCGTACCCAATTGATGCTGGCTGGTGCCCGGACGGGCCGACTCACGGTCCGCGGCGGCCTGCCCTAATTGCTGAACGTTACGCTGATACACTCCGGCCTGATAGTTATAGGAACGGTAGGTCGAGCTGACCAGCAGGGTAATGCCTTCCGCCCTGGCGGCGCGGGCCATCTCTTCCAGAGACTGTTCCGCTTCGACCCGCAGGGAAAGATCGTCCCGGTTCAGCGTGTAACTGCGATCGCCGGCCAAGTCCACCAGATCGGAGGGAGCATAACTGTCCGTCAGGCTATGCTGTTTATCCACCAGTACCAACAGGTTTGAGGCGTCAGCGGCCAGCGTTGCTTCAAGATCGGCGAGAAACTCCGCGCGATTGGCGGCAATTGCGGCAGAGAGCTCCTCCGGCAACAGCTCCAGGCCGGGGATTTCGGGCGCGGGAGCAGTTACCGGGTAAACCGGCTTGGGTGCGCAGGAAATCAACAAGGGAAATAAAACCAAAAAAAAGCCTATTCGTTTCATTTACTAAAGTCCTTTATAGTCCAGCCTCTTTTTTTGGCGATGCGGCGCAAACGCCAGTCCGGATTGGCCGCCACCGGGTGACCGACCAGTTCCAGCAGCGGCAGGTCATGAATGCTATCAGAATAAAACGAGCACCAGTGCAGGTCGATCCCGCTACGCTCGGCATAGCTTTTTACAATTTCACATTTATTACCTGAATACACAGCCACACCGGTGAGTTTACCCTCAAATATTCCTCCGGAGTAGGCAAACTGGGTGGCTATGATATCGGCCGCGCTGATTCCGCAATACTGGGCTAAGGGATAGACAGCTTCGAACGGGGTCGATGTCGCCAGCAGAATACGTATTCCACGTTGTTGCAAGTCGGCGATTTCGCGCAGCGCTCCCGGGTAAAAGGAATCCAGCAGATACCGGTCAAAGGCTTCCTGCGCCACCTGTTCAAAGTCGGCGCGGGACCGGCCGTACAGACGCGGCAGACTGTATTTAAACAGAAAATCCAGCCGTAAATTAAGCAGCCGGTAGAACAAGTACAAAAAAGGCACGCCCAGTAAATACCAGGGTTTGATAAATCCATAGCGCATGCATACCCGGATAAAAGCCAGTGAAGTCGCGCGGCGGCTGATGGTGTGGTCTACGTCGAAGATGGCCAGGGTTTGTCGCTGCATGATTAAAGTGTAATAATTATGTAATTCTTGAACAAGCCTTTTTTATATTCGATATGACTGGAAAGGTTGTGGCACATCCGCAAACCCAGACCCCTGTAGCGGTCGGAGTCGATATCGTAGTGCGGGCTGGTATGCTGGTGCCCGGCAATCATCTCATTAAAATTGCTGGAGCGGTACTGAAACTGGAGGCGAATTACGGAATCGGCGGTAATTTTTACGGAAACCGGGCAATAACGCAGACAACGCCCGTGACAGATAATATTATCAAAGTACTCGGTGGCGATCAGCATCGCCCTCGGCACCTGATCGGCGCTCAGCAGCGGGCAATTCTTAATGAACCGTTCCAGCACCGGCAAATTTTCAAAGTCGGTGCGGAGCTTGATCTGACACTCGCGGTTCTGCACGATGGCTATAAAACCTCAGTGAGCGAGTAAATTACCGTAAACATGTCCGCGAACCCGGTGGATTCAATGGCCATACGCACCACCTCGGACGGTTTCATGATGTACAGTTTATGGCCGATTTCTTCACCGTCGTCGTAGGCGGCCATCAGTACTCCCAAACCGGATGAAGAGAGGTTGGTAACGCGGGACATATCCAATACCAGATTGGCTTCCTTAATAAGGGCGTAAACCTTGCTCTGAAACTCGGTATAGGTATAGGAGTTAATGGTTCCAGAAACCTCGAGCAGAGCGTAGTTGGCGCCGCGTTTCTCGATTATCGAAATATGTTCCACAATAAGCCCCTTATTTAGCGAGGTATTTGAATACCAGCACCGTTATGTCGTCTTCCAGCTCCCTGGAAACAAATTCGGTCAGACTGTCACACAGGAATTTGGCGATACGGCCGGACGGATAGGTACGGTTGTCCATCAGCATGCGCTGTACCCGGTCCTTTCCGAAGCGTTCACCGCGCAGGTTGGCGGAGTCGATCAGGCCGTCCGTTGTCGTCAGAATAATATCACCGGCGTTCAGCACTATTTTCTTGACCTTGATAAACTTCTCGATATTGCGCACAAAACCGAGCACCCGCCCCTCGCCCTGAATTTCAATGGCGTTATTGTAGGCGGCGGTATACAGCAACATGATCGGGACGCCGCAGTTAATGTAATACATAGTGTTGGTGGCAAAATCCATCAAGCCGAACACACCGGCGAAGAAGGTTCCTTTGGGCAGGTTGTTCTTGATAAAGCCGTTAACCTTCACCACCAGTTTTTTGAAATCCGAAGTCTCCGTAAGGAAGGTCCGGATAACCGACTTCAAGATAACCATGGACATACTGGCGTTCAAGCCCTTGCCGGAAACGTCTCCGGAAACAAACAGATACTTCTGCTCCGACAGGCGGATAAAATCAATAAAGTCACCGCCGAGCTTACGGGCGGACTGAGTGATAAAGTCGACATCCACCTTGTCGTTGTTCATGCGGTCAATATTGTCCTGAATGGAGGATATGATCTGACCGGAAAATTCGATTTCACGGTCGACGGTCAAAACCACCGATTCATTGGCAATATTCTTCAGATAGTACATTACCAGGAAGAAACTGGAATACAATTTTGAAAGCTCGGCATAGTCGTAATCGGTGTAGTCCGCGCCGCGCCGCTTGGCGCCCAGCAGAATCAGACCGACAACCCGGCGGCCTTCACGGATCAGTATCATGGCATCGGAATGCCCGATTTCAAAAATCTTTAACAGTTCGGCCTTGCATTCGGAATAGACATGGCTGGTAATGGCCTGGGTTTTAAGTACGATGGTCAGGTTATGGTTCAACATGAACTCTATGGATTTATCATCCATACTGACAGAGTTTTTACCGCCGCCGGTTGAATAGGAGGTAGCCAGCTTGCCCTTGTCGTCAGAAACAAGAATATCCACTGACACGCATTCCACATGCTGCGTTAAAAGCTCAACGGCTACCCGGATTACTTCCTGACCGCCGGCGGTGTAGTCAATCTTCTCAAAACCGGCTTCCAGATCCGGACCATATTCGGCGCCGACCCGGATATATTTGCGCAGGCGTCGGGCAAAAAGCTCCCGTAAGCCCAATAAAACAATAGCCATTATTACCACGGAAAGAGTTATCACCGCTTCGATGGAGGTACTCTGCATGATCAGAGCGGTGGACAATCCGGCCAGGGTGCTGAAAATTACGGTCAGCAGCACAAAATTAATCAGAGCCGAAACCACCATGGAGCGGTCAAAGAGGGTCGTAACAGAAACAGACTGATGGATTAATATCAGCATCAGGGCTAAGCCGAACGGAATGATGGGGAAGGCCCAGAAATAGACCTTTGACAGCATGAACAGTCCAAAACAGACCGCCAGACCCACCAGAATAGACAAGGCCACCAGCTGCAGCCGCTGCCGGTAAATCCGGCTGCGTAAACCCGCGGAACGGAAGAACAGTATTAAAATGGCCAGGGCCGGGAAGCCGGCCAGATAGACAAGGACAAACACCGGCAGACCGCTGAAACCGCCATAAATCAGCCGGGAAGAAATCATAAAACCGGTATCGGGATACCAGGACAGATTTCCCACCCCGAAGAATATCAAGTACACCGCGAGTATCGTAAACAGCCAGCCTAAAACGGTGAACAGGCGGTTGCGGGTAAAATAAGGGATTATCAGGCTGAATCGCACGATGAACAGGCTTTCGAGCGCCAGACAGGCCATGGCCAGCTTCATGACCAGCGTCGACACGGTATCCACCTGGGCATAGATCAAACTGGCGGAGAGGGCGAAAAACAGGGCAATGAACGCCGAGGTCATGGCAATGCCGGTGAAGGCGGTGCCGGTCTTCTCAGCGCGTGAATCCAGGTAATACGAGAAAATAAAGAGGAATACAGCCAGTATATAACTAAAAATGACTAAACTCATGGTTACTCCTCAATCTTCGCTACAAGCATGGTGACGTCGTCACGCAGTTTTTTATCACCGTTATAACTGAATACCAGATCGGCGATATCCTGCACAAAGTGCCGCGCTGCCTTGTGGGCGCTGTTCCGTACCGTATTCAGATACAGATCGGTATCGCCGAGCTCTACGCCCTCGTCGTTCATAACTTCGGAGATACCGTCGGAGGCCATCAGCACCACGTCGCCGCGGTAAAGGGGGGCCTCGCCCACGCCGACTTCGTCCAGATCGATAATACCGATCAGACTGCAGGTAGACTGTAACGGTTTAATTTTATAGCCGTCAGGACCGCGGGTAATAATAATGGGGTCGGCCATGGAAGCGTTAACATAGCGGATACGCATGGCTTTCGTATCGATCAAACCGATGAACAGTACTGTATACTTATCCTGCAAACGCATGCCTTTAATGGCTATGTCGATAGCCCGGATAATCGCCGGAAGATCTTCTTTATTCTCGATAATCTTGATGGTATTTACGACAACGCCCATAACCAGGGCGGCAGCCAGACCTTTACCGGAGACGTCGCCCAGCACAAATAAAGTCTTACTCTCGTCTACGGGAATAATGTCGTAGTAGTCACCGGAAACGTTAACCAGAGGCAGGAAGTAGGCCGCGACATCCAGCTTCGGGAGAGTCGGCATTTTCTGGGGCAGGAAGGACAGCTGCGTCTCGGCAACCATGTCCCATTCCTTGGAAAGTTCGGCGATGGACGTCAGCTGAGTAATGGTCTTGGTACGCTTCAGGAAGCTGATAAACTCATGCAGCATGGTATCAAAAACACTGGCCTCAAAAACACGCATATAGCGGCATAGTACGTAAAAGTGCAGTTTTTCGTAAACCAGAAAAAAACCGCGGGCCCGCTTGAAATCCGAAACCAGTCCCAGCTCTTCATCAATCAGATAAAAACCCTGGGGCCAGGTTGAGCTGAAATTACGGGACAGTACTTCCAGAGTTAACGGATCGGTGGCAATGCGGTTCGGGCTGTTATAAATAACATACTGATTTTCGGAATTGACATAGAGCACCGAACAGTCGGCCTCATGCTCCAGAACGCCCTGAATGGCATCCATCAGATCGTCGAGGGTATAGCAAAAGCGCAGGCGATCCACAAACCGCACAAAATGGCGGGTGTCCAGAATCTGAAAAACCTGCTGTTCGAGCTTCCTCCAGATTTCGGTGGACAGGAGCGAAGATGTTAACGCGGCAATGGCAAAAACGCTGGCGGCCGCGACAAAGCGGCCTCCGAACGAAAATTCGGGCATGACGATAAACATGAAAAAAGAGAAAATAAGACCGATTAGACCGTCGACTGCCAATTTGGCAATGCGTTTTTGGGACTGAATCATCCTGATACACCTCTCGGCAGATAGTTGGATAGATAGCTATTATATTATCGATGCTATTCTATCATAATAAAGGGTTTTTGAAAATAAAAAAGGAGGTTTCGGGGGATACCGGCAGAGCGAGAGCCGGCGCGGTACCCCCGAACAGGTCGATTAATGATGCAGTTCAGTCAGTGAAATAGGTGTGGGAGAAGTATTCTCACCCTCCAGCTTGGAAACCTCTTCCAGAAGGGCTTTAGCCTTGGAAGACAGTTTTAGGGGCACTTGAACGATAATCTTGATGTACAGATCGCCTTTTTTGCCGTTGGCAACCGGTACGCCTTCTTCACGGATGCGTAGCAGTTTTCCGCTCTGGGTTCCGGCAGGCACCTTCAGCTTGAGCTGTTTGCCGTCGAGGGCCATTACGGTAATCTCGGCGCCGAGCGCCGCCTGGGTGATGGAAATCGGTACCGCGCAGTACAGATCAGCGTCGGAGCGCTCAAAGTGGGCATGGGCCTTTACCCGGATAAAGACATAGAGGTCACCGTAGGGTCCGCCGTTCGGTCCGGCATCACCCTGTCGCGGAATACTGATGCGCTTCCCATCATCCACGCCGGCCGGAATGGTAACCAGAATCTTTTGCTGTTTCTTCTGCGTTCCGGTGCCGGAGCACTCTTTGCAGGGGTTCTCTATAATCGTGCCTTCTCCATGGCAGCTGGGGCAGGCTGAAGCGATGGAAAAAAAGCCGGAACTGTGCCGTACCTGACCGGTTCCCTGGCAGGTGGCGCACATCTTGCGGCCGGACCCGCCGGAAGCCCCGGAGCCCTTACAGGAGGCGCAAGACTCGCTGCGCGAATATTTAATTTCGGCCTTGGTACCGTATACCGCGTCCTGAAAGGATATTTGAAGGTCATAACGCAGACTGGCGCCCTGGGAGGGACCGGCGCGTCCGCCGGAACGGCGTCTGGCTCCGCCACCGCCGCCACCGCCGAAGAGGTTCTCGAAAATACCGGAAAAATCGCCGAAAATATCCTCGAAACCCTGGAAATGACTTGGATCATAGCCGCCGGCTCCCGCTCCGCCCATACTGTCCAGGCCGGCAAAACCATACTGATCGTAAATGGGGCGTTTTTGATCGTCGGAAAGCACTTCATAAGCTTCGGTCGCTTCCTTGAATTTCTCTTCCGATTCCTTATTACCCGGGTTCTTGTCCGGATGATACTGGATAGCCAGCTTACGGTAACCTTTCTTTATATCATCCTTGGTGGCGGTTTTAGGCACACCAAGCACTTCGTAATAATCTCTCTTTGCCACAAGGGGTCTCCACGGTACAGAATTCTTGATACGGTAAAAAACCGGCCCCGTAAACAGGACCGGTTTCATTAACGCATCTGCAATGAATTACTTATTATCGTCGTTTACCACTTCATAGTCAACGTCGTCGGCGGAACCCTTGTCCGGTCCGGCCTCGCGGGCAGCGCCGGCAAAGTCATCCGGACCGGCGCCTTCAGGACCGCCTGCTCCGGCTCCGGCAGCTCCGGCGGCCGCGGCCTGGCTCTTATACAGCTCCTCGGCTATCTTGTAGGAAGCCTGCTTGAGTTCTTCAGTTTTGGCCTTGATGGACTCAGTGTCCCCGCCTTCCAGCTCACGCTTCAAAGCCGCGACAGCTGCCTCGATCTTCTGTTTCTCGGCGGCGTCAACCTTGTCGCCCATATCCTTAACCGTCTTTTCGGTCGAATAGATCAGGGTATCGGCTTCATTGCGGGCTTCGACCTTCTCGCGCTCTTTTTTGTCGGCTTCGGCGTTAGCCTCGGCTTCCTTGACCATGCGCTCAACGTCGGACTCGGACAGACCTCCGGAGCTTTCGATACGGATGCGCTGTTCCTTACCGGTGCCGAGATCCTTAGCCGAAACATGCACAATGCCGTTGGCGTCAATATCGAAGGTAACCTCGATCTGGGGCACGCCGCGCGGGGCCGCCGGTATACCGATCAGGTCAAATTTGCCGAGAGTCCGGTTTTGACCGGCCATTTCGCGCTCACCCTGCAGTACATGGATAGAAACCGCAGTCTGACCGTCCGCGGCGGTTGAGAAAACCTGGCTCTTGCGGGTCGGAATGGTGGTATTGCGGTTGATCAGGCGGGTAAAGACGCCGCCCATGGTTTCAATTCCGAGAGACAGCGGGGTAACGTCCAGCAGCAGTACGTCCTTAACGTCTCCGCCGAGGATACCGCCCTGGATGGCCGCGCCTACGGCAACGGCTTCATCGGGGTTAACGCCCTTGGATCCTTCCTTACCAAACAGTTCCTTGACAATCTGCATCACCTTGGGCATGCGGGTGGAACCGCCGACCAGCAGAACCTCATCGATCTTGTCGATGGAAATACCGGCGTCCTTGATGGCTTTGCGGCAGGGATCCTTGGTGCGCTCGAAAAGGTCTTCAGTCAGCTGCTCAAACTTGGCGCGGGAGAGGCTCTTCTGCAGATGCTTCGGTCCGGAGGCGTCGGCGGTGATAAAGGGCAGATTAATCTCGGTGTTGGTAACGGCGGAAAGCTCAATCTTGGCTTTTTCGGCCGCTTCGCGCAGGCGCTGCAGGGCCATGCGGTCCTTGGAAAGATCGATACCGCTGTCATTTTTGAATTCTTCCACCAGCCAATTCATGACCCGGCGGTCAAAGTCGTCGCCGCCAAGGTGGGTGTCACCATTGGTAGATTTAACCTCGAAAACGCCGTCGCCGAGCTCCAGAATGGAAATATCGAAGGTACCGCCGCCAAGATCGTATACGGCGATGGTCTTTTCTTTCTTGGAGTCCTTGTTAAAGCCGAAGGCCAGGGAGGCAGCGGTCGGCTCGTTGATAATGCGCTTGACTTCCAGTCCGGCAATGCGGCCGGCGTCCTTGGTAGCCTGGCGCTGGGCGTCGTTAAAATAGGCCGGCACGGTGATGACAGCCTCGCTGACGGTCTCGCCGAGATAATCCTCCGCGGTTTTCTTCATCTTCTGAAGAATGAAGGCACTGATTTCCTGGGCTGAATAGAGCTTTCCGTCGATATCGACGCGCACCTCATCGCCCTGAGGCGTAACTTTGTAGGGAACAAGCTTGGCTTCCCCGGTCAACTCGTTAAAACGGTGACCGATAAAGCGCTTGATTGAATAGACGGTCTTGTCCGGATTGGTAATCATCTGGTTTTTAGCCGGCTGACCGACAACGCGCTCACCCTTGGAGGTAAAACCCACAATGGAGGGAGTTGTCCGTCCACCCTCGGAGTTCTGGATTACTACGGGCTCTCCGCCTTCCATTACCGCTACGCACGAATTGGTTGTTCCTAAGTCGATTCCTATAATTTTTCCCATTTTCTTTCTCCTTATTTTGAGGCCCGGGGATCATCTTTTTGATCCTCTGCCGGCATGTTAACCATAACTTTGGCAAGACGAACGACACGGTCCTTGAGCTTATAACCCTTGACGAATTCCTCAGCGACCACCGGTTCTTTCACTTCTGTCGAAGGGATTGAACCAACAGCCTCATGGATTGTGGGATCAAAGGGCTCACCCTTAACCGGGTAGTGTTTCAAAAAGTACTTGTTTTCCAGCATGGAGGCCATCTGGTTGCGGATCATTGAAATACCGTTAGCGAAAGCGGCTGCCGGAGAGCCTTCATCATGCTCGCCGCCGGCGGTAATGGCCCGGTCAAAATCATCCATAACCTGCACCAGGTCCACCAGCAGGTTCGAATTGGCGTAATCCACCGCTTCCTGTTTTTCGCGGATCATGCGCTTGCGGTAATTGTCAAAATCGGCTGCCTTACGTAAATACTGATCATTCAGATCACCTGCGGTCTTCTCTAGTTCCGCTATACGGGCCTTCATTTGATCCAGCTCTGAGGCAGCTTGGGCGGCAGTTCCGCCGGAGCTCTCAGAAGCCTTGGTTTCGGCGGCTTTTTCACCCGCTACGGAACTTTCCTGAACCTTTGCGGCGCTATCAGGCCCGTTTTCCGGCGTTTCCAATGGAAGATCCGGCGAAACCGGCTGTTTTTCCTCGTTGTGCGATTGATGTTTCATTCAAAATGTCCTTGAAATGGTGTGCTCAACTCCGAAGATACTAAGGAGACGGCCGAAGGGTCAACATTTTCCGTCATATTTCGGGAAGTCATGGAAAATCAGACGCCAGGCCACGGTTCCGGCCGCCGGATGCAGGGGCAAAGTATCCAGGGTGAACCAGCGGGCTTCCAAAATTTCGGCCGGGTCAACCTTTATTTCACCGCCGGCGTATCTGGCGTAAAAGGCCACCATGTACTGATCGGGATAGGGCCAGCTTTGACTGCCGGCGTAGCGGATATCGGTAATCTCCAGGCCGGTTTCCTCGCGCACCTCCCGGGCCACGCAGTCTTCCAGGCTTTCCCCATGCTCCAGATAGCCGGCAATGCAGGAAAAAACCCCGGTATTGCGGGCCGTATGCCGGGCCAATAGAAATTTATCCCCGTCCTCCACCAGAACAATGATCGCCGGCGAAAGCCGCGGGTAATAAATCGCCTGACAGGAGGGGCACTGCCGGGCCATTTCGTTTTCATGATCGGAGAGCGACTCGCCGCAGGCAGCGCAAAAGCGGGTATGCCGGTGCCAATTCAGCAGTCCCAGGGCCCGGGTAGCCGGAGCGGCCAAGGCGCGCAGGTCCTGATCGGCGGAAGCGTACAAATCACGCAGCCGGTACCAGCAGCCGCCTTCTTCATTCGCGGCACCCAGACCGGTACCCACGGACATGGTGACCGTCGCCTCCCGTCCGTGCCGGTCATCGACCTGCACAGCCACAGCTGCCGTTCCGGAATCCCGCAGCGCAAGACTATGCCTGACCTGACCCTCCATTTCAGAAGGAATTTCCAGGGGGAGAGCCGCTCCGGATGGCAGATACAGTTCACTCGAACAAAAGATATAATGCGGTTTTGTTGACATATGGATATCCGGGATCTACTATAATATGAATACGGCGGCTTTGAAAACCGTAAAGACCGGCCGTTTATCACCTCAAGGAGACAATTGTATGAAAAAGCTGCTGCTTGTGCTTTCGCTGGTTCTGTTCACGGCTGCCGCCGCCATGGCCACCGACTCGGTCGAAGGCTTGTGGAAAAGTATCGATGAAGAGGGTAAGGTTACCGCGGCCTGGCGTATTTACCAGGAGAACGGCAAACTCTACGGAGTAATTGTAACCGTACCGGGACAACCGGACAGTAAAATCGCCGACGCCTGTCAGCCTTCCTACCGTGGCTTCCCCGTAGCGGGAGCAGTAAATACCATGACCGTCACAAACACTCCCTTTATCTTCGGCCTGACCATGAAGGCCCCCGGTCAATGGGAAGGCGGAAACATTATCGATCCGAAAGACGGTAAGATGTACAAATGCAAAATCACCTTCCGCCAGGCTGATAACCGCCGCTATATGACCGACGTACTGGAAATGCGCGGAGAAATCGGACTCGGAATCGGCCGCAGCCAGCTGTGGCAGCGCACCACCGAAGCCGAAGTCGCCGCCCTGCGCTCCAACTAAACTTCCCGAAACGGGCGAATGCGGCACTGCATGGCTTGAAAACCACCGGCCATCTGTGCTACATTCGCTTATGAAAGTCACAATCTTTTTTGGATCAAAATCAGATACAGATACCATGAAAAAGGCCGCCACCGTGCTTAAAGAGTTCGGTGTTGAATATGAAGCCTTCATTCTCTCCGCCCACCGCGCCGGTGAACTGCTGGCCGAAACAGTAGCCCAGGCTGAACAGTCCGGCACCGAAGTCATCATCGCCGGAGCCGGTCTGGCCGCCCACCTTCCCGGTGTTATATCTTCAATGACAGTGCTTCCGGTTATCGGTGTCCCGCTGGACGGCGGTAACATGGGCGGTCTGGACGCGCTGCTCTCAATAGTGCAAATGCCCAAACAGATCCCGGTAGCCACCGTCGGAGTGGACAACGCTGCCAACGCCGCCTATCTGGCCTGTCAAATCCTGGCCATTAAATATCCCGAACTTAAAACACGGCTCATCGCCTTTAGAAACAGACTCAAAGAAGAGATTGCCGCGGATGGCGGAAGGGGCGTAGCGCTTTAAGAGGTTGCACAGGCCGCTCTGGCCGGTTTTCTGCGGAGAGACCATTCTTTCCACAGGAATATCAAACGAATTTCCAGTAATAGTACCGACGGTACATGAGGGCACAATGGATTATTATAATGAAGGCGCTGACGACAAGCTGAAAGAATACTGCGGAATTATCGGGGTGTACCTGACCAACCACGATCCGATCGCCTCCCGCCTGGCTTATTACGGTCTGCAGTCCCTGCAGCACCGCGGTCAGGAAAGCACTGGTATCGCGGTAGCCGACGGAGCCAAGCTCGAACACTTCAAGGGCATGGGTCTGGTGGCCGAGGTTTATAACAAGGAAAATATTTCCGCGCTGCAGGGTCATATCGCGATCGGCCACGTGCTTTACTCCACCTCCGGAGCCGCCAATATCGAAAACGCCCAGCCCTTCGTCTCCCGGTCCAAACTCGGAGCCATCGCCGTCGCCCATAACGGCAGCCTCGTAAATACCGACCCGATGAAGGAATTCCTGGAAGAAACCGGTTCCACCTTCACTTCCACCAGCGACTCCGAAGTAATCATCAAACTGATTGCCAAAAACTACAAAAAAGGGCTGGAGCGGGCCTTAACCGATACAATCCAGCTGATCAAGGGTTCCTTCGCCCTGGCCGTCATGACCGAAAAAACCCTGATCGGCGCCCGGGACCCCAACGGCATCCGGCCGCTCTGCCTGGGCAAACTGCCCAACGGCTGGCTGCTGGCCAGCGAATCCTGCGCCATCGACGCCATCGGCGGCGAGCTGGTCCGCGATATCGCACCCGGGGAAATCGTGATCATCAATGATGACGGCGTGCTGTCTTTCAACTTCGGCGAAAAAACTTCCAAAAAAACCTGCGTTTTTGAATATGTGTACTTTGCCCGGCCGGACAGCATTGTCGACGGCATCGGAGTTCAGGAAGCCCGCATTAAAATGGGCGAAGTCCTGGCCCGCGAATCCGGCGTCAGCGCCGACGTGGTTATCGGCGTACCGGACTCCGGCCTCGGCGCGGCCATGGGTTTTTCCCGGGCCTCCGGCATCCCCTATGCCATGGGTATCGTAAAGAACAAGTACATCGGCCGCACCTTTATCGCCCCCAGCCAGGAAGAGCGCGAACGTCTGGTTTTCGTCAAACTCAACGTCCTTAAAAACGATGTCGCCGGCAAACGGGTGATCATCATCGACGATTCCATCGTCCGCGGCACCACCAGCCGCCGCCTGATCCAGATTCTGCGCAAGGCCGGAGCCCGCGAGGTGCATTTCCGCATTTCCTCGCCGCCGGTCCGCTTTCCCTGCTATTTCGGCATCGACACGCCCTGCCGCGCCGACCTGATCTCGGCCACCCATGACCTGGAAGAAATCCGGGCCGCCATCGGCGCCGACTCGCTGGCCTTCATCTCCATGGAAGGCATGATCGAAGCCCTGCAATCCTGCGAATACGAAGAGGCCTCCAGTCTCGACAGCGCCGCCGGACGCACCCATGGGAAACATAAGGAAGAACACGTATCATCTAACGGAGAATGCGGCTACTGCCAGGGCTGCTTCACCGGCGAATACCCGATGCCGATGATTGGCGAATTAGGCAAGCGGTAAAACCGCTTGCCTAATTCGCCTAGGAGAAAATCCGGGATACCGGATTTCTCCACGGCGGATTTTTTTGGGGAGTAAGGCGCTTGCCTAATTCGCCTAGGAGAAAATCCTGGGTACCGATTATTTAACACAGGAGTTTTATTATGATAGATTACCGCCAGGCTGGAGTTGATGTTGAAGAAGGCTACCGCGCCGTGGAAAACTACAAGTCCAGCGCCCAGCGCACCCGCATTCCGGGAGTACTGAACGGTCTCGGCAGTTTTGCCGGCATGTTCCAGCTGCCTTCGGGCTACCGCGAGCCGGTGCTGGTTTCCGGTACCGACGGGGTCGGCACCAAACTGGACGTGGCCTTTGCCATGAATAAATACGACACCGTCGGCATTGACTGCGTGGCCATGTGCGTCAACGACATTCTCTGCCACGGCGCCCGCCCGCTGTACTTTCTGGACTATGTCGCCTGCGGCAAACTGGACGCCGCCATCGCCGGAGACCTGGTCAGCGGCGTCGCCGACGGCTGCGTACAGTCGGCCTGCGCCCTGCTGGGCGGCGAAACCGCCGAAATGCCCGGTTTCTATGATGCGGGCAAATATGACATTGCCGGTTTCGCCGTCGGCGTAGCCGAAAAAGACCGGATCATTGACGGCTCGACCATCCGAAACGGCGACGTCCTGATCGGCCTGGCCTCATCCGGCGTGCACTCCAACGGTTTCTCGCTGGTCCGCAAACTAGTGAGCAATTACGCCGAACCCTTTGATGGACGCACTATCGGCGAGGTGCTGCTGGAGCCGACCCGCATCTATGTAAAACCGGTGTTAGCCCTGCTCGAAAAAATCAGCATCCACGGCATGGTGCATATTACCGGCGGCGGTTTTTATGAGAACATTCCGCGTATGTATACCGAAGGCTGCGGCCTGGTTTCCATACTGAAAAAGGACAGCTGGCCGGTTCCGCCGATTTTCGGAGAACTGGTACGCCGCGGCGCCAATCCGGATCGCATGTTTCATACTTACAATATGGGTATCGGTTTTATTCTGGCTGTCAGCGCCGCAGACGCCGGAACCGCGCTTGAGCACCTCAATAAAGAGGGTTTCCCGGCCTGGCAGATCGGCCGCGTGGCACCGGGCAAAGAGCCGGTAATTTTTGAATAAACCGCAACTGACGCTGATCAGCGAGCCGGTTAAGGCTATGGAAGGAAGTTTCGACGGCACGGCCATGGAGCGCGGTGAACCGGGCCTGCCGCTCCTTTTCCTGTGGCGTAATGCCACCTACCGGGTCAAAGCCGAGCTCCGCCATTGGCGCAGCACCAGGCCTTGCCGCAGCGGCTCGGCCGAAAAGTACGCCGGTAAACACTATCACGAGGTTATCACTGAAACCGGCGAGACTATGGTGCTGTACCGCGAACGCAGCGGCTCCAAAACGGACAGCTGGATTTTATACACCATTCAAAAGGCGCCACAATGAAACAGATAATGCGCATTACCGTACTCGTATCCGGAGGCGGCACCAACCTGCAAGCCCTGATCGACGCGGCTGACGGGACAGGCTACCAGATTGTGATGGTTATCGCGGATCGCGAAGGCTGCTACGCCCTGGAGCGCGCCCGTCTGGCCGGTATCCCCATCGCCCTGGCCCTGCCGCCAAAAGGCAAACCAAAGGCCGAACAGCGGCTTGCGGTGTCGCAGCGGGTGCTGGACTTAGCGCAGGCAATGCAGGCTGACGCCATGGTACTGGCCGGCTTCCTGACCATCCTGCAAGGCCCGGTAATCAGCGCGTTTGCCAACCGCATCATCAATCTACACCCGGCTCTATTACCGGACTTCGGCGGCGAGGGCATGTGGGGTCATCATGTCCACGAAGCCGTGCTGGCCGCCGGCAAGACCGAATCCGGCTGCACGGTACATCTGGTTGACGCAGGCTGCGACACCGGCTCGATACTGTTGCAAAAGCGCGTTCCGGTTATTTCTGGCGACACCGCCGATTCCCTGGCGCAGCGCATTCACGCCGTAGAGCACATCGCCATAGTCGAGGGCGTACGCTGTCTCGCCGAACGGCTTCAGAGCACAGACTGATTGACCTTCAAAAAGACGATATCAGCCTGCTGCTGTTTCATTATCGCCCTTGCCATTAGCAGGCCCCTGTGCTATTCTGATTTAAGGCGCCCTGGCGCGTCAATCCACCATTCGAGGAGGCAGTATCCCATGGATACGGAACCTGGTAGTCGTAGTTACGAATATCATACCAAGCCCAAACCTCCCCGGATATCCAGTCTGCTTTAGCGCCAATCGGCACCAGCACCCTTCCTCTTCCGGGGAATAACCGAACCGGAGGAATTCCATGATAAAAATCTGGAAACAGGAAAACCGCAAACTCATTGAAGGCGAACGCACGGACAAGCGCATCTGGATCGATGCCCGCAATGTCACCCGTGAAGATATCCGCACCCTGGAAACTGAATACGGCGTCGATACCGAAACCATCATGGACATTCTGGATCAGGATGAGCTTTCCCGCGTCGAGCGTGAGGAAAACTACACCCTGATCATCATGCGCCTGCCGATCTTCGTGGCTCCCAACGAAGTCAGCTATTTTACCGTGCCGCTCGGAATCCTGCTGTTTCCGGACATGGTGGTGACCATCTGCTGGTCAGACTGCGAGGTTCTGACGGACCTGACCGAAAACCGGGTACGCGGGCTGAATCTGAATGACCTGCCGGCCTTCGTGATGCGCATTCTGGCCCGCGCGGACCTGATCTTCCTGCGTTACTTAAAGGAAATTAACCGGCGCTCCAATTCCATTGAGGTTGAACTGCAGGTCTCGGTGCGCAACTTTGAACTGATACAGCTGCTGAATCTGGAAAAATCGCTGGTCTACTTTACGACCTCCCTTAAAAGCAACCAGCTGTTAATCGAAAAACTCTTGAAAACCCGATTGATCCAGCTGGATGAGGATGACCGCGAATGGCTTGAAGACGTCGCCACCGACAACCGCCAGGCTATCGAAATGGCCGATATCTACAGCAACATTCTCTCCGGTATGATGGACGCCTTCGCTTCCGTCATCTCCAACAACCTGAGTATCGTCATGAAACGGCTGACTGTGATTTCGCTGGTATTGATGATCCCGACCATGATCACCAGTTTTTTCGGTATGAACGTTGATCTGCCGATGGTAAACTGGGGACATTACGGAGCGCTGTGGGTGATACTGGCCATCAGTATAGTTTCATCACTGGCCGCCATGATACTGCTCAGCGACAAAAAGAAAAAAGAGCGCAT
The DNA here is from genome assembly GCA_942493045.1 of Treponemataceae bacterium. Lineage (GTDB taxonomy): Bacteria > Spirochaetota > Spirochaetia > Treponematales > Treponemataceae > Teretinema. The sequence goes on along the minus strand of OW818665.1, from coordinate 3,167,731 downwards.
CCGGCGCACCAGATCGCGATTCGGCCGGCGGAAACGCACCCCGTAAGAAACTGTCCATTGAATCCACAGCCCTTTTTTTGCTATACTGCGCGCATCGAATGTGGCTTTAAAAAGGGGTGGAATATGAAAAAACGGGCATTGATCAGTGTCTTTTATAAAGATGGCGTGCTGGAACTGGCGCAGTATCTGGTTTCCAAGAACTGGGAAATACTTTCCACCGGCGGAACAAAAAAACACCTCGCCGACGCCGGAATTCCAGTGATCGACGTCAGCTCCGTAACCGGCTTTCCGGAATGCCTTGACGGCCGGGTCAAAACCCTGCACCCCAAAATTCACGCCGGCCTGCTGGCCATCCGCGCTAATAGCGAACACCAAAAAACCATCAAAGAACTGAATGTCGAGCCGATCGACCTGGTCTGCGTTAACCTCTATCCCTTTTTTGAAAAAGTGCAAGCCGGTTTAAGCTTCGACGAAACGGTCGAATTTATCGATATCGGCGGCCCGACCATGCTGCGCTCCGCCGCCAAAAATCATGCCGACGTGCTGGTGCTGACCGAGGCTTCTGACTATCCTGAAGTAATCAGTGCCTTGGAAGCGGCTGAACAAGATACCGCGAAAATACCGATGGACCTGAAACGCCGCCTGGCCGGTAAAGTATTCAACCTGACCGGCGCCTACGACTCCGCCGTTGCCCGCTTTATGCTCGGTGAAGCCGCTGCCCCGGTTTCCGAGAACTCGCCGCTGTGGCCGCAATATCTGACCGTGCCCTACCGCAAGGAACAGAGTCTGCGCTACGGCGAAAACGCCCACCAGCAGGCCGCCCTCTATCTGACGGCCGACCGCAACGGAGCCTTTGGCGGCATGAAGCAGTTGCAGGGCAAAGAACTCTCTTACAATAACATGCGCGATCTGGATATCGCCTGGAAAGCGGCCTGCGCCTATGACGACTTCCGCGCCAGATTACCGGCGGCCTTCCCGGCAGCGCTCCCTGCGGAAAAACCGGTTATCTGCGTGGCGCTCAAACATAACGCGCCCTGCGGTTCGGCCCTCGGGACTAACGTACTGGACGCCTACACCAAGGCCTGGCGCTGCGACCCGGTTTCAATCTTCGGCGGCATTGTGGGCTGTAATGCCGTTATCGACGGCGAGGCCGCCGCGGAAATGGTTAAAACCTTTTTGGAAGTGATTGTGGCTCCGGACTTTACCGTCGAAGCCCTGGATATCTTCGCCGCCAAGAAAAATCTGCGTCTGGTTAAGGCCACCGTACGGCCGGATAACCTGACCGAAACGCTGAGCGTGGACGGCGGCGTACTGGTTCAGGAGCGGGATAACCTGCTGTTCAGCGACTGGAAGGTGGTAACCGAAAAGGCTCCCAGCGCGGCGGAATGCGCCGAAATGGCCTTCGGCATGACGGTCGCCCTGTTTGTAAAATCCAACGCCATTGTCGCGGTCAAGGATCACATCGCGGTCGGCGCCGCCGGCGGCCAGGTAAACCGCATTTGGGCAGCTGAACAGGCCCTGGAAAGAGCCCGCGCGGTGACCGCCAATCCGGAAAACGGTTTTGCCGGCCATGCCACGGTAATGGTGTCCGACGCCTTCTTCCCCTTTGCCGACTGCGTTGAGATGGCCGCGAAATACGGCATCAAGGCTATCGTCCAGCCCGGCGGCTCGATGCGCGACCAGGAATCCATTGACGCGGCTAACCGGCTGGGCATTGCCATGGTATTTACCGGAACCCGCCACTTCAAGCACTGATGTGATTGTGTGATAATCTCACAGACAATTTCATCAACATCCATTATATTAACAGGTATGAAAACAAATCAGCGCATCAAAATGCACCTTGCACTGGCCGCCGTTTTGGCGGTTTTAACAGCCTGTTCACCGACTCGGGTTCAGGCAGAGGAAAGCGGCACAGAGAATGCTGAGGCCGGGATAACAGCGACCGGCGCGGCAGCGGCGGCTACTGAAGGCGGAATACCGCAGCGTCTGACCGCCCTCGGCTTTTATGTATTCCCCGAACCGGTATCCTTCCCCTCTTTTACCGTGCCTGACCTCTCCGGAGCGCCGCTCAACTCCGACAGTTTCGCGGGAAAGATAACTCTGCTTAATTTCTGGGCCACCTGGTGCCCGCCATGCAAGCGGGAAATGCCATCCATAGAAAGGTTGCATCTGGCCATGCGGGACGAACAGTTCCGTGTTGCGGCGATCAGCACCGGTGAAAAGCCGGCTACCGTACTTCAGTTTATCAAAAACAACGCTTACACACTCCCGGTATTTCTGGATGAAAACGGCAGTCTCGGGGCGGCGTTTGCCTCCCAGGGCATACCCTCAACCTATATCCTCAATAAAGACGGGAAAATTATAGCCGGGATTGTCGGTTCCCGGGAATACGACGATCCGGCCCTGATAGCCGTGCTCCAGGAACTGGCCCGCCAATGATACCGACCGGGAGTTTGGACAGTCTGGCCCTGCTGCCCGGCATGCTGGCGGCCCTCGGGGCCGGTCTGCTGTCCTTTCTCAGCCCCTGTGTCTTGCCGCTCATACCGATTTACTTATCCTTTATTTCGGGAGAGTCGGCGGCAGCCCTGAAAACCGGCACTGTCAGCCGCTTTTTCATTTTACGACGATCATTGTTCTTTGTGGCCGGGTTCACCTTCATCTTTGTTTTACTGGCCATCATCTTCGGCGGCGGCATGCGCTTCCTGGGCAGCTCCGCTTCTCTGATCATCAACCGGGCGGCCGGAGCCTTGGTAATCATTCTGGCCCTGAATACCCTCTTTGATTTTATTCCCTTCCTGCGCGGCGAAGCCCGTTTTGACGCGGCCAAAACCGGCACCCCGCCCGGTATTCTGAAAGCCTTTCTGCTGGGCATGGCCTTTGCCGCCGGCTGGACGCCCTGCATCGGGCCGGTACTCTCCGGCATTCTCGTTTTTGCCGGCCAGAGCGGCAATATCGCCAGAGCCGCGCTGCTGCTGACGCTGTATTCCGCCGGTCTGGGAATCCCCTTTATTCTGGCCGGGCTGTTTCTGGACAAAGCCCAACCCGTCCTGAATTTTTTCAAAAAACACGGACGGGCCGTTAAAATCGTCTCCGGTCTCTTACTGCTGGTCTTCGGTCTGATGATACTGACCGGCGGACTGCAGAACATTACCGTTGCCTTTCTGAAAGCCGGTTACGCCCTGGAAGAACTTTCCCAAACCGGACCGCAGTGGTTTCGGCCGCTAGCCGCTTTCCTGTCCCGCTGGCTTACCTTCCAGGGCGTCTGATCCGGTAATTAACGCCCTGGCCGAAACTTCTTGCACAGCTCGCCGGATAGCGTATAGAATGGCGATATGTTGTTTTACATTGCCACCCTGCTCCAACAATATTTTGGCCCTTTCCGCCTGTTCAGGTCCTACGCGGTCCTGATCATCCTGGCGCTTTACACCGGATTTCTGCTCTGTGTCCGGCTGCTTCCCAAAACCTACCGTTTTTTACCCAAAGACCGCGGGCGGGAATTCTCCGTCAGCGCCGAGGCGGCCATGGGCAAACCCACTGGGGCCGGCATTGTCTTTATCAGTATTTTCCTGTTGGTGTCATTTTTATTCGCCCCGCTTTCCCTGAGCCAGATCGCGGTATTGATCCTCACGGCCTTAGTTATGCTCACCGGGTATCTGGACGACCGCTCCACTATTTCCTGGGGCGAGTATCTCAAGGGCGCCCTGGACCTGCTGCTTTCGGTCGCGGCTTCCGTCACCCTGTTTTATCTTTATTTCAACGGCAAACCGCTGTATTGGCTGCCCTTTATCACCGCCCAGGTCGCCGTTCACCCGCTGGTCTTTATAGCGGTTTCAACGATAGTTCTCTGGATATCCATAAACGCCACCAACTGTACCGATGGAGTTGACGGTCTTTCCGGAACTCTGGTACTGCTGGCCCTGCTTTCCCTGGGTATCATTTTTTACTTTGTGCTCGGCCACATTCGTATTTCCGAATATCTGCTGGTTCCTCACCTTAAAGACGGGGCCAACTGGGCGATAATAATATTTTCACTTTCCGGGGTATTGATGGGGTATCTGTGGCACAATGCCTTTCCCAGCAAAGTGATGATGGGAGACGCCGGTTCGAGGGCGCTCGGTTTCTTTATCGGCATCTGCGTGCTTGTTTCCGGAAACCCCTTCCTGCTGCTGATGACCAGCGGCATGATCATGGTTAACGGAGGCACCGGGCTGTTTAAGGTGGCCCTGCTGCGCTTCTTCAATATCCGCATCTTCCATACTATCCGCTTCCCGCTCCATGACCATATGCGCAAGCACCGCCAATGGTCACCAACCCAGGTCTTATTGAAGTTTATGATTCTGCAGGTACTGATCACCTTGGCCCTGCTCGGACTGATCTTCAAAATCCGCTGACCAGAAATCCAAAGAGCCAGGGATACTGGCTCATGGAGAGTACCTCTTTAAAACAAAGCACCCCCGAGAACGGCAGTTTCCGGGGGTGCTTTTCTTCTGCAGTTTTTCGGGGCGAACAGCTTACTTTACGCTTCCCATATTGGAAAGGAAGGCGCTGAATTTCATGCCGAAATCTTCGCGAATTTTCTGCTCGGCGATCCGCAGTGCGCGCTGTTCGGCTTCGGAATAATTCAGGTGCCCCTCCCGGCCGGTAATGCTGTAGGGCAGCAGTTCGGTATTGGTAAGACCATCCCGCAACCTGGCGTCCACGGCGTAGCGGGCGAACTTATTGGTCTGGTTCGGCAGAGCGGCTTCGGAAACACTATACTGCGCGGTTAACTGATAGCGCGAGTCGTTACCGCCGGTTTTAAAGCCGGCGGCGGTTATGGCGGCGGTGAAGGCGGCCTTAACCCGGCCGCTGGGATCGCCGTCCACCGTGACGGCAATCGGGATAGTCTGGGCGATGCGCAGCTTTTCAATCTTAAACTGGTCGGAGCTCAGCACCGAGGCGCGTTTGGAGGAAGCCATCGCCGGATTGATTACCGAAAGCAGATTCAGGAATTTAGCGTTGGTATCGGCGATTTCTACGGCCATATCGTAGCGGGCATAGGCGTCCAGTGTACTGCGCTCGGCGAGCGGAATATCGGTCAGCCGGGTGATGGCCGCGTTATTCTTGTCGATCAGATCGCTGTAGATCATCATGGCCTTCATTTTTTCCATGACGGCCACGGCATAGACACTACGCGGACCTTCGGTCCAGACATCCTTGATCTCCGCGCCTACGACTGTACCCATTTCCACTGATGTAGTAATGCTGCGGTCGATGGCGGAATCCTCGCTGCTCTCGATCATGCCGCCCTTCAGAGCCTGGGAGTAGCGGGAGCTTACGGTGGTGTCGCCGGTAATGGACTGACCGAAAATCTGGATCAGGGCCTGCAGGGCGTTTTTCTCGGCGTTTTCGCGGTTTTCAGCGAAACCGACCGCCGAAACATACTGATTTTCCGGGAACGCGGTACGCGGGTTTTTTACCCAGGCCGGTTCGGCGCCGGAAGCAGTTTTTCCGCCGCCTTCGGAGGAAGGTCCGGAAGCGCACGAGGCGATCAGCAAAAGCGCGAAAAGAATAAAAAGAAAGGGTTTGCGAATTAACGTATACATATAGCCTCCGCGAGATTCAGTTTTTGGGCCTGCACTTCAAATTGATGAAATACCTGCTGATGGAGGAGCTGATTCCCAGCTCCATAAAAGTTGACGGAAAAATTATAGACACCCGGATCCAGCGTCAGGCCGCCGACCGAGGCCCGTGACGGGAAATAGCGCGAAATACGCAGGTCAGCCTGTTCGCTGGCCTCGGCATAGATCTGCGTCCCCAGGCTGGCCACAGCCAGAAACAGACCCAACTCACCGGAGCGGTCCTGGGCCTGCTCTTTCATGACCATTGAGGTCGCGGTCTTAACCGTGGAGCGTAAAATGCTCTTGAAATAGATAAAAGCGGCCTTCTGTTTAAAGGTTTCCACAGCTACCGCGTTCATGTCTTCCAGTAGTTCCAGCGGGAAGGTCACGCCGTTTTCCAGCACTACTTCCATACGCGTTACCGGAACAGGCCGGGCCACCAGCACCGGCAGGGCGATCTTGATCCAGTTCGAGGAGCCCAGCTGTAACCGCGCGGTTTCCTGCTGTTTGACAGGGGAAAGACCGGTAAAAGCGATGACATTCAGGCGGGCTCTTCCGGCCGGTATTTCCAGTTCCGCGTCCAGAGAGGACGGTACCGGAAAATTATACACTCCCGGCTGATTGGCAAAGGCCAGACGCACCTCGTTGCGATCGATACGGGCATCATCCCGTTTGCCGTCCGCCCGGTAAAACAACATTCCCAGGTAACGGGCCAGCGCGGAGTTGTTAAATTTGACCGTAGCGTCGGCGGAATCTACGGCCGGAACGTTTTCGTCTTTTTCAAGCGCCGCTTTCTGGGCATTGGTGATTGCCGTTCCGTACCGGGTCGAAAGAAAACGCAGTTTGTTGTCGATACGGCGGATCTCCACCAGCGCCCCGTCCAATGAACCAGTATGGTAAAAAGAGAGCGCCTTGAAGGCGTTCAGATAAATGTCCTCATAGTCTTCGCCGGGATATTCCTGGGAGTTGTCGTTTACCAGATAGGTACTTACTTCCATGGAAATACTTTTGGTAAAGGTTTCCTCGATAGCCCGCTCGGCGTCATTGAGAGCGCTGATGGACTGCTCGTGCATACCGGCGTAATGCGCCAGCATGCCGGACTCGAGGTAATAGAGCACCCGGTCTTTGGACTTATAGGCGGTTTCTTTGGCGGCTTCAATCTCAGCCAGTCCGCCGGCATAGTTGCCCGCGAAGACTGCCGCGTCGATTTTTTCGTAATGCGCCACTGAAGTACAGGACATAAACAGGACCACTGTGACTGTCAGCGGCAGAGCGCCCCAAAAAGTTTTATGCTTCATCCGTTCCAACCCCGGTAAAATGATCTGTGGTAATACATCGGGCTACGCGCAACCCGAAAGAAAAACGGCTCCGGGAGGTCCCGGAGCCGCCCTGACTCTATCAATTAAAAACGGGCAGAGGGGGTCTTGATGACCTTCTTGATCTCGCTGTTTTCACCGAGCCATACCTTGCGGTTAGACTCAATTTCGATCAGTTCGCCATACACAAAATAAGTACGTGTAGACATATTTCCGGCCCGATCCACGATGGTCTTGACCGAACCGATCAGCATAAAGTCCGCGCCGGTCTCATTGGCCAGAGCCTTGGCGGTTTCTTCGCTGGACCAGGACTGCTGCTGGGTGCGCTCATCGCGCAGCTCGCCGCGTTCCGAGGAACTGGCCACGAAGTCAGCCCGACCGCTGTTAATCAAAACGGTTTCCATCTTCTTGGTAATGATGGAGGTATCGATATGTTCATCGCTGCTGTTGCGGAAGGCGCCCACAATAATAACCGGCAACCGGCCCTTGGTTCGCTCGAACTGGGCGACACGGGCGGAGTCCAGACAGTCGTTAATCAGACTTTCGCAGACAATGCGCAGATCGGTATCATTCCAGTAACCGCTTAAGTCGGTTTGGGTATCGGCGGAAACACGGTCAACTTTCGGCATGGAGCTGCAACCGGCCGCGAATACTACCGCGGAAAGAATCAAGGCAGACAATATCAGTTTAGTTTTCATTAAATCCTCCTCAGATAACACTCAGTATATCTTGCCACCGGGCCAAAAACAAGATTTTCGCGCTCTTTTCGGACCGAAGAGGCCGCTATTCTTCAATAAAGTCCAGTTCCACGCCATTTGGATCGACGGCGGTCATGATCTTCTTGCCGGCCTTGACCGTCCGCGGCGAAGAAAGGATGCGCACATTATGCTGAATTAAAAACTTTTCGGCCTCGCCGATCTGTTCCACCACAAAGGTCATCGAAACGCTGCCGGCCGAGATCGATTTACCCTTCTCGTTATGCAGCAGTTCAATGGTGCTTCCGGAGGCCTTATCCGTCAGAAAGGCAATCTGTTTGCCTGGAGCGGCGGAAATCATGGAATCAAAAGTAAAACCGAGTACCTGCTCGTAAAAATCGATCGATTTCTTGATGTCGCCTGTCCGGATAACCACGCTTTTCAGTTTCAAAATGAACACTCCTTTTTGGGAACCGTATTGCGGAACAATACTCTTAATCAGAATACTACAGCCCTCTAGGGAATGCAAATAAATCCAGAACCCGCGGTATTCAGGATCTGGTAAAAGTCCGGAAAAGAAACCGCGCAGCATTCGGCCTCATGAACGGTCACGCCCTCGCCGGGAATGGCCAGGCCGGCCACCGCCAGGGCCATGGCGATACGGTGGTCATCATGACTCTGCACTTCGCCGCCGTGCAGGGTGCGCCCGCCGTTACCATGAATAACCAGAAAATCCGGCCCTTCCTCCAGATGCGCCCCCAGCTTGCCCAGTTCCTGCCGCATCAGGGTAATGCGGTCGGTTTCTTTGAGACGGCAGACGCTGATATCGGTCAAAACGGTGTCGCCTTCGGCAAAACAGGCCGCCACGGCCAGGGAAGGCACAGCGTCCGGGAAACCGGCGCAATTGAAGGTGCCACCGCTCAGGGCTACGCGATCCGGACGGGGATTGCCGGAAGAACCGTTGACCACCAGCACCGCGCGTTCCTGATCCAGCTGTATATCGGCGCCCATGGCCTGCAGGATATCCACGATGGCGGCGTCGCCCTGGCTGCCGGAGCAGTCGATTCCGTGTATTTCCAGCAGCGAGCCGGTAATTACCGCCGCCACCAGCGGGAAAGCCACTCCCTCCCAGTCCGAAGGGATGGTACGCTCAAAGTTCCGGTAACTCTGCGGCCCGGTGATCTCGAACCGATCGAGATTTTCGGTGTCATAGGATACGGTGATACCGACCGAGGCCAGCCAGTCGCAGGTCATCTTTAAAAAAGGTTTTTCCTTGGGATTGGTCAACTCGATCGTCGTAGTTCCCTGAATACGCGGCGCGGCCATCATGATGCCGCTGACATACTGGGAAAGGTTACCTTCCAACACTACCCGGCCGGCTTTGAACGGGCCGCGGATTACCGCCGGCGGGGCGGCGCTGTCCAGCCTGGTGGTAAAGCCCTCGGCGCCCAAGCTATTTAAAGCTTCCAATAGACCTTTGATCGGCCGGGTACAGATTGACGCGTCGCCGGTCAGCACTGTCCAGCCCGGCAGGGTAGCGGCAATCGGCGTCATAAAATACAGCACTGAGCCGGAATCACCGACATCGACAACCCGCGCCGGCACCCTCAGACCCTCTTCTGGGGCGGTAACCACCCACAGGCCATCAGCTATTTCAACCCGGGCACCGAAGGCGCGCACCACATCAAGGGCCGAAAGACAGTCGGCGCTGGGCAGCGGATTATGGATCCGGGAGGTGCCTGAGGCCAAGGTAGCCATGATCACCGCGCGGATGGTATGACTTTTCGAGCCGGGCACGCCGACGCTGCCATAGAGAGAGGCTTTTCTGGCAATAACTTTCATTGATTTTCTCCACAATTTGTACAACGGTAAAATTTACCGCCGCTTTGATTCAAGGGGGTTTTTTCTCCGGATTCGTCGACGGAAACGAAGGTTACCCGGTTCGAAAAGATATGTTTTTCCACGGTTTCCCCGGGCGCGTCGGCGTAGACGTCAACGGTATACAGGGCTGAAGTTGTTCCGACATGGGACTGTTCAATGCGGAACCGTAAAATAGAGCCGTTCGGCACGGCATGCTTGAACTCGCTGTTTTCCATGGCGCGGGTCACCAGAATTGAACCGCAAAAATCCCGGGCCGCGGCCAGCCAGGCGAATTCATCGACCCATTTCAGCAACTGCCCGCCGAATAGCTTACCGTGATGATTAAGGTGCTCGGTGCGCACCAGTGTATAGGTATCCATTTATTACTCCCGTGCAAGGCGGGGGAAATCTTCCCCGAATAGCGCCTGGAACATTTTCTGACTATAGGGTTTGAGGATGTAGCCGGCAAACAGACCCGCGTCCGCGGCGGTCCGGTTTTCCTCTTCCGTCGTAGCGCTTACAGCGATGATCGGACAGGTTAAGCCGATCTCGTCCCGCAGTATCCTGGCAGCATCATACCCGTTCATGCGCGGCATGTGAATATCCATCAGCACGGCGTCGAAATAATCGGGAGGGACAGTGCGGGAGCGGGCTACGGCTTCGGCTCCGTCGTTGGAGCGTTCCACGGTATATTCCATTTCGCGCAGGAACTCGGAAGCGATTTCGGCGTTTATCTCATTATCCTCAACCAGCAGAATATGGCCGGTGCGTTTCCGGATCAGCGCGGCCGGAAAGTTCGCCCGGAGGGCTGTGCGCGGCGCGGGAGGATCCAACACCACCACAAAATGAAAGGTTGAGCCCTCCGCCGGGGCGCTGTCCACCCAAATTACGCCGTTCATCAGCTCCACTAGGCGTTTACTGATCGCCAAACCCAGTCCGGTACCCTCATGGCGCTTCAGCAATACTTCACCGAACTGCTCAAAGTCGGTAAATAGCTTGGAAATGCTTTCCTCGCTCAAGCCGCAACCGGTGTCGGTAACACTGCTGCGCAGAATGATCTTTTCACCGTCCCGTTCCGGCTTCACCTCTACCGTCACCGAGCCGGAATCCGTAAACTTGATGGCGTTGCCGATCAGGTTCATATACACCTGAGTGAGGCGGAATTGGTCCGCGAGCACTTCGTAGCCGTCTTCGCATAAAAAAGAAAGAGTCAGCTTCAGTCCCTTTTCTTCGGCCTTGAAGGCGAAAAGGTCCAGCAGGATTTTTCGAATTTCCATCAGCTCAAAAGTCTCGCTTTTCAGGCTGAATTTATGCTCCCGCATCTTTGAGAAATCCAAAATATCATTGACCACCCCGAGCAGGATATCCGAGGCGTTTTCGATCTTCTGCACATATTCCAGAGATTTATCGCCTTTTACCGATTTTTTGAGGAAATAGGTCATTCCCAGGATGGCGTTGATCGGAGTGCGGATCTCATGGCTCATGTTAGAAAAAAAGTTATCCTTGGACATGGCGTAGCGCCGGGTTTCTTCAAGCTGTTGCGATAATTTGCGCTTGGCTTCGGCTTCGGCCGTCTTGTCCTCCAGGGCGATAACCGAAACCCGTCCGAGGTTGGCATCCGAAAAATGGGTCAGCGAAACCCGCACGGACAGCAGACCGGAAGAGAGATACACCCGGTACTCGGTGGAAAACTCCTCATAACAGGCCATACTGCGTTCCAAACGATCCTTAACCTGCAGCAATACCGGATCGAGCAGAATTTCATAAGAACGATTCACCAGCAGGTCGCGGTTTTCACGCTCCAGGATGCGGGCGCAGGCCGGATTCAGATACTTTATCAACCCTTTTTCGTTTATAACCAGCAAACCGGTCGTCATTTGCGAAAACACGGAGTCGTACAGGCCGGAAAGGCTTTTATGGCGGCGTTCCTCCCGGCCGAACCGCCGGATTGAAACAAGCAAGAGCAGGATTAATATCAGGGACAGAGCTGAAAAAGCGGCAGCATGAATAAAAATAAGCGTATTATTTACCGGTAACCGCAACGGAAAAAGACTTACCCCGGGGGACCGTAAAGAGAAAATCATAAAAGCACTAAAAACAACCAGTATGATGGCCAAAAAAATTAAAATCAGGCGATACAGCTTACTCACGGTGTTAGTATAAGCGCTTTGCGTTGCAAAATGCAAACCGGGATTCCAAGCCATCACTTCTTACCGGTTAATTCCCTAGCTTTTGCCGCTACCGCAACGCGAACCGCTTCGGATCCGGCGGGAGCCGCGGCGGCAATGGTCTCCACGAAGATCGATCCGGCGACAACGGCGTACACGCTCGAAGACAGCGATTGGGACTGTTCCGCGGTGCGGATGCCGAAACCACCGAGCAGACGGCTGCCGCCGGCACCGGCCGCCGCTAAAAAGGAGCGGGTAAGTCCGTCTATTTCCGTTTTCTGACCGGTTATTCCGGCGCGTAAAGCGGCATATAGCAGCGGAAAGCCCTGATTGGCCAGCAGCTTCAACCGCGCTTCGCTCATTGACGGAGCCGCCACCGGAATGTTTATCAGACCATGGCGGGTACAGGCCGTCGAAAGGCCTTCATCGCTGTCAAAGGGCAGATCCGGAATGATCAGGCCAGAAACGCCGGCAGCGCGACAATTTTCCACAAAGCGCTCAATACCGGCATGAAAAGCCAGGTTGGCGTAGGTCATAATATAAACCGGAATATCCGGCCAGGTGGCTCGCAATTCGGAGACAAAGGCCAAGCCCTCTTGAACGCGATAGCCCCTCTCCAAAACGGAGGCGCAGGCGCCCTGAATGGCCGGGCCGTCAGCGCTGGGATCGCTGAAAGGCAGCTGAATTTCAAAACAGGAAACACCGCCTTCGGCCAGGCCCCGGGCAGCGGCGCGGGCGATTTCGGTATCCGGAAAGCCGGCCACCAGATGGGCCATCACCCGTACCGGCGCCCGTTCCGCGATCAGTGAATTATCTTGCGCGCTCATTTGTTTCCTCCGCCGAAAGCGTGAATTTCCGCGCCCGTTTCCAGCCGCTCCAGTTCCAGACGTAAAAAGTTCTTCCATTGCTCCGGCCGGAACAGCGGAGAGGTAATAAAGATGTCCTTATCGCCGCGGCCGGACATGTTGACGATAATCGCCCCGCCGTTCGGATTATCCCGGGCCAGACGCAGGGCCGCGGCCCCGGCATGGGCGCTTTCCAGGGCGAAAATCACGCCTTCAGTCCGCGCGAAGAATTTGACCGCCTCCAGGGCTTCGGCGTCACCGACGCTGGTAAATTCGATACGGCCGCTCTCGCCGAGGGATGCCAGCTCAGGCCCGATACCCGGATAATCCAGGCCTGCCGAGATCGAGCGGGTTTCGGCCAGCTGACCGTCCCCGTCCACCAGAAAGCGGCTTTTATAACCGTGTACGATGCCGTCCTCCGAACCCTGACCGCTCATGCGCACGGCATGTTCGCCATAGGCCGGCCCGATTCCGCCGGCTTCCACGCCGACCAGACGGGGCTCATTGAGGCTGGTAAAGGGCGAAAAAAAGCCGATGGCGTTGGAACCGCCGCCGACGCAGGCTACCAGGGTATCGATCTTCAAACCCCGCTCGCTGGCTTGAGCCATGGTTTCCTTGCCGATTACAGACTGAAAGGTACGCACCATGTCCGGGAAAGGGGCCGGTCCCAGGGCCGAGCCGATCAGGTAATGGGTATTGTCAAAACTGGCGGCCCAGTCGCGCATCGCTTCGTTGATGGCGTCCTTGAGGGTACGCGACCCGGAACGCACCGGCACGACCCTGGCGCCGTACAATTCCATGGCCGCCACGTTGGGCTGCTGGCGGCGGACGTCAACTTCGCCCATGTACACCACGCATTCCAGGGCCAGCCGGGCGCAGGCCGCGGCGGTCGCCAGACCGTGCTGACCGGCGCCGGTTTCGGCGATGATGCGCTTCTTGCCCATCCGTTTGGCCAGCAAAGCCTGGCCGATGGCGTTGTTGATTTTATGCGCGCCGGTATGAGCGAGTCCTTCCATTTTTATGTAGATCGGCGCGCCGCCGATCTCGCGCGTAGCGTTTCCGGCATACAGCAGAGGCGTCGGCCGGCCGATAAAGTCGGCGCGCAGCTGTTCCAGTTCATCTATAAAATCTTTTTCGGTCAACGCGCGCGCGAAGGCAGCTTCCAGCTCATCCAGCGGCCGGCGCAGTACCTCGGCCACGTAGCGGCCCCCGAAGCGGTTAAAATATCCATTGGTACTCATCCGGCAATCTCCCTGAAAAATGATTTGAGCAGAGCATGATCTTTTTTCCCGGCTACGGACTCCAGTCCGCTGGAAACGTCGATCAGCTCCGGTGATAATTCATCAATATACTTTCTGACATTCAACGGCGTAATGCCGCCGGCCAGCCACAGAGGCAGCTTTTCAGCGGCGGCGCGCACCAGCGACCGCGGTATGGTTTTCCCGGTACCGCCGGCTATCCCTTCCACCCGGGCGTCGACCAGGACACGCGGCTCGCCGTTGCGGATCAGCTCGTCAATACGTTCCAGGTCGGCCTCGCGGCCCAGACGCACCACCGCGTACCGGCCGATTCCGTAACTGCCGCCGGCGGCGTCGATGCGCGAAAGATCGCCTTCCGGCAATTCCCCGTGATACTGAATTACATCCAGAACCCCGTCCCGCACCAGGGCAAAGGCCGCTTCGGCCTGCACACTGTCAGGGTCCACAATCACGCCGCAGAGCAGCGGCCGCAACGGGGCGCTCTGGCCCGCTGTACGGGCGGCAGCCTTATGGCGGCTTTCCAGCTCAGCGGCGATGGCGCGCACGGCAATGGGGTCGGCGCAGCGCGGACTCGGGGCAAAAACAAAGCCGAGCAGATCGGCGCCCAAGGCGGCGGCCTCCAAGGCGTCAACGGTATTGGTCAGTCCGCAGATTTTAACCAGTGGCCGGGTGAAGCTTCCGCCGGAGGCGGGCTTCCGGGCGGCAGCCCGGCGGGCGATTTCCCTCCAGAATTGGCCGACCCAGTCGGGACGGGCTTCCATAAAGGCGCTGACTAGAGAACCGGCCGCGTCCGGATTGCGGGCGGCGGCTTCCCCGATCAGGATACCGTCGAACCCGAGCTGACGGGCGAAGCGACAGGAGCGGGGCGTGGATACGCCGGACTCAAAAACCGTCCGGCAGGGCAGACTGGTGCGCAGGGCCGCCGGAACCAGGGGATCCAGGCGAAAGGTTGCGAGGTCCCGGGTATTCACCCCGGCCACCACCGCGCCGGCCTTGGCTGCCGCCAGCAGCTTGGAGAGATCACCGGCCTCGCGCACCTCGATAAAGGGAGTCATCCCCAGCGAGCGGCAGCGGGCCGCCAGGCGCAGCAATAGATCTTGATCCAGGATACGGGCAATCAGCAATACGGCGTCGGCCCCGGCCCGAAATGAAATTTCCAGCTCATCTTCATACAGAATAAAATCTTTGCGCAAAAAGGAAAGGGTGAGATACCTCGAGGAGACGGCCACCAGATCGTTCAGGGAACCCTTGAAAAAGCGCGATTCGGTCAATACCGACACGTTTTTTGTTCCGGCGCTCTGATACTGGCCGGCTAAGGTCACCGGGTCCAAATCCGGCGCGATATCCCCCTTGGAAGGCGAGGCCCGCTTAATTTCCAAAATGGTGCCGGCGCCGTCCAGAAAAGGCAGTATCGGGCGGCAGCGCGCGGCCGGAATATCGCAGCCGAAAGTCGGCCCGAGACGCTGATAGTCTTCGCGCCGCCGGGCGACAATCTCGTCCAGGATATCAGGCACGGCTGGCCTCCCGCACTTCTTCGATCTTGCGGGAAACGGAACCGTCGGCCAGGGCGGTCTTGGCGCTCTGGTAACCTTCGGACAAAGTCGCGGCCCGGCCTGATATATACAAGGTAGCGGCGGCGTTCAGGGCCACAGCCTCAACGAGGCCCTTACGGCCCTTGCCTTCAAGCATTTCCCGGGCCAGGCGCACATTCTCGGCGGCGTCGCCGCCGAGCAGATCGGATTCCGAACACCCGGAAATACCGAAATCGGAGGGGTCGATCGTGTACTCCCTGAGCGTTCCGTCTTCGCCGATCTCCACCACCTCGGTCAGCGCGCAGGGTGAAATCTCGTCCATGCCGTCCCGGCTCCACACCACCATCACCCGGCGCGAACCGAGCATTTTGGAGGCGCCGGCCACCGGTTTGAGCAGCGAGCGGTCGTATACGCCGATCATCTGGAAACAGGCGCCGGCGGGGTTGGAAAGCGGGCCGACCAGGTTCATGATGGTCTTTACGCCCAGCAGCTTGCGCACCGGAGCGGCAAAACGCATGGCGCTGTGATAGACCGGCGCGAACAGAAAACCGAAACCGGTTTTCTGTATTATCTCGGCGGTACGGGCCGCCGAATTATCAATTTTTATGCCGAAGGCCTCGTAAAAGTCGGCGGAACCGGACTTGCTGGAAACGGCGCGGTTGCCGTGCTTGGCGATCGGCAGGCCGCAGGCCGCGGCTACCAGGGCGGCCATTGAACTGATGTTAAAGCTGCCGAGGCCGTCCCCGCCGGTCCCGACAATGTCGGTAAGCTCGGCCTGTAGCGGTACAGCCGTTTTCTTGCGGCACAGCACCTCGGCGCAACCGGCGATTTCCTCGGCCGCCGGCCCCTTGGCCGAAATCGCGGTCAATATCGCCGAAGTCTGGCGTTCGTCCAGAGAGCCTTCGGTGAGATCTTCCATAAACAGGGCCGCGGTTTCACGGCTCATACTGACGCCGTTCATCAGGGAAGAAAGTACCTTGCTGAAAGGCAGACCCTCGCGACGGTAAGAAAGAAAGGCCTTGAGCAGGGCTTCTCCCTGCACGGCCGCGATCGACTCCGGGTGAAACTGCACGCCTTCGATCGGCAGAGTCTTGTGCCGCACGCCCATAATGTCGCCGTCAGATGCGCGGGCCGTTACCTCAAAATCGGAGGAAAGCGAGGACTCCTGTATTACCAGACTATGATAGCGGGTAAAGGTGCCCTTCGCGCCGATTGTCCGGAACAGGCCTTTGCCGTCCAGGCTCATCTCCTCGGCGATACCGTGCTTGATGAATTTGGCGCCGACGATATTTCCGCCGAAGGCATAACCGATAGCCTGATGCCCGAGGCATATTCCCAGAATAGGGATTTTCCCGGCAAAATACTTGATGGCTTCCACACTGATACCGGCTTCTTCGGGCCGGCCGGGTCCGGGAGAAATTACCAGGCGGGTCGGATTCAGGGCCGCCAGGTCCGCCACCGTAATCTCGTTGTTGCGGATTACCCGGATTTCCTCGGTTGAGAGGCGGGCCAGATATTGATATACATTGTAGGTAAACGAGTCGTAGTTATCGATCAGCACTATCATGACTTTCCTCCCTCGAGCACAGCGCGCATGGCCATCAGTTTTTCATTGGTTTCTTCCCATTCCCGCTCCGGCTCCGAGGCGTGCACGATTCCGGCGCCGGCCTGCAGTACCCAGCGTTTGCCGGTCTTGAGCGCGCAGCGGATGGCGATGCAAAAGTCCAGGTCGCCGTCCGGCTCGACATAACCGACCGCGCCGGCGTAAAAACCGCGGCGTTCGCTTTCCAGGCCGGACAGGATTTCGATAGCCCTGATCTTCGGCGCCCCGCTGACGGTTCCCGCGGGAAAAGACGCGCGCAGCACATCGATGCCCCGGGAGCCCTGGGCTCCGGCGCCGATCTGCCCGGTGACGTCCGAGACAATATGCATGACATGACTGAAGTTTTCTACTTCCATATTACGGGTCAATCGCACCGACCCCGGCAGGCACACCCGGCCGAGGTCATTACGGGCCAGGTCGACCAGCATCAGGTGCTCGGCGCGCTCTTTGGGATCATCCAGCAATTCCTGACGCAGAGCGGCGTCCTCCTCGGCGTTTTTACCGCGCCGGCGGGTTCCGGCGATGGGCCGTATGGAGGCCACTGAGTCGCGCACCCGCACCAAGCTTTCCGGGGAGGCGCCGATCAGCTGGTAGCCGCCGAAGTCCAGGAAAAAGAGATAGGGTGACGGGCTCTTGGAGCGCAGCCGCCGGTACACTTCCAGGGCCGACTCCGCCGATTCCAGCACCAAACGCCGGGACATTACCGCCTGCAGCAGGTTGCCGGCGAAAATGTGTTTCTTGATGGCCTCTACCCCGGAGACGAACTGGTCGTGCACCGCGCTCTCGTCCGAGAGCACCGCGCAGGGCGCGGAGGTGGCCGGAGGGGCTAAATAGGAAAAGTCCAGATCACCGAGACGGGCCTTGATATCGGCGATGGCCGCCTCCAGGTCAATTTCGTGCTGTTCGTAATTCAGGCCGAATATATGAATGGTATCGGTAAAGTGGTCAAATACCAGATAGATGTGGCCGACAATAAACTCCGACTCCGGTATGGAAAGGGTATCGGTTTGGGGAGAGAGGCGGATAGTATCGCAGCGCTGGCAGAACTCGTAGCCCAGGTAGCCGATTCCGGCGCCGGGCAACGGAATACCGTCGGCCGGCAGCACATTCTGGGAGGCGATTTCCAACTGGGCCTCCAGAATATCGCCGCCGGCATAGGGCAGCTGGTGTCCGTCTATCAGAAAATGCACGCCGTCGTTATCCTGCCGGATCCGGAAAGCCTCGCGGGCCAATATCAGAGAGTAGCGGTCCCGACCGTGGGTAAAGGAAGCCGATTCCAAAATAGCCAAGGCGCCCAGTTTTTTGGCCAGGGCAAAGGGGGTATAGCGCTCTCCCGGTATCGAAGTCGCGATGGCGTCGCTGCGTTTGGTAGTTATCATGTTGTCTCCTGGATGTTCAGGCTTGTTACTATTTATAGTAACAAGGTTAGGGTACAATAAATCCTTGTTACTGTCAATAGAAACAGATAAAACTGTTCCATAAACTGATTGAGTTTTTAGGGGTAGCCAGTTATACTGGATTGGTCAGTCAGGAGGGCGCAATGAAACAGATATTAAAATGGGAAGACAGCTTAAGTACCGGCTTTGACGAAATTGACCTCCAGCATAAAAAACTGATTCTGATTATCGATGAAGTATATCAAATTTCGTTACTGGATCAGGAGTCTTTCCAGCTGGCCTTTCCCAAGACTATCAAAAAACTGACTGATTATACCGAATATCACTTTTCCGAAGAAGAAAAATTCATGAAGCGTTACGACTACCCGGAACTGGCCGGCCATCAAAAAGAACATGGCGCCTTTATCGGCGAAGTCAGCCGCCAGATTTCCGGCCTGGCCAGGGCTACCCCGAATGACGCCTATCAGTTTTACCGCTTTCTGGGCCAGTGGCTTTTAACGCATATCGCCAAATCCGACCAGGCGTGGGCTGCGCACATTCGCGCCGCGCAGGCCAAAAAGAAATAACCGACCGGTCTTTTTCGTCAGCCCCTGCGGATCATATTCCGGATTTTAAAACCCAGTATTATTGAGGCAAACACCGCGGTAACAGCGTTGGCGGCGGTTATCGGCACATTATGGTTAACTATACCGTACACCAGCCAGAGCAGCACTCCGGACGTAAACAAGACATACATAATCAGCGAAATACTGGCGGTGTCGCCGGAGCGGATTGTTTTAATGGCCTGCGGTATAAAAGACGCGGTAGTCAGCACGGCGGCGCAGTAGCCGATCAATTCAAAGTTCATATTTATTCCTTTTACAGGTCGTCGACCATGGCGGTGGATTTGGCGTAAGCGGTGCTCTTGGCCTCGAAAAAGTCGGTCTTGATCAGGTTGGCGTTACTGTACTGGCTGATCCAGGACATGGAGGCGGGCTCCGTACGGCCGCCTTCGTAGAGCATTCCAAAGCCCAAGCCTGAGCAGCGCAGGTTACCCAGATACCGAATATAATCACTGACCATTTCGCGCGTCAAGCCGGCGATGTTGTCCCCGATCACGTAATGCCCCCAGGCAATCTCCTGCTCCACGCCGGTACGGATCATCTGACGGTATTCTTCCACCAGTTCCTCGGTAAACAGCTCCGGATGCTCCTTTTTCAGCTCCAGGATGATCGAGCGGAACAGATAGAGGTGCGTGTTCTCGTCCCGGTTAATGTAGCGGATTTCCTGAACCGAGCCGCCCATCTTGCCGTTGCGGCCGAGATTATAGAAGAACATAAAGCCGGAATAAAAGTAGATTCCTTCCAGTATGTAATTGGCCACCGCGGTGCGCACCAGAGAGCGCGCGTCCTGCCTTTCCTGAAACTCGTTGTACAGCTCGCCGATAAAACGGTTGCGCTCCAACAGCCGCTCGTCGTCCTTCCACTGATACAGGATGCCGTTGCGCTCCTCGGGCGAGCAGATGGTGTCCAGCATATAGCTGTAGCTCTGGGAGTGCACGGCCTCCTGAAAGGCGTGGATAGTCAGGCAGAGGTTGACCTCGTTGGCGGTAATGAACTCGCCGATGGCCGGAATGTTGGCGGTCTGTATACTGTCCAGAAAAATCAAAAAAGACAGAATTTTGTCATAGGCCGATCGCTCCGCCGCGGAGAGAGAGCGGTATTCCTTGACATCGTTCTGCAGATTGATTTCCTCGGGTATCCAGAAATTATTCATGGCCTGACGGTACCAGTCGCTGACCCAGGGGTACTTCAGGTTATTGAAATCGTTCAGATTGGTGGTGTTGCCGCCGATCATGCGCCGCAAATGCGCTTCGGTGTCCCCGGTCTCGTTGAACAGCGGTTTTCGCTTCAGCTTGAGCATACTTCGCATTCCTCCACTTCCAGCGCCTGCGAGCGCACGTAATAAATCGTCTTGACCCCCGCTTCCCAGGCTTGCACATACAAGTCCAGCACCTGACGCAGCGAAAAGTCGGTCGTGACATACAGATTCAGGGACTGGGCCTGATCGATATGCCGGGAGCGAGCTCCGGCCGCCCGTATTACCCAACTCTGGTCAATGAGGTGGGCATTCTTATAATACCAGAAGGTCTCCATGGAAAGATCCGGCGCTACCCGCGGCACTATCATACCCTTTTTTTCCTCGAGAAAGTAGCGCTTCATGACCGGGTCCAGGCCAGCGGTAGTGCCGGCTATAATGGAGGTGGAACTGGTCGGGGCCACGGCCATCAGATAGGCGTTGCGCATGCCTTGCGCCGCGACTTTTTTGCGCAGCGCTGTCCAAGCCGGAGAGAGATATCCACGCTTTTCAAAGTACGCGCCGCTTTCCCAGTCTGAGCCGTCAGAATACTGATAGCGGCCCTTTTCGGCGGCCAGGGCGGTACTGGCAGAAACCGCGGCGAAATTGACTCGCTCAAAAATCCGGTCGGCAAAATCGAGATGTTCCTGGCTCTCCCATTTAACGGCGTTCTTGGCCAGCAGATGGTGATAGCCGGAGACGCCGAGACCGATCGGCCGGTAACGGCGGTTGGTAACCTCGGCATACAGCACCGGATAGAAATTCAGGTCGATTACGTTATCCAGCATGCGCACCGAGGCGTTGACCACCCGCTCCAGCTCATCGGCCTTGTCAAAGTCGATATTGCCAAGCACCAGCGAGGCCAGATTGCAGACTACAAAGTCGCCGGGACGGGTAGTCTCCACCACCACCAGATCGCCGTCGGCGGTACGCACTTCCTTTTTGACCAGCTCGATGGCGCTCATGTTCTGGGCGATCTCGGTGCACAGGTTCGAGCAGTAGATTACGCCGCGGTGACCGTTAGGGTTCATCAGGTTGACCTGGTCGCGGTTAAAGGCAAAGGGGGTGCCGGTCTCCACGGCGGACTTGATGATCAGACGCACCAGGTCCTTCAGCGGGATTTCGCGCTTAGAGATGCGCGGGTCGGCCACGCATTCCAGATAACGTTTTTCCCACTCCGCGCCCCAACTGTCCTCCAGGGCCCAGCCCTTGACGGTCAATATCTCGTGCGGACACATCAAGTACCAGGTACTGTCGATACTGTCCCGGACATTTTTCCAGAACAGATCCGGATAGCAGACCGCCGGGAAGACATCGTGGGCCTTCATGCGGTCATCCCCGTTATTGGTGCGCAGCTGCAAAAACTCAGGAAGGTCCTTGTGCCAGGCGTCCAGATACACCGCCACCGAACCCTGACGTACCCCGAGCTGGTCCACGGCCACGGCCGTGTCATTGGCCAGCTTGATCCAGCGGATAATGCCCCCGGCCACACCCTGAAAGCCGCGGATGGGCCCGCCGACAGCGCGCACCTTGCCGAAGTACATACCCATGCCGCCGCCGAACTTGGAAACCTGTGCAAAGTTGTCGATACTGCGGTAAATACCGTCCAGGGAATCCGGAACGGTATCGATAAAGCAGGAAGACAGCTGATGATAGGGCTTTCGGGCATTGGA
This sequence comes from Treponemataceae bacterium, assembly GCA_942493045.1. Taxonomy (GTDB): domain Bacteria; phylum Spirochaetota; class Spirochaetia; order Treponematales; family Treponemataceae; genus Teretinema. Next base: position 3,145,944 of record OW818665.1, on the reverse strand, counting down.
GAGGGTCGGCGTGGCTACGGTAATTTGCAAACGGCTCAGGACATCGTAAAATTCCTGTACCCGCTCCAGACGCCGCTCGCTCTCGTTCATGGCCAGATGCAGGGCAATGCCCATAAACAGTTCCTGGGGGCTTTCCAACGGTTCATGGGAGCGGCTGCGGATAACATAGCGGCGCAGCAGCAAATCCAGGCCGCTATAGGTAAACAGCAGGTCGCGCTCCGCTCGCAGAAAGCTGGCGCAGCGGGCAATCTCTTCGGGAGTATAAGACATCAAAATGTACTCGCCATAGAGTCCTTCCGCGCTCAGATAGGCGATTTTGTCGTAAAAGGAAGTAAGACCGCGTACCTGCTGGGCCTTTTCCAGGCGGGAACGGAATTGCAGCAATAACAGGCGCGCGGCGATAAACTCCCAGCGCGGCGCCTCCTGGGTAGTCAGCTCCACCGCGGCGCGTACCAGCAGGGACAGAGCTTCGGCGGGCGAGAGATCATCCTTCAGGAAGGAAAAATATTTATGCCACAGGTTTTCCAGGCTGTATTCCTCGGCCGGGAAATCCTGCTGAATAGACTTAAGAGCGTCATGCAGGGAGTTCCGGAGGGTTTCCCCTTCCTCACCGTCAGTGGGAAAAGCCTCGAGCAGACGGGTGCGGGCGGCGCGCTTTTTGGTACGGTCCTCGCGGTACAAAATGAAGCTTTTTACCTCTGCGTAAAAGTTCCGCTCCACAAGAGTCTTTTCGACAAGATCCTGGATCATCTCCACCTGCACGCTCTGGCCTTGGTCGATCGCCAGACGTACCGCAGTCTCTATCTCGTCGGTCATAGCCGAAATTTCCGGATTTGAAGGGTCTGACCCGACACTTTCAAAAGCCGCGCTGATGGCGGCAGCGATTTTTTCACGCCGCCAGCTTTCACCGCGGCCGGTACGTTTAATAATATTCATGGTAAGCACAACTATATACGCCAATTGTGGCGGATGCAAGAGCAAAAAGCGCTACAGGTAGCGTTTTAAGTAAAATAAAAGGATTTATTACTGATATTCTTTTACGGTAATATTATGTTATACTGTTTTTATTATGAACAAACCCACGATTGAAGAGATTATAGCGCAGGATCTGGAAGAACTGCGCCGCTGCCCCCGCAAACTGGATTGCGCCGCCTGTGACAAGGATACCTGCGTAGTTGTGGTATCGGTAGCCGATTTTCCGACGGCCTACGGGAAGTTTTCCATCATCGGCTTTGTAAACAACCGCGACCGTAAAGATCATATTGTCATTCTGAAGGGAGAAGTCGGCGACGGCGAGAATATCCTGACCCGCGTTCACTCCGCCTGCCTGACCGGCGATGCCCTGGGCAGCCTGAGATGCGACTGCGGCCCGCAGCTGCACCGCGCCCTGGAATTGATCGAGAAAGAAGGCCGCGGCGCTGTCCTCTACCATCAGGAAGAAGGCCGGGGGATCGGACTGGTAAACAAGATCCGGGCTTACGCCCTGCAGGACGGCGGCTATGACACCCTGGACGCCAATGTCGCCCTCGGCTTTCTGGCCGACGGCCGCAATTATCGGGTAGCCGCGGAAATGCTCAAAAAAATCGGCATCAAGTCCATCCGTATGCTGACCAACAATCCCGAGAAGGTTTCCGAAATGGAGGCCAACGGCATCCGGGTCAGCGAGCGCGTCAACCATGAGCTGCCCACCCATGAACATGACCGAGCCTACCTGGAAACCAAAAAAGAGCGCTTCGGGCATCTGCTTAATCTGGAGCATGAGGTGGAGAACTAAGCGTTTTCTTAAGAATAAATAGGCCATTATCGTAATTCAACCTCTACAAGATAAGACGGAGGAATCTATGAAATACGATATAGACCTGACCAATGATTTTGTATTCCGGCATATTTTTGGTGATGAGCGCAACGCTGATATTCTGTTATCGTTAGTGAACGCCATTCTGGAAGCCAAGGGCTTACGCAAACTGGTTGGAATTACCAGCGCCAACCCCTATCTCAGCGCTCACGATCTAGCGCAGCGCGAGGGTATTCTGGATGTCCGAGCGATGGATTCCGACGGCCGGCACTATGACATTGAAATCCAGGTGCGGCCGCAGGCGGCTTATATCCAGCGTAGCATCTATTATTTGGCGCGCCTGTACGGCGGACAATTGGGACATGGCTCAGACTATCAGCGCCTTTCCCCCTGCGTTAGCATCAGTTTACTGGATTTTGTGCTTTTTAAGGATACAGATGAACTGCATCATTACTTTACCTTGCGCAGTAGCGATGACGGAATCCGAGAGCTTTCCACGGATTTATCGCTGCATTATCTGGAAATCCCCAAGCTGAAATTTGATGAAACAGGACATTCCAATCTGTTGAAAAAATGGTTATACTTAATCAAGGAAATAAAGAACCCGGAGGATACCATGATAAAGGAAATAACCTCAGAAACCCCGGAACTTAAACGCGCTGAACAGGAATATACTACCATAATGACCGACGAACAGCTGCGCATGGAAGCCCTTTCCCACGAAATGTGGGTCCGCGACCAAATCGCCTACCGCCGGGAAGCCGAAGAAAAAGGCTGGGCCGCGGGAAAAGCAGAAGGCGCGCATGAACAAGCGCTTAAATCCGCAAAAGCCATGCTCTCTGCCGGACTCAACAGGGATCAAATTACCCTGTTCACAGGCTTATCGAGCGACGAAATCATCCATATCGAAATATAAAATACCCTGCTTTTCGTTGAAAGCCCGAAACAAAATTTGCTTTTTTTACTCCTGATATGTATTCTTTAGTTAACATCACGAAGGAGTAAAAAGTATGGCAAAAATATTATTGAAGGGCACACCCACAGAAACTATCGGAACCCTGCCGGCGGTGGGCAGCAAGGCCCCGGATTTTACGCTGACCAGAGATGATTTATCGGATGTCAGCCTGACCGCATTTACCGGGAAAAGGAAAATAGTGAACATCGTGCCAAGCCTGGACACCGGGGTATGCGCCGCCAGCGCCCGGAGGTTTGACAAAGAAGCCGCGGCCCTGCCTAATACGGTAGTTTTGACGGTTTCAAATGACCTGCCCTTCGCCATGTCCCGCTTTTGCAAGGCAGAAGCTCTCTCCAACATTATTTCGCTGTCCCAGCTGCGCGACCGCAACTTCGGCCAGGACTGGGGAGTAACCATAACCAGCGGCCGTCTCGAAGGACTGCTCTCCCGGGCTATTGTAGTACTTGATTCCGACAATACCGTGCTTTACACCGAACAGGTGCCGGACATTTCCCAGGAACCGGATTACGATAAAGCCCTGGCCGCCGCCAGATCATGAAACCGTACTGAACAGAGAAAGAGAACCATCTCGCAAAACGTAAAACCTGTGAATTTTTTAAAATTACATTGTTTTATCTCAGAGGCAAGGCTACACTGCTGGTAATGTCATGGAGGTTGAACAATGAAATTTCAAAGAAAAATCAGCTTTACTATTATCATGCTCGGTATTCTGGCGGCGACAGTCTTTTTTATCGGCTGTAACGGCGTTGACGGTTCATCGTATCTTAAATATACATGGGTAACGACACCCACTGAATTTTATGACGATAACCCCTCTACCCCAAGCACTATCTATAACGATACCTATTTCCCCACAGACGGCGGAACATATCTCGGCGGTTACACCACAACCGGACCGAGCTCATATCAGTACACCTACACCATCAGTGTAAATGCCGGAGAGCCTTTTTTTCAGGAAGGGGATGATCTCTGGTATGAAATTTATCTGGGAACCAGCGGACCGACCCTCTACGAGTCGGACACCGAACGCAGCGTCACCGGAAGTATTAACCCTAATTTCAGCCTTGCCGCTCCTGACTCAAAAACCATGAACGCGGAACCCAGCGGTTATGAAATCCGGGAAACAGCCTTCGGAACCATTTCGTTGACCTGGTGGAAAATTACAGACTGAAAACAAGGTCAAATGTAAGGGTAATGAACCGGAGCAAACTGTTCCGGTTTTTTTTTATTTTAAACTTGACATTAATGTTACCTTTGCCTAACTTTAAATAATCAATAAAAGGAGGAAAGTGACATGAGTGACCAAGATAACAAACCCGACGCGTCGGAAGCGGAGTTACCGCCATGCACCCGGTCCTTTGATCCGGAAAGCCACCGGTTTACGGACGAAGACGCGCCCTGCCGCGACGGGGAAACACAGTAAAAAGAACGGGCCGGCAGTACTGCTGCCGGCCCGATTGTTTATAAAGATATCCCAAAGGACTGGATCAAAAAAACTAGAACCGGCCGCCGCCGATACGGAAAACGATACTGCCGGTCAGCCGGCGGTTTTCCGGTACAAGACTGGAAAGATCGGCGTTCTTCAACACCCACTCGCTGTTATCGGAGCCCCGGACGAGAGTCAAACCGTATTCAATGCTGAAATGCTTAAAAGGCGTCACCGTAAAAGAAGGCGCGACCATCAGGGAACCGTCCACCCAGTTTTGCAGATACAGCACAGAAGCGGAGAGGTCCTCATTGCCGAAAAGCTCAGACCAGGACAGGCTCAACGCCGAATTATGCCGGCTTAAATATCCGAACAGGTCAGAGACCGCCAGGGACGCTGCCAGACCTGAACCGGGATCCTGCTCCAACCCATAGCGGGTCAGCATTTTCTCCAGGTATTTTGAGTCCGCGGAAGCGGCGGTGGAAAATAAGTACTCGCCGTAAGCGGTTAAATGCCAGTCGTTGTTAACATACATCGCCCCGAGCGTAGCGCTGTAGAACAGACCGTCATCCGGCTTCTCGGTCTGATAGACCTCCGGATAGCCGATCAGACCGGTCTCAAGGTCGTCGGTCAGGCGGGCGGAATCCAGGCCCCAGCTGAGAGCCTGATCGGTAAACACCTGCACCTTGCCGATACCGGTTGAATATCCGGCCACCAGCTTGGGCGCGAGATTCCGCTGATAAAAGGCCCCGACCGTCAATTCCCCGTTCCCGATAACCGGATTCTTAGGCGGCTTTATCAGAATATCGGCCTTGAGTCCGACGCCGGCATCCTGAATGCTGGGCCGGCTCCCGTCCGCGGGCAGATAGGAATCCTTGACGATGGTATACAGGTACAGGGCGTTAACCCCGAACGGATAGGCGATGCGCATGGCCAGCGGACCTTCCGGATCGGCTACCGGGTCGGTCGGATCCTTAACGCTGACGCTTAAGGGGTCGGCAATCTGATAAAACCGGCTCACACCCCAGGCCGCCGGCTGTTTTCCGAAGCGGAAAAACAGCTTGTCGTCCTTGTTGAAATCCGTGAACAGTTCATAAATCCGGGCATTGTCAAAAGGATAATCCGTGCTGAACTTGCCGGTGACCCGGTAATTGCGGTCCGGGCGGGCGGTAAACCACAGTTTAGCCTGAATGTCCAAACCCAGCGCTTCATTATATTCCGAAAGCTCATCCACCGACGGCAGCAGATCTTCATAGCCGACACTTAATTTCACGCCGCTGGAAAACTCACCGCCCCAGATAAACAAATTATCAGCGGCTGCGGTTGACGCCGTTGTTGCCGGCGCTGGCGCCGCTGCGGCGGTTGAATCCGCGGTGGTTGGTTCGTCGACTACTAAAGCGTCCGGATCGGAAAAAAGATCATCGAATTCATCGGCTGCTGTACCGTAAGAAACCGAGAGTACCAACAGGGCAGCGCCGATCAATTTTTTCATTTTCAAGCTCATCTTCTTCACTCCATCGTGCCAGGCTAGTTTTTCAGGTACTCTTTATTGAATATGGCGTCTGACAAACGGTCAACCACCGGATTCGCGAAGGTTATCTGAGTCCGCTCACCGACTTTGATACTGTCCACGATCAGCATGCTCACCGGAACGAATTTACCGTTGACGGTTTGATAGCGGGGATAGGCGATCACGCGCATCTTGCGGTCGGAAGCTGAATAATGCTCTTCCTTAAGCACCAGATAGTTATCCTTTCGGATCCATAGTTTGCGTTTGGCGACCGCGACCGTGCGGTTTTTAGCGACCAGGGTTACTTCCCACACCGGCGTAGAGCCGAGCTGAGTATCAAGGTATTCGGCGACGTCGTAATCGACAGCCAGCGTACTGCTGGCAAAGTCCGAGTTCTGGGCATCTGAATCCTGGAAGGTGTCTTTCAGCGTAAAATAAGCAAACTTTCCGCTTTTGGGATCGTAAAACCACATATCGTCCCCGGCGCTGAAATAACCCTGACCGTTTTGAATATCCGGCTTGAGTATCTCGATGGTGAACATTTTTTCACGATCGCGGCGATAATATTTCGCCACGATGGTAGAGTCCTCTTCGCCGGGTTTCTGGCTGACGATAGTAATCTCGGCCGAAAAATCATTATTCTCGAAATCCCCCATCTCGTCGATGCGGGTTAAAACCCGGTTCCAGTCCGGAGTTTGAGCCGCAAGACCGGCCAGGCCGCCGGCCAAAAACAGGACCGCCAACGCTGCAGAAAACTTCTTCATATATAACTCCACAAAGTCAGAATTGAGTGCGCAGCGCTTCTGCCGGCTGCAGTTTCGCGGCCTTGCGGGCCGGAACCAGAGCTGCCAGAAGCGTAAAAATAATAACCATCAAAAAAGAACCGATAAACAGGGCCGGGCTGAGCGTATAGGAGATTCGTCCGTTTTCCAGAAAAAGCCCCAGTTCGGTGATTGAGTCAAATCTCATGAGGCGCAGCCCGTTCAGCACCAGCAGACCCAGCAGAGCCCCCGGTATAGTCCCGCCCACCGAAAGGAAGAGGGCTTCCAGCAGGAATAAGTTCCGTACCTGTGAGCGCTGCACGCCCACGGCGCGCATGGTACCGATCTCCCTGGTGCGCTCATAGATCACGATACGGAAGGTATTCACCAAACCGACCATCACCACGGCCAAAACGATTAAAAACAAACCGAAACTGCCAGCCTGAACACCGGTGAGGATGCTGACCAGCGAACCCAGTTCATTGTTCAGGTTGGTCACGATGGTTTTCGATCCGGAATATTCGGACTTCTTAAGTTCGTCGACGATAGTCTGCGCCGTTCTCCCGGTGACCTTGTCCATCGGCACCAGGTCGTACTTTCCCTGCAGCAACCGGTGCAAAGCGACGGTTTTCATCTCCAGATTGCTGAAGTCCGAAAGTACCAGACCGAACAGATTGTAAGAACCTTCCGGCATATCGATCAAGGTATTCAGATAGTCCCGGTCGACGTAGGCGGAGATGTCCATCTGGGCTTCATAAATACCGGCTACGCGGAAGGATCCGACATTCTGCTGACCGTAAATGGTCGAAAGCTGTACCAGCACTTCCTCGCCGATCACGTTCGGCGCCATCACCGCCTGAGCGGCCTTGCGCTCGGCTTCAAGCCGGTCTACTTCGGCGGTCAGCGTCTTTTCCAGATCGAAGGACTGACCCTCAGCCTTCCAGCGGATCCGGATATCGCGGCGCAGCTGGGCCTTTTCGGCATAGCCCATTTTGACCTTCGGCAGCAGCCCGATATTCTCGGCTAAAATGATCGAGATTAAAATGTCCTCGGAGCCGGCCATGGCGGCGGCGCTTCCGGCCAGAAGTTTCATACTGGAGGCCAGCTGGGTATCCTCGGTCCACTCGATACCGGTAATCTGCCGGGAAGCCGACTCGCCGCCGAAGACGACAGTGCCCATCGCGGCGGTTCGCCGGGTCAGGTGGGAATATTTCAAACCGGAATCTGCGAGAGCCTCTATCAAAAGATGGTCGTCTTTTATCATGTCCAGCTGCCGGCCGGTCTCATCTTTTTCAACCTGTAAAAAGAAAATGTGGCCGGCGACCAGGTCGGCGAAATTACGCTGCAGGCTGGTTACCAGACCACCGGTAATTCCGTTGACCACCACCAGCACCAGCATGCTGAAGGAAAGGGCGCTGCCCAGCAGTATACTGCGGCGTTTTTGGCGGGTCAGATTCCGCAGGGCTATTTTTGGCAATATCATACGTCTCTCCTATTCTGTCGAAATGGCTTTCAGCGGACTGACCTTCAGGGCTATGAGCACCGGGTAGATCCACGAAAACAGACCGATAATCCCCATTAGAACCAGGGACATGATTACCGGCTGGGCGCTGATGGTCGGGCGCAGTACGCCTCCCCCGCCAAGATAGCGCAGTGCGTCGTTATCTGTCGGTATCCCGGCCGAGTTAAGCGCTCCGATGATCAGCGCGCCGCAGAGCAGACCGAAGCCGCCGAACACCAGCGTGATAAAACCGGTCTCGGCGATAAACATCCGGGTAACGAAGGATTTTTGCGCGCCCAGGGCCCGCATTGTGCCGATCTCGCTGGTGCGCTCCATCACGGAAACCACCAGGGTATTCATGATGATGATGATCGACACAAAACCCAGAATAAAGATGGCTACGTTAAAGAGAACCTGCACACCTGAATAGGTCAGCGAGTCCGGCATGGCCGAAACCCACCAGCCCTGAGCCCGGGCCAAGAGGTCGGCATTGTCAAACTCGTCATTCAGTTTCTTGATCAGGGCGTCCGCGGACTGACCCGGCTCTACACGTATAACGATAAAGTGCCAATTGTCGGGAACGGCCGCGCTCTCGGCGACAGTTGTCTCCGTTGAAGCCGATGCCGTCGAAGAGGTCGCCGAAACAGACGGCTCATCCAGATCCAGGCTGTCAAAAAAACCGTCATCGAACATACTGTCGATATCGGCGTCCAGCAGGGCGGTCGCGGCCTTGGGCACGACTACCTTCTCGGCCACGCCGCCGGAGCGTCCCAACAGGTAGCGTAAAGTACGGGCATTGACGAAGCTCATCGGGAACATACGGTTGTTGCCCTGGGGAAAACGGTAAATGCCGACCACCGGCACTTCACTGATCCGCACGCCGGCGCTACCGAAGCTGTTCAGCTGCAGAGTATCGCCGATACGCAGTTCGGTATCCTTGTTATCCTTGAGGTTTTTCCACATCTCATACGAAAGCAGCATGCCGTCCTCATCGCCCTGCAGACGCCGGCCTTCCACCAGTTCAAGGCCGTTCATAGCCGGGAAATACCCGTCCGGCTCGATTCCGAAGAACAGGCTGAAGTCCATTCCCTTTTCCTCAAGGTTGATCATGGCATAGCCGGAGAGCTGAGTCGTGATGGCTTTGATGCCCGGCATGGCCTCGACCTTCCGCATAACCTGCTCAAAGTCCTTGATCACCGGGATTACCGGAAAGCCGACCACGTCATCGCTCTGGGCTCCGAACACGCCGGCCCCCAGGGTTTCAGTGGAGGTTACCAGAATTTCTCCGGTATAGTACTCGGTAAAAATGCCGGAAATATTACGGATCATGGAGTCAATCAGGGCATTACCGGCGAAAGTCAGAGTGACACCGATCGCCACCAGCATACCAACAATAATCGTCTTGGTTTTATGCTGCCACAGGTTCCGGATAGCAATCGCCCAGATCATTTCGGACTCCTGGTATTTTCGATCACCAGTCCATCTTTCAGACGGATGACATGGTCGGCGATTTCGACAATCTTGTTGTCATGGGTGGAAAAAATAAAGGTGGTATTCAGTTCGCGGTTGACCTTTTTCATCAAATCCAGAATCTGCTCGCCGGTGACCGAGTCCAGGTTGGCGGTCGGCTCATCGGCCAGCACCACCTGGGGCTTAGTAACCATAGCCCGGGCAATGGCCACGCGCTGGCGCTGCCCGCCGGACAGCTCATTCGGCCGGTGCTTGAGGTGATCCTGCAAACCGACTTCATTAATCAGATAACTGATCCACTCGCGATGGGCGGCGGTTATTTTGCCCTTTTTGCCTAAAAGCAGCGGAAATTCAATATTCTCGCGAACGGTCAGTACCGGTATCAGGTTGAAACTCTGAAATATAAAGCCGATAAAGTCGTGCCGGAGCAGGGTCAGTTGTTTGTCTTTGAGCTTGGCGGTAGAGTTACCATTGATTAAAACCTCGCCGCCGGTAGGACTGTCGATCAAGCCGATCATATTCAAAATGGTAGACTTTCCCGAACCGGACGGACCGGCGATGGAAATAAAGTCTCCAGCCTCAATATTGATATCAACGCCCTTAACGGCCTGAACCACGGTTTTGCCAAGCATATAGTCTTTTTTGGCGGATTTTAACTGAATGATACTCATTTTGCCTCCTGCAGGTTATCAGTAAAATATAACACTTCCCGTTCGCATAAGTGATACCCAGGGCGGACTTTTTTATTAAAAACGTGCGTCGGCGCGGTTTATCCCTTATACTAAACAGACAGGAGTTAGTCATGAAATCAGGTATAAAAACCAAGGCGCTTATTTTTTTGGTCGCGGTGCCCGTAGTACTGATAGTTTCACTATCCGTGATGCTTTTCACGGTTGAATTCAATAAGGATTTGCGCAACGCCAAGGCAATGCTGGAAACTAAAAGCAATAATATCCGCGATGCCCTGTATCTGGAAATTTCGCGCAGCTTTGAGCTGCTGCGCACCGTTGCGACCAATCCGGTCACCGGCCGGGTTATTTCCCGCATGGGCCGGATTCCGGATGGACTGGATAATGACGACTATCAGGTACTCGAGGAATTTAAGGACCTGAAAGATGTGCTGGACTACACAGCCAGGAATACCACTGTTGACCTGGTGTACGTGGCCAGCCAAGCCGCAACTGGCATTATCGTGGGCCGCGACGTACAGATCGGCGCCGGCTTTGACGTCCGTAAACGCGACTATTACGCCGGAGCCATGGCCAAACCGGGACTGCCGTTTATCAGCGAGCCCCGGGTCTCCGCCGAACAGAGTGTCGAGCCGATCATTGTCATTACCGCCGCCCAGACGGTGGCCGACAGCGGCGGTAAAATTGTCGGTCTGGCGGCTTTCAACTACCGGCTCACCCCGATTATCGCCCTCATCAAAGCCCAGATGGAAAACTACGGCGTAGACATTTCGCTCTATGATACAACCGGTCAGTATGTGCTTTGGCATAAATTTGCCGACCGCGAATATTTTTATGACCCGAAAAACACCGTTCCATTGACAACCCTACTGGAAGGCCTGGGCTATACCGGGGCGGAGGGAACAGCGCTTGCTGAAACCCTGACCAGCGGCGACGGCCACTACTTTGACGCCGCCTCCGAACGGGGCGACCTGATGGTGCAGTCCGTGCGGGTCCCCGGCACCCGCTGGGCCCTGTTGGTCCAGTTTCCCCGCTCCCAGGTTGTCTCCGAGCTGCTCTCCTCCATAGTACCGCCGCTACTGCTCTTCCTGGTGGTATTCCTGGCGGCCCAGCTGATCATCTTTATCGTAACCCTGCAGGGCGTTGTAAAGCCGCTGGTACGCGTCGGGAAAAACCTCGAAGCCCTGGCGGCGGCCGACGCCGACCTGACCGTAACCATTCCGCGCATGACCGACGACGAAATTGGTCAGGTGGCCCAATCCTTTAATCATTTTACCGGAAAACTGCGCGTTCTGATGATCGAGGTTAAGAAGGCCATCGAAAACACCAACAACGTAAAGCAAAATGTTTCAGCCTCCACCGAAGAAACCTCTTCGGCCATCGAGGAGATCAGCGCCAATCTGAACTCCATCGGCAAACAGGTCGAAACCCTGGACGGCAGTATCACCGATAACATGTCCACCATCCGACAGATTACCACCAACATTTCGCAGGTCGATGACCAGATCGTCAGCCAGTCGGCGATGGTGGAAGAATCCACCGCCGCCATAACCGAGATGATTGCCTCGCTGAATAACGTCAACAGCATTGCCCAGGCCAAGCAGAAAACTACCCTGGCCCTGGCTAAATTAGCTACCGAGGGCAAGGATAAAATCGACGAAACCGCTAATACCTTTAAATTGGTGGTTTCGCATATCAACCAGATTCAGGAAATGGCCAGCACCATTAACAACATCGCCGCCCAGACCAATCTGCTGTCCATGAACGCCGCCATTGAAGCGGCCCACGCCGGAGACTCCGGCCGGGGCTTCGCGGTTGTGGCCGAAGAAATCCGCAAACTGGCCGACTCCGCGGCCAAGTCCTCACGCACCATCGCCCAACTGATCAAGGATATTTCCATCGCGGTGCGCGACACCGACCAGAACGTCAGCCGCACTTCCCAGGCCTTTGAGCGCATCAACCAGGAAGTAACCAGCACCGTGAACGCCTTTACCGAGATTGAACAGTCCGTCTCGGAACTGAATATCGGCGGCCAGCAAATCCTGGAGTCCACCAATCAGATTAACGAAGTGACCGTCCACATCCGCGACGGCTCCCGCGAAATCAAGAGCGGCACCCGCGCCATGCTCGACTCTTCTTCCAAAATCAAGGAAGTGTCGGATCGGGTCACTACCGGGATGGCCGAGGCCACCATGGGAACATCCGAAATTGTGCGCTCAATGCAACTGATGGTCCAGCAAGCCCAGGAACTGAACAGCATCGTAGACGATCTGCGCTTTAAATTCGGCCAATTCAAAACCGAATAAGGGGTATTCATGTCTAAAGCAACACCCGAAGGCGCCCGCGTCCTGATCCTGGGCGCCTCCAATAAAACCGACCGCTATGCCTACAAGGCCCTGCGCTTCCTGAGAGAGCGGGACTATATACCGGTGCCGGTGCATCCCCGCCTCGCTGAAATCGACGGGATACCGGTCTTCGCGGACCTCGGCGCCGACGCGATATTGGCAGACGGTCCGATCGACACAGTAACACTGTATGTCAATCCTACGGTTGTCGAGGAGAACGTTCCGGGCATCATTGCCCTTGCGCCGCGCCGGGTGATTATGAACCCCGGAACCGAGACCGAAAGCGCCCGGTTGCAGCTGGAAAAAGCCGATATCGAAGTGCTGGAAGCCTGCACCCTGGTGCTGCTGCGCACCGGTCAGTTTTAATTAACAATCGCTTTCAAACTCTGGAGGAAAAAATGTCCGAACTGATTAATAATGCCGAAAAACGCAAGATCGAAGTCCAGGAGATTATCCGCAGTCTGAATACGGACAGCGGCGATCCCGGAAAGCGCAAGAAAATAGAAAAGCGTTTCGCGGCGGTGCTGAAATCCCTCAGCCCGGAAGAAATCGCCGAAGCCGAGCAGGCCCTGATCAGCGAAGGCATGCCGGTTGAGGAAGTGCAGCAACTCTGCGAGATCCATGTAGACGCCTTTGAGTCCACCCTGAAAAGAAACGCCGGCAAGGACAAAGAGGCTACCCGCCTCTCTCGCCTTAGCGGCCATCCGATAGCGACCTACCGGGCCGAAAACGCCGCCCTGCGTTCCGAGATCCGGCGCTGGCTGACGGCACTGCGCCGGTACCGCGCAAATGACCCATCCACCCTGGCCGCTCTGAAAGCGGCTTTTGACTCGGTCGCCCGGGTGGAAGTACACTACGCCCGCAAAGAAAACCAGCTATTCCCCTATCTGGAGAGCGCCGGCTTTACCGGACCGAGCAAGGTGATGTGGGGCAAGCACGACGAAATCCGCGCGCTGCTGCGTTCCTTCCGCGCCGCTCTGGAAAGCGGCGATGCCGCTGAATGCAAAAAGCAGGCAGGCAAACTAGCCCGCAGCCTGAAGCGCATGATCTTTATGGAAGAAAAGATTCTTTTCCCGACGTCGCTGCGCAAGCTGCCGGAAGCGTTGTGGATCGCCATCCGCCGCGGTGAAGCCGCCATCGGCTATGCCTGGATCAAGTCGGGTAACCTGTGGGATCCGAATGTGGCCGAGTCTACCGCCCTCCGCAAGAACAGCGCCGCGGCGCAAAGCGCTTCGCAACCTGTTCAACAAAGCGAAGCCGGCACTAATCAAGCCGGCGCTGATCAGCTCATCAAATTATCCACCGGTGAACTAACCAGAGATCAGCTCGACCTGATGCTAACCCACTTGCCATTGGATGTTTCCTTTGTAGATGAGAAAGATATTGTGCGCTATTACTCCGACAACAGCGACCGCATTTTTCCGCGCTCGCCAGGTATTATCGGCCGGGCGGTGCAAAACTGCCACCCGCCGGCCAGCGTGCATGTCGTTCAGAAAATCATCGACGATTTTAAACAGCGCAAGCGTACCGAGGCCACCTTCTGGATCCAGATGCGCGGCAAATTTATTCTTATCCAGTATTTCCCGCTCTATGACGGAGAGCGCTTCAAGGGTGTGCTGGAAGTCAGCCAGGACGTAACCGCCATCCGGGCCCTGGAAGGCGAGAGACGGCTGCTGGACGATGAGTAAGGCTGAATACTGATGGAAATTTTACACAATCCTGATGCTCGGATCGCCGAGCTGATTTCATACCTGCGGGAGTTGGCGGCCGGAAACACCAACCGCGAAACCTATGACCGCCATGCGGCGGTTTTGCAAACGGTCACCGCCTACGAAGTCAACGCCGCCCTGGACGCGGTGTTGTCGGTAGCCCCGGATATTGAAGCCTTGAAGGCTCCGGTATCACGTTTTATCCGCTCCTGCGGTCAGGCCCTGGAAAAGACCGCCTTGAGCGAGTATCCGGCCGGCCACCTGCTGTTCGAGCTGAACGCCGAGAATGCCGAAATCCGCGCGGAACTGGACTCCCTGATGATCCGGGTCAAGGCCGTACAGGCCGGTATTGCCGAAATCGGCGAACTGCAAAACAGCCTGCGTGAAATCAGCAGTCTGAGCGCGCACTACCTGCGCCTGCAAAATGAATTATTCCCGCTATTTGAGCAAGCCGCCTCCGAACACAGCTGCGTCAAACTGATGTGGGCTATTGAAGACGATGTACTAGCCCTGCAGCGCTCGCTGTCCTCCTTCAAGGGCGGCGAGACAGCGGAATTCTGGAGGCTGTTCGGCGAGTTCTTCCTGACCGCCGGCGCCCTGGTGTACCGCGAACAGCGCATCCTTTTCCCGGTGGCTTACCGGGCTCTCGCGCATACCGGAACATACGCCGGAACACCGGGGGACACGCATTCCAGCACCCAGGCCGGAGCACAACATCCCGGCGCGTTCATCAGCGCGGAAACCGCAAGCAGTTCCGCCGCCGCCCTCGGCGGGGCCTTCATCTCCAGAACCGGTACCCTGACCAGCGCACAGCTGGAAGCGATCTTCTCCGTACTGCCCGTCGATGTCGCCTTTATCGGCGCCGATGACCGGGTTAAATTCTACTCGGATCCGCCGCACCGTATCTTTGTGCGCACACCCGCGGTAATCGGGCGACTGGTGCAAAACTGCCATCCCCCGAAAAGCGTGGCGCTGGTAGAGGAAATCCTGCGAACCTTCAAGGACGGCAGCCGGGACAGCGCCGAGTTTTATCTGACTATGCGGAACCGCTTCATCCTGATCCAATATTTTGCCGTGAGGGACGACGCCGGCGCCTATCTGGGCACCCTGGAAGTCAGCCAGGACGCCACCGCTATCAGAAAGCTGGAAGGCGAAAAGCGACTGCTGTAGGTTGCCGCGCTTCGCAGTGGGCGCTTCGCGGGACGCGCTCCCTAGTGTAACTTTATCACATACCCACCTCCCCCTTTGTGCCTATAATTCAGCTATATTTCTTAGCCTGAAGCGGTGAGGTAACAATAATGTCCAGTACAGCCCAACTAGAAGCCATTAACGAGCGCTACAGCGCTCTCTCCGAATCCTGCTGCTCGCTTTCCTGCGGCGGGGCCTTTGATAAAAGCGGCCCCCAGCCCGGAATGACTTGCGTGGACCTGGGTTCCGGCCGCGGCAACGACGTTATCCGCCTGGCCGAACAGGTCGGTCCCGGCGGCTATGTCTATGGTATCGATGTCAGCGAGGGCATGATCGCCAAGGCCCGCGCGAACCTCGCGAAATTCGAAATTTCCAACGCCGAGATTATTAAATCCACGCTCGAGCAATTACCCCTGGAGGACAAGTCCGTCGACCTGGTGATATCGAACTGCACAATCAACCATGCCGGGAACAAGGACGCCGTCTGGCGCGAAATATACCGCGTCCTTAAAAAGGGCGGCCGCTTTGTGGTATCGGATATCTATGCCCTCACCGACGTACCCGAGGAATACCGCGGCGACCCGACCGCCGTAGCCGAATGCTGGGCCGGAAGCGTCACCCGCGCCGAGTACCTAAAGCA
The DNA here is from genome assembly GCA_942493045.1 of Treponemataceae bacterium. Taxonomy (GTDB): domain Bacteria; phylum Spirochaetota; class Spirochaetia; order Treponematales; family Treponemataceae; genus Teretinema. The sequence goes on along the minus strand of OW818665.1, from coordinate 3,129,934 downwards.
ACTGGAAGATGCCGGCTTTGAGGAGCTGCAAATTCTGGATGAGTCCCTGCCCTATGAAAAAGGGAAGATCAAAGTAGCGAGCTGGACAATACAGGGTAAACGAACCCGGTGCTGTTCTGTGAACAATACGTAACGAAAAGGAGGTATCCATGCAGAAAGGAATGACTTCATTGATCACCGCGAAACCTGCCCAGGGAAAAGCCGTAGCCCAGTGCTGCGCTAAAACCTCACAGGCCGTGGCCGGTTGCCACGACTAAGTTTTTTAAGGCAGGCGCGAGGCGTATTCCCCCAAATCCGTCCAACGCCTGCCTTTTCCATTTCCCCGGAGGTTCACTGTGCAAAAATCCGCCCATAACATTTTTTCAAAAATACATGATTCTGACGCTTATTTTTTAATAAACCCGCTGACCCGGTCGGCCGATCTGCTCGACGCCGAAACGGCGGAAGAATACCGCAGCGGCCAATTCAGCGACAGCGAGGCCTGGCAGTCCAAGGGCTATCTTGTCGAACCGGAAGAGGAAAAAAAGCGCTTCCGCGACGGTTACCTGAGCTGGACCGAAAGGCGCGACCAGGATGAAATACAGATTTTCTTCGTACCGTCCTATGCCTGTAATTTCGCCTGTACCTACTGCTACCAGGAAGGCTATGACCCGAATCAGGAAGTATTCAAGGAAAGCATGATTGACGCTTTCTTTGCCTATATCGATACCGAATTCGCCGGACGCGAAAAATACCTTACCATCTTCGGAGGAGAGCCGCTGCTGATGGGCGAGGGTACTGTCAAGACCATTATTCGCCTGCTCGCCGAAGCCGGCAAGCGCGATCTGGATACGGCCATTGTTACCAACGGCTATTATCTGTCCGACTATGTGCCGACCCTCAAGGACGCCCGCATCCGGGAGATTCAGGTAACCCTGGACGGCGTCGGCGAAGCCCATGACGCGCGCCGGCCGCACCGCGGCGGAAAGCCGTCCTTCGAGCGCATCTGCGCCGGGGTGGACGCGGCCCTCGCCGCCGGCATACCGATTAACCTGCGCATGGTGCTGGATAAAGACAACATCGCCGCGTTGCCGCGCCTGGCCCTGTTTGCCAAGCAGCGCGGATGGACAGCGCATCCGCTTTTTAAAACCCAGCTGGGCAGAAATTACGAACTGCACTATTGCCAAAAAGGCAACAGCAAGCTCTATGACCGCATCAGTCTTTACAAGGATATCTACGAACTGATCAAGCAGCATCCGGTAATACTGGAATTCCACCGGCCGGCTTTTTCGATTGCCAAGTTCCTCTGGGAAAACGGCGATCTTCCGGAACCGCTGTACGACTCCTGCCCCGGCACCAAGACGGAGTGGGCCTTTGACTACACCGGCAATTTTTACTCCTGTACGGCGACCGTCGGCAAGGCCGGCGAGGAACTCGGCACCTTTTACCCGACGGTCACCCGTAAACAGAACACAATAGACCAATGGGAAGAGCGCGACGTGACCAGCATTCCGGACTGTAAAGACTGTTCACTGAAGCTGGCCTGCGGCGGGGGCTGCGCTTCAGTCGCCAAAAATAAAACAGGTTTGATCCTGAGTCCGGACTGCCGCCCAGTCAAGGAATTGCTGGAGCTGGGTATGTCCCTGTATTTCCCCGAAGGAGAGCACTTACATGTCTGATAAAATTATCGAAATCAACGCTGACCAATTCGAGGACATTGTCCTGAAGGCTCCGGTGGCCGTGGTCGATTTTTACTCTACCGAATGCCCGCCCTGCGAGGACCTAGCGACGAAATTCGAACCGCTCAGTGAAATCTACGGAGAAGATGTCCGGTTTGTAAAGATCTACCGGCAGGGAAACCGGGAACTGGCGTCACAACTCGGTGTCAGCGGCAGCCCGACCCTGCTCTTTTTCCGCGATGGTAAAGCGGTCGGCGAAAAACTGGCCGGTGGAATCCGCCGCAGCCAGATCATGAAAAACCTGGACACCCTGCTTGAAAAAGAGCGGGTAACGGAACTGCATAGCCGTATCCGGCCAGCGGAAACGACAGCCGATGTGCTGATCCTGGGCGGCGGCCCGGCCGGACTGACCGCCGGTATATATCTAGCCCAGGCTCACCTGGACACCCTGATCGTAGACACCGCCCTGCCGGGTGGTTACATCGCCACTACCCATCAGGTATCAAACTATCCGGGCTTTATCGAACCGCAAAAGGGCTTCATGCTCAGTCACCAGATGACTGAGCAGGCCAAGGTCAACGGCGTCAGGTTCCGCTCGGCTGTCGAGCTGGACCGGGTCGACCTGGATGCCAAAACAGTGCGTCTGGACGGCTACGAGACGGTACGCGCCAAAAAGATACTGGTGGCCACCGGCTCAAAACCAAAAGCCCTCGGCATTCCCGGAGAAAAAGAATATCTAGGCCACGGCATCAGCTACTGCGCGACCTGCGACGCCAAATACTATGATGATAAAGACGTTATCGTGATCGGCGGCGGCAACTCGGCCATCGAGGAAGCCCTGTTCATCGCCAAGTTTGCCCGCAGGGTGACCATCGTGCACCGCTCCGCCGTCCTGCGCGCCAACAAAGAAGCCCAGCTGAAAGCGGCCGCGGAACCGAAAATAACCTTCCTGCTGAACCACGAGATTCGCGAGATAAAAAAATACGGCGACAACCGCATGGCCGTACTGACCGCCGACAACCAAAGCGGCGAGGAAAAAGAGCTGGAGGCGGCCGGAGTGTTTATCTTTATCGGCTTCGTGCCGAACCTGGCAGGGCTCGGCGGAAAACTGAAGACCGACGAATGGGGCTACATTGACGCGGACCGCGAGATGCGCACCAACATTCCCGGAGTATTCTCGGCCGGGGACGTCAACGCCAAGCATTACCGCCAGATCACCACCGCGGTCGCCGACGGTACTATAGCCGCTATCGGTATTACCAAGGAAGTGGAATGATACCGAATCGGACGCGCTATCACCCGGTTGCGGCCCTGCTTTTCAGCCTCGGTATCCTGATCGGCAGCCTGTTTTGGCCGCCGCTCGGCTTTGCCGTACCGGTCATCGTGCTGGCGGCGCTGATCAGCAACGCTTTCTCGCCGCGCTGGTTTTGCGCGAAGGCCTGTCCCCGCGCCCACATTCTCGGCGGCTTCCTGCCGCGCCTTTCGCGCTACCGGCCGACGCCCAAACTGATTTACTCTAACGGACTGCGCAAGGGTGTATGCGGCTTTATGCTGTTCTGCTCAATAGGCCAGACCAGCCGGCTGTGGGGCGCCCCCGATAGCCTGGCCCTTTTCTTCACCCTGGTATGCGCCATATCCCTGGCCCTGGCTATACCGCTCGGAATTCTGTACAAGCCGCGCTCCTGGTGCGCGCTCTGCCCGGTCGGAACCCTGCAGGAAACATTACGGAGGAAACCATGAGAGAAAATTTTATCGGAGACTACCGCGACTTTCTGGACCGCTCCAAGACTGAGCGACTCTGTGTCGTCAGCGCGGTCAGGACGGCCGAAAGCCGGGGCTTTAAGCCGGCATCGGCCCATGAAACCCTTTCTCCCGGCGATAAGGTTTATTTTATTAATCGTCATAAAAACGTAGTTCTGGCCGTGATCGGATCTTCTCCCTTATCGGAAGGCTATTCGCTGATTGCCGCCCATGTAGACTCTCCGCACCTGGACCTGAAACCATTACCGCTTTATGAAGAAGGCGGTATCACCCTCTTAAAAACACAATATTACGGCGGTATCAAAAAATATCAGTGGGCTTCAATTCCGCTATCGCTGATCGGGACGGTCATTCTTAAATCCGGAGAAACGGTCAGCGTCAGCATCGGCGAAAAAGATGACGAGCCGGTATTCACGATCCCGGACATCCTGCCGCATCTGGCCAAGAACGTCCAGAACAGCCGGACCGCCACCGAAGTAATTAAGGGCGAGGAACTGCAGGTGCTGTTCGGCCTCTCGCTGAAAAGCGCCCTGCTGGAAAAACTGAAGACTGAATACGGCATCGAGGAAGAAGATTTTCTTTCCTCTGAGCTGCAGCTGGTACCGGCCTTACGCTCCCGGGAAACCGGCTTGGACCGCTCACTGATCGGCGGTTACGGCCAGGATGACCGCGCCTGCGCTTTCGCGGCCCTCGAGGGCTTATGGGAAACCGCCGCTGGCGTTCCGAAACACACCGCCATAGTCTACCTGGTGGACAAGGAAGAAACCGGCAGCGTCGGCTCTACCAGCATGGATTCGCAATATCTTGAATACGTCACCGGAGAGCTGCTGGAAAAAACAACCGCCGCGCAACCTATCAGCGACAGCCTGATCCGCAAAACGCTCTGGAACAGCCGGGCTCTGGCGGCCGATGTCACCGTAGCCTGGGATCCGGTTTTCAAAGCCGCGCACGACGAGCAGAACGCCGCCAAACTGGGAGGCGGAATCGTGCTTTCAAAGTTTATCGGGCCCGGCGGAAAGATGCACTGCCAGGACGCTGACGCCGAGTACGTCGCCGAGATCCGTAAGCTGCTCAGCGACGCCGGCGTAAAATATCAGGGGGCGGCCTTCGGCAAGGTCGATGAAGGCGGTGGTGGGACGGTGGCGCGCTATCTTTCGGCCAAGGGCTTACAGGTACTTAACGCCGGACCGGCCATGCTCGGCATGCACTCACCCTTTGAGCTGCTTGCCAAGACAGATCTTGAAATGTCCGCGCGGGCCTACGCCGCGTTTTTCGCCCGTTAAGCAAACAGGCCGCCGCGACACGCGAACAGTCGAAGCAGTTAATTTCCGGGAACGTCGCTATTGCCCTCACTGAACTCAAAGCGGTTTTCCCGAAACAGGCACAGACAGGCCTCCACCACATCCCGCGTATAGCAGACGCCGGATTTTCCGGAGATCTCCTCCAGCGCGACGCCGATTCCCAAAGCCGGACGGTACGGGCGATGCGAGGCGATAGCTTCCACAATATCGGCCACCGTCAGAATCTGCGACTCGATCAGAATCTCGTCACGCTGTAAGCCGTTCGGATACCCGGACCCGTCTGATTTCTCGTGGTGTTCCAGAATGATTCTGGCGATGGGCCAGGGGAAATCAATATCCTTTAATATGTCATAACCGGACTGCGAGTGTGTTTTTATCAGGCTGAACTCGATGCCGGTCAACTTGCGGGGCATGCTCAACAGCTCCGCCGGCACGGAGATTTTTCCGAGGTCGTGTATTTGAGCGGCCATGGTCAAGCCCTCAATCTGTTCGGCGGACAAACCCATCTGCACGGCGATCGCCCGGGACAGGGCCGCCACACGACGCTGATGGCCGGCGGTGTAGGGGTCGCGTATTTCTACCGTGATTGACATAGCCTGCACGATGGCGGCCAGCGTTTTGCGCAGCTGCTGAACGCTGCGGATATTGTCGTCCCGGGCTTGAATGTGCTCGGTAACATCCCACACAGTGGAAATCATCAGCGGCTTACCCGGTATCGGTACGTTACGGGCGCTGACATAGGAAGTCTTCCCGTCTCGAGCGATCGGAATGTCTTCCCAGCTCATGCGGCGCGGATCGCCGGAAGCGCAGTCTTCCAGAACCCGCTTCATCATCTCCGACCGCAGGGTTTCATCTTCATACACCGCGGCCCAGAAACTGCCCTTCTCCCTGAGACTGTCTTCCGTGATCCGATAGTACTTTAAAAAGTTTTCATTCTTATATTCGAAACTCACGATTTCGTCGATGGTGTTCACCGCGATACCAACGGGCAGGTTTTCCATAACCGTATTCAGCAACACTGAGCTCTCCCGCAGCTGCTTTTCGGTCTTGCGGCGGTTCTCGTTTTCGGCCTTCAGGTCATCCAGCAGATTGAGCAGGGCAATCTGACTTTTTTGCAGATCAGCGGTTTTATTGGCGACGAGCTCAGACAGGCGGTCCTTCTCATCACGTTGCTTCAGGTTACCCTGCCGGATACGCAGCATGGCCCGCAGTTGCACGGTTAATTCTACAATCTCCACCGGCTTGGAAAGAAAGGCTTCCGCTCCGGCCTCCAGGGCCTTCATCCGGTTTTCTTTCGTTTCCTGAAGCGCGGTAAGTATTACTACCGGAATTTCACGCAGAGTGGAGTCATCTTTGAGTTTGCGGCATACCTCAAAACCGTCCATCCCCGGCATAATAATATCCAGCAGGATGACATCCGGATCCTCGGAGCGGGCGATGCGCAGGCCGTCGGAACCGTTCCGCGCGGTGCAAACCTCGGCGTCCGGAAAAGCGTCTTTTAATACCGCCTGCAGGCTGATCAGATTATCCTGTATATCGTCAATAAGCAAAAATTTAGTTTTCATGTTTAGAATCCTCTCCTGACGCGTCTAACCGCAGCGGTACGGTAAAAATAAAGGTAGAGCCCTCACCACTCGTACTGCGTACCAGTATATCACCTTGCAGCAGTTCCGCGTATTTTTTAGCTATCGATAATCCCAACCCGGTTCCTCCGTAGGCCCGGGCAATACTGTTGTCGGCCTGCCGGAATTCATCAAAGACAAAGGGCAGAAAGGCGCTGTCGATGCCGATACCCGTGTCGGTCACGGCCACAGACAGCCCGGTACCGACCTGCTCCACCGCAACCGAGACGCCGCCGTGTTCCGTAAACTTAACGGCGTTGGCCAGGAGATTCTGTAGAATATGCCGGCATTTCTGTCGGTCAGAAATGAGTGGTGGAAGAGGCCCGATAATACTCAACTCCAAGGTCAGGCCCTTCAGCTCAGCTTGAGGCCGGAGCAGTTCCACAAGTTCGCGGGCCACTCCCTCCAAGTGAAATTCTTCCGTTACCAATTCTTCACGTCCGGCTTCAATGCGCGAGAGCGAAAGAATATTGTTGATAAAATCCAGCAGGTGCTTGCCGTTACGGTCAATAACCTCCAGATAGCCATACTCCTCCTCCGGAATCTTTCCAAGAAGCCTGCGGCTCAATACACCGGTGAGCACAATCACCGAGTTAAGCGGTGTACGCAGTTCATGCGTCATGTATGAAAGAAAAACTGATTTCGCGAGACTGGCCGCCTCGGCCGCCTCACGGGCCAGCCGGTACTCCTCCAGGCGTTTCCGCTCGCTGACATCGCGGGAAACCGTGAGAGCAAGGCCTTTGCCCTGCTGTTCAAAATACCCGGCGCTGACCTCTACCGGAACCCGCCGACCGCTTTTCGTGAGCAGCACAGTCTCAAAGAAATGAGACCCGGTTTTCTTCAAATGAGAACGGCGCTCACTTACCGCAGGCTGCTCTTCCGGCGCATTCAAGGCCATCGAATTCATGGTTAACAGCTCGTCTTTGGAGTATTCCAGCATATCGAGCGCAGCCCGATTGGCGTCCAAAGCGTTTCCCCCGCTGTCAAAAATCATTATAGCGTCCCCGGCATTGCTAAAAAGCAACCGGTAGAGTTCTTCACTCTGCCGCAGGGCCGCGGTTTTCTGGGCGACGAGATCTTCCATATTCCGGTATAAAAAGGAATTATACATTATCAGGGAAAGCACCGAGGAAACGTTTTTCAGTCCTTCCAGAATAGCGCCGGTATTATGCAGCTCGATCATATCCAGTACCAGCAGTACACCAAGGTTTTTATCACGGTGCGACAAGGGAACCACAAAGGATGGACCCATCCCCAGCTCCGCCAGTCTTACACCGGCCGGACCGTTACCGGGGAAGATGGTTTCGGGCGCCTGCAAGGCCAGACAGTGCCGGATCAACTCTTCGCCGTCCCTGGTTTCCAGAAAACTCCGGCGACGTTCGGGACAGGTTCCGGCGATACTGAAATCATTGATCCCGTGCGCCTCGATCAGCGTTACCAGCCGGGCGCCGATAATTTCACGAATCTGGGTAGTAAGCTGCTTGGCGCACTTACCGATATCCTCGCTATATTTCAGAATATTTACCAGCAGATCATTTTGCAGAATTTGGTTCAGCCGGGTTCCGCCCATCAGAGACAATCCTCGCGCAGTTTTTCGACCGCCTGCCGGATGTAAGCCCGCAGCGGCTCCAGCCCCACCTTCACAATCGATACAGGCATCGCGAAAAAAGCTTCAATATCCTGGAGAGTTTTATGGGGAATCTCTGTTACCCCCGTATCAAGATAAACCAGCGAATGGCGGTACTCATGCATAAAGGAGCGCGCCAGCTTCTCATCGGAAAAACCAAGGTCCTTCTGGAAAATTTCTTTCCACCGTACAGTCCATTCCGGAAGCAGGACAAAGGCCTGACTGTTACGTAGCGACAGGTACAGCTCGTGTCCGGCCATCAGTTCGCAGCAATTCACCGTCTTCGGGCGTACACAACCGGAGCACTTGTCAATCTTGCGCATATCCGTGCCGCAGTCGCCGTAGAGCACCAAGGTGGGAAGGGCCCGCCGCGAGAGGCTGTCCTCCAGCCGTTCCTGCAACGCGGCCGGATGCATGTGCAGCCGCGAATCCAGAAAAACCGGCTGAATATCCGGATAATCCTCGGCCAGGATGGCTTCTACCTCCGCGCGCAGCACGGAACAACTGAGTACCGCGACGGCTTTCATTGCCACCCCGCCAGACCCCGAACAGTATCGGCAATGGCCCTCACGCGAGCCGGCGGTGTCTGTATACTGATATCAGCCCCTGAAGACGCGAAGATCCAGGCCGGATCGGGGCGGCGGTTGGCGCAGAGCGCGCGCACCTTCTCCAAAACCTGTTCGTCGCTTCCGGCATGCAGCGCCGGTCCATTGATATTTCCCAGCAGCAGCCGTCGCGCGCCGACAATCCGGCGGGCTTCATCAAATGAATCCCGCTGATCCAGCGCGAAACCGGCGACGTTCGGCAGATCAAGGTAATCCGCTAAGTAAGCTCCGAGCCGGTTGCCGCCATGATGAAAAATAATCGGACCCTTAACCCGGGCAAAGGCGGCGGAGATAGCCGGAAGCAGTGTGTCTTTGATGATTTTACGAAACAGCAGCGCCGGATTGACGCATTCCATCGGTACGGCGATAAAGGAAGCGCCGTCGGACAGCTGGGCATTGGCCCAGGCCACAAAATGAGCGCCGGTCTTTTCCAGAATCTGCGCGGCCTGTTCCGGATGGTTGATCAGGGTGTCCAACCAGGCGTCCACGCCCATCAGTAGCAGGGGTAAATCCACGGGAGAGACAACAATCCCGCATACCGGCACGCTGTTTTTATAGCGCGCGGCCAACAGGCTGATGGACTCGCGGATAAAACAAAGACGGGTATTTGAATCGATATCCGGCAACTCCAATTTTAAACAATCGGAAACGCTCCGCGCCGGCGGTTTTTTCAAAAAGGGAGGGCTGCCCTGACCCTGAAACAGCTCACCGCCGAAAGCCGCGGCTTCCAAAGCCAGAGCAAAGGGCCCGAACAGAATATCGGGCCGGCAGAGCTCATAGACAGCCTGCTGACCGGAGGCATAACAGGCGCTTCGCGAATAATATTCGTCCAGCGGGCAGTCTGTCAGACGCGAACCATACAGACTCATGGTCAGGGTAAAGGGAGGTCTGTCCTGTTCTTGACCGCCGAGCGCGGCCATAATCCGCTCAAGAGAGGTCATGGGCGGACTCTTCCCTGAGACGCTGAAACAGGGCCGGGACATCCACGGCGTTGGCGGCTGTACCGTCGCCGCCGACTTCATCAACCAGTTCCGGGTGGATTTTAAAGACCGCGCCGCCGACCGCCAGTTTAATCCGTTTAGTAAGAGCGAGATCATCCAGTTTCTGACGCACCTCAAATATCTTGCGGGCGGTGGAATACATCATGGCGGATACGCCGATCACGTCGGCCCGGTTGCGCTGCGCCGCGTCAACAAAGGCGGACGGCTCAACATCATTGCCCAGATCAATGACAATCCAACCGGCAGTCCGCAAAAAAACACCAACCAGCTTCCGGCCCAGTGAATGGTAATCGTCCTCAATGTTTCCGATCACCGCGATGCCCTGATCCCCGGCCAGAGGTTCACTGTTTTCGGCAGCCAGGGTAAGGGTGTCCTCGGCGATTTTACCGGCCAGGTAGCCGGCTGCCAGACTGATCTGTTCCTTTTCCCAGCGGCGCCCGACCTCGGCTAAAGCCGGTTCCAGGATGTCCGCGATCGTATTTTTGAACCCGTGCCGCGCGGCCCAGTCCCGCACCAACGTCATGGCCGCATCGGCCTCACCGGAAAGCATGTACTCGAATAAGGCCGAGGACACCCGCTCCCTGTCAGTTTCGCTTACGGGATTACTCATAGCTTAACTCCGGATGACATAGGTAGGAGTTCTCCCGAGCTCGCGCTGCAAATCATTAATCTCCTGTTTCAGGGTGATCATCATGATTTCCCGATCGACAGTCAGACGCTGGAAGCGTTCCATTTCATCTATTTTTTTGCGGAGTTCTTCCTCGGCTTGCTTGCGGGCGCTGATATTTTCTACCACAACTGTAAATTCATCATTGGTCATGGGAAAAATGCTTAACTGAAACCATTGCTTCAGGGGATCAAAAAAAAGTTCCTCCTGAACAGGGGTTCCTTCGCTAAGCACCCGTTGATACAGTTCTAAAAGGCCCTTCCCCTGTTCACCCGGGTAGAGTCCCCGAATCGTCTTCCCGACTAAATCGCTGATGTCTACGCCCGTCTGCTCTCCGAACGCGGCATTCACTTTCAGATACTCACAGTCACAGGCCTCGCCGTTGGCGTCATACAGCATCCGGTGCACGCAGAGCCCGTTAATCGAATATTCAAAGGTATTGTAGTAGAGACTGCGAGTCTCAAACAGCTTAAAGGCCATCTTAATGGAGGCGTCCAGAACCGTAAAGCTGGAATCCTTGACCACGTAACCGTAGGAGGAAATCGATTCGGTTTTATCCACCACCGCTTTCTCGGTATGAGAAGACAGAAAAAGGATCGGTATATCGCGGATTTTCAATATTTCCCGGGCCGTCTCGGTACCGTCCAGGCCTTCGCCAAGGTCTATATCCATTAATACCAGGTCTATTTTCCCGGGATTTTCGCGCACGAAAGCAATGGCAGATTCTCCGGTGGGCTCATGCGTCACCTGATAATTTTCGCAGCGCAACTGCTTAACAGTTAGCAGCGCGGTGATGGCGTCGTCCTCAACGAGAAGAATGGTTTTCTGCGAAGCTTTCAGCGCACTTTCTGCCATAAGTCAAGTTTAGGTTCTGCGCTGTGGAAAAACAAGGAAAAATCAGAAAATTTGCCGGTGCCCGGTCAGAAGTGATGCTTTACGCTCAAGTCCTTACCGCGCCCTCGCCCATGCCGTCGCGGTAGATGCGCTTGATAATCTCGGCCACCGGGGTTTCCAGAATGCGGATATCCTGGGACGGCACCAGCGCCAGGGCTTCCGGTATCAGGCGCACCGTATCGACCCTGGTGGAGTCGTGGGTAATCACCAGCGTATTATTCTGCATGGAAAGCTCAATACCCTTTTCGCCGGGGGCCAGGCTTTCTTTAAGGGCCGGCAGGTCCAGCTCGCTGCCGTCACGTACCGACAGGTGCAATTCGCGCATCGTGCCGTATTTGGCGCGCAGATAGTCGATACTGCCGTCGTAGATCAGCTTGCCCTGGTCGATAACCAGAATGCGCGGGCACAGTTCTTCGATATCGCCCATGTCATGGGTGGTCAGCATCACGGTGATGCCGTTCTCGTCCCGGAAGTCCTTGATAGCTTTGCGGATCTGATCCTTAACTACAATGTCCAACCCGATAGTCGGCTCGTCCAGATACAGCACCTTGGGGGCGTGAGCCATGGCCGCGGCCAGATCGGCGCGCATGCGCTGGCCGAGCGAGAGCGTGCGCACGGTCCGGCCCATAAACTCGTCCAGGCCAAGCACCTCGCGTAGTAGCTTCAGCCGGGTATCCCAGACCGCCTGCGGCACTCGGTACATCTTGCGCAGTATCCCGAAGGTCTCGGTCAGCGGCAGGTCCCACCACAGCTGGGTGCGCTGGCCGAAGACCACGCCGATATGCTGGGCGTTGGCGATGCGCTCCTGGTAGGGAATACGGCCGTCCACAACCACCGAACCGGCATCCGGGGTCAAAATGCCGGTAACCATCTTAATGGTGGTGGATTTGCCGGCGCCGTTCGGGCCGAGGTAGCCGACAATCTCGCCGGCGGCGATATCAAAACTGATATTGTCCACGGCCACCTTTTCGTCAAACTTGCGGGAAAACAGGCTTTTCACCGCCCCGCCGAAACCGCTCTCTATTTTCGGGCTGCGGAAAATCTTCTTCAGCTCACTTACATGGATCATTTTCTTCCCCTTTGCATGCCTTAATTTCCGGCGCTGTCATAAACTTTCTGACCGGCCTTCCAGGTCAGACCGGCGATAGTCGCGCTGACTAGGGCCGCCACCAAGGTTCCCAGAATCGTCCACTGCCAGGTGCCGGTTCCCAGGAACCAGCTGGCCGGTATAAAGGCCGTAAACGAAAACGGCAGCACAAATGACAAAAAGACTGAAACCGGGCGCATGTAGATGTTTTCAGGATACTTGGCAAAATCGGCAAACATATAGGCGATGTTCAGCAACGGAAAACTGTCTTTGATCCAGAAAGCCAGCGACGCGAAAAACAGCTTGATCGAGGTGTAAATCAGGGCGCCGGCAAACACCAGCACGATGAACAGCGCCACATTCAGCAGGCTGAACGGCAGGGCCAGCTGCCCGACCGCTATCACCAATATGATGATACCCACCAGAATCTCGCCGAGGGCGTCGCCCTGAAAGCGTTCGGCGATCACCTGGAACAGCGGGCTTAAGGGCCGCAAAAGATAGCGGTCATAGTCGCCCTGCACGATGGTCACGTTGGTAAACAGCCACAGGTAATCGGCGAACAGATGGTCTATACCGCGCGGCAACTGGGCAAAGCCGTAGATAAACATCAGCTGCGGCAGCGTCCAGCCATTCAGGTTTGGAATAGCCTGAAAAACGAACACCAGAAACAGCACCCCGCCGGCCTGAGTGGCCAGGAAAGCCGCCAGACCGAGAAAGAAGTTAACCTTGGAGGCCATCAGTGTTTTCCAGTATTGCAAAACAAAGTCTTTATACAGCGACAGATAATAGCGGATCACGCTCAGCCTCCCATTACCGTCAACCGGCGCACGGCCTTTTTCCAGGCCAGGCGTACAAGTATAAAAAGAATCAGCACCCAGGCGGCCTGGATACCGAGCAGACGCAGGGCTTCACTGCCGCTAACCGAACCGAGGTACAGCGAGATCGGCGTGGAAGCCATACCGGCAAAGGGCAGCCAGGCGAGGATTTTGCCAAACCCGGCCGGAAAGAAAACCAGCGGGATCAGCTCTCCGGTCATCAGTCTCACCAGGGCGAATTTGAGCATCGCGAAACCCCAGAAATAGGTCACGTAAAAGGTGGTCAGCGAGAAAAGGAAATTGAACAGGAACGACAGGGCGAAGGCCATCACCAGGCTGAGCAGATACAGGGCCATGTTCGCCAGCGGCGCGACGGTAGAACTGAGGCCGTAAACTAGCAAAAACTGCAGGGTAATCCAGGCCGGCAGCACCACGCTCAGGAAATTGATCAGAATGTTTCCACCGGCCTCAGCCAGCAGGCGGGAAAAGAAATTGAGCGGGCGGATTAGGTTGATGGCGATCTGCCCGCCGCGGATCTCGTTGGAAACCGTCCACTCCACGCCGGAATGCACCAGCTGGCCGGTAAACCAGGCCATCACCACATAAACCAGAATGCTGGAGCGGTCGAAGCCGCGCAAAGTGGCCTCGGTAGAGCTGCGGAAAATGGCGTCCCACAGCGAAGCCTGGATAAACACCTGTACCAGGCCGCCGAAAATGCGGAGGAAAAAAGCCATCTTGTAGGCGAAGCGCCGTTGCATGACGCTGACCGCGAAGGGCCAATAAACTGAAAGGGCGCTGAAACGTTCTGACATGAAAGTACTATAGCGAGATGACTAAAACTCGTCCAGCATTTTTTTATCGATTGGTAATTCCGTCTCGGCCGGTGCGCTCTCCGTCGCGGCCGGTGCGTTTTGCGCGGTGCAATCCCGATAGACCTGTTCGAATTTATAGCCGATGGACAGCAAGGCTTCCACGATTTGCGGGTCAAACTGCTCACCGGCGGCGGCCTGAATAATGTCCAGGGCTCCCTGATGGTCTTTTGGTTCGTGGTTATAAACCCGCTCACCGCGCAGGGCCTCATAGGTGTCCACCACCGAGACAATCCGCGCCGCTACCGGAATGGCCGACCCGGCCAATCCGTCAGGGTAGCCCTTACCGTCCCAGCGTTCATGGTGATACCGGCAAATTTCCCAGGGGATCTGCAAAAACCCGCAATACGAGGCATATTGCGGATCGGCTGAAAACATATCCATAATCTTCTTGATATAAGAAGCGCCGATAGCCGGATGGCGGATCACCACCTCCAGTTCCTGGCGGTTGAGGCGATCATCCTTTTCCAGAATCTCGCTCGGAATAGCCATCTTGCCGATATCGTGCAACACCGAGGTGTAACTGATATCCTTGACGTACTCCTCGAGGTCATAATCCTGTACCTGGATCAGGCCGAGGCGTTTGCACTCCTGGGACAGGCAGGTAGTCAGCAATTCCATCTTTTTTAAGTGCACGGAAGTCTCGCGGCTATATTCGCCGATCAGGGAGCAGGTCAGCGAGATCAGCATGCGCTTGTGCATCTCGATCGTCTTTTTGGCGTTCATCAGCCGGATATTCGACATTGAGAGCTTGTTGATCAGGCGGTCAGTCTTCTGGAAATATTCCAGTTCCACCTCGCTGGAAACGTCTTCGATATTCAGGTAGTAATGATAACACTCATCAGTCCGGGAAAAACTGATTTTTCCGCTGACCGAAAAATGCATAAAGGGATAGCACTCCTCCCCCTCACTCGGATAATTCTCGATCATCACCGGAAAGCGGAAAGCCGGTATTACGGTTTCAGGGACAGCGCGGTCCGGCTGGGGCAGGTATTTTTCGAATAGGATATCAACGTAAAACGATGCGGACAGATCCTCCTGGGTAAAGCCGATCGCCTCCAGCAATTCTTTGGATATCTTGTTGATAGCCCGGTATTCATCGAAGACCAGCTGATATTTCTGGTTATTGATATGATCGATCAATGCCGTTACTTTATTGGTCGCGTAGCGGCGCAGCACCAGATAATTCCTTTTAACAACCAGATAATTATAGCGCAGCCGCTTAAAAGTCACCCGGCACAGATTATAGCTGCGCAGGAGGTGGTTATAGCGGGCAACCAGGCGGATATGTTTAGCCTTCAATCGCGCGTACAATTCTTCTATTGAATAGGACATCCTTGTACCTTTTTCTCAAGTGTAGTGCCTTTTTTATCCAAACTCAACGACAAAAAGGGACAAAAGGAGGGATTATCGATACTATAAGGCTATGCAAATCGCGTCCTCAGAAAACCCAACTACGCCCGCGCAGGTACTGAAAACAGTCTTCGGCTATGACAGTTTCCGGCCGTTGCAGGCCGAGATTATTAACGCGGTACTTGCCGGCCGTGACACGCTGGCGATCATGCCCACCGGCGGCGGCAAGTCGCTGTGTTATCAGGTCCCGGCCCTGCTGTTTGAGGGCCTGACCATCGTCATTTCGCCCCTGATTGCCCTGATGCAGGACCAGGTTTCCTTTTTGCGGGACGCCGGGGTGCGCGCCCTCTTCCTGAACAGTTCCCTGGACAAAGACAGCTACCGCGAAAACATGGCCCTGATCCGCGGCGGCGAAATCAAACTGCTCTATCTGGCTCCGGAAAGCCTGGTGACCGGCCGGATCCAGGATCTGCTTTCCAGCGTGCGGGTGGACTGCATTACCATCGATGAAGCGCACTGTATCTCCGAATGGGGGCACGACTTTCGTCCGGAATACCGCAAGATCGCCGCCTTCCGCGCTCAGTTTCCCTCGGCCGTCTGTCTGGCGCTGACGGCCACAGCCACCGCCAAGGTGCGCGGCGACATCAAAAAAACACTGCACCTCAGCGACCCGGCCCAGTTCATAGCCAGCTTTGACCGGCCGAATATCTTTTTGGAAGTTAGGCAAAAGCAAAAACCGCTGGAGCAGATTATCGACTTTGTGCGCGGGAGGGCCGGAGAGAGCGGCATCATCTATTGCTTTTCGCGCAAGGCCGTGGACGAGCTCTGCGAGCGGCTGAACGAGGCCGGCTGCGCTGCCCTCAGTTACCATGCCGGCTTACGCGATGAGCTGCGCCTTGCCAATCAGGCCCGCTTTATTGCCGACGAGGTACCGCTGATGGTTGCCACCCTGGCCTTCGGCATGGGCATTAACAAACCGAATGTGCGTTTTGTCATTCATCAGGATTTGCCGAAAAGCCTGGAGCAGTATTACCAGGAGATCGGACGGGCCGGACGCGACGGTGAGCCGGCCACCGCCCTGCTGCTGTACAGCGCCGGCGACACTCGCAAGCTGCGCTTTTTTCTGGAAGACAAAGAGGCCGGCGAAATACAAAAGGCCGAAGCCCAGCTGCGCCTGATGACCGGTTATGCCGAAAGCAACGCTTGCCGCCGGCGTACCCTGCTCGCCCACTTTGGCGAAACCTACGCCCCGGCGCCCGCGTCAGAAACGCCTCCGGCTGACCTGCCCTGCTGCGATATCTGCTGCCGGGTCGCGGTCGCCGATACCGACGTTACCGTGCCGGCCCAAAAGCTGCTTTCCTGCGTGCTGCGCACCGGCGAGCGCTTCGGGGCGGCCTACGTTATCGATGTCCTTTTGGGATCAAAGCAAAAGCGGATTGTCGATAACGGGCACCACAAGATTTCCACCTGGGGGATCGGCGAGGAGTTTTCCAAGGATGACTGGAACGCCCTTGCCCGCCTGCTCCTCGAGTACGGCTACCTGGCCAAGGACGATGACTACGGGGTGCTGTCGCTGACCGCCGAGGCCCGCTCCGCCCTGGCCAAACGCGAAGTCCTGTGCCTGCCCTTCCGCCCGGCTACCATCCGCTCCACGCGAACAGCCGGAAGCACCGCGGGCAGCGGCGGCTCCGGAGGCGGCAGTCTCAAGTTCGCGAAAAAAACCGGGGCCCTCGACCCCCTGGACAGTACCGGCACCCTGATTCTCGACTCCCTCAAAAAACTGCGCCGGGGCCTGGCCGAAGCCGCCGCCGTCCCGCCCTACGTCATCTTCTCCGACAAAACCCTGGAAGACATCGCCGCCAAAAAACCGTAACCGTCAAATAGACCCCATAGAGACAGATGTATAAATCCATATGAAATTATCCAAAAGGAGAAAATCATATGGTGCTCAAGAAAGAAACAAGAATATTCGTTCAGCTCGGGTTTACAGACATGCGAAAACAGATTAACGGTCTTTCTGCGATCGTTCAACAATCAGGTCAGAGTGGGCCATTCGATGGATCATACTACGTGTTTTGCGGGAGAACAAAGAAAGTCATCAAGATTCTTTATTGGGACAGGACCGGATTTTGCCTCTGGCTGAAGCGCCTTGAAAAGGACTGTTTTCCATGGCCTCACAACAATACTGATCTTAATGAGATAACCAGGAACGAAATCAGGCTTCTGTTGCGCGGGATAAATATCTGGAAAGCACATAAAGAAGTCAGATGTTCGATAGCTGGATAATATTTCACTTGCCATTAGAATTCCGGCATGATAGAATTCTGTCATGCCGAAAACGTTGGCGGAATTGGAAAAAGAAAATGAACTTCTCAGAGCCATCCTTCGGGAAAAAGAACACGAAATCGAGAAGTGGAGAGACAACTACTTTCTGATAAAGAAGAAACTGTTCGGCACTTCTTCGGAAAAACAGCACCTTGAAAAAGATACCCAATATCTTTTATTCGATGAGGCGGAAGCCCACGCGAACGAAAAAGAGCCTCCTGTCATCACGATAAAAGAACATGAGCGAAAGAAACGCGGGCGCAGGGTTAAGGATATACCGCTACCAATCATAGAGAAGATTCACCAGCTTGAAGGAATCGATCGTTCTTGTCTCTGTTGTGGCAAAGAACGGCCGGTTATTGGAGATGAACGTTCAAGTGAATATGACCTCGTGCCAGCGCACTTCTTAAAAACTGTGCATATACGGTACAAGTATGGTCCGTGTGCCTGCGAAGCTTTTAAACAATCCGGATCGGCTGCGGTGATTACCGCTCCGGCTCCGGCAAAAATTATTCCAGGAAGCGATTTTTCCAACAGGACTACGGCCTTCTTTATGACTGCTAAGTACGCTGATGCTATCCCTTTTTATCGAATGGAGAAAATGCTCGCCCGTTACGGTCTTGTTATGACGCGTGCGACGCTTTCGAATCAGGCTATCGCCGTTGGCAGAGCGATTGGAAACATGATCGATCTCATGAATCGGGACTTAATGAAATCTCCAGTCCTCCTTATGGATGAGACGACTGTGCAGGTACTTGAGGAAAGTGGTAAAAGCAACACATCTAAGTCCTATATGTGGGTACAGCGCGGTTTTTATGGGGAGAAGCCAATACATCGATTTACCTATCATCCTTCTCGCTCGGGTTCATTCGCGGAAAAGTTGCTCACTGACTTTAATGGGTTTTACTTACAAACTGATGGCTTTAAGGGTTACGATCGCTTCCACGACGCCAAACACCCGGCGTACCGGGCTAACCTCATTCATGTTGGCTGCTTTGCCCATATCAGGAGGAAATTTGTAGAGGCATGGGAAGTCGCCGGGAAGACAGGCATTGCCGAGCAGGCAATCCAGCATATAGCAAACCTCTACGAAGTTGAACGGACGCTGAGAAAGCAGCTTATCGACAAGACTATCGATGAGACGACGTTTCTCTCTAGACGGAAGAGAAAGGCGGAACCGCATTTGTCTGACTTTCGCATGTGGCTTTCCCGAAACTCGTTGACGGTCGCGCCGCAAAGTAAGCTGGGTATGGCAATTTCATATGCGCTCGTGGAATTTCCGCTGGCTGCAAGGTACATAGACCATCCTTTATTGACACCCGATACGAATGCCGTCGAGAATGCCATACGTCCATTCGTGATTGGCAGGAAAAATTGGCTTTTCTCTGGAAGCCCCAGAGGCGCTCACGCAAGTGCGGGAATCTATAGTTTGATCGAAACCGCGAAGGCAAATGGGCATGATCCCTATTTTTATCTTTGTTTTTTATTTGACCGCTTGCCACTATGCAAGACTGACGAAGACCGTGAAAAATTGCTCCCTTACAGGGTGAGCTCCGAAGAAGTTACGAAGATGCTCTAAAATTGACGGTTACAAAAAACCGGCCGACCGCTCCGCCCTGCTCGACGTCTACGGCATCGGCGAAGTCAAAGCCGAACGCTACGGGGTCTTTATCATGAAGGCAGTGAAGGAAGCGGGGAGGTTGTAGGGGGAATGATGCTTTTCTTTAAAAAGCCCGTACAGTTTCTAATAAAAACCGAGTGTTGCTAAAATATTATCAATGCGGGTCTGCAATAAATTACATTCGGCTTCTTCAACTGTGATTTGCTGCAACTTAAGATCAATCTCTGACAATCGCCCTGCGGCATATAATGATTCAGACAACCGGATTCTATCTTTTGCGATTTGCAATGATTTTTCGTTTTGCGTTCGTAAATCTTCAAGCAATTCGATTACTTTTTGTCGCAACTCCAACTCTTGCGCTTCTTCAATGTGCAGCTTATCATTTTTATACTGTTGTATTTGGGTTCTCAGCTGATGTGTTTCATTAGTTTTATATACAGCGTCCCAAGGAGACAACGAAACACGCATAGAGACCGATATTGACCAATTCCAATCTATGTGTGACATCCAGTAATTTTCGATGCTGTCGGGTAAATTACTTCCACCATTTGTCTCAGATGAAGGAGATAAATTAAATGACCAACTAAGTGACGGAATGCTGTATATTTGCGAATTTAGCAAATCTTTCCATGACTTATATAAAATATATTTCTGTAATAACATTTTATCCTGTAAAGCGAAATCAGTTTCTACAAGACAAGACTCTATACTTTCTATCCATTCGGAAAGTTCTATTGTCGCAGACGATTCATCCAAGCCAATTACGGCTAACTTTTGCCTGGCAACCAGCAATGCTTTTTGCTTTTGTATCAAGTTCATATAGTTCTGATATCGTTCCTGGTCACGTGAAGATAGCTCAATTGTAGTTATTCTGCCCTGAGCCCATAATTGCTCATCTTCGATGCCCCGTTGAAACATTATACTATATTTTCTGTTAGCAATGTCGGTGGTCTTCACCGCAAGCATATATGAAGCTAAAGCAGCGACACTCTCACTGAAATTTTGCCGTTGTGCAATCGTCAAATTAAGTTGAGCAATTGAAAGCGAGATGTCGGCAAACTTAAACTCCCATTCCATAACATCTCGAAACAATGCTGGCGTAGCTAGTAAAAATGGGGTCTGTACCGACAGGGATGCAGAAGGATTGTAATTAAAATCCCAAGAACTGGCCCCACTCATACTGAATGACTGAGAAATTGAACCATTCATACTGTTTCCAAAGGGTAATTTCTGAGAAAAACCAAAAGTCGTACCCAGAGAGTTCGTATAAGTTGTCTTAACTGATTCATTAAAACCTATTGATGGTGACAGGCTTAAATAGGACTGAGGCAACCAACGCCTACGCTGTGTTTTGTAGGTTAACATCTCAAGCTCAAAACTCAATAATGCCTGACGGTAATTCGGATTTTGCAATAACATCTCCACTTTGTACTTCTCTAAATCAAATCCATCAGCATAAATGAATGAAAAACCGAGAACGAACAAAATAACAGATACTAATAATTTTTGAGGAAAAATCATAATAGGAAATCCATTTTTTTAAGCAAATACAACAAAATGGTTTTAGACTCCAGAATTATCCGTGCATCAGTTTGCAATCCTACCCGTATAGGGTATTCCCGACCTTTTTTATCAGTAAGAACCGTTCGGTCTATATCGGTGAGAACGGTAAAATAGAGCTCTCCATTTTCCGCTGCTATTGCGTCCGG
The DNA here is from genome assembly GCA_942493045.1 of Treponemataceae bacterium. Lineage (GTDB taxonomy): Bacteria > Spirochaetota > Spirochaetia > Treponematales > Treponemataceae > Teretinema. The sequence continues at coordinate 3,109,019 of OW818665.1, read as the reverse complement.
GTCAATTGTTTGGATAACACCAAGCGCACCTTTAAACTCAAAAAAGGGGAATGCAGGAAAACGCAATTTAACTTCCATGCCAGGGTTTAATTTACCGGCGCTTTTAGCGGGAATCTTTAGCTCAACTCGAAATTTTAAGTTGGTATCCGGAACTATCTTAATTATTTCCTGATTAGAAAATAAATAGTCATCGACATTTATTGAAGAAGTTTCTTGAACATAACCATCTACAGGAGAATATAAAATTGTAGAACGCAAATTCGTATCAATTTGTTCGAGTTGACTCAAGAACTTTTCTAGTTCCACGGAATAAGCATCTCTTTCTGATGAAATCGAAGTAAGAAACTGTATTTTTAATTTTTGCAAATCAATATCAGACAGCTGCTTTTCATATTCAAGCTGTCGTATGCGCAATGGCGTAGTTCCAGAAGCAGGCAACTGCCTCTCTTCTTCCCAGAGCAAATTGGCCATACGAGCCTTTACGAACAACAAGTTCTTTTCAACTGAATAGGATTCATACCTTGCATAGGCGGAGAGATTATTTCTTGAAACCAAGTTCCGATCGGCATAATAACTGCGTATTATTTCATTTACCCCAGACAGTTTATCTTTAATATCAGTAATTTGTGTCTCTATTGATCGCTTTTGTGCTAAAAATGAATCAGGTCGTATCTTGAGCAGCACATCGCCAGCTTTTACCTCCTGGCCTGGCTTGTAGCAAATCTCAGAAACCTCGCCGGGTAAAACATTGCGAACAAGTGAAATGTTACTTATTGGCCTAATCAATCCAGAAGCCTTTACCACTTCTTCCATTTTCCCAAAAACAATCCAACAAAAAACCGAAAGCAATAAAATCACGGAAGTCCAGATAAGCACACAGGCCGCTGGAGGTTCTTTTCGTAACAGAATTTCTTTTCTAAAGCTGAGCTCAGAGGGTAGAATTAGATTTAATTTCTTCATAATACATCTTCATGTTGTGCTGACCACATTTTCAAATAATGACCTTTTTGAGCGAGTAATTGCTCGTGTGTACCAAACTCAATAATTTGCCCCTGATCAAATACAAAAATTGTATCGCAGTGGGCAATCGTCGATAATCTATGTGCCACTATAATGGTTGTCACACCTGAAACGGCAGTGGTAATTGTATCCATGATAGCCTTTTCTGAAAGGCTATCAAGACTTGCGGTTGCCTCATCAAGAATGATAAGCCTTGGCTTTCTCAACAAAATTCTGGCCAAGGCTATACGTTGGCGCTCACCACCAGAAAGCGTTGCCCCTCGCTCGCCAACCCGGGTTGCATATCTGTCAGGTAATTTGCTTATAAATGGATGAGCCTGAGCGGCAACTGACGCGGCAAAAACCTCTGCCGCGACGGCATTGTCTGTTCCCCAGGCAATATTCTCACTTATAGTTCCTGAGAATAGTAATATTTCTTGAGGCACATAACCAATAAGCTTTCTATAAGACTCGGTATTCATGTCCTGTAAATTTATTCCGTCCACAGAAATTTCGCCTTCTTCCCAACTATAATATTTCATTAACAGCTTAGTCATTGTAGTTTTTCCCGATCCGGACGAACCGACAAAAGCGACTTTTTGCCCTGCTTCAATCGACATTGAAATGCTTTTAAGAGTCCTTCCTCTTGTGCCGTACGAAAAAGAAAGGTTTGATATCTCTATTTTACCCTCTAAATTGGTTGGCTCAATGGTACCGGAGTCCACTTCATTCTCTTGAGGTATATCCAGTATCTCGCTCAAACGATCAGAGGCGACAAACGCTTCCTGCAAGGCTGGCTGCAAGGTAAGCAACCTTCCAAAAGGACCAAGAAAATAGCCAGAAAGCGTAACAAACGATATCAATTGTCCTAATGACATTGTTCCATCAAAAATATGTAAGCTACCTATCCAATAAATCGCTAAAGTTCCTGTTTGTGATAAGAATGTTTGTACACTGCCTTGAAAATTCGATAAGGTACCGAGCTTAATACCCCTGTTGATTGAATCAACGATACGGACTTCAGCCCGTTCAAACGCCTTTAGCTCTGTTGATAGGGCTTTTATTGTTGCAATGCCGTTTATGCTCTCAACCATTGTAGATTGTTTCTCAGCATCAATAATTGCTTTTTGTTTCAATCTTTCTTTATATGGCTTTGCAAACAACCATACAAGGACCGCAGATAATAACACAGGAATTATCGCGACAACCAACAAACTTGATCCAAAAGCGAACAGAAACACACCGCCGATCACGAGCATCAAAGAATCTAATACGACAGTTAATGTGGTAGAAGAAATAGCATGCCTTATTGTAACGGTATCGCCAATTCTTGACAGAATCTCACCGGTTTTTCGAGTCGTAAAAAAATCCATCGGAAGATGCAGTACATGCTCAAAATATTCAAAAATCAATACGGCATCTACTTTATTGCTCATATATAGCATTAACTGGTTTCTGGAAAATCCTATTAGTACCTGAAATACTATAACAAAGAAAAATCCTACAGAGAAAAGAGTCAACGTTTGTTCTAGTCCAGAGAAAAGGACCTCATCTATCAAAAAGCGAAAATAGAACGCCGTTGCAATCCCTAAAAAACTTAACACAATGCTCGCTACAGCCACTTCTATCAGAATTTTCTTGTGTGGTTTCAATAAATATGCAAAGCGGCTAAACAGGCCCTTTGTTTCTTTTGTCTGTTCGAACCCGGAATCTGGTATTAGTAAGAAAAACACTCCTGTCCATTTTTCCTGAAAGACGGATAAAGGTACTTTTTCAATACCAGACGCGGGATCGGCCACGCTCACTTTCTTTCCGATTTTATACACGACTACGTAATGATCCATCACATCTTGCTTAAGATGAGCTATTATTGGGAAGGGAAGGTCTGGATGAAAGTTTTTCCCTGGACTTAATACCCCTTTACACGAAAAACCCAATGCCTCAGCGCCCCGCACTATTCCCAAACCAGAAGTCCCCATCTTGTCGGTTCCAGAAAGCATGCGAATTCTATTTATCGCGACCGTTTTCCCATAATGCTTCGCTATTGTAGCCAAACAAGCAGCAGCGCAGTCAGTTTCATCATGTTGTAATACAATACCCCGCCACATTCTCTTCGTTTATTCCTTTGCGTCAATAATTTCAGCCCGGTACGTCGATACCCCGCCATCCTTTTTGGTGATTTGTTCAAATTCCAAAAAACCGGCCGGGTTTAGCCGGCGTTCAAGAACAGAATCACTAATCAATACACCATCATGAAAAACTTGCATAGAACCCTCCCCCTCAGCCACTGAATACATATGCACTATCTCAAACTTAGCGTAAAGTATATAACTCAGAAGTATTCCGTTAAAAGTATATGTCTTCTTTGAGTAAAGCACATCCTTTTTGTAGTCATTCACTATCCAAGTATTATCCTCAACAGAAAATACATTTTCAACCCGACCCAACTGGTTGCCACCTGGATTATCTGAAATAACTTTATTACCATCGATCAGTTTATTATAAAAACTAAAACCTGGTCCATCTAAATTTATTCCAGAGATTATCTTACTCTCAAACTTAATTGTTTCGTTTTGTTTATTACTAGCAATACTATACTCAGATACTATTGGCTGATAACCAACAAGATACTTTGTGACATTTACATGTATGTCATCTCGATTATAAGAATACAAAGAATCAATTGATGAAATCACTTGATTGTTTTGTATCATTTCTTTCAACCAACGGGATATTCTTCCATTTGAATCGAAAAAATAATAATTATGGTTAAAAGTAGGAGTATAAGTATCCCCATAACTACGTCTACCGTTTTGATCTAGATCATACTCCTCAGAGAACTGGTGAAACACCTTCCCCTTGATAAGATTTATATTGATTTCCCTGTGCGGGAAGGCTCCTAGAAAGAGAGGATTTAAATCAGCAAATGATAAATTTGGTTCGGAACAACTTATTGTTGTGATAACACTAACTAGTAATAATATAAGAAATATTGGCTTTCTCATTTTCGAACTCTCCTTCAGGGATTAGTTGATTGTAAATATCTCAACTCTTGATATTTTATATACATTTTCTTGTCCTGGTTGTGGATTACCCAGAACAAACCTACGTCCAGCATCATTAGTACTGCTCGGATTATAATTAAACTCAACCTGTCCTTGATTGTTGGTATAACTTCCCTCAAGAACTATCCAATGATCCCCACCATGTACATTTTCTGCACGCGCTAAAATATAATGGGTGCCAGGCTTCGCCAAACTCTTTTCAATATTGTCAAGTGATAGTTGCGTTTCCCAATAATCTGTTGTCACATCAACATTCGCAGCTACTTTATCCTGTAAATACTTTGAAATTTCTGCTTGCTCAAGTAAACCGTCGTCATTAGCGTCTGCAAACTTATTAACCTCGCTAACAGAAATGGGAGCTCCATCAGTTATCTGGGTAATTATTTGTGCGGTTGCAGCCATTTTACAACCCTCTAACTGCAATGTTGCTCCATCACCCATCAACTCGTTCCCTCCATCCTGCATTCGAATTTTCTCAGCGTCTGCATCACTAATCTGTCCCCAAATAGCAATTTCAGGGACTCCAGTTGTGGGCACTGTTGTGGGGGATGATGTCTGACCTTCATCGGATGATATTGAGCCACCTCCGGCACCAGATGTCGACGAATAGCCTGACGATGTCGACGAATAGCCTGACGATGTCGACGAATAGCCTGACGATGCTGACGGAGAACCTGACGTTGTCGACGGAATTGTAGTCGGAACAGTTCCAGAAGATGAAGGGTGGGCAGGACCAATCAATCTACCATATTGATCATAGCTTAACATCTCATAATCTGTACCACCATTCACAGTCAATAACTCATCCTTTGTCAACTCTCTGAACTCGCCTAAAAACATTTTCATTTTTGATCTCCTTACGTTTCTTTCACATTTTTTTATTAGCATGAAGTTAATACTCCATGCTAAATTACCTTCGGCTGATACCACTACCCATACCAATATATTGCATTTTCAATCTCAATTCTGACGATCATTCCGGAAACATCCGTAAACAGAGTTAGCTTGTAAGGATTCCGCAGACCATATCTTTCAAAGACAAATTCGTGGGAACCCGATGAACTCCGAAAATCATTCCCTATCGAGCCAATATTTTCTTGCAAACTAACCCCAACCGCAACACCCTCAATTAGTTGAATCAATGGGTCAAAAATAATAACTTTTGCGAGGTATTCTTTCCCATTCAGCAAGCCAATATGCACCTGAATTCCGGAATAAAACAAAAACCTCTTTGTTTGACCATCCGGCATTGTCATCATCGATTCTTTCAATGGTTTTCCAAGATTCTGCTGAACTTCTTGATACGTTGATCCTATCGTTCTCGAAATATTGAGCATGAGATCATTCGCAAAAACCAAAAGCCCCAAGCCAATGAATAGCGAAACAAAGAAGGTTTTCTTTATAAGATTATTCATCTACCAATATTGAGTTACTTACCATTGCTGACCCATCAATTTGCATTATTATACTTTACAATGGAAAAATCCGAATTAGCAACATTTTGCGTGAAAGTTAAATACCAACCGGATAAATCAGCAAATAAAACTTCTTTACCAGGCATTCCAGAAATTTCAATTTGTTTAACACCATTATTTGGATCAAAGTACCTCCATTTTGTATGAGGAGGAAAAACAACAACAAAGAGACGTTGATTTATTTCTCGATCTGCAGCAAATCCCATCCGTCCGATTTCCGTAACTTCATAAAATATTGGATTACTACAACCTTCGAATTGATACTGTTCAGAAATTATTTTAAAGAAATATTTCTTAAAATCGCTATTTGCGTTTTCATAAATGTCAGAGAATAATACTCCAACCTGGACACTTGTCAACTCCTGACCTTTTCCAAATTGAGTTAAATTTTCCTGTGCTTCTACCACAGTTGTTGTAATGAATACCAATAATAAAAGGGAAACAATATTCGTTCGAAACATAAACACTCCTAAATAATATGTATTTACTAGAAAATGAAACTATCTATTATTGAATAAAATTCAATAATAGATAGAAAATCAACCATTCCATTATTCAACATTAGAAAAAAACACTGTTTTCAATTAATTTATTGTACAGCGCTATGAAAACAACAAAGATTCTCCACTAGGGTTTTTAATGTTATAATGGAATATATATTGCATCACTACCACCATATGTTGGGCTTGCATTATAATCATTAATCCCATGAGAGCCAGAAAGACCATTATTCCAAGCCTCAAAACCTGTTGTATCAGCTATTTGATATGATCCATCAGAATTCTTCTTAACCAAAAACATGTGATCTGAGCTACAACCAACATACCATTGGCCATCATTTAGCTCATTACTTGAATATACTTCATTATCACATTGTGCAGTTAGTTCTGCCTTTCTTTGAGCACAGGTCTTGTCTCCTTCTAATGCTGTACCACCAATATCTTCACCAGCATCATTTAATACGCCAATTACCCAATCATCGCAATCATTATCATAATTCGTACCACTATTTTCTGCTATCGAATCGTTAATGTTATCTACATTAGCAGGCACAGCAGGATTATTTGGGCCAGAAGGAACAGCGGGATTGCTGGGATCCGCTGATTCTTCTTCTTCCTCAACGCCATGATAACCATCAGGGCCCCATCCAGGTTCCCAACCGCTTGTTTCGCTATAATGATCTGGTTTCACGCTATGCGGGGGCGCAGGTTGATCGGTGGGCACAGAAGTTTCTTTATACCCTCCACTCGAAGTTGAATAATAAGCTGTTGTTGTATACCCTCCGTTAACCGAGAGTAGCTCCGCCATGGTTAGCTCTTTAAAATCATTCAAATACATTTTCATTCTCAGACTCCTTTTTTTAACCATTCGACATAACTATATTCAGTATCAGAAAACAAACTGATTTACTTTTCTGAGACCAACCTCCACAACGATTCACCTTTTCCCTGAAGATCCGACCAATCCTGATCTTCTTCCATCATAATCGTTTGCCATGGAAGGCGAGAACCGGTTCTAAATACAATGACAATACGTTTCGATGCGACAGGAATAAAAAAATCCCTTTTAAGGAATCATAGAGGGCCCATCAATTTTAACCAAGTCTATTCGTTCGCTTGCGCCTTGACCAAACAAAAACATTCGTTCTATCCAAATATGATTATCATCTACCTTATGAACAACTATTTCATATTCTTTTCCTTCTCGATCGAAGAAAATTGTCAATTTAACCACATCATCGATCTGTTGAATATCTCGAACTGCAAATCGACCCATACCCCCGACTTCTACATAAGGATTCGGAATTTCTAAATCAAAAACGTGAGAACTATTAAGAACAGAGCGTGCCTTACCCCAAGAATACTCGCACTCAATTGTCTTTAAATCTATTGAAATATCCCAAGCTCCAGTTAAAAAAGCTATTCCCTCTGATTGCTGCGATAACTCAGATGGACCCGACGACCAGAGATAGAAAGTTATCAAAAAAGGCAAACATAAAGTTATGACTATATTTCTCATCTATCACGCCCTAAGATATTGCGGGGCACCTTTAACTATCGATGCTTCAGAGTACATAGTTTTACAAATCACTCAACTTCCCCACGCATATACTGAACAACCTCATCCGGCAGAATTATACCTGAGTCAAAAACAATTGGTAGCCCGGCACATTTCAAACGCTCGGCTTGATTACTTACAATCGGGTTATATCTCATCGTTACTAGCGAATAATCACTCAACAGCTCTAAATCATAAACACTAAGCGATTCGATGTTATTATTATCCAAAATTAAATAAGGCTGATTTTGTACATTAATAAAAGGTGGAACTGGTATTGAATTAAAACTTATATATTTGATTTTTTTCAAATTCAGTAAATCAATAGGGGTAACTTTAATCTTTTCAATGATACTTTCAGGAATAAATATGTGTAAAGACAAATCTTCCAAATTAGTTAAGCTTTCAAGAAATTTCAGATCAAAGACACTACACCCGCCCAGGCTAAGTTTTCGCAGCTTTGGTAATTTGCTTAAAAAGGAATAGTCATGTATTGTTGTGACATTTATAAACTCTATGAATTCCAATTGGGTTAACACTTCGATATTTTCAACCGTTAGAATCTCAAATTTTGTGGTATCTGTTTGTGCGAATCCCCACTCCCTTACATCATCAGGAACACTTCGAATCACTCTTTCTCCAGCAGTAGTTACAATTACAAGATCAACATTCTTGGAGTAAGCGCACATGGCAAAAAAAGAAAAAATAATTATCATAAGGTAACGAACAACAAACTTCATTTTTATCTCCTAAAAAAAACATAGCGTGTGAAAAAAAGCCAATAATATTCTATTCCTCACACTCTATTGATTAAATAGAAATCTTTCAGTTAGTTCAACGGAACAAACACCATTGTGCTATTTGGATTTGTCGTAGCAAAACCATTAGAATCTTCAGCGAAGGTATAAGTGTGAGGTACAGGAGCAGACGTGCCATTAGTATACCACTGAGTATACGATAATCCATCAGCTGATATCTCACAATACTCCATATGATTTTTTGCAGAACCAGGTTCAGATGCCCAATCAAAAAACAAATAACCACATTTCCCTGCATTTCCAGTTTCAGGTGTCGTATCAACTTCACCAGCATAATGTTGTTGATAAATTTCATCGACTGTCAAGTTATTACTCCAATTAACCCCATCCTCACCCCGAGGGTCAACCCCATTTTCTCTTGCTAAATTCCAGGCATAAACATCACATTTCGGGAAATTCGCTTGAGTTTTTGCCTCCGGCATTGGATCCGCGGATTCTTCTTCCTCAACGCCATGATAACCATCAGGGCCCCATCCAGGTTCCCAACCGCTTGTTTCGCTATAATGATCTGGTTTCACGCTATGCGGGGGCGCAGGTTGATCGGTGGGCACAGAAGTTTCTTTATACCCGCCACTCGAAGATGGATAGTAAGCTGTTGTTGTATACCCTCCGTTAACCGAGAGTAGCTCCGCCATGGTTAGCTCTTTAAAATCATTCAAATACATTTTCATTCTCAGACTCCTTTTTTCAACCATTCGACATAACTATATTCAGTATCAGAAAACAAACTAATTTGCTTTTCTGAGACCAACCCCCACAACGATTCACCTTTTCCTTGAAGATCCGACCAATCCTGATCGCCTTCCATCATAATCGTTTGCCATGGAAGACGAGAACCGGTTCTATATACAATGACAATACGTTTCGATGCGATACGAAATAATTCACCAAGCGCAAATTTTGGTTGAAATACGCTTTCCCAAGCGCCAACCACACAAACACACTCAAATTGGTCGTTATTATAGAATAGACATTCCAAACGCGGGTTTACACCATCAGAATCTTTCTCTGTTACAGAAACAACCAAAGCGTTATTACTTTCTCCAATATTATTCAATTGACCAACGGTAATGAATAGATTGCTGGAATCAGAGAAAACCACAGCGCATTTCTTAAGTAGAAAGTGGATTTTTTCAACCTCTTTGTCACGAATTGCTACATCAGAAGTTTGAAACATATTATTTACATTTGTTAATTCACTTCGATACGCTGCGGTTAATTTCTCATGGTTCCCGTTTATTATTTGTTGATACACCTTCATGTGTGCAACAACAGCTCTCTTCCAGGTCCATATTTGGACTGCTTTACGTCCTGCTTCAGCAATGGGTATATATTCCTGAAAATTACTGATTACTTTATTCAATATTGAAGCAATACCACGTTCTTCACTAGGAATAGTTACACATGTCTTACCACCAACAGCATACTCATCCATACCTTGGCCGGCCGTAGCCAGCAACAAACAACCAGCCGCCATTGCTTCCAAACCAACCAGCCCAAAAGGTTCATAACGGCTTGGCATCACAACAATATCGGTTTCAGCATAGGCTCGAATCAGGTCGTCGCCCTGCAAAAAACCAACATTTTTAAAAAGTGTGACATTAATATCAGTGCCAAATTCCCCTTTACCGTATAGGCTTAACTCAACATTATGACTAGCAAAAAAAGAAGACCCCAGTAAATTTACCGCATTGATGAAATGCACAACGCCCTTCTGCACATTTTCAAAACGTCCAAAGAAGGCGATTCGTAGCTTACCCGGCTCTTTTTTAGAAATAAAACGAGTAGAATCAAAGCCAAGCGGCAAGATAATCGGAGAACAAGTATGGGGAAGCAATTGATTTACACGCTTAGCGGCAAACGAAGAGTATACAGCCACTCCTGCAGCTCGGGACAAAGCACAACGCTCAATTTTCAATTCTTGAAAATATACATCATCGAGAGCTTGCATAGACAACATATCGCAATATAAAAGGTGTGAAGAATAAAAAACATTTGTATTAAATCTAAATGGCAAATAGGTTTGTCGATCATTACAATGAATAATATCTGGCTTAAATTGATGAATTATCTGATCAAGCTGCGCACGAAAACTTGCAGCGTTTTCCAGAATTCTGGCCTCAAGTGAAAAGGCCTCAAACGCGAATGTTGTGCAAAGAACAACATCAACTAAATGATCTGCTTTTGGAGGTTTTTCTGGGCCTAAATTGAAAAGAACAACCTTAACCTCGGCGTGTTTTTTCAGTTCAAGTGTAAATTCCCTAGTAAAAGTTCCTAGCCCTCCAAACAATCGGGCGGGGTGTTCAGATGTAATAAATAGTACTTTCAATTATCATTCCACTCTTATACTTTTTTGTTAACATTAGTATGTCTCATATTTTAATTAAGTCAACTTCATTGATTAAAAAAATACTAAAAAGAAACAAATCAAGGAGAATCGTACCCTTTTATAATATACTTAATTGAGATAATGAATATAACAAAACCTCCCAGTTCATCATCTCGACCATCTTAAAAGATCGTTTTCCAGTTCAATTATTGACCGGCCGAGATCTACAAACTTTCCGGTCTTGATTACACGCAAGACGTCTTCCCTCGGATAGGTATCAAAAAGAAACAGGACCAGTGCCGCCGACTCTCCATACAGATCACGGACACGGGGGCTCAGAATAAATCTTGTATTTAGCACTTCCCGCAAAGGAATAAAGGCATTGCGTTTTTTCAGCTCACCGGGAATCTTGCGAAAATAGAATTTCGCGGAAGAATTGATTCTACTGTTCTTTTGCAATGCGGTAATGGCTTCGGCGGCTCCCTCATCGAGAATATTTACTCCGGTGGTGCCAATCAGGATATGAACAAGCTCATGAGTCACCGTCCACCACAAAGCTTCTTCAGGAACGGTTAACCACATCTTATTCTCAACCACCACACCGGAAGAGTTATTGGTTGTCGGCTCGCGGTAAAATATCTCTATTCTATCCGAGGTATTTAACTCGATTGAAGACCCGACAAATGAAATTAATTCCCGTCTGATTTTCTCGCAATTCTCGAGCATTTCATTAACCTGAGATTCATTTTTAATAAAATCTGTTTGGGTGTACAGGGAAAAATGTTGCGAATCGGACCTTCTGTCAAACACCTTTGTTGGACTGGCTTCGATAATTTCGCCGTTCGCATCAAGCTTGAGGATCGAATTAAAACTTGAGTATCCGTCGTCGACCATTTCCGGATTATTCGGATCGGCAAGCCAGCCGTTTGAGGTTACAAACTTATAGCGATACGTCTTGCCCGGTGGCAAGGGATATCTGATCTGATATATATCACCGATTCTCGTAAAGAGTGGCCCCTGATCAGTCCAATTTAGAAAATCTCCGGATAATCGCACGAAATCTCTATTTCCAACAGGTAAACTGAACACGATACTTCCATCGCTGACGCGCGGGGCCAGATCAGGATCAATTGTAAAAGAAAAATCATAAGAATGCGTGATAGTAAACGCGTCAGGCTCTGCGTCCCGTTTTCCATTACCAAAAAGATGCGCGGTAACCAGTAAAAGCAATAAAATTACAGATAACTTTTTTATCATGTATAGTTTCTCCTAAAGTTGTACATAAGCTCAAAGCCTCATTCAGAATAAATCATAATGGTCGATTTGTAAATCAAACTAATTTGCTCAGGCAAAACCTTATAGCAGCGCTCTCTGTGCGCCAGCGCACGGAAGCGGGCTGTCGGGAATTTATATTATATAGAGGAGGCACCCAGGACAGCAGTCTGCCAACACTCCTAAAAGGAAAACAGCACATGAAAACAAACCCGCTTTCCCCGGAGACGCTCGCCAAGATTGATGCTTATTGGCGCGCGGCAAATTACTTGTCTGTGGGGCAGCTCTATCTCTGCGATAATCCCTTACTGCGTGAACCGTTAAGGCTGGAGCATATCAAGCCCATGCTTTTAGGCCATTGGGGCACTACCCCGGGCCAGAATTTTATTTATGCGCATTTAAACCGGATTATTAAAACTCTTGATGTTAATATGTTTTATATCGCCGGTCCGGGTCACGGCGGTCCCGCGATTGTCGGCAATGTGTACCTTGAAGGTACCTGGAGCGAGGTGTACCCGGACGTAACCCAGGACGAGGAGGGCTTAAAAAAGTTATTTAAGCAATTTTCCTTTCCCGGAGGCATTTCCAGCCATGTGGCACCGACAACACCGGGGTCGATTCACGAAGGCGGGGAGCTGGGATATTCACTGAGTCACGCTTTTGGCGCCGCGTTCGACAATCCCGACCTGGTCGTGGCCTGCGTCATCGGTGACGGAGAGGCCGAAACAGGCCCCCTCGCGGCGGCCTGGCATTCCAATAAATTTTTAAATCCCATAACCGACGGGGCCGTTCTGCCGATTCTGCATCTTAACGGCTATAAGATCGCCAATCCCGCGCTGTTCGCCCGGATTGAACATGAGGAGCTGGAACAGTTTTTACGAGGCTGCGGATGGACACCGTATTTTGTGGAAGGCGATGATCCGGAAAAAATGCATCAACTGATGGCCGCCGCCCTTGATGAAGTGATAGCGCAAATCCAGGCGATTCAGGGTAATGCCCGAAGTAAAAACGACGCGACCCGTCCGCGCTGGCCAATGATCGTTCTAAACTCTCCCAAAGGCTGGACCGGCCCGAAATTCGTCGACGGCCTGAAGATCGAGGGAACCTCCCGAGCCCACCAGATTCCAATACTGATTGATTCCGCCTACCCGAAACACGTACAGCTTTTGGAACAATGGCTGAAAAGCTATCGGGCCGAAGAACTCTTTGATTCAAACGGACGTCTCATAGCGGAATTGGCGGAGCTCATCCCGGAGGGAAAGCGCAGGATGGGCGCGAACCCGCACACCAACGGCGGCCTGATGCTGCAGGACCTGATCCTGCCGGATTTCCACAAATACGCGGTAAAGGTTCCCTCACCCGGAGCAGCGCAGGCTTCCGACACGCATACGCTCGGCGTATTTCTGCGGGACGTGATTACGCTTAATGAAGCTCAGCGCAACTTTCGGATCTTTGGCCCGGATGAGACCCTGTCCAATCGATTGAACAGCGTATTTGAAGTTACCAACCGGCAATGGGTAGCCAGCATGGTGGAGTCCGATGAATTTCTGGACGCCAATGGCCGGGTCATGGAAATACTCAGTGAGCATCAATGTGAAGGCTGGCTGGAAGGTTATCTACTCACGGGCCGGCACGGGCTTTTTAATTGCTATGAAGCCTTTATTCATATTATCGACTCCATGTTCAACCAGCACGCCAAGTGGCTGAAAGTCACCGCCGAATTACCCTGGCGCAAAAACATCGCTTCGCTTAACTATCTGCTGGCCTCCCATGTCTGGCAGCAGGCGCACAATGGCTTTAGCCATCAAGACCCCGGCTTTATCGATCATGTGGTTAACAAAAAAGCCTCGATCGTGCGGGTCTATCTACCGCCGGACGCGAACTGTCTGCTGTCGGTCGGCGATCATTGTTTGCGCAGCCGCCAGTATGTGAATGTGGTGATCGCCGGTAAATACCTGGCCCCGCAATGGTTGACGATGGAACAGGCGGTTGAGCACTGCGCCAAAGGAATCAGTGTCTGGCAATGGGCAAGCAGCGATCACGGAAAAGAACCGGACGTAGTGATGGCTTGCTGTGGAGACGTACCGACGCTGGAGTGCCTAGCCGCTGTTTCCATCCTGCGCGAGCATTTACCGGAACTAAAAATAAGGGTAATAAACGTTGTCGACCTGATGAAGCTTGAGTCGAACACCGCCCATCCGCATGGCTTAACCAACGATGAATTTGATGCGCTGTTCACCATAGACAAGCCGGTCATCTTTGCCTTTCATGGTTATCCCTCACTGATTCATAAGTTGACCTACCGCCGGAACAATCACCTGAACATGCATGTCCATGGCTATAAAGAAGAGGGAACAATAACTACCTATTTTGACATGACGGTACTAAACGATCTTGACCGGTTTCACCTAGCCCTGGACGCGGTTAAACGGCTACCCCCTACCGAGAAGGGACTGGCCCTTGAGCAGCTTCTGCGGGACAAGCTTATTGAACATAGGTTTTATATCGAAGAACAGGGGATAGATATGCCGGAAGTAGTGGATTGGAAGTGGGAAGATTAGCAAGTCGTCAGGCCTACCAAAGCAAAGGAGATACTTATGCCGAACAAAGATGGAACAGGACCCAAAGGACAGGGAGTGAAAGACGGTCATGGACTTAGAATTGGTGCCGGACTGGGCGCCGGAAAGGGTATGGGACAAGGTACTGAACCGGAGGCTGGAAAGGGTATTGGTCAAGGTCCAATGACGGGCGGAAAAAAAGGAACTAAGGAAAACCAAAAAAAATAAGCCGGGCCATTGGAGATTTTTTTTACCCTTTAAACTTAAACGTACGCTACCGCACAGATACCGTCTTTACGGTTGCGTACGTTTTATGTATGGCTTTTTTAACTACACACTGCCAAAACAGGAATACAAAAAGATGACTACTCTACCCGATCAACTCAACCTGGGCACCGTAGCTTCGGTTCGCGGTAGCGTTGTCGACATTAAGTTCGATTCCCGTTTGCCTGCAATCTATTCTCTGCTACACGCAGAAAATGGAAAGATAGTTATCGAGGTACTGGCGCAACTCGACGCACAGCACGTCAGAGGAATAGCGCTGACTCCCACTCAAGGATTGGCCCGCGGGGCTCCGGTTGAAGATTCGGGGGACACCCTGATGGCTCCCATTGGCAAGGGAATTCTCTCGCGGATGTTCAACGTTTTCGGGAAGGCTATCGACAGGCAGGACGAGCCAGTGGACATCCGGTGGAAATCGGTCCATCAGGCTCCGCCGTCTCTTCAGAGGCATGCGACTACTTCAGAGATTTTCGAAACGGGTATCAAGGTTATCGACGTGCTGGTTCCGCTCGAGCGAGGCGGCAAGGCCGGCCTGTTCGGCGGCGCCGGCGTCGGCAAGACTGTTCTGCTCACCGAAATGATTCACAACATGATCGGACACCAAGAAGGCGTCAGTATTTTTTGCGGCATCGGAGAGCGGTGCCGTGAAGGCGAAGAACTCTACCGGGAGATGAAAGACGCGGGAGTCCTGCCCCACATGGTGATGCTGTTCGCCCAGATGAATGAACCTCCCGGCAGCCGCTTCCGCATCGGACATGCGGCGCTTACCATGGCCGAATATTTCCGCGACGAAGATCGGCGCGACGTACTGCTGCTGATCGACAATATTTTCCGTTTTATCCAGGCCGGATCGGAAGTGTCAGGCTTATTGGGACAGATGCCCTCCCGCCTAGGCTACCAGCCGACAATGGGTACCGAATTGGCCCAACTGGAAGAGAGAATCGCCAATACCGAGAGCGGGGCTATCACCTCGATACAGGCGGTATACATTCCCGCGGATGACTTTACTGATCCCGCGGCTGTGCATACCTTTTCGCATCTGTCAGCTTCTATTGTGCTCTCGCGCAAACGCGCGAGTCAGGCTCTCTATCCGGCAATCGACCCACTGCAGTCCAGTTCGAAAATGGCGACTCCGCTTATCATTGGAGAACGGCATTACCGTCTGGCGCAGGAGATTCGGAGTACCCTGGCCCAATACGAAGATCTCAAGGATATCATAGCCATGCTCGGGCTGGAACAGCTCTCCTCAGAGGACCGGGAGCTCGTCGTCCGGGCCAGACGCCTGGAACGGTTTTTTACCCAGCCCTTTTTTACCACCGAAAAATTTACCGGCTTACAGGGCAAACTCGTCACGCTTGCGGAATCCCTGGATGGGTGCGAAAGGATTCTGCGCGACGAGTTCAAGGACTACCCGGAACGCTCTTTTTACATGATCGGAGGAATAGAGGAAGCAAAGGGAACGTCAAAAAAAGAGGCCGTCAATGCCGGATAAATCGCTGATGAACCTAAAAATTCTTCTGCCGTTTTGCGTCTTCGCCTCGGTAAGCGGCGTCACTGGCATTGTCGCAGATACAGAAGCCGGATCGCTGGGAATTCTTCCCCATAGAGTTGATTGCGTAGCAGCCCTCACGCCGGGCATCCTCGCCTACAAAAACAGCGCCGGTAGCGAATCCTATCTAGCCGTCGATCAGGGCATATTAGTCAAGACTGGTTTTGACGTCCTGGTTTCCGTTCGCAACGCCATTGGAGGAACGGACCTGCGACAGTTACAGGAGACAGTCGAGAAAGAATTTATGATGATGAACGAACAAGAACAAAATGTCCGCTCAGTAATGTCCAGAATGGAAAGCGCCTTTCTTCGTCAAATTGCCGGCTTTAATCATGAATAAGAGCGATAAAAGCGCCTTGAGCAGTAAAATCCGCAGTAAGGCCATGCGGAAAATCCGGGTAAAACGGAGAGGAGTGCAAGGCGTATGGTATGGATTGGGGATGATGGGGCTGATCGGTTGGTCAGTGACCGTTCCAACCCTGCTCGGCGCGGCTCTTGGCTTTTGGCTCGACGAGCGTTTCCCCGGGAAGTATTCCTGGACTTTGACGATATTGTTAATCGGTCTGATTTTTGGCTGCGTCAATGCCTGGCGCTGGATAAACAATGAAGGCAGGGAAATGAAAGAGGAGGACACCGATGAATAATATTGCTGCGATGGTTGCAGCCATGGCCGCCGGGTTGCTGTTGGGGACTTTCTTCTTCGCCGGTCTTTTCTGGACAATCAAGCGCGGTCTTTTATCCAAACATCCCGCTCTTTGGTTTTTTGGAAGTTTGATAATCCGCATCGCTGTCACTCTGGGAGGCTTCTACCTGGTCTCCGCCGGAAGATGGCAGAATCTGGCACTCTGCGTTGCGGGATTCTTTATCGCCCGTCTGCTGATGTTTCAATACGCACTAAGAATGAAAAAAACGAGCGGCGCCGAAGCGGAGGCCGAATATGCGTCTCAGTCCCGATGAGCTGATATTCTGGCAGTACGGTTTTGTAAAACTAAACGCCACCATTGTGTTTACCTGGCTCATAATTATCGTTTTGGCAGTCGGGTCAAAAATAGTCACCCGTAAATTGTCCGTTACAGGGAAAAGATCCCGCGCCCAGAATCTTCTGGAAATCGTCGTTACCGGCATCGAAAAACAGATAGCAGATATCGGCCTCTCAAATCCGGAAAGGTATATTAGTTTTCTGGGAACGCTTTTTCTGTTTATCGCGACCTCCAGTCTATTCACGGTTATTCCCGGTTACGAGCCACCGACCGGCTCGCTCTCGACCACGACCACATTGGCTCTCGCCGTGTTCATCGCCGTACCATATTTCGGCGTCACAGAGCAGGGTTTGGGCAATTACCTTAAAACATATATCAAACCGACCTTCATCATGCTGCCGTTTAATATTATCGGCAAATTTTCGCGAACCCTGGCCCTGGCGGTGCGTCTGTTCGGAAACATGATGAGCGGGGCGATGATCGTCGCCATATTGCTTGTGATAACTCCGTTCCTCTTCCCCATCATCATGACGCTGCTAGGCTTACTCACTGGTCTGGTGCAGGCTTACATCTTCAGCATATTGGCGGCGGTGTATATCGCAGCCGCGACACGGGTCAGAAAACACAAATTGGAAACAGTCAATTCATAAGGAGAACATATGGACAGCATAACCATTATCGCCCTGGTGTCGATCATCATCGCCGGCATCACTACAGCATTTGGGACCATGGCCCCCGCCCTGGGTGAGGGGAAGGCCGTCGCCACGGCGCTGACTTCGTTAGCCCAGCAACCGGATGCCTCCGCGACCATTACGCGAACCTTGTTCGTCGGCCTGGCGATGGTTGAATCTACCGCCATTTATTGCTTCGTGGTCTCGATGATTCTGATCTTCGCCAATCCCTTCTGGAATCATGTCATCGCAGTTGCGGGAAAGTAAGACATGACTATTGATTGGTTCACCGTCGTCGCCCAGGCACTCAACTTCCTCATCCTGTTATGGTTAATGAAACGCTTTCTGTACAAGCCGATCCTCAAGGCCATTGACGAGCGGGAAAAGCTGATCGGTGAAACCCTTGAGAAGGGCGAAGCCGCAAAGACAGACGCCCAAAAACAGAAGGAAGAGTATGACCTCAAGACGAGAGACCTTGACCGGCAACGCGGCGACTTTCTAAAACAGGCGCAAGATGAGGGCAATTCTGAAAAGAAGCGTCTTTTGCAAGAGGCGCGCTCTGAGGCGGATGAATTCAGCGAAAAACGGCGAGATTCTTTGATTGTCGAAGAAACAGCCTTACGTAAAACAGTCAGGGACAGGATGGAGAGCGAAGTACTCTCCGTTACCCGAAAGATATTGCAGGATATTGCGGAAGCCAGTTTGGAAGAACAGATTGTAGCCGTCTTTACTCGGCGCTTACGTGATATGAGCGCCTCACAAAAAGAAGCCATGGTCACCGCGCTAAAAAAAGAGTCAACGACAGTTACCATTCGAACCGCTTTCGAGACTTCTCCGGAACTGCGCAGCTCAATAGAGGCCGCGCTCAAGGAAATTCTTGAGACTCAGTCTAAGGTCGCTTTCGAATCTAAATCAGATTTGATCGGCGGGATAGAACTCGTCTTCGACGGTCATAAAATCGCCTGGAATATAGCCGATTATCTATCTTCTTTAAAAGAAGATTTTAGCGATCTGATAAAGGCCAATAACCAATGACAGAGATTCCAAGTCCCCTTCAGGTCTATTATGACGAGGCATTCGCGAAAATTAAAAAAACTCATGGAGAGTTTGTCCCGCGACTTGAAGTTCAAGAGCTGGGAAGGATCACAAAAGTCTCTACCGCTATAGCCACCGTATCAGGACTAGGAGGCGTCGGCTTCGAGGAACTGATCCGCTTTCCCGGTGATGTTCTCGGTATTGCGTTCAACGTAGACGCTGAAGAAATCGGCGTAGTCTTACTCGGTGAATACACACACCTTCACGCGGGAGACGAGGTCCGGCGTACCGGCAGGGTTATGGATGTAGTCGTTGGGGATGAATTGCTCGGACGGGTAATTGACCCGCTCGGTCACCCTCTCGACGGAAACGGCCCGATAATATCTTCCGAACGACTTCCCGTAGAAAGACCTTCTCCGCACATCATGGACCGCGCCCCCGTTACAGAGCCGCTCTCGACCGGGCTGAAAGTTATCGACGCCCTCATCCCCATTGGGCGCGGGCAACGCGAGCTGATACTCGGCGACCGGCAAACCGGCAAGACCGCGATCGCGATCGACACTATCCTCAACCAGAAGGAGAGCGGGGTTTTATGCGTCTACTGCGCCTTGGGCCAGAGGGCGTCGGCTGTCGCGAAAACGCTGGCGGTACTGCGTGAGAAAGGAGCAATGGATTATACCGTCGTCGTCCTCACCCGGGGCAATGATCCGCCGGGGCTAACCTACGTCGCTCCCTATGCCGCCACCAGCATCGCGGAAGCCTTTATGGAAAAAGGCCGCGACGTGTTAATTGTCTACGATGACCTCACCCATCACGCCCGCGCTTACCGGGAACTGTCGCTCTTGCTGCGCCGACCTCCAGGCCGCGAAGCCTTCCCGGGCGACATCTTCTATATCCATTCGCGCCTGCTGGAACGTTCGACGCACCTCCGCAAAGAACTCGGCGGCGGATCACTCACGCCTTGCCGATTATCGAGACCGAGTCGCAGGATATTTCCGCCTATATTCCGACCAACCTCATTTCAATTACGGACGGGCAGATATACCTGTCCCCGGCATTGTTCGAATTAGGCGTACTGCCGGCGGTGGATGTAGGCAAATCGGTGTCGCGGGTTGGCGGAAAGGCCCAGCGAGCGGCCTACCGCGCCGTAACGGGCGATCTCAAACTCTCCTATGCTCAGTTTGAAGAATTGGAAACCTTTTCCCGTTTTGGAGCGCGAATGGACGAAGAAACCAAAACGACGATTGAACACGGTAAACGCATCCGCGCCTGCCTTAAGCAAAGCGAATTTTCTCCAGTCTCCGTAAGCGAGCAAATCGGTTTACTGCTGGCCCTGGCGGAGAACCTCATGGACTCCATACCTCTCGAGCGGATAGTCGAAGCCGAAAACGCCTTATTCCGTGCCGTTAACGCGCTGCCCGAAGCCCTGCGCGCCCGTTTGGATTCAGCCGAAAAACTAAGCGATGCCGATCGGGCGACGATGATCGATGCCGCGCGAGGCGCGCTCGCCTTATGAGCAACACTATTGCAAGTCTTCGCCGTAAGATACACAGCTCCCAGGACCTCAGGTCCGTAGTCCGTACGATGAAGGCCGTGGCGGCTTCCAGCATAGGCCAATATGAAAACTCGGTACGCGCCTTAACCGAATACTATCGGTCTGTCGAGTTGGGACTGAGCGCCTGTCTTCGCAATACGGCTCAGAGGACTCCCCTTGCTCAAAAGACACTCCTTGCTCAGGCAACAGGACGAGAGCCGGTAATAGACGCGATAGTCTTTGGTTCCGATCAGGGTCTGGTCGGACAGTTCAACGATATTATTTGCGATTTTGCCTTGGCAAAGCTCTCAGAACTGCCGGGAAAAGCCAGGGTCTGGGCCGTTGGAGAGCGCGTTCATGCCCGACTGCGTGCTGTTGGAGTGCCGGTTATCGCGCTTTTCGAACTTCCAGCTTCCGTCAAGGGTATAGTGCCGCTCGTCGGAGAAATTCTGGTGGCGACTGAAAAAAATCGACCCCGGACCGAGGACGCGGAACTGTATCTCTTTTATAATCGTCCGCAGTCGGAAGCGATATATTCGCCGATTGCCCAACGGCTCTTGCCGCTCGACCAGAAATGGCTTAAAAATCTTAACACACTCTCCTGGCCTTCAGGAAGGTATTCTGAGGTTTTCGGCAACAATACTGCCACTCTACGCGCCCTGATCAACGAATATTTATTTGTTTCTCTTTTCCGCTCATGCGCAGAATCACTGGCCAGCGAGAACGCCAGCCGCCTCGCCGCTATGCATCGCGCCGATCAGAATATCGACGAACTGCTGCAAAATTTTAACAGCACCTTCCACCGTTTGCGTAAGGACAGCATTGACGCGGAGCTCTTCGACGTTATCGCGGCCTTCGATTCTCTCCAAGCCTAATCACGATACAATTTCCGGCCCTGATGAGCTCGGTTTTTCTTGCCAAGTCTTGAAGGATCATGGTATAGTTTACAAATGTATACGTCTACAAAATCAATCATAAACTTCTCAAAGGGCAACAGCGGTGCGCGAAAACCCAAGCTTTTCGACGTCATTATACTGATCGCCGGCTGCGCCGTACTGAGCTGCTTGACCGGCTGCCAAACCGAGAAGCCGGCCAGTTACGCGGGTTACGAGCTGGACTGGTCCGACGACTTTAACAGGGGCACCCTCGATAAGACGATATGGCGGTATGCTGTCGGCGGCGGCGGTTACGGCAACAATGAAATGCAGTACTACACCAACGCCGAAAAAAACGCCCGCGTCGAGGGCGGCCTGCTGATACTCGAGGCCCATCGCGAACGAAAGGCGGGATGGCCCTACACCAGCGCCAAACTGCAAACCTTTCAGCGACGGCCGATGCTCTACGGCCGAGTCGAGGTACGCGCCAAACTGCCCCGGGGCGTCGGCAGCTGGCCTGCTATCTGGATGCTGCCGGAAGACGCGCGGGGCTATGGAGTCGGCTGGCCGGATTCCGGCGAGATCGACATTATGGAACATGTCGGCTACGATCAGGGTAACGTACACTTTACGGTGCATACCGCAGCCTTTAACCACAAGGCCGGCACGCATAAAACCGGCACCCGAGGAATCGCTGACGCCTCCGAGGAATTCCATGTGTACGGCATGGAGTGGACACCGGATTTAATCAGATGCTACGTCGACGGCGAGACCACCTTCAGCTACGAAAACGACCATAGCGGCTGGCAGTCCTGGCCCTTCGACAAACCCTTCTATTTGATACTCAATATCGCCTGCGGCGGAGACTGGGGCGGACGCCAGGGCATCGACAACGACAGCCTGCCCTGGCGGATGGAAGTAGACTGGGTAAGGGTGTACCGCCTGAGCAACTGACAGAACGCGGAAAGCGCTGCTTGCCGGTTGACAGGTTGTTTCAGGCCATCCGGCTGATCCTTTCAATTTTGGAAAAAACGGAATATACTGATGGAATGAAAACCAAGCACCTGGCACTGCGAATTACCCTCAATTCCATAGTCATGATCAATACCGTCTATCTGCTGATGCAGACAATGACCTTTTTCCGCGACAATCTGATACTCGGTATTGCCGATCTGTCAAAACTGCCGGCGACCGTCGGCAGTTTCGTTGGAGTGTATGTACTTTTGCCTTCAATACTATTCGGCGGTATCGTCTACCTGTTGGCGCTTCCGCTCCAGCGGGTACAGCAGCGCGTCGAATCCGGAAAGGGCGTTACCCCGCAGGAAGCTGAAAAAACGCGCATCCGTATACTATCGTTCTCAGGCATCATTCTCGCGATCAACCTGACCGGTTTTGCCGCCGGTTATGTACTATTGATGATCCTGTCCGGACGCTTTTCAGGATTGATCGCGCCTTCTGGACTGATCGTCCTGTTCTCGAATCTGGCCGGCGGTTCGGTTTACGCCGCGGCGCAGACAGAGCTTAACAACCGCGCTCTGGCCCCGCTGCGCGACATGCTCGGTTTCCGCGAGATCGGCAGCCGGAAAAAAGAAAAGCGCAGCACCACCCGGCAAATGATCCTTACCGGACAGCTGGTTTTTTACGCCCTGTTTTTTATGCAGTTTAACATCGGGGATACCGTAACCGCACGTTCCGTAGAAACTGATACCCTGAGGATGCTTGCCGCGGGAGAGATCGAAGAAAGCGGGCTCGCGGAAGCCTATCGCTCCCTGATGGCCGAACGGCTGCCTTATTTCTCCGGACGGTCCGGCATCAATATCAACTCCCTGCCTCTGCCCTGGGAACGCTCGATCAGCGCCGAAGAATTACAGCGTAACGTTTTTTTCTTATGTTTCTTTTTCATCTTTACTATGGCACTCGCGGTGCAGGCGATCGCGTCGCGGGGCATGCGTCACCAGCTCGACATCCTAAAGAATAAAATCCGCGAGGTGCTGACCGGCGGAAAGGATCTGCGAAACCGGCTTAACCTGCTCAGTATGGACGAGCTGGGTGAGCTTACCGAACTGATCAACCGCATGCTTGATCAATTTCACGCGGTCGTGAGCCGGATCTCGGCGGCAGCCGAAGAAACACAGCAAGGAGCCGTCGACATCAACAGGGTTCTTTCCGAATCGGAAGCTCTTTCGAAACAGACCGGACATGACGTCCTGAAGATGGGAACAAAAATCGAGAAGCAGGTAGCCGAATCCAAAAAGCTTAAAGCGATATTGGAGTCCTTCCGTCAGGGAGTGACAGGCGTGGAAGCCGCGGCGGAAACACAAAACCGGTTCGCGGCGGAAACCTCGACAGCCATGGAAGAAATGGCCTCCAACATCCATTCAGTGGAATCAATGACCAGCCGTTCGGGCACTCTTACCGAAAAGCTGCGCGCTCAGGCCGAGGACGGCGGAAAAACAGCGCGGGAGTCTTCGCAGGCGATTCAGGAGATCGACAAGTCGGCGGCAAGTGTACTTAAAGTAATCAAGTCCCTCGACAAGATCGCGGCTGATATCAATTTGCTGGCCATGAATGCCGCGATTGAAGCCGCCCATGCCGGGGATCGCGGTCTCGGCTTCGCGGTGGTAGCCGACGAGGTGCGGAACCTGGCCACTACCGCAACGGTTCAGACTAAGACCATCAAAGAAATACTGAAAACGATGGAAGTGAAGGTGAAACACGGCGTGGAAAAATCCGGCGCCAGCGAAATGGCCCTGAGCGCTCTCATTGAAGGCATCCGGCAGGCCGCCGCGATCTCGAGCGAGATCGCCGGAGCGATGCAGGAACAGTCGGCTGGAACCCGTTCCGTCGCGCAAAACCTTGGCCAGGTACTCGAGGCCTCGATGGCCATCCGCAAGCAGACCGTGGAGCAGACCCGCGAGACGGCGCAAATGACCAATGCCATAAACGATACGATTGAAAAATTTGAATTGCTGGCCGGCGACTCGAAATCCCGCGCCGAGGGCATCCGTAAACTGGAGTCATCATTCACGACTGCCCGCAAAGAGATGAACAGCAACCTTGACGCAGTCAGATCGCTGACCGCGGAAGTTGAGGGATTCAAGATCTAGCGCTTCGGCAGTGAAGCAGGAATCCATCCCGGCCGACCGTAAAAAAAAAGCCGAAGGTTCTGGAGGGCAACCTTCGGCCGGACAGTGTTTTAGTTCTGCAAACGGTTTGTTACCTTCCGGTTAATTCCGTTCAGCATGATAATTACCAGGAACATTAGCCAGGCAATGGCGCTGCCCTTTCCCAGACGGTAAGCCTTGAAGGCCGTAAACATCAGATAGTAGGCCGCGGTCAAACCGGAGTTCTGGGCGCCGCCCAAGTTCTCATAGCCGCCGGTCAGAATGAACGGCTCCTCGAAGATCTGCATACCGCCGATAATCGAAAGCGCCAGCGCGAAAAAGATAATCGGTAAAAGCTGCGGCAGTGTAATAGAAAAAAACTGCCGAACCTTCGTGGCTCCGTCGATCTCCGCGGATTCATACAGTTCTCCCGGAATCGCCTGCAGGCCCGCCAGATAAATCACCATGTTCCATCCGATGAATTTCCAGTTCAGGATAAAGGACAGAATCACCTTGATTCCGAAGGACTCCTGCATCCAGCGGATCTTTTCGCGGTCGCTGACTTTACTGATCAGCCAGTTCACGACTCCGTAATTGGTATCGAACAAAATTCCGAAGATGATGACTACCGATACAGTGCTCGTTATATACGGTAGAAAGAAAGCGGTCTTGAACAGCTCTTTATTCTTGACCCGCTTGCTGTTGATCAGCACCGCCAAGGGAACCGCGAAAAAATGCTGAAGCAGAGAGCCGGTCAGCAGCAACACCACCGTATTGAACAGGGCCCGCCAAAAATAGGGGTCGACCGTTAATACATTTACATAGTTTCCAAGACCGATAAATTTCGGAGTAGAGGATCCGATCAACTTCCAGTCAAAAAAAGAAGTCACGATTGAATAGCCGATCGGATAAATACCGAAGATGCAAAAGAGCACGAAAAAAGGACTGATAAAGAGATAGGGCGCCCATTTGATCGGCGTACGCGCAGCTGTTTTCATGGCCTCACCCCTTTACCGCGCCGGAAGTAAGACCGGCGATTATCTGTTTGGAAAAGAACATAAACATGATCATCAGGGGCAGCAGCGTCAGCGCGTTGCCAAGCATCAGCGCGCCCATGTTATTATCTACCCGGCTGTTCAAAAGACTGAGCGCGACCGGCAGGGTCGTTGAGTTTATGCGCGGCAGCAGGATTAACGGTCCGGTAAAATTATTCCAGGAGCCGACAAAGGTCACGATTCCCAAAACCGACAGGGCCGGTTTAGCCAGCGGAAAAACCATCCGCATTAAAAGTCCGAAATCGTTCAGGCCGTCTATGCGGGCTGCCTCCAGTATTTCGCTCGGCAGGGAATTTTCCAAAAACTGGGTCATCAAAAAAATACCAAAGGCCCCGGCCATGCCCGGCACGATCAACGGCAGCCAGGAATTGATCCATCCGAACCGCACCATCATTTTATAAAACGGGATGATATTTAAGAATCCGGGAATCGCCATGGTGGCGATGACGAACATATACAGCTGTTCTTTGAAGCGAAACTGATATTTGGCGAAGGCGAAACCGGCCATGGTGCAGAAAAAAAGCACGCTTAAGGTGGAAAGCAGCGCTATACCGGCGCTGTTGTAAAAGTTAAGCAGGAAGGGAATGCGTGAGGCCAGCTGCTGAAAATTTTCCAGCAGTCCGTTGCCGAAAAAGAAACGCGGCGGGAAACTCAAAACCTGATTTCCCGGCCAAGTAGCCAATATGAAGACACTGTAAAAAGGATAAGCGAAAACAAGCGTCATAGAACCTAAAATTGAATAGAGTAAAATATCATGAAGTTGAACACCCCGTTTCACGTTTGTCCTCCCGGTTTTTTTTTGCCTGCCGGATCACGGATACCAAGTCCGCAAGACCTTGACCCGAAACCCGGCTATCCCGCGAAAAGCGAAAGGTCAGAACACCTTTCGCCTTCGGCGATTAGTTGATTGTAGCCTTGACCTTGGCGAGAGCCGTTTCGTAGGCAGCTTCCGGAGTGGCGGTCGCGTTGATTACGTCACTGACCGCGCCGTTCCAGATACTCAGGATAACGTTGTCAAATTCTGAAACCTTGTTCTCGGGAATATTCAGGGCGACGTCGGCGAAGATCTTGCGCACCTTCTGTCCGCCGTAGAAGGCCACCGGCTCATCCATGACCGGGTCGTTATAAACGGTGGTCAGGGCCGGGAAGGCGTCGATTTCCTTGAAGACAATCAGCTGGGCGACCGGACTGGTGGCCAGGTACTTAATTACTTCCCAAGCCGCTGCCTTGCGTTCGGCAGGTACGGTCGAGGGAATGGAAAGATAGGTACCACCGAGACTGGCCATCATCTTGCCGGGCAGGTACGCTACCCGCCATTTTCCGGGCTCGGGAGAAAGCCAGGTGCGCAGGGTGCCGCCGAACCAGGCGCCGTTTACGATGGTGGCCACCTTGCCGTCCATATAGGCCTGGGACCAGGGACCGGACCATGCGCCGAGGTCGCCGTCCACATTGGCCAGTTTAACCTTCTGGACCAGCTGCAGGGCGCCGAGGAATTTGTCCTTGGGTTCGAGCGGAGCGCCGTTACGCAGCCAACCGCCCTTGCCGCCGTTCAGCGGAATGGCCTGCACGGCCGAAGGATGCTCAATCGCGACAATGCCTTTGGCCGGATTGGTCAGCTTTTTCATGGCCGCGATATATTCATCCCAATTTTTTAAGTTATCCATATCCAGTCCGGCCTCGCGGGCCAGGGCTTCCTGATAGAAGAGCACGGCCGGGGCAATGTCCACCGGCATGGCCACCAGATTGCCGTCGGTGGTGGTGGCGTTAGCCATCGCGAACTTGACGATATCCTTGGTGATGCCGGCAGCCTTGAAGGGAGCGGCATTCAGGTCGGTCATTCCGCCAGCTTCAACAAACTGAGCAATAAAACCAACCTCAAGAGCCTCAATATCGTTGGTCTGCTCACCGGCCGCAAGTACGGTGGTCAGGCGATTGTGGTGACCGCCGAAGTCAGCAGTCTGAAAGGTAATCGTGAGGTTGGGGAACTTAGCCTTAAAATCCGGGCTGTTAAACACCGCGATGTAGGCCTTTTCCAGATCGCCATAGGCACCGATGGTTACTTCCTGGGCGACTGACGGGTCGTAGGCCCCCGCCGCTCCGGTTTCGTTTTTCTTTGAGCAAGAGATGGCAGTAACTGCCATAACAGCCAGCAATAGCAGGGCTGCCGTTCTTATACGTTTCATAATTCCTCCAGTAATTGATGTAGCCGGCTTCTGCCGGATGAGGTCAGTGTAAGGTCACTTTTTTCAGTTGTCAAGCAAAAATGTAAACGTATACACTTAATTTACGCAGTATTTTCACGATTTATTAATCCGCGTGTTAAAAGCGACCTGTTCAATACTGAATTCTCTAACCGTACCTGATTATCAGAAATACAACATATATCTATATTAGACAAGTATTTAAATACTTTACATTACGAAAATTACATCAACTAAACCGATTTACTGCCGGGATTTCTACTAAAACTGAATCTTTCTATTGAAAAAAACAGCAAGGGCGTATATTGTATACGTAGCCAGAATACTGAACAGTAGCCATCGAGGGGTCATCATGAGTAAACCACGAACCGAAAAACCACTATCCGCGGCCACGCCAACCCAAAAAGATGTCGCCAGACTGGCGGATGTATCCTCAGCCACCGTCTCGCGCTACCTGGCCGACCCTCAAAGCGTCCGCCCAGCGGCGGCCGAAAAGGTTCAAAAAGCCATTGATGAGCTTTCCTATCAGGTTGACCTTTCGGCGCAAACCCTCAAGACCGGGCGCTTTAACAACATCGGCATTCTGACACCCAGCATCGGCCCCTTCTATTGGGAAGTGACCCATTCAATACAAAGCACGCTCAACGAAAAAGGTTTTTTCACCTCCCTGTTTTTTACACGCAATATCGACAATCAGTTTCACAGCTACCGCGACCAGATACCGTTATTCCTGAAAAAGAAGTCGCTCGACGGCATCATCTTTTTCCCCCTGAACACCCGCGAGGATGATCAGCTGCTGGAATTGCTCAGCCAATGGGGTAAGCCCTTTGTAGTGATGGACCGGCCGATCGCCAATCCGGCCATCATCCAGCTGAATGTCGACAACTACAACGGCGGGTATCAGGCCGCCGACGTGCTCCTGAAAAAAGGGCATACCGACTTTCTGTTTATCTGGGGTACCCCGCAGGTACCTTCGGCCTATGACCGCTTCCAAGGCTTTTCCGGGCGGCTGGCCGAAGATGGTATCGTGATCGGCAGCGACCGCCAGATCTTCGGTGACTATTTTGCCGAGCCCACTTACCAAGCCGTAAAAAAATCACTGGCCTCCCTGCCTCCGTTTACGGCTGTTTTTGCCAGTAACGATTCATCAGCGCTCGGCTTTATCCGGGCGGCGCATGAAGCCGGCCTGGAATGTCCGAAGGACTACTCCATTATCGGCTTTGACAACAACGCCGAATACGCCAAGCACATCATCCCTTCACTCTCTACTTTTAGCCAGCCGCTGCGCGAATTCGGAATTGAAGCCGCCGGCCTGCTGTTGTCCCTGATCGAGGGTACCGAGGTAAACCATCGTACAGTATACCTACCGGTATACATAGAACGAGAATCCGTCGCTGAAAGGAAATAACATGCAGTTTACATTTGAAAACCGCGCCTATCCGGAAGGTTTTTTATGGGGCGCCGCCACAGCGGCTTATCAGATAGAGGGCGCCTGGCAGGAAGACGGCAAGGGCGAATCCACCTGGGACCGCTTTGCGCACACCGCGGGTAAGATCCTGAACGCCGACACCGGCGACACCGCCTGCGATCATTATCACCTTTTTCAAAAAGACATTCAGATTATGAAAGAGCTCGGCCTGCAAGCCTACCGCTTCAGCGTCTCCTGGCCGCGAATAATTCCCGACGGTTCCGGAGCCGTCAACGCCGCCGGCCTGGACTTTTATAAAACCCTGGTCCGCGAATTGCGCGCGGCCGGCATCGCGCCGATGGTCACGCTATTTCACTGGGATCTGCCCCAGGCCCTGCAGGATACCGGCGGCTGGCTGAACCGTGAAACCTGCGCCCACTTTGCCCGCTACGCCCGCATCGTCTTTGAGGCTCTCGGCGCCGATGTCGCTTATTGGGTCACCCATAATGAACCCTGGGTAGTCGCCTATCTCGGACACGCCTGGGGCGAACACGCTCCGGGAATCGTGGATAAAACCGGTAAAACGGCCCTGCAGGTTTCTCATCATCTGTTACTCTCGCATGGTCTGGCCGTCCGGGAGTACCGCTCCCTCGGCCTGAGCGCCCCTATTGGCATAGCCCTGAACATGGCGCCCGTGTATCCGGAAAGCGACAGCGCCGCGGACCAGCGCGCCGCCGAACTGGTGCACCGCTCCGGAAACGACTGGTTTGCCCGGCCGCTGCTGGCCGGCGGCTATCCCGCCGACGTTGCCGAAAAGCTGCGCGACAGCGGTCTCTTTCCGCAAACCGAGGCCGGAGACATGGAGATAATCAATCAAAAGATCGATTTTCTTTCGGTAAATGTATACTTCCGGCAGCTGGCGCGTTTTGACGAGCAGGCCAAGCCCCTGCAAGCCGCCGTAAGTAACGGAGACGGGCCGCAAACCAAGATGGGCTGGGAAGTGTATCATCCGGCGATGAAGGATATCCTGGCCACTCTGGCCCGGGACTACCCGGGCGTCGACCTGTACATTTCCGAAAACGGCGCGGCCTTCGACGACACTCTGAGTACCGATGAGACGGGTCAGTCCCGGATCCATGACCGGCAGCGGCTGGAATATATCCAGGGTCACTTACGTGAAGCCCACGACCTCTTTACCGCCGGCGTGCCTTTCAAAGGTTATTTTGTATGGTCCTTACTGGACAACTTTGAGTGGGCCTTCGGTTATGACCGCCGCTTCGGAATCGTGCATGTCGATTTTAAAACTCAGCAGCGCACCTTCAAGGACAGCGCCCTCTGGTACCGCGAAGCCATCCGCCACAACGGCGTCTAGCCAGGTAGTATCCAGCCAGGGGGTGTCCAGCCTGAAACAAAGCTGTGAAATAAAAAAGCCGCGCGCCCTTTCGGGAACGCGGCTTTTCATTTTAGGTAGCCCCTTACGGGTTTGAGTTTATGCCGCCTGAAATCCGCACCGCGCGCACCTTGCCGTTCCGCGTAAAGATGGCCTGGGAGGTAGCGTCATCCAACTCCTCCGTAAACTGCCGCTCACTGCCGTCGGCGTAACTGACCGTCAACGCGATCTCTCCGGAGGAACAGCTACGCACAAAGGGCACCTGGCACATCGTGCAGGCCGCTTCTCCCGCGGAGAGGGCCAGGCGATCGCCTTGCAGGGCCTGATTGATATACTCAAAACTCCGGCCATCCGACAGAAACTCGCCGGAGAGAAAGGGTACCGGCAATATCCGGATGCGACCCCGGGAGACAAACAGGCCGAACTCGCCCAGCCGGGTCAAGACCTCTTCCTTAACCTGACCGGTCATTCCCGGCTGCTGGGCCTTGGCGTGCTTCGGGGTATGCGAATAGGGATCGAAGGGAAAGGCGCCCCACTCCCACGCTGTCTTACGGTAACCGATGCCCTCGCGGACATCCAGATAGGCCGCGTCCAGGCGTTCCAGCAAAGCGGCGGGAGCTTTTTCCGCCAGGGCTTGTTGACGGATCTCCATCAGGGCCAGCAATAATTTTGAAACCATGTGCCAATAGATGCTGCCCAAACCCTCGTAGGCGTACATGGCGCCGCTGCGGCCGGTAAAGCTCTCATGCTGAAAGGTAGCCTCATAGGCGGCGGCGATACCCTCGCGATGAGCGGCGACCAGCTCTTTCCAGCGATCTTCAGCGGAAAGCTCATCCAGGACACGCGCGAGCTCAACCTCGTTTTGAAGGCGCGGCCCGAAACGCAGCTGGCCCCGGACATCGGTGTACAACAGGTCTTTATGGCCGCTGGCCAGCAGCTCCCGGACCAGGGCATTTTCACGCAGCATTCCGGCCGGGCAGATGTTTTTTTCAAAAAAGTTTTTTAAGGTACGTTCAGGATACAGCAGATAGGATTTACGTTCCGGACAGTACAGCTCGCTGTTGCGCAGCCGCTCATAAAGAGAAACGCATTCTTCGAGCGGGACATAACCGGAAGACAGGGCGGCAACCTGGCCTTCCAGCATCGGGTAGAGCGGGCTCACTACGGCCCGCGAGAGGTCTCCGGAGAAGGAAAGCAGGTTATACGAATCGTAGAACCGGTCAGAGCGGCGCGAAGCCCGGATCGACGCGTCAATAAAGCGCTCGGCTTCCCCGATCCACTGGCGCACGGTCGCGGTTTCGAAGGGAATACGCTGCTCCGCCTGGAAACGGCCGTACGCCCGGGCGCGGTAGGCATCCAGGGCCGCGCCCATGGCGTCCATAAAATCCTTGCGTTCGAGCGAATCCACCGGGGCGGCGGTCAAGCCCTGAAACCGGCGCAGTATGGAGAGCTGATCCAGCACCAGGCGGGCCATCGGTTCAGGTAACTCCACACGCTCTACGGCGCAGGAACTCAGAATCGTTGACCAGAAAGCGGCAAAGCGTCGGAGATAAAAAACTGAAACCATCGAAAGGCCGTAACCGGCCAAAGCATTATTGGCGTCGTTCCATTCCGGCCGCTGGGTATTCATCCAGATACCGCCGTCAGGTACCAGGTTGCCGAGCTTGGCGCTGAACAGCGAAACCAGTTTTTCCAGCAGACTGCCGTGCAGTACCGTATTATCCTCGTCCAATACCAGGCGGCCATCCTCGCCCATCAGCGCGGTCAACTCACGGATACGGCGGTCCAGCATCGTGTCAAAGCTGATGGTGGCCCGTGGATCACGGCAAATATCCCGGTAAGCGGCGATGCGGTAGGGAACATTCGCCCAGCTGAATACCCGAGCGTCGAGCAGGGCGGCCAGCCGGCCGGGATGATGCGACTCCAGGGCTTCCGCCAGCTTTACCAGATAGATAATCTGGTGATCATTCCAGTAGCCGATATTCGACCAGGGATTTTCCGGTTCCAGCACTTCCCAGTCAATTCCCTTACGCGAAATCCGGTAGGGATTGTAGCCGTCCAACGTCGTGGCGTTAAGGAAAACGGAAAGGAAGCTTTCCAGGTACTCCGGATAGCTGTATCCGAGAGCTTCCCAATTTTGAAAAATATCCCGCCAGTTTCCCTGATAATCAAGCAGGGGCTGCCCCTCCGCGTCGCGCACCCGGATGGAAAACTCGTTCCAGGGCCGGGACGGGTCACCGTGGCGGCGGCTGAAGGTCAAAGGCAGATATTCCATGGCCAGCCGGTTCAAAGACGGATCTCCGCCGGAGGCCAGCAAGGCGATGAATTCATCCTTACGCATTTCCGTTTTTCCGGGAGCGTGCTTTTCCAGCAGGGCCCGGGCAATTTTTCCGGAACGGTAATTCCGCCAATCAATAAAATCCAGGGCATCGGCGGTGCGGATTGTCATGCCGCGCTCCGGCAGGCCGCCGCGCATGATATTAAAAAGGGTATTAGCGGCATGATGCCATTCATGCATCGGTAATTGGCTGCGTGTCAGTCCGTCGGCCGAACCGATCAGGCGAACCAGTTCGGCGCCGATTTCCAATGGATCCTGAATCAGACGGGTAGCGGCAGCGCTACGGTCCGTAAGCAGCGCTGTACGCAACAGTTCCGTGGCGTGATGGTCCAGGGCGATATCGGCTACCGTAAACCACTGTCGAACCTCGCCGGCTGACAACGTCAGTGAATGATGCAGGATAAAGTCGCTTTTGCGGCCCGTAACCCGCGACGGGTATGAGCTCTGGCCGTCGGAAGGCTTTCCCCCGGCAGGTTTCCCCCCGGATAGCCAGGCTTCGACGCTGTCGCGGCATAAACTGACAGCAGCTCCCTCCAGTCCGCAATGCCAGGCAACCGTGGCGGTCAGGGCTTCCCGCGGCTCGGCCTTATCGGTAATAACCGATGCCAGGCTGTAAGCCGCCAAGCCGCTTTCGCTGTCATAACAATTATCTTTATAGGCGTCGGACAGGCAGCTGAGTTCGCTCTGATTGCGACGGGTCAGAGCGCCGTTCATCAGGTTGTAAAGACCATCGGATATTTCCAGACTGCGCGAGGCATCGCCGGTATTGGTCAGCAGGCAGCGGCGGATAAAACCAAAACGGTGCGAAAAAGACCAGGACCAGGCAAAACTCAGGTTCAGATCGAGATTACGTTCCTCAAAAATGATGGTAGAGCCGGTAAAGTTTTTGGATACGCTGCGTTCCACGCGCCAGAGAGCGGCCGACCAGTCGGCGAAAGGCTCCCATAGATTCTTGCCGTTTTTTTCCGGGTTGTATTCCCTGTCCTGCACGCGAATAAGAGTGCGGGTACCGGAGTTTCCCCGGCCGGCCATAATTTTGTCGACGGTTTCATAGGGAAATAAGGCTCGTTCGGCGTTCCCCCGGCCGGCGGTCAGCGCGCCCTTGCTGGAGATAAACATCCAGTGCTCACCGGAGCTGATCAGGCTGATAAAAAATTCGGCTGTATCCGCGCTGTTTTCTATCGTATAAAAGGGCTCGTCAAACCAGGTTCTAAATCCACTGCGCTGCATTATTGACTCCTATTGTAGGTTTATTCGCAAACAATTTTTTCAACGGTTTTCGGGGTTTACGGTAATTGATACACTCTGACCCAATCCACTAAAAGCCGCTGGGGAAATACAGTCGCGGCGCCTGGAGCGCCCGGCCAATTTCCGCCAACCGCCAGATTAAACAGAATAAAATATTCATTGCGGAGTTCAGCCCGCTCTTCACCACTGATGTTTTCCTGATGAAATAACACCCCGTCGAGATACCACTTAATCGACGCGGCATTCCATTCAATGCCGAACAGATGATAGTCGTCCGCGAAAACGGCCGGTTCAAGCAGCCCTGTCGAACCGCCGGTATGGGCCCAGTTTCCCAACGCATTGGCATAGTGAATGGTCCCATGGGTAACGCGGTCGCTTTTCCCGGGCTCTGTCCCCCCAACCATTTCCATGATGTCTATCTCGCCGCAAGTCGGCCAGGCAGTCGTGGCGATATTTGAACCGAGCATCCAAAAGGCTGGCCAGATTCCCTGCCCGTAAGGCAGCTTCATGGCCGCCTCAATGCGTCCGTAACGAAACGATTGTTTTCCCTGAGTCTTGATGCGTGAGGAAGTATAGGCCATGCCGCCATAGGACTCGGTTTTGGCGGTAATTACCAGAGCGCGCCGCGTCCCGTCATCCTGAAAACCGATATTCTGCGGGCGATAATACTGCAGTTCGTTATTGCCCCAGCCTCCGGAGCCGGTACCGCTCTCTATTACCCAGTTAGCGGTCGTATCTAAATCAGTTCCGTTAAACTCATCGCTCCATACCAGAGACCAGCCGGTATTATCCCAGTTTGATTCCACCGCGCCTTCACCAAGTCCGGAAATAGTTACGGCTAGTTCTTCACTGGTGACACTCCCGCCCTCGGACTCAACCCGCACCCGATAGCGCCAGATACCGTTTTCGGTCAGACTGTCCTGCCAACGGGAAGACCGGCTGTCCAGCGAAGCGGCTGCGCTAAAAGCGCCGGAAGATGAATAGGCTCTTTCTATATACAGCGCGGTGGCGTCCGGCGCGTTGTTCTGCCAGGTAAGCACAATCACGCCGGAACCGGCGTTCCGGATAGCCAGACGCGACGGCGCCACCGGCGGTTGGAGATATAAGGAACAAGAGCCAAAAAAAACGATGGCCAGTGCCGGAATGATGCCGGATAATCTGTTCATGGACAACTCCTGTCCGAAGTATACGTATACATTAGGATTATTGCAAGCAAAACTTTCAAAATTGATTATAACTTTCAGAAATCAAGTATCAAGGCCAAAATATAACAATGTAAACGTATACATTTTGTTTGACAGATGGTTTTTTCGGGTTTATGATTCAGCAAATCAATGTATACGTTTACAGTTATGGAGGAATACATGCAACCAGCTACAAAACTGCTCTCTGTCATCTGCCTGACAGCGTCCCTATCCACGGTCATGGCTCAAAACATCAATTTTGACAACAACAGCGCCGGGGTTCTCTATCTTGGTGGCAGCGCTCCGGTGATCGACGGGGTTTTCGATGAATGGCTGGGCCTATCCGGCTCGACTACCGACAAGGCCGTCTATGGCGGCGTTCATAAAAAAGAAGATGCCGAAGGGTTTTTCATCCTGCGCGCCGACAGCCGCTATTTATACATCTATGCCGACGTTCACGACGACCTGCCTAACGCCAATGACCTGCCCGCCCCCATCGCCTGGCGGAACGACTCCGTGGAAGTCTACGTTGGAACCAATACGGCAAAACACAACCGTTTTCTGCGCGGTGACAATCATATCCGCCTGGTACCGGTCAGCAAAACCGACCCAAAGGCCATCCGCGTCAGCATCAATGACCGGGAAATACCTAACGGCATCAAGGGCTCGGTGGTATTCAGCGCTGACGGCTACCGCATCGAAGCCGCCATCCCCTTAAATCTGCTGATGATCAGCTCATTCGAGCTTGATCAGCTGATTCGCCTGGATTTCCAGGTCAACGACGCCGACCGGACCGAACGGGACCGCCTGCTGCACTGGAACTCCCCCCGGGACGACACCTATCACAATCCTGAATCATGGGGCAACGGCCGGGTACTGCCGTTCCCGCAGCACTAAAAAAGGACAGCACGATGAAAACAACAATCCGCAAACTGATGGCCTTATCCCTGACCCTGCTCGCGCTTACCGCCCGGGGCTTTGCCCAGGAAATTGAGCGGGTCGAAACCGTTCAGGACGAAAACGGCTGGCGGCTGCAGGTCGAAGGCCGGGACTTCCCCATCAAGGGAGTCGTTTGGGCCTATACACCGATCGGCGAAAACTACAGCTATGACCTCTGGTCGCAAAGCGACGACTTTATTGAACGAATGATCGATACCGACATGGAACTGCTCCGCAAGATGGGCGTAAACACCATCCGCTGCTTTTCAATGATACCGCCGCGCTGGGTTGAATACATCTACGACCGCCACGGTATTTACACCATGGTCAACGATCTGTTCGGCCGCTATGGGCTGACTGTCAACGGGAAATGGATGGCCAAGACCGATTACTCCGACCCGGCGGTACGCCGCGTCTTACTCGAACAGTACCGGAAAACCGTAATGGATTATAAAGACAGGCGCGGCGTGCTGCTGTTCATGCTCGGCAACGAAAGCAATTACGGTTTGGAATGGGAGAGCGACGCCATCGAGAATCTGCCTTCCGGCGAGCGGCTGGAGGCCAAGGCCCGATACCTGTACTCGCTGTTCGGCGAGGCTATCGCCCTGCACAAAGAACTCGACCCCGCCCATCCGGTCGGTATCGTCAACGGCGACCTGCAATACCTAGCCATCATCAAGGAAGAAGCGTCGAACCTGGATATTCTCGGCGTCAACTCCTACCGCGGAAAGAAGGCCTATGATCTCTTCTACAGCAGTGTCGCGGAAGAGCTGGACCGGCCCATCATTTACACCGAGATCGGAGCCGACGCCTACAACGTTGCCTGGGAGCAGGAAGATCAGATTGCCCAGGCCGATATCGTCCGCGCGCAGGTCGAGGAAATGTATTATCAAAGCTGGGGTAAGGGCCGTTCCGCGAACGTGCTTGGCGCCTACATCTTTGAGTGGATCGACGAATGGTGGAAGCATGGAATGGAGGTCGGACTAGACGTCCACGATACCACCGGCACCTGGAACAACGGCGCCTACGAATTCGACGCGGTCAGCGGCAAGCAGAATATGAATGAGGAATGGTTCGGTCTGGTCGCGCAGAGTACCGTCAAGGAGAACGACCTCAACAAGCGCCTTCCCCGGGCCGCCTATTACACCCTGCAGGAAATCTGGCGGCTGGACCCTATCTGGGCCAGCGCCGAGGAGATCAGATCGCATTTCGCCGGCATAGATCCAGCCGCTTTAGCCGTGCGCCCGATCGGTCACTCCCTGGCTAACCGCGCCGACGAGAACAAGCTGATAGAGGTCGGCGGTTCGCTCAGCGCCAGGGGCTTTATGGGCTGGACCGATCAAACCATGACCGACCTGGAAACGATGAAGGCCAACGCCAATTTCCGCCGGGTGGAAACCGCCGCCCTCGCTTTTGCCTGGAAACCGGCTGAAGCCCTGAGCGCCGGCCTGGCGTTGCGGCTCTTCGGCAGTAAGTTCTACCCGTCCAGCACCACGCCGGTATCTTTTCTGCCGCAGCCGGTCGAGGCGGCCCGGTTGAAGACAGACACCACCCCGGTCGAGATCTATTCGGCATGGGCGGAGTACGAAGACGAACTGCTGGAAGCTGATTTTTACTATCATACCGGCCATCCGGACTGGTATCTGGAAGGCGATTTTTTCGCCCTGCTTCCGGAAGCCTTTGACACCTACACCATGGACAAGGACGGCTCGCGCGCCCCCTTCGGCCTGGAAATCCGGCCCAAGGCCGCTCTGCAGGGTTTAACGGTCTATGCCGGTCCGGAGCTGTATTACGGCGGCTTTCCGATGGCGATGATCAAATACTACCGCGAATTCGGCAAAGTCGCGGTCGGCGCCATCCATCAGGAAGAACTGGCCTATCCGCAAAACTTCAGCATCGGCGGGTACTCGAATGTGCAAGCCAAGGAAATCCGTCCATTGACCCGGGCCACCAGCCTGTCCGCCTCCGGCGACTTTCTGCCCCTGCTCAAGGCTCACGCCGGCGTGCTGTTCTCCCGGCCGGAACAGATCGGCAACACCTACACCATGGCCGAAACCGCCCCGGAAGGGCAAGGCTACAGCGGCTCGCCCTGGTACATCTACGAAAACCAGAGGATCACCGCCCTGGACGCCCTGGCCTTTAAGCTGCGCCTGGAAACCCACGCGCTTCCCTACACCCAACTTTATCTGCAGGGACTGTACGCCGGCGCCGTCTCCGACTCCAAGGCCATGCTGAACCGGGCCGGCAGCCAGATCGCCGATATCGGAACGGGTAACCGCATGGAAGCCGAAACCGGCGCCCTCGTTACCTGGGGCAACCTCAGCGTCGCGCCGAAATTCAACTATCGCAAGCCCCTGATCAACGCCCTTCCGGATATCACCGGCGTCGCCCCGCTTACTGATATAACCAGCCGCAGTTTTCTTGATCCTTTCCATGTCTGGGCAAACCGCGAGAAGATCCAGGCCGAAATCGTCATGGCCTGGGATCCGACCGGCGCCACCTGGTTCTTTGACTGGAATAACGATGACCGTGAAAACGCCCGCTTAGCCGGTTCGCTGTCCTTCCTGTACAACTTCTACGAAGGACCGACCGATGCCAAGGAGTTTATCTCCTCCAGCGGCACTACTTACATCTGGGAAAAGGGCGGCACCGCCCCGGACGGCAGCATTCTGCAAACCAGCGGTCTGCCGGCCGTTAACGGAACCTGGTCCGCGGTTGCCCGCTTGGTAACCCAGCCGCTTCCTGGCTGGAAAATGATCGCGACCGGAGACGCCGGACGGGGACAGAGCACCAGCATCCCGGACGGCAAACTGGTCACCTATGCCGGCGCGAATCTCAAAGTGCTGGCCAACCGCTTCCTCCTGGAAGGCGGAGCCCGCCTGGACGGCTGGGGCAGCGAGCAATGGTACCGCGAATTCAACCTGACCTATCCGCTGCAATGGAACATCGGTCTGGCCTACGGTTTTGAGAAAATCAGCTTCCTGAATCAGGATAACCGCGCCGGCATAATGATCACCGGTCAAACCCTGGACAGATACAGCAGCCCTAACAACGAAAACCCGGCCGCCGAACCTATCAAGCAGCGCCTGGAAATTCAGGCCTATGTAAATCTCTCATTCTGATCGATGCGACACACCGCGCAGGCCGGTTAAGCCTGCACACAGACTTTAGGAGGAAAAAAAATGAAGAAAACACTCAGCGCAGTTATCGCGACAGCGATACTCTCAACCCTGCTGGTCCTGACCGGCTGCCCCAGTGCGGAAAGCCCAAACCCGACAACGGTCACCCTTACCAGTTTATCGGTCAATCCGGCGGCGGCTAACCTGAACGTCGGGCAAACCAGGGCGGTCACGGTTACCGGCAGCTGGTCAAACGGCGAAACCACGACCATCAGTGACGGGCAATGGGCTTCAAATGATACTGGCGTTGCCACAGTTGACTCCGGCTTGATCACCGCCGTCAGCGACGGTACCGCGGTAATAACGGTCACCTCCGGTACAAAGGAAGCGAGCGTAAGCGTCACGGTTGAAACCATCACCGCGCCGACAGCTATATTCTCCGATAGCGCCCTGACCTACGTGCTGACTCTGGCGGAGGCCGATGTGGAATACGCGCTGCTGACGTCCTGGGAATCCGGAGACACCTGGGAAAATACCGACAACACCACGGCATTGAAGGTCACCTTTAACGCGCATCCCTCCGGCTGGTCCGGCGCCGCGGCCCTGGTACAGAAGCCCTCCACCTACATCGGCAACTACGACCTTTCCAATGTCGAATCGATCATCTTTAAGATCCGCTCCGCCGATATCGATCCCGGCAATCTGACTCTGGTAGCCCAGCCTTCCGCCGGAGCCGACCGCACCTCCACGCTGGCCGCCCTCGGCGTAACAGCCATGACCGACTGGGTCGAGGTAACAGTCCCCGTGGCCACGATCTTCGGTGACGTCTCCACCGCCTCTGTCAAAACCGCGCTGGCCTTTTTCTGGGGTTCAAGCGCCGGAGACACAACCAGCCTGACCGGTGGGGAGTCCTTCGAAATCGGCGACATCGACTTTGTGGACAGCGACGGTAACCAGGTTAATTTCTACTCCGGCGTCAGTCTGCCGGAACCGGCCAGCGGTCCCGCAGACCGGCCGGCCGCCCCCACGCCAGACCCGATCGATGTTATTTCTCTGTACAACAGCACCGCTACCTATACCGATATCGCGGTAAGCACCTGGCAGACCGGCTGGTCAACCAATGCCTCGGTAACCGACGTGGCGGTTGACGGCGCCAACGTGAAGAGGCTGACCTTCCTCGATCCCAACGGCTACAACGGGGTTGATATTCCGGCAACCAATATCGGCGGACGAACCACGCTGTACTTTGACTACTGGACCGATGACGGCACCGCCCTGGCGATCAAGGTCGTCGATTTCGGCGCCGACGGCGCCTATGGCGGAGGCGATGACGTGGATTTAACCGTGCCGCTGGCCAGCGTTACACAGGACGCGTGGACCCAGTCCTCCCTGAATTACAGCGCCTTGGCCACGCTCGAACACATTTCCCAGCTGGTACTGGTCGGCAACAACGGCGCCGCCCTGCAGAATTTCTATCTGGACAATGTCTACTTCGCCGCACCCCCGGCACCCTGATCCCAACTAAACTTCCGGAGCGCGGGTTCACAGCCTGCGCTCCGGCATATTCCAGGAGGCTCCCATGCTCATGATTTCTAATATCAGTTCTTCCATGAAATTGATTCTTCAGGCCGCGCTGATCGCGATGCTCGTGCTTTCCTGCGACGGCCCCACCCTGTTCCCGGACAAATACGTCGAGTCTACATCCGGAAGCATTACCCGCCGGGAGTTCCCCGCCGAGGTTCTCTCGCGCAAAGCCGTAGCTTACTCCGGCTACCGCGCCGGGCAAAGCCCGAGTACGCAAGTCTACCCCAGTGAAGCCCAGATCAAACAGGATCTAGAATTATTAATCGCCAACGGTTTCGGCTGGATCCGGCTCTACGACGTCTCCACTCATGGAGAGCGCGCCATAAAGGTAATTCACGACCACAACCTGGACCTTAAGGTACTGCTCGGTGTGTGGATTTCCGGTCCGGCGGCCACGGATGACAGCGCCAACTGGGAACAGATCAACAAAGCCGTGGAGCTGGCCAATAACTACCGCGACTGCGTCGTCGCGCTCAGCGTCGGCAACGAGACAATGGTGGACTGGTCCTTCCTGAAAGTCCCGCCCCTGGAGATGAAAAACTACATCACAGCGGTACGCAGCCGGGTTTCCCAACCGGTAGGCACTAACGATAATTTCGAGCCTTTTACCTTCGTCAATGAACTGGGCGCCCCCTACGCCAACGCCTCCGAGCTGGCCGAAGTCGCAGCCGCTGTTGATTTTTTGGCCCTGCATACCTATGCTCTGGCCGATCCCTTTTACAGCGAGCCCTATGACATTTTCACCTGGGACTGGCGACAGGAAGCCGTAGCGGAGGGTACCGCCCGGGCCGTAGCCATGATGGACGCCGCCCTGGCCTACGCCAAAAAGAACATCCGCGACGCCCGCTCTGCCTTGACTGCCCGCGGCATTGAGGTACCGATATTCATCGGCGAAACCGGCTGGACCGATACCGGGAAATTCCTGGATAACGGCGCCAATCCGGTTAACCAGAAGATGTATTACGACCGTTTGCAGGACTGGGTCTACGGAGCGGGTAAGGACGCCGACAGCCCGCTCGGCGTTTTCTACTTTGAGGCCTTTGACGAGCCCTGGAAGGGTGACGACGATAACTGGGGCTTATTCACCGTAGACCGCGCCCCCAAGTATGTGCTCTCCGGGACCGGCTATACCATGGATGACGCTTTTTGGTATAAGACCAGTACCGCCGTCAGTTCATCAACCTACTGGCTGTACGGCAATGGGGCTCCCACCGCAGACGTCACGCTGCGTTCGGTCTGGACCGGTTGGAAATGGAGCGCCTGGGAAAATGGCGTCACCGCCAGCGCCGCGCCGGTTGCCAATGGTAACGAAGAAGGTACCGGCGAAGCTGTCAGGATTACTCCCTCCACGCTGTCCTGGGGCTGGGGCATGGCCATGGCCGCGACCCAGGGCGTGGATAATAACGCCAGGGAAAATCTTTCGCTGTTCAGCGGCGGACATCTGCGCTTCAACATAAAAAGCGCCTATCCGGGCGTTATAGAAATCGGGTTCCGTGGCACCAAGGATGTTTACATTTCAGTCAATCCGGCAGCCAACAGCTTCGGTTACGCCAACGACAACCAGTGGCACGAGGTTGCCATTCCCGTCGCCAGTCTGCTCGCACTGAGCGGCATTACCCCAGGGGAACTAGCAGTGGTTGCGGACACCTTCGTTATCGCCAACCGATATGGAATCACCGGCAACACCCCGGCCAGCGGCGGCACCTCGCCTTTTTTTATCGACCGCGTGCGCTGGACAAGGGATTAATCTTCTTCAGCGATCAATAGCCTCGCAAAACTCTTACCAGCCGGACTTGGGTAAAAACCCAGTCCGGCTGTTGTTTTAAAACCGAACGCGAAAAAAACTCCGGACTTGAACGAAAAAGATAAATTGACTATTCTCTGCCAAAGGAGTCAATATGAAAATCTATGTACGTGGACTTTATCTGCTGACCTGCGTGGCAATACTGGCGCTCAGCGGATGCGCCTCTTTTCCCGAGCCAGTAGACGGAAAGGTTTTAGTTGTCGGCCAGGTCGAGAGCATTGCCAGCGGCTACCAAAACTATGGACAGGCTTCCATTAACGGCCGGGTGCTGCGCGGTATTGAACTTACCTTTTATGACCGCACCCGCGGCAAGGATATCGTAATTAAAGCAAACGGTATGGGTATGTTATATTCTCTTGAAATGCTCCCCGGTTCCTACCGCTTCACCAAACTGTACCTGAAAGTTGAATCCAGTAACGGCGCCTGGTCCAGTTTTTATGTCACACCAGGCTCTGATATCAGTTTTACTGTTCAAGAAGGGGTTATTAACAACCTGGGGAAAATAATTTGCACCAGCAACGGCACAAACAACACTTCCCGCTTCCAGGGAAATATTGAGTACAGCACCGTAGAGTCGAATTTTAAGCCACGCCTGGAAAAAACCGCTTGGGCAACCTGGCAGTGGCAGGACCTTTTTATCGATAACATCAACAACTAGCAATTAAATAACCTCGAAAAACGTATATATGTTTTTCGAGGTTTTCATCAGTAGCTCTGTAAAACCCTTTCCAGCCGGGCTGTGTCAAAACCCAGTCCGGCGGCCTGCTCGACGAGCGCGCTGTATTCTTCCTCGGACGGATTGGATTCGCTGCTCATCAGCCAGAGCATGTCCATGGTCTTGCTGGTCACCAGCATAAAACGGTAATCATCGCTCAAATAAATCAGACGATAATCGGCCCATATCAATGGCAAAAAACTGACCTGCATTTCTCCAGGTTGAGAAGCATCGGGTATTCTTAACCGCTGTTTAAGTACTTTGCGTTTACCTTCCGGCGTGCCCTTGTTTCCCTCATAGCGTACCGACCAAGAACCGTCGGAATTGCGGATGTAAATATCAACCGTATTAACCCAATCATCAGCGATCGGAATCGGTATCCGGGACAGTTCATACCAGGTACCCTCAAAACGAGACAGATCAACCGTGCTCACCGTATCGATATGAGAAGTGCTCTCGGCCTTAGCTCCTGAAACCATAAAACCTCCGCAAAGCATCAGCAACCCAATTACCACTACAAGACGTTTATGTAGACTTTTCATAACCACTCCTTTTACAATCAACAATTGAAATATACGATAAAAAACTACCGATCGCCAAAAAAGTCATCAAAATGTTTGCCTAATATAACATCAATCGATTATCTTGTTAGTATGAATTCTTTATTAAACTGGCTGCAAAAAAATATTTGGTACGTGCTGTTCGCTGTTTGGGGACTGCCGCTCGGCTATTACCGCAGCAAGTTCCGGAAACTGGTCTACCAAACTGATAGCTGGCTCATAAACATTCAACCCCGTTTCCTCAAGGAACTACAGGCTCTGTTCACCACCCTGTATCCGGCTAACAGCGACTATATCAAGCTGCGCAATTTCTATCGCCTCTACTTA
Organism: Treponemataceae bacterium; assembly: GCA_942493045.1. GTDB lineage: Bacteria > Spirochaetota > Spirochaetia > Treponematales > Treponemataceae > Teretinema. Next base: position 3,064,543 of record OW818665.1, on the reverse strand, counting down.
ACCATCTATATGATACTGTTCGGTCTATGGCTGTTCAGGAGATAGAAAGGCGCAGGAGCTGTAAGATTTATTATAGATTCCCGGATTCTTCCATAGTTTCGATGAATATCTGAATTGCATAAGTCTTACCCGCGGCATCCAGAACCGTAAAATTATAAATTTCTCTGGATCGTAATACCGCAAAGCTATTTGTATCAGGCTGTCTGGCATCACCGTCCGAGACCGAGTACAAATCACTTTCTTTCAGGCTTCTGAGAAATCTTTCAAAATCAATCTCGCCTTTCTTTGACAAACCGTTAAGTGAGTTTATAACATAGCTTCTCGGCTTATAGTAGGTTATGTATTCCTTGAGTACCTTCCCGTCATCTGCCAAAGCTTCTTTGGTAAAAGTTATCCGGCAATCCAGCACTTCAAAACCGCTGCCATCCGTGCTTTTAATACTGATGGGGCCATGACTGTTCATAGTTATCGCGGTTGTCATCGGGATGGGCATATTGGGCAGACTGAGCTGCACCAGCGCGTCCATGTCCGAAAAATGCTTGTCCAGCTGAGTGCGGTCTTTAAGCCCAAGAACATCGAACGTTTCATCATCATTCATTCCAGCGGCACCTGCCGTAGCGCAGGACACTAACAGAAACACTGAAACCAGCATAGCTAATCCATAAAAACCTTTTTTCATTTCGGACTCCTTTAGTTTATCCATTAACAAGACAACTGCTTCATCCCAGCAGACTCTCATACTCTTTTTCTATATACATGCGCAATTGGTTGATGAAGCGGGCGGCCGGGGCGCCGTCCACGCTGTCGTGATTGAAGGTGGCGGTAATGTTGATCATCTCGCGGATCACGATTTCGTTTTTGATGACTACCGGTTTTTTTACTGAACTACCGATGGCGAAGGAAACGGCCTTCGGGCCGCCGGCGTAGGGAATGATAAAACCGGGAACGGTCGAGAACATCGAAACAGAGGTCACGAACACCGTGCCGGATAAATCCCGGATGCGCTTATGGCTGAGCATGGCCGCCTTGAACAGCAGCTTGACCAAAAAACCGGGAAGACGGTCCAGTACCGCGATTGCCATTTTGGAATCGATAAAACCTTTTACATTATCCGAATTACGCCGGCCGTTTTCAATTTCAGCGTCAACCTGGGTAATGGTTTTGGAGTTGATATCGCGGATGATCAGCTGGCGGTTGATTTTCTTCCCGCCTTCCTCAAGCTCGATCGGCACATTGACGTCAACCGTATCAAAAACGTTGTGGTCCTGCGCAAACTGATCATCGAGTTGAATTCCGGAAAGTCGCGCAGACAGGCGCCGATAGCCTTTAGCATAAAAGAAAACAGCGAACCGCCGGATCCCGCGACACGTTTAGCGCGCAGCACCGCGCGCAAAGCGGTAATATCGAATTCCAGCAGCGCGAAAAAATTATGCCCGTTCTTGACCAGGTCAAAGCCGTGAATCGAGAGCTTACGGTAAACATCCGTACGCCGCTGCCGCACTTTAAATCGCTCCGTTTTTCCGGAGCGCGTTCAAGGCCGAAAAGCCCTTAAAAATCATTACCAGGGCGAATACATGGAAGCCGAAGGAAATATAATCCTGGAAGAATAAAGCGAGGCCTGAATCCAGGATGTACAAAACCATACCGGTAATAAAGGCCCAGCGCTTCAGCTGTCCGGCATAATAAGCCAACAGGGCAAAGACGAAAATCAGCAAGGCGTCAAAACCGATGGCCACGTTACGCAACACGCCGGCCTCAATCGAACCGATGATCGCGTCCAGTACCTGGGAAGACATCAGCCCGATTGTGAACTGCACCGAGGCCTTAAAGTAGGTGACAATCGAATTTACCAGAGACAGTCCCGCGATCCAGTAAAACCAGGCAGCGGAGGAACGTATCCTGGCTAACAGAGGCGCGCTGTCAGTCGGGTTCGGCGAAACCGTCGACGGGGTTTCCTGATTTTCGTTCTGTTGATCCATTGTTAATACTCCTTGATTACGCGTTCCGCTATCAGCGCGGCGGCCGGGCAGACCATGGCTGAATGACCGAGCCTTACCAGGTGTTTTTGGATATTGTGACCGTCAGTGTAGGGAAACTCCTCGCAGGACAGAGGGCGCTTCTCATACACCGAGCAACGGTTATCTTCATTGATATACGGACAGGGCAATTCCCGGAACAGGTAAAAACCGCTATCACCGTCGTCTTTGAGATAGTCCATCATATAATTTTTAGGTGTGAGGCAATCTTCTTTAGCCAGGACTTTATAATCCTTGTCGCGCAGACGCGGCCCGATCAGCCGGCAGCAATTCCCGCACTGCAGACAGTCAATATTCTTGAAGACGGCTTCGTGATAGCCCCGCACGATGCGGTCAAAGCCGTTTTTATTGAATTTGGAAAGGTGGGCCAATTTGTGGAGTATTTCTTTTTTCTGGGCCCGGCTCTTGGCCAGGATCGCTTCGTATTCGCTGTTCATCGCCCCATCATAGCGAAAAAGAAAAAGATTTTCCAGAGCGCGCTCGGACAACGCGCTCGCCAAGGGACTTTTCCAGGTACAGGACCGCTTCCTCGCCGGTACAGTGGCAGGGACACACCTGGCGCACCTTACGCTCAGCAAGATAGTCGGCGGTGGCCTTTAGCCGGGATGCGGAAACACCGGCTAGATGAAAGCCGCCAATGACGGTGTCAATTTCGCTGACCCCGGCAACGGCGCGCACCGCCTCGCAGGTGTTAATCAGCCCGGCGTGGCAGCAGCCGGTCAGAATGACCAGACCGCCTGAAGCGCGAAAACACAACACCGTCTCCTCGGGAACGGTATCCGGAACGGTACACTCCCGGTCCGCGAATAACACGGGAGAAGGAAGTTCCAAAGGATGCCGGCGGGGAATAGCGGTTTGCAGCGTCAGCTGTCCGTCAAACAGGGATAGTCTGTCAGAAAAAAGCAACCGTTGCGGGACGGGTAGACTTTCCAGTGCCGAGCGCGAGGCGCTCTGCAGAGCGATATCGCGGACCTTTCCGGTACTGAGGCTCCAATGCCCCCGGCCGATCTGGTCGGAGGCGGCGACGCTGACATCTGGATAGCGCGCGATAAAACCGGGGAGAGCGTTGGTATGGTCATAGTGCCCATGGCTGAGCGCGATGACGCCGACCCGGGAAAGGTCGACTCCCGCGGCGGCGGCGTTTTCGAACAGCACGCCCTGCCCGGTATCGAACAGCAGCGCCGAACGCTCCATTCCAAAGTCCAGGAAGGCCGAAAACCCGTGCTCTCCGGCAAAGGGCGGAGAGGCGGTGTTATCGGCTAAAATGGTTATGGTTACGGCGGCGCTTTGCGTCATAGAATTAATGATCGCACGCGTTGGCGCCGGTGATCAAGGTTCCGGCCAGATAGCGTTCCACGATTTTAGTGGAGTCTTCGGACTGCGCGCCCACGCAGACGGTTATGCCGCGTTCGGTAAAAAGATCCCGGGCGCGCACGCCCATTCCGCCGGCGACAATGTGGGTTACACCCTTCTCACCGAGAAACTTCGGCAACAGGCCCGGTTCATGCGGAGGGGCGGTGATGTACTCTTTTTTGGTGATGGTCTTGCCGTCCTCGGCAATATCGAATGAATCGAATCCGGCGCAATGTCCGAAATGGGCCGTCAGTTTACCTTCGGCTACGGGTACTACAATTTTCATGAGAGACTCCTGGCAATGGTTGAATATACTTCGCTCACCGGCGAATTCTTGAACTGTTCCACATAGGGCTTTCCGGTTTCCCCGGATTCACCGATGGCCGGGTCGAGCGGCAGGGAACCCAAAAAGGGAATGCCGTACTTTTCGGCCAACTTCGCGCCGCCGCCCTGTTTGAAGATATAAGTAACCTTCTTGCAGTCGGGGCAAACGAAACCGGACATATTCTCGATAATTCCGGTAACCGGGATTTCGAGCTGCCTGCAAAAGTTTACCGACTTGCTGACGTCAATAGCCGCGACATTCTGAGGAGTGGTCACGATGATAGCGCCGGTGGCTGCCTTTCCGATCAGCTGAATCACCGAAAGCGGCTCATCGCCAGTACCGGGCGGGCAGTCCACGATCAGCGCGTCCAGGTCGCCCCATTCAACGTCCTCGAGGAACTGGCGAATAATGGTGTTTTTCATCGGACCGCGCCAGATAACCGGCGAGTCGCTGGATTCCAGCATAAAACCAATCGATACTACTTTAAGGTTGTTAAGTGACGGCAGAACATGCGGAAGCATCCTTCCGGCGGCCTCCATCATCTTTGTGCCCTCCAGGCCCAGCATCGTCGGGACGCTCGGACCGTGGATATCGACGTCCAGCAAGCCTACTTTCTGCCCCTGCATGGCCAGGCTGACAGCCAGGTTCACGGCAACGGTGCTTTTTCCCACACCGCCCTTACCGGACATAACCACGTAGGTGCGCTTTACGCCCTCCATCTTTACCGATTCAATTGACATAACTTCTCCCATATTTCACGGATCTTTGATCCGGTCTTCGCCGATTCGATATTGCCCGCACGGGCCAATTCGTCGATGCGTTCGATAATCGTTTGCCCCTGAATTTGGGCGGCGGTAACTACTCTGTCGTAGGGTATCATCCCCAGAAACGGAATCGCGTTACGCTCGCACCAGGTTTGTGTTGCGCGGGCCTGATCGATGTTGATATCGGCCTTGTTGACGCAGACGGCGACGGCTATCTTAAAATGCCGGGCCAGTGACACTACCCGCTCCAGGTCATGCTGGCCGGACAGTGTCGGCTCGCTTACCACCAGAACCGAGTCCGCGCCGGTTATCGAGGCGATCACCGGGCAACCGGTTCCGGGCGAGCCGTCCACCAGTATAAAGGAAGCGCCCTGTTCAGTGGCCAGACGCTTGGCTTCCTTGCGCACCGTGGTTACCAGTTTTCCGGAATTCTCGGCTCGGGTGGCCAAAGCGGCGTGTACCAATGAGCCAAACCGCGTTTTCGAAACGAACCATTCCCCGCAATAGCGGTCCGGAAAGCTGATGGCCCCGGAGGGACAAAACCGGACGCAAACGCCGCAGCCCTCGCAGGAACCCTGATCTAGTGTGATTCCGCCGTCCGCGGTCCGGCTAAAGGCCCCAAACCGGCAGAGCTCCAGACAGGAAGCGCAGGCGCCGCCTTGGGTATTTGCCGCGCAGACGGCGTTGTTCAATTCAGCGACGTGGCCGCTGATAAAATCGGTGCGCAATCGGATTTCCGGATTCAGCACCAGATGCAGATCGGCGGCGTCCACGTCGCAATCGGCTATAACCGTCCCGGCTTCGGCGGCAGCCAGGGCGGCGAATGAAGCGGTCAGGCTGGTTTTTCCGGTACCGCCCTTACCGCTGATTATTACTATTTCTTTCATGCGTGACTCCGGGAGGATAACTCTTTAACCAGCGTCCGGAACTTAATCCGGTATGATGGAACCGACTCGATCAGCGGCTGTCCTTTCGAATAGCCCACGGCGATGCGGCGGTCCTCGGGAATCAGCATCAAAACCCTGATTTGCTCCCGCTCGCAATAGGCAACCACCCGGTCATCCCCGGAATCGGAGCGGTTTACGATTACCCCAAAGGGCAAACCCATCTTGCGCACGGTCTTCACCGCCAAATCCAGGTCATGCAGGCCGAAGGGCGTCGGTTCGGTGACCAGCACCACGTAATCCGCTCCGCCGACCGCGGTTACCATCGGACAGGAAGTCCCGGGCGGACAATCCAGAATTATCGTACGCTCCGCCTTGCTGGTGCCGGCATTGACGCCGGAAGGTTGTCCTCTTTCCGCGCGTTCTTTTACCGCGCGGATCACCGGCGGAGACATGGCGTTACCGATGGTAAGCAATCCCTCTATTAATTCCAGCGGTTCTTCGCCCGCTCGGGCAATCTTCTTTTCGGTCAGGCTGCCGACGGCTATCGGTTTTTCGGTAATCGCCTGGACGGGACACACCCGCATACAACCCCCGCAGGAATGGCAAAGCTCGGAAAAGGCCATCACGGTTTTACCGATACAGACGATGGCGTTGAATTCGCAAAAAGAGGCGCACTGACCGCAGGCCGTGCACAGTTCGGTATTGATAACCGGAACAGGAACCGTAACGACGGAGCCAACCTCGTCGGTGCCGCGTAAAAAAAGGGCGGCGTTCGGCTCCTCCACATCACAGTCCAGCAACGCGGTTCTCCCCCGGGCGGATAAGGCCAGGGCTACGGCAATGGTCGTCTTGCCGGTTCCGCCCTTACCGGAGGCTACGGCGATTTTCATACCCAATGGCCCTCAACGTCGGCTTCGGATATTACCTGCAGCTTCCCCGCTTCCCAGGCCGCCAGAGCTTCCTGTACGGTAGCGGCGGCGCTCAGGTAAATAGCCACCTTCGCCGCCTGTAACACCTTAAAGGCCTTGGGACCGGTATGCCCGGTTACCAGAACCGTCGCGCCGGTTTTAGCGACATTCTGGGCGCTCTGAATCCCGGCGCCCTGGGCAGCCTCCAGATTCTGGGTATTATCGATCGATACACAGGATTTATCCTCGGTATCGTAAATCACAAATTGGGGGGCGCGACCGAAACGCTGATCCAAAGCCGCGTCCAGGGTAGTCCCGGATGATGAAAAAGCTATCTTCATTGCGTGTCCTTGGTTTCAGAGAGCGCGCTCTCCATCTTCTCCAGTTCGGAGCGCAACAGCGCGATCCGCTGCTCAAGAGCTTCCTTTCCGGACGAAGCGTCCATGCCGTTTACGGGCATTGCGGACTGAAATCCCCCAAAGCCGTGTCCACGTCCACGTCCACGGCCAACGCCGCGACCGATGCCAATGCCACGACCAGCGCCGTTACCGCGACCGCCGCACACACCCATTTTTCTTCCGGTCATTGGACCCTGTCCCGCGGGACCTGTTTGATTTCTTCCTGGCATACTGAACCTCCTATAGATTCAAATTGTTTTTACTATGGTTTCCGCGCCGGCGGCATCTCCTTCGAGGGCAGCCGCAGCCGGGCATCGAAAATCCCGTATGTATCAGCCGTTTTTCCTGCCAGGCCCGGATCACCTCGTCGACCGGACCCGCGGTGAACGATACCACTTCGATTCCTTTTCCAATAACAGATTCTTCATATTCCGTGGAAATCGCGCCGCAGACCAGGGTGGTCACCCCGTGCGCGCGCAGGCACTCGGCCCGATCCGCACCGAATTCAGATGGCAGAGAAATCATTTCCCTGTCCGGAGACTCCGCGCCGATCAGCAGACAACGCTCCGCGACATCAAAAACGGGAGCGACCCGGCCATTCCAAACGGTTACTGCTAACTTCATAGCAGTAACATTGCAAAAATCATGCCAAGTACATTGAGTTGGATTATGGGTTATTTTCAGGACTGTTATGACAATAGGGGTTGCATATTTGCAAAACAACTTACTGATATATTGCAAAAACGCAATGCATCAGCGGGAGAATTATTTTTCTTAAGGAGATACTCAGGGACGGGTAATGTCCAGCTTTTTCATCTTTCGATACAAGGTCACCTTGTCCATGCCAAGAGCTAAGGCCGCGGAGGAACGGTTCCAGGCGGAAGACTCGAGAGCTTGCAGTATACACTCCCGCTCAGCGGCGTCGCGGGCCAGGACAATGCGCTCGGAGGCTGGCAGAGCCGCACCGGAAGAATTATGCCGCAACGAGGTAAGCTGACGCAACTCCTCGGGCAATTGGGATACACCTATATGCGGGCCGTCGGCAAGGACTACCGCGCGCTCCACCACATTCTCCAGCTCGCGGATATTGCCGGGCCATTCATAGGAATAAAAACGCGCGAACACCTCCGCCGTAAATCCGTCCAGCTTCTTGCCCATCCGCACGCTGTAGAGAGAGAGAAAACCCATGGCCAGATCGGGAATATCCTCCGGGCGGCTTTTCAGTGGCGGTAACTCCAGATTGATAACGTTGATGCGGTAAAAGAGGTCGCGCCTGAAAGTACCGGCGCTGATCATGGACTTCAGGTCACGGTTGGTAGCCGACACTAGGCGGATATCGGCACGGACCGGCTTGGTCGAGCCAAGGGGATCATACTCATGTTCCTGTAGCACCCTCAGCAGTTTAACCTGCAGGGAGAGAGGCAGTTCTCCTATCTCGTCCAGAAAAAGAGTGCCGCCCTCGGCCAGGGCGAAACGGCCGGCCTTGTCCCGATCGGCCCCGGTGAAGGCGCCCTTCTTGTACCCGAACAGTTCCGACTCCAGCAGGCTCTCCGGCAGGGCGCCGCAGTTCAATGCCACAAAGGGGCCATCCTTACGCGGGCTTAAGGCATGAATGGTACGGGAAAGCACTTCCTTGCCCGTACCGGTTTCTCCCTGAATCAAGATGGAACTGCTGCTGTCCGAGACGGCCGGGAGCATGGCCAGCAACTGCTCCATGGACGGACTCTTGCTGCGGAACAGTGGATTCGGCCCGCGCTGATCAAGTTCTTTGCGCAGCTCTTCAAGCTCGCTCAAGTCGCGGAAAGTTTCGGCGCCGCCGAGCAGGCGACCCTTCTCGTCCAGCAGCAGGGCGGTGGATACGCTGATCGGCAAACGCTTCCCTTTTTTGGTCAGGCAAAAACCGGCGCGGTCTATCAGCGGCTTGCCGGTTTTCATGGTTCTCCGGAGCGGGCAGGAGGACTCGCACATATTGGACTTGAACACCTCAAAGCAGTTTTGCCCGATGGCGTTTTTCCGGCTCACCCCGGTTATCTTCTCGGCCGCCCGGTTAAAGGAGGTAATCTTCCAGTCGTTGTCGACGGTAAACACCCCGTCCGAAATGCTCTCCAGGATGTGTGCCGTAAAGGTATTGTCAGCGCTCATAGTAATAAGATACTACAACATTGCAAGGCTGCAATACTATTAGTGCAAAACTGTTAGATATCAAAACGGTCAAGATTCATAATCTTCACCCAGGCCGCTATAAAGTCGGCCGTGAACTTATTCAGAGCGTCTTCCGAGGCATACACTTCGGCGATAGCGCGGAGCTGTGAGTTGGCGCCGAAAAGCAGATCAATCCGGGAGGCGGACCATTTTACCTTTCCAGTCTCGCGGCTGCGCCCCTCGTACCGATCATTTTTAACGGACAGAGGCTTCCATTCAGTGTCCATGTTCAGCAGATTGACAAAAAAATCGTTCGAAAGCGTTCCGCTCTTTTCGGTTAAGACCCCAAGGGTAGAGCCCTCATAATTGATGTTGATCGCCCGTAAGCCGCCGAGGAGCACCGTCATTTCGGGAGCGGTCAGCGTTAACAGTTGAGCCTTGTCGATAAACATCTCTTCGGGAGTCACCGCATATTGCGCCTTGACGAAATTCCGGAAACCGTCCACCTTTGGCTCAAGCACGCTGAAAGAGGCGCTGTCCGTCTGTTCCTGCGAGGCGTCAGTTCGGCCGGGAGTAAACGGTACGCTGACCGTCAGACCGGCGTTTTTCGCGGCCTTTTCAATACCGGCGGAACCGCCCAGCACAATCAAATCGGCAACCGAAACCTTCTTCCCGCCTTGCGGCCCCTCGTTAAAAGCACGCTGAACGCGCTCGACAATCTTCAGGACTTTCGCAAGCCGTTCCGGCTCGTTAACCGCCCAGTCTTTTTGCGGGGCAAGCCGGATGCGCGCGCCGTTGGCCCCGCCCCGTTTGTCCGAGCCCCGGTAGGTAGCAGAGGAAGCCCAGGCCAGCCACACCAGATCCTGCACCGACAAACCGGAAGATAAAAGCTGCGCTTTCAGATGCGCAGTATCATCCGCGTCAATCAAGGCGTGGTCGACTTCTGGTACCGGATCCTGCCAGATCAGAATTTCCGCGGGTACTTCTGATCCAAGATAGCGGGAGCGGGGACCCATGTCCCTATGGGTCAGCTTAAACCAGGCGCGGGCAAAGGCGTCGGCGAACTGCTCGGGATTTTCCAGATAACGGCGGGCTATCGGAGCGTATACCGGGTCATAGCGCAGGGAGAGATCCGCCGTGGTCATCATCGGGCGCTGTTTTTTGGAAGGATCATGCGCGTCGGCGATCATATCCTCATCCGCGACGTCTTTCGCCAGCCACTGATGGGCTCCCGCGGGGCTCTTTACCAGTTCCCACTCATACTTAAAAAGAACTTTGAGATAGCCGGAATCCCACTGTGTCGGGTTCGGTTTCCAGGCGCCTTCAATGCCGGAGCTGATCGTATCCCCGCCCTTACCGCTTTTATAAGAACTTTTCCAGCCCAACCCCTGGTTCTCCAGCGGAGCCGCTTCCGGCTCAGGCCCCACATGAGTGGCGTTTCCCGCGCCATGGCATTTACCGAAGGTATGTCCGCCGGCCACCAGGGCGACCGTCTCCTCGTCATTCATGGCCATGCGCGCGAAGGTTTCGCGGACATCCAGGCCGGAGGCGACCGGATCGGGATTCCCGTTGGGACCTTCCGGATTTACGTAGATCAAACCCATTTGAACCGCGGCCAGCGGATTCTCAAGGTCGCGTTTCCCGGAATAGCGGTTGTCGCCGAGCCATTTATCCTCTGAACCCCAGTAAATGTCTTCCTCGCTCTCCCACACATCTACGCGGCCCCCGGCAAAGCCGAAGGTTTTAAAGCCCATGGATTCCAGGGCGCAGTTACCGGCCAGAATCATCAGATCGGCCCAGGATATTTTTCGTCCGTACTTTTGCTTTATCGGCCACAGCAGGCGGCGGGCCTTGTCGAGATTGACGTTGTCGGGCCAGCTGTTCAGGGGCGCGAGTCGCTGCGAACCGGAGCCCGCGCCGCCCCGGCCGTCGCCCAGCCGGTAGGTACCCGCGCTATGCCAGGCCATCCGTATAAAAAGGCCGCCGTAATGGCCCCAGTCGGCGGGCCACCAGGACTGAGAATCGGTCATCAACGCGTACAGGTCTTTTTTTACCGCATTCAAATCCAGGGTTTTAAACTCATCAGCATACTTAAAATCCGCTCCGAGGGGATTCGACTTTGAGTCATGCTGATGTAAAATGCGCAGGTTAATCTGGTCGGGCCACCAGTCCTTGTTGGAGGTTCCGCCACCCGCGGTTTGCCGCGTCTTTCCGGTTACCGGACATTTACTTTCATTACTCATACTTGCTCTCCTTTCATCGCTACGCAGAAACACAACATGACGAGAAGAGGCGCAAGCAGTAGAGTATGTCTGAAAAAGTGTTAACTGCGGTTAACGATGAGTATAATAAGCTAATTGTAAGACTTAAGTTAGTGGAAGTAAATAAACCTTTCGCTTTTTCGAACTACCTATGCGTCATTTTGTAGTACCGGAAACCTTTCTCACTGGCCCTTGACATTTCATGCAATGTTTCCAATAATAGAAACAATAGGAGGCAAGCTATGAAAATACAGATACTTGGAACGGGTTGTCCCAAATGCAAACAGCTGGAGGCGAACGCCCGCGAGGCCGTTGCCAAAAAAGGCGTTGCAGCCGAAATCGAGAAAGTAACCAATATCGACGAAATCATGGAGATGGGCGTAATGATGACCCCGGCCCTGGTGATCGATGGAGAGGTAAAAAGTGTCGGCAAGGTACTCAGCCCTGACCAAATCGCCGCGCAGTTATAAGGATTTTACATGTCAAAGAAAGAATATAGTCCCAACGTAATTCTGATAGGACTCGCGGCGGTGTTCGCGGCGATTTATTTCATGCCCTGGAACGCGCCCCGGGTAACGGCGGCGATTCTCGAGGGCTTTCAGATGCTCGGAGACTACGCCCGCGAGCATGTACTGCTCTGCCTCGTTCCGGCCATGTTTATTGCCGGCGCCATCGGGGTATTCCTGAATCAGCAGGCCGTCATGAAGTACCTAGGGCCAAAGGCTCCTAAGGCAGTGGCCTACGCCGTCGCTTCCGTTTCTGGCGCGATCCTCGCGGTGTGCTCCTGCACCGTCCTGCCTCTGTTCAAGGGAATATATAAAAAAGGCGCGGGACTCGGTCCGGCGATCAGCTTTCTTTACTCGGGACCGGCGATCAGCATCATCGCGATTACCATGAGCTTCCAGGTCTTCGGCTGGAAGCTCGGCCTGGCGCGAACAATCGGCGCCATCGTTTTCGCCGTTGTTATCGGACTGCTGATGCAATTAATCTTCCATAAAGAAGATGAGGCCCGCCTCGCCGATGAGCGGCTGTTCAAGGCCCCGCGCGATGAGGGCGGGCGCAAACTCTGGCAAACCGCTGTCTATATCGGCTCAATGGTCGGCATCTTGATTTTCGTGAATTGGGCATCCTCTAAAGGCGCCTCTGCCGGATGGGACGCGATCTATAACGCCAAGTACATTATTACCGGAGCATTCGCCCTTGTTCTCTCCTACGCGATCATCCGCTGGTTTAAAAAGAATGAACTCGCCGAATGGGGCGCCGCCACACGCGACTTCGCCCTCCAAATACTGCCGCTGCTCTTCGGCGGCGTACTGGTTTCAGGATTTCTCCTCGGACGCCCCGGCCACGAGGCCCTGATCCCGAACGAATGGATAGCCGGCCTGGTCGGTGGTAACTCCGTCTTCGCCAACTTCATCGCCGCCATCTCCGGCGCGCTGATGTATTTTGCCACCCTTACCGAGGTGCCTATTGTGCAGGGCCTGCTCGGTAGCGGCATGGGTCAGGGTCCGGCGCTGGCGCTCTTGCTGGCCGGCCCGAGTCTTTCGCTGCCGTCTATGCTGGTTATCGGCGGAGAATTAGGATTCAAGAAAACCGCCGTGTATGTTACCCTTGTGGTGGTAATGTCTACGATAGCTGGATTGATTTTCGGTATGATCGCTTGATCAGCGGGGATGGAAAAAAAAGGATTCAATAAATGGATACGCTGATTCTCTATGTCGTAGTCGCAATTCTCTTCTCGGTTTCCTTGTTCAAGGATCGGGTAAGAACAAAGCAAGCGCTCCTCAAGGGCCTAAAGGCCATCGAAGGAATAATGCCGCAATTTATCGCGGTGTTGTTTTTGATCGCCATCATGCTGGCCGCTTTCAACGCCGAAACCATCAGCCGCTTTATCGGCTCCGGAACCGGCGCCCTGGGTGTGGCGATCGCGGCGGGAATCGGCGCCATCACTTTAATACCCGGCTTTGTGGCCTTCCCCCTCGCCGGAGAACTGCTCCGTAACGGGGCCGGGGTACTGCAGATAGCCACCTTCGTCTCATCGTTAATGATGGTCGGGATTATCACTCTGCCGATGGAGATTTCCTACTTCGGTAAAAAGACGGCTATTGCGCGAAATATCTTTGCGTTACTCTTCTCCATTATCGCGGCACTCTTTGTGACCTGGGTGGTTCAGCTATGAATTTAATGAAAACACTAAAACGATACCGCGCGGCTATTGTAACGATGCTCCTCTTTACCGCCTTCATAATCGCCTTTCCGGACCTCGCGCCAAAGGCCGGCGAATCACTGGTTGGACAGGTAAAAACAATGCTGCTGGTTTTACCGCCGATATTCTTGCTGCTCGGCCTGCTGGATGTGTGGGTGCCGCGCGCGACCATGATCAGATTCATGGGAAGCGGTTCCGGCATCAAAGGCCCGCTGATCGCCTTCGCCCTCGGCTCGGCAGCGGCCGGTCCGCTGTACGGCGCATTTCCGGTAGCGGCCATGCTGATGAAAAAGGGAGCGAGCTTTACGAATATCCTGATCTTTATCGGCGCTTGGTCGACAACCAAGATACCGATGTTGCTTTTTGAAATGCAGGCCCTCGGTTACCGTTTCGCGCTCTCGCGGCTGGCGATCGACATTGTCGGCATCGTCCTCATTGCTTTAGCCCTTAAGGCAGTTGTGCCGCAAAAAGAAGTTGACAGGATCTACCGGCAAGCTATGATGATGGATGAGCCAAAAACAAAGACGAGTGAATAACGAAGGGGCGATGCGCACAATCGCTGACCGTCCCTCTTTTTTCCCCGTTTCTTGACAGCTGAATACCCCGGTCCTATACTTAAAAGATGTCGGCGTCGCCGATCAATTCAATCCAAGTAGCGGAAGGGGTATTTGTATGTCCAGTATTCAAACAGCGGAAACATGGTCGGAACAAATCAGGAGCGCAGACCAGTTGCCTGAAGTTTTCAAGAATACGTTTGCGAAGGCCGCGAAAGTCAGCGCGGGAAGCTTTCCGTATACCGTGCATACCCCCGGCATTAAAGCGGGCAAATATCCTACAAACGAAACCTTACTATGCATGCTGGACGATTCCTTTCTATTCTTCGAACAGCATGCCGATGCCATAAAAACATACAAAATTTCGCTCAATGACATAAGCTACGCGGAAAGATGCCTGACCCTTTTGCGCTCCTGGATTACCATAAAAGGAATTTGTGACGGCGAAATTGTTACACTCACCATACATTTCAACACCGCCTCCGAATCCTTATTCACGCCCGTCGTAAAGAAAATTCGAAAGGCGCCAAACTTGCCGGAAGAGAATGTATCAGACTCCGAAATATCAAAATTCGATTATCTGCACTCCCTGGACTTTTCCTTTTCGACATACGCCATAAACAGCATTGTGCCCGGCGAAAAAATAGTCCAGCAAGTGTTTGATGAAAATGATAACAGCATTACCACGCTGATAATACTGACCGATAAAGAGCTCATCGTAATAAACGACGATCTGCCGAACAGGGTGTTTGGGAAATACGGAGTGATCTGGCGCTTTATTCCGCTCAGTTCCATCAGGAGTATGTCTATCCTGAAGAAAACCAAATCCGCGGATTCGGGCCATCACAGCGATGCCGTCAATCACCTGGAATTATCTCTGCACCTCAAGAAAAAAGAGGCGATCAGCTATTCTTTCGGAGCCGCCCTGGAGCGCGATCTTGATTTGCTGGTTGATGACTATGAGAAATTAAGTTCGCTTTGAGCTTTCGAGCAGCGAGTGTCAGCGCGACAGGCTGACCGGCCATCAGTATCATAAATGAAGGGCCGGTCAGTTTGAATGAAGCTATACTGAACCGTTAACGTCCGGTAAGCCGCAGAGCGGCGGCGTCAATTTCGGCGGCGCTTAAATAACCGCCCTTGATAAAATAGGCGGCCAGGGCCGCTTTCAGATCGGCGACGGAGCTTACCGGCTCTCCGAGCATCTGCTCAAATGAATATTGCAGCAGGCGATAATCACGGAATTCCTTGATCCCCATTAAATTTGATTTCTGATAATCCGCGGCTATCTCCGCCCAGGAGGCGCCGCTAAAGGCCGCCAGCACGGCGGAGACGACCCCAGTGCGGTCCGTACCAAGACGGCAGTGCACGTAGTAGGGACCGGGTTTGGCGTTGATAAAACGGACAACCTGAGCCAGCTGAGAACCAAAGTCCGCACCAGTGGAATTAAAATACACCGTATTATATGAGGTGTTGATAGTGAGCTGCCGGCCGCTTTCCATGATCGCCTGATGATAGGCTGAAACTGTTTCGGAAGCGCCGGGCTTCTCATCCCCGGATAGGGTGATAACAGACTGAATCCCGTTATCCTCAAGCGCTTTCTTGACCAGGGCGATGCGGGTGTCCTCGGTATCGAACTGACCGCGGGATTTCTTGAAGGGATGATAGCCGCGATACAGGGCAGTCGTTCCGGGTACAAGTCGCACATTGGAAATAACAGCGGCCTGAGCCGGATCAGTCAGGTCAAATTCGGCCAGTTCCCGAATAGTGTCGGCAGTCGCGATATTGGCCACCACTGTCTCCGGATCGTCTCCCGGAAACAGCACCAGGTTGTTGGTAGCCATCTGATAGCCGCTTAAGGTGGAGACAGCATTCGGCTCGCGCGGGAACCGGCGGTCACCGCTGATTACGTAAAACTTGAATTCAGGGTAACCGGAATTGCCGGGAATGCGCACAGCGGAGGCGTCCAGTTCGAGCTGCCAGATCTTGCCGGTCTGCTCCAGCAGCCAGGCGTCATCGGTGCCCTTCAGCCAGCCGTTAAAAGAGCCTTCCAGATACACCTGGGTAGCTCCTTCGATCTTGTACAGCTGCGGATCATAAATAAAGACGATCCTTGAGCCATCAGCGATAAATTGATAGCCGGTCTGGCGATTTATTCCGTCCAGCTTGAGGCTTTCCTGAATACCGGGAAGCACAGTCTGAGGCGCAGAAGCGCAGGCCCCAAGTATTATAACGAGTGCGGCGGTCTGAACCAGTTGGGTAAACGTTTTCTTCATAATAGGTCTCCTTGAAGCTCCACCCTAACAGATAAACCGCCGCCTGTAAAATCAATTTTTCGTTATCGTATGCTTCCTCAGCACCGCCCGAAGGACTTGATTTCTCACTGGCTTACGCGCCATTCATCCGGAACCAGCCAGTGGTCCTGTTGGCGATCTTTACCAGCATCAGCATTACCGGGACCTCGACGAGCACGCCGACGATGGTCGCGAGCACCACCGGGGAATCGGAGCCGAACAGCGATATGGCTACGGCTACGGCCAGCTCAAAGAAGTTGGAGGCGCCGATCATGCCGGCCGGGGCGGCGATATCGTGCGGCAGTTTCAGTACCCGCGAAGCAATGTAGGCGATAAAGAAGATCAGGAAGGTCTGAATGGTCAGCGGAATAGCAATCAATAAAATGTGCAGCGGATTTTCCAGAATCACCGCACCCTGAAAAGAGAAGATGATTACCAGGGTGAGCAGCAGTCCGGCTATTGTAACGCCGGAAAATTTCGGAATAAAGGAGCCGGCAAACCAGGCCTCGCCATGCTTCGCGATCAGCACCCGGCGGGTGAGAACGCCGGCCGAAAGCGGAATCACCACAAAGAGCACCACCGAGATAATCAGCGTTCCCCAGGGAATGGTCACTCCGCCGATGCCGAGCAGGAAGGCCACGATCGGTGTAAAGGCTATCAGGATGATCAGGTCATTGGTGGCTACCTGCACCACCGTGTAAGCCGGGTTACCTTTTGTCAGATGGCTCCAGACAAAGACCATGGCCGTGCAGGGCGCGGCTCCGAGCAGAATGGCGCCGGCCAGATAATCCTTAGCCAGTTCCGCCGGTATCAGCGGCTTGAAAATAATATAGAAAAACAGGGCGGCGATGCCGTACATGGTGAAGGGCTTGATCAGCCAGTTGGTCACCCAGGTAACATAGAGTCCCTTCGGATTTTTGCCGACGTTGCGGATGCTGGTAAAATCGACCTTGAGCATCATCGGATAGATCATCAGCCAGATCAGGATGGCTATCGGTATGGACACCTTCGCGTACTCAAACCGCGAAAGAAAAGCCGGTATCCCCGGAAGAAACTGTCCAATCAAAATACCAGCGACCATGCACAGGACTACCCAGACAGTCAGGTAACGTTCGAAAAAGCCGATTCCGGCGTCGGCGTTTTTTGCATTGCTCATTTACAACTCCTTTTGGTTTTCTTGCACATACAGGTATCGCTATCGTGTGAAATTATATTTACAAATTGTTCGACAAAGTCGAAGGCCGTCTTATCCAGGCTGTAATGAGTCCACTTCCCATCCGGCCGGGTCGTGACAAGGCCTGCGTCAACCAGGATGCCTAGATGATGTGAAAGGGTTGGCTGGGAAATATCGAAGTAGTCCAGAATGTCGCAGGCGCAGAGTTCGCCGCAAGACAGAATATGCACGATTTTGGCGCGGTTTTCATCGGAGAGCGCCTTGAGCAGCGCCGTCCCATGACTAAAATCTATTTCCATCAATTACCCCTACATATAGATAAACGTCTATGTGTAGGGTACATATCAAATAGATAAATGTCAATATGAAAGAAAAATATTGATCTCTTGTATGTACCAATAGAGTCGCATATAATCCTCTCAAGATGTTGAACAAACAAACAATCCAGAATGTCCTTCTTTTTGGCGTCTTTCTGCTGTTTTTTACTTTAACGGTACGGCTGCTCATGCCCTTTTTTTCCATAATACTATGGTCATCGATATTGTATATGTTATTAAATCCGCTTTACATTCGACTTTCAGGTGAACAAGCTGCGATACGAAGTCGCAAGCCATCATTTTTTTTTAGAAGAGCGGCCACGGCAGCCTTTCTCTCCATTTTCTCAGTTTTACTGATAGTTACCCCCTTAGTGTTTATTACATTTCTGCTAGCGGGACAAACCAACTCCGCCATTAGCGATATTATGTTTCAGATCGATAAAATCCCCGCTCAAATCACCGATTATTTCAGCCCAGAAATAGTTATAGCGATTAAGGACCTTACTGGCGGATCTATAGATCTGGCAAATCTAGATATCCGTAAATTGTTGGCCGAATATCTCCAAAGCAACCAGGAAACATTAATTAAGCTCTCATCTACGGCTATACGGGATTTAGGTAAATTTATTATTTCACTGGCATTTACGGTTTTTACACTTTATTTCTTTCTAAGGGATGGTAAGTTTTTAAAAGGTCTTTTTATTAAGGCGATACCTATCAATTTAAGCTATATGACTTCACTCATAAAAAAGTTCCGCGAGAGCGCCCGCAAACTCATTGGCGGAAATCTACTGGTGGCGCTGATTCAGGCCATTATTGCCTTAATACTTTTCTCAATCTTTCAAGTGAAGAATGCGTTGCTCTACAGTTTCTTGGTCGCAATCTTTTCATTTATCCCGATAATCGGCGCCGGCTTAGTGTGGATACCCCTGTCTCTTTCGTATATCATTCAAGTTGATCCGGTAAAGGGAGTGTTATTTCTTGTTCTCTCCGGCACCCTTATCTCGTTACTGGATAGTTTTTACCGACCGCTGCTTCTCGGCGGTCCGGTGAATCTACATCCCTTGCCGGTATTTTATGCTATCGTCGGCGGTGTCACACTTTTCGGCATAAACGGCCTAATCTTAGGCCCGCTGATATTAATTTTGTTTTTTGCTGTACTTGATATGTTCCGAGATCTCTATAAGATGCCCGGAGGAGGCGATGACGCGATAATTTAACCGTCAGTTGATGAACCTAACATCAACTGACGGTGTCCACGCCTTACTCCGGCATATTTCTTTTAAAAAACAAAGACAATTAGAAATTCCTTAAATCACCTTTTCCACGCCCAGCTTTTCCTGCCATTCGCGCAAGGTGCTTACCAGCTTTTCGTTGAGGTCGACGCCCTCGGAGGCCAGGCGCGCTTCTTCGGCGTGGGAGTGCTCGCCGGGCAGGCGGATGCGGCTGTCGTCGGCTTTGAGCCTGGCGGCCAGGTCATCGACACGGGCGGAGACGGCGGCGGCGCCGCCGAAGGCCGAGAGGTCAAGGGCGATCACGGACTGATTGTGGGTATTGATGCCGCCGCCGGGGGCGACCTTGTTGCCGGTCGCTCCTCCGGAGAGGATGCCGGTCAGGGACTCGGTCATCAAGGCCATGCCGAAACCTTTATGGGCGGCCATCGGCTGAATGCTGCCGCCGTCCAGGGCGGCGTTGGGGTCGGTTGTCCAGTTGCCGGAGGAATCCTTGGCCCAGTGGCCGGGGATGCTCTGTCCCTGCCGGGCATAGGCGCGCATATTACCGAGCGAGGAATAGGCCATACAGACGTCCAGCATCAGGTTGACGCCGCCGGAGCGCGGGATGCCGAAGCCCATCGGATTATTGCCGATAACGTTCTTGTCGCCGCCCGGGAAGGACATGCAGGGATCAGTATTGGAAAAAACCATCAGCAAGAAGCCGTTTTCGGCGCCGATCTCGCAATAGGGGCTGGCCGCCAGAAAGTGGTTGGAGCGCTTCACCGTGGCGTAGCCGATGCCGTTCTTGCGGGCCAGGTCCATCGCCCGGTAGGTTACGTGGCCGCAACAGACTTCGCCAAGGCCGGTATCCCCGTCCCAGACCTCGGTGGCGCCGAAGGCCGACTCCAGCTTTAACTCCGGGCGCGGATTAACGCCCTTGGTCGTCAGCCAGTCCAGCCGCTGGGGCAGAAAATAAATATCGTGATGGCCGACATTGCGTAAGGTAGCGCGCTCGAAAATATCGGCGGCCGCGGCGGATTGCGTCTCGTTCATGCCCGCCCCGCGCAGCAGGACGGCGGTCAGTTCGGTTATCGTTTTGATGGAGTATTTCATACCTCAATGTCGGCAAAAAGGTGAAGCGGGGCAAGGGAAAAAAACTCCTTGTGCGCGGCCGCTGTTTTCTGCTACAGTTGCTCACCATCATGAAAACATCCCTGCTGAACAACTACAAAACCCTGACTCCCGAACTGAAGCTCTACATGCTGGCCCTCGCGCTTTCGGCCCTGGCTCTGGGCTTTTCCAGCGACGTAATTTCCAATTACTTCAAGGACGCCTACCGGGTGACCGCCTACCAGCGCGGCTTTATCGAATTCCCCCGGGAACTGCCGGGAGTGTTGTGCACCTTCCTGATCGCGCTTCTTGCCGGCTTCAGCGACATCCGCATCGCCATCATCGCCCAGGGCCTCAGCCTGATTGGAATCACCGTCCTCGGTTTTTCCACGCCGACTTTTTCGGTAATGCTGGTCTTCCTGTTTATCAATTCGCTCGGCCAGCATCTGTTTATGCCGGTGCAGGACAGTATCGGCATGAACCTGGTCAGCAAAGGCCGCCTCGGCACACGGATGGGCCAGTTCAAGGGGGTCACGACCGCCTTTCAGATGACAGCCGCCATCCTGGTTTTTTTCGGCTTCCGCTTCGGGTTTTTCAGCTTTACCACCTCGGTGAAATGGGTCTTCGTCATCTCCGCGGTCCTGCTCTCGGCCGTGCTGCTGACCCTGGCCGCCCTGGACCGCAGGGTGCGCCGTCAAAACCTGACCCATGAACGGCTCCGTTTTGTGCTGCGTAAAGAGTACCGGCTATACTACACCCTGGTAATCATGTTCGGGGTCCAAAAGCAGATTATGCTGGTGTACGGACCCTGGGTACTGATCGAGCTGCTCGGTAAGCGCGCCGACACCCTGGCCGTGCTAGGCATTATCGGGGCCTTTATGGGCATCTTTTTTATGCCGGCGCTCGGCCGGGCTATGGACCGCTTCGGCATCAAGGCCATGCTGTTTGCCGACGCACTCTCCTTTATCGGCGTCTACATCCTCTATGGCCTGATCGCCGGCGGCTATGTTTCAGGCGCCCTGCCGACAGTCGGCTGGGGAGTTTTCCTGGCCTACGCCATATTGATAATTGACCGCATGTCCACCCAGATGGGCATCATCCGTACCGTGTATCTACGCACGATAGCGGTGCATCCCTCGGACGTCACGCCCACCCTGTCGCTGGGGCTGAGTATGGATCATATTGTCTCGATATTATGCGCCTATGCCGGCGGCGTAGTCTGGACGGTCTGGGGACCGCAGTATATTTTCTACCTGGCCGCGACTCTGTCCCTGGTCAACCTGTTTGTGGCCTTCACGGTCAAACTGCCGACCCCTACAGCCGAACAATCGACGTAAAGCGCATCTTTTCGCCGGGGCAGTAACCTTCATGGTTGGTGTCCCGGTAAAAATGATCCCAGTCCGCTGCGCAAGAGGCGTAACCGCCCTCCCGCGTGCGCTCAACCAAAGCCAGCAGAGTCGGTACTTCCGCGAAGGCCCGCTCAAAAAGATCTACCAGGCTCTCGGTGCGGGGATTACCGCTGACCGGCTCCAGCCACAGCGCGTGAGCGGTGTTCAGGCTCAGGGCGTCACGCTCCGGCTGAGCCCGCGCCGGATACAGCAGGGCGCCCGGCAGGCTTTCCATTTTGTTAAGGCGGGCGAAAAGGGCGGCCTTCCAGCCGCGCCGGTCGGAAAGAAAACGAAAAACAGTACGCATATCCGAAAGGCTCTCCCGCCACATGCGGGGATGCAGAAATTGTGGGAAAACCGATGCCAGCCAGACTGAAAGCGGACGCACTACAGAATCCTCAAGCAGCATGGCCTGGAAGGGGCGCGGAACAGCCACAACCGGCGCGCGCTGGCGGGCGAAGGCGGCATCGGCCACGGTTTCAAAGCGGGCATGGCGGCCGGCCCAGAAATCATCGAGGTGACCGTCAGCGTTAAAACCGGAGCGTGAATAAATATAGGGGTGGGCATGGCGGTCCAGCTGCCAGTGATAGAGCAAGCCCAAAATCAGGGCGAAGGCAGCGTCACGCTCCGGCTCCGGCCGGTTTGAGGCTGAATCAAAGAGGGCCTTGAAGTACAGGCGAGGGTGGCCATTATGAAAATTGGTGCCGAAGTCGGCGGCGTCCGCCACACGCTTCCGCCTGCGCCAGGGAACCCGTCCGTAAAAGAAGAAAGGATCGGTACCCTGACTGGCGGCCAGCACTATGGAGCGCCGCCCGGTCGCCCAGAGCGGCGCGCTTCGCAGGGCGGCGGTACTGAACAGCCAGTGCGTCAAACAGCCGGGCATGGCTTACTCTTCTACGGCGGCGGCCAAGGCGCTCGACTTCATGAACAGGGCCGCGCCGGCGATAAACAGTAAAATCAGCGAGAGCACGCCGAAACGCATTGTCCCGCCGGGAAGCGGACCGGTGACGGACAGCACTAGGTAACTGATGCCGCCGACCAGGGCCGGGCCCATGACCGAGGCAAAACGCCCGAAGATCGTATAAAAACCGAAAAATTCGTTAGCCTGATTTTTCGGGATGATCTTGCCGAAATAGGAGCGGGACAGGGACTGCACCGCGCCCTGGGAAGTGGCGACCATCATCCCCAGTATCCAGAAGTGCCAAATCTCGGTGACAAAGAGGGCGAACAGGCTGATCAGGCAATAGATGGCGATGGTCACCATCAGCAATGTGCGGGTTTTGAAAATCTTGGACAGCTGCGAAAACAGCAAGGCGAAGAAAAAGGCCACGACCTGAATGGCCAGCAAAATAGGCAGCAGGGTGGCCGTGGCGTTCTCCGGGGTAATCGCGTCGATGGCGTTGGTGGCAAAGGGCACGGCCATCGAAATAATGGTATGCACCCCGTCGATATATAAAAAGAAAGCCGCCAGAAAATAGAAGATAACCTTGTGCTGGCGGATATTGCGCAGCGTCAAGGCCAGCCGGGCAAAGGACTTGCGGATGGGCTGACTCTCCGGCGCTATGCCGTGCACCTGCTTGACGTTGCGCAAGAAGGGCAGCGCGAACACCAGCCACCACACCGCCGCCATAATAAAGGTAATGCGGAAGCCGATATAGACGTCGTAGGGTACGCGCAGGGCGCCAAGGGTCAACACCCCGTCCACCGTTTGTCCCGGTAGCACCTGCAGCAGCACTATCGCCAGGATCAGCGGGATGGTGGAGCCGCCGATGTAGCCGAAGGCATAGCCGGCGGTGGAAACCTGATCCATGCGCTCGTCGGTGGTCACATCAATTATAAAAGAGTCATAAAACACGTTGGTGCCGGCGTAGCCGATCGACGAGAGCACGTAGGGAATCAGCACCATCCACCAGAAAGCCGGGTCAGCCGGGTAAAAACTGATCAGCACAGTAAAAACTATGCCGAGGATGAAGAAGAACAGAAAGAAGCGCTTTTTATAGCCCTGATAGTCGGCAATGGTGCCGAGGATGGGCGAAAGGGCGGCCACCGAAAGGCTGATGGCCGATACCAGAAAACCGTAAAGCGACTCCGAGCCCAGGATGCCCCGGGTCAAAAGACCATAGAGCATCGGGAAAATAAAAGCCGCCACGATAACCGTAAAACAGGATTCGGCCCAGTCATAGAAAATGTAGGACCATTCTTTTTTGTTAAATGCCATGCGTTTATTCTAGCACGGCCTTACCGGAAGGGCAGTAAAATAAACGCATTATTAGCTTATTTTTAATTTTCGCCGCTAAGACTGACCCAGGGCGCTAACGATCACGGAACGGACCTGCTCATGAATATTGGCCGAGGTTTCGCGGGTTAATCCGGCGGTCGGTATCGGCGGATGCACCGTCACTTTTACCGTGGCCTTCTGGAATTTACCCTTTTCCTCGAGCAGACGCCAGGAGCCGTCCATCGTAACCGGTATGATAGGTACGCCGGTTTTGAGAGCCAGTTTGAAGCTGCCGGCTTTAAACTCGCCGACCGGGCCGCCCTTGCTGCGGGTGCCTTCCGGGAAGATCACCAGCGAATAACCGCGTTTGACCGTTTCCACTGCCTCGGCCATGGCGCGTACCGATTGGCGCATATCCTTGCGGTCCAGAAAGGTACACTGCATCAGCTTCATCCAGCCGGAGAGCAGCGGTATTTTCAGAATTTCAATCTTGGAGATAAAGGCCTTCGGTTTGTTGATATACCCGAGCAGGATCGGGATGTCAAAATTGCCCTGATGATTGCCCACAAAAACGACGGCCGTGTCCTGGGGAATGTTTTCCTCACCGCTGACTTCGATGGTACCGCCGGAAAGGGTCACGCAATAGCGGGCCCATTCGCTAACGCCGGCCTTGACCATGGCATCGCGTTCGGCGATTTTACCCTCACGGTCATAGCGTTTGGCAAGTTTGAGATTTGGACTTGTCCTGATCAGATACAGCCAAAACTTGATAAAGGCTAAAATGGTTTTAATCATGCTGAATTCTCCGTGCCTCTATTGTATCAGAAAACAGAATTCGTGCAACAGGCCGGCCCTGAGCAGTTTTCAAGGCCCGCTCTTTTGCGCTATAATCGCAACCAATTACAGAGGTATTATTGATGAGTATTGAACTTTCCTACATTCTTTTTACGCCGTACACCATCGCGCGCTCGCGCACCGGCGGCGTACTTTCCCGCCTGCTGGTCCGCCTGCAGCTGGAACTGGTCGGCGCCCAAATGATCGCCCCGACCGCCGAGTTTGCCGAGGCCTATGCCGAGTCCCAGATCACGCATATCGGAACTGACAGTCAGATCGCCGCGCTGAAAAAAGAGTATATTCTTAAAAACTTCAGCCCGAGCAATGGCCGGCGCCACCGTGTGCTGATGCTGCTGTTCAAGGGCCCGGACGCCGTACGCAAACTGCGCAACATCGCCGGTCCGATCTTCAACGAAGGCCGCAGTCCCGAAACCGCCAAGGGCGAAACCATCCGCGACACCTATGGCGATATCGTGATTGACGAAAGCGATCCCAAAAAAGTTGAGTACTTTGAGCCGGTGGTTTTCACCCCGGTCAACGACGCGCACTGCATCGACAACCTGAAGCTTTTCAGCCGGTTTTTGGCCAAAGAAGCTAACCTGGTCGAGAACATGATTTATGAAAACCCCGAGAAGATCGAACGCACCCTGGTGATCATCAAGCCGGATAACTGGGTTGTGCCCAGCTCCCGCCCCGGAACGATAATCGACATGTTCAGCCGCACCGGCCTGCGCATCATCGGCACCAAAATTTACCAGATGGCCGTCTCCGAAGCCCTTGAATTCTACGGCCCGGTTGAGGAAGCCCTGATCAGCAAGCTCGGACCCAAGGCCGGAAAGACAGCCGTGGAAACCCTGGCCGAGAAATTCAACATGAAGATCCCGGCCGCCGCCGAAAGCGAACTGATTAGCACGATCGGCACCGCCTTTGCCCATGAACAGTTCAACCAGATTATCGGCTTTATGACCGGTGTGCGCCCCGACGAATGCCCGGAGGGTGAGCGCGACAAGCCCGGAAAGAGCAAGTGCATGGTGCTGGTCTACGAAGGCGAAAACGCCGTCGAGAAAATCCGCGAGGTCCTCGGGCCCACCGATCCGTCTAAAGCGCCGGCCGGAACAATCCGCCGCGAGTTCGGCTCCAACGTGATGGTCAACACCGCCCACGCCTCCGACTCCCCGGATAACGCCAAGCGCGAGATGGGTGTCGTCAAGATCAACCGCAACGGCGTCGCCTCGATTATTGACGGCTTCCTCAAGGAAAACATTCAGGCCTGATATGGCCCCTACCCGCACAATCAACGTTACCAAGGCGGAGCAGTGCTCAGCGCTGCTCCGTTTTTTGATCACCCGCTTTACCTATCAGGATGAAAACCAATGGCGCGCCCATATCGCTAGCGGACGGGTGTTGCTCAATGACCAGCTGACGCGCAGCGATACGGCGCTGAACGCCGGGGACCGCGTCAGCTTTACGCCCGAACCCTACGACGAGCCGGAAGTCAACACCGCCATCGGCATCCTCTTCGAGGATGCTGATTTTGTGTTTATCGACAAGCCGCCCAACCTGCCCTGCCATCCCGCAGGCATCTATCTGTATAACACCCTCTGGTCCATCCTGAGCGAGCGCTTCGGCCCCCTGCACTTAGTAAACCGGCTGGACCGGGAAACCTCCGGCATCGTACTCGCCGCCAAGACCGCGACAGCCGCCGCCCAGGCCCAGTCGGAGATGAGCGCCGGACGGTTTGAGAAGAGCTATCTGGTATTGGTGGAGGGAATTTTCCCGAGCGGAATAGACGCCGGCGGCTATTTGGTAAAGGATGAAAATTCACCGGTGCGCAAGAAACTACGCTTTGTGGCGGCTGAAAGCAGCGCGCCGGACGCCCGGTTTTGCCAGACCCGTTTTACACTTGTCGCTAATTACCCGGACGGCACCGCCTTAGTGCGAGCGCAGCTCTTAACCGGAAAAACCCACCAGATCCGCGCCACCTTGCAGTCACTCGGGTATCCGGTTGTCGGAGACAAACTCTATGGAGTGGACAGCCGTCTCTTCCTCAGGCTGATCGACGGCACCATCAGCGCCGCCGACCGTGCGCTGCTGCGCATGGAGCACCAGGCGCTGCACTGCGCGCGCCTGAAATTCAGCGGCGCCGGCGGGCGGGTCTACGACATTTCCGCCGCGCTGCCGGCGAGCTGGCCAGTTACGGGACGGTAATCTCGATACGGCGGCTGAGGCGCCGGGCGGTTTCGATATCGCTACCCGATACCATTTTCATTGAGCCTTCGCCGGTAGTGCGCAGGGTAATCGTTCCCGGCACACCGGCGGAGCGCAACCGTTCGGCAATAAAGCGCGAGCGCAGTTCGCTGACATTGCGCTCGCCCTCCGGATAGCCGACGGCAGCGGCGTGTCCGGTCACAGTCATCGAACCGGCCTCAAAGAGCCGCAGGGCCGAGATCAGGGCTATTACTTTCAGGTCCTCGGCGGCGGTCAGACTATTGGAGACATCGGGCTCAAAATAGATAATCAGGGCTTCCCGGGGCAGGCCGGAAATACTGACGGTACGCTCCAGATCAGCCTCGGCCGTTTCCTGTGTTACCGTCTCCACCGGGGCCAGGGTTTCCGGAAAGGCGCCGGCCTCTCCGGCGACGCCCTGAAGGCGACTGTCAGCGGCACGGGGGTTTCCCCAGCCTCCGTTCAAAGAAAAACCGCAGCCGCGGAAAAACAGCAGGATCAAAATTATCAGTATAACGGCGGCGGCAATAATCAGCGCCAGGCGCGGGATTCCAAAGAAGGTGGGCTTCCCGTCGGCTCCGGCAGCGCCGCCGGAGTTGCCGTCCGCGGAACCACGGGCTGTTGAGCCGGCGGCGACAGTGAGGCCGGCTGAACCGTCGGCGGCGTCTTGCAAAGTGGCAGGCACCGCTTCAGACAGAGCCCAGGCGTAAAACCGCTCACGGGTAAAGGGCTTGTTCTCCGGGTCGAACCGGAAACGGTCTATGGCCGTCCCGAGAAGCAGGCGGTTATCCTGGGAGACGCGCTTGCTCCATTTATGCAGGATAAAATCCAGTTCCGGTTTATCTTTCGAAATAAAGTCTGAATCCTTGAATACCACCGCTGAGCTCCTTGTTCTTAAAAGTGCTTACTTCCAGACTAAGCGCTTTTCCGTCATTGTCAAGGATAAATTTTTTCAGCGACGGATCAGGGGGTGCAGAAGAAACTCCAGCCCGTTCGTCTTTATTTCCTCGATGGCCCGCAGCTGTTCGCCCAGCTTCCCGGAGGGATAACCCTTGCCTTTGAACCACAGCACATAGGTTTCCGGTAAATCCACCAGATAACGGCCGGCGTATTTTCCGAAAGGCATTTTTGTGTTAGCCAGCTCCAGGAGCGCTTCCTCTTCTGTCGTCATCGGTTTATTCGAGAATCCGGGTTTTCAGGGCAGCCATGTTAAATCCATAGCTGTCTTTTAATTCGCGCAAGGGCCGGTCCCGCGGCAGGTCAGCGCTCAGAGAGAGCTTCTCCAGCACTTGGTTCTCTGTCCAGCCGAGGGCAGCGGCGACATCGCGCACAGTCATGGTGCCTTCCAGCAAGAAACCGGCCGGCGCGCGCAAAGCGGTAACAGCAGGAGCTGCTTCAACCGCCGGGACGGCTGGCGCGGGCGACTGAGAAGCCACCGGCGCTGCCGAAGCGGTCGCCTCGTGGTCACTGTCAACCTCATTCTCACCGGCATACTCAATACCCAGCATTCCGGCTATCGCGAAGCGGGCGGTGTCGGGTTCAAAGTCAGGGATACCGGCAACGGCGGCGGTATCCTTAAGGCGTGTTTCAGGCGGCACTACAGCCGGGTCAACGCCGGCGGCGGCCAACAGCGCGTTCAGGTCCACCTTCCAGGAAGAGGCTAACTCTCCCCAGGTAGTGGAGCCCTTGATATCTTCAATTTTCAGGGCCCCCTGTTTAGCCAGTTCAGTCAGGGTCGGCTCGGTATAGCGGATGGTCCCGGTAACCTTGCCGACAAACATGGTGCCGATATACAGCAGCACCGCGATTATGGCTACGGCCAGGATCAGCACGCGCTTTCCCGCGAAGAAGGCCCCGAGGGTTTTTTTGCCGGTCGGGCAGGCGGTCACGCATTCCATGCAGGAAATGCACTCACTGTCGTTCACCGTTCCGGAAGCCATCACCTGGACATTCATCGGGCAGACGCGATCGCATTTGGAACAGGAAATACAGGTGGAAGCCTCGCGCTTGACGCGGAAGAGCGGAATGCGGGACAGCAGGGCGTTAAAGGCGCCGAGCGGGCAGAGGTATTTACAGAAGGCCCGCTCATAAATCACCGAGAGCACCAGGGTAACAAAGAGGATTATCGCGCCGATGGCAAACTCGCTGAACAGTTCAGCCGGTCCAGCCGAAAGATGGGCATAAGCGGCCCAGGGGTCATAGGGGCGGATAATCAGCTCGCCGGTTTTCCAGGTCAGATACAGGATGCCGGCCAGTAACGGATATTTGATATAACGCAGAACCCTATCCAGTTTTTGAGGAACCGTAAACTGCCGCTTAAACAGTTTTCTTCCGATAGCGCCGAAGACACCCTGGAGGGCACCGAAGGCGCAGATCCAGCCGCAAAAAAAGCGGGCCAGCAGGATACCGAGGACGATGATCAGCGCCAGCAGGGCTATGTTTGACGGCCCGACCTTTTTGATAAACTCGCCGCCGGCGAATAACTTGTAGGCCGTTTCGAGGCCGCCGAAGGGACACATGGCGTCAACGTTCGGAATACTGGCCACGCTTTGATGCAGAAAGGCCAGTACGCTGGTCAGGCCCAAAAAGAAGCCGAGCGATATTCGCCGGGCCAGTTGGATGGGGGAAATTTTCAGTTTCATGGGAGCTCCTTGGGTCTTTTATAGCAAGTATCGTGCCAGCGGCCGGAATATGCAAATCCGGGAATTTCTTGCTCATCAGGGGCAGGGCGGCCTGATGGACGGGTAATTTCTGCCCATCGACATGGGTATATTTTTCCCCACAGCGGTTATTCCATTTTTCCGGAGTTTCCGGTACAGTAACTCCATGACAATGACATTATTTGCCGGACTGCTGGTTTTCTCATCAGTCTCGGCCTTTACACCCGGACCGAATAATTTGATCGCCCTGGCTTCCGGAGCCAATCACGGCTACCAGCGTACCCTGCCGCACATTCTCGGTGTCTGTCTGGGTTTCGCCATCATGCTGCTTTTAGTGGGCGCCGGACTGGGCCGGTTGTTCGAAGCCCTGCCGCAAGCCTACCTCATTCTGAAAGTCGCGGCTTTCGCCTATCTGCTGTTTCTGGCCTATAAAATCGCCACCAGTTCCGGCTTCGGTAAGTCCGCCGAAGTCGCCGCGCCGATGACCTTTTTGGGCTCAGCCGCCTTTCAGTGGATCAACCCCAAGGCCTGGTTCGCCGCGATCACCATTGTTACTTCCTTCACCAATCCGCAAGCCTTTTGGCCCAGTCTGACGATCGGCGGGGCGGCCAACATTGTGCTGGCCTTTTGCGCGGTGTCCTCCTGGGCGCTGTTCGGCACCATCGTCAAAACCTGGCTCTCCGAACCGCTCCGCCAGAAAATATTCAATATCTCGATGGCCGTCCTGCTGGTAGTTTCGGTACTGCCTTCGTTCCTGCACTAACCTAAGATTTTTTGAACCCGGCCGACCAGGCCGGATTCCAGGCGCACCTTGATCCCGTGAGGGTGCGTCGGCGAGTTGGTCAGCAAATCCCGCACAACACCCTCAGTAAGTTTGCCGGTACGCTGATCCTCTTTGAGCACCACGGCCACTTTCAGTCCCGGGTGAATATCCGCGCGATTTTTCCCATCCATAATTTGTCAGTCTCCTGTTCAAAGTAAATCGATGTAGTTATACACTGTTTTTTTAATCTTATCATCAATAATCCCGGTCAAAAATACTGATCCTCCGCACAACCAGTGGCGGAGGATCATCCATGAAAAGGAAGCTCTGTCTTATCCTGGCGCTACTTGTCGCGGCGGCGCTGTGTTTTGCCTATACCATCGTGGTCACCTATTCAGAATCGTATTCCAGTGAAAATGATGATGGCACTTACGAGACTGATGACGGCGGGTCGGTAGACCTGGAGGGTGACGATCCGAATGATTCCTCAAGTTACACCAGCCGCAGTGAAAGTATGCCCAGCAGGACACGCAGCGCTACCATAAACGTACCGGGTAATTATCCGGCAAGCGAGGCCGAGCTTCAGGAAGCCATCCAGGAGCAGTTCAATGCCGATACGGCTGCCCTGGCCTCCGCCGCGAACGCCGCCGGACAGGCCACGGCGGATATCAACGCCGTGAAGCTGACTTCAGCCTTATTGATTACCGATAACTCGGTGCGTAATTTGAATGTCTCCAACATTGAAATCAACCCGCCGCGGGCTGGGGACCCGGTTAATGTCGCCAACGGCCGGTTTGAAATCAGTGAGACGGATTTGGAGTTGAACACCGGTCTGAACAGCTACGCTATATCACGATCAATGACTGGCGACGCGGTCACCAGCGGAAATCTGGGCGCGCTCTGGTATTCCAGCCTGGACAGCCGCGTCATTCTGGGAGTTAAACCCAACGCCGAAACCGAGCGGGACACAGTTTACGCTGCCTGCCAAAGCCTGCGCGAGGGCCGGGAGCAGGCCACGCGTCTGCTTGCCGAAATGCGGCTGCTCCACAGCCGGGGACTTGCGGAAAGCGAACGGCTGCTTCAATTATTTGCGGATCAATTGGAAATACTGCGCAACTGCGGTTACAGCCAAAGCGCTGAAATCAGCAGGGCTATCAGCGATACCGAAGCTTGTCAGCGCGCGGCTGCGGCACGCACTCAATGGTTCACCTGGAACTGCGCCACGCAGATAAACCTCGCCGAAAGCCGGCTCGCGATTATCGGCACAATGCTGCGCCTGGCCGATGCGGCTCTGGCGGTCAGCGAACGGGAACTGGAGCACGCCCGGCTCAACAGCGCGGTTAACGCGGCCGCGCTCGACGGCACGGGATTCGAAACCTACCGCGACTGCGGCAATGACGCCCTCGTTATCTATGACGGCAATGGGGTATTCCGGACTTACCGGCTGACTGCCCCGATCGACTACAACGCCGCGGAGACTCGTTACCCGAATGGCTCGCAGGCTGTCTGCACCGTACCCGGCGATACCAATCTGGTGTTGCTGCGCGCCGACGGCAGCGTGCGCGTTGAAGACGCCGATGGTCTGGTAACAATCTACGGTCGCGACGGCCGGCTGCGGCGTCAGGAAAACCGCTCCGGCGACGGAATCGAATATCAATATACCGATGGGATACTCACGGGGATCCGCTACCGCGACCGCGTTATCGCTTCTTTCGAGCGGGATAGCGGCGGCAAGATCAGCGTGATTACCGACGCCCTTGGAGGCAGGACTGTTTACAGCTATGACGGAGAGACCTTAAGCGCGGTACGCGACAGCGACGGCGACAGTATCGGCTACCGCTATGAGGGGCGCCGCCTGGCGGAGACAGTTAAAGGCGATCTCTCCTCCGTGCGCTACTACTATGCGCTTGCCGGAGCTGACGGCCGGAGACTGACCACTTCCACCGTTGACGAAATGGGCAACACCGAAACCTTCAGTTACAATCCGCTGACCCGCGTCACCGCGCACACCGGCTACGGAGGAGAACGCACCATATACCGGCTGAACGGACAATGGCAGCTTCAAGGGCGGAACACCGCTGACGGCGCGGAGGAACTCTATGAATATGACAGTGAAGGCCGGCTCAGCGCGCGCACGATTAACGGCCAGCGCGTCAGCTATCAGTATAACGACCGCGGCTTACTGCTGTCCGAACGGCACAGCGACGGCAGTGCCAACCGCATTGAGCGCAACGCCCGAGGGGATATGATCTCGTTCACCGACCGTGACGGAGTGACGGTACGCTGGACGGTGGACGGAGATGGCAACCGTTTGAGCGAACAGCGCGGCGGAAAACCGGTATACACCGCCACCTACGACAGCAGCGGCCGGCCACTGTGTAAGCGTCTCTCCAGCGGCGCGGCGCTCAGCTGGCAATGGGACAGCGACGGCTTCCTCAGTTCGCGCACCCTCACCGACAGAGACGGCAGTGTGTACACCGAGCGTTTTACCTGGGACGCCCTCGGCCGTCCGCTGACGCGCGAAAACGCCGCCGCGGAAAACACCATCTGGACGTACGCGCCCCGTACAGTAACGGTCAAGGAAGCTAATGGCCTGGAAACCGTCTGGACGCGCGACAGCCGCAAGGACCTGGTCAGCGTTCGCCGGACGGACACGCTGACCGGGGAAGTCCGCGCTACCAGCTATCGCTACGACCGCCGCCATAAACTGATCGCGGTCACCGATGACTACGGCACGCACACTACGCACTCCTGGAACGAGGCGGGGCAACTCACCGGTACGGCGCAGGGCCCCTGGCAGACGCAATGGGATTACGACGGCGCCGGCCGGCCGGTAAGCGAAACGCGCAGCCTCACGGGTGGCGACAGTTCGACCACCACAATCGATTACCGCAGACTCACTGCCGGGCGCGAAGAGCGCCGCACAGACGCTCTGGGAAATCCCTGGATCAGTTTCTATAACGATGAAAACCGCCCGGTTCAAACGCTAAACCCCGCCGGTGAAACTGAAACCTTCGCCTCCAGCGCCGCCGGCCGGCCAGTAGCGCTGACTGCCACCACTGGAGGTTTGCTGCGCTGGCAGTATGACAGCGCCGGCGACGGCAGCGGTTCGACCCGCGACGGGGCGGAAGCGGAGACTACCGAATACGACAGCGCCGGCAACCTGGTCCGGGCTGTAGACCGCGCCGGAACACAAACCCGCTATCGCTATGACGGCCGGAATTTACTGGTCGCCGCCGAAAAAGCCGGCGCGCTGTGGCTGTACCGCTATGACAGCGCCGGCCGGATGACCAGAGCCGAGAATCGCGCCGACGGCCAATGGAAGGCCTGGTCCTGGAGTGAGGGCGGCCGGGCGGTCGAGGAATGCGCCGGAGGCCTGTATTACACAAGTTACCGACTGAACGCCTTCGGCGAGATTGTCGCCGTCACCGACGGTACCGGAATCACCCGAGAGTATCTGCGGAACAAACGCGGCCAGATAGAAAGGGAGATTGACGGCTACGGCAACGAAAGCGCCTATCAGTATAATGAACTCGGCCTGCTCTCCCGGAGCGTTGCCGCCGATGGCACGCAAATTGACTATCGCTATAATCAGCTGGGACAGGAAATACTCGCCGCCGACGCGGCCGGGCCACTCCGCCAAACCTGGTACGACGCGGTCGGGAGGGTACTGCGCCAGAAAACCCGCGGGGGCCTGGACCGCCGGTACCGCTACGACGCCGCCGGACGTCTGGCCGCGGAGGGAATCGGCGAACTGGAAACGGACAGCGTGACTTATCGGTACGAGGACGCCGGGCGGCGTATTATCCGTACCGACGCCCGTGGCAATCAATCGGTCTATACCAGCGATCAATGGGGCCGCCTGACAAGCGAGACCAACCGGCTGGGCGCGCGAAGCGAATGCGTCTATGACGCCCTGGACCGTCCGGCGCGGCTGTGTGATTTCGCGGGACAGCGCGCCGCCATTCAGTATGACAGCGCCCAAAACCGCCGGACCACCGACTTTTCGAGCGGCGAGCGGATTACCGAAGTTCTGAACGCCGAAGGCGCCGTTAATTACGCCGCGGTAAATTCTGACGGCGCACTCAGTTACCGCTACGATGCCGGCGGCCGGATCATCGAGCAGGGGGACAGCGCAGCCGGCGTTACGGTGCGTTTCCGTTACGACCGCGCCGGGCGGCGGATTTTAGCCAGCGGCGCTGACCGCGAAATTGCCTACCGCTGGGGGAAAAACGGCGAGTTGCGGGAAATTGAAGATATCAAAACGCGCCTTGCGGTCAGCTTCGATTATGACAGAGCCGGCCGCGAAACGGAGCGCAGGTTCGGAAACGGGGTGCGCTTGCTGACCAGCTACGACAGCGCCGGCCGGGTTATCCTGATCCGGGAGGCCGGACCGACCGCCCTGCTGCGCGCCGAGGGCTATGTCTACGACGGGTCCGGCCGGCGCAGCCACAGCGTCGACGAAAACGGCCGGGTAACCGTCTACCGCTACGACGCGGCCGCGCGGCTGGCGATAGTCTATTATCCGGCGCAATCCGGTAACGGCGGTGGTGGCGACGGCAGCGGTGGATCCGGCAGCGCTGAATGGTACGATTTCAACCGCGCCGAACACGCCGCCCTGTCCGCGTTGCTGGAGCGGATGGGTAGCGGCCGGAGCGGCCTGCTCGGCGCCAGCGCTCCAATGTTCGCGGAACGCTTCAGCTATGACGCCAACGGCAACCGGATTTCCCGTTTCCGCGCCGGGGAAATGACGCTTTACGAATACGACGCCGAGGACCGCTTGATCCGCGCCGGAGATGTCAGTTTCCGCTATGACCCAAACGGCAATCTTGTTGAAGAAAAAAGCTTGCGTTATCTGGCGGAGTACCGTTATACTGCGCGTAACAGGATTGAATCGGCTATCTATACTGATCATGTCGCGCTTACCAGAGCGCGCACGACTTACCGCTACGACGCCTTCGGCCGCCGCACCCTGTCCGCCGACGACGGCGCCGCCCCTGTCCGCACCCTGTACGACACCTTCAGCTTTGACATCCTTACGGAAGGCCCGGTTTTCGGCGATTCGACCCTGACGGGCTCAAGCCTGTCCGGCTCCCCAGCCGGCCCCGCGCCCGTCACCGGCGGCCGCTACCGCGCGCCCGGGGCGGAAGCCGCAGACCGCTATAGTACAACCGATGAAGGCGGTTACACGCTGCGCTCCGACCGCGGCACGCAGACGCGCTCACCGCTCTATGCAGGAGGTTCCGAAATGGCAACTCACACCAGCTCAGGCGAGCGCCTCTACTACGGCACCGATCTTTTAGGCTCAGTGCGCTCCCTGACCGACGCCTCCGGCCGCCCCGTCTCCCGCGCCGACTGGGACTGCTTCGGCCAGCCTCTCCCCTCACTGGCCACCCCAGCCTCCCCACCCGCCGTTCCCGCTCTAGTTTCCGCCTTGGTCTCCGTGCCCGGCTTCCGCGGCAAAGTCCAAGATCCCACCACCGCCCTCCACAACTACGGCTACCGCGACTACTCCCCCGCCACCGCCCGCTGGACCACAGTCGACCCCCTCCACGACGGCCCAAACTGGTACACCTACGCAGAAAACGACCCGGTTAATTTGGTGGATTGGTGGGGGTTGGATTCTGTTGCAAATCTAATTTATACAAAAGACAATGAAACTATTACGTTAAATGTTTATAACGATGCAAAACCACAACAACCAGCTAGACGAACCGTGTATCAAGCCACAAATAATCCCCAGCCAATGAACACCCCCCGTGCTACGACAATACCTTCTAACGAGAACTATTACCCTCAAACATATCCAGAAGGCACATGGAATGTAGTCAGCGTTAGTCATCCAAATAACAATACTTATGGACAAACAAAAATTAATACGAATGCAGGTCAAACTGTACCAACATACACAAACATTGATGGGAGATGGATTCCGACTGGAACAACATGGGATACCGGTTATCAAATTCATGGAGGCGGTTACTCTGCAGAACCTCAAGGAAAAAATAATATAAATGATAATACCTATGGATGCATACGAATGGAAAACACAGCAGTAAATGAGTTGGGTCGATTAGTCGATGATCTATTAACACAAGACACAAGAGTTACACTTACTGTACAGGCCACCGAAGAGCAGAAAAGGAGAAAAAACAGATGAAACTATTTTTCCAGATTATTATTTCATTGTTTCTAGTGAATACATTATTTTCACAAGAAATAGTCATTACTATTTCTCCGCGCAGTGAGGGTGAAACGATCGCATGGACTATTAATTACGATCCAAACGGTATGATTACAACATGTACCAAGAAGCTTATTAAAAACAATGAAACTTTAAACGAACTCATTGTAAAAAAAGAAAACAATTTTATTTATTCGCTCTATACTGTTAAGGGACTATCCATACACAACACGTTCTCACCAACAGAAAAAACCATCGAAATTATCAGTCGCCAGATTAATTCCTACAACAACACAGATATTACAAATAGTAAAAAGTTAATCATTGAAAATAACACAATTAAGGAATACTTGAATGGTAGCCTAATCTCAGTATATGACTACAACACAGCACGTATTCTAGATGACAGAGGAAATCCAATACTAGAACGAAGAAATGGAAATATTCAAAATTATTCGGAAGAACTTACCTTATGGATTGAACAATCTAGTGATTCAATCCATATCGTCGAACGCTCGATACCCCAAATAACCGCCGACACACTTTATAAGATTTCAGGACAAATATCACAACTAAAAAAATCATTA
Organism: Treponemataceae bacterium; assembly: GCA_942493045.1. Taxonomy (GTDB): domain Bacteria; phylum Spirochaetota; class Spirochaetia; order Treponematales; family Treponemataceae; genus Teretinema. Next base: position 3,027,743 of record OW818665.1, on the reverse strand, counting down.
ATTGAGAACTACATTCTTCTTCCATATGAACTTCGTTTTTTACTCCTTTTATGATACACCAACTCAAACCTGTTCTCTGATACCACAGTTTATGGCAGTTGTGCCTAAAGATATGTATTCCACAAAACCTGCGGAAAAGCAGTAATTCTCCACAACAATCTACTGTGTTCAAAATGATATCTATCCTGTATATATCCAAGTTTATTAGGTTTTTATTATTTCTCTCCCATCCTCTTTCCTTACAGCACCAACCTCAGCCTAAAGCGTTTTATATTTTGTATAGCTTCATCACAGTAAACATAAAAATCTTGTAATACCGCTTTGTTGTGGTATAATCAGGACATGTGTTTTTCTCTATGAAAAAAGATTGGTTTGGAAGGATCTCAAATAGGGGTAAAAAGTAATAAAACGGAGCTCATAAAGCCTCGAAACGTTAAGTGCAATACCAAAAAGAACTTTATCTGAGAACGAAGGAGATAAAATATGTCTGATATGGTTAAAGAGAGCATTTTGTATGTCGCCAGATTTAATGGAGTTGAAGAATACGAATTATCAAAAGCGACATGGAATTTGTACGAAGATGACGGAAAAATGAATTTATGTATTTTCTTAGATAGTGAAAAAGCATTGAAACAAAATGAAGATCTTTCTGATGGTTTTCAAGGTCTAAATTGGGAATTAAATCTAGTGAAGAAAAGTTTGAAAGACCAAGAACTAATAAAAGGATTTAAGGCAAAAATCCCAGAAGGATTTGATGAAAAAAGTGATAGTTGGATCACAAATTTTTACTATTTCGAACATGATGGAAGTGACAAAAACACTATCGAAATTGTTGAAAGAGAAGGAGAAAAGTTACTAATCAATTTAACAGGGGAAATAGTCGATGTAAATTTCTATGATGACTCAAAGCCGAAATCAAAACTATCAACACTTGCATGGTTCAAAAAAAACCCAGAAACAATAAGATCAATGAGTTAATATTTGCGATGATAAAACCTCATAAAATTTTACTGTATAATAAATAGACGCAGACCGGCACTACGCTTAACACTTGACAAACGCTTCACTGCGCTCCGGTTAGTGACACATTGGCCCTGGGAGTACCCTCCGTAAACGTTACCTGCCGTCTACGGTAAATAAAAGGATAGGAACTACGGAGAGTGATAACTATGATTCATGAATTAAGAAAAGCGGATTATCCTAAGGCGGCGGGACTATTTACCCGGTTAAAATCAAATACCGCAATTGAGTCGATTTTTAATTACAAGAATGAGGCCCGACTTTTTGTGGACAGTCTTGATAAGCCGGAGAGTATATTTATTCTTGATTCATGGGCCTATTATTATCTGGCCGGTGAAAGCGGGAATGAGGATTTCAACTCTTCGCTGGTTGACTTTCTGAAAAATGATTTTTTTCCGGAATGCATCAGAACAAACTATAATACGGGATTTGCATTTTACCCCGATACCGATCCGTGGTGCGATAAAATCGCAGAGCTCTTCTCGTATCTGAATTTAGAAAAATCGGGAAAAACCTATTTTACCTATGACACAAGCCGCTTCAATCAAGACTGGAGAGCCAGCATACCACAAGGCTTTAGCATAAAAAGAATCAGCCGAGAGATTATTGATTTAATCGATAATAATCAGGAGTTTATGGATTACATCAAATTTGCCTGGAAAACTGCTGATCAGTACTTCAGCAAAGCGTTGGGCTATTGCGCCCTTGACGCTAAAGACTTTGCAACTATTTGTATTTCTGTTTTTGCCTCAGAGAACGAGCGCGAAGTTGGAATCAAAACATTCCCCGATTTTCGACGAAAAGGATTGGCGTATGTTACGGCATGCGCCTATATAGAGGAATGCCTGGATAATAATCTTATTCCCGTCTGGTCCTGTTTCAGCAACAATGAGATATCGATAAAACTGGCAGAAAAACTCGGCTACACCATTGAATCCTCGCGTCCGATTTATTTTGCCAGCCTTGACGAGTAAAAATACAATAGGAGTTACTATAATGTTTATAAGATGCTTATTGATAGCTGTCACAACTATTCTTGTCACGGCCTGTGTTTCCTTCAAAAAATCATCTAATGTTGGAAGCAGCGTTCTCTTTTCAGATCAGGGCGTTCCGTACAAATACAGTTTTTGTGAATACAGCGGACTGAATTATTTGATCACCTACCCCACAGACTATGAAACCGGGAAAAAATACCCCATGATACTGTATCTGCACAGCATGGTTGAAAGAGGAAGTGAATTACTGAAACTGATTAGTAACGAAGAAGGACAAGGCAACGGACTTGCGAAATACGCGCTTGAGAATAAATTACCTCAGTTTATTACGATATCGCCCCTGTGTCCCGACGGCATTTACTGGTCGTTTCTCACCAAAAAATTAAATAAACTGTTAGTCGCAATCACACAAAGTGAAAATATCGATACTGATAGAATCTATTTAACCGGGGTTAGTATGGGTGGCATGGGAACCTGGTCACTTGCCATGGATTACCCGCACTGGTTTGCCGGCATCGCCCCGATCAGCGGCGGCATTTACAAACCTTTTATGAGTGATAATATCCAGGAAATTAAGAATATCCCGATATGGATATTCCATGATAAACTTGATACTGAAATACCTATTGAAAAAACTCTAGGTATTCTGAAAAGACTCGAAGACGCTAAAGCTGATGTGACAATGACACTATATGAAAAAGGTGAACACTACCTGAACAACATCGTTTTTGAAGAAGGAGCTTTATTTGACTGGTTTTTATCACACAGTAAATAGACCATCGAATAACAGCGGCTTGACCGGAAAATCAGGAACTAATACGCTACCGATATAACTAACGATTGAAAGAAGATTTTTTGTAAACAGGGGTGAACCAACATGAAAAAGCTTTTTGTTGCCATCAGGCAGGGCGATCTTGATCAGGTTAAAGAATTGATAGATCAAAAACCTGAACTAATTTCTTGCACAGCGAAACAACCACCAAAGAAAGATGACGGTCAATCTCCGTTGCAAATAGCAATCAAAAGCGGCAATCTTAAGATTGCGGAGTACCTGTTGGACTGCGGAGCGGATGTGAACTTTATGGATACTGAGAGCTGTAACGAATGGAAAATGCCGGTCATTCAGGACGCGATAATGGCTGCGGTAATGAGCTCAAGATTTTTAAGATTCACTTACAATGTTGGAGATAAAGAGTGGGAGTTAGCCCGAACTAAGGAACAATTTCAAGCGGGCTTTAGCCTGTTAAAAAGAATGCTTGAGGCGGGCGCAGACCCTAACGCAACTGATTCATACGGTAATTCCTGTTTACAAAGAGCGGTTCTTGATGCAAGGCAGATATTACCGACAATACACTATTCTGATCCTACCTGGAAAGATACGCGGCCCTTAAACAGCGAATTAGCTGAAGACTTAACATTGATATTTAACTTACTGTTTGAGAAGGGCGCTGATTTCAACGAAGTAGACCCTGCAACCGGGAAAAAAATACTGGAGCTCTACGACCGTGAATTTGTCGCGAAATTTTTTCCTGTGTGACATATGAACTGAACCAGCTGTCTTGATTTTGGAGGAGTAAACCATGACTATCAAACGTTTTCTAACCGTGACTATACTCGCGCTGGCCGCCCTTGCCTGTTGGGGCCAGGAAAACAGGACTATGCGCTTCTTCGAGATAACCTATCCCGAGGACCAGGACACCTTCGTCGCTTACGGCGACACAATAAACAAGTACTCCGGCGAGGAATACCTCATCGAGTTTAATGGGGAAATCAGCGCTGACGGGGTTAAGGTGCGTGTCGTATGGACCTCCGGCGACGGTACGAAGACAGATGACTTCACGCTCAGACAATACAAAAGCGGCGACGCGGCCTTTGTGTATCGGGCGTCCAAACGCCTTGCCAATATGGAATACGGCTCCAATCGTTACCGCTTTATCGTCACCTTCGCCGACGGCACCGTCAAGGAGCATTCGCTGACCCTGTTCATTGTGCACGGCCATGTAGGCGAGAAGGCAAAGCCTGTTATCTATTTATACCCTCGAACAGAAACCGAAGTTTCGGTGGCGGTATTTCCCGAGGGCGGCGTAACCGTAAGCATACCCGAGATGGGCGCCGGCTGGAAGGTGCGCGCGCGTCCGGACGGCACGCTCGTTGAGGCCGCGACGGGAGTCGAGTATCCCTACCTCTTTTGGGAGTCTAAGGACTATGGTCCACCCCTAACACTGACCGAGGGCTTCGTGGTCGGCCGCGGCGAAATGGACGCCTGGATGCGCGACAAACTCGCTTACCTCGGGCTTGTGGGCCGCGAGATCGACGACTTCATGGAGTACTGGCTGCCTGTAGTGACAGAGAAAGACTACGCCTTTATATACTTTCATCCCGGCGAGCGCATCAACCGTGAAGCGCCGCTATCCGTGGTTCCCGCGCCCGATTCGGTAATCCGAGTCTACTTTGAATACAAGCCGCTCGACTCACCGATAAGCGTCATTCCCCAGAAACTGACGCGCGCGGCCAGAAGCGGCTTCAGCCTGATCGAATGGGGCGGGCGGCGCTACTGATGTCGCGTCTGCTTGTAACTAAGGCGAGCGCCCCATTTCTGGGCGCTGTTTTCGGCGTGCTGTCGCTCGTCGGCGCGTGCTCCAGCGCGCCGGAGAAAACCCCGCCCTCCGGTCAGGGAGAGGCAGGCCATTTCTACCGGGGAGATGAGTCCATGTGGGAACGCGTGTTCTCCGAGGCTGATCCGTTCGCCCTGCCTGACGGTGTTCCCGCAGGCATCGTCATGCCGCACCACGACCTCATGATCTTAAGCATCAGCCGCTACTACCAGGCTCTCTCTTCCCGTGTCGAGCCCCCGGTCGTAGTCGTTATATCGCCCAACCATTTCGAGTCCGGCATCGAGCCTGTGCTCGTTCCAATGAACACAAGCTTCTCAACACCGTCAGGCGCGCTCGTCCCCGACGGGGAGCTCGTCCGTAGCCTCGTCGCGCGCGGTGTCGCTAAGATCGATGAGAAACTTTGGATGAACGAACACGGTATATACGCCCATACCCCTTTTGTATCTCGATTCTTCCCCGGCGCCCGCTTTATACCCCTGGCAATCATGCCCGGTTCCTCCCCTTCCTCGGCGCTGGCCCTGGCCGAGGCCCTGGACGAATTATTACCGGCGGGTTCACTCGTCATTGGCAGTGTCGATTTTTCCCACTACCAGATACGGGCAGTCGCCGCGCATCATGACGAGGCCACGCGTTCAGCTATCCAGAATTTCGAGTTGGACGACCTGGATCATCTTGAAGTTGACAGCCCCGAGACACTCCTGGCCGTCATGCGCTTCTGCGAACTGCGGGGAGCCAAAAAAGCCAAGCTCGTTGCCCGCAGTTCCTCCTATGATTTTACCGGCGACCCCGTCGGCGAGACAACGAGCCATCAGTACTGGGCCTTCGTTCCGGGCGAGCCCGAACCGCGCAGGACTCTGTCACTCTTCGTTCCCGGGGCTATGAAATCTGATCCCGGTCTGGGACTGCGCCGCTACTGGGAATGGGATCGATATGACAGCGCGACCGAGCCGGGCGTGCGCGCTCTGGCGCGGGTGGCGGGCAAAGAAGCCCGCTTTCTGATGGGCTTTGACGCCTATCTTTTCGACCTGCCTCCCGGCGAGTCGAGCCTGTATGCGCATGGCGCCCGGGTATTTCTTAAATCACTGGCCACGGGCGCGGCCGACGAAAACGGAGCCGATCCCAATGCCGATATAGCAATAATATCGTGGCGGGGCCCCTGCGCCGACCCCGCCGATCTTTTGCGGCGGAGCATAGCCCGGGGCTACGAGCTGGCGCTATGGCGGGGAGATGAAGAGGCCATGCTAGCGCTTGTACCTGAGCCTGGTTCCGATCTTGAGCTTGTTGACCTGGGGAGCTTCTTGCATCCGGGGGCACCCATAGCGGGAACGCTTGCGCTGCTAACCTGGAACGACGGACACTGGACGCTCGACCGCTTCGACTACAAATCCGGGGACGGTTACCCGCCCTCAATACATCAATTCCTGGAGTAGGCCATGAATAAGACTATCATGCTTTCGCTTATCCTGTTGTTCGCTTTTTGTTCCGCTTTCGCTCAGGCCTTGCCGGAACGACTGCGGCCCCTGTCGTCCATAACCACGGTTACCGATTATACGGCTGCCGGCCGGTTCGCGTCCGTAGCGAATTCCCCCAGCCTTTTGTCACTGCCGCTGGATGACAGTCAAACTGCAGCGGTTGCGGTCGAGAACCCCGCGGATACCGCGGCCCGCGCCGCGAACTTCTTTAACAATCCGTACCAGTATCCTCAGGGTCTGCTCTGCGGCGCCAGTTCCGGCACCGTTTTCTGGTTCGACACCGCAACTGAAACATTTACCCCGCTCTTTACCCTTGATTCTTCCATACAAAGCCTGAGCATGACGGCAGACGGCCGGCTCGTGGCGGTCGTATGCGACTCAGGAGCCTACCTGTGGGAACGATCCATGCCGGCCTCGCTCAGATTCATCCAGGGCGGAGCGTTGAACGGCGGAAGGGGCAGCATAAGCTACATGCAGCTTAACGCCAGCGGCTCCGCGATGATCGTGTCCGTCACGGAAAGCAACGAACATGAATCCTGGTATTATCAGTACCTCCTCGATACGGCAACGCTACGGGCACAGCGCAAACTGGGGTTCTACAGCGGCTTCGGTTTCACGCCGGACGGCAGGAATCTCGTCAACCAGGGTTACGATTATAGGAGGCGCGACGCTAAAGACCATCCATACGACAGCTTTACGGTATGCGATTTCCAGGGCAAGCCGCTCGCGCGTTTCAGCGCCGAGGGCGAATGGCGCGATCAGTATGACCGCAGAGACTACAAGGATACGCTTAATAATCTGGACTCACCTCTGCAGGCTTGGTTCAGTATGGGCTGGTCGGAGTTCGGGCTTTCCATCATCACGTCACGCCGTGATTATCAGGAATCGGGACAGGTTTTCTACAAGTACGATATGGTCCCCGGTTCCGGTACCGGACCGGATATGACCAGCTACTACCCCTCGGAAGCCCCCGTCACCAATAATTATGCTCTCGGATTTTCGTACACCCGGAGCGACGACTATCAATACAGTATTTTCTCCCGCTCATCCGCTGAGGGCGGCACGGCCTGGTCGCGCAAAGTAGCCGTAACCGATATCGGCCAGATGCAATACGGCTACATCGACCAGGATCAGAATGTCTTAGCCCTGCCCTTATCCAAACCCCGACCCATAGCCAACGGTCAAAGCATAACTAGTGTGCAATATATACGGCTTATTGACTGGACCACGGGGCGAGCTTTACGCGCCGACCTGCCTCTGGGCACGGGGTCAGTTCGCCGCGTACGCTTCATAGCGCCGAATTTGGAATACCTGCTCCTGGAAACGGGCTCGAATGAACGCTACGCGCTGTATTGGCTCAACAGCGGAGTATACCGCAGTTGGGATGGAGGTACGACCTATTTAGGTGAAGGGATCCCGAGTTTCAAACCGTCTTTCGGCGGCAGCGTGCGTTATACACTCGGAAACAAGGACTATTACTTACCGGCGGCTTCCGGACAAACCGGCGCGGCAGTGATGTTGGCCGTGCATCCCAAACAGCATACCATCGCCGTAGTAGACGAGGCCGGGCAATGCTTCCTGCGTGAGTTGGCCACGGGCCGGACACTGTATAGCACAAAGCTGGCCGTCATCGAGGGCATGGTTTCTTCCGCGGATAACCTGCCTGACGCCAGTATTCTTTCAGCCATCAGCGCCCGCGCTCCGCTTGCCTCATTCGCGGCAACGCCCCTCGGTATCCAGTCCGTAGCGATAAGCACCGCCCCCGGCTTCAGGGAGCAGGAACAGTAGGACAATGTGAGATTGCATCAGATGTGCGAGAGAAGCCTCCAGAGAGTTTGTAGACAAACAGCCTATGGGGGCTTCATTAAGCAATGGAGGCCACACCATCATTAACTCAAAAATTAAAACAACCGGATACGTCATCGCAAGCCTGCTTTTTTTCCTAGCCTGTACAAGTCCAAAAAACATTGGAATCGCGCAAGACTCACCCATTCAAAGGGATATCGGAGGCAATGAAGATATGACAACGCTGAATCCACTCATCATTACTACCCGCCATAAATTCTCTGGTCTTGCGGCGCTCAATTTGCCTGACACACTTGGCACACTGGACGCTAACATGGACTTTGCGTTGATGTCTTTCAATGACCAGGGAGTGGCAAGCATTTCCGCGCTACAGCCGGGGAAGCCCATAAATAAAAGCGCGGACCTGGGCTCTCTGGATGAGCACAATATCCTCTACGTGATAAGGGGCATGGGACTTTATTTGCTGGATATCTCATCAAATACCTACGGTTACCTAAACACCGGACTCGGGGGAAACGGCGGCATCCGCCAGGTAATGATGATGGATCCGGAAAAGAGAATAATCGCCGTGCATTTTGATGAAGGCTTTGCCGGGGTGTTTACGCTCTATGACCTGATAAAGCAAGAACAAATAATCCCCAATGATTACTGTTTTAACGGCAATTTGTATCCGATTAACGCGACCGAGTTTATCGGTATGTTTACGGATTACAACCGCATTGAATGGAATTTAACAAACCTTAAGCTCGATAGCCCCTGGAGTAATGAATTGTCAAGGGAACTGACAAAATTCGGTATTGAGATATCTCCGAGGACAAAAACGTTCCATTTGGGGAAACGTTTTATGATTGGCACAAGTTGGAGCGAAGGCTATGGAAACGGAACACTGGTCTACTATTCCATCCGGTGGGATGAAAAAATGGAAAATGTTAAGGTCGAGCCGTTAACGCTGCAGATCCCCGAGGGAATGTATTTGAACACGGAGTTCGTTATATCCCCGGATGGTAATTTTATGAAAACCTACATGAAAAAGCTCTCCCCCCGGGGACTGGGCAGAGATTCTTCCGGGTTAGTTATCTATCATCTCAGCGACCTTTATCCACAGGGAGTAAGCCTGCCGATCCGCTGCGACCCAACCGGTGAAACGCGTGAAGGAGCCTTTATGAGCCATAGCCAATGGGGGCCTTGCTATGTGGAGATGGACCTGAACAAGCCGGGGAAATTATTCGTCTACAAGCTCAATGAAGGCCTAGAACTTCTGAAATAAAAAGACTGATGGGAAGAGAGGCGGCTGTAAACAAAAAGCAGGCAGTCGGGGAGGACTCAAAAAAATGTTGACGGCAAAAGAATATACAGAACAGCTGTCTCACACCGTACAGGAGTTTGACGCTTTCTTTGACAATAACTATGACTTTGGCAGAATTGTATATACCGACTGGTCGGCCAAGGATGTGCTCTGCCATGTGCTCTCCTGGCACGAAAGCTTTGCCCGGAATGTGGAAGATATTGTGAACGGAAGAAAACCGAATCCCCTCAAAGGCTCACTGACCGAGGTCAATGAAAAAGGCGTCCGGGAAAACAGGCAGTTTACCATACCGGAATTACGGGACAAATTGAGAAACGCCCAGTTGATTATCGACACTCATATTTTAGATTCCAGAATCATACTGATTCCCTATAAAAAGGGTTCCCGCTCTTATTCCAGGGAGGAACACCTGGATGTGGTATTCAGGCACATCAGCGGACATTTAAAAGACTTGAAAAAAAGTTATACCGCAGTTATACTTTAATTATGAAAACAGCAATATCTCTTCCAGATACACTATATGAAGAGGCAGAAAAAACCGCGAAATCAATGGGTATTCCCCGCAGTCAGCTTTATGCAAAAGCAATTGAGGAGTATATCAGTCATTACAGTATTGAAGGCATTACCGAGAAATATAATGAAGTGTACTCAAGAATTTTACCTGATGGACCCACTCTTAATGATTCTGTAGCCATAGAAAATTTACGGGAGTTAACCAAGAATGACTCGTGGTGAAATATGGTGGGCTGATTTCGGTGTATCTTTTGGCAGCGAACCGGCGTTCAACAGACCGGTCTTAATCATCCAAGCTGATTCCTTAAACAAAAGCAAATTGAACACCGTGCTAGTTATCCCCTTTACCACCAATGTATTGATGGGAGAAGCTCCCGGAAATATATTCGTTGCCAAGAATGACTCAAAATTATCAAAAGATTCAGTACTTGTCGTATCACAGGTCTCTGCAATTGACAGAACCAGATTAATAAAAAAAGAAAGCAAAATAAATACCCGTATTCTTGAGAAAACCGAACAAGGTCTACGATTGGTTTTTGACCTGGGCTGACTTATAGGCAGCTTCATTTCCGCGGCAACGATTGCAGCGGTATCTTTTGAGGCCGGCGCCGGCCTCAAAAAGTACAAGCGGAAAGCGTGACGGCGGGCGGAACGTCCGCCGGGCCGCCCGCGCTTTTTTTTCGGGCATCTTTTTTTTAACGCAGAAAGGGTATACTCTGATCTATAGTCAGAGGCGGCAATGCCTTTAAAAAAGTTGTCCAGGAGTTTTATCATGAAATCAAGTATCTTCGCCGGCTTGTTTTTAATTCTGGCGCTCACCTTCCCGGGCTGTAAACTAGTAACCGGGAGCGGGATGAGTCTGGCGGCGGTAATCACGGTTGATGATTATCCCTGGCGCGACGACAGCAATTCCCTGATTAACTTTAACACCCGTTTTCCGGGCGCCCGGCTAACAAGAAACTTCGCGCCCCTCCCCGTGCTGTTTCAAGGGTGGCAATCTTCGCCGCGCGAAAACATCGCTGAATACCAATGGGACTTTGGGGATGGATCGCCTCCTTTTTACGGTTTTAACGCCAGCCATGTCTATGAGATTCCGGGCAGCTATACGGCAACATTGACCATCCGGGACGCTGCCGGCAAGACCGACAGCGCGGCGATAACGGTGGTAGTATTGGAGCGCGACGGAGCGACCTATTATGTTGACTCGGCAATTGGCAATGACAGTTATGACGGCCTGTCCAGTACGGCGGACGGCGGCCTGCGCGGGCCCTGGCGCACAGCCGGCAAAGCTTTTTCGGAAATGGCCGGGTCCCTGTATAAATCCGGTGACAGTATACTATTTAACCGGGGACAGACCTTTGATCTGGGGGCATCGGGGATCATGCCCGGGGCTTGGCCGGCCTGGGGCTATATGTTCGGCGCCTATGGCAGCGGAGCAAAACCTGTTATAGAGTACAGCGGGACTGACGGAGCGATTGTCATTCATATGATGTCCATCGGCCTGGCGCATATCGCTTTTGTGGATCTCGACTTCCGGTTCGATGATTACAACGGGCATAAGGCCGGAACCTTTTTCTTCGCGCAGGGCGGCGGAACGCGCAATATTTTGTTTTTGAGGGTAGACGCCCTGGATTTGTATTCGGATCTTTTTGTGATCGGCCAATATTCGGTGAATGAAATCTCATCGGGGACATTTTTCGTTGATTCCAGCATCCGCAACACCTACATCGATTCACTGCGAAATGTCACGCTATTCGCCGTATGGGGATCACGGTTTGCCTGTTTGAACAGCACCTTCGATTTATCCGGGAATCACATTGGGTATACTTCGATCGACAAGGGTGTCATCGCCGGAAATACTTTCTCGCGCCCGGCGTTCGGCAGAACGGCCTTACGGATCTGCGGGTTCCAGGGAGATGGAGCCCCCTGGAACACTGAACTTACCAGCAATAACGTGCAAGTTTCAGACAACTACTTTCACGGCTGGATAGATCCCGAAACGGAGGGAACCGCGCATAATGGCGGCGGTACCAGATACAACTATTTGCTGGTTCAGCTTGCGCCCAACGGGCCCTGGAATCAGATTATCCGGGATATCACCTTCGAGCGCAACACCATTACCAACGCTGAGTCAGCCTTGGCGATAGGCGCGGCCGAAAATATTATCGTGCGAAACAACCGCATGATCTCCAATAATGAAGCCGAAAAAAATACGGTCTTTGTCAGCATAATAGATGCCAACAAGCCGAGTAAGAATATCAGGATCAGCAATAACACCTTTGTCGCCCGGAACACGCAATATTCAGGGAATGTTTTCGGAATGGGAGGCCTTGTCAAAATTCTGGGCAACGTCACACAGGTAGCGCATCCTTTCGGGTACACAAACCACCAGGGTATCGCGATCAACAATAATATTTTTTATGTGTATGGCGATAACGCCTTTACCCGTTTCTTATATATTGATGATATTGAGGAAGTGCTTCCCGAAGTGCGATCGTCCGGCAATATATATTACGTAAGCCAGGGTTCCCGCGACGGTAATTTTTTTCAGATTGGCGATGCGGGAACCGAGCCGCCGACCGCCCAATACCTGACGCTCTCACAATGGCAGAGGTTAGGGCAGGACGGCGTCAGCCTGTTCGCTGACCCGCAATTTATGAACCTGCTCGGGGGCGATGGACAATTCAGCGCTTATGGTTTTGACGCGGACCTGCGCACTTCCGGAGCGGGTCCGGCCGCCGGAAAAGGGGTTGTGGACTGGCAGGATTAAAGAGCTGGCAGGCTGCAAAGCGAGGGTGACGACGGAGCCTTAGGACGATGCCATTCAATCAAAATAATACTCTTCTTGTGAATTTCAAAAACTCGGGATACACTAGTTTTTAAGTATAATGTCTCTGACAAAGATTGAAATGAAGGATTTGATATGGAAGAAAAAGTATGTACGCGCTGTGTTTTAAACTCGAGTTTCCCGGGAATCAGTTTTGACGAACAGGGGGTATGCTCCCGGTGCCACAGCTATGACAAGCAACATGCCACATTTGAAAAACAAAAACAGCAGCTGTCGGAAAAGCGTCTGGTTCTGGATAAACTCTGCAAGGACGCGAAAAATAAGAAACGGGCTTTTGACGTACTAGTACCGCTTTCAGGCGGGAAAGACAGCATGTATGTCTTATATTTGGCAGTAAAAGAGTTAGGCCTGCATCCGTTGGCTTTTACCATGGATAACGGTTATTTAACGGATTACGCCAAGCAAAACATCGACCGCGCCTGCCAACGGCTTGGGGTGGAGCATGTGTACTACTGTATGGATCCCAAACAGATGAAGGAACTTTTTGGTTTGTTTATTAAAAAAACCGGTTACTTTTGTTCTATTTGCATGCGCGCGATTGGAATGACCACGGAGCTGGTCGCCGAAATGCACAACATCCCTCTGGTATTCGGCGGTTCCGCGGCCAAGGTTGAATTACCCACCGCCCCGGAAATGTTCCAGAGCGGTCCGGTGTCCTTCATCCGGAACGTTTTCAAGGGCGAGCGCGACGCCGAGAACTATAAACGACTGCTCTACAGCGGAAGCTTAAGACGGAAGATCGGGTATAACCGCTTTTGGTGGGGCGCCCAGCGCAGATTGCATAGTTACGCCTGGGTTAACCTGCCTGACTATCTGGATTGGAATTACGCGACGCTTTTTAAGACAATACAGACCGAGCTTGGCTGGCAGTCTCCCTCCGGAAAGGAAGATGAGCATATCGATTGCGGCATACACAAAGCCAGCGCCTACGTTCATAATCGCCGCTGGAAAGGCAGTGAGATACCGCGTTTAACATATGCCGGCTTAATTATGGCCGGTCAAATGACCCGGGAGGAAGCGCTTAAAAAACTGGCAGCAGAAGGCGCGCCGAAATATACAGAACAGGATCTCCAACCCTTTTTAAACGATATCGGTATGACCAAAGCTGAATTCGACTCCTATCTTGATATGGGTCCGCGCTACATAAAATACCGGAAAAAAAAGGGAGCGGTCTGGACTTTCGCGAGTAAAACCAAGAGAACACTCTTCAAGGTTCTGGGAATTAAGCGGGTATAGAACCTCCATCGCCATTACGGCTTCGGAGCGATCGACAGCCCGGCCTCAGTAAGCCGGAGAGCGAAAGCAGTCGGTCGTATGGGCGTTGATCATTCCGACAGCCTGCATGTAGGCGTACATGATGGTCGAGCCGACGAAGCTCATGCCGCGTTTTTTCAGGTCCCGGGAAAGGGCGTCGGAGACGGCGTCCCGCACCGGGATATCCTTCAGCTCGGCGCAACGCAGCTGTACGGGTTGATTATCAACATAGGCCCAGAGATAGGCATCAAAACTGCCGGCTTCTTTTTGAATTTCCAGAAAGACCCGGGCATTGGTAACGGCGGATTTGAGCTTCAGACGATTACGGATGATCAGCGGATTCTGTAAAAGCTCCGCGAGGTATTCCTCGGAAAATCGCGCGACCGTACGCGGATCAAAGCCCCGGAAGGCGGCACGGTAGGCTTCGCGCTTATTCAGAACCGTCTCCCAGGAAAGACCGGCCTGAGCGCCTTCCAGAATCAGCATCTCGAACAGAGCGGAATCGTCATGCAAGGGCACACCCCATTGTTTGTCATGGTACTCGACATACTTCGGGTTTTTCAGATTTACCCATCGGCAGCGCGTCAGTCCGCTTTGCATACTACCGCTCCCTGACGAGGGCCTCGAATGAATAATCCATAACGGAGCGGAGCTCCGCCAGCCATTTAGCGCGGTCCAGCAGCCGGTAATTTTCCAGCAGAAATTTCAGGCGCGCGGAAACAACCTCGTTCAATATATGTCCCGGCCCGAAGGAAAATACCCCGTTGAGTTTATTTAACACCATGAACCGGCTGCGCATTCCCTTATAGGTGCGGTTCTCCTTTGAAGCAATTGTTTCATGCAGATAAATGCCGCCCTGCTCGGAACAGACTAACCAGTTGCACTTTATACGCTTTTTTCCGGCTTCGTTTGACCTGGTCAATTCAGCGATCAGGCTGTCGGCGTTCTCCTGGAAGGGAATCTCGTTGGAACGCAAGAACAGCAGCGCCTGCGCTTCGCAAAACGCGGTCCGCCACAGCCGTTTCTCGCTGCTGCGCACAATTCTGATCAGCAATTCAGAGCGTTCGTCACTGCGCAGCGCCTCGGTGGCAAAATATTCCTTCAGGGCGGTTTCAAGCATACAAGGAGTATAGGTATAGTGATTATTTTAGTCAAACCCGCCGGCCAGCGACGGGGGCGCCGCGCAAACCTAAACGGTTACCGAGATGCGGTTGCGGCCGTCCTTTTTAGCCTTGTATAGGGCCTGGTCGGCCTTCAGTATAAACTGGTCATAGGTAAAGCCCGGTTCGGGAATGCCGGTGAAGCAGCCGATACTGACACTCAGCAGAGAGCCGATTTCAGTCTGGGACGGGATGTCGCACATCGCGATGGCATGCATGACGCGTTCACAGATGGCATAGGCGTTCTCAGTATTAGTATCCGGCAGTACCACCACAAATTCCTCGCCACCGTAACGGGCGCAGACATCCGAAACACGGAACAGAGCGCTCTTTATGGCCTGCGCGACTTTTTTCAGGGCTTCATCCCCGGCTAGATGACCATAGGTATCGTTATACTGTTTGAAAAAATCAATATCGATCATCAGTACCGATAAGCAATCCTTGCGAACCAGGGCCGCCTGCCACTCCCGGCTGATGACATACTCAAAGTTGCGCCGGTTAGGGATACCGGTCAGGGCGTCCTGATACGAGAGCTGCTTAAGATGAATATTCTTTGACTCCAGGGTGCTGGTGGTTAATTCCAGTTCGCCGACCTTCTCGATGCTGCTGCGGAAACGCAGTCCGAGGTAAACGGCGGCCAGCGCCAGCAGGGCGTACAAAGACAGGGCCCACCAGCGGGCATAGACCGGTTTTTGAATCTCAAACGAGAGCTCTGTTTCCCGGCCGGCCTCACCGTTGTAAAGTCCATCAATACGCACTCGGAACAGATACTTTCCCGGATTCAAATTGGTATACATGGCGTATTTGCGCTCTCCGGCGAAAACCCACTGCTCATCATAGCCTTCCAGGCGATATGAATAGGAGTAGCGAGCCAACGGGGAGAAATTCAGGGCCGCGTAGCCCAAGGTAAGGTTACGCTGATCGGATTCCAGACGCAGACCGGGCTTTACCTGACCGCCAAACGGTATACGCAGGTTTTTATTGTTGATCACCAGGGAGGTCAGGCCGATCGCGGGACTCCGCTGGGCGGTCCCTTCCAGGTCTTTCTCGGAGAAGTACACCAAACCCAAGGGCGTACCGAAGTACCGGATACCGTCCCGCGAAGTGGTAGCCGCGGCGTTGAACTGCTGGCTGATCAAACCATCGGAGGTTTTAAAAATGGACAGAGTCTTCTTGACGATATCGTACTGCACCAGTCCATTCTGGGTAGCGGCCCACAACTTGTCATCATTGGAAGGACAGATGCCTACAATCGTATCGGAGGGCAGGCCCTGCTCGCTGGTAACATGCGAGAAGGTTCCGTTTTCCGGATTAAAGCTGGTTAAACCGCCGTTACGGGTGCCGAACCACAGAGATCCGTCGGTATGCTCGTAGAACGAATACACCGTATTACTGCTGATACCGTTGCGGTTAGTCCGGTCGTAGGTGTAACGGGTAAAGCTACCGCTGTCTTCCTGAAAGGCATTCAGGCCTTTGTTGGTACCGATCCACATCTGACCGGAACTGTCGGCTTCCGCGAAATACACTAGGTTGTCGCTGAGACTGGAAAGGTTAGCCGGGTCATGTCGGTATCGGATAAAACGGCCGCTGTCCGGAAAATAGCGCACAATCCCACCGTTAAAAATCCCGATCCACAGCGAGCCGTCCTTGCCCTGGCTGATAAAATACACATTCTGCTCGGTAGGCCCGAGATCAAACTTCTGAAACCAGCTCACCGCGGTAAAACGGGAGCGGGAAATATCATATTGAACAAGTCCTTTGTCGGTACCGACATACACTGTATTCTCAGGCCCCCAGGCAAAACAGTAAACCGTGTCCGAAATCAGAGAACCGGCTCTCCCCTGTTCGGCGCGATGCTGGATGAACGTCTCGGTGCGCGGGTTATAACGGGTAATGCCCTTACCGACAACCGACACCCAGATTTCGCCGTCCGGGCCCTCCATCAGCGCGTTAATCTTGCCGACCGGCAGGCCGACCTCGCCTTCACCGACCGCGTTGACCGAAGAAAACCAGGAGTGCTGGCTGTCGTAGACATTCAGCCCGCCGCCGTTGGTGCCCAACCAGAGCAGGCCGGTATTGTCCACAAACTGGGAATAGACGATATCGTTGGACAAGCGCTTTCCCGGAGGAGAGTGCATGGTATAGTCGATGATCTCGCCGCTCTGCTTATCAAAAACATTCAGACCGCCGCCCCAGGTACCTACCAGCACCAGATCAGGGTCAAAGTCGGTATTGATATTGTAGGTGCGATTGTCCTTCAGCGGGAAAACGGTATATTCACGGGTTTTCCCGTCAATGCGGATCAGGCCCGTACCCCAGCGCACCACCCAGTAATTGCCGTCATTGTCTTCCTTGACGCCGTAGATAACCCCGGAAGAAGCCGGATTGCCCTCCAGCAGCAGGGTACTCGGTACAAAGGAATCGGTGTCCGGATTATATTGCTGCAGGCCGTTATAGGTGGAAGCGTAAATGATACCCCGGGAATCCTCGTAGACATTGCGTACGGTATTGTCGGCAATGAAACGGTCCGGATTTTCCTTGGTATAGAGTACAAAAACCTCGGAATCCTTTTCCAGACAGCCCAGACCGGCTAAGGTTCCAGCCCACAGCCGTCCCCGGGAATCCCGGTAAATGGAAACAACCACATCATTCCCGATGGAATAATTCTTAAAAAGACCGGTTGCAATATCGTAGCGGTCCAAACCGGCATAGGTTCCAACCCACAGAATATCCTTTTCGTCCATCATCATCGTCTGGATCAGATTGGAAGAAAGCGTGTTCTCGGCAAAAGGTATGGAAGAATAAATGCTATAGTCGTTTCCATTGTACATTACCAGACCGCCCTGGGTGCCATACCACAAGAAGCCCCGGGAATCCTGGGCTATTGATGATATGGAAAGGGATGGTAACACATCGGTAATGGCGTGGAAACGAAACAACGGCTCACCGGAAAGGGAACCGCATATCAAGAGCAAAACAAACTGCGCCAGGCACAGTTTTTTGAGCTTACACAAAGAGAGCTTCATGCGATAAAGGATAGTGTACAATCGCCCATTTGTACAGCTCCGGCCGATAAATGGTCTCATTGACCTTCTTCCAGGACGTTTTTCCACTGCGCGGCGGTATTGCTAAAAGAGACGGTCTGCCATTTTGAAGTTATGCCGATATCAAAACCGCTGAGAATATTGATAATCACCGTGTCCTGGCGGGCGGCCGCGTCGGTCCCGGCAACCAGGGCCGCGACAGCTCTGGACAGGTCTTCCGGCGGCGGTCCATCGACATTGCGGTAAACACTGACGCGCAGGTAGCTGACAGACTGCGCTTCGCTTCCGGAAACCGTAGTTTTTTTAACACCGCTGAATACGGCGACGTTATCTACACCCGGCACAGTACTGATACTGTCCCGAATCTCCAGAAATTCGCTCATCACGGGACTGCGCGTTAAATTATACATATATATGGTGGTCAAAAGGACCAAGGCCAGCGGGATGGCGGACAGCCAGTAGACGCGCGGGCTGTTAAAGCGGCTGACGGCCTCCGGGTTTTCGCTCTGATTAATTACAAAAGAATCCACCAGCAGGTCATGGAAGGTCTGGCGGGTTTCTGTATTAAAGAGCGCGAAGTAGCAATCCAGCAGAAACAGCGCCAGCATCACAAAAGAGGCCGCCAGGGTTTGAAGCACCACCCATTCACCAAGCGGGAAATTCCAGTTGTTGCACAGCCATACCAGTGGAATAATCAGGGACCGCAGCAGGCTTTTCGTCCAGGACAGGAAGCGGCCGTCGCGGCCGATTACCATAATCTTGCAGATACGCTGTCCGACGGTTTGGCCGCCGCCCAGCGGACCATTCAGAGCCGTAAAATAGGCCAATGAGATAAAAAAACCGACCAGTTTGGCCGCCCACCCTAAACGGGAAAAGGCCGGCGCGAAACCCAGCGCCAGGGCAAACCCGGTCGCGCTCAGCAGGGCATTATCCAAAACCAGGGCCAATACCCGCTTGAAAAGGTGGGCCAGTTCGACCCGGCCGCGGTAACTTTCATTCAGGTTTTCCATTATTTCCTCCATTTTTTTTACGGGACTGCGCTTCCCGCTGAAGCCGGGCGGTATTCCGCTCCCAGAACACGCCGTCACAATAGCCCTGAATATGCGGATCGGCTTCCGCCAGCGCCAGCCGCTTTTCGGCCCACAGGCAATAAGTTTCATTCATTTCCACGCCGATGTACCGGCGGCCCAGTTTTTTGGCGACCACCGCCGTGGTCCCCGAGCCCAAAAACGGATCCAGGACCAGACCATCCGGGGGGCAGCTGGCCAGCAGCAGCTTGGCGATCAGTTTCTCCGGTTTCTGGGTCGGATGATCGGTATTCTCCGGCATTGACCAGTAGGGAACGGAGATATCATCCCAGAAATTCCCGGGATGGGTCAACCGGAAATTCCCTTCCGGAGTCGCCTGCCAATCCTTGGGTACCCCTTCTTCGCGGTAGGGAGCCAGCACCAAGCGTTTCTGCTTTACGGATTCGATATCAAAGTAATACCCGTCGCCGCTGGTTCCGAACCAGATATCCTCACAGGCGTTTTTCCAGTTTGTCAACGCGCCCCGGCCCTTTTCCCGCTGCCAGGTGATGCGATTGCGTACCGCCAGATTCTCGCTCATCACCTGATACAGGCAGCTACTGCTTTTCCAGTCTCCGCACAGATAAACCGTTCCGCCGCCCTTGAGCGTGCGCAGCAGGGCCGGAAACCAGGAGCGCAGGTACGAAAGATAGCCGGCATCATCGGCGGCGGCAAATTTAAAGCCGTGAAAGTCCTTATCCAGATTATAGGGCGGATCAATGATCAGCACGTCAGCGCAGGCCGCCGGCAGCCGCCCCAGAACCGCGAACAGGTCCGCGCAGACAGTTTTATTCTCAAGGACAGCCAGTGACAAAGTATCGCGATCTGAGACATCCGGAAAAAGGAGCCGCGCCCGGTAAGCGGCGCGCTCCGTCTCAGGCAAGGTCAGCGTACGATTGCGCGAAGCGCGGGCCTTTTCCACCTAGGAGCCCCGGACTTGCTTTTCCAGACGGCGGACGGCCGTATAAAAAGAGCGGTCATAACGCACCCGGTTTATCTTCATGGACTGCTCGTCCTGGCGCAGTTTGTCGAACAGCGCGACCAGCTCCGGCCGGTCATCCGTTGAAATCAGAAAATCAATATATTGAAGCTCGATAGAATTGTTCTGAATGCGCTGCAACGTTTTCTGGTATTCGGACTTCACGAGGGAGGCATCCTCAATCCTTTCCAGCAGCCGTAAAAAAAGCAGATTCTCCTTGCTGCCGGAACGCAGCGCCGGATTAGAGGCGAAGAGGGCTTCAAGATCAGCCCTGGCGCCTTGATAGTCTCCAGTACGGTATTTGGCTCCGGCGATGCGGTATAGCAATTCCGGATCGTCCTTAAAAGCGCCGCGGTTCTGATCAATATAAATTCCCAGGGCGGTTTGATAGTCCTGCTTTTCCATCAAGGCGTCGGCATACTCCAGCATATTTTTATAGGTCGCGGAGTATTCAGCCTTCTTTTTAATAACTTCGAATTTAGCGTCCGGCTTGACTATCTCGGTCAGCGCATCCTTGAGACCGTCTATCTTTCCGGGCCGCAGCAGTTCCGGCAGAAGTTCGATCAGCAGGTAGGCGATACCGCCGGCATAGGGAATCATTATCACGATCCACAGCCAGGATGAATTGCGGTGGGTCTTGATAATATGAATCAGGCAGAGCAGCTGCAGGACATAGGGCAGGGCCAGCAGTACAAAGGGCATTAGATGAACCTCCGTCGACAGTAACAGAGTATAGCATTACCTTGTTTTACGGGCAAGAACGGGGACAAAAGAGCGAACCGAAGGTGTTATACTGGTTTGCGAGGAGATTACTATGAAAAGACTGATCAGCGCACTCAGCTGCGCCATTTTACTGAGCGCGGCGCTTACCGCCCAGAGCCCCCGCCGGGTTTTGTATATATATGAAGAAAACAACGACAGTACCGGTCCCTGGCGCGACTATTTTGCCGGTGAAAGCGCCGCCGCCGGTTTTATTTTCGAAGAAGCCGCTGTTTCGGAAATTGACAGTAAAAATCTTGATTCCTATGACGGCATCATTATTCACGGAATGGTGATGGCTTTTACCAGCCGCTCACCGGTCCGGGACTGGCTTTCAGAGAGAGCGCGACTGGCAGGCAGACCGGTATCGATATTTATCACGGCCAATCGCTGGTTCCTTGAAAAGTATACCCGCCAAATCCACGACCTGCTGGTGACACAGCAGCTTGAACCGCTGGACGCGGTGTCCGCGGCCACCAAGAACCTTTCCGAAACGGAAAAGAAGGCGCTGGTCCGCTCCCATCTTGAGCATTTCCGGTAGCAGGAAGACCTTTTCGGCCGGCAAGGCCAAATTTCTTGTATATATCGCCCGGGCGCTCTATACTGGAAGACAGACTACGTAAAACTGCTTCTGGAGGACGTTATGAGAAAGATTTTTACCGGAACCTTGATTGCCGCAGCCATGGCCGTACTGCTGGCCGGCTGCGCCAGCTTCGGAATTCGGGGCGCGGCGGTTGCCGACGGCCGTGAGGGAAAAGAATATACCCTACAGGTACGCGCCTGGGATAAAAAGGCCGACAATCTCTCTGTCGTTTTTATGTACCGCGTCAACGGCGGCCAGTGGCAGCAGCGCAATGGAGTGTTCAATGGGACACTGTACGAAGTTGTGGTTCACGGTTCGGAACTGCCGGCCGGAACTCTGGAATACTACGCTTCAATGACCAACTCCAAGGGCGATAAGGTCACTAGTCAGCCGACACTGGTGCGCATCCTGTCCTTCGCCCAGGCCAAAGCCCAGGCCGAAGCTGTGTATCTGTCACGACTAAGTGACGGCGGCACGGACGCGGAATTCATTTATAATGAGAACGCCCTCTTCAAGCTTAAAATTTCCGGAAATCAGACGCCTGCGGCCGTCTCTGTCAACGTCATAACTTCAGCCGGGCCGCGCGCCCTTAACGCCCTGAATACCAGCGGCGTTTATGAAGCCGTCCTGAACGCGCCGCTGCCGGGATCCTCCT
This sequence comes from Treponemataceae bacterium, assembly GCA_942493045.1. Taxonomy (GTDB): domain Bacteria; phylum Spirochaetota; class Spirochaetia; order Treponematales; family Treponemataceae; genus Teretinema. The sequence goes on along the minus strand of OW818665.1, from coordinate 3,005,667 downwards.
GCACCTATCAATGGGCAGTCAAATGGAACGACGCCGAATTCGGTGAGCTGACCTCGCTGTATCCGTCCACGCCCAAAGCTGTGCCGATTCTGGACCAGGCCGCCCTGCGCGCCCGGCTGGAAAAGGACTTCCGCGCGGCCCTCGTCCATCCGGGACGGGTAACCGGTAATTACTTCCAGCCGCCGGTCATTAAAGCCACGCTCAATTACAGCCCGCTGCTGACCCGCTATACCACCGGAATACGCCAGGTTACACTGCTGCTGCGCCGAAACAACCTGGTCACCCCCATTCAAATGATCCCGGGCGACAACAATGTCTACAGCGCCGAAGTTCCGGCCGCCGAGCTGGAAAACGGACCGATGACCTACTCCTTCAAGTACACCGACACCTTTACCGCAGCCGGACCGCTGTCCGCCGACTTTCCCGCTGGCCAAACCCTTTCAATAGCCTACCGCACCTATGCCGATATGACCCGTGAGGCGGTAACCGCCCTGCAGGCAAAGTTCGCCCATCAGGCGCCCTCCGACGCCCAGGAAGGCGCGGCCCTGTCCCTCAAGGTCGATGTACTGGACAGCGCCCTGCAAGTACTTTCGCTGACCCTTGACGGCACCGGACCGAATCCCATCGGCAAAGGCGTCACTTTTATGCAAAACCAGCTCTCCTGGCACGCCGCCATTCCCGGAACCTTTGTGCGCGCCGGATTGTCCGGCTACACCCTCACCGCGACGGTGAGGGACAGCCGCTTCGGCGACCTCAAAGTACCGCTTCCGGCCACCGGCCAATACACCGTCAGCGTAAAGTCCCTGGCCCAGCTGCGCGCCGAACGTGAAGCCGCCCTGTTGCAGGGTCTTATCCATACAGTTCCCGGCGCGGTTACCCAAAACCAGCCGCTGCTTTTGACGCTCAGCCAAACGCCGGCCGTGGCCAATGCCGCCGCCAGCCTGTATTACCGTACCGCCGCCAGCGCCGCTTACCGGGAGCTGCGCGCGACGCCCGTAAACGGCCTATTTACGTTCACAGTTCCGGCCGCCGAAACATCTTCAAATTACATCCAGTACTACTTTACCGTGCGGCTCACCACGGCCGAACTGGGAGCGCTGAGCGCCACGCTGCGCAATACGGCCGGCGGTGTCGCCAGTGATTTCATTGTCACCCCCGGAGCGGCAGTAGCAACGCCGGGCACCTCCACGCCGGTAACCCCGGTCAACCCGCCGCTTACCCCGCTTCCACCGGTCACCCCGCCGGTGACGCCCCCGACGACCCCTGTGACCCCCGGTACTTCGCCGGCGACGCCCCCGGCAACGACTCCGGCGACGCCAGCCACACCGGCAACACCGCCTGCCAGCTCCGCCGACTTTGACGTGGAATCCTATTATCAGGGACCGCAGGCCGATCAGGGCGGAGTACGGTTCTTTGTCACTTTGAAAAACCAACTCGGCTTATACGACCTGAGCGTCATGATCAAAATAACCGGCCGTGACGCCGACTTCCGTGAGTTTCCGATGGAACGCCGGGGTAAGGAATATGCCTATACCTTCGACAGTTCGGCCTTACCGGTCGGTACACGCCTCGAGTTCTACTACCAGGCAACGCGGCGTAACAGCGCTCCCCAGCGCCTGAGCGCCGCCAACGCCCTGCCCTTTACCGCGACCATCACCCAAAGCTCAGCCGTTGAGAGAACACCCCGCCGGTAATAGGCATTATACGAGAGGTCATAATCAACAATGAACGAAACGGTCAGAGTGGTGCTGTGGGGCACCACGGTCGGACATCTGGGCTACGCCCCGGGCCAAAACAGCGTTGCCACCTTTGAGTACGATGAACTCTTCAGCCGCTCCGGAGTTCAGATCTCACCGGTCACCATGGCCCACCCACCACGAAGGCACCGCTTTGATAGCATCAGCTTCAGCACGTTCAAGGGGCTGCCCGGAATCTGCGCCGACTCGCTCCCGGACACTTTCGGCAACCGGCTGCTCGACCTGTATTTCGCGGAACAGGAAATTCCCGCCGAGCAGATCACAGCCCTGGATCGCCTGCTCTCTGTCGGAAACCGAGGAATGGGCGCCCTTGAATACCGGAGCGCCGGAGAATTCAGTGAGCTGCCGGAACGCGAAACGGCGCTGAATATCCGCGTCCTTGCCGAACTGGCCGAAATAGTAACCGCCGGAAAAAACAACGACCGGAAAAAGCTTTTAAATACCCTCAATGCCGTAAACGCCGCCGAAGCCCTGCAGCTGATCCGCGCCGGTTCCAGCGCCGGAGGGGCCCGCTCCAAGGCCCTCGTTGCCCGCTCCGGCGATGGAAATTTCTTTGACGGAACGGCGGAACGGGATTCCAGCTTCAGCCACTGGCTGCTGAAATTCGACAGCAGCGCCAACTCCGACCGCGATGGCGCCGACCCCAAGGGTCTACCGCGGGTGGAATATATCTACAGTCTGATAGCCCGGGAATGCGGAATTGACATACCCGATACTGACTATCTCTGTGACGGTGATGACTTTCATTTTTTAATCCGTCGCTTCGACCGCCTCCCTCAGGGAACGAAAACCGTCAAACTGCACTACGCTTCCTGGGCCGCCTTGGCGCACGCCGACCGGGACAGCACCGGCGCCTACTCCTATGAACAGCTGGCGCTGCTTGCCCGACAGCTGGACCTTGGTCAGAACGCGGTAACGGAACTGTTCCGCCGCGCGGTCTTCAATGTCATCGGGCGCAATCAGGATGATCACACCAAAAACTTCGGCTTTCTAATGGACAAAACCGGCGCCTGGCGTCTGGCGCCGGCCTTCGACCTGACCTATGCCTTTGACCCGGCCGGCCGCTGGACGCGCGCCCATCAGATCAAGCTCTCCGGATTGCAGGACGGCTTTACCAGAGAGGACCTGCTGCGCTTCGGAAAGTTCTGCAATCTCGACGCCCGTAAGGCCGGTCGCGTTATCGACTCCGTTTTGGAAGCCTTCAGGCAGTTTGAAAACCTGGCCGTACGCTGGGAATTAAGCGACACCCTGCGCGATACGATAAAAAGCGCGCTGCGCCGGGATCTGTAAACCATGCCGCAAACCCTGCACCTGGCCTCGTTCAACGCTGAAAATTTTTACCTGTTGCTGGACCGGCCGCTCACCCGCGAAGAGCTGGAAGCGTTGGAAGAAGACGAGTATCTGGCCATGAACGCCTCGATCTTCAATCCCAATAAAGAGCGCGAGAAAATCACCGAAATTGCCAGGATTATCCTCGAGCAGGAATTCGATCTGGTGGGTCTGTGCGAAATCGGAGGCATGGAAACCTTGACCGCCTTTAACCGCCTCTTTCTGGGCGGGCGTTATGACTGCCGCCTGCATGAAGAAAATTCAAAGCGCGGTATCTTTGTCGGAGCGCTGTTAAAAAAAGGCCGTTTTCCCGGAGCCCGGGCCCGCAACATGGGCGGCTCCTTTTCCAGAAACCTGTTACGCATAGACCTCGGAAAAGAAGGCGGATCCCTGGCGGTTTTTATAGTGCACTTAAAATCCCAGCACGGCGCCGACCGCGGCCTGGAACAGCGCGTCCGGGAGGTTGAGCGTCTCCGCGATATGATCAGACTGGAAAACTGCGTGATTATGGGCGACTTTAACGGCATTCTGATCCGCGGCGAACATCAGTTTGAGTATTCACCGATTCTGGAACTGCCCTTCCGCGACGTACTGGAGGCCGTCGGACTCCCGTCCGAAAAGCGCCGTACCCACTACTACTTCGGCGGCGGCGTACCGCATTTTACCCAGCTGGACTATATCTTCTGCTCCAACGACATCACGGTGCTGGACGCCCAGGTCCTGGAGGGCGAGATTCCTATTAATCGCGAACAACGCGAAACCCTGCCCTCCGACCACCTGTTTATCCGGGCGGCCATCCGCACGGCTGATTTACTTTGATTTCATGCCGCGCTACGCTATACTTAGGGTGAAATGAAAGCCATAGCGGTCCTGTTAGTCACCCTGACAATCTCGTCAATTCACGGACAGGAAATTATCCGGCTGAATACCCATATCCAGGCGCCGCTGACCTACCTGGACGGCAATGACCAGCCCGAGGGCACGGCCATGAGGCCGGTATTGCGCGCGCTGCGGGAGATGGGTTGGGAAGTGGAAATCAATTTTCTGCCCTGGGCACGGGCACAGCTGTTGGTCAAGGACGGTCAGTCTGACGGCTTTTTCGCCGCTTCGCGCAATACGGAAAGGGACAATTATGCTGTCCGCTCCGGGACAATCGCCACCCAGACCATCAACTGGTATTTGCTTTCTGACAGTGAATTCGATCCGCATGCCGGTGATTTTCGTCAAAATGCCCGTATCGGCGGTTATATCGGGGCCAACATGCTCGCCTGGCTTCTGGAAAATGGCTATAACGTAACCGGACAGCCCTCGCATCCGGATCAGCTTTTCCTGATGCTGCTCTTTGACCGCCTCGACGCCTGTCTTGCCAACAACAATAACTTCGAGAACTTTCTGGAGGCCTACCCGCAGTACAGAGGCCGGTTCCGGGTAGTCAACCAAACCTCAAACGAACTCTATATCTACTTTTCGCGCAATTTCATCAGCAAAAACCCGGGCTTTCTGGAAACTTTTAACAAGAGTATCGCCGACAACCGGTTCGCTCGCCCTGAATAAAACCGTATACCTTACGCCCCTACCGGCAGTCCAACTGAAAAGGTTATCCCTACCCACATCTCATTTCCATTGACAGCCCTCCCGGATTCATCGAAAATAAGTCCATGAAGAACTACCACAGCTACTCGGATTTGATTCACAACAACGCCCGCTGGGCGCAGGCCAAAATCGAACAGGACGGGCTGTACTTCAAGCGGCTCGCCGAGTATCAGGCGCCGCCCTTCCTGTTCATCGGGTGCTCGGACAGCCGCATGCCAATCGACACTTTTACTCAAACCGAACCAGGCGAATTATTCATTCATCGTAACATCGCCAATCAGATCAGCCCGACCGACATGAATTTTCTCTCTGTCCTCGAATATGCCACGGAAGTACTGCAGGTCAAGCATATCATAGTCTGCGGGCACTACAACTGCGGCGGGGTCAAAGCCGCCTACGAAAACAGCGCCAGAGGATTAACAGAGAACTGGATCACCGAGATTAAGGACATTGTGAGGGAAAACAGGGAGGAACTGGAGGCCATAGCCGACTGCGAAAGCCGGTTGGACCGTCTTTCCGAACTCAACGTAATTGCTCAGGTTAAAAAAATCTTCAAGGTTTCGGCCATTGAGCGGCTCATTGAAGGGCAAGGCTATAACCCCACAATTCACGGTTGGGTCCTGGACCTGAAACAGGGATTAATCAAGGATCTGGAACTGCCGATCGACACCTGGAAAAAAGAAGGCCTCATTCCCGCGAACTACAGCGTTCCGAGGGAGAAATAAAAAAAACTCAGTACCAATAAGGACCGATTATGAAAGACAAAGCCATTCTGTGCGTGGATGATGAAGCGATTATACTGCTCTCTTTGAAACGCGAACTGCAGCAGCAGTTCGGCGAGAATTATCTGATAGAAACCGCCCTGAACGCCACCGAAGCTACCGAGTTGATCGAAGATCTTACTCTGGAAGGAATCCGGATTCTGCTGATTATCTCCGACTGGCTGATGCCCGGAATCCGGGGTGACGAATTTCTGATCGCGATCCACGCTAAATACCCGCATATCAAGGCCATCATGATCACCGGCCAGGCCGATGATTCCGCCATTAAACGGGTCAAGGCGGAAGCCAATATCCATCAGGTTTTCACCAAGCCCTGGAACCGCGTCGCCCTCTTCGACTCGATCCGGGAATGCCTGCCGTGACAACAAAACCGGCTTTGCAAACTATCTACATTACAATATTTCTGCTGTTCGCAATCCTTTTTACAACCTGTAAAATTGACGCCGGCGCTGGTCAACCAGCAGGCGAACCGCTTTTACCCGGGCAGATTGATAGCGTCGAATTCGGCCATCGCCAGGCTCCGGCAACTGATTATTGCGCGCCGCTGGCCTTTGACGCCGGCGTAGAGAACGGCATACTGATCTCTTTCTGGACCCGGATTACCTACCCGATTGTCCCGCCGGACTACCGCGGAAACCAGAATATCTGCCGGATTTCTGGCGACAACTGGGAACTGATCTGCCTGGATGGGAACTTGAGCGCCAACTCAGACGGCAGCGCGCGCTACAACGGTAATTTCATGCTTGGATACAATAACGGTCAATGGGGCGGCGATGTCTGCACCTATTACAGCTCCCAGGCGGAAGGCATCACGATGAATGAGGCCAACGGCTGGGTCTGGGTAGCATGGCAGGTTGTTGCCGGCACAGGGAATTCCATGACTCTGCGTCAATGGCTAAAATTCGGCATGGAAGGAACCGTCTTTCCGGCCGGCTACTGGAGTGACAGTGACGGAGAAGAAACCCTAGCCTACGGCAGCGACGCCCTTGACCCCATCTGTCCGGCAATTCCCGCCGACTGGAATCCCGGCCCGCCCCGCTCCATTCAGATCGGCGATGACAACACCTACTCCGGTTCAGGATATGACACCGTGCTCCCACTTACACCCTCAAACAGCTGGGTCTGCCATGCCAGGCTCTATGCCCGGACGGACAGACCGACCATCGCGGAACTGGACGCGATCGCCCGCTTAAGTACCGCGGACACTAACGCCTGGGGGGATTGGGAACTGAACTGGGTAAACGGAGCGGCCAATCTCACTGATCGCTCCGGAAACGGCCATCATCTCAGCGTCATGAGCGGCGGTATACTCACCCAGGGCGGCCGCAGCCCGGCCTTCTAAAGGGGACCTCTAAAAACAAATTGAGTTTTCGAGCTGCCCTAAATCCGGCCGGCTTGAAGGCCAGTCGCCAGCTGCCCGCACGAAGCCTGAATGCGCCGGCCCTTACCGACCCGGCTGTAACAGGGAACGTCCAGAGCGCGCAGACGCGACCAGAAAAGATCCACATCCGCCCAGGAGGCAGAAGGCAGGTCGCTGTCCTCCGGCGCGGCAAAGGCGATCAGATTCACTTTAGCGCGCAAGCCTTCCATAAAACACCTCAAGGCCACGGCATCTTCGGCGCTGTCGTTCAGGCCGGGAATGATCATATATTCAAAGTAGATCTTGTCTTTGTCGCTGGCCTGCGGCAGGGACAGTAACGTCGCGCGCAGCTCTTCCAGCGGCCACTGCCGGTTAACCGGCATCAGGGCCGAACGCACCGAGTTCTCGCCGGCATGCAGCGATATCCCCAGTGTCAGTAAATGATAGCCCTTCTCCGGTTCCCGCTCAATACGCTCCTTAAGCGCCTGAAGGCCCCGGCACTGCCCGCAGGTAGAAATCGAAATACGCCGCGGAAGCAAGGCCGGGCCTCGAAGATCAGTAAGAATGTCGACGGCAGTCAGGACCGACTCCAGATTATCCAACGGCTCGCCCATCCCCATAAACACAATGTTGCGGATTTCGCGGCCGAAGGTAAAACGGGCCGTCATATACTGGGCGATAATCTCCGCGACGGTCAGATTGCGGGCCAATCCCATTCGGGCGGTGCGGCAGAAAACACAACCGCGCGCGCAGCCGGCTTGGGAGGATACACACAACGTCGTATGGCCCCGCATCGGAATGATCACCGACTCGATCAGCTGACCGTCATCAAGCTTAAGCGTAAATTTAAGAGTACCCTCTTCTTCCAGAGCGCCGGCAACAGGCGGAAGCTCGGCGGTAAAATCAGAGGCAATACGCCGGGCGAGAGCGCGATTATCCGCAAAGCCGGCGCTGTCCTCCAGGCCGTTGAGACTGCCGGCGCTGTACAGATGCGCCATCGCGGCCCGGCAATGAAACAGGCCCTTCCCGTACCGAAGGGTAATTTGCTCGAGCAGGGCGCTTTCGTTTAAACCTATAATTGACACTCGTTCGCTGTGCATAACGCTCACAGTATAGGCTTTTTCCGGGGGCTTGGAAAAGATAATCTCAGCGGGTGGGACCCTCATCCGAGCGCGACTCGATTTCCCGCTGTATCGCGGTAGGCACCCGGGACAGCAGGTTGATCGATTCACGGCTTTCGATGTCGTCGACCGTGGTGCGGTAGCGGCCCCAGTCCCGCGTGGAAACAGAATTATCGTTCGGTATATCCACCGCGATCAGTCGGGTATCCCCTGCGACCCGGGAAGCATCCGCGTCCCCGGTTTCCAAAACGACGATTACCTTCCAGACCCGCGCCGGGACAGTAATTTTGCCGTCGGCTATCGTTTCGGCGTAGCCCTTACTGCCGGTTCCGCCAGAACCGGAACTGCCCATGATAATGTACAGCTCCCGCTCCCCGTCCTGCACCAGGGTGCGGCAGTAATCCTCCAGCTCCGCCCAGGCTTGCTGATTGACGTTCGGGGCTTGCGGAATAATGTTGGTCATCAAAAAAGTTGCTTCGTTATCCTCCGCGTTGGCGGTGCGGTCCGCCGAGGGGCAGTTATGTCCCCGGTCAAAGCCGGAATTGGTATAGTCGGAACTAGTGACCCGGTACCACCCCTCATTTAAGACGGCGTCCGCGGAAAAGGTGGCCGTTCGCGGGGCGCTGCCTAAAGATTCCCGATCCAGATGCCAGCTCACCCAGTTCGGGATACCGCGCTCCCGGTGATAGGAGAGAGCGTACTCTTCCCTGCTGATCAGATAATTCTCCGGGAGGCTCTCGTCAGAGAAGGCGGCGGTTGGGTTTCCCAGCTCCAGATGACCGACAGCGGCGGCGTCGCCGGCTTCCTGGACATCGTGAAAGACGATGGCCGGGGCGGGATCGGAGGGAACGCCAGGCTCCGGCGCGCGGGTACAGCCGGCCATTCCGGCAGATAAAAGGGTGAACACAATGAGGAAAAAAGCTATCAGTTTCTTCATTACTCAATCCTTCGCAACTTTATCTTTGTACCATACCCCGCGGGAGCGCGGCCGTCAAGAATTCTCCGATCGCCGCGCTGTGCACTCCGGTGACTTTGTCACAGCATCGCGACCGGCGTTTCGGTACACTTATAAACAGAGGAGCAAGCCATGAAAAAGATACTGATTATCGGAGGCGTAGCCGCCGGAGCCACTGCCGCCGCCCGGGCCCGCCGCCTGGACGGAGAGGCCGAGATTACCCTGCTTGAGGCCGGAGATGACGTTTCGTTCGCCAATTGCGGACTGCCCTATTTTATCGGCGGGGACGTAGCCAACCGCTCAGACCTGATTCTGGCCAGCCCCGAAACCTTCCGTGACCAATATCAGGTGACTGTGCATACCGCCACCGAAGCCACCGCAATAGACCGGGCCAAACAAACCGTTACCGCGGTCAACAAAAAAACCGGCGCTGAAACAATTTTCAACTACGACGCGCTGATTCTGGCCCAGGGCGGCAAGCCCATCGTCCCGCCCCTCAAAGGCGTGGACCAGGCTAATGTATTTCAGCTATGGACCCTGGACGATATGGACGCTATCGATAATTTTATCAAAACCAAGAAACCGCAGAGCGCCGTAGTGGTCGGCGGCGGTTTCATCGGCGTGGAAATGGTAGAAGCCCTGGTCAAACGCGGCCTTTCGGTAAGCCTGGTAGAAATGGCACCACAGATCATGCCGAACCTTGAAGGCGAAATGGCCGGCTTCCTGAAGCGCGAACTGCAGGACTATGGGGTAAAGCTTTTCCTCGGAAAATCGCTGCAGTCAGTGGACGGCAATACCGTCCTCCTCAACAACGGCCAAAGGCTGGAATCCGACCTGGTGCTGCTTTCCGTCGGCGTCCGCCCCACCCTTAAACTGGCCAAGGAAGCCGGACTGGAAATTGGAGAAGCCGGAGGCTTGCTGGTGACAGAACGACTGCAAACCAGCGACCCGCATATATACGCGGCCGGCGACATGAACGAGATCGAGAACAAGGTCAACGGGCGTAAGACCCGCATTCCGCTGGCCGGGCCCGCCAACCGCCAGGGACGCATCGCCGCCGAAAACGCCCTCGGGGGAAATAAAACCTACAAGGGCGCCAGCGGCTCCTCCATAGTAAAACTGTTCGGCGCTGTCGCCGGCTCAACGGGTTTGAGCCTGAAACAGGCCAGGGAAGCGGGCTATAATGTTGATGCCGTGGTCGTGCACAAAGCCAGCCATACCGCCTACTACCCGGGATCGGAAAAAGTCAGCCTGATGCTGGTCTACGAAAAATCCAGCGGGACGGTACTCGGCGCCCAGGCTGCCGGCCGCGTCGGCGTGGACAAACGGATTGACGTTATAGCCACCGCCATAGCCGGCGGCCTGACACTGGAAGATCTCGCCGAGCTGGACTTTGCCTACGCGCCGCCCTTTGACAGCCCCAACGGACCGGTCAACATGGCCGCCTTCACGGCCGAGAATCATCGAGGCGCTTTCAGCCCCTCGATACTGGCCCAGGACGTCGAAAAGTTCGCTCTCTCCAAACAGCCGGTAGCCCTGGACCTGCGTGATCCGATCAGCTTCCGTAAGGCTAACCTGGCCGGCAGTACCAACGTCAGCCAAAACAGCCTCCGGGAAAATATGGAGCAACTACCCAAAGCCCAGACCATCCTGTTGATCAGCGAAGACGGCCAGAAAGGACACGTTGCCCTGCGCATGCTGATTTCCGCCGGCTTTACCGACGTCTACAACCTGTCCGGCGGCTATATTTCGCTGGAACGCCAGGCGCGCGCCTATCCCTTTGAGAGTATTCAGGTCGGCCTTTTCCCGCTCACTCCTAAAACGGTTTCAGAGCATGGTCACGAAGCGGTAAAAAGCATTACAGAAACAGCCCCGCAAGGAAACCAGCAGACTGCTTCCGGACCGCTGATTATAGATGTACGCACCCCGATGGAATTCGCTTCCGGCGCTGTGCCCGGCGCGGTAAATGTACCCCTCGATGACCTTCCAAACCGAGCCGAGAAAGTAATCGACGATAAGAAACGTGAAGTCATAGTCTACTGCGCCTCCGGAGCCCGATCGGCCTACGCCCTGCGCGTTCTCGGCAAGCTCGGCTACACCCGGGTGCAAAACGGAGGCGGTCTGCACGATATGCTGGCCCGTTAAAAAAAACCGTGACAGGAGATATTCCTAACCGTGGTTTTCTGTTATAGTGGTCTGGTTTAGGATATCTTTTTGATCGGGGAGAATTGCCACCATGAATACTGATACTTCCGCCGAAAACGGCGACGACTTTGCTTCTTTGTTTGAGAACAGCCTTGCCAAAATGGACTCGCTCCAGCCGGGCCAATTGGTAGAAACCACCATCGTGGCTATCTCCAAGGATTATATTTTCCTGCAGTTAAGCGGAAAAAGCGAAGGCGTCCTGGAAAAGGCCGAATTAGCCGATCAGGATGGCAAGGTTTCCGTAAAAGAGGGAGACCTCATCAAAGTATTCTTCATGGAAGCCAAAAACGGTGAATTGCGTTTTACCACTAAGATCAGCGGCGAAAAAGCCGGGGCCGCCGTGCTGGAAAGCGCTTTTAAAAGCGGTATCCCGGTCGAAGGTCTGGTCGAAAAAGAAATCAAGGGCGGCTACGAGGTCAAGATCGGCGGAACGCGGGCTTTCTGTCCCTTCTCACAGATGGGGGCGAAGCGCACCGACGGCACCGAGACCTATGTTGGCAAGCATATGACCTTCAAGATCCTGGAATACAAGGAAAACGGCCGCAAGGTGCTGGTCTCGAACCGGGCCATTCATGAAGCCGAGCGCAACAGCCACATCGAGAGTCTCAAGCAGACCTTGCAGGTCGGCATGACAGTAAAAGGTACGATTAAGTCGATCCAGAAATTCGGGGCCTTCGTGGACATCAACGGCATCCAGGCCCTGCTACCGATCTCGGAAATCAGCCGCACCCGGGTGGAGGACATCCAGAGCGCCCTGACTGTCGGCCAGGAAATTGAAGCTACCATTCTGAGCATAGACTGGAAAACCGAGCGCCTCTCGCTGAGCATGAAATCCCTGCTGGCCGATCCCTGGGTTAACGCCCGGGACAAATACCCGGTAGACTCCAAGCACACCGGCAAGGTAGTACGCTTGACCGACTTCGGCGCCTTTATTTCCCTGGAGCCGGGACTGGACGGTTTACTGCATATCTCCGAACTGAAAGGGAACGATAAATACGCCACGGTTCAGAAAACCGTCAAGCTCGGCGACAGCCTGACGGTCATGATTAAGGATATCGATCTGGCCGCGCGCAAGCTTTCCCTTAAGCAGGTTGCCTCGCATGAAGAGGATGAAACCGCCAAGCAGTACGTGCAGGGCGACGCCTCCTCTGACACCTATAACCCCTTCGCGGCCCTGTTAAAAAAGAAAGGTTAACAACCGGCGGCGGCAGTTTCGGACCTCGCTCTTCGAAAGCTCGGGTCGCGAAGCTGGGCGCCGGTTCAGTAATCCAATGCAAAATTTGACGAATATCCGGCTGCTATATGCCTTTAACTTCCTCAAAAGCCTGCAGTTTTTCGGCTCCGTGGCTGTAGCCTTTTATACAGTACGTCTCGGGTTCAGTTATACCCAAATGTTTGCCCTGGAAGCGCTGTTCTCGGTGCTGCTTTTCTTATTCGAGGTACCGACCGGCGTGGTTGCCGACAAATTCGGACGTAAGGTATCGCTGTTTTTCGGCACCCTTATCTTCGGCTTATCTTTTGTGGGTTACGGCTTCGTCCGCTCCTATCCACTGCTGATGGCCATTCAGATTCCCTGCGCCGCCGCTTTCAGCCTGATGAGCGGCGCCGACCGCGCCCTGGTTTACGAAGTAGCCAAAGCCGCGAATCCCGACCCCTCCAGCATTACCGCCCGCGCCGCCCGCTTTGACGCCTTCGGCAGCGCCGGCATGTTCGCGGCCTTCCCGATCGGCAGCCTGTTCGCGGCTTCCGGTTTCTTGCCCTACACCAGCGCCCTGGCCATGACTTTCACCGCCAGCGGTATCGCCCTGATAGTATCCGGACTGCTCGTGCTGCGCGTACGCGAAAACCCCCGGCCAGCGGTACACGAAAACCCGCTGGCACTGGGCATTCGGGGATTCACTACCCTATTCCGTTCCGTAAAAATGGCCCGGCTCTCAATCAACACCGCCCTCATTTCCGGTCTGACTTTTTTGATGTTCTGGCTGTATCAGTCGATACTGCTGGAGCTGCGTTTTCCGGTAGGCGGCTTCGGCTTTGTGGCGGCAATCTTCAATGGTCTTGGAGCAGTCGCGCTCTTCGCGCTTGGCGGAATCCGCAAGCGAGTGCCGGTTCAGACGCTGTTGACCGTTACCGCCGTAGTCCCCGGCCTGCTGTACCTGGCCGCCGGACTATTTCCGGTTTTGCCCCTGGCCCTGCTGGCAATCTTCGGTGTTACGCTGATGCGCTTTACGCGCGCCCCGATCACCGGCACCCTGATAAACGACAGTATCGACACTGACATCCGCGCCACCGTGCTCTCCGGCCTTTCCATGCTGGAGCGCCTGGTTATCACCGCCCTCTATTTCGCAGTCGGTTATCTCAGCGACGTTTCTGTGCCGCTGACCTTCACGGTGCTCGGAATCCTGACACTATTGATTGCCGCAGCTGTTCCCGCGGAACGGGGATCGAAAAAATCGATCGGGCGCTGATAAGTCAGTGTGCCGTGGCTGCGGGCCTTACATTCCTCACTATTTCCTGATACCTGGCCGTCGCCAGATCGCTGGCCCGCATTTTTTCACAAAAACTATAGCCGGCCAGTTTTCTGACCGGATTTTCAACGACAATCTGATTATCTACCAGCTTAGCCGTTAATGCCGCGTAGGCATCCATGAACCGCGAATCATGCAGCGCTTTTTCGTAAAACGATAGCGTATAGACATAGTGAAATATGTTATAGCGAAACATCGGAAACTCGACCTGCATAAACAGGCTGCCGATTCCATAATGGCAGGGTCCCAGCGGGGCTCGGCTCACCCAGTGCGAGAGCAAAAAATCAACGGCCCTATCCTGTTGTGCGTTTTGGTTCAGGTATGGTGTAAAACGAAAGACATCCAGAATTGTCAGCGTCGGACCCGGATTTGAGAATTCAGTCTCCGGTCCTTTACCGAATTTTGTAGCGTTACAGCGCCATCCGCCGTCATCATGCTGGTTTTTAAGAAAGTATTGAAACACCGGTTGAAGCCGCTGATCATCCTGATAGCCCATGTAACAGAGGGTACGCGCGGCTGCAGCGGTTTGGCAGGGATAGACCGTCCCGGCCGCATACACTTTAATCCGGCCATCCTCTTTTATGTTCTTGAATATCTGATCGGCGATGCCTTTCATTTCCGCGGTGTTCCGGTCGACGCCCAAGGCGGAAAGCAGCAGGCCGCACTCCAGCGTGGAAAAAGGTCCGCCTTTGGCGATACCGCCGTCGGCGGTTGACCAGTACTCCCCGCCGTTACAGCGCTGAGTGGATAAAATACTTTCAATGTCAGTATGATAGAGACCGTTCATCCGCGCTTCCCCGGGAGCAGTATTACTCGCGCTCCATTTCAACGTTAAGCACATACACATGCGTCACAGCATTAAGACCGCCAAAAAGCATTTCCGTGGTTTTATATCCGGGTTTCTCAAAGATTAGGATCCCTCCCCATCCGGGATCCATTGCTATGAGTTTCCAGGTAATATACTTCTCAATTACCTTAAACTCAAAATACCCTTCACTGTCTGTCTGCGTTATATACGGCTCATTGCGCGGTTCATCTTTCCAGGATACCCTTACCTCATTCACCTTCCCGCCGTTGTCAGCGTCCAGCACAGTGCCCTGAACCGCGGGTAGATACGGCAACTCCTTATAATACGGCCACATTACACAAGAGTTCAACGACATCAAAGCCAGCACAATACAAACTATACCTTTTTGTTTCGTGATTCGCATATCTTCATTATAACATGGAAAAACGGTATCTGATATCGCCAGGCATAAACAGAATGAAAAGAAAAGTCATAAAGAATCCTGAAACCCCTGCGGTGTCGCAGTAACAATTACGAAATGATTGGGTGTTACACAATAAGGAGTATAAAATGAAAGCGATGAAAACTTTTTGGATAGGTGCGGCCGTTCTGGTTATCGGTCTGGCTCAATTTGCGATCAACCAGGAACCCTTTCGGCTGGTAACGGTAGGTGTCGGCGTCTTTTTTATAATCTGGGGCTGGAAGATAGGCTGGACGCGCTACCGAGCGCTCACCGTAGTCATCGGTCATCTTGCCGTAACCATCGGCTGTCTGGTCACCGCCTATGGGGCTTATCTGATTCCCTTCCAGAACATCGAGCCGACTATTGCCACCGTACTCGACCTACCGCTGTTCTGGGGCCTCTTTACCATGTGGGGCGGCAACTGCATGATTACCCACGGCTACTGCAGTTGCGCCATTCGCATGCATGAAAAAAAAGGAAAGCATCAATAAAAGAAAGGCAGCGATCAATACGAAAAAGTCTTAAACTGTTATCTCGGATCATCTTCCAACGTAGAAAGTATATACGCCGACCGAATCATAAAGTAATTCGGCTTATCTCCTTCCAGGTTTGCATCGCCGGAAAGCACCCGGTAGGGGCGCACCCGGCCCCAGGAGGGAGGAGTGTCCACTTCCCAACGCGGGCTGGACTTGTCACCGCTCAAATCGTTCAGGGTAACGTCGCGGATCGCCCAGGGTTTAATCAGCTCCCGCCAGGCGTTAACCCGCGCCAGACTGGAAGCCGGATCAAACAGCGCGTTAGCCGGATTGACCAGCGCGCGCAGGTGGGATCGATACAGTTCCAGGTATTCTGGAATCGCCAGTACCCGGCGAACCAGTGGACGGTCCTGTGTGCTACCCCAATTAATGACCGATCTAGTACCCGGATCCAGATTTGATGAAGGCAGTCCTGTGCCCAGCGTATTGTCATAATCGTAAGGAATAAAGTGAACGCGCCCATCTTTTTCAATGTACAGGTAAAAGTTGCTGCCCAAATTCCAGTAGTCGTCCCAGGAACCGATCGCCACGTTCACAGCCAGTGTGCGCAAGAAAAGATCGACATCCATAACATCGGCAATCCAGGGGGCGAAGGCCGCGTCATCTAGAGTATTCAATTTTTCAATAAAGGTTATCAGTGCTGCCTTAGCGCCCTCAAGATCGTCCTTTGAAGTTTTAAGATCATAGGGATAGGTTATATTCTGTGAGGGGACAAGACTGACATATTCGATTCCGATGCGATTTTCCAGGCGTTCGGAGTATTCCAGGGTCGCCGGCCAAAGACATTTAAATAGATAGCCTTCGCGTCCGCCGAAAACTTTCTCGCGGACGCGAGCCTGAATGTAGTCAGAATTGACCGACTCGATCATGCTATAGACTCCATAAGGCGCTTCGGTCCAGGAGCCATCTTCCTCCAAAACGCGGATGGTCAGATGCGCGAAAGAGGCCCGGGGAGCGGCCTCGACGCCGAAACGGCGGAACAGGTCATAGTTATACACTTCCTTGACGCGACTGCCGTCATCCTTGGACCATTTCAGGATCAGCTTGTCGATTCCCAAAAATTTCTGGTCCGGCAGAAAGCTGTTAAAGTCAAGGTTAAAATGGGCATGTCGCCACACCGGGCTATCGGGATCATGACTCTCGCCGCTCTCGCCTTCCGGGCGGCGGCGGCTGGTGTTACCCCGTAAACCGAAACCGATATCGCCGAAACTCTGGCTCTCGCCGGAAGAGGTTATCGACACCTGGGCGCGCACCACCTCCTCATTTTTCGGGTAAGTATCATAGTAACCAAGCAACAGGTTCCATTCAGCGGCCGTCAGGCTAACGGTAATTTCGGTAACCGTGGATATATCGAAAATCTTGTCATTGCGCGGCCGGCCGCTGTTCAGCTCCAGGCGCTCAGCGCTCATTTCCACCGGCGGCAACGCGGCGGCCGGGGCTACGGACCGGCAGGAAAGCAACGGAAAAACCAGCGAACTCAGTGCCAAAGCGCTCAACAGCAGGAAGTTGAAGTGGTGATGAAATAAGGATCTGATTGAATATTGTTGTTTCATATGCGCATTATACCCCGGTAACAGGCTCAGGGCAAATAGATTCAGCGCTGTATATGGGACTAAGTTTAAAGCAGTTGAAAGCAAGCTGTACTATGCGAAAAATCAGGAATTTCTGTTATTTCGGTGTTTATCAGTTTTTTAATATTGCCGAGATAATAGAAGGCATAATTCTGGGCCTCGATTAGCGCGTCGATATTTCGGACTTCAGTGCCGGGAATTAACCGCAGGATATCCAGCCGATTCAGTGAATCGATAAATTTGTTCATTCTCTTTCGGATATCATAAAAATAATTGGAGACGCTGGTAAACGGGAAATGCGCTAAACGCAGCCGGTTCTGGCAGATCGCGTCGATATAAGTACCGGGATCAAGGTCTTTAAGATTACGCGCCTGCATGAAATAATCGACAAGCCCGGACGGCTGAAGCACCCATTTATCGATAAAAGTCAATATTCGCATTATGCACTTCTGAAAATATAATTCATCGTAAGCTTTGGCTCTGCGGCAGTCATGGTCAGCCAACAGCAAGTCTTCAATATCCCACAAAATATAGTTAAACTGGTTTTCGAATTTTTCCCTGGTGTCGACTTGCGCTTGCGACTGTGAGCTACCCTTCGCATAAGGCTGAACCTGCGTCCGCTCCATCGTCTTTCCTGACTTATTCCCGCGATTTTGAACTGAAGCGCTCGACCTTATATACGAGTCATAATCGTTTCTTTTTCCGGAGTCGGACAAGACAGCATAGGCATTGGCGATAAGAATAAACTTGGTTTGAGAGTCGACAGAGTTATTATTTACGTCAGGATGGAAGGCCAGCGCCTGCTTTCGATACGCAGCTTTGATTTCCTCGACTGTCGCGTTTTCGCTGATCTGCAATAGCGCATAGTAGCTGGAATATCTTTCCATGGTTACGCTTCAACCGCTACGGAAGCTCGACCCTATCGCCGGCGGCTGGATCGCCCGCTACGCAGAGAGCCGTCCATTCACCCCACACGTTGAGGTCCCAGACATTACCCGGGCGGGTTTCGTCAAAAGCGGTGACTGGTCCAAACTCGCCCCCGAAGCGCCGGTATTCACGGCCGAAAATATTTTCTTTAACGATCATGTCTCTGGCGAACGGGCCGCTCTTGGACGCGACGGCGCCGCCGTAAAAAGCATAACTGCCGATGCCGTCGAAATAATTTTTGGCCACGACAATTCGCCGGAGGTCCTCATACGTTCCCCCCTGATTGTAAATCGCCAGGGCCGCGGAGATCGCGAAGTCAGTTTGTCCGGCGGAAATACTGACCGGATTAGCCACTATTTTGTTTCCAATATAGGACTGGTCCGCGCCGCCGGCGACATATATGTTTTCAATGTGCGCGCCCGAGTCATCACTGGTCAGATCGTGAAGGTAGCAGTTTTCCACAATTGTATTTCCCTTGACTACCGTCAGTGCCCGTGGCCAGTGATGGATATTCAGGCGCAGTAAACGCAGAGTGGCGGCGCTGTTTTTAATTGCCTGTAAAGCTGACAGATTTTCCTGATTGCCGTCAAACTCGCAATCCTGTATCAGAATTCCGGTAACAGGGGTGCCAAGATACACGCCGCCGACCCCATTGAATTTGCAGTAACGCACCGTAAAGTCGCTCACCTGAATACTCAAGCCGGCTCCGCTGGTAAAGTTTCTATTTTCCAATACGCGGCTACCGCCATTGGATGAATCGATCCAAGCCTCGGTAACGGTAATATCGGTGGTTACATCCGTCAGACTGTGACCGACGGGAACGCCGGTATTAGCCTCGGTAAGAGTGCTGCCATGGGGAACGGCCGCGTAATCGGGGATGACCCAAGGCTCCGGTTCAGGGTTCGATGTATCGAGCAGGCAGGAACCCATAATCGCGCAGATAGACAGCACTACAGCTGTGACAGCCGGAACGAAAGCTGTACTTTTCAACTTTATGCTCATGCTGTTATCTTGCGCCATACCGGCCCTTTTGTCAAAGTAATTATTCGACAAGATTCTCCAATCCTTCTATCAGATTATCCAAGGCCGCTAAAATCTGCGGGGAAGTACTGGAAGAAAGACAGGCGGCAAGGTGAGCCTCGAAATTTAACGGCAACACTTTGCAGTCGCGGACGGCGATACGCAGCAGTTTCTTTTCTCCGGGATGCCACAGCCTGTTCACCGCGAACAAAATATCAAAATAGCTGGCCAGCAAAGCCGCGATCCGGTGATTAACGCTGATCCAGTCCTGACGTTTTACCGCCAGAGCGATCTGGTTATAGTAAGAAGAGGAGCAGGATTTCAAAAGCGGAAGGTTTTTAGCGATTACGGCGGCACGCAGCGCCTCCGGATACGGTCGACGGTATTCACGCTGCAGCGCCTCCAGGGAACCCGAGCGGTCATACAAAATCTGCGATGTCGAGAAGTTATGAACAAAACAGGTTGAGTATCCGACGCTGGCCTCGCAGCGATCGACAATACGCTCCAATTGATCGCGCATCCAGCTCAGCGTACGGTACATCAATTCCACCTTGATGCCGGTGGAGCGCAAAATAAAACAGTCCTCCGTTTCCCAGAACCGGTTGTCCACCTCACTGGAAGAAGCCATGGCATTGATTATCTGCGAGCGTCTTGCCGCCGGCAGCTCGGCGCTCAGATACAAATAAAGGTCGATATCCGAGTCGCCGTCCGCGCTCTCCGAGGTCAGGGAACCTGCGAGCAGCACGGCTTCAACTTCCGGACAGGCGCGGAAGGCCCCGGTCACCTGATCCACAGACTGTCGATAATTTTCATTCATTGCTTTCATGCCTGACAGTGTACCACTATTTGTTTCTTATGCCAACTATATAAGAATATATTCTCAACCAACTATTCGCTGCGCTTTATTCCGGAAGATACAGCGGGCCCTTACCGCGCAGAGCGCGCAATTTATTGATACCGCGATAAATTGCCGGATGGCGGATCAGCTTCAGTTCCAGAGCCCGCTTTCCGGGAAAATTCAGAAACAGTACACCTAGAAAAATGGTCAGCAAACCCTGACCCGGAATAAAAAGCATGAAAAATCCGGCCGCGAGCAGTATCAAACCGAACAGGTTTTTCAGGACATGCAGCAGGGCTCTCATCATTCGCCGGGACTGCTGAGAGCGCTGCGCGGCGCGCAGCTGAGCGGGCAAAAAATAATCCTCGGGAACCAAAGCCGCCAGCACCGGCAGTAAGGCCAACGAACCGACAAACACGGCCACCGACAGGCTGATAGTAATGGTCAAAAACAGAGGATTCCCGGCAATCCGTTCGATGAATTCGCGAAACAGAACAAAAAAAGGAAGATTCATGGATTACCTCGCATATCTGTACAATCACCGCAGCCGGGTTCAATCGGAGACCGCCAAAATAGACCTGTGGAATATGAGCTTCCCATCCTAATCATCCCGCATACCGCTCAGAAACCAGCCGGCCAAACGTTGCGGATTACCACCCTGTTCCAAACCGGCGCCGCGGCTGAATCCCGAGGCCAGAATGCGGCCTCTGCGAGAAAGCGAAAAATCCATCTGCCCATCCACGCTTTCCTTTATCACCCTGTCCATTGTTCCTCGCGCCGGGGCCTGCAGGCAGCCGGCGGCGGTTTGTACAGCCCTGATTTCAAGACTGTAGAAAGAGCGGGTTAAAACTACGTGATACTCCGTCTCAGTAATTTCCATAACTCTTAAGCGGGCAGCGTTCCAGGTAGCGAAGGTGATAAAACCCCTGCCCTCCAAATGAACAAAAGCGATAAGTCCGGGAAAATCCCGTCCCCGAAAGGGTATGGCCGCCAGAGAAAGAAATACCGAAAGGGCGGGATCGGCAAACTGATTGGCCTGGAGCCAAACATAATCTTTTGGAAAGGAGTGCCCCCAATCCTTTTCAATATAACCCCGTCCGCCGGTAAAGTCCCAATCAGTTTCAAAATCCGCCGCCTTCACCCGCAATTTTCCGGCGATATCATGTCCGGCGCTCACCACGCCATGATAGCATTCCAGAAAACCGGGGAGACCAAAGGGTCCCATGATGCCGGGTTTTAAAAATCCCGAAGGATAGGGAGTCCAAAGGCCGAACTGGATATGCCCCTCGATTTCCGCGGAACCATCATGACTTCGCGCAAGAATTCCAGACTCCTGAAAACTGCTGTTCTTTATTTCTACGGCAAAGGGCCGGTCACGGCTGCTGAACTCGTTTAGCGGAAAACGAAGATAAGCCGTTTTGCCCGTATATCCGTCAATGTATTGAATGAAGGAATGCGGGTCCTCCCGAGAAGTGCTGATTCCGGGGATGAGGGCGCAGGAGCGGCCATCCGCTGTCGTCATTTTAAAGTACCACCCCTCGAACTGGCCGGAAGAGGAGGTTTTAACCTGAGCCAGCCAGGGACGGAAACGTCGGAATACGCTCATCGTCAGTTTACAAAAAGATGAAAGATAAATAACACAAGAGCGGATACCGCCATGCCGGCAATCAGCTGATTTCTGATGAGCCGGGGCGTAAACGTCTTCATGTTCTTTACCTTTGCCAGATTATTATAGATGCTGATCATATCGTTATAATCCTTAACGTAAGTTCGGCATCCCGGGCTGTCGGCGATATAGTGCTGAGCGAAAGGAAAACAAAGCGCCTTCGCGAGATCGTTTTCCGCTAAATCGGGGAACAGGGTATTAACCGTAACGTTGATGTCCTTTACCGGAATGTCCAGCGCCGTTTCGACTTCAGACGGGTCAAAGATCACCGCGAAAGGATTGTCATCCCGATCGAGTAAGTCTTTGCTGTAGGAAATCGAGGTATTGCCCATCAGCCACAGGTCGCGGTTCAAGGGGCGCGTTCTGCCGTTATTCAGCGAACCTCTTGCAGAAAGCCGCCTACCGGTTTTATCTTCCAAAAAATCCAGCAGCAGCTCCCCCTTTGAGGTCGTCGTATAAAAGGCCTTTTTGCTGTTCGGGTCCGCGATTCCTTTTGACGGCTTGGCAATTATAGTATTGCTGAGCACATCGATGAAGATCCAGGACAGCAGGCCGGTTTGGGTATCCTTGGCGATAAGATATGATTCCTGCCGGGCGCCTGAAAAAGTGGTGGCCCTGGTATTAAAGATTCCGGTCCCATAATAATAGTCGCCTTCATCCCCGGCGCAGATATGCACCTTGACCAATTCATAACGGTCCGGAAGCATGGCCTGTGCCGCCTCTCTGTTTTTTAACTTAAAGAACAGAAACAGACTGTAGGGATCGATTACAAAACCCATGTGCGGGTTCTTCTTTGAAACTCCACGTAATAGGTTTTTGAAAATAAAGCGCGGGAGCAATTTCTTAAGCCGCTGATAAAAGTAAAGGTCACTGATATCCGCGGGGTTGATCAATCCCTCGACCAACCGTATAAAATCTTCTTCATTCTCTATTTTCAACTGAGGCTCCTTCGCCGGCTGCAGCAGCGCGGCCGTTTCATCGGACTACTCTTTTCGGTCATCCTTCGAAATAATCCGCTCAATTTCTTTTTCCAGGTCCGATTCGTTTTCCATCTTGTGTTCGGCAGGTATCGCCGTCGTATAGAAGTGCTGGGCATAAGGGAATGAGCAAACCTCGAACGGAGTGGCCTTTATTATTCCGCTTAAGAAGGTATTCTCGACAATCTCGACATTATTCAGATTAATGGAAAGGGCCTCATCCATTTCCGCGGGATCGAATATCAGACCGAATGGCTTTGTTTTAACCTCGCTGAGGTCCGTGCTGTAGTCTACGGATAAGTTTCCCTCTATCCATAATACCCTGTTCAATTTCTTGAAATCCGCTTTTTTCAGATCGGCATTAACCTGAATCTTTCTTTTTGAATCCAGGCCTTCGACGTCCAGGATGATGTCCCCTTTAAAGGAAGTCGTTAAGACCGAATGTACCGTACCCGGGGCTATGAATCCGCGACCGGGATCGTAACTGATGGTGTTTGTTTCATATTCGTGAATGATCCAGGACATCATTCCGGTTCGCTTGTTTCTGGCGATAATGTATACCTCCACCCGGTTGCCCCAGAACACGCTGGTATGCACATTGAAGGCGCCGATAATAACGCATTTTTTTTCCTTTCCGTTTTCAAACATCGAGCAGGGCGCCAGTTCGTAAGTAGCGGGAAGAAACTGCGACAGCTTTTCTTCATCGATCACTTCATAGGCCAGGAAGAGACTATAGGGCTCAACGATAAAACTGATGTACGGATCGGTTTTCGCGCCGTTTTCCATTATCTTCTTCTGCATGAATCTGGGCAGCTTTCTTAAGAACTCGGCTCCCTGAAATATAGTTGCGACCTTGCGGGGCGTGACAAGTTTTTCGGTAAATTTAATAAACTTGATGCGCGTGCTCTTTTCCATTTCATGCTCCTCTGTCTAAGATGTGTTTCGTTTTCCTTTTTGCAGCGTTGTAGGCGTACCAGCCGGTAAGGATCGCCGTTGGAATCCCGGCCGGGCTATAGGCCCACTGTCCGGCCTGTAGAATACCGGGGAAGGGAGTTTTTACCGATTGAGGTATCTTCAAAATCGTACTGAAGACCGGCGACGGCCTTTCAAATGTCCATCCGGTAATTCCGCCTTCGGAATTACCGAAAAGAGATTCGATGGTTGACGGAGTAGACGAAAACCTCAAGCAGATTTTATCCTTGATTCCGGGAAAGACAGTCGTATCCAGCGCTGCTATCATGGCGTTCTCGACTTCAGTTTTGAAATCTTCGTACCAGCCCTGACCTATTACCTTTTTTACCAGATCATATTCAAAAAGAAAACTTACCACCATTCCGGTCTTACCCGGCGGCGAAAGATCGGAATCCCGGAGTGACGGGATCGATATTTCATACGTTGTTAAACGGCAGTATTTCCTGAGCCAGGCCAGAATATCTCCGCGGTTATCGGGGTTCTCCGAATCAAGAAGCGCGGACAATTCGCCGCGATGGGTTTCGCCAAGACCGTCTTTTAATGGCGTATAAAACAGGTGGCCATTGGTAAGACCGGCGAACTTTTCGGCAGGCATGTCCAAACCGAGATACAGCGAGAAAACCGAGTCGCCGCCCCGGCTGGCCATAACCTGCTGTTTCCGGAGACTGATTTTACGCAGCTGTTTCGAATTCAAATCGGCAGTATCGGTTATGCTATACAAGAATTTCTGATCGGCGCACCAGATCAGCGTATCGTACGCGCAGTCCAGACCATTAGTGCCTTCCAGAGTTCTTCGCGCGGCGTGAATTCTCTGTATCGCGGTGTGATACAGTATCTGACCGCCATTAGCGACTATGCTAGCGGCCAGTTTCTCCGGAAATTTTCCGGTACCGCCTTTCGGGTACAGATAGTCCGTATATACGTAAAAATAGCCGAGCGCGAAAAAGATTGGCGTTTTCTTAAAGAAGTGCTGAGACAAAATATCATTGAGACTTTGGACGGACGACAGGCGCGCCAGATACTGTTCGACAGGTTCAGTTAAACGCCTTAACCGCCGGAGCGCCATCAGAAAGCGGCCAAACCAGGGCAGCAGCTCCCCGAACAGATAGGCTCTGTCGCGCAGAAAATCCCTGAAGACCGGATTATCATGTCCATATAAAACATGCATCTCTTTCATCACTTTCTTAATTACCAGGATGATCCGTTCAATTTCTTTTTGATTCCCCGGATACAGCTGCGCCAGCAGATTGCGGTAGGTAGCGATACCGTCGGGGTCCCGCATGGAAATGACGCGCTCTTCAATTCCGATAGATACCGGACTGGGCAGCAGCTCTAGTTCAATACCCAGATCCTTCAGTAACGGGCGCACCACGCCGGCGTTCTCAATTGATTTCGCCCCGGCATCAAAAACAAAGCCATCGCGCGAAAAAGAATTGAGCAGACCGCCGCAGCCGCCGGTTTTTTCTACGAGCAGTACCGAGAACCCGTTTTTTGACAGATAGGCTGCCGCGGTGAGTCCGGAAAGTCCCGCGCCGGCCACCACGACATCATAGCGCGCGCGGCTCAAATCAATCCTCCCAGCTCAAGGCTGAGAGCCCAGAGTTTCGCGGCCATCGCTGTATCAAGAGCGTGCGGCGCAGGAATTTCTTCGGTGGTAAAGCTGAAAAACTTTCCGGTTATGCCGCCAAGCTTTTCGGAGACGCCCAGATAATAAAGCGCTTTGGCCGCCTGCAGCGGGTCCAGGGCCGAGGAGTCTACCAACAGATGTTTAAGGAAGCGGTATACCGGACCATTGTTTTCGCCCATGTTTGTCTTTACGTTTCCGGGATGCATGGCGTTGATGGTCACGCCGGTACCGGAAAAAGCTTCCTGAAAAGGAAACAGCGAGAGCAGTTGCGCTGTTTTCGCGGAACCATAACTCTTTAAGCCGGTATAATGATGCCGGTTCCAGGACAGGTCATCGAGATGCAAACCGCCGATTGCGAAGCGGTGACCTTCGGAATTTACATACAGGATCCTGGCGGCTTTCTGCATCCTCAATTTCTCGCGCAGCGCATAGTTAATGATAAAGGAACTGAGATAATTGACCTGAAAGACTTCTTCAATACCGTCGGGCGTGAAGCGCTTCCCGGTATTGTACACCCCGGCATTATGAATAAGGATGTCGATATCTTTTGGTAATTCATTCAGCATCCGCGCTGTTTCATGTATCTCGGTCATCCGCGTAAAGTCGGCGACATAGCAGGAGCAGTTAACATTGAAATTACGCTCGATTTCATCCCGCAGTTCCTGGGACTTTTCTTTATTTCTGTTTATACAAAGCAGATCCGCTCCCCGCGAGGCGTAATACTTGGCGGTTTCATAACCGATACCGGATGTCGCTCCGGTAATCACAACCAGTTTTCCAGTACAGGTATCGGCAATTGCTTCAGGCTCGGACTTACTGTTCCTGATCATGGCAGCGATATTTGACCACTTATATTCTTTCAAATATCTGTTCATTTATACATCCTTATCTTACCCGAAGACCTTGCGCATGAATAAGCGATACAGCCGACCGAACAAAGGAATGTTGTCATAAATGTCACCCCACAGGTCATAGTAGTCGCGCTGCTCGATAATCTTTCCATCCGCATTCAGGGTGACCCGGCTCGAGCCATATATCGATGAATTTGGATATCTTTTAAATCGCAACGTCATCACCCATTCTAGAAAAATAACGCTATCGTTCTGGGCGATATTTTGAATCCGCATTTCCAGGCTTTTCGAGCGCTTGATCAACCGCTCCGTCATGGCCGTAAAATCTTTTTTACCATAAAGACGCTGTACACTGTCCCGGAAGTAGATATCATCAGAGTAGTAGGGAATAATATGCGACCAGTCCGGCTTACCTTCAGTATTGTAAATATTAGTCCAAAGTTCCCGCAACTGTTCTTTACTTGTGATGGTATGTTCCATGTTTCCGATTATGGGTTGTGAATTTGGGTTTGTCAAATAAAAACTACCTTTAAGCCCTTCAGGGGAAAAGAGGGACCTTACCTTTACCGCTCAGAGCTTTCCGGCGACATAAAAGACCAATGAATCAGGGAAAGCTCGGTTGTACCGTCCAGAACAAGCTCAATCCAGGAGCCGCCTTCGGCGGATATCCGAAAGCGTACCGGCAGGGACTCGATCCCGATTTTCAGCCGCAGCGTTTCCAGTGTGTCCCACTGAGCAATCGCGTATTGCCAACGGTAAGGGTAATCGATATCGAATTCGGTGCTCATTTCAAATAAGTACGCCGGATATTGCCAGCTGCTGGTAATCCGGCAGGAGTTCTCGTTGATGTAGGCATGCACCCCGGCACTCAAGGTGTTGTCGGAAAAGTTAACAGGTAAATGATCCCGCAGCGGCGCGAGACAGAACTGGGAAAGCCGCAGCTCCGGGTTGTCGCGCAAAAGACCGCGGGCCGGAAAAGAATTTTCCAAGGGCTCGTGAATCTGATATTCCGGCGCGTAAGGAAAAATCAAATTGATTGTTCCGGGGATCAACCAGGTTTCACCGGAGCGGGTTTGCGCGCCGACGATTGTCTGATATTCGCCGTTTACCCTGATAACGAAAGGGAACAAGGCTACGTATGCGGCATTAACCCACTGTGTCGGTTGCTGCGAGATCTGATACCACCGGTCCCATAGGCCGTCGCGAAATTCTCCGTCTCCGGCGGACTCAAACACCGAGACCAGAGTATTGGCGCCGACGGACCCGACAACATTTGAGGAAACGCTTGGCGCCGAGCGAACACGGACATTGTCGGAAAAAATCACGGCCGGAACCAAGGCTGAGGCCAGCGCCGCCTGAAAGCCGCATAACAAAAGAACACAAACCGCTCTTTTTACCATTTCCGACATTTATCATGCTCCTTGCTTTTGCGCTCTCTTAAAGAAGTACACCACTTTACTTGTTATTACCATTCTTTTATAATCCGCTTCTTCAGCCAGGGAGGTTTCAATGAGTAACCGACAGCTGCGTCCAGCTGCGTTTTTTTTTCTGTCAGCGCTGGCGCTCTGCGCCGGCTGTACCGCCGCCGATAAAAAAAACGGCGCGGAGAGCGGTCCGATTACTGCCGCGAGCTTTGAGGCTCCCCTGCCACCCGACACCCTCTCCGGTCGACTGGAGCAAGTTATCGGCCAGTATTTCGATGCGCCCCTTTCGGTAAACCCGGCGCTGAAGCTATGCGGGGGACTGCAGCGTTATGAAGGCGAACGGCTGCCGATACTGTCAGTTTCCCTCGACCGTCTGGATGACAGCATTCCCGAAGACTGGCCGGTACACTACTATCTGGTGCTGGAAGTCGTGAATCATCAGTCCAAGGTTCCGCAGTATGAGGTTTTTTTCGAGCGGACCGGTATTCATTTCAGTTTTAGCGACGGGCGCAAGGATGTGCTGGACGATAATTACCTTGAAGAAACCGCGACAGGCTATGCCCGTAACGGAGGGGTACCGGTTCTGAGCGGCGAGTCCATGCAGCCGGGGCTGCACACGGTGACGGCCTACCTGGTATTTTCCGACGGCAGCTATGTCGCCGGAGAAAGTTACCAGCTGGCCCTGTATGAGCATCTGGTCGAGGAAAGAGCGCCGGAAGCGGAATTCTCTTACGATGGCGTCTCCGATTCCCTCCCCAGCGGCCAGGCGGTAACAAACGTAGATCCGCCGCGACCGGCTGTGGTAATCAGCCCGGAGGGGTTGCGCCTGAGGGCCGGTCCGGGAAGCGGTCATGATATTATCAGCGTGCTCCCCGACGGAGCGAACACCCTGATCCATCTCCGGCTGAACGAAAGTTTCAGCGTTGAAGGAGCCACCGGCTCCTGGGTGAAAATTTCCAGCGACCGGGGCAATGGCTGGGTGTTCAGCGGCTTCTTGCGGGAAGCAGGCGGGAACTAAAAAAAGCCATGAAAACGGGTTTTACGCTGGGGAAATACGCGCCTTTCCACAAAGGACATTTGTTTGTGCTTACCACGGCGCTGCGGGAAATGGACCATGTTATCGCGGTGGTCTACGAAGCTCCGCTGACCACGGAAATTCCGGCGGCGACGCGCGCCGACTGGATACGGGAAGCGGCGCCTGCGGTCGAGGTGATCATAGCCCATGACGGACCGGAAGAAACCGGATACACCCCTGAAATAATCGAAAAACAGAACAACTACCTCCGCAAACTGCTGGCCGACAGGAAGATCGACGCCTTTTATTCCAGCGAGCCCTATGGCGAATTCGTCAGCGCGGCCTTCGGCTGCCGGAACCGGCAGGTTGATCCAGGACGCTCGCGCTGGCCGGTGTCGGCGACGATGATCCGGGAAAACCCGCAGGCCTTTAAAGATTTTTTACCGGAGGCGGTGTTCGCCTCGCTCAAGCCAAAACTGTATTTTATCGGCGCGCCTTCCACGGGTAAGACCACCCTCTCCCGCTACTGCGCCGAAATCTTAGACGGAAATTACTGCGCCGAATACGGTCGTGACTACTGGTTTAAATTCCAGAAACAGCACCGGCTTTCTATGGAAGATCTTGAAGCGATTGCCGCGGGCCATACCAGGCAGGAAGACGGTGTCTGCCGGGAGAAAGGATTTCTGAATTGTATCGATACCGGCGTTATCACCACCCTGGCCTACGCCCGCTATTATTTCGGGGCAGCCTCCCCGAAACTGGAAAATATCTTCCGGGAAAACCGCTGGCGCTACCGGCACGTATTTCTCTGCGCTGAAGACATCGCCTTCGAGGACAGCTGGGATCGCTCCGGCCCGCAATCGCGCGGCCGCCTGCAGAAAATCAATTTAGAAATTCTCGCGGAACATCAAATTCCGTACACGGTTCTTGCCGGAACCGTCGAAGAGCGTGCTACACTTGTACAAAACTATCTTAAGGAACAGGGGCTATGGCAAACATCCTGAGCATTCATACCATCTTAATTACAATCGGGAACTACCCGCTCAGCTGGATCGAGGCGGCCGGTACGCTCCTGTACTTCGCGTCAGTGTATCTGATCAGCAAAAAAAAAATCATTACCTGGCCAGTCGGGATAGTCTCGGTTATTCTGTACGGAATACTGTTTTATCAGATACGGCTTTATTCCGATATGATAGAGCAGTTCTATTATTTGAATATCAGTATAGCCGGATGGATTAGCTGGCGAAACAGAAAAGCGGACGAAGGAAAGATTTCCTCAGCCTGGAGCGGAAAACAGGAACTGCTTAGCACAGCGCTCATTGGCGCGCTGGGCACCGCCGTACTGACCTGGTGCGTGTCGCGTTTTCACCTGTGGCTGCCCCTGCTTTTTCCCGCGCCGGCCGATTACCCCTTTCTGGATTCGCTTTCCACGGTGCTTAGCTTTGTGGCCATGTACCTGACCACGACGCGCAAGAATGAGGGCTGGCTGTACTGGATAGTCGTGGACGTTATCGGCGTCTGGCTGTACTGGACCAAGGACGTGCGTTTCATTTCGATACAATATATTTTGCTGCTGGGCATGGCCGTCTACGGCCTGGCCTACTGGATACAAAAGGAAAAAAGCTGATGACAAAACCAGACAACGGCGCGAAAGCCCCTTTCAGCCTGTACCGGCATCTTTCAAAATCGCCCACCAATCCCCGTCCCGCCGAGAAAAAAAGAGAGTTTGACGTGGCTGAACTCTTTGAAGGGCCTTTTTCGCAAACCGAGACAGTGGAAGAACCGCTGATCAATCTTGATGAGAAACTGCGCCAGGCCTATTTCTGGATAGTGAACACGGCGATTATCAGCCCGCACTACGACGTTGAGTATAATGACGGCCCGCCGCCGGTCTGGTCTGTGGGCGACAGCAAGCGCAAACTGACCCTGCCCTCGGCCCAAAGCTATTCCAGTTTTGTGCTGCTGCCGCTGCTGACCTTCGCGGTCCGGCGCAAGTGCCTGTTTATCGGCGGACCCGGCCGGGGCAAAACCGCGAGCGCCCTGTTGATGGGCATTCTGGCCGGCTATCCGGTCAAGGAAGTCCGCCGCGCCATGCAGCATGGTCAGCCCCAGATGACCATAGCGGACCTGCTGGGAAACCCGCTGCCCTCGGATCTGGTCAACGCCAAAAGCATGGACGACATCCGCATAGCCTGGCGCTCCTGGCTGGGCATGCGTGTCAAGATCATCGACGAATACAACCGCATTCCAACGCGTACCCAAAGCGCGCTGCTGACGGTAATGGGCGACAACTACGCCGAAATTCTCGACCATATTTACGAGTGCCCGGAATCCGCCTGGTATCTGACCGCCAACGACGATAAGGGCGGCGGCACCTACGAGGTCGTCGAAGCCCTGCGCGACCGCATCGATGTGATCGTGCAGGCCCTGGCCTTTAACCCGCGTTTTCTGGATGACCTCTTGCTGCGTATCGAGCAGAATATCAAACCGGAGGAATTCGTACCGGCCGAGATTATCTTCAGCGAGGCCGAGGTCAGCCGGATGGGCGAAGAAGTCCGTACGCTGGAGATTCCCCGTGACGTGCGCCGGCGCATTGAGTTCTTTGCCAGTCAATTCGAGTTCTTTGAGACAGCCGGCACTCAGTTTGAGTATATGACCAAAGATACCGCCCGGCTCTCCGGAGCAGAATGGCAGGAACTTGTCGGCGCCGACAACGGCCGCGACCGGCTCAAGGACCTCGGCTGCCAAACCCTGAACGGGCTTTCCGTCCGTAACCTGATGACGCTGCTGCTCTACGCCAAGGCCATTGCCTACTTCCGGGGAAACCCGGCCGTCAGCCTGGAGGATGTCCGGCAGGTACTGCCCTTTGTGCTCCACGACAAGCTACAGCCGGATCTGGACTCGCCCTTCTTCAACGCCCCGGAAAACACCGCCTATAAGGCCGACCGGGTCGGCTGGCTAAGGCTGCTCTTTGACCTTTCCTGCGCCGAATACGACAGACTGAACCTTGACCGGCAGGATGACGTGGGTGACATAGAGGCGGAATTCGCCAAGGGTCTTGAGGGACTCAGCGAGGGTAACACCCGCAAACGCCTGGCCGCGATTGAGCGCCTGATAGAAAACCGCGTTAAAGGACAGAAACTGTACGGCCACGTTTACGATGACCTGCTCAAGTTAAAGTACCTGCATCAGCGCTATACCAATTACCTGCATTGGCTGAAGGCCCAACGGTGAGCTTGCTCGACCCCGCCTCCGCCCTGGCCCGCGCCCTGGCCGCGGACCGTTCCGGCATTAACGCCCGCGTCGCCGAGGCGCGCCGCATCCGGCCGCTGCTCGACACCGCCGCCCTGGGCAGCTGGCTATGCGGCCCGGTAGCCGCCCTGGCTGAGAACCTGGCAGGCGATTTAACCGCGTTTACCGAAGCCGCCATTGACGTGTCCCTGCAGCTCGCGGCCCATGGACTGCTCAGCGGTCCCGCGCGCCTCTCTTACGAAAAACTCTGGACAGCCGTGCTGCCTTCCTGCCTCCGGCCGCTCAGCGAAGAGCCCCGGGAAACACTCGCCCTGCTGCACAACGCCAGCTTGAATATGCGCCAGGCGGGCTCTGATATTCTCGGCAACTGGCTCTCCGCGCTGGAGGCCCTGAGCCCGCTCGCGCGGAACACAGCCGAACTGCGCGGCCTCTGCTCCCTGCTGGCCTGGAAAAGCGGTCTGCCCCAATACCGCGAAAGCGCCTTGCGCCTGGCGGGAACGCTTCCGCCGGCCTTAACCGCCGCGGCCCTCGGTATCCCTAAAAACAAAGACTGTGAAAGTACTCTTGAGCGCCTGAGCGCGGACCGCTGGTATGACCCGGTCCGCGGCGCGCCAATCGCGCTGCGTGTCGCGCACCGTATCGGTGCCTTTAGCGGATTCGGCGGCACCTTTACCTCGCCGCCGGAGGTACGCGCCGACGGAGAACTTTTTGTCGTAAAAAGCGGCGAACGCTATTTCCGCTTGTACGCCGACACCCGGGGCGCGATACTGCAGGCCGCCTCCCCGGCCGATTACGCTGAGGCCGAAAACGAAAAAACCCCTGAGCGACGATCCGTTAAACTAGAAAAGAGCGACCTCTGCTGTGGAGCGGAACGCCTAAAAATAGATCTGCCGGAAGACGGGCTGGCTTTTGCCTGCGGCAGCGATACGCTTGCCGTTTACTCACAGTGGTCCTACTCGATTCTGATCCTGCCGCTTTCCCGGGGAAAGGCCGAATGACGGATATAGCGCAAGCCTGGAAGGACAGCTGGGGCGAAGCCCTGGCCGTCTGGAGCAAGTATACCAAACTCGGCGAACCCTTATTGTGCGCCACGACGGCCGAGGCCGAAAAAGAAGGACTGTCCGGCAGTTTCGCCATGATCCGCTTCGCCGATCAGCGCATCGTCATTGACCTGCAGGCCGTCAGAGAGGCCGCCCTGGAGCGGTACGCCACGGAGATTCTCGCGCATGAGATCGGCCACCATACCTATGCCCCCGCCAGCGCCACCGATAACTTCCGCATGATCGCCCGTATCAGGGGAGCCCTGCCGACGCTGGAAAGGCACGTTCCGCTGATCGCCAATCTGTACACCGACCTATTGATCAATGACCGGCTGCAGCGCCAGTCAGATTTGCGCATGGCCGATATTTACCGGCAACTCGGACGTCAGAGCGGCCGAAGGGGCGGCGGCGTCTCCCGACTGTGGGCGGTGTATATGCGCATCTACGAACAGCTCTGGAAACTGGAAAAGGGCAGTCTTTGCGGCGCAGCCCTCGACGAACGGGGCGAAACCGACGCCTGGCTCGGGGCCCGGGTTATCCGGGTTTACAGCCGGGAATGGCTGCGCGGTTCAAGCCGTTTCGCCGCCCTGATGCTGCCCTATCTAATTGACGATGAGGCCGATTCAGCCGAGGCCTTTAGCGGCCTGCTCGATCTGACCGGAGCGGCCAAAGGCTGCCCCACCGGCGGGATTATCAGAATCGACAGCGACGAGCAAAGCGACGCCCTGCATCCGGCCGAAGACCCGCTGGTCACCGGAGAGGATGAAGCGGCGCTCGGCAGCGAGGCCGCTGAGCGCCGCGCGGCCGGGGAATCACTGCCTGACGGTCAGCAGCAAGGTGCCCGCGGCGGACAAACCCGCGAACCGGCTGAATTCGGCGAGATTCTGAAAGCGGCCGGTATTGTCATGAGTGACCATGATGTCGCTATCGAGTATTACCGCGAGCGGGCCCTGCCGCATATCCTGCCTTATCCGAAGCTGAGCGCGCCCGTCAGCGCCGATCCCCTGCCCGAGGGCCTGGACAGCTGGACGCTCGGCGAGCCCTTCGACGACATCGATTATCTGCAAAGCCTGATTCAGTCACCGACCCTCATTCCCGGACTGACGACGGTCAAGCGGATCCAGGGCACGCAGACCGGACGACAACGCGGGGTCCAGGCCGTTGACCTGGATATCTATGTGGACAGCTCCGGCTCGATGCCCAATCCGCAAACCAGCACCTCCTATCTGACCCTGGCCGGCGCCATCATTGCCCTGTCGGCCTTGCGCGCCGGTGCCCGCGTACAGGTGACGCTGTGGAGCGGCAAAAATGAGGTTCTGCAGAGCGACGGTTTTGTGCGCGATGAACGGCAAATCCTTTCGGTCCTGACCGGTTTTTTCGGCGGCTCAACTTGTTTTCCGATCCAATATTTGCGGGAAACCTACCGCAACAGAAAACCGACAGACCGCAGCGCGCATATTCTGATGATCTCGGACGACGGTATTACCGGGATGTTTGAAAAAGACAAAAAAAAGAACTCCTGCTGGGAGATATCGGCTATGGCGATACGGGCTGCCCGTGGCGGCGGAACCCTGGCCCTGAACCTGCCGGACTCCTTCTACAGCGCGAGCTGGTTCACGGAAAACGCCGATCTATTAAAGCGCGCCTGCGCCGAGCAGGGCTGGGTACTCTATCGCATCAGCGACTGGAACGAGCTTCTCGACTTTGCCCGCGACTTTGCCCGCAGGCACCGGGACGGTCTGATTACCAGCGCGAAGGAACAGACCATAAAATGAAACACGAAGGACCGGCCATTGAAACGCTGTTGCGGAAGCTGGAGGACACGCCTCCGGACTTCCTGGAAAACCCGGCTGGGAGCGAGGGGCAGTACCGCCGGTACGCGGCGCTGATCTCGGATTTATTTCTTAAGACCGGAACCGTTTTGAACGCAGAAATCCTTACGCGATACGCCGCAGCCAACACGCCGGCGCAGCGCAACACCCTGCTGCTGCGCTCCTTGACTTGCTGGCTTTTGTCTGCTGAGGAATTCGCGGCGGCGCTGTCGCTCGCCACGCTGGAGCGGATACTCAACGAAACGGTACCGCAACTAGCGGCGGAGTATCCCGCCGAAAAATACGCCGCCGACGCCGAGCGGCGCGAGGAATTCGCCCGACTGCTGCTTGCCGACTGCGAACTGCGGCCGCGCGGCGAAACCAGGGCGCAGAGCGAAGACCGGCTGCAGTCCCTGAGCAGCGCCGCGAAGCGCAGCATTATCAAGGCTTCCCGCGAATCCGAAAAACGGGCCCGTGAAATTCGGGAAGCCCTCGCGCGCAAGGCAGCGCAGGACGCCGCCGACAAGTACACCCGGGATTAAGGACCGGAACACCGCATGAGCGCCTGGCACTGTGACGAAAGCATGTTCCCCGGAATTAGCGAATCAGGCAGGGCCATGCTGCACCGGCTCTCCTGCTCCGCCCACGCCCCGATTTTGCGTAACCACAGCGGTCACCGCCTCACCGCCGATGACCAGCTCAGGGCCCGGGCCTTTCTGAGTGAAACGCTCTCCCTCTCGCCGGAATGCGGCAGCGGGGCTCCTTCCTGGCTACGGCAGTATCTGGAGCAGACACTGCCGCGCGTCCCCTTCTATCGCGGCCGTGGCGACTCCTCCGAATCGTTCAGCGCGATACAGCCGGTATCACGCGCCGATTTCAGCCGCGACATTACCCGCTTTGTGCCGGACGGTCAGGACCTGCGGCGGATGATACTGTTCTCCTCCAGCGGCACCACCGGCTACCCGCTGGCCGTGCCCTCGCATCCTCTGGTGGCCGCCGGCTATCTGGCCTTCCACATCCGGGCCCTGGGACGCTACGGAATCACGCTGTCCGCCGCCCAGGGCGATGTCAGCGTGATGCTGGTCGGCTTTCAAAAACGCTGCTTTACCTATGCTTCGGTCAATCCGCTGTTGCATGAAGCCGGCCTCGTTAAAATAAACCTGAACCCGCTTGAATGGCGGAACAGTGCCGATCGCGCCCTGTATATCGATGAACTCGCGCCGGAGCTGATCAGCGGGGACCCGCTTTCGCTGACCGAACTGGCCACCCTCGATTTTTCGCACCGTCCGCGCGCGCTGCTTTCCACCTCGATGGCGCTCTCGCCGGCCCTGCGCGCGCGCCTCAGCGAGCGCTTCGACTGTCCGGTACTGGATATTTACTCGATGAACGAAAGCGGGCCGATCGCCTGCTGGTCGCCCGCGCAGGGCGGGCACCTGCTGCTGCAGAACCGCCTGTACGTCGAGATTCTGTCCCCCGACGGGACGGCCTTGCCGGAAGGCGAGCGCGGCGAGATCACCGTGACCGGCGGCTTTAATCCCTGGCTGCCGCTGATCCGCTACCGCACCGGCGATTACGCCTCCCTGAAAATTACGGCCGAGGGTCCGCTTCTGGTCGGCCTTGAAGGACGGGCGCCGGTCACTTTCCGCGCCGCGGATCGGCGCCCTCTCAACAACATCGATATTACCCACGCCCTCGCCGGCCTGGCCCTCAGCCAGTTTGCCCTGCATCAAGATGCCGACGGCTCTCTGGTGCTGCATCTGCGAAACCGGGACCGGCATCTGGGAACGCAGGCGGTAGCAGAGCTGAAAAAACTGCTGGGCAGTGAAACCCGCATCGCCGTCCAGGAAATTACGGCCGACGATAAAATCGTTCAATATTCTTCGGATTTTGTTTCCCCGTGATATACTAAACGAAGAGGAAGAATTGACAAGGAGTCCAAAATGAAAATCCAATCCCTTTCCGTGGTAGTGCCCAACGCGAAATGCATTAACGCCTGTCAGTTTTGCGTAGCCTGCATGAGCCACGACGAACTGCTCTATACCAATCAAATGGACAGCAACCTGCCCTTCTATGACCTCTACCTGAAAGACTATCTCAAACGCCTTGAGTTCTGCCGGGACAACGGCGTCAACACGGTAATGCTCACCGGAAATTCCGAACCCCAGCAGAACCGGAAGTTCCTGACAGACTTTGGAATATTCATGATGCTGCTGGACAAGCCCTTCCGCTGCATCGAGATGCAAACCACCGGGGTACTGCTGGACAGCAACTACTTGCGCTTCCTGCGCAACCACGTCGGCGTGAACACTATTTCCCTGTCGGTATCCTCGTTCGACGACGCGGTCAACAAGCAGATTATTTCCGTCAAGCCGAACATGGCCCTGGAGCTGGAAAGCCTATGCGCCGAGATAAAGAAATACGATTTTAATCTCCGGCTGTCCGTTAATATGAGCGACGCCTTTAACTCCCTGAGCGCCGGAGATATTTTCACGCAGGCCGCGGAGCGCTTTCACGCTGATCAGATTACCTTCCGGGTGCTGTACAGTTCCGGCGAAGATACGCCCCAGGACCGCTGGATCGCCTCGCACAATGTATCGCCGGCCCTGCTCGCCGATATCCGCTCCTACATTTCCGGCCAAGGTAAACCGATCGGCAAGCTGGAATACGGCCAGACCAAGTATTCAGTGCACGGGATGACCACGGTTCTGGATGACGACTGCATGTCCCAGGAGCTGAAAGAGGAAATCAAGTACCTCATCCTGCGCCCGGACAGCAAACTGTATTCCCGCTGGGAAGACAAGGCCAGCCTGCTGTTCTAGCAAACCGCCCCGGCATCGCCTATACTTCTGTTCATGGATAATATCATCGAACACAAGATAGCCATCGGCGTATCGGCCTGCCAGTTCGGGGGCAAGGTGCGCTACAACGGCAAGGGACAGGACGTCACCCGGATGATCGGGCGGGAAAGGCCGATATCAAGTCCCGCGACGGCGTCAACCTGAACGAGTGGATGCGCGCCGGCTCGGAAGACTGCCTCTCCTCGCTGAAGCGCGCCGGGGTCAAAGCCTTTGTCTTTATGGAGGGCAGCCCCTCTTGCGGCGTATACCGCACCTCGCTTAAAAACAAACGCCTCGGCCATCCGCCGGGGATCTTCGGCTCGCTGCTGCTGAGCGAGGGATTTTTTTTAATACCTTCAATAGATCTGCAAAGCCCGATCCGCTGGTGGGACTGGCGACGGCGCCTGTTCGCCTTCGTCTGGCTCTCGGACAAGGCCTTTAACACCGCCCAGGAAGTAGTAGAATGCTGGCACATCCTCAAATTTCTATGCCAGGAACTTTCCCGGAAAGAAGCGGACGCCATGGGCAAAACCATAGCCAACCTGAAAGCCCTTTCGGCCGCGGAGTATGAAATTCTTAAGAAGCAAATTCTTGACCTGCTGCGCCGACCGTCGGAAATCCGCAAGATCAAGCAGTCATTGTGGAAAAACTATATCTTCCTTAAAAAACGGTTCGGCATCGAGACCGACCTGATCGGCATGCCGGAAGACGAGCGCGGCATGTCACGCGTCGCCGCCGAGCTGCTGGCCCTGGAAATCCTGACGGCTAAGGCCGGACTGCTGTTCGGGCCGGTACCGATCCACTACCGCCGCGCCGACCGGGCCGCCGAGAACGAAGATCCGGTGATGGAGGAGTTGGATCAGGAAGATTAGTTCCTCTTAAACCACTCCTGCCAGAGACTGAGGGCCGCTCGCGCGTCGCCGTCTTCGCCATAGAGGCCGGTGTCGCGCCAGACGAGGGCGGTCGGGTCGCTGCCAAGGGCGCCTTCCCAGAGGGCGTCAAAGTCGCGCAGGCTAAACCAGATTACAAAAAGAGCGCCGGCCGTATCGGAAGCGCTCAGCATTGAACGCAAGAAAGCTTCCTGTTTGGCGGGCGTGCCGTTAAAGTCGATGAGCGGCGCGTTCATAGTTTGCCAATACTGCGCCGGATAGCTGCTCTCGGAGACCGCCACCGGCTTGTCAGTCAGGGCGTACAGGCGGCTCAGGTAATCGGAGGGAAAGGACTCGGCGGTCAAGCCGCTCATAAAAGGATGAAGGGAGAAGGCGATAAAATCGGCTGATGTCTCCAGCTGCCGCAAGCCGGCAATTTGAGAAGCAAGATTGTCCGAAGGCGACCATTCCGGGAAAAAAGGCACGCAGAAAACCGAAACCCCGACCGGCAGATCCGGATACGCCGTCTTCAGCGCCGCGTAGGTAGCCTCATGCAAATCCAGATAGGCGTCCCAGAGAGCCGGGTTATTGCGAATCAGCAAGTTTACTTCCACACCGAGCACCAGATAATCCGGCTGAAACGACTCCACCATGCTGACGGCATAATTTAAAAAGGCTGTTTTCACCTCGGCGCTGTTCAGCGCGTAGCCATCCCAGGGAGACGGAAGGGCCATGCTCCCCGACGCCCCGCGATACAAGGCCATACCGTCGCGTCCCATATTCAGTGGAGAAATTGAGAGCAGCACCTTTTTACTGTCTACGTAGCGAGCCGTCCGGGAAGTGATCTCATCGCGGAATTCTTGGGCGAAAGCGCTACCGGCGGCGGCTTCGGGCCAGGGGACGCCCTCTTCCATATGATGGGAAACGATGTCCCCGTTCAGATTTATTCTTTCATAAGTCCAGTCCACCGCCTCGAGCGTGGCGTCATAGGGCCAGGGCGTAAATCCCATCAGAAAGGACCGGGTTTCCATTTCCCGCTCAGCGCCGGGACTGGCGCAGCCGATCAGCAGAACCAGAATAGTAAAAATTAACGTCAGGATGCGTTTCATTTTCAGGCCCGCCGGATTACTGTAACTGGGTAAGCTTTCTTGCGGCATAGGATTTCACCTCATCGTTTCCATACTGTTCCATCTTTTGGTAATACAGCCGGGCGTTGACCGTATCTTTCTTTTGCTCATAGCAATACGCGATATTATTCAGCACCACTACGTCTGCGTTATTTATCTTTTCGGCTTGCAGGTAATAAGAGAGGGCTTCATCCAACCTCCCCTGCATCCCGTTTATGACACCTAATATATTATAGCCATAAATATTTTGCGGATAAAGCTCAACCTGGTATTTACTGACCCGCTCGGCCGCGGTGAAGGATTCCGCGTTCTTCACTCGGAACCAGAGCCCATAGTAATCATTGATGTTACTCAATAGAAAATCTTCACCGTCTTCATCCGGAATGGTTTCGTTATTGCTCCACAGCCATTTATTGGAAATAGCTCTAGATACCCTGAGCGCTTCAATTATTTTATCGGCCTGCCGGGAATATTCGCCGACCTGTCCCAGAATATGGATTTGCCCGAAATGCATGTCCAGCCGATTAGGGGTGATCGCTAAACCCCGGCTAAGATAGTCCAGCGCCCGCTCCAGGTCTTCTTTTTCATACCAGGTACCATCGTTTATATATCCCACAATCTCGTGGGTATCCGGGTCGGTAACCGCCAATTGGTTTTTAGGGTCTTTCAGATACGTATCTATGGAAATACCGTCATGCATCCCCTTTCGCAAATAGTAATTGAAGTAGGCGATAAACATTTCCGGGTTGCGTGGCTCAGCGCTTTCCCAGAGGGCAAGATGCTGCTCCAGTTCAGTTAATTTCGAGGCGCCTAAAAGGCTTTCATACGTTGTCTTAAAATCGGCATAGGCTGAAAATAAAATACCTGCCACAAAAATTACCGCAAGCGTTAGCTTTTTCATTTTTTCTCCCTCACGAATTCACTGGCCTCTACTGAATCGAAGTACAGGTTCCGGACAGTGGCCCGGCCGTCCTTAACCGCCACTGAAAGATACACCGTACCATCGTAGGTGGCAAAGGCCCTGTCCACCAGCGGGGCGGTTTTTTCGTTCATGAAAATCCGGTCAAAGGGATACTCAATCCGGAACAGCTTTCCATCCGGTCCGTCGGAAACGGAATGAATCCTCACGGGCAGATAGTCGCTGCTTTCCGGTCTGTCCACGGACAGGTCGCTGATTTCGGCGTAGCCGTCGGAATCTTTCAGCAGGGCATAGGCGGTATCTCCTGAAGCAAGTTTAAGATCGGAGTAAACGTGGGTGTCGAGCGGACGCACGGTTACATAGCGGCCGCGGAACGGATCATAGGGGTCAACGGGGGCGACCCGAAAACGGTAGAGCGTGCCCCGGGCCAGAGTGACTTCATTGCTCACGATCATGTACAGCGGCACGGATAACTGCAGGGCTATGACGATGGCCAACAAGGTCTTGAAATGACGTTTTATGTTAAACATTTTTTACCCCTGTCTTTTTGTTGAGTAAAATATTGGCGGCGAGAATGGCCGCGCCGACCAGGATAAAAGTGATCCCGCGCTCCAGAAGGCCGAAATCCAGATCGAAGAAGCGCATGATTACCAGCACGCCGAGGGTGAGCATTCCGCCATTGACCACCGTCATCTCGCGCAACTCCAGTCCCGCGACAATCGCCCGGATTCCGAGGTAGAGGCAATAGAGGTTCATACTGATCTGTACGCTGATTAAGGCAACCGACTCGTAGGTATTCCCGGCTATGGTCATGATCAGATAGCAGGCCAGCGCCAGAAAGGGAGCGAGGCCGAAATCGATAAGCCAGTATTTACGACGCCGAAGGGCGTCTACAAGCAGGGCCGCGGAGGCGGCGAGCAGCGCGCCGAGCAGCAGGTAGTCCGCGACACCGGCCAGGGCAAAAAACTTCCCGCCAGTGCGGTAGTACCGCCAGCCGATTTCTTCCCAGGGCCATTCGAGGGTCAGCACTAGCGAAAGCACGGTTATGGCGGAGACCGAGTACCACTGAAAGGGGCGCCGCAAAACCGATTCCCGCTCGCTGTAGAGCTTGCCGCTAGACAGGTACATTACCGCGAAAAGGGCCATGTAGATAACGATCCACAAGCCCGGAAGGCATTTCTCGAGGGAGACGCCGACCCCGACCGAGAAGGTGATGGCCGTCAGCAGGGAATTTCTGATCACGCCGCCGGAATACCGGTCCTCGCGGAATTTCATGACCAAGAACGGCAGGGCCGCGGCCATCAACAGCCAGAAGGCGGTGGCGTATCCGCCATCGAGCTGGGCGAGGCTTGCCCACCACAGCACCCAGGCCATCACCAAAAAATAGGCGAAGGAACTGAGCATCACGTAGATAACCGGGAGGCCGAGCACTATCCAGATCAGCAGAAAGCCTTGAAGCTCACCGTGAATGTTGTAGGTTTGGGAAATCAGGGAGATGGTCGCGCCGATCGATAAAAACCAGAAAGCGCCAACCCCCTCACGCCAGGCAAAACTCTCGCGTTTAAGCTTGAGGGCAAAAAGGGAGAGCGCGATGCCGGAAAGCAGCGGCAGCAATGAAAGCAGCATCTTGGGCAGCCTGGGCAGGCCGGCCCAGTTAAAGGCGATAATTAAAATGATACCTAAGCCTACCAGCGCGAAGCCGATGGCCGTAAAGATCATGGTAGCGGCCATCTTGCGGTTTTCCTCAACCGGCCCGTAATGGGCGCGAAGGCGCTCGGCCGTGCCGGAGTCGATCACCCGTTGGCGGGTTAAAGTCTCCAGCTGACTATACAGCCAGCGAATACGCTGAGAGTCTTTTTCAACTGCCATTTTTTCCTCCGCAGTATAGATAGGAATATAAAAACTATTATACACCAATTATACTAACTTTCGGGACCGTACCTACATTTTGTAAGAATCAAGCTCCCTACGGTTGCCGGATTTGCAAACCATGATTGGTGGCGCGCTCTGCTTTTGGTAGGGTATACTGCAAGAGGAGGAAACACCATGAACTTTGCTGAAAAACTTATCTCGCTGCGAAAGGGCCGCTCTCTTTCTCAGGAAGCGTTAGCTGACCGGATCGGAGTATCACGGCAATCGGTGACCAAGTGGGAAGCCTCGGAGTCGATACCGGAGCTGGACAAACTGATTTTGCTTTCGGACCTGTTCGCGGTACGCATTGATTCGCTGGTCCGCGACGATGACGAGTGCGCTATACCCTGCATTCCCACCCCCGGCGAAAGCGAACGGCAGGAACTGATCGCCTTTTTATGCAAGGCCAAAAAGAATACCTATGCCGCGGCCGGCGCGGAAACGACGCCTTCCCGACCGGCTTCCCATGACCTCAGCTTTTCTGAAGGGGCCTATTATTACCACGACACCTATCTTGGCGGCGAGCGTTTTATCGGCGAGGAAGCGCTCTGGAAAAACGGTCAACCCGTGTGGGCGATGAATTATTCAGGCCGCGTGCTCAGCGACCGCTTCTCCGGCGACTTC
The DNA here is from genome assembly GCA_942493045.1 of Treponemataceae bacterium. Classification (GTDB taxonomy): domain Bacteria; phylum Spirochaetota; class Spirochaetia; order Treponematales; family Treponemataceae; genus Teretinema. The sequence goes on along the minus strand of OW818665.1, from coordinate 2,962,973 downwards.
CTGAAGTCGGCCCTGTTACGCGTTCCGCCTGAACAACCCTTCCGCGGTCCGCCGCACTACAGCGCCGGAGAGTACGCCTACTACGCCCATATCGACGGCGGCTTCGAGTGGTACTCCGGCCATGAGGATATTTTCTGGAGCAATGAAAAAACCTATGAGTGCCTGTTTCACGGAGGATTGGTGCGGTGATTTTTTTTTAAGGGGAACGAGCTATTTGTTCCAGAAACTGTCACATAATGACAGTTTCAGAACGCCTCAATGGACCTTGAGTGTTTCATAACGGCCGTATCCGTGAATTAAATCGCTTTCTGTAAGCGGAAACACCGCTTCCGCCCCATCAACAAGACTCACGTTATGTATTACTGCAGACATTGTCCACCATACTTTTATCCACGTTATTTTCATGATATACTACTTTTATAAACAGAGGGAGAGCAGCCGATGATTACACGAAAACACATTCTTCTTTTTATTGTTCTGGCCTCCATCCTTGTTTCGATAACCCAGGCATTCCCTACCGGAATAGTTTTTTCCGACAATCTGCGCATCCGCGATAAACCGGGGCTTGACGGCACTGTTACCGGTACACTCAGTACAAATGCACTTGTTGCCCTCTTTGATGTAAGCGGTTTGGGATCTTTTTCTAACGGCGTCTGAGATATGTGGTATCGTATCAGCCCAACTTCAGAACAATGGATAAACGCAACCTATGTGGCCCGCCTCCCTTTTGTACTAACGGTGAACGGCACTCCGCAAACCATCATCGGCGCCCAGGAGCGTCTGGGTGAGACATGGCTCATGCCCGGCATGCTCAATTTTAATTTTTTTGATGACGATAGCACATCCCAACAGACACCCCTGGGAAACCCTTTTCCAGCGCGAAACCTTTTGCGCGACAACCCGGAAATTCGCCTCTCGCTTTTATGCCGCACCCCTTTTGCGGATATAAAACCCGCCGGCGGCGGACATGCCCTTTTTGCACACCCCAAAGATTTCGTACATAATGACTACACCCGAATCACCCACTCTGAAGGCCGGTCACACCATGAACAAACGCTTGTCTACGAAATCGACACCGATACACCCCTGCCATTCCGATGGATGTACGGCATTACCCTTGGTGATTCCGTACAAGTCCTGCGCCAAAAGCTCGGCATTGAAAGCCTTCCTGCCAGCCTGCGTATTCCCGGACAGGGGGAGGGATACCTTCAGATCGAGTTATCCGGAACTAACGTGCTTACCGGAGTCCTCTGGACATTCCAGGTACCGTACAATGCCGAATGGTAAAACAAGGAGTACCCGATGCCTGCGCACCGAAATACCGAAAGGCAAACGCGGAGCTGCGGCCTTCTGGAAAGAGCAGACCGGCGAAGCCCGGCCAATCCTTCAATTTACCCTCAAGCCCGCAGATGCCGTCTGTTTCAAAGTCTGACGGATCTGAGCGAACCTTTATGGGAGTTGGTAGACCTCTAAAAACTGCGAAGTTCGGGAGCCTCGTTTTCCAAGTACTCGAAGACCGAGTGGGCGATGAATTATTCCGGCCGCGTGCTCAGCGACCGCTTCTCCGACGACTTCGAGTGGCATATCGGCCATGAGGTTATTTTCTGGAGCAAAGAAAAACCCTATGAGAGCCTTTTGTCGCTTTTCTTAAATTCCAGTAATCAGAAAATCTATCGCAGAGAGTATTTGATGTCTTTCCGATAAGCATTCACAAATTGCTGATCCAATTTGAGTTATTGAAATACCAGCCATTTGCTGCGTTAACAAAACGTATTCCTTTTTTTTAATTATTACTATTGGATTTAAATTCTTAATAATCCCTTTCCCAAACTTTTCTTTTACAGCTAATGGAATTACTATTTTTGTTTCAAGATCAGATAACAATGTTGACTGAACATCTAGTAGATAAGGATAAATCTTTTTTGATTTGTCATTTAAATTTTCATATACATAATATTGAGACATCAGAACATCCTGATCTCATCACTAAAAAGACCAAATTCTTGAATAGTATTATTATAGTTTATTATTGCTTCCTTATTATCTTCTTTCCAAAGATCTATTTTTTTTGCCTTAAGGGCTTCAGCAAGTGCACTTTCGAGTGTAGCAGATAAATTTATCTTAAGATCTTTTACCTGAGTCAACAAATCACTATTGATAGTCAAATTTGTTGGTTTTTTTGGTGCATTAATATTATATAAAATAGACATAGATCACCTCCGCTTATACATATAATATGTGCGCATATAATATATGTGTCAAGGATAGCAGTAAATGCACGCAAGTGAGTTTATTTAGCTGTAATACTTCTCTTTTAGATAACAAAAACGGAAATAGTGCCGCGCAAATCCGCGACGACATCCGCCACCTCCCGGGAATAGAAGGCCTACTGGAGCGCAGCCTGAGTACCGGATGCGGCGTGGAGCAGAAGATTATCGGGTACTGAGGAATTCCTCAGGTATCACCATAGTGTGTCTTGCATTGTATTATTTGTATTTGGAGATCTATTATCCGATATACCAAGCGATTTTTTTGATCAATTTGTCGACTCCAGAATCCAGATAAATCTCCTTTTAAGGGCTCCGGTTTTCCGAGTCCGTCATTTCCATTTCGTTCAATATCTTTTATCAGCTGGTTTATTCGTTTAAGAGTTTTTCTGTCCTCAGTTTGCCAATAGATATTATCTTCCCAGGCATCTTCATCCCATACCTTAGTCATTGAAGTCTTCCGCTATTTCATGCACGACACCCTTCCCTTTATCCATACGTCGTGCCGCCAAGCGAAGTTTCATTTGATTATACTGATTAAAAAAACCATCATCGCGGGTTGTAATTTCGAAGGGGATACTACCGGTTCTCAAAGACTGCCGAATAAAAATATTAAACGCGGTGGACATATTCAGGCCAAGGCTTTCAAAAAGCTGTTCTGCCTCCTGTTTTATTTCTGTGTCCATTCGGATATTAACATTAGTTTGTGGCATATTTCCCTCCATTTCAGTATAAATGTAATGCAATTTATATACCATGTCAATAATAATTACATATTCACGAAAGATTCGTAAACACATCCGGTCCTTGACGCACAGACGGTTCGGGCCCTGACTTTATATCATTACGGGTAGCTCTATTGCTTACTAGTAAATGGATTTCGTACTACGCTCGAGTCAAGGTTCAGACCGTCCTCGCATCGACTCAGTTAGAACTCAATTACTCATAAAATTCAAATGCGTCGATTATATCAAGATACGCTCCATCGAAACCGGCGTCGATAATTTTTTTTAGATAGGATGAGTCATTGCCGTATATTATGCGCTGCCAGTCGGCATTCCAGTATTTAACCTTATAATTGCCGGGCCAGTCCGGATTTTCAGCGCTCAACCAAAGAGGAGGAATAATAGACCAGACCGGCTGCCAGTAATACCGATAGTCCTCCGCCTCACCGATCGACATATAACAGATTACCATCCGCTTTGCGCCGTTCGCTTTAGTTTTAAGCTGATCTATTTCCGAAGCCGTAAAAGCGCTGCCGTCATTAAAGAATAAATCCATTATCAGTAGGTCATAATCGGTTGCCCCTACCGCGGCGATAAAATCTGTTTTAGAGGCGTAGTATTCAGGATTAATCAGATAGAGGAAATTCCGGGCATCGGTTAAAGAGTTGATGTCCGTGGCATTAACTCCATAGGGCAGCGCCGGATAATCGGGTATTGTATTTAAATTCCTGGCGTCCGCGGCAAATGAAATATACCCGGCTGAATTATTCTGAGCGTAAGAATCATCCATTTTTGCATGAGTCGAGCAATAGTCAATTACCAATATGACATTGCCCTCATCTTTAGAAAGATCCAGAAAGGACCGGATATAAGCAGCCTCCGCAGAGGGAGAGGCTTGATCATCGCCAGTATATCCGTATAACAAATCCTCCTGTCCATGGCCGTCAATCGCGTTCAGATAATCAGTACTTATTGCCCCATCGCTCTCGCCATCCAAAGTCACGAGCTCAATGCCGTTCTGCGGAATGACAACAAAAGCTGAATCCTGCGTCTTTGCGTACTCACTTAAATTGATTACAAAATTTCGCATTTCATTCCGGAAGTCCACGTTTAATCCCGAAGAACCGCCGGCATTGCAGGAAACGAAAAACGAAGGTAAAAATAAAGCGGCACAAAGAATAATTTTTTTCATAGACCGTCCCTTTAAAGAAATTGACATTACCGATCGGTAGGCCTATCTTATACTATTATGAATACAAATTCAAAGAATAAGTTTTCAATTCATGCAGCCCGTCTATTCATCGTGCCGATTATTATTGCACTTGCAGCGGCATGCAGGCTCACTGCGGGAAACGTCCCAAACGACCAGGCAGCCGTCGACAACGGTGAAATTCCGGCCGAAGCCCTGGCCGAAGACGTTAGCGCTCCGGATCAAGTGATAGGAAACGGAACGCCGGAAAGCTGTACCGCCGAAGCCTTTATTGCGGCCGTAGCGCGGGGCGGTACGATAACATTCAACGGCGGCAGCGAGCCCTTCACCATCATCCTTGACCGTCCGGCCAAGGTATTCAACGACAAACCGAATCTTGTAATTGACGGCGGCGGCCTGGTAACGCTGAGCGGCGGCGGCACCACACGGATACTCTACATGAATACCTGTGACGAGAATCAGGTATGGACGACAGACCACGCCGACAACCAGGATTCTCCGCACCTCTGCGTCCAAAACCTGACCTTTAGCGACGGCAATTCAACGAACGAAAGCGAGTATGACGGAGGCGGCGCCATTTGGGTCCGCGGAGGGCGTTTTAAAGTCGTTAACTGCGAGTTCTACAGGAACGTTTGCGCAGAAGAGGGACCCGATGTCGGGGGAGGCGCCATACGCGTTTTCGATCAGTACGAAGATCGCCCGGTATACATTGTAAACAGCATATTCGGTGGCTCGACCGCCAACGGCAACGTCGGCTCAAATGGCGGAGCCCTCAGCAGCATAGGCGTGTCCTGGTCCATTTATGGCAGCGTGTTTTCCTATAACCGGGCAGTCGGTTCAGGCGGAAATCCCGCGACGGCAGGCACCCCCGGAGGCGGTAGCGGCGGGGCAATCTACAACGATGGCAACACAATGACGCTCGCCCTGTACGATACAGTCATCGAACACAACGAAGTGGCCTCCTATGGCGCGGCTGTTTTCTTCGTAACCAACGACCGCACCGGAAATATTTATATCCGCGATTCGGTCATTCGGAATAATATCGGAGGATCCTGGTATCCGGTGTGGCCGGGCATCTCGATGCACAGCGAGACCGAATGCGAAGTGATCTCCTCGATTATTGAGTAAGGTTAGGAAATGCAGAAGGCCACAAATATAAGTAGTCAGCCACAATAAGGAGACGCCATGCACATTTCGGTAAAAAGCAATGTATCCTGGGTAGGAAAAATCGATTGGGAACTGCAAAAATTCCATGGCAACGAGTATTCGACCACACAAGGTTCGACCTATAACTCCTATCTGATCCGCGAGGAAAAGAATGTTCTGATCGACTCGGTTTGGCGGCCATACGCGAAGGAATTCGTCGAAAACCTCAAAAATGAAATTCCCCTGGACAAAATCGACTTCATCGTCGCGAACCATGGAGAGGTTGACCATTCGGGAGCCCTCAGCGAGCTTATCCGCCACATACCCGACGTACCAGTGTATTGCACGGAAAACGCCGTCAAATCCCTCACCGGTCAATATCACGAGAAATGGAATTTCCATACGGTGAAAACCGGCGATTCTATCGATATCGGAAACGGCAAAAAACTTGTCTTCGTGGAAATGAAAATGCTCCACTGGCCCGACAGCATGGCGACTTATATGACCGGCGACAATATTCTGTTCAGCAACGATGCCTTCGGCCAGCATTATGCCTCGAATAGCCTTTTTAACGATCTCGTCGATCAGGCCGCTCTCGACGCGGAGTGCATCAAATACTATGCCAACATCCTCACGCCTTTCAGCGCCCTCGTCGACAAAAAAATTCAGGAAGTCCTGTCCCTCAATCTGCCGATCGATATAATCGCGCCTAGTCACGGAATAATCTGGCGCGACAACCCGACGCAGATCGTTCAGAAATATATTGACTGGAGCCGGGACTATCAGGAAGACCAGATCACCATTTTGTACGACACCATGTGGGAAGGCACCCGTCATATGGCAGACGCGATAGCCACCGGAATAAGGAAGAGCGGAAGCAAAACCACGGTGAAAGTATATAACATCTCAAAGACCGATAAAAACGACCTTATCACCGAAGTGTTCAAATCAAAGCTTATCCTTGTGGGATCACCCACCATCGGGAAAGGGGTCACGCATGCGACGGCAGGAATACTCGAGATGATCGAGGGTCTGCGCTTCAAGAAAAAGAAAGCCGCAAGCTTCGGATGCTACGGATGGAGCGGTGAGGCCGTCGCTAAAATAAACAAATTGCTGGTTTCTTCCGGATTTGAACTGGTCAATGACGGGCTCAAGGTACTCTGGAATCCCGATGGTCAAGCCGAAGAAGAATGCAAAAAATTCGGACGGAATCTGGAGGAAGGGGAACGACTGTCCTGAGTTATGGGCGCCACGCGAATGCTGAGGATCGCGAGGAAACGGTGAACCTGACGGGCCACCACCAGCGGTTTTGTCAATTAACCGTACATCATCACTGTGCTGCCAGAAAAATCTTCGCGCAGGCGCGGGCATCGCTGAGGGCATCATGATGATTGAGTTCAATTCCGAGAAAATTACTGAGGGTATTCAGTTTACAATTGATGAGTCTCATGCTCTGTAATTCCTTTTTCCAGGCCCGGCGGGAATAGACCACCGTACATTCAAAGCGTGGAACTGCCTGCTCAATACCATAGTATTCCAGACAGCCTTTCAGTACGCCCCGATCAAAAGCGGCGTTATGCGCTACCAATAGATCGCCCTGGAAAAAGTCGTTTATTTTCGGCCAAAGCTCATTAAATGCCGGCGCGCCACGCACGTCATGCATGGTAATTCCGTGTATGGCGGTAAAACTGGGCCAGATTTCCATTCCGGCAGGCGGCTTGATCAGCGAGTAAAAGGTCTCGACGATCTCGCCGGCGCGTACCCGAACCATACCCACGGCGCAAGCACTGGCGCGGGCATTGCAGGCCGTCTCAAAGTCTATCGCGCAAAAATCGCGTTCTATAAGGTAAGTCTTCATTGGTAGAGAGTATAACGCAGCTGTGTCAAATTCGGACACAAAAAAGCAGGTTTCTTACTCATGAGGAATCTTCTCAAGCTGCCCAATAAACAGATCCCGGTTCCAGAGATCAAGGGATTTCTGTTCACGCACCCGAACAAACCGGCGGACGTCTTCGGCGACGGAAGGCCACTCGATAATCTCGATTTTTTCCTTCAACGCTTGTACACACCAGTCGTAGTCAAACGATTGTCCCCAGTTTTTCCAAGGACCGACCTGCGACAGCGCCGACGAGAGCAATCGAAAATTGATCGGAGTTCGACGCGACGTGTACCACAGAAAATCATACCAATCCCGTCCTTTCAGATAATCCCGACACAGCAACGCGTGGATCTTTCCGGCAAACAGGGATGGTACTGTTTGTACGACTACCGACGACACGAAGGGGAAATCCAAATATTTGATCTCGTATTCGCTACCATCGGGCGGATTGATATCAACTTCCAGCTTGATCCGGATTTTACCGACTACACCCGATTTACCGGCAAACTGAAAATTAAGAACTTTTCCGATAGCGTCATCCTTGATAAATGCCTTTTTTACCGCTGAGTCCGCCTTCGACCGATCCTGAATTTCAATCTTGTATCCGTAGGCAGAAAGCTCATCGGTCATTGTCTGAAGGTACTCCTTCCATGCAAATCCGGGATCGCTTCTTTTCAGGGCAAAATCAAGATCTTCGGAAAAACGATCGAGCCCATACAAAATGCGCAGTGCGGTTCCTCCCTGAAAGGCCGCCGTCTTGAAAAAATCAGTTCGTCCCAACGCGGCAAGCACAAGCTCCTGCGTAATTTCGCGAATAGCCTGTTCTTCTTCAATTTGCGATTTACAACCATACGTCGCCAATCGCTCGCGAATAATCGACACGCTCATAGTAAGACTTCCTTTTTAATTCCGTCCAGAAAACGGCGCACCCGGACACTTGTATAGTTTCCCTCGAGTTCGTCAAAGTCGGCTTGAACCAGTTCCGCGAGTTGCTCTTCCTCGATCCGGAGAGATTTGATCAATGGATCGACCGATGTCCAATCGAGTCTGCGACAGGACACATAATCAGCGAGTGCCTTAAGCGGAGACGCGATCATCCAGCTCATCCCGCCATTGTTCGTGATTCTTCTGACACCGGCGTAGAGTGTTTTTTGTGGAACGCGAAGATATGAAAAATGGCCAACGGGCGTGTCAAAATCTTTTGAAAATCTGCAGGTAACACTGACAATATCCCTGACTCCTTCCGGGATCCATCCTTGTAAACTTAGGGCGGACTCCAGGCTGATATAGGAAGGCCCATATACCAATTGAGCGACGGAGAACATATTGATATCCACTTTTCGGTATACCGGAGAAAGCGCATAGAGTCCCCGCCGAATGATGATCAAGTCGCCATCCGCTACCGCCCGCTTAACCAACGCATGTCGGATATTACCGGAGGTTGGTTCCAGAACGGCAAGATCATGCACCGAAAAAACCGGATTGGGGAGGTTCTCAATAATCCTTTTCGTTAACCTGTTCATAAATAACCCTTAAATTAACCATGAAACTGTCATATTGTGACAGTTTCATAATACATTATATAGGTATAAATACAAGGGTTGATTGCATAGATCGCATACAAATAATCGACCATAAGCGGGATAAAGCTTCGGTACCAGGGTCTGAAGAGGAGGGGGTGGCGGAAAAGCCCGGAACGGAGCGGTGAGCGTAGTGAGGACTTTGAAGCCAGGGGGATACTTCCCCCTTTATAATAAATAGCAAATTTGTTGTGGAAGGATATAACGCGGCGTGGACTTGGCTTCCGGTCGGGCACTTCGTGTGCCCTCCCTCCAGCCCGCCTCCGCGGCCTGCCGCGCCCCTCCATGGGCGCTCTTCCCGCTGGAAACTGCGTTGCGAGTCGCATTCGCTCGGCGGCCGCTCCGGTTCAAGTCCAAGTCTATACGCATGGTGGAGTTTCCGCAAAGCGGATACTCCATCATTAAAAAAACAAGCAAATTGTTACATGAAATTATAGCATAAAACGTCGAAACGAGCAATCCGCTTAGTATTCTATATACCCGTTTGCATGGGTATGTCATAATCTGCTGAATGTTTTGCTGAAAGCTTTTTTTTTCGTTATGATATTTATCTCTCTTAGCCAATCACTTGATAATGTAAACCATATCTGTACTTCACATACCTAAATATTAAAATGTGTAGCGCTCCATGAGATTCTTTGATATTATTTAAGTTTTATAATGTGCACGTTAAGTTAATGCCATACCAAAACTATATTGCTTCAACGGAATTAATTGCCAATAGAAATCTAAAAGGAGATTTATAATGAAACTAAAATCTGGAAAAATCAATCTGAAGGCAACGTTCGCCTGCGTGTTAACGTTAGTGGTATCGCTCGCGATAAGCGGATGCGAACCGGCAACCGGGGCTCCTGCAGCCAATGTAGTAGACAACGATCAGAAATTAACTCGAGATCAGCTTTATGCAATGATAAGAGACGGAAGTGATGTTACTAATGTGGACACATCGGGCATTACCGATATGAGCAGTATGTTTAAAAATTGCACTACATTTAATCAGGATATATCTCACTGGGATGTCAGTAATGTCACCAATATGTCTGACATGTTCTATAGTGCCAGGTCCTTCGATCAAAACATCGGGAGCTGGAATACCAGCAATGTCACAAATATGTCTGACATGTTCTTTAGTGCCAGGTCCTTCGACCAAGACATCGGGAGCTGGAATACCAGCAATGTCATCAATATGTCTCACATGTTCAATGACGCCAGTTCCTTCAACCAAAACATCGATAGCTGGAATACCAGCAATGTCATCAATATGTCTGGTATGTTCAGGTACGCTACCGCTTTCAATCAGAATATCGGCAGCTGGGATACCAGCAATGTCACCAATATGTCTTCCATGTTCGATGAGGCCAGCGCCTTCGACCAGAACATCGGCGGATGGAATACTGGAAAGGTCACCAATATGTATTATATGTTCTATAATGCCAACAATTTCAACCAGAATATCAGCAGTTGGGATACCGGTAATGTAACTGATATGTCTCACATGTTCGCTTTTGCAATCGTCTTCAACCAGAATATCGGCAGCTGGGATACTAGCAATGTCACTGATATGTCTTCCATGTTCGTTTGGGTCAGCGCTTTCGACCAAGACATCGGTAGCTGGAATACCAGCAATGTCACCGATATGTCTTCCATGTTCTATCACGCCAGCGCCTTCGACCAAGACATCGGCAGCTGGGATACCAGTAATGTCACTGATATGTCTGAAATGTTCTATGAGGCCAGCGTCTTCGATCAAAACATCGGCGCATGGAATACTGGAAAGGTCAACAATATGAATCATATGTTCTATGATACTGAGGCCTTCAACCAGAATATCGGCAGCTGGGATACCAGCAATGTCACCGATATGACTTACATGTTCGCTTTTACAAACGTCTTCAACCAGAATATCGGCAGCTGGGATACCAGCAATGTCACCGATATGACTTACATGTTCGCTTTTACAAACGTCTTCAACCAGAATATCGGCAGCTGGGATACCAGCAATGTCACCGATATGAATCGTATGTTCGCTTTTGCAAGCGTCTTCAACCAGAATATCGGCAGCTGGAATACCAGCAATGTCACCGATATGTCTTCCATGTTCGCTTCTGCAAGCGGCTTCAACCAGAATCTTACAGGATGGAATGTGAGCAAGGTCACCACACATAGCAATTTCAACGGGGGAACAAGTGCGCTTCAGACCAGCAACTGCCCGATCTGGTGATGTAAGATATAGATAGTTCTGACGTAATGAATCGGTATGGGCAAATCATGAAAGATGGTCACAGGGCCATCCGAGGGGTGATATTACAGGCAGCATGGTCATTATTACGCTGTAAGAAAGTCGGTCGCCTGCAGGAAAAGTTCTACTTGCTCCGTGAGCGAAAAGGGTGAACGAAAAGCGCCGTTACGCTGGCGAGGCGTATTGTCGGGTTAATGTGGATTCTTGCCTCACGAAGGGAATTTTTTGTGGATGCCTCAAAAGAGGCGCTTCGCCGGAAATTCCGATACTATAAACTAAAAGAAGAGGGATGGGCGTCTATCGCTTGACAATAATCATAGTAGCTGGGGGATACTGCCCCCTTCATAATAAATAGCAAATTTGTTTTGGAAGTGTATAACGCGCTTTGGACTTGCCCTCCAGTCGCAAACCTCCTGTTTACTCCATACGGGCCGCCTCGGAGACCTTACGGTGCCATCCATGGCACCTCGTCCCGCTAGAAACTGCGTTGCAAGTCGCATTCGCTCAGCGGTCTCCTCAGTTCAAGTCCAGGTCTATACGCATGGTGGAGTTTCCGCTTTGCGGAAACTCCCTAATTAAAAAAGCCATTCCGCATCGGCGGAATGGCTTTTTTAATTGGGCCCACCTGGACTTGAACCAGGGACCGACGGATTATGAGATGACTTAAGAAATAATCAATGCGAACATATACTAAATAGTATAAACCTTAACCCCTAAAAGTCAAGCATTTTGCTTATATCGTTATATTATATGATACTGATTACTACTACTTAATCAAATTCTGCTCACAATCTTGCTCACAAATTGGTCGATATCACAAAAAAATTGATAAAAACGCATAAATGTCAGTTATTTAATTCTTTTCATAATTATAACTTTTCATGATAGAATGTTATTAATAAATGACACGAATTGAGATCCATCATATAAAAGGTAAAATTATGGGAAAATACAACAGTTCCTTGACGAGAGTAGTTCCTTTACTAGATCAATTGAAACAACACAATAATTTTCCAAATAATTTACTTAATACAATTAATTCAAATATATGCATCACGGAACCAGTAATTACTATTGCATATGGTCAAAATGAAAAAACAATAATGCCTTCCAAAAAATTTTTAAAATATTTAGTTCAGAATAGCAATATCTTAAATAAAATCGCTTTAGGAATTGATGATGGTTCTGTTACATATATTAAAAGAAAAAAACTATTTGAATTGAATATAGATACAATTAAGGAGGCACTATCACTAATTAATGAAGACAAATCGTGTCTCAATAAGTGGTACATATTTGAAGGTTACACACACCCAGATATTTACATTGAAACCGAACACTTTATTATTATTGGCGAGGCTAAAAGAACAGAAAAATATTTTACAACAAAAACAAAATGGTTAAATAGCCGAGATCAATTAATACGTCATATCGATTCTGTAATTGAATCAGGTAAAACAATTATTTCTTTTTTATTAATCGACAATTCGCTTTCAAATTCTGAATCTTACAAAACAGGATTAAGTAATTATCAATCCAAAGAATATTTTATAAAAAATCTTCCCCACAGAAATGAAAATGAAATTGAATTAGCAATGAACAGCTTTATTGGTTATTCATCTTGGGAAATATTTCAAGATAAATTCAACATTGTATATATTGATGTTACCTGAATGCATACCAACTGCTACAATAACACAGTAATTTTCACAATTCCTCCGACTTCCACGAAGCAAAAATCGCTCCTAAAACTTTACAAATTTAAGCTAATAATAAACCATATCTTCGAGTTTCGTTACTATAAAAATGCTTATTTACGAAGAGGATTGTCTTACGTACCCGCAATCCGTGGAAATATTTTTTTTTCAATATGTGAATTACCATGTTAAAAAACTTAAGAATAAACAATGTCAACATGTGTATATTACAAAATAAAAGAAGAATAAAATGAAATATATTCATAATAATACTGAATTAGTTATTCAAAATGATAAATACATTGGCGAAGGAACTCAATGGCGAGTAAACAAGCTTTTACTAGCCCAAAATTATCACTATAAAAATATAACATATACATCATTAGTCTATAAAAAATCTTTAGGAAACAAAGAACATGCAATAAAAAAAAATTTAAGTAATTATCAAATCGTTAGTGATTCTGGTCTGAAAACGTTAAGTTTTTTTGAAAGGGGACTTGCATTAAATGAACCGGTAATCTTTGCCGAAAATATGAATATTGATAGTCGCTTATTATTTGTATCACCAAATAGTGCTAAGAATACTACAAGCAAAATGCAAATTTTACAAATACTATCAAATCGAAAAGGATTAAATGATATAAATAGTATCAAAAAAATACCAGATGCAGAAAAACAGTTAGTTGAAATCGGTCTTAATTATATTTCAAATTTTGATTCGCTTTTTCAACTAATCAAAAAAGAAATGGATTTAGCTACTGGAAATAATATTAACATGTGTGAAGATGCATTCTTTTTCGGAATTAATTTAAGTAATTCATCAATTGAGACATATCGAATAGCAGATTTTGATAATATTGGAAAGCGAGTATTTACAAAAAAAGAGAGATATTCAAACGAAATTATCATGCTTAGCTCACTTTGGGAATTCAATTTAGTATTCATCTCAAATAATGATAAAAGAAAAGAATATGATAAAATATTAAGACAAAGGATTATTGAATTAACAGAAATATACTAAAAACTTTTTAAAATTGTACAATATTTTTTTTAACAAGTTAAGTAAATGTTAGACGCAATTAGTAAAGGAAAAAAAGATGAATTTATTTAAACGTATTTTAATCAGTCCTTTTTTTGGTGCATGTATAGCAGCATTAGCTGTCATTGCTGGTGCAATTATCTCATTATATGCGGACGAAATTAAACGTTCTTTTCCAATTTATTTCTCATTTAACTATTCTTCATATTCTATATTTTCTTTTCCTACCTTTTTTTTCTGGATCACTTTCTTGTTATTTTTTTTATTAACTGCCATTAGACAATTTAATCTTGATACAGAAACCAATAATCAACGAGAATCCCTGATTAATACACTACAATCACTTCCACCCCATGATTTTGCAATTAAATATAGAGTTGAATATGCTAATCTTGAAAAGATACGCAATAATATTAAAATACTAATATCGTCTTGTAAAATAAATAGTAGTAAAAAAATGGAACAATGCGATCTCGAAGTAATTGAACAAACTATCAGACTTATTTTAGATTCATATATAAATCTCGCAAAAATATGGGATAATCCAGAATCATCAATTGATGAAAGTATTATTTACCGTGCTAATATTATGTTTTATTGTTCAATTAATAATCTTTCAACTTCGATAAAAAATAATATATTAACAATGAATAATTTTTTTGTTGATAAAAATATTGATGCTATCATTTCTTCGATTGATGGTTTATTGGTACTTGAAGATAGTAAATTTACTACAACAACTGAAACTAACAAACCAACACCAGATCAATTAATTAAACCACTTCTATTACCAGTTACTTTTTGTAAAAGCAAAGGCAAACGATATCAAAATCTGCCTGGCGCACCAAAAGCACTTATTGAGAAAAAAACTCAATGGATCAATAATACAACAGAAATAATAGAAATCTGCAAAAACGAAGATCATTTTGATGGAGAAATACTAAAAAAAATTGAGAAATACTATATAACTGAAAGTAAAGCAAGAAGTATCATTTCGATGCCTTTGAACTCCGAGGATGATAATGGAATACCAATAGGAGTGGTTAATATATACCGTAATAAAAAAATGATACTTCGTTCTGAAGTTCGTTCTGAAGAGTTTTCCTCGTTTTTATTGCCTTTTAATGTCTTGTTATGTGATGTTCTATTTCTATATGTAGAAGCATATTCTCTGTTTAATACTCCCTAAAGGTGATGGATTGTTATTTTATTGTAATAGAGTTATATTTTATAAAGAAAGGAGCTTAGCTATGTGTACAATAACTATTGTAAAGCGTACTGATGTATCGAGAGATGTTGCACGAGAAAATTTGGATAAAAGTATCAAAAACACCCAAAATCTCCATATTGCTTTACGTAAAGGTACTTGGAAACCTTCAAAAAGTGTACAGATCGTTAGTTCTGATAAAAAATAGTCTTTTTTATATTTTCCAAGTTATATCTTCAAGATAATCTTTTATAATTCATCACTCTTTGTTCTTACAAAGAAAGTTTATAAGTACAAAGAGGGATGTTGCTAATTCGCCATTTAAGGAAAAAACAACAGATTTCATACTCATACCTTATATAAATATACAATGCAATTCATAAATCATAAGAGGCCCCCCTCTCTACATTATCACTTCACTAGCCTAATAATTGCCCTCCTTACCTGCTCTGTTCCCGACAAAACTTAGTTAATAAAAACAACCTCATTCTCACAATCCTTCGTTCACAACTCATTAGGGGTGTTTCTCCATTCGGGAGATTGTTTTCCTTCACATCAAATCAACATGCCCATTTTCAATCACATTCCACTGGTATTTCGTCATCGCATCCCGCCTATGCCTTCCCCTGCCCCCGCTTCGCGAGCTCACACTTCGCGGGAACTTATCACACCTAAATCTCGAGTTCGGGCACACGTCCGTGTGCGCCCTCACTTCAGTCGGCCCCTCCGCGCTGCGGGCATCCTGCCCTTGCGCTCCCGGGTCCTCCTTCAAGATGCGCCCGCCTGTGCTTCTGCTGAAAACAAAGCGGCGCCACCGGCAGCCTGGATTCCTTCCGCCCCCCGCCGGCCCCCCTCTCCCCAAACCCCTCACCCCCCGCACCCCCTACAAAAGGTACCGGATTGGAATTGGGGAAAGGGGGGCCTCTCGCGGCCTAAAGGCCTGGGGGGCTCCAGCTCGTTCCACTCGTCCAGGCTGCCGGTGGCGCATCTGGTTCAAAGTGAAACGATGACACCGAACAGGCGGGCGCCATAGAAGACCGCTGATTCGCTATTGTCCGGCGGGATGCTCTCACGCTTTCCGATTGAATTACCCTTAGCTCCGAAATTGATGACCAGATCCGATTTTCTTCCCTCGCCCGTTACCGAAAGCGGGACTTCAATCGTTCGCAGGGACTTCTCGCCTACGGCTCCAAGACCTGCCGAAGACATCCCTCTTGGTGTAATGCTGACACTTCTTCCGCCTTCGCCTGATCGTTCAGCGGACACTCCGGCTTCGTACCTCAGCCTCCGCGACCGCTTCACTGGCGAAGGCGGAAGACTCCGAAACTGTAAGCCAAGCACGCTGATTCCGGCCCCTGCGGGGCCGGGCCGACAACTAAAACCCGCCCAAGAAAATTAATGCTTTCCAAAAAAACCGAAGGGGGCGTGCGCCCGAGGGAAATCGCTTGCAATTGATTGCATGGATAGTGACACGGTGACATAAAGCCTTTCCGTTTTTTGGTAAAATCCCAATCATCTCTCTTATATTTATTTTTCTATTTTTCTTTGTTTTTATGAAAAAAAATAGAAAGGAAGAATCTTCCACTATTTATTACCGGTTTATACTGATTGCGATAGACTGTTATACATTAACCGGCTGGCTTTTTTTCTTGTGTCATCTCTTTATGTCACCGGGCACAAAAAAAAAGACCGGAATACCCGGCCTGTATTTCATTCAGCAACCCGAAGGGCTATCCCCGTCCAGTATCGCGCCTGTTTGTCCCGGCTTTTCCCTATCCCCATATTCTGCAGATGAATCCCGAACATCCGCTGCGGATAGGGCCGCTCGCTGTCCTTTTCGCACCAAAGCGTGTAGGCGCGATAGAGATCTCCGGATGAAATCTTGAGGTAGCCCGTCCTGTCGACGATGCAGCACTCCCGGAGAAAAGCACCGATCACATCCATATCTTCCTGGTACTCCTCCGTTGCGAGCCGGACCTCCTTCGGCTCTCCGAGACGTTCTTTCTGCCAGAGACGGCAACCGTCGATCATCCAGTTGAGAATACCCGAGCGTTCCTTCCGAAGCTTCTCCATCAGGGCAAGATCCCGCTCCTCATACGGTATCGTCACAGTAAAAGGAATCAGACGGATACGCCGCCAGATACCGTGGTCGTTTCCCCGGATCACCGGCTTGTGGTTGGTCGCCATGAAAATTTTGAAGCTCGGCGTAAAATCAAAATACTCGCCGTACAGGAAGCGGGCAGTCATGGTGTCCTGCCCGGTCACCTGCTTTATCAGGGGCTCGCTCATGCGCTTTCCCTCCTCGGCTTCGACCGTTGTGACAAAGCGCGTCCCACGAAGGCGAGCAATATCGTTTGAGATGCCTTCCCCGTGTTTTTTCATGAAGGTTTCCGTCGGACTCGACATCGCATAATCCCCGAGGATCTCCATGACGGTGTTAAGAAAGGTGCTTTTCCCGTTCGCGCCGGAACCGTAGAGGATGAACATCACCTGTTCGCTCATGTCACCGGTCAGCGCCCAGCCGACGGCCTTCTGCAGAAAGTAAATCAGCGAGGCGTTCCCGTCCATGATGCGCATGAGAAAGTTGTACCATTCGGGGCATTTCGCCCCGTCATCATAGGAAACCGACACGCAACGGGTAATGAACTTCTCCCGCATCGGAAGATGCAGAAGGCCGGTCCTGAGATCGATGGTGCCGTTCTGGACATTGAACACAAAGGGGTCGCAGTCAACTTCTCCGGGAAATATCTGCACTTTCCTCTCGAGGCTCGCGCTCTCGACCAGAGCCTGCCTCCGGCGGAGGGATTCGCATTTGATGAGGTGTTTTTCAAGGTCTAGGGCCCGCTGATGGTCGGCGATGCGCCCGGCAACCAGGAACATCCCCCGGAGAAATTCCTTACACAGGGCGAATATTTCATTTCGGTCATCGGTCCGCCAGGTATTCCCGTCCCAAATGATCCATTTTTTCCATGACGGGCAGTACCGGATTTTGTCCCCGAACTGTTTCACGAACAGCTCCCCGTTCGAGAGGTCGGTAAACTGTTCCGTGCCGGACAACAAGTCATCGATCCGGAGCTGCAGGGCATCGTACATCATTTCGCTCGTTTGATCGCTCACAGATACCCCCATTCCTGCAAGGCGCGGTAATACAGAGCATACCGCTCCCGTTGCGTGACACCCTCGGTCTGCTCGCCTTTCCATATCCGGTACAGGCATACCAGCGCCCCAGGTTTCCTCAAGTACGTCTTATTCTTGATGAAAAGCAATACGTTCAATTCCTGATAGGAGAGCTTAGTGCCGTTGAGATCACAGAGATATTCAAGCGATTCCGCATCCCGCATCTCGTACTCGATGAAATTCCGGAGCTTGTATATCTGCCGCGTTCCCCGGGGCGGGCGTCTGCTCCGTGCTGCCTTCGCGCTCACGTACCTTCATCCTTCACGAATACCTTCACGGCGTCTCCGAAGGCCGACCGTTCATCGTCGAATGTGACAAACACCCAAAACCGCCACCAGCCGGGAAGGTCGAGCTCACCGCCTAAAAGGTCATAGGACACCACGCCCCTGGAGGAATCGCTCACAAAAGCGGGCCAGATGCCCCGGGTACCGTCCGGTTTCTCATAGCGGATTTCGCAGGAGGCAATATCGGAAAGGGCCGTTCCCGTCCGTCCGGAGACCCGGAGGGCGGATTGGCCGACGTAAATGTTCGTCATAGGAGATACCCCTTGAACTCGATTTCCCGCGTCACGCGCGAGACAAAGATAAGTTCTTCTTTTTTCAGCAGCATCCGCTCAAGCAGTGTTTCGACAAGTCCGCAGGCACTGGCGACAAGCCGATACTGCCCGATGCTCCGGGCGGTAGTCCCCAACGCCTCAAGGCCCGATTCACAGTACCGGATCAAAACCTGAAAAAATGTAAGATCCTCGGTGATGCCGGCAACCGAAGTACAGATTCTATTCATGCCTCTTGTCGTGTTTTTACTTTCGGTCACATTCGTCGCTTCAGCACAGGACCGCCTGAAGGTGTACCTTTTGGCCAGTGTTTCGGTCAGTCCGATTGTGTCCAGAAGCGTTCGCACATAGTGCTGAATATCCGTGTAGGAAAAATACATGCTCATCAAAATCGAATACGTATCCCCGTCATCTTCGAAGGTATCCGGGACGCCGGTATAAGAATCGCTCCACATCATCTTGAACGTATTTATGTAATCGAGATACGTATAGAAATATTCGGGCGTATTGTATCCATACCAGAAAGTCTCACCCGGCGCTATATTGCGCGAAAGTGTAAAAGTCGACGGAACCCAGGCGGGAGTCGCTCTTGCAAGATTTACTACAGTCTCATTCCTCGAGAGCCTCGAGAGGGGAATTGTGCCCGAATTTGAAAAGAGGGCTGCCTGTGCCCGTGCGCTCGAATCGTTCATGTATGAATACAAATACGAGGTGCAGGTCCCGGCGATCTCGGAGGCGGCCGTAAACCTGTTGAGTCCGGTTTTAAGTTCAAGAAAAAATGTCTGAAAACCCTCGCCGTACCAGTCAACCTGGTTCGAAGCTCCCCGCGTCTGTGTCCCGACAACCGGATCCACCACCACCGGATAGGATGCTTCGGAGAGCCAATCTTCCGGTATCGTGATGATGAATTTTTTGCCGGTCAGAAGGAGACGGCCCCAGACTTTGCGCCCGCGCGCGTCAAAAATGAGAGGTCTGTATATATGGCAGAACTTCCCGGTCTTGTATGAACCGTTGCGGTTTTTCCAGTACACCGCGTAACTGTCGATCACTTCGGGTGCACACCGTGCCCGCCCGGCAAGGACATCTTCAAGAGACGGCTGTCTGTAAAACTCAAGGCCTTCAGGAAAATCGAGACCGAGTTCGATCATATTTGTTTCCGGCTCCTTGAGAAGTATCACATCATATTCAAACCGCTCGCCGTCGAGCTTCCTGAATACATGATGAGTCTTTGCTGTCGCCTCAGGCTTGAGAAGTATCTCGTTCCGGCAAACCTCAAGACGCCCCTGATGTTCGCTGCCGGTACCAAAGAGGAGCGTTGCTTCACCACCCCATTTTGAAAGCGAGATAAGGGTTTCCCCGCCTGAAAACCGGACCCGGCAGGGAGAATCCTGCGCCGACTGGTCAAGATAAAAAGATTTCTTGTCTTCTTTGAAATATGCGCTCATGATCCCGTAAAGGTGATCTCCCAATCAATCTGAAGGGTATCGACGAGGGTCACCGTAACTGCAGGCGTAATCTGAGCATAAGCAAGCGATACCGCCGTCGCCGTATTCCCGTTCAGGAGGCATGCCTCATTGATGTTGCCTGCATTCAGTTTCCCTGCTTCGAAGCTCGCGCGGAAACGCAAGACATTGTCCCCGGTCGATCCGAAAGCGGCATTCGTAACCGGATAGCCCGAGTCCAGGGCTTCCATGGCACCGGTCGACGCATTGCACCGGGTGTTCGTCTTTACGCTGTTACCGGTCCATCCAGTACCGAGCTGGATATATCCCGTGGCGGATGTGATCTTCGCCCGAGTCGGGGTTGCCAGCAGAAGATCCGCGATCAATCCTTCTCCCTGCCGCGTAACCGTATTGTGCCGATCGCTCACCATCGGCATTCCCGGCAATCCCATAGCCAACCGCCAGACGGACGGGTAATGCTGTTTTATCCGTCCGTCTGGACCGATCACGCACACGCGAACCCTTCCTATTACCTCGAGTCGTGCTTTCAAGCATCCCTCCCTTATCTCGTAAGTCCCAGAATCAGTAAACCGCTAGCGAACAGCAAGCCCTCAACCAGCGCTGCATTCCGCCACCGTCCCCGGAACTTGTCGATTTTCGCCGCTTCCGCTTTCCAGCTTTCCGCAAGGCTCTTCTGGTACGCAATCTCGCCTGAGCATTCCACGACTGCCGCTTTCGCCGCTTCCTCCGCCGTGCACACAATCTCGTCGTCAGCGTCTTCCAGTATGTTACTCACCAGAGTCACCACCACTGCCCGCGAGAATTCGCTTCCGGGAGCGAGAAGCGAATCGACTTCGTCCGCTGCTGATGGCATCGCCCACGCCCTCGTACCGTTCAGCAATTGAGCGAGCAGAAGCAGAGAGTATAGCGTCCGTTGCCCCAGTCCGCGCATCTTCGGTCCTTGAATCGATCTCATCGGTTTTCTCCTTCAATCCCGTTATCTTCCGGAACGGGTCCGGAACATCGGCCCTGGTTTTCCCGAAACTGTTTATGAACAATCTGACCGCGGCAAGCGAAGCGGCGATGATTGCACCCGCGGCGAGTCCACCGAGCATGCTTTTCACGAACGAGGCGAAACCCAGCCGCCAAACCTTCAGTTTTGTATATAGTCGCATCCACTATTCTCCTCCTCTACAACCGTTCAGCTCTTCAGCTGGGAAATCACTTTCAGACCAACAATTCCGAAAAGAACGGCGATCAACACGCAGAACCAGACCCATTCGCCGATCTTTCCCTCTACCAACAAATACGTCGCCAGATACAGGCAAAACGGTTTGAAGCCGATCATCTTCGAGGGAAGGGCGAAGCAGCGTTTCCCCAAAATCGCAAGGTGTTCCCGGAAGGTATAGTCACAGGCTTCCCGGTATCCTGTTTCAGCATCATTCGCCAACTGCTTTCTCCTTTTCAATAAACCGTGCATACTCGGCGTCAAGCCCGAATAGATCGGTTCCGGCTTCCTCAGCGTTCGAGAGGGCTTTGAGGTCGAGTCCCCGGATCACCAGTTCGCAACCCATGAGCGAATACGAATGGCGCAGGGATGAGACGAGGCGGATATCGGCTTTTGGCTCGACCACGTTCATCACGACACCGTCCGAAATCAAGCCGGCCACATGAACTACTTCGCCCTTTCGGGCTATCCGGTCTCCGTGCTCGCGGTCATAGGTCGTGATAAAAAACACGGCCTGGATGTCGTCCGGCTCGGGATTCCGCAGGGTAAAGAACTTTCGGTAGAGACCTTCCGCCGTCGTCCTGACTACGTTTCCCGTCGCCGCCGCAATTGCCAGGCACACCGCGCCCGAGCAGTCCGCGCTCGAAGGCAGTTCCTTTCCCCAGAGATAGGGAGAGCGGTATTGCAGCAGCAGGAAATAAATATACTTTTCCCGTACGGTCAGGGAATCAAACTGCTTCCGTTCAACCTCGAACAATGCGTCCCATCGAATCATTTCTGTTAACTCCTTTTCACCAGCGTAATCACGATCGTAAAGATGCACATCATCGTCGACACGCAGACCGCCCAGATCGAAACGGCAAGTCCTTTGGCGCCCTTGTGCTCTTTCATATGCGATTCAAGGGCCCGGGCCGTCGCGCAGATCGCCGGGTTCTTCTGGCACTCGGTTGCGCCCGTTTCAAGTCCTGTAATCCGAGTAATGACGGTCTGCTTGAATTCGGAGGAATTTTCCTTAAACTCGCGCATTTCTCCCCGGAACTCCTGCATCTCGCCGCGGAGTCCGTGCATCACCTCGACCGCTTCGGCAATTATCCTCCGCTCATCCGCGTTCACTGTTCACTCCTCTTCCAGGAAAAACGACGCAACAAAGGCTTCACGTGCTTTGTAGTGCAATTCCATTTCGATTATTTCAGCCCGCTCCGTTTCGATTCCGTCGTGCAGTGACACCCGTACGGCAGCTCCAACCCGTGCATGAAATATCCCGTTGTTTGTTTTCAGAAAAAATCCCTTCCGGTTCCGCTTCAGTTTCGCGAGCATCCGATCAGCCCACCATTCATAATAGGGAACCTCCTCGCGGAGCGTTTCCGAAAGGTAAGGCGTCGTCTCGTTGAGAGCGTAGGTTCCGTTTTGTAAGATCTCGTCGGTGTCCGAAAGGTAATGGCAAAAGTTCGGTTCCCCGGCGATGGCAGTCCCGTATATCCGGGCAACAAGCAGAACGGTATCGGCCAGGGTCCCGAGCAGAATGACTGCCCGGTCGCGAAAAGTGCTCACGTCATAGTTCAGGACCTGCAAGGCAGGACCGTCGGTAACCAGAGCAGCGTCGAAGGTCTCTTTTGAATCAAGCTCTTCAGCCCACGCCACCGGCAAAGTTTTCCCGTCATCGGTGGCGACGGTATAATGAGCATCGTATCCGCCCTGCTCGATGTCCCGTTTGGTTCCTTCAAAAACAAAGGGATACATCGGGGTAAGGTCGCTTCGGTACAACACCGGTATGCCCGAATACCGCCAGACCTCACGAGGGGAAAATTCCCGATATCGTGTCCATTTCAAGCGGATGGTATTCCGGTATAGCTCCCGCTTCTCGTACATCCGCACATGGGTCACGTTGGTCGAGTCAAAGGTGAATTGAACGGGGTCGCTCGAATTGAGAAAGACGAGCGGCTTTTCAATCGTGGTCTCGAGGTGCGCGTTGTAGCACCGTGCCAGTTCGGACAGTTCGTCCCACACAGTCCCGTTTAGTTTCACAAACGGAAGATACTCGCTCACGGTCGTGCAGTCGATGTCGAAGGGGGAAAGTCCTGCTCGCGAGGCAATCTGGTGGACGAGGGAATGCGCGGCGTCGCCCTTGTCGCAGATCACGGAACGCACAAACACGGCATCGTGGGTCCAGTCTTTATTCTTGTCCGTGTCTTTGAGGGTTTTGGAAAGGTCAACGAGGCCTACTTTGGCAATCCGTTCAGAGGATCCGGTCGCGGTCTGCTGGAATCCATTCTCGTCAACGTACAGGATAAATCTTTTTCCAAACGGCAAGTTCGCGCCCGCGCTGTAGGAAATGCGGACCTGAAGGCCGGGCCGCAAATTCCCGAGTCCATCAACCTGTTTTTCTCCGTTGTATTTGGTGTAATCCGGCCGGTAGGTGTCGAAAAAACGCGGGCAGTACGTGCCCATTGTATTGTCCAACTCGAGAATGCCGCTTGTTACTGTTCCGCCGGTCTTCTCCCGAAGGGAGGTAACCGTTAAAGCTGCAATGTCGCTTTCAGGCACGGTAACAAAGACCCCTGTACCGGTAAAATCGAAGGAAACCTGCACCCGTACCCGGGCACGTCTGTCGAGAAGTCTCATCTGCAGGGTTTCGTCAATCGTATAGAATTTCACCGGACAGCCACCCACTCGCCCTTGTCGTTGCAGGTTTCAATCAAAATATTCCCGTCAATGCGGAAGCGCCTGAATACAAGGATTTCCTCGGCGTTATCGGTTTGAGCATCGAAAGACAGCAGGGTCAGATTTGAACAAGTCAAGCGGATACGGCCGCCGAAGGTGAGTGTAACTTCGCCAAGGGTTTTCCTGTTGTTCAGGGGATGTTCGTCTTTCAGGGCATAGTGGAGCTGGAGGATGGTGGTCGTAACCTTACCAGTTGTCCGGGTCATGAAAAACCGGTACACGGGTTCGAGGGGAAGTCCGTCGAGGGATAAATCGCTATGGGTGAACTCGTAGGTAGCAACTTGCTTCCAAGGAAGGTTCGGCGTGGTGTAATCCCAATCGGAGGTTTCGTATCCCTCTATGTCCAGTCGTATGTAGAGAGCTTCGTCAAGGTCAGCCCGGATCTCGTAGCCGGTCAGGGAAAGGTTTCGATATACGCGCTTTTCTGCAAGCCGGTTTACCAACAGGGTAAAGGGCGATCGAGCGCCGGTTGAAAG
Organism: Treponemataceae bacterium; assembly: GCA_942493045.1. Taxonomy (GTDB): domain Bacteria; phylum Spirochaetota; class Spirochaetia; order Treponematales; family Treponemataceae; genus Teretinema. The sequence continues at coordinate 2,938,387 of OW818665.1, read as the reverse complement.
TATTGCAGCGATCGGTAACGCGGTCTCGTCGGTCACCCGGGTTACCACGCAGCCGAGAACGAGAAAATCGCTGTTTCCGCAGGGTACTGTCTGAAGGGGGACAGCGTACGCGACAAGGGGATCGAGGGGTACTTCTTCGGGGACTTCCCGGAGGGTTTCCTGGCTGTAGGGCAAGGCGGTCTGGCAGGCGTCCCGGACCAGGGTGATGGTGCATTCGGAGCCGAATATGTGCATCTTTTATTCTCCTTGTGGTACTTACGGTACCAGAGAACAAAAGAGGGAAGGTTAGCTATTTTTCAGGTTGAAATGAGGGTTTTATCTGATTTATCAGAGTATCTTGTTGATAAAAAATTATTGTCAACGCACGAAATATTTCCAGAGAATGATAATTCAAGTGAATTCCACAATTCGGAGAATTCTTCGGATTGAATCATATCTTCACCAACTAATTCGTACCGCTCCATGAACAGAATTCAATCCCATTGCTTCTAACACATAGCTTGGTGTTACTTTATCTGATGTACATGCGGATCCATTAGCAATAGCCCAAGACTGTTTTTTAGAAAAAATAAATGCTTCAGAATCCCACTCCTCAAACATCAAATAAACACTATTAGGCATAGCATATTGTTGATCTCCAACAATAATATACTTTTCGTTAATAGTGTCTAATAATTCTTGCTTTGTTTGTAATTTTTCATTCCACCATTCAATTCCTTTATTACTAATTATTTCTGCAGCTTTCCCCATACCAACAATAAGAGGTACAGCTAAAGTACCTGGTCTTAGTCCCATTTCTTGACCACCTCCATACATTAAAGGTTGTAAGGGTGGTCTAATAAAATCTCTTTTTCTAGTTACTAATGCACCAATGCCTTTCGGTCCTTGTATTTTATGACCACTAATACTAATAAAATCGATTCGTTTATTTGTTAAAGTTGTTTTTTCTTTAGCAAACCCCTGTGCTGCATCAACATGAAAATAAGCAGTAGAATTTTGTAATATTTCTGCGCATTCATTTATAGGTTGAATTATTCCTGTTTCATTGTTAACCTGCATTATACTTACAAGTAAAGTATCTTTCCGAATCAATTTTGCGAGATCATTTGGGTCAATACGGCCAGAAGGTCCTACCGGAAGTAGGTCGATAATAAAACCCTTGTGTTTAAGTGCATCAAGTGGACCTAAAACGGCTTTATGTTCAATTGAAGTCGAGATTATATGAAATAATTTTTTACTTTCTGCAAATTCCTGTAAACCTAAAATTGCAATATTATTACTTTCCGTGGCACCACTTGTAAAAATAATTTCTGTTTCGTCTGCATTTACAATATTCGCAATAATACTCCGTGTTTTATTAACAGCTTTTTTGGCTTCCACCCCATATATATGGGTCCTACTTCCTGCATTTCCAAATTCAACTTTAAAATAATAATTCATTATCTCTAATACTTCTTGATTTATAGGCGTTGTTGCATTCCAATCTAAATATCTAGGTCGATTATCCATAAAAAATCTCCTAAAAAACAATGGTTGTATATTGAAACTTTAGTATTTGTATGTTAAATTATAGCATACAAACTTGAATGTCAAGGTGTTATATGTCAAATAATTTTGAATACATTTTCCCCTCGATAAAAGGGCTACAAGCCGGAAGAAATTACTATATATCAATGTGCCCGTTAGGGCTAATTCCAAAAATATTTATTTTTGACGATGAAGATTTGGGTGCAGAAGTTCGAGCACAACGGGTCTTAAATAAAAATCGGATACCAGATATGGCTCGTTATATCCTAGATAATGAAAATGACTATGTTTTTTCTGCACTTACTGCTTCAATCGATGCAACTATACGTTTTAGTTCTCTTGATGAAAATGGAACACTGGGTAGTCTCCATGTCCCCATGACAGCAAAATTTATTATTAACGATGGACAACATAGACGTGCGGCAATAGACATGGCGTTACATGAAAAACCCGAATTAGCTAGTGAAACAATTGCGATTGTGTTTTTTCTCGATCCTGGTCTGCTAAGATGCCAACAAATGTTTGCGGATCTTAATCAATTTGCAGTTCGTCCTTCAAAAAGTTTGAATGTCTTGTATGATAAACGTAACTACTTATCAAAAATAACTCGCCAACTTGTTTTTTCATTATCCTTTTTCCAAGAGCTTGTTGATTTAGATAAAACAAATCTTTCCCTACGCTCAAGAAAACTTTTTACACTTTCTTCAATATATACCGCAAATAAATCATTATTGAAAAATATAATTTCCGACTCAAAAATTGATCACATACAAATTGCTAGTGATTTCTGGTCAGAAGTAAATAAAGTAATTCCTGATTGGGAAAAAGTTAAAAGCCGAGAACTGATGGCTTCTCAGGTTCGTCAGGATTTTTTACATACACATGGTATTACTTTACAAGCATTAGGCATCGTAGGTTCACAACTTATTAAAACAGACTTAAATTTTTCAAATAAGCTGATAGCATTAAAAAAAATTAATTGGTCAAAATCAAATACGATAGTATGGGAAGGTCGCGCACTAGTGGCCGGAAGAGTATCAAAATCTTATCAACATGTACAAGCAACAGCAATATATTTGAAAAAAATGTTGCATTTATCAATTACTAAAGAAGAAAAAGAGCTTGAAAAGCAACTCAAATTAAATCAATGAATAAAGGATCAGAAATGGATTCATTAGCTGTACGAGGGAATTTTACACGTGAAAACCTAAAAACATCAATAGACTCATATATTCATGAAATTAGAGAACTATACCTAAATGATGCAATACCATGGGTCATTGGATATTCTGGAGGAAAAGATTCAACAGCTGTAGTACAATTAATTTGGCAAGCATTAAGAACGATACCCAAAGAACTTCAAAAAAAGGAAGTACATGTAATTAGTACTGACACTTTAGTAGAGAATCCGATAGTTTCTACTTGGTTGAGTAAAAGTCTTTTTGTTATGAATGAATCCGCAAAAAAAGAAAACATTCCAATTAAAACACATTTGTTAAAACCTGATGTAAATACAACTTTTTGGGTTAATTTTATTGGCAGAGGCTACCCTGCACCACGGAATAATTTTAGATGGTGCACAGATAGGTTAAAAATACGCCCATCAAATATTTTCATCAAAGATATTGTCAATAAGCACGGCGAGGCAATTTTACTTCTTGGTATGCGTAAAGCCGAAAGTGCAACACGCTCAAGAGTGATTGAAAAATATGAAAATAAACAAATTCGAGATCATTTAAATCCAAGTTCAAGCTTACCGAACTGTTTGGTTTATTCTGTTATTTCAGACTGGTCCAATGATGATGTTTGGTTTTATTTATTACAATATGCTAATCCATGGAATTATAACAACAAAGATCTTCTATCTATGTATTCCGGTGCAACAGCAGATGGAGAATGCCCATTAGTTGTTGATACATCTACACCTTCATGTGGTAATTCCCGCTTTGGTTGTTGGATATGTACACTTGTTGAAGAAGACAAATCGATGGCGGCAATGATAAAAAATGATATTGAAAAGGAGTGGATGCTACCTTTATTACAGTTCCGTAATAATATTGATTTTAGAACTGATATCCAACGAGCTAAAGATCATTCAAGAAGAGATTTTCGAAGAATGTCAGGAATAATTCAAACCACAAAATCGGGCGAGCCAGTTCCTGGTCCATATATACAACAGACACGTAAGGATTTTTTAAAAGATCTATTAATAATTCAAGAAAATATGAAAAAAACTGCACCTAAAGAAATGAAAGACTATGAAATTATTTCACTTTCAGAACTTGAAAGAATTCGAGAAATATGGATATACGAAAAAAATGAAACTGAAGACCTTGTTCCACAAATTTACTTCGATATTACAGGAAGAAAATATCCAGGAAAACAACTTGATGACCATTTTGAATTTAGTAAAGAAGATCTAGATTTATTACTAAATATTTCAGATAATAAACAACTTTATGAATTATGTAGAAACCTACTAGCTATTGAACGACAATATAAAACACATATAAAGCGTTCCGGTATATTTGATCAAATACGTGCGAATGTTAAAAAATATAACATTATCAATATCGAAGAAGCAAAAATTGTAGCAGAAACTAAATTTAATCATAAAAACTTAATTGATACATTTATGTTAAATTCAGATTCTAGTGTTTTTAAAGAAATGGAGTAACTATATGACTTTCTTACGCCTGACCATGCATAATTTCGGACCATTTAAGGATACGCATACAGTGGACCTTAGTCCTATTGAAGGAAAAAATATTATTGTAATTGGGGGAATGAATGGAGCCGGAAAAACAACTATTCTCTCAGCAATTCGCTTAGTACTATTAGGAAAATTAAGCAATAAACAAATATCAAATTCGAAATCATATCATAATACACTTCAAGGATTTATAAATAACAACACAAGCAGTGAACAAACTTGGATTGAATTAGATTTTGAAATGTTTCAAGAATCAAAGAAAAAATATCGAATAAGAAGATCATGGAATTGTATATCAATAAAAAATGTTGAGGAAGAATTCTCTTTCTTTAGTATCGAAACAAATCCACAAGGTAAAGTTGAATTGAAAAACCTCCTTGTTGATGCTATGAATTGGTATGGGAATATTGAAAACTTTTTTCCCCCAAAAATATCCGAACTATTTTTATTTGATGGTGAACGAATTGAAGAAATGGCTGACCCTCGAAACACCTCAACAATACTCTCAAGTGCAATTGAAATACTATTTGGAGAAGGGTTAATAAAACAACTTGAAAGAGACTTAAAATTTTTGTATAAAGAACTACTTCAAGAACAAGCGAATATTTCAAGTGATATAAATTTTAAAAACAGTATAATTAAATTTGAAAACACCGAAAATGAAGTTTTAAATAAAAAAAATGAAATTTCAAAAAATCAAGAAAAAATTACTGACTTATCAATTAAAGAAAGCAGCACTCGGGAAAATTTAAGGATTCTCGGAGGGGAATATTTCCATAAGAAAGAAGATTTCGAACACGAACTTAAGCTTATCAATGAATCATTAGCTACTTTAAACAACAAAATGATTCAATTAATGAACCTCGAATTACCATATAATTTTCAATATTCACAATGTGACAGTATAATAAAAAATTCAGAAAATACAATTTCCAATGAAACAATTAATACAGTTGAAAAGCATCTTAAAAAACGTGATAAACATATCATTAATCGATTTAAAACAGAATCATTACCACAAAATACAATTGATATTTTAAAACAGATTCTTCTTGATACTCCTTTAGTTTTTTCAAAAACGCCCTCTTACTTTAATCATCAAGAAACAATTGAAGCTAAAAGGTTACTAACATTAGCACCCGAGATTGGCATTCAATACAAGGCAATTATTTTAGACTATAAAAAATGCAATGATAAAAAACAGATTATTTGCGATAAACTTTCTCAATTACCAGCAGCAGAAATTGCACAACCATTAATCGATCAGTTAAACACAATCAATACCTTAATAGAGGAAATAAATACTAATACATCATTACTCAATCTAGAGCTTAATATTATTATTTCTTCATACAATGAAACCAAACGTCAATTAATACAATATGCAGATGATTACAAAAACAACCTTGAAAAATCAGAAGAATTAACAAGAATGCAACAACGTATTAAAGAGGTCACAACTATTTTATCCCATTTTAAGAAAGAAATAATTACAAATAGAGTTAATAATATCAGGAACACTTCACTGGAAATGTTTAATCAATTGCATAGAAAAAGCGGGTTTATTAAAGATATCGTTATTGATCCATCAACACTAGAATTAAATTTATTAAACAGCATGAATCAACCCCTAGACATTTCTCAACTGTCTGCAGGTGAAAGACAAATTATGGCTACCTCCTTGTTATGGTCGATAGCAAAATCTTCTGGCCAAATCCTTCCTTTTGTAATTGATACGCCTTTAGGAAGACTGGATTCCATTCATCGGGAAAATCTTGTTAAATATTTTTTCCCATTTGCTAGTCATCAGGTAATTCTACTTTCAACCGATGAAGAAATACAAGCTAAAGATTATCACATATTAAAAGAATATATATGCCACGAATATGGTATTAGGTATAATAATGAAAGCGCATCTAGCTATATTACTACCGAATATCCATTTAAAATGAACAAAGAGGTACAATAACATGATTGACCCAGTAGAAAATGTATACATAGATAAAAGAACTAAAGATTTTTTAATTACCTTAAAAAGGAGAACAAAAATACAAAACTGGAATACCTTATGCAGATGGGGTTTCTTACTTTCTTTATCTTTACCAGACATCCCAAATAAATATACCCCTCAGAATGATGGTGCTATTGAAATGACATGGAAAATATTTGCTGGTCCATATTCAAATATTCTTTGGGGCCTATTAAAGAATAGACTCCTAAATGATAATATCGAACTTTCAGAAGCATCACTAAAAGAACACCTACGCAGACATATAAATAGAGGCATTCAAGCAATGATAAATCTAGATCTTAAAGATTCCATCGATCTAGTACAACAGACTATTCGCATATATTAATTTATCCCAGACTGAATAATATCGAGGCAAATCAAACTAGCATCATCCATATAAGCAGGATTTGCCATTTTTTTATCAAATAAAATTCCAAAACCAGTATTTGCATACTCCTCTATTGCGAGTCGAAGATTTTGGGCTAAAGTATTATCTTTATCATCAGTTTCAAGAGAATTCAAATAGTCATCCTTAAGCTTCTTTGGTTCACCTTCATATTCATTTAGTATGCATAATCCAAGAATCTTATCTGCAAGATCTTTCTTATGTTCTATTACCTCCCACTTAAAAGAAACCTCAGTATGTCCTTTTAGAGGAGTTTTAGCATTCTGCTTAATACCCAGAACAAAAGCATAAAGAAACCGCTGGTAATCAAATTTAAAAACCAGCCGCTCAGACCTACTCTCAAGAGTATTTTTTTGATTAAAAAATTCTTGATAATAACGTTCTTGAACACGTATTGAAGGATTACCTATAATAAAAATAGATTTTTGTATTTGATATGAACTCATTATTTTTTTCCTTTCAACGTATACAGCTGAGTAAACTGATCACTTGTATGTGATTCTTTTGATAACTTAAATTCAAATGCGCTCTGAATTGATGTATTTGAATTAATTAGTTTTCTTACAGGATCTTCAGGAGCATCTTTCTCTGATGCCGCATCATCTTTTAGGATTATAATCGACTGTTCGAAAGCGTTGATTAAACTATTTATGGCCGGTATTTTATTAACACCTCCTAAAGCAGATGTTGGCGCATCAGCAATAAACGGGAAATTTACACCCAGCTGCTCGGACGCAATAGTTAATACTCCAGCAATAAATGAAAGTTGAATCGAAACTCGATTAGCTTGGTTTATATTTGTTATCCTATCCCCTTCCTCGTTGACAGTATATACTTCAGAATTCTCTTTATCTAAAAAAATTTTACCTCCCATTGATTGATTATTCATTGTCATTTCTTGAAAATAATCATTTGCTCGGTTTTGAATATCAGAATAAATTGTGGAATTTATTTTATCTTCCAAACTTTTCATTGTAATATAAACCTTATTCGCAATATTTCTCTTTTGATCTAAAAGAACAGTGTCGACCGATGAACCATTATTTTTTTGCTGTTTCTGAGCTTCGTATATATCATGCTCTTTCTCTTCAATTACTCTTTTACTTGCTGACAATGAATTTCGACATCGCTGTAATAAGTTTTTCTTATTGCTCAACTTGCTTGTTAGCAATGTGACATTAAGTCTTTTCTCAGACGATAAATCATCTGGAGAATAAGCCGATAACTCATCTGACATTTCTTTTATTTTTTCATTTGTATTTTTAATTTTTTTCTCAAGATCCTCTCTTTCTTTACTTTCATTACTAATCTGAAGCGGAATATCATTTATTGATAAATTCGCAGTATCTAATTGAACCATTATTTCATGAAGTTTTGCGCCTAATATATCAGTATCTTTATTATGCACTTTTTGCTGTAAAAATTTTTCTTCAAATGAACCCTCAATGATCGCCCTATCACACAAAGCACACTTACCTTTTTTCAATGAATCTTTAATAATTGATTGTGAAATTGGAGCCGGCACATCACCTTTTTCCGCAAGCTTATCATAAAATTCTTGAAACCTAGAAAGCTTATCTTTAACTAAATAAAAAATCCAATTTTCAGAAAGCTGAGTTCTCATCAATTCAATTGGATAATTTTTACTTAATTCTTTTAACTGCTGATATTCCTTTTTTTTCTTTTCAATATCATCAAAGCGTTGAGCAAATCCTTCATAAATTTCTAATTCGTTTTGAATTTTTTCTATATCAGTCAATAATAAAGATTCTTCATCTTCTAACGATTCAATTTCCTTATTGAGTGATTCAATTCGCTTTCCTGCCTGATCGATGCTATTTGATAACTGAATTTGAACTGCTTTTGTTCTTGAATCCTTTTCGTACTCTGATTGGATCATTCTATTATATTTATCTACAAGATTTTTAGCACACCTTGTTGCCTTATCATATATATCCAATCGCGCCAGCTCTTTAATGGCATTCTGAAAATGTGATTTATTATTTAAATTCATAATCTCAGAAACAGTCTCACCTTGAAATAAACAATATTTAGATAATTTCCTTGGCATGTATTCAGAAATAATATTTTCAGCACTAGATCCATAAAAAGTATCTTTGATACTTCCATCACCAAGATCAATTTGATGAACAAGGATTTTTGGTGATTCTAAAATATATTCAGAATCATTTTTCTTGTATATATATTTACGTTCAATATGTATTTCATCTCCATCATCATCTTCTAAAACCAGTTTACAAGCAGCTTCGACGTGCTCTGTATTATTCTGTATCCCTTCCTTGCGCACACGTCTATTTAACACAGCAGTAGAAATTTCATTTTTATCCCTATCAGCACCTTCAACCCATCTCTCTCGTTCAGTTATAAATATCTTCTCATATAACACCCAATTAAACGCATCAAATAATTTTGATTTTCCAGTATTATTCTGACCTATAATAATTGTTGTTGTATCCGCGAAAGGTATCACCGTTTTCTGATAAAAAGAAAGAAATCCTTGAATCTCAATATATTTAAATATCACAACTCCACCCCCATTCCAGAATTTACAAGTTTTTCTATCTCGGCTTCTAATTTTTGCTGAGCAGTTGAAATAGCTTTATTTCTATCTGCAAACACTTGACGTAATAATTCAATCACTAAAGCTTTTTCAACTTTTGTTGAGTTTTTTAACTCCTTTTGTACCAATTCAACAATTTTTTGTTGCAATGTTAGCTTATCACCCATTTTTTAAACTCCTTAATAAAAATCATCAATTTTTCTTTTAGCTTCAAAATGATTCTTAGCATTTTCTACAAAAATGTTCGCCCTTTTAATTTCACCGCTTTTCATAGACTTAATATCAGCATCATTAATACTTAAATCGCTGTCTCTTGAAGGAATTACCAAAAAATCAAATATTTCTGCAATTTTTTCGGTTTGAGTTTTTCGAAGTATTCGTCCACGTCTTTGCACAAACTCTCGTTCAACAGTACTGCTAGATATAAAAAAAGCCTGTGTAATCGCAGGAATATTGATACCCTCATCCAGCCTTTTTTTTGCTGCAAGAACATCAATTCTACCTTCTTTAAAATCCTCAAGTATTTGTTTGGATGCATTTTGGGTATACTTTGCAATTCTCACATGCGCGATATCCCAGAGGACTTTCGTATATTCATCAATCACACTTTTATCATCTTGCATACCCTCAGGTACATACATAACTGCATTCTTTATAGGGTGAGAGGTACGTACTAATTCTTCAATAAGATTTTGAAAAGCTATCAGTTTGTTTCTAGCCTGTTCAATAATTCTATGTCTTTTTTTTAAAAGTAGTTCTATTGTTTCATCTTTTTCTTTTTTTCGTTCGTGATGTTTATTTACTTGCGAAGCACTTAATTGCCGTATTTTAACAGACAGGCTTGCGTACTCCTCTATTTCACTGTCTGTGAGTTCAACAAATTGGGGATAATAATTATATTCACACAATAATTTCAAACGTATAGCATCTTCGATCGTAATTATAAATGGATCTTTATGAGGACAAAAATAATCAAAAATTGCATCAGTTCCATCAATATCATATTCTCTTTCCGGTGTTGCAGACAATCCAATTCTATACCTTATTTCAAGTGGCAATTTTGTTAACAAATTTAATGAACCAAACCGATGAACCTCATCTGCAACTATGATTGTTTTTTTTATATCTAAATAGCTTAATATTTCTTTCTGTTTTTTCGAATACGATGCGTACGTTGCTATGATAATCAATTTTTCATTATTATAAATGTTTTGTAACGAAAAATTGATTAATTCTTTTTCCCATGAGCTTGTCCCTTCAATATTAACAATACGTCCATTATAAAATCGTTCAAGATCCTCCTTCCATTGAGAAATCAAATCGATTAATGGTACGATAATAAGTATAGAAGTAATTTTTTTAGAAAATTCAACGTTATTTATTGCAAATATTGCTGCAAGAGTTTTACCAGTCCCAGTTGCCATTGCAAAAATAGTTTGATAATTATGATTTTCCCAATTAATAATTGCAGCTAGTTGATGTTCAAATGGTTTTACACTTTTTGGAATTGAGAAAAAACTTGGGGCCATATCTATTAAATTATTTTCTATTTCAAGAACTGATAGATAATGTTTTTTTAAAATAGCAAATTCGTTATTTAATTCAGAACTATCACGTACTGGGAACTGTTCAAGAATTAGTTCTTTAAGTTTATCACCACTTATTGTTGTATATTCAGGATACTTTTCATTCCATAAGTTATCTATTTTTTCTTGAATATGTTTAACAGTGGTATTATCACAATCATTATTCCATGATTTAGTTGTATGTAGTTGTTCATTGTTAAATAATAATCCAGAGATCGTGTAATTAACAGAGCCATCAAAAGAAATAGTATTTCCCAATCCATCCTCTGCGTACCCAATTTTAAAATGAACTAAAGCATCAGCTTGCAATATCTTTATATCTAAACGGTTTAAGGCAATTAATAACGATATACATTTAAACCCAAAAGTATTATATTCATCAAGACCTGCAAACAACTTCTGCACTGCATCAATTGTTATTGAACTTGTCTCCCTTAACGAATAACCATCGGTTATTGCATTAATATCTTGTTGGAACAATTTATCATTACATAAAATTCTTAGGTATCCTCCATTATTAATAAACGATAAAATTCCTTCTACTCCAATATTAAAAGCACTGCTTGAAAAATAACCTAAAGCAAAGGTAATTTTTAATGAATTTCTATAAAGTTCATCATAAAACTCATAAGGCCGATAAGTGTCTAAAAAATAAATAGTTTTTATATTTGCATTTTGTAAATTCATATTAAAATTATACACCCCACTATTCATTTCAGGTTTAAATTATTAATATTCAATAATTTAGTTATATAACATCCCACATTAAAATCTTTTCCACTTTTTACATTTAACTAATATCTACTTACCAGGTACTAGAAACGATTCAACTGGTAAAATTTACCAACTTTGTCATTTCATCTGGTTTTATCCATTTCTTCTCTTTTATTATCATTGAATGCAAAGCCCTATGACAATTTGCACAAATAAAAGCGATATCTTTGATTTTAGTTTCTATAATTCCGCTTTCAGATAATGGTAAAATGTGATGGCATTCAAAAATAGTATAATCATCGATATATGCAGTTAATATTGGCTTTTGACCACATATATCACAATACACTTTTTTTTCACTTTTTCTCCTTTGAATTATTTTCTTTCTCAAAGTAGGAGATCTTTCACGCCGTTTATGTACTGCAGTGATTATTGTTCCTTCTAGAAATGTTTCTTCTTCCTCCACTTCATTAATTAGTTGATCATGTTCGGAAAACGAACTAATACTATTTATGATTTCTTCAACTAATATTTTTACTTCATTAGGATTATTACCAAAATCTTGCCAGACTAATTTATCCATTTTTGAAGTATTATCTAATCCTTTTCCTGTGGCTACACTTCTAATGTTTTGTAATTTGAAAGCAACTCCATCAGGATTTCTAAAATTTACCTTACGTAATTCTACTGGGTGTATTGGTAGTTGATTTAGCATCTTTGATAAAACAATGATTTTTTCATTATTAGGGCCAGGAATTATACCATTGAACTCAAAATAAAGATTAAGAGCTAAAATTGTTTCATCTTTTGTCCAATCTGGATTTCCTTGTCCTTTTGTTATAGCCATTATTTCTTTATTTCCTTTATGGCGCAAAGCGTTAAGCAAATATTTAAGTAGCCTGTGCAAATACTCTTTGTAAACATTTTTTTTGTTAAATGAAGACTCATCTCACCCCAAAATAAATTTATTTCGCTGTCCTCATCCTTATTCTTGTTTACATCATTAATATTGTATCATCCCTTTCAAATAATTCATATAAATATTTATTTTCTCTAGTTTTTTTCTCAACAAAAAGTCTCATACTCACCTTCTAACCGAATATTCAGCAATTTACGGTAAATAATATAAAATTTCTTTTATTTCCAATTAATTGTTCGCAACAGCAACTCCCCCTGTGTGTTTTTCTTTACTATCATGATTTTGTAACCCCTACTATCAAAGTTTATTATTGTCTCAATCCCCTTGAAATATCTCCAAACAAGCCCATAATTGGTAAGTTTTAACTGTAAATTCACCGAATATACCACATTTCTGACTATCCGGTCCTTTTCGGTGTATTCTCCTTCGGTTACCTCGACAAAAACATAAGGTAATCCAGTACCCGGAGGAAGGTTATCCTGCCTCCCGGCATACCGGAAGGCAGGTAGTTGCTTTCCATCTTCCGTGCTTTCCTCAAGCCTCAAAAGTTCTCCCGGAAGCTTTTCCATCAAAAGCACTGTGATATCTTCCAGTATTTTTTCCTCGGAAATTTCTATCATCTCTCGTATATCCGCTGATACGGCCTCAATTGCATCATCCGGTCCTTGTCCATGCTTTCGATATCCTCCAGCGTCACTGTCCCGGTACAAAGAAGCCGGTCTCTCATCATGTCGAGCAGGATAGTCTTAAGTAGGGCGGGTATTTCGTCCTGGGTGTAGCCGTAGCGATACTTGATCCGGATGTCCCGGTCCTTCTTCCCGGCAATCTTCAGAAAATGTTCCCGATGGGCATCAGCGTTGAGGATGGTTTTCAATTCGCAACCTTCCGCGAGAGTCAATATTTCACCAGTTTGAGAATCAACAATTTCTAAAATCTCGCGTACCGGATACTCATTGGGAACGAACTTGCGCTCAACTGTTTCATGCCATTCCGTCGTTGTGACTGAGTCGAGAATCAAGTTTCTTTTTAGGAAAAGGCTGATTTTCTCGCTCACCGCGCTCAGGAACAAACGGTTCCGCCGCTCATCCCGCACATCCATAGCCAACAATTCCACCACTTCTTCATACCTCATCAAATCCTGCATTAAGAACCTCCATAAAATAATACAGGGAAGAGCCCCTTTCGGAAGCTCTTCCCTACGTTTTTTTCTGGTTATCAGGTTACCTTACACCGCTATACACGCCACCGTTCCACCCTCAATGCTGCACGCCCCGTCGGTGTTCCTAATGTATACAATCACCGGCCACCCGATCTCCTTTCCAACCACCATCCCCGGACATTCCGCCTGTAGCACCGTTACTCCGTTTGCCACAAGCGGAATCTCGGTGGTACCCGGCGAAGTGGTATTGCCCATCAGATAGAGCGTAGCCCGGGTTTGAGGGCCGATGCTCGAAGCAAGGGTCAAGTTCTCACCGGTCTGAGCGCTGATAACCATCGCCTTCGTTTCGCCCGAGGGGAAGCGGAGCACTACCTGACGTCCGGTGAGTGTCGCCGGTATTCCCGGCACGGTTATCACCGCGCCTGCGGCAAGCAGACTGAACTTGTACACGCCTTCGGTCTGGAGCACTTCAAGACTCCCGCCCGGAGCCCCGGTCCTGCATCGGAGGTATGGAATGGTCACGCGTTGGTCCAACTGGGGGATTGCGGCATAAAGAACGGCGGTTCCCGCGGCTCCTTTCCGGGTAGGAATTGATCCTGTCTTCATCAAATTTGCGTTGTATCCCATCCCTTATACCCCCGTCTTCAGAAGGACCATGTTGCCCTTCGCCCGGGTCACGAGAAATCCGTCGCGCTTGCGGAAGCGGAGAAAGAGCTCGCCGTACTCGAGAGCTTCCGTCGTCGCGTCGAATCGCTTGATTTCGACGCCTTTCCGGTTCCCGTGGATGATGCGTTTCGGGTTCATGAAGATCGCGAACGGGCTGTTTGTCCCGATGTCGCCCATCTGTGGCAGGATGTGGCTTTCGGTGTAGGAATAACCGTCCACCGTACCGGGCTTCCCATCCATAGGTCCGCGCCAGATCGGGCGGCCGTTTGCGTCGACGATTCCGGTCACATGAGCCAAAACCGACTCGTGAAAAAACCACCGGCTGTCTTTCCGCTCTTCGGCGGGGACCATCAGCACGGCCTCGCGGAGGTCCTTGTAAGTCAGGGTCGTTGCGGCCGCGCCTGAGATTACCTTCTGCTTGATGTCGGCGGCGTTGAAAGCTCCGGTAAAGGGCGCGTTGTTCGCGAGGAGACACTGCCGGTCGAACTCGAGGGCGTAGGTCTCGGTGAACTCGTCCATGAACATGGCTCCGAGGTCGACAAAGACGTCCTCTTCGAACTCGTCGAACCAGGGAATGAAGCCGGCCAAGGTATAGGCTTTGAGCTCCACCCGGGTCGCTCCCTGCGGTTTCGAGCCGTCGATCTTCTGTCCGTAAGAGGTGAGCCATTTGAGCTCCACCCCTCCCCGGTCCCGCTGCGGCAGGAACATGCTCGGGCCGGTCATCGGGCGGTGCTTCACCAAGGGCATCATCACCGACTGCTTTGCCGCGTCCTGCATGATGGCACTCTCGTAGATCGGGTTGATCAGATACTGCTCGTTGGTGGCCATGTTCCCCATCGGTTCGCCAAGGGCAGCCTTGATATTAGACAATTGGTAGCCTTTCTCTGCCGTCCAGGCAAAGTCCCTCGGGTTGTTCCAGTTGTCGCTTTTCAGGTTGGGGCAGCACTTCAACTCCCCGAGTGCCTGCGTGTTTCCAGTCCATGCCGCGACGATGGCTTTTCCCACGCGGAAGCAGAGCTCCTGCCGGGTCAGTTCCTTCGGGTTCGCCTCGCTGCTTTTCAGCATGTCCCGAAAATCTTTTAGCGTCGCCTTTACGGCCTCAAGCTCGGAGGTTCCAGCGCTCTTAACGGTCTCCAAAGCCTTCGCAATTTCTTCAAGGATGCCTTCTTTCTCGGCAAAGTATCCCGCGGCCTGTTCCTCGTTCACAAAACCGGTCTTCTCCACGCGCTTCATTCCCTTGAGCTTGTCGTCAAGGGCGCGAAGCATCACGTCACCCATACATACCTCCGTCAGTTTTTTGTTTCAGAAACGGCATAAAGCCGCACTTCGATAAAATACCGGTAGGGGCAGTATTTCCTTTATCATCATCACCGGGGGCATCCTTCCGCAAAGCGTACGGATTCGCCGGTACATTACATATCGAGAATTCAAGAAGCTCCTGCTTCCGGAATATCAGGTCGTAAGACTCATCCATTTCGGTTGCATGGTCGACAAACTCAATCTCAAGAACCCTGAAACCAACACTTCCGGCCCGGATCACGCCGTTCTTGACCCGTTCCCCGATGCTCCAGCCGAACAGGTCATAATCCTTTGCGTTGAACTTGATTTTTCCCGAAAGGGTGTCTGTCTTCGTCACTCCGCCGGCAAGGCCGATTGCGGGTATGTCATGGTTGTGCGCCCAGAGAACCACAGGGTTCAGGTTGTACCCGTCAAGCTCCCATCCCGCCGGGTCTACCCGTTCGTTGAACCGGTCGTTGTGGAAAGAAGAAAACACCCAGGGAAACCAGTCATCGCCTTCACTTGCCGTTTTCTGGTCGCCGAACAGGGTTCCCGATCGAATCACTTCGAGAGGGGCAGTCAGCTCACCGGACCTAGTCGTGTTCATTTTCAGGAACTCGAGTAAGGCACCGCGCTCGACTGTTGCGTATTCCTTCATTCCCTTGAATCTATAGAGCATCCTCGAACTCGCCTCCCCTGCCGAAATTGTACAAAAAAGCCCGGTACAAAAGCTGATGAGTGGTCTTAACTCCCATCTTACGGATGGTGTTTTTCCGCATCGAGCTGACCGTCCCGTGGGAAACGTTCATCGCGGCCTGTATGTCCTTGACCGAGTTCCCCTTGATGGTCAGGTCGAGCCATTCCCTCTCTTTAGGGGAAAGGTGCAGAAAGCCTGCAGGCTCCCCCACCTCGTCGGAGGCAAAAGCATCCCGAACGTTCTTGGGGTAATAGCGATGGTGATTCCGGATCCCGTCAACCGCCTTCGCGTATTCTTCCGGAGAGTCCACGTTGGCGTAGAGAACATCGATGCCTGACCGTATAAGATGCGCCCCGATCTGGACATTCACGAAATGAGACGCATAACAGACTATCTGAATTCCCGGAAGCAAGTTCCGAATCTTTTTAATTTTTTTCTCGAAATCGAGACCGAGATAAAACAGGCTGATGAAAATGGAATCGATAAACCCTTCGTGGCGCGGAAGATCCTCAACCGTCTCCACGCGGTCGCATTTCAGTATCCCATAAACCTTACAGATAAGGGGTTCGAGAGTAAAATAACCCTTCGCGCAGAACCCGACCATCAATACAATACGTGCATCCATGTCAACATCCTTAACTTTCAGATTTTGTTCCCTCGACGGGAATGACGTTTGAGGGGCGGTACCAGGTATCGCCCCAAGTCTTCGGAACCTTCCCCCGTTCTGCAAGTACATCGTTGATAGTCTTGAGACCGGCGGCTATCTCATCAATGTCACGCTTCGACTGTTGATCCTCATTTTGCTGCAGTTCCGGGATATTCGTGTATTCAAATATCCCTCGTTCAACCAAACCGAAACGCCTGAAAAACTGAGTCTCAACGATCTGTTCGAAATTTTTCAGGGCTGGTATCAGGGTATATTGCCAGAATGCCGCGTGCTGAGCTTCGGTGTCCGTTCCCGAAAGGCCCGTCTTTACGTCCTGTATGTTCGCGACTCGGGGCGGAATGCCGTATTTGGCGAGAATGGTATAGAGGTTCCAGCGCTTCAGGTCAAAGAGCTTGAGAACGTCGGGCGAAAAGGTGAGCGGCTTGAATTCCGTACCCTTCCCGATCACCGCGATCTTCCGATTCTTTGAGTTTGCACCATACTTCCGTTCCCACCGCGCCTCGATCAGGTCGGCCTCTTCCTCGCGGATCAGCTGGTCTGTCTTTAAAATACCCTGGGGAATTGCGTTATGCTTAAGAAGGTCTGTGTTGGATTTATTTGCCCATACGTCCTGTTCTACTTCGTACCCGAGAGATACGAGCGGCGTAACGCCGCGATACGCGTTCCACGGGTTCCAGTCCCGGAAGTGGATAACCTCGTCCGGAAGCAACGGAACAGTCTCGCTTTCCGTTTCGTAGAACCAACGGACAACACGTCCGTTTTCGATCCTCATACTGACCCGTCTCGGGTTCAGTATGGTAAAGGTCTCGGGGATACCGCCGGTATAACTGTCTCCGAAATACCAGAAGGCTTCTCCTTCGAGGTACCACCACGCTGCCGTTTCCTTCCACAGGTCAAAACGGCTCAAATGCGGGTTTGGGGACTGAAAAAGACTGAACACCGGTCCGGTTTTTACTGTCTGTCCATTTTTTTTGATTATATATTCCGTTCGTCCGATATTCCGCATCAGGATGCCGATCGCGATATTCACCCATGCATGGGTCAAGTAATAATCCCTGTGTTCCGGGCTCGATCCGGACTCCGAAAACGGGTCCTCTTTTGCCAGTTGTTCGGCAAAGGAAAATCGTTCCAGCGTTTTCCGTATCCCGGAAAAGAGAGTTGCCATACGCATCAGATATCCGCGCCCTTCTTTGCGAATACCCATACGTCAGCCAGTGTTATCCTTTTTTTTCCTCCTGATTTTTTTTTATAATTCTTTATCGACATAATTCCGCCTTTTGTCACAAATATTTTCTGAACTTTTTTTACGTTAGTTGCAGACAACACCATACTGCACCTGGCTGAAAATCGCGTACCGCATGGCGTCCATATAATGGTCATTCACCTTCACGATTTGGTTTCCCTCGTCCCTGGCGTAGTCCGCAATCTCCTGCAGAACGCCCGTGCATTTCGCGCACACAAAAAACTGATTTCGTTCCATCAGTGCGCAAATATAATCAATCCCCGAGTCAACGGAGTTGTTCGCCTTCACCCCGCCGGTAATCTCCTGTATCCGCTCACCTCCCGCCGGGTCGCAGTAGGTAGGAAACAATGACGCTTCGCTTTTGTCGTTCCGGTACCACCCGAGTTCCGTCAGTTCCTCATTGAAGGTCCGCGTTGGCATGTTGTAGGCGCCGTAGTCGGCAGTCAGGTACACAGTATTCCCTATCCAGCCAACCTTCACGTTCGTGATGTTAAGTCCGAAGTCCTGTCCCGCCGTCACGAAGTCATACTTTTCGGGCATCCGGTCCAGCGGCAGTATCATCTCCTCCCGGAACTTCTCGTAGACGACCCCGTCGGCCTTTACCCAGAGTCCGTCCCGGAAGCGAGCCTTCTGCTTTTCGGGCATCGTATCCAGAATATCGCTGATGTAGTCCTCGGCAAGGTTTTCCGCATTATCCGCAGGATTCAGCACCATCGAGGTATACAGGTCCGGCTTCGCGAGCGGCGTGTCCGTCCGCGCCTCGATCTTCCTGATGAACACCTTGTACGCCCAGTGCATGGGAGAAGCCGGGTTGCAGTCGTACAGAAACACGTTCCGGCATCCCGGTATGTGCATCGCAAGCCGGCTGTAGGCCACGTTCACCGCCGCGTAGGAAATCTGGCTCACCTCGTTAAAGTAGATCGTGTTGTACTCGTGCCCGAGAATCTTGTCGACCTGCTCCTTGTCCCCAAGCCCGCCTATCCATATTTCCGAGCCGTTCCACATCCGCACATAGTTGTCGTGCACCACGAGCTTAAAGCGTCCGTTCCCGACAATCTTGGTCAGCCAGGGAATGAGCGTCTCATGCAGCACCGAGCTCCGGGCGTCCTTCGTCCTGAGCCGACAAATCAGGTGACGGCTTCCCGCATACCGCACTGCTCTGAAAATGATGACGATCACCAGTATCGTCGTCTTCCCGCTCCGCGATCCTCCGAAAAGCAGAATATGCTTAGCCCCACTCTTAAGCAGTTTCAGGGCGTTTTTCTGCACGCGCGTCGGGAAAAAGACCTTATCGGCGAGCACCCCTACAAGCCCTCGAAGTCCTGCACAAAGTTGATCTCAAGCTGCCCGCTCAATTGTTTTCCATCCCCGAAACCGTTCCCGTCCGCCGCGTCAGTCTTGCCGAATATCGACCGCTCGATGTCTATGGAGTTCTTCAGCCAGTCGATCACGTTCGACTGCGTCAGTTCCTCGGGGTCGAATCCCGCTAGGCGCTTTTCTACGATGCTCAGCACTTTTTCAGTGATCTTCTGGTACATCTTCTCCCGCTCGCCGTACTCCTTCTCCCGCTCCGCCCGCTTCAGCCCGTCAAGGTAGGTGTCGTATGCCCCGCACCGCTTTACCCAGTCGTATTTCGCCGACCACTTGCACCACACGCCATACCTCGTCCGGGAAACTCCGTTCAGCGCCATGGCCTTCAGGAGCCCCCGGTCCGTTCCGTAGTCGCGGTACATGCAGAACGCGTTCCAGGAAGCGTTCGTATCGTCGGTTCTCCTCTCCCACAGTTCAGAAATTGATCACCTCCCCATCCAGCATTTTATTTTCCCGGTTCCAGCTCCAGCACACAGAGGCCGCGGATTATCCTGATTGCGTTCTCGAACTCCTCTGCCCATTCATCGTTGCCCGTCTCGCTCGCGTGTGCCTTGCGCTTTTCCAGAAATGCAACCGCCCGCCTGATGCACTCAAGTGTCAAATAGTGCTTTTTCATTGTCGCCTCACCTCCCCCACACCTCCGGACCGCGTCCCTACACGCGGCCCGGAAGCGTGCCTTCAAGAATCTATGTGCCTCACTTTAATGCGCCGATATCTTCATTTGTTTCCCTTTTTTTCAGAATATATCCGCCTTTTTATCTGATTTTTCAGATAGGAAAGATCACGCTTTCTGTCAGCGGTTTTCTCATCTTTCTAACGGGGGAAGGGGCATTATGTGTCCAGTGCCGGAACCCCGCAAGGCCAAGCAAGCGTCGTCGTCGCTTCGACGAGTACGTCTCCGCTCCTAGCCGGCCTTGCGTGAACCCGGCACTGGACAAAGACTATTTTCGCCCCCGTTAGAAATATTTCAGGGCGCGGTCTGTCCTGGAATACAAAGCCATAGCAGCTTTGAAAACTATACCGACCAAAGGAGTTTTTATGTCAGATGTAGCAATCAGGGAAATCGCGAGAGTTGAGCGTCACGAAAGCTGTTTCGAGCAGAAACACGAACAGGACTTTTACAGCAAACAGGATTTTTTCAAGTTCCCGGGAATTTTCGAAAAAGAAGGCGGAGTATCGTTCGATGTCTCAAGCGCAGCATGGCGCCACGGCATACACACGCCGGTGCATCTTTCGGGCCGTCTCTATTGCCACTGGATACGAAACTGCTGCGAAAATCCCATCAAGAACATTGCGACGCTTTGCCATGCATTCTTGTATCACGTCGATCTGGACAAGGAAAACACTGTCCCGCTGGTCTTCACCGTTCCCGGAATCGGTTCTGAACCCTACAAGGCAAGGGCAAGCCTTCATGGCTGGAGAAACGAATACATTTATCTCGACGTAGCCGACGAGTAAACAAAGGCGGCCAGGGATTCTTCCCTGGCCGCCTTTCGTTCTTTTATAAAAATGCTATTCCGACAACTCGAGCACGTCACCGCCGTACCGGCGATAATTGAGCTTGTCGGTTTTTTGTATCGAAACCGGCAATCCGTCGCGGAGAGTGATCTCGATGCCGAACGTTCCAAATTTCTTCGACTCAAGCTGCCCCTTTATCCAGGAAAGAATTTCAGCGTTGATCTCCTTCGCCGTGATCTTCACGCGGGACCCGTCCGCATGGTTTCGAGCCATGACACGAGATCTTCCCGCTTGAAAAGGAGGCGCTTCCCCTTTCGTATACAGGGCATAGTACCCCGGGCGCAGTCCCGGTACACTGTGGAAGCGGCACATTTCATGAATCCCGCCGCCTCGCTCACGTTCAATATTTGACCATCGTTTGATTCTTTTACACTATCCACTACCTGACCCTCCTGATTACGATTGCCCATCATGAAATCATCTTACCGTGACCGTAAAAAACAGCGTCTCGCTTTTTTTCAGATGGAAAAATATTTTCCATCTGAAAAAACAGATAGATCAGGCTATTCCAAAATCCGCACTGAATACGCTCCCCAAGGCCTGGGAAATTATCTTCAAGTCTTCTTCAGTCTTGTGATCGGTATAATGCTTTGTCATAGCCGATGTCATATGCCCGAGCGCAAGTTGGGTTTGTCTCATATTTACTTTCTTAGAAAGTTCAGTGCCATAAAAATGACGCCATGAATGAAACACGACATTTCTCCTGGTCCGTTCTTCCTCCGTGATTCCAATTTTGATCAGGGCTGCCTTGAAACCTTCAAGGATTAGGTTTTCAACAATCGGTTTATCGGGTAGAGAACCCCAGAAAATAAATTTTTTCTCATTTTCAATTTTATGAGGATTCTGCAGAAGCAACCGGTTAAGGGCGGAGCGGACTTGCGGCAAAAGAGGAACTTCGCGGGTATAGCCATTTTTCGGCGATTTCAACCCGTCCGTATTTTCCCAGTTATGCCGGACAAAAATCCGGTCCTCTCCGATATCTCCCGCACGAAGGGCACGGATCTCGCCTTGCCTGAGACCGGTAGTCATCGCTACCAGACTCGCGGCACGGGCACGGTCATCATCCCATTTCACTCCAAACAAGGCTTGAGCTTCGGCTGAGGTAAGAACATCACGGCCCTTTGCCGTCTTGTTTGCGTTATACCTCTTGAGACCGACACAGGGATTTTCCTTGATTTTTTTGTTTTCATACGCCCACTTGAATGCGGTCTTGCCGGCCAGCAAAATATAATTCCGTGTAGCACCGGCCAGTCCTTTTTCTTTTAACGCAATTTCGAAAGCACGAAGAGAATCTGTAGTGACATCCTCAAAATACGTATCCTTGAAATAGTCCTTCCAGTACTTCACACGCTTGGTCATATCGGCACAATGACGCTTTCCGATATCGTAGTCATGCGTAACCTTGTCCTGGACATACGGACTTTTGTCATAGTCCCAAAAATTATGTAAGTAGTCGACAAGCTTAACTTTACTCTTTACAACCTGCGCTGCGCTCGTGACACCAAAACCGATCTTTGACATCAGCTCGCCTATCCGGACAAAATCAGATTCATCTACTTTGTTTTCGGAAATAAGGCTAAACAAATTATCGACCGCAACTACCGTTGATAAGGATGTACGCTTGCCCTTAACCGGAATTCCATTTTGGATCCAATCAACGACAACCGCCATAGCCCGGGACATATTTGTTTCTTTGGTGGATTTTGCGGTAGTCCTTTTATGTTTTGCTTCATTTTGAAACTGCACATAGATAACACCATTATCGCGTCGGAAAAAATAAAACGGGCGCATACCGTACCTCGCTTCGCACCGGAAAGAACCGGCAAAAATGAGTTCGGGTACCGCCCGTCTATAGGGATAAGTACCGGCCCTGTAACACAAGGCCAATGATAATTTCAAGAACAAATCGTTCCATGAATGGAACGATCGGCCGGCTATTTACGATAGCTGCCGAAAGTTGCTCACAAATCTGCTCACAAATTCCGACCAGCAAGGAATCTCACCTTGTGCTCTGACAATAAGTCCTTACCCAGTAAGAACCTAACTATGGGCCCACCTGGACTTGAACCAGGGACCGACGGATTATGAGTCCGCAGCTCTAACCAACTGAGCTATAGGCCCGGTGCACTCCGAAGAATAACAAGATGACTGACATTGGAAATGCTTGGCTACTATAGCCTAATCAGGGGGCGGGGGTCAAGACGAGCAGGGTGTTGACGGCGTCGAGCAGGGCGGCGAACAGCAGGTCCTCGGAGGAGGAAGCGGCGACGCGCTCGAAGGCCAGGATGCGGGGGACGCTGAGTCGGGCTTCAATTTCCAGGTAGAGGCGGCGGCGCGGGGGGTTTGAGAGGGCGGTTTCACCGGTACTGCAGGCCGATTCCTGTATCTGGCGGATGGTAAAGGGCACTGGCGAGAGGGCCTGGAGGGCGGCTGGGCGGCCGGGGGCGGAAGGAGGCGGCGGAAGGTCGGCGAGCGTGACGAGCGGCGGCAGCGGCATTCCGGCGGTTTTGAGGATCATGAAGAAGTCGGTGGCGGCGAGGGTCGGGCCGCTGAAGGCGGGGTCCTTGAGGCGCAGTAGTACGCTCTCGACGGCGTAGTCGGTGGGTTCGGCGCCGGCGTAGCGGCGCACGGCTTCTTGCACGCCGGCGCGGCCGGAGTGGCGGGAAAGGACGAGGCGTTCGGGGACGGTGTCAAAGGCCTGAGTGCATACCGACCGATAGGTATTCTCATCCCGAGCCAAACCGCTCTGATGAATCCCCGAGGCGTGGGTGCGGACGTTGCTGCCGGTTACCGGCTGGAGCGGCGAGAGGCCAGAGCCGATGATGGCGCCGAGGCGGCGGCTTAACTCGCCCATGGCCTTGGTGTTCAGCGCGGTATGCACGGGGTAGAGGTCCGGCCGGGAGGAGAGGACGGCGGCTATGCCTTCCAGGGTGGCGTTGCCGGCGCGCTCGCCGAGGCCGGAGGCGCTTAACTCCACCTGGCCGCAGCCGGCGCGGATGCCGGAGAGGGTATTGGCGACCGCCAGGCCGAAATCGTTATGGCAGTGTACGCTCAGTATTGCCCGTCCATCGCGGAAGGCAGCCACTTGGCTATGCAGGTATTCGACCAGGGCGAACATTTCTTCGGGCACGGCGTAACCGACGGTGTCGGCGATATTTACGATGGTCGCGCCGGCGGCGGTAACAGTGTGGCAGTATTCAGCCATAAAGGAGCGATCGGCGCGGGTGGCGTCCTCGGCGCCCATTTCCACTTCTCCGGCATAGCCGCAGGCCAGGCTAACAGCCCCGGAAGCCATGGTCAGCAGTTCGGCGCGGCTCTTGCCGAGTTTGACGCGCAGA
The DNA here is from genome assembly GCA_942493045.1 of Treponemataceae bacterium. Taxonomy (GTDB): domain Bacteria; phylum Spirochaetota; class Spirochaetia; order Treponematales; family Treponemataceae; genus Teretinema. The sequence goes on along the minus strand of OW818665.1, from coordinate 2,913,993 downwards.
TGCAGATCGCTGACCGGCAGGGATAGGTGCAGCAGGGCGCTCTGCGGATGCGCGAGGGCGCGGGCGGCGAGCAGGATTTCAGCCGGTAAGGCCCGGCACATCACCGCCAATTGGGTTCCTTCTCCGGTACGTCTACCGCTGCCGAGTTCCAGATCGATCTGGCGGCAGGCCTCGGCATCCAGGGCGGAGGATGAGGGAAAGCCGGCTTCGATGCAGTCCACGCCGCAAGCCGAGAGCAGCCGGGCCAGATCCAGCTTTTCCCGCAACGTGAAGGCGAAGCCGGCGGCCTGATCGCCGTCGCGCAGCGTGGTGTCCAGGATGCGTAATTTACGGCGGCTTTCGGCCATCTATCAGTCCCTCCCTTACACAGATTCGGCGGCCGGGCCAATCTCAACGGCGGCAATGGCCGACACTGCCTCGAGCGCCTTCAAAAAGCGCGGGATATCCTCGCGCCGCGGTTCGGTAATCTTAAAATGCTCCACCGAACAAATGGCCTGCAGGGAATCCATGTAGCGCAGAGTCTCCTCAATTTCGGCGTCAATCGGAAAAAGCGGCTTCGCCTCTTCCAAAAGATCGCCCATGGTGTGGTTCCGCGGCAGCAGGCCGCGATGCATGAAAATCGCCATAAAATACTTTTCAATACTCATGGCGGACAGGTTGTGAACCAGTCCGGGCGTGAATACTTCCGGGCGGCGTACGCTTCCTTGCGCAGTTTTGTGAAAACTCTTGGCTTCGTTATAGAAGCTTCTCCAGTCAGCAAGTTGGCTTTTCATACCTCCACAGTAATCACAATCGCCTAATTAATCAATATTTATGCATAAAAAAGGGCTGTTTTTGCATATTTTTACATTATTTGATTGACAGGGGCAGTTCAAATCCCTAAACTCATCCCTGAGCAGACGCACAAGGCCGTACGGTTTTCCCCCTCCAGGAAGGCTGTACGGCCTTTTTTTGCGTCAAAAGGAGTATATGATGAAACGATTCGCGCTGCTTACAATGTTGGGCCTGCTCTGCGCCCTGGCCGCGGCTTCCGGAAAAAAAGACAGCGCAGCCGTGCCGCCACCAGGCCAGACCGAGCTCCTGGTGGCGGCGGCGGCCAGCCTCAAGGACGCCTTCGCCGAGGCCGTTCAAGCCTATCAAGCCCTGCGCCCGGAGATCAAAGTCATAACCACCTACGGGGCCTCCGGTGCCCTGCAAAGCCAGATTGAGCAGGGCGCCCCGATAGACCTCTTTATTTCCGCCGCCCCAAAACAAATGGACACCCTGCAGACTCAAGGCCTGATCCTCAGCGCCAGTCGCCTAAATCTATTAAGCAACGAAATAGTACTGATAACGCCCGCCGCGAATCCCGCCATTACAGCCTTCGCCGACGTTGCCACAGCGGCGGTCCGCCAGATTGCCCTCGGCGAGATAAGCAGCGTTCCGGCCGGACAGTACGCCGCCCAGGTCTTCATCAAGCTCGGCATTCTGGAAGCGGTCACCGCCAAGGCCGTCTATGCCAAGGATGTCCGCCAGGTGCTCGCCTATGTCGCCTCTGGCGAGGTTGAGGCGGGCGTGGTCTACGCCACCGACGCCGCCGGAGAAAGCGCCGTGTTTGTCGCCGCCAAGGCCCCTCCCCTCTCGCACGCGCCGGTCGTCTACCCCGCGGCGGTGGTCAGCTCCAGCGCCGAAGCAGAAGCCGCCGGGCAGTTCTTACTCTGGCTCTCCGGAGCGCAGGCCCAGGCCATCTTTGCGCGCTACGGATTTACCGCGGGCGATTGATGATACCGACGGACTTTTCACCGCTGATAATATCCCTAAAGACCTCTCTGGCGGCGACCGGCTGCGCCCTGCTTTTGGGGGTGCTGACAGCCGCCGGCGTCGCCAGGCTGAAGGGTATAGTGCGTATTGTGCTGGACGCGCTGTTCACCCTGCCGATGGTGCTGCCGCCGACTGTACTCGGCTTTTTTCTACTGGTGCTGTTCGGCCGGAACAGCCCGCTCGGAATTTTTTTGCTGAAGCTCGGCTTCCGGGTGATTTTTTCCTGGCAGGCTACGGTAATCGCCGCTACGGTCGTGGCCTTTCCGCTGGTGTACCGCACAGTACTGGCGTCAATCGAAAACATCGATCCATGTCTGACCGCCGCGGCGCGCACCCTCGGCCTTTCGGAGCTGACCATCTTTACGCGCATCACGTTGCCGCTGTGCCGCTCCGCCCTGGCCGCCGGAACCATTCTGGGCTTTGCCCGGGCACTCGGCGAATTCGGGGCGACGCTGATGATTGCCGGGAATATTCCCGGACGCACTCAAACCCTTCCCCTGGCCATCTTTTTTGCCTCGGAGAGCGGCAACATGCGGCTGGCGCTGTTTTGGGTATTGATCATTGTGTCTATCTCCTTCGCCGTAACCTTGGCGGTAAACGCCTTTACCGGGAAAAAAAGATGAGCATTATCGTAGATATCAAGAAAAAACTATCCGGCTTTACCCTGGAAATCTCACTGAAGGAAGGAGCCCTGCGCACCGCGCTATTGGGGGCTTCCGGCTGCGGCAAGAGCATGACGCTGCGCTGCATCGCCGGGATAGAGACGCCGGATGAGGGCTTTATCAGCATTAACGGACGGACTGTTTTTGATTCCGCGCGGCACATCAACCTGCCGCCGCAAAAGCGCAACACTGCCCTGTTGTTTCAGCACTACGCCCTCTTCCCGCACCTGACCGTTTATCAGAATATCGATATCGTGCTGCGCGCCCGCGGTCTGCGCGGCGCGGCGGAGCGCTCGTCAATGATCGCCGATGCGCTGCGCCGCTTCCGGATGACGGAGCTGGGTTCGCGCTATCCCGCGCAGCTCAGCGGCGGCCAGCAGCAGCGCGCCGCCCTCGCCCGGGCCCTGGTGCTGGAGCCGGAAATCCTGATGCTCGATGAGCCCTTCTCGGCCCTGGACGCCGAACTGCGCTCACGTCTGGAAACCGAGATGCTGGAGTCTCTGTCCTCTTTTAAGGGGAGCGTGCTGTTTGTCTCGCACGACAGGGACGAAGTCTTCCGTTTTTGCGAGCGGCTGGTAATCATGGACAAGGGCCGCGCCCTGGCTGCCGGAACGCGCGAGGAAATATTTGCCCAGCCGCGCAGCGTGGAAGCCGCGTGGCTGACCGGCTGCCGCAATATCGCGCCGGCGCTGAAGGCCGGAGACCGCCGCGTGGCCGTCCCCTCCTGGGGCCTACTGCTGGAAACCGGCGAAACCGTGCCGGAAGGCCTGACGCACGTCGGTATCCATGCTCACCATATCCGCGAAAAGAAGGCGGGCGACGCCGTAAACTGCTTTGATTTTGAGCGCGGCGTTTGCTCAGAGACGCCCTTCTCGGCGGCCTGCTATTACACCGCCCTGACCGCACCGGGTAGCGCCGGCGGCAGCCGCGACGCGCGCGAGATGATCTGCCGGGATATGCCGCTGGACAGCTCCGCGAAAAACAGCCGGCCGGCAGAACGCGGCGCGCTCTGCCTTCCGGCCGACAAAATTCTGCTACTGGGCGGAACTCAGGCGATTAGATAATCGGCCGCCGGGGTTCCGCTTTCAATGGAGTCGATAATGGCGTCAATAGCTTCCTCGCTGTCGACATGGCCGTACCACCAACCCTCGGGGTACACCACCACCGCCGGTCCGCGGTCGCAGACTTTCAGGCAGCCGGTGCTGGAAACCATTACGTCTCCCATGCTGCGGTCCGAAAGCTCGCCCTCCAGATACTGCATCAGCTGCATTGAGCCGCCCTTACTGCAAACTCCCTGAGGGGAGCCGTTCATGCGGAACGATCCGCAAACAAAAATGTGATGCGCGGGTTTAGTCATCGGTCAATCCTTTCTTTCTCTTCTATTTATCAGGCGCAGCCCATTCCGGTACCGGAGCAGGAAGTTCCCGCCCCGCAGGAACCGGCGGTGCGCAATAACACCTTCGGAATTTCACGGCCAGAGAGGATGGCGCCGGCGCCGTCGGAAACCAGGCCTTCCATGGCTATCACCGTGATGCCATGATTCTTGAGCACCTTTTCCGGGGATTTTCCGGAACCGCTAACCAGCACTGCCACGCAGTCCGCGATTGTGGCGGCCAGTAATTCCCAGCGCTCATCCCCCGTTCCCGGCACGGGCGTGTTGCGCCGGGCAATCAGCACAGGGTCACCCTCGCCGCCGTCCGCGCTTTTTTCGCCGCGCTTGAAAATCCACAGGTCCGTAGCCTCGCCGAGATGGCGGTTGACGAACAGACCCTCCATGGAGGCCACGGCGACATAGGGTTTCTCCGTAGTCGGCTTGAGGGTGGCGGCCTCGGAAAGCATGGTTTCGATTTCGGCGGTATTGTTTTCGCCGAGTTTGCCGACTGCGTCGGCCCGACAGCGGGCACAGTGCGACATTTGTTTAATATGCCGACCGGTGCGGAAGCGCAGGGCCTGCATCTCGCCGGCCTCGGGGGTTTTCACTCCCGCGAAAACTGTGTCCTCGACATGCATCAACGGTATGCAGTTTTGCACGTCCGCGCCGAGGGCGGCGGTATAGCGGGCGACTTCCTCAGCATGCTCATCGTTTACGCCCGGGATAATCACTGTATTGATCTTGACGGTAATGCCGTGAGCTTTGAGGGCGCGAATGGCCTCGGTCTGCTTTTCCAGCAATACTCGCGCGCCTTCCACGCCGCGGTAGGTATGCGGCCCGAGTCGTACCCAGGAATAAATCTTCGCGCCGATTTCCGGATCCACGGCGTTGACGGTCACGGTGACGTGCGAGACATTCAGTTTTGAGAGCCGTTCCACATATTCCGGAAGGCCGAGACCGTTGGTGGCCAGGCACAGGATTTTATCCGGGTATTTTTTTCCGACCAGCTCCATGGTGCGCAGCGTTTCCTCCGGATTGGCGAAGGGGTCGCCGGGGCCGGCAATGCCGACGACGGCCAGGTTATCGACCTTCTCCAGAACGTTACCGAGGTAATCGAGGGCCTGGTCCGGCGCGAGGATGGTACTGCACACGCCGGGGCGGCTTTCGTTGACGCAGTCAAATTTCCGGTTGCAAAAATTGCACTGCACATTGCATTTCGGGGCGACGGGCAGATGAATCCGCCCGGTGGTGTGCCGTGCCTCGGCGCTGAAGCAGGGGTGTTTGCTGAAGTCCATAGTTGCCTCCTCCGGTGTTCCGGTTCTCAAATATAGGTGTAGCCGCTGGCGGCCGCCGACTGCTTAGCTTCCATCAGGGCGTTGCATACCAGGTCAAAAAGGTTCATCGTTCCACGATAGCCGAGGTGCAGGATGCGCTGACCGCCGACGCGGTCATGTACCGGGAAGCCGCAGCGCACCAACGGGAGGCCGAGATTGCGCGACAGGAAAAAACCCTTGCTGTTGCCCATTACCAGGTCGGCCTTCAGGGAGCGGGCTTCTTCCAGCACGGTGGCAAAGTCGGTATCGTCCATCACCAGTTGTTCCGTTCCAGCGGGTCCGGAAACCTCGGCCAGCCGGGCCTTGAAGATCGCGCTTTCGGCGCCGGTAGCGGCGATAACCGGACGCACGCCGATCTCGCAGAGGAAGGCGCAGAGGGCTACGACCAGATCCTCCTCGCCGTAGACAATGGCCTTTTTCCCGAAGCAGTACTTGTGTCCGTCAATGTAGGCGTCCACCAGCCGGCCGCGGGCCTTCTGCCACTTGGCGGGAACATCCGCGCCCGAGAGGCGCTGCAGAGCCGCGAAAAACCGATCAGTGTTGGCGATGCCGATCGGCAGGGGCAGGTTTTCGGCCGGCACTCCGTGGGCGCGCTCCAAAAACAGGGCGGCGTTTTTATCGCTCTGCACCGCTTCAGCGAGGTACACGGTCCCGGCAGCCTGAGCCATGGCCGCAATGTCCGAGAGAGCTGTCCCGCCTTCCGGCAGCTTGCGGTAGGTATCCCAGGACACGCCGTCCAGGGTCTCCGAGTAATCCGGCAACAGGGTATAGGGCTTTCCAAACGACTGCATAATCTCATGCAGCTCGCGGATATCTTCCGTGGAAACAAAACCGGAAATTAAGTTGATGCGCTCCGATGGCGCGCTCGCGCCGGCAATCTCGCTGCTGCCATCCGGCGCGGTTGCTCCGGCGAGGGCGCTGACCGCCGAGAAAATCGCTTCGTGAAAGCCGTCCATATGCGTGCCACGGTAACTCGGGGTCGAGGCGTAAAACAGCACCGGCAACTCCAGTTTTTCGCGGGCAAACTCGCCCAGGTACATCGGCACGTTTTCGCCGATGGTTTCCGAAAGGCAGGTGGAGGTAATGCCGATGGCCCGCGGCGCGTATTGTCGCGTAACGTTGACGAGGGCGCTGCGCAGGTTGTCCCTGCCGCCGAAGATAGCCGAGGACTCCGTAAAATTCGACGAGGCGATGTCGATCGGCTCGCGGAAATGGCTGATGCCGTAGCGGCGGATATAGGTCGAGCAGCCCTGCGAGCCGTGAATCAGAGGGATACAGCCCTCGATGCCGCGGAAGGCGATACTGGCTCCCAGCGGAGCGCAGAGCTTACAGGCGTTGCGGGTGGAGGCAAAGTTCCGCGAATATAATTCTGTTTTTTCAAGCGTTACAGTGTCGGTCATGACACTCCTCCTTTATCGATGCTGCGTGAGGCGTTGGCGGCGCGGGCCGGCGAGTATTTCCAGACCGGACTCATTACCGAGGCGTGGACCTCGCGGGCAAAATTGAGCATGCCCTCAAAGCCGGCCAGGGCTTCCTTGCGCTCATGATTGTGGTCGCAAAAGGCGATACCCATCTTGTAGGCAATCGGCCGCTCCTTGACGCCGCCGATCAATAAATCCGCGCCCTTCTCAAGGATAAAACGCGAGAGCTCCAGCGGGTTGGTGTCATCGCAGATGATAGTACCGTCGTCGGTGATCTCCTTGAGGTAGGTATAATCCTCCGCAGTGCCGGTCTGCGAACCGACCACCACCGTGCTCATGCCCAAATGGCGCAAGGCCTTAACCAGGGAAAAGGACTTGAATGAGCCGCCGACGTAGATTGCAGCCTTGCGCCCGGTCAGGTCGCGGCGGTAGCGGGCCAGTTCCGGCAGCAGATCAGTGACTTCGCTTCGCACCAGTTCCCGCGTGGCGGCGCTGATGCGCTCATCCTTGAAGAACTCGGCGACGTCGTAGAGGGCCTGGCTCATATCTTCAATGCCGAAATAGGAAACGCGAATAAAGGGGATGCCGTAGCGCTCCTTCATCATCTTGGCCAGATAGGTCATCGAGCCGGAACACTGCACCACGTTCAGTCTCGCGCGGTGCGCGCGGCCAATCTCGTCCACCCGCCCGTCGCCGGTAATGCATGAAGTTACCTCGATGCCCATGCGCCGGTAATAGTCCTTGATAATCCAGGTTTCGCCGGCGAGGTTGAACTCGCCCAATATATTGATGCTGAACGGCGAGACCGGCGCGATATCGTCGATCCCCGTCAGTTTGAATACTGCTTCACAGGCGGCGCGGTAGCCGTCTTTCTTGGTACCCTTAAAGCCCTCGGAATGCACCGGGATTACTTTCAGGTTCTTTTCCCGGGAGACCCTCGCGCAAACAGCTTCCACGTCGTCGCCGATCAGGCCGACGATGCAGGTGGAATAAACGAAGGCCGCCTTAGGCTGATAATGGTCGATAAGCTCGCAGAGGGCGGCGTACAGTTTTTTCTCGCCGCCGTAGATCACCTCGTTTTCGTGAACGTCGGTGGAAAAGCTCATGCGGTGCAGTTCCGGGCCGCTGGACATCGAGCCCCGGATATCCCAGGTATAGGCGGCGCAGCCGATGGGCCCGTGAATCAGGTGCAGGGCGTCGGTAATCGGGTAGAGCACCACGCGCGAGCCGCAGAAAACGCAGGCCCGTTGACTGACGGAGCCGGCCGTACTGGCCTTACCGCAGGCAATGCCGTGATCGTCTTTACCGTTTTCAAAAACCTGATTTTTGCGCTCTTCCAGTATTTCGATCATCTTCGGCCTCCCTTCGGCACTCCAGCGGCAAACACGACTGAAACGGGAACCGGCAAGGCGCCGGCCCCCGTATCCATCGAAACAACTTTTCTTTACATAACCAGTTCGAAGCGCTCTTCGGGAGCGTCGCGATCCTGGCGGTCCAAAAACACATCCAGTACTTTTTCCAGTAAGCGCAGTCCGCCGCGGTAGCCGACCAGCGGGAAGTAGGAATGTCCGACGCGATCGTAGATCGGGAAGCCGATGCGGATCAGCGGAATGTCCTCGTCCCGGGCAATGTACTTGCAGTAGGTATTGCCAAAGATCAGGTCCGGCTTCTCGTTCTGTATCAACTGGTGAAAGTAGAACAGATCGGACTGGGCGCCGCTCTTGACGATAACGTCCTCGCCGCACAGCTCTTTTACCCGGCGCTCAAACTTCGGTCCCGGGGCGGTGCCGCTGACCACGTGCAGTACCTTCATGCCGTTCTCGGCGCAAAAGCGGGCCATGGCCAGCACCACGTCCGGATCCCCGACCAACGACACCTTCTTGCCGTAGGTGTACTGGTTCATATCCGTCATCACGTCCACCAACTGTCCGCGCTCCAGCATCAGCGAATCCGGCACGGAAACACCGGCGGCTTTGCGCAGGGTTTCCACGAACTCGTCAGTGGCCGAGATCCCGACCGGCAGATCGATGATCTCGCAGGGCACCTTGCACTTGGTATCCAGCAGCTTGGCCGCGCTCATCGCGCCGACCCGGCCCAGGGCGATCGACATGGTCGAGTCCCCGGCGCTGCGGATTTCCTCCAGCGTCGCCCCGCCCTTCGGGTACATCCGGAACTTGCCGTCCATCGGGCCGTTAACCACATCGGAGGTATCCGGAAACATCACGAACTTGACGCCCATCTCGGTAGCAATGTGCTTGATCTCGCTCATGTCGCTCGGCTCGATAAACGAGGGAATCAGATTGAGCTGCTTGATCTTCTTGCCGCTGCTCTCCGAAAAATACTGCACCAGGCTGGTGACCATGTTGGAATAGCCGGTAACGTGCGAGCCCTTAAAGCTCGGCGTGCTGGCGTGGATCACGCGCTTGCCGGCCGGGACCTTGCCCTCGGCAATGGCCTTGTTGATAATCTGCGGCATATCGTCGCCGATCGTTTCCGAAAGGCAGGTGGTATGCACGGCGATGATGTCCGGATCGTAGAGGTTGAACACGTTGGTGATCGCCTCCAGGATATTGGCCTGTCCGCCGAACACCGAGGCGCCCTCGGTAAACGAGCTGGTGGTGGCCATCACCGGCTCTTTATAGTGCCGGGTCAAGGCACTGCGGTGATACGCGCAGCAGCCCTGGGAACCGTGACTGTGCGGCAGGCATTTGTGCACTCCGAGAGCGGCGTACATCGCGCCGACCGGCTGGCAGGTCTTGGCCGGATTAATGGTCAGGGCGGACCGCTCTACTAATTTCTCCGGTGTATGTCTCAATAGCATTCGCAGATCTCCTTTAACCGTTCCATCCAAAGCTTGCGGTCAGTTCCGGGCTTTCCTGCCAGGGAGCCTTCGCCAGCTTGAACACCTTACTGTGCAACATGCGGTCTATCTCCAGATAGAAATTGACCGCACCCTTGAATCCGGCGTAGGGACCGGAGTAGTCATAACTGTGCAGCTGCTTCAGCGGGATGCCGGCCTTCTGCACTACGTACTTCTCTTTGATACCGGCGCAGATAATATCCGGGTGATATTTCTCGATCAGCATCTCGGTCTCGTAGTGGTTCAGGTCGTCGATAATCAGGGTCTTCTCCTTCATATCGCTCATCATGCCCTTATAGTCGCTGAAGGCAAAACCCTCGGCTTCCATCTTGGCCTTCGCTTCCTCGGTCAAGCGCGGCTGGTAACGCGTCTCGTCGGCCACAACCTTAAGCTCCTCAATGTTGCGCGAATCAGCGTCAATACTGATCGTTGGCAAAACCTTGCGGCCCTCATAGTCATCGCGGTGGGCGAACTCGTATCCGGCGGCAATGGTCACCATGCCGATCTCGTCAAAGAGTTCCTGGTAATGGTGGGCCCGTGAGCCGCCGACGAACAGGGCTGCCGTCTTTCCCTGGCAGCGCGCGCGTACTTCAGCGCGGACTTTCTCCACCTCGGCCATTTCCTCGGCGATCACCTTTTCCGTCTGAGCGATCAGCTCGCTGTCGCCGAAAAAGGCGGCTATCTTGCGCAGGGACTTGGCGGTAGCCTCGGCCCCGATAAAGTTGATCTTGAACCAGGGCAGACCGTATTTCTTTTCCATCATCTCGGCCAGGTAGTTGATCGACCGGTGGCACATAACGGTATTCAGGTCCGCCGTATGCGCGCTGATAAACTCCTGATAGTTGGAGTTGCCGCTGAAGGTCGAGTGCAGGGTCAGGCCGCAAGCCTTGGAAATGCGCTCGATCTCGAAGGCGTCTCCGCCGATATTGTACTCACCCAGAATGTTGTACCGGAACTTTCCGGGTTTCGGGGTATCGTCCAGGCCGACCACATCGGTGAACACCTTGTTGTTGGCAACATGGTGACCGGCGGACTGGCTGACGCCCTTGTAACCCTCGCAGGAAAATCCAAAGATATTGATATCCGGATACTTCGCTTCCATCTCACGGGCTACGGCGTGAACGTCGTCTCCAATCAACCCGACCGGGCAGGTGGAGAAGATACCGATGGCCTTCGGATGAAACAGGGCCACGGCCTCGTCGATGGCGGCCTTCAGTTTTTTCTCGCCGCCGAAAATAATCTCGTCTTCCTGCAAGTCGGTCGACATGGCATAGGGCATAAAGTTAGTCGCGTCCGGTGTTTCCGGCCGGGTCTGGTTTCGCCTGGTAAGCCAGCTGTAAAAGCCACAGCCGATCGGACCGTGCGTTATCTGCAGGATATCCCTGGTCGGGCCGAGCACAACGCCCTTGCAGCCGGCGTAGGAACAGCCGCGCATGGTCAGGATGCCGGGAACGGTCCGGGTATTCGCCAGTATCTCCGGGACAACCTCGCCTTCCCCGACCTGGTTTACCAGAATCTGGCGACCGCGTTTTTTGGCGAGCTTGGCGGGGTACTTGGAAAGCACCTCAGCCTTGAACTCCTCGCCGTCGACGGCCATATATTGTTCTGACATTGTCCTCTCCTCTTACTCGTCGAGCGTTTCATCGCCGGTTTCTCCGGTACGGACCCTGATGGAGTCCAGCACCGGCATGACGAAGATCTTTCCGTCGCCGCTCTTGCCGGTCTGATTGGTCTCGATAATCACCGAGACTGTTTTCTTGACCAGCTTGTCAGGCACTATTACCGTTATCATGCGCTTGGGGATCAGGCGGCCGGTATTGCCCAGCTCGTTCATCTTTTCCTCATACTGCTTCTCGGCGCCGCCAAGCTGAAGCATCTCCACGATACCCTTGCCGCGGCCAAGACAGTCCTTGGCATGCATAGAGGTAATACCGGCCGCGCTCAAGGCGCGCTTTGTCTGGTTGATCATGTTCATCCGGACAATAGCCATTACTTCTTTCATAAACTCTCCTTTGTGCGCCATGCACTGGCGCAAAGAGAATGGCCGTACGCGGCTATTCTCAACCCTCCGCGGAAGTTTCCTTTACGCCGGAACTGACGGTGTACATTTCCTCCACCGGCGAAATAAATATCTTTCCGTCGCCGAAGGCACCCTTGTGTCCGGTGCGGGCAGTCTCGATAATCGACTTGATCACAAAGTCCTTGTCCGCGTCCTTAATCACCATCATCAGCAACTCTTTGGGTACCTCGTCGTAGGTGACATCGCCGATCTTGATACCGCGCTGCTTGCCGCGGCCGGAGACGTTCATGCGGGTTACTGAGGGAAATCCGTCAGCCATCAGTTTTTCCATTACGGCGTCGGTTTTATCCGGCCGGATTATCGCTCTGATCATCAACATAGTGTTTTCTCCTTTTAGTCGGCGAGGCCGAATTCCATCAGCAGTTTTTCCAGTTCCTCGATAGCCAGGGGCTTCGGGATCACGAAATTTTTATTGTTCTCAATGGCCTTGGCCAGGGCGCGATACTCATCGGCCTGACCGACTGTCGGATCAAATTCGATAACGGTCTTCTTGTTGATCTCGGCCTTTTGCACGACGTTGTCGCGCGGCACAAAGTGAATCATCTGGGTACCCAGTTTTTCGGCCAGGGCCATGATCAGCTCGTCCTCGCGGTCGGTCTTGCGGCTGTTGCAGATCAGGCCGCCGAGGCGCACCGTGCCGGCTTCGGCGAACTTCATGATACCCTTGCAAATATTATTGGCGGCATACATAGCCATCATTTCACCGGAGCAAACGATGTAGATTTCTTCGGCCTTACCGTCGCGGATCGGCATGGCAAAGCCGCCGCAGACTACGTCACCCAATACGTCATAGAAGGTGTAGTCCAGTTTGTACTGCTCGTCGAAGGCGCCGAGCTGCTCCAGCAGGTTGATCGAGGTGATGATACCGCGACCGGCGCAGCCGACTCCCGGCTCCGGTCCACCGGATTCCACGCAGCGGGTGCGCTGAAAGCCAACCTTCACCACATCTTCCAGATCCAGATCCTCACCCTCCAGACGCAGGGTATCCAGCACCGTTTTCTGGGACAGACCGCCCAGCAGCAGCCGGGTCGAGTCCGCCTTCGGATCGCACCCGACTACCATTACGTTTCTGCCCATTTCGGCCAGCGCGGCAACCGTATTCTGGGTTGTCGTGGACTTACCGATTCCGCCTTTACCGTAGATCGCTATTTTTCGCATGTTTCCTCTCCTGGAGGTTGTGTTACAGGATCAAGACCCTGTTGCACTCTCTATTGCAAGAGCCGTGCCAACAGCTGAGAAAAATGCCAATGGGAAGTTTGCGAACAGATCAACAGATGGTTATTTCCATGTAATATAAAGACTTATAATTTATTTAATTTGATAGATACGCTGATTTTTTCGTGCGGGCCATCCGGGCCATCCGAGCCATCCTACATTCCGGTAGGATTCCACCTCTCGAAAGGTACATTCCGGTAGGAAAAACATGCTAATATTGACAAAATATGCGTGTTTATGCATTATAACTGCATAAATATTCAGAAAGATCTGGACACAAGCCGGGTCTTTGCGCTGAACCCCGGTTCAATCCACCTCTTCTGTAAAGGAGGAGCGATGCCGGGACAAACTAACAAAGAACTCTCCGCCTGCAACAACTGCGAGCGCGAACTCGGCGAACTGCGTCTCCTCTATGAAATTACCACCATCCTGGCCGAAACATTGGACGTGCAGTCCGTGCTCAAGGCCGTCCTTGAAACAATCGCCCGCCACAAGGGAATTCTGCGCGGTCTGATCACCATCATCAACCGCACCAACGGTGAGATCGCCATTGAGGAAGCCTGGGGCTATCACAGCACCGAAATCGAGCGCGGGCACTACTCCCCCGGAGAGGGTATCGTCGGAAGAACTATCGAAACCGGGGAAGCCATCGCCATCCCGCGCATCTCGGAGGAACCGCTGTTTCTGGATAAAACCGGGGCCCGCAAAAACGAGGACAAGCGCGCCATTTCCTTTATCTGCGTGCCGATTAAAAACGGCATCGAGGTGATCGGCGCCATCGCCATCGACGTGCCCTACGACGTTTCCGCCACCTTGAAAAGCCAGGTGCGGCTGCTGTCCATCGTAGCCTCATCAATCAGCCAGGCGGTGCGGCTGCGTCAGGTAACCCAGGAAGAATTCAACAAGCTGAAAGCCGAGAACTCCCGGCTGCAGGCCGAACTGCACATCATCTATAAACCGGAAAACGTGATCGGCAACTCCAAGATCATGCGCGCCCTCTATGCCCAGATTGAGCAGGTCAGCTCCACCAGCGCCACCGTGCTGTTGCTCGGCGAGAGCGGCGTCGGCAAGGAAAAAATCGCCCACGCCATTCACTACAGCTCGCCGCGCTCCGGCAAGCCTTTTATCAAGCTTAATTGCGCGGCCATTCCGGAATCGCTCATCGAAAGCGAACTGTTCGGCCACGAGAAGGGCGCCTTCACCGACGCCGCCGCGATGCGCAAGGGCCGATTCGAGATGGCCGACTGCGGCACCATCTTTTTGGACGAGATCGGCGAAATGCCGCTGGCCGTGCAGACCAAATTCCTGCGCGTGCTGCAGGAACGCGAATTCGAGCGCGTCGGCGGCACCGAGACCATCAAGGTTAACGTGCGCATCATCGCGGCCACCAACCGCGACTTGAGCGCACTCATCCTGGCCGGGAAATTCCGCGAAGACCTGTACTACCGGCTGAACGTCTTTCCGCTGATCGTGCCGCCTCTGCGGGAGCGCAAAACCGACATCGTACTGCTGGCCAATCATTTCGCGGAACGTTTTTCAAAGGAGCACTCCAAAAAAATCCGCACCATCTCCGCGCCGGCCATTCAGCTGATGATGCACCATGACTGGCCGGGAAACGTCCGCGAGCTGGAAAACTGCATGGAGCGGGCAGTAATCCTGTCAAACGATGAGACCATTCACAGCTATCACCTTCCGCCAAGCCTGCAGAGCAAGGCCGGCAAGACGGTACCGCAACAGGGCTCGCTCACCGACATCATGGAAGCGGTGGAGCGCGAAATAATTCTCGAAGAACTGAACCGCTGCGGAGGAAACATGACCCGCGCGGCCGCTAATCTCGGAGTCACCGAACGAATCATGGGGCTCCGTGTCGCCAAGTACAAGCTGAAAGAAGGGGAAAAAGATGTCCAGAGTTAGCGCGTTTCGTTTTCTTGACAAGTGCCGGTCCTCGGCTGAATTTCGCGAAGCAGCCTATGAGGCGGAAGGGGCTCAGGCTTTCCGCGCCTGGATGGCTGCGGAGGGCTATCTGTTCAGCGACGATGAATTGGAAGACTGCATCCGCAGCCTGCGCCTGCGGGCCGTGGATGAAGAAGAGGCCAACGAACTCCAGGATCTCGGCGCCTGGTACAAGATGATGCTCAGCGGGGAAACGGCGCCCGCCTGCGCGGACTGCTCTGCCTGCTCCGGAAAATGCCAGTGAAGAACTTCCGCATCCGGGCGGCCGAAGCCGATGACGTACCGCTGATCCTGTCCTACATTCTCAAGCTGGCCGCCTTTGAAAAACTGCGCCACACGGTGCGTATTACTCCGGAAAAACTGCGGGAAGACCTGTTTGAAAAAAATAGGGCCGAGGCCCTGCTGGTGGAGGCGAAAGAAGCGAACACCGAAGCCAGCGACGCGCACAGCGGCTCACACAGCGGAACGCAAACCGTCGGGTTCGCGCTGTACTACTATGCCTATTCTACCTTCGCCGGAAAGCCTGTTCTGTATCTCGAGGATTTTTACATCGACGAACCCTGGCGCGGCCGAGGCAGCGCCCAGGCGGTATTTCGCTACCTGCGCGAAAAGGCCCGCGAGCAGGACTGCGACCGCCTGCAATGGAACGTACTGGACTGGAATGAGCGGGCCATCCGTTTTTACAGCGCCCAGGGAGCCCGTCCGGTCAGCGGCTGGACCCAGTTCAGCCTGAGCCTTTAGCCGGCCTCCACCAGCCGCCGCACGGTCAGCGCCCGCAAAGCGCTAACGAGCATCAAAACGCCGGTACCCATCAGTATCCACTCAATGCGGATAATGTCCGCGAGCGGTCCGAATACAAGCATGGATAGCGGCATCAGCGCCGAAGAAATCATTGTCATCACGCTGAATACCCGGCCCATATAAATTTCCTCGACATGGGTCTGGATCAGTACCGCGGAAGGTGTATTCAAGAATGGAAGGGCAATTCCAAAGATACCCATAAAAATCAGATACAGCCAAAAATAGGGCGAGAAGGCCAGGGCGATCGTACACAGGGCCATCAGCACATTGGAAGCTATCATGGTATGAATACGGTTTTTCAGTCCGCCCCACACGGCGATCAGCGCGCCGCCGGCCATCATGCCCACCGAGAAAACAATTTCGATGGCGGTCAGCCGCCAGACATCGCGCCCGAAAGTCCGGGCGGTTTGCAGCGGGGTAAGGAAGGCCGCCGGGCTCACAAAAACATACAGCAGCGCCAGGTAGATAAAAAAGGACACCAGGTAACGGTGATCGCGAATGTAGCGGAAGCCGTCGCGCATATCGTGAAAATAGCTTTTACCCGACGGATTGTTAACACCCTCGTGCGGCGCCACTCTCAGGAAAAAAGAGAGCAATCCGATCGCTACGGCGGCGGTGACAATATCAATAAGAAAAATATTTTCCAGGGCCGTTACCGTCAGCAGAGCTCCGCTGAGCACCGGAGAAACCAGCATCATTGCCGACTGGATACTGCCATT
Source organism: Treponemataceae bacterium (assembly GCA_942493045.1). Taxonomy (GTDB): domain Bacteria; phylum Spirochaetota; class Spirochaetia; order Treponematales; family Treponemataceae; genus Teretinema. The sequence goes on along the minus strand of OW818665.1, from coordinate 2,897,776 downwards.
GATGCCGTTCACCCGCGTCAGATGTTCCGGCGGTACCATTTGGGGCAGGATGGCGCCGACGGCCGGTTGCTGAATGGCGCTGCCAACGGCGCGCACCGCGGAAACCGCGAATAGCAGCGGGATAGACCGATACCCCGAGCGAAAAACCAAAAACATCACCAGGGTCACAGCGGCAATCAGTCCATCAGAAAAAATAATCAGTTTTTTACGGTCATAGCGATCGGCCCATACTCCGGCAAAGGGCGAGAGAAAAAACGTCGGTAAAAAACCGCAAATGATAAATATGGTCATCATGGTGCCGGATTGGGTCGCCAACGTGACATGCCACATCAAGGCATATTGCACCAATGAAGAGCCCAGCAGCGATATCGTCTGACTGGTCAAAAAAAGAATGGCAGTGCGTTTCCACGAGCCGTTGTTATCGTTCATTTCCAGAATATACTGCTCCCGGCCTCAGTCAGGCAATTTTTTTCTCTAGTCTGGAACGGTTGATTATATAGACCGCGGCCACCGCCAACGCCCCGCCGGTAACTGTGCTCCATGGCGGAATCTCACCGAGGATCAGATAAGAGAACAGCAGCGCGCTGACCGGGACGAGGTACATAAACGAACTGGCCGTCCGCGAGCCCAGGCGCATCGTACAGACAAAATAAACCGTTCCGGCCAAAGAGCTGGAAACGATCGATAAATACAGGGCGTTCAGCCAGAAGGGCGCTGTCACCGGCGTGAGCGCCAAAGTGCCGTCCAATAGGGTAAAACTCAGACTCAGAACAGTCACTATCGCGTACAAATAAAAGCTGTAGACAATGAAGTGCACCTTTTGCTGGATTTTACCGGAGAGCACGGTCAGAGCCGCCCACAGCAGGGCCGCGCCCAGGAAGTACAGATTTCCGCCGGAGAGCAGTTCGCTCACCGAGAAATTCCAAACCCGCAACATCGTCAGCGCGCCGATAACGCCCACCGCCAAACCGGCAGACTGCAGGGGGCGGATCGGCACACGCTGGATGAGCAGTACCAACAGAAATGTTAACAGCGGCGAAAGGCCGGTTACCACCACCCCGCCGGCGCCGGCCAGGCCGTTCACCAGGCCGGAAAAATAGAAAATGCTGTAACCAAAAAGCACAAGGCCCGACGCGACCAGCAGTAAAAAAGAGCGTCGGCTAACCTTAAGGCTTTGCCGAAACAGGAAAACCATCGGGATGAAGCTGACGGTAGTCAGCGCATAGCGCCAGAATATCATCAGCATCGGCGGAAAGGAAGTTGCCGCTATCTTGCCGGAAACCCAGCTGCCGCCCCACAGCACCATGGCGATGATCATCAAGAAAGTGAGCTTTCTATGGTTGTTGAACATATCAGAAAAATCCGCCCTATATTAAAAAATAAATCAAAGTGCATCCTGCGCTACAAAAAACATTTTCATCAGACCCTTACCCTTGACGGCAATCGCTTCGCGCGCCTCGGTCCGCACAACAGCGGCCACTTTATCGCGGGTTTGCTCGGAAAGGTTGATCCGGTTCGGCTCGGAAGCGGACTCCATGCGCGAGGCGGTGTTAACCGCGTCCCCGAAAACATCGTAGATATATTTATGGGTCCCGACGATGCCGGCCACAACCGGACCGGAATGAATGCCGATGCGCATTTCCCAACGCACCGCGGCCTGCTTATTCCGCTCTTCCAGAAAAGCGATCATGGCCTGGGCGGCCCGCACCATATTGAGCGCATGGTCAGCGTCGGGCTTCGGCATTCCACTCACCGCGAAATAGGCGTCACCGATGGTTTTAATTCGTTCACAACCGTGTTCGGCCATGATCCGGTCAAAAGCCGAAAATAGTTCATTGAGCTCGCCTATCAGCGACTCCGGGTCAAGCCGGGCCGACTTATCGGTAAAATCGATAAGGTCGGAAAAAAGAATAGTCACGTCGCTAAAAAGCTGCGGCGCGCTTTTCCCGGTATTCTTAAGCTCTTCGGCAACCGCGACCGGAAGAATATTAAGCAGCAGTTTCTCGGACTTGGCGCGCGCGTCCTCCACCGCCCGCTGCGCGGCCCGCAGTTTCAAATGCGTACCCACGCGGGCAATGACTTCTTCTTTTTGAAAAGGTTTGGAAACATAGTCAACGGCGCCCGACCGGAAGCCCTTAACCTTGTCCTCAATCTGATTGAGCGCCGAAAGAAAAATTACCGGAATATCACAAGTGTCCGGATCAGCCTTCAGGACGGCGATGGTTTCATAGCCGTCCATTTCAGGCATCTTGATATCCAGGAGGATCAAGTCCGGCCGCGCCTTTTTGGCGATCTGAATGGCCCGCTCGCCGCTCTTGGCCTGCAACGGATAAAAACCCTGTTCGATCAGAGTCTCGGTCAGCACCTTCAGGTTCTCTTCAATATCATCCACTATCAGAATGCGCGATTGTTCACTCATGGTAAGGCCTTCTCTAGATTTAATATCACCCGGCTCAGCGTCTCTTCATCGAAGTTGCCCGCGGCATAGCGCAACAGCGCGGCGAGAGCGCCAAGGCTCTCGCGCCCGGCGATTCTTTCTTCCGCGATCAGCTGTATGCCGGTAAAGTCATTGATCTGGACAGCGTCGGCCAGCTCCTCCAGCGTTTCCTGTCCGAGATTCGCCGCCGCGGCGCTATAGTCAATCGAGTCCGCGTCCGGTATCTCCGAAGCGGTACGTTCGCTAACGCTTTCATATTCCAGTTCTACACCGGCGCGTTCCTTGATCAGCTGAAACAAAGCCGAGCGCTTAAAAGGCTTGGCCAGAAATCCGTCAAACCCAAAAGCCAGAATCTTCTGCTCATCATTGATAAAAGCGCTGGCCGTCAGGGCGAACACCGCGATGGCGGAACCTGACTGCTCAGCCTTGATGCGGCGAAGCGCCTCATAGCCATCCATTACCGGCATCTTGATATCCATAAACACAATCCGCGGGTTGCATTCCCGGACCCGTTCCACGGCGACCGCGCCGTTTTCCGCCTCTACCGTGATAAAGCCGGCGGCTTCCAGCATCTCCTTGAGCACCAGACGGTTGAGCTCTTTGTCATCGACAATCAGGGCCGTCACCTCGGAGCCTTTCTTTACGGCAAGGGGTGTAGCGTCGGTCTGCTGCGGAGTCGGCAGTTCAGCGGATTCCCGCAGGGGTACGGCGAAACTGAAGGTACTGCCCTTGCCTACCTCACTGTGTACCGACAGCTGTCCGCCCATCATCTGTATAAAGCGCGATGAAATCGCCAGACCCAACCCGGTGCCGCCTTCGTTGTCGGTTATGGACGATTGGGTAAACGGCTTCATGATCAGTTCCAGCTCATCGGCCGGAATGCCCTTACCGGAGTCAGTTACCGCGAAGCGGATTTCGCCCTTATCCATACCGACCAGAATTCCGACCCCGCCTTCGCGCGTGAATTTTATGGCATTGCCTACCAGGTTGATCAGCACCTGCCTGAGTTTTCCCAGATCGCCTTTTACGGCAGCTGGCAGGTCACCGGAAAATTCCACGTACAGCGACAGCCCGTTTTTCTTGCAGCGCAGCGAGAACATCTCGCGGATATCCTCCACAAATTGCGTGAGCGAAAACACCGTTTCGTGAAGCTCGATCTTCCCGGCTTCAATCTTGGAAATGTCCAGAATATCGTTGATCAGCGAGAGCAGATGCTCTCCGCTGCGCGAGACGATATTTATTTTCTCGAGTTGTCCCTCAGTGAGGTTCTTATCGGTACTGAGCAGTTGAGTAAAGCCGAGCACCGCGTTCAGGGGCGTACGCAGTTCATGGCTCATGTTGGCCAGGAACTCGCTCTTCAGCCGGTTGGCGCTTTCGGCCGCGTTCTTGGCATTGGTCAGCAGTGTTTCAGCTTCCAGCTGCTGGGCTATATCCCGGATGATAGCCGTGTACACGGTAGTGCCGTTACTGTCCGTCTTGCTGACATTACTCTCAAAAATTTTACGCGTTCCGTCTTTATGCAAGCCGGTAAAACGCTTAATTCCGTTTTGATGTCCATACAGATGCTCAATAACGGCTTCCTCGGGAGAACACCCGTCACAGGCGGCCATTTCACCGGCGGTAAGCTCTATCAAACTGGTGAGAACTTTCCCTTTGATCTCCGCGGCGGTATAGCCGAAAAAATGCTCGGCGGCCGGATTATACACCATAATAGTCCCAGTTCCGTCAAAAGAAATTATCGGGTCGGCGGCCTGCTCAACTATTTTTTCCAGCCGGACACTGGAACACTCCAGATCACGGCGCTGCTGCTTGATGAGTGTATTCAGCTGAGAATAAACCTCGGCGAATTCATCGTTATATAAAATATCAATAGGCTGACTGTCCTGGGGCGAACCGGATGTCAGAGAGGACAACCGCTCCCCGATGGTCTTCAGCGGCTGTTTGATCAAGCCCTTGATCTGATACATCAATTCCAGCACATAGAATAAATACAAAGTGATCTTCACCAGAAAAACCCCAAGCGAACCCTGCAGGGACTGTCTCTGGATAGACTGCTGAAAAAAGGTGGATAGATCACTTCCGAAATTTACCGGAAGCGGCAGGCGCGAACCCGCGCCGAAAAAATGGGCGGTGGTACTTAAAAGCTGCAAAACAAAGAAAAAAACAATCGCCCCGATAATCATGAATATCTTCCGGTAAAGGGAGGTCTTTTGCAGTTTGATATCGGAATAAAGAGCCAAGGCTCTCTGCTTCGCCTTGAACAGGATATTTTCAAGATTAAACGACAGTATCACGCCGACCAGCACACCCTTCGAAAGGGCGTTGAACCCGATAAAAACAGCCGGAAATCCAGTCAGCATCTCAGCCTTATTGAAAAAAACCGCCTGCAGATCCCCGAGGGCAAAACCGACCACTGAAATCAAAATTGTCACGAAGTGCAAATGATTAAAACGCTGTATTACCTGCTCCGCTTCTTCCCGGGAAACCGGCCGGGAAAGCTGACAGCAGAGATTGAACAGAATGACCGGATGCAAAAAGCGCAGAATAATCAAGGCGGAGCCCAAGAGCGTGAGCGCCAAAATCGCCGCGGACCGGGGATCGATCAACAAAGCCATGCTTTTCGCGAAGGCCAGATGAACGGTGTCGCCGTTAAAATCGCCAAAAAAGATCATGCTGAAAGGAATACCCATTACCAGGGGAAGCACACGCAAGACCTGACCTGGGTATGTCGAAGACCAAAAACCGGGGTTTTCACTGCTTTTCATCTAACTATTATAATACAAATAGTTCCAGCCGGAAACAGCGCCTGCCTCCGGGTGCGTTTCGAATCCTGGATTCTTTGCGGCGCGAACTTGCAATCTGGTTTTTTTGGCTGTATAGTTAAATTCAGTTGACAGACGGCTGTGTGCCGGATACTATAATAACAGGAATTGCTATCATTATGATCAGATCGAATCAGCCCCTGCGGAAAAACTCACGGCAGCGCTCAGCCATCTTAACCCTGCTGCGTTCAACCAAATCGCACCCGGGAGCCGCCTGGATTTATGAACAGCTGAAGCCGTCCATCCCGGCGCTCAGTCAGGGTACGGTGTACCGCAATCTGGCATTGCTAGCCGAGCAGGGCGATATCCAGGTGCTGCGTTCCGGTAGCGGCATGGATCATTATGACGCCGACTGCAGCCTGCACTACCATGTAATCTGCGAAAAATGCGGGCGCATCGATGACGTGATGCTGCCGCCAGCCCAGGACAGGGAAGCTGAAGCGGAAAAAATGACCGGCTACCGGGTACGCTCACACCGCACGGATTTTATCGGTATTTGTCCCGACTGCCAATCGTCGGGTAATTAATTAACGGAGGAACATTCATGAAGTCAATCAAGGGAACCGAGACCGAAAAAAACATCGTCGGAGCGTTTATCGGCGAATCAATGGCGCGCAACAAGTATACTTACTGGGCCAGCAAGGCCAAGGAAGAAGGCTATATTCAGATCTCGCAAATTTTTACCGAAACCGCCGATCAGGAAAAAGAGCATGCCAAGCGCCTGTTTAAATTCCTGGAGGGCGGAGAAGTCACCATTACCACCACCGCCGGCGCCGGAGTAATCGGCACCACACGGGAAAATCTACGCATGGCCGCCGAAGGCGAGAATCACGAATGGCAGCACATGTACCCCGACTACGCCAAAATCGCCCGCTCCGAAGGCTTTGACACCGTGGCCATCGTCATGGAAAACATCGCCGTAGCCGAAAAGCAGCACGCCAAGCGCTATGAAGCCCTGGCCAAGCATATTGACGATAACGACGTCTGGGTTCAGGAATCTCCGACCACCTGGAGATGTATCAACTGCGGCTTCATTTATGTCGGAAAAGAAGCCCCGAAAGCCTGCCCGGCCTGCGCCCACCCCCAGGGTTACTTCGAACGCCTCGGCGAAAACTGGTAAAAAGGCAGAGCGGCGCGCGGCCAAACGCCCCGGCGTCCGCCACTCAACGGCCGCGTGATTCGCGGCAATACGATTCCTAAGCAAAGCCCGCCCCTTCGGGGACGGGCTTTTTTTTGACAGCCTGCCGCTGGAGTCCTATACTTCAGGTATGAAGTACCTTAACATTCCGTTGGACGAGGCTTACCGGCTTTTAAACCCGGGGCCTCTGGTGCTGGTGGCGTCCAAGGGCAAACAATACGACCTTGCCCCGATCGCCTGGAATTGCCCGGTGGACTACGAACCGGTAACCCGACTGCTGTTTGTGTGCGATCCAACCCATCAAACCGCCCACAACGTCAAGGAATCGGGTCAGTTCGCGGTCTGTATTCCGCATACCTCGCAGGCTCCGCTGGTAGAGAACTGCGGTTCGGTATCTTCGCCCGACGTCGACAAGTTCACGCAGTTCGACATACCCTACTTGAGCGCCGAAAAAATGGATCTGCGAATTCCGGCGGACTGCGTCGGCTGGATTGAGTGCACGCTCACCCGCGTCATTCCTGACGGTGGCGTTGAAATCTTTATCGGAGAAGCCGTAGCCGCTTTTGTACAGATGGGCGCCTGGGACGATGGTCTGATCCGCACCAGCCTGGAAGCCAAGGTCTTCCATCACTGGTAAAACAAAGAGGGCTGTCTGAAAACAGACAGCCCCTTTTTTGTGTTTTTCGCGCTTAGCAAGTTCCGTTATACCGCTTTCTTTTTAGAGCGCGGTTTACGGTGTGAAATCCCCGAAAAAATATTGCGGAAAAGACCACCTATCAGAGAGGCAATATCCATAATGTTTTCGGCGCCGTTGCCGACGGCGGAAAGCGTACCCATCAATACCGTATCCAAGGAATCAACGACAGTGTTAACACGCTGAATGCCGCTGCCCAAACCGACAGCCACGGAATTGACCGAGCGCGTGCAGTCCGGCAGCAGGGCCAGCGTCTTATTGATATTTTCGCTGTTGAGTTCCGCTATCAAATTTACCCGCTTAAAAAAAGCATTCATGTTTTTAATCGCGATTAACAGATACACAGCTATCGCTACAGCCAGAATAAACAGAAGTATTATTCCGATCTGCATAAAATCAAATGTGACGCTCATGCATACCCTCCCTTATTCTTCCGGAACCTGGGTAGCGGCACTCCGAACGGCTGTCTTAATTGTTTTCTTGACAATATCGGCGACATCGTGCGCGTTTTCGACTACCAGCTGGCGGGTCAAGTCTCCCGAGCGGGGGGCGAACAATAAACCGGCCAGTACCCCAAGCACCAGGCCCAACCCGGTACCTACAATAATTTTTACAGCTTCGCCGTCATGATGCGGTCTCATACCCCTGGTCATTAAATCCATTAATGTCATATTGATTACCTCAACATAAAAAATACTTCGCGGAACGGTACGGGAGTGTTCGCCAGCGCACCTACAGCTTAAAAAAACCATTACTCAGCGGTACTGGGCAGCAGCCGGTCAAACTCGCTTTTAACCACCGCGTAGCATTCGCAGACCCGCCCTTCCAAACCCGGGCGGTCCAGAATTACGATGCGGCCGCGGCTGTAGGAAATCAATCCGGCAGTCTGTAAGCGGCCGGCGGCTTCGGTAACTCCTTCGCGTCGCACACCCAGCATATTAGCAATCAGTTCCTGTGTCATGTTCAATTCATTGGAAGGCAGGCGGTCCAGACTGAGCAGCAGCCAGCGGCACAATTGCTGATCTACTGTATGATGCCGGTTGCAGACCGCGGTTTGGGCCATCTGGGCCAGCAGGGCCATGGTATAGCGCAGCAGCAGATGCTGCAACTTACCGGAGCGGTTGAATTCGGCCTTCAGCTGCTTATCGCTGAGCTGATATCCAAGTCCCCCGCTCTGCACCACTGTTCTGTTAGGCATGGACTCCCCGCCCATAAAGAGCGCGATACCGACAATTCCGTCATTGCCGACCACGGCGATCTCGGCCGAGGAGCCGTTTTCCATTACCGCCAGCAGAGAAACAATCGCGGTAGTCGGAAACAGCACATGACTGATCTTGCAGCCGGATTCACAGATCACCTTGCCCAACGGCAGATCGACAAGAGTCAAGAAAGGCAGTAGCCGTTGATAGTCTTCTTCGGGTAATTCGGCAAGCAGGCGGTTCTGCCGCGGGGAGCTGACATTCGTAATTTTACTCATAACTGATACCTCCGGAGGGTCTGCCCCGGCCTTTTTGATAACGATATTTTTTTATTCACAAAAATTAATATACGTTCCAGTCCGTCCAAAGTCAATTAAAACACTTTGTGGGATAGCGAACCGACAGGCGGTACAGCTTCAGTTTAATTTTAGGCAGTATAAACAAAGGAGTCTTGTATGCCCGTAATTCAATTGGTCATTGTTCTGGTGGTTGTCGGTCTGGTAATGTGGTTAATCAATTCGCTCATCCCGATGCAGGGCGCCATCAAGTCGCTGCTGAACATTGTAGTTCTTTTCGCGATGATTCTTTACGTGCTGGCCGCGTTCGGCATTATCGGTTCGGTGCCGAGTATCCGGATTCGCTGGTAATGCAAACGCGCGCCTGACGCAGTTCCATTAACCAGGAACAGCGCTATGCGCGCCAGCGCACATACGAAGAAGGCATCAGAGACTTACCTTAGAAGCAAGTATTACTTCTAAGGAGGCCTCCGGTGCCAGTCATTAAATGTATAATAGTTCTTTGCCTTGCTGCGGCGGCCTTATGGTCAGTCAATACCTACATCACCGCGAACCACCTCACCATCACCCTCATGAATATTGTAGCGCTGGTTTTACTGACACTGTATATTCTGAGCGTCCTTGGCGTATTCGGCAAGATACCAGGAACAAGCATCGACTGGTAATTCATCCAGGACGCGATGTAATCGCCAGGTAAACAAATGACAAAAACAGACGACACAGATTCCGTGAGTTCCGAACTATTCGGGGCGGAACAGATGCAGGAGCACGGCAGAACGCTGGCCCTGTCGCACCAGCTTGACTATAGCAAGCGTCACTACGCCAGGCTTCTTTCCCGGCTCGAAGAAAACGAAGCGGTACTGGATGATGTGCGCCGGCTGCTGACCGCGGCTGTCTCGGAAAATCGGCATATTGTTCCGGCGGCCGACTGGCTGCTCGATAACTTCTATCTTATTCAAGAGCATATTCGCATCAGCAAGCGGGATTTACCTAAGGGATACAGCAAAAAACTGCCAAGATTGCAGTACAGCACGCCCGCGGGTCTACCACGGGTCTATGATTTAGCGCTCGAACATATCGCGCATTGCGACGGTTTGGTAGATCCGGAAACTCTACCCGGATACATATCTGCCTATCAGAGTATCTCTATTCTGACACTCGGAGAATTGTGGGCCATACCGATCATGCTCCGCCTGGCGCTGATAGAAAACCTCCGGCGCACAGCCGTGCGTATTTCTTCAGAAATGCATACCCAGAAAAAAGCCGCGGCCTGGGCCGACCGGATGACAACGCTGTCGGAAACAGATCCCAAGAGCCTGATCTTATTGGTCGCCGATATGGCCCGCTCCAATCCCCCGCTTACCTGCGCTTTCGTGGCCGAGCTGTCTAGACGGCTGCTTGGTAAGGGCGCCGCCCTGATGCTGCCGCTGAATTGGATAGAGCAGCGCCTCGGAGAAACCGGCCAAACCATCGATATGCTGATTCAGGAAGAAATGCAGCAGCAGGCCTACGATCAGGTATCCGTAAGCAATATCATCCGCAGTCTGCGTTCCCTCGGCGCGAAGGACTGGAAAGAATTTGTGGAGAGCATCAGCGTCGTCGAGAAGAAACTGCGTGAAGATCCTTCGGGCATATATAGCAAAATGGATTTTCAAACGCGCGATCAGTACCGCCATGTCATAGAGAATATCGCGATGGCACTAAAGCTGCCCGAGAACAGCGTCGCGGACTGCGCCATCGAGTTAACTTTATCACAGTGCGGGCTTTATGGGACCAGTGGCCGTTCCTCACATGTCGGGTTCTTTCTGCTGGGCAGAGGACGCGCGCTGCTACGGAAAAAGCTGCAGACCAGAGTCAGGCTTTCGCAAGTCCTAGCACTTTTCTTCACCAGCCGCGCCTTACCGCTGTACCTCGGTTCGATTCTGGCGGTGACAGCGGCGGTAACAGTTTCGATCCTTAAACTAACCGGCCATCCATTGCCGTTAACCGCGCTCACCGTGCTTTGCGCCAGCGGCTTCGCGGTAAGCCTGGTCAATTGGCTCGCGACACTTCTCAGCGCCCCCAAAGCTCTGCCTCGAATGGATTTTTCCGAGGGGATTCCGAAAGCCTGTAGAACGCTGGTAGTCATCCCGGCCATGCTCAACAGTATACCGCATATCGACCGCCTTTCCGAAAACCTGGAAGTCCGGTATCTGGCCAATCGCGATGACAATTTATTCTTTGGTTTACTCACTGATTTTCTTGACGCCAGTCAGGAAGTCATGGCTCATGACGATGAACTGATCAGCTATGCCCAACAAAAAATTGAAGAACTGAACAAAAAATATCCCGGGGCCCCCTGCGGTCCCTTCTTCCTGTTTCATAGAGGCCGGCAGTGGAACCCCCTGGAAAACACCTGGATGGGCTATGAGCGCAAGCGTGGAAAGCTAGCCGCTTTAAACGAGCTGCTACTGACCGGAAACACCGGACAATTTGATGTTATGATAGGCGACATCGGAACACTGCGTCCCATCAAATACATCATCACCCTGGACACAGACACCCTGCTGCCGCGTGAGGCGGCCCGTCTGCTGGTGGGTACAATGGCGCATCCGCAAAACCTGCCCGTGCATGACGAGAAAACCGGTCGCATTCTGGAAGGTTATGGAATACTTCAGCCACGGGTCACTGCCAGCCTGCCGGGAGCGAATCTTTCGCATTTTTCCAGACTGTGTAACAGCGACGCCGGTATTGATCCCTACACCCGGGCAGTCTCGGATGTGTATCAGGACATTTTCGGAGAAGGCTCATACATTGGCAAAGGTATTTATGAAGTTGAGTCATTTACGCTTGCCCTCGGAGACCGTTTTCCGGAAAACAGGATCCTCAGCCATGATCTACTGGAAGGCTGTTATGCCCGCGCGGGCATGGTTTCCGACATTCAACTATTCGAAGAGTCGCCTTCAACATATCAATCGGACATACAACGGAGGAAACGATGGATGCGCGGTGATTGGCAGCTGATTCCCTGGCTGTTTCCGGTTGTCCCCGGCTTTCATAAAAAAAAGGCTGAAAATCCCATATCGATGCTTGCTAAATGGAAACTGCTGGATAATTTACGGCGCGCCCTGATTCCGCCGGTAATGGTCGCACTGCTGACACTCGGATGGTTTCTGCTGCCGACGCCGCTCCTTTTCACCTTGTTAGTGCTGGGTTGCATTCTCACCCCTCCGGCCCTGGTCGCGCTCGCCGGTTTCCTTAAAAAGCCGCGCGATATGGATTTCCGTCTGTACTTATCCATAGGCCTGCGCGAAGGACGCCTGCATCTGGCTCCGGCACTGTTCACTGTTGTCACCCTGCCCTACGAAGCCTGGTACAGCCTGACAACGATACTCCGCACGGCCTGGCGTTTGCTCATCACCCACCGGCACCTCCTTGAATGGCAAGCATCCAGCCATAATGACGTTCACAGCAGGCCGATTTTTACCGATTCGCTGCGCGCCGAATGGTTCTCTCCGGCTTTTGCTGCCGTAACAGCCGTTTTTTTGATCCTGACCGCGCCGGCCAAGCTGCTCTTTCTTTTCCCGATTCTGCTGCTTTGGTTCATTGAACCGTTCATCAGCTGGTCAATAAGCAGGCCTCTGCCGTCCAAAAAAGACAGCCTTTCGGCGAAGCAGAATATCTTCCTGCGCCGCATCGCCAGAAAAACCTGGGCTTTTTTTGAAACCTTCGTTACCGCGGCCGAGAACTGGCTTCCCCCTGATAACTTTCAGGAGATACCGGCCGCCAAAATCGCGCACCGCACCTCTCCGACAAATATCGGTCTTTCCCTGCTGGCGAATTTGGCGGCTTATGACTTCGGCCTGATACCATCCGGCACATTGCTCACCCGCACCGCCGGTACGCTGTATACCATCGACAGAATGGAAAAACACCGCACGCATCTTTTCAACTGGTATGACACCCTTTCGCTGCAGCCGCTAACGCCCCGTTACGTTTCAACTGTGGACAGCGGAAACCTTTCCGCGCACCTGTTAACGCTCAGCTCGGCGCTAACCGTCATGAGCGCCGAGCCAATATTCAATGAGAATTTCTGGAAGTCTCTAGAAGACACCGGCCTTATTCTCGGAGAATACCTGGACAAGGATGTGCCGGAAGCCTATACACTCTTCACAGCGGCGCTAGCCGGCATTACGCTCAATCCGCCGCGGAAAATCTCTGATATCCACTCTGCCATTCTGGGCCTGCATTTGCTGACAAATTCGATTATCGAAACCAGTACCGCCAGGATGGAGCTGCAACTGCAGTGGTGGGCCGATGCCCTTTCGCGTCAATGCCTGATCATGATCGAAGAAATCGAACTGCTGTACCCCTGCTGTCTGCGTCCGGCGTTGTTCACGGGATATCCGGAACTGGAAGTTCTTGACCGCAACATCAGCCTTGTCGAAATACTTGAAGCAACCGAGTCACTGCTGAGGCAGGAACATGATATCGACGCGGAATTCCCGGCCGAGATGCCCGCAGTCCTCGATTTGACCGCAGTCCTGGAACTGGCCCACGGCCGCGCGATGGAGCGGCTATCGCAAATCACCCTGCTAGCCGAGCAGACCGGACGTCTGGCGGTTATGGACTTCACCTTTTTATATAACAAAAAGCGCAACCTGTTCACCATCGGTTATGCCGTGGACTCACACCGCTCCGATACCGGATTCTATGACCTGCTGGCCTCTGAGGCCCGACTGGTCAGTTTTATCGCTATCGCCTTCGGCCAGATTCCGCAGGAAAACTGGTTTGCCCTCGGAAGGCTGCTCACCGACCCGGACGGAAACCCGATCCTGCTGTCCTGGAGCGGATCAATGTTCGAATACTTGATGCCCCTGTTGGTCATGCCGTCGTTCGAAAAAACCATCCTCGACCAAACCTGCGTCGGGGCCGTTGAATGTCAAATTGCCTACGGCAGTCTGCGCGGAGTTCCCTGGGGCATATCTGAGTCAGGCTATAACCTCTTTGATGTAAGCCTGAATTATCAGTACCGGGCTTTCGGCGTGCCGTCCCTGGGATTAAAGCGCGGCTTGATGGACGACCTGGTTATCGCGCCCTACGCTTCCGCGCTGGCGCTGCTCGTCCTCCCGGAAGCCGCCGGTCATAATCTTCAGCGCCTTTCAGAGGAGGGCTTTGAAGGCGACTACGGTTTTTATGAAGCGGTTGACTATACCAAGGCCCGCGTGCTTTCGGGACATTCAGCCGCGATTGTGCGGTCCTTTATGGCTCATCATCAGGGCATGAGCTTTTTGGCAATAGCATCACATCTGCATGGCCAAAAAATGCAGAACCGGTTTGCGCGTATTCCGGCGATTCGGGCCACAATCTTATTGCTGGAAGAAAAAATACCGCGCACCGCTATTATCCACACCAACCACAATGAAAGCCTGGACTTACCGACCAGAATTGAGACCCCTCAGATTCAGGCCAGAAACATCCGCAAATACGACACCATGGCCCCGGAAGTCCAAATACTTTCCAATGGTAAGTATCATGTTATGGTCACCAATTCCGGCGGAGGTTACAGCCGCTGGAAAGAACTCTCTCTGACCCGCTGGCGCGAGGATACCACCTGCGACCACTGGGGATCGTTCGTTTACATCAAGGACATCAAGACCGGCGAATTCTGGTCAAACACTTTTCAGCCGACCGGCGCGCATCCGGACAGCTATGAAGCCATTTTCTCCGAAGGCCGGGCAGAGTTCAGACGCCGGGACAACGACCTTGAAACATACACGGAAATTGTCGTCTCCCCGGAAGATGATATCGAACTGCGGAGAATCAGAATAACCAATCGGTCCCGCGGTCAACGGACGATCGAGGTTACCAGTTACGCGGAGGTAGTGCTGACCCCGGCCGAAAATGACAGCGCCCACCCCTGCTTCAGCAATTTATTCATGCAGTCGGAAATACTCACCGACAAAGACACTTTGCTTTTCACCCGACGCAAACGCTCACCGACTGATTATTTTCCCTGCCTGCTACATTTAATGAATGTGCGGAATTCAAAAGTAATCGGCACCTCTTTCGAAACCGATCGCCTGCTGTTTATCGGGCGGGGGAGAACATCGGCGTCGCCTTTGGCAATGCAAAACGACGCCGCGCTTTCAGATTCTCAGGGTTCCGTGCTTGATCCGGTGGCCTCGATCCGGAAGCGCGTCATAATCGACAGCGATGCCTCGGTCACCATCGACCTGATCACCGGAATCAGCGCGACCAGGGATGCAGCGCTGCTGCTGGCCGAAAAATACGGCAGCCGCCGTTTTGCCAATCGGGCCTTCGAACTGGCCCGAACGCACAGCCAAATTGTACTGCAGCAGCTCAACGCCCTGGAAGAAGATGCCTACCTCTACATCAGACTCGCCGGAAAAATTATTTATACGCATGCCCAAATGCGCGCCGATACGGCGAATATCCTCGCCAACCGGCGCGGTCAGTCCGGACTGTGGGGTTACTCAATCTCCGGAGACCTGCCGATCGTACTTTTGCAAATCAAGGATCCCGCGAATATTATCCTGGTGCATCAACTGGTACAGGCGCATTCCTACTGGCATCAAAAAGGTCTGGAAGTAGATCTGGTAATCTGGAATGAGGAGCACGGCAGTTACCGGCAGGTGCTGCAGGAACAGATACTCTCGCTCGTAACCTCCGAAGCCAGTACCGGCGCTAAACCCGGCGGTATTTTCCTGCGTTCCGCGGATCAGATATCGACAGAGGACCGCATCCTCATTCAAACCGTAGCCCGGGTAATCATCAGCGATACCCTCGGCACGCTCGAGGAACAGATCAGCAAACCGTTCGCCCGTGGCAAGGCGGTGTCGCACCTCATTCCGCATCTGCTTATTGCCGGACGGAAAAAAAACAAAGCGCTCGACATACCCGCCAAGCCGCCATCCGATTTACAATTCGCAAACGGTTGCGGAGGATTCTCGGCAGACGGAAAGGAATACCTGATCACGGTAACCGCCGACACACCCACCCCGATGCCCTGGACAAATGTCATCGCCAATCCCGGTTTCGGCACGGTCGTCTCGGAGTCCGGCATGGCTTACACCTGGAGCGGGAACGCCCATGAATTCCGCATCAGTCCCTGGCACAACGATCCCGTGAGCGACATCAGCGGCGAAGCCCTGTATATCCGCGACGAAGACAGCGGCGCATTCTGGTCGCCGACGGCGCTTCCGAAACCCGGCAAGGGCGACTACAACGTGCGGCACGGATTCGGCTACAGCGTATTCGAGCATTCGGAGCAGGGAATCCGCTCTGAGCTTTGGATCTACGTCGCGAAGGAAGACCCGGTTAAATTCATGCGCCTGATATTGCGCAACGACTCCGGAAGGGTTCGTAGAATCTCGGCCTCCTGCTATTGCGAGCTGGTACTGGGCGATCTGCGCGCCAAAAACGCCATGCATATCATTACCGAACAGGAACCGCTCAGCGGAGCGCTCTTCGCCCAGAACCGCTACAACACAGAATATCCGGAAAATACCGTCTTCATGGATGCCGGCGCGCCAACAGGCGCACCCGGCGCTTTACACGGCTCCCACACCGGCGACAGAAGCGAGTTTCTGGGGCGCAACGGTTCAATCAGCAAACCGGACGCCCTGACCCGTCACAACCTTTCCGGCCGCACCGGAGCAAAACTTGATCCCTGCCTGGCGATTCAAATACCGGTAACCCTCGCGGTCCGGGAAAAGACCAGCATAGTATTCACGCTTGGCGCGGCCGGTACCAAGGCCGAAGCCCTCGCCCTGGTGCAAAAATCACGCCTGCCTAACCAAGCCGCTAAAGAACTGCAGGCCGTTCAGGAGTACTGGAACAAAACCACAGAGACCGTACAGGTTGAGACCCCGGACGCGGCTCTGAATGTGCTGGCCAACGGCTGGCTGGTCTACCAGGTGCTTTCCAGCCGGCTATGGGGCCGCAGCGGGTTCTATCAATCCGGAGGAGCTTTCGGCTTCCGCGATCAGCTGCAGGATGTAATGTCATTGATTCATATCGACAGCGCGCTGGCCAGAGAGCACATTCTGCTCTGCGCCTCGCGGCAATTCCCGGAAGGCGATGTCCAGCACTGGTGGCATCCGCCCCATGGACAGGGAACGCGGACACATTGCTCCGACGACTACCTCTGGCTGCCTCTGGCGGTCGCCCGCTACGTATCAATCACCGGCGACAGCGGCATTCTCGACGAAGAGGTATCCTTCATTGAGGGTCGCTTTGTTAATGACGATGAAGAATCCTACTACGACAAACCGATGCCCTCCGCCCTCACCGCCACTGTCTTTGAGCACTGCGCGCGCGCCATAAATCACGGCTTAAATTTCGGCGCTCACGGCCTGCCGCTGATGGGAAGCGGGGACTGGAATGACGGAATGAACATGGTCGGAATTCAAGGGACCGGCGAAAGCGTCTGGCTCGGCTTCTTCCTGTACTCGGTCCTGCTGCAATTCAGCGATACCGCGCAGGAGTACGGTAAAATAGACTTCGCAGCCGCCTGCCGCGAAAAGGCCCGCGACCTGCAGGTTAATCTGGAAAGCAGTTCCTGGGACGGCAGTTGGTACCGGCGGGCCTGGTTTGACAACGGTGAAATACTCGGTTCGCGCACCAACCAGGAATGCCGCATTGACTCTATCTCCCAAAGCTGGGCCGTGCTCTCAGGCGCCGGCGAACCGGAGCGGTCGCGGCAAGCCATGGCCTCGCTCGACGAGTTACTGGTGCAGCGAGAAGAAGGCCTGATCAAGCTGCTGGTGCCTCCCTTTGACAAGGGCGACCTGAATCCGGGCTATATCAAAGGCTACGTCCCCGGCGTGCGCGAGAACGGCGGTCAATACACCCATTCGGCGGTGTGGGCGGCAATGGCCTTCGCGAAGTTGGGAAATTCGGAAAAAGCCTGGCAGTTATTCGGCATCATCAACCCGGTCAACCATTCCGACAGTCCCGAAAAAACAGCTGTGTACAAAGTTGAGCCCTACGTCCTGGCCGCCGATGTTTACTCCGTATTCCCGCATTCAGGGCAGGGAGGCTGGACCTGGTATACCGGTTCAGCCGGCTGGATGTACCGCCTGATCCTTGAATCGCTGCTCGGGTTTACCGTGCGGGGCAACGTGCTGAGCATCAAAGCCTGTTTGCCGCCGGACTGGACAGACTACAAAATCACCTATCGGTACAGGGAAACTGTCTATCACATTAAGGTTACCCAGGCACAGGAAACAGCAGTGCTGCTGGACGGCATCCCGCAAAGCGGAGCTCAGCTGCTCTTAAGCGACGACCACCGCGATCATCACGCCCAGTTCCGCCTCAGCGCCCCAAGGGCCATGGATTGAAACAGATCCCTTTTCCGTGTATAGTGCCCTCTGTTAAGCTGATCCATTAGCTCAGTTGGATAGAGCGGTTGCCTCCTAAGCAACAGGTCGGACGTTCGATTCGTCTATGGATCAAAAAAAGGTCAAAGCCCGCGCCGGTTTTGACCCTTTTTTTTTATAAGGGGGTGTCTCCCCCTGGCTCCAGACCTGCGGTCTTCCGCCACCCCCCAAGGACAGGCTTTGGGCCCCGCAGCAGTTCTTTCAAGCGTAGACAAATTTCCCTGATAGCTTTATATTTTAATCATGCCTACAATTTCAATGTTTTTTGGAATTATCATCCGAATGTACGCTGGCGGAGCAGAACACAATCCACCTCATTTCCACGCGTACTATCAGGATTATAAAGGTACCTTTAATATTGGAAGCTGCACAGTTATTGAAGGGGACCTGCCTAATAAACAACGGAAGCTCATAGAAGCTTGGGCAGAACTTCACCAGGAAGAACTGATTGCAGACTGGAAGCTTGCCCAGAATGGAGAGGGACTCTTTAAAATTCAACCCTTAAAATGAGGTAAAATTATGTATTATAGCGTCATATCTGTAAAACCACTTTCAAATTTTCAACTAGAGCTGACTTTTGAAAATAATGAAACACGAAAATTTGACATGTACCCATATCTTGAGAAGGGCCTTTTTAAAGAACTAAAAAATGAAACTCTATTCAATTCAGTAAAAATCAATTTTGATACCATCGAATGGTCCAACGGCGCTGATTTTGATCCAGAAACCTTGTACCAAAAAAGCATATTAATATCTATGAGAAAAACCATCGCCTAACTGCGTATCCGTAGTTAAATGTTACTAGTAATGAACATTGAAGAAATCCAGGACGTGGTTGAACCCCGAATATAGCAATTCTGCGTTTCTTCTTTGAATGTACCGGGTGAGCTCACCCGATGGACATTAGTCCATCGGGGAAAGCGGCTATCTAAAACTTGGCCTACCCCTCTCAGTCGGTAAACGTAACGCGTACTGAACCGATGCCGGCGGACAGCCACAGTTTCTTGGGAGCCGTCCGCTGACCGATGGTACTGTTGCCGGGGCCGGACCAGGAGGAATTTCCCACCCGCACTGAGCCCAGACCCCGATCCGCCTCGATAAAGTAGTCCTCTTCGCTGCCGGTAAGGCGCAGTTCAATGGCGCCGGTGCCGGTATCAATATCCGCGCGCTCGCCGATGACTCCGTCGAGCAGTATCTTGCCGGCGCCGGTCTGAATTTCGGCAATCCGGAAATCGGCCTCACGGAATTCGGCCGAGCCGGCTCCCGTCTCAATCGCGGCCATATCGGCCTTCACCGCGCGGCCCCGTACCGAGCCGGCGCCGGTTTCCAGGCGCAGCTGGCGAGCCGAAATTTCTTCGATCTTCATCGTACCGGCCCCCAGACTCACAAAGCAGTCATCCAACTCAAAGGCCGAAGGCACCGTGATCTCCAGCAGCGAATCGATTCCGCGTTTACCGAAAAAGAAACTGCCGTCGGCGTCGCTTTCCCGGAACGAGATGGTTTCCCCGGTAACCGTAACGCTGATGCGGTTCTCCGGATAGTGTTCCAGCCGGTAGCCATACACCGCCCCGCCGCGGATAACCACATTGGTCGCCCCGACCTCCACGCGTATACGCCGCACGGTTTCCGGTATATCGCCGTTTACTGTCGGCAGGTTCTGAATCACTTCCCCAGTTCCGTCGTTCCAGTGAAACTGAAAATTACGGTTGCCCGAGAACGGCCACCAGGAGGACTTTATCATCTGACCTCCAAAACTCAAGCCCATCGCGATCAATACGCAACCAATGCAAACCAGCACGATCCCCTTAAAGATTCCGCCGCCTGAATTATTATTTGCCATACCGGCCTCCCCGCGGTCTGTCGAACAGCCAGGCGATCAACGAGCCCAGCAGCGAGACCACCGCTCCAATAATACTGAAAATAATTTTCACCAAACCCCACAGCAAAAAGGCCGCGCCGAACAGCACCAGGGCCGACGCCGGGGTAGTAAACAATCCGACTATACCGCCAAAGAAAAGACCGATACCGCCGACCATCAAGGCCACAGCGGCCACGCCTATGGCGAAGATTGAAGCGATGACCGCTATCACGATGCCCAACAGGCCAAAAAAAGCCGGCAAGGCCAGAGGCGCGGCAAAGACCGCCAGCAACACAAACCACAGCGCCGACAAACCCTTACGCGGCGAATTCGGAGCCTGCCTGGCGGCCTTAACGGCGTGGTCGGCCAGAATGCGCGAAGCAACGGCCGCCGGGCTGCCTAACTCGTTCATCACCGCCTGTTCCCGATCGGCGCCGGCTTCATCAAAGTACTCCTCGTAATAGGAAAGGGCGGCTTCTCGCTCTTCCTGCGGCAAATGCGACAGGCGCTCCCGCAAATCGCTCATCCATTCACTTCGTGTCATAACTGTGTCTCTCCTCCAAAAAGTCCCTCGATACGATTCTTATACTCCGTCCATTCGTTGATGTGCAGAGTATGCTGCGTCAGTCCCTCGCTGGTAATCCGGTAATACCGGCGGTTCCGGCCCTGGAATTCCTGGTCATACGTCGACAGCCAGCCGTTTTTTTGCAGACGGCGCAATACCGGGTACAGGGTAGACTCCGATATCTGCATAAAAAGCTTGACCTGTTGTGTCAGACGGTAACCGTACTCATCCCCGCGCGATAGAACCGCCAAAACGCAGGCATCCAGTAAGCCGGAATTAATTGAAAACAACATGGCGTGCGTCCTCCTGGGCAAATCCGTGATATTGTCTGTACAACTATACTATACAACGTATAATAACATAATTCAAGAAAAAACAAAAAAAACGGCATTATTTATGCCGTTTTTTTTGTTTTTGTCCTATGCAGTTACCCGCGCTTTACGGTCGTACAGCAGACCGTAAATGGCCGGTACTACCGTTACGGCCGTCACCGTGGAAAACACCAAACCGAAAATAATGGTACTGGCCATCGGGCTCCAGACCACCGAATACCCGCCAAAGCCCAAGGCCGTGGGCAGTAAGCCGGCTATAGTAGTCAGCGAGGTCAGCATAATCGGCAGTAACCGTAAGGACGCCGCCTGTAAAACTGCCTCGCGCACCGCCATGCCGTTGGCGCGCTCGGTATTGATAAAGTCGATCAGAACAATAGTGTCATTGACGGCGATACCGGCCAGGGCTACCGCGGCATACAGCACGGTAGTCGAGAACGGCGTGCCCGAGAGGGCCAGAAAAAGCATTACGCCGGCAAAAGCCATCGGAATGGACAGCAGGATCAGGAAGGGTTGGGTATAGGACTTAAACTGCGCTCCCAGGACGGCGTAGATCAGGAAGATGCCGAGCACGAACACCCGCAGAATCTGCAGCAAAAGATCCGCGAATTCCGAGAACTCCCCGCCGACCACCAGTTCGGTACCGGGATTTTCCGGAGCGAATTCCGCCTTGAACCAATCGCGAATCTCGCGGTTAATGGCCGGCACGCCGCGCTTGTTATAGGCATCGCCGGAGATACTGACCTCGCGCTTGCCGTCCACCCGCTTGATGGCCGCCAAACCGGCGGATTCTTCAACGGTACAGACCGCCGAAAAGGGCACCACCCGCCCGTTACCGACCGGTATTTTCAGCTCCATCAAACGGCTGATGGACGAACTGCGCGAGGAATCCGCGAAGCGGACCAGCACATCGATTTCCTCGTTGTTTACGAAAATGGAACCGGCCGGAAATCCGTCATAGGAACCGCGGATATAGCTGCCGATGGTAGCCGCCGAAAGGCCGTAAGCCGCGGCTCGCTCTTCTTTAATGCGGATGCGCAGCTCCGGGGTTCCGGATTCCAAGGTATTCTGCACATTAAAAACGTCCGGGTAAGAGGCCAGCTGCTGTTCAATACCGGCGGCGGCCGCGGCCAGGGCGGCGTAATCGTCACCGCGCAGCCGGAAACCGATCGCCGCGCTGGTCGGCGGCCCGGACTGGGCTTTGCGGAAAAGCACCGCGTCCGCTCCGGGAATATCGGCGGTCAGTTGCTTGACCTCCTCCATTATTTCGGCAATGGAGCGCTTGCGGCCATCCTTCAGTTCTTCCAGATCCACCAGAATCTCGGCCGTATTGCCGGAAGTCTTGCCGATCGTGGACAGCACATTCACAATCTCGCCGTTTCCGGCCAGAGGCAGTATCCGGCTTTCATATTCTTTGACAAAGGCGTCGGTGCGGCCCTTGTTGGAGCCGGAAGGCATTTCTATATCAATATAAAACAGAGAAAAATCTTCCGCGGAAAACAGATCAACCTTCACAAAGGCCAGGGAGCTGAAAATGATAACCGTCGCCAGAAAAAAACCGGCTACGGTATAGCCGCGTTTTTTGTAAATTACAGCAATCAAGCGTTCAAAGCGCAACCTTAAGCGCTCAAAAGCCTGAGCCAGCAGCGGCTTGAAATCCCTGTCCGGCCAGTGCACCAGATGGGAGGGAATATAAAAAATCGACTCTATAGTAGAAACGGCCAGAGCCACGGTCACTACCAGAGGAATGACCCGCAGGAATTTACCGATTGTACCGGGCAAAAGCATCAAGGGCAGGAAGGCGGCGATGGTTGTCAGAGAAGAAGCGATAATCGGCCAGATAACCTGATTGGTACCCTGGATGGCAGCGTCCACCCGGCTTAAGCCGGAAAGCCGGAGCCGGTAGGAATTTTCGGTCAGTACGATGGCATGATCGACGATCATTCCCAGCACCAGGACCAGACCGAACAGGGTATTGGTATTGATGGTCTCGCCCAGCAGTTCCAGGATCACAAAGGTAATGGCGAAGGTCACCGGTATGCCGACGGCGGTCATGATGGCGTTGCGCGCGCCCACAAACAGGAACAGTATCAGGGTCAGCAAAATCAGTCCCTGAATGGCGTTTGAAACCAATACATCGATTGAATCCCGGATCTGAATCGTCGAATCGTTTACCAGATTGACGGAAACGCCCTCCGGAATCAGATCACCGCGTTCCGCCACTATGGCGCGTACGGAGGCTATTATGCTGATGGCGTCGCCCTTGGGAATCTTGGTGACGCGCAGGATGACCGCTTCCTGGCCGTTAAACCGCGCGTAACTGGCATCGGGATCAAATTCGTCCGTCACCTTGGCCACTTCGCCGACATGCAGTATCGAACTCGAGCCGGCGGAGCGCCGGACAATCACCCTGTCCAGGTCGGACAGTCCGTCCAGCTCACCGACGGTACGCAGCAGATACTCCCGTGCCGTCGTCTCCAGGGTTCCGCCTGGTACGGAGACATTTTTTTGCTGCACAGCGCGCACTATGTCGGTGAGCGCGAGTCCGACAGCTTCCAGTTTATCCCGGTCAGCGGCCAGAACGATGCGGCGCTTACGGCTCCCGGAAAGATCCACGGAGGAAACTTGGGAAACTGACAGAAAGCGGTCGCGCAGCAGCCGGGCGCTCTGGTCAAGGGTTTCGTAAGGCACCTCTCCGGTCAGCACCACCTCTATGACAGGCAGAAAGTCATTAGACGAAAAATCACTGATGCTGGCCTGCAACGTGCCGTCCGGCAGCACTACGCGGGAAAACCGCGAACGCACTTCCTGATACAACCGTTCAAACTCATCCTGGGTAATACCATCGTCGAATTCTACACGCACCACGGAGAGGCCTTCGCTGGTTACGCTCTGAACGCCTTTGAGCTTGTCGATGCCCTGCATCTCCTGCTCAACTTTTAAGGTTACCGAACGCTCAATATCCTCACTGGAAGCTCCGGGGTAGGGCACAATCACGTTGACCCAGTAGAAGGGCACTTCCGAAAACTGCTCCTGAGGCAGGCGGGCAATGCTGACCCCTCCCAAAAAGAGCAGGGTGAACAGTACAATGGTCAGCAAGACATGGTTATCTATTGAAAACTTGGGTATGTTCATACTAAAACCTTACTCGTACGTCGCGCTGTCACCGCGGTTGGTCAAAGCCACCGGGGTTCCGCTCTGAAGGCGGCCCAACGCGCTGATAATCAGCTTCTCCCCGGCTTCAAGCCCGGAAAGAACTTCCACCCGTACGCCAATCTTCCGGCCCAAAGTCAGTTCCCGGGCCTGGGCCAGGCCGCCTTTTTCCACAAAAACGGCAAAGCGGTTTCCGCGCCGCACCAGGGCGGAAGCCGGCACCACGATTACCGGCCGGCTTTCCCGGGCGGAAACGGAAACAGAGGCGGACATCCCGGACTTTACCAGATTGCCCCACTCATTGCGGAACGAAACCACTACCGGAAAGCTGCCGGTGGCGCTGTCGGCCCCGGCGCCTACCGCCGTCACCGTACCGCGTACTTCGGTCTCGCCAAGCGCCGCCGGGATAGAAACCATGGCCACGGCGCCGGACTCAATCAGGCCGACTTCCCGCTCGCCTACGCCGACGGTTATCCGGAAGGAGCTGTTGTCCACAATCCGGGCGATGCGGGTAAAGGGCGATATAATATTGCCGACAGTCGCCGTTTCTTCGCGCGAGGCGATCAGGCCGGAAATCGGAGAGCGGACTACGGTATCATTAAAGGCCTTCAGGGCTGTTTCGTATTGAGCGTTAGCGGCGCTGGCGGCGCTGCGGGCGCGCGTTAAGGCCGCCGGAGAAGAGCCGCCGCTGGCAGTCAACTGCTCGTTAGCCTTCAGCTCCAGATTGGCGGAATCAAGCTGATCCTTGGCGCGCTGTAAATTGAGGGCGGCGATACTGTCGTCCACCCGCAACAGTTCCGCTCCAGCGGTTACCCGGTCACCGATACTGAAAGCCACGCGTTTGACAATGCCCTGAGTTTCGGCTACGGCTACAGCCTCGTTCACGCCGGCAACCACGCCGGAGGAACTGACCGTGTTAACCAGCGAACCGCGGGTAATATTGAGGGCGTCTACCGCGATTACCTCACCGTTTATCCCGGCGTCCCAGGCGGTCGCGCCGCTAATCGCCGCCGCCTTGGGCGCGCAGGAAGCTACAACCACTGTTGCCGCGATCAACATCAGCATTACTATGGCGGGTTTTAACCCGATCCGTTTAACATAACTTGTTTTCATAATCTCACCTTTATTTTTACGCGATAGATCTAGTGTTATCGCTGTGAATTACTTATAAATGTAATAGTAAAATTCAATAACTGCTACTGAAATTAGTATATTTCGATAACAAGGAGAACACTATGAAGAAAACCATACAAATCCAGGGAATGACCTGTAAACACTGCGCGGCCCGGGTTGAGAAGGCTCTTAATACCCTTCCCGGAATCAAGGCCAAGGTTGACTTAGCGAAGAACGCGGCCAGCATCGAGACTGAAGGCCTTACCAGCGACGCGGATATCGCGCAAGCCGTATCCGAAGCCGGCTATTCAGTAAAGGATTAAAACGCGGAGTATTAGATTCATCTAATGTTTTTTTATTAGATTCTCGACAACAAGCGCTTATGGTGGTACAATTCCTCAAAAGTTTTTTCTGAAAGGACAGGCCTATGAGTGAAGGAGAATTGAAGGGACTACAAGATAGGATTATAGACTTGGTCGGCGGAGAGTCCGCCCTGAATAGCGACTACTATCTAACCCAGGCTAAACGGCTGGCCAATGACGCCGGACAATGCGATTTTTTCTTTTCAGCCCTGCTGGAAATTTTTGTGCACCTCGATTTTTCGGAACAGGATGCCATTCGTCACTGGCAGGCGATTGTGGAGCGCTGCGAAACTCTTTCCCGCTCCCTACAGCGCCCGGTCGGCCTGCACCTCGCCCTGGTGGACTACTTCACCAATTCCAGTCACCTGCTTTCCGCCCCGATGCTGATAGAAATCCACGCCTTCAAGCAGACCGAACGACTGGCCATGATCGACGGCCTGACCGGAGTGTTCAACCGCCGCTACATGGATATCGCCCTGCGCAAGGAAATCAACCGCTGCGAGCGCTACAACAAGGAACTGTCGATTTTCATACTGGATATTGATAACTTCAAACAGCTTAACGACAATAAGGGTCATGTCTTCGGCGACCAGGTGCTTAAGGAACTGTGCCGCTATCTGAAAGAAATGGTTCGCGAGGAAGACATAGTCTGCCGCTACGGCGGCGAAGAGTTCCTGGTGCTGCTCCCGGAAACCGACTCCACCGGGGCCTTCATACTATCCGAGCGCATCCGGGCCACCCTGAAAACCCGCAGTCTCTTCCAGGAAGAAGGAGTAACCATTTCCGGGGGCACGGCCACCTACCCGACCTCGGCCAAGGACCTCACCGAACTCATTAAAACCGCCGACCGCGCCCTATATCAGGCCAAGTACACCGGCAAGGACCGCGTCGTAATGGCCGAAAGCGACCGCCGCCGTTTCGGCCGCGTCGCCAGGTCCTGGTCTCTGGATGTGCTGCCCGAATCGGTTTCAAACCTGCACGGCAAAGCCGAATCGCATTACGGTATCATTACCAGAAATGTCTCCCTCGGCGGAGTTCAGTTTGAATGCCCCTCGCGCTACGATATCGACAGCGAGCTGGCCCTATCCTTCGTTGATCTCGATGCCGGCGGCGAGAGCATCGGCCTGAGCGGCAAGGTTACCTGGGCTAAAAGATCGGGAACGGATTTCGTGTACGGCGTTTCATTTGACAGCGTGCCGGAAGCCATGGCCCGGCGGCTGAACGCTAACTATCTGGCTGTCTACGAAGACGAAGCGCTGGCCGAAGCCTCCAGCAATAACTGACCAACCTTAAAAATCCTCTCCTTAAAAAACAAAGCCGCTCCAAACCGGAGCGGCCTTGTTTTTCTTTTAAATTCAGTTACACCACACCCTGAGCGATCATGGCGTTGGCAACCTTCAGGAAGCCGGCGATATTGGCGCCCATCATGTAGTTGCCTTCCTGGCCAAACTGTTTGGCGGCGTTCCAGGCGTTGTCATGAATGTTTTTCATGATAGCCTGCAGGCGGGTGTCGACTTCTTCACGGGTCCAGGCCAGACGCATGGAGTTCTGGGTCATTTCCAGACCGGAGGTGGCGACACCACCGGCGTTAGCGGCCTTTCCGGGAGCGTAGAGCACCTTGTTTTTCAGGAAAACTTCGATAGCTTCGGGAGTTGAAGGCATGTTGGCGCCTTCAGCTACCAATTTGCAACCGTTCTTGACCATGACTTCGGCGTCGGCGCCGGAGACTTCGTTCTGGGTCGCGCAGGGGAAAGCGCAATCGGCCTTGACGGACCAGGGACGCTGACCCTCAGTATAGGTTGCCTTGCTGTATTTTTTGGTATATTCGCTGATGCGGCCGCGACGGACATTCTTGAGGTCCATTACGAAGGCCAGTTTTTCAGCGTCGATTCCGTCCGGATCGTAGATAAAGCCGTTGGAGTCGGAAAGAGTTACGGGCTTGGCACCGAGCTGGAGCAGTTTCTCGACACAGTACTGAGCCACGTTTCCGGAACCGGACACCGCGCAGACCTTGCCCTTGAAACCGTCGCCTTTCTGCTTCAGCATGTTGTCGGCGAAGTATACGCAGCCATAACCGGTAGCCTCGGGACGGATCAGGGAACCGCCGTAGGTCAGGCCCTTGCCGGTCAAAACACCGGTAAACTCATTAGCCAGGCGCTTGTACTGACCGAACATATAACCGATCTCGCGTCCGCCGACGCCGATATCACCGGCCGGTACGTCAGTATCGGCGCCGATATGGCGATACAGCTCAGTCATAAAGCTCTGGCAAAAGCGCATCACTTCACCATCAGTTTTTCCATGGGGATCAAAATCGGTACCGCCCTTACCACCGCCCATCGGCAGGGTTGTCAGGCTGTTCTTGAGTACCTGTTCAAAACCGAGGAACTTTAGAATTGAAAGATTTACGGAAGGATGAAAGCGGATTCCGCCCTTATAGGGGCCGATGGCGCTGTTGAACTGCACGCGGTAACCGCGGTTTACACAGACCTTGCCAGCATCGTTAACCCAGGGAACACGGAACATGATAACACGCTCGGGTTCCACCATCCGTTCCAGAATCGCATTCTTCTGGAGCTCGGGCATCTGTGTCACTACCGGTTCCAGGGTTTCCAGAACTTCGTGCACCGCTTGAAGAAATTCACTTTCGTGACCGTTTCGAGCCTTGACTTGTGCCAAGACATCCTGAATGTACGCGTTAGCCATAACTACTCCTCATTGAGCAAAACCGATTACGCCTTTGCAACCGGCATACCGCCATTGGTATCTTTTGGTTTCTAACAATGCGTCATTTTATTCCTTTTAGGTGCATTTGTACAGGTATTTCGCTGAATAAGGACTGCATTAACTGTAATGGCACAAAAAAAGCCCCGGACCGCTCTGGTTCGGGGCTTTTGCTAACGATTTATTAGCCGTCAACGCGGAAATTAATACTCGTCGGGATTATATTCGGCGGAATCGAGGCCCTGATCCTCATTGGAGAGAATCGCGCGTAACGCCTCTCGGTTTTTTTCCACGACTTCAAGATCGGAGGGATGGATCGCGGATTTGATCAGCGCCACCTGAGTTTTGTATTCCTCCAGGTAAGCCATCAATTCGCTGTCCCCGGCGTACTCAACGGCCATCTGAGCCAGGCTCTTTTCCATTTCGTAATAGCTGTAGGCGAAGGTCAATACCAGCACTTTTTCAAAACCGTTGGTACCCAGACCGTGGCGCGTGAAAATTTCGCTGATCTCGGCCGGAACTTCCACGGCGCGAACCTTGGCGATCATCACTGGAATAGGATCATCCGGGGTTGTCTGATACAGATCCTCATACTTATCGCCAAGCGCGTTCATTTCTGTGTCGATGGCGTTGAAGTCTGACAAAAAGCGATCGATATCGGCCTGGCTGAGTACCGCCAGCGGCGCTTCCTGGGCAAAAAACGGTACAGCCAGCAGCAGCGCCACGGCAATCCCAATAATTCTGTTTCTCATGTCTTTACTCCCCTGGAAAAACGCGAAAAGAGCCCGTAGGCTCTTTTCAGGTATTCCCGGTCTTATTTTATCACAACTTTCTTCAGCTTCCAAATGTCCCGCACATAATCTTCGATAGTGCGGTCCGAGCTGAACTTGCCGGAACGGGCGACGTTCAGGAAGGCCATCCTAGCCCACTTGGACTTATCGGCATACGCTTTGGCCAGCTCTTCATGCGAGCGGGCATAGGCGTCGAAGTCCGCCAGAACGTAATACACGTCCGGACGCTGACCTTCCACCCCGTAAACCAGCGAGTCATACAGTTCGCGGAACAAGTTTTCCTGCAGACTGCTGTAGGTGCCGTCCACCAGCTGCTCCAGAACCTTGGCCAGGTGCGGATTACGCTTCAGGAATTCCTGGGGATTATAGGAGTGCTCAACATCGATTTTCAAAACTTCCGCGGCAGTCAGGCCGAAAATAAAGGCATTTTCGGCGCCGGCTTCCTCGACGATTTCGATATTGGCGCCGTCGAGGGTACCGATAGTCAGGGCGCCGTTGATCATGAACTTCATGTTACCGGTTCCGGAGGCTTCCTTACCGGCGGTGGAGATCTGCTCCGAGACATCGGAAGCCGGGAACAGTTTCTCGGCGACGGAAACCCGGTAGTTTTCCACGAACACGACCTTGATCTTGCCCTTGACGCGATGATCGTTGTTGATGCGGTCGGCGATGGTGTTGATCAGCTTGATGATGCTCTTGGCCCGGCGGTAACCGGAAGCGGCCTTGGCTCCGAAAATAAAGGTGTGGGGCTGCGGATTGTAGGAAGCGTCCTCCAGGATACGATTGTACATGTACATGATGTGCAGCACATTCAGCAGCTGGCGTTTGTACTCGTGCAGGCGCTTAATCTGAACGTCAAAAATGGAGTCCGGATCAATTTCCACGCCTTGGGTCTTTTTAAGGTACTCGGCCAGGGCCACCTTGTTAGCGCGCTTGATGGCCATAAAGGCGTTCAGCGTTTTAGCGTCATCGGCGAACTTTTCCAGCTTTTTGAGCTGGGTCAGGTCTTTTTCCCAACCGGTGCCGATCTTGTCGGTAATAAAAGTAGCCAGGGCAGGGTTGGCGCTGAGCAGCCAGCGGCGCTGAGTAACGCCATTGGTCTTGTTATTGAACTTCGCGGGATAGAGCTGGAACCAGTCGGCCAACTCAGTGGATTTGAGCAGCTCGGTGTGCAGGGCGGCAACGCCGTTGACCGAGAAACAGCCCACGATAGCCAGCCAAGCCATGCGGATCATGCCATCACCGATAATGCTCATGTGATTCTGCTTTTTCCAGTCGCCGGGGAACTTCTCGCGCAACTCCACCAGGAAGCGGCGGTTGATTTCCTCGACAATCTGATAAATGCGCGGCAGCAAGCCCTGGAAAATGTCGATCGGCCACTTTTCCAGCGCTTCGGCCAGAATGGTATGATTGGTATAGGCGAAGGTGCGGCTGACAATATCCCAGGCCGCTTCCCAGCCGAGACCGTTATCGTCCATCAGCAGGCGCATCAGCTCGGGGATGGCCACTACCGGATGGGTATCATTGAGCTGGATGACGTTGTAGGTGGGGAAATCGCTGAAATCAGCGCCGTGATCGCGTTTATACTTGTTCATCAGGTCCTGAAGACTGGCTGACGAGAAGAAATATTGCTGCTTCAGGCGCAGGGCCTTACCGGAAGGACCGGAGTCGTTCGGATACAATACGCGGGAAATGTTTTCAGCGTTGTTCTGGCGTTCAACGGCACGGTTGTAGTGCATATCGTTGAACAGCTGCAGGTCAAAGCCGTTTTCGGAACTGGCTTCCCAGAGGCGCAGGCGGTTTACGGTCTTGGTACCGTAGCCGATTATCGGAATATCATAGGGGGTAGCGGTAATTTCTTCGGCGCCGACCAGCTTGAAGACGTCATGACCTTTGGAATCTTTCTCGATTACCGGGTTGCCGCCGAACAGTACCTTAACGGCGAGGTCTGATCTCTTAACCTCCCAGGGATCGCGGTGCTTCAGCCAGTTATCCGGGTATTCCACCTGGAAACCGTTCTGGATCTTCTGTTCAAACATACCGTACTGATACCGGATACCGTAACCGTGTCCGGGATAGTCCAAGGTCGCCAGGGAGTCCAGGAAACAGGCTGCCAGACGTCCCAGGCCACCATTGCCCAGGCCGGCATCGGGTTCTTCGTCCTCGATAGCGGTAAAAGTAAAGTTAAGTTCGGCCAGCACTTCCTTGACGGCATCCATAACCCCGAAGTTTATCAGGTTATTGCTCAAGGCGCGGCCCATCAGAAATTCGGCCGAGAGGTAATACATTTGCCGGGTTTGCTTATCTTCGTAAGCTTTGCGGGTGGCGATCCAGTTGGTTTGCACATAATCCATCACCGCGCTGGAAACAGCGTCGAACAGATCGTGCTGACTGGCTTCGTCAAGTTTCTTTCCATAATTGCGTTTCAGGCGCGAGTGAATCGCTTCCTTGAAATTCTCTTTATCAAATTGCATGAGTATCTCCCTTTTCTGTCAGGCCGCCGCAACAATGTGGAGCAGGATGACGGCCTGGAAGGTAAACCGATTTATCAAACCGTGGCGACAGCTTAAATACAAAAGTAGAATCTGTCAATGGCTGACAATGGGCGCAACGTAGCGCGCTAGACCGCAGGACCGGACATTAAAACAACACTGCTGCGGGCCGGAATCACGTATTTTTCCTGACTGTATAGCAGTTCTTCTTGTCCACTCTCTAAAATATCCTGGGGAGAATCAAAAGAAGTATCGATTACCCGGTACCACTTCTTACCCCGGGGCGGGGCGCAGAGTACCGCGGTTATATCCTTGGCGGTGGCGTTATACATGATAAAAAAGTCGTTATCGTCACAATCGGAGAGTACGTCGGCCTGGCTGCCGTCCAGACGATAGGCCAAAAAGCCCTGCATCAGCGACCAGTCCACGCTCTGACCCTTTTCATTGTACCAGCTGATATCCGGTGAGGCGTGGGTGTGTCCGCCTTTGCCGGTAAAGAACTCCGGGCGCAGGAAAGAACGGTGCCGGCGGCGGAAAGCTATCATCAATCGCGTAAAACGGAAAATGTCAGCATGGGCGCGGGTATTTTGAAAATCCATCCAGGAGGTTTCGTTGTCTTGGCAATAAGCATTATTGTTACCGCCCTGACTGCGCCGGATCTCATCGCCCATCAGCAGCATCGGGGTACCCAACGAAACCATCAGGGTCAAAATCATGTTCTTAACCTGGCGGTTACGGGTCTGTTCGATAACCGGGTTAACGGATTCGCCCTCAAAGCCGTAATTATAACTGCAGTTATGGTCACTACCGTCGCGGTTTTCCTCGCCGTTCTCGTCATTATGCTTGCCGTTATAGGTAACCAGGTCATTGAGGGTAAAGCCGTCATGGCTGGTGATAAAGTTGATGGAATGAAAGGGCTTACGGCCGTCCCGCAGATACAGGTCCGAGGAGCCGGTGACCCGGGTGGCAAAATGATGTACCGTTCCGGAATCGCCGCGCCAGAAAACGCGCACATCGTCGCGGTAGCGGTCATTCCATTCAGCCCAGCGGCCGCCGGGAAACCAACCAACCTGATAGGCCCCGCCGGCGTCCCAGGCCTCGGCGATGATCTTGGTTTGACGCAGTACCGGATCCTCGGCGATGCGCTCCAGCATCGGCGGATTCTCCAGCATATTACCGCGCTGGTCCCGGCCCAGAATTGAGCCCAGGTCAAAGCGAAAACCGTCAATATGCATCTCGGTTACCCAGTAGCGCAGACAGTCCAGAATGAAGGAGCGGGTTACCGGATGATTGCAGTTCAGCGTATTGCCGCAACCTGAATAATTGCGGTAATAGCGTTTATTATCCTCGAGCATGTAATATATGCAATTGTCAAAGCCCCGGAAACTCATGGTTATTCCGCGTTCATTACCCTCGGCGGTATGATTGAACACGATATCCAGGATTACTTCGATACCGGCCTTGTGCAGTTCGCGGACCATCTCCTTAAACTCACGTACCGGTCCGCCGGGAGTCCTGTCAAAGGCATAGGTGGCCTTGGGCGCGAAAAAAGCGATGGTGCTGTATCCCCAATAATTTTTGAGCTTTTCGCCGGTACGCGGATTGGGACGGCTATTTTCGTTTTCGTCAAATTCGTTGATCGGCAGCAGTTCCAGACTGGTAATACCCAATTCTTTCAGATAGGGAATAGACTCAATTACTCCCCGGTAGGTACCCGGATGGGCAGCGCCGGAACTCTGATGCACGCTTAAGCCTTTCACATGCGCCTCATAGAGCACACTGAAGCGCAGCGGATAGTTGAGCGGCCGGTCGCCCTGCCAGTCGAACTCATCGTCGTTGATTACGATGCATTTCGGGAAGCCGGAGGCGGTGCGATGCGTTGTAAAGAAGAGATCCCCGTCAATATGCGGCGGCGGAATATAAGATTTATCCAGTTCGGCGAATATCGAACAGGGGGTCAGAGCCTTGGCATAGGGATCCAGCAGATAGCGGTTGACGTTAAAACGCATTCCTTCGTTCGGGCGGAACGGACCGTCTACCCTATACAGATACAGGGCCTCAGCGGAAAGGCCTTCCACAAAGACATGCCAGAGATCCCCCGTGCGGTTTACGGCCGGATCCAGAGAATAACTGCTGAAGGATTCAGCATCTCCGCCATCCTTGAAAAGTTCAAGAATCACGCCCTTGCCATGGCGGGTGAAGACGCTGAAGTTTACTCCGTTGTTCATCACGGTCGCTCCGAGCGGCAGGGGCTTGCCCGGTAGAAAGTTCAAGGTATCCATAATGTATTAAAAGTATAGTCCGTTCGGTTAAATTATGCTAGAATAATTGAATGGAGATCGTATGAAAAATATTCCGATAGTTTGCACGACAGCCTCTACCGTACATGCCTTTACTAAGGCCTGCGAGCATTCTTCCGGCGACTTCCAGCCTGTATTCCTGGAAAAACGGGCCGAAATCATCAGTTATTTTAATTACGAACTCCCCGAAATAAAGATTATAGACTTTGGCGATCCGGCGCTTAAGGCTGCCGAACTGATGAAGGTCATACATGCCGACCCCTGGCTGCATTTCGGCGGTATTATCGCCATCGTTAATGACCACCGCCAGAAAACCCAACTGGAAAAACAGCGCGATCCCAACATCCTGCTGGTGCTGACCCGTCAGAACTTTGAGGAAAACAGCGACCGCATTCTGCGTATTCTGACCCAGAACAAGCAGATACTTTTTAACCGCGGCATGCAGCAGCAGATGAACACCACCGAAACCGGCTCCTTTACCAGCGACAATGATCCGATGGACATTCTGTTTTACTGCAATCTGATTACCAGTTATCTCTATAATACCAACCGGCTCAATGACGAAAGCCGCTCGGCCCTGCAGGGCGCCCTGATGGAGCTGCTGCTCAACGCCGTCGAGCACGGTAACTGTAAAATCGGTTATGACGAAAAAACCGCCTGGCTTTCCGACGGGAAAAATATGCTGGATCTGATTGCCCTGAAAACGCAAACCCCGGAAGCGGCCGGTAAAAAAGTCTACATCGCCTACGATATCTCCACCGAGCGTACCCGCATCTCCGTCCGCGACGACGGCGAAGGCTTTGACTGGAAAAAACGGCTGCAGGGAGAACTGACCGCCGGTCTGCACGGCATGGGCATCAAGCTGGCCGAATCCTTTGTCTCCAAAGTAAGCTACAACGACAAGGGTAATGAAGCCTCTTTCGAGATGGCCAACCAGTGCGACTATACCAACACCATCCCGGTGATCATGCAGGAACAGCAAATCCTTAATTTTACAGACAAGCAGATTGTCTGCAAGGAAGGCGACCCCTCCAACGACCTGTTCTATATCCGCTCCGGCAAATACGCCGTCTATGTGCAGAAAAAACTGATCACCGTGCTCAATCCCAACGATATTTTCATCGGTGAGATGTCCTTCCTGCTCAATGACCGCCGCTCAGCCACCATCGTTTCTATCGGCTCAGGCACCCTGGTGCGCATCCCCAAGATGGTCTTTATCAACCTGATCCGCGAAAACCCCCACTATGGCATTTTCCTCTCACGGCTGCTGGCGCAGCGCCTGGCCCGTCAGTCCAACTTGACCGCTCAGATGAAAACCGAGTACAACCGCCTCAAAAAAGAGTACGAAGAGCAAAAGGCTTAAGCCGATGAACGTCATTGAGCGGGAAATTGCCGCGCGCGGCAGCGATTCCGCCGCCGTATTTGTATTTCCCTCCGATGTAGCCGCCTCACTGTGGCTGCGTGAAGCCCTCGACATTACCGGCGCGGAAACGGTGGCCGCCAACCGCTTTATCGCCTGGGACCGCTTCAAGGAACAGTCGATCAGCGAAACCGTCACGGGCAAAAAACCGGCTTCCGCGGTGGTCCGGCTGCTGTATGCCCACAACCTGGCCATGCGCAACCAGAGCGGCGAACCGCTGCTGCGCTCCCTGATCACCCCCGAATACGCCTCCGGCGGCCAGGCTTTTGCCGGCTGGCTAGCCGGGATACTGCCCCAGCTCGGGCTGTGGAAACGCAAGGCCGACTCATCTCCGCGAGCCCGCTCAGAATTTCCCGGACGCGCCGAGCTTGAGGACCGCGATCTCGCCTTCCTTTATCAGGATTGGGCGGCCTTCATGGAAGCGCATCAGCTTTTTGAGCCGTCCTGGATGCGTCCCCCCTTCAAGGATACCGGCAAGCACTACACCATCTTCTTTCCGGAGGCCATGGAGGATTTCTGCGAGTATGCCGACCTGCTCTCCGGCTCTCCGCACGTTTCCATAGTTCACTGCCCGCCGGCCGCGACCAGCCAGCCGCTCACCCTGTTCAACAATGCCCGCGAAGAATACCGCGATACCGTCCTGCGTATTGAAGCGCTGCTCCGCGACGGCGTTTTGCCGGCTCAGATAGCCGTAAGCGTCCCCGAACTGGAAACCGCCGCCCCCTATCTGCGCCGGGAATTCGAACTGCGGACCATTCCGTATGAATATCGCGCCGGTAAATATCTTTCCGACTATCCGGCCGGACGTTTGTTTTCACTCATCAATGCCGCCGTGGCCGGGAATTTTGCC
The DNA here is from genome assembly GCA_942493045.1 of Treponemataceae bacterium. GTDB lineage: Bacteria > Spirochaetota > Spirochaetia > Treponematales > Treponemataceae > Teretinema. The sequence goes on along the minus strand of OW818665.1, from coordinate 2,861,850 downwards.
TTCCGGAATATGAAAGACCTGCTGCTGGACCGCCTGATCCCCTGGAAAAATCTGGAAACCGCCAGTGCCCTGGTAGACTTCGGCATCCGCAACCATTGCGTTACCGCCTGGGAAGAAAACGGCAAACTCTTTGATATCTGGGAAGAAGCCTTCAAGGAACCTTCGGACCGCCAGGCTGCCGATCGTGACTTATCCTCCTGGTACAGAAAGCTTAAATACAGTCTGACCGCTCTGACCGGCGCCGAAAGCTTCGCGGCCATCCGCACCCAATACTTCAAATTCCGGGAAGAATTTCTGAATATGGAAAACCTGGCCCCGGAAGATGATGCCGTGCTGTCGCGCTGCGTCAAAGAACTGCTGGCCCTCGCCGATCTGGAAAGCCTCTATCCGGACTGCCGCAGTGAATCGCCCTACCGCTTTTTTACTGACTCTCTGACGCGCACCGCCTATGTTGCCCAGCGCAGTTCCGGGGGCGTCAGCATTTTTCCCTACCGGGTCGCCGCCGGAACGCCGTTTCCCTATCAATTTATCCTGGACGCCAGTCAGGCCGCCGCTACTGTCCTGTACAGCCAACTGAAATTCTTACGGCAGGATCGCCGTGAGGCAATCGACGCCCGGGAAGAAGACGCTTCCGCCGCTTTCTTCAGCCTGTACAGCTCGGCACCCCGCGCCCTGAGCGGCACACCGCCTGACGCCACCGCGCATCCGGCCGCGACAACTCAGACTGAAAGCGGTACGGCAACGGTGCGTTTTTCCTGCGCCCTGCGCAATTTCAGCGGCTACCGCACCGCCCACGGGTTCTTCGCGCTAACCTGTCCACCGGCGCCGGCCGAAAACGACCCCTTCGAGAGTGAGCGACTCTGGTTGGCGCGGAACTCAGAACCAGGGCAAAGCCCGGTCTTTCCGCCGGTATTGTATCCTTTGCAAAAGGAAAGCTTCCAACAGTACGCCCAGCGCCCCGGTCGCCTGCCTTCCTATCTGGACACGGTTTTTTCCGGGCGCGTACCGCTGTTGACCCGGAAAATTCTGGAGCGCAAAATGGAAGAAACCGCTGTCCGGGTTTCACAGACGGATCTGGTCAGTTTTGCCGCCTGCCCGGCGCGCTGGTTTTTACGGCATGTTATCGGCCTGGAACCGGTTGAAACCGACGCCTCCCTCTTTGATGACCGCAACCTCGGCCTCGTCTACCATAAGATACTGGAGCAGCTGTACCGCCGCATTTCCAAAACCGGAGACGGAGCTTTCAAGGCCGAAGACATTCCGCGGTACCGGGAGTGGACAGTCGAACTGAGCGCCGAAATTACCGCTGCTCAGGCCGAGTTTAAAGGACCCCTCGCCCGGCCCATTCTGCAAACCATCGCCAACCGCCTGGCCGACGGAATATCCGCCGTCCTGGAGCTGGACGGCAAGCATTTAAACGGCTACATACCGCTGTCCGCGGAAAGCTTTATCAAACTGACCCGGGATGGAATCTGTTATATCGGCAGTGTGGACCGCATTTCCGTGGACCCGACCGACAACACGCCGGTACTGATCGATTACAAAAGCGGCCAGAATCCAAAAGTCAGCGACTACCGGATGGAAGGGCGTGAAACGCCGGTTGATTTTCAAATGACCATGTATACCTTCCTGGCCGAAAACGCGCCTGAAAGTCCCTGCGCCGGGACAAAGCTGGAAAACGCCTTCTTCCTCTCGCTGAAGGACAAAAAACTGGTGCCGATCATGATGGAAAAAGAGCGTTTCCCGGCAATATCTGGCCGGTCGCCCTATTTTAGCAGGACCGAATTCGAAGCGGCGATGACCGCCTTCCAGGAAACCGCGCGGCAGTTCGCCGCCGCCGTACGCGCCGAAGATTTCCGAAAACCGGAAAACCTGCCCAGAGGGACCTGTCTGAACTGCCCCTCCCGCGGCATCTGCCGCACAGTTTATCAGGTACAGTGAGGTGAAGGCATGAAGTCCTACTCCGAAATAATAGCCGCTCTGGACGGCGCCCAGCAAAAAGCGGCACTCAGCGCGCGGAACACCGTAGTAGCCGCCGGGGCCGGCTCCGGCAAGACACGGGTGCTGGCGGCCCGCTACATTCATCTGGTAGTGGAAAAAGGCCTACCGGTCGACTCCATTCTGGCCCTGACCTTCACCCAAAAGGCGGCTACCGAGATGGAAGCGCGGATTTACGCCACGCTGCGAGAAACCGATCACCCCGCCGCCCGCAAAGCGCTTGATGAGTTTCACCGCGCGCGCATTTCAACTATTGATTCCTTTTGCAGCACGATAGCCCGCTCCGCCTGCCGTTCCTTCGGCGTTCCCCCGGACTTCAGTATCGACAACGACCAGGCCGCCCGGATGGCCGGCGACCTGGCCCTACCCTTTCTGCTCGCGAACCGCACCAACGCGGCGGTCATGCAGCTTTTGAGGCGCTTCCCCCTGGAAGTGATCGCCGAACAGCTGTTTGTGGACCCGATGGTGCGTCACAGTCCGCTGTCCGACCCGGATGACTACGGCGCGATGCTCAAGGTCCAGGACAGTGAGGTGGAGCACCGATTGAAAGCGCTGCTGCCGGAAGCCCTGAGTTCAGCGCAGCGGTTATATGAACTTTGCCGGGAGCCGTCCCTCGCCAAAAATACCGGCCCGGCAAAAATGCGCGACATCCTTAAAACGCCGCCCGAATTACCTGAAGCCGACGCCAACAGCCATTTGTTGGCCTTTTTAACGCAGTACCGGCCGCTTGCCGCCCTGGCCATCCCGGGCAACGTCTCCAATCCAGACATGATCGAACTTAAGGAAGTTCAAAAGAAATTCAAGGAAGAACAGTTCCCGATACTGCTGCGCCTGGCCAACTATGTCTTTAACCGGCCGGTCATCGAAGAAACCTTCGCGCTGATGGAAAATTTCCGGAAAAGCTATCTGGAACGTAAACGCCAGTCCGGTATACTAACCTTCCTGGATGTCGCGCGTCTGGCCGTGGACGCCCTGCTGCGTGACGGCGAATTACGGGCGCTGTGGAAACGCACTATTAAAGCTATCATGATCGATGAATTTCAGGACAACAATGCCCTACAACGCGACCTGCTTTTCCTGATAGCCGAAAAGGAAGAGCGCACCGCGCTTAACGTACCCGAACCAGATGAACTGTGCCCTGACAAACTGTTTTTTGTGGGAGATGAAAAACAGTCGATTTACCGCTTCCGCGGCGCCGATGTTTCGGTTTTCCGTTCTTTGGCCGCGGATCTCCGGCCGGAGAGCGGCTCCGGCACCGAAACCACTCTGGAAACCAACTACCGTACCGAAAGCGGTCTGATCGAAACCTTTAACGCTCTCTTCCCCTCCGTTTTTCTGGCGGCCGCCGACCTGCCGGCCTATGAAGCCGGCTTCTCCGGCATCACCGCGTTCCGGAAAACCGCCGGCCTGGAAAGCGCCATGGAAGTATTGATAATCGACGAAGAGCAGGGCGACAATGATGACGCCGACCAACTGGATGCCGGCCGCTCCGAAGCCGCCGCCGTGGCGTCCGAGATTCAAAAACTGCTGGAAAGCAAAACCGCGGTGCGCGGCCCGGAAGGCAGCCGGCCCTGCACGCCCGACGATATCGCCATCCTGTTCCGTTCCACCGGCCGTCAGATGGTATTTGAGGATGCCCTGCGGGCGGAGGGAATCCCCTATCAGGCCGAAAACATGAAAGGCCTTTTCAGCGATGCCCCGTTGAATGACCTCTATGCGGTATTGCGTACGGCCGTATTCCCCTCGGACATGACCGCCTGGGCAATCATGCTGCGCTCCCCCTTCGTCAGCCTTTCCGGAGACGGCTTTACCGCCGTACTGCTGGAAGCCGCTGCCATGGAAACGCCCCAGGCCTTCGCGCCGGACAGCGGACTTACTCTCTCCGAAGAAGACCGGCGCCGGTATAACGAGGGTCAGGCCCTCTATGAGCGGGTCCGCGCCCTGGCCGACCGCATACCGTCGGCGGAGCTGGTCTCCAGGCTCTGGTATCAGGAAGGCTACCGCTCCATTGTACTGGCCAAACCGCCGCTGCATCGTTTTGCCGGTCTGTATGACTACTTTTTTGAACTGGCCCGCCGATCCGATGAGCGCGGCGAAACACTGGCCGCTTTTCTGGACAGCATGCGGGAGTTGATCTTCAACAAGGCCAAGCTGGACAGTCTGGACATCCCGGTCGAGGGTGCCGGCGGCGTGCGCTTAATGACCATCCACAAGAGTAAGGGTCTGGAGTTCCCGATCGTCTTTGTAGTGAACTGCAATAACGTTGGTAATAATGATAAAAGCAACACGGTACTCTACCACACCCCGGCCTGGGGGATTGCCGTTAATACCGGTTCGATCGATGAGGACATTAAGGCCGAGGAGAATTATTTTTATCATGAAGGTAAAAAAGAAGAACAGCTGAAAAGCCTGGCCGAACTGCGCCGACTGCTGTATGTAGCCATGACCCGCGCCGAAACCAGGCTGTATGTTACCGGAACCCTGAAACTGCCAGTCCCGGAAGAAACCGAATCAGGCAGCGGCCTGGAGGCGCTGGCCGCTAAAGCCGCCTCGATCAAAAGCACACGCTCCTTTTTCGACCTGCTGTTACCAGCCATAATCAACGAGCGCCCTCCAAGCCTGCTCCTTACTATTTTGCCGCCGGGAACAGCCGCCTGCGCCGGGAAACAGGAAAACAAAGCGCGCGGAGCTTCAGAATGCCTAGCCGCCTATAACGCCGCGTCCGAAAGAGCCGCCTTCCCTTCCGAACGCCGGGTTTTCGCGGCCACCGCCCTGAAGAAGCTGAGCAGCGCCTCCGAGGCCCCGCAGGAGCAGTTCACTCGCGGACCAAGCCCCGGAGAATCAACCAGCCCTGACAGAACGTATGCCGCCTTTGGCCTGCAAAGCGCCGAATTCGGCACCCTGGCCCATCAATACATCGAAGCCCGGTTGAATGGGAAAACACCCATATTACCGGCCGACCTGTCTAAAACGCTGGACAGCCTGGCCGAACGGTTCTTTGGCTCAGAACTCGGCCGCCTGGCCTTAAGCGCCGACTGGAAAGAAAGTGAATTCGGCTTTATCACCCGCTGGACGCTGGCCGACGCGCCCATTCTGGTTACCGGTCAGGCCGACCTGGTTTTCGGCGTGAAAGATACTGTTTACATTGTCGACTACAAAACCGACAGCTTTGAAAACCCCGAAGACCACCGCCTGCAAATGTCGGTTTACCGGAAAGCGGCCGCCGATCTCTGGCGGAAAAAGGTGGAAACCTGGCTTTTTTATCTGAAAAGCGGGACGGCGGTGGAGCTGCGCTGATTTCGCGCGATTCAAGTTTGAACGGAACAGTGCCGATAATGGAAAAAGCGGAGAAATTGATTTTTTATTTTTTTCTGGAAATATATCCGGAAAGTGATACAATTGATAATTAATATCGTCTTGGAAGGATAACGCATGCGGGATATGCAGCATTACATAGCGCAACCGAAAGTGGACGCCCACAATCACCTCAATCTTGGTATGCATTACTCTTCATATCTGTCATGGTCCGGCGTTCCAATTCCCGACTTTCCGCGGAAAATGGACGGACTGGACGAAATGCACGATGTCATCGCCCGCTTTACCCGTCCGCGCACTCAGGACGCCGCCGATGTGGTCAGCCTGATCCGTATGTCGGTTACCGACGCCATTGCCGACGGCGTAACCGTCCTGGAAGGTTCAATAGATATCGGCTTTGTGTTTCATTTTAAGGAAAATCTGGACGCCTTCCTGAAGGCCATCAGTGATATCGCCGCTGAATACAGCGACCGCATCGACATGCGCCCGGAACTGGGCATGGGCAAAACCTTTGACAAAACCCGCATCAGCCAATGGGCCCCGACCCTGATCAGCAGCGGTGTATTCAAAAGCATTGACCTGTACGGCCCGGAAATCGAAGACGGCATCGAAGATTTCCTGCCTTATTTTAAAAGCGCCGAAAAACTCGGGCTCAAGAAAAAAGCCCATGTCGGAGAATTCTCGGATGCCCGCTCGGTGCGCCGCTTTGTAGAATTCTTTGACCTGCAGGAAGTACAGCACGGTATCGGCGCCGCCCAGGACGAATCGGTCCTGCGCTTTCTCGCTGACCGCAAAGTCCGCTGCAACGTCTGCCCGCAGAGCAATGTGATGCTCGGAGCGGTAAAAAGCCTCAAAAAACACCCCATTAAAAAGATGATAGACGCCGGTGTGCCGGTGACCGTCGGCACCGATGACCTGCTGTTTTTCGGACAAACCTGCGCCAACCAAATCTACAACCTGGTCGCCGAAAACGTCATCACCGAAAAAGACGCCGACCTGCTGTTAGCCACCGGTATCTAGCCGACCGCTACTGACCGCTACCGACGCGCTTCCTAATTATCCTGCCTCAAATACACCATCAACAACATACTGTCGGATTGGCGCATACCCGAAATGCGCGCGGCCTGCCCCAGAGTTGAGGGTCGGACGCTTTTCAGCTTCAGCCGGCTTTCCATGGAAAGGCCCGGAATACTGTCATAGTCGAAGTCGGCGGGGATGCGGGCGCCGTCCATCTTGTGCAGGCGGTCCACCCGCCGGTCCTGGGCATCAATATAATGGCAATAGCGTATTTCCAGTTCGGCGGAGGTTTGTACTTCCGGAGTAAAGGCGGCAAAGGCCGGATTCAAAGCGGTTACATTCTCCAGCGGCACCAGCGGATCGCGCAGGGCGTCAGCGCAGGACTTGCCGACGTGTTTTTCAAGCAGTGGGAAGCGGACAGCGTCATCGGTACGCACTTTCTGACCCTGCCAGAGCGCGGTCAGGTCTTCCCGCTTTTTCAAACGGTCGACCAGTCGTTCCATGGCCGCCGGTTTTTGCAGCCCTAAGGCCAGAGTGCGCGCGGTCAGGCGCTCATCGGCCGTGTCATGGCGCAGACGCAGCCGGTATTCGGCCCGGGCGGTAAACATGCGGTAAGGTTCCTTGGTCCCCAGCGTCACCAGGTCGTCAATCAGTACACCGATATAGGCATCCGCGCGACCCAGCACAAAGGGCTCGTAGGCCGGGCCCCCGGAAAGGGAGCGGGCGCGCAGGGCGGCGTTAATGCCGGCGATCAGCCCCTGGCCTCCGGCTTCTTCGTAACCGGAAGTACCGTTGATCTGCCCGGCGGTAAACAGACCCTCCACCCGTTTGGTTTCCAAAGCGTTAGTCAGCTGCAGCGGGTCAAGATAATCATACTCCACGGCATAGGAGGGTCGGGTAACCACCGCGTCCGCCAGACCTGGTATGGTGCGCATAAACTGATCCTGGACCTCTTCCGGCAGGGAAGAGGACAGGCCGTTGATATAGTATTCGTCGGTATCCAAACCTTCCGGTTCCAGAAAAAGCTGATGGCGATCGCGCTCGCTGAAACGGACGACCTTGTCTTCTATTGAAGGGCAATAACGCGGACCGATGCCTGAAATCTTGCCGGAATACAGCGGCGAGCGGTGAATGTTATCGCTGATGATGCGGTGCGTTTCAGAGTTGGTATAGGTCAGATAACAGCTGACCATGGGCCGGAATACAGCGTCCTCGGAAAAAGAGAAAGGCCGCATCACCGGGTCTCCATCCTGTTTTTCCAAAACTGAATAGTCGATGGAAGAACGCAAAATACGCGGCGGAGTGCCGGTCTTGAGCCGGCCCAGGGTAAAGCCGCTGCGCCGCAGGGCGGTACCAAGGCCGACGGCCGCCCCTTCTCCCAGCCGGCCGGATGAAGCCTCATATTCTCCGATAAAAATCTTTCCTTCCATGAAAGTACCGGTAGTCAGCACTATCGCCCGGGCCGAGATGGTACGTCCGCGCGACGTTACCGCCGCGGCGATGCGAGCCGGTCTTTCCGGAGCGGAGAGCGCGCCATGCTCGCCGCCGCCCTCATAAACAAAATCGACTATCGTGTCCTGATACAAATGCAGGTTCCGCTGCATCTCAAGAGTATGCTTGGCAAGCAGCGAATAACGGTATTTATCGGCCTGAGTGCGCGGAGCCTGGACCGCCGGACCGCGGCTGCGGTTGAGCAGGCGGTACTGGATCATGGTGGCGTCGGCCAGACGGCCCATCTCGCCGCCGAGGGCATCTATCTCCCGCACGATATTGCCCTTGGAAATTCCGCCGATGGAGGGGTTACAGGAGAGCCGGGCGACAGTGTCCAGGGATTGGGTGACCAGCAGGGTACTCTGCCCCATGCGGGCGGAGGCCAGGGCAGCCTCGATACCGGCATGACCCGCGCCGATCACGATTACATCATAGTCTGAATAACGATAAGCCATAGGCGGCAAGTATAACGAGGCGGGCCGGCCTCTGTCTATTACTGAGGAAACCGACAAACAGGCCAGCGCGCAAGATTTAGCTTGTCCGCTCTGCCCGGAACCGTCTATACTGAAGAGCAGGAGCGGAAGATGCACAAAGTACTCTGTATCGGTTCAGCCTCGGTGGATATTAAGGCCTTCAGTTATCAGGAAGATATTCACAACGCCTACCGCCGCGGGTCGATCGACCTAGTTCCCGGCGGGGTGGCCCGCGGAATGGCCATCAACCTCAAGCAGCTCGGCTTTGAAACCGCCATCGCTACCGTGGTCGGTGCCGACATCTTCGGCGAATTCCTGAAGCGAGGCCTGGAACAGGCCGGGGTGGACATGGGCCTGATGCGCACCAGCCTGATCAATAAAACCGCCCTTTTCTCGGTCATGGGCGCCCAGGGCAGCTCGGCTTCCTGTGTATACTCCAATGACGTACTCTCTGAAATTACCGTGGACAGCGATTTTATCACATATATCAATACACATCAAATTGACGCTCTGGTCATCGATTCCAATATTTCCACGGCCGCCATGGAAAACCTGTACCGGCTGAAAGCCGAAAACGAGAAGCTGTTCATCTTTCAGAACGCCACCTCTCCGGACATAGCCCGAAAATCCCTGCCGCACGCCCCCCTGGTCGATCTGTTCGGCGCCAATGAATTCGAGGCTGAAGCCATCCTGGGCTATCCCATCGAGCCGAATGCCGCTACCGCCGAGGCCTTCCGCCGGCTCGGCTACCGCAACGCTATCATCACCTTCGGCGAGGAAGGCGTACTGGTTTTTATCGGAAATAAAACCTGGATAGAGAAGCCGTATAAACCGCCGGTAGTTGTCGATACCGTAGGCGCCGGAGACGCCTTTGCCGCCGGCTTCCTGTTCGGCTACCTGAACGGTAAACCGGAAAAGCAATGCATCCGTTACGGCCTGTCCTGCGCCCGGGAAACCATCGCTACCCGCGACACGGTCTGCGGTTTTTTAACCGCGGACTTTCTGGAAAGCGGAGAAGGGGCGGATTAACAGAATTTGCGCTGCTGTGAATTGAGGTTTACACTGAAATCGAGATATTTCACCACCCGCCATTCTATTTCACGGAGGCAACCATGACCATGGATTCTCGTACTCGCGCCATTCCCGCTATCTTACTCTGCTTATTTTTCTTTTTCCCGGTAATTTCAGAAGAAACAAACCTGGGTTTTGTAATCGCGCCGCCGCCGGTCGGTTATCCGCAAATCGAACGCGGTCAGTCTCTCACCCAGCTCGGTGTAAATATCGTATATGTGGGAGTCGAAGTTCTGGAAACAAACCTGATGATTATGGGCGGTACAGTCTTTGGCAATAAGCAGTTCAGCTTTAGCGATCATCTGGCGCTCAATGGCTCCGCCGGCCTGGCCCTGCTCGCCGGGTCGGAGTATAATCTGGTTGGAATTCAGACGCCGTTCAATCTGAATCTGATTGTAGCGCCGCTAAAAACCGAGCCGTTTTCGCTGTATGTTTTCGGCGGTTTAGGCGCCACTATCGGCATAACCGCTATGACCGTTACCATCTCGCAGTGGGTTCCCTACACCAGCAGCTTTGTGGACGATGACACTTCGCTGCGCACCACGACCCTGAACGGTTCGGCAAACGCCGGAGCGCAAGCCAACATCAAGGCCGGCGCGCTAATCATCTCACCCTTCGCCTGGTACAGCCTGAGCGGAGGAATGTTCAACACAGTCATGACCAGTTCGATGTCCTATGAGTATCCCTCAACCGAAGGCGATATTGATCCGCTCGGCAATCTGATCGCCGGCTTTGACATTCTCTACCAACCCCTGAACATTTCGCTGAGCTCCATGATCCGCAAAAACAGGGACTATACCCTGATCAGCGTCGGTTACAAATGGCAGGTCCGGTGAAGGCGTAAAAAAAGGCTGTCTGACAATTACTTGCCAGACAGCCCCTTACATAAACAAACAGTAAAATCCCTACCGGGCTAAAATTCTCGGGAATCCGCACTTCGCGCGGAATCCCGCTGAGTACGCACTATCGTGCGAAAACTCTCGGGAATCCGCGCTTCGCGCGGAATCCCGCTGAATACGCCCTACCGGGCGTATTCTACTATCCTGGTTTCCCGAATCAGGGTTACGCGGATACGGCCGGGATAGCGCAGATCAGTTTCGATCTTCTTGGCTATCTCGCGTCCCAGATCCTTAACGTCCGGATCGGGGATTTTCTCGTTATTGACAATCACGCGCAGCTCGCGGCCGGCCTGAATGGCGTAGGCTTTCTCGACGCCCTCGAAACCTTCGGCAATCGCCTCCAGATTCTCCAGACGCTTGATATAATTGTCCACGGTTTCGCGTCGTGCGCCGGGGCGGGCGGCGGAGATCGCGTCGGCGATCTGAACCAGAACGGACTCGATGCAGTTCGGCTCGACATCGTTATGATGCGATCCGATAGCGTTGATGACCCGGGGGTCTTCGTTCATCTTGCGGGCCAGATCCATACCGACTTCGGCGTGGTTCTGGTCAGAGTCATTCTCGGCGCCCTTTCCGATATCATGCAGCAGGGCTCCGCGTTTAGCCAACTCACGGTTGGCGCCGATCTCGGCAGCCAGCATACCGGCGATAATCGCCACTTCCTTGGAATGATACAGCACATTCTGGCCGTAACTGGTGCGGAAGTACAGGCGGCCGAGGGAGCGCACGCCTTCCTGGCTCATATTGTGGATTCCAAGGTCAAAGAGCACCTTTTCACCCTCTTCATAAATCTTCTGGGTAATCTCGCGGGTAACCTTCTGCACGATTTCCTCTATACGGGCCGGATGAATCCGTCCGTCAAGAATCAGGCGTTCCAGGGATACCTTGGCGATTTCCTTTCTGACCGGGTCAAAACAGGAAATAACCACCGCTTCCGGGGTATCGTCAATAATGACGTCAACACCGGTCAAAGTTTCCAACGTACGGATATTTCTACCCTCACGGCCGATAATGCGTCCCTTCATCTCGTCGGAAGGCAGGCTGACGGTAGCGACGGTGATGTCGCCTGTCGTCTCGGTCGCGATGCGCTGGATTGTCGTAACCAGAATATCACGGGCTTTTTTCTCGGAGGCCACATTGGCTTCCATTTCAATTTTGTTGATCAAACTCTGGGCATCGTGACGGGCGTCGTTTTCAAGGTCCTTGATGATCAGGCTCTTGGCTTCATCGGCCGTTAAACCGGAAATCCGCTCCAGCTCCTGCCGGTAACGTTCTTCCTCTCCCTGGAGCTGCTTATCGCGTAACGAGAGGGCTTCCTCACGCTCCACAAAGGCCTGATCCTGCTTATCCATCGTCTCATTACGCTTGTCGAGGGATTCCTCTTTGAGCATAAGCCGCCGTTCATAGCGCTGCAGTTCACTGCGACGCTCGCGGTTTTCCCGTTCCTGTTGGTTTCTTTCCCGAATTACCTGTTCTTTGGCCTCGAGAAGGATTTCTTTCTTCTGGGCTTCTGCTTCTCTTATAGCATCCTGTTTTACACGTTCCGCTCTCTGTTCAGATGCAGATAGTTGAAATCTGGCGTAAAGCCAGCGAATAGTCCATCCAAGAATTAAACCAGCAGCCGGGAAGAGTACATACAGTAGATTCATAGGTATGCTCCTTCCATATTATTGCTGTCATGTCTAGAGTATCGGTAAAGGGTCTCATTTGTCAAGGAAAACTTTTCCCGGGACTCAAGGGCAGGAGGATGGAGTCAGGGGTTCGGGCTGAAAATTCAACCAAAAACGGTTCCTACATTCGGAATTGCTCTCCCAGGTAGACCTGACGGGCGATATCGGACTCCAGAATATGGGCCTGGTCGCCCTGCTCGACGATCTGACCCTTATTGATGATGCAGGCCCGGCCGGTAATGTCGAGGGTATCGCGCACATTATGGTCTGTTATCAGAATACCGATGCCCTGGGAGGACAAGAGCCGGATAATCTCCTTGATATCGTGTACGGCGATGGGGTCGATACCGGCAAAGGGCTCATCCAGCAGCAGAAAACGCGGCTCGATGGCCAGAGAGCGGGCAATCTCGGTGCGGCGGCGCTCTCCTCCGGACAGGGTATAGGCCGGTTGCAGGCGGTTGGCGCGGATGCCGAACTCATCAATCAGCGCGTCCAGTTTAAACTGCTGCTCGGCTTTTGTGAGGTCCTTGCGGGTTTCCAGAATAGCCCGGATGTTCTGCTCGACGGTGAGCTTCCGGAATACCGACGGCTCCTGCGGCAGGTAAGAGATCCCGGCGCGGGCCCGTTTATACATCGGCAGGCGGGTCAGGCAGATATCGTCAAGATAGATATTGCCGCTGTCCGGCCGGTGAAAGCCGACCACCATATAAAACGTCGTGGTCTTGCCGGCGCCGTTCGGACCGAGCAGTCCGACAATCTCGCCGGACTGCAGTGAGAAACTGACATCCTGCACCGCGTGCTTTTTCCGGAAATACTTGTTCAGGCCTTCGACCCGCAGTGTCGCGCTGCTCATGGAATGGTTTCTCCTTCGGCTTCGATTGCGGCTTCAGTCTCAGGTGTTTCATCGTCTGTAAGCTCGACCGCGGGCGCGCTTTCCGGCGCAAGGTCGGGCGGCACCGCGGGCGGAACTTTTTCCGAAACCGCAGCGCTTTCGCCCGGTGTCGAGGTTTCCTTGATCAAACCGCTGACTCCGCCTTCCAGGGTAATATTCTCAGTTTCCAGATTCACAAAAATGCGCCGGGCCTTGAATTCGTCACCGGAGCGGGTCACCACCGGAGATCCGGAAAGTTCCAGAGCAGAGCTTTCCCGGCGATAAACCGCGAAAGCCGCGGAGCATTGTATATTTTCGCGAACCAGTTTGACGTTCACCTGTAGCAGGGCGATTTCTGATTTCTGGTTGTAGTTGATGATACCGGCGGCGGCCTCCACATTATTACGCGTATCAGTCAGGGTGGCATTACCCTCGAACACGGCAATTTCGAGGGTGCGGTCATAACGCATGCTGTCCGCGGCAAAGGAAAAGCCTTTTTCCGAATCCTGACCCTTGACCGACCCGGAAGCGCTCACAAACCGGAAATCGGTACCGGAGAGCTCAATGCGCTCGCCCTCGATCAGCAGCGAACCGACAATAACCTTAGCCCGGCCTTCCAGAACCGTTTTTTCGTTATGCGCGGCCCCGCTGCCGTACATCCGGTCCGAAAAGAACTGAATTCCCTTCGACTCCGCGGCGCACAGCGGCAGCGCAGCAAGCAGCAGCGCAGCCGTAAAACCGGCCAGGCGGGGCATATTATTCATTTGACACTTCCTGAACCGACGGTTCCTCTTCCCTGGACTCCGGGAGCAGCCCGCTCACAGCCGAATCAAAGCGGTAAGCGTAGCGCAGCGTATCCGCGGAAAATCCATTGCCGCGGATGGTTGTCCCGTCGCCTTTCACCAGTACCACCTCACTGTTCTGCGGGCCGGAAAGGGTGTGGGCGGTTTTAGCCCAACGCAGAGCTTCGGCATGAATACTCATATCATCCGAGGCAATATAAAAATAGGCGGTGTTACCCAAGGAATAGAGACCGGAGCGGTCATCGATCAATAACAGGCCGGCGGAACCGGTGGTATCAATCTGCTGACTCGTATCCGCGGAAAAACTGGTAAAGGCCACTGTCTCTCCGGCCCAAACCCGGTCCTGGTCATACATCTCCAATTTTTCCGCGCTGAGCTGCACCGCCAGAGCGCCGTCCTCATAACGGTCGATCACCGCCTCAGAGAGCACCATATCCGGAACGTTCTCCAGGGCGGAACCTTCCATTGAGTAGTTAAAAGTGCAGGAACAGACCCACAGCAGCGTTATAAAAATCAGGATCGTAAACCGGAAATGAATCATAGCACTACTATATCCGCTCGCGGGCTTTTCGTCAAAACTATTACCATCGTCATTGACAGGAGAGTTCAGAGGTTTTAGACTTCTATTGGACTGTCTCCGAACGCGGACAGAGGGGTTTAATAATGGCAGATTTCCTGAGCAATACAGAGTTCGACCAGTTCAGAAAACTGATATACGATGAAAGCGGTATTACCTTCTCTGCCACAAACCGCGCCATACTCGAGAGCCGGCTTAAAGAACGCCTCCGCGAAAAAACCATCGAGAAAGTACAAGATTATTACAATATACTGATACGTGATAAGGAAGAGCTGAAGCTGATGCTCGACTCCGTCACCACCAATTTGACGCGTTTCTTCCGCAATCAGCCCCACTTCGACGCCCTGATCAATTATGTGCTACCCGCAGTTGTCGAGCTGAAGAAGGGCAAAGCCGACCAGAAAATCCGGGTCTGGAGCGCCGGATGCTCTACCGGCGAAGAACCCTATACCCTTGCCATGATTCTCAAAGACAAGCTGCCGGCCAATTATCCCGCCGAAATCGTAGCCTCGGACATCTCCCTGAAATCCTTAATGGTCGGGAAAGCCGGGTTTTATCCGGAGTCGCGTATCGTCGGAATACCGGAACCCTACCTGCCGCGCTTCTTTGATCATAAAAACAGCGGATATCAGGTTAAAGAAGAGTTAATGAAGATGATCCGCTTTGACTATCATAACTTGAAGAATGATTCCGGCCTCCGGAATATCGATATACTTTTTTGCCGGAATGTACTGATCTATTTTGATGAGCCGGCCCAAAAGGCGGTAATCGACCGGTTCTACGATGCCATGACCGCAAAGTCGTTCCTGTTCATCGGCCATTCCGAATCGCTCTTTGGCATGAAAACCAGTTTTGAATTTCTGAAGACAGACTGGGCCTGCCTCTACCAAAAAAACACTTGACAGGATGTACCCATGGAAGCCATATCTGTACTGATCGTTGACGACTCGGCCCTGATGCGTAGCCTTATTGGCAAAATTGTAGACGCCACCGAAGGCTTACGCATTGCCGAAAAAGCCATGAACGGCCGCTTCGCTTTGCAAAAAATCGGCGTAACCAAGCCGGACGTGATTGTGCTGGATATCGAAATGCCGGAAATGAACGGCCTCGAATTCCTGCGCGAACGAAAAAAACTGGGTATTGATATTCCGGTCATCATCCTCTCCAGCATTGCCAAGGAAGGCGCCCGGGTAACAATGGAATGCCTGGAACTCGGCGCCAGCGATTTTATCACCAAACCCTCCGGCTCGGAGTCCGCGGACATTCATACGGTAGCCAAGCACCTTGCCGAGCTGCTGACCGCCTACGGTAGCCAGTATCAAATCCGCAAAATCGCCGGAACCGCCCGAAAACTGCCGGTCGATCTTTTAAAAAAATATGAATCGCGCATTTCCGATATTGAGCCGCCAGTCCGCAACGAACCGCCACTGACACTGCGCGCTGAAACCCTGAAACCCGCGGAAAAACCGCTCAGCGCCGCCAAAGGGCCTGTCCCCCGACCGGTACCGGTACGCAGTCCCGGCAATCTGGAAATTATCGCCATCGGCATATCAACCGGGGGTCCTAACGCCCTCCGGGAAGTCTTCGCCAAACTCGACCCGGATCTGGGCTTGCCTATCGTAGTAGTGCAGCATATGCCGGCCGGTTTCACCGAAGAATTCGCCAACAGCCTGAACCGCATCTGCCCGCTGGAGGTTAAGGAAGCCAAAGAAGGGGATCTGGTTAAACCGGGACGCATCCTGATCGCCCCCGGCGATTATCATATTGAGGTAGAACGTCGCTCGCTGGCGACCATCGCCCACGTGACGGAGGCTCCGCCGCGTAATGGACACCGGCCCTCGGCGGACGTACTATTCGCTTCAGTAGCCCGGGAATTCCAGAATCATGCCCTCGGCATCATCATGACCGGCATGGGCAAGGATGGAGCCGCGGAGCTGGCCCGGCTGTATACCGAAGGTTCGCGTACGCTCGGACAGGATGAAGGGTCCAGTATTGTATACGGTATGCCGCGGGTAGCCTGGGAATTAGGCGGCGTCATGGAACAGGTTTCCCTGTCCCGCATGGCCGAAATGATTAACCGTTACGCCCGTGAATTCAGGTGAGCAGGCCGGAAATAAAGGGCAGTTCAGGCCGGAAGGCCTTGCTCCAGAAATAAATCAGAACAAACGCGGCCGTCATTGAAAGCAGCCCGACTCCTACCCGTAAGCCGTCGCCGGCTCCCGGCCACGCCATAGGAGCAAGCAGATAACCGGCCACCATGGCTCCCAGCGGTAGCCCGGCCGAGACGAGGGCCTGCACAACCTGAGTGCCCTTACGGGCAGAAATGCGCACCAGCGAACCGGGGCGGATGTCCAGATTCAGCAGATTCACCACCCGGAAAACACTGCCGTTCTGCTGGCAGGACTTGTCGCTGCAGCCGATACAGACTTCAACATTCAAAGGCACAACCTCGGCTATCGTTCCATTCAGGGACACAACCCTGGCTTCTTCCTGCATTATTGTCCTCCTTCAGCCGCAAGCTCAGGCTTAACGGTTTCCTGTTCCGGTACCGTACCCATAATCGATATTCTGGTAATCGAACGCGCTTTACCGTCTTTACCTAATTCTAATACTACGCCCTGCAGCGCCGGCGTATTCCAGGTGTCCCGGGACCACTCCGGTATCGAGGTCAGATACTCCCTAATACGGGTATCAGCGTCAGTTCCGCCGACAGAGTTCAGGCTGCCGGTACGGCCGGCGTCGGTGATACAAGCCGTGCCGCCGGGCAGCACGGTCTCGTCCGCGGACTGCACCCGGCCATGAGACCCGATCACGGCGGAAACCTTGCCGTCGGCATGAAAGAAAAGGGCCTGTTTTTCGGCGGTTGCGGAAGCGTGAAAGTCCACCACAATATAGGGAGTTTCCTGTCGGATACGCGAAGAAAGGGCGTCCAGTTCCAAGAAAGGGTTTTCGCTGTGCACGCGGGGAAAGTTAACCCGGCCGAGCAGCGAGACCACGGCCAGCCGTTCAGTTCCGACCGTTACCAGTTTCCAGCCGCGGCCGGGACTCTCGGCGGGATAATTAGCCGGGCGTAGCACGCGGTTCATGGCTGAAAAGCCTTCCACTAAATCTTTTTTATAATAAATGCATTCGCCGCCGGTGATAACGTCTATACCCATCTTTAAAAGGTATCCGGCATGCTGACGGCCCAGGCCGTGAGCGCCGGTAGCGCCATCGGCATTGGCGATTATTACATCCGCGGAAAGCTCTTTTCTGAGCTTCGGTAACAGGCTTTTCACACACCAGATCCCGGCCTTACCGACAATTTCCGCGATATATAAAACTTTCATTCCCACACCTTTCTCCGTTGGTTAACTAGAGGGTACAGCCGTTTACCCCGGGGCTGACCGCTTCCACTTTCTGAAGCATAGTCCGACAAATTTCCCGGGCGGGAATATTTCCCAATTCGTCATACGTATCCCGCAGATTATACAGGGCGTCCGCAAAATCCGGAATCAGGGTAACGGCTTTTTCGAAAGACTGAACGGCCTCGTTATAGCGCTTCTGGCTGAATTGCAGCACTCCGTAGTTATTCCACACCCGGCCATTCTGGGGCGCCAGGTCCAGGGCCCGCAGATAGGCCTGCTCGGCGTTGCTATCCTCGCCGAGTTCATGCTGGACTACCGCCAACGTATCAATAGTATCGACATCCAGGGGATCGCCGCGCATCGCGCGCAGCAAAGCGTCCCGCGCGCCCCGGATTTCACCGAGCGCCCGATAGCTGAGGGCCAGATTAAACCACAGCACAGAGCTGTCCGGTTCGAGCAGTATGGCTCGTTTCAGGCAGGCTACGGCCTCGGGATGCTGTCCGGTCGAGGCAAGGGATGCGGCGCAGTCATTGAGAGTTTGGGGTGTTTCTTGCATATCCGTTCCTCCTCTGTAATAAAAGTATACTACAAAAAAGGAGGGCGGGACAGACTCAGAGTGAGGGAGATTCGCCGGTCTGATATTCCCGCAGCCGGTCCCGCAGCCGGGCGGCCCGCTCATAATCTTCGGCGGCAACCGCGTTTTCCAGTTCTTTGTTTAAGAACCGGGCGATGGAGAGCTTTTCGGCCGGGGGAGCGGTCTGCGGCTTTTCCTCGGTTCTGGGAACCTCTGAGAGCGGCAGCGCTGATTCCTTAAAAACTGTCTCGGCGATCATCACGGGGCAATCCATCCGGGCCGCCAGACAGAGTATGTCCGGGGGTCTTGACTCCAGCTGATGTTCCTGGCCGTTTTGGGTTATGACAATCCTGGTCAAATAGGCGCCGTTTTTAATTCCGTAGATTTCAACCCGCGTCAGTTGACCGCCAAGGGCCTTGATGGTGTTGAGCAGCAGATCATAAACCATCGGTCGGGGTATCAAAATATGAGAGAGCTCCAGCATCACCGCGTGGGCGTCAGATTCGGAAACATAGACCGGTAGAACCCGGTCCGAATTTCCGGCGCGTATATATACCGTGTTGCCGGGTTCGGCCTTGGAGATGGTCCAAATTTGTGCGGTCAAATAACGCGCGGTCCTCATTCCTTAAAGGGTATTACACTAAAAGGGGAAAAACCATTTTTTTCGCAGTTTTTTCTCACTTCGCGAGACCGGAAAGCAGGGTTTCAAACAACCCGATTAAAAGTCCGGTAGCGTTTTGTTCCGGATACCGGCCCTGCAGGCTCAGGCAGGAGCGTTCGATCAGCTGATTCCCGTAAAGCCGGGCGCTTTCTATCGATCCGGAGGCCTCCAGCAGGGCGATAACCCGTTCTACGGCAGGCGACTGCACGCCCTCGGCGCGGGCGAGTTCAAAATCCCGGGCCAGGATTTCAACATCGGCCGGATTCTTCTCCAGATGCAGTATCACCGGCAGGCTTTTTTTACCTTCCACGATGTCATCGCCGCGTTTTTTACCCGGGTTACCGCTGGTCAAATTGATAACATCGTCCAGAATCTGAAAGCCTACCCCTATCCGGGCCGCAAGTTCGCCAAAATCCTCAGCTTCTCCGGTGCTCCGGCCGGCAGCCAGCATTCCGGTTTCGGCGGCCAGACGGGCCAGGGTGCCGGTTTTCAGGCTGACCATGGCCTCATACTCAGCGCGTACCGGCACAAGCGCCGGATCGCGATGCCAGCGGATATCCATAGCCTGTCCCAGATGCAGACGGCGCAGTTCCCGGCTGACCATCCGGTACAGAGTAAGCTTCAGCGCGTCGGAGCTGGGATAGGAATCAATCACCGAAAAAGCCTGAAAATAAAGCCAGGAGGCGGAATTGATAGCGGTATCCTGCCCGTACTTAAGGTGGATGGCCGGCTGACCGCGGCGCTGATCGGCGGAGTCTTCAATATCGTCATGGATCAAACTGGCGGTATGGGCATATTCAACAATCGGGGTAAGGTTATAGGCGCGATCACCGCCGCCGGCCAATTCGCAGGCCAGCACCATTAAGAGCGGACGCCAGCGTTTACCGCCGCGTAACATCAGATCCCGGCAGGGCTCAAGCAGCGGGCCGATATGAACTGGACGAACCGCGGCCGGAAGCGACATAAAGGAATCGGTAATCCAGTCGGCGCCGGCCGTGACCGGCAGTCGGGCTTCCAGCACCGCTTCAATCTTTTCAAGACGGCGTGTATATTCTATAGTCATGGAACTATTGTATCCAATATCCTTATTCTTGCAAGGGGACTGATGTGGGCGCTCAAATGTATGAAAAACCGGATTTCTGGAGCAAGAAGGCTTTTTCAGAAGGGTATCCGGCGCGTTCAGTTTATAAATTAAAAGAAATGGACGAAAAATTCTCCCTAATTCATAAAAATTCCCGCATTCTGGATTTAGGAGCGGCTCCCGGCAGCTGGACGACCTATGTCCTGCGCGCGCTTGCCGGCAACGGCGAGGTAACCGCGGTGGACCTCTCTCCCCTGGACAATGCCGTACAGGCTCAGAATCTAGTGTTTTACCAGGGCGATCTCTACGCGCCGCAAATCCGGGAAGCGGTCCGAGCCCGTGGTCCCTACAATCTCTTAATCTGTGACGCCGCGCCGGCTACTACCGGAAACCGGGTAATTGACACTACCCGCTCCGAGGGGCTGGCCGAGCTGGCCATGTTCTACGCCGAACAAATGCTGCTGAAGGGCGGAAATTTCGTCGTAAAAATATTCCAGGGCGGCGGTGAACAGGCCCTGCTCAAGAAAATGCGCGCCATCTTCGGCACCGCCCGGGGCTTCAAACCTGAAGCCTGCCGCAGCGGCAGTTTCGAAACCTATCTGATCGGTCTGGGGAAAAAAGAATGAACAGATCCCTTATGTCTAATTTTTACAATAAAAACTGCCGATAAGTAACACAGCACTCTAACCTGTGCTAGAATGGAGCGATCATGAATACCGTTCAAAGAAAGCTGCGCCCGGCGCTGCTGGTCCTTTTATACATAACGATATTAGCCAACTGCACCGGACCTTCCACGGCCAAATCGGAGGGTAAAGAAACGACTGTTGCCGGAGAATTTACGGGGATGGGCGGACAGGATACGCTGGTACCGACTGAAAATCCGGCTGGTGAAGTCCTGCTCAAAGAAGAAAAACTTCCGGAACTTTTTTACACGGTTTACACGGTACGTCAGGGAGATATTGTCGGGACAATTGCCACCGCTCACAACGTTTCACAGGACGCTATTATCAGTCTGAATAAACTGCGAAATACCAGGGCCCTCCAGATTGGTCAATTGCTGCGCATTCCGTCAATTAACGGCATTCTTTATACCACAGCAAAAAATGACACGCCCGAATCCATAGCCGCCAAATACCAGATTTCATTGGAAAAGCTGGCCATGGTCAACACGCTCACCGACAATACCATTGCCGCGGGAGCGGTTTTATTCCTGCCGGACGCCAAACTGGACTGGACCACCCTCCAGGAAATCAACGGTGACTTATTCCGCAAGCCGCTGCGCGGCAGCTATTATATTTCCTCACGCTATGGATGGCGTGATAACCCCTTCCGCGGGACCAGAACTTTTCATAACGGGATTGATATGGCCACCGCGCCGGGAACCGCGGTGTACGCCGCCCTGGACGGCAGAGTGCTTGAAACCGGCTACGACGTAACCTACGGAAATTACATCAAAATTATACACCACTCCGGATACATGAGCATGTACGGTCACCTCAGTTCAATTCTCACTTCAAAAGGAAAATACGTTACCACCGCCACCCGGATCGGTTCGGTGGGAAACACCGGCTTGAGCACCGGACCGCATCTGCACTTCACGGTCTATAAAAACCGGGGAACAATGAATCCGGCGATGCTCTGGAACTGATCGTTCACAGGCTTTTATGCAGACCGAATTTCTTGACGAAAAAATCTATATTCGTGCCGATAAACAAACCGCAATAAGCGGTTACTGCAATTCCGATCAGCAGATATAAAGGGATCACAAAGGCCGGGCCCAGCACGTTACGCGACCATAATCCCGCCGAACTTAACGGAATAAACACAAAACTGGACAACAGGCAGATACCGGCCACCACCCATTTTTTCATGGATACCGGATATTCCCGGGGGTAGAGCCGGGGATAGGCCAATCCGCTGGCCAGAATTCCGGCAAGCGACTGGTTAATCAGCTCGTCCGAACCGCCGCGCTCTTCCGGGCGCAAACCGGCCGACAGCATATCTTCCGCCAAGGTCATCCGCCGGACCGCGGTGCGACAGGAACGGCACACTAATAAATGCAGGGTTATAGCCAAAGGCACCTGTTCGTTTTTATCGAGCGCGAGATAGCCATCCATAGTTTTAGCGCAGTTCATGTTTTCCTCCCGGCTGCCTGTATTTCGGAAACCTCGTCAGAGAGAGTGTTCCGCAGCATATTTTTGGCCCGAAACACATGTGATTTGATGGTATTGACCGGCAGACCGGTCACTTCAGCGATCTCCGCATAGGGCATGTCATAAAAAAAATACATGTCAATGCAGATCCGGTAGCGGTCCGGCAATTCCCCGAGGGCATCCCGAATGGCGGCAATTGACAGCTTCTTGAGATGCCGATCCTCCGGTCCATCATCGGTATCCGGAAGATCAAAGTCATCCGCCAAACCGGTATATTCTTTCTTCCGTTTCACCGAATTAATCGCGGTATTATAGGCGACGCGCATCAACCAGGTGCTGAATTGAGAATCGCCGCGGAAACCGGAAAGGGAAATGTACAGTTTAACCAGTACATCCTGAACAAAGTCTTCCGCGTCATCAATATTATGAAAGAAGCTGACCCCTAGGGCCATCAGGCGTTTTTTATAACGCAGGGCCAGCACCCCGAAAGCGCTGGACTCTCCGCGTAATACCAGCTTAATCAAATCAGCGTCGCTGGAACTGGTGGTTTTTTTGGAGTATGCCGGATCTTCCAGGTTAATCAAGATTTAGGAAGAAACCGGCCGGCTGTAAAATAAAACCCCAACAAACCGAGTCCAAGCGTAAAAGGAATCAACCCGCCCAGCAGGGCGTAGCTCACGCCTTCTATCAAAAGAAACAATACCGAAAGAACCAAGCCCGTTCCGGAAAGCAGAAAGCCGGCCATCAGGCTGAAAACCGGAATATCAAATTGCGGTTTCTTGTACAAACCGGCCTGAATTTGACGTACAATCTGGCGATGCCGCCACAGCAGATAAAAGAACACCAGAACCGAACCCATTACGATGCCGACAATCGGTATTACAGCCACAATGACCTGGGCTGTCGGGGATGTCTGGGAAGTAATCCAATCCATCACACAAATCCTCCTTACATCTTACATAGACAGCTTATCTCCGGCCGCGGTTGCAGAGCGGATGAATTGTCAACGTAAAATCAAAAAATCTTCCATAAATAATTTTTCTATTTTTCCGAGAACCAAGAGCTTGTTGATTTCGTCTAGCAAAGCGGCCTTTACCTCTTCCTCAGCCGTGCGCTCCAGAGACTCAGCTTTGCGGGCCGCGAACCAGGCTAGAACGGCAGCGCGCATAGCCTGTTTTTTTTGCACCAGCTCTTCCCGGAAGGCCAGATCTCCCGCCGGATACAACAGATAAGGCGAAAGCACTACCGTGTAGGGCGGCTTGTCCGCGGTTGCCGCCCGGAGAATTCCGATGTCCGAGAACAGGGCGGTCGAGCCGGGAAGACTGTCTTCCTGAGATTCAGACACAGTGGCGGCGGCAGTACTTCCCGGCCGCGCCCTCCCGGAAGCGAAAGCCCACAACGTACCCAGAATTATAATAAACACAATGGCCGCGGCAACCGTCAACAGGAAGACGATGGTCCAGTCAGAGCCGCTGCCCCGCTTTTTCGGCTGAAAAAAACTAAAAAACTTCATCGGTTTCAAATTCCTTCAGCATGGCCGCCAGCCGGCCCTCTGTCCGGGCGCGCAGTAAAACGCTGTCATCCTCATAATTCAGTGTGATTACAGTGCCGTCCCGATGGGCATAGGCCAGCAGGTCTGAACGCGCCGCCGGTACGCGGTAACAGGTCTCAGCGCCGGCGAACAGGCTGTCCATGCGCTCCACACATTGCGGCAGACCCTCTCCCGTCAAGGCGCTGACGCACAGCGCCTCAGGGTACTGGGCGCTCAAACGCGCGCGGGTAAACTGATCCAGTTGATCAATCTTGTTCAGCACCATCAGTTCAGGGCAGGCGGAAGCGCCGATTTCGGCGAGTACCGAGCGGGTCGTTTCCAATTGACTGACAATCTCGGGATCTGAGGCATCCAGCACGATGATCACCGCGTCGGCAAAAGCCGCTTCTTCCAGGGTTGAATGAAAGGCCTCCACCAGGTTATGGGGAAGATTCCGGATAAAACCAACCGTATCGGTCAGCAGTACCGCCCGGCCGCTAGCCAAAGAAAAACGGCGGGTTGTCGGATCCAGGGTAGCGAAAAGTTTATCCTCGGCCAGCACTCCGGCGCCGGTCAGAGCGTTAAGCAGGCTGGACTTGCCGGCATTGGTATAACCGACAATCGCGCAGGAAGGAACCGGAGTGCGTTCCCGGCGCTTACGCTGGGTAGCCCTTTCCTTGCGCACCTGGATCAGGTCCTTGCGGATGGTGGCAATGCGGGCGGCAATGGTCCGCCGGTCAAGTTCCAGTTGAGTTTCGCCGGAACCCTTCGTGCCGAAGCGTCCGCCGCGCTGACGGGAAAGGGCGTCGTAAGTATGGGACAGCCGCGGTAGCGAGTATTCCAGCTGGGCCAGCTCAATCTGCAGCGAAGCCTCCCGGGTATGGGCCCGCGAGGCGAAAATCCGGATGATAATCTCCTGACGGTCCAGGCAGGGCAGGTCGGAGAGTTCCTCCCAGTTGCGTTGCTGGCTCGGGGTGATCTCAAAATCAAATACAATTTGATCTGCCTCATTTTCTTTGGCCAGGGCGGTGATTTCAGCGGCCTTTCCGCTACCCATACCGTATCTGGGCGCGGGTTCCCAGCGGTGCAATACCAAAGTAGCGGCGACATCCATGGCGGCGGTTCTTACCAGGCTGGAAAGCTCATCCAGAGCGTGTTCATCGGGAATCCGGCGATCGGTATTCTTGCCTACCAGCAGGACCCGTACGGGCCGTAAGGCCTCTTGTTCAAGTTCTATCATTCTTGATCCACTATACACAATACCAGGAATAATTGGTAGTTTACCGTAAGTTTTCGTATACTTTAGGCACCACTGTCCGATAATCTTTAGAGACGTCTATCTAAAAAGAGGAGGGATTGTGCGCACAGCACCAAAAGTTGCCATTAGTCTGTTTATCACATTACTTCTCTTTGCCGGTCTCGTTTTCTGGGCCTATGGCGGCTTGTTTTCTTTAATAGAGACTCGTTTTTATCAAAATTCGATAATCAGTTCCCTGCAATCCAATCTGGATACCATAGCCTTGGAGACAGACCGCTTTCACACGGTCAATATTACGCGTTTTTCAGAATTTGTTACTGCCGACGCTGTCCGACGCACCCTGCTGCCGACCCAGGCCAGGGAGGACATCGTGGAGCGGGCCGATCTGGCCGGAAAGCTGCTTTCAGAAATACCGGGACTCTCCGGCATCCGCATCATCGACGCCGGTACCGGAACGACAGAAGAGCGCCTGACCCGCCGCCTGCATTTCAGCACCTGGAAAGAGGACATCCTCAAGCAGGATCAGAATTTCATCTCCTGGCAGCATTACGGGAAGAATCCGGAAGACTTACCCGTCATCCAGATTGAAAGCGTCGAAAACCAGGAGCCGCGGGTACTTTTCCATGCCGACGCCGACCGCTTCCTCTATTCCTTTCCCTTTACCGACTCCTACGGCACCTACCGCGGCACGGCCATTTTCTATGTTTCAGCCCGCGGCGCTACCCGCCAGCTGGTGGCCTCCAACCTGTTTAAAATCACCGATGACCTGCGCGTAATCGGCAATCCGGACTCTCCGGTACATGGCACCATCACCGGACTTCCGGCAACCGGAAAGGAAATACTGACCGCCGCGGTAAACGATAAATGGAGCTCCGGAATATATTCAACGGAACGCGTAGTCAATGCCGAAGGCGGCGACTGGGTATTGATTACCAGCACCGCGGCCCGCTTCGGACTCACCGGTCAGCTGGTGCGCGATGATCTTTTTACCTTTCCAGCCAAAGTAAAAATCCTGTTTTTAGGTATCAGTTTTATCACCATTTTTCTGGTGCTTTTTTTACTCTTCAATCTCAAGCAGGATGACCTGGTGGTCATCCGCAGCCGTTTGCGCCGATTCCAGTATCAGTTAGTTCAGGATTTTCTGTCCCAGAATCAGGAAATCGACTGGGAAGAAATCCAAAACACAGTATCGGCGCGTAAACATGATATTAACCGCGAACTGAAAAAAAGCTTCGGGCGGCGGCTCAATAAAAAATTCGGATCGGAAATCGACAGTCTGCTGGACCGCAGCTGGGAAGAAATTCTTTCAGCCCTCGGTAAACAAAAACAGAAGCAGTCAGCCCTGCCGGGTACCGACGAACTGAAAGCCCTTTTGGAGCAGGTCATCCGCAGCAGCGTGATTCAGACTGCTCCCGCGCCCGGTCTGCTTCCTCAAAGCGCCCAAGCCGTCTCCACGGCGACGGCTTCGATTCAAAAAACCGGGTCCCGCGTTACAGCGCCAGAGGCCGCCGCAATGGCTTTGTCCGATCAGGGTGAGGCCGTAGAAGAACTCGAAGACCTTGATGACGCCTCCCCCGCCGAAGAAATCGAAGAGGTTCTGGAGGAGTTTGACGAAACGGAAGAGGTCCTTGAAGAAACTGAAAGCGGAAGCGCTGAAGAAGTCGAAGCGGTCGAAGAAATTGAAGAAGCCGAAGAAGTCGAAACGCTCGAGGAACTCGATGAGCTCGTTGAACTCGATGAACTCGCAGAAACTGAAGAAACGGAATCTGCCGAGCCGGAATCACGCCGCGAACCGCCATCTCCAAAGCCGGACGAACCCCGGGGCGACAGACCACACTTTGACCTGACTGAAATTCCAACCCTGATAATCGGGAATCATCACGCGCGCGCCTCTTCAACCGAGACCACGGAGACCAGAGACACTGATATAACGGTTCAACCTTACCCATTGGAAATTTCCCCTGATATGGACGAAAGCCCGACAGCTGACGCCGAACCTGAAGAAGTCGAATACCTGGACGGAGAATGGGAACTGGACACGCTCGAGGAAGCCACGGACGCGGAGTTTGAAAAATTCGTCGCGGAAGTGCTGCCGGATCAGGTACTGATATATAATTTTGAAGAAACGCCCCATCTGGACGGCAGGACCGAACCCTTCGTACTGGACATCGCAGCAGCCACGGCCAACGATGACCCGATGAATATCACCGGGCCGGACTTCTCCTTCTTGGACGGCAGTTTAGACGGGGAGGACGCGACAACCGTGAACTACATCGATTCTGTGCTATTCTCGCTATGCTCGGCAAAATGGGGACACTATCCCGAAAGCGCGGCTGCTGAAAACCTTGAAGTGATCGGAGAAGATGAACCGGGCGATCTTTTGGAAAGCAACGCTGAAAATCCAGGCGGCAGCGATGTTATCGTTTCAGAGGACGGCCTCTATCTGATCAGCGGCACTCAAACCGGAGAATCCATCGATACCGAATTCAAATCCCTGGTCGATTCCGTTTTATAACCGAGCGTTCCTCGACGCATCAGGGTTTATGGTGAACCGGATGCAACTTTTTCTCCTGCAGCTTCTCTACCACCGCTTCATCAGCCGGAGCAAAAAGATAATCCGGCATTTCCAGAACGGTAACCCAGCGAATGTCATCATGGTCATGCAGGCGGATATGGCCGCCGAGCAAAATGGCGCGCACGGCGATTAAGTGCACCACCCTATCCCCATAGTCATAAGTGGTCTCGCACAGAATATCACCAGCTTCAATATGCACATCCATTTCCTCGTGGAGTTCGCGGGCCACGCAGGCCGCCGGGCTTTCACCGCTTTCAATCTTTCCGCCGGGGAATTCCCAGTATCCGCCGAGCGTTATTTCTGCCTTACGGCGGGCGATGAGAATACGGCCTTCACGGTTCTCAATTACAGCGGCTGCGACATCGATCATACTTGGAGTATAGGCGGCGTTTCTCAGATTGTCAAAAATCCGCAAGATGTGTATCCTGCTCCAATGAAGTACAGTACCACGCTAACCGTCCGCAGCTATGAGCTGGACGCCTACAACCACGTGAACAACGCCATTTATTTAAATTATCTGGAATACGCGCGCATTGAGTTTCTCAACTCCATCAACTTCGATTACGCGGCCCTGCTCGAAGCCGGTTTTTTCCTGTTTGTTTCCCGGGTAGACATTCAGTACAAGGCGCCGGCAAAGCTTTTTGACCAACTCACCATCGAGGTTGAACCGGTCAAACTCGGCAAGGTCTCCGGAACCTTCCGTCAGCGCATACTGAACCAGCATGGCGAACTCTGCGCCGAGGCTGATGTCTCCTGGGGGTGCGTGGATAAAACCGGCCGACCTTCCCGATTCCCGGCAGGCTTTGAGCTCTCCGGTCTTATCCCGCTCTGATCAGCGCGCTGTTGGGTAGGTTGGGGAAATTTAACTGCCGGCAGGGGCTTTCTGGAACAGAAAACAGCCCCGATCGCCGATACCCCAACGCTTAGCCAGAGAATCAGCGATTCGCTTTAATGGCGCGCTCAGCGTACCTGAGGTGTATCCGCTGCCGAAGCGTGTCAAACCGCGCAGCCGCAGACCCTGCTCCCGGCACAAGCCTACCAGAGCCCGCTTCGACGGAATATTGAGGTGTTCATCGCCCATTAAAAAACGCCAGCGCCGTCCGTGCCAGCAGGAGAGCAAACCGGCCAGCGGCACCTCAATAACGGCATACCCGCCTGGGGCAAGCACCCGTGCCGCCGAGACACAGGCCGAGCGCACATCCGGTAGGTGTTCCAGCACATTAAACATAAATAGATGATCCGCCGCCCCGTCCGCCAGATCATCGAGGGAACCCTTTATCAAGGTAACATCCTGAAGCCTGATAGCCGCGAGCAGGGCGGCGGAAATATCGATACCGACCGTCTGCGCGCTGCCACTATCTTTCAGGTATTTTAAGAATAGCCCGTTCGCGCAGCCCAGCTCCACGTTGCGGGAAGACGGGATTCGCTGCCTGTCAAAACCGATTTCCTTAAAAGTGAGGTCGCGTTCACGACACAAGGCCGCAAAAGTATCCCCCTCCAGATAGCCCGGATTCATAACCGCTTTAATATCAAGATAAGATTCATAATAGCGCTCCAGCAGCCCGGGTTCGGGAAGCGGCCGCTGTAGCAGGGAGGAGCACTGAGTACAACGGAAATAACGCACGTTTCGGCCCTCCACCGGCGAGAGCGCTCCGGCATGGGGATGCAGCCGCTCTGACCGGCAAAACGGACAGCCGCTCAAGGTTTATCCCGCTGCGTTCCCGCTCGCGCAGCCGCCTGTGCCGTCTGTGCCGTCTGTCCCGACTGTGCCATCACCTGCGCATCCGGTGGCGCGATAAAGCCCAAAGCCGTCGCGGAATCCAGCGGTTCGATACCGCAGGAGCGCGCGAACTCACGGGCCGCCACAGCCGGAAGCAACACGTCCTGCGGGCGGTGCGCGTCGGCATTAAAAATGATGATAGCGCCGCGTCCGGCGGCCATTTCCCAGAACTCGCGCACCGGATAGGGTGAGCGGTAACCGTGGTCGCCGCGAATAGGGGCGCGGTTTAGACCGAGCCCGTTTACTTCCATCGGTAAACGCATGGCCACCGCGGCGTCGATAATTGCCAGGCAGCAGGAGCGCACCTCGTCATTTAAATGGGTAAATCCGGCCAGAAACAGATCCGGATGGGCAATAAAGTCAAACAGCCCGGTACCGATTCCCTGCACCGTTAAATCCGTATACCGATGTAACAGCCGGTGATCGCTGACATCGGCAATATAATGGTATTCGCCGTTATCGGGCACCCAATGCGGCCCGTACACCAAAAATTCCGAGGCCAGTTCCTCACGCAGAAAATCCTGGAGCCAGGGCCGGTAACCTTCGGCCCATTCACACTCAAAGCCGCGGTAAACCGGAAAGGGAGAGCGCAGCCGGGCCTCCTCCACCAGTTGAATGTACAGAGGCAGCTGATCAACGGACATGCGGCTGCCGGACCAGGTTGTATCCGGCAGGGGACAATGATCGGAAATACCCAAAGCCGAGCAGCCTTCCGCGGCGGCGACCTTCACGTAATCGAGCGGCGTACCTGAAGCATGCTTGCACAGATGCGTATGTGTATGAAAACTGCTGATATTCACGCCCTGACTATACACATTTCAAGGCAGGGCGTACAAGACATTTACAGCTCGGGCTTGAAGTCGTACCAGACCGGCTGGCCGTCTTCCATCCGGCACCAGGAACTGTAAAGCGTGGAAAGATCATTCGGCCCGGAAAGTTTATTCCCGGTTGCGTCTTTAAAAATAACCCCGACATTGGTACCGGGTTTTAGGCCTAAAAGTTCAAGATTACAGCGGTACCAGTCACCGCCGATTGGATCCATATTTCCGGCCAGATTAAAGGAGCCGTTAAATTCGGTCAGGTTACCGCGCGCGTCCTTACGCCACAGATACAACTGCGGTATCACGCCCGGAACCGACTTAAAGTAGACCACATAGCCGCGACTCTCATCATATTCCTCGATCCAGAAAGTTTTAGAGGCGCTGTTCAGATAGGCCGCGTACTTCACACCGCGCCGACCGGTAAAACTGATGTTTCCGTCCTGATCGGCGGCAACCTGATCCGCCGGCATCGCGAAGGGCTTGCCGGCGTCATAACGCAACTGCGGATAACCTAAACTGATAGACCAGTCCATCGAGCCGAATTTAAAGCTGACCCGACCGTTTCCTATACCGCGGATTATGCCCTGCGATACTGTCTCACTGAGCTTTACGGTCGCCAGCGTTCCCCAGCGGTTAAATGAGCCGCGGACATAAATAACCGAGGAAGGATCCTGTACCTCGCGCGGCGGCACCCGGGGCAAGGCAGCGTTAGTTGGAGTATTCCCGGCGCCGGCAAGAACTGCAGCGTCCGGTGGGCCGGCCAGATAGAAGTTCCCGAAAAACTGATTGTACACCGCCGGAGTCTGCTTCTGCCCGGAGGCGCTGATTACCGCGCTGCCGACCTGTTTGAGCATATCCGTAATATCCAACGCCGGGGTCGCGATATGCTTGAGCAGCTCACCGGTGAAAAGGCCGTTGCGGCCGCTGCCATCCTGGGCTATGGAGCCGGCGCTGGTAGCATACACGATAATCGATCCCGGAGGCTGATAAGAAACCACCGAAAGGCCCCGCCCGGCCGACCGGCTCCAGCCGAACGGATTATCGCGGCAGGCATCCAGAAAAATAAGATTCAGTTTATTACCGGCGGAGTTCATGGTATCCAGGATATAGCCCACAGCCAGCGCTTTGCGTTTTAGCTGGTTCTCATCCTCGATTCGGCCGCTCACCGGTATCAGATAATTTTCGCCCTGACTCTGCACCCCATGTCCGGCAAAAAAGAAAAAGCCGGTTGACTCCGGGTTCGCCTGCAGGGCCCTTCCGAAGTCAGCTACCGAGCGTTCCATGCGATCCATATCGGCATCTACCAGCACCGTCACGTCAAAACCAAGGCCGGTCAGCACCGCGCCCAAATCCTGCGCGTCGTTTACCGGGTTACGCAGCTGTCCCAACTGCTGATAATTTGAATTCCCTATTATCAAAGCGATGCGCTCCGCGGACCATGCGAAACTAAGCGCGCACAGCATACAGCACAAACCCCAGAATTTTTTACTCATCGATGTATCTCCCTTGCCCGGCTCATTTAGCCGGCATTGTAGTAATTGTCAGACTGGTCTCGCCGACTGCCGGTTTGCGGTTTTCAGGTGAAACCAGGCGCAGTCCACGGGTGGCGGCGAATACTTCGTTGATATCACGGAATACTTCGTAACGCTCACCGTCGATTACCTGGGGGTAGACCATCGGCCGCGGCGGTTCGACAGAACTGGCGGTTACAATCAAGCGTTCAACGCCGAAGGGCGCAGTCGGCGTAAATAGGCCAGGGTACTCAACAACCCGGTTTACCCTGTCCATCCCGATATAATAACCACCCTCCAAAAGCACTTTTTCGCCGGTTACCAGTACATACACCAGTTGAATCCAGGCCGGCTGGTTTACCCGTAAAAAAAGAGTCAGTTCTTCGCCGGCATGAAAAACAGTGCCGGATTCGTCCGCTCCGCGGTTTGTCCATACATTAACCAAAATCGTCCCGTCAGAAAAAGACTGCTGATCAATGGCGTACTGATCCGCCAAAGCCTGCTGATAATTTGCCGGTACCAATTCCAGGGCGGCAGGGAGTAAATCGCGGCGGAAACGTACGAAGGCGCTACCCTTCACCGCCCCGGACGTATCAGAGACAACCAGCGATATTTCCAACATATCGGCCGAACCTTCATCCGAATAGCGGCCGGTCACCACCAGCAAGTCCGAGCGCGCGGTTCCGCCTCTGGATAGTAACTCGGTGCGGATGCGGTCGGCGGCATAGCGCCCGAAAGCGCTCGAAAAGTCCGAAGAGCGCCAGAAAAGCGCGGGAACACGGATATCCTTCGCGGCGACACCCTGCCGGACCAACTGATCAATCATCACGAAAAAGGCCTGGTCCAGGGTAAGAATCTCCGCGTCAGCAAGACGCAGCACGGCCACCCGCAATTCTTCTTCAAAAGAGCGCAAACCGGCGCGGGAGGAGACGCGGTTGCCGGAAAAAAGTCTATCAGGGACCGAGCCGGCGACGGTTCCATACAGTGAAATTGTCTGTCGGGCAGCCTCAGTCAGGGGAAGCAGGCCGCTGTAGCGGGAATAGGCGCCGACGGTGTTGCCTGAGCGTTCAAGAGCAAGGGCTTCACCGGCCTTAGTGTCAATTTCTGAAAAAAGGGTCTCGAGCTGCGACTCCCAAAAATCCAGCAGTACGGTTCGGGAAACCACGGCCAAGGCGTAAACAGCCTGCTCATCCCTCTCAATCAAATAACTGATACCGGGTAAATCTAAATCCGAAGACAAGCGGCTCGCTTGATCCAGAGAAGAGCTTGAGGTAGAACCATCATCATGAACCCGCAGCAGGGTCTCGGTCCGGACCTGCACCCGGATCTGATTTACCAGGGCCGCCGCCGCCTGAACTTTTGCGGACTGCAGGGCTTCGGCCGAGGGGATATTCAGAGCCGACATACCAAAACCGGTATAATGCGTGGCCGAATCATAAGGAGTCTGTGAGCCGTAACTGATCACCCAGGGCTCGGCTGCGAACATACCGCTCCAGGCCAGTAAGGCGGCGGCACACAGTAAGGCTTTTTTCATATTTACACTCCGATAACCCAAGGACGGTTTCTTAAAAAAAGTGTATACCCAAAAGTGCGCTTCAACAAGTTTGAGAAGAAAGGAGATGGAAAAAGTATCGCGCCGGAGGCGGGTATCTACCGCAGCGGGTTTTTAACATGATCAGGCCGACTATTCCTGTTTTAAATACAGTTGCATCAGCATGACAAAGGCATATAGTTTTTTATATACCTCAACAACCCACTCCTTGATCGGTTTTTCCGCGTTCACTTCAAGTTCCTTCCAATTGGTGAGCAGTTCATGAGGCGACTTTCCATAATCTTCAACAATGGCCTTCAGATTACGTCCGATCACCACAAAATGCTGGGTACCGGCAGAAAGAAATTTCAAAGCGGTGTCATTGACATCCTTAAGCTGGGTGCGAATCAGCTTGACAACTTCCTTGTCACGCTCCGCCCGGGTCAGCATACCATGGAATTTCGAGCCCAACTCCCCGTCCTCGGCCAGGCTCTCATCAAAGGCCGTTATGCGGTCCGACAACTCCAGCAGTTCATGAAAACTCCCGGAAAAGGTCGCGGACATCGCCGGAGCTATCCATTTACCGCGTACTAAGAACAAATCGGTTAAAGCCCGGATATCGCGCTTAAAGTAATCAATTAAAAAGGCTTTCAGGTAATTCAGTTCTTCAACATATAAAAACCCGCCGAGCATTTTTTTCTCAAAAGCCGGGTTGGAGCGCTCAGCGTAGTTCTTCAGACGGACAATCGATTCCGTCCCGAATATCTGCTGTAGCAGATCCCCGGCCTTACTGGTACGGTTTTCATTTTGAATCTGCTGGACGATCATCTCGGTTTGGGTGCGCAGTTTAAGCAGATAGGTATCTACAATCCGCTGAGAAACGGGCTCTACTTTTACCCGGTAGGCCGGATCCTTGGAAAGATGCCGCACAATCTGGTCGATAATGCCGGAGCGCCGTACATCCCCCAGCACATTCAGCAACTTATTCCAGTGTCCAATAGCAACCGGTTCGACTTCGCGGTAAGCCTTTACAATGGCGAATATCTTCGGCCAGTCGGCATCTGTGGGTAAAGCATAGGAAACAAGAGCGAAATCCTTGAGATCCTCCAGCACATATTCACCGCGGATGGTTTCAAATTTCGGTACATAACTCAGATTACGCTCAGGAAGGTTGGAATCGAATTTTTTAAGCAGGAAGAAAAAATCAAAGGAAACAAAATTGGCCAGCAGCTCCAGATGCGAATACAGCGTGTCGATCTTCTTAACCTTTTCAGAGTCAAAGTCCGCCATATACGCGGCCAGCTCTTCCTTAACCTGGATAGCCAGCTCCTTGGGAGAGGTCTGCTTGGAGCGTTCGCGCAGCGCTTCCTCGGTCAACCGGTCTTTAAGTTCCAGTTGTTTTTCGTTTAGAGACATTTCTATCAGCAGATTGCGCAGCATTACTGAAGAATTGGCATTCAGCAAAATAACCTGAGCGGCGGCCACCACCTTGTAGATCTCGAAGAAAAATTTGCCCATTGCCGGCAGCGCTTCCTCGGTGTTCGGCCGATACCACTTATATTTCATCTTGGTCAGTTCTTTACCGATCAGTTTGAGCTGACGGCGTTTTTCTACCTCAGGGTCGGAAGAGGAAAAGAAAATACCAAAGATCTTTTGGAAAATACTGTCGTTATCTGCTGCCATACCTTCTAATATGGGGGAAAACTGATGCCCTGTCAATTATTATCCGGAGCCGCTGGTAGCTGTGAATTATTTCTCAGCAAAATCGATAATTTACTTGACTCTCGCAAACACCTCAGATTATACTGACTGTGAAATTATTCACAGCACCAAAGGAGGTCCGGACATGAATCTTCCCAAACCCGCTGCCGAGCGGCTTGCTCAGCTAACCCGCTTACTAGCCCACCGGACCAATCCCGATACCCCGGTATCCAGTTCCGAACTTGAACAGTTAACTGGCTGGCCGAGTCATACAATCCGTAAAGATATTTCCATGCTGGGCGCTGGTCCGGAAATTGCCACCAATTCGGGTTACGATCCAGCCCGGCTGTCGGCCGCCATTTCCGAAGCCCTCGGCCTTTCCAGCGTTCAAAAGGACTGCTGCCTGGTCGGAATCGGCCGGCTCGGCTCGGCCTTTTTGGATTACCCCGGTTTCAACGGAACCCCGTTCCGGCTATGCGCCGGCTTCGACTCCAACGTGAACCGCGTCGAAATTCTGAAGGCGCCCTTCCCGCTGTACCCTTCCTTCAAGATGAAGGAAGTGATTCCCCGGCTGGGCATTCAATACGCCATCCTCTGTGTCAACGAGGAGAAGGCCCAGGACGCGGCCGTCCGCCTGGTAGAATGCGGAATCCAGGGCATCGTCAACTTCACACCGGTTATGCTCTCGGTTCCGTCCGGAATCGAGGTTGAAAATGTATCGATAATCGACGCGCTTGGCGCCCTTGCCGCCCGGCTCGCCGTACAAAAAGGAGTATCGCTATGAAACGTGTATTTAATTTTTCCGCCGGGCCATCCATGCTGCCCCAGAGTGTCCTCGAAAAAGCCGCCTCCGAAATGCTGGACTTTAACGGCACCGGCCAATCGGTAATGGAAATGAGCCACCGTTCCAAAGCCTATAAACCGATTATCGACAAAACCGAAGCGCTGGTACGGGAACTGATGGGCGTGCCCGCTAACTATAAAGTGCTGTTCCTGCAGGGCGGCGCCAGCCTTCAGTTTGCCATGATTCCGCTGAACCTCAAGAAAAAAGGCAAGGCAGCCTTTGTCGATACCGGAGTCTGGTCGGACAAGGCCATCAAGGAAGCCAAAAAATGGATGACGGTCGACGTTATCGCCTCCTCCAAAGACAAGGCCTACAGCTACATTCCCGAAGTTAAGAAAGTGGAAGGCGACTACGACTTTGTGCACATCACTTTAAACAATACTATAGTAGGAACCAAGTGGAATGCCCTCCCGGACACCGGAAACATCCCGCTGATCTGCGACGCTTCTTCCAATATTCTCTCCGAGCCGCTGGACGTTTCCAAATTCGGCATTATCTATGCCGGAGCCCAAAAGAACCTGGCCCCGGCTGGCGCTACCCTGGTTATCATCCGCGAGGACTTAATCCGCGACGCTTCTCATCCCGACGGAGACTTGAGCGCCGACGTTCCGACGATGCTGCGCTTTGACACCCACGCCAAGGAAGGCTCGATGTATAACACCCCGCCCTGCTATACGATCTATGTGATGGGCCTGGTGTTGCAGTGGATCAAGGATCTCGGAGGCGCGGCCGCCATGGGCAAGATCAACCGCGACAAGGCTGCCATCCTCTACGATTTCCTGGACAAGAGCGCCTTCTACAAGGGCACCGCCGAGAAAAACAGTCGCTCGCTGATGAACATCCCCTTTGTGACCACCATAGCAGACGCGGAAAAGGCTGAGGCGATCAACAAGAAATTTGTCGCTGAAGCCGAAGCCGCCGGAATGGTCAACCTGGCCGGACACCGGCTGGTCGGCGGAATGCGCGCCTCCATCTATAATGCCATGCCGGCGGAGGGCGTCAAAGCCCTGGTAGCCTTTATGCAGAAATTTGAAAAGGAAAACGCCTGAGCGGCAAGGAGCAGATGATGTACAAGATTCAGACACTTAACAAGATATCCCCCGACGGGCTGGCCCTCTTTCCCCGCGACGCCTATGAGATCGCCAGTGAAATACTAAATCCCGACGCCATGCTGGTGCGTTCCGCCGAACTGCATGAGCTGGCCTTTCCGCCAAGCGTCAAGGCCATAGCCCGCGCCGGCGCCGGCGTCAATAACATCCCGGTACAAAAGTGCACCGACAAGGGCATCGTGGTATTTAATACCCCCGGCGCAAACGCCAACGCCGTAAAAGAACTGGTGATCGCCGCACTGCTGTTTTCCAGCCGTCCGATGGTGCAGGCCGCTTCCTGGGCTCAGGCCCTATCCGGTAAGGGCGACGAGATTCCGGATTTGGCCGAAAAGGGTAAGAGTCAGTTTGTCGGACCGGAAATCAAGGGAAAAACCCTGGGCATAATCGGTCTGGGAGCGATCGGCGCCATGGTGGCCAATGACGCGGTAGCCCTGGGCATGAACGTAATCGGTTTTGACCCCTTTATTTCCGTAGACGCCGCCTGGTCCCTTTCTCGTGCCGTTCACAAGGCCGAGAGCCTGGATGCCCTGATCAGCAAGGCGGACTATATCTCGATCCATGTTCCGCAAACCAACGAAACCAAAGGACTGATCAACGCCGATAAACTGCGGCTCATGAAAAAAGGCGTGCGCGTCCTGAATTTTGCCCGCGGCGGACTGGTAAACAACGCCGATATGCTCGCGGCCATCAAAGACGGCAAAGTAGCCTGTTTTGTCAGCGATTTCTCGGATGAAGCCCTGCTGGGTAACGCCAACGTGATCTGCCTGCCTCATTTGGGAGCTTCCACCCCTGAAGCCGAAGAAAACTGCGCTTTCATGGCCGTCAATCAGCTGATCGACTTTTTGGAAAACGGCAACATCGTCAATTCAGTGAACTTCCCCAAATGCCGTATCGAGGGGGCTATCCCGGCCAAAGGCACGCGGCTATGCATAGCCAATAAAAACGTGCCGAACATGATCGGTCAGATTACCAGCGTCCTGGCCGGCGCCAAGCTCAATATCGCCTCGATGACCAACCAGAACCGGGCCGATGTCGCCTACAACCTGATCGATGTCGAAGATCAGGTCAGCGATGTAGTGCTTTCGGCGATCGCGGCTATTGAAGGAATTATCTCGGTGCGGGGCATTGCCGGTCATGAACTGAGCGCTGTCAGCAGCCCCGAAGAATAAAATACACCGTTAAAACGGGTCACTTGAGCGACCCAAAGAATTAAAAACAGCCCCTGAAAGTGATTCAGGGGCTGTTTCTTTTGTAAAAAGATTATATTTTTTTGACTAAAATGGAGAAATTTAGTTACTTTACCATCAACAGGTCTTGAACAAGGCTACCGTGACCGGTATATTTGCCAAGCAAACCTTAGAATTAGATGGAGTATTTCGCAGATGACGCAAACCAACGCAAACAACCACATCTACCACAAAAAGGTGATACTGGCCCTTTTCATTTTCGCTCTGATAATTTTGTGCGGGAAAATTTTATATAATCAGTTCACTTCTTTCTCAACCAGCCTGACCGGTATGGATACCACCGCCGACCTGGCGACCTTTGTTGCTCCCGAGTTCTTCCACCGTGAGGCCATAGCGACAGTACGCTCTGTCGAACCGGCGCTGACCTTGTACCGCTCCAATGTTTCGCAAGACGATGTGCTCTGGTTTTATGCACACATCACCGGCAACGAAGCTATCAGCCGGATTATTCTGGAAAACGCCAGCAAAAACAACATTCCGCCGTCCCTGGCTTTCGCCTTGGCCTGGACTGAAAGTAATTATCAGATCCGGGCGGTTAATTACAACGCCGCCTCGATTGACCGCGGATTATTTCAGTTAAACAACAAATCCTTCCCAAAACTCAATGAACAGGATTTTTTCAATCCGGAAACCAACGCCTTTTACGGACTTTCGCACCTCAGTTACTGTATGGACCTCTCCGGCAACGAGGTTACCGCTCTGGCCATGTATAACGCCGGCCCAACCAAAGTTAGCAACAACAACACTCCCAAGCGAACTCTGGACTATGTCTCAAAAATACTGACCTACAAACAGGGACTGGAGCGTTTATTCAATCAGCAGGTAGCTTCCCGTTACTCGATCAACGGGAACGATGTTCTGCAAACCGGCGGCAAGCGCTAACCGAGCGAGCGCACCTGCATCAGGGCCCGGCCCTCTTCTTTCACAAAAATTTGGACAACCTGCTTTTCCGGCATTTCTACCACGATTGCGTCACCGCCGGAAAAGCTGGTTATCCATCCTCCCGGAAACCAGCAGGAAGGAATAAAGAGCTCCGTAGCCAAACCGGTCTCATCCTCCGCGGTCATGTCCTGACTAACCTGCCATTCAAACGTAAAAATCCGTTTCTTCCTATCAAAATGCATGTTCAACGGCAAGCCGGCCACGGCAAAGGCATAGGGACGGCAAAAGCCTTTCAAAGCCCGCTCTCGCCCGGTTGAGCGGCACCACAGTGAAAGGTCTTCGGTATTCCAGCCGTCCCCCCGCTGATGCGTGTTGGACGCTGAATAGTTCCATTGCATTGAAGACAGCAGGTTCGCGTCGATGGCGTCGTAGTAAGATCCCAGCGCGCGTTCGTGAACCCCGTAATTCCCGCTACGGTAGGCGCGGCCGCCATCCAGATCAAAGGGAATTCCGAATTCACCCAACAGGGCCGGTACCCCTTCCGCGCGGGGCCGGGCAGCTAAACGGGAAAGCTGACCCCGGAAACTGCGCTGTACGGCACGGCGGCCGAGAACCAGTGCCCTGGTTTCGGAATCCGCCGCCAGATAGGGTCTGAATTTCTTGAACAGCAGGGTTAAGCCGTCATACCAGTGAAAGGCCTCAACAATCCGATAAGGGGCGCCCTTACTGTCCAGACTTTCCGGTCCGGCCCAGGTGACTCGCTCCTCAAAAGGCACGCCTTCCACAAAGAAAAGAAAATGAGGATGCTTACGCTCAAAAGCTTCCATAAACTTTTTCTGAAAAGGCAGCAGGCAGTCTTTTGAAAACGAAAGCGGCCGTTGCGCATCTCCGAGGAAAAAGTCATCGCGCAGAATTACCGGCTGGCCATCGCGGATATCCCAGGCTCCGGCTTCTTTCCAGGGACAGCTGTAACCGTCCCGGAAAATCGAAAGGCCCTTTTCATTGAGAGTGGCCTTCCCGCCGGTCATCAGAGCCCCGGCCAGTTTGAAGCGCTGAATGCGCTGAGTAAAACCAGAAGCCGCGGCTATGGCTTGAAAGGCGGTTGGAACCGCGCCAGCGGGAGAGGGAATGCGATGATGGGCGGAAAGACTGCGTAGACCGATAAATCCAAAATGCGGCTCATTCATTGTTCCAAAACCGATAACCGACTTGCAATCCTTGAGCCGGCGGGCGGTGTGCTTCATGGCGTCTATATAGTGAGACTGCAACCAGTCCTGAACAGGGACGCCCTCCACATATCTTCCCGGTGCGAGCGCATTGCCGGCGAAGAAAAGCGTAAACATCGTGGCCGCCGCGTAATATAAGGTATTCAACTGCCAACTCATCGGAATATAGGAAGGCCCTTGTGACTCAGGCGAGAAGGCCGCTCCAGATGGAAAGATTCTGGTTAAATCAAAGCCCACGGCCTCCAGAGTCCAGAAAGGAGCGCCGTCGCCGCCGGTCCAGCGGCTCCAGGCATCCTGATGCCCGTCTATCCAGACGTACAGGCCATGGTCTTCAGCCTTTTTCAATATGTCGCGCAGATACGAGAGATACTCTTCATCGTACAGTCCCGGACCGGCATGCTCCACCGACTCCCAGGTAAGTACCAGCCTGAAAAAGAAAAAGCCCCAGGACTTCAGCCGCGAAAAATGAGCGTCAGCTTCCTCCAGGGGAAAGGGCCTCCCGATGAAAGAAACCTCGCCGGAGAGGGGATTCCCCGGGGGAGTAACGGGATTCTTACTGTCTCCGCCAAGATTACAACCCCGCAAAATGCGGACCCGGCCGGAGCGGTCTTTGATATATATCCCATCAGTATAAAATTCGGCCGTCTGCTTCATCGCGCCCTCCCTGGATCAGAAAAAAAAAGGGACCCCTGAGGGTCCCCTATATTGCTATCAGCAAAAAAACTATTCAGTAAGAATACGGATAACCTCGGACTTGTCGTTGGACTTAAGGATCTCCTGACGTTTTTCGGAGCTCTTGAACAACAGGCTTACTTCCGCCAGAAATTGAAGATGCGGTCCGGTCTTATCTACGGGAGAAAGGGTCATGATAAAAATGCGGCAGGGTTCCTGATCCAGAGAGTCAAAATCCACCGGTTTGTCGGAAATACCCATGCAGGCGACAAGATCTTCCACGGAGTCGGACTTGCCGTGCGGAATGGCAATGCCATGTTTCATGCCGGTGGACATCTTTCTTTCGCGGTCAAGCACACAGGCCTTGGCGGCGTTCTTGTCTTTTACTTTACCGGCACGAACAAGAATGTCCAGCAGCTCGTCTATAATTTCCTCTTTGGATGTTCCCTTGAGGTGAAGATTTACTGTATCCGTAGTCAATACTGTTTTAAGGTTCATAACGCTAGTTTACGTTCCTTCATTGGAAAAGTCAAGGTTTTTC
The DNA here is from genome assembly GCA_942493045.1 of Treponemataceae bacterium. Taxonomy (GTDB): domain Bacteria; phylum Spirochaetota; class Spirochaetia; order Treponematales; family Treponemataceae; genus Teretinema. The sequence goes on along the minus strand of OW818665.1, from coordinate 2,820,620 downwards.
TTTATAATATTGGTATGACTGATATAGACAAATTCTGCTCGGACGCCGACAAACTGCTGGAACGGACCAGCCGCCCCGACCTGCGCAATCATCCGGGCACCAGCCTTTCCGAATTCAGGAAGGGCCTCGAACAATTATTCCTTTCCCGGGCGAGGAACTATGGAGAACTGGCTGAAAATTTGGCCGCTTACCGGTTGGACCGGCTTTCTGGAAGCTCCGGCAGCACGGAGGAAAAACGCGCCGCGGTAAATTGGCTGAACCAGAGCTTCGCTTTACTGGACGGCACCTTCTCCGCGGACATGAACTTCGCGGCGGAGGACTGGGAAGCAATACGTGAGATTGTCTCGGCCGAGGCGGATACACTCGACCTTGATCTATTAACCGCTCTGATGAGCACGATTTTAGAAAGGGGAAAATTTTATTAAAAATAAATAGGTCTATTGTCTTGACAAGCTGGCGGCAAGGCTTAGACTTAGAAGTGTACGAAAGACTTGTAGACGTCCTCTTGTGGGGACAATTGATACCGGGAATGCAAGGAGGACCGCTTATGGAAAATCCGCCTGAGCTGTCACGCCGGAGAGAAACCGGCGGTTGGTTGTGAGAAGTATACCCTGTCGCATAATTTGGACAGGTAAATAAAGATACGGCCGAAGTCCAGAGTAATGGATAGCCCCGGAAACCCCGAGGCCTGAAGGCCGCTACAAGCCGGTTTAACGCCGGCTTTTTTATTTTAAATCTTCAAGGTATAGTAGCGCATGGCGAAACCCAGCCCTTCATTCCATACAGCCTATACGTCCTGCCGCATTTGTCCCCGGAACTGCGGTACCGACAGAAATGCCGGAAACAGAGGAGTCTGCGGCGAAACCGCCGATCTGCGGATTGCCTGGGCCGGTCTGCACTTCGGGGAAGAACCGCCGGTGACCGGAAGGGGCGGATCGGGGATCATTTTTATTACCGGCTGCAATCTGGGCTGCGTCTTCTGTCAGAACTGGCAGATCTCGCAGGACGGAATGGGAGCGTCTGTTTCTCCGGAAATGTTTGCGGAGCTGTGCCTCAGATTAGCGGCTACCGGGGCCGAAAACATCAACATCGTTACCGGCTCGCACGCCGTTCCGGTCATTGCCCGGGGCTTAAGTCTCGCCCGAACCCTGGGTCTGAACATCCCGGTTCTTTGGAACACATCTTCCTATGAAACACCTGAAACCCTGTCCATGCTGGACGGTCTGGTGGACGTGTGGCTGCCGGATTTAAAAACCCTGAACCCGGCCATAGCCCAGGCCGCCTTCCACGCGGCCGACTACCCGAAGGCCGCCAAAAAGGCCATCCGCTTTATGGTCGAGCGCTCGCCCTTGCGCATTGATAACAGCGGAGGAGACCTGTATCCCGCGGGACTGATTAAAGCAGGCGTAATCCTGCGGCATCTGGTTTTACCCGGCCGGCTAGACGACACCGCTCAAGTGCTGCGCTGGTTCGCCGAACACCTGAAAGACAAGGCGGTTCTTTCGTTGATGACACAGTATACTCCGGTTAAGCAGAGCCCCCACAGCGCCGCTCTGGGTGCCTTCCCGGACCGGCCGATCCTGCACAGTGAGTTTCAAGCCCTTCACGCGCTGCTTGAAGAACTGGACATTGACGCCGGTTTTTACCAGGAGCTGGTGGAAGGAACTGAATGGCTGCCGGACTTTAATAAAACACAACCCTTTTCTTCCGAGCTGGCCAAGCCGCTATGGCATTGGCAGACAGGATTCATTGATTCAAACTAAATGAGTTTTTCTAAATGCTTTTGTTTCTTTTTTGCCCGTCCTGTCTTATAATTAGGTGTTGTTAACATCACCCAGGAGGGGCCATGCAATTTCCTTCATTCAAACACCCCGTTACCGGCATAGCCATACCCGTTGGAGCTCTTAAAACCGCTCACAGTTGCGGCGTCGGCGAATTCGCGGATCTTCCCGCTTTGGCGGATTTATGCGCGAAGGCCGGTATCGATCTGATTCAGTTACTTCCGGTCAATGACACCGGTACCGAAAGCTCTCCTTACAGCGCGCTTTCGGCGTTCGCCCTGCATCCGATTTATATCAGGTTGGCGGACTTACCCGAGGCGGCCGACTTTCACAAAGAAATCAAGGAATTGAAAATCAGATTCGAGGATCTGCCGCGTTTTCCGTATCGCGAAGTCCGCACCGCCAAAATGGAATTGCTGGGAAAGATATTCAACGCCCGCCGGGATGAAATTTCTGCCAGTGCTGAATTGCAGGATTGGATAGCCGCGAACTCCTGGATCGTTGAATACGCCGTTTTTATGAATATCAAGTACCGCAACTTTGAAGCCTCCTGGAAATCCTGGGAAAAAATGAAAACGCCGACCCACGCGGAAATCAAGAAGCAGTGGAACAACCCGAAATATACCCAGGACCATCTTTTTCACGCCTGGATACAAATGCGCCTGGATACGCAGTTCTCCGCCGCGGTGCGCTATTGCGCCGAAAAGGGCATAGCCGTTAAAGGTGACATTCCGATCATGATGAACGAAGACTCCTGTGACGCCTGGGCAAATCCGGAGTTCTTCCGGGACGACCTGCGCGCCGGAAGCCCTCCGGACGGCGAGAACCCTTCCGGGCAAAACTGGGGTTTCCCAATTTACAACTGGGAAAATTTGGCAAACACCGGTTACAGCTGGTGGAAAAACCGGCTCGCTCACAGCGCGCGTTATTATCATGCCTATCGCATTGATCATATTCTCGGTTTCTTCCGCATCTGGTCAATTCCTTACGGCGAAAGCACCGGTTATCTCGGTTGGCCGAATCCGCACGAGCCGGTAACGCTGCAAGAGCTGGCCTCCCGGGGCTTTTCGCAGGACCGGCTGCGCTGGATTTGCGAGCCGCATGTAGAAACGCGTTTAATAGAAGAAGTAAACAACAATGACTATCTGGGCTCTCACGGTATTTTGGGAAAACTGATGAATCGTATCGGTACCGAAGAACTGTGGTTATTCAAACCGGAAATTGCGCATGAGAGCGACATATGGAAGGCTGATATACCGCTGAAGGCAAAAGAAGCGCTTGTCCAAAAATGGCAGAATCGTATGCTCCAGATTACCGGCCGTGACGAGAAGGGAAAGCCGCTGTATTACCCGATTTGGCAGTTCCGCTCCACCACCGCCTGGCAGTCGCTCTCCGTGGATGAAAAGAACACGCTGGAAGCCTTATTCGCCGACAAAGCCGCTAAAAACGAAGCGCTCTGGCGGAATCAGGCCCTTGTTCTGCTCGGTACATTGACCAAAGGTACGGATATGCTGGCCTGCGCTGAGGATTTAGGCAGCATTCCGCAGAGTGTGCCCGAGGTTCTCTCCGCCCTGGGTATTTACGGCTTAAAAGTGGTGCGTTGGGCGCGTGACTGGGGCGCTAACGGACAGCCTTTCTATAAACTCGATGAGTATCCGCAGCAATCAGTGACTACCCCTTCGGTGCATGATTCATCCACCTTACGCGGCTGGTGGGAGATGGAAGGCGGAGCCGATCAATTTTTGAATGTCTGGAAACCCGAACAAGCCGGTTTTCCTGAAGGTACCAGCGCCGCTTTCAAAAAGGGCTACAGTCCGGAAGCGGCCGCCTTTGCCATTAGAACGCTGGCCTCCAGCCGGTCAAACCTTTGCGTATTTCAAATCCAGGATTTATTGGCCCTCAGCGGCGACTTCTACGGCCAGTCCTGCGACGAAGAGCGGGTTAATATTCCGGGAAGCGTCAGTCCATTCAACTGGACCTACCGTCTGCCCCAAACTATCGAAACCATCCAAAAAAACACCACATTGATTACAGCGATTCAAAATTCGCTCAAAGACCGCCGCTCTCGCGGGATTGACAGCTTTTCCGGTTCTAAAAATACACAAGGAGCTTCTAAATGATAGCACAAATTGGTAATACCGCCGGCCAGTCCGGTTCCCCGGTTACTCCGGATAAGCGTATTATGGAGTTCCATATCTCGCTCGCGGTGCGTAAAGAATGCGACTTCAAGGCCACCCTCTTTGCCTCCACCGGAAACGTGATTCTGGCTAATAACAAGGCCGTGCACGATTTTGTACTCAAGTACAACAACACCATCGATAAGAAAAATCACGGCGACCTCTGCCTCAAGGCCGGCCAACTCAACGCCATGGGCCTAATCGATGAGATCTTCCATTATATCTGTCGTTTATACCGCGCCGATAAGAAAGCGTCCTTCTTTGCGGAAGCACTCGCAGAAATCGAGGCCAAACTCGGACGGCAAAAAACAGACGCGGTGCTGGAACTTTTTGTAACGGACTTTCCGCCACTGGAAGTGTACCAAAAGGGACAATCCGCCAAAACCTATCTGGCGGGAACCAACGCCGACGGATTTTCCAACCGCGAAAGCGTACTCGAAGAATTGATGCTGCTGCGACTGGCCAACGAAAATCCGGCCTTCGAGCCCTTTTACCGGCTGTTCAGCGACAAACTGCTTTCCTCCAACACCGCTTATCTGGAACTGTGGGACGGTCTGCGCTCCTGTTCGGTAAAGAACCCCCCCTTCGGGCCGGAAGGCTTCGACCTTGTCGCCATGCTCAAAGCCCCGGTAAATTACGCCCCCTACAGCCTGAAAGGCCAGTTGGAATATATCCGCACCCGCTGGCTGGCCCTGCTCGGCGACTGGCTGGCCCGGCTGCTTGCCGGTTCGGACCTGATCTCGGAAGAGGAAAAAGCGGCCTGGACCGGTGGAATCGGCGGCGGAAATCCGGATATGGATCCCTATTCCTTTGGCGATATCAGCAAAGAATACGAGCGCTTCAGCCCGGACCGGGAATGGATGCCCAACGTTGTGTTGATGGCCAAGAGCTCACTGGTCTGGCTGGATCAGCTCAGCGTCAAGTACAACCGCCCTATCACCCGGCTGGATCAGGTGCCGGACGAGGAACTGGACTATCTTTCCGCGGCCGGTTTTACCGGATTGTGGCTGATCGGTTTATGGGAGCGATCCAAGGCCAGCGCGCGCATTAAGCAAATCTGCGGCAATCCCGAAGCCGCGGCCAGCGCCTACAGCCTCAATGATTACGATATCGCTAATGAGCTGGGCGGCTGGGAAGGCCTGGACAATCTGCGCTATCGAGCCTGGCAGCGCGGCATCCGCATGGCCTCGGATATGGTTCCAAATCATACCGGTATGGACGCCCGCTGGGTTGTCGAAAAACCGGACTACTTCATTCAGTCCAGGGAGAGTCCTTTCCCGGGCTATGACTTCAACGGTGAGAACCTTTCCAGCGACTCCCGGATCAGTATCTTCCTGGAAAATCACTATTACAACAAAACGGACTGCGCCGTAGTCTTTAAGCGCGTGGACAACCACAGCGGCGACACCCGCTATATCTATCACGGTAACGATGGAACCGGAATGCCCTGGAACGATACCGCCCAGATCGACTTCCTCAATCCGGAGGCCAGAGAGGCAGTCATCCAGGCAATTTTGCATGTCGCCAAAAACTTCCCGATCATCCGTTTTGACGCCGCCATGGTGCTCGCCAAAAAGCACATCCAGCGGCTCTGGTATCCGGAGCCCGGACACGGAGGGGACATTGCCAGCCGCTCCCAGTACGCCCTCTCGCGGGATGAATTTGAAAAGCGCATTCCCGAGGAATTCTGGCGGGAGGTGGTTGACCGCTGCGCCCGCGAAATTCCGGACACCCTGCTGCTGGCCGAAGCCTTCTGGATGATGGAAGGCTACTTCGTACGCACCCTCGGAATGCACCGGGTATACAACTCGGCCTTTATGAACATGCTCAAGCGCGAGGACAACGCCAAATATCGCAGTACCATCAAAAATACCATCGAATTTGATCCGGAAATTCTCAAGCGCTATGTCAACTTCATGAATAATCCCGATGAGGAAACCGCCGTCGTGCAATTCGGCCGCGGCGACAAATACTTCGGCGTATGTACCATGATGGTGGCGATGCCGGGCCTGCCGATGTTCGGCCATGGCCAGCTGGAAGGCTTTGAGGAAAAATACGGTATGGAATACCGCAAGGCCTACCGCAACGAAAGCGCTGATCAGGGTTTGCTGGAGCGCCACAAGCACGAAATTTTCCCGCTGATGAAAAAGCGCTACCTGTTTGCCGGTGTCGAAAACTTCCTGTTGTACGATTTCTGGGAAAACGGCTCAGTCAACGAAAATGTCTTTGTGTGGTCAAACCGGGTCGGTTCGGAACGGGCGCTGATCTTTTACAATAATGTGTATCAGTCCACCTCCGGATGGGTTAAGACCTCGGCCGCCTATGTGGTTAAGGGCGCGGACGGCTCCAAAAACCTGACGCAGCGCACCGTGGCCGAAGGGCTGGGTCTAACCAACAGCGAGGCCTGGTACTGCCTGATGCAGGAACAGCGTTCCGGCTTATGGTACATCCGCACCAACCGCGATATGCACAATTCCGGTTTCTTCGCCTCGCTCAACGGTTTTCAAACCCAGGTGTTCGTTAATATCTACGAAACCCCGGATAACGAGTGGGGACATTACCGCACCCTGCATGACAGCTTACAGGGCAGCGGCGTCACCGATGTGCATATGGCTATCCAAAACATCTTCCTCAAAGACCTGTACGAAGCGCTGGCCGCTGTTTTCACGCCGGAGCTGATAAAAGCAGTGACATCAAAATCCTGCTCGGAAAGCCAGTTGGAAAAACTCCAAAAGAATTTGCTGGTGTTTTTTACTACTGTCACCCGTTTCCTCAAGGGCCGCTACGGCGCGCAATCTGTCTACAGCCAGGAGGCCGCCGGTAAAGCGCCAACCGCCGAGATTCTGGCAGAGGACTTTATGGCCCGAATCCGCAGATATCTGACGATACCGGAACTGGTCAAGAAAGCAGATAAGGTCCTCGGCGCGGAAGAGCGCAGCATCCTGGAAAGCCTGGTTACCCTTTTTGAAGGCAATTCTGATCTGTTGCCGGTATTCCTGGTACCGGTACTGTTCCGCTCCATTCAGGAAGCCATGGGCGGTAAAGCCACTGGTAAAGAAGCCAGGAATCTGGTGAACCTCTGGTGTCTGGACCGGAAGCTGGCCGAATTATTCGGCGCCGGAGGACTAACCTCGCCGGCAGTCCGCGATGAATTGCTGGCTATAAAAGAGATTTTACCGGCCCTGGATTGCCTGTCCATAGCTAAAACGGCGAAGTTGCAGTGCGGATTCCTGTTAAGCACCCTGTTCGAAACGCCCGGCGCCGCCCACCTGCTGGGCGTAAATCACTGGGACGGTATTCAATGGTACAACAAAGAGAAAACCGAACAGATTTTTGCCCGGATACAGCTCGTACAGGCCATCAGCGGTCTGGATAATGGGCCAACTGATACATCCGCGGCCGCTTTGAGCGCGGATTTAACAAAACTGCGCGAAATACGCACCATTTTCCTGGCTGCCGAAGAAGCTTCTGCTTACCAGGTCACGAAACTGTTGGCCTTCTTTGAACCGGTCAAGAAAAAAGCGGCTCCGGCAAAAGCCGCATCGGACAAACCTAAAACGGCGGTAACCAAACCAAAGGCAACAGCGACCAAACCGGCCGTGAAGGCAGCCCCTAAGAAAAAGAAGGAGTGACCCAACTCCGGCAGAATGAGGAAGAGACCCTGCCGGGGTTTCCTCGTTTTGCAAAAAAAAAGCTGTCCGTGTGGACAGCTTTTTTTGTTACAAATAGAGACAAAATACCGACAAGCCCTTTCAGGATTGCTGGGAGTTCTGCTCCGCATACGTTTTAAACTCTTCTACAGACATCTTGTCGGAATACAGGGGATATAGTGCTTCTACCAGTTCGTCCAGAGTGTCAAACTTGGCACCATCCAGTTTGTATGCCATACTTCCAGCCCCCTTCGAGATTCTCAAAACAGTGAAAAGTAACTATCCTTTTCACAATCACAAGCTCAGTATAATTCTTTTTTTTGGACCTGACAAGAACACACTGTCGCAATTTAACCGTGATTGGCAACAAATTCAGCGAGAACCGCTTCCAGAGCACTGCGTTCCAGTGGCAGTCTTTGGTAACCGGTTAATGGGATATGGCTGTCCGCCATTCCCTCAGGCATTTCAGGCGCCCGGCCGCAGGACTTCTTTATCTGTTCAGCTTCAAAAACCGGATGATCCTTAGAAATCAGTACCACAGTCCCTTCATCCGGGGATATCCGCTCCTGTTCAGCCTCGACAGCCCCGAAGGCAGTGGCGGTGGCCGAGTCAAAGAGCACCCCATATTTCTTCCAAGCCCTCAGTTGCAGATCCGGTATGGATTGAGGATTTACCGGAGCGGGGAAAATCAGGCCGCTGAGCATGGCCGGATTAACCGCGAACACCTGCTCCAGCCGCTCCAGATTTGAAGGGAGGGAGGGATCATTCGGCCCGCGCCGTAAAAGCGGAATAATGGAATCCATACATACGCAGTGGCCTGAAGCGTTACAGTTCAGGGCTGAAGTCGCTTCGGTAATAAAACCGTTAACCGGCAGAGAATACTTCCAGGCGTACAGTCCGGCAACCAGGTTTCCAAAATTACCGGAGGGAACCGCGTAAAAAATGTCCCCGCTTAGTTTTCTTTTCAGGCGGGAAAAAGCATACATATAAAAAAAAGTTTGTGGTAAAAGCCGCCCGATATTCATGGTATTAGCTAGAGTCAGACCGTAGCGGGCTACCAAAGCCGGATCGGCATACATTGAACGCACCAGGGACAGCGCGTCCTGCAGACTGCCATCGACTTCTACCGGCAGTATATTACCACCGCTGCGTGAGAGATATTCTTCTTTCAATCCAACCAATGTGCCTTTCGCGTACACCAGAATGGTTTTCAGGCGTTTCTTTCCCGCGAAAGCCGCAGCCATGCTGCGCCCGGTAGTCCCCGCCGTCGCGGCGATAACTACGGCGGTGCGATCCTCGATGGTTAATATATGTTCAAGCGCTGAGGCCAGCCAGGCCAAACCAAAATCCTTATGACTGCCGGTCGGACCGTGAAAAAGCTCCAAAACATGCAGGCGCTCATCAAGCTGGCGCAATACGGGGCTGTAACCGGAAAAAGCTCCGGCGGCGATTCTTTCGGAAACCACCGGACTGAATTCCTCCTTGAGCAGCGCGGAGGTTAAGGTACCGGCAATCGAGGTAAAACTGGTATTTTCATCCATGTACATTATCCAGGGCCGCAAATCCTGCTCTCCGGCAGGGACGTACAAACCGCCGTCCGGGGGGACTGAGTCCAAAATGGCGTTGCGAAAACTGACTTTTCTATCATTATCTCTGGTACTAACCAGCTGCATCGAAAAACCCTCCGTTCACTTTCCAATAATCAATCAATTATACTACAGATGCGGCCGGGAGACACGATACTTTTGCACAAAGCGCGCCGGACGGTACGTCATCTTGGCCTGCCGCATACCATCATCCCCCAAATCCTGTTCCCGATTGATATACTCAACGCTTTCCGGGAGAGAACGGGCAAAGGCGTAATTGATAAACTGATACGCGCCGCGGTAGTCGATGCGGGCCTTTTCAAAATGCACCGCCATAATCCGTCCGCCCGCCACCGGTTCTGCCAGGCACCAGGCTACCGGATACCCGGAAACATACAGCACCTGACCATTCATCTCAAAGTGTTCCAGCAGTTCCAGAGCTTCTACGGCAGCCGAATAATCGGTATGAGCCGGGTCCGTCTCATGCGAAACCCATTCCTCCAGCACCTGCAAGGCGTCTGCTCGGGTCGTTAAATCCAGATTTTTAAGCTGATGATCAGGATAGGCTAATTCGAAGGCGTTAACATGATTTTTTTTCTTGTGAAATTTCTTGCCTGAGAGAACGGCCAGTTCGGAACGCAAATACAGATAGTCATAATTATCCCGATCCTCATTCACAATATAATGAGAAGCGCCGAGCATTTCGGCGTTTGCCTCTAAAAAGGTCGGCGAAACCAGTTTCCAGTAGTCGCTATTCTGAAACAATTCATCAACCACTTCGGCGTCTATCTTACAACAGGGCGTTATAAAAAAATTTTTACCCTGATATTCGCCCCGGATAATCAGCAAACTGCCCTTTAAAGCGACACGGTAATTGTATTTATAGCGGAACAGGTATAATCCCGCAAAACTGAACTCTGATATTCCGTCGGGGAGCTGCAACAAATGAGGGGTAATCTCCCGGGCCATTTCCAGGGAAATCGGCGCGAAATCGGGATACGCGGGTATTGAACTCATACAACTAAGGGTACTGCTTTTAGCTTGAGACGGCAAGTTGACGGGAGAGGGCAAATATCGTAATCTGAACGCCATGAATGAACAGACTGTATCCGACCGCTTACTGGAGCGGCTGATTCGATATACCGCCCGGGGTACACCCAGCGACCAGGATAAAGCCGATCAGGGAATTTTCCCCTCAACAGACACTCAAAAGGAATTTGCCCGGGAACTGAAGCGGGAACTTGAAGAGCGCGGACTCGGCCCGGTGACCATCACCGATGATTTTTATGTTTTAGCATTCCTGAAAGCCTCTCCGGGCTGTGAAGAAAAACCTTCCTTCGGTTTATGCGCTCATATGGATACGGCCCATGACGCTCCCGGAGAAAACGTGCATCCGCAGGTACATCGGAACTGGGATGGGCAGCCTATTAAGCTCCAGGACGGCTATATTCTGGACCCGGCCAGGGACAGTGAACTTGAGGGCTGCCGGGGCGATACCATCATTACTTCCGACGGCACTACCCTGCTGGGGGCCGACGACAAGGCCGGAATTGCCGGAATTTTAACAGCCATGGACTATTTAACCGCCCATCCGGAAATACAGCACGGTCCCATCGAACTTTTATTCAGCCCGGACGAAGAAACGGGACATGGCATGGACAGGGTGCCCCTGAAGCTGCTGCGCTCCAAAGCGTTTTATACGGTCGACGGCGGACAGGAAGGAGAGCTGGAGGCGGAATGTTTTAACGCCTGGAAGACCGACATTACCTTTCACGGAATTTCAGCTCATTTAGGCTCCGCCCGCGGCAAAATGGTAAACGCCGTTACCATGGCCGCCCGCTTTATCGCCTCGCTGCCCCAAACCGAAAGCCCGGAAGCAACCGATGGCTACGACGGCTACTTCTGCCCCCTGGATATCCGCGGCGGCCCTGAAAAGGCCTTGGTAACAATTTTCCTGCGCGACTTTGACATCGAGAATATGCAGCGACGCCTGGCGCGGCTCAAGATTCTGGCCGAAGCGGTAACGGCCGCTTTCCCGGGCAGCTCGCTTTCCATCGTTGAAACAAAACAGTATTTGAACATGAAGGAAAAACTGGACGCGGAGCCGTTGGTGCTGGACCGTCTGTTCCGGGCTGCCCAGAAGGCGGGCATTACTCCCTTTCTGAAGCCTATTCGCGGCGGAACCGATGGTTCCCGGCTTACGGAAATGGGCATACCGACACCGAACATTTTTACCGGCGGGCATAACTATCACTCCCGAACGGAATGGGCTTCGCTGCGTCAAATGACTAAAATGGTTTTTACATTGATAGAATTAGCCCGTATTTGGGCTGAATGAGCATTTTGCCAAAAGGAAACAGCATGTACGAGTATTATATTGAAGGCGGCTTCCCGATTAAGGGAACCGTTCGCGCCAGCGGCAACAAAAATGCCGCCCTCCCCTGTATTGCCGCCGCCATTCTCAGCGCCGAACCGGTAATTTTACGGAATCTCCCGGAAATTGAAGATATGCAGGTCATGCTGGATATTTTCACCGCTCTCGGGGGCACAGTGGAAAAACTGCAAGCCAATGACTACTCGCTGCATATTCCGACTGTAACCCGCAATGATATTCCCCTGGCCCTCTCCGTGAAGATCCGGGCCTCGATCCTCTTTGCCGGACCGCTGATAGCCCGGACCGGTAAGGCAATACTGCCGCCGCCCGGCGGAGACGTGATTGGCCGCCGCCGGCTGGACACGCACTTCCTGGCCCTGACCGAACTCGGCGCCCGGGTCGAAATTGACGGTCAGTTCAACTTTACCGCCAACAAACTGATCGGACAGGATATTTTTCTGGATGAAGCGTCCGTAACGGCTACCGAAAACGCGGTAATGGCCGCCGTTCTAGCCGAGGGCAAGACTGAAATTACCAACGCCGCCAGCGAACCGCACGTCCAGGATCTCTGCAAAATGCTGAACAGTATGGGCGCTTCAATTTCAGGAATCGGTTCCAACATTCTGACCATTCACGGGGTCACTGCCCTGCATGGCACCGACTACACCATCGGGCCGGACTATATGGAGATCGGATCCTTTATCGGCCTGGCGGCCGCCACCCGCGGCAGCATCACCATCACCGGTATTGAACCGGCGGACATGCGCCCGATCCGGCTGGCCTTTAACAAACTCGGAATACGGTGGGATATCGACGGCAAGAGCCTTTCGGTACCGGATCGGCAGACCCTGCAGGTCAACTGCGACCTCGGCGGCATGATCCCCAAAATCGACGATGCCCCCTGGCCAGGATTTCCGCCGGATCTCACCAGTATCATGACAGTGGTAGCCTCCCAGGTGGAAGGCACTGTGCTGATACACGAAAAAATGTTTGAGTCCCGTATGTTCTTTGTGGATAAGCTGATCGGTATGGGCGCGAGAATTACGCTGTGCGACCCGCACCGCGCGGTTGTATCCGGACCAAGCGTGCTGCACGGCTCGGATCTGGTCTCGCCGGATGTCCGGGCCGGAATGGCCATGGTCATCGCGGCGCTCTGCGCCCGCGGTGAGAGCGTAATCCGCAATGTGTATCAGATTGAACGGGGTTATGAAAATCTCACCGAGCGGCTGCAGGCGCTCGGCGCGCGCATCGAACGGCGCTCGGTTTGTTGAACGGAGCTGAATAAGGGGGAAACAGAAACGCCCGCCGGGCTTTCAGTTTTACCCCTATTCGGATCGCTGCGAGGTAAAATAAACCGCGGCGATCATCAGCCACAACGTTAAAAAAGAAAGCATAAACACAAGAGCCAAAGCCGGCCTGATACCGACAAAGGCCGCCACAGCCAGCCGGCTGAGGTAACGGACGATTTCCACCAGAAAATAGGTCAGCACCGGAAAAAGTGGGACCACCAGAATCCACCAAGCCTTAAAGAAAACACCGGCCCCAAGCCGGTATTTCCAGCCGAGAGTCAAGGCGTATATTGAAATAATCAGAATCAAAAAGGGATCAGATAAGCGGCCTAACAAGGCCATCATATACAAAGAAGGATGAAAACCGTATTTTTCGGCTATCTGGGTAAATCGATACAGCTGAGGCAGGGACATACCCTCCGGTCCATTATTCGCCGCGACTATCAAAGAGAACTCTTTAAATGGCATTTGCAGAAGCAAAGCGGTTGAAGAATTTTCATCCAGCCGTCCGGAAACCATTACCGGACCCAACTTAACCGAGGACTGGTCTCGGTCAACCGACTGTAACAATAATTCGGGCCAGCGCTGTCCGCCGGTTTCCGGTCCCTCATAGGGGAACATTTTGACATAGGGTACCGTAAACTGATAATTCAACGAATTATCGGCGTTGAACGTAGCGTATTCAAAGCCCCGCAAATAGGCCAAATTCCGACCGGATGAGCGCGTATAGGTTAAGCCTCGGATAAAAACCGCGTCCGTTGCCCCGCCGGATCTTTCGATCAGAAAAAAGATATCCCGGGCAAACTCGAAGGATTGTAGATTCTCGGTTTCATCGATAAAGAAACGCGTTTCTAAAAGGCTTTTTCGGGCAACCTCCAGAAAGCGATCAATGTCAGTATCATGTTTATTGTCGCTCATGGCGGCCTGCTCATTATGCAACTGTAAAAACAGATAGTAGGCCTGCACATAATCTTTCCGCTCGATGGCTTCGTAGCCGGCTTTTTTGCGGGCATAGAGAGTCTTGTCGCCCTGTGACCGGCTTTCATCAAGCCCTTTGCCGATCGCCGTCCAGGCCACAGAAGCCATAGCCAGGGCATCATTGCGCCGGGGATCGCGTTCGGTAGCCAACCGATAGGCCAGCATGGCGTAATAATGCGCATTATATAAATTCTGCTCACGGCTGGCTTTTTGGGATTCTTCCATGGCCGACTGCACGGTCATATTAGATTCAAAAGCCGGAACATCCGCTGTACCGGAGGAGGCGTCAGAAGGGGGCGCGGGACTGTCAGCTCCGGCAAATTGCAAATTAATAGTATTAAGCAGGTTTTGAGCCTCGGCGCTTTTAGGCCAGATTTCGAGAGCCGCCTGAATATGCCTGCGGGCCGACAGCCACTGCCGGGACTGAGCCTCAGCCGTTCCCACCTTAATAAACTGGGCATAATCTTTACTACGGTCAGAATTTTGTGTTTGACGGACATGCAGGGCCGGCACTATTCCCTCGGCCAGTACCACATAAAAAAATAAGCAAACCAGGGATAAAACGAGAGCGCCTTTGATGTACTGCAGCAGGGGCAATGACCAGCGTTCCACAGATTGCACGGCGGACTTACTGAAAGCCAGGGCATAGCCTACTACCAGTCCACTGACCTGCAAAGCCGGAAGCATTGAAGTAAACAAAAACAGAATCTCCCTGATACGCCAGGAAGTAACAAAGGGCTGAATCAGGTCAGCGGGAACTTTCTGGAACATCACCCATCCGGTGCAGGCGATTGCCGCCAAAATAAGATGCGCAAAAACAATTCCCGCGGTTTTTTTGGCTTCATTCATGGGCAAGCCCCCGGGTAACGGCGCCATGTCTTCTAAACAGGGCTGTCAATAGCGTAATCAGTAGTAAGGCGCCTCCGAAAAGGGTAAAAACCAGCGGAGCCAATAACGCCGACTGCAAATTCGCGGGAATAATTTTAAGCAGCATGGGGGAAAGAGATTGTACTTCAAAGAAACGGTAGACATAAAACAGAAAGCGGATCCCCACTGAAAGCAGTACCAGGTTGAGCATGCGCCAGCCGGTACACACACAAAAATACCATAACCCGAAAACAGCCAGGCAGAGAGAACCGGCTTCTATAAAATATCTTGATAAACCGGCATCCCAGGAAGCGCGAACATGGAACAGCATCCGGTTCACATCCGTAACTAACGCAGTCAAGAATGAAGGAATCTGTAATTGCGCCTTAAACAGAGGATCGGGAGTGGAAACACCATTAAGAATCTCCGTCCTCCTGGTTACCAACTGCGAACCCAGACGGTTGTAGCTCAAGGATGGGTAAATCTGAAGCACCGGATCCGGTTCGGCTGCCGCCGAATTAGCTACAATCACCGGAGCGGCGACGGTTGCCTGTTCATCAACCGACAGCCATACAGCCCGTTTGCCGGCGTCAAAAACGCGAATCGCCCCCGCGGACAGCAGACTGGTCTGGTTTATCTCCGGATACAGTTCAACATCCAATATCTTGCTGGCCTGCAATCGATCATTCATAAAATATGAAAAAGGAACAAAAACACACCAAGCCAGAAAGGCCACCAGGATCAGCAGGGGCACGGTTAAAAAAGGAGAGGAAGGGTGCCGCATCAAGAACAGAAACACCCCGGGAATGGTAATCAAAGCGACTACCGGAACTAACTTTAAACCGGTTTGAATCATCAACACAAAAAAGAGCTGATAATAACCGGCGGAAAGAATATAGGTAGAGCCTGGTAAAGCCAGTGCCGTGAAGAAGGCGAGGATGAAAAATATAACGGTAAAGGTGACAATAAAGACCGCAGGCACCATCAGTGAATTTTTCATACCTTCAGATTACCATGACCGGAGAGCGAATACAAGAACTTTTCGTTACCTAGTATAGAATTCCAGAATATGCCAACAAGTTATCCACAGGTTGTACCGGTATTTCTTCTGCAGAATACTGCATTTCTATATCAGGAAACAACTTTCATTTTTAGTTGGTAATTGTCTACTTTTCCAGACAGCCGACTCTAAACTCTTACCCTGTAACGACTTACAAAAAGTCAATACTTTTTTGCTGTATTTGTAGTTTTTTTCGTATCTTTTTTTACCGGAGGAAAGTCTATTATCGACAAATTCGTCTGTTTTTGTACACAGGTTATCCACATCTGCTGAAGAAATACACTGACCACAAAAAAACAGCGTTGTCAACAAAAAAAAACGGAGGCATTCGCCTCCGTAAGTTTAACGTGTTTTTGCGGCTTAACCGAGAAAAACCTGTCCGTTATTATCAATTGCCAAAATGGTCTTGCATTCCGAGCAGCGAAAACGGCCGGATTTAGTGGCTTTAAGCTTTTTCGAGCAAATTGGGCAGGAGAAAATTTTGGGGAAAATTTCAGTGCGTTCTTCAACCCCGGTACTACGAAAGAAACTGATAGAATCATCCAATGAATCTTTAATATTAAAAAACTGAGAAAAACCCAATAACTGAAAAACTTCATACACCTTGGGTTGAATTTCCAGAAGAACTACATCGCCACCTTTAGGCTTCACCAGTTTCAGAAATGCCGTAAAAGAGCCAATACCCGTCGATGAAACGTAATTCAAGGCTCCGCAATTAAAAATCAGCCGCACAAAACCGGCTTCTACAACCTTGGAAACGCGTTTTTGAAAGAAACTGGAATTGTATGTGTCTATATATCCGTTAAGGTAAAGAACTATGCAGCCATCAACATCTTCTATCTTTTCCAGACGGATCTTAAGACTGTCATCTTTTTCTTCATCAAAACCCGGAATAATGCTATTATTATTCATATCGCTCCTACCGTCTAGAATATCGGTGTTTTGTCCAATATCATTACTATAATCGTATTAAAAAAATTTGTCAAATGAGAACTGGAGCCCAACCCTTGTCAATCGGCAGTAAAATTCCATTCGCGGCTCCATTTTGAAGCAAAAAAACCGCCGCGTCAGCAATTTCCCCGGGCGATACCAATTTTCCGTCCGGATTCTTCCTGGCCAGCGTTTCCCGCTCCCGTTCTTCCAAATTGCCAGTATCTACCAGTCCCGGACAGATCAGGTTGCAGGTAATGCCCTGAGATGCATATTCGAGGGCAACTGAACGCACCAAGGCCGAGAGCGCTGTCTTGGCGGCGGCGTAGGCCGGATTGGTCTTTACACCGCGGATAGTTTCGGTTCTGGTACCGCCAAAAAGCAGGATACGTCCCCATTTTCGCTCCGACATACCTTCCAGGGCTCTGGATATCAGGATTCCCGGCAAAATCAGATTAGCAGTTACCAGGGCAGTCCATTCCGGCGCGGTGGTTTCATGCAGCGGTTTCTGCAGAAAAGGGCCGCGGACAACGCACAGCAGATCTACTTCGGCGGCTTTCTCAAGCAGAGCCGGCCATTGTTCCTGAATATCAAGGTCCAAAGCCAGCGCTTCGGCGCCAGTACGCGCGCAAAGTTCCGCCAGACGGGTACTCCGCGGCCCGGCATTCAGGCACAACCGAGCTCCCAGAGAAGCCAGACGCAGCGCCAACTCCGAGCCGATCGCGCTGGTTGCCCCGACAATCAGCGCTTTTTTTCCGCTCAAAGGCATACTCATGGGTTTTATACTACTCCAGAATTGTTGACAGAACAAGGTACATACAGGACAATCAGGCCGTGAATAAAACAGAATGCTGCATTGTATTGTGCCGGCCGGAAGAAAGCCGCAATGTCGGCTCAGTGTGCCGGGCCATGAAAAACATGGGACTCAAAGACCTGCGTATCGTCGGAAATAAAACCGATTACTCCGAAGAACAGGTGCGCACCCTGGCTTTACATGCCGCTGACATCTGGGAATCCGCGGTCTTCTTTGAACCGACGATTGGGGGATTACGTTCCGCCCTGTCCGACTGCAGCCTCAGCGGCGGTACAACCCGCAGGATGGGCCAAAAAAGAAAATCCTGGGGGATGACTCCCGAGCAATTTGTTGATTTCGCGACCGCGCCCGGAAACGGGCGGGCGGCCATCGTTTTTGGCAACGAACGCGCCGGACTCAGTATCGAAGAACTGTCCGAATGCTCTGTAGCCGTCAATATTCCATCGGATGACGGCTTCCCTTCCCTGAATCTTTCACATGCGGTGCAGATTATGACCTACACTTTTTTTCGGAAGACCGGCTCTCGAAAAAAAGGCTATGAACCGATAAGCACCGCTCAGCTTTCCGAATTAATCGATTCTATTTCGGACAGTTTAAAGCGCTCCGGTCTGTATCAGAATCCGGGCCGCGAACGTAATGACCAGTTTTTAACCAGCATTTTCGCCCGGGCAGCCCTTTCCGCGTCGGAAGCCCAGCATCTGGAAATACTATTCAGGAAAATCGCCCACATCAAAACCGAAAAAGCCGATACCGCGGCCGCCGAGCTGTAACAGCCTCAGTCAAAACAGTCAAACCGGATACTGTCCGAGCCGATCCGCTCGGACGAACAATAAACGGCGGCTCTTTTCAGGCAACCGAACAATTCACGGACATTGCCGGGCCAGCGGTGCAGATACAGTTTATCCAGCGCGCTGGAACCGAGCTCCTTCCGAACCGAACGAAGATAAAGCGCAGCCAGTTCCGGAATATCCTCCAGCCGGCTGCGCAGCGGCGGTATCCGGATATCAAGCACATTAATCCGCTGAAAAAGATCGAAGCGAAAAATCCGGCGGCGCACAGCCTCATGCAGGTCACTGTTGGTAGCGCATATCAGTCTGAAATTCACCGCATGCCAGGTGTCACTGCCCAGCCGCTGCACCCTCCGGTCTTCCAAAACCCTCAGTAGCTTAGGTTGAACGGATAAATCCAGTTCGGCGACTTCATCGAGAAACAGGGTGCCGCCATGCGCCTGCTCAAACACACCGCCTACGTCACGGGCGTCGGTAAAACCGCCTTTTCGGGAGCCGAACAAAGCGCTCTCCGCCAGCGAGTTGGTGATGCAACTGGCATTGAACGGAATGTACGGGCCATGGCCCCAGGGCGAGATCTGATGCAGCAGCGAAGCCACCAGATCCTTGCCGGTTCCGCTTTCACCGGTGATCAGCACCGGCTCAAGACTGGCGGAGATCAGAAGCAGCTCCCGCCGGAGAACGTCCATTACCCGGCTGGATCCAATAAGGGCCGATACCGATTTGCATGGGACCATTACTTCAGGAAACGCCATACGCCGCAAGCAGTCTTCTATCCTTTCATGTAACACGGCAAAACTCAGCGGATAAATAAAGCAGTCGAGGATACCCAGCAGTCTGGCCCGCCGCTCAAAGCAGCGTGAGGTCTCTCGGGTCAGAATAAAAACAGGCAGGCTGTAGATTTGAGAAACAAGGGCGGACAGCAGGTCAAAGGCGTTCACCCCGGTCACCCCGTAATCGAACAGAATAAAATCCCAGGAATGCAGCTCCGTTCCGGTAAGGATGTGAAGCCGGTCAGTAGAAAGACTTACCTGCCAGACGTTATAAGTATGATTGGCCACAATACGGGCTAAAAGCGTATCCGTAGTTACGAAGAGAACTTTTTTCATCGTGTTCCTTTCCGGCAGTGATGCGCGGAAGCCTATCAGGAAGCAGGACGGAACAACCGGTAAATGAGCAATAGAATATTATAATATAAGTATTGGAAGAATCTGAAAAATCTTAAGGGATTTTTAGCCAGCAACGGGAAAAAATCCAAGCCACGATCAAAGGTCTTTTCCGATATTCGTTTTTTGCGTTCGGAAAAAATATCAATCACTTCGTTATTCCAGAGAAACAGGCCCTGGCTGAACTGTTTGCGGTTTCGATATATCCATTTCTGTTTTCCGGAAATTCCGGATCCCACCAGTACCAAGGCCGGATTGGCCTTCACTATGGCTTTAATGATATTGTGCTCGATGTTCCGATTGTAATATCCCGGGAATCGGCCAACTACGCTGAGGGCTGGAAAGGTACTGCGTACATTGCGCTCCGCCTGCACCAGCGAACGCTGATGCGCCCCGAGCATATAAAACGAGCGGCGGTATTTTTCTAAAATGCCGAGAGTCTGGATGATAAAATTAAACGGATAATAGCGATACGGAGTTTTTTTCTTCAGGAAACGGACGCCGCGTAGTACGCTTTTGGAGGTCGGCAGTATCAAAGCCGCGTTTTCCATCATTTGACGGAACTCACCGCGTCGGCGGGCCCGCAAAATATCCCAAAGCGAAACCAGCATAATCTGCTGGGGACCGGAACGGGAAAGCAGGTCAATTAAAACCGCGTCCAGATCCTCGGGTGGTAAAATATCAATCGGTACTTTTAGAAATCTGATTCTTTCAATAGCCACGTCTCTCTCTCCGTAAGGGCCATCTGGATGGCCGCGATTCCGTATAAGGCAGCTGTTTCCGCCCTGAGAATATTGGTCCTGAAGTGCAGGGGAGAAAAACCGGCAGTCTCAAGCGTCCGGATTTCCTGTTCACTCATGCCGCCTTCCGGACCGACAGCTAAAGCCACGGCACCGGAATTTGATACAAGATACTCGTGAAGCGTTTTTCTTGCAAGTGGGGCTTCGGTCAGCACCAGGGCTGTCGCGTTCTGATCCTCGACCAGTGTCTGCCAGTAGGCAACAGCCGCTTCCAGCGTCATAGGGTTGGTTATTTTGGTCGATACGGGCGAACCGCTTTGCTGGCGGGCCTCCCTGACCACCCGTTCCCAGCGGCTGGACTTGCCTCCACCCACCGCGTCCGGCTCGCGGGCCAGGGAACGTTCCCCGGAAACGGGGATAATGACGGCCACACCCGTCTCCGTAGCCTGCCGGACCACCTGATCCATACGGGAACCTTTTAAAATCCATTGCAAAAGAACCAGCCGCGGAAATTCCGGCGGTATGTCGGCCAAGGAACCCTGGTTCGCTCCGGCTGTTGCCGGTATTGCCCTTTTTTCCTGAGCGGTAACTTGTAAAGTCAACTCACGGGCTTTGCGTCGAATCAGAGAAATTTTAAAAAAAAGCAGGGTACCGTCGACGCAGCGAGCCTCGACCAGGGAGCCTTCACGCAGTCGTAACACCTGAATCAGGTAATGATAATCGCTCCCGGAAAGCAGGATTTCACCCCGCTCATCGGGCAGGGCGGGGAGCAGCAGCTGGCGCATGTCCGCGAACCCCGAAACTATGGGGCCGGCTGGGAAGAAGCAGCCTGCGAAGCCGCCAAGGCGTCCTCAGCGGCTTTCTTTTCCTGTTGAAGAGCCAACACCGTTTTTGTCGCGGCGGTCAGCGCCGTGACCCGGCCTTCGC
The DNA here is from genome assembly GCA_942493045.1 of Treponemataceae bacterium. GTDB lineage: Bacteria > Spirochaetota > Spirochaetia > Treponematales > Treponemataceae > Teretinema. The sequence goes on along the minus strand of OW818665.1, from coordinate 2,799,493 downwards.
GCAGCAGATCATAGGCGGCCTTCAACTGCACATCAAATTCCATATCGTATAAGGGACTGATGTGCGTACGGTAAAATTCCTGCATCACCATGCGTTTTAAAATCCGCTCCGAAACAGGATACTTGAGAGCCAGAGTTTTGGCAAAAGCGTCCGCTTCGGCGCCGCTCAGGGCGGTCTTGCCGCTGACAAAGTCGGCCAAAACGGTGGTGTTCAACAAAGCCTCCAAAGCCTTTTCCTCGGCTTCGGTGAGTTCCGGAAACAGCACTTCCCTGTCCGGAGGGATACCGGCCTTATCGATATTCGCTCCGCTGGGGGTATAATACCGGGCAATCGTCAATTTGAGGGCATCTTCATAGATCAGGTCGATAACCTGCTGTACTGAACCTTTCCCATAGGTATTTTCGCCGATCAGATAAGCCAGGCCGTAATCCTTGAGCGCGCCGGCCAAAATTTCGGAAGCGCTGGCCGAGCCCCGGTTGATCAGTATGACGATCGGTATATTTTTCCGGAAAGTGGTACGCGAAGCGCGGGCGGTAAACTCCCGATTCTCGGTCGTTATGCGGGAACGGGTGGATACGATAACACCGGAATCGATGAATTTGTCGGCGACATCGACTACGCTGGTTATCAAACCGCCGGGATTATTGCGCAAATCAATCAGCAGCGAGGTATAGCCGGACTGTTCAAAAAGATTTAAGGCGTCTTGAACCCGGCTGGCAGTCAAGGGAGTAAATTCGATAATCCGCAGGTAACCGATACCGTTGGGCATCATGGCGAATTTTACGGTCGGAACCTCAATCAGGGCGCGGGTCAGCGTCACTGGAAATTCCATTGACCGGCCGCGCCGCAGCAGTACCGTTACCGGGGTGCCTACCGGCCCGCGCAGCCGGGAAAGCACCTCTTCCATGGTGATATCGGGAGTTTTTACCCCGTCAATTTCCAGTATCAGGTCTCCGGGCTGCACACCGGCCTTCCAGCCGGGCGTATCTTCAATAGGCGAAGCCACTTCCACCCAGGCCGGAGCCTCGGGTGTGGAAACGAGCTCTTTTGTTATGGAAAGACCGACACCGCCGAAGGAACCGGTGGTAGTGTCCTTCAGGTTCAACCCAAGAATGCTTTTAGCGTCGATATAAGTCGTGTAAGGGTCGCCCACCGCGTCCAGCATGCCCTTCATGGCACCCTCATACAACACGGCAGGGTCTATTTCATCGACATAATTTTTTTGCAGAAAGTTATAGGTGTACTGTAAAACCTGCATATAACGGGCGGCGGCTTCTTCCTCCGGGCTGCGTCCCTGGGCAAAAAGCGCGGGCGAAAAAAGTATGCAAAACAATAAAATCAGCGCGAAGGCACCGGTACCAAACCATATTTTTTTGGAGTTCATGACTACATTGTCAGCGCAAGGGCCGGTCTTTGTCAAGGTTAGCCCTGATTAGAGGAAAAGATGCCCCTTGACCGCACGCGCCATGTTGCGTACACTTCCATATAACAATGAAAAATAAATCCGGAATCTATGTGGCGTTCATCGGCTATGAACTGCTCCGCTTGGCCATTATTCTGAGAGACAGCGCCCTGCTTGATCCCGTCGGCCGCGTTTTAGCATGGTATCTGGCAGTACCGCTGTTAGCCCTGGTTCCGGTATTCTTTCTGGCCCTCGCTCTCGACGAAGAGCGATTCAAACTGGCGCTTCCGGTGATCGCCCTGATTAAGGCTTTCGGAATTATCGCCACGGTCGTTTTTACCGTTACGCTGTGGCCTTACGCCTCCAGAATCGATTCCGGCGCCGGTTATTTCGTGCTGGGGGGGATTGGCACAGGCCTTCTGCTTTCCTGCGCCGACCTGATTCCCGGCATCTGGACCGCTATAAGAGGTAAAAAGCTATGCACATAATTCCTGTCGCCAGCGGCAAAGGCGGTGTCGGAAAAAGCCTGCTCTCCGCCAATCTGGCCATCGCCCTCGGTCAGGCCGGAAAACGTGTCTTGCTTGCCGATCTGGATCTCGGCGCTTCCAATCTGCATCTGGTTCTCGGGCATCAGGTACGCGGTTCAGCCCTGGGGGCCTTCCTCTCGGGAACTGGAAACTTTGAGTCGATAATCGCCGAAACACAATATGAGAACGTTTCTTTTATAGCGGGCGACTCCGAAATCCCCGGACTGACTACCCTGAAAGCCAGTCAGAAAGCCCAGCTTACCAAGGGGCTGTTGAGAGCTGACGCCGACTACCTGATCCTGGATCTGGGCGCCGGTACCCATCAGAGCATACTGGACTTTTTTTTGATGTCGCCGCATGGCATTGTCGTCACCGCGCCAACCGTTACCGCTACCCTTAATGCCTATCTTTTCCTGAAAAACACGGTATTCCGGCTGATGTATACCTGTTTTAAGCGCGGGTCCCCAGCCTGGAACTATCTGGAAAAATTGAAAAGCGACGTTAATTCCCTGCAACGAATGTACATTCCGGGAATAATGGAAGCTGTTTCAAAAATCGACCCGCAGAGCGCGGCTGTCTTTACCGAAAAAATCTCGCGTTTTCACCCGCGGCTGGTCATGAACATGATCGACGATCCCAAAGACGCCGACAAGGTGCTTAAAATCCGGCGCTCCTGCAAGGAATACCTTAATGTGGATCTTGAACACCTGGGGGTCATTTACCGGGATATTATTCAGGACACCGCTTTGGCTTCCAGGCTGCCGGTGCTGGTATATAAACCGCAATCGATGCTGTCCCAGGCCGTATACCGTATCGCCGACAAGATTATTCAGGGCGAGACCGACACAGATGATAATTTTCTGGATCTCTCGGACGAAAGCTTTTTATCCGCGGAGATGGAAGCTACCATAGATTTTGATTCACGTATGTCCTATGTAGAGGAATTGGTAGGCAGCGGAGCCCTCTCGATGGGGGATCTCGCTGAAACCATTAAGTCTCAACAATACGAAATCTCGACACTCCGCAGGGAAAATTTGCTGCTTAAACAAAAAGTGACCAGGGCAATTCAGCAAGGATTCAAAATTTAAGGAGTCGGCATACACCAATGGGCAAGAACACCTGGGACGTTGCGCTTAATGATAAAAACGGACGCTGGTACCTTGAGGTCACCGAGGCCGATCTGCAGGAGTCTTATCCATCCGCAGACGAGGTTATCGCGGCCTGTACGGCAAAGGGCATAAATTTATTCAGCCTGATTCCCCGTGAAACCATGGAAAAGAAGATCAATGCCGGTCCGGAGCTTGATGAAAAAGCCTATTCTTTTCCCATAACAATTGAACCGACCTTTGATACCCGCATCATCATTTCACCGGACAAAACCTCCGCCCAGCTGTACATCCGCAAGAGCGCCGCAGACCCGACCACTATCGACCTTAAACTGATATCCGCGTTAATCAATAAAAGCCGCTTGGCAAAACTGGATATCGAGGCCGTAAAAAAGCGTATCCTTGACTTCCGGACCGCGGCCAATATGGAGCTGTCCGGGTTTATAATCGCCGAAGGCAAACCGCCGCTACGCGGAAAAGACCGGACCCTGAAAGCCGAGGCCGAATGGTTTGAAACCAAGGAGCATCAGTTCTTCTGCGCCACCCTCCAAAAACGAAACCCCGCGGAATGGGCAATACTGCAGAAAGAATTCAAGGACTGTTCGATTGCGCATATGGCCCGGGTAATCAAAGGCGAGCAGGTGTATGCGCTTTCCACCGTGGAACGCGGCGAAAGCGGCCTGGATGTCTATGGGGCCGAGATTCCCGGTTTACCCGGCAATGACCCCTACATCAAACTGCTCGGGAATTTAAGTCTGTCCCCGGCAGGTGTAACGGCCGAGACCGACGGTATCCTTTTCGCCGTCGAAGAAGGCAGCGGTATCAAGGCCAAGGTAATACCGTACCGCGACGGTTCGGCGCAGGTACGGATCAGCAAAGATCAGTTCGAGGCCGTACTCGAGCTCGAGAGTGAGCTGGGCTCAGGCGAGCCGCTATCAATGGAAACTATCAATACCGCCCTCACCGCCGCCGGTGTAAAACTCCTCACTGACAAAGCGGTCATCGAAGGAGCAATCCGGGACGCCCGTACCACCCGCAGCCGTGTTGAGATTTTGGCGGCTGAAGGCATTCAACCGGTTCCCCCGGGAGGCTGCCGGATCAAGTGGGATGTAAAACCGCGCGGCACCCCGCCCAGCGCTATTGTCTTCGCCGGTCAGCAGATTTGCTCATGGTCCATTTTAGCCAACGGCGAAAACGGCCAGGACGTTCTGGGCAACGCCGTACTGCCAGCCAACAATCAGAGCAAAGGCGAACTGGCTACCGACAACACTATCGAGATTTCCAAGGGTCCCGGCGAAATCACGCTGCTGACGGCCCTGGTGTCCGGCGAACTGGTACGTAACGGCAACAACCTGACAGTTTCCGGAACCAAAGAAATCAAGCACGATATTGACGATAAAACCGGCGACATTCACTTTCCGGGTAATTTAAATATTACCGGTATTGTACGCAAGGACCACAAGGCCGTCTCCCGGATGACCCTTAAGGTTACCGGCGAAGCCGAAGCGGCACTGCTCTCAGCCGACGAATCCGTCTATGTAGAAGGCGGCATTCGCGGCGCCGCGAGAGGCACGGTCTGGGCAAAACAGAAAATATTTCTCAATTTCGCGGAAAACGCCCGGCTGCTGGCCGGTGGTGATATTTTTGTCGATAACTATTGCTTCCAGTGCACGGTAAAAACCAACGGCAAGCTCGTGATGCAGGGCTCGCCCGGCGTTCTGCTGGGAGGGATGATCCATGCCTCTCAGGGCGTCGAAGTGCTGGAACTTGGCGCGGAAAAAAAACTGCGTACCAGTATTTCCTTCGGTCAAAACTATCTGATCCGCGACCAGATAGAGGTCTGCGAAAAAGAGCGCGATAAGAACCGCCAACAGGCTGAGGCTCTGGACGCGCTGATGGCCAAAACCGACAAGAACGATCCGCGGATTCATGAAATGCGTAAACGCAAGCTGGAACTGCTGAAACAGAATGACAAACTGGCCCTGCGGGTTTTTACCCTCAAGGAACGCTTTGAAGCCCACATCATGTCCCATATCCGGGTAGAACACACGGTGTATCCCGGAGTTATTTTAGAGAGTCATGGCCGCTATTATGAAGTTAAACAGAAAATGTCCCATGTGATATTCCGGTTCGACCAGATCACCGGACAGATAATCTGTTCACAGATAGAAGGCTGAACTACCAAGGAGTTACAATGTTCTTGCAATTATCATACCCCTCCTGGATTCACCCGGAAATAATCCCCGGTTTTCCGCTGTTACGCTGGTACGGCTTAATGTATATCGTGGCTTTTTCAATAGCCTTTGTGCTTTTCCGGCGACAGGTTAATCTCGGCGAGTTGGAAAAGGCTGAAAATCTGTCCAGAAAAGTCACCGAAGACGATATTTTCAGTTTTTTCAGCTGGGGTATCGCCGGCCTGCTGATCGGCGCCCGGATTTTCTCGGCGCTGATTTATGATCCCAGCGGAATATACTGGCAAAAACCCTGGCTGATCCTGTGGCCCTTCAGCGAAAGCGGCGCCTGGGTCGGTTTACAGGGCATGAGTTACCACGGTGGCTTTGTCGGAGGCTTCCTGGGAATGCTGTTCTGGTCAATGCGCTATAAGCGGCCCTTTCTGGCCTGGTGCGATACCATGGCAGCTTCCATTCCGCTCGGCTACACCTTCGGCCGTCTGGGTAATTTTATGAACGGCGAACTCTTCGGCCGGGTAACCACCTCACCGCTGGGCATGGTATTTCCCGACGCCCAGCGCTTCCCGCTTTCGCTGGAATGGGTACGCCTGACCGTCGAAAAAATCGGCATGAAACTTCCCGCTGGAGCGCAGCTGGTCAACCTGCCCCGACATCCCAGCCAACTCTATGAAGCTGTTTTTGAAGGTCTGGTGCTGTGGGCCCTGCTCTGGTTTGTATTCCGTAAAAAGCGTCCCTTCAATGGCTATCTGACCGCCCTGTACAGCATCGGTTATGGATTGGTACGCTTTGTGATCGAGTACTTCCGGGAACCGGACAGCGATATCGGCTACCGCATTACGGCCTCGGGAGATACCGCTCCGACCTATCTCAACGAATCGCTGCTGAACATCTCCACCGGCCAGATTCTGTGCGCCCTGATGATAGCCGGCGGTATTATCGCCCTGATTGTCCTTTCCCGACTGGAAAAGCGGAAAACGCTCCATGGCCGCTAACCGCTCGCACCTGATGAGCGAGCTGAATGACCGGCTCGACGATATCCGCCATAGCCTCTACAACCTGCTCGAATTTCCGGAAGACAGTTATTCCGAAAAAAAAGACCTCGCCAAACGCGAAGTCTTAAATGCCCTGAACGAATTGCGTATCCGGGCCGAAAATCTATAAACCCCGTGACGCGCCGGTCAGGCGCGCAGCAGGTCCGCAAGGGCCGCGGCCGTAAAACCTAAGTGGCTGGCTACGGCCGGACCGGGACCCGACTCGCCGAAACGGTTGATCGAAAAATTATCCGAACGGGACACCGTCCAGCTTTCCCAGCCGGCCGCGCTGCCGGCTTCCGCGGTAACAATCCGCACTGTGCCCTTCGCCCCGCCGATGATCGCCTCGCGTATCTGAACGGGCTGCCCTTCAAACAGCTCGCGTGAAGGAACAGAAACCACCCGGATCGACCGGCCGCTGACCGCTTCCGCCGCTTCCAAAGCCAGCGCGACCTCCGACCCGGTGGCCAGCACAGTAATGTCCGGAACATCAGCTCCCTTGCGCACAATGTAGGCTCCGCATTCAATGGTATGCTTCCAGTCCGGATCATCCTTGGTAAAGACCGGCAGATTCTGACGGCTGAGCGCCAGACAGGTCGGTCCGGTCGTATGGAGCAGGGCCATCTTCCAGGCGGAGGCGGTTTCTTCGGCATCCGCCGGGCGCAGCACCCGGACATTCGGAATCAGACGCAGAGCGGCTAACGTTTCCACGGGCTGATGTGTCGGCCCGTCTTCACCGACAAAAATCGAGTCATGAGTCAGAATATAGACTGCCGGAATGCGCATCAGGGCTGACAAGCGCAACGCCGGTCGCAGATAGTCCGAAAAAACCAGGAAGGTCGCGCAGAAACTGCGGAATCCGCCGTGCAGCTGCAAACCGTTACTGATCGCGGCCATGGCGAATTCACGGATACCGTAGTGAATATAACCGCCGGCCCGGTTATCCGGTCCATAGGCGGTCATGCCCTTCAGCGAAACCGCGTTTGGCCCCTGCAGGTCGGCCGAGCCGCCTACCAGGGCCGGGCATACAGCGGTAAGGGCGTTCAGCACGGACTGAGAAGCGCTGCGGGTAGCGATGCTTTCGCCGGTCGTAAATTGCGGCAGAACGGCGGAAGCGAGCGCGGCGGGATCAATACCGCCAGCGTGCATCACAGCGTCCCACTGCGCCCGTAATTCAGGATGGACAGCTGACCATTTGGCGAAGCGAGCCTGCCAGTCATTCTGTAAAGCCTGCAACTCACCGGCGCGTTTTTTAAAGAAGGCATAGGCTTCGGGGTGTACATAAAAATCGACAGCGGGATCCAGGCGCAGAGCCGCCTTGGCGGAAGCAATACCTTCCTTGCCGAGGGGGGCGCCATGGGCCTTGCAGCTGCCCTCCACCGCGGGAGCGCCCTTACCGATAACCGAGCGCAGCATAATCAGCGTCGGGCGATTGTCGGCCTTAGCGGACGCCACCAAAGAGGCTATACCGGCGCAGTCATACATGTCCCCCCGCAGCACCTGCCAGCCATAAGCGGCATAGCGCGCGGCGACGTCCTCGGTAAAGGTCAGGTCGGTTGAACCGTCGATCGAAATTTTGTTTTCATCATAAAAAACGATTAACTTGCCGAGTTGGAGGTGTCCGGCCAGACTGCAGGCTTCTGATGAAATACCTTCCATAAGACAGCCTTCGCCGACCAGAGCGTAAGTATAATGATCCACTATGGTAAAATCGGGCGAATTGAAACGCGCCGCCAGCATGGTTTCGGCAATCGCGAAGCCGACAGCATTGGCCACGCCCTGTCCCAGCGGACCGGTAGTTGTTTCCACGCCGGGCGTGCAGCCGTATTCCGGGTGGCCTGGACAGCGGGAACCAACCTGCCTGAAGCTTTTGATGTCTTCAAGAGAAAGATCATAGCCGCTGAGATGCAGGATTGAATATAAAAACATCGAGCCGTGACCGGCTGATAATACGAAGCGGTCACGATCCGCCCATGAAGGATCGGCGGGGTTATGACGCAGTATTTCGCCGTACAGTACCGCGGCCAGTTCAGCGGCGCCGAGGGGCAGACCGGGATGGCCGGAATTAGCTTTCTGGATCGCGTCCATGGAAAGACTGCGCACCGAGAGCGCGACTGCATCCAATGAGGTATTCATTCAAACGACTCCTTAACAGGCAGAGTGCCAGGGCATACTATACCGAGAAGGAGGGCCGAATGCAATATTCCGGCGATGCTAGAGATTGCGTCGGATTTCGTTCACCAGCTCGGCGGTATTCGGTTTTCTGTGTAAAAAAGAGAGAAAACTCTCAATCTGAAAAAGATAGGACAGTCTGGATAATATGGAAAGATGGGTTTTGGAATCCACGGAGAGAATCAGAAACAAAACGGACACCGGTTGGCCGTCCATAGCGTCAAAATTGACCGGCCGGTCCAGAAAGCACACAAAAATACGCTGATCGAGCGGATTTGTTACCATGGTCGTCCGGGGATGCGGCAGGGCAATGCCGTTCCCGATCGAAGTGGTCATCAACCCTTCGCGCTCGCAGAGCTGGGCGTAGAGCAGTTGAGGATCCACAACTTCAGGCAACTCCAATTGGGTGATGGCGTCGGCAAACACTTTTTCGGGAGTATCACCGCAGATGTTGTAATACACTCCGCCGGCGTTGATCATGTTTACAATGGCGTCGGCATCACTCATCGGTTTTCTTTTCTCCTGTTTTCGGAACAGAAAACCGCGGCTTGGTTATCTCCGGCAGTACTTCCTGTATGATGGTCTTGATCTCGAAATAGCTGTCCTCCATGCCTTCCACGGAGGCGAACAGCGAAGTGCTTTCGTCGGCGGACAGCTCCGGGGTACCGATAAAATGATCGAGCGCGTTAACCGTGTGGCTCATCAGCTGGCCGAGAATGACAAAACCCTGCTCCGGTAAATCCTGGGGTTGGACGCCGCTGCGTTCCAGCAGGAAAACAAAGTACATCAGGGCGCTGTGCAAGGTTACAAAGCGAGTACGCAGCAGACCGGCGTCGTAGTCGGCAAAACGGTTATATGAGGCGCCCAGAAGCGTAAACCGCCGGTTTACGTATTTTTTAATAACCGGAACGAACAGCAGCGGATTCCCGTTCAATGGCGGAATCATCCTCTGGAACAGCGAAGTCGTGGCAGTTTCACGGCGAAAGAGGGCATCCTGGATGTATACATCAATCAAAGAGGTAGACAGGGGCAAGCCGGTATATAAAATCGCTTCTTCCAAAGCGGTTGTCGGCGAATTAATCAGACACATGCCCCAGGTACCCACAGAAGGTATCTCTTCGCCCTTTAGCCAGAGGCGACTCTCTACTCCATAGGATTCCAGTCCTATCGCGGAAGTCCACTCCATGAACTCTTCAATGCTCCCGGCATGTTCAGTAAACAGTTCTTCCTGACCCAGGAAAAAGGCGAAGGCTAACTGATCTTCTATCGAACCGGACGGCCCGATAATTTCGAAGGACTGCTTCAGGCAGTCTTCCAGGGTACGGTACCAGGCCAAACGATCGTTTGCGTCGTTTTTCAGCACCTCAATCTCAAACAAACCGGCATTCCAGTCCAATACCCGGGCCCGCAGACGATCACCTTTGGAAAACTGATGCTCCAGATAAATGGCGCGCATATCCAGGGCCTTTACGGTTAACTCGCGGGGGTCATAAAAATCATTCTCGGTATACAACCGGTTGTTTTCTTCGCTGTCCATAGCGATAAACTGCGGTATATACTCCTCGCCGAACAGGGCATAAAAAGGATACACATCCTCGGGATTGCATTCCAGGGAGGTTCGCGGAACAGGTTCTCCTTTATAGAGAAAACCCATTTCATGAGGGAGTAAGGAAGGATTATAGATGGGCACAAAACGGGAGCCGATAACCAGAACGCCGGCGGCCAATTCGGAGCGGGACGGCGCGATTTCCACGGTTTTTCCGGTAAACAGGCCGAAACGGGTAATCCACGACGCTTCTGAACCATCAACAGCAGGGTCCATATAGGCTAACTGATTCAACGTCAAATAATCCGCCAGCTCGGAATGCCGATCCCGGTTCATCTGCAAGCCGAGTACTTTGAGAAGTTCCGGAAGTGTGAATTTCTCCATCCGGGTTTGGATGAAATGCATCAATGCATCTTCAATAGATTCGGTCATCAACTCTATAGTAACTGCTTTTCAGCGAAGTTGCCAGTCTCCTTTGGCACATTTCCGGCTGTCGAAAATCCACATTTGTGTCATTTTGATACTCTTGCATCGGAAGAATTGACACAGTTGTTTTTTTTTCCCGGAATTTGGGGCAGCTGCTGCTATAAACCACAATCCCTTATCTTACGAATCAAAGCATTTCCTTATCCTGCAAAGAAATGATTAATCCAGAGTGCCTATTCCGCAAATTGGCACGGATTTTGCAATATATTTAGTGAAGATACTTCCAGAAAGCGTCTTCCGCCTCCGGTAAGGAGGCGCGCAAATACACCATAACATGGAGGAAAACCATGAACACACTCAGCCTTTTTAATCCGACTTTCGCCCCTGACGTTTTTGATGCCCTGGACCGCGGTTTGGGATTTTTTACACCGCTGGCCAACGGACGGGCCGAACTTCCGCGCGTCGATGTACGGGAAACCGCCAATTCCTACGTAATGGAATTCGATCTGCCGGGCTATTCGGAGCGGGACGTAGAAATCAACCTGAAGGACCGCGTATTGACCATCAGTTCGCTGCAGGAAGCCAAAAAAGAAGAGCAGAAGGAAGAGGACAACGTGCAGTACCTGATCCGCGAACGCCGCGTCAGCAGCTTTACCCGCCGCTTTACCCTGCCCGAAGATATCAATGCCGAGAACGTTGACGCTTCCTTTAAGAACGGCGTACTGACCATCACCATTTCCCGACGGCCGGAAAGCCAGCCCAGGCAGATTCAGATCAAGACCGCCTAAAGAAACCCAGTCAGCCGGAGCGCACACCGCTCCGGCTTTTTTTCCTTAGAAACTCATGCTTGTACTGATTCAGCCATTTCGTTAAAATCGCGCCATGAAAACACCACAACACAACAGGGATGAGGGAACAACCCCATCCCACCAGAACAAAGAAACCGCTGCCCGCGGAACCCGTTTCTTGCCGGTAATTACCGGACTCTTCGTCGGGGTTCTGCTTCTCTCCAACCTGCTCGCGTCAAAAATGGTCCAGATCGGACCGGCGGTTTTTGACGGAGGCACACTGCTGTTTCCGCTGTCCTACATCTTCGGCGACATTCTGACCGAGGTCTACGGCTACAAACAGTCCCGCAAGGTCATTTGGACCGGATTAGTCATGCTACTTTTGATGGCCTTTAACATCTGGTTCATCGGCAAGCTTCCGGCTGAAGGCACCTGGGAATTACAGGGTGCTTACACCGCCATTCTGATGCAGATGCCGCGGATAATCGCCGCCAGCATTATCGCCTACTTTGCAGGGGAGTATGCCAACTCCGTAGTGCTCTCGCGCATGAAACTGGCCTTCGGCGGGCGGCATCTATGGGCCCGCACCATCGGTTCAACCCTGGTCGGACAGTTCGCGGACACCCTGCTGTTCGTGTCCATCGCCTTTCTCGGCGTCTACCCGCTATCGGTACTAGTCATTATGGCCCTCTCCAATTATCTGTTTAAAACGGCCATTGAGGCCTTTTTTACCCCGCTCACCTATCAGGCGGTGCGATTTTTTAAAAAATCCGAGGGGATTGACGCTTTTGACTGGGGCGAACGTTACAATCCGCTGCCAATAGATTAACAAGTCTTTCCCAAACCGGAAAAATCGGCTATACTGGTTTGCAATATGGGGAAAACTTTTGTTTTTGTAAACCAGAAAGGGGGAGTCGGCAAGACTACCTCTGCCATTAATATTGGCGCTTATCTCGCGCTCGAGGGCAAAAAAACGCTGCTGGTCGATTTTGACTCGCAGGGTAACATGACCTCGGGTGTGGGTGTAGACCGCGAAAAGCCGACCGTCTACGACCTGCTGGCCGGCACCGCCCCGATAGCCTCGGTTATCCGCGAATCGCCGGTACCGCTTTTACAGGTTATCCCGGCCTCCATTGACCTTTCCGGCGCGGCTATCGAGCTCGTGGACCAGAAAGAACGCGAATTCTACCTGAAAAAAGCGCTCGCCCCCATCAAGGCCGATTATGACTATATCCTGATCGACTGTCCGCCGTCCCTCGGTATCCTGACACTCAACGGCCTGGCCGCCGCCGACGCGGTTCTGATTCCCCTGCAGTGCGAATACTTCGCCCTTGAAGGACTGACCCTGCTGTTACAGACAGTAAAACGCGTCCAAAAAAGCCTGAACCCGGCCCTCGAGATCGGCGGCATCTTCTTTACCATGTATGATTCCCGGACGCGTCTGGCACAGGACGTAGTTCAGCAGGTCACCTCCTATTTCAAAGACCGCGTCTTCCGCACCATCATTCCACGAAACGTCCGGCTCTCCGAAGCGCCATCACATGGTCTGCCGATCTGTAAATATGACGCGCTCTGCGTCGGCGCCCGCAGCTACGAAAAACTGGCCAAAGAGGTACTTGAACGTGGTTAAAACTGGCGGACTTGGCCGGGGTCTGGAAGCGCTACTCACTGATGGCGACACACCGAAAACCCAAAACTCTCCCGCGGCGGAACTGTTTATTGATCCCGCCCTGCTGAAGGCTAACCCCTTTCAGCCGCGGCATGAATTCGGCGAGGAGGCGTTGCGCGAACTGGCCGACTCCATCCGCGAGCACGGCATTATTCAGCCGGTAGTAGCCGAGGACGCCGGCGACGGCACCTACTTTATCATAGCCGGAGAGCGCCGCACCCGGGCCGCCCGCATGGCAGGACTGACGAAGATTCCGGTGGTATTGCGCAAATTCTCCGATGAGCGAAAACTTGAAATCGCCCTGATCGAAAATATCCAGCGGGAAAATTTGAATCCGGTGGAAGAAGCCAAGGCCTACCATCAGCTGATGACATTAGGAAACCTCAACCAGGAAGAAGTCGCCGCCCGGGTCGGGAAAAACCGATCCACTGTGGCCAATTCACTGCGCCTGCTGAAGCTGCCGGAAGACATTCTCTCCTCGCTGTCGGCCGCCCAGATAACTCCCGGCCACGCCCGGGCCCTGCTCTCGGTGCTTAACCCGGCGGACCAGCGCATCCTGTTCGGCCGGATTGTCGGCAACGCCCTCTCTGTCCGCGAAACCGAACAGATGGCTAACGACCTCAACGGCGGCAGCCGCGCTACCGATTCCGACAAGAATAAAAAGGCTGATAAAAAAGACAGCGACAACGCGCTTATAAAAAACATTGAAGTGCGCACTATCGAGCAGAAATTCATAGACACACTCGGCACCAAGGTCACCGTGAAAGGCAACCTGGACCGGGGCACTATCGAAATTTCCTATTTTTCGCGCGATGACCTGGACAGGCTTTACAACCTGTTCTCGGCCGGAAGCTGAAACCCGTTTAACTGCGCCGCACCACGAATTCCCGCGGCGGCTCCTTTTCCTGCAATTCTTTAGAGCGCTTCTCGGCCTCATAGAGGTGTTCCTGTACCCGCAGCGATACTTCCCCCCTGCCGGCCGAGCGTCGCCGCCAATGGCCGTCCCGCTCCAAAACATGAGCTTTGCAGTTTTCCTGAAAATACAGTTCCAGCACGCCGATTATCTGCAGCCGGATGGAATCCTGCAGAACCGGGAACATCAGTTCAATGCGCCGGTCCAGGTTGCGCGGCATCCAGTCGGCGCTGGAGAGAAACAGCTCATCGGCTCCGTCATTTCCAAAACGGAAGATTCTGGTATGCTCCAGAAAACGGTCAATGATGCTGACAACCGTAATATGCTCGCTCATTTTCGGCACGCCCGGAATCAGCATGCATACCCCGCGGACGTTCAGCTTGACGCGCACGCCGGCATTGCTGGCCCGGTACAAGGCGTCAATTACCTCCGGGTCGGCAAGACTGTTCATCTTGGCCATTATCAGGCCCGGGTTTTCGGGAGTGGAGCGGCTGATCTCACGGTCAATCAAGGACAGCAGCCGCAGCTTTAAGTCCAGCGGCGCCATCACCAGAGACTTGGTGTTCATTATCGCCGAATAACCCGAAATCATGTTAAAGAACAGAGTGGCGTCGTTACCGATATCCTCATTTGCCGTGAACAGCGACATATCCACATAGAACCGGGCAGTGCGATCGTTATAATTACCGGTAGAAAGATGCACATAGCGGCGCACCCCTTCGATTTCCCGGCGTACCACCAGCAGTATCTTGGCGTGCACTTTCAGGCGCGCGATTCCATAAACTACGATCACGCCGACATTTTCCAGCCGGTGCGCCCAGGTAATGTTACGCTCCTCGTCAAAGCGGGCTTTCAGCTCCACAAAGACGGTGACATGCTTGCCGGAACGGGCGGCCCGCTCCAGGGCCCGGATAATCGGGGAGTCACCGGAGGTCCGGTATAAGGTCATCTTGATGGCCAGCACCAGCGGGTCTTCGGCGGCGTCGTTGATAAAGCGCAGCACCGGATCATAAGAATGGTAGGGTACATGCAGGAATAAATCCTTGCGCTTAAGCTCATCCCAAAACGGGGTGTCGGAAGGAATGTGCTGGGGCCAGAAGTGCTTCCAGGAGGGGTTACGCAACTGCGGATAGCCTTCTATGTTTGCCAATTCAATCAATGTCGCCAGATCGATCGGACCGGCCACTTCATAAATGTCCCGGCTCTCCAGACCCATGCCGCGTTTCAAAAAAGAGATAATCCCATGACTGCCCCGGGTACACACCAGGCGTACCGGCACCGCGCTCTGACGGTTCACCAGCACTTCCTGCATGGCGGCGATAAAGTCGTCCTCGCGCTCTTCATCGACCGCGAAGTCGGCATTCCGGGCAACCTTAAAAAGCAGACTGTCCATCAATGTAAATCCCGGAAAAAGGCGCTCGCCAAAAGTGCGGACCACATCATCAAGCAAGGTAAAACGGCGGGCAGCTCCCTCTCCGGGCAGCCAGACGATACGGGAGATACTGGCCGGTATCTGGACGATCGCCAGTAAGTCCCTGCTGACCAGCGCCCCGGCGCCGCCGGTAGCGACTGATTGAAGAGCGCCGGTGTTCTTTAAATATGCCGTTAACGCGGCCTGGTTTTCTTCGGCGCCGGCGCCGGCAGCGTCCGCGGCGGCCTTACGCAGCAGAAAGGCGGCGTGCAGACGGAGGTTACCAAGGCTGGGCAGAGGCTCACCTTCGGCAGTGCGTAAGGGCGTCAGCAGCGGATAGACGTCGGACATAAAGAACGATTCAAGATAACGGGCTTGAGACTCGGAAAAAAGCGCCGGGCTGACATACTCAATACCCTCGGCCGCCAGGCCGGGCAGGATATCATCGAGCAGACACTGATACTGCAATTCCACCAGGGCGTGTACCCGCGTCGAAATGCGTTCCAGCTGCTCACGCACCGTCAATCCGGACAGATCCTTCCACTCCGGATTGGTTTTACCCTGCTCTATTAGACTCCCGACCCGGATCATAAAGAACTCGTCAAAGTTGGAACTGACTATGGTGAGAAACCGCAACCGCTCCAGCAGCGGAACGTTTTTTTGGCGGGCCTCATCCAGCACCCGAGCGTTAAATTCAATCCAGGACAGCTCACGATTAAAGTAACTGAATTTTGTCTCTTGCATCAGGATCTCCTCTTGCGCGTGGAAAAAGCGGCCGCTTAGACCAGTATAATCTTATAGCCGAATATATCCTCGAACAAGTCCGCCTTTTCTTCAAGCGCCAGCCGCTCCAGAGAAACATCATGCGTGCCCCTGGCCCTTAAAAAGAGGGTGTCCTGGTCGAGGTCGATATCGAAATCATTGATATGCTGGGAGTGTCCGCGGTCCAGGGCATCGGCAACCCGCAGCAGGGCCGAAAGCTTGAGTACCATGGTGCGGTCGGCGCGCGGCAGGGCCACATAGGACTGATGCGCCTGACTGGGCAATTCGGAGCGGTGGTAACGCACCACATTAGAAAGGATGTTGATGTCATCCTTGTTCATCCCGAAAATATCCGAATGCGCCACGATGTACTGGCTGTGGACATGATGATCCACCGGGCGGATAAAACTGCCGATATCATGTAGAATTCCGGCGATCTCCAACAACAGCCGGGCGTGGCGATCCAGCCCCAGCTCGGCCTGCAAAACGTCAAACAGCTTCAGCGCGACCCTGGTGACATAGGCGGAATGGTCTTCATCCAGATGGTAACGCTTGCCGAGATTCAGGGCGGAAGCCGCCACCTGCATGCAGAATTCCTCGCGCACCAAATGATCCGGACCGGCCAGACCGGAGATAATCACGCCTTCCCGAATCGAAAGATACGGAACCACGATGGTATCGGCGCTGGTCAGTTCCAGAAACAGCTGATAGGAAAGCAGCCCCGGAGCCAGAGATTCAGCGTCGCTGTAGCTGATGCGGAAATGACGGACTGTCTCTTCGATGCTCCACTGACAGACCTGCTCGGTAAAGGCGATAAAGGCCTCCCGGTCAATCACGGCATACAGGTCGGTCACCTGGGTGCCGACGCTGCGGGCCGCCAGACGGGCCTCACTGCCAATCGCGATCAGCTGCTTAACCAGGTTCAATCGCAATTCGTTATTGAGATTTTCACCGGTTGTACGGATGTAATCGGTTAAAAACCGGCGCATATCTTTGGCGGAACCTTTCATGGCCCGGGTTTGCTGCTCAATGATTACCGTACCCATCCGGAAGCTGTGCACCGCGACCATTTTGCCTTTTTGCAAAAGCATGATTTCTGTAGAGCCGCCGCCGACATCCATAATGATGGAATTGACCTTTGAAAGTCGTACCGGCGCGTCATGCAGCACGTAATGCACCACCAGATACATCAGGCGGTTTTCTTCGATGCCGTCAATCACCCGTACCCGGAAACCGGTTTTTACGGCGATGCGATCCAGTACTGAGTCGCGGTTGCGGGCTTCCCGAAAGGCGCTGGTAGCCACGCAAAAGACATATTGATCTTCGATGGCCCAGCCGGAGAGCGCTTCGCGGTACATTTTCAGCACCGCCAGACATTGAAAAAGGGACTCACGGGTAATTTGACCGACCGTAAACACATCCCGGCCGAGCGCGAGAGCCCGTTCGGCCCGATCCACAATTTTCCACAACCCTTCCGCGGACACCTCAACCACCAGCAAGCGTATTCCGGTTGCTCCGATTTCGATAACTGCTTCCAGGTGCGGGGACGCTTCCTTTTTCATAGCCTTAGAGTATCCTATTCACAGGTTAAATTCAGGTAAGAACAGCGTTAATAAACGCGCGGTATCCTGTAGATTTCCTAGAGTTTGTCGATCAGCATCGAACACTTGCCCGAAGGTATCGGCAGCGTCTTCTTTTTCTGACCAAGTATGTTAATGGTAAAATAATATAGTTTCTCGCTCTCCATGTGGATTTCCCAACCGCGCTGACTCTTATTGGAAAGAATGGTGATCAAATTCCGCTTGAGGCTTAAATTCTCGATGCCCATCACCTCAAGGTTGGGAATAATCCAGTCAACGGTTTTACGGGGCAGACTGATGGACAGCCCGATAATATTCTCGATCATCAGCGCGATTGTGGAGAGGCCGGTGTATGGCAGGTACTGCTTGCGCGGAAAACCTTCTTTGCCGGGCCACTGGGCCGGGCCTTCCTTACCGGGCAGATACGCTTCCCAGAGACTGCCCTTGTTGGTTTCGCCGTTCGGCGACAGGGCATCCAGCACATAGTACAGATGCCGGATGGCGCACTCCCGCGCTAAATCCCAGCGGTTATACTTTTCCAGTCCTTTCACCACCATGAAGGTAAAGGGGGCAAACACGCTGCCCCGGTAGCCCATACCCCGCTCGTCGTATTCCGGATCGTCGGCGGAGAGACTCGGAAAAGGGTGGTCAACTCCGAAGGTTTTGGGATTCACCAGATGAGCGATCAGGCGCTCGGCCTTGTCCTCATTCGGTATCTCGGCCAATAGCGGCCAGAAGCCGGCGATGGTCTTCTGGGGCAGCCGGGTACCATCCTCGGCCACATCGTGATAAATCCCGGTATCCGGATCCCACATCAGCCCGTTAATACGGGTTTTCAGCGAAAAATACATGCGTTTGTACTGAAAGCTGAGATCCTTATCATTTAAAATATCACCCAAAGCTGACATATACAGGGCATTAATGGCCAGGGCGGTGTTAAAATCCACCAGATAAGCCGCTTTTTTGCGGGGGGAGTTGGTCATGGTAGTCGCGGCCAACGGCACCTTGTACAGCCCGTTTTCTTTCTTAAAAGTAGCGTCTATCCAGCTCATATAGCGCTGTAAAATGGGCATGATATCCTTAACCCGTTTTTTATTGGCCGATTTGTGGAAAAGATTGAACTCCGCCCAGGCGAACAGGGGCATACCGATGCCTTCAGGGTTATCCTTCGGCAGTATCGGTTCCCCGGTCAGGAGATGATACTTCCAGCGGATAGCGCCGTTTTCTTCCTGGTGATCATAAAAAAAGTCCAGACTCTGATTGGCATGATAATTACGGTTGGAGTAGACAAAAAAGAAAGAGGAGAATATAGTTTCATACTGATTGAGGACAGGATCTCCGTCGTCGGCATAGATAAAATAACCTTCCGGGGAAAGATCCTTGGCTTCCGGGGTGATCCAATAATCCTGAATCCAAGCCCAGCTCCTGTCGTATATATCCACAAAGTCCTGATCATAGAAATGCACTTTTGGAAAATCTCTCTTGTTCACGCATACTCCTTAGGCTACTTTTAGTAAACCGCGTCAATTTTTAAGTATATCATATTTCCGGATAAATTTATATACTCTGTGTTCAGAAAATAGTACGGATGGAGGAATCATGTACCAGTCACATGTCTTTCTGGAGGTTCGCATCCTCGTTCCAGGCAATGAAAAAGCCTTTTGTTCCTGCCGGACCGGCACCAAAGCCGAATCCTGCCCGGTCTGCCTGCGCGAGAGCGGCCATTCACCGGTGGTAAACCCCCGGGCTGCCCGCAAGGCTTATACCCTGGCCCATGCTTTGGACAGTACCCTCTGTGAAACTGTTGCCTATGAACGCCCCAAAGGCACCCCCTCCCTTCCGGAAGGCATCAGCATTACCGGAGCCTCTATAAAGATCGCCACCGGCGGTTTCATGGAGATTGAATTCCACCGTCGGAAAAAGAAGATTTCCATCCGTGAAGTCCGGATTGAAGAGGATACCGGCCGGCTCACCCACCAAAACGGGAACACCAGCATGGACTATACCCATGCCGGGGAAGCCAGCATCCGGCTGCGCACCGGACCGGACTTTGAACTCGGTGAGGAAGCCGAGATATTCCTGAATGAGCTGGGCCGCCGCATCCAGTACATGGGTATTCTCAAGATCGCCGACTTTGAAAACGTCATCCGCTGTAATGCCTATGTCGCCCTGGCCCGCTACCCGGAAACACCGACCTATTCAGTCAAGTTACGAAACCTGAATTCCTTTAACTTTGTGCGCAAGGCCATCAACGCTGAACTGCACCGCCAGGAAGAAATTCTGACTTCCGGCGGGCTGGTAGTGTCTGAAAGCCGCATCTGGAACGAAAAACAGGATCACACCGAATTTTTCCAGGAGCGCGGCCAGGACTCTACCGTAAAGACAGAACCCCTGAGTACCGCCGCGGAATACCGCTGCCCGCCGGCTTTGCTGGCGGAGCTGCGAGCCTCTGCCATTGAACACCCCTCCGACCGTCAGAACCGGCTGATCAACACCTGGGGCCTATCACGCGCCCGGGCCGAGTTTATCTGCGACGCCAAAAACCGGGCCGACTTTTTTGAGCAGACCATCGCCGCCGGAGCCGACGCCATGCTCTGCGCCCACTGGCTGATGAGCGACGTGACCGGCTTGCTGCGCCGCGCCGCCCTCAACATCCAGGAATCGCCGCTTTCGCCGCGCCGTTTTGCCTCCATCCTGCGCCTGTATAATGACAAGCAGATCCATTCCAAAATCGCCAAACAATTGCTGCAGGCGGTTATCGAAACAGACAAAGACCCGGACCAGCTGCTGATCGAGCATAACTGGAGCCAGATTACCGACCAGGAACAACTGCGCCTGCTGGTTTTAAAAACGATAGAAGAAAACCCCGCGGAGACCGCGCGCCTGCGCGAAGGCGACATGGCTCCGCTGGAATTTCTGACCGGCAGCATCATGAAAAAAACCCGCGGTCTGGCCGACCCCATGCTGGTAAAAAACCTGCTGCGCGAGGAACTGCATGTCAGCCTGGTGTATGTGCTTTCGATGGGCGGCACCATCTCCGGCAGCCTCGAAGACGGCGAAATATCGGCCGGGGATGAGCGTACCCTGCGCAGCCTGGTGGACAACGGTATGGCTAACAAATCCGTGCGTTTCGAAACCATTACCGCCGAACGGCTGCTCAGCGAGGAAATCCAGCCGGCGGACTGGGCCGCCCTGATTCACGCCCTGGCCCGGATTATCGCCTCCGGTACGGCCAACGGTATCGTCGTAGCCCACGGCACGGACACCCTGCCTTATACCGCCGCCCTGATCTACTGGCTGTTCGCGGATACCCCGGTGCCCATCGTTTTTACCGCGTCTAATACCGCGCCCTCCGCCGGTACCGAAGCCCGGACCAACCTCAACAAAGCTATCAAACTGGCCCAGGAAAAAACCGAGGGCGTCTACGTCGCTTTCGGCGGACGCGTACTCTCACCCCTGAACCTTAAATTCCTAAAACCGGCCCCGGCCGGCTTCTCCAACTGGAATATGGGCGAGCCGGTGCACAAGGGCATCGGCCTGCTGGCCGGATACACCGATACAGACCGCTACGTCATGGCCCGGATTCTCTGTGACGCCGCCGACAAACTGTATATGTGCCGTATTTTTCCGGGACTGCGAGCCGACCGGCTGCTGGCCCTGGCCGACGCCGGCGTGCGGAATTTTATACTTGAACTGTATGAGCAGGGCACCGGGAATATGAAGGAAGGGGATTACTCACTGAAACAATTGCTGATCCAGGGCCGGCGCAAGAACTGCCGCTTTTACTGCACTTCGCAGCAGGAATGTCTGGTCGATCTGGCCGGCTACACCACCTCCCGGCGGATGTGGCGCGAAGGCGCCGTACCGATGGGCAGCCTGACCACCGAATCGGCCGTAGCTCTGTACTTCGCCGCCAGCCTGGTTTCGGACTCCCTGGAGGAGCTGGATCAAATTATGGAAGGCGGCGGCATTAACTAAAAAAAAGCACCTCTAAAAACTGAGTTTTTCAGAGGTGCCCTTTAGATGTTAACTGGACGCTAGTTTGCCGCGCTCGAGGTTTCTGTCCCGGCCGGAGAAGTTTCGCCGGAGAGGCTATCCGCGCCGCCGGCGGAAGAACCGGCTTCTCCCGGAAAACCGGATTCCGATTGTCCGGCAGAGGCCGACGGTTTTCCGAGATACAGAATAACTTCTTCTTCCTCGGTCTTATGACGCATTTTCAGATACAGCGTTTCGGTCTGCTCATTGTACACATAGCCGGAAGAGTTATAGGACTCGAAACGCTGATCGGTACGGAAATCCATCCCATACAACTGAATACGGTAAAAAGGCTTGATGCCCCGCAGCACCATGTAATGGCTCTCTCCCTGGGGGAAGCGCACGATTATTTTGTACTGTTCGGCCGACGGACGGGAAACGCGGACGTCGAGGGCGCTGGTCCAGGCCCACACCCCGGCACCGGCCGAGGCGGCCAGCGAAACGGCGCGCGGGTTCCAGCTGTTGTTCGGCATTACCAGCGGATATAAAGTCACGGCGTCCAGGACGCGCTCGGCTTTGGCGATCACGCCGGTTCGGTTTTCGGCATCCCCGGTGAAGGCAAACTGGGAGGGCAGACTGGCGCTTTCCGGCGCGAAGGCCAGTATCGAGGTGCCCAGCAGAGTCCCGACAGAGCGCCATTCCGGATTGACGGTGCCATGGCGGATCAGAATAGCCGCGACCCGCAGCGTGTCCACCGTGGAAATTGTTTTGCCGTCATCACTTAAATATAATTTATCTTTAATCCTGACCATTGAGGCCTGAAGACGCTGCTCACAGGAAGCGGCCAGCAGGGCAAAGGTGTTTTCACGGCCCGGCTGAAGGGCGCCGAAATCCAAAGCGGCCTCCAGTATGCCGGCCGCGCGCAGGGCCGAAAGATCGGCTATGGTCGCGGAAGATGCCAGACGTTCCACATCGCTGAGTACAACCGGGCTTTCGCGGTCGATAAGGTACTGCACCAGGTTAGGGAACTCAAAAACCGCCGTGTTACCTTCCGCTATATACCGTGAGATCAGAATGCGGTTTTCACGTTCCTTCTGAATCTGGGAAGCCCAGGTTCGCACCAGGTTATTCAGGAATGGACTGGAAATCCAGGTGCGGGATGGACTGTTCCGGAAGTTCTCCGGGATGGCTTCCACCGCCGTCCGGTACATACCGATCCGGCCCATCTCGGCGATATAAACCGTTGCCAACTGTTCCGTAAAGCTGCCGGAATCAATTGCGCTCTTGAATACGGCCAGGGCCGAGGAGGCGAAACTTTCAGTTACACGCCGCCACTCAGAGGCCGCAGCTCCGGGCAGGGTCGACAGATCGGTAATCACCAGACCGCGCGGAGCCGTCCAGGTTTTATAAGATAAAACCGGGTCGGAGCGGTAGATCTGCAGGGTCCGGGCGGTGAGGTCCACCGGAGCCGAGAAAGTAAACAGCTGTTTGCCGGACTGCACCAGAGTCAGCGAGTCCCGGCGCTCCAGACGGGCGCTGCGGGTGATCTTGTAAGGCAGTGCAATTTTCTGGTATTTTTCCGGCATGCGGGCTGTAATTGAAAACATGTCCATCCCGCCGAGTTTCTCGGAGGTAAAGACCAGCTGCACCCGCTCGGAACATTCCAGGGTAAAAGAGCTGCTCTGGCGGCTGTAACCGGTAACGGTGAGGGGCACCGAGGTGTTTGTTCCGGTAAAAGCCCGGACCGGGCTGTGCTCATCCACATAAACGTCGATGCCGTTGGCGACGATATGCAAGGGTAAAAGCGGCCGTAAAACGCCCTGATCATCAGTTTCCAGAGCGCCTGAAACGATCATTGAGCCGAAAGCCTGGCTGAAAGCATTTCCCCTGGTAAACTGCAGGGCAAAAATGCCGACAATTAAAAGAATGTAGAGAACGGTCAATGTGGCGATTTTTCTCGTTATGTGCTTGGTCATTCCGCCCAGTGTAACTAAAGAGGGTGACAATTTCAACGCCTGGAGATAAGACAATGAAAACAAGAATTCAAAAAATCGCGTTGGCGGTAAGCATCTGTGCCCTCAGCCTGGCCGTATCCTGCAAAACGGCGCCTGCTTCCCCTGAAAAGGGAATCGCGCCGGCAGCGGCGGCCGAAGTACCGGATGACGGAGTATACACCCGCCTGAAATTCGGCGAAAAACTGGCCGAACTGGTCAATCAATATAATTATGAAGCTGCTTTAGCCCTGTTTGAGACCGTACCCGAGCCGGACGCCTCGGATATATCGATTAAAAAACTGTACATGTCTGTTCTGGTGTCCTCCGGAAACATCCCGGAAAGCACCAGCTATGTCAACGAACTGGAAGCGGCCTTCCCCCAGGACATCGATATCCTGTACACCCAGGCCCTGCTGGCCCAGGCCCGCGATGAAGGCCAAAAACGCACCGCCTATCTAAATAAAATTCTAACCCTCCAACCGAACTACAGTCCGGCGATTACCGCCCTGGGCCTGGATTTTTATGCCCGCAAAAACTACCCGCAGGCCCGGGCCCTGCTGATCCGGGCCACAGCGGCCGACCCTTCCAACACCGAAGCGCTGCTCGGTCTGGCCCGGGTGTATTACATGGAAAACGACCTTGAAAAGTCGCTGGACGCGCTGAATCTGGCTATCCTGCGCACTCCGGACTACAGTCTGCTGTGGGCGGAACGGGCCAGAGTGCAGTCCGAACGCGGCGAAATGGCCGACGCCCTCTCCGACATCGAAAAAGCCATTGAGCTGGACGGGCGCATCTATCGGCACTGGATCGATTACGGCAGCTACCTGATGACCGGCGGCAAACGTACCGAAGCCGCCGCCGCTTTCAGCGAAGCCATCCGGCTGGACAGTGACTTTTATTTAGCCTATGTCTACCGGGCTGGACTGAACGACGACCTGGGCAACTATGACCAGGCGACTTCCGATTATCAGAATATCATCCGGCTGTACCCTCAGTATTTCTATGCCTTTGAGGGACTCGGCATCATGCTGTGGAAAAAAGGCGACTGGAACGGCAGTCGCCGGGCCTTTGAGCAAGCCCTGGTTTATAATCCTAAAAACACCTCCTACGCCTTAATGGCCACCGTCTGCATGTACCGTGACCAAAAAGAAACCGAAGCCAAAAATTTTATGTCTAAATACCTGACCACCCTGGACCGCGCCAGTACCGATTATTTTCTGTGCCGGCTGTTTTATGACCGCAGCGCCGAAATGGATGTGATAAACCGCATCATGAAAGAAACCGAGATCAACACGCGCAACCGCATGCTCTTTTACGCCGCCGTTTTCAACGAATTGTTCGGCGTCAGCGCCGTCGCCCAGAAATACTATCTGGAAGTAGTGGCCATCCCGGCCCCGAACTTTTTTGAATACCGGCTCAGCCAATGGGCCCTCGAAGCGCTGGGCACGCCGGCCGTCGGCACCCGCTGATATGAGCGATACCTTTGCCCGGCTGGAAGCGGTACTGCACAAGAACCGTCCCGTCCTGGTACAGACTCACGACTTCCCCGATCACGACGCCCTGGGTGCGGCCTATGGCCTGTGCGAGCTGCTGCTGCGCCGGGGATACGAATCATCAATAGTCTATGGCGGAGAACTGCAGAGTATTTCCCTGGAAACGATGATCGAGCGGCTGGATATCCCCGTACAGCGTCTCGCGGAAATAAAGGCGGCAACCGCGCCCCAGATTGTGGTGGTTGACGGTTCACCGGCGAACGGCACGGTTGGCACTCTGGCCGGCGAACTGCGCGGGGTAATTGACCATCATCCGGCCCAAAAAGACCAGCCCTGTCACTTTTGCGATATCCGTAGTGAAATCGGGGCCTGCTCCACTATTATCTGGGGGTACTGGAAAGAAGCCGGTGAACAGCCGGACCGCACTACCGCCACCGCCCTGCTGGCCGGTATTCAGCTGGATACTGACTTCCTCTCCCGCCGGGTCAGCCAGGCCGATCTCGATGCCCATTATGAGCTGTTTTTTCTGGGCGACTGCGATCTTTCCCGCGAAGTGGTGCGTACCTCCATGGACGTGAGCCAGCTGCCGGTTATCGGCGCGGCTCTAAAAGACTGCGTGATCCACGATTCCTTTCTTTTTACTGAACTGCACGGCGACTATTCCAGCGAACTGCTCTCGGTTCTCGCCGACTTTTTGCTGCGCCTAAAGGAAATCACCTTTGTGGTAGTGGTAGAAGTCCGCGGTTCAGAGTATCATTTATCAGCCCGCACCCGGGATAAGGCAATCGACGCCGGCTACATTGTCCGCGCCGTTTTGCAAGATATCGGCTCAGGCGGCGGACATCCGCACATGGCCGGCGGCATTATCCGTCCGGAGCGTTACCCCGGAGCCAAGCAGTTTTCAGGGCGGATTCTCGCAACTTTAAAGTCCTACAGGAGCACACATGGAACAGACAGTCAGACGCCTCGAGCTTGAGGGCCGGGAAATTATCCTGGTCGGAACCGCCCATATTTCACGCGACAGTATTGATGAAGTCAAAGGCATTATCGAAACCGAGAAACCGGACCGGGTGTGCGTGGAACTGGACGACGCCCGCTATCAGTCCATGCAGAACGAAAAAGGCTGGCAGGAACTGGATATCTCAAAAGTGCTCAAGGACGGCAAGGGCTTCTTATTATTGGCCAACCTGGTCCTTTCTTCCTTTCAGAAACGCATGGGCGCCGATGTCGGAGTCAAACCCGGCGAAGAAATGAAGGAAGCCATCCGGGTTTCCGAAGCCGCCGGCATTCCCGTTTCAATGGTCGACCGGCCGATTCACGTTACTCTGCGCCGGGCCTGGGCTAAAAGCGGTTTCTGGGGCAAGTCCAAACTGCTGGCCGCCCTGCTTTCCAGCGCCTTTTCCGGCGAGGAACTGCAGGCCGACGATATTGAAAACCTGAAAGAGCAGGGAGCGATGGACAGCATGATGGAAGAGCTATCCACCTATTTACCGGCCGTTAAAGAAGTTTTAATCGATGAGCGGGACCGCTATCTGGCCTGCAATATCTGGACCGCCGGCGGAAAACGCTCCGTCGCCGTGCTTGGCGCCGGACACCTGAACGGTACCGAACAATGGCTGCGCGAACTGGCTGCCGGAACCCGCGCCTCCGACACCACCGAAATTGCCAGTGTCCCTCCCAAAACGCTCGCCGCCAAGATCGGCGGCCTGGCCTTCCCGGTGCTGCTGGTGGGACTGATCGCCGCCGGCTTTTTAACCGGAGGAGCGATTACCTCGGTGGAAATGCTGATCCGCTGGCTGTTGTGGAACGGCACCCTGGCGGCGATCGGCACCATCGCGGCGCTCGGTCATCCCCTGGCCGTACTGACCGCCTTTCTCGGCGCTCCCGTAGCCACGATCAACCCGGTGATCGGAGTCGGCCTGTTCTCAGGTCTGGTACAGGCCTGGGTGCGTAAGCCCCGGGTCGCGGACATGGAACACCTGAGTACCGACATTGCCAGTCTGCGCGGATTCTACCGCAACCGCATCTCGCACGTTCTGCTGATTTTCATGCTCTCCAGCCTGGGCGGCGCCATCGGCAACTTTATCGCCGTCCCAGCCCTGGTCGGCAGTCTGATAAAGTAAATGAACAGTTGTTGTTGAAAACTTGAAGGAGTTTGTATGCTTAACCTGGTCTTAGTACTTGTCGGTTTTGTGCCATTGATCCTTGGCGCGAATAAATTAGTTGACGGCGCTTCCTCACTGGCCAAGATCTATAACATACCAAACATCGTCATCGGCTTAACAATTGTCGCCTTTGGCACCTCCGCCCCGGAGCTGATTGTTAATATCTTTGCCTCGGTTAATGGTAATTCCGATATCGCCCTGGGAAATGTGCTGGGGAGTAACATCTTTAATATTCTGGGAATCCTCGGTGTATCAGCCCTCATCTACCCGCTGACCGTAAAGAACAATACCACCTGGATCGAAGTGCCGCTGTGCATGCTTTCAGCTGTCGTGGTAATGGTTATGGTAAACGATATCGCCATTAACAGAGACCACCTGTCATTGATTAACAGGGCGGAAGGCATCATCCTGCTTTTGTTTTTTATTATCTTTTTAGTGTATAACGTTAAACTGGCCAAAGCCGGTCAGGCCGCGGAAGAAATCGAAGTCAAAGATATCTCCAAGCTGCTTTCAGTTTTTTATATCATCCTTGGCCTGGTACTGTTAGTCGTCGGCGGAAGGATAATCGTGGTATTCGCGACAAAACTGGCTACCAGTCTTGGCATTCCGCAAAGAATAATCGCCCTGACGATTGTCTCAATCGGCACCTCATTACCGGAATTAGCCACATCGGTTGTCGCCGCCAGAAAGAAAAATGTCGATATCGCCATCGGTAATATTGTCGGATCCAACATCTTTAACGTTTTCTTCATCCTTGGAATCTCGGCGATCATAAATCCGGTCACGGTGAGCGTCATGTCCAACTTTGACATATTCACCAATCTGGCGGCTAGTTTGCTTTTATTCCTGTTTATTTTTACCGGCAAGGGACGCAAGATTGAACGCTGGGAAGGGATCCTGTTCCTGATCGGCTACGTAGCCTATACGACGGTATTAATCTTACTCAGATAAATTCCCGCTCCGCCATCAACTGCCGGCCGCGGCCTTCTTGCCGAAAAGGGCGGTCAGCATTTCCTGCAGACCGTGCACCGTAACAGCGCCGTCGCCGGCCTCCGGCGCGATTACCCGGCCGAAACCGAGAGCCGCGGCGGCCTTAACACGCTGCTTTTGGCGGTTTACCGGGCGCACTTCTCCGGCCAGGCTGAGTTCACCGATCAGAGCTGTCCCGGCGGGAACCGCAATGTCGGTGCGCGCCGAATAGAGGGCCGCGGCCAGAGCGGCGTCAATGGCGCTTTCAGTCAGACGCACGCCGCCGGCCACATTGATGTAAATATCCTGATCCGAAAACCGCAGGCCGGCGCGCTTTTCCAGTACAGCCGCCACCCGGCTGACCCGCGCCGCGTCAATGCGGTCCGAGTATACCCTGGTCAGCGAATTCTTGGCCGGCACGGTCAGCGCCTGAATTTCCACCATAAATACCCGGCTACCCTCAAAGACCGGCACTACCGAAACTCCGGCTGGCAAAGCTCCGGTCCGCCGCACGATAAACAGGCCGGCCGGATCCTCAACGGTGATCAGCCCTTCGGCGGTCATTTGGAAAATACCGAGCTCATCGACTGAGCCGAAGCGGTTTTTCAGGGCGCGCAGGAAGCGCACATCGTCATCATTGCGTTCGAAGGAAATAACCGTGTCCACCAGATGCTCGAGGGCCTTCGGCCCGGCGATCAGGCCTTCCTTGGTAACATGAGCCACCAAAAACAGCACCGCGTCCCGCTCCTTAACCCAGCTGACCAGGTCGTGCGCGCAGAGCTTCAGCTGGTTGACCGTCCCGGGAATGGCGCCGGCGTCCGGTGAATAGACGGTCTGAATGGAGTCGATAATCACAAACACCGGGTTAATCTCGGTCAGGGCCCGGTCGATATCTTCCAACCGGCCGGTACACAAAATTTCGATACGATCCAGCGGCAGGCGCAGCCGTTCGGCGCGGGCCCTTATCTGGGATGCCGATTCTTCGCCGGAAACATATAACACCCGGCCGGCGGTCTCGGCGCGGGCGGCGGCCTGCAGCAGCAGGGTTGACTTGCCGATGCCGGGTTCACCGCCGATCAGAACGGCCGAACGCTTCATGGCCGCGCCGCCGAGTACGCGATCGAACTCAGCCATGCCGGTACTGAGGCGCGTTCCTTCACGCATGTCGACAGCGGACAGCGGTACAGCGCGGGCAGCGGCCGCGGTATGCCGGCCCTGCCCCGGAACGGCGGAGGCAAAACTGGAATCAGTTTCCACAATTTCGACCAGAGTATTCCATTCCCCGCAGTCCGGGCAGCGCCCCAGCCAGCGCGGTTGGGTATAGCCGCAGGAAGAACAGCGAAAGGCGGTTGAACCGGTTTTTTTCTTGGCAGTCATGACCCTATAGTATCAGAAATTTGTTCGTTTTGACCGCTTAATATGCTATATTTATTTCATGAATATGCAAACCAGTAACAATTACTTTTATTTAGAACGCGGAGCTCAGCTGATACTAACGCTGACCCTGCTGATATTCACCGTGCTTCCTGTTACCGCTCTTGAATACCTGGTGACAGCCGAAGAATTCGAGATTAACGGGCGCAGCCGGGAAGCGGTCCTTCTGAACCGCATTGGTCCAGCCCTCGGAAAAACCTTTCAGTCCGCCGAAGAACTGGAAGTATACCGGCTGGAACGCGAGCAGGATTTGGAAAACCTGCGGGCCTTCGAAAAATCGGCGGTACGGATCGAATATGACAGCGCCGCCAGTACTGATACTATTCCCGTTAAGCTGGTATATCAGATTGAGGACGGCAACGCCTTTTTCCCGATACCGATCGCCTTTTATAACAGTAACGCCGGCTTTCAGGGCGGTGTGCTGCTGACCATGTCCAACATCGGCGGAACGCTGCAAAACGGCCTGCTGATGGGCTTGTACATTGCCCCGCCGGATGAAAACGAACAGCTCAAATGGCTCGACCCCAACTTCTTTTTGCTGGGCACCTGGTCCGGCATCGAGCTCTCGCCCTTTCAACTCCGGGTGGCCGTCAGCGCCAAGCGCATGAACGAGGAAACAACAGTCAGCGGAGTAGATCTGGCGGTATTCCAGAACACAGCTTTTACGATCGCGCCGGGCCTAACCTATCAATTTACTGATAAATTCTCGGCCACAGCCACGGCCCGCGCCGGTTTTTCGGCGCAGTACAGCCTGCTCGAGGTTATCGACCCGGAAATGCTGGCTTACGGTCCGCTGAAATATTTCCTGGGTTACAGTGAAAACCTGGAGTACAGCGACATTAACTGGACCGGTAATTTCCGGGACGGCCTGAAAGCCTCGGTTACCGGAAACTACCTGTTTACCGAGCCGGCCTATGCCGAGCGTCACCAGGACTTCTCAATAGAAACAGAGGTAGCCGGTTACCGCTCGCTGGCCGGACGCTTCGGACCGTCCTTCCGGGTCTATGCCTCCGCCAATTCCGGCCTTCCGGCGCTGATGCCGGCCGCTTATCTGCGCGGTATCCGCAACGGTGAATTCGCCGGCAACCTGGTTGTCGCGGTCAACAGTACGCTGCAGGTAAAACTGGCCCGCTTCGGTGCCGCCGAGCTGCATCTATCGCCGTCCCTGGACTGGGGTCTGGCCCGGCAAAAAGAAAGCGCCGGAGGAGAAACCGATTCCGGTTTCGGCGCCGGCGCCGAGCTGCTGCTGGTCTTGGATGCCATGAAAAACTTTCCGATCAAGCTGGGCTTTGCCTATGATTTACGGGACAAGCACGGCGATGATATCGGCTCGCGCGTCGAAGTAGACTTTAATTTCAGCTTCACGTATTAACAGGCGCAGGATAAAAAACAAGGCGGTACTTTACCGGCGGCGGGTTTCCGCGAAATTCCGCAGCGCGTCCCAGTCCGGTACCGCTATTTCACCGCGGGAAATGCGTACCAGGCCGCTTTCCTCAAGCTCATGCAACTGCCGGTTGACCGTTTCCCTGGCCAGCCCCACGGCGGCCGCCAAGGCAGTCTGAGTGAGCCTGAGGCAACTGCGCTCCGGACCGCCGGAAGCGGCTATGCGCCGCTCGAGCAGAAAGCCGAGAATCTTGCCGGCGGAGTCCTCATCGGAGAGAGCGCGGTGCGTACGGATAATTTGGGCTGATAGTTCTTTCATCAGATAACTGGTAACCGCCCCATCCCGCAGGGCCTGTTCCAGAGCCGCGCGCGAAAAAGACAGGGCCTGACACTCGTCCTGGGCCACCGCGTCAAACAAACAAACCGTTCCGGAAAGCAGCTCGGCCAAACCGAACCAGCTCCCCGCCATCAACAGGGGTAGGTCAAAACTCCTGCCGTCAGAGCCGAACTTAACCGCGCGCACGGTACCCTGCTCCAGGTAAACGGCCCGCTGGCAAAGGTCATCCTGATAATGAAAAGCCCGTCCGCCACGTACTGTCGTTTCCTGGGCCAAACGCCGCAAAGCGGCAGGTAGGTCGGCCATCGCCTCAACGACCCAGAACCGGCAAAAAAGGATCCAGCAGGGCATCCGGATACACAATATCGAGGCGGCCGCCGTCCGGACTTTCCAGGCGCAAAAGCAGAATCATGGCATAGCGGTCGCCCTGTTCACGCAGTCGGGGCTCGGGCGTTTCCGCGGCCCGCTCAGCGCCGGCCGCCGCGCCAAGGCGCAAATCGGCGGTCTCCAGCCAAGCAGCCCGCAGGGCCGAAAGGCCGATCTCGAAACTGGAATCCGTTTGCAGCAATTCCGCCGCGCGGGAATCAAAAGCCAGACGCAGCGGCGGTACCTTACCCGGGAACAAACGCTTGCGCGACCATTCGCGCAAACCGGACAGCTCTCTCTCAACCAGCGGTTTGGAAACCCCGCGCCCTTCAAGCAGGAACGTATCCGGAAAACGGACCTCGTCATTAAGCGGGTATTCACGCTGCCGTTCAGCGCTCGGACAAGACAGAATCAAGGCGGAGGGGCGGCCGGCATCGTCAAGCCACTCACCGAAATTCAATTGATCAACCAGGATAATTTTCCAGTCGGTGAGTCGCGGAAACCGCGACTGCCAGAGTTGTAAAAAGCGTCCGTGGATGTCGGCGGCGCGCATGATGGCCCGTTTGGTAAAGCGGTCCGGCATGCGGAAGTTATAATTCTTGACCGGCTCAGCAGAGTAACCGGGAGCCAACACCGCTCCGGTAGTACAGGGAGCAGAGCCGCTCGGAAAAGCGGAGCTCAATGCGGTAATCCGCAAGCCCATGTTTTCGCCGATGACCGTTACCGTACCGGAGGCGACCGCTATTCCGGCGACGATTAACAAAGCCTGTGTATCCAATCCATCGGCCTGGCAGGGGCAATCCAGGTTCACCAGACTGCCCGGGCCGATCCCTTCCAGTTGCCGCATGGTAACCGGCAACGCGGCCACTCGGATGGTAAAGGGCAGTAATTCGGTAGCCCGCGCTCCGCGGTGACTGCGCGGAAACGCCACATCAGGCATTTCCAGGCTATCGATAAAGGCGCCGAAGGCAGCTTCACCATTCGACCCATCGATCACAACAACCGATCCACGCGCGAAAAACTCGCCGTTCAGGCGCAGCAAACAGCCCATTCCAGCCTCGGTGACCGAGCGCACCACACTGCCCACGCAAAGTTCTTCCAGTTCATAGCGGGACAGAGCGCCTGAGCCCGCCTCCACGGTCAATAAAGCCTCTTCATTCAGCCACTGTTTCATAGTTAGCCTCCATGATCAGAAGTATACCGCCGCGGTTCCGGAGCCGCTGTGACCGGCTTCTGTGAGCGGTGTCACACCGGACAGCGCGATTATTTTGTTAGAAAAGTGAATTAAAATAGCGCTGATTGGCCTGATAGACGCTCTCGTTAACCGAAAGGCTGATCACGATCGAACGGCCGTCGCGCTGCGGAATAACGGTTTTGATATCGCGGGTCAGCGCTCCGTTCTCGCGGTCCTGAAACAGGTTGCTGACGCGGTATTTGCGGGCATTCCCGGTAACTTCCAGGGCTGTCGGCAAAGACACAGAGGCGGCGTTGGACAGGGCGAACAGGCGCGCCAATTCCAGCGGCAGGGCGGCAGCGGAAAGGCCCAGGGCCGGGAAGTCCACGGTGTCCACCACCAAAACGGCGGTGTCGCCCATCAAAAAGGTGTTGTCGGCTATCATTGTCCATTGCCCGTCCAGCGACAGCTCGATACCGTCCACTGTTTTCTTTTCGCTGTCGCGGCGGCGCGGCAGGACGCTTCCCGGAGCAGCGCTCGAAGGAGTCAGCGGCTCGAAGCCGAAAAAGGTCTGCTCCTCATCAGCGCGAATGCGGCCGACCCGCTCCAGGGTCAGCATCGCGGAACCGGAAGCTCCTTCCAGAGCCCGCAAATTGAATAGCGGCACCCAGGCGGCGTACCGCAATACCACATCCCCGCCAAACTCCGGACGGTTCAGATTCCAGACCGATTCGGCAGGCAGCAGGGCGCCGCGGCGCTGAGGCAGAAATGAGGCGGCCATGGTATTCGCGGCGACTTTGCGCCAGACGTATAAGTCCGGCAGCAGGCCCATCAGATAGTTCACGGCCGGAACATCGTCATTGGTGATTTCGGAAATTATATTCTGCCCGGTCAGCACCAGACGGTTATCGACCGGCTCGACGCGGAACAAAATAGACACCCGGGTATTGGTTTCCGGAGTATGCAGGAAAGCGCCCCAGGTGTTCTGATCATAAAACAAAAAACCGATCCAGGTCGGCGATTTCCAGGAGTAGTCCCGATAGATAACATAGTCACCGGAGCGATCCGGCGGCACCTCTGTGGCCGAAAGCAGACCTCCGGCCAGCAGCAGCGCGCAGAACAGTACGGTCAGACGCAGTCTCATCACTGTCCCCCGGTCAGGCCGGATAAAGCCGAGCGCACCAAGGCGATGATGTGAGCAGCGGCCTGATCAGCCGGCAGCAGGGTGTTTTCCTTGGCGGAGCGCAGTTTAATTTCCACGTTCGGTAGATTCTTCTCGCCGACTACCACGCGCAACGGAATGCCGATCAAGTCCATATCCTTAAACTTGACGCCGGGCCGCTCGTCGCGGTCATCCAGCAGCACCTCGATTCCGGCGGCGCCGAGTTCGGCGTACAGGCGGTCGGCGGCTTCCTTCATCGCGCCCTCGTATTTGATAGCCACGACAGCTACCTGAAAGGGCGCCACGCTCATCGGCCAGACGATACCGTCGCTGTCGTTATGTTCCTCGATTATGGAAGCGAGGGTACGGTCCACGCCGATGCCGTAACAGCCCATCGTCGGATGCTGCTGCTTGCCGTTCTCGTCAAGGTACAGCATGTTCATGCTCTTGGTGTATTTGTAGCCGAGCTTAAAAATATGTCCGAGCTCATTGCCTTTTTTACTGTAAAATACTCCGCCGCAAGTCGGGCACTTGTCCCCGGCCTTGACGGTGCGCACGTCGGCCGAAAGCCAGGGGGTAAAATCGCGACCGGGTTCGACATGCTCAAAATGCAGATCAACCTTCAGGGCGCCGGTGACGGCGTCGTGCATGACCATCACCGAGGAGTCGGCAACGATCGGGGCAGAGCCGAAACCGACCGGGCCGGCAAAACCGACCGGGGCGCCGGTCAGACGCTCCACGTCGGAGTCGGAAGCCAGCTCAACCTCGCTGGACTTCAGGCTGGCGGCCAGCTTGACCTCGTTCACGTCCAGATCGCCGCGGATGCAGACGGCAAACCAGGCTTCAGGGTAATAGGCGGCGGCGTTGCCGGAAGAAACGCGCTTCAGCGCGGCGCAGCCGGGAGCGGCGGTCAGATCCAGCTCACAATTCACGGCACGGTAAATCAGGGTCTTGATAAAGGCCTGCGGTACCGTCTTCAGGAAGGCGGTTAATTCGTCGATGGTGCGCACCCGGGGCGTCGCGATCGGCGCGCAGGGCAGCGTGGCGGCGACGCTTCCCGGACCGGAAGTTACCGGGTCGGCAGCGCAGGCCGCTTTCTCGTCATTAGCCGCATATCCGCAGCCGGGGCAGAGAATCAGGTTGTTGTCGCCAACTTCGGACTCAACCATAAATTCTTCCGAACCGGTGCCGCCCATGGCGCCTGAGTCAGCCTTGACCGGAATCACCGAAAGCCCGCAGCGCTTGAAAATCCGGCGGTAGGCCTTGCCAAAAGCCTGATAAGTCGAGTCGAGGCTCTCATCATCAGTATGAAAAGAATAGGCATCTTTCATGGTAAATTCACGGCCGCGCATTACGCCGTAACGCGGGCGGATCTCGTCGCGGTATTTGGTGTTAATCTGATAAACGGTCAGGGGCAGCTGCTTGTAGGAGGAAACCTCGCTGCGCAGCAGGGCCGTAAAGGCTTCTTCGGCGGTCGGGCTGACCACCAATTCCTGGTCTACGCGATTTTTGACGCGCAGCATACCGGGTCCCATGGTTTCCCAACGGCCGGACTCGCGCCAGATATCGCCGGGCACGATGACCGAAGGCTTAAATTCAAGCGCGCCGATGGCGTTCATTTCCTCGCGGATAATCGCTTCGACCTTGCGGAAGGACTTCAGGCCGAGCGGAAAGTAGGTAAAAAGCCCATTGGAAAGTTTTCTGATCATTCCCGCGCGCAGCATCAGGCGGTGACTGACTACAACGGCTTCAGCGGGCACTTCGCGCAGCGTCGGCATCAACATTCCGGACATTTTCATACAATATTACCTCTCGTTGCGCCGATTCTAGCCGGAAAAGCGGCCTTTTTCAAGGGATAGCGTTCCTTCGGCCCCGCGAATCCCGGCATACGGATATTTACCATCCCCGCCATCCGGTGTTACACTGCGCCAATGAGCCCCTTCCCCCCGAATAATGTCCGCCGCATACTGGCCCTGTGCGCCATTGCGGCCCTGTCGGCCGCGCTGATTTCCTGCGCCCCGGAACAACGCCTTTCCGAAAGCGGTTTTTCACGGACGGCCGATCTACAGAACGCGGATTTCTCGGGAAACACAATCCTCCGGCTGGACGGCAACTGGCATTTCTGGCCGGAGCGGCTGCTTAGCGACGCCGAGGTTCGGCAAAGCATCGCGGAAGGCAATTCCGGGTCTATGTCCGTTCCCGGGCACTGGTCCAAGCTCGGCTTATTCGAAGACGCCGCCCGCCTGGCGCATACCGGCACACTGGCTTTGAAACTGCGGCTCCCGCCGGGAAATACCGAATGGGCCATCCGCCTGCCCAATGCCCATACCGCCTGCGCCCTGATCATCAACGGGCAGGAAGTAGCCCGCATCGGGAAAGTCGGTGAAACGGCCGAACTGACTGTCCCCCGCAACGGGCTGAAGGTCATCCCCTTCAGCGCGGCGGACGGAGAGGTTTTATTGATTCTGCAGATCGCCAACTTTGCCACGCCCTACACCGGCACCTGGGACAGTCCCCTGCTCGGCACCAATACGGCTATCACCGCCAAACGCAACAACGACATCATTTTCACCGCCCTGACCAGCGGCGCCATGATTTTCATGGGTCTGTATCACCTGGCTCTTTTCTTATTGAGGCGCAAGGATAAAAGCACCCTGCTGTTCGGCCTGATCTGCCTGATGATGTCCATCCGCAACCTGATGATGGGCGAGCGTATCCTGATCGGTCTTTTCCCGGAAACTCCGGGCGGCTGGCAGCTGGCCTTTATCGTCGAGCACCTTTCGGCGCATCTGACCCTGCCGCTGTTTTTTCTCTTTTTCGGCCAGCTCTTCCCCCGCCAGATACACCGACTGGCGATCCGCGTAGTAATTGCCGTCAGCGGTTTGTGGGCCTTGCTTGAAATAACCACGCCGGCCATGCTACATCACCGGCTGCTCTCTTCTTTTGAGTACTTCCTGCTGATCTCGGCCCTGTATATTTTCGCTTCCCTGATCCGCGCCCTGTACCACCGGGAAGAAGGCGCCCTGACCATCATGGGCGGCATACTGATTCTGATTTTTACGGTCATCAATGACGTACTGCTTTCCAACGGCATCATCGAAAGCTTTTATATGTCCTCGCTCGGGCTGTTCTTCTTTACCTTTTCGCAGAGTTTCTTTCTTTCGCTGCGCTTCTCGCGCCTGTTCCAGATCGTGGAACGCTATGCGCTGGAGCTGCAGACCCTGAACCATTCGCTGGAGCGCTTTATTCCGCACGAAGTACTCGGCTATTTGGACAAAAAAAGCATCATCGACGTCAATCTCGGGGATTTCTCCGAACAGCACATGTCGGTATTCTTTTTGGATATCCGGGATTTTACCACCTTATCCGAAGCGATGACCCCGAGTGAAAACTTCCTGTTCATCAACTCCTTCCTCGAGAAATTCGGCCCGCTGGTACGGCAGAACGGCGGCTTTATCGACAAGTATCTGGGAGACGGCTTCATGGCCCTGTTCCCGGGAAAAAGCGACAACGCCCTGAACGCCGCGGTGGCCATGCGCCGGATGCTCAGAAAATTCAACACTGAACACCGCACCCTGGCCGAACCGGTACGTTTCGGCATCGGCATTCATTATGGAAAGTTGATGCTCGGTACCATCGGCGAGAACCAGCGCATGGATTCCACGGTTATCTCGGACACCGTCAACACCGCCAGCCGCCTTGAGCAGCTGACCAAGACTCAAAAAACCGATATTCTGCTTTCCTCCGAAACCGTTGAGAACCTCTCGCTACCGGACGCTTTCCCGCTGCAGCACATCGGTCATGAAAAGGTCAAAGGCCGGGCCAAAACCGTAACCGTCTACGCCGTCGCCGACACCGACACCGAGGAGCCGGAAGAACTGCGCAGCCTGGACTGAACTACCCTGGCTCGCGAATAGTTTCATATAGTTACATCCATCCAAATTGTCCATTTTGCCCTGCCCGCTCATTGAATCACGGCGCGCGATGCTTTACACTGAAAATACGGAGTACCACATGAAAAAGTCGACCGTCGCGCTGCGCGCGCTGCTGGCCCTTACCAGTTTTCTTATACTGTCCTGCACCACTTTCCGGGCCAATACCTTTGTGCTCAAGCAGATTACTCCCCAGGAAAAAGCCGAACGTCTTTTTAAAGAAGGCTTATCGCTTTATAATCAGGAACTGATGGAAAATAATAATTTACGGGAGATTGGCCGCATCCGCACCTTTTTCTCGGATGCCCTCAAACTCGACCCCATGCATCAGCGGGCCGCGCAGTACCTGAAAGAACTGGAAACCTTCAAAGACGTCCGTTTTGAAGCCTATCTTAAAAAAGCGCGGGACTTGCAGGCCAAGGCCAACCGCACCGACCGCGAGGACTATCAAATGGTACTGGCCGTGAAGCAGGCCGCCGATTTACGCACCCTGCACGCCGGCCTGATCTCCCTTAAATTTAAGACCCGCGGCACCCGCAACGCGGTAATTCAGGCCCGGGAAACCGCCATCACCGCCCAAATACCGCCTATTTTAGCCGAAAGGAATCCGCAAAACCTGAACCGTCTGCTCGGTCGGATCGCCACTACGCTCACGGAGCTGGAGGCCATTGATCCGAACAACAGCACCGCCAAAAGCAGCCGGCGAACTATCGATAGCCATGTTGCCACTCTGGCTCAGCGCGACATTGACAGCGCCCGCGAAAAACTGGCCGCCAGCCGCTTCGCGGAATCCGAAACAGAGGTACTGAGAGCCGAACGAACCCTGACACCGATGATTCAAGAGCCTAATACCGAGATCGAGCGCCTCAAGTACGACCTCTACTACCGCTGGGCCGCGTCTTTGCTGCAAGCCAAACGCTACCAGCTGGCTGCCGAAAAAATCAATCTGGCGCTGGCTATTGAACGCACCACCGCCGCTGTCAGCCTGAAAACCCGCATCAGCGCGGCCGCCTCCATCCGGGACTACGACGCCGAAATAAACGATATTGTGTCATCAGTCGACTCTTTGATGGAACGCGGCGATCTCGGCGGCGCCTGGGACGTCATTGAAGCCAACCTGCCGCGACTGCGCGTTCAAGCCAATAAAAACCGGCTGCTCGCCAAACAGGCAGCCATTGTCGAAAAAATCAATGTCATTTACCGCGAGGGAGTCGCGCTGTATAACGATGAGGATTATGAAGAAGCCCGGCGCAGATTCCGCGTCGTCGTGCGTATCAACGCCGACTACGAGCAGGCCCAATCCTATCTGGATCGCGCCAACACCAAAATCCGGGCACTGACCGGTCATGATTAACGGAGCGATACTATGAACATAAAAAAACTGATCTACCGGATACTGGATGTGCTGTCGGGCGCGGCGGCCATCGCCTGGTTTTTCCTGCCGCTCAGCGTCGGGCCGCTCGCTCCGGATATTCCGGCGCGGATTCTGCGCCCCTTCGAATTCGCGCCTTTCTTCCAGGAGCTCTATCCGCAGTCAGCGCTTTCCGTCCTGGTTTACCTGATTTATATTATTCCCCTTTACGGCCTGCTGCGCTGTTTTGCCCCGCTGCTGCTCAGGCACCTCGGCCGCTTCGGCGCGACCACCGGAATTGTACCGGCCCTGCTGCGTATTATTGTGTCCGCGTCCGCGGTCTTCTTTACGGTGCTGCCGGTACTGTACTTCGCGGATTCCGGGCGCTGGTTCAGCCAGTTGCCGGAACTGCTTTATATCACCGCGCCGGTGATTGCCCTGCTGCACATCATCTCCCTGATTATTTTTTTCCGGTCACTCAATTTCAGCAATCCGGTATACCGGGAGTACCGCGAATTTAAACTGGGCCGGGGGGAACAAAAAAAACTCCCAAACGGAAAGCGCAACCGCTCCGTGGTCGAAGTGCTGTTTCGCATCCGCACCAAACTGTTTTTAGCCTTTATCGGAATCATCTCGGTCATTCTGCTGACTCTCAGCATTATCCTGCTGAACAATTATCGCAGCTCCATACTGGAGGCCGTAGCTGACGGCGCCGCCAACCAGGTTCAGCAGGCCGCGGCCAGCTACCGGGTTAACCTCGGGGACAATATCGCCCTGTTCGAATATTTTAACCGCCAAAGAGAGTTAAACAGCAAGGCCACCTTTTCATACCGCCATCTAACCATCTATACCGAGCGCCGCAGTGAGCTGTATCTGGATTCCGCCCTGGAAAGCTACCCGCCCTTCCGCGCCGAGTACTCCACCCTCGCGCCGGACAGACAATACCCGGTTATTGACAGTCTGGCCGGCACTACCGTCTCCCGGTATATTTCCATTTACAGCGCCACCCGCTCCGTAATCAGCCTGGAAGATACCGAAAAACACAC
This sequence comes from Treponemataceae bacterium, assembly GCA_942493045.1. Taxonomy (GTDB): domain Bacteria; phylum Spirochaetota; class Spirochaetia; order Treponematales; family Treponemataceae; genus Teretinema. The sequence goes on along the minus strand of OW818665.1, from coordinate 2,759,187 downwards.
GATCTCCTATATCACGCCGGTAGTGATCAACGAAACCTCCCATCAGGGCAGCGAGCGCGTGCGGCGGGAACGGCTGCTCGGCTTCGCGGTGCTTGAATTCGACGAAGAAGTAATCATGAAAAGCTTCTTCCGCACCCGCAACATGGTAATCATCATCACCGCCTTCTTTATCTACCTTTCGATTATCCTGACCTATCTGGTCGGAAATTATATCGTCAATCCGCTGCTGTTCCTGCGCATGAATGTCCGCAAAATTTCGGACATCCTCTCGACCATGATCCGCGGCGACAGCCGGGTATCGGCGACCTCGCTGATCTATAACGACTGCGTCAGCAGCCGGGACGAGATTAAATCCCTTTCTACGGAAATCAACGAGATGGTCACGGTTATCCGCGGAATTATCCCCTACATCTCGGCGTCCACGCTCAAGCAAGCCCAAAAAGGCATGGCCTCCAGCACCCAGAAGGAACTGACCTTTATCTTTACCGATATCCGCGGCTTTACTACGCTCTGCGAGGGCCTGGCCCCGGATCAGGTCGTGGAAATACTGAACCAGTACCTGGATCTGGAAACCGAGATAATCCTGAACAACAAGGGCGATATCGACAAATTCGCAGGCGACGAGGTGATGGCCTTTTTTGAGGGACCGGATAAAGAACAGAACGCCTGCCGGGCGGCGATGCAGATATGCAAGGCCATGGCCGCCGAAAAAGAGCGCCGCGAAAAAGAAGGCTTGCCGGTAATCTCGATCGGCATCGGCATTAATACCGGCAACGTCGTCTTCGGCTCGGTCGGGGCCCGGGAGAGGATGGACTTTACCTCGATCGGCGACACCGTCAATCTGGCCGCCCGGCTGGAAGGCACCAACAAGGCTTACGGCACCCAGTCCCTGGTCTCCGAAGCGGTATACAGCCGCGTCAAAGAGCAGTTCCTGTGCCGCGAGATCGACGCCATTACCGTTAAGGGTAAACAGAATCCGGTGCGCATTTATGAAATTCTGGAAACCGCCGAGCAGGCCGGTAAAGAAGACCGGAAAAAAGCAAAATTATTTGAAAAAGGTTTAGCCGCCTATCGTAAACGCGACTGGGAGAGCGCAAAAGAGGCCTTCAGGGAGTGCGCCAAAGTTTATAATGATGAGCCCGCCCGGGTTTTCTTGCAGCGTATTACCCACTTTGCCATCAAGCCGCCGCCGGATAATTGGGACGGAGTCTTCCGCATGCTGGTCAAGTAGCGTTTGGCGAGTAAAAAAGAACCTCGCCGCAGTCTTCATCCTTCAGGCCTTTCAGAAGATGCAGGCTGCGCACGTAGTCCACGGCGCAGGAAGCGCGGTAGGGAACCAGGGTAGTGTCAGCCAGCCGGTGGTTGATTACCAGCTCGTTGCGCTGGGCCAGGGCCTGCAGCCGGCAGGCCAGATTTATGCCGTAGCCGACATAATCGCGGTACTTGAGCTGCGAGGCTTCCGCGGAAATTTCGTATTTGAAAACCTTACCGGTCACCAGCGCTCCGCCCAGGCCGAGATCGGGATAATTCCGGAATAATTCTTCGTTGAGAAATTCAACATAGGTATCAAAAACCATCAAACCCTCGGTAACGGTCGTCGCGTCGGTGGTGTCCCAGATTATGATAGCGCCGTCGCCCATCAGCTTGTAATAGGAACAGCCATAGGCGAACTGATTAATGCAGGACAACAGGTTCGAGGTAAAATCTTTAATCAGCTTGAAGACCGCGTCCTCGGGATTGTCGCACAGGAATTTGCTGAAGCTGCGGATGTCCACGCATAGCACCAGGGCATCGTTTTTAACCTCATCGAGATAGACGTTGTCAAAAATATCCACCGGCATTTTTTTCAGGCCGGAAAGGGCCGAGGAGTCCAGCTCCAGGCTGCGGTCCAGGGCGCCGACCAGCTGCCGCTTTCCGCCCCCGAGGGCACCGGTTACGGCCGCGCAGATAACGTCATCTGTCGGGAAACAGTTCAGCGGCACCCTGGTAATAAACTGCGGCAGTTCGGAATCGGCGTCGGCAATTACCAGAGCGCCGTCTTCCTCAAAGGACAATAAAACGGTATTGCGCGCTCCGGTGGCCGGGTCTTCCACTACGATCATCCGGTTTGTCAGTGAAACAAGCATAAGTCCCCATTAGTCCCTGAAGAGTGTCTCTCCCTTAACCAGCCAGGAAAGACCGAATGCAAAAAGCATAATCGATTCAAGGAGCAATATCAACAAAGAACGCGACAATTCGGCCGGATCGACGGTATTTGACAGAATCAGCAACAGAATCAGCGAAATAAAAATGATTACGCCGCAGGCCCGATACAGGACATTGCGCTGATTTTTTCCAATGGTACGGTCTTCAGGAGCGTATTTACTCTTGGTAAACAGGAAAAAAGAATTACAGGCTAATAAAATAAAGAACAGAGCCGCGAAGGCAATATGTATCCGGTCGGAAACCTTTCCGCCCAGTTGAAAAATACCGACATACAGATCAGGGTTGGCCTTATCGACACAGGGGAAAACAGCCAAACCGAGGCCGCAGATACCGCTGGCCGAGGTTACCAGATCATCGATCTTTTTCGGTCCCTTATAGGTCAGCATGAACATGCTGGCCACGAACATCAGGCCGATAAACCAGTCCCGCATATTGGTGTGATAGTAGTAACTGACCGACTCCTGCGGTCCGCTGCCGGCAAACAGCATACCTCCCAGCACACAGACCACCGGCAGGGCCATACCCAAAAGGCCGATCAGGCGGCGCAGCGCCTTATAGGACATAATTAAACTGGTGTTGCGGTCCGAGAACATTTTTTACCCCTCATTTATTGATTAAGTGTTTTGAGCCATTTACCGTCATCCGGACTATAGCCGGCCATTTCCCATATCTGACCGTAATTTGTATCCGGCAGCATCGCCCGGGAGATCATCTTGCGGACTCCCTTTTCAGAGGCGTCTTTCTCTACCCGGTAAATCATCGATACATAATTACGAGGTTCGCGGAAAGGCGCGCTTAAATACAGGCCCTTGATATACCAGGCGTCGCCGCCTTCCTGGATAAAGCGGGTGCTGTCGATAAAACCGACTGCCTTACCATAAGCTGATGCCATAAAAAAGATGGCGTTTTCAATATCGAAGCTGAACTGCAGCATATTGCGCAGGGCGCGGCTGTCCGTCGGGGCCTTTAATAATTGGGGATCAAAACGGCTGTTCTCCAGAATCATAGCCCTATATAGTTCAACGATTTCATCGAGATTGCAAATACTGATCGGTCGCAGTTCCAGGGTCATGGCAACCTTCCTTCTTCATTACTTTATAACCTGATTATACGCCGGTTTAGCGGAATAGCCTATCGATAAAAAAAAGTTTCGCTATGCCGGCGCCTTCCGCCAGAGCATCCGGTTATCCCGGAAGCGGCAGCCAACCAGGCCGCGGCGGGAGAGCCAGGACAAAAACGATTTTACCGTACTGCCGATCAACACAAACTGGCTGGCGTCCAGAGTAACCGAAAACTGGCCGGCAAGGTCCGCCAGCAGGCTCTCAAAGTCTTTTTCGGCGGATAAAGCGCTCAGAATGGCTTCCTCAATGGCGCGCACCGCCTCGATATTCCGGTCCAGCAGCGGTTTGATATCCTGAACCACCGGCCCGTGACTGGGCACAAAATACTGGGCCTCAATAGCGCGGATTTTCTCAAGGGTTTCCAAAAAGGCCTTTACGTCATAAATGAAGGGGATGCGGTATTTTGCCAGAATATTTTCGCCGAAGACGCTGTCAGCGAGAAAACAGACCCCGTCGGCGGTTTTAATCCCGATCATGCCGAAAAAATGACCGTCCAGGGCGATCAGCTCCAGGCCGTCAATGATCCCCGGTTCCAAAATACGCGTCACGCGGGAGCGCTGCGGCTTGAAAAACTTGGATTCCAGTTCCGCCAGCGGAAAACCGCCCCACAAAAAGCTGCCTTCCAGCTCCGGAGTCTCCATAAAGGAGGCCTCGGCCCGGGTGGCCCAGACTTCGCAACCGGTTTTATCCTGCAAATAGCGGTTGGCCCCGCAATGATCGGCGTTGGAATGGGTATTCAGGATGATTTTCAAGTCCCGGCCGGTTTCGCCGAGGGCCCGCAGCAGTTTCCGCCCGGCTTCCTTATCGTTCCCGCTGTCTATCAGCAGCACCCCGTCCGGCCGCTCGATAATGCCGATATTAGTCGGTCCCGGGTACAGGGCGACCGAGCCGGACAGCCGGATAAAAGCGCTGTCCCGGGCGCAGGTACAGTTTTCAGTCGTCATGTTTACGGCAAAATACCTTTACGGCTTCCTCGACGGTGCTTTTAAACAAAATCTGCTTAGTTTCGTTGGATTCATACATAAAATCCCGGAAAGCGCGGCTGGTAATATCCGAAAAATCGCCGACAATCCCGAGATACAGGCGGTAATTACTGGCCTTTTGCAGCATTTCCCCGGCAAAAAGGGTTTCCAGCTCGTAAAAATCCTCGCAGATGTTTTCTTTCTTCACGATGATGCGCTTGGCGCTGACATCCGAAATGATATCCAGAAAATCCTGAATCGAACTGATAATCACGCCATCCTCATCAATCTCCACGACCGAAACGCCGTTCTTGCGATACTCTTTGATGTTCATATCGTCTCTTCCTCTTTCAGTATTTTACCATAGGTTGGCCCGGTTGAACGAGTGTTTTTTTTTACGGGGGGAGGGGGATTTAATAAACTGGCTATTTACCCGATCTTCCGGTATCCTGATATAAAAGCGAGAGAGCTTTTCACTTTTACAACATTTATAGAAAGTATTACGATTTAAAAGGCCAATATATGAAAAACTTCTTTTATAGCCATGCGGGTTTTTTTCGCGAAGTATGGAAATTTCTGCTGACCATTGCGCTAATACTGGCATTCATAATTTTGATCAGTCTTCCTGGATCCTTCCTTAAAACGCCCTATCGATTTTATCATCCTCTTCATACGGGCATATTTTTCGGCACCTTAGCAAGTTTAATTTTCGTTTTCAAAGCCAATTTATCAAAACTTGGCGTGAGCTTTAAGAAAATAGATCTTTTTTTTATCATCGCCGGAATCTTTACCACTTTTCTTTTCTACCCAACTTATTATATCCTCGATTGGTTATTGTTTAATAATGACACTCTCCCTTTCAAAAAAATTTCTCTGAGTATTGAGTCTTTCACTATGGTTATTTTCTATATTTCTGTCGGGGCCGGAGAAGAGCTATTTTTTCGCGTCTACTTAATAGGCCATATGAAAGGAAAAGTTAATGTTATAATAATGCTGCTCATATCATCCATTATTTTCGCACTAGCACATCGATTAGGTATGCCGGACTATAGTATTCCTCATTTTATTTTTTTCACGTTAACTGGTTTATATTTTGGATTACTGTATATTATTTCAAAATCATTTTATCTCGTGTTTATAGCCCATTGGCTCTTCAATCCATTTATCGCACCAAATTTGAGATCGCCATTACCTACTTTTTTCACCATAGTATTCTTTATTTGTGTTTTACTAGTGATTGCACTTAAAAGACATTCATTCAGTGATACAAAGAAACTGATAATCACAAGTTGACTGACTGATACTTGTATTGTTTCCTGCGGGACAAAACTATTATTGACTTCTAAGAAATTCATAATTATAATATAATTATGAAATCAATTTCGTTTGAAAGGGATAACCAGAAAGCTGCAAGCAACCTTTAAAAACATGGCATCTCTTTCAATGAAGCAAAAACAGCTTTCTGGGATCCGAACGCCCAGGTAATTCACGATCCAGACCTTTCTACCAATGAGGACAGGTTTATCCTGCTTGGAATGAGTCAAAACTTGAATATCCTTATTGTCTGTCATTGCTATAAAGAAGCAGACGAAGTAATAAGGATTATTTCCGCAAGACGCGCATCAAAAAATGAAACAAATAATTACGGAGGTTAAATCATGAGAACCGAATATGATTTTTCCAAATCAAAAAAGAATCCATACATAAACAAATTGAAGCAACAAATCACTATTCGATTAGATATCGATACTATTACTTATTTCAAATCTCTTTCGGAAGAAACCGGTATTACCTATCAAAACCTGATCAATCTGTATCTCGCAGATTGTGCGAAGAACCAAAAAAAGCTGTCATATTCTTTTCAGTAGATACAATCCTGTACTTCCCAAAAAATACCTTATAGAAAGAAATCGAAAAACGAGTCGAGCAATAAAAGGAGGGGTTCAACTTGACATAACGACAAGCATTCGGAACATTCTGTTTTTTCAACAATGTCGTTCTGCAAGTTAACCCGTGCTTTTATTGACTTTCCAAAAACCTAGGAAAAGAACTCCGCTCCACTTAAGTTATAATTACCACTCAAGAGCTTGGGCAGGAAACCGTTTATTCCATTCAGTAAAAACCGCAACAGCATTATCATCGACTATGTTCTCAAGACTTGTTATTGATATTTCTTTTATGGTTTTTATTTCCAACAGACCTGAGTAATCTACAAGCTGATTACCTGAAAGACTAAGCCGCTCCAATGAAGGAAGATCACTCAACCCCTCTATTTTAGTCAATTGATTGCCTGATAGATCTATCTCTCGCAATTTTTGTAGACCTGCAAGCCCTTCGATTTTTGTTATTTGTGAATTGGCAATATAAATCTCTTCAATATCTTTCAAGGTCTCAAGATACTCAATTTTACCAATTGGGTTTTGTGATAAATTTAAGCCTTTCAACTTAGGTGCCATTTCCAAACCTTTCATGCTTGTAATCTTACAAGCCCCTAACGTTAAATCTTCAAGATTAGGCAAACGGTCCAAGCTATCTATTTCCTGAAGATTAATTTTTGATATGTAAAGTTCGGTCACTGAATGTAACTCTTGTTCTGTGTACAAGGAAAGTAGTTCGCTAATATTATTAAAAGGCGTACTCCCAATTTTGTTGCCATAATATGACAAACTACCATTCCTAATAAAAACTTTTACTGGTAGCTGAGAAGTTTCTACATTATTAACATCTTCAGCTTCATGAGAACTTGTAGCAAACCCAAGTTTTCCTTCTACATTTTGTCGCAAACAAGAATAAAACAAAAGAGTAAACATAATCAAAAAAGCAACTTTGTTTTTCATATTCTTTATCACCTTCTAAACCATTCACGATAGATAATTTCGGGGTCATAGAACCGTCTATTTGCATCATAGGGCCATACCCACTGTTTTCCATTAACTCTCCAGGAATTATTATTATCTGCTTGAAGTAATTCTGTTAGATAGCGGTTATTGCCATATGCGTTATTGAATATGGTAAAATGGTTATGATCGCCCGGAGTTCCTTTAACCATGGAGCCCTTATTTCCGCTATATCCTAATAAAGTATTTAATCCTACATTATTTCCAGCTACAACACTTAGACTGGTCATATGCATCGAACCATACCCGAATCCTGCAGGCATCTGCTTTCCTTCAAACTGATATCTTGCTTGTATTTCAAACATATTTCCAACATTATCACTCCAGGCAGCGGCATCAACCCGTCCAGGCCAAGGCGCCGTAAGGCGTGTCCCGCTAGGGTTTACAGTATCAATACCGGTATGCATATCATACAAATCCTTTGTCGTTTCATCTGGAGGGCCAAAAGACTGCGAAATACGATAAGGCTTATCATCTATAGTTCCTGATCCTAAGTAGAAGTTAATCATTGTATCCCTAAGAGCAAGGTATCGGTGAGCATAGGCTCCGCCATATACACCAATAACCCAATCGTTTTCTTTCATGCCCATAGCTAATTGCTCTCGTGTCAATCCTTCATTCCCCGGTGCTTGCACAGCTCCAATAATATCATCCATTATTTCATTATGATGTTGTGCAACAAATAAATAACTACTGAGTCCTGGATCATCTTTTGCTCCAATTGCTATCCGCTTTCCAAGATTCTTATCAGTAATCCAGCTAGTACCATTGGCTACAAAAGTTGCAGCATCCATAATTCCTGCTGCCTTAGCAGAGTCAACACCGAGATATGCAGCTAACGCTGATTGTAATGCCCCGGCTGATGTACCAGCACCGACGAGAAAATTCTCGTCCTCGTCATAAATATCAGCTCGCCCATCATATTCCAGAAAACTATTGTCCTCTTTATCTTTCACGAGCTTCCAATAATCCGCCGTCGAGTCGTACGCTTCTCCAACATACGCTTCAAAGATCGACATGTCTCCAGTCTTTTGAGCCACGTCATAGGCAAAAAGGTCGGCGGCTAAATTAGCATTCATAGAAAGGCCTTTCCCTTTAAGACGTTGTGCCATCTGGGTATGAGCCAGTGTGGCCCGGAAAGTCTCGGCAGCATTACCGGAGTTTACAACTCCATCTCGATACGCTTCATGTTGTAAGGTTACCGCATTATTATAGTTATTGCCACTGTCCTCCATGAATATCGTGCGGCCGCCGCTATTGTTCTGTACGGTCTGAGCATTTACGCCTTCACCCATATCATCTTTGAAAACCAGCTCATCTTTTCCCATTCCAAGCCGGCGGGCGGTGTTTTCAGCGGTCCAGTCGCCGTATACGTAGGCCTTCCAGGCGACATCCCCGGCTTGCGCGTTATCCTTCATAAATGACTCCAGAATACGCTTGTCGTTCATTCCTTTTCCGAGCCGGTACAGGTTTCCGCCAACGTCAATACCGCCGGTTCCAAATTGACCGGTAAGGCCGTCACGACCGATATTCATTTCCAAGATTCCGGTTCCGGACAGCCTCTGCGCGAACGTGCCCAGCGCGCTCTGACCCGTTGAATTCCCGGTAGCAAAGGCGCTGCCGGCAAAGTCAAGCATGGCTCCGACATTCAGCAAATTAACTGTCAGGCCGCCCATGTTGTCATAGGCTTGTCCCATGCGGTCGCTAAAGCTGCCGGATCCCTGCGCCATGGCAAAACCGGCGTGAACGCCGAACTTGGCCGCTTCTCCGATTCCGGCGGTGGCAAGATTAATTGCGCCGTTATAGAATTTCTGAGTACCATCGGAAAGTTTCGAGAAACCTACATTTGCACCGGCCATTGCTCCGGCGCTCACCGCTCCGGCAAGAGTTGAAGAGCTTGTCCAGCTGGCATTTGCGCTATCCCAATCCATGAAATCACTTGAGCCAATTTTAGTAAAATCCATTGCGCCAATATAGGAAGCACCAACGGAGTTCACATAGCTCTGTCCTGCGGCTATCGCTACTTTTGTTCCCATATTCGCGGCAGTACCAGCTAGATTGGTAAGTCCACTTGCTCCGGCACCAACACCCATGCTCAAGGCACTCGTCAAGGCCTTCTTGCCGAGTTCGTTTCCGATATCGCCGAGAGATTTGTGTCCTCCGGCTAAGTCCATACCGGCAAAGACAGCGTCATCTACAAGATTAAGTCCCGCGGCCAATAACACACCGCCGGGGCCGGTACACGCGGTCACTACCACTGTAACCGCTATATCAATCGCGCTGCGGATCGTCGGCGCTTTAAATGCGTCCCCACGGTCATCCCACATCGGTTTGTCGTACATCGGCTTGGCCATTTCGGCGTAGCCTTTGCTGGCGAGCATGGAGTTCCACTGGAAGTCGGTCATGATGGCGCCCATCTGGCCGCGGCCGGCTGATGAGATGTTGCGCTCGCGGCTCTTGTCCAGGTTGAGGTCTTCGCCGCTCTTAAACAGCGGGGCCCAGCCGATATGCTGGCCGAGTTCTCCGTCGCGGACGGTGATCATGGAGTCCATCAATTTGCCATAGGCTTCTTTTTCGCCGTCGCTCATGTCGTCGAAGTCTTTGTCAGCGTAGGTTTTAATCTTATCAATCTTTGCCTGGGTCGCTTCTTCGTCGGTGATCGACTGGTATTCTTTTACAGCGGCGTCCATGCGGGTGCGGGGGATCTGCCATTCTTTGGTGGCGCCTTCTTCGTCTACTTCGCCGAAAATCTTCTCTCCCCAGGTTGCCAGTTCGCTTTGGGCTTGTTTTACCAACAGCATCATGGCGTGGTCGTCGAGGCCGTCAAGAGCGGACTGTTCGAGGTTGACGCTGACGGTGGCGGCGGCGGTTTCGAAGGCTTGGTATTTGTGCACGGTCTGGGTTTCGCGGACGTTTTCGAACAAGGTGGAGGCGACTACAGTATTGCGGCTGATGCGGTTGTCGACGGTGTAGCCGTTTTTGCGGACCAGGGTGTTTTGCCAGGTGGTCATACCGTCGTTTTCGGCTTTGAGGCGTTCCATGTACTGTTCTTTGGCGAGACGCAGCTGTTTTTGGGCTTGGCCTGCGGCTATGGCGGCGGCGGCTTCGCGCATGTCGGAGGAGATGGCGTTCATGACCTGTTCGGCCTGCAGGAGGCTGTCGCTGAGGCCGGTGCTTTGCAGTATGCCCTGGCTGACTATTCCGGCGCTGTTTTTGGCGCGGTCTACGATGCTTCCGGCGTAGGGGAACCACCTTTCAGGGCCGCGCGTCTTCGCGGTTCTTCGAAGGGCAGCTGTATTGCCCGGGGCGTTCGCCGGGTCAGGTCTCGTCGGGCAAGAATCTAAGTCTAAGGTTTTCCATCCCTGGAAAACCTTAGACATTGAAGAACGGGCTGGCCCGTTCTTCCAGTGGCATTGTTGCGCCTTCCATGGCGCAGAGATTGCGCCGAATTGCCCTCCGAGCCCTTGGACCCGGCGCCCACCCCGTGTTAGGTAACAGGCAATCTGCCCTTCGAAGAAGTAGCATTGAGATGCGGCCTTGGCAGTTTTTTCCCATTCCGGCAATTTCATAGACGCAGTTTCCCCTGGCTACAAATCTTCGAGTCCGGGCGCAAGAACAGCACTGTATGAGTATTACCCGTTACTTTCTTTATTCCACAACACGGCCCGGTCTCAAAGGATTTTCCGCCACCCCTTTGAGAGAAAAACTTATCTGGCGGTTGTATTAGATATAAAAAAACTTTTCAATAAATACTTTTTGCGCTTCTCCAACAATTTTCGAAAGTTGACTTTCTGGTACACTAACAACCGAGATTCCTTCACTTTGAATTGCTGTCTCAATGGTGCCTGTTAGAACTTCTTCAGGCACAAATATTTTTATCGGATATTTTTTATTATGTATCCATCCATTCTTGAGAAGATTCAGGACATTATTACTTGTTAGTGCAGTATTATCTATTCCCTCAAAAAAATTTGCAGTAAGCAAGAAACAACTACCAGCATCCATTAATCCAAAGATCACAGCAGGTCCATCAAGTTGCGTAAAAATCGGTTCAGGAAGGAGTTCAAAAAGTATCCATGCTTCATCGATTTTGAAATCAGCTGGTTTCAATTTCATACAACATCCTCCTACCTCAGCATATTCAATACACGGTATATACTGCCCAACAGTAGCTCTTTTCCAGTTCTCCACAATACTGAAAGACTACCCTACGTTGATTTAAGAAATCTTTCCGTATCGTAGGCCGTCTGACACTTTGTAGACGGTCTGCAATTCCTGCTCTAGTGTTGTCAAAGAGCCAATTTCACTACTAAATCATTATAGCACAACACTTTTCAGTTGTCATTATTTTTTTTGGTGCTAGACTTTTTTTATGTTTCTCTTAAAATGTACTTTTACTCTCGTAGATTTCTGTCTCTGTCTTCTTTTCAAGAAGTTCAATAGCGTCACGCGAATCGCGCTTTTATGGCAAGAAAATCGCTATTACCGGCGCTATTTTCAGGAGCGAAACATCCGATTACCCTTTGAGCTTCATGAAAAATGGTTTATCCATGCAGCTTTTTCCACACAGAAAAAAAACCGTAAATGGTTCACGCTTGTGAAACCGGAAACTATCTTACATGCCTGGAAACGCGCCATTGCTGCGTACTGGTCGCAAAACGTCACTGTAAAAGTCCGTCCTGGAAGACCCCCAATTACCAATACAACTCGCGAGCTTATACGAGATATCAAAAACAGCAACTTTCTTTGGGGCGTGTTTCGTATACAGGACGAATTGAAAAAACTCAATATTTTGGTTTCCCGCGAGACCATCAGAAAGGTACTTGCCGACTATCGAAAATCCGGCGAAATCAAACCAAATCTTTCCTGGGCGAAATTCCTGAAAGCACAATGGTCGTCACTTTTTGCCTGTGACTTTTTCTGCGTTGATCTTTTCGGTTTTAAGCGGTTGTATGTGTTTTTCATTATCGAGCTAAAGACTCGTAAAATCGCGCATTGGAATATGACAACCAATCCGAATATTTTGTTTTTACGAAATCAACTTTCATATTTTAGTGAACAGTATCCGGAATCCCATTTGATTCACGACAACTCCGGTGAATTAAAATGGTTTCCGTATTCGGAATATGGAATAAAAGGAATCGCCACGGTACCCTATTCACCAAATATGAATGCGTTTGCAGAACGCTTTGTTCGCTCAATTCGTAGCGAATGTCTGGACTATCTCATAGTTTTCACGCAAAAACAGCTCAGGAATATTATGCGTGAATATGTACACTACTACAATAAAGAGCGAACTCACCAAGGGATTGGAAAAATTCCTGATCGAACGCCAGACCGAAACTCTACTGGAAAAATTCGAAAAGAGCCAGTCTTGTTTGGTCTTCACCATCGCTATTACCGTGAAACTGCGTAGAAAAAAAACTAACACTTACTAAGTCAAGAAAGAATCTTGAATGTTATCCTTGGCTTACTTATCGGTAAATACAAAAAAAAATTGAACTATTCACAAGAAAAAATCAGAAGTAAGCACTATTAACACAGAAATGCAGCTTTACCACTGACTACAAAGGTTTCGTTTCACCCTGTATGAATAAGTTGTCAGTACGCCTGCTCTAATGCTTTCAAAGAGCCTGTTTCACTACTAAATCATTATAAAACAACACTTTATGGTTGTCATTGTTTTTTTTCCTGTGCTACATTTTTTTTATGTTAACCGAAAAAGGCTCTCGTTTATCTTATCACAGTGACTTGGTTTGGTGACACTGATAGTAATAGTAAGCGAGCAATAAAAGGAAGGGTTCAACTTGACATAACGACAAGCATTCGGAACATTCTATTTTTCCCACAAGGTCGTTCTGCAAGTTAACCCGAGCTTTTATTGACTTAAAATGAATATCAATTTCTTTTAACCTTATCAAATGTTCGGCAACGGCGCCAAATCCATATCCCCACTCAACCTTCTTTCATAAAAAATAATAGTTCAAATTCAGGATTATTGGTTTTCAATTGTAACAATTGCGAATCAAACCAATCCTTATATCTATCATATAGACCCGGTTTATTGTGTTTGCCACCAATAGAGTTTACCCCATCTTTACTAATGTAAAGCTTACCAATCTTAGCTAATCGCAAAGATTCTATATCCACTAAATAATCACATTCAAGAATATTTAAATCAACGGGACCTGGAATTGTTTGTATATTTTCAAGAGTTGTTATATCCGTTCGAAGCAATACAAGCTCACGCAGATTTTTCATACCACTCATATCAGGCAGCATTCTTACCTGTGAAGAAGTAAGGTCTAATTTTTTTATATATGGATTCTTACCAATAGAATAAATGCTTTCTAATGGATTTATAGTAAGTGATAAAATATCTACTTTTAAATTTTCAAGATTTTCAACATGTTTTAACCCCACTGCATGAAATTGTACTTCTTTCAGATTTTCCAAACCATCTATCATTGGAACATCTTCTATTGGTGTATCAATGCTAATGTATTCAATCTTTTCTTTAATAGTAAATGGCAACTCGTTTAAATGAAGCAACAACTCTGCAGAGCCAACCAGAGCATAATCACCCCTAACTTCACCTCCATACATCATAACATATTTGGTATAGATTGAGTCTAAAGAATCGGCAGTGCTTAGTTTCTCATTAACAAGCATCCCCGAATCATCACTATGAATCTCAACTGGCAATTCTTTACTATTCTCGTGAGAAATGTATTGTTCTTTTTTAGTACAACCTCCGAAAAGAGCCAATAAAGATATCATCAACAACAAGTTTTTAGCTTTCATGGTTGTACCCCCATCCGTTTTATCCATTCATTAGGATTATAATAATAATTATAATATTCCACAGGCGGATCCCCTACCTTACCTGTATAATTGTTTAATTCCGAGGTCCCTTGGTTGAATACATAACTTCTTGTTGATGGAGCTCCAATTTGTGATAAAAAAGTATTTCGACGATTATCAAGCATGTTCCATGCTGTATTTGTTGCCCCATAACCAGAAAGATTTCCCATCAATTGAAAATGCAAATGTGTTCCAGCAAAAGGTTTAACTAGACTTGGCTCAGGTTCTACCCAACCAGTATTTCCCATTTTACCAAGAACCGTATCAGCATTTACCATCTGGCCAACTTTATATGAAGATTTTGCAATAAAATGCATAAATTGGTTTTGAATACCAGTTGAGTAAAATGAATCCTCAAAATTAAAACCATATTCAATAATCACAGTATTACCAGCTGTATCAGTTTTACTATTATTTACAACCTTACCACCAAATCCAGCTTGTATAGGGGTTCCATTCGGACCAGAGACATCGACACCTCTATGCTGATCACCGTTATAAGCAATATTCTTCTGGAAAATTTGAGACAGAGTTAATCCTTGAGTATTTTGAAATAAATTATGGTCACCACCATAGAACGAAGACTTTGCTCCTAGGTAACTCCAGAACCTATCTTGTGCTTTTGTAGCAACAGAAGTAAACGCTTGATGTACCTGACTCATGTTATCACTAAAAAGAATGGTATCGGTTGCAGAATCAAATCCATTCATAAAGACTGAGGTTGCTACCGTATCTCCAAAGCCAGAAAGAACTGAGCTGGCATTAATAGTAGCACCCAAAGAAGCATTCCAATTTCTCGATCTTGGATCGACTTGACCCGTATGTGTCAGACCAGAACTTTCCATCAGCTGTTGAACAGTCATAATCTGAGAGTCGGAAAATTCTTTATAAGCAACATTATTCGTTCCACCAAATAGAATATTTAACAAACCCGTTTCTTTTCCAGCAGCTCCAATTCGATTCCCATCTTTATCTGTAATAGCATTACCATTCTGATCTCTTAACCAACCATCTCCATCATCAATAAGGTCACCGTTCGCCATCAACTTCCAATAATCCGCCGTCGAGTCGTAACTCCCCAATATCCCTGCAAGGGCAGACTGATCCCCATTTACCTGTGAAGCTTCACGCAGAGCGGCGATCTCCTCACGGTCAGCGCCGGTGAGCATGTTCATGCCGTAGGACTGACCGAGATTTGCAGCCGCCCGGATATGCCCTAATACTGCCTGGTTTTTTTCCATCTCCTGAGCTTCCGCGGAACCCACACGACCATCACGGTAGGCCTCATGTGCGAACAGAATATTCAATCCAAAACGGCTCCCGTCGGCCAGCGCGTCTTTACCCAGGCTGAGCGTCTTGATTCCGGTTACTGCATCGAGGGTTGTTTTGCCTTTGTAGTCGCCATTAGCGTTTTCCTCAACATTTGTCATACCGGCAAGAATGCTGTCAAATAAATCCCGGTCGGCGCTTCCGCCTCCGGCTGAATACAGGCTGCGCAAGGCGCTTGAGTACTTGCCCGCTTCGCGCTGTCCCGACCCGAACATGTCAAGATTCACCTTCCATGCTTCTAAGCCCTTGAACGACTGAGCGAGCTTGCTCATATTTACGTCGGCTCCGCCCATGCCAATTTGTGAACTTATTCCGTCACGGCCAAAGCTCAATTCCAGTAAACCTCCGTTTAGTTTATCGCTAAAATTACTGGCATTAAGAAGGTTAAGCGTAAAGTTTCCGCCAAGGGCGTAGTTCATTCCCTGTCCAGCTAGGCTGCCTGTCAGATTGGAAAGCGTACGGCCGTTTTTATTAATTTCACCATAGAAACCTTCCATACCGAGGTTTAACCCGCCACTCACAAAAGCACTGGTCATCCCCGTCGCGGCGGACATCCAGGCGCCGCTCATGCCGGCGTCAAAGGCATCCTGTGACCAACCGAAACCGCCTTCATCGCTGTACTGGATGGCGTTAACGCTGCTGGTGATGGCGCCGTTACTTAGCGCCGAGAGTCCGGCGAGCGCGGTGCTTCCAATCACGTTGGAGAAGCCCTCTTGCGGAATTACACTGGCGAGGCCGCCGATCTTTCCGGTGAATCCGCCAATCTGCTCTACACCGTCAACCATCTTACCGCCGACGCCGTTGATGCCGACATTTACCAAGGATGTTGCGGCGGAGATGGCGGCTTTCTTTCCGAATTCGACGCCTACCTCGGCCCAGCTCTTGAGGCCTCCGGCTACGTCGGCCATCAGGAATACGGCGTCATCGGCAAGGTTTATGGCCGCGGATACCGCGATTCCGGCAACGCCGCCAATCGGGGCGGTTATGGCCGTTGCCGCAACCGTTACGGCTATGTCGACAACGCTCTTTATCGTCGGCGCTTTAAAAACATCCCCGCGGTCGTCCCACATCGGTTTGTCGTACATCGGCTTGGCCATTTCGGCGTAGCCTTTGCTGGCGAGCATGGAGTTCCACTGGAAGTCGGTCATGATGGCGCCCATCTGGCCGCGGCCGGCTGATGAGATGTTGCGCTCTCGGCTCTTGTCCAGGTTGAGGTCTTCACCGCTTTTGAACAGCGGGGCCCAGCCGATATGCTGGCCGAGTTCTCCGTCGCGGACGGTGATCATGGAGTCCATCAGTTTGCCGTACTTTTCTTTTTCGCCGTCGCTCATTTTGTCAAAATCTTTGTCGGCGTAGGTTTTAATCTTATCAATCTTTGCCTGGGTCGCTTCTTCGTCGGTGATCGACTGGTATTCTTTTACAGCGGCGTCCATGCGGGTGCGGGGGATCTGCCATTCTTTGGTGGCGCCTTCTTCGTCTACTTCGCCGAAGATTTTTTCTCCCCAGGTTGCCAGTTCGCTTTGGGCTTGCTTTACCAACAGCATCATGGCGTGGTCGTCGAGGCCGTCCAAGGCGGACTGTTCGAGGTTAACGCTGACGGTGGCGGCGGCGGTTTCGAAGGCTTGGTATTTGTGCACGGTCTGGGTTTCGCGGACGTTTTCGAACAAGGTGGAGGCGACGATGGTGCGGCGGCTGATGCGGTTGTCGACGGTGTAGCCGTTTTTGCGGACCAGGGTGTTTTGCCAGGTGGTCATGCCGTCGTTTTCGGCTTTGAGGCGTTCCATGTACTGTTCTTTGGCGAGACGCAACTGTTTTTGGGCTTGGCCGGCGGCTATGGCGGCGGCGGCTTCGCGCATGTCGGAGGAGATGGCGTTCATGACTTGTTCGGCCTGCAGGAGGCTGTCGCTGAGGCCGGTGCTTTGCAGTATGCCCTGGCTAACGATTCCGGCGCTGTTTTTGGCGCGGTCTACGATGCTTCCGGCGTAGGGGAACCACCTTTCAGGGCCGCGCGTCTTCGCGGTTCTTCGAAGGGCAGCTGTATTGCCCGGGGCGTTCGCCGGGTCAGGTCCCGTCGGGCAAGAATCTAAGTCTAAGGTTTTCCATCCCTGGAAAACCTTAGACATTGAAGAACGGGCTGGCCCGTTCTTCCAGTGGCATTGTTGCGCCTTCCATGGCGCAGAGATTGCGCCGAATTGCCCTCCGAGCCCTTGGACCCGGCGCCCACCCCGTGTTGGGTAACAGGCAATCTGCCCTTCGAAGAAGTAGCAAGGAGACGCGGCCTTGGCAATTTTTTCCCATTCCGACAGTTTCATTGACGCGGTTTCCCCTGTCTCCAAATCTTCGAGTCCGGGCGTAGGAACAATACTGTATGATTATTACCCGTTACTTTTTTATTCCACAACACGGCCCGGTCTCAAAGGATTTTCCGCCACCCCTTTGAGAGAAGCAAGAAGTCTTCCGTAGCTCGTTTTCGGACCTCTACAATACTGAAAGACTACCCTACATTGATGCAAGAAATCTTTCCGTACCGTAGGCCGTCTGTTAGTTTGTAGACGGTCTGCAGTTCCTGCTCTAATGCTTTCAAAGAGCATGTTTCACTACTAAATCATTATAGCACAACACTTTCCAGTTGTCAGTCTTTATTTTGGTGCTACATTTTTTATGATAATATAAAAAAAGCTTCAGTCCTCAATAGAAATCCAAAAAACCCCCAAAAACCCATCCTTCACTCCCATCGGACAAACGAATTTTATACCAACAATCTTTTACGTTACCAATAGTCTGCGGGTATTCTGTCCGTTCTATAACCAGACAAGCCTGGCCCTTATCCAAAACCGTTATTATACCACCGTCTAAGCTAGCATTGCGTCGCATCCTTACACGGTTGTCATTTATGGTGCCGGAATAAGATATTTCGTATAAATACACATAGGTTGGATGAGTTCCCCGAGTTTCCAGATCACGACGGTTGGTACCGTTAGCTAGTAAATACCGCCCATTAGGGCTAATGTCAAAACTTATTATGTCAATGAAGTCTGTAGGCGTTATATTTCCTTTTAAGTCCAAAGCTTCAAGGGAGTAATAGGGAATTGGGAAATCACCTTCTAGTGGGCTATAAGGACCAATTACCATGCGGGGGTTTAAGAACTTCCATGAAGGAACAACATTAGAGGGGCTATAATTATCTTTCCTATTCTTAAAATCTTTTGGTATTCCTCGTTGGCCTTCCCATGTGTTGTCATCCTTTTGTTGAGCGATATAAAACCAACTTGCACGTGCTTCTATTTGAAACCAGGACTTAAACTTGTCTGAATAAGCAATATTATGCGCCCAAGCACGATCAGGCCATGTTGGATAAGACCACTGTATCAATTCAGGAAAATTCATAATATCTTCATCAGGTATATATTCACGGTAAAACAAGCCTTCGGGTTGATCAACAATAAAATCAATATAAGGCCTTTTTGATGCCCCTTCGGGGGGATTACCTGCAAATTCTGTATTAAATAAAACACTTTTTTTACTAATATCACCTGACAGCACACTTACAAAACAGTCATCTTCAAGCTCAGCAGGATTTAGTATTGGACCAATATATCCAGTTCGAGGATTAAAGACTTCTCGCAATCCATTAATTCGTGAGAAAAAAAGCATGTTTCCTTGCGAAACACTCCCTCCTAAATGTCTTACACTACCATTAGGTTCTGGAACCGCGGTAATTGTTTTCCACGGAACCAGAGGATTATCTATGCGCCGAATGGTAAAATGATTATCAGAGTATGCTGGATTTAAAATAAAGTAATCATCATCAATAATACTATTTGATGCATCACTATTTTCACGTATTGTTGCAAGTAATTTAAACTCTACTGCTTCAAGGGGCAGTAAGGTTATTAATCCTAATAAAATGGACCAAATGACTGACGTACTTCTCTTGGTATATTGAGCCATTCCGTGTACCTCCTGTTCTGATATTGTGAAGCGTAATTTTGCATTAACAATTGGTCTTCTTGTCTTGAATACCTATACCAGTTTTGCAGATATGGATTCACGGTAGCTACTGGAAGTGCCGTAAACCCTGGACTGTCAAACAATCTATTTTGCAACATGACTTGTCTCATATCAGAAACTATTCCATTAGCGTTGTTCAAGCTTGTTAGACTTTGCCCGAAAAATTTCTCAGCAAAGGCTTTGGTCTGCATAAACTCTCCAAATTTTGCCTCTCCACCAGGTATCCTATAGCCTGAATATGCTTGGGCATTGGCTGTTGTATTTACACTAAAACCAGTTTTGCGAAACACTTCAGCAGTATCAACCCATTTTGAATTACCTTGTGCATTTACATCCCACAACTGGAGATGCAAATGGGCGCTAGTTGACAATCCTGTATTAGCATAGGCACCAATATTTGATCCTGCAGCTACCCCTGTAAGTATTCGATCCGCATTAAGTCCTTTAGCCGACCCACCCCAAATATTCATAAAAGCTGCGACTGTCTGACTTCCGTTATGTGCAGTTTCCTGCTTATTACCAGATGCATCAGTAATTGTAGAATAAAGGCCTTTATTCTTATCTGCTGCGAGTGACATAGAACCACCAAACATAGCAAAATAACTAGTACCACCAAGCATACTGTAGTCATTAGCGGTGTGCTCAAAGACTCTCATTTCTGCAAAGTCTGTTTCATCAGGGTTCACAACACCATCAATATTTAACCGATAACCAAACATTGTAGTTTCTTGCAGAGTACCTTTTATGGGTTTATATGGCGAAGCAAAAGTCCCAGAACCACCTTGGGCCACCAAGGCGGAATCCACTTGGCTGGAGTTATTTCCACTTATCAATCCTTTACCTTGCAGAGCATAGAGACTATTCAAAAAGCTAATTCTATTGGTCTCAGCAGTAGTATGATTATAGCCTGCGCCTCCAGCAACACTATTCTGAAACGCAGTCATATTAGTATTGACAGTTTGAATTGCTTGCAAATCTGCCAAAGTCACATCCCGACCATTTACCTTGATTCCTTTTTCCGCAAAGGTAGCGATGAGCTCCGTCATCTTGGCTGGGGTCATATCCACAGCATTAATATTACCCAAACCCAACTCAGATAGATCATAGTCAAGTTTTCCATCCCATGTCATTGAGTGTCCTATTACTTTCCCCTGAGCATCTTTTAGTACATTTAGCTTCCAATAATCCGCCGTCGAGTCGTAACTCCCCAATATCCCTGCAAGGGCAGACTGATCCCCATTTACCTGTGAAGCTTCACGCAGTGCGGCGATCTCCTCACGGTCAGCGCCGGTGAGCATGTTCATGCCGTAGGACTGACCGAGATTCGCAGCCGCCCGGATATGGCCCACTACAGCCTGGTTCCTTTCTGTCTCTTGTTCTTCCTTCGTACCTTCCAGTCCATCACGATAGGCTTCGTGAGCGAACAGAATATTCAATCCAAAACGGCTACCGTCGGCCAGCGCGTCTTTACCCAAGCTGAGCGTCTTGATTCCGGTTACTTCATCGAGGGTTGTTTTGCCTTTGTAGTCGCCATTAGCGTTTTCCTCAACATTTGTCATGCCGGCAAGGATACTGTCAAACAAGCCTCTGTCGGCGCTTCCGCCTCCGGCTGAATACAGGCTGCGCAAGGCGCTTGAGTACTTGCCCGCTTCGCGCTGTCCCGAGCCGAACATGTCAAGGTTTACCTTCCAGGCTTCAAGGCCCTTGAACGACTGCGCGAGCTTACTCATATTTACGTCGGCTCCGCCCATGCCAATTTGTGAACTTATTCCGTCACGGCCAAAGCTCAATTCCAGTAAACCACCGTTTAGTTTATCGCTAAAATTACTGGCATTAAGAAGGTTAAGCGTAAAGTTTCCGCCAAGGGCGTAGTTCATTCCCTGTCCAGCTAGGCTGCCTGTCAGATTGGAAAGCGTACGGCCGTTTTTATTAATTTCACCATAGAAACCTTCCATACCGAGGTTTAACCCGCCACTCACAAAAGCACTGGTCATCCCCGTCGCGGCGGACATCCAGGCGCCGCTCATGCCGGCGTCAAAGGCATCCTGTGACCAACCGAAACCGCCTTCATCGCTGTACTGGATGGCGTTAACGCTGCTGGTGATGGCGCCGTTACTTAGCGCCGAGAGTCCGGCGAGCGCGGTGCTTCCAATCACGTTGGAGAAGCCCTCTTGCGGAATTACACTGGCGAGGCCGCCGATCTTTCCGGTGAATCCGCCAATCTGCTCTACACCGTCAACCATCTTACCGCCGACGCCGTTGATGCCGACATTTACCAAGGATGTTGCGGCGGAGATGGCGGCTTTCTTTCCGAATTCGACGCCTACCTCGGCCCAGCTCTTGAGGCCTCCGGCTACGTCGGCCATCAGGAATACGGCGTCATCGGCAAGGTTTATGGCCGCGGATACCGCGATTCCGGCAACGCCGCCAATCGGGGCGGTTATGGCCGTTGCCGCAACCGTTACAGCTATGTCGACAACGCTCTTTATCGTCGGCGCTTTAAAAACATCCCCACGGTCATCCCACATCGGTTTGTCGTACATCGGCTTGGCCATTTCGGCGTAGCCTTTGCTGGCGAGCATGGAGTTCCACTGGAAGTCGGTCATGATGGCGCCCATCTGGCCGCGGCCGGCTGATGAGATGTTGCGCTCGCGGCTCTTGTCCAGGTTGAGGTCTTCGCCGCTCTTAAACAGCGGGGCCCAGCCGATATGCTGGCCGAGTTCTCCGTCGCGGACGGTGATCATGGAGTCCATCAGTTTGCCGTACTTTTCTTTTTCGCCGTCGCTCATGTCGTCGAAGTCTTTGTCGGCGTAGGTTTTAATCTTATCAATCTTTGCCTGGGTCGTTTCTTCGTCGGTGATCGACTGGTATTCTTTTACGGCGGCGTCCATGCGGCTGCGGGGGATCTGCCATTCTTTGGTGGCGCCTTCTTCGTCTACTTCGCCGAAAATCTTCTCTCCCCAGGTTGCCAGTTCGCTTTGGGCTTGCTTTACCAACAGCATCATGGCGTGGTCGTCGAGGCCGTCCAAGGCGGACTGTTCGAGGTTGACGCTGACGGTGGCGGCGGCGGTTTCGAAGGCTTGGTATTTGTGCACGGTCTGGGTTTCGCGGACGTTTTCGAACAAGGTGGAGGCGACTACAGTATTGCGGCTGATGCGGTTATCGACGGTGTAGCCGTTTTTGCGGACCAGGGTGTTTTGCCAGGTGGTCATACCGTCGTTTTCGGCTTTGAGGCGCTCCATGTACTGTTCTTTGGCAAGGCGGAGTTGTTTTTGGGCTTGGCCTGCGGCTATGGCGGCGGCGGCTTCGCGCATGTCGGAGGAGATGGTGTTCATGACCTGTTCGGCCTGCAGGAGGCTGTCGCTGAGGCCGGTGCTTTGCAGTATGCCCTGGCTGACGATTCCGGCGCTGTTTTTGGCGCGGTCTACGATGCTTCCGGCGTAGGGGAACCACCTTTCAGGGCCGCGCATCTTCGCGGTTCTTCGAAGGGCAGCTGTATTGCCCGGGGCGTTCGCCGGGTCAGGTCTCGTCGGGCAAGAGTCGGCGCCGGTACTGTAGCGGTGAGCGGGAAACGCTGACGCGCCGAATTGCCCTCCGAGCCCTTGGACCCGGCGCCCACCCCGTGTTGGGTAACAGGCAATCTGCCCTTCGAAGAAGAAGTAAAGTGATGCGGCCTTGGCAGTTTTTTCCCATTCCGATAGTTTCATAGACGCGGTTTCCCCTGTCTCCAAATCTTCGAGTCCGGGCGTAGGAACAATACTGTATGATTATTACCCGTTACTTTCTTTATTCCACAACACGGCCCGGTCTCAAAGGATTTTCCGCCACCCCTTTGAGAGAAGCAAGAAGTCTTCCGTAGCTCGTTTTCGGACCTCTACAATACTGAAAGACTACCCTACATTGATGCAAGAAATCTTTCCGTACCGTAGGCCGTCTGTTAGTTTGTAGACGGTCTGCAGTTCCTGCTCTAATGCTTTCAAAGAGCATGTTTCACTACTAAATCATTATAGCACAACACTTTATGGTTGTCAGTCTTTATTTTGGTGCTATACTAATTTTTTATGTTAATCGAAAAAACTGCTCGTTCATCGTACCACAGCGACTTAAAAATCGCTTTTCAGCTTGGTGTGGTTCCGGTTGAAATTGCGAAAAAGGTTCCACGCTCTACCAAATATCGGTTTAGAACCGCTGATTATTCAACGCTTGTTGGTTCAGAATTTTCTGATTTTCTGGACAAACTGGATCTGGTTAAGAACATCATGTCTTCCCGATCAACGCTTGCCGTTGCCTCAGCATTTCTCAGAATCGTTTCCTTACTTCGTTCTCTTCACCTTCCGGTAGGCGCGCTTCCAAAGATCAAGAATATGGAAGTCCGTTCCCAAATCGTTAAACGGATACTTTCTGTATCAAAACTTATTCCGCTCGGGAAAATTCTTTCACTCCTGAAACTGTCTCCCCGGCGGTTTCAAATCTGGAAGAAAAAAACACTTCCCTGCCCTTCATCCCCACTTGGTCGGTGTCGCGTTTCTTTTCCGTTTCAACTCGCAAAAGGTGAAGTCCTTTCAATCAGGAAAGCTTTTTCAAATCCGGAAACAGCTCACTGGCCAGCTACCTCAGTCGCCTGGAAACTTATCATGGATAAAAATATTTCGGCGAATGTATCTACCATTCTTAAGTACGCCAGAACTATGGGACTTACCTCTGCCCGTAAGCCTCCCCACCGGTCAAGAAAAAAAGGGAGTATCGTCACCACACGACCTAATGAAGCCTGGCACATCGACGTTACCGTTCTGCGCACTCAGGACGGAGTCAGATCATTCATTCAGCTCATTATCGATAGCTTCTCAAAACGCATCCTAGCCTTCTCGGTTTCCCTTTCTATCTCTGGTCAGGCCACTGCGGATCTGCTGCGTTCTGCGTTTGAAGCAACATTTCCAAAACCGGAAGAACCAATCATGCTTATTTCCGACGGAGGAAGCGAAAACGTTAATGTTTCAGTCAAGGAGTATCTTGCCGCCGTACCAATCAAGCTTCATGTTGCGCATGTTGACGTCGCATTTTCAAACTCCATGATTGAGGCGGTAAACAAGATTCTCAAATACCGGTACATCTTCCCAAAAAACATTCAGTCTTATCTCTTGGTTGAACCAGTAGTCAGAGAATCGATTACGAACTATAACGCCCGACCTCATTACAGTCATCACGGTTTAAGCCCTGACGAAGCGCATATAGGAAAGATATTTGACTTCAGCGGTTACAAAGAAAGACTTATTCTCGCCCGCGAACGCCGTCTCACTGAAAACAGAAAAACGATTCATCCCTGCGCGCCGATTATTAATGAAATCATCTAGGAGCACAGTAGAAATTACAAACCAAGGAGGCCAGTTCAGTATCCAACAGGTAAATTGTCAAAGAACACAGGTTTATTAAACCGAAGTTCAAAAGGAAAAGGACTGTTCCTTATAAGGAACACTTAAATGTCGAAAGCCCATGGTAGGAGCTCTGCTCTGCAGATCTGCTACAGTTCCATTGGAAACATAATCGCAGAGACTGTTGTATCCTGCCATTTATTTCCAGGATAAACTGTTTTTATTGTAACCCGTATTTTTTTTACAGGCTCTCTAAATTCTATTGTTTTAAAATATATAAAATCTTCGAATGAAACTGTTTGGACTAATGTTTTTCCATTCTGTGTTATCCCAGAGATTTCAGCATCTCGTATTCGACTATTCATCCTGAATAAACTTGGTCTTGAAGGATCGACAAAACCATTAAGAATGTAAACTGTAGATTGTGCAGTCTTCAGGTTAATTTCTAACCACTCTCCAATCCCTGCCCCATCTCTTCCTTCAACCCACGGTAAACAGTAAGGGTTAAGTATATTTGCAAAATCTCTAAATATTAAATACTTCTCAATATCTTTTCCATCATATCGAATTATTTCACCTCTAATATTTTCTTCCAAGAATGAACTAGTATAAATTTCTTCAGCAACTTCCGACAATGGAATGACAGTAAACAGAAAAGCCTCTTTTTCTTCATCGCTATAAAAACCAGATTCCTTTCTTAATTGTTGAATATTTGGAATCATCATACTAATTCCAGTATGCATAAGCTCTTCTTCGCCTGCAAAAAATAAGTACTCATTTCCTAAAACGATCTTACAAACATGCCCATCTATAGTACATTCCATAAATCCAGTTTCTGTATTGAGTCTAATATTATCAATGGGAATATCAAATATTCCTTTTGTAACTGTTGTATCATTTCCAAAGACTCGCACTAGATTTCCAATGCGTTTATATGAATAACCCAATTCTGATGAACCCAAACGGTTGCTTTCATTTGCAGTAAAGTTCTGAAAAAGTGCGCTTTCCCATTCCAAAGGTATTGCACAAGAAAGAATTAAAAAAATAAAAGCCATGCAAAGTAAACCAAATTTCATTTCTTACCTCCAACATCAAATTCAACCCCGCCGGTTATGCGCGCCAGTTCTTCAGGCCGTATATCGAGTACCGCTAGGTTCTGCCCGAGCTACACACCACTACTTCCAGATAATATTATTCTGCAGAGTGTCTAGGTACAGCTCCAAACTTTCCTTTACCGCGTCAAACACAAGGGAAAAAAACGGTTCTTCACTCCGTTTTTGCTGCCAAGCTTCCAGCGCATCCATGTATTCTGTTCTTTTACTGACCTTGATAATCGCCGGGGGATAGCCAGAATGCAGTAACATCAGATTCATCAGCAATCTGGCGGTGCGGCCGTTACCGTCAACAAAGGGATGAATGCTCACAAATCGGGCATGCGCTTCGGCTGCCTGTAAAACGGGATGTGCGGCATTTTTTTGCAGCCAGAGAAAAAAAGCTTCCATCTCATCAGGTAGTTTTATCGGATCACAAAATTTATGAATTTCATTCGTTTTCAGACGGACATATACAGGAACTTCCCTATATTTTCCGGCATTCTCCGGATCAATACCTTTTAGCACGATTGCGTGAATGTTCAGAATATCGGTTTTGGTAAATAAGGCCGGATGCTTCCTGGATAATCTTTCAATGAAATCGATAGCTTCTTTATGATTGATTATTTCCAAATGTTCCCGGGTGGATTTCCCGCCCACCGTAATTCCATCCAGCAGCACAATTCTTGTTTCCTGAAGCGTATAGGTATTACCCTCAATAGCAGTGGAATTATACGTAAAATCAATATCAAAAAGTCTTTTTAAATTACTAGTCTGATTATCTGATAAAGGCCGAAAGCCGTCCAGGCGATTTTTGAGTAGATCAATATCCTTTAAAATCAAATCAATGTTCATAGGATATTATACCCTACTTCCGGTTTTTTGAACAATAAAAGTCCTTCTATCTCTCCTCTCTAAAATACGGCACGCCCAGGCCGCGGGGGCTTTGCAGTTCGGGGCGTTTGCGGCGGGCGGTGATCACGAGCACCACGATTGTGGCCAGGTAGGGCAGCATGTCCAGGATCTGGGGCGAGAAGGCCAGCTTGTGGCCGAAGAGGCGGGCGTCGATATTCTGAAACTCGAAGCCGACGCCTTTGAGGGCGCCGAAGGCCCAGGCCGCCAGAATGGCCTTTAGCGGGTTCCAGGTGCTGAAAATAACCAGGGCTACGGCGATCCAGCCGGCGCCGGCAGTGATGTTTTCCTGCCAGCGCGGCACGAAGACCAGCGAGAGATAGGCGCCGGCGATGCCGCACAGAAAGCCGCCGGCGATAATGTGGGCGTACTTGCTGGCGGTGACGTTGATGCCGGAGGCGTCGGCGGCGGCCGGGTTTTCGCCGACGGATCGGGCGTCCAGGCCGAAATGGGTATGCCGGAAATACACCCAGATCAACAGCGCTAACACCAGAGAAGCATGCACATAGATGCTCTGGTCAAAAAGCATTTTGCCGAGTAGCGGGATATCGCGCAGCACCGGAATGGAGGCCGGCGCGAAGGCGACGCTGACGGCCTCCGGCAGGGCCTGGCCGGAGAGGCTCTTGCCGATATAGCCGGAGACGCCGGTGCCGAAGATAGTCAGCACCAGACCGGTGACTACCTGATTGCCGCGCAGGGTGACGGTAATCACCGCGTAGATCAGGGCGCCGCAGGCTCCGGCGGTACCGGCGGCCAGCACGGCGAACAGCGGGTTGCCGGTAGCCAGGGCCGCCGAGAAACCGACCGAGGCGCCAAGCAGCATCATGCCTTCTATGCCGAGGTTCAGGTTGCCGACTTTTTCGCAGAGGATGCCGCCGAGGGTAGCCAGCAGAATGTGCGTGCCCATCTGCACCGAGGTTTGCAGGAAATAGGAAAGTGATTCAATAAACAGGTTCATTTGACTTGCTCCTTGGCCGAGCGGGCAATGCGCACCAGCCGGTAGCGGATTAAAAACTCGCTGCCCAGCACGAAGAAGATGATGATGCCCTGCAGGACGCTGGCGGCGGCGGCCGGAATGCGCATTGAGCTTTGCAGGTAGGTGCCGCCCTGAATCAGCATGGAAAACACAAAGGAAACCGCGATAATCATCGGGGGGCTGAGGCGCGCGAGCCAGGTGGTGATGACGGCGGTAAAGCCGAGGCCGCCTGAAAGCTGGTCGGACAGCGAGTGCTCAATGGCCGAGGCCTGCATCATGCCGGCGACGCCGCAGAGGCCGCCGGAAATCATGATGGTAACGAGCATTACGCGGGTCACGTTCATGCCGGCGTAGCGGGCGGTGGCCTCGCTTTCGCCGAGCACGTCAATCTCGTAACCGAGCTTGGTTTTTTTCAATACATAGTACATCACGGTCGCCAGCACCAAGGCGATCAGCCAACCGGCGTGAATGCCGAAGACTGTCGGTAAAATGGCGTTGCCGGAAAAGGTGGCGATCTTGGGGAAGCCGCTGGCCGCCGGGTCCTTCCAGGGGCCGTACTGCAAATAGGATATCCACTTTAAGGCCACGTAGTTGAGCATCAGCGTCACCAGGGTTTCGCTGGCCCCGAAGCGGCTCTTCAGCAGGGCCGGTACCAGCGCCCACAGGCCGCCGAGGGTGAAGCCTGAAAGAAACATCAGCGGTAATAACAAAATCGAAGGCAGGGTTGGAAAGACAAAGGCGATGAGGGCAGCCCCGAAGGCACCGAGATAAAACTGACCCTCGCCGCCGATATTCCAGAATTTCATGCGGAAGGCCGCGGCCACGCCGAGGGAAAGCACCACCAGCGGAATGGCCTTGTTGATGGTCTCGCGAAAACGGTAGCCGGAGAGAATCGAGCCCTTGATAATATTACCGTAGACCACCAGCGGGTTGTAGCCGAGGAAGAGCATAATAACGGCGGCGGCCAGCAGGGCCGCGACGATAGCGCCGGCGCGGTACAGGGTTTCCTGGGCCCGCGTCGGTTCAGGGCGGGACACTATGCGGATCATGCTGAGGCCTCCGGTTTCTGGCCCATCATCAACAGGCCGATATCTTCTTTAGTGGCGACGCGCGGGTCGACAATGTCCATCACCGCGCCGTTATGCAGCACCAGCACCCGGTCGCAGAGCCCGCGCAAAACGTCGAGGTCTTCGCCGATAAACAGAATAGCCACGCCGCGTTTTTTTTGCTCGTTGAGCATTTCGTAAATGGTGATCGAAGCGCCGATATCCAGGCCGCGCACCGGGTAGGCGGTCACCAGCAGGCGCGGGTTCATCTCGATCTCGCGGCCGAGCAGCACCTTCTGGATATTGCCGCCGGAAAGCTTGCGCACGATATGGTCAACCGACGGAGTGGCAATGCCGTAATCGCGTACGATCTTTTCGGCCTCGGCCCGTCCGCCGACGCGGTCCACCAATAGGCCTTTCTTTTTATTATAGGACTTCAGCAAGATGTTGTCGGTAATGTCCATGCCGGCCACCAGGCCCATGCCCAGGCGGTCCTCGGGAATAAAGCTCATGCTTACTCCCTTGCGGATAATGATGCGCGGCGAAAGGCCCAGCAGTTCCTCACCGAGAAAGCGCACCGAGCCTGCTTCGGCGCGCAGCAGGCCGGCGATGGTTTCGCAGAGTTCCTTCTGCCCGGAGCCGGCGATACCGGCCACCCCGAGAATCTCGCCGCCGTGCAGGTCAAAGGTTACCTCGTCGAGCAGCGGCACGCCCTCGTCATCGTCCAAAGAAAGGGAGCGCACCGTCAGCAGGGGCTCGGCGGAGCGCTCGGTCTCGGCGCGCTGAATTTCCAGGGATACCGGCTCTCCGACCATCATTTCGGTTAACTGATAGGGATTGGTTTCGGAGGTACGCACGGTGCCGATGGTGCGGCCCTGGCGCAAAACCGTGACGCGGTCGCTGATCTCCATCACCTCGTTTAATTTATGGGTAATGATGATGATCGAACAACCGGCCTGGCGCATGTTGCGCAGAATCTCGAACAGGCGGTGCGTTTCCTGCGGGGTCAATACCGCGGTCGGCTCATCGAGTACCAGTACATGGGCGCCGCGGTACAGCACCTTTAAAATCTCGACCGTCTGCTTTTCGCCGACGGCCATAGCATATATTTTTTTGTCCGGGTTGGTTACCAGGCCATATTTCTTTTCTACTTGATAAATCTTTTCGCTGATGGCGCGGTTGTCGATAAACAAGCCGCCCTTCTCGCCCAATATGATATTCTCGCGAGCGGTTAAAACCGGCACCAATTTAAAGTGCTGATGCACCATGCCGATACCGGCGCGGATCGCGTCGTCCGGCGAGGCGAAGACCGTTTCGCGGCCGTCAATAAACATGGCGCCGGAGTCCGGGGTATAAATGCCGGAGAGCATGTTGACCAGGGTGCTTTTACCCGAGCCGTTCTCGCCGAGCAGGGCCAAAATTTCTCCCCTGCGCACGTCCAGGCAGACGTCTTTGTTGGCGACTACTTTGCCGAAGGTCTTGGTAATGTTTTTGAGTTCGATATACGCGGTTTCTGCCATTGGATCCTTACGGTCCGGCGCGAGCCGGAAAAACAAGGGCTGCCCCCCGGATAAGAGGACAGCCCTGAGAAATGTGTTACAGAGAAACGATCACTTGGGAACGCTGCCGATAACGCCCTGTACGAACCAGCCCATGTTCCAGACTTCGTCGTCGGTCATGGTGGTGCCGGAGGCGACTACAACCTCGCCGGCCTGGTTGGAAAGGGGCCCGGCGAAGGGATGCAAGGTCCCGGCGATGATTGCGGCTCTGGCGGCGGCGATCTTCTCGGCGGTTCCGGCGGCCACATTGGCGGACAGAGCGTCAAGGTCGACCATGCCGGCGTCCAGACCTTCCCAGTAAGCGCGGCTCTTCCAGGTACCGTCAATGATGCTCTGCACGTCGGCGGTATAGAAGGTAGCCCACTTGAACAGCGGGGCGGTCAAATAGGCCTTGGGAGCGGCGGTAGCGGTCGGTGAATTGTACCCGATGGCAAAGGCACCCTTCTCCTGGGCGGCAATCTGGGTAGCGGTGGTGTCCTGGTGCTGGGCCATAACGTCACAGCCCTTGTTCAGCAGGGCCAGAGCGGCTTGCTTCTCGACGGCGGGATCGTACCAGGTGTTGGTCCAGACCACCTCGACGGTGGCGGCGGGGTTCACGGAAAGAACGCCAAGGGTAAAGGCGTTGATACCGCGGATAACCTCGGGGATGGGCATGGCGGCCACATAACCGATCTTGTTAGCTTTGGTCTTCAGGCCGGCGGCGATACCGGAAAGGTAGCGGGACTGATAAATCTTGCCAAAATAGGTTGATACGTTCGGAGCGGTCTTGTAGCCGGAACAGTGGCCGAAGTACACCTCAGGATGATCGGCGGCAACCTTGAGCGTCCAGTCCATGTAACCGAAGCTGTTGGTGTAGACCACGTTGCAGCCCTGATCGATCAGGTCACGGATGGCCTTTTCGCAGTCGGCGTTCTCGGCAACCTGCTCGACATAGGCAGTCTGAATGCCCATGGCGTTGAGCGCCAGGCGGCCTTGGTCGTGAGCCTGGGTGTAGCCTTCGTCATTGATGGTTCCGATGTAGACAAAGCCGACCTTAACGGTCTCTTTGGTCAGCTTGGGCAGGGAACCGGCGGCTCCCGCTTCTTTCTTGCTGCATGAGCTCACGGCCAGAACGGCGGCGAGCGCAAGCACCATAGCCAGTACCTTTTTCATATTCGTCTCCTCTATTATTTGGAACCCCCATAGTACGGGGTATTCCGTCATCACCTGAATACAATGCCCTCGGTGGCGCTCATGCGCTCGATCAGGGCCAGCGACTCAATGCGCAGTCCACCCCTGCGCAGCCGCTCGCCGCCGTCCTGAAAGCCTTTCTCGATCACGATACCGGCTCCGGCCACTTGTGAGCCGGCCTGGCGCACGATGGAAACGAGGCCCTCAAGGGCACAGCCGTTGGCCAGAAAATCGTCGATTATCAGAACGGATTCTCCCTCCGGCAGGAATTCGCGGGCCACGCGGACGTCATAGTCCGCCCCGTGGGTAAAGGAATGCACCGTTGCCTGAAAGGTATCGTTTGAAAGATTGGTGGAAGCGTGTTTTTTGGCGAAAACCACCGGAACGGAAAAGTACTGGGCCGCGATACAGGCCACGGCGATGCCGGAAGCTTCTATAGTAAGAATACGATCGACCTTCGCCCCGGCAAAGCGCCGGGCAAACTCTCTGCCGATCTCATTAAGCAGTCCTACATCCAGCTGTTGATTGAGAAAACTGCCGACCTTGAGGATGCCCCCGTCGAGCACAATACCATCACGCCGGATCCGGTCATGTAAGAGCTGCATGACTTACTATGCAGAAAAACGCCATCTTTTTCAATACACCGGTTGACAATTACATCAACACGGTGTATTAGTAATGTAAGACACTAGAACAAGGAGGCCGCATGAGCGAATTTGACCCGAACCTGCCGATTTATCAGCAGATCATGCATGCTATTAAAACGCGGATTGTGAACGGCTCTCTCAAAGCCGGAGACAAATTGCCGTCGGTAAGGGAACAGGCCGAAGCCGAGTCCGTAAACCCGAACACCGTACAGCGAGCCTATCAGGAGCTGGAACGCGAAGGCGTAACCGAAACACGGCGCGGTATGGGCACCTACATTGTCGGCCGGGAGGGCATGATCACCGCCCTGCGCGCCGAAATGGCCAGCGCCCTGACCGCCGCCTTTATCCAGGGCTTGCGCGGTCTGGGCTACAGCGACGGCGACATGGAAGCCGAGCTGGGCAAAACACTTAAGGGAGAAAAACGGACATGAACAGCGTATTGACCATTACCGACCTGAAAAAAAACTACCTGACCAAGGCCGCCTTAAAGGGCATTAACCTGGAGCTCGCCCCCGGCCGGATACTCGGCCTGATGGGACCGAACGGTTCCGGAAAAACCACCCTGCTGAAAATCCTCTCCGGCCTGCAACGGCCCTCCGGCGGAAGCTTTACCGTCAACGGCCAGAGCGCCGGCGTGAATACCAAGGCCTGCGTTTCCTTTTTGAGCGACCGCAACAGCCTGTATCCCTGGATGAAGGCCGAGGACGCCATCGCCTATTACGCCGACTTTTTCGCGGACTTTGACCGCGCCAAGGCTACCGAGATGCTTTCCTTTATGAAGCTGGAAGCCAAACAAACGGTGAGGACCATGAGTAAAGGCATGATCGAAAAGCTGAACCTGACCTTAGCCTTCTCGCGCAAGGCCAAACTCTTCCTGATGGACGAGCCGCTCGGCGGCGTCGACCCGGTGGCCCGCGAGCGCATCGTGACCACCATCATCAAAACCTGGTCGGAAGACTCTTCGATCATCATCAGTACCCATCTGGTGACGGATATTGAGCCGGTGCTGAACGACGCCGTCTTCCTGGACCGCGGGGAAATCATTCTCTCCGGCGACGCCGAGGAATTGCGCACCACCCGGGGAAAATCGATGCACCAGATCTATCTGGACATTTTCGCAGACCGCTAATCGGAGGATTACATGCTGAATATTATCAAGTACCAATTACTAAACCGCTTACAGACTTTCCGCGTCGCCGCGCCGATCGTTGCCGGCCTGAACCTGCTGCTGTCAGTCATTATCGCCGTTCAATTTGCCGCCGGTTCATCCACTGCCGCCAACACCCCGGGATTTTTCGGCTTTATCGGCTTTCTGGCCATCGTCTCGGCGGTCTTTGTTCCGCTGGCGCACTTCTTTACCGGCAGTTCCGGCCACATCACCGAAATTCTCAAAAAGGACACCGGCTACCTGATCATGACCCTGCCAAAAAACGGCGCCCAGATTCTCGGCGGACGGATGCTCGCCGGCCTCATCGAGTTTTTGGCCTATCTCCTGGTCAGCTTCTTTTCGCTGATGCTTAGCTTCGTTACTATTTCCCTGACCTTTATCCGGGGAAATATGGGGATTACCAGCGCTGCCGACTTCTGGAATTACCTGCAGTCGACGGTCTTCGGCAACCTGCCGATGATTTTAAAACTACTGGTAATGATCGTCTTAAACTTCGCGGTAATCGGCTCGCTGATTTCCTTCGCGGTAATCGCCAGCGCCTCGCTGGTGCGTAACCGCAAGGCCGCGACCGTGCTGTCGGTAATCGGCGCGCTGTTCGTGTTTAACCGGCTGTCGGCCCTCGGTACCTTTATCGGCGAGCGCTTCGCCCCGAATGCCCGCATCGCCCTGTCCTTCCGTAATTTTCAGATGAACGCTTCCAACGGAGTTTTGCAATTCAACAACGCTATGAACGGCAACGGTATGCGCGGTGACATCGAGCTCAATCTGGTCAGCGCCCTGTTCATGCTGTGCGCCGCCGCCGGCCTGTTCGCGCTGAGTTCGCTGCTGCTGGAGAAAAAGCTGGAAGTATAACCGGCGCCGGCAACGCCGAGGCACGCAGGGAGCCGGGAACAAAAAAAACTCCCCGGGATACGGGGAGTTCGTTTATCATATCTACAGATTTTTTTTATGAGCAGTACATCAGCTCTTGGCTTTGATAAAGGAAATGATTTTTTCCTTGCTCATAAAACCTACGGCGCGGTCCACGGGCTGACCGTTCTTGAACAGTACCATGGTTGGAATGCTGGATACGCCGAACTTGATCGCCAGGTCCTGCTCATCGTCCACATTTACCTTGGCTACTACAGCCGTCGCTCCGATTTCTTTTTCAACCTCTTCGAGTACGGGACCGAGCATTTTGCAGGGACCGCACCAGGGAGCCCAGAAATCCACCAATACCGGTTTGTCCTGATTGATCACCTTGTTAAAGCTTTCTCCGTTTGTATGTAACACTGCCATGGGCGTGCCTCCTTTTTATCGTTCTTTATAACTCTAGTATACGAAAAAAAAGTGAAAAGCATAGTGACTTTGTTACAAAAGAGACAGTTCGTAGAGAAACAGCGACGCCGCCTGGGCCACATTGAGGCTTTCGATGTTGCCCGAGCCGGGAATGCGCACCAAATGGTCGCAGGCGGCCTTCACTTCCGCGGAAAGACCGGCTTCTTCGTTGCCGAGCACCACCAGGGCGGCATCGGCGTCCGCGGCCAGGGTACGCAGGTCCGACAACTGGTTTTTGGCGCGGTGATCGGCGCCGATGCGCGTCATCTTGCCGGCGGTATTTTGCAGCAGCCAGGCCGCCGAGGATACCCGGCGCAGCTCTACGAATTCCATGCCGCCCTGGGCTACGCGATAGGCGCTGGTGGTAACCTGAGCCTGTTCGTCCTCGTCGCTGATCACGATGGTTTTAACGCCGAAAAAAGCGGCGCTGCGCACGATGGCCCCGAAATTATTGGCGTTTCCGACGCGGTCCAGCACCAGAACGCGCTCTTTGCGCGAGGGCCAGGCCGCCATTTCAGCGGCGCTCAGCCGCTCTACCTCCGGCGCGGTGATCATGGCCACCGCCCCCTGATGATGCACGGACTGGCAGAGTTTTTCCAGCTCGGCGTCGGACTCGACCAGCCGGTAAATACGCTTGCTGGCGGCCAGGGTTTTACAGACTGTCCCAAAAAAGCGGGCGCATTCTTTATTGAAGAAAAGGCGTTGTATGGATTCGGGATGGCGTTCGGTGAGGGCCAGTACGGCCTCGAAGCCGCAGACGGCCAGTTCCCGGTATTGTTTGTTTTTCATATATCGGCTCCTTACGCCGGAATTGTAGCATAGTGCTTGACGATATGCACCTGCCTTGAGTATGTTGTTGTTACCGAACGTTCGGTAACTTAATTGGAGTAAGAGACAGTATGTTGTGCGCCGGAAAGGTATCAAGAAAAGACCAAATCCTCAACGCCGCCTTTGAAATGATCCGGCTCAACAACCGCTGGAGCCTTTCGGACGTGGCCGAGCGGGTGGGCGTGTCCAAAACCGCCCTGTACCGCCATTACCGCAATAAAGCCGAGCTGGAAGAGTCCATGCAGGAACGTCTGGCCACAGAGATCATCAATGCCGTTTCAAAGACCGACCTTTCTCCCGCTGCCCTGCGCGCCGCCATGCGCGATCTTTTTATCCGGCAAGGCGGACTGTTAAACCTCTTTCTCAATTCAATCTTCGCCGGTCAAAATTTCGAAGAAAGTTTGACCGCCCGTATCCGAAGCCTTAGTCCTCTGCTCAATGAAAAGCTCAGCGCCCTGGCCGCCCAAAGCCCGGAACAGCAGCTCAGCACCGCCATTCACTTTCTTAAAAACGCCGCCACCATTACCATAGCCAGCTTTCCCTTCCCCAAGATAGCCGAAATACAAAAGCGTCTGCTGGACTATTGCGGCAGCGGCTTCCCGTCCCTGCCCCTGCCGAAGCAGTCGCGCATGGATGAACTGGATACACTGTGCGCCATCGCTCCGGAGGAAAGGCCGGAGAGCGGCAAGCTGTTCTCGGCCATCGCCCGCACCGTGGAAACCTGGGGAATCAACGAAACCACCATCGAGCGCATCGCCGAGGAAATGGGCAAGGCTAAAAGCAGCCTGTATTTTTACTATAAAACCAAGGAAGAAATGCTCGACGACCTGACGCGCAGCGAAAACCGGACCATCATCAACCTTTGCCTGGAGCGCGCCCCCTTCGGCGCAAACCTGGCCGAGCAACTGTACATCCTGATGTCGGTGCAATCCAGTTATCTGATTGCCCGGCCGGAGATCGTATCAGTCTTTAACTGGATCCGCTATGAAAGCTTTAACGGCGCGCACAAGCACGAGCATCCGGACATCGATCTTTCGGCTTTTCTGAAGTCCTGGAAAATTGATGAACTGGCCGAAATAAAAAGTGACACTTCCGGCATGCTCGGGGTTTCTATACTGAAGTGGGCAAGCCTGCTCTCCACCAGCACTATAATCCAGGGACACCGGCAAAAGTCCGATACACAGACACTGAAACAAAATGTCCGCCGCATGTATTTCTGCATGATGCGCGGAGACAAGGAGATATTATGAAATTACGCACCCTCGCGGCCGTCCTGGCCGCCCTGAGCATTGCCGGCACCGGCACTGTCACCGCCCAAACCGAAAACGTACGGGTACTAACCGTCGAAGAGGCTGTGGATCTGGCCCTGGAAAACAATATTCAGCTGTCATCCGCGGACATCGACCTGCGCATCAAAAAACGCTCCTTCGATACCGCCTGGAAGGTTTTCATTCCGAATATCCAGGCTTCAGGAACTCTGGCCCGCACAAATATGGGCGAAATGTCGGTCGCCACCGGCAACCCGATGGCGCCCTACATGACGGTTGAACTCTCCGAAACGGACCGCTGGACGGCCATGGGGAATTTGAGCATCGGCTTAAACCTTAATCTGGCGCTGATCGAAGGCCTGCGCGCCACCCGCCAGGGCTACGAAGCCGGACGGCTCAGTTGGGAACAGGCCCGCTTTCAAACCGAGCAAAACGTGCGCAAAAGTTTTTACGGAATCCTGCTGCAGCAGGGCAGCCTCTCCCTGGCCCGTGAAAAACTGACCACCAGCGAAGAACGCCTGAAGCAAACCCTCACCAACTACCAGAACGGCCTGGTACCGGAACTGGCCTATCTGCAAACCCAGCTGGCCGTGGAAACTCAAAAGCCGTCCATTCAGGAAGCGGAACTGAACCTGCTCCAGCAAAAGCACTTGTTTGGCTTCCTGCTCGGCCTACCTCTGGAAACGGCTATTGAACTCTCCGGTGAGATCAACCCGGCCCTGTTTCCAATCGACGCCGACGCGCTGTTGGCCGACGGACTCGGTGACCGCCTGGACCTGAACATCCTGTCCAAAAACATTGACGTGATGCGCACCCAATACCGGGCTACGGCTTTGCAGGTCTACAGCCCGACCGTGGCCCTCAGCCAAACCTTCTCGCCCCGGCTCTCGGCCATCGACGCCGACTGGAGCAACGCCGATAACTGGACGGACAGCTCCGGAGCTTTCAGCATCACTGTAGCCTTCAATCTGACCAGCCTGCTGCCCTTTTCCTCAAATGGAGTGGCTCTGCGCGACCTGCGGGAAAACATCAGCGTGATGGAGAACTCGCTGCGCCAGGCCCGCTACATGGGCGAGCTGGAAGTGCGCAACCTGGTACGCAAACTGGAAAAATCCCGCTCGGCGATCACGGCTATGGAACTGAACGTCAGCATCGCCGAGAAGGCCTACCGCCTCAGCGAGCAGGGCTACCGCGCCGGAACGATCGAGTTCCTGGACTTGAAGGATTCGGAGAATACCATGCTGCAGGCCAAGCTCGGCCTGATCGCCGAAAAGTTCACCTATATTTCCAACCTGATCGATCTTGAAAACGCCCTGAGCGTTAAACTGAACAAGTAATAGAAAGGAACACGCAATGAAGATTACCAAACCCGTCGCCGCCGGAATCGCGGCCGCCGTACTAATAGCCGCGATCGGAATTTCCATGACCGTTTCCGGCATTTCCAACAAGGCCAAAGCGGCTTCCGCCGCCGCCGAGAGAACCGAGACTGTCTTCGCCGTTTCCACCACCACGGCCGCGCGCGGTGAACTGAAGGACTACCTGGAATTCGGCGGAGACGTCAACGCCAAAACCAATATCGATATTCTGCCGGATACCGCCGGCCGGATAGTGGAAGTGCGCGTGCGCGTCGGAGACAGCGTCGAGCGCAATCAAGTTATCGCCCTGGTAGACCCCTCCCGCCCCGGCATGAACTATGAGAGCAGCCCCGTCAAGGCGCCCATTTCCGGAACCGTAACCAGCCTCTCGATCGTCGCCGGCAGCATGGTCTCCCCGCAGCTGTCCACCGGAAAAGTCAGTAAAATGGATTCTCTGGAAATTACCACCAATGTGCCGGAGCGCTACGTATCCAAAATCCGCGAAGGCCTGGAAGCCTACCTGCGCTTTGACGCTTATCCGGGTGAAACCTTCCGCGCCCGCGTCACCGAGGTCAGTCCGGTTCTGGACACCAGCTCCCGAACCATGAGCGTAAAACTGGTACAAGTCCAGAGCGACCCGCGCATCAAAGCCGGTATGTTCGCGCGCATCAAGCTGATCACCGACACCCGCACCAACATCGTAAAGATTCCGGACACCGCCGTAGTCAGCCGCTTTGGTGAATCCTTTGTGTTTGTGGTGACTGAAACCCCGGACGCGGCCGCTGAAGACAGCTCCGCAAATGACAGCTCCGCCACGGATAATACCGACGGCGCCGACAGCGCCGCGGCATCCTTCCGGGTCCGCAAACAAATTGTCGTCCCGGGAATCCGGGTAGACGACAAGATTGAAATTCTGTCCGGCCTGACCGCCGGAGAGGAAGTAGTCATTCGCGGGCAGAGCCTGCTCGAGGACGGCTCCCCGATCAATATCGTTTCGCGCTTACCTGCGCTTTCAGCAATGGAGACCATTAAATGAGTATTTCGAAGACCGCCGTCAACAAACCGACAACGATCCTGATTATCTTTATAATCCTGACCGCCCTCGGGTTGTACGCCACCAGGGATCTGCCGCTGGATCTGCTGCCGGATATTGAACTGCCCTACGTGGCCATCGCCACTACCTATACCGGGGCCGGCCCGGAAGAAGTTGAGCGCCGCATTTCCCGGCCGATAGAAAGCGTTATATCCAGCGTTTCCGGAATTGAATACCTCGGCTCTACATCATCGAACGGCCAGAGTTTGGTTTTTATTCAGCTGACCTTCGGCAGCGATCTCGGCGAGGCCATGAACGACATCCGCGGCAAGCTGGACTATATCAAGGGCATGCTTCCGGAGGACGCTTCCACGCCGATGATCTACAAGATGGATCCGAACATGATACCGATCATGTTCTTCGCCATCAGCGGCAACCGCTCGGCCGAGGAACTGCGCAAGTACGCCGAGGACATCATTCCCAAGCTGGAACAGATTGACGGCGTGGCCACGGCCTATGTTTCTGGCGGCCGCGAGAAAGCCGTAATCGTAGAGATTCCCCGGGACCGGCTGCAGGCTTATAATCTGACAATCACACAGATCTCGCAGATGATGGGCGCGCAGAATATGCAGATAGCCGGCGGCACCATCACCGAGGAAGACCTCAACTATACCATCAGTACCGTCGGTGAATACGCCTCGATCGAGGATATCAAGAATACCGTAATCTCCTACAAGATGGCCGGCTCACCGATGAGCGCCGCGGCCGGCAATCCGGCCACGATGGCCACCGTACGCTTGCGCGATATCGCCGACGTTTACGAAGGTTTTAAGGCTCAGTCCTCGGTCTACTATCTGAACGGCGTTCCGAGTATCGAGCTTTCCATCCAAAAGCAAAGCGGCAAGAACTCCGTACAGACCGCCCGCGCCGTACAGGCCAAAATGGCCGAGATTATCAAGGACGCGCCCTCCGACATTAAGATAATCGAAACCAACAACACGACGGACATCATCCAGCGTTCCGTAGACAAGGTTTCCTCCTCTGCCATTCAGGGTGCCCTGCTGGCCGTTATCGTGCTGTTTATCTTTTTGCGCAGTTTCCGCAGCACCGTGATTATCGGCCTGACTATTCCGATCTCGCTGATCATCACCCTCGGTATCATGTTCTTCAGCGGCATGACCCTTAACATCATGACACTGGCCGGTCTGGCCCTCGGCGTCGGTATGCTGGTGGACAACTCAATCGTTATTCTGGAAAACATTTATACCTACCGTGAAAAAGGCGCCAAAGCAATTACCGCCTCAGTCCTGGGCTCGCAAGAAATGACGATGGCTATCACGGCTTCCACGCTGACCACCATCTGCGTATTCCTGCCCCTGCTGATGTACCGCCGCGAACTCGGCATCATCGGCGAGATTTTCCAGGGACTGGCCTTCACCGTTGTCATCTCGCTGCTCTGCTCCCTGGTGGTTGCCCTGGTGCTGGTCCCGGTGCTGACCAGCAAATACTTAAAAATCGGCAGCAAGCGCGAAAAAGAACTGGAAAAGCTGGCTCTGCTGGAGCGGGGTATTACGCCTCCGGAACCAAAGAACGGAATCTTCCAAAAAATGGATAAGAGTCTCGGTGTTTTCTTTAAAAACCTTGATGACGGCTACGCCGCGCTGGTCAGCAAATCGCTGAAGCACAAATTCATCACCATACTGACAGTCGTGGTGCTCTTCATTACCAGCCTGATCATGATACCGGTGGTAGGTTTTGTGTACATGCCAGAATCCGCTTCAGACTCCGTCGTGGTTTCTCTGGACATGCCGGTGGGTACCAAGCTGGAAGTAACGGAAGCGGTACTGCAGCAGCTGGAACAGACAGTGTACCGCGAGGTAAAAGGCTACAAGAACGTAACCGTGCTGGTCGGCACCAGCGGTAATTACGGACTTGGCGCCAGCTCCTCTTATAGCGGCAATCTTACCATTTCACTTCCGCCGCTTAAGGATCGCGTAGATTCCGAAGAACAGATCAAGCAGAAGCTGCGTTCGCATTTTGACGATTTCCCCGGAGCCTCTTTGAGCTTCGGCGGCGGCAACGGAATGAACATCGGCGGCGGCGGATCAGCGGTCATGATCAGCGTGAAGTCCGAAGACATGGCCAAAGCCCGCTCCACGGCCCAGGCCATCAAGGAACTGCTGG
Organism: Treponemataceae bacterium; assembly: GCA_942493045.1. Taxonomy (GTDB): domain Bacteria; phylum Spirochaetota; class Spirochaetia; order Treponematales; family Treponemataceae; genus Teretinema. Next base: position 2,717,875 of record OW818665.1, on the reverse strand, counting down.
AATCCAAGGCCGCGGACATGGTTACCGAACCGCAGATCGACCTGAAAGACGGACTGCCGCAGGTCAACATCATCATCGACCGCGAACGGCTCTATAATCTGGGTTTGAATATTTACGCTGTGGGCCAGGAAATCCGGGCCAGTATCGCCGGAGTTACCGCTACCCGCTACCGTCAGGGCGGCACCGAAACCGATATCCAGCTGATGCTCGCGCCGGAGGACAAAACCCGGCTCACCGATTTGGAACTGATCTTCGTGACCAACAGCCAGGGCGCGCGCATTCCGGTTTCCAGCTTTGCCCGCTACGAGGAAGGCCTCTCGCCCATCAGCATCAGCCGACAGGATCAGAGCCGCATCATAACGGTCAACGCCGGCGCCCAACCCGGAGTTCCGATTACTACCATTCAAAAGGCTGTGGAAAAATTGATCCAATCCGGCATCCCCAAGGATGAGGATGTGCGTATCGAATTCGGCGGAGACTACGAGGAACTGATGAAGGCCCTCAGGCAGTTCGCGATCATCATTCTGATGGCCGCCATTCTGGTATTCGGCGTAATGGCCAGCCAGTTTGAATCACTGCTTGATCCCTTCATTGTGCTCTTTACATTGCCACTGACCGTCGTCGGCATCGTGCTGGTGTTCGGCCTGACCGGAAATCCGCTGAACGTAATGACAGCCGTCGGTCTGTTGATCCTTGTCGGTATTATCGTAAACAACGGTATCGTACTGGTGGACTATACCAACCTGCTGCGCAGACGCGGCCTTTCGCTGACCGAAGCCTGCGTCGAAGCCGCCCGCAGCCGCTTGCGCCCGATTTTGATGACTACGCTGACCACCGTTCTGGGCCTGGTACCGATGGCCTTCTTCCCCGGCGAAGGCTCGGAAATGGTACAGCCGATCGGACAAACCGTGCTGGGCGGGCTTTCCTTCGGCACGCTGATGACGTTGTTCCTGATGCCGGTACTGTACTTTATCTTTAACCGCTACCGTGAAAAACGCGCCGAGAAAAAGGCGGCCAGAGCCGCCGCGATGGGGGTACGCATATGAAACGAATTGAACTAATCTACAGCGAGGCTATCCAGGAAGATATCCTGTCGGCCCTGCAGAATATCCCGGCGGCGCTTTTTCATACCATCATTCCGGGAGTACGCGGCCGGGGATACTCCACGCCGAAAATGGGGGACGCCATCTGGCCGGGCACCAACGCCCTGATGATCATTTATTGTCCGGAAGACGGACCGGCCTCGGAGATCATGGCGGCCATCGCCGTTTTACAGAAGCGCTTCCCCGACGAGGGCTTGGCGGCATTCTGCCTGTAACTGCAGCCCGCTCCGTAGCCTACAGGCCCTGATCGGCCTGCCGGGAAGCGTCCCGGTAGGCCAGCAGCGCCTCGCGAATCGATGGAAAGGCAATCGGCGCGGTTTCTATATCCGCCAGGGGAAGCAGAATTATTCCTGTGTTTTCGTTTCCATCCGGGCGATAGTCGGCGAGCGGGCCGGAGAGGCTCGCGGCAAACACCAGATCACAGGTATAATAAGTTATCTCCCGGTAGCGGTACACATTCGGCCAACTGCCCACAAAACGAACCTTCCCCGGATCGATATTAATTTCCTCACGGCACTCACGCCGCGCGGCATCCTCGGCCCTTTCTAAAGGATCGACAAAGCCGCCGGGAAGGCTCAGCTGTCCCTTTCCGGGATCACGACCGCGCACCACCATCAAAACGGCGCCGTTAATTTCCAGGATCACGCTGGCTGAGGCCGCGACGTTATGATAGTAGGTGAAAGCGCAGGATGGACACTGCCAGTACTTGCCTTCTAAATACTCAAGGACCCGCTCACCGCAGCGCGGACAAAAAACGGCCTGTTCAAATAAATCGGCGCTCATTCAAAAACTCCAATAATACTGATGTGACAGCCAAATCAGAGCGGCAGTCGCCAGGACAATCCCTATGGTAACCACCGTTCCAAGCGGACTGTTTTTCTGCTCAGCGTAACGGCTGTGCGCGGCGGCCCCGTAATAGCGGGCGGTAATGGCCTGAGACAGACGCTCCGCGCGCAGCAGCGTGCGCAGTACCAGCGGCACAAACAGCGAGGCCGCTTCGCGTATTCGCCCCAATCCTCTGGCCCGTCCTGCGCGCGTCGCGCCCCGGATTATCCTGGCGGTAACGATGCGCAGCGCCTCCTCATACAGCAGGGCGATAAACCGGAACACCACTGCTACCAAAAGCGAAACATCACGAACCGGAACGCGCAGTATCCGTAAGGGAGAAAGCAAATCCTCCATGCCGTGCATCACCGCCGTACGCGGCGTCACGCTGGTAAATATGGAAAGCGGAATCAGCAGCGCGGCGAAGCGGGCAATAAAGTACAGTATATGTGGCGCCGCCGGAAAAATAAAATATTGAATTAAGCCGAGAAAAATAAACCAGGGCAGGATACGCAGAAAAGAAACCAGCAGCCGGCGCATCGGGTATCGCACCGCCGCGGCCAGAGCCAATTCTATGAGAATGAGGCCTCCCAGAAACAGCGGGCCGCGCAGAGACAGGGCCGCCGCCAAACAGCAGATGGTGACGATGTAGCGCGACAGCGGCGAAAGCCGGTGTAGTATCGTCCCGGTAGAGCGTGTAAGATTTTCCGTACCCCGGCGCAGCTTGGCGAGAGTCTTTTGATCGGCAGTCTGGGCCTTTGCCGCTTTCCGCTCCACCGGCCTGCCGTCCGGAAGCGGCAAGCGCACCACCTGGTCGGCAATCAGCGTTTCGGTTTCGCGGTTGGTGGTAAACACCACCGTTTTTCCGGCTTCGCGCAGGGATTGAATTATCCCGCTCAAATGCGCGCGGCTACGGACATCAAGGGCCGAGGACGGCTCATCCAGCAGTACTACCGCGCTGTCCATAGCCAGAATTCCGGCCAGAGCGGCTTTACGGCGTTCTCCGCCGGAAAGGGTAAAAGTGCGCCGGTCGCGGAACTGCGCGTAGGGCAAGCCCACCAGATTCATCGCCGCGGAAACCCGCTCCACCAGAGCCCTTCCTGAAAGACCGGCGTTCATCGGCCCGAAGGCCACGTCATCTGCCACAAATTCGGCGAACAGCGACGCTTCACTTTCCTGCACCGCCAGGGCTGACACGGCAGAGGGATCGATTGTGACAGTTCCGGACTCCGGCAGACGCAAACCGGAAAGCAGTTCCATCAATGTGGTTTTGCCGGAACCGGACTCACCGGTCACCGCTACTACCGAACCCGGTTTCACCATCAAGGAAAAATCGCGCAGCGGACCGCAGCCGGCATCGCGGCAGCTGAATACGCTGTCCAGGGAAACAGCGGGGGAAGTATCGGCGGAAGTGGCAGAGGAACGGTCAGCGCTACCTCTCCCGGCAAACACCCGGTCTTCCTCTCCGGCGTGCAAGCCCCAGGCTACCAGGGTGCAGACCGGAAGAGAGCGCAGCTCCGAACTGGTGCCGTCAAAAACGAGCTCACCCCTGTCCAGAACCAGCACCCGGGAAGCGCGGGCCGCTTCGTCGAGATCGTGGGTAATATGCAGAATGGAAAAACCGTCCCGATGATGACGGTCCAGAAAATCCAGTACGCTTTCGCGGGCCCGGGGAGCGAGCATCGATGTCGCCTCATCCAGCATCAACAGGGCCGGGGAAAGCGCGTAAATTCCGGCCAGAGCCAGTTTCTGTTTTTGTCCGGAAGAAAGCGCGTCGGTCTGCCCGTCGCGAATTTCGGACATCTCAAAAACGCGCAAAGCCGACTCCACCCGGTCGCGCATCAGGTTGTCGGTCAGCCCGAGGTTTTCCGGGCCGAAGGCAATATCGAGTTCCACCGTCTCGGCGATCAGCTGATCTCCGGGGGACTGAAATACCAGGGCGGACGGCACTTTCTCCGATCCAATATTAAAACTGACGCTGCCGGCCTCCGGCACGGTCAGTCCCGCGATACAGCGGGCCAAGGTACTCTTTCCGGATCCATTGGCGCCAAGCACCGCCAGATACGTTCCCGGGGCAACACTGAAACTGATATTCCGCAAAGCCGGACTATCCGCGTGCGGATAGCGGTACAGGAGGTTTTCGACTTTCAGCAATTCATTCATTTCTTTGAACGGCCTTCATACCAGTCCACAAATTGGCGGGCGGTACGCGGAGAGCGACCGTTGTAGCCCTGCTCCCATTTAAGAGCCTCTTCCCGCAACTGCTGACTCTCGTATTTAAGGCCGCGCTGACCGGCAATATGATTTACGATGGCTAAATACTCCTCGCTGTCCGGAGCCGAGAATATTACCGGCAGGCCGAAGCGGTCCGCCAGGGAGCGGAACTCCTGCAAGGCCTCGCCGCTGAGTTCATCAGCGCCTTCCTTGACCATGTGCCGCCGATTGGAAGTGGCGTAAATTATCACGTTCTCCGGCCGGCTTTCGATGCCGCCTTCCAGCAGGGCCTTCAGGGCGTAATAGGCCTCGTTGGTGCGGGTAAAGGACAGGTCATCCACAAACAGGATATAGCGCAGGGCCCGCTCACGCAGAGCGGAAACGATCAGCGCGTAATCGCCCAGATCTTCTTTCTTGACTTCTATAATGCGTAAGCCCCAGGGCGCGAAGTTCCGGGCTACGGCCTTGACGGTGGCCGACTTTCCGGTGCCGCGGTCGCCGTACAGAATGATATTATTGGCCCGGAATCCGTCCAGAAACTGGCGGGTATTTTCTATTACGGTCGAGCGCGGCAGTTCATAACCGCCAAGGTCATCCAGGCAGATGGGATCAGGATGGGTCACCGGACGGAATTGACGTTCCCGGCTGTCCCAGGTAAACGAGGAATACTTCCCGTGCAGACCGGCGCCGCGGCCCCACAGGGTCAGCAAATCCGGTAACAGCGCCGGCCAATTGTGATGCGCGGCCAGCTGTCCGGAGGGGTCGGCATTCTCAGCTTCCCTGGAAGCGGAAAGCGCGAAACGGACTTCCGGAAAACCGGAACGCGAGGCGATTTCAGAAAGCGGCAAAGCCGCCAAACCGGAAAGGGCTTCCAGATCGCGAGCGGCGGAGGCAAGCAGCGGTTCCGGAACCGGCGGTCCGCCGGCCATGCCGGCGCGCTCGGCGGCCAGCGTTAAGGGATTCTCGTTCAGCAGCACCAGGGAGGCCAGATGACTGCGCCAGTCGAGGTCCACCGATACCAGCGAAAGCGCATGAACAAAGGCGCTCCAGCGGTTCAAGGCTTCAAGCCGGGGACGGGTCTCAGCGTCTGCGGCGCCGCGCTCCAGTTCTACCCCAACCGCTTCCAAAGCGGCGCATACCGTATCCTGTCGGATAGTGCGGAAAATGGTAAGTGAATAAAAAAGTCTCAGCAAATCAGTGGCCTCGACAATGCTGTGCTTCACATAAGCCTCCCGGTAATCGGTCTACAATGAAGTATAACGAATTGGCCGGATACTGCACAATACAACCTGTTTTTTGATTTACTCCTATAATCTTGACGCTCATGACATTTGGGTTCATTATGTCGCATCCTTGCTTTTGGAGTGTCATTATGAAAATTCAAGCTGTTTCCAATGTCCGCAAACTGGTTATCACCGGCGCACTCGGCGCTTTGACCGTTTTTTTAGGGATTACCCGGCTCGGTTTTTGGCCCTGGTTCTCCGGAGTCTCCATCACCGTAATGCATATTCCGGCCATCATCGGCACCGTTCTGGAAGGCCCGCTGGTCGGCTCCGGCATCGGCGCCATTTTTGGTCTGTTCAGCCTGCTGCAGGCCTATATCAATCCCACCGGACCCTTCGATCTGGTCTTTCAGAATCCGCTGGTTTCGGTTCTGCCGCGCATCGTATTCCCGCTGGTAACCGCGCTGATTTACAATTTATTGAAAAAACATAACAAGATTTTCGCGGTTACCGTATCGGCCATTATCGGCTCGCTGGTACACACCACTCTGGTGCTCGGCGCCATGTACTTCGCCTTCCAGGCCGGTATCGCCGGTACCGATGAGTTGGGCAACGCCGTCACCATTACCTGGGACACCCTCGGCGTAGTCGGCAACTCCGCCGTAATCGCCGCGCTCAGCGGAGCCTTCCTGGCCAACGGTGTTCCCGAAGCCGGAGCCGCCGGCCTTTTCTCGACCCTGGTCGCCGCCGCCTGGATGGGCATCAGCAATAAAAAGAAATCCAGACTTTCCGAGTCTGAAGAAAACTAACAGCGGAGAAAGAGCACCCATCATGGATAAAAAAGCGTATATGCCCCTGGTCCGCCGGGCCCTCGCCGAAGACCTCGGCGCCAACGGCGATGTCACCAGCCGCTCCATCTTTTCCAAAAAACAGCGCGCCGTTTTTGTGCTGCTGGCCAAGGATGACGGCGTGCTCTGCGGCCTGGAACCCTTTACGGCCGTTTTCCGGACGCTGCACCGCTCCAACCGCGTGGAATGCTACTTCAAGGACGGAGCGCGCGTACACAAGGGCGATATCGTCGCCAGGGTACGCGGCCGGCTGCTGGACATTCTGACCGGAGAGCGCACCGCCCTGAATCTGATCTCGCACCTTTCCGGCGTGGCCAGCCGCACCGCGGAATTTGTAGCCATCTCCGGCGGCAAGCCCATAGTTCTGGATACCCGTAAAACCCTCCCGGGCCTGCGCGTTTTACAGAAATACGCCGTCGCTACCGGCGGCGGACAAAACCACCGCATGGGTCTTTTTGACATGGTGCTGATCAAGGATAATCATGTCGACGCCGCCGGCGGAATAACAGAAGCCGTGCGCCGGGTACAAGCGCGCTGGGGCAGACGCTTTAAAATCGAAGTGGAAACCCGCACGCTTACCGAAGTCCGCCAGGCTCTGGACGCCGGCGTAGAGCGCATCATGCTGGACAATATGAGCAATGAGCTCATGAAAGAGGCCGTGGCCATTATCGGCGGCCAGGCCGAAACCGAAGCCTCCGGTAACATGACCGCGGAGCGGCTGAAATCCCTCGGGGAAACGGGCGTGGATTTTGTCTCCTTCGGCGAGCTCACCCACAGCGTGCGCGTCTTCGACTTCTCCCTTAAACAGGAATCCAATGAATGAATAGCGATGAAAACGCGGCGCTGACCGCCGAAATTCTGGAAATTAAAAGCCGACTGGCCGAGCGCCTGGTAATCGCCGCTCACCATTATCAGCGGCCGGAAATCGTTGCCCTCGCGGATCTTACCGGCGACTCCTACCGGCTGGCCGTGGAAGCCTCCCGTTCGCCGGCCGAGTTTATCGTGCTCTGCGGCGTACGCTTCATGGCCGAGAGCGCCGCCATTCTCTGTAACGATGATCAGCGCGTCCTGCTCAGCGATCATCAGGCCGGCTGCCCGATGGCCGACATGATCAGCGCCGAAACCGCAGCCGCCACCCTTATCCGGCTGCGCGGCGTCGTCAGCGCGCCTGTTATCCCACTAACCTATATGAACTCCTGGGCCGACCTGAAAGCCCTCACCGGCCGGGAAGACGGCGCTATCTGTACCTCCGGCAACGCCCATATTTTAATGCGGCGGTTTCTGGATAACGGCAAGGCGATTTTCTTTTTACCGGATTACAACCTCGGCTACAACACCGCCCGCGACCTGTCCATCCCGGACAACCAGATTTGCACCGTGCGTAAAGAAGGCAAACTGGATTGCGCTGGCCCGCTTTCCGAGGCCAGGCTGTTCCTATGGGACGGCTTCTGCCATGTACACAAGGTGTTTACGGCCGCCGATATCCATACCGCCCGGGAACAACACCGCGGTATCAAGGTGATAGTGCATCCGGAATGCAGTCCCGAGGTGGTCGCGCTTGCCGACCAGGCCGGTTCTACCGAAGGAATGTTCCGCATCCTGCGCGACGCCCCGGCCGGGTCGTCCTGGGCCGTCGGTACCGAAGCCCGCTTTGTGGACCGCATGATAGCCAACTTTCCGGACAAACAGATTTTTCACCTGCGCCATTCGCTTTGCATGAACATGGACCGCATCAATCTTTTAAACTTAGCGGCAACACTGCGCGCCCTGGAGCGTCATATCGCCGGCGGCGAGCGGCTCAATACCATTACCGTAGCGCCCGGCGACCGTCTGGACGCCAAAAAGGCTCTCGACACCATGATCGCGCTGACGGAAGGCAGGCCCTGATGCGCGAGTACTTTGACGTTATCGTCGTCGGCTCCGGAATCGCCGGCTTAACCGCGGCGGTCCATTGCCGCGATGCCGGGCTGTCCGTGCTGGTAGTAACCAAGGAAGAGCGGATTGAGGAAACCAACACCAATTACGCCCAGGGCGGAATCATCGCCGCCAGAGAAGGAGACACGGCATCCAGCCTGGAAAAAGATATATTGGAAGCCGGCTGCAACTACAACTCCCCGGAGGCGGTCGCCCGGTTCGCCGGCGAGGCTCCCGGTCTGGTTTTCGATTTTCTAATTAACCGGGCCGGCGTGCGGTTCAGCCGCTCCGCTTCGGGCGAGCTGGACTATACCGAAGAAGCCGCCCACTCCGAACGGCGCATCCTGCATTTTGAGGATCACACCGGAGACACCATCCAGTCCGCCCTGATCGCCCTGGCTGAAAAAAGCGGCGCGGTCATCCGCGGCGGCCACACCGCCGTTGACCTGATCACTAACAACCATCATTCCCGCGATCCGCGCGAACTCTACCGCGCCCGTGAGGTGCAAGGTTTGTATGTTCTGCAGAACGATACCGGAGAGGTGCACACCTTTTTCGCCGGCACAGTGATTCTGGCCTGCGGCGGCATCGGCAACATCTACCAGTTTACCACCAATCCTCCGGCGGCTACCGGCGACGGCATTTCCATGGCTTCCCGGGCCGGCGCCGATATCATCAACGCCGAATTCATGCAGTTTCATCCGACGGCCCTGTTCAACAAGGATATCAAGCGCTTCCTCATTTCCGAGTCGCTGCGCGGCGAAGGAGCCAAGCTGATTGACCGCGAGGGAAAACCCTTCATGCACCGCTATTCGTCGATGGCCGAACTGGCTCCGCGCGACGTGGTTACCAGGGCTATCTACGACGAAATGGCCGCCCAGGGTTGCGAATATATGCTGCTGGATCTGGCCAGCCACTATAAGGGGAAAACCCCCATCACCGAACGTTTTTCAAGCATCTATAAAACCTGCCTCTCCGGCGGTATCGACATCACCGTCGAACCGATTCCGATCATCCCGGCGGCGCATTACTTCTGCGGCGGCATCAAGGCCGACCTGCGTGGCCGGACCTCATTGCAGGGACTGTATGCCTGCGGCGAAGTCGCCTGTACCGGCCTGCACGGCGCCAACCGCCTGGCCTCCACCTCTCTGCTGGAAGGATTGTACTGGGGCCGGGAAGCGGCATTGGATATCGCCGCCAACGGCCGCCGCGCGGAAAGTCAGCGCCTGGAGCATATACCGGACTGGCAGTCGCCGGCCACCGCCGAACGCTTTGAGGCACCGCTGATCTATCAGGATTGGAACGTAATTAAAATGACGATGTGGAATCACGCCGGCATTATCCGCACCCGCAAGGGTCTGGAGCGGGCTCAGGCCGACCTGAATTATCACGCCCACCGCATTACCCGCTTTTACCGGGAAGCGGTGCTGGACCGCGATATTATCGAGCTGCGCAACGGCGTGGTTACGGCCCAACTGGTAGTCAGCGCCGCCATTCACAACGAGCGCTCAATCGGTTGCCACTTCCGGCGGGATTAAAATACCTCGGAAGCATTAAAACAGGATATTGTCAAAATACTCTTTATTAGCGTTGTAGACCGACTCAAAGGCTCCCAGGCTGACTATTGAAAGCCAGTTATTCTCATAGGCTACAAAGAGTTTAAACTGCACCGTAATCTGCCGTGTTTCAAGATCATAGACCCGGTAGAAAAGGGCCGGAATACCGTCGTAATTAAAGATCCGGACGTCCGGCATCAGCAGGGACCCCTCACTGTACAGCAGAATGAAGCGGATCATGTCAAAGGCGTCAAGCTCGCCGAGCTGGTTTAAATCCAGATCCTCAACCATGAAATAGGCATCCTGCACGGTGCTTTTTTTGATCCGCCACACCAGATTGTCCGTGGTTTCCCAGTTGGTATCCAGCAGCACCTCGAAGCTGCCGGCTTTCACCGTGGAGACGGCCGTCGGAGTAATTTTTACTTCAGGACCGCTGAGCGGCTCCAGTTCGCCGGTAAAGCCAAAAAAGGCCTGGTCTTCCATCGAGGAAACCGCGCCGGCCGTTACCATGCTGATATTGCCGCCGCTCTGATAGGCCACGCCGGCCAGACCAAGCACCGGCAGCCAGTATTCAAACAGATATACTTCGTCTTCCGGACGGGCGGCATCCAGGGCAAAAGAGAAGGACGGCTCCCTGTCAAAACGGGTGCGCTGCGAGAGGCTGACATTCATCAGATTATACACCAAGGGTAAAAAACGGCGGCTCTCCTCCGTGGCGGTAAAGTCGCCGCGGTACAGGCGCAGGGCTCCGGGATCAACCTGCGTCCGGCCGGAGGCCTCAGTCTCATAATAAAAAGTCTGCGAGAGCAATACCTCGGTTTTTGTCGCGGGAACATACAGGCGCAGCAGCAGTTCGTTCCCGCCGAGCGCGCACAGGCCGACATAGGCGGTATTGGCAAAACTGTCCACCCGGTACATCACAAAGTCACCCTCGCGATCCTTAAAAAGCAGCGGCGGGTTTTCGGCCGGCGGGGCAGTTTCCTGAGCGAACAGAGGCAGCGCCAGGGAAAGCAAAAGCAGGCCCGTCAGCGTCTTTGCCCAAAAACTGAACAGTCGCCGACCATCAGCGGATTTTAAATTTATTTTTTTCATGATTCCTCCCCTTACCAGAGCTATCATAGACCGATAGTTCCGCCCCGTCCAGACAAAAAAAGCCGGGCTTCAACTGCCGCCCGGCCTTTAAAAAAACGTACGTTTGTAGCGGAGCGGCTTAGCGCGCCAGCAACCGGTTCATCTTCTTGACGAACTCCGCCGGATCCTTCAGGTCGCTGCCTTCAACCAGCAGGGCCTGATCCAGCAGGATAGCGGACATATCGGCGATAAAGGACTCATCAGTCGAATCGCGCAGGCGCTTGAGCAGGGCGTGATCGGGGTTGATTTCCAGGATCGGCTTGAGGTCGCTCATGCCGGCCTGACCCATGGCCTTCATCATGCGCTCCATCTGCAAACTGGGGTCGTTTTCGTCCACCACGATACAAGCCGGAGAGTCCGACAGTCGCTTGGAAAGACGCACGTCCTTGACGCGCTCGCCGAGGGCAGCCTTAATCTTTTCCACGATTGGCTTAAAGTCTTTTTCCTTTTCCTCGATGGCTTTCTTATCGTCATCGCCGGAAAGCTCTTCGTCGGAGCCGGCGCGGTTGGCGGCCTTGAGGTCCCATTCCTTGTACTTACCGAGCGAGGGAATAACGATATCGTCAATCTCGTCGCCCATGATCAGCACTTCAATACCCTTGGCCCGGTAGGCTTCCAGATGCGGGGACTGGCGCAGTGTCTTTTCGTCGCCGCCGGTAATATAGTAGATGGCCTTCTGGCCGTCTTTCATGCGCGACACGTAATCGGCGAAACCGGTCCACTTACCGGCGACATCATCGGATGCCGTGGTCTTAAAGCGCACCAGCTCGGACAGTTCCTCGCGGTTGGCGTAGTCGCCGTACAGTCCTTCCTTCAGCGGGCGGTTAAACTCGCTGATAAACAGGCTGTACTTGTCCTTGTCGCTTTCGGAGAGCTTGCGGAATTCGCCGAGCAGTTTCTTGACGGAAGAGGTGCGGATATTGGTAAGAATGCGGTTTTGCTGCAGAATCTCGCGGCTGACGTTCAGGGGCAGGTCTTCACTGTCGATCACGCCGCGCACAAAGCGCAGGTAGACCGGCAGCAGCTCCTTGTCGTCGTCGGTGATGAAGACGCGCTTAACGAAGAGCTTTACGCCCGGTTTGTAGTCGGCGTTAAAAAGGTCGAAGGGGGCCTTGCCGGGAATATAGAACAGCGTCGTATATTCCTGAGTGCCTTCAGCCTTGGTATGCACATACAGCAGCGGATCTTCGGAATCGTGGGACAGGGAGCGGTAAAAGCTTTTGTAGTCCTCTTCCTTCAGATCGCTCTTGGACTTCTGCCAGATGGCGGTGGCGTCGTTGATCTGATCCACGGTCGGCGAAGAGCCGGTTTCCTTGCCCTTATCGTCATAGTCTTTATTGGTATAGTGCAGGTAAATCGGGAAGGCGATGTGATCGGAATAGCGTTTTACGATTTCTTCGATCTTCCAGCGGGTGCCGAATTCCTTGCTCTCGTCGGTCAGATACATGGTGACGCAGGTACCATGACTGCCCTCGCCCACGCCTTCGATCAGCGGGAAGGCGGTATCATCGGTTTCCTCGAGCTCATAGGCGCCCTTACCGTCGGAAGTCCACTTCCAGACTTTTGAACCGGCGGCTTTTTTAGAAACCACCTCGATTTTATCCGCTACCATGAAAGCCGAATAAAAACCGACGCCGAACTGTCCGATCAGATTGGAATCTTTCTTGGCCTCGCTGGCCAGTTGCTCGATAAAGGCCTTGGTGCCGGAACGGGCGATAGTGCCCAGGTTGCTGATAATGTCCTGATCATCCATACCGATACCGGTATCGCGGACAATCAGCAGTTTCTTGGGCTCATCGAAGGTAATATCGACCCGTGGCGCGAATACCACCTGTTTGTAAGCCTCGTCGGACAGGTTCAGGTACTTGAGCTTGTCCAGGGCGTCGGAGGCATTGGAGACGATCTCGCGCAGGAATATTTCCTTGTTGGAATACAGCGAGTGGATGATGAGGGTCAGCAGTTGATTTACTTCGGTCTGAAATTGATACGTTGCCATTGCAGGTATTCTCCCTGATGTGATAAATTGTTTGTACTGTAATGTACTTACGAAAAGGCCCGGTCGGCAATAAAAAACCGTTCATCTTGGCATAACGCCGCGGAGGATAAGCCCCTGACAAGAAAACAGCATACCGCGCTGACCATCCTGTTCTGCCTGTCGGCGTTACTCACCGCTGCCGGTCACGCCGAACAGCCGACGATTCATTTCGGCGCCTGGTCCGGCTTTGTTTACGGAGAAGCCCGGGAGCTGGTCTGGCATGACGCCGCCGAGGAGCAACTGCTCAGCCGCCTGATCTGGCCGACAGAGCCGGTGATGACCTTCGGAATGGAAGTTATCACTACTAGCCGAAGGGGATTGTATGTATCAGTTACCCTGGCCGGCGCGTTTTCGGGTTATTGCGGCCTGATGAGCGATGAAGACTTCCTGAATCAGCCCATTGGAGACGAGCGCACCCATTTGTCGCTGCACAACAATTCCCTGAAAACCGCCCATGAAGCTGAAATCCGCGCCGGCTGGACTTTCGCCTTCCCGGATCTGCTGGGCGCGGACCGCGCCGTTCGATTGATTCCCTCGGCCGGAATCCGCTATCACTATGTAAAATGGCTGGCCAGCGACGGCTACTATCAGTATGAAGACATGCCCGGCAGTCAAAGCGCCGGAGACTACACTCCCTGGTCGGAAAATACGACAAAGGTTGAAGTTTTCGGCCCGGTCATCGGCTATTCTCAGGAATTTATTATCCCGTTGCTCAGCGTCACGGCCGAAGCCCAGCTGTCAGCGCGCTTTTCCGCGCAGGCCTCCCTGGCTTTCTCGCCATTGGTCACCGCCCTGGCCACCGACAGTCACCTGCTCACCGGCACGGAGTATCTGGATTCCTTCGAAGGCTTGATTTTTTTCAGGCCGTCAGTTCAAGCCGAGTGGCGCACCGCCTCGGCCTTGCGTTTCTTCGGCGAAGTTGACTGGCAGTATATCGGCGGACGCCCCGGAGATACCTATCTGCGCTATCCGCCTTCTGAAACCTTATTCGGGCCGACAGTCGACGGAGCGGGACTCAGCTACCAGGCGCTGAACGTTCGTCTGGGCATGGGCCTCATACTCGAACCAGACCGTTAGCGCGCAGGGCGCGGAACAACTCCGCGTCCAACCAGGCTAAAGCGCTACCCGGAAAGAGAGTGCTTTCTCCGGAGAACAGGCCCATCATTTTTTTAGCCGCGCCGCTGTTTACCGCCAAACGCACCTCTTCGCCCCTGTGCCACCATACCAAGTCAGAACCGTCCCGCACCGGCAAGCTAGCCGCCCAGTAATAAGAAGCCGCGCTCTCGCAGGGAAAGCGCCAGTCCCGGTCACGGGCGGATTCGTACCGGGCAATATAGCTTTCAATCAGATCGCGCTCGATGCGCGGAGACGGAACACTGAACGGAAACCAGGAACGGACCGGCTTTTCCAGGCTTTCTCCGGCCATCCAGGCCTGCAGGGCGGCGTCCAGCGGCGCGCTGAACCGGGCGGATTTTTCTTCTCCGGCGAAACGCAGGTCGTTGTCGGCAAAATCGCCTGAGCTTTCAACCGGCCGCAACTGCTGATGCAGACCCCGCTGCCACTCCCCGTAAACCCGGGAGTGCCTGGTCAGCACAAATTTGTGCCAAAAGGCCGAATCCACCAAACCGGCGGCGAAGAGCTGACGCATCACCTCGGCTGAATCCACCACCTCCTGGTCACTCTCGTTCCAGTAGCCATATATCAGATACGAGTGCACCAGCACACCGGCTTCCTTAAACGCCGCGCAAACCGCCACCAGGTTTTCCAGGTCGATACCCTTGTCCACCGCCTTAAAGCCCTCCGGCGAAGCAATCTCGATTCCGCCGGAAACGCCGACGAGTCCACCGGCGGCCAGCAAATCAGCCAGGTCACGGGTAAAAGTCTTTTCAAAGCGGATGTTTCCCCAAAAGGACAGCGGCAGGGCCGGGGGATTACCACCGCCAAACGACGCTGACCCACTCGCGGCCGATATACCGTCGCCGCCACCATCAAGCAAACCTAAATTGGCCAGGGCAAAATCGCGCAGGGCACGGGGCGGAGCGGCTTCATCTACGAAGTGAACGCCATGAACGCCGCTACGGTCGGCCTGGGCGCGCAGGGCGGTAAACAGAGCCGGCACATTCACCGGCTTGTAAGCGCGGATATAGTCCAAAGATACGTCGCAAAACGAACAGCGGTGCCAGTAACAGCCGTGCGCCAGATAGGCTTTCAGCCAGGCTCCGTCGGACCACAGCCGGTGCATCGGATTATGGGTGTCAGCCAGGCGTGGATAAAGCGAAAAATCGATATCATCATAGTCGGGGACCAGGTTTGCGGTCAGCCGCGCTTCGGTTGCCCGGAACTCTTCCGGACAGAACAGCCGGCGCGGAAGGACAGCTTCCAAAACCTCCGCCTTCTCAGCCTGCAGTATAGAGAGTAGCGCGCCGTACCCGCGGTCAAAGCCGAGGCAATCAATGTAACTAAATAGCTGCTCGCTGGCACAGGAGCGCAGCTCGGTATTTACATAGCCGCCACCGAAGGCGATCAGGGCCTTACTGCCATAGCGGCGGCGCAGAGCCCTGGCCATGGCCAGAGCGTGAACCATGCAGCCCGGAAACGGTATCGAAATACAGAACAGCTTCTTTCCGGTCGGCCGGCTCTCCGTTCCCGGGCCCTGTTCAGCGTCGATCCCGTCCAGCAGCTCTTCCATCAAGGGCTCAAAGAAATCCCGGACGAGCGGACGGTCCAGCGCTCCTTCAATCTTGCTGAAACTGCGCTCACTGGCGGCGATGGACTCGGCGTAGCGTACCAGCGAGAATTCGCTGTCGTAGACGGCGGTAATATAGTCGGCAATATCTTCCAATGCTACCGTCGCGAGCATGCGGGCCTCATCCGGTCCGCCCTCGACGTCCAGTCCTGCCAGAAAGGCTTCCAGGCGCGGACCGCGCGGCAGCTGCGGCGAGCGCATCAGGGCATGTGTCAATTCACGGTCGCTCCCGCAAAGAATTGAGACGATAGTGCCAATCCAGCGCTGCCAGCGTTCCCGCTCAGAGTAAAAACGGCGGGCGATTATTCCCGCCTCACCCTCCAGGGTCGCGGCTCGTTTAGCGCTAAGGTCAAACAGGCGCGACAAGCCGGCGGCGCTGAACAGCCGGCGGAACAGGCGGTTATTAACGTCGATCCAGCATACCGTGGCGGAAGGACACAGCGCACGCGCCTCTTTAGTGCGAAAAAAAGCCGAGAGGTAGGCGCCGGAAGGATAGGGGCCGTTGAGCTGCAGAACCGGGGGCTGGAGTATGTATATGGAATCAATCATCAGGAGTCCAGCTTACCACCGAAGGGTCGCGGCCAGCAACCGGCGCGCGGCCAGCAACCGGCACGCGGCCCTTCAAGGCTCCAGTTTCTCCAACGCTTCATTGCGCTTTTCTCCGGCATTGGTGTATACTTTAACCATGCTTGCTCAGGTCGGTCATTCGCTCATAAAAAAAGTCAGCGACTCAGTGTACACCATCGGTTTTTTCGGAAAAACCATCCGTGGGGTACCGCTTTTTTTCTATCGGGGACAGGCCGCCTATAAAATCCTGATCATGCAGGTCCTGTTTACCTTTGTGGAAGCCTTAGGGATATCCAGCCTGCTGGCCGCCGGTATAGGAGCGGCCGTAAACCTGCTGGGTCTGCCCATCCTGACCAGTTTTTCGCAGGGCAAACTGGTTTACCCCCTGTTAATCATGATCATCACCCGCGAACTCGGCCCGCTACTGACGGCCTTCATTATTATCGCCCGCTCGGCAACAGCCATAGCCACCGAAATCGCCGGAATGGTGGTTTCCCATGAAGTGGAGGCCTATATCTCCGTCGGTGTTGATCCCATCGAACACATTGTAGTGCCGCGGTTTCTAGGGGTCACCATCTCACTGTTCCTGTTGAATATTTACTTTTCGATCTTCGGCCTGGCCGGTTCATTCGTCATCGTTCAGGTATTAAGCCAAACCCCGGCCGTCGACTACTTTAACGAGATACTTTCCAGCCTGCAGTTAGCCGATATTCTGGTATCGCTCGTAAAAAGCGTTATCTTCGGTATGATAATTTCGATCGTGGCCACCGTTCAGGGTTTTTCAGTGGAACGGGCCAGTACCGAAATCCCCCAGGCCGGCCTGCGCGCCGTCGGCAGCGCCTTTGCCTGGTGCATCGCGGCCAATCTGCTAATATCCGCGGCTTTTTATCTGTTGTAGAGGAGGGAAAAGAAAATGGTTGAAGCGCTCATTGAACTGAAAAACACCTCCTTCGCCGCCCAGGAAAAAAT
This sequence comes from Treponemataceae bacterium, assembly GCA_942493045.1. GTDB lineage: Bacteria > Spirochaetota > Spirochaetia > Treponematales > Treponemataceae > Teretinema. Next base: position 2,700,744 of record OW818665.1, on the reverse strand, counting down.
GATCATTGAAGATCTGGCGATGTCCTTTGAAGCCGGGAAGGTAACCGCCATGATCGGACCCTCCGGCGGTGGAAAAAGTACAGCCTTGAAGCTGGCCGCCGGTCTGCTTGTCCCCAGCGCGGGTGAGGTTTACTATAAGGGTTCGGGAATTTCGACCATGTCCCGGGCGGACAACCTCTGTTTCCGCCGGGAAAGCGCCTTCGTCTTCCAGGACTCCGCCCTGTGGGCTAACCAGAATCTCTCGCAGATACTGGAGCTTCCCCTGAAAATTCACTGCCCGAAAATGACGATCAAAGACCGCCGGGACCGTATCCGGGAAGTTATAGCCGAGGTCGGCTACCGCAAATCATTGGAAGTACGCCCGGCACAGCTCTCCATGGGAGAGCAGAAACTGATTGCCTTCGCCAGGGCACTGCTCTGCAAGCCGCAGCTGCTCTTCCTGGACGAGTGGACCGAATCCCTGGATGACGCCGCCGCCCGCCGGCTGGTCAACTTGGTGCGCGCGCTTCACGAAAAAAATACAACAGTGGTATTTATCAGTCATAATATCCGGGTAATCCGGGACCTCGCCGAACAGGTCTGCATGATCGAGGACGGTAAACTGGCCTGGTCGGTCAGCGGCGCGGAATTCGCGGGAAACCCCGAACTGATTAAAGTTATAGAAAAAGGAATCGCGGTATGAAATTCAAGATTCGTTACGCCGATCAGGTTGTCGGTTTTTTAGCCATCGCGGCCCTGCTGGCCCTATTCCTGGTAATCTTCATGATCGGCAGCAAGCAGCGCTGGTTTGCCAAGGATTATGATTTTGTCACCAGCTTTGACACGGCCAGCGGCATCAGCGCCGGCATGCCTTTGATTTACAAGGGTTTCCCTGTCGGAAAAATACGGGCCTTCTCGCTGAATGAAGCCAACCTGGTCGATGTGCATTTCTTTATTCAGGATACCTACTACGACCGGGTCCGGGAGGGCTCAGTAATCGAATTGATCGTCAACCCGATCGGTCTGGGCAATCAGCTGCTCTTCCATCCGGGCCAGGGTTCCGCACTGATCGAGGAAGGCTCCTTCATTCCCCGCGTGGACAGTCCCGAAGGCCGCGTGCTGATCGAAACAGGACTGGTGATCATACCGAAGCGGGACGACACCATCTCCAACCTGATGGCCCAGGTCAACCCGCTGTTAACCAATATCAACGATACACTCAGCCAGCTCAATGGCGCCTTCCGGGGAACCGGCAGCGGGCCGCTCGCCGAAACCATGACCGGCGTAGCCGGCACCATGACCAATGCCGCCGCCATTTCCTCCGACCTGGAGCGCTCGCTGGATCAGATCCTGATCAATGTGCGCAACATGACAGCCGAGATGGAAAAAACCCTGAGCAACCCCAATGGACTCGTTCCTACCCTGATCGACCCGCAGGGCGTGATGTTTGACAGCATCGAAGGTTCGCTATTTGCCGTTGAAGGCACCTTGAAGAACGTGGAAGCCTCCTCTTCGATCATCAAGTCCCAGGTACCGCAGATTGCCCGTCTGATCGAGGACCTGCGCATTGCCCTGGTGCAGGGACAGGATGTTCTGGAAGCGCTTAAAAACAATCCGCTGCTGCGCAACGGCGTTCCGGACCGGGTACAAACCGATTCCTCCGGCACCAACTCACGCAGCATCGACTTCTAAGGGAGAAAATTATGAAAGCAGCCCGCAGTGTCAATATTGGAAGAATAACCCTCACGGCGGCCAGCCTGGCCGTTCTTCTGGCCATGCTTGGTACCGGATGTTCTTCCGCCCCCAAACGGCCTCCGGAAATATTTACCACCCGCAACGCCGCCGTCGGTCAGCTGGATCTGGCCAACCGGGCCGTCAGCATTGAGGACTTTGTAAATGCCCACCTGTTTTTAGATGAATCCTGGAGACTGGCCGTCAGTACCGACGACAATGAAACCCGCGTAAAAGTACTGCTCTCCCGCGGTAATGCCTGGTTCAACCAGGGAAACCGCGAGTCAGCCGAAAAAGCCTGGACTGAAGCCCTGCTGCAGGCAGAGCAGAACCGCACGCTGACAGCTATAGCGCGTATTTATCTGGCCCGCAGTACCCTGCCGGAAGGAACCGACAGTGATCTCTCCCGGGAGGAGCGGCAGCAGTTGGCGGTCTCCGCCCGCGCGATTGCTAAAACAGAAATGAGCGCCATCAAGGGCGAACCCTTATATACCGCCTTTGCCTGGAAAGTTATCGGGCTGGCCGAGAAAGAACTGGGCAACTGGCGGGAAGCGGAAACAGCCCTCAAAGCCGCGGTTTCAATCCATGAAAAAAACCGGTATCTGGAAGATACAGCCTACGACTGGTACCTGATCGCCTCGGTGCGTTCCAAAGCCGGGCAATACGCGACAGCTCTCTCCGCCCTGGAAACCGCGCTGACCTTTGACCGCCGGGCCGAAAACACCAACGGACTGGGAATGATCTACCTGGCCATCGGAGCAATTCATGAAAAAGCCGGAGACCAAAAAAAAGCACGGGAAGCTTATTCCCGTGCTCTCGAAATATTTGAATCCGGTTTTCTGGAAAACAACGCCGTCCGGGCCCGCGAAAAGCTCGCGGCCCTGGGTGAAAACTGAGCGCTGAGACTTATTTTAGCTGCAGGCGGTAACCTACCGAGATTTCATCCGCCGCCGTCCAATTTACCCGGATATTGTCCAGGGTTTGCGCGACCTTCGGGGCGCGGTTATAGGTCCAGGGCCTGATCCAGGAATAGACCACGCCGATTCCGAGTGATACCGTTCCGACTACAGCCCAACGCTCGCTTTTGTCATGTTCAGTTTCAGCTATCGAACCGGCATACAGCAGCGAAGCCAATCCTACTCCCTCCCAAAACACCACGGTGGAGCCGCCGCTGGAATCGCCCTGAATGAAGGACCCGATCCCGAAAAGCGGATTAATCGAAGCGGCAATCAGCCGTCCTGAAAAATCGGCAGCTTTACGGACCACAGTTCCGGCCGCCGAAGGCTTAGCGGCCTTACCGGTCAGCACATCGGTCTGCTCGGTGCTCTGAATAGTGGTACTCGACAGATACTGAATCTCGGAAGTCTCAATTTTAACGGCCTTCATGCTCAGGCGGTATGAGTCACGCAGCTCCTCGAAGGACCCGGAAATCAGGGTTTCCGCCCCAACCATGCCGCCGATGCGCTGGGCGGATTCATCGCTGACGTCGCCGGACATCTGGAAAGACAGTTCCTGACGAATCAGGTCCAGGCTCTTGCGATCCACTACCACCAGCTTGCCAAGGTTGAGAAACTCGACCGTCAGCTGCTCGATAATGTATTCACTGGCTGTATTTGTCTCGGCCCGAATGTCGATAATCACAACCTTTGTGCCGGCAGGGAGCTTGTCCGAGAGATTTTTAGCAATGGTACCAATGGCATCATCCAGCTTTACGGCCCGCTGCGCTGACAGCGCTGAACCGCAGAGAATCAGCACGGCAATAATCAAAAAAAGCTTTTTCATCGCTGCACACTCCATAGTATTGATGGGATCCGCGTTATACTATCGTTGATAGCCTATCAAACTTCCAGTGGTTTTCCCGCTAAAAGCAGGCCAATCCGGCGCAAAGCTTCCTTGAGCTTGCCGATCTCGGTAGCGTAACAGCATCGCACAAAACCTTCCGCTCCGACCCCAAAGGCTGTACCGGGAACCACCGCCACCTTGTACTCGTTGATCAGCTTGGTGGCGAATTCCTCGGAAGTCAGGCCGGTTTTACGGATATCCGGGAAAATGTAAAAAGCGCCCTCCGGCTCGTTTACCGGCAGCCCCATTTCCTTAAAAGCGTGCACCATCAGGTTACGGCGCTGCTGATAGGACACCCGCATTTTTTCCACTTCGGCGGCGCCGTTGCGCAAGCCCTCCAAGGCGGCGTACTGGCTCATAATCGGGGCGCAAATGGTTGAATACTGATGCAGCTTGTGCACCTGGGCCATCAGATCCGGCGGACAGGCCAGGTAACCGATGCGCCAGCCGGTCATGGCAAAAGCCTTGGAAAACCCGTTCAATACAATGGTGTAATCCTTCATGCCGGGCATAGAAGCGATCGATACATGCTGATGGCCCTCATAGACCAGCTCACAGTACACTTCATCCGAAAGCACCCATATTCCGTGTTTTTTAGCCAGTTCGGCAATCTTCGCCAACTCGTCCGCCGGTATCATCCGGCCGGTCGGGTTACTCGGGGAACACAGCATCAGCGCCTTGGTTTTCGGGGTAATCAGTTTTTCGATGGAAGCGGCCGTCGCGATAAACTTATCGGCTGTGGTATCCAGGCGCACCAGTTTGGTATCGCAAAGCTCCACCAGGGGCTGATACGATACGTAGCAGGGCTCGGCGACTATCACCTCGTCCCCGGGATTGAGAATGGCCCGGAGCACAGCATCGATCGCTTCGGAAACGCCGATAGTCACCAGGATCTCGGTTTTTGGGTCATAGCGCAGTTTAAATTTCTGCAAATACGCGGCGATTGCCTCGCGCAGTTCGGTCAAGCCCCAGTTCGAAGTATAGGAGGTGTGTCCCTGCTCCAGATGGTAGTAGGCTTCCTCGCGCATCACCCAGGGCGTTGGAAAATCCGGCTCGCCGACGCCGAGCGAGATAATATCATCCCGGCCGATAATCAGGTCAAAAAATTTGCGGATGGCCGAGGGAGGAGTCTTCATCATTTTTTCAGAAAAACGGTCTGTGCGGTTATTCATGCGGTCACGCCCTCCCGGCGGTCTTTTTTGCTGTCCACATACAGAATGTCGTTTTCCTTGTAGGTCTTCAGCACAAAGTGGGTTTTGGTGCTCTTAACTCCGTTGAGGGTCGCCAGTTTTTCAGAAACAAAAAAGGCGACTTCCTTCAGGGTTTTCCCTTCAATAATGACCTGAAGGTCATACCCGCCGGACATCAGGTGCAACGACTTAACTTGAGGAAAGCGGTAAATGCGTTCAGCCAGGGCGTCAAAGCCATGCTCGCGCTCCGGGGTTACCTGTATTTCGATCACCGCGCGTACCACTTCGGCGCTCTCGTGCATTTTATCCTGATTGACGATTGCAGTATATTTCAGAATCACGCCTTCCTTCTCGAACCGCGCGATAATTTCCGCAACTTCTGCGACCGGTTTCTTGGTCATTGCGGCGATGTCTTCGGCGGTCAGACGGGCGTCATTTTGTAAGAGATCCAGAATTTCCTGCATAGTTTGCTCCTCGTCAGGCTGGTTGCCTGTAGTCCTAGTAATATCACAGCCGGCGAATTGAATAAAGGGGAGCGCGCGGTCTATGCAATTCGGGATTTATATGGCAATATTGGCACCTCCGGAGGAATTTCATGAAGTCGCCCATACACCGTCTGTTTGTCGAAAGAAAGGCAGGTTTCGAAAATGAGGCCCGGCGAACCTATACCGAACTGGTAAATTTTGTCGGCGTCAAAAACCTGAAAGCGGTACGCTATGTCAACCGCTACGACATCGAGGGAATAAACGCCCTTACTGCCGAAACAGCCGCCCTCCAGATCTTCTCCGAACCCCAGAGCGACACCGTATACCGCGAGAGCTTGCCGGTTTCCCCGGAAGAAACCGTTATCGCCATTGAATACCTCAGCGGCCAATACGACCAGCGCGCCGACTCGGCCGAGCAATGCCTGGCCCTGCTGCCCGGCGCGGAGCGCGGCACAATCCGGGTGCGTACAGCCCGGCTCTTTATTCTGAAAGGACAGCTCAGCGCCGACGAACTCAAACGTATACATGCCTATCTGATCAACCCCGTAGACTCCCATGAAGCTTCCGCCGGACACCCGGAAACCCTGGCCCTCGAAACCGGAAAACCGGCTGAGATCGCCATTCTCAATGGTTTTACCGGCCTTGAAAAATCCGCCCTGGAAACATTCCATAAGCAGGCCGGTCTGGCCATGGACCTCAACGACCTGGCCTTTTTGCAGAAATACTTCCGTTCGGAAGGTCGTGATCCGACCGAGACAGAAATTAAGGTTCTAGACACTTACTGGTCCGACCACTGCCGTCACACCACCTTCAACACTATCCTTGAAGACATTTCGATTGATGAAGGACCATTCGCGGAAACCTTCCGCTCCGCCCTCCAAGCCTATTCCGGTCTGCGCGCCGAACTGTATTCCGGAAAAAACAAACCGGTTACCCTGATGGACATGGCCATAATCGGCGCAAAGGCCCTGCGTAAACGCGGACTGCTGGAAAACCTGGAAGAGTCGGCCGAAATAAACGCCTGTTCGATTTTTATTGATGTCCGCCTGACCGGCGAGGACGGCGCGGTAATCGGGACAGAACCCTGGCTGCTGATGTTTAAAAATGAAACCCACAACCACCCAACTGAAATTGAACCCTTCGGCGGGGCCGCTACCTGTCTGGGAGGAGCCATCCGGGACCCGCTTTCCGGGCGCGCCTGGGTATACCAGGCCTTACGCGTAACCGGAGCCGGCGATCCCACCGCCGCGATCGAAGCGACCATCCCCGGCAAACTGCCGCAGATTAAACTGACCCGGGAAGCCGCCGCCGGCTTTTCAGCCTACGGAAACCAGATAGGTCTAGCCACTGGACAGGTCATTGAATATTACGATCCGGGCTTTCTGGCCAAGCGCATGGAACTGGGCGCGGTTATTGCCGCCGCTCCGGTCTCCCAGGTAATCCGCGAGGAACCGGAGGCCGGCGACGTGGTTATCATGGTCGGCGGAGGCACCGGACGGGATGGAATCGGCGGAGCTACCGGCTCCTCGCGGGCCCATACCGCCGAATCGGTTGCCACCGCCGGGGCCGAAGTCCAAAAAGGCAACGCCGTCGAAGAGCGGAAGATTCAGCGGCTGTTCCGCAATGCCGCCCTGACCCGCATGATCCGCCGCTGCAATGATTTCGGCGCCGGCGGAGTGGCCGTTGCGGTAGGCGAACTGGCTCCCGGCCTGGATATCGACCTGGACGCCGTTCCCAAAAAATACGAAGGCCTTAACGGTACCGAGCTGGCAATTTCCGAATCCCAGGAACGCATGGCCGTCGTGGTACGCGAAACCGACACTGAAGCCTTTATCGCGGCCGCCAACGCCGAGAACCTGAACGCCGCCGTCATCGCCCGGGTTACCGCCGAGCCGCGCCTGATTATGCGCTGGCAGGGGCAGACCATAGTCGACATCGCCCGTTCTTTCCTGGATACCGCAGGCGCCGAGCGCACCGCCCGGGCCCGACTAACCAACCCGTCGGAAACCTGGAACTGGGTACCGGCCGCCGTGGCGAAGGCCCAACCGGACTTAACCGAACAAACACTGGCTTTACTGGGCGACCTTTCCAATGCCGGACAGCGCGGCCTGGGCGAGCGCTTTGACGGCTCCATCGGCTCCGCCGGCATCCTCTTCCCGATGGGCGGCGCCTGGCAGTCCACCCCGGAATGCGGCCTGGCTGCCCGGCTCCCGGTCGGCCCCGGGAAAGAAACCTCCACCGTCAGCCTGATGACCATGGGCTTTGACCCCCGCGCCGCCCGCTGGAGCCCCTTTCACGGCGCCCAGTTCGCGGTCCTGGAGTCCCTGACAAAAATTCTGGCCCTCGGCGGCGATCCTTCGAGCTGTCGGCTCTCCTTTCAGGAATATTTTGAACGCGCTTCCAGCGCCGAAGCCTGGGGTAAACCGGCCGCGGCCCTGCTCGGCGCCCTGACCGCCCAAATGGCCGCGGGGACGGCGGCCATTGGCGGCAAGGACAGTATGAGCGGCACCTTCCATGAATTGACCGTTCCGCCGACCCTGGTCTCTTTTGCCGTCACCACCGCCGAACAGGACGAGGTCCGCGGCGGTTCGCTCTCCGCGCCCGGCAATACGCTGCTGCTCATCCACACCCCATGGAAGGCCGACGGCACTCCGGACTGGGACAGTTTTAACGCCCACGCTGCCGTTCTGCGCCAGCTGGGCGATCGTGTCCGTATCCGTTCGGCCTACCCGATCGGCAGCGGCGGTATGGCTGCCGCCCTCTGCCGGATGGCTTTCGGTAACCGCGTCGGCGCCGCGCTGCAGGCTGAAACTCTGCAAAAACTGAAACTCCCGGCAATTCTGGCGCACGGCCAGAGCGTCGCGCTCGATCCGCTGTCCGCGATCCTGTTCGCTCCCCTCTATGGCAGCCTGATCCTGGAGCTGGAAGGCACTCCAGTCAAGGAGATAACAGAGCACAACGGCTGGTACCGCCTGGGAAACACCTGCGCGGAGGCAATAATTTCGATAAACGGGAAAAAAATCCCGCTGGATCGCGCGCAGATGGCCTGGGAAAAGACGCTGAGCGTTGTCTTCCCGCCGGTTTCCGGACGGCTTCCGGAAAATAACCTGCCCGCTTGGGCTGTCGCCCTGCCGAAAATTTCCACAACCGTCCATAAAACTCCAGGGGCAGCCAAAAACGCCCGCCCACTGGTGGTGCTTCCGGTATTCCCGGGGACCAACTGCGAGTACGATATGGCTCGGGCCTTCCAACTTTCCGGCGCGGACACCCTCATTTTACCGTTGCGCAACCGCACCGCCCGGGAACTGAGTGAGTCGCTGTCCGAACTGGAAAAGGCCATCGGTACCGCCCAAATTCTGGCTTTCTCCGGCGGCTTCTCCGCCGGGGATGAACCGGACGGGTCTGGCAAATTTATCGCCAATATTATCCGTGAACCGGCCATCACAGACGCCATCATGGAACTGTATTTAACCCGCAAAGGCTTGATTCTGGGGATTTGCAACGGCTTCCAGGCTTTGATAAAGGTCGGCCTGGTACCTTATGGTCAGATTCTGCCGCCAAAAGCCGAAATGCCGACCTTGACCTACAATACCGTAGGTCGCCACATCTCCCGCTTTGTCAGTACCCGCGTCACCTCCGCGCTCTCTCCCTGGGCGGCCGGTGAAAATCTTTTACAAGGTAAAATTCATACAATTCCCGTGTCACACGGTGAAGGACGTGTTATAATCGCTGAAGCCCAAGCGGAAGAGCTGTTCCGCAATGGGCAGATTTTTACCCAATACGTCGATCACAACGGCCGGCCTACCATGGTGGAACCCGAGAATCCCAACGGGTCCCAGTACGCGATAGAAGGATTGACCGACAGCACCGGAAGAATTTTGGGAAAAATGGGACACAGCGAAAGGACAATTGACCAGGGCCCCGGAGGACGTCGTCCTGCAGGCCCGGCACTGTATAAAAACATTCCCGGCGATACATGTCAGAATATATTCGCCGCGGGTGTCAGATATTTTTGTTAGGAGACTCCATGAAAAAGCATGTACTTATCGCCTTAGCCGCCCTGGCCCTTGTTTTGGCCGGATGCGGAAAAGCCCAGACCGCCTGGATTACCGACTTTGAAGAAGCCAAAGCCCTTTCCGAGAAGAACGGCAAGGATCTGCTGGTAGTATTTACCGGTTCCGACTGGGATATTCCCAGCCAGGAATTAGCCGCCGCCGTATTCACCGAGGATTTCTTCCCGAAAGCGTCCTCCAAATATGTGCTGTGCAACATTGACGTGATCCAGGACTCCACCAAGACCACTCCCGAAGCCCAGGACAAGGTATATGAAGTAATTGCCTCCTACGGCGTTCAAACCATGCCCTATTTCGTGCTACAGACCAGCACCGGCGACCTGTATGCCTCCGGTACCCCGCCAGCTGAAGCCGTTCCCGCCGTCGAACCCGAAGGAAAAGAAACACCAGCCGCCACCACCGACATCAAGAGCTTCCTGAACTACCTGGCCAGCTTTAAGGAAAGCCGCACCAAACTGGTCAACCTCAAGAAAGCCATTGATAAGTCTTCCGGCGTGGAAAAAGCCAAAAACATCGACGCCTTTGTAGAACTGCTTTCCCCCTACCAGCGCGATAAATACGCCGATCTCATCAAAGAAGTACCAACCCTGGACGCCGCCAATGAAGCCGGACTGCTTGGCAAGTACAGCCTGCAGACTGCCTATCTGGACGCCGTTACCGCCTATCAGGCCGGCAACCTCACCGAAGCCGCCGAATCTTTCAAGAAACTGATCGACACCGGTATCCTTGACGCCGCCCAAACCCAGGAAGCCTGGTACATGACCTCCTATCTTTATGCCATGTCCGGTACCGTCAAGAACGAGCAGATCATTGAATGGCTGGAAACCGCCATTGCCGCCGATCCCGCTAATCCCGGCGCCATGCAGATTCAGGCCACCATCGAACAGATCAAGTCCAACCCGAATCCGGCCCAATAGTTTCCGCTCGCCAGACAGAAACAGAGACAAAGCTTTCCGGCCTTCAACCGCCGGAAAGCTTTTTTTTGCGGCAATATCACTTTCTTGACGGTATGGTCCGGATAGGCTATCTTTCATCTATCCTTTATGGCTGTTAATCCCGCACCCGCCGCACATAATTATCCGCTGATACTCACGATCCTGCTGCTTTGCTCCATGTTCTTCTCAGCGTCCGAGACGGCCTTCCTGTCCCTCAGCAATCTGCGCATCAGGTACCTCCGCGAAAAGAAAGTGCGTGCCGCCGCCCGGGTGGAGTGGCTGCTCGCGCATCGGGAAAGTTTAATAACCTCGATCCTGATCGGTAATAACATCGTCAATATCTCAGCCTCCGCAATTGTCACCACCCTGATTTTTGAAACTTTCGGAGCCGGGGGCGTAGGCCTGGCCACCGTGCTGACCACCGTCATAATCCTGATCTTCGGTGAAATTTTACCAAAAACCACCGCGCTGACCCGTCCCGAATTTTTCGCGATGGGCTTCTCAATGCCGCTGCTGGCTTTTTTTTACCTAACCGCTCCGGCGGTTTTTCTGCTGAATTCTTTCACCCGGTTGCTGCGGCGGCTTTCAGGCTCGAAACCGGCCGGGCGGAAGAGCGCGGTCAGCGAAGACGATATCCGCACCCTGATCGACGCCGGAACGGAATCCGGCACCCTTGAGGATACCGGCGGCGCGCTGATGCACAAAATCCTCAAGTATACCGATCTAAACGCCCGCGATATCATGACGCCCCGTACCGATATGATCGCGATTCCGCTGACAGCCACCGCCAGGGAAATACTGGAAATCTCCCACAACTCCAGTCTGTCACGGTTCCCGGTCTATCAGGACAATGTCGATGAGATCCTCGGTGTGCTGTACATTAAGGACTTTTTATTCGCGGACATCGCCAACCCTTCCTTTTCCGTCCGGTCACTGATGCGGCCGCCGCTGTTTGTGTTTGAATCCCAGAAAATATCCGCGATCCAGAAACAACTGCGCGAGGGCAACCGCAATCTGGCCGTAGTGCTGGATGAATACGGCGGCACCGCCGGCATAGTGACGACCGAAGATTTAGTCATTGAGCTCTTCGGCGGTATCCGCGATGAATTTGATACCCCGGAGGCCGACCGGGTTAAAACCGTCAGCGGGCCGGTTATTCTTTCCGGTGCCGAACGCATCGGCGACGTCAACGAACGGTTCAATCTGACTCTTGCCTCCAAATACCATGAAACAATTGCCGGCCTTTTTATGGAACTGACCGGAAGCATCCCGGAAGCCGGAGAAACAGTTCTGATACAGGGAGTGGAATTTACCGTGACCGCCATCAAGGCCCGCCGCATCGAAACACTACAAATGGACGATCATCGGGGGCACGGTCATGCTTAATCTGATACTGCCCCTGATTACGCTGTTGCTGTTGCTGATGGCCTCCGCTTTTTTTTCGGCCGCGGAATCGGCCTGTTCCTCGGTTACCGGCACCAGGCTGCGCACCCTGAAGCGCAACCGCGACCGGAAAAGCCGGCGCCTGCTGGCTGTTTTAGCGGACCCCAAAAGACTGCTCACCACACTTTTGGTGGGCAACAATCTGGTAAATATCTGGGCTTCCAGCCTGGCGACAGTAGTGGCTATTACGGCTTTCGGTCAGGCCGGCACAGGCCTCGCGACAATTTTTATGACCATCGTCATTCTCATTTTTTCCGAGATTACCCCGAAAAGTCTGGCGCTCGGACATCCACTACGCACCGCTCTGTTTTTTACGCCTCTGATTTCAATGGTACTCACGCTGCTCTACCCCGCCACTCGACTGCTGACTTTTTTTGTGCGGATGCTGGATTTCCTGATCGAAAAAATCCTGCCGGCAAAACAGGGCGCCATAACCGAGGACGAGCTGAAAACCATGATCCGGGTAGGCCGCTCCGAAGGCATCCTCGAAGAGAGCGAACACGACCTGCTCAGCCGGGCCTTTGATTTTACCGACTTGCGCATCCGTGAAATTATGACCCCCCGGACCGAAATTTGCGCCATCAGCTCAACAGCCGGTTTTGAGGAAGTACTCACCGCCTTCCGGACGCATCAGTATTCCCGGATGCCCGTCTTTGAACAGAGCATGGATGTGATGATCGGGATGATTCATTACAAGGACATCCTGTTTTGCCGGGAAACCGGCGCCAATTTCACTCTGGAGTCGATTCTCCGTCCGGTATGCTTTGTTCCAGAAAGCCAGACCGCCTTTAAGCTGCTGCAAACCCTGGAAGCGCAGGAGCTGAGCATGGCCATTGTAATTGATGAACACGGCGGGACGGACGGGCTGGTCACCATGGACGACGCCGTGGCCGCGGTATTCGGCGGAATTCACGACGAGTATGACACAGCGGAAGTCTCGCCCCTGGATTCTGTGCGCTTTATACACCGTAACCGCATTCAGGTTCCCGGCTCTCTTAAACTGTCCGATTTCAACGAATTACTGAAAGCCGGCCTCCATTCCGACTATTACGAAACCGTCGGCGGCCTTATAATGGAAGTTTGCGGGAAGCTTCCCGCCCCGGGTTTGACTGTCGACATTAAACCCTTTTCCTTCAGGATTCTGGAAGTTAAGCGCCGGAAAATTTTAACGATAGATGTCCAAATTTCCGTTTGAAAAGATCAGGGAGGCCGTATGCCGCACGTAAGCAAGCATAAATACGATGAACAGGACAACGCCCCGGTGCTGATTCTGGGTTGGTCCGAGACCCTGCCGCTGATCATGCGGGAATTAAACTCGTTACCGGCAATCCAGCAGCGGGCGTTGACACTCCTTTCGAATGAGCTGCCCGCCTCTTTCAAGGCTGACTATCCAAAACTATCAGGCTTGCGGGTGCTGCGCGGAGACTGCCGGAACGCGGCGGAGCTGCGCTCCGCCGGAGCGGCTTCAGCCGGCACCATCCTGATCAACACCTACGGAGTACCGGAAGGAGAACAGGCAGCCCTGGACATTTTACTCGCGGTCCGCTCCATACAGCCCGAAAAACCCTTCCGGCGCATCCTGATACTGCTGTACCGCGATCACCTGACCACCGAAATACTTTCAGCCGGCGGAACCGAAACTGACATAATCTGTATCCAGGCCATCATTCCGCGCATTCTGGCCCAGGTAGCCCGGCAGCCCAAACTGATTCACCTGTACCGAGAATTGCTGTCCTTCCGGGAAAACGACATTCATTTTATCCCGGCCGGAGAATTAACCGGAAAAACCTTCAGTAAAAGCCTGAGGCTTTTTGAAAACGCCACCGTCATCGGCCTGGCCGGAAACGCCCAAACCCGGCTCAATCCCCCGATGAACAGCGTAATTGGAGAAACCGACCGGATTATTATTATCGGTCCAGACACCGCTAGCATCCGCCACTCCACACCGCCGCTCCCCGCGCCCCGACAGGAAGCGCTCTCCGAAGAACGGCTGAGCGGGAAGGACGGTGAATCATATTTAATACTGGGTTGGAACCGCAAGACCGCCGCTACGCTTAATGAACTCTCTAAATATGTCTCCGCCGGGTCGACTGCCCTGGTTGTCAGCGACCGTCAGCCATCGCCCGCGCCTGAATCGCTGTCCACGGATAACCTGCGCGTCAGTCACACGCTTGCGGCCCTGTATTCACAGGAATTCCTGGACAGTCTGCAGCTTGAGATGTTCGAAAACATTATCGTTTTCCGCAATGAAACCGACGGCGACCGTCGAACCATGACCCTGGTTAACGCCCTGCGCCGGAGGATGGGGCTTTACGGTCTGCGTAACAATCTTACAATTCAGTTGGACAGCCTGGATTCTGTGGACAGCACAGACCGTTCACTTCATGAACACGACATTGTCAGCAACGACCTGGTTCTGCACATCGCCGCGCAGATGACCGCCCATCCGGATTTCGGACCGGTAATCAGCGAGATAACCAATCCTCACGGAGCTGAAATTTACCTTAAACCGGTCGAAAACTACCTCAAACTCGACACCGATGTCGATTTCTACACTATAATCGAAGCTGCGCGCCGTCGGAACGAAACCGCTATTGGTTTTGTTTTATATTCCGATATTCATGAACAGATACCCGGTCATGGAATTTATTTAAATCCAAGCCGGAATCACCTTCAGCGATTCTATCATTTTGATCGCATCGCGGTATTATCCGACGAAGGCTGAAACCAGGCGTTATGACTGCACAACGAGGTGAATTATGCGTTTAAAACAGAGACTAGGTCTTTTCTTTGTTCTTCTTTCCCTTTTACCATTTGTTTTCAGCATGGTATTTCTTTTGGCCAGTACCAGCCGCACCGTTGAAAAAACAGCGATAGGCTTTCTCACCGAATATGCTCTGACCGTCGGCGGAAAAATCGGCTCTTTTTTCAGCACACCGCTGGATTATGCCGATGCCCTGAGCCGTCACCCCGATGTCTATAATTTTAATTGGAATTCAGCTAAACCGGTTTTACACGAAATAGCTGTCGCGGACCCGGCCATAACCGCCTTCGTACTGACCCGGCGCGACGGCAGCTATTACCGCTCCGACCTGGCCGGAAACCCGGCCCGCGGCGGTCTGGCCACCGCCGACAACAGCAAAGCGGACGCCGCTCCCACCCTGCTGACCGACCGCGACTATTTCCAGCGTGTGATAGTCCAGAACAGCTCCGCCGTTAAAATGAAAATCCTATCCAACCCGAACCTCTCCCGGTCCACCGGCAAAAAACAAATTCTGGCCACCACCAATCTGCTGGACGAAAATAACCGGATGGTGGGCTTATTGGCCAGTACCATCGCCGCGGAGGCGGTTTCGGCCCGTATTTTGGAAAACACCTCCAATTTACGGGAGTTCTTCGGAGATGACGCCCTGCTGTTCATCACCGCCGATACCGGCGCGGTAGTTTCCAGCATCGCCTTTGATAAAACCCAACAAATCTATACCGAGCGCATGCTCCTGGAAGCCAAGGAATTCTCCCTCGCGGACCTGAACGCCGAATTAACCGCCGCCATGCAAAATCTGGCCGCCGCCGGAGAAGCCGGCTACACCACGCTGAAGTCCGCCATTAGCGGTAAGAATATTGAATATTACCTGGCCGCGGCCCCGATTTTGGGTACCAATTACACCTTATACGCCGCGGTTCCCGAGCGTCAGCTGTTCTCGGCCATTTACGACATGCGCACCTCGCTGATAGTCATTTCGATAATCACGCTGGTCGTCGTATTGATTATCTCCCTGATGATCGGCAGCAGCATCGCCAAACCGCTGGCCCGTACCGCCGCTACCCTCAAGGATATCGCCCACGGCAGTGGGGATCTCACCTTCCGGCTCAAACTGGGCGGTAAGGATGAAATTACCGACGTCGGGCATTATTTTAACCAGTTTATCGGTACCATGCACGGCATGATCGGACAGATCAAAAAACAGTCCATCTCCATGGATGAAATTTCAACCGACCTGCACCAGCGGGCCGGAATCATCCGTACCGATATCGGTCAGATTTCCGGAAACGTCACCGACCTCAATTTCCAGACCGAGGAACAGAGCGCCAGCGTTACCGAAACCTCTTCAACCATTCATCAGATCGCCAAAAATATTGAAAGCCTCTCCGAGCAGATTGAAGGCCAGTCAGCCAGCGTCACCGAATCCTCGGCGGCCATCCAGCAGATGGTTTCCAACATCAATTCAATTTCCGGCAACCTGGAGCGCGCCGGTGGCGGCTTTGAGTTCCTGCTTACCGCCTCCAATAACGGCCGGGACAGCATGCAAAACGTCATCGAACTGGTAAAAGATGTTTCCAACCAGTCCGAGCACCTGCTGGAAACCAACGAAATCATCAATTCCATCGCTAGTCAGACCAATCTGCTGGCCATGAACGCGGCCATAGAAGCCGCCCATGCCGGAGAAGCCGGCAAGGGTTTCTCCGTTGTATCCGACGAAATCCGCAAACTGGCCGAGAACGCCTCCGAGCAGTCCAAGGCCGTGGAAATGGAACTGCGCAAAGTTGTCGATACCATCGGGACCATAGTGCATGCCTCCGATACCGCGGATAAGGCTTTTGGGGACGTAGCTAAACAGATTAAGGAAGCTAATGGCTTAATACAGGAAATTCGCATGGCCATGAAGGAACAAACCCAGGGCAGTCAGCAGGTATTGGAAGCGCTGGACGATATCCAGAATATTACTGTCCAGATCCGGGACGGTTCACTGGAAATGAATCAGGGCGCGGCCATGATCCTGAAAGAAATGGCCCGCCTGGAAGATATTTCGCTGAAAGTGCAGCGCAGCACCCAGGACATCGCCCGCTCCAGCGAAACCATCGGGCTGACGATTGAGGAAATCCAGGGTGTCACCGAACGCAATAAAGAAGTCGTCGGCTCCCTGAACCAGATTACCAGCCGTTTTACCCTGTAAAACAAACCACTAAAAAAAAGCTGTCTAGCGGCGTTCCGCGGACAGCTTTTTTTTCATCTACATTAATGTCAGGTATTCTTAGCCTCAATATCCTTAAAATAGCGCACTGTTCCAACCTTTAGTTCATCGGTGGCGTCATCATCGCATACAATTATGGAGCGGGGATGCATCTGCAGTATGCTGATAGTCCACATGTGATTAATCCCTTCCTCGATGGCATGGCGTAAGGCCCGGGCCTTGGTGTAGCCGGAGGCCAGAATCAGCACTTCTTCGGCGTCAGTTATTGTCCCTACCCCCACGGATAGGGCCTTGGTAGGCACCTGCTCCGGGTCTCCGCCGAAAAAACGGGAGTTCATGATGATGGTATCCTGGGTGAGCGTCTTCACACGCGTGCGGGATGTCAACGAAGAAGCCGGCTCATTAAAGGCTATATGACCGTCGGCTCCGACACCGCCCATAAACAGATTGATCCTGCCGTAAGCGGCGATGCGGTCCTCGTAATTCTGGCATTCCTTATATAAATCAGAGGCCAGTCCGTCCAGAAAATTGATATTATTGTGCGGAATATCGATATGCGAAAAAAAATTATCCATCATAAAACGGTAATAGCTTTGGGGATGGCTGGCGTCCAATCCCACATACTCGTCCATATTAAAGGTCACAACATGTTTAAAGGAAACCTTGCCGGCCTTAAACAGACGAATCAGCTCTTTATAAACGCCCAGCGGGGTGGAACCGTTCGGCAGGCCCAGCACAAAAGGTCGCTCCGCGGTCGGGGCGAATTGCTGGATACGGCTTACAATGTGATTGGCTGCCCATTCCGAACAGCTGGCGTAATCTTCTTTGAT
The DNA here is from genome assembly GCA_942493045.1 of Treponemataceae bacterium. GTDB lineage: Bacteria > Spirochaetota > Spirochaetia > Treponematales > Treponemataceae > Teretinema. The sequence continues at coordinate 2,683,263 of OW818665.1, read as the reverse complement.
GACAACTCTCATGCCCTAAAGATAACGATTTATGTCCGGGATTGCAAATCGGACGCTAACTGTGATCCTGGAAGATAGAACCCCGGATACGCCTGACCATCATAGCCTTGCCCAGCGATAAAATCTCGTTTTCCCGGTCAGCGCCGGTCATGATGTGCACCAGCACATCTGAAGCGCGCTTTTCCGTGGACACCGGGCGTCCGATCACACGTACGCCACCGTCTTTTTCGTCCATCACAATTTCCAGCAAAGCTCCGGAAGCCAGGGCGTACTCGGCGATGCGCACCTTACCCAGGAAATCCATTCCCCGGGCCTCAACCTTCTCCGGGCGGACCGACTCCGGGTCAAGCTGTTCAGGACTCAGTATTATTTTCCGGTCGATGCGGGACTGCAGGGCTTCGCGAATTTCAGGCGTTACATCCATTTCGGCCAGCAGGTCGGAAAGCCCCGCTGTCGAATCGACAGCAGAGAGATTCTCAACGTCGGTCAACGGGGTAACAGCGACGCCCTCCTGTGGTTTAATAATCGCGTGGCAACGCAACGCGCTGAAGGGCGGCGTTTCCGCGCGGCCTGAAGAACGCAACGAGGGCCCCAGTTCCAGCGAGGCCTTCGCGAAAATCGCGCGGATTTCATCTTCATCACCGGCTGAGAGCAGATAGACTCCCGGAGCGATTACTTCCTTGATCATGTCAGCTAAATGCCGATTGCGCTCAAAATGCACCCGCTGGCTTTCATCCACGGAAAGCACATAGCCGTGATGCAAACGGATGGAAGCGTATGCGGCAAACCAGTCATTTATCGAAAAAACCAGTGAGCGGGGCAGGTGATGACCGGACCGTTCCTGCAACAGGGCGGTCAGGGTGGCTGCGGTGAGACCGGAACGGAAGGCCGCGTTGCAGGATGACCGGGAAATTTCAAATTGACCGGCGGTCTGAACCTGCTGGACATCCATACAGGCCACCACCGGCAGCAGTTCGGAAAGCGAAAAACCCGGCAAAACCGTAACGGAAAAAGACGGATCCACCAGCAGGCTACCCTGAGGAGCGCCGCTGTGACTTCCGCTTTCCGGCAGGGCCATAAAAGAAGCGTTCACCTGGTACAGGGCGCCCCGTTTTAGCAGCAAACCGAAGGCTAAGGCTGTCTCCACCTGATCGGCGGGACTGTCCTCTTCGAGTCCGTCAGTATTTTCCACGCCGCGCAGCAGTTCGCTGAAACGTGTCCGGCGCCGGGCCGGAGTGTCACCCTCGGCCCGTTCACCGAGGAAAAAAGACAACCGTTCCAGAATAGCATGCTCATACAGGGAGCCCTCGTCCAGAAGGGACATAAACTCCAGAAAGCCGGAAGCGCGCTCGGCAAGCGCCAAACGGCTGACCCGGCCTCCGGCGGCCGCCGCCAGATAGGCGACGCGCTCACGCAGCGGGAGAGAGGCAAACTGCTTCCAGCGCGCTGAATCCGCTATCAGGGCAGTATCGTTCTGAAACAGCAAGCCCAAGTTCATCAGAGACGACAAGACCAGCGGAATGGCTCCTTCATGCAAAGCCAGCTGGGGCAAGGCGGCGCTGAGCTGCTCAATTGTTTTTTTCTTGAACCGGGCACTGACCTTTAACGACTCACTGCGATGGGTAAACCAGGCATAAAGCGCGGCCTGCACCAAATCATCCAGGACCAGGGATTGAAAGACAGCCGGATTATTTTCGGAGGCGGGCATCAGCCGCGAGAAGCTCAGCATCGGGATTATCTGCTCCAGCAGATAGGGCGTAATCCGGTAACTCTTCAATCCAAGCGCTCCGGTACGATATATCAACAGACGTTCCTCAAGATTCATCAGCCGGTCATAGACCTCCGGGAAACTCCAGGTACCGGAAAACAGCCGCACGATTTTTTCCTGTCCGCTTTCGCGCAGCAGGTGTACAGCCGTTAAAAGCGATAAATCCATAGCGTCGAGGGCCTTGATCATCTTTTCCCGATTAGCAGCCTTACGCAGAAAAACCGCCAGCTCCTCGACCAGTTTCTGTTTATTAAAGGGAGTCTTAATTCCTCCGAGGTACATGCGCATCAGGTCGAAAAAATGCTGGTCAGCGAGGGTGACCAGGGAATCGCGCCAATCAACTACCAGTTCAGGCTTCATGTTCTTCATCCCACCTTACAATGGAGTACTCATAACCCTGCTCAGCCAGGAATTTTTGGCGATTGGAGGCAAAATCTTCTTCGACGGTTCGAGCCGTGACAATCGTATAAAAGTGCGAATCCTGTTCTTTTGGACGCAGAATCCGCCCCAGACGCTGAGCCTCTTCCTGACGGCTGCCGAAGGTTCCGGAAATCTGGATCGCTACCGAGGCGTCCGGCAAATCAATGGCAAAATTTGCCACCTTGGAAACGATAATCGTCTTGATCTCGCCACTGCGGAAGGCGCCATAGATGATCTCCCGCTCGCGGTTCGGCGTTTTTCCGGTAATAATCGGCGCGCCGGTTTCCTTGGCTATCTTTTCGAGTTGATCGATATATTGTCCGATAACCAGAATACCGTCGCCGTGGTGCTGTTCCAGCAGAGCATGGATAACCGGAGTCTTGGCCGGATTCTCGCTGGCAATGCGGTACTTTTGGCGCTGGTTGGAAACCGCGTAGGATATTTCAATTGACGGATCCAGTTCAACCCGGATTTCTGTACACCAGGCCGTGGCGATCCAGCCCTGCTCTTCCAGGTCCTTCCAGGGCACGTCATAGCGCTTGGGTCCTACCAGACTGAAGACGTCGCCTTCGCAGCCGTCTTCGCGCACCAGCGTGGCTGTCAGGCCAAGACGCCGGATTACCTGCAACTCGGCAGTCACCCGGAATACCGGGGCCGGCAGCAAGTGCACCTCGTCATAAATAATCAGGCCCCAGGCCCGTTCCCGGAAAATGCGGAAGTGCGGAAACTCGCCGTCCTTAGTCGGCCGCCAGGTTAATATCTGGTAAGTCGCCACCGTCACTTCGCGGATCTGTTTGTTATCTCCGGTGTATTCGGCAATGCGGTCCGCGGTTAAATCCGTTTTATCGATCAACTCCTGTATCCACTGATGCACAGCCGCGACGTTGGTAGTCAGGATGAGGGTATTGGTTTTAAGCATGGCCATCACCGTCATGCCGACAACTGTCTTTCCGGCGCCGCAGGGCAGCACAATAGTGCCGAAGCCCGTTCCGGGCCCGCGGTCTCCCACCAGGGCTTCAGCGGCCGAAAGTTGATAATCCCGGACCACCAGCGGTAAACCCCGGGAAGACACTTCCCGCAGTGAAATTTCCATCGGGTCGCCCTCGCGTAGCGGAGCTTCGTCCTTAACCGGCCAACCCAGCCGCAGCAGCTGCTGCTTAACGGTGCCGCGGTCCAATAGAGCCAGGCGAAAACGCCAGATGGCCGGCGGCCGCTCAGCGGAGGCGCCGAGCCCGCTTTCACCCGGGGTTTCAGAAACCGGGGTGTCGGCCACAGGAGTCAAATAACGCTGCATCGATTTGGAAGCGGCAATCTCGCGGTATATTTTTTCTACAGCTGTTACCAGAAAAAGGGAGTCTTCGTTTTCCGGTATCATGCGGATGGTGCCGAAACGGTTCATCGTCTCCGATATCCATACCGATACGGCGCGGGGCACCGGAAAACGCGAAAAATCATCCAGTATTGCGGTAATGCGCTCGCTCTGTAAGCCGGCGCTGGCCGCGTTCCAGAGGGAAAGCGGCGTTAAGCGGTAAGTATGCAGATGCTCGGGCGATTTTTCCAATTCCGCGAACGGAATCAGGGCGGAGCGCGCCTCAGAGGAACGGGTTGTATGTACATCCAGGAGGATCGACCGATCGCCCTGTACTATCAGCGGGTTGCTGTGGTCGTTTGGCATAACAGACCATTGTATCCGCAGGAAGGCTTTTGGTCAAACACTCATTTTTCAATTTACGGATTTAGAGCAGCAGCGCCTCATATATCGCCTGCAGCAAATCCCGGTCCAGGTTCAGGGCGGCTAGACCGACAGAAAGTTCAGCGTTGCCCGGCAAGGCGCGGGCCAAATTGTACACCGCATCTTTAAGCATAAAATCCATCTGAGCGCGGTCCAGCAAGGCATAGAGATCCGCAAGCCGGTCGGAGCGGCGTACCAGGTTTTTCCCGGTGATGAACAGCTCGATGGTTTCGGTTTGTATACCGACCGGTATAGCAAACCGGATATCCCCGGAAGCGGTAGTTTTCTTACGCAGACTCACTGGCCTGTCCGCTTGCGGACCCTTTACGCGGGCGGTTACCTTAACCGAAGCGTCCCAACCGCGCAGCACCACAGTCCAGCTCCGGCCGGTCGGAATAAGACCGCTATCTCCAACAGGCGGGGCGATCGTCACCCGGGCCCGTGTTGATTTACCGGTACCAGTCTCCGGCCAATCCAGGGAAAACGCTGTTAAGCAAACCCGGTTACCACTTGTGCTGTCATCGTCTTCATACATTGTGAAACTGTTAGACGCGCCGGGAAACACTACCAGTTCCAGCTGCGCAGGATTAGCGGTCTCTGTGGAGGCCGAAAGCGGGATCAGGGCTCCCGGTTTAGCCAACAGCGGAATACTTTCCAGCGGCCTGAACAAGGTGGCCTGTAAGCCGGGGCCGTCGCTTTTCCCGCCGTTATATACCTTTCCGGTAAAAAAGTCGGTCCAAAGCCCGCCAGGAATCCATACGCGCGTTTTAGAAAGGCGGCTCTCGGCGCTCCGCGGCGTGGTCACCGGGACGCACAGCAATTCAGTTCCAAAAAAATAACCGTTACGTACACTGAAGGCGCCATCCTGCTGCGGATACTCGTAATATAGGGGCAGACAGACCGGCCGGCCCTCGCTGTGCGCGCTGTGGTTCATGGTATACAAATACGGAATCAGGTGATGCCGCAGTCGCAGAAAATCGGCAATGACCGCCCGATATTCCGATGCGTACCGCCAGGGCTCCTTACCGTTAAAGGGAGAACAGGAACTATGCAGGCGGTTGATAGGCGAAAAGGCGCCGAACTGTACCCAGCGGGCCACCAGCTCATCATCCTTTTTACCCTGCATGTGGCCGCCGATATCGTGACTCCACCAGCCGTAGCCGATGTTCGCGGCGGTCGCGGTAAAATAAGGCTGAAAGTCCAGCGACTCCCAGGAGGTGATGGTATCACCGGAAAACCCGACCGGGTAACGGTGACTGCCGGGACCGGCATAACGCGAAAAGATCAGGGGACGGCGGCCGCCGCGGCCATTATCCAGATAATGATAGTGATTGAGCATCCAAAGCGGATCCAGACCCTCCATCCGGGTAAGGCCGCCCTGCTGCCAGTCGATCCACCAGAAGTCCACGCCTTGCTTTTCCAACGGGTTATGCACCTGTTCAAAGTAGGTCCGTAAAAAACGCGGATCGGAGATGTCAAAGTCAATGGCTTTTTCAGTAGCCGGATCGATACCCATGGACTTTGCGGCCCCGGGATAACAATCCTCAAAAGCGCGCACACCAGCGGCCGGATGCAGATTCAGAGTCACTGCCATACCGCGCCGGTGCAGTTCGGAAAGGAATAAATCCGGATCCGGAAAAAGTTCCCGGTTCCAGGAATAACCGGTCCAGCCGGACCCGAAACGCGCCGGGACCGTGGTCTTGTGCCAGTCCATGTCGATTACCGCCACCGAAAAGGGTAACTCTTCGCTTTTGAAGCGATCCATCAATGTCAGATATTCATCCTGCCGATAAGCATAATAGCGGCTCCACCAGTTTCCCAGGGCATAGCGCGGCAGCATCGGAACGGCGCCGGTCAGACAGTAAAAATCCCGGAGCGCAGCCTTAAAGTCACGGCCGTAGGCAAATAAATACAGATCCACGGAGGAGTGCCCCGATTCACGGGGCCGCACAAAACCGTCCGGCCTGAGCAGCAGAGAATTGGAATCATCCAGCACCGCCCAGCCGTTACGGGCGATAATGCCGTCTTCCAGTTCCACCGCGCCGTTCACCGCGTCGAGGGTCCGCGCGGTTCCGCCGAAATTCGCCCACTTGAATTCGCCGCCTTTGGAAGCGCCGTAATACCAGCGGTTGCCGTAATGAATGCCCGAACCAAGCACGTCGGCATACAGACCGCTTTTGGAAAAGGGTCTTCGGTCATAATACAGGTGAATGTTGCCGGTATCAATTTCCAGCCGGTCTTCCAGATCATAAAGCTTAAATTCAGGTTTGGGAAAGTTACGAAACCAGACGGACTGGCTCGGTTCATCGACAAAGTGTCCGTTCTCGCTATATTCAATACGCACCAAACGCGCGGTGAGCACGGTGATGCGCCAGGAATTTCCGCTGATTACCGATGCGCGATTTACCGCGGCATCGGGACAAACTGTCAGATGAGCGGGCAGCTGCGCTCCGGCACTGCCGGCGCGGTTAGTACTGTTCATGAGGGACCTCTACTGTATCATAATCAGGTAGGGCCGGGGCTCCAGGGCAAAAACCTCGGCGGCCGTCATCAGCGGTTCATCCCAGCCGGCACCGGCGATCGTCGGCTTCAGAAAAAGCTTAAACGACTTCAGGGGAATATTGGTGGCCGCGGCGTTAAAGGCATAGGCGCTTTTCTTGAGCGGCGGAGCGCCGAACCCGTCCGCGCAATGGATCAGTTTAACCAGTTCATAATCGCTGCGTACCGCCGGCCGGTTGGCGATCATCTTCGGCTTGAACTGATGCACCACCAGCATGCGCCGCCCGGGGAGATTATGCTCGATCAGATAATCCTGCATCATCTGCTGGGCGGTATTAAGCTCGGCGGCGGTGACAAAACCGATCTCCTGCATGGGGCGGGTAGTCCGCCATTCCGGGTCGAGGGCCAGATGCACGTTCGGATAGCGCAGATAGGGCAGCAGTTTGGCCATAGCAGCCTCAACGGTGTATTTTCCAATCTGATGATCCAGGAATACCAACCAGCCGCGTTGAGCGGCAAATTCGATGTACTCTCGGGTCAGAGAATCACGCAGGATGCCGATCTCGCCCTCCGGCCAACAGGTACCGTAAATCATATAAAAAGCCGGGATTACGCCGCGTTGGCCGTTGGCGCTGTCCCATTGCGGAATATGGCTGTTCATGACCGCTTCAATCTGCGATATCGGATACTGACCGAGAATCCCCATATTCCGCCCGTCCGGCTTGCCGTACAGGGCAAAAATATCATTGTTCAGCAGCATCGACTGTAGCCGGTTCTGGTTGAATTCGCGGTCACGGCTTTCTTCCTCTGTAGGAACGCTGGCCGGGACGACCGTCTCGGCTTGCGCTTCCGGTATACGCGCCAAGGCTGCCGGAAAAACAGGATTAAAACGCGAAAAATTACCGGACCTCTCGAAAGCTCCGGTAATTGCGGAAGGCCCTTCGGCGAAGAGGGTAAGTCCGATTAAAAGAAAAAAAGCCGTCAACAGCGGGCGGCAGGGATTGTGCGGTGTCATAAGGTCTCCTGATTATACTATCGGAAAGATCAGCGGTACTCTTTACAGGCTCTACGCAATAACCGAAAGGCTTTCTTCCACCTGCTGGAGACGGGCCGAAAGCTGAGCGATGGTTTTTTCAAGCCGCCGCCGCTCCTTTTCCAGACGTTCCTTGTGGTCTTCGTCTTCCGGCCGGCGGGTCAGGTTAACGCGTACCTCATCCGGACTTTTATGAGCCTTGAACTGCGCTTCAGCGGCGGAGCGCAGTTCCGGGGTTTTTTGAGAGGCCACAATTTTCATGGATTCATAGCCCAGACTGCTGTTGATATCCATGGAACTGATCAGCACCGCGGTTTTAGCGGCCGCGCGGGGCAGACACAGCACCCGGTCAATATAATCCTCATAACGCACACCGGCGTCCCTGCACAGGACGTGGGCCCGGGCTAAAAGCCGGCCCAGTTCTTTCATAATCCGGCCGTTCTCAGCCAGATAGCGGGTGCGGATCTCCTCGGTCAAGGCCACCAGGTCGGGGGACTGTTCCAGGGCAATACGGTACAAACCGATATTCTCGGCCTTGGAAAGCAGGCCGTGAAAACGGGCCCAAAAAGCCGCGCCATGCGAGCGGGCCGAACGTAACACCCCATCGGTTTCGCACTGCAGATGATGGGCATATTCATGTATCGCGGTATATATCAACTGATTGTCATCGGTAAAGTTTTTGTTATGCAGCAGAATTTCATGAGTGTCCGGTTTATAGAGGCCATTCACTTTATTGCTTTTCTTGCCGGTCATGGTTACCGAGAATTCCAGGGAGGTTTCCTCGATCTTCAGCAGTAAGTCCTTTATCTGGTCCTGATTCATCGATCTTCCTTTTCCGCGCTATCCATACAGCCGAGACGGGCCAAACCCAGCGCCGCCGCCGCGGTTACCGCCGTCTCAGTCCGCAGTATCCGAGTTCCCAGAGAACACACCATAAAACCCGCCTCCCGGAACAGTTTCCTCTCCCGCCCCGTCCAGCCGCGCTCGCTACCGATGGCTAAAATCAAGGGGCGACCGCTACTCACACCGTCCAGAGGCGCGGCATGCAGGGGACAGCAGGGATCTTCCACATCCAGCAGTACCGGCAGATGCGGTTCTTCCGCCAGAACGCTCAAGACCTCCGATACGGAATTAAAAAGACGCAGCTCCGGCACAGCGGCGCCCCGCCCCTGGGAGCAGCCTTCTACCAGGGCAGCGTAGGCGGCGCCCTTTTCCACCAGCGTGGAATCCCGGTAGGACTTTTCACCGAGCTCAGTCCCTGTCAGCCAGACCGCCCCGACTCCCAGACTGGCGGCGTCGCGCAACAGCCGGCGCAGCTGAATGGGCCGCGGAAAACCGATAATCAGGCGCAAAGGATACAGGGGCCGGCAAGGTCGCTCCGGAGTAAAAACAAAACCGAGCGCTGTTTCATCCAGCCGTAGAATCCGGCTATGGCCTTCCATGCCGTTGATAATACCCGAAATGAAAGTGTCGCCTTCACTGAGGCGCAGCACCTTGCGGACATGGGAGTAACGTTCATCATTTCGGGGGAGAATGCCGACGAAGAGCGCATCCAGCTCGCTTTCGGCAAACAGTATCATGTTCATAATCGAAACCGAGTATACACTACCGGTTTGACTTTTCCTACCTTCCGCTGATACATTTAAGCCATGGATATTCAAACAAAACTGACCCAATCCGCAACGATTGTCATTAAAGACGTTCTGGCCCTGAAAAGCGGCGAACAATTCCTGATTATCACCAACCCCGACGGGGATGTCGCCGCCATCAGCCGGGCCCTTTATGACGCCGCCTTAGCCGTCGGCGTGGAAACCACCCTGGTTTATCAACCTGTTAAAACACAGCTGGAGTATGCCAACCGTTCCGCCCTGACCGCCTTTCTCTCCCAACCAGACGCCTTTGCCTCAGTTTCCGCCAATAAACTGGGCAAAGATCGCGAAGGCATCGCCAAACCCTGGATAATGAGCGACGGGAAGAAAATCGATCATATCTTCCATCATCAGATGGATGGTTTAAAAACGCTCCGGGCTATCTGGACGCCGGGTATCACCGTAGACATGTTCATCCGCACCGCCGGCATCGACTACGGCCTGCTGCAGCGCCGCTGCAACGCCATCACCGCCGCCATGAACGGGGCTAAAGCAATCCACGTTACCGCGCCCGGGGGTACCGACATCATGGTCCCCGTCTCCGGAAGGAAAGCCATGAATGATGACGGAGTATTTACCACCGGCGGCAGCGGCGGCAACATACCGGCCGGCGAAGTCTATATCAGCCCGCGGGTAGGCGAAAGCGAAGGCATAATCGTTTTTGACGGTTCCATCAGCCTGAACGATCAGGATATGATTACCGAAACACCGGTGCGCGTCCATCTGGAAAAAGGTTTTGTAACTGATATAACCGGAGGTAAGGAAGCGAAGCTGCTCTCTGCCTCAATTAAGGCCGGTGAAGACAAGGCTGACGAATTCGTCAGGGAGGGCAAGCTGTCGGCCGAAGAGGGCGCCGCCTACCGCCGCAATGCCCGCAATCTGGGAGAACTCGGCATCGGGCTAAACCCCAACGCCGAGATCCGCGGCAACATGCTCGAAGATGAAAAGGCCTTCAGAACCTGTCACTTCGCCATCGGCAGCAACTACGACAATGACGCCGAGGCCATGATCCATTTGGACTGCCTGGTGCGCAACCCGACCATCGAGATACTCTATGACGACGGCCGGATAGAGACCATTGAACGGAACGGCGAACTGGAAAAGAAATTCGCCGACGCCTGAGCGCTGCTCAGTCGAAGGCTTTCCAACCCTTGCGGTCAATACCTTCGACCCAGCGCGCGGCCCACAGGCGGGCGGAAGCGGCGTCATGCTCCTTCCAGTTTCCGCACATTACCGGATCCTGGCCGGGGATAGCCTCGTTCTCGGGCCAGGCCGCCACCCGCTGCAGTACGGTGCGCATTTTCTGGGCTACCAGCTCCGCGCCGGGCTCGCCGAAAACCACCAGATAAAATCCGGTGCGACAGCCCATCGGCGAAAAATCGATTACCCCTTCCAGCTCGTCGCGCAGATACTCGGCCACCAAATGCTCCAGCGTATGAATGGCGGCATTCGGCAGGGTTTCTGAATTCGGCTGACAAAAACGGATATCGTATTTACTGACTACATCGCCTTTTTCGCCGACCTTTCTGCCGGCTTCGCGCACATAGGGGGCATGCACTTTGGTATGGTCAAGATTAAAACTTTCAACGTTGCGTGATTCGATCATTTCAGTACCTCCATCATTCCTGTAACCAGGGTAGCGCTGATCCGCGCCGCCCGGGGGGAAAATTCTTCATAGCTGATATGCGCGGCGCTGCCCGCCAGATCGGAAATGCTGCGTAAAATCACGAAGGGAATTTCATTGGCGGCGCAAACATGGGCGACTGCCGCACCTTCCATTTCCACGCAGGCCGGCGCGAAATTCCTGATAATCAGGTCCCGCCGAGCAGCCTCGGAAACAAACACATCGCCGGAGGCAACGCGGCCGGAAACCAGATTATGCTGATGTCCGCTGTCCGTAGCCGAAGCTATCTCCGCGCCGAACAGTTCCCAGGATTTCAAGGCCGCTTCCCGCAAGCCGCCGTCAGCCGGAATGCAGACCCGGGCGGTACCGGGAACCTGACCCGGTTCATATCCGAAAAACGTTGCGTCCATATCGTGTTCGACGGTCTCGGTCGCGACAACCATATCAAAGATTTTCAGATTTTCGGCCAGACCTCCGGCAACACCGGTATTGATTACCCGGCCGACTCTGAAAGTGGATATTAAAATTTGAGTACAGAAGGCGGCGTTGACCTTGCCGATTCCGCAGCAGGCCACCACTACCGCGCTCCCGCCGAGCTCACCTTCATAAAAGTCGGCAGACGCGATACGGTGCTGCTGTATCTTTTCCATTGTCGCCAGAAAGATATCAATCTCCTGGCGTTCAGCCCCGATAATTCCTGTTATCATTTTACAGCCTGCTCCTTCTTCTTTTCCAGATATTCGGCAACATCGGTGATAAGCGCCGCCAGCTCTTCCCGCAGCAGCGGATAAAGCCGGTCAATAATCGCGGTATTTTCGGCCATGATCGCCTGTTCGAGTTCCCTGGCGTGGCGCGGTATATCAACTCCGCCGATATTGGCGATGCTGCTGACCAGTGAATGCACGGCGATACGGAAAGTCTCCCTGTCGCCTGAAGAACGTCCCTGTTCCAACTGCGAGAGCATTTTTCCGCCAGTACGGTTAAAGACACCCAAAATCATTTCAAGATTCCGTTCCGAACCGGTGTATCCGATACCCTGATCGCGATCCAATCCCGGAATCCAGGCCGTTTTAAAAGCGCTTAAGGGCGGCAGAATTTCCGGTGGCGATTCGCGGTGCTGCGGATCTACCGGAGGCAGAGGCAGCGGCCCGGATATCTTTTTCTCAGGAGGCAGCCAGCGTTTCAGACAGGCCATAAAAGCAGTATATTCAACCGGCTTGTACAGCTGGTCATTCATTCCGGCATTTACGTACTGCTCCGAGAAATTTCCGGCGGTGTTGGCCGTCAGGGCAATTATCGGTATAGTTCCGGCTCGGCCGCCCAGTTCCCGTATTCTTTTAGTGGTCTCGATGCCGTCAATTCCGGGCATACGGTGATCCATGAAAATGAGATCATAGGACGAAGCGGCGACTTTTTCCAAGGCATCATAGCCGTCCTCAGCCTCATCGACCCGAATCTCAAAAGTCTGCAGAAAACCAAGCGCCACTTTACGGTTGACGGCGCTGTCATCAACCACCAGTACCCGGGCCTCAGGGGCACGGAAGGTCGGTCCGCCGGCCGTAAAGCTGCCGGAAGGTCCCAGACTTCCGGAAAAGTCCACCTTATGTCCGGTCAGGAAACGCACCAGCACCGGCAGCAGCAGTGGCTTAAAAACACAGTCCACACGGGCATCGCGGCTGTCACCGGTAAAGTCCGACAGCGTCATTAGCGCCATCAGCGGAACCGCGCCCAGCGAGTCGATAATCTTCAGCACCGGCTCGTATCCGGACTTAAATTCAAACACCACGTGCGAATAACTGCCCCGTTTCGCCAGGGCCGAAGTAAACTCGGTCATAGTAGAGCAAAACCGGGCTTCAATCTTAGCCCGTTCGGCCATCCGGGCAATCGACGCGCCGGCCGCCTGATCGCGCTCATAGACCAGCAGACGGGCTGAGGTGCATGAGGCCAGATCGGCGATTGGCGAGCTGTCCTCGCTTCTTTTCTGCAAAATCTGCACGCTGAAAACTGAGCCCGCGCCAACCGTGCTTTGCACGGAGATTTCACCGCCCATCAGCAGGGCCAGGCTCTGGCAGATCGAAAGACCCAGGCCGGAGCCTTCAATTCCCTGCTGCATGACTCCTTCCACCCGCGTAAACCGCGAAAATATCTTGGCCAGTTTTTCGGTCGGAATACCGATACCGGTGTCGGCAACGGACATGATCAGTCGCCAGTCACCGGAGCTCTCAGCGACAGCCTGTATGGAAAGCGAGACGCTGCCTTCCTCCGTGAACTTAATGGCGTTATTCAGTAAATTAACCAGAATCTGTTTTACCCGGATTTCATCGCCTATCAGCTGCGAGGGAATGCCCGGATCAAGGTCCACAGTCACCGCCAGTTCTTTCTCGTGAGCCCGCACATGAATCAGGTTCAATACATCGTGCAGCATTGAATTAAAATGCCAGGGATTCTGCGACAGCACCAGCGAGCCGGCTTCCATACGCGAGAAATCCAGAATATCATTGATAATGCCCAGCAGCATTCCCGCCGAAGAACGAATGTGCGAAATATAATTTTGCTGCTCGGCGTTCAGTCTGGTCCGCGAAAGCAGCTCATTCATGCCCAAAACGGCGTTCATGGGCGTACGCAACTCATGACTCATATTCGCCAAAAAGGCTGCTTTCGCCCGCACCGCCTCTTCGGCCTTGTCGCGCGCGGCCACCAGTTCGGTTATATCGGTTGCAACGGCCATATAGCCCAAATGTTTGCCTCGGTAGCGCAGAGTGTCGACTTTATAATTGATATCGCGCAGCGCGTCCGCGGTACGCAGCCGTATGGTACCATTTTTTGTACTGATAAAATTCGTGCCGAACGAATCGACATCGTTATAAGGCAGATCTTCCGGAGCAATGTTCTGGAACAGCTGATTCCAGGGCTTTTGGGAAAGTTCCCTGCGGTCGGAAAAATGCAGCAATGTAGCCATGCTGCGCGAAACATATTCCAGCGCACCCTCGGGGTTGATAATGGCCAGCGCGTCTGAAGAGGCGTCCATCAGCGAGTCCAGCATGGCCTTGGCTTTGATTTCACCGGTCATGTTGATGTATGTCAGCATATAGCCGAATGTTCCGGCGGAGGAATTCACGGTACGCAAGTCGACATAAAACCATTGCTCAACACCGTTTTCATCGGTCAGCTGTGTGATTTCGTTGATCACCTCTTCACCGAGAATAATGCGGTCAATCAGTATTTCCAGATTCTGCACATCAATGGTTTTCAGATCGATAATATTCATTCCGACCAAATCCCGCCAGGACTGGCGGCCATTGGCAACCGCCATTGAATCGGTCGCCAGCAGGATTTTAAGGGATCGGTCAAACACCAAAACGTCACCAGGACTGGAAGCCATCAACGTATCGACTACCCGGCGCTGGGAATATAATTCGGTGGCGTCATCAATAAAAAATACATGGCCGACACAAAGCTCCCCCTGCATGGCCGGAAAAGCCTTAACGTGATACCACTCATAACGTCCGGTTTTAAAGGTATCCAGGGGAATATATTCATCGATTGACTTACCGGTTTCCAGGCGGGCAAACCACTTTTTTACCAGCAGCAATAACACCGGATTTTCCAGTACCGAGAAAATGCTCCGTCCGGCAAATTCCGCGGCCGGGGAGTTCCCGAAATACTGCATAGCCCGCTTACTCATCTTGCGGATGGTATGGTCGGGATTGAGAAAAAAAACCAGTTGGGGACAGAGCTCCATCTGCAGATCCCATAAGGTCTCCGCGGAAATTTCATTGCTGTCGTTACTTTTTTCCATCTGAAACAGTATACACTTATATACCCGTTTTATCAATTTTTATACACTTTTTCAGAAAAGTCTGGTATCCTGTTTACCTATGGATTACTCATGCACCAATTTTGTACTGGAAGATATCCTGCGAGACGAAAGTGTTTGTACCTATTTTCAGCCCATCATCAGCCTGAAAAACGGCTTGATTTTTGCATATGAAGCCCTGGTGCGCGGTATCCATGCCGACTCACCGGAGCTGATCCCGCCGAGAGCTCTTTTTGACCGGGCCGACCAGGAAACAAAGGCCGAAGAATTCGATACGCTCTGCCGGAAAAAAGCCCTGGAAAATTTTCAGCAATTCCGGGAGACCTCGACGGCCATGATGTTCATGAACATCAACACCGCCACCATCGGCCCGAATTCCCAGGACAATGCCCATATCGGGGCTATCGCCCGTCAAATGGGCTTTCACCCCAACGAAATCGGGCTGGAACTGATCGAGTCCCGCTCCGGAAGCGCCTCGGATCTGATAGAATTTGTGGGCCGCTACCGGGACTCCGGTTTTTTAATCGTTGTAGATGACTTCGGCTGCGAACATTCCAACCTGGACCGCCTGATTCAAATTCATCCTGATATCATCAAAATCGACCGCAATCTGGTTTCGGGAATCGAAAAAGATCCCTACCGGCAATCGATCGTCAAGTCCATACATTCACTGGCCGAAATGACCGGCGCGCTCTGTCTGGCGGAAGGCGTCGAGACCATTGAGGAAATCCGGACCTGCCATGAATTGGGCGTGGACCTGTTTCAGGGCTTCGGCATCGCCCGACCCTGCGGCGACCTGCCGGAACTGGAAAAAGAAACGCTGCAGCGGATTACCGAACTGCAGAGCGACGTCCGTTACCACGCGCTTAATTCACTGCGCCGCAAACGCCGGCTGACGGCCGATATTCAGGTACTTGCGGACTGGCTGCTGCGTCAGCTGGCAAATAACAGCCCGAGCCAGATGCGCTCCGTTTTCGAGGAGTTCATCGCCCTGAACAGTGAGATCGAATGCATTTTTTTGCTGAATAACGCCGGAAAACAAATATCCGATACCATCCTCTCGCCCTTTCTGGTCTTCCAGGCCGCCAACGGTGTTTTCGGGCCGGCGGCCGCCGGTGCCAATCACAGCCTGAAGCCCTATTTTACCTGCTTTGAGGCCCTGGGTATTCGCCGTTATTTTACTGATCCTTACCTTTCACAGGCCTCCGGAAATATCTGCCGGACCTTCTCGGTTTTAATCGATACCGAACACGGCTCGGACAGCGTCCTGTGCATCGATTTTCTGGAAGAGTCAATCCGCACGCCTAATTATCTGCGGTTGCAGAAACAGGTAAATCAGGATACTCTGTAACGCATGAGCGCACACACCTATACATTAACCGTTTCCTGCGGTGACCAGCCCGGCCTCATCGCCGCGGTTACCGGCTGCATCGCCAAAAACGGCGGGAACATCCTAAACCTTGCCCAGCACACCGCGATCGATATCCAGATGTTTTTCTGCCGCGTCGTATTCACCGGCTCCGCTACTTTTTCACAAACCGCTTTTACTACCGCTTTTCTGGAAATAGCCACGCCGGCGGCCATGGACTGGCACCTCTATGACAATGCCCAAAAAAAACGCGTTGCCCTGCTGGTCTCTAAAACCAGCCACTGCCTGTATGAGCTGTTGCTCAAGCACGCCGACGGCGAGCTGGACTGCGACATTCCGGTAATCATTTCCAATCATCCGGATCTGGCCGGAATAGCCACCTCTTTCCATATCCCCTACTTTCAGGTCGACACCGCCAAGGGCAAGCTGGAATATGAAAAGGATCTGGAAGATATCCTGCTGCGTTATCAAATAGACCTGGTCGTATTGGCGCGCTACATGCAGGTGATGAGCGGCGAGTTCTGCCGCCGCTGGGATACGCGCACCATCAATATTCACCATGGATTCCTCCCGGCCTTTAAGGGCGCCAAACCCTATCATCAAGCCTGGCAAAAGGGTGTCAAGATTATCGGAGCCACCGGACACTTCGCCACCGAAGACCTGGATCAGGGACCGATCATTTTTCAGGATGTCATCCGGGTAGCCGACACCCGCTCGGTAGACGAATTTATCCAGATGGGCAAGGATGTCGAGCGCCGGGTTCTGGTAGAGGCCGTACGCCGCTATCTGAACCATAGCATCTTTCTGTACAACGGGCGAACCTTCGTTATTGAATAACTGAGACTGTGTTCAAACGCAATAAGCCGTGTGATTATTCACACGGCTTATTTGTTTTACAGATATTCCATTTAAACACTTGTCGCTGAACTATATAATTCTGTCCAGGGCGTCTACAATTTCCTGGTCATACAGACCGGACCGGCCGCGCAGTTCGGCGACCGCGGATTCCTTGTCGAAAATCTCCCGGTAATTGCGCTTGGAAACCAGGGCGACAAAGGATTCTACGACATGGATGAGCCGGGCAATATACGGGATATTGGCGCCGGACAGACCTTCCGGATAACCGGTACCGTCGGTGTTTTCATGATGCATCAAAATACCGTCGGCAAACACCGGTTGGTACTTCTCCGGAACAAACGAAATCTGGGCCAGACCCTGCTTAACATGATTTCTGATTTCATACTTCTGCTCTTCACTCAGCTGGCTGCTGCCGAGAATACCGGCAGGCACTTCCAGGAATCCGATATCGTAGACCATACCGACCGAGAAAAAGATGGTGGCGTCATACTGCGGCATGCCCATTTCCAGAGCTATCTTGTAAACCAGCTCGGAAACATTCTTGGAGTTGTTCTTACGATTGGTAACCTGATCGATCTGCAGCCCGATTTCCTTGCATTTCTGGGCCAGCTCATTGAGAGCCTTCTTTTCCTCGTCAGACATTTCAGGAGCGGCCAAGCCGGAACCTTTCAGGTTGGAACCGATCATGCGCACTTCCGGATTAATGCTGTACACCGGCGGCAGGGCGTCCAGCTGAACGCGCTCGTGTGGGGCGCGCACCAGTTCCGACACAACTTTCAAAGTTTCGGCGAATTGCTGGTTCTGGTGTTTCTCGTTCCGCATATTCACGATCATGTTGATCAGCACGGCGATAAAAATAATCACGCACACACCGGCCAGAATCAACAGGCTGAAAATCAAGAGTTTGTTATTTTCGCTGGCCACCTCGCGGGCCTGCACCAAAGCCTGCTCATAGGCTTCCTTCTGAGTATCCAGCAGCAGGGTTTGTTGTTCATCGCTGATCTGTCGGGTCTGATCGGCAGCCTGCTGTTTGACAGCTTCCAGAGCCAGCTGAAGTTCCAGAGTCGAGTAGAGCACCGGATTACTGCCGGCCGAAGAAGAGGATCCGGCGGATTGGGTAGCGCCGGAAGATCGCAACTGACTTGAACCCCAGGCAACATCCTGAGCCTCATAGGTGTTGATGATCTTTACGGTACGGGTAATCCGCTCGGAGGAAAGAAAGGGGAACTCAATCAGCTTTTCTTTAACAGTGTTAAACGCCGCGCTGTTCTTGGCGTCTTTTATTTCAACAAGGTATGAATAATAAATATTCTCGGCCATGATCTCAACGTTCTGCGGGACCGTCTCTTCGGTATAGTACCCAAGAACGGTATTGATGTACGAAAAGGCTTTTTCGTAGTTCCGCGCGGAGAGCTGATCATTGGCGGCTGTCAAATAACGGGTAACAAGGACATCGTCTGCGGCAAAAGCCGCAAAGGCTGTCGCGAGATAAAGAAAACCGCAGAAAATGCTTCGCATCCTGTTATTCATTGTTCCCTACTCCAATCGACAAACTTAGTTTAATATCATTCTGAAGACCGCTGGTATATAACATGGCGGTATCCTTTAATCCTACATTGAAATGAAAGTTAAAATCCTGCATATCGGCCATTACAAAGGAAAACAGCAACTGGGCACTTAAAGCCGCCGCCAGATCCGCCTCAAATAAATGCTGTGGATAATAATCTATCGACATTTGCATGCGGTTACTTGAGCCGAACACCACATCCCGGAAGCCAAGGCCGGCGACCGGCGAAAGGAACATCTTCTCTTCCAGATCCTCCGAGCCAAAGTCATAGCCAAGGGCTATATAACCCAGACGCAGGGCCAGATATTTGCTGATTGACCGGCTGGTAAACGAACCGACCGCCGAACCGGACCAGGTTACGGAGGGAGTGCCTAGTAAAGAAAGCACCATCACATCCCCATCCGCTTCCATTCCGACGGTGAAACTCTCCCCATTGCGGAAAATTGTTCCGCCGACCGAAAGACCGTATTTTGCGGAAAGGTCTTCGCCGCCGCTGAGCAGATCGATATTGGCCAAGCCCAGATTAAAGTTCCAGGAATACGTCCGGTAATGAGCGTTAAAGTTCTGATCCAGAAAAACCTTCGTACCGGTAGTGTTGTTAACTACTGTTTGATACTCCCGATTGATCTGCTCGCGAACCTTGTTTTCTTCTGTCTGGCGGCGGAACTCGGTTACCGATTGCTGCTCCGCGGCTTTCTTGGCGTCTGCGTCCCGGCGCACTATAGCTGTCTGCACCGACTGGTAAAAACCGACCGCTTCGCGATTATCAAGATTATTGTCTATCAAAGCCAGGGCTATTGCCTGGGCTAAATCCAGTTCATTGGTGACCAGCAGCTGTCTGGCCTTTTTCAGGGTATAATCCTCTACCCGGACATACCAGGCCGCGGCGCTCCAGGATGCCAGCAGGGCGGTAACCCGCTCCGGTGATTTCTCGGATATCGCGGTATCCAGTTGCCGGTACACGGAGTCAGGCACAACCGACTGCGTCCAGGCGGCCGAGCCCAGTAAAATAAGAGCGCCAATAACAAAAAGCCGGTTTTTCAAAAAATTACCCATCCAGGTTCCACCCTTCATACAAATTTGATCATCCCGCAACTACATTTTGTTCTGGCTTTCCCAAAAGCTACTATTATTAATTGTAACATGACAGTCTTGCGCATACAAGCGAATTGCCATCACTATTATCTCCATTATCGGTATAAAATAAATAAGGATAACCACAGAGTGATTTTTTTCGTATATCCAGAAATCTATACCTGCGAGAAGTATCGTGATACTATATTTTCACCATGAAAATACAATTGAAAAGCCTTTTAAACCATAAAAATCGAAAAATGATACTAGCTATACTGATAGCGGCGCTCCTGCTAATCAGCCTGACAGTTTTCCGACTCGTTCCTAAGGGTCTGGTAATCGGCTTTTACGGCGTTCCCGGGCCGGCGGTCGCGACGATATCAATGTCCGCAACAGTTGATCGCGCAAGGAATAGTCCGGCGCCCCGTTTTCTTACCTTTACTGACAGCAGTGAGCTCTCTTCCAAAAACCTTAAGAAAAACAGAGTCGATATACTGATTCTCTTTGACGGGCAGGCGGCCTACGCGCTTTCCGCCCAAGCCATCAAGCCATCAGCGAGAATAACCAGTCAGTTACCGTCCGCGATCCGGGCCGCCGGTGTGTTTGAAAACAAGAACATCGGAACTCCGCTGCTGCTCGATCATTTTGAACTGGCCTCCAACCGCGCGATTTTTCAGGCCAGGGCTCTCGGGTATCCGGCGACCCTGCAGGAATTCCTCGACAGCGCCGTATCCCTTAAAAAGAGCGGTACCTGGCCGATCCTGTGCGCCGGAGCCGAGGATCAGGATCTGCTGCTGCTGCTCGGCTCCCTGATCGAAAGCCGCTCCGGGCCGGAAGCTTGGGAAAAGACAGTCGCCGGCTTACGCGCGGCCAATGATTTTACTGAAGCGCTCTCAGACCCGTTCCTGCAGGACGCGCTCGGTGAACTGCGGCGCTGGAGGTCAGAAAGACTGATTCATCCGGAATGGCTGCGCATAACCCGGGCAGACATACTCGGTTTCATGGAAAACGATCAGGCGGTGATGGTGCTGTTTCCCTTATCCTTCCACCGCGCAATTGCCAACCGCACAATAGAACGCTTCGAAACGCTATTCTTTCCGACTGCACGGCTTTCTTCCCCGCGATCTCTGACCGCGCCGGCCCTACTGGCCATCCAACTTAAAACCGGGAGGCGCACCGTCGAAGGGCCCCGCCTGCTGGAGACCCTGGTTTCCCCGGCCTTCCAGAAACGTCTGAGCGCCGCGACCGGCCTCGCCCCCGTAAATTCCATCGCCGAAACCGCCGATAAGCAGGCCTCGGATGTCCGCTTCTGGGTAGCCGCTTCCGGCCGCCCGCTGCCGGATATCGGCAGCGCCGCCTTCAGCGAACAAACCAGAATTGCCGCCTTCGCAACCTGGATCAGGGAGCAGTTGCGGTAGGCTGATAACCTACCGCGGTTTACCGCCCTCTCTGATCCGGCAGCCGCAGGTTCTCCGGTCAATCTACATAGTAACCGATGCGGTAATAGTCACTGGAACCGTATCCAATGGCCACACCCCAGAAATTGGCGCCGCCGTCTGGTTCAATGCTGGTTCTGACACTCTCTACCTCATAAGCCAAAGCCGCGTTCATGTACTCCCAGCCGTCAAGGGTATCGGGTTCACCGGCCGTATCGCCGGTCTCCGCCTCGAAGGCTGGATCATAGTAAGCCAGCTTGACGCCGTCAAAACTGTAAGTATAAGAACTGTCCAGATACGATATCCACGGCCGGTCATTGACCAAAGTCAAATCCGCCCAGACACCAACCGATCCAGTTGTATCGATAACCACACTCGGACCAAAAGTATAAGCGGTAGCGCCGTTTGTCGGGTTATTGGTACTCTTGGTGTAGATCAGGTCGCCGGTGCTATTACGGAAATAGGCAAGGTGCACGTAGCCCAGCGTATCGATCTTCATCGAAACATACTTTCCGGAGAAGCTGAAATTCGGGTCTCCCGCGGACATCACGTTCTGGAGCGTCCACTGGGCAGCGGTCGGATTAACCGCCGTAGCCCGGGCCAGCTTCAGCGTCCGGTTGGTTATGTCATAGTAGGCGATAACCGGGAAGTTATTGGTTGGAGTCGTGTCGATGGCGCTGAACTCGCCGGCGGCGGCTGTCCGTGAAGTACCGGCCACATCCACCACCCGATTGGTACTGGTGCGTACCGAGAACAGGATACTGACGTTGCTGGTGGTATTGGTACCGGAAATCCGGGCTCCGAGAGTTATGGCTATATCCACTACGCCGGCAGCCGGAGCAGTGTAGGTTGTATTGGAGCTGTCACGCATAATATTCTGTCCAAGGGTCACTGTAGCGCCATTTGCGACATAAATATCTGTAATGCTAGCTCCGGTATTACCCGTTCCGTAGCGTTCAGTATAGGCACCGTCATGAGCGTCGTAACCGCCGTCAATATTGATCCATCGGGCCGAATAACCGACGTTTCCGTTTGAAGCGGTATACCAGTATTTCAGCGATTTTGTATCTGTATCGAAGTATGAGGTGTGGATATTGTTTCCCTGATAGTCGATACGCTGATTGGTAAACTGCATCAGCCGCCGGTCATGGTAGAGATACTCCACCTCATAACCGTTACCGGTGGATACGTTGTCTGCGCCATCGGCCTGAGCGTCCCAGACGACCACTCCGCCCGCTCCCGCGTAGTTCCACAAACCGTTTCCAAAGGTATTGGCATTGTAAATTACACCGGCGCGGTTACCGAATGCGATGTCGGTTTGCTCCAGAGGATCATAGGAAGAGGCGATACGGTTGGTAGCGAACACAAAATCCACATTGTTGGCAATCGTGAATACCGAAGACGTCGCGTAATTGCTCCAGGAAGCATGCAACACACCGCCGGTCTGGGTCATGGCCGGATATTCCGGGTCATTACTGCCGGCGAAATAGCCGCGGTTGGCGCCGGTCTGGTTGTCGTCCGAACGCCAGACATGCACGAAGCGGTCATCATTCCACAAGGCGGTATCCGTATTGTCGGGATCATCTTCAGTGTTGTACTCATTGGTGTTGGTATTGAGGTTATTCAACGTACCGACACTGTTAACCGTAACAGTGACCGCGCCACTGCGAGCCGTTGCCGGTACAGTTACCGCAAAGCCGGTATTCGTTGCCGTTCCGGGGATAGTCTGAGACGCGGTTCCGATTACAACGGTATCCGTCACAGTATTAAAGATATTGAATCCGGTAAAGGTCAACAACTCACCCTGGCGTACGCCTGTCCTTCCCTGACGTGAACGGAAGGTGTTGTACTCAGTGGCCCGGCGGATACTGCGGATATACGGCACCACGTCCACCTGATAACCCGGCACGTTGTTGGTCGAGATCAATCCGGTCGGATTGGCGGTCTCATCAGAAGCGTTCGGGGTCCGGTCTTCGGCTACCATACGGATCAACTGATTCAGAGCCGCGACGTTGGTGATACGGGCAGTATTGATGCTCAGCTCCCAATCAACTTTGTGTCCGCTCTGGTCTTGGTAATCCGGGATAACCGTAAAGGACCAGCCGTTGGTTGCCCACTGGTCTGTACCGGTCCACAGGCTGGAAGCCGGATCATAGGTTGCCATCTGGGCATAGGTTCTGCCGCCGAAGGCCTTGGTCGCGCCCGCGCCGGTAAAGGCATACGTGCTGACCGTTCCAGTATTGGCGCCGATAAAGGCATACAGGGCGCTTAAGCGCTGGTCATCATAGGCCGTACCTCGAATAGTTATACTGCCTGAAACCTTCGGATCGGTATCGCCGAGGGCATTGAGACCGATCTCGATGTGGCCATTATTACGGCTCTCGCCATAGAGCGAATTATCCGCGCCGGTAGTAACAGCGTCAGTCCAGAAGAAGGGACTGATAGCCACGACAGGATCGACACCGTCAACAACATCTACATTAACCGGCACATTTAACCGTGCCCACTGACTGGTAGTACCCTGGGTTGTTTCTTCAGTCTCGTCCCAGACTGCGAAGGAGAACAGCTTGAGTACGTCATCCATGGTTGTTACATCCGCGGCGGCGATCTCAATCGAGGTTGTATAAGAAGTTCCGGCGTCATCGCTCAGCGTTACGGTGCTGAAGGCCTGCAGGGTTCCGCCGAAAGACGCTGTCGGATAGGTTGTGCCATCCCAGGCGTCAGCGGCCGCGCCATTGGAAGCCCAGACATAGCGCAGAGTACCGTTTCCTCCCACAAATTCCGGAATTACCGCCAGACGTCCCTTCATGATGAAGGAGGCAGAGGCCAGGTTAACCAGAGACGGCTCTGAGCCAGCAATCGCGGTGTAATAGGTAGAAATCTCCGTAGAGCTGAAGGCATTGTCGCCGCTCAAGTCCGTTCCCAGCAGCACACGAGCGATTCTCGGGCGGTTGTTGGATACGGCGGTTGTGGCTACACCGGCCACGGAGTTTCCGGCCTTGTCATAAGCCACATAACGCAGCTCAATCGGACCGTCGGGGATATTCCTGGAGTTTATCGAAGCGTCCCAGGCGTAACTGCCACCGGATTTGACGACAGACTCAATCATGCCGTCGCCATCGTCATTAGTAATGGATATCAGCGTAGAGCCGACCCACACGCCTGTTTCGATCGTGGTATTGTCCACAACCAGACCATAGGCGAAGGACGCGTCCGTATAACTGACGTTCGCGCCAGGGGCGAAAGTAATGTTTCCGGTCGTGCGGTTAACGGATTTGATCAGGCGATCGACACCCGCGATGCTCACCAGGCCGCCGACTCGCACATTCTCATTATCGACAATGGCCGCGTGCGTGAGGCTGTCCTCACCGGGGCGAGTCGCTCCGCTCACCGGCAGGCGAGGTATGTCACCGGCTGTCCAGTCTAGCTCAGCGAGATAGGTGCGGTTACCGGTAACGTCATCGACGGCCTGACCGGGATTGATGGCGGTCATCGGGTTATAAACCCGCGGCGTGGCCCCGGTTCGCACAAAGAAGAACACCAATCGTTCAAAACCGCTATCAGTTAAACCAGCCTCAGTTACTGTCGAAGCGATGGTATAGGCGTTATTGCTCTGCACTATCGGATTTGCCGCGTCGATCTCAAGGCCGCCATGAGTGAGCACATCAACAACAGGGGCCTGATTATCGTAATTCAACACGATAGGTTGCGTAGCGGCTCCTATCGGATCGCTGCCGTCCTCCACATAGATGCTATAAGACTGCTGACCGGTACTTGTATCCGTCAACGGCCGACCGACAGGAATACGCATGGTATAGTTATAGAGACTGGTTGCCGGGATGAACGCGCCTTGTACAAACCAGGTCGGCTCGCTTATCAGCGTGCCAGAATCACTGCCGGTTACATTGATAGCGCTAATACCGCTTTCGTCCTCTACGCTTCCCACCAGGTACCATTCACCGCGGATGTACATATTCGAAACATAGGCCCGTTCAGCGGCTATCGTGGTAAAGGTTCCGTCAGTGTACTGCACCAAGCGTAATGGATCAGCTGAGCCGATACGCGGCACATTATTATCAACATACAAGGTTCTATCTGTTGACCAGGTACCGTCGGTTCCATTATTGTCGCGTGCGCGAACCCGGAAACGGATCGTGCGCTGTCCGGCTCCCGGAGGATTAAACTCGCCGGATCCGTTAATCGACTGGCTCCAGCTGGCCGTTCCGCTGATCTGGAAGCCCCAGGAATTAACGTCAGTTCCGGCTACGGTATAACCGTATCCGGTCAGGAGAGTCACGTCATCGGCGTCATAGAATCCGTCACCGTCGGCGTCGATCATCATCCATACCGATGCCACGGAGACGTTATCCTGAGCGCTACCGAATATGCGTATCGTTCCGCCGAGAGTGCTACCCGTTGTCGGGTAAAGCACCGTAACAGTCGGCCGATCGCCGTCCGGATTAACGTTCAGATAGAAGGTTTCGATGGTTTCATTTCCGGTGCGATCAATGGCGCGGATATAAATCGGTAATATCCAGACATTAGAGCCGGGAGAAGTCTCTGCCGCATGGGTCAAGTTCGCGTAGGTTCCGGTAGTCGTAATGATGTTGGCCCCGGTAAAGGAAATGTTCCAGGAGAAAGTTCCCGTCACCGGTGTCCACGCGGCATCGGTTCCGACGCGATAGGTGATCGTGTCGATTCCGGAGCCGGTGCCGTCTTCGCTGGTACCGCGTAATATGACATCGCCGGTGACCTGTTCATTCATCGCATGCGAGGTAATGTCAATAATCGGGTCATCGTTATCGATCAGTATCTGACGGCTGGAGGTCGAAGGCTGACCGGATATATCCAGCGCGCTGACGGTAACTGTCGCCGGTCCGCTGGCTAAGCCTGATACGTCTATCGGCGCTATGTCCGAGGTAGTGAAGATATCGTAAGTCGCGACATTTCCGATATTTGTTGTCGTATAGTTCGTGCTGGCGATATCGATATTAACCTCGTCCATGCCTACCGCGTCAAAGGCTCCGACACGCAGCGCAAAGATACTGCGAGTTCCTCCAAACACGGAATTGCTGAGCAACCGGTTCACATCATCCAAGGCGCCGACGCCGTCAAAGGTGTATGGGGCAGTAGTATCAAAATAGATATCCGAGTTGATGCTCGGCGGATTGGTATCGATATTATAGGACACCCTGGTTCCGACTATAACACCGAGTTCCAGACTGTACTGAACCTTCGGATAGGTTAGCACCGCGCCGACGTCATAGACAACGGGGGTGGTGAATGTAGTCCCGGCCGCGTCGGTAACCCTGAAGTACAAATACTTCAGGCCGTCACCCGAGGACGGGCTGTACTGGAAGCTGCGTGTTTCCACGTCGTAAAACAGCGGATTGGCCGGGCCGACAACCGGGTTGGCGGTAGCGTCAACCCAGGTAACGCCGTCTTCAGACACATCAAAGTTCGCCAGAGCGACTGTACCGTCGTCATCAAGCAATACGCCCGAAACTGTGCGTACATTGATGAGGGTAGTGCTGCCGTCCGTATCGATGTTCGACAAACGCACTGTCGGCCGATCAGAATCTTGATCAATCGTATAAGTATTGGTTACCGAGGCGCTGTTACCGGCTTCATCAGTAGCGGTAGCTCTGAGTGTCAGCGGTACACGATAGGTCGCGCCCTGATAGGTAATCGTATTCAGGCTGGCCACACTCCAGTTATTGGCGGCCGCGCCCGTGAAGTTCTCTACGGTTTCCCAGAGCATAGTAGCCAGTTGCGCTTCTACGAGAACCGAGGCTACACCCTGCGTATCACTGGCCGTTCCGGAGATTGCTACGTTCTTGTTAACTGTCGTAGCGTTTACCGGGCTGGTAATGGAAACGGACGGAGCAACCTTATCGACCAGAATCGAGAAGTTGACTGTTGTTCTATTACCAACTGTGTCCGTGGCCTGCACGTATACGACATACTGCAAATTATTTGTCAGCGCCAGCAGATCAGCCGCCGCTATCGTCAGGTTCCAGGTACCGTCGAGCGTTGTACCGGTACTGGGCGTAAGCAGAGAAACGTTCGGGGTTGTGAAGTCTGAGGAACCAATCTTGATTCGAACCGAAGCCACTCCACTACCGGCGAGGTCCGTCGCGTGGAATTCGGTCAGCAGGTTTGACTGGCCGTTTACCCGCACCAGAGAAGCCGGTGTCGTGGTGGTTAATCCCGGACTGGCGAGATCTACGGTAACCGAATGGGTATTCAAATTGGAGTAATTTTGCGAGGCGTCTCTGGAACGGAAGCGAATCGTGTTTGTGCCGTTCACTACCGGAATATTCCCGCTCCAGCTGGTGGTGCCGGAGAGCGCGTTCCAGTTGGTTCCGTCAAGAGAATACTCAACAAGGTCGACTCCACTGCCTGAATCGGCGGCGGTACCGCTGACCGCCAGCGAGGGAGAGCCCTTCCATCCGGTTAGGTCTGTCGAAACAACCACTGTCGGCAATGTCAGATCAAAGCGCACGGTGCGTGTTACCTGGCTGGTCTTGCCGGCCGCGTCGGTAACGGTAATCACATATTCATACACGCCGTCAGAGCTGGCGTCTATTCCATCCTGTACGCCGATAGAGGCCGGGTCACGCGGCAGGTTTGCCAGAGTCCAGGTCGCCCAGCTGTCACCGGTTGTCGGTCCGTTGGTGGCTATAGCGATGGCCAGGCCGGCATCCTTCTTCTGAGTAATGGTAATGGCGGTCGCCGCCAGGGCATTAGTGTCCGAGGAGGTGCCGGTAATGCTGAAACCGGCGTTGGTATTAGCCGGGGGTACGCTGGCCGTCAAATTCGGAGTATTCAGGTCAACGCCGAAATCGAGGCTCTGAGCCGCGGAGACGTTGATCGGTGTATCCACCGAACGTATCCAAACCCGCTTCGACCCTTCGGTCAAACCGGTCAGACTGAAAGACCAGCTGCTGGTACCGGTGGCTACCGACCAACCGGTGCCTGTCCAGTTGGCGTCCGCCGACCAGTCCGCCGGCAGAGCCGGTTCGACCGCACCCTGAGCGTAATAAATCGCTTTAATTCCGGTAAGATCCGAGGCGACACCGTTAACCGGGACTGTGCTGGCGTTAGCCCAGCTGCTGGCGGCGGGCGCCGTTATGGTCAAGGTCGGACCGGTGGCGTCAAAGCGCACCGTGCGGGTCAGACTGTGTGTCTTACCGGCCAGGTCGGTTACCGTAATCACGTATTCATAAAGACCGTCGGTCAGGTCGAGCGTGCCTAAATCGGCGGGGTCGCGCGGCAGGTTTGCCAGCGTCCAGGTTCGATTGGTTACCGTTCCGCCAAGGGTCGGACCGTTCGGAGTAATTACTAGCGCGGCGCCGTCATCGAGTTTCTGGGTCACCACGACAGAGGCGATACCATGAGAGTCTACGGCCGTTCCGCCGAGACTGAAGGCCGCCTTGCGGTTCTGTACATTGGTAGTGTTAACAATATTTTCCACCGCGACCGGGTTAGCGAGGTCGACGTCAAAGAGCACACTGGCGGCGCTGGCCGTAGCGGTACGGTTACCCGAGCTGTCCTCAGCCAGCACATGCAGATAGTATGCCAGACCCTGCGGCAATTCGGCAGGCAGCAGCCGGGCAAAGCTCCAGTTTCCGGTGGTAAGCAGTTCAGTATAGCCGGCCGCGACGGGAGTGGTGGCGATGGCCGGGGCGGTGGCGTTGGTATTAATTACATACCAGACCCTGGCTACGCCGACTCCGGTGTCCGAGGCATTGCCGCGGAACAGGTAGGAAGCGCCGGCCAGAGCGTTAACCCCGGTTTGTCCGGCGCCGGGAGCGATGATCGTATTGACGTTCGGAGCGCTGGTATCCACGCGCACCGTTACGCTGGCGATCACGCTGGTTTTTCCGGCCAGGTCGGTGGCCGTCACGTTATAGACAAAGGTACCATCGGCCACGAGCGGGTTCCCGATGCTCGCCGGGTTTCTCGGCAGGTTGCTCAAGGTCCAGCTGCGGTTAGTTACCGTACCGCCGGTAGTTACGCCGTTGGTATCAATGAGCGCGCCGTCCTGGGTCACCGCGATGCTGGCAATACCATAGTTGTCAGTGGCGAAACCGGTCAGCGAGAAAGCGGCGTTGACGTCGCGGTTAGCCGCGCCGGTAATGGTCGCCACGGGAATGGCTGTATCATACACAAAGGGACGCGTCACGGAGGCGCTGACGTTTCCGGCGTTGTCTTCAGTCTGCACATAGAGAGTCCGGGCCCCCTCCGTTCCGGTTAAGGTTGTGGAGGCGTTCCAGCTGGTTGTTCCGGCCGCTACTGTCCAGGTAGCGTCATCGAAGCTGTGGCGTACCGCGGCAACGCCGCTGCCGGTATCCGCGGCGGTTCCGGTAAAGTTATAGCTTGCGCCGATCACGTTTCCGGCGGCCGGGGAGGCCGGCGGGTTAACGATAACCGCGGTGGCGTCCGTGGCGTCAAAGCGCACAGTGCGTGTTACCTGGCTGGTCTTGCCGGCCGCGTCGGTAACGGTAATCACATATTCATACACGCCGTCAGAGCTGGCGTCTATTCCATCCTGTACGCCGATAGAGGCCG
The DNA here is from genome assembly GCA_942493045.1 of Treponemataceae bacterium. GTDB lineage: Bacteria > Spirochaetota > Spirochaetia > Treponematales > Treponemataceae > Teretinema. Next base: position 2,653,843 of record OW818665.1, on the reverse strand, counting down.
GGTCACGCGGCAGGTTTGCCAGAGTCCAGGTCGCCCAGCTGTCACCGGTTGTCGGTCCGTTGGTGGCTATAGCGATTGCCAGGCCGGCATCCTTCTTCTGAGTAATGGTAATGGCGGTCGCCGCCAGGGCATTGGTATCCGAGGAGGTACCGGTAATGCTGAAACCGGCGTTGGTATTAGTCGGGGGTACGCTGGCCGTCAAATTCGGGGTATTCAGGTCAACGCCGAAATCGAGGCTCTGAGCCGCGGAGACGTTGATCGGTGTATCCACCGAACGTATCCAAACCCGCTTCGACCCTTCGGTCAAACCGGTCAGACTGAAAGACCAGCTGCTGGTACCGGTGGCTACCGACCAACCGGCGCCTGTCCAGTTGGCGTCCGCCGACCAGTCCGCCGGCAGAGCCGGTTCGACCGCACCCTGAGCGTAATAAATCGCTTTAATTCCGGAAAGGTCCGAGGCGACACCGTTAACCGGGACTGTGCTGGCGTTAGCCCAGCTGCTGGCGGCGGGCGCCGTTATGGTCAGTGTCGGGCCGGTGGCGTCAAAGCGCACCGTGCGGGTCAGACTGTGTGTCTTACCGGCCAGGTCGGTTACCGTAATCACGTATTCATAGAGGCCGTCGGTCAGGTCGAGCGTGCCTAAATCGGCGGGGTCGCGCGGCAGGTTTGCCAGCGTCCAGGTTCGATTGGTTACCGTTCCGCCAAGAGTCGGACCGTTCGGAGTAATTACTAGCGCGGCGCCGTCATCGAGTTTCTGGGTCACCACGACAGAGGCGATACCATGAGAGTCTACGGCCGTTCCGCCGAGACTGAAGGCCGCCTTGCGGTTCTGTACATTGGTAGTGTTAACAATATTTTCCACCGCGACCGGGTTAGCGAGGTCGACGTCAAAGAGCACACTGGCGGCGCTGGCCGTAGCGGTACGGTTACCCGAGCTGTCCTCAGCCAGCACATGCAGATAGTATGCCAGACCCTGCGGCAATTCGGCAGGTAGCAGCCGGGCAAAGCTCCAGTTTCCGGTGGTAAGCAGTTCAGTATAGCCGGCCGCGACGGGAGTGGTGGCGATGGCCGGGGCGGTGGCGTTGGTATTAATTACATACCAGACCCTGGCTACGCCGACTCCGGTATCCGAGGCATTGCCGCGGAACAGGTAGGAAGCGCCGGCCAGAGCGTTAACCCCGGTTTGTCCGGCGCCGGGAGCGATGATCGTATTGACGTTCGGAGCGCTGGTATCCACGCGCACCGTTACGCTGGCGATCACGCTGGTTTTTCCGGCCAGGTCGGTGGCCGTCACGTTATAGACAAAGGTACCATCGGCCACGAGCGGGTTCCCGATGCTCGCCGGGTTTCTCGGCAGGTTGCTCAAAGTCCAGCTGCGGTTAGTTACCGTACCGCCGGTAGTTACGCCGTTGGTATCAATGAGCGCGCCGTCCTGGGTCACCGCGATGCTGGCAATACCATAGTTGTCAGTGGCGAAACCGGTCAGCGAGAAAGCGGCGTTGACGTCGCGGTTAGCCGCGCCGGTAATGGTCGCCACGGGAATGGCTGTATCATACACAAAGGGACGCGTCACGGAGGCGCTGACGTTTCCGGCGTTGTCTTCAGTCTGCACATAGAGAGTCCGGGCCCCCTCCGTTCCGGTTAAGGTTGTGGAGGCGTTCCAGCTGGTTGTTCCGGCCGCTACTGTCCAGGTAGCGTCATCGAAGCTGTGGCGTACCGCGGCGACGCCGCTGCCGGTATCCGCTGCTGTTCCGGTAAAGGTATAGCTCGAACCGATCACGTTTCCGGCGGCCGGGGAGGCCGGCGGGTTGACGATAACCGCGGTGGCTTCCGTGGCGTCAAAGCGTACGGTACGGGTCTCATTTCTGGTTCTATTAGCAACATCAACAGCGGTGATTATATATTCATACACGCCGTCCGAACTGGCGTCTATTCCATCCTGTACGCCGATAGAGGCCGGGTCACGCGGCAGGTTTGCCAGAGTCCAGGTCGCCCAGCCGTTGCTGGTAGAGGGACCGTTTACATCTATTTCAATAGCCGTGCCGCCGTCTTTGCGCTGAGTCACGGTTATAGCGGTCGCCGCCAGGGCATTGGTATCCGAGGCCGTACCGGTAATGCTGAAACCGGCGTTGGTATTAGCCGGAGGCGTGCTGGCTGAAAGACTCGGCGCCGCGGTATCAAAACTGAACCAGACGGGCGTCATCGCCGTATTTGTTACTCCGGTAGAGTCGCTGGATACAATAACAAACCGGTACTGGCCATCGGCGATTCCGGAAACCGAGTAACTGAACGTCTTTGAACCGTCAGGTCCGCTTAGGGTAATGGGCAGGGCATTGCGAATAATAGTACCGACAGAATTCCAGACGGTAATGGTCGCGGAGGCCACTGCGTCATCGTCGGTAATAGATCCATTGATAAAATTGCCAACCAGCAGGTTGTCGGTGATAGCTCCCGCCTGAGTTGTGATGGCGACATCAAGATTACTCAACGTAACTACCGGTCGGTCAGTATCCTGATTGACATAAATCTGCCGTAACAGCACGACGGAATTCCCGGCGCGGTCTTCAATTGTAAATTCAATATCGATATTCGCGTCATCCGGATACGCTGTCGAGTCGATGTTGGGGGAAGTCCAACTCTCGGGGGCGGTAACGACAACAGGCGCGCCGCCATTGAGCGTATATGAAGCGGTTGCTATCCGGTCATTATCGCGGAGCTGTACGGAGAAAGTGTTTACCGGTCCGTTAATACGCGGTTCAACAAAGCCGGATTCATAGACCACGTTGTTAAAGTAAAAACTCTGCAGCGTCGGATCCTGATTGTCCATGTAAATCTGGCGCACCAACGGGGTGGTATTGTTCTCGGCGTCAACCGCCGTAAAGGTAATATCATAGCGATACAGGCCGGGGGCGTATAAACCTACGCCAAGACCTTCCGGCCGGGCGGCTAGATTGTATGTCCAAGTGTCGTCAATCGCGCTGACGGCAATAGCCGGTACAGTGATCGTTTCTTTCAGCGAATTAAGCAGGGTATCATATATTTCTATTACCGCGCTGAATGACCCGAAACCGGACTCAGTGACTACCGTTCCCTCAAAACTGATCGGATCATTGGTCACGGAACCGAGGTTCGCCGGGCCGGAGGTAATGGTTACTGCCGGAGGCTTGCCATTGGAGACAACCCGGAAACCATACCAGGTTCCGCTATTGTCAATGATCACGCTGTCCTGATCTTCACCCTCCACAACGACTTCATAATTTACCTTTGTAGGCACAATTCCGATATTCAAGGCTATCAGGTAGGCGCCACCGCTCGGTGAAAGCTTAGCGTTACGGGCTGCGATCGCAACCGGGTCACCGGCCAAATCCGCCACGGAGGGCAACAGTACAATATCCGGTCCGGGACCGGGAATACCGGCGGGTGTTAAATCGCGTAATAAAATCCTGAAGGAATCCGGATTAAGCGGAACCTTATCAAGACCTTCATTTATTCTGACGGTTATGTTGGACTCATTTCCAACTTTCACATCTTCGATTGTGGCATCGGTAACCGACGGATATCCGACCAGCTCATATTTAGGGCTTTTTTCCGGATTGAGGGAGAAAGTACTGGAAGCCGTACTCCAGGCCGTCGCGTCAATTTCATAGGTTGATAAGGTAGTCAAAACCGAGGCGGCTTTCACCGGATCGGGATAAGTTCCGTTAAATATTGAGGTTAAATCCCTCATGGTCACAGCGGCGCCATTAGCCGAAAAAATATCGGCGTAAATTTTACTGTAAATATAATAATTGGAATTGATATTACCGCGGGTGTTTGTGGGGCTGGCTACAGCGGCCGGGGGGTTGAATTCGCGAGCTTCATCAGATACATCAACAGTGCAGTAAAAATATTGGGTCCCGGGAGTTCCGGTGTCATAAATCGTGCGATAGATAGTATCCAGATTAATCTCTTCCGGGGTGACAGGACTGTCATGCAATCGAGCGAGTACAATATCCATTCCCACGCCGGAAATATTACTATAGGACAGGGGCGCGCCGATCTGAACGCCAGTGTCGTCATAAACGGTAAACACCAGCTCTTCTATGGCATGTTCATCATTGGCGCTGCCGGTAACTTTAAGTACCGAACCGAAGCCGTCGGCGTTGGCAAGGGTAGGACCAACGGAAGCGGGGCGGTCAAGTACGAGAACAGGAGCGGTATTATCAATCCGGTAAGTAGTAGCAGCCGAGGAGGTGCGGCCGGCGGAGTCTTTCGCGGTGATAATCAGTTCATAGGAACCATCGGGTAAGGCGTATTCCCCTGGGCTTACCAGCGGGTTCACCACCACAGACCAGGTATTCAGCGAAGTGTTTATATTGGCGGAATAGGGACCGTAAACAGCCTTGGTTACGATATTTGTAAATTTCGCGGTAACCGCGGCAAGGTCGGTTTCATCGGCAGCGGTACCGGCAACGGTAAACGAATTCTTTATAACGCTCGCGGTTGGAGGATAGGTAATAGCGACCCTCGGCGGTTGGGTATCGACTGATTTTCCCAAACCAACCTCGCAATTCACAAACAGGCCAGAAATTGCCACAACCAGGGTGATCAACCCAATTTTACTCCAACTACCCTTGCTCATACATGCCTCCTGCCAGACTGCCCGTCCTGAGACGAGACTACCCTATCGAAAGTTATCGGCATAAAATACCGAAACATTGAATTTGTCCAAAACCTCGCACAAAAGGGAGTTTGCCGCTGATGCAGACCCAGTAGCATCAAAATACTGCTGCGTCGACTCGCGAATCCCTTTCAGGCCTCATTTTTTACAAATAGCCCCATGATACTGATAATTTCACTTGGTTTAGATACAGAAAAGAAATAAGACTGGTTACTTTTATAATAACACATAAGCCAGGAATTCACAAAGAAATAAATGTTAAATATCACCAATATATAAAAAAAGAGGGCCTTTTCAGGCCCTCTTGTTGATATTGGACTTAGCACTAGAACAAATTGATACGTATTCCTCCGGTCACATGCGGAACCAGCGAATTAACAGCTACTTCACCGGCGTCGACATCCGTCGGAATAAACCACAGTTGTCCTTCGGTATATAGGGAGAATGTCCTGAAAGTTTCCCGTTTCGGAATGGTTATCCGGGGGAACTCGATCTGGGCTAACACCGCCGAAAGAATTTGCGGTTTTCCGCTCTGTGTTTCGCTGAAATAGGAGAAGTTCGCTCCCACCGCGGCAGTCGCGGAAAGCCAGGAGAAGTCCGGACCGAGATAGTATTCCATCGGAACGTAAGCCAGGTTGGCCAGCAGCTTAATTCCGAATACATTGCCGCCATAACGCGCTTTATCGGTAGTAAAGAATGAACGCTGTTCAGCGGTAAACTGGCCGAACTGCGCCTGGAGCTTGACGTTATCGTCAAAGAAAGTCAGTCCAAGGCCCAGATCATAGAGGGTAGCGCCCCAGAAATGCCAGTCAAAATACAGACCCTGAATGAAGGCCGGTACCGCGTAAGCGGACTTGTCGCCGGGACGCAGAGACAGCATTACCGAGTCCAGCTGGACGTCATCGGAACTTAAGCCTGAAAATACCAGTTCGTTATTGTAGCGGCCTCCCTCACCCGGGGAAATCAACTTGACCACCGGAGAGGTTTTATCAACCTGGACGATTGAACGGGTTACTACTGTCTCGCCGTTCATCATGGTGGCCCGCAATATCATGAAGTGATAACCTTCAGCCAGATCGCCGGTTTCTATCCGGTAGCGCCACTTGCGACCGGATTCGGTCGGCTGGAAGGTCTTGCCGTTATCAAAACTGATCTCAACCTTTTCCAGAGTCTTGGCCTGCAGCTCACGGCGCACATCACGGTTGGTATCTTTGGCCCGCAGGGCCAAAACTTCTTCCTCGGTAAAGGAATAGCCGGTGGTACCCATCAGCCAGGGCCGGTCAATCGCGAAATCGCCCATAGCAAAACTGTCGATTGTAATCCAGGGGCCGTTTGGCTTGTATAGCACGGTGTGCGGCTCGGAGGTGATAATTTTATCGCCGGAGAGCAGGGCCCTGATGGTAATCTGATGCGTTCCCCCGCCGAGCATTTCCGGGGTAACGGTAAACTTGAAATATCCGGAAGGCAGCAGGGTGGTAATTCCGGCGTTTTCGCCATTAATTACCAGACCCAAACTTTCTACTTGATCTTCACTGACTACCCGGCCATAGATGTTAAACATACCCTGAACCTGTTCACCGTTCAGGGGGTACAGGAACTCGATGCGGTTGCGATCAAGCTTTTTGTAGACCTCAAAGTTACGGGAAACGCGGGTAATGTTGCCGGCCTTATCGAAGCCCCGTACCTCAACATTATAAAAACCTTCAGGCAGTACGCTGACGTCTATTCCGCGGGAAATGATCAACTCATTTTCAAAAGGAATCTCGGCGACCGCGGCCGGAATCGGCGGTTGCTTAGGATCAATATTGCTGATCCGGGCCATTACCTGCTCCAGGCCGATATTATCCAGGGTTTGGCCGGAGATAAACAGCATCTCTCCGGTACGGCTGCCGTCCAGCGGCAGTTCCAGGCGGATGTTCGGGGCGGTATTATCAATATTAATCAAACTGGAATACAAACCGGTGGTTCCATACTTATCCCAGACCTTTATGAAGACCACATGGGTTCCGTCCTGAATAACCCGGGTGTCAAACTGATATTTCCATTGTTCGGTGCCAACGGCCAGATTAAAGGAATTTCCGTTATCCAGTGAAACCTCTACCTTTTCAATTCCGTTGCGATCAGAGGCCACGCCGGTAATTTCCAGCGCCCCGCGATTGGTTTTCTCAAATGAGGGAGCTAAAACCGAGGCCTTGGGTTCCTCCAGCGAGACCCGGATGCGCCGCACAACCTCCGGCCCGCGTACCCCGTGAATATCCTCGGCGTATACCGTGATAGAGTGTTCATTATCGGTCAGGCTGCGCAGGGCAATCGGAATCGAGAAGCTATATTCGATCGGCACTTCCGTAAAGGTGCCGTTATCGATCTTGTACCAGATCTTGGCCGGGGAGTCATCATCATAGACCACACCGGACACCACAAAATCCTTGCGGATCACGTCGTTCTCGGCGGGCAGATGAATCTCGACTATCGGCAGATCGGCCTGAGCGTCTATGGTAAAGAGCCAGGAGTCAATCAGCAGCGCGTTGCCGGCGGCGTCGGTGAAGCGGAACTGCATCGCCGGATCAAGCGGCTGCTTATAAGTACCTACCATGGTGGTAGTAAGCGCCGAAAGCTCCAACGGCTGCCATTCGGTATTATTTCCCGGAGCATGATACTCGGCTTTTACCACTACACCGGCGTCGGCGATGCGGAAAGCCATGCGGGTTTCACCGTTTACGATATCTCCTGGAGCCGGCAGAATAGTCTCGACATCCGGCGGCAACGTATCTTTCTGATACACCCGCCAGGCATTCACCGAGCGGCCGATATTGTCCACTGCCCGAACCAGAATCTCGACGCGGCCGTCTTCCATAGTTTCAATATTTATTGACTCGTCAAAACTCCAGGCTGTCGTGGCGGCGGCTCCGGTCAACTTGTTAGCCAGCGGCCGCCAGGAGGTCCCGTTATCCAGAGAATATTCCACGGCTTTTATGCCCTGAGAGTCTGCCGCCCGTCCTCGAACGGCCAAAGCGGTGCGGCGCCAGACGCTATCCATCACCGCATCCAGTTCAATAACCGGCAAGGCCGAGTCGACGAGATAGGTTTCCGGCGCTGTCGTAAATTCCTTACCGTCAGTATCCTGTATTACCAGGCGAACGGCCTTATATTCACCGTCGCGGGTTCCGCTCACTGTAATTTTATTGCCTTCGAGGGCCACGTCCAAACCGGGTATCGGTTTATCAAACCGCACCGACCGGGCAAAAAGCCCCGGTTTGCCGTTGAAAATGGCCTGGGCTGTGGCGCCGTCCTGCAGCAGAATGGCATTGGCCGGATTACGCAACGCCGGACCCCAGCTTAATTGCTCCTGGTCAAAGATGCCGGCTGTCGGCGACGGCCGCAGCACGCTGATATAGCCGGACGCGGAAATAGTTGAAGTATCGCGGAAGGTTGCCGTTACGGCAATTTCCAGATAACCGGCCTCGGTGAGGGCTTTTAAGGGAATAAGCGCGGTGTACGAAGCGTCTCCGGTTTTTTGTACCGAGCCGCGTAAAGCGGTTCCCTTGTTTAATGTCCAGCTGATTCCGGTTACCGCTACCGGGGAATCAATAGTAACCCGCAGAGCGGCGTCTTTTTGAGCGTCTTTCGGCCAGCCGGGGCCCGAAAGAGTTACGCTCATGCCGTTTTCAAACGGGATGTCTCCCGGGCTAACCGAGGCCAACATTATTCCGGCTGTTCCCGTACTGGCGGGAACCTTACCGGAAGCCGGAATGACAATCTCGCGGCTGGAGCGGATACTGCCCTCCGGATACTCCGGAGCGGCACCGCGTGATATCGCCAGATTGGTGGTATAAAAAACCTGGGTAGAGCGGGTTTCACGGTCGTAAATATCAATAGCCACAATCTCACAACCGATAACACCGTAGGGAAAATCCGCCGTGACCGGAATGGTAAAGTCGAGGCTGGTGGTTCCGGAGCGTACTGTTAACGGGCGCAGCGGCATACCGCTGATCTGATAGGCCGCGGCTTTGATTCCGGCCGCCGAGCTGATGTTTCCGGCTATCGATGAACCTTTTTCAACGTGTATACCGATCGGATCTGAGCTGAGCGCCTTAAACTGCACCGCGGGCGGAGGACCGGCCACGGCGAAGGGCACCTGAACCGAGACGCCGCGGATACCGTAGACATCCACCGGCCACACCTCGAGATTATGCCGACCGGCCGGTATACCGGCCAGTTCCACGCCGAACACACCGGAAGAATCAATCTTATTGGGCGGTCCCTTGTTCACCGAATACCAAATCTCGGCGATGTCGTCATCGTCCGCGGCGATACCGGCCAGGCGCACCGTATCTTCAAAGAATTGTCCGCTGGCGGGGGTTGTTACCGTTACCGCCGGCACGTCGGCGGCTTGATCAACCAGGATCCGGCGCTTAGCTACGGTTTTATTTCCGGCAGTGTCCACCGCGGTTATTTCTATTTCTACGCTGCGCTCACGGCCGCCGCGCAGATCGAATTCCTTGTACCAATAGGGATTACCCTTAATCAGCTCAAATTCACCCGTTTCACGGCCAAGCTTCCAGGACAGGGATTGAACACCGATCGCGTCTTCCGCGAAACCGGTCACCGCGAACACACCGTTCACCGATTCGGAGGCAACGGGAGAAATGAACCCTACTGTCGGATTGGTGTTATCTACAAAATAAAGGAAGGTATAAATTCCCTCGGAGCCCTGACCGTCAACCGCCTTAAACCAGCAGACGCTCGGACCGTCTGTCATTTTTGTTGAATCAAGGTTGACGTTGAATTCCCAGAGTCCCTCACGCTTGTTAAATTTAAGCGGCAACGGAGAAAAAGTCACGCCGCTGTCGATCGAGTAAAATAATTCACGGATACCATTACCGTCGGTAACTTTTCCGGAAAGGGTAAAACGGCGGGATACCAAAGCGCCCATCGTTAAATTCGTTACTTCTGATTCCGGACGGTTGCGGTCCAGGTTCCAGGTCACGACATAAGGACGCCCTTTCACGCCGAAAGTGTCCACGCCATATACCTGAATGGTATGCGCTCCCTCAGCCAAACCGTTGGTATCCAGATAATAGGACCAGAATTCTTTACCGTCAGCCCGCACCGGCTCCACGGCGTCATCAAGCAATAACTCGACATAGTCTACGGCATCATCATCAATGCAGGTACCGACAATATTCAGGTTACCCGGAACGCGCATCTGCTCCAGAGGATTGGTCACACGGGTAACGGGAAGATCCGAATCCGGATCTATAAACATATTATACGGACCGGCCAGGCCGGTATTTCCGGCGAGGTCCTCCGCCGTGATCAGAATATTATATTTGCCCGGTTTCTTTTGAGTGATATCGACGGTTTCAAGCCAACTGTCCAGCCCTTCGGCAGGAGTATCGACCGTATCCTTTTTGCCACCGGCAAAAAGAGCGGAGAGCATCACCAAAGAGAGCCCAATAGATACGATAATCTTTCTGTTCATCAGCTGTCACCTTATGGCGAAGGTTGGGATGAGACTTAGACCTTCTCCATTTTCTCCATTATCGGCTTATTTTCCTAAACATACAACTAAATTCGCCGCGATATAGCGATTTAGAGCCTTAAACGCTCATAATACAGCCGCGCGACCGGATCTTCCGGAAAAACGGTCAAAACTTTGGACAGAAAAAAAGCGGCTTCGTCATGCTGGCGGGTAAAAAAAGCGAAAAGACCATGTTCAAGATCCGCCTGAGTCTTCCACTTCCGGTCGCGCAGGTCATCTTTATCATTATTATACACCTCAAACAAAAAAGCACCCTTATTTCCGGCATGAACGCGGTCTACCGGCCGGATAAAATAGGCCGAGGGGTCTGAAAGCTGTGAAAAAACGGTTTCGTTAATCATTATTCTGGACTGATATAATTTTGTGGCCTGTTCCAGCTGTTCGGCTGACTTGACGCAGGAAGAAAGCACCGTCCCGTCCATTCGTGAGGGATCGCCGATCGTGCCTAAATAAATCCGGCCGCAATCGATGCCGATTCCGATGGAGATGGCTTTTTTCTCCGGAGCGGAGCGATTGCGCCCGGTCACCGCCGCCTGCATCTTGATGCCGCACAGCACCGCCGCTTCCGCGCCGGAGGGGAACAGGGCCATAAAACCGTCCCCAAGATACTTGGCGATAAAACCGCCCTGTTTACGGATAATCGGGCCGACCAGTTCCAGGTACTCATTCAGAAAACTGAAAATTTCGTCCGGACTCATTTTCTCGGCGATGCTGGTAAAAGAACGGATATCCGCCGAGAGCACAGCCATCTCCAGTTCCACGCTGTCGCCAAGCTGCACGTCACAGATGGAGGCCTTCCCAAGGCAGGAGAGAAACTGGCTGGGCACAAAGCGCTGCAGCGAGTGATTGATGAATTTTAGCTGAGTAGTGATCAACACGGTTTTTTCCAGGGCGGAGGCGTAACGCTGGCTGACCATCAGGGCCAGCGCGAAAAGACAAAAACTCATACCCAGCTGACTGAGACTGAAACCGGAAATAATCCACAACGAAACCAATACGTCGTAGGTGAAAGAGAAAACAGCCGCGCTGAAGCCCGCCAAAAACCACAGGGAGCCTTCCTCACCCCGCCAGACGGCAACTATGATAACCACCAATCCCCACAGCACCACAGCCAAGGCAAAAAACTGCACCGGGGCCAATAACAGAGTAGTCAGATAAATTGGCGCGAATAGTATCAGCAGCGCGTAGGCGGCCATGCCGAACAGCGAAATTCCGAAGACAACCCGATGATACAAACGCGGATAAAGGCTGTGCAGAAAGCCGATAAAAAAAATTATGGCGCAGGGAAAGGTCAAATAACCGATTTTAAAAAGGGCCTCCCAGGGCAGCGACGGAATTAGCACATTCAGGGTAAAACCGTCATAGCACAGCGTCCGGACGGCTACCACCAGGCACAAGCCGGCAAACCACAGGAAAAGCCGGTCCGAGCGGCGGGATAAAAAGAGAGCCAGAAAAAAGAAGGCCATGATGCCCAGGATCGCGAAAAGCAAACCTTCAGTTAATTTTTGGCGGTCTTCCATCACCGTCAACACCTCATCCCGGCCAAGATAGAGGGTGGCATTGGTGCCGCCATTGCGGTCCCGGTAATTGGAAATCTGCAGAATTATCTCGGCCGTGCCGTCCGCGAGCGGCGTAAAGCGGGCCAGGCCGGAATCCCAGGCCGGAATTTCCGTTTGATAGGAGGTTCCGGGACTGCCGAATCGCAGCTCTTCCTTGCCGTTAACCAGAACCCGGACCGCGGTCAAAGAATGACCAACCCGCAAGGCGTAACGGGTGTGCGGCTCCAAACCTGACACTTTCAAGCCGAAGCTGGCATAACCCTGGCGGCTTGTCTCGCCGGTGGTCAGCCAGGAACCCGGCAACACTAAAAAACGGTCTCCGGTAAAAGAGGCCAGGTCCGCGTGAAGCTCTTTCCAGTCAAAAAACCATTCCCCGCGAACTTCATAGAGCGGCAGGGTCCGACCCGTAAGATCCAGCACTCCGGAAACCGGCGAGACCGTACCTTTTTGACGGCTTGATGATGTCGGGTTCGACTGTATCACCAGAAATACCACCGCCAGCAAAAAAACAAAGGGGAGCGCCGATTGAATTACCCGCAGCGGCTGTCGTGACTGGCTCATTTCCTTCGTACCTCATAGAGTTCAATAGGCCGCTCTTTGCCCCGCAGATGCACCTGCCCATGAGAGATCAGCTCAAAGGGGGCGTCAGCGGGAATGTCGGTCAGGAAAACTTCTGTAACGATAATCGGCACATCCTTGGCGGAGGCAAAACTTTCCAGCCGGCAGGCCATGTTTACCACATCAGAAATAACCGTTCCATCCATTCTCTCCGTTTCACCGATTGTACCGAGCATTAACTCGCCGCGGTGAATACCGGCCGCGAACTTGATCAACGGCAGGTCCAGTATTTTACGTTTGCGATTGCAGTGATCCAGAGCGGCCTGCATCTCCAGAGCGCAGCGGATCACCGGCTCGCCTTCTTCCGGGAACAGCACCATCACACCCTCAACCAGATACTTGTCAATAAAACCGTGATACTTCTGGATCAACGGGTTGATCTGCAAAAGGGTTTCATTGAGCAGCTCCAGCAGATTAATGCGTTTTTCGATTTGCATCATGGGCAGGTCAACCCCGAGATGCACAAACATTACGCACATCCGTCTTTTGACGTTGTCGCCGAGAGAAATCTCCGTAATGGAATGTTTGTCCAGATATTTAAGGAAGTCGTTCGGCACGAAACGCGAAAGCGACTGATTGGTTTTTTCCAGAGCGGTAGCGGCTTTTTCCAGGGCTCCGAAGGCACCGGTAAAACGGCGCACCAGCAAAAGCGACATGGCGAAAATGATGCCGAGTACGCCAAAGTGCCCTAAGAACAAACCCTCCATGTAACGGTTGGCCAGCAGAATATCCCGGACGACTACTAGAAAAAAAACAATAAAACCCGAAAGAAATAAGCTGGCCCCTTCGCGTTTTTGAAAAGCGGCAACGAGTATTATTCCTATCAGATAGATACCGGCCGCCCCGACAAACATCTGAAAATAATGCAGAACAGAAGTGAAAAAAAGCGGAGCGGTGAACAGATTTAGCAGGGCATAGCCGACAGAAATCACGGTTATTCCGTATACCGCGGGGCGCCAGGTCAAATCCGGATACAGCGCCCGCACAAAGGCCATAAACAGCGGTGGCGCCAGCGAAAAAGTCAGATACCCCAACTTAAACTGCCAGATACTGCTCACGGCCGGCAGAATGTCACGCAGTATAAACTCGTCATAGCAGAGAATGCGCAAGGCAAAAACCATACAGAGCAACCCGAGATAAAGAGAGGCCCATTCATCACGGTGAAACATAAACAGCGAGATAAAATACATGCCCATGGCCAGAATCGCGCCAAAGGGAATTATCATCATCAGCCTGGAGGAGTCCTGCCGGTCGGCCAGTGTCGCGTAGGGACCAAAGACGATGGCAGTTCCGGTTGCCGGTAATATATCATTAAAATTTGAGAGATGCATCACCAGGGTGCACTCCGTCAAACCGCTGTCAGCGATCGAAACCACGGCGGCGTCCCAGCAGGGCACCTCTTCCTCGAAACTGATGCCGGGACGGCCCTGACTGTATAATTCCCGCCCGTTGACATAATAGCGCGTCGCCGAACTGAACCCCGGAAACAGAAAGGCGTACTGTACGGCGGGGTCCAAACCCGTAATGGTAACAGCGTAACTGGCAAAAGACTGCGCTGGTAGGCCCCGCTCATAAGAAGTCCAGGGCGCCGAGAAGCGTTCAAAACGCCCGGAGTCAGGCAGTGGCTGTACCGCCGGATCGATAAACCGCTCCGGCCAAAACCGCCAGTCACCGGAAAGGTCGACACTCTGGCGCGGATCGACAAGCTTCAGTATTCCAGAACTCACTTTCGGAGCCTGTGAAACACGAAGGCCGAACCGTTCAGCGATATTTTTTGAGGAACAGGCGGTGAACCCGAAAAAAAAGACTACCGCAAATAGAACTGTGGGGAGAATTCGCTTGCGCACGACGCAAGTATAGGGCCTAAACCGATATATTGTCAAAACAGATTACCAGGCGCCTATCACTAAAGCCATTTGTTGACAGCCAACTATCATGACTATATACTCAGCCCAAAAGTCGTTTGCCAGAAAGTTGAGCAAAAAGCGTCAATCCTTTAAACGATAATTAAGAAATCTTGTTAGCCACAGGTTATTTACTGCATTTAAATAATAAAGGAGTTAATTTATGGTCTGCAAAGCACCTCTCCCTGTTTCGATTCTCGCGGTATTGTATTTCTTCATTGTCCTGGCAGGTTGTCCTTCACCTGCTGGCGAGTCACCGTCAGAGCCACCGATAGAACCACCGGCAAGTCCAACATACGTGTACTTCGGCGGCTACGAACACAATGGAACAAGAAATATTGCCACGATATGGAAGGTTAATGAAAACAATCTGTCCGACGTGAACAAAACTACCCTGGAGAATAACAGCGCCGGGCAAGTCATCCAGGACATGGAAATTGTCGGAAACGACATCCACTCGCTGGTCTCCATAACCAGCTCGCCTTACGGACTCCGCTATTACCGAAACCAGGACATGATTACGCAGCTCCCGGAATCAGGCGCATCTGGCCAATCCATGCGAATAAGCGACGGCAAAACCTATATTTTCGGATCCGTTTCCAGCACTGACACTTTCTATCTTTGGGTTATAGATCAGGAAGGAGTAACGGAACGATTTACCGTAGACACCGGTAACTATGCCGCCGCGGGCGATATGATTATTGAGGGAGACGCGATCTACCTTTGCGGTCAAAACATGGACGCCGGAGAAACAGGTGTTTGGTCTTATATCTGGAAGGGGTCGCTTTCAAATCTCGCAAACGGCTTCACGAAGCTCGCGATTCCCGACAGTTCCACCAGGGCCATGTCTATAGGCCTTTCATATATCGACGGTACTCTTCTGGTCTGCGGTAAATCCTACTCTGCGGCCGTCTCAAGATACCTGGCACGTTATTGGCGGATACGCGCCTCAGACATGGTTATCACCGACACCGTCGGTCTTGCGCAGACCGGAAATTATGGTTCCTTCCTCGACCTCGTTGAGCAGCATGGCGACGTTATACATGCCATTGGTTATGAAAACACGGTCAACGGCACCGCGTATTATCGCCTAAAATACTGGCGCGACGGTGTTTCCACCGACTTGACCTCAGGTGACGGTTTCTGCGGCATCTCGGATATGTGCGTGACAGAGAGTAGTGTCTATGCGGCCGGTTATGAGCGAGTCCAGGATCCTACCAAACTCTACACCTCGATGAACGATGTTGCCCGTTTTTGGGTAAATGGGGTGAGTCACGACCTTACTTTACCGTCAGTGTACGCAGCCATACGTTGCATCGAAATGTAAACGATTCCAGGTTTTTTCCTTAGCCTAGATTAGCCGATATATTGTCAAAACAGATTAAAGACCACCCGTTACGGTGGTCTTTTTTTTACAGTGGGCGTACAATCAGATTATGAAACGCATACAAATAATTACCGGCGCCAGCGCCGGCCTGGGCCGGGAGTTTGCCCGGCAGTTGCCAGCCTTTCGGAGCGCCGATGAAATTTGGCTGCTCGCCCGCCGCGCGGACCAGCTCCGCGAAACCGCCGCCCTGCTGCCTGTGGGGAAAACCCGCGTCATCCCCATTGATCTGGGCGGAGACAGCGGTGTATCGGCCTTTACGGCGCTACTGAAAGCCGAGCCGGATACCTTCATTATCGACACCCTGATCAACAACGCCGGGTTCGGTACCTACGGCTCTTTCGCCGAGACCGCTCTAGACCGGCAGTTGGCCATGATCGACTTGAATGTGTACACGCTGACCGCCCTGTGTTACTGCGCTATTCCGTACATGGAGCGCGACTCCCTGATCATCAATGTGGCCAGCCTGGCCGCTTTTATACCCCTGGGAAACCTGGCCGTCTATGCCGCCACCAAGGCTTACGTATTGAGTTTCAGTACCGCTCTCGGGTCGGAGCTGGCTGACTCAGGCATTTTTGTTTCCACAGTCTGTCCCGGACCGGTTGATACCGAGTTTTCCGCTGTCGCCTCCGGTGGAGCGCGAAAAAAAGTAGTGGGGGGGAAAGATCCGGTAAAAGTGGTCGCGCATTGCTATGCTTCAATAAAAAAAGGACAGCGCCTGGCTTTGATGGCTCCGTCCTGGCGGTTCAAAGCCTTGATGAGCCGCTTTGTCGGCCGCTACGCCTATGCCCGGCACAGTTATCTGCACGACACCCGGCCAGCGGCTCCGCCATCCGCGGTCCAACATTCCGCGAAACCGCCTAATGCCTGAAAGACACCGCTATACCATTTCGGTACGGTTGCGTCCGGCGGACTTGGCCTTGTACAAGGCCTGGTCGGCCCGGGCAATAGCCTGATCGCGGGTTTCATCAGCGGAAAGCAGGGTCAGCCCGAGACTGACGGTTAATCGCAGCGATTCATTATTAACCGTAAAGGGCACCGCCTCAAAGGCCGCGCGGATGTTCTCCGCTACCCGCAGAGAGCCTTCATAGGTGCAGCCTTTCAGCAACACCAGAAATTCCTCGCCGCCCCAACGGCAAACCAGATCATTATCCCGTACCGCTGAACGGATGCGGCCGGCCGTATCGATTAAGACCTGGTCTCCAGAGAGGTGACCGTACGTGTCATTGATGTTCTTGAAAAGATCCAGGTCCAGCATAATCAGGGCGGCCGAATTCTTCGTGCGGCGGCAGTCTTTCAGGGTTTCATCTACCAGAAAATCAAAGGCCTGCCTGTTATACAATCCGGTCAGTTTGTCTGTAGCCGCCAGATCCTCGATCCGTTTTTGATAAGCATGTATCGCGCGGCGTAAAATAAAAAACACCAGCGCCGTCGCGAAAAGGCTGAGTAAGATATTAATTAGCAGAGTGCGCCGCAGCACTCCCGCGGCGGCTGTATCCGGTTCTTCGACAAACAAGATCCAGTTAAATTCCTCGATCAAGCGGGTGTTCAGGAAAAAAGTCTGACCATCGCGCCTATAAGTATACATACCGCCAGGTTGCGCCAAAATGGATGCCGCGATCGGCTTGATGCCGCCGACGGCGTAAAGCGTATCATAGGCCGACGGGAACTGCTCTCCGCGCAGGCGCACCACCCCGATGCGGTCCGAGAAAAAAACGATGCGGTTATACTTATGCTGATACTGTTCGATCAAGTTCTTTACCGCGTAGACGGTCAGACCGACCCCTGTCGCTCCGATAAAGTTACCGTCAAAATCAAATACCTTGTAGTTGATGAAAATTGTCATTTCATCGTTATTGGCCAGATCCACATCGATATTAATTTCATAGTCGGCCTCAAGTTTTTTTAAATGATAATACCACTGATCGCGGGGTTCGCTTGGACTCACCTGCTTAAGCCGTCCGCCGGGAAAATAATAATTTCCGGTTTTTTCGGAGATAAAAAAACTGGTAACCGTATGATATTTATCCTTAATTTCCTTCAGGTATCGTACGATTTCTGTCTCACCGGACTCGCCGTCAAGCACCCAGTCCCGTAAAAAAGTATCATGAGCCATTAAGGAACTGATGAAAACAGGCCGCAGTAAGTCCCGCTGAATTTCCGAGTAAATGGTATCGCTGGTAAGGGGCAGCGAACTGGCGGTTATTTCGGCGCGTAAAGACGCCCGTGCCGCGAAATAGCCGGCAAAGCTGGTAATCAAGAATCCAATGCCCAAAATTGATAGTATTATCAGCATCAGACTGTGTTTCGCTTTATACATTCATAGCATCCATACGGGTTATTCTAATCAAATTACAGGCCAGAGTGTAGAGAAACACGTAAAATATTCAACTTACTTGACTTTCAAGGACCGGAATGTCACTTTTAGCTATGTACAGCATCGATTTTCTGGATCACCAGGCTCTTCCGGCAATTATGTCACTGATCGGCCGCGTTATAGCCCGTCAAAGTAAAGAGGGCATCGAACAATGGGACGATATCTATCCGGACGCGGTCACGTTCGCGCGGGATATCGGCAATTTCTGTCAGCGCGGTCTTTTTTCGGATGGGAATCTGATCGGCATCATGTCCCTCAACGAATACCAGGACCGTGAATACTCCGAAGTCAGCTGGGAGTTAGCGGATCCCTGTCCGCTGATGCTGCACCGGCTGGCCCTGGACCCCGACTGGCAGGGCAAGGGTCTCGCCCAACTGATGATGCACTACGCCGAAGAATACGCGCGCGCTAACGGCTATGCCTCGATCCGTCTTGACGCCTATTCACTGAACCCGGCTTCGTTAAAGCTGTACCGCGCGCTCGGATACTCCGAGCGCGGGATAGTCAGCTACCGGAAGGGACAATTCATCTGTTTTGAAAAGATTCTTTAGTTCAGGGATTAGCCGTTTGCACCCGCCATTCGCCGTCTTCTTTTACGACGGTGATCGGGTTCGGAGAACTGGTGTCCACGCCGTTCAGCTGCATCTGGAAGAAATACTTTTTGCGGTCCTCTTCATCGTCGGCAATGCGCACAAAATAATAGGAGCGTCCCTTTTTCATTAAATTCCACCAGGAAGACACTTTCGATTCCGGTTTACCGTTCCAAAAGCAGTCCTTGGCCAGCAGTTTCATCCATACTTCCTGATTATCCTCGTTGACGCAGAGATGGTAAAACAGTTTGGCGATTGTTTCCGGCGGTGTTCCGGTCGGTATAGCTTTCAGGCCGAGCGGAATATCCGCGGCCGACTCAACCTTGAGCTCCGCGAGCCGCGCCTCGATCAGGTCCTCGCCCACAAAGGCAGCCTTGCCATCCTCAAAAAACACCGTCACCAGGTTTGGAATGCGGATAGCCACGGTATCAATAAATACGTAATTATTCCACCAATTAAAAACCTCTTTAACCCGCCCGAGCAACTCGACCTTACCGCCATTTCCCGGACCGAGAATATAGGAAAACTTGCGCAGCTTGTCCAGAATCTCCGGAAAAAACTTGCAGATATAACCGCTATAGGCCGGCAGTCCAGAACGGAAATAGCGGTCCCCGTTGCGGTCTACGGCAAAGTCTCCCATGTCCACTTCCGGCAGCAGCATCACTTTATTGTAATAATTGGAAAAGTTATTACCCATAAAATTGGCGTTGGGTAACTCTTTCACAAAGGTTCCGCAAGCCTTCTCGGCTTCCATGAATTTCAGCCATTCTTCGTCACTTTTTACGGCAATTACCTGCTTGAGATTATCGGACATTTTCCACTCCTATACCGGCCGCTCTTGAGACCGTTCACTATGAATGAAGAAAGTTTCAGTCGGGATAGGAAATTTGTCAAGGAATAAAAAAAGGCAATCTCATTTATGCGGGCACCTTAATCACCAGCGGGTGTGCCGGTAATACTGGCCGATAACGCGGTCTTTGGACAGCAGGGGCGCGTCGTGCAGGCTGGCATGAGCTACGATTAATCGGTCAAAGGGATCGCGCGTCCAGGATGCATCCAGGCTGGCCTCAACCACAGCGCTGAAAGCGGCCTGATCCTGGATCAGATGAATGGCGCGCTCCAACCAGGCCAGAATTGGACGACTGCGCTCGGTTAAGCGTCCGATTTCAAACAGATACTCCAGCTCCAGAGCGACCGCAGGTGAAATGCGCAGATCATCGCTTTCCAACAGCTGTAGCGCCAGATCAGAAAAACGAGTTTGATCTTTTTGGTACAGCCAGACGACGGCGTGGGTATCCAGGAAGATCATGGTTCGGTAACTCCGGTCCAGCTATTCGACCAATCCATAGAAACCAGGTCTTCCGGATCGCCATTAACGATTTGGTGTACTTCCAGGCGATCCCAGATGGACCGGCGCTCTTCGGGTACGATGCGCAGAATATGCCCATTCCGCTCTATTTCCACGGGCTGGCCTTTTTCAAGCACGCTATCCAATATGGCATACAAGTTTTGTCGGAATCTGGTGGCACTATATGGCATGGCAGTCTCCTTACCATTAGTATACAACGTACGTGTGTATACTGCAACACGTACGCTTTAGTGATTACAAAAACCGATTTGCGCGGTCAAGTTGATAGTAACTGCGAACGAGCCTCGTAATTTGCTACGCCATTCACCTACCCTTACCAGCTATCCAATAAATTATAATAAACCTGATAATCCGGTCTCATTTTTTCAACCAATGCTCAAAATGACGGAGGTTCGATTCCGATATTCTCCTTAATAAAAAAAGGAGCCCTTGCGGACTCCTTTTTTGGAGAATATCGGAATCGAACCGACGACCTACTGATTGCGAACCAGTCGCTCTACCAACTGAGCTAATTCCCCGATACTGTGATACTATCCTATTATGAATATGAATGCAAGAATACAGACCCTGAAAATTTGGGTTGTGGCCGCAGGATTGCTTTGCGCATCCTGTGCCATCCTGGAAAAGGCTTCAGCTGCACCTCATAGTTCCGCGCCCGAAAGCGTCACATCGGTAAGTCGGAGCGAGCCACTCGCGCTCACCGGAAAACCCTGGCTGTTGGCCGGTTTGCTTTCCGGAGCCGATTTTTACATTCTGCCCCCGGATCAGGGCAATGGCGCGAAAATACTGTTCAAAACCGACGGTACCTTCGAGGGCACCAGCGGCTTTAACGTAATTGCCGGTACCTGGACAGCCGGCCGGGTTGGACGGAACACCAAACGAACCTTCCGCGTCACCGCGACGCGCACCACCCGAATGGCCGCCCCGAACGACACCGCCCGCAACTTTGAAAACACTTTTTTCGAGGCTCTGTCAAAAACCCGCGCCTTACAAGAAGACGGTGAAAACACATTAATCCTGCTGGATGAAAGAGATACCATCCTGGCCAGATTCATTTTTTCCCGGCTTTAGACCACCGTCTATAAAAAAAGCGGGACCAGCAGGCCCCGCCTTCCTTGAAAACTTATTGTCGCCAGCCAAACGGTTTTAGCCCGTATGCTATTTCCCGGCTTTCTGTTTAGCCTGGCTGTTCCGCAAGAAAGCTTCCTTGTCGTTGACCATCAGAATCGGCTGACCGGTCGCGTCCAGGGCGTCGCGCCACAGCGAGCCTTCCGGATCGACATAGTTGCGTTTTTTGGTGACGACGGCTATCGGTAAATGCACGAATTTATGGTGTACCAGGCCGATTATCAGCTTGGTCTTACCGGCCATGGCCGCGTGCACGGCATTGTTTCCCAGCCGCTCGCAATAAATCGAGTCGATCGGAGCCGCCGGGGCCGAACGAATCTGATAACTGGGATCGATATACTTCAGGTTTATATGCATGCCGATAGACTTAAAATACGCGGTTATCCGGTCGCGCATAAACAAACCGACATCGGCCAATTTACGGTTGCCGGAATCATCGGTACCGCCCTCGCTCTTCATCAAATCCTGACCGGCGCCTTCCGCTAAAACGATAACGGCATGGTGCCGGCTGCGCAGGCGTTCTTCCAGGCAATGCAAAAAGCCTTTCGGGCCGTCCAGCTCGAAGGGTACTTCCGGAATCAGTACAAAGTTGGCTTCATGACTGGCAATGGCCGTATGCGTGGCGATAAAACCGGACTCCCGGCCCATCAACTTAACCAGGCCGATTCCATTAATCTGGGAATGGGCTTCCATATGAGCGGAAGCCACCGACTCGGCGGCCTTGACTACGGCAGTGTCAAATCCGAAGGATTTATGGATAAAGGACAGATCGTTATCCACGGTTTTCGGTATGCCGATTACGGCGATCTTCAGGCCGCGTTTTTCTATTTCCTGGGCGATCTCCAGAGAACCGCGCTGGGTACCGTCGCCGCCGACGATAAAAATCATGTTGAGATTCAAATTCTCGATAGCGTCGGCGATTTCGATAACCCGGTCGCCGCCGCCGCGGGAGGTTCCCAGGATCGAGCCGCCGGACTTATGGCAGTCGTCTACAATGTCCGGGCTGAGCGGAAGAATTTCAAAACCGTATTCCGGCAGCAAACCCTTGAACCCGAAGCGCACTCCGCTGATCCGGCGCACGCCGTAACGGTTCCACAGACAGCGCACCACAGCGCGGATAACGTCGTTGATACCGGGGCACAAACCGCCGCAGGTCACAATGGCGGCATGTACATGTTTGGGATTAAAAAAAATATTTTCACGAGGGCCGGCTTTTTCAAGCAGATCCGATCGTTTGCAAGGCCCGATAATCTGATCGACGGCCGCGTCTATGCGGTAACGGATAAACTCGTCGTCGGTTACGTAATTTGCCACAAAGTCGCCTTCGACGTTTGAAAGCTGAATTGGTGAATGCACCTTGCACGGGCCCAGTGACTCGATGGTAAAATCAAACTCCATATCACTCATTTATGTGCTCCTCAGAATGAGTATAGCGGTTTGAACTGCCCGAAACAATAGCGGGCAGGGAGCCGGTTGGTAACTTGACCGTAGTCGGCCGGACTGTTATCTTTCAGTTGCAAGCATCGTTTTTATAGGAGATTAATATGCTCGACACACAGGTTAAAAAAGCCCTTGAAGATATTCGCCCGCAGCTGCAAGCCGACGGGGGAGATATTGAATTTGTATCGGTCGGAGACGATGGTAAGGTACTGGTTCGGCTCACCGGAGCCTGCGGCTCATGTCCCATGGCCACGATGACCTTGAAAATGGGCGTTGAAGCCCATCTGAAGGCCACCGTTCCCGGCGTCACCGAAGTCAACCAGGTATAAACCCCATTAATAGCTCACAGAAACCACCGGAGCGCAGTCTCTTCTTGCCCGTAACAGCGCAGGACATGAGCGACCGCGGGTGGGAGTATACCGATTTCGTGCTGGTTTCCGGTGACGCTTACGTCGATCACCCTTCTTTCGCGGCGGCGCTTTTGGGACGACTGCTGGAAGCGGAAGGCTACCGGGTCTGCGTCCTGGCTCAACCGCCCTGGAAGGGGCAAGAGGCCAAAGCGGCCTTTCTGAAATTCGGCCAACCCCGTCTGGCCTGGCTGGTCAGCGCCGGGGCCATGGACTCCATGGTCGCCCGCTACACCGCGAACAACAAACCCCGCTCCGAAGACGCTTATTCTCCCGGAGGCCAGATCGGCTTAAGGCCGGATCGGGCCCTGACCGCCTACTGCGCCGTTATCCGGGAAGTTTCAAAGGGCATTCCCCTGATTATCGGCGGCATCGAAGCCTCGCTACGGCGCCTGGCGCACTATGACTACTGGTCGAACACCCTGAAGCGCTCAATACTCCTGGACACCAAAGCCGACTTACTGGTCTATGGCATGGGAGAACTCCCCCTGCGCGAGATCGCCGTCCGCCTGGCCCAAGCCGCCACTCAGAATAATCACGTCCCTCCGAGCAACCCAACCTATCTGAATAACCCGGCCCTGGCGCTGCGCGGAATCCGTGGGACCTGCTGGAGAACCGGCTCGGAAGTTGATCTTCCGGAAACCGGGGTACGACTGCCCGCTTTCGAAGAGATAAAAGCCGATAAGGAAGCCTACTGCCGGCACTTTATGCTTCAGGAGCAAAACACCGATCCCTTCAACGCCGATATTCTAATCGAGCGAAGCGACACCCGCTTCATTGTACAGGAAAAGCCGGCCCAGCCCCTGGAAACGGCCGAATTTGACCGGGTGATCGAATTACCCTATACCCGCTCCGCTCACCCGGATTACGCGGCCGCCGGCGGAATTCCGGCTCTCGAAGAGGTGCAGTTCTCGCTGACCAGCTGCCGGGGCTGCTTTGGAGCCTGTTCCTTTTGCGCCATTACCTTTCATCAGGGCCGGCAGATTCAGAGCCGGTCCCATGCCTCGCTGGAAAGAGAAGCCCGGGAGCTCACCGCGCATAGCGCTTTTAAGGGGTACATTCATGATGTCGGCGGCCCGACGGCCAACTTCCGCCAGTCTTCCTGCGCCAAACAGGCTGTTACCGGCTCCTGCCGGGACAAACAATGCCTGGGAGACACTCCCTGCCCGGCCCTACGCGCTGATCACCGGGACTACCTAACCCTGCTGCGCCGGCTGCGCGCCATTCCGGGCATTAAAAAAGTATTTATCCGCTCCGGAATACGCTTTGACTACCTGATGCTCGATCAGGAACACGGCACCGAGTTTTTAAAGGAATTGTGCGAGCACCATGTCTCCGGACAGCTCAAAGTAGCGCCGGAGCATACCAGCAACGCCGTCCTGGCCCTGATGCGTAAGAGCACCAAAGAAATGTACGAATCCTTTTCCGAGGCCTTTTACCGGCAAAACACCCTGCTCGGGAAAAAACAGTACCTGATCCCCTATTATATAGCCGGACATCCCGGAGCGACCCTGGCAGACGCCCTGGACACCGCCCTGACCCTGCAAAAAACCGGCTTTGTCCCGGACCAGGTCCAGGACTTTTACCCCACGCCCGGAACTCTCTCCACCTGTATGTATTATACCGGTCTTGATCCCGCTACCGGACAGGTTCTGCATGTCGCCCGCGGGGCCCATGAACGCGCCCTGCAGCGGGCCTTACTGCAGTTTAACAAGGGCGAAAACCGCGCGCTGGTAGTTGAAGCCCTGACCTTGCTCAAGCGCGAAGATCTTGTAAAACTTCTGCTGTCCCGCAGAGAAAACAAGTAACTGGAGCTTGCCCCTCGGCAATCAATTCAGTATTATCCCTACAACAGGCTTTGACCGAATTCATCTTTTCTTCACCAGCCTGATTTTTTTTTAAGGACATTTCTATGACCATTACCAAAGACAGTGTTGTATCCATAGAGTACACACTCACAGACGACCAAAAAGAAGTTCTTGACTCTTCAGAGGGCATGGGACCGCTTGAATATCTGCACGGACACCAGAACCTGATTCCCGGACTGGAAAAACAACTGGAAGGGAAAAAAGCCGGCGATAAGGTACAGGCCGTCGTAGCCCCGGCGGACGCCTATGGCGAATACAGCGATGAACTCGTTGTCTCTGTAGAACGCTCCCAATTCCCGGATGATGTCGAAATCACCGAGGGAATGCAGTTCGAGGCCGGCGGCCCCGGCGGTTCCCGCATCGTAACGGTAACCGGAATCGAAGGCGACAAGGTTACCATCGACGCTAACCACCCCCTGGCCGGCGAGACCCTGCACTTTGACGTAAAAATCATTTCCGTGCGCGAGTCCACGGATGAAGAAAAGGCCAACGGCCTCGATCAGGGCGGCTGCGGCTGCGGCGGAGACTGCGGCGATGACTGCGACTGCGAAGACGACGGCTGCGCCTCCGGCGGATGCTGCGGACACTAAGCGATGAAAAAAGAACCGGGCGACCGGTTCTTTTTTTTGCGCCCATTGGACTCCAGTTATGCTACAATCCCCAATATGTTGCCCCAGAACCGCGAAAAAAGCGACGCCTTAACCGCCTATCTCGGCGCCCTCTGTTTTTTTCTTTCAACAATCGAATATCTGATCCCCAAACCGCTGCCCTTCCTCCGGCTGGGGATCGCCAACCTGCCGGTGATGCTGGCTATCGGACTGCTGCCTTTCCGCTCCTTCCTGACCCTGATCGGAATAAAGATTATCGGGCAGGGCCTGATCGGCGGAACCCTGTTTTCATACATCATGCTGTTCTCGGCCGCCGGAACCATCACCTCGGCCATGCTGATGTACTGCGTCAAAAAAGCGCTCGGGAATAACATTTCGTATATTGGACTGAGTGTCCTTGGCGCTTTCTCATCGAATGCCGCCCAGCTCATCCTGGCGCGCTTTTATATTTTCGGAGCCGGCGCCTGGTACATCGCCCCGCCATTTTTTATCACAGGCATGATCACCGGCGCGGCTCTCGGTTTTTTCGCCAACGCTTTCGCGGAAAAATCAATCTGGCTGAAAACACTGCCTCCCGACAGCGAAGGGTATCAGGTTTCGCAGGTTGACGCCGGCGCACTATCCCGGGACTCCTCCCGATTGGCCGTTCTTTTACGCACCCTGACCGGATTGACCATGATTATGCTGTTGTTGTTTGTCCCGGATGTTCGCCTGCAAGCGGTATTGACAGTCTGCGCGATGTTTTTCGCCGGCCTCAGCGGCCTGAAAATCAAAATCCTACCGGTACTGATAATGTCTGCCGGCATAATTCTATTCAACCTGGCCATACCCTTCGGTAAAGTATTATTCACCATCCAGAGCTTTCCGGTTACCGAGGGGGCCCTGTTTTCAGGCATAAAAAAAGCCCTCACTGTGGAGGGCATGATTTTCATTTCACGCTGGATGCTTCAAAAAGGGCTGCGTATCCCCGGCCGCCTGGGCAGCCTGGTTTCTCAAGCTCTGTTATCCCTGGAACTGCTGTCCGAAAAAGCCGCATCGGTTAAACCTTCGAATTTGATCTCGAGTATCGATCAGCTCCTGTTCAGCTGCGCACCCTGGAAAGACCCTCGTTAGCTTCGCGATAGTCCGGTCTGAGCCGCAAAGCCCGCTCATAGGCTACCCGCGCGCCGGTTTTATCACCCACGCTTTCCCGAACTGTTCCCAGGCGGAACCACCACAACGATAGAGCCGGCTCATGGTAAACCGCCTGCGAATAGGCGATATCAGCCTTGTTGAACTGTTTTTGAATCCGGTAGATTTCACCGATAAAAAAGTAGGCGGTACTGACCCGCTCGCCCCGGGGCAGAGAGTCGACA
Organism: Treponemataceae bacterium; assembly: GCA_942493045.1. GTDB lineage: Bacteria > Spirochaetota > Spirochaetia > Treponematales > Treponemataceae > Teretinema. Next base: position 2,627,034 of record OW818665.1, on the reverse strand, counting down.
TACCGTTCCATCTGCTTCATGGACTCCCGGTAATTGCCTAGAAAAAAGTAGGCTTCGCCCATTGTTTCAATTATTCGAAAATCCTGAGCCAGACGCAGGGCTTCCAGGCTGATGTTCACCGTATCCTGATATCGGCCTAGACGGATCAAGGACCAGCCGTAAATTGAATAGGCGTCCATATTTCGGGGATTGGCTAAAAGGTCGGCTTTACAGATCTCAATGGCCTGAGCATAGGCGGTTTTAGCGTCTTCGGCACGCCCCGCGGCTTCCAGATCACGGCCATTACGGTAAAATTTCAGGGCATCAGGCTTTTCCTGGGCGGCAAGCGCGGCGATCAGTCCAAAAACCATTAAAACACAGGCTATACTTCGTTTCATCTTTTCACTATGGCCCTTTTCCGCGTTTTTTTCAAGCGTTAATTCCGGAAGCTGTGGATAGGAGCGGGGATTCTGCCGCCGCGGGCAATAAAATCAGCGCAGGAAAACTTGCTGACCGGCAAAATCGGCGCCCCGCCCAATAAGCCGCCGAATTCGGCCCATTCACCGGCGCTTTTCCCCGGCACCGGGATCAATCGTACCGCGGTAGTTTTATTGTTGACCATGCCGATGGCCATCTCGTCGGCGATAATGCCGGAAATGGTGGTTGCCGGCGTATCCCCGGGTATGGCGATCATGTCCAGACCGACCGAACAGACACAGGTCATAGCTTCCAGTTTTTCCAGATTGATGGAGCCGCAGCGCACCGCGGCCACCATGCCTTCATCTTCGGAAACCGGGATAAAGGCGCCGGATAGGCCGCCGACGTTCGTGGAAGCCATCACGCCGCCTTTTTTTACCATATCGGTCAGCATAGCCAGCGCCGCGGTGGTCCCCGGCGCTCCGGTAGACTCAATCCCCATCTCTTCTAATATTCTGGCCACGGAATCTCCCACCGCCGGAGTCGGCGCCAGGGACAAATCCAGAATACCAAAGGGCACGCCGAGACGGCGGGCCGCCTCCATACCGACAAGCTGACCCATCCGGGTAATCTTAAAAGCTGTTTTTTTGATACCGTCGGCCAGCACGTCCAGCGGCGCGCCGCGATATTGCTCGCAGGCCGCTCGTACCACGCCGGGGCCGGAAACACCGACCGAGAGCACCGCTTCACCCTCGCCCACGCCGTGAAAGGCGCCGGCCATAAACGGGTTATCTTCCGGCGCGTTACAGAACACCACCAGCTTGGCGCAGCCTATTCCGTCACGGTCCGCGGTGGCCTCGGCCGTAGCCTTGACGATGCGGCCCATCTCGGCGACAGCGTCCATATTGATGCCGTTCTTCGTAGTACCCACATTTATGGAAGCGCATACCCGTCCGGTTGTGGAGAGGGCGCGCGGCAAAGAAGCTATCAGGCGCCGGTCTCCGCTGGTCATGCCTTTTTGAACCAGGGCCGAAAAACCGCCGACGAAATCGATACCCAATTCCACGGCTACCTTATCAAGCATTTCGGCCCAGGGGGTAAAATCCTCTTCCGGGGAAGACTCCGCCACCAGGGCGATGGGAGTTACCGCGATGCGTTTATTGATAATCGGCACGCCGTACTCGGCCTCTATGGCCCGGCCGACTTCAACCAGTTTGCCGGCGCGGGAAAGAATCTTTTCGCGGGCCCGGGCGCGGGACTCCCTGCCGGAAGGTCCTGCGCAGTCGCGCAGGGAAATGCCCATGGTTATGGCGCGCACATCCAGTTTATGGCGCATGAACATTTCTACTGTTTCCTGGATCTCAAACGCGGAAAAAAGCATAGCCGGAGCCGTCCTAAATGCGGTGCATGGCGGAAAACACCCGCTCATGCATCATGCTAATGCTGACTCCGAGTGTTTCTCCGAGTTCCTGAAGTTTGGCCTTGTTTTCGGTAATGGCGATATCACTGGCTGAAAGATCAACCATCATCATCATCACGAAATTTCCGGAAAGAATGGTTTGGCTGATATCGACAATGTTGATGCTGTGGCTGGAAAGATAGGCCGAAACTCTAGCTATGATACCGACCTGATCGGTACCGACAACGGTAATTATGGCATTCATATACAGGATGATAGCATAAGGCGTAAGGCTTGGAACAGCCATTTTTTCAAGAGCGCGCTAAAACAACACGGCCTTTCCGTCCCCGGCGCGCTGCTCTTCTATCTTATGCGAATACAGGCGCTCCTCGCGCAAAGCCTGACTGGTTTCTCCGCCAAAGCTGTATTTCAGCAATACTTTTGAGGTACGCGGGAAAAAGTAAATTCGCCGGGGCAACAGCCCGCCGACACTGTAGGCGTCTATGGGTATTTTCTCATCCCGCAAAAACCGGAAGGCGAAATCACTGTTTTGCCGGGAAATGTTACCGGTCAGGCCGAATTGTCCGAGTACCCGGCTGCCGCCGAAAACTTTAGCCCGCAGCGAGGCCCGGGGCACGCCGGCTTTGATCAAAGCGTTAATCAGCAGTTCCATGGCATAGACGCCGTACTTGGCGCTACCGACATAAAAACCGCCGGATGTCTCGTTATCATTCCCGGCGGGTTTATCGTGAGCGTGCTTCGGAAGCATAAAATGATTAATTCCGCCGATCTTCAGTTCGGAATTGTAAAGCGCCACTGAAACGCAGGACCCCAATACCGTCGAAATTATCAAGTCCTCTCCCGAAACGTACCACTCTCCAGGTCCTATATAGCGCTCATCTTTTTCAAAATGAGGATTGTAGAAAAGATGTCCCGGATCAGCAGTTTTCAAGTCAAGACTTTCTTGATTGTTTCAAGCAATTTATCCTCGTTGAAGGGTTTCACAATCCAGCCGGTGGCGCCGGCTTTTTTGCCTTCATCCACCACCGCGCCCTGGGATTCGGTAGTCAATACCAGAATAGGCACGAATTTATTCACCGCTCCGCCGCGAATCTCCTTGACCATGGTAATTCCGTCCATGTTCGGCATATTCACGTCGGTGATAACCAGCTGCACCTTTTCCGCGGCCAATTTCTTCAGCCCCTCGGCTCCGTCCGCGGCGTCAAAAACCGTATATCCAGCCTGTTCCAGGATAAAACGAACGCTTTGTCTAATGGAAACGGAATCATCAACAATCAGTATACTAGCTCCCATATGAGAACCTCCCTAAATTACGTCTTCGCTCACGGTAAGTCTAATATGCCTCATCCGTCAGATCAAGTCAATTTTGTATATTGAGCGGCGCGTTTCAGCACCGCTTCGGCGATCTGCTCCAAGGGCAGAACCTTTTCTACGGCGGAAAGCTTGATGGCTTCCCGCGGCATGCCAAAAACCACGCAGGTTTTTTCATCCTGGGCGATGGTATAGGCTCCGGCGTCCTTCATTTCCAACATACCGCGGGCGCCGTCGTCGCCCATGCCCGTCATAATCACTCCTATTGCGTTTTTTCCGGCATAGCGGGCGGTTGAGCGGAACAGCACATCCACGGAGGGCCGATGCCGGCAAACCAGCGGCCCCTCGCGTACCTCCACATAATAGCGGGCTCCGGAGCGCTTCAGTAGAGTATGTTTATTTCCCGGGGCAATCAGCACTCGCCCCCGCAGGACAGTGTCGTTATCAGCGGCCTCTTTGATCTGCACCTCGCACAGACCGTTAAGCCGCGCGGCAAAGGCCGCGGTAAAATGCTCAGGCATGTGCTGGACAATAACCATACCCGGACAATCGATCGGTAACTGCTCCAGAAAAACACGCAAGGCCTCGGTTCCTCCGGTAGAAGCTCCGACAACGACTACGCATTCCGTCGTATCGATCTGAATATGGTGGGTGGGCATCGGCATGATGGCGTCGGCTGTCAATTTCGGCGAGGGAATCAAAGCTGACGACACTTTCAGTTTTTTCACGGAAGTTAAACTGGCCGCCCGCACCGCGTCGCAGATCATTACCCGTGACTCTTCGATAAACTGCTTGGTCCCGACTTTCGGTTTCTGAATAATGTCCACCGCGCCGAACTGCAGGGCCTGAAAAACATTCTGGGAACCTTGCTCGGTTTTACTGGAACAGATTATCACCGGCAACGGATGCTGGCTCATCAATTTTTTGAGAAAGGTTAGACCGTCCATTTTTGGCATTTCTATATCCAGAATTATGACGTCCGGCACCTGATGCTTGAGTTTGTCGGCGGCTTCATACGGATCGCCGGCCGTGCACAGCACCTCAATATCGCTCTCCTGGGAGAGCACCGCGGTAAGACTTTGCCGCACGACGGCCGAATCATCTATCAGCATCACTCGAATCATTTATTTTCCTTTTCATCCGGCTTTTGGTACACCGCCGAAGCGACACTGCGCAAATCAAGATCCGTACCGCTGATATTCTCGGAGTGTCCCATAAAAAGATAACCGCCGGGGGTCATTCGCTCATACAGGCGGGAAAGAACCTTACGCTGATTTTCGCGGTCAAAATAGATAAAAACATTACGGCAAAAAACGATCTGATATTTCCGCTTAGTGTCATAGTTCGTATTCATTAAATTCAATTTCCGGAACATAATTTTCTCCCGTAATTCCGGACGGAAGCGGATGGTGGGCGCGTCCCGGTCACGGGAGCGCAGACAGTATCGTTTTTGCAACTCAAGAGGTATTTTTTTGGCCTGATGCGCGGTATAAATACCGGAACTGCCGATGCGCAGCACGGCCTCAGAAATATCGGTAGCCAGAATCCGGTAATCGACTTTCTTGTGCGAAACGCGCTGCGCTTCTTCCAGGACCATGGCCAGGGTATAAGCTTCCTGCCCGGTAGACGCGGCTACGGACCAGAGGTACACCGGCCCCGCGTTCTGTTTTTCAAACAGCTCCGGCAGCACCTTTTCTGTCAGGAATTTAAAATGTTCTTCCTCTCGGAAAAATGAAGTCTCATTGGTAGTTACGGCGTCGATCATCAGCTGAATTTCGCTCTGATAACCCTCGCTTCCGAAGGTGTAATCGTAGTACTGTTCATAAGTCTGAAAACCGTGAGCGCGCAACCGGCGTGTCAGGCGGGACTCGATCATGGTTTTTTTTGCCGGAGGAACCTTGATCCCCAGATTGGTTTCTATGAATGAGCTGATCTTTTGGAAAGTGGAATTCTCCATAGTCTGAGAAACCGGCAGGGCCAGAGAGGCGTATTTCTTGTTTGCGTCCTCCAACCCTGCGCTGTGCATCATGCTTTTTTCTCGCTGTTCTCCAGAATCTTTTCCACATCCAGAATCAGGGCTACCGATCCGTCACCCATAATGGTGGCGCTGGAAACTCCCTCGGCGCGCTTGTACAGTTTCCCCAGAGGTTTAATTACCGTCTGATTTCCGCCGATTACCTGGTCCACCAGCAAACCGATCTGCTGATCCTTGATGGCAACGACTACAATCTGTTCAATTTCCGATCGCGGTGTTTTAATTCCGAAAAAGGAGCGCAGATTTACGAAGGGCAACTGCCGGTCATGGAAGATAACCAGATTATTCTCGTTCTTTTGCTGCTGCTGGATAAACTCCAGGCAGCCGACAACCATGGTCAGCGGGATGACAAAGTGTTCCTGATCGATTCGTACCAGCAACCCTTCGATGATGGCCAAGGTTAAAGGAATCTTGAGCGTGATGCGGGTAAAACGTCCTTCCTCGCTTTCTACAATTACCGTACCGTTGATCAGCTCCATCTGACGGTTCACTACATCCATGCCCACGCCCCGTCCGGATACGGCGGTTGCCACATCTTTGGTGGAAAAGCCGGGAGCGAAAATCAGCTTGAACAGTTCGGCGTCGCTTAAGATGTCGCCGGCCTGAATCAGACCTTTCTCCACGGCCTTAGCCTTGATACGCTCGCGGTTCAAGCCGTTACCGTCATCCTCAATACTGATATATACCGAGGCGCCGGTCTGCGTTGCCGAAAGCCTGATAGTACCACGCTCGGTTTTACCGCGGGCCAGCCGTGTCTCGGGTGACTCCAGGCCATGATCCAGGCTGTTGCGGATAATATGTATCAGCGGATCGTCCAGCTTCTCGATTACGGTCTTGTCCAGTTCAGTCTCACCGCCCTCGGTAACCAGGTCTACAGACTTTCCCAGTTCGGCGGAAAGGTCGCGCACCAGGCGTTTAAAATTGGTAAAGGTTGTGCCGATCGGTACCATGCGCACGCTCATGGTATTACTGCGCAGTTCATCGGTAAGCCGGCCGAATTGCTCAACTACCGATACCAGCTCTTCGGCGCCGGAAAGCAAGCGGCTCATTTCCAGAATGCGGGCGTGCACAGTCACCAGTTCACCGACCAGAGCCATCAGGTCATCGAGTTTTTCGGACTTGACCCGGATAGTACTCTGTTCAGCGGCCTGCACCTTGGCTTTTTGAACCTTTTGAACCTGCTTTTGCTGTTCCAAGGCCAATTTAAGGTCTCCCGGAGAAACCAGATGTTCCTCAACCAGGATCTCGCCGATACGGCGCTGGGAGCCGAGCAGTTTATCCAGGGAATCTTTGCTCAGCTTACCACGCTCAATTAGTATCTCGCCCAGTTTCTTGGGCTGGCCGGAACGCTCGTCCACCAGGTCATCAAGTTTCTCGATGATCACTTCGCTGGCGTCTTCCACAAAAATAAATACATCGCGCAGTTCGTTTTCCGTGGCGGTAGTTGTCAGGAAGAGCTCAAAGGCGGTAACGCATTCTTCAGGATTAAAATCAGTTAAGCCGCCAACCTGATCGAAAATCGGAATACAGACGGAATCACCGAGTTCCTTCAATTCATTCAGTATCAACAGCGGATTGGCGCCGCGCGCAAAAACGTCCGGCCCCGGTTTAAATACGATACGCCAGGTATGCGATTCGCCCTCCGGTTTTTTGGGAGCCGGTGAACCTGCCGGAGTATGCTTGATAATTACTGTTTCGCTCTTTTCCTCTCCGCTATAGCCGCAACTAGTCCGGAATTCTTCAAGGAAGGTATTCAATTCCGGAGAAAGTTCCGCGGGACCGACAGTCCCTTCATCCAGCAATTCAAGAATAATGTCCCGGGACTGCAGGGTCCGGTCTATCAGATCCCGTGAGACGGCAATGCGTCCCTCCCGCAGGGCAGTAAGTATTGACTCGACCTCATGGGCAAAGTGAGATATCTTTTCCAGACCGAACATGGCCGCCGAACCCTTGATGGTGTGCATTACCCGAAACACCGCCGATAGCAGTTCCATGTCATCAGGATGCTCTTCCAGTTCCAGCAGGGTAGACTCAAGGGTTCCCAATAATTCCAGTGCTTCTTCCCTGAATGTCTCTATGAATGAATCGGCACTCATCTGTCCTTCCTTTGCCCGGACGGTATCCAAATGAGATCCCGCAGGGCCTGTTCGAGCCGGGAAGAATCCCCCTCGTCTCCATACTCAACTCCCGAAGAACGCAGGCGGGTCGTCAGACTCTCCTGCAGTAAGCCGGAAAATTGTATTTCCTTCCTTTGCCGATGACCCTCTTTCAGCAACGCGATTAACAGCTGAATACCAGAGAGATCCACGCTCTCCAGCGCGCTGAAATCAACCTTTAGCGCGGTACCGGCGGACAAGGCTTCAAGAAACCGCTGCTTGTACGTGGCGGCATTTTCTACCACCAGGGGGTCCTGCAGCGCCACAATCCGCTGAGCGCTACTCATTCTGAACAGCCTCGGTACTTTGCAACAGCTGCACTTCTTTTTCCGTCAAGACCTTGTTGATATTCAGAATAATCACGAACTCATCTTCGACGCGGCCCATTCCTAAAATGAATGATGTGTCGATCGCGATACCGATTTTGGGCGGCGGTTCAATCTGCGAAGGCTCAATGGTTATTACTTTTTGAACCTGGTCGCTGAAAATTCCTACCGTCAACTCCTCATCTGAATCATCTCCAAAAATATTAGCGATTTCGGTGACGATAATGCCCGTTTCTCTCCCGACTTCGGTCTTTCCAAGGTCGAACTTATTCCGCAGATCCAATACCGGCACTACCGAACCGCGCAAATTTATTACGCCGCTCATGAAATCCGGCATTCTCGGAACCCGTGTAATCCGCGGAACACCCAGCACCTCTTTAATATTCGCCACGTTAATCGCGTATAAGTCCTCGGCCAACCGGAATGTTAGATATTGATGAATCTCGGAACGGTTTATTTCTGCCATGTTTGTCTCCTTGTATTAAAACTCTTCATAGTCACTGTCTAATTTGTCTCGGGCTGGTCCCTTATTTTCATCATCCAGATTTAAAACAATTCCACTCACCGGAAGTCTCGTGTCGGTCTTTATGGGTTTGTCGGTCTTTTCCATCTTACCGGTCTTTGCAGTCTTGTCGGTCGGTTCGTTTTTTTCCTCGCGAACCGGCTTTCTTACTCTTTGCGCAACCGACTTATTCTCAGCAAGACCTTCCTTGGAGGCACCATCAGATTCCTTTAATGGCACTGTTTTTTTCACTGATACCTCAACCGTTTTGGTTGTAGCCATCCGCTGATTTGTTCTGTTTATCTGGTTTTGCTGTTGATCCGCAGGAGCAGTCGCACGATCAATTTTAAAATAACCAATCGCTTCCTGAAGCTGCTCCGACTGACTGGAAAGTTCTTCAGCCATAGAAGCAGACTCCTCCGATGCTGCAGCATTTTGTTGCACAACCTTATCAAGTTGCATTATGGCGCTATTAATTTGTTCTGCCCCCGAATTCTGCTCATTACTGGCAGCGCTAATCTCTTGCACCAATTCAGCCGTCCGTTGAATCTCGGGTATGAGATCAGTGATTGTCTTTCCCGCTAACTCAGCTATCGATACGCTTTCCAGCGAAAGTTTGCTAATTTCACTGGATTCACGCTGACTGCGTTCAGCAAGTTTTCCGACCTCTGAGGCAACCACTGCAAAACCTTTTCCGAATTCACCAGCCCTGGCAGCCTCTATCGAAGCGTTAAGAGAAAGCATATTTGTCGAGCGGGCAATTTCTTCGATTATTGAGATTTTTGATGCTATTTCTTTCATTGCCGCCACCGTATCCATGACCGACTTGCCGCCTTCCGCAGCGGCGCTTGCAGAACGTCTGGCAATCTTTTCGGTCTGTAGCGCGTTATCGGCATTTTGACGAATATTTGAACTCATCTGTTCCATCGAAGCGGATATTTCTTCTACAGAGGAAGCCTGCTCGGTTGCCCCTTGTGACATCTGTTGGGAGGTTCCGCTTAATTGATTGCTACCAGCAGAAACCTGTATCGAGGCGCTTGTCACCTCAGTCAATACTGTACGTAATCTACCCAGCATATCCTGCAAAGCCACAGCCAAGCTTCCAATCTCATCACGGCGACGTGTATATTCAACCGGGATATCATGGCGCAATTCACCGCCGGCGATTTGCGCCGCGCGTTCCACGGCAATCTTGATAGGAATGGAAATTGAGCGCCCGACGAGTATCGATACAATAATAATAATCGCTATAGCCGCTATACCGATACCCACCACTAACACAGCAAGTTCCACGGAGCTCTTTAGTACATAGGCCTCTTCAACGACCAGGCCAAGAGACCATCCTCCGGAATCCGCTATCGGAGCATACATTATGCGCTCTGCAATACCCTTTTGATTCTTAAATTGCGCAACATCGGATTCACCAGCAATCATCTTCTTGATCACATCACTGAGTCCGCTATAGCCCATACTATCAGCCTGTACTAGATTTACTTCAAGAATCATTTCGGCCTCGGGGTGAGCTACAACAACGCCGGAATTATCAACAATTATACCAAAACCCGCGTTATCAATGTTAATCGCTGCTACAGACTTTGATAAATCCGACAATGCTACTTGAACACCGATTATTCCATCAGGCACACCATTTCTCTTCACTGGCGCGGAGACGACTACAACCGGCACATTATGAATTCGGGAGACAATCGGACTACCTACAGCCCAGGCTTCGCCCTTCATCATAACAGCTTCGAAATAATCACGGTCGCCCACAAAACCGAGATCGCCCTCATCAGTTATATAATCGCCATTATCATTTGCGTAAAAAGTGCCTAACACGTAAGTACCTGTGTCTTGCTTGCGATCCGCGAGAATTCTAAATATTTCATCAAAGTTGCCACGTTTGACCACATCCCGGGAAGCAAGTTCCAGCGCAAACCGGGCATATTGCGATAATGTTGCCGAGAGTTCATCCGCCCTAGCCTTTACAATTTCAGAAGCATAAAGGTTAGTCGTGGCGCTTAGGGCAGCTCCAGTCATATTGATGACAATTACTACAAGGATTGTCATGACCACCAAAGTTGCCACCCCAAACATCAGGGCTATACGGGTACCAATTGACACCTGGTTCTTGCTACTTTTTTCGGTTTTTTCTGACATACTGCACCTCAATCATTAAAACTATTACAGACTTTTAAACTTCCGTGTAAAAGACCTCTGACATAGTTTAGTTTCTGCGCTTGCGCCTGTCAAATTTCCATACCCCTTTGAATGTTGTATTTGATTGACAAAATCGAAATTTCGACCCTACAATCTAGATACACCCAGGGTATTTATTTACACAAGGAACACCAGCCGATGACAGAATACGCAACCATTGCTGAAGGCGATATAACCGAGCTAAACCGCAGATTTACCCTGGATGAGCTGGATGACTGGCACACCACGGCCGGTTTGGCAGAATCGGCTTTGGATATGATCGCCAACCGCATTCCCGGGGCCCGGGCCAGTCTTTTTTTTCATGTCAAGGAAGCCAGGGAATACCGTGAAATTGACCGGGAGGGGCTGGCCGCCATTCCGGAAGATTCGCTGTTTATCGCCTGTCTGGCGATGCAGGAAACAGGCATCAAGGTGGAAAGCGTTTTTTCGGAATATGTGCTGGATGACCCCCTGCTGCAAGAACTGCTCACCGGAGCCTACGGCGGCTGCTGGATTACTCCGGTTGTGCACCGTTTCAGCCTGTTGGCCTTTCTCCTCATCGCCCTGGATCGCGATGAACGCGGTAACCTGCCAATCGATCAGCCCACCGAAAACGAAAAAACCTTTCTCAAAGACCTTACCAACCGCCTGAAAACCAACCTCTACGCCGCTTCCATTGCCGATGAGCGCCAGCGGGAACTGCTTAAGCTGGCCGAATACCCCATTACCCTGCATAAGCGCGAAAGCGTTCAGGACCTTGTGGAAAACCTGTTGAAAGATATCAGCAGTGAAATCCGTTTTGACACGGGGATTTATTATCAGTTTGATGAATACCATCAAAAGCTGATCCCGCTGGTCTGGACGGGGATATCGGGCCTGCCTCCGGTTTTGAACGCCGGTCGCGGTATATCCGGCCTGACCATCGAGCGCAAGCGGGCTACCTACGTACCGGACCGGGCCAAACACCCCTCTTTTTCAGCCATGGAAGAAGAAATTTTCATCCAAGGCTCCTTTGTTTCCGCGCCCATTTATACGGAAAAAAGGACAATCGGGGTAGTCACCCTCAGCCGCAAACCGGAAGCCAAGGAAGCCTTCGGCGTTGAACATCGTTATACGGTAGAAATTGCCGCATCTTTTATCGCGACCGAGATTAATAACCGGCTGCTGTACGACGAGCTGGAGCAAAGCTACTTTGCCACCGTTTCTTCGCTGACGCGGGCCCTGGAGGCCAAGGATCGCTACACCAGGGGTCATTCCGAACGAGTCATGGAATACGCTGTCGGCATCGCCAAAACCCTGGATCTTTCGCTGGATTCGGTACGCAAAATCCGCTACGCCGCTATCTTGCACGACATCGGTAAAATCGGCGTCAGCGACTCGATCATCACCAAACCCTCCACCCTGACTGAGCTTGAATTCGCGGAAATTAAAAAGCATACCGAAATCGGCTACGACATCATCACCGAAAGTTCTTTTTTCGGGGACATTCGCGACCTGATCCGCTACCACCACGAAAAGATGGACGGCACCGGCTACAACTCGATGATGAGCGGCGACTATCCCTGGGAAGCGATGATCATCAGTCTGGCCGATATTTATGACGCCCTGGTTTCCGATCGCCCCTACCGGCGGGCCTTCTCGGCCTCCGAAGCCATGAAATCGCTGGAACGGCTAGTGGACGTCAATTTTGACACCCGCATTTTCGAGGCCTTCAAAGAATATCTTACCAAAACCAAACGCATGCCACCGATTGACAAATCCTGATCCAGTCCGTATCATCGCAACTGATCATATCTTCAGGGCGGGGCGTAAATCCCCACCGGCGGTAAAGCCCGCGAGCCGTAATTGGCATGATCCGGTGTAACTCCGGAGCCGACAGTATAGTCTGGATGAAAGAAGATACTCACACCAGGGGAACGCCGCGCTGCTTTTATTCAGCCATCCCCATCGTGTTGTTTATACCGCCCTGAGGACAATTCTGTTGTCGCTTGGGGTTTTTTTATGCACGAAAAATGGATGAGCGAGGCCCTTGGCCTCGCAGCGCTGGGGCAGGGTAAGGTATCACCCAATCCGCTGGTCGGCGCCCTGCTAGTCCGCGACGGTTCAATAATCGGGCGCGGCTATCACGAACGCTTTGGCGGACCGCATGCCGAAGTCGTCGCCATCGCCGACGCCCGCGCTGCCGGCATAACAGACTTTGCGGACTGCACGCTCTACGTAACGCTGGAGCCCTGCTGTCATTACGGCAAAACGCCGCCCTGCACCGAGCTCATTATTTCCTGCCGCATACCTCGCGTCGTCTACGGCATCGCCGATCCGAACCCGCTGGTCGCCGGCAAGGGCGCCAGCGCTCTGCGCGCCGCCGGAGTGTCCGTCAACGGTGGCGTGCTGGAAGCCGAATGCCGCGAACTCAACCGCGTTTTTATCACCGTTATGACTGCCCGCCGCCCCTGGTTCCTGCTAAAAACAGCCATGACCTTGGACGGCAAAACCGCTTCGCATTCCGGCGCCTCCCGTTGGATTTCTTCCGCGGAATCCCGCGCCGAAGTGCACAGCCTGCGCGGGCAAGCCTCGGCGGTGATGTGCGGCATAGGCACCATTTTAGCCGATGACCCGCTACTGCTACCGCGCGACAGCTCGCCGGATCAGTTACCCGCCCGCGTAATTATCGATACCGATTTCCGCACACCCCTCACTTCCCAGTTATTGCGCACCGCCGCGGCCGCCCCGGTTATCATAGTCGGCTCTCGACCCGATCCCAACCGCGCGTCCGCCCTGCGGGATGCCGGTGCCCGCGTGATAACAGTGCCGGAGTTTGACGGGTTCACGGATTTACGGGCTATGGCCACGGCTATCCTGGAAGAAGGCATCGATAATGTGCTGCTTGAAGGGGGCGCCAACCTGGCCTTCGCGGCCGTATCCGCCGGCATTGTCGACCGGCTGCGCTACTACATCGCACCGATGCTGATGGGTGGCAACACCGCCCCGGGAGCCCTCGGCGGCATCGGGTTCAGCGGACCGGAAGCGGCCTTGTCCACCGGAAAACCGCGCCTCTCATTTTCCGGAAACGACATTGTACTGGAAGCGGATCTGGCCTGGAGGTCGCAATGTTTACCGGAATAGTAGAAGAGCGCGGTACTATCCTCGCCTTGCGGCAAAAGGGCTCGGCCGGTTTTCATCTGGAAGTCACCGCCAAGACAGTGCTCGAAGGAACCAAGGCGGGCGACAGCATCGCGGTTAACGGAGTCTGCCTGACCGTTACTCACTTGAGAGCGCGCTCTTTCCGCGCGGACATTATGAGCACTACCGTTCGCGCCACCGGTTTCGGGCGCAATCAAGCCAGCGCGGTCGGCAGGGTAGTCAATCTGGAGCGGGCACTCACACTTTCCAGCCGCCTGGGCGGACATCTGGTCAGTGGGCATGTAGATGGCGTCGCAACCGTACAATCAGTAGATACCGATGGCATTGCCCGGGTAATCAGTTTCACGGCTGAAAAAAATCTGCTGCGCTATATCGCCAGCAAAGGTTCGGTAACCCTGGACGGTATCAGTTTGACGGTCTGCGCTATCGGATCGGAGAGTTTTTCAGTTTCGCTGATTCCGCACACCCTCGGTAGTACCACGGCCCCGCGGTGGTCGGTCGGCGATCAGGTTAACCTAGAGTGCGATATGGTAGCCCGCTATCTGGAGCGCTTGCTTGGAAAACCTGCTGTGACACAAAACGAAACCGGGTTTGAAAGAGGGAACGCGGCCAACGGCCTCGTTGCGCTGATGCGAACCCATGGCTTTATGGAGGACACACTATGATAGGAAACAAACCGTTAGTTGACGAAGGCTCATCCATTAAAACAATACAGGCAGCCCTCGCGGACCTGCGCGACGGAAAGTTTGTGCTGGTTACCGATGACGCCTCCCGCGAAAACGAGGGCGACCTGATAATGGCCGCGGAGCTGGTAACCGCGGAGGCCGTAACTACAATGGTGCGCGAAGCCTGCGGTCTGGTGTGCGTGCCGGTGGGCGGTGAGCGGCTGACGGAGTTAGGTCTCCCGCCGATGGTCAGCGTAAACGGCGATCCTCACGGCACGGCCTTCAGCGTTTCGGTGGACCATCTGGACAGCGGCACCGGAATCTCGGCCGCCGACCGGGCGCTGACCATCCGCGCCCTCGCCGATCCGCGTTCCAGGGCGGCCGACTTCCGCCGGCCCGGGCATATTTTTCCACTAGCCGCCAAAGCCGGCGGCGTGCTGCGGCGGCGCGGCCACACCGAAGCGGCCGTCGACCTAATGCGCCTGGCCGGCTTACGAGAATGCGCCGTTATCTGCGAGATATTAAACCCTGACGGCACCATGGCCCGCGGCGCGCAACTGGATGAGTTTGCCCAAAAACTGGGAATACGGATGTTAAGCATAGCGGAGCTGGTACACTACCGTCTACAGACCGAAAGCACGGTCATCCGCGAGGCGGTCACCACACTGCCTACCCGCTACGGCGTTTTTACGCTCTACGCTTACCGCGAGATTATAACCGGCAAAGAGCAGCTGGCCCTGACGCTCGGGGATATCACCGCCGGCAAAAGCACTCTGTGCCGGCTGCATTCCGAATGCCTGACCGGCGACGTTTTTGGCTCCCTGCGCTGCGACTGCGGCGAACAGCTCGACATGGCTCTGCGCCGCGTCGCCCAGGCGGGTACGGGCGTAGTGCTGTATCTCCGGCAGGAAGGCCGGGGTATCGGACTGGCCAATAAAATTAAAGCCTACCAGCTGCAGGACGATGGCCTGGATACCCTGGACGCCAATTTGAATTTAGGCTTCGCCGGCGACGAGCGGGACTATAGCGCGGCCGCCCATATTCTGAAGGATCTGGGGGTGAGCGCGGTAGACCTGCTTACCAATAACCCGGAAAAGACCGAAGGCCTGACCGCCGCCGGAATAGAGATCGCCTCCCGGGTGGCTCTGGAAACCATACCGACCGAGTTTAACAAAAAATATCTGCATACCAAAAAAACCCGTATGCGTCACATCTTAACAGGAGCAACCAATGAAAGTGTTTGAAGGAAATCTGACCGCCGGAGCGTTGCGCTTCGGCATTGTGGCCGCCCGCTTTAACGAGTTTATCGTCTCACGCCTGGAAGGCGGGGCAATCGATGCCCTGCGCCGTCACGGCGCCGATGAAAACAACATCACGCTGGTCCGCGTTCCCGGCGCCTTCGAAATTCCGCTGGCCGCCGCGCGCCTGGCAAAGCGCGCCGACATTGACGCCGTAATCTGCCTGGGCGCGGTGATCCGCGGTTCTACGCCGCATTTCGACTATGTCTGCGCCGAGGTGTCCAAGGGAGTCGCCCAGGCCGGACTAGCCAGCGGCAAACCGGTGATCTTCGGCGTACTGACCACCGAGTCAATTGAGCAAGCTGTGGAGCGGGCCGGAACCAAGGCCGGCAACAAGGGCTTCGAGGCCGCGGTCGGCGCCATCGAAATGGCCAACCTGCTCACGGCCATGAACGCCGGGCAATAGCAACTTTCCGCTTAATCGGCTACACTGCGCGCATGGCAAAGACAACAGACGACAAAAAAATTATTTACACAATGGACCGTGTTTCCAAGAGTCACGGAACCAAACAGGTGCTCAAAGATATCAGCCTGTCCTATTTTTACGGGGCCAAGATCGGCGTACTGGGACTGAACGGCTCCGGTAAATCCAGCCTGCTCAAAATTCTGGCCGGTGTGGATACCGAATTCCTCGGTGAAACCTCCTGCTCTCCGGGATACACCATCGGCTATCTGGAACAAGAACCGCATCTGGAAGCCGGGAAGACCGTCAAAGCTGTGGTGGCCGAGGGCTGCCAGGAAACCATGGACCTGCTGGCCGAATTCGACGCGATTAACGAAGCCTTTGGCGATCCGGACGCCGACATGGATAAACTGATGGACAGGCAGGCCAAGGTTCAGGAAAAGCTGGACAGCAGTAACGCCTGGGAACTGGACAGTCAGCTCGAGCTGGCCATGGACGCACTGCGCTGCCCGCCGGCCGACCAGATTGTCGACGTACTCTCCGGTGGTGAGCGCCGCCGCGTAGCCCTCTGCCGGCTGCTGCTGCAAAAACCGGACATCCTGCTTTTGGACGAACCGACTAACCATCTGGACGCCGAAACCGTTGCCTGGCTGGAGCGGCACCTTCAGCAATACGAAGGCACTATTATCGCCGTAACCCATGACCGTTACTTTTTGGACAACGTCGCCGGCTGGATCCTGGAACTGGACCGCGGCGAGGGCATCCCCTGGAAGGGAAACTATTCCAGCTGGCTGTCGCAGAAATCCGACCGCCTGGCTAAAGAGGAAAAAGGCGAGTCCGAGCGCCGCAAGCAGCTGGAGCGCGAACTGGAATGGATCAGCCTGAGCCCGAAGGGCCGCCATACCAAAAGCAAGGCCCGTATCAATCAGTATGAAAAACTGCTGGCTGACGATGGCCGTGAAAAAATCAAGGATACCAAGATCAGCATTCCGGCCGGCCCGCGCCTCGGAAATCTGGTAATTGAAGCCAAGGATCTCGGCAAAAACTACGGAGAGCGCGTGCTGTTCGACAAGCTCGAATTCAGCGTGCCGCCGGGAGCGATTGTCGGCATTATCGGACCGAACGGCGCCGGTAAAACCACCCTATTCAAACTGATCGCCGGCGCTGCCGGACAAGCGGTTCTGACCGGCGGGCCGAACGGCGAAACCGCGATAGTCAAACCGGATTCCGGAAGCATAAAAATCGGCGAAACCGTCAAGCTCACCTATGTCGACCAGATGCGCGGTCTGCTGGACCCGAACAAAACCGTGTTTGAGCAGCTTTCCGGCGGATCGGACATTATCAAGCTCGGCGCCGTGGATTCCAACGGCCGCGGCATCAACGGCCCGGTCCGCGAAGTAAACTCCCGGGCCTACTGCTCCTGGTTTAACTTTTCCGGCGCGGATCAGTCCCGCAAGGTCGGCGTGCTTTCCGGCGGAGAGCGTAACCGCCTCAACCTGGCCATGATGGTTAAGGAAGGCGCGAACGTGCTGCTGCTCGACGAGCCGACCAACGACCTGGACGTCAACACCATGCGCGCCCTGGAAGAGGCCCTGGACACCTTCGCCGGCTGCGCCATGGTTGTCAGCCATGACCGCTGGTTCCTGGACCGCGTCTGCACCCACCTGATCGCATTTGAGGCCGACGGTGAAGTAATCTGGTACGACGGCAACTGGAGCGAATACGCCGAATGGCGCCGTGAAAAATATGGAAAAGACGCCGACACCCCGCACCGCGGCGTGTACCGCAAACTAGGCAGATAAAAAAAACAAGGCTGTTCATCCCGCGAGAGATGACAGCCTTTTTTTTATCCACGCTTAGTCAGCTCCCTTTATTCAATTTCCTGCGCGAGAGCCCACTCCAAAACCGGATCACGTCCTGAAAGAGAATGTTCCGGCAGATAGGACACATGTACATCCGGATTTAACACCAGCTCATCTTTTTTACTGCGGTCCGGCCGCAAATTCATCCCGGTGCTGATATAGCCGACCAGACGGCTGTTCGGCAAGTCGAAAGGCCAGATAGCCGCGTAAAAATCCGGGCGCTGGGAAGAAGATTCACCTACGGTCAGGTACTGCTTATTATCCTTCAGCGCGCAGGCAAAAATCGTGGCCGCGCTATAGGTATTAAAGCCCTGTAAAAAATAGACATCGCCTTCAAAACGATAGCGCTGTTTAGGAGCGAGCACATTGGTCAATTGCGGCTGGGGCTTAATAAAAAAAGCGATGGGCGGCTGCCGGCGGCGTAAAAAAGCGGATTTGCGTAAATACCAGCCATAGGTTTTATTCGGCCGGTCCTGCTCCAAAAAGGACTGAAACAAAAATCCGGTAGTACTGAAACCGCCGCCGTTATAGCGCAAATCCACAATCAGTTTCTTGATATTCCGTTCCCGTACCTGGTCGAAAAACGCCTGAAAATAATCCTGCGCCTCCCCATACTTAACCATCATCGTATTCAGCTGGAAGTACGCGGTTTGCTCGTCCAGAAAATCAAAGTAGAAATCATCCCCGCGAAGCTTGCTGACCGGATTACTCTGACGCTCGAGACCGAGGTAATAAGGATTGCTGATCAGAGGCAGAACATAGTCAACACCGTCTACCCGGATTTCAAAACCGTCCGATTCAGGTAACAGCCCCAGCAGACGCGGCAGGCCAACGTCCCGGTTATTTCCGCCATTCAGCAAACCTCTCAGTCGGCCCAAAGCCACCAAATCGTTCTCACAACCGAAATAATTGCGCACCCGCCCCAATAATTCCGTTATCGGCAACCCGTGCAAGCTTTCCACCAGACCGTTTAGGATCGCGCGGTCCACATCCGGATGGGCGCGCGTCACGTACAACCGTCCATCATAAATCTCAAAGGTTACCGGCAGATACAGCCCGGCGTTTTCGCCCAGAGCAAAAGCAAAATCAAAATTGGTATGACTGTCCTGCAACTGAGCCGCCAACCGCATCAGGGCTAATTTAAAGGCCGTTTCATCGGCGTCAGCGAGCGACATGAATACCTGCAGTTGTTCCGCGCGCGCCGTCTTACTGCCCAGTAGTTTTTTACCGGCCGGGTGGGTATCGCGCGCGAAGTCGCAAAAATACAAATAGTCCTGCTGATATTCATTGGCCGCGCGGTAACGTTCCGTCCGCTGTACCGGAAAGGACAGCGGATCTATAAACAGAAAACGCCAGAATATAATTATCACTAACCAGAACAAAACTGAAGCGCCTGCGATTATGGCGAACACAGATCTTTTTTTCACTTTCTTTTATCTCCCCACTCGCCATACAGTTTATCACGTTTGTTTCTTTCACCCAAGAATAAAAAAAGGCTGCCCGGTTTAACCCGGACAGCCCTCTCCTCATTTCTACGGCGCTTTAGCGCACGCTGACAGTCACATTGTCCACATACACATACTCGTCAGTTCCGTTCATATAGCTCAAGAAGCGCAACTTCATGGCGCTGCTCTGGTAAGCCGTAATGTCGATACTGACATTCGTCCAGTCCTTGGTGCCGGTGTAGGTAGCTACGGTGGTCCAAGTGGTTCCTTTCAAGACCTGGACGCGCAGATATTCTCCGGTATCGAGTCCGGCTGTCTTGTACTTGAGCGCCAATGTCACTGCGGTGCCTTGTTTGTTCATGGCCGTTTTCTGGGTCAGGTAGCTAATAGCGCTGGTCGCCCGAGCTTGCGCGACCCCGGTACCCTGGTACCACTTGTAAGTAGTGGTTCCGCCACTGATTGCCCAGTTGGTAGAAATCGTATCCATGATGTCATAGAAGTTACCGTTATAGGTCGGGTAGACATTGATGGTGTTTCCGCCGACACCGCTGAAGTTCGCGCCATCCGACCAGCGGCTGTCGTTGATCAGAGCCTTGAACTCAAAAGCCGTTCCTGCGGGAATAGCAGTGGTGGTATACACCCAGACGTTCCCGGTTGTCCAGGTCGCCGCCGCGCCTGTTGTCCAGTTCAGCGGGGAAAGAGAGCCGCGCACCGCGATGGTGTTTCCGGTCCCGGCGTCGTAATTGACCCGGATGGTCGTGGTAACCGTGCCTGAACCTTGTGTCGTGGCGCTGGCGGTATTGGAAACCGGCGAGGTGCCGGCGCCATTGGTCGCCGTAACCCGGTAATAGTACGCGGTGCTGGCGACCAAAGCGGTATTGCTGTAAGTGGTACCGGTAACATTCGCGATCGCGGTATAGGTACCGGTACTGGTCGCCGAACGCAACACATTGTAACTGGCCGCGCCGCTGCTGGCCGTCCAGCTCAGATTAATCTGGGAAGCTGAAACCGCCGTGGCAGTAAGGGAGGTTGGAGCGGCCGGAATGGTCTCGCCCTGTTTGGTCACGGTAATGGCCTTGGTGTTGTCATTGAAGGTAATCCGGTAGGTTCCGGCTCCACCGGTAATCAGATAGTCTGTTGCCGGATAAGCTTCAACCCAATCGGTGTTTTTGGTAACCTTAAAGCGTGGACTGTCCGTTCCGAAAACCTGGGTAGTTTCCCAGACACCGGCGGTCGCCGTCTTAGTCATAGCCGTAGTACCCCAGGCGTTGGGCGTGCCGCGGAAATAGGCCGCGGACCACTGGAAGCCGCCGGTTGCGGTCGCCGCGAAGGTTTGTCCGGTAATATTAGCCGCAACGATACTGACCGCGCGGTTCACCGGAGAGAAGGTATAGCCGCTCAAAGATGGAGTCAGGGTGTAGCTGCCAGCGACCAGATCAGCGATGGTGAAGGTGCCATTGGCGGCAGTCACCGCGGTTTTCCCGCCGGCCGTCATGGTCACACCGGCTAATCCGGCGCTATTCAGGGTTACCGTACCGGAAATCGAATAGGTAGTAGTGCCCTGCTTAACGGCGGTTATCGCCTTGGTCGTTTCATTGAAAGTAATCTTGTACGTTCCGGCGCCGCCGGTGATCAGGAAGTCGGTGGCCGGATAGGCCTCGACCCAATCATTATTCTTGGTAATCTTGAAACGGGGGCTGTCCGAACCGAACACCTGGGTAGTCTCCCAGAGACTGGTGGTGGTGTTTTTAGTCATAGCCGTTGCTGACCAGTTATTAGGGGTACCGCGGAAATAAGCTGTTGTCCAGCCGGTTTCTCCGCCGCCGCCACCGCCGCCATTGGATGTTGTTTGGAAGAAACCAGCACCCAGAGCGCCGATCATGCCGGGACCGTTCAGAACGTACACACCGGCCGATCCGGGACTGACGCTGAAGGAAAGGGAGCCACCGGACTGAATTACCGTTCCGGTGACCGCGTCGCGGTAAGTTCCGGCGGGCAGTCCGCTGAAGTTGAAGGAAACAGTTGAACCCTTAGCCAGACCGACTGCCACAACCTGGCCTTCAAAGGTACGGGTATAACCGATACCGTCGCCGGAAGAGGGATTTCCCGCCCAGGACCAGGTGCCTTTCTGCAGGGCCGGGATAGCCTTGCGGATGGCGTTCATCTTCTTGATATGCTGATACAGCTTGTGGTTCGGCGCGTTGGCAACCTGATTGCCGTAAAAAGCGCGACCGGTAGTATCCAGAGTTTTGTTGATATCGGCGGCCTCGTGAATATCGGTATAGGCGCCCTGCATGAACTGGATTTCACTACCGTAGTAGAGGGTCGGAATTCCGCGCCAGGTCCAGGTAAAGTTAACATAACTGGCGAGGCCTTCGGCATTACCGGAGTAACGGCGGTTCCAGTCATTATTCGGTCCGAAGTCATGGTTATCCAACCACATTACGTTTGTGGAAGCGTCGGAATAAAGGTGATCGTAGCGCGCGGCGGCCGCTGCTCCGCCGAGTCCGCCACCCTCTTCGAAGACGTTATGGAAGGTAGCCTGGGCATAAAAGTCCAGAACAGCCATTCCGGAATTGGCAGAAGCTCCGACGGCGCCTTTCCAGGTATACCAGTGCGGATTGATTTCTTCCACAGAATGCAGTTCATGGCGCTTCTGGGCAACCTCGCCGAAAATGAACAGGTTTGGTTTATAAGCCTTAAACTGATCGATAAAATACTGCACCGAGGCCCGGTCCATGTGTTTGACGGTATCCACGCGGAAGGCGTCTACACCCATGTCCAGGTATTTTTTGTAGGCGTTAACCAGATAGTTTCGGACATAGACCGATTCGGTATTCAGGTCCGGACAATCGTCAGCCAGGGCCCGTTCATACAGATTGACCGTATCGTCCCAGCCCTGGGCATAACCGTTACCGGAATGATGGAACCAGTTAATGTCGCTGGTACTGACAAAGGCTTCGGTTCCCGGCCAGTTATAGAGGGCCAGGTTGGCGTTGTAGGGGGCCGGCATGGGCGCGAGGTTGGCGCGGCTCCAAATCTTTCCATCGACTGGATTGGGAGTCTTACCGTCATATTCCCAGTTCGGGTTCGGGGGAGCGTACCAGGGCTTAGTAGGATCAGTGTTATATTTGAGTTCGGCCACGCCTTTGATACCGTAGCGGCCGGAATGATTCCAGACCACGTCTTGAACTACCTTCAGACCCAGAGAGTGAGCTTTGTTGATAAAGTCCTGATAGGTATAACCGGGAGTCTCCAGGCGAGGGTCAACTTTATTGAAATCCCAGGCATGGTATCCGTGATAATCCAGCGGACCACGGTTCTGAACAATGGGGGTCAACCAGACAGCCGTAAAACCGAGATCGGCAATATAATTCAAACCGGTATCGATCAGGCCTCGGAAATCACCGCGCCAGGTAACGTCTTTCGGGTCGGTAATGGTCGAGGCGGTGTTAAATGGCGTATAGGAACACCATTCCGTAGGCACATTGTTGGAGGAGTCGCCATCAATGAAGCGTGTCGGCAAAAGGAAGTAGATCGATTCCTCACGGAAATCTATTGCCGCCGAGCTTGTCGCCCGATTAACCTGACTGCTTTCGTTTGCGGCATCGCTTGAAGTAAGCGGACTCGAGCAGGATATCGCGGATGCCGATATCAGTAAAACCAGCAAGACTGCCGGTACCAGATTACGCAGAATCGCACTGCGCCACAAATTCCTTCGACCTTTCATATTACTCCTCCAAATAATAACGGAGATATCCATTGAGTGGGTATCTCCGTTATCAGAATGGATCCGCTTTCCTGATCTGTCAAGGAAAATGTGAAAACGTTTTCGCATTTAATGTGTAAATAGCTATTTCTACTGGATTCGAAGGACAATATCAGGTAAAATCCCGGAAAGGGGTTAAAATGAAACAATTTGATAATGTCACTGTGGTCAAAAAGGCCAATATTTATTTTGACGGTAAAGTAACCAGCCGGACTGTGCTGTTTGCCAATGGCGAAAAGAAAACGCTGGGTATTATGCTTGCGGGTGATTATGAATTCTCCACCGCTGAATCGGAAATTATGGAAGTTCTGGGCGGTTCTATGGAAATCCAGCTCAAAGGCGAAGCCGGCTGGGTCACCTATACTGAAGGACAAAGTTTTACCGTACCAGCAAATTCATCGTTCAAGCTGAAAATCGCCGCACCCGCCGACTACTGCTGTTCCTATCTGAAATAAATTTTTTTTAGAAGCAGTTCTGGGAGCCCAAAAACGGACTCCCCGAACCATTAATTCACCGTAAAGTACGAAAGCACCTCATTGAGCTGCTCAGACTGCGAAGAAAGCTCTTCGGCGGTAGAGGCCAGTTCCTCGGCGGCCGAGGCGTTTTGCTGAATAATCGAATCCAGCTGCAGCATCGCCTGGTTGCTCTGTTCCACTCCATCGCGCTGTTCGCGGCTGGCGGCGCTGATTTCCTGCACCAGTTCGGCGGTACGTTTAATATCCGGCACCAAGCTGTCCAGCATTCCGCCGGCATTCTGAGCCGCGGTCACCGTAGCGCGGGACAGACTGCTAATCTCGGCCGAGGCCTGCTGACTGCGCTCCGCCAGTTTGCGCACTTCCGCGGCCACTACCGCGAAGCCCTTACCGTGTTCACCGGCCCGGGCCGCCTCAATAGCGGCGTTCAAGGCCAGCAAATTGGTCTGCCGGGCAATTTCTTCCACCACCGAAATACGCTGAGCAATGTCACCCATTACCTGCACGGCTTCAGAAACGGCCATACCGCTGGCTTCAGCGTCTTTAGCGGCCTTCACGGCGATACGATCAGTTTGCATAGCGTTATCGGCGTTCTGCTGAATATTACCGCTCATTTCTTCCATTGAAGAAGACACCTCTTCGGCAACCGAGGCCTGACCGGAGGCGCCTTGCGAAATCTGCTGTGCGGTAGTGCTCAGCTGCTGACTGCCGCTGGCCACATAACCGGCCACCGAGCGGGCGTTACCGATAACCTCGGACACCTGGGTACGCATTGCTTCCAGACTGCGGGCCAGATCGCCGAATTCTTCTTTTTGAAGCAGCAGGGCCGGATTAATAGTCGCCGTCAGTTCTCCGGCGCCCATTTTACCGGCCAGGGTTTTCAATTCCTGCATCGGTCTGGTGATTGCCAAGCTCAGTAAAACACCTGACAAAATCGAGATCAACACCACAACGCATAACACTACCAGGATCGAGAAGATGATGGCGGAAGCCGCTTCCTTGCTGGCTTCAAAATCTTTTTCAGTCTGTTCCAGCATCAAGTTTGTGAGCTGATCCATGGCATCGCGCATAGCGCCAAAAGATTCCATGTATGGACCAAAATACTTTTCACGGGCCGCGGGTACCGAACCGGATAGAACGAGCTTGCTGATATCGGCGCTAACAGCGCTTAAGGCGGCGTAATTATCGTCAAAGGCCTTAAACTCAGGAACAGTTTCACGGCCGTCAGCATAATACACTTCCCGGAACACGTCAAAACGCTGCTTAACCTGCCCAAGGTTGGCCTGCATATCATCCATAAAAAAACTGACACGCTCACTGTTTTGCTGGTCAGCGTAGTTAAAACCATGCGCGATAGCGATACTGGACTGATAAGCGTCCCGATCGGCCTCAATCAGGTTCTCCACGCCAATTAAACCCAGGTGGTAAATATCTTCGGTTGCCTGGCTGATAGTTCCAAGTGAAGCCAGAACATATGAAAACCCGGCAATAAAAATCACCGTAATCAGCGTGAATACCGTGAACAACTTGGTTCCTGTCCGTAAATCTTTCAGATTAATCATAACCACTCCCCGGGCTAACCCCTCATATCAGTAATTATTCGTCACCAAGAAAAAAATTGCAAATAATGGGGGCAATAAATAAAAAATTGACAGATCCGCAGGCGTAAAGTAAAATCCAGATACAATCTACTCACCAAACACGGGAAGGAAACGCCAATGACGGAGTTACTTAACAAGCTGCAATTTACAGGACAGATCCCTATTTTGGTAGTCGATCCGCCACCCTCTTTTGATGAAAAGCGCACCAGTCTGGAAATTCTGACCGCTGTGCACTCCATTCCTGAAAACGGCTACCCCTACTCCTTCTGTCTGACCTTCGCCAAAAAACAGGAAGACCTGCTGAAAGCCGCCCGAAAATTAAACGGAAATCTGGCGCAGAACGCCGTAGTCTGGTTTGCCAGCCCCGCTCCCGGCTCAACAACCGTACAAACCGACCTGACCCCGGAGCTATGTCAGTGCTGCCTGGAGCCCTTCGGCCTGGTTCCCGAAAAAACCATAGCGCTGGACAATGACTGGATAGTCTCCCGTTATTGCCGCAAGTGCTGAAGAACACCCTGCTATAACGAGATCCGGCCTTCGCCATCCACTTCCACACTGGATTCCGCCTCGAATCCGGCTCCGGGAGTATAAGGCAGCTCGTCGGCGATGGTACCGCCTAATAAGATTCGCGACTCGTCCATCGGCAGCGCCGTGGTGTCCTTGAGCTTGCGCTCCATCTGCCGGGCCCGTACCGAAACCTTATCCAAATTGGTAGAGGCCGCCGCCAAATTTTTTTGAACGGAACTGATAGCCTCCCCGAACCGGCCGAATTCGGTGCGGACCGCGCCCAGGACTTTCCAAACCTCTCCGGACTGCCGGCTGATAGCCAGCGTTTTAAAACCGACCTGCAAACTGTTTAAAAATGCCACCAGATTGGACGGGCCGACTATCGTGACATGATACTGATGCTGTATCTTTTCAAAAAGCCCGGTAATGCGCAGGGCTTCGGCGTAAAGACTCTCAAAGGGCAGAAACATCAGAGCAAAGTCAGTTGTTACCGGCGGCTCGATATACTTGTCGTGTATAGTGCGGGCATTGAGCAGCAGCGCCTTTTCCAGGGCTTTTCGCTGAATCTCGATCTCCGGTTTCTCACCGCTCTCGTAGGCTTCCAGTAAACGATGAAAATCTTCCACTGGAAATTTTGAGTCGATCGGCAGCCAAAGGGGAGCGCCTTCATCGCTACCCGGCAGACGAATGGCAAATTCAACGCTTTCTTTGGAAAGCGGTTTGACTACCACATTGGTGTCATATTGGCCGGCAGTCAGAAAATCCTGCAACAGCCGGTCCAGTTGGGCTTCCCCGAGCACACCCCGGCTCTTAACGTTAGTGAGAACTTTCTTCAACCCGCCGACATCCTGGGCCAGGCTCTGCATTTCGGACAAACCCTTTTGAACCTCCACCAGCTGTTTGGTAACGGTCTCAAAACTCTGCGAAAGACGGGTTTCCAGGGTTTTATGGAGTTTTTCATCCACGGTTTCGCGCATCTGATCCAGTTTGCGTTCGTTGCTGTCCTGCAGCTGGCGGATATTCTGCTGCAGTGAAAGCAGTATTTTTTCGCGCAGTTCCCGGACGGCCTCGGAAAGCTGTTTTTGGGAAAGCTCGCTGCCCCGACGGAAATTTTCAAGGGTTTCGGAAAGTTCCTTACGGGCGGCCCCCTGCTGGCCGGCCAACTCCTCGCGGGTGGTCTTAAATTCATAGGCGCTCTGACGCATTTGGCGGTCAGTAAGCAGGGCGATCTGATCCACTATCTTTTTAATTTCGTCCGCAGACCCTGTGTGTCCGGCGGAGCGCCTGAAAACCAGAATCAATGATAAAACCGTCAAAACAGCCAATAAAACCGGAACGGCATAGTCCATCAGCAAGATAATCCTCCATACAGATACAGGGAGTAGTATACACCGGAAAAGCGCGCTGTCTGAACACCTCTTTGAGGACAGCATTTAAAAAAACTACTCCCCTCTTTTGGAGGGGAGTACCGACTGTTCACCTTTGGAGGAAGGCCAGCAGCCGGTTTGTTTTTACCTGTTCATTTTTACTTTTGGTGATGAAAAAATGCCGTGGCCGGAGCATGACAGCCCCGCCGACCTAAAGAGTAGTCCCTGTTCAGGCAGTATTCAAGCAATTCGCAGCGAATTAGCGTTTATTTAACAAACCAGCCGGCAATAAAAAACCCCCACGCGTTCACATGGGGGTACACTGTAAAAAAAATGTGTTTCGCGCGGGCGCGCGGAATACAGTCGAATTACACTACTTCAGAGCACAGCACCTTATAGATATATGCGTTCATGCCGATGGACACGAAAATGGAAATAAGCATCAGGGCCAGTGAAAGCACTACGCCAAGATAGGGGATCATGCCGAAAATAGCCGAAGCGATACCAACGGCAATGGCGAAAACCAGCTGGGCCAGGAAAATGGTGCCCTTCTTACCATAGGTCAGCTTGTTGCTGAGGGTAATGGCCTCTGTCGGGTTCTTCTGCTTGTCAACGGTCAACAGCAGCGCCTGGCTCCAGGCAATGGCGATGACGATTCCAGGACCGAAGAAGAAAAGAAGTCCGGCGCCGATACCCATCATCATCAAACCATAGGTGAGGAAGAACTCACCCATATATTTGCGGTAAGCGGGATTGAAAATTTCGGTCATGCCGATTGTTTCGCCCTTGCTGGCTTTGGCCACGATACCCACGCACATACCGATGGTTGTGCCCACATTCAGATAGGGAATCCAGATTGTCAGAATCCAGAGAATCGCGTTAACCACGATGGCCAGGGCGTTCTTGAGCCCGATACCGATGCCTTCCTTGATGATTCCGTCAATTGTCAACTTGTTATCCATTCTCATACTCCTTTTTATCAATCTCCGAAAGATCGATATAAATAGAGTAATGCCAGAGAATGGATTTATCAAGAATTAATTAATAGGGTACCACTAAAAACTGCAGTTTTTAGTGGTCAACAAATAAAAACCGCAAATCCTGTCAGGATTTGCTGGGGCACCTCGAAAAACACATTTAGTTTTTCGAGGTGCCCCATAATTTGGCCAACTAAAAACGGCCAGGCCATATACAGCGAAAAAATCAACAAAACCAGGTAACCACCCAGTTCTATGCTTCCGGTGACCCGCTCAATCAGCAAACCCCGTTTTTTCAAGGCCGCAAACAGGCCGGTACGACCGAACCAGGCCAAATAGGCGGCGGCGATAATCGGCACGCTCATCCCCAAGGACATGGCCAGGACCGACAGGGCGCCGGCGGCCGGGATCTGCAGGCGCAGCGAAAGAATCAGTACCAGTATCGCGCCGGGGCAGGGATATAATCCCGTTATCAGCAGCGTTCCCAGACCCGAGACCCGCTCCTGCCGGTGAACACCGCCTGAAATATGCCGAATTGACTGATAAACCAAAAAAAGCGCGAGAATGATCAGCAACAGATAGGCGAAACCTTCCATATAGACCGCGATGGAAGAAGCCAAGCCGGAAATCGCGCCGCTGATGCCGCGCAGGATCAACATTAAAATCAAGGCGGCTCCACCATGCAACAAGGCCAAAGCCAGGCTGGAAGCCAACGGTTCCCAAGCCGGCGCCTGCCGAGCCAGATACAGCGAAAAAACAACCGTTTTGCGGTGCCCGGGACCCAGGGCATGGAGTACGCCGTACAAAAAGGAAACGGCCAAAATCGCCCATAGTATCGAGCCGGAAGCGTCGTTTTGCCAGGCATACAGATAGTCGGCCAGCGCGGCGCGTAGATCACCCTGCCGGGCCACCAGGGCCGGGTCGGAGCTCTGTGTTAAAACCGGCTGGGGGGTAGAAACAGTCCCGCCGCCGGTAAACGGATTAGCCGCCAGAGAGACGGTCGTTCCAAGCATCAGTATAAAAAGAAAAATTTTACTCCGCATAGCTTATCCGGATTTCCTCGGGATAATAAACCTGCAAGCCTTCCTTCCATTCATAATAAATACGGGTGTCGTCCACCGCGCCGAGCGGATTGTAATATACCGGGTGATCGCGATTCGGGGTAATGGAAAAGCGCGGCTGAACAAGGGCTGGATCATACCGCAGCCGTACCGGGTTCGTTTTCTCGTAGCTGATGCTGCAAAAATAGGTATAGTCATATACCGCGATAAACAGATCCTGACCGGGCGCCGCGGCTGGCAAATCTATCGCAAAGCGATAGATAACCACCCCGTCTGCCGCGCGAACGGAAAAATCCTTAACCGTTGCCGGAGTGGTACGCTGCCGTCCCTGCCGGATAAACGTAAAAAAGTAATAATTCTTCAGATTGATAAAGGCCTTGTTGTAAACTTCCGCTGATTCAGCGGCGCTGAAATTTCCGTCACCGTTCACGTCATAGCCGTAAATAATGTCGGCGCTGAAAAATTTATCAAACTTCCACTCAAAATAAGCCTGTGTAAGCACTGCTCCATCCCACACAAATTCCACCGCTGTGGTGAAAAACATGTGCGGATGGGCAAATATCGAGACCGGCAAAACCAGAAAAAAAGCAACAGCGAGGGCACGCACAGTTCTTAGCATTTTAGAAACCCCATAACCGCCCGATTTGGAATATCAGAGCCGACACCGCCCAGGCAATCGCGGTCTGAAAAAGTATAGCAAATACAGTCCATTTCAGGGAACCCATTTCACGCCTGGTAGCAGCGACAGCGGCCAGACACGGAGTGTACAGTAGGGTAAAAAACAAAAACGACAGGGCCGACAACGGGGTAAAGTAACTTTCCAGACCCATAGGTAAAACCACCGACAAGGTACTGATTACCGCTTCCTTGGCCGCGAAACCGCTTACCAAAGCCGCCACCGTCTCCCAGGATGCGAAGCCGTTCAGCGTAAACAACGGCGCTATCAAGCCTCCCAAAGAAGCCAGAATGCTGCGGGCGCCGTCTTCGACTAAATCAAACTGCCAGTTCAAGTTAGTCAAAAACCAGATTATCAGTGAGCCGATAAAAATGATGGTAAAGGCCCGCTGCACGAAGTCCTTGATTTTCTCATACAGATGCAAAGCCACGCTCTTGGCTGAGGGCATGCGGTATACCGGCAATTCAAGAACAAAGGGCACAGGGTTTCCCTTAAACAGCGTTCCTTTTAGCACCAAGCCGGAGAGTATAGTAACCAGTATTCCGCCGAAGTACAGCACCGACATTACCAGCGCTCCGTTCCGCGGGAAAAAGGCAGCGGTAAAAACCGCGTACACCGGAACCTTGGCTGAACAGGACATAAAGGGAGCCAGCAGAATTGTCATCTTGCGGTCACGGTCACTGGAAAGCGTCCGGGTGGCCATGATCGCCGGGACGGTACAGCCGAAACCAACCAGCATCGGGACAAAGGAGCGTCCGGAAAGTCCGATCTTGCGCAGCAGCGAATCCAGCACAAAGGCGACCCGGGCCATATAGCCGGTGTCTTCCAGCAAAGCCAGAAAGAAAAACAGAAAAGCGATGACCGGCAGGAACGACAACACACTGCCGATACCGGTAAGGGCGCCATCTACGATCAGCGAATGCATCCAGGGACTCAGACTCAGCAAGTTCAGGCCGGAATCCGCCAAACCAATCAGATAGTCGACGCCGGAGCTGAACAGATCCGCCACAAAAGAACCGACCGGCCCAAAGGTAGTCCAGAAGACCATCGACATCACCGCCAGAAAAACCGGCAGGGCCAGCACCCGATGCGTCAACAGCTTATCCAGATTCGTAGAGCGGGTCTGCTCGCGCGTCTCCCCGGTTTTTTTAACCACCACCCGGGACACCAGCCCCTCGATAAAGGTATAGCGCATATCCGCCATGGCGGCTTCCCGATCAGTATTCATCTCGGTTTCCATTTCACGGATAATGCGGTTGATAATGTCCTGATCCGCCGGTATCAAGTTAAGGGCCTTTTCCATCGGACTGTCGCCCTCTACCAATTTAGTCGCGGCAAAACGGGGCTCAAAGCCCGCGGAACGGGCACGCTCCTCGATTATATGGCTGATTGAATGGAGCGCCTTATGCGCCGGACCGGAGCAAAAATCAATGCGCCGCGGACAACTCTCTCCGCCGGGATTTTTGCCATGCAGGGCCTCTTCGACCCGCTCCATCAGCTCGACCAGGCCTTCATTGCGGCTGGCCGATATCGGCACAATAAACACCCCAAGTTCTTTTTCCATTTGGGCGATATCAATACTGCCGCCATTGGAGCGGACCTCATCCATCATGTTGAGCGCGATGACCATCGGAAGGCCAAGAGTCAGCAGCTGCAGCGACAGATATAAATTGCGTTCAATATTCGTGGCGTCTACAATATTTAAAATTACCCCGGGACGCTCATGCACTAGAAAATCGCGGGAAACAACCTCTTCGGATGTATATGGTGAAAGCGAGTAGATACCCGGCAGGTCGACGATGGTGAAGTCGTCATTCTTGCGCAGATACCCCTCTTTTTTTTCTACGGTAACCCCGGGAAAATTCCCGACATGCTGCCGGCTGCCGGTCAGCCGGTTAAAAAGAGTCGTTTTCCCGCAATTCTGATTACCGGCAAGCGCTATCAAAGCCCTCATTCAGCTATCCTCTCGGCGTCAATTTTTTTTACCTTCAAACTTTTGGCGTCCTCGATGCGCAAGGTAAGTTCATAACCCCGCAGCACCAGTTCCATCGGATCTCCGAAAGGAGCCACTTTTCTCACAAACACCCTGGTTCCTGGAGTTAAGCCCATATCCAGCAAGCGCCGGCGGAGCGCTCCCTTGCCTCCTACCGCCTCTATCACACCATGTTCCCCGGGCCGAATGTCGCTCAGATCCATCTATAGTTCTCCTCGCAAATGTTAACCAAGTATTACTTTTCTCATAATAGAAAAACCCAGTTGTTTTGTCAAGCTTGATAGGTTATAATCAGTGAAATGTTTGACTCGATATCCGCATCAAAACAGGATTATCTCGAAGCCATTCTGGACTTCACCGCCGCTAACGGGCAGGCCCGCTCGGTGGACATTGCCCGTGCCCTCGGTGTTTCACGCGCCAGCGTTAATAAGTCCCTTGGCGCGCTGATTGAGTCCGGCCTCGTCGAGCACGAACACTATGGCGATGTCCGGCTGACCCAGGCCGGCTTAAAATTCGCCAAACAGGTACGCGCCCGCCATGACTCCCTCAAGCTTTTCCTCACCGACATACTCGGTGTTTCCGAGGCCTCAGCCGAAACCGACGCCTGTAAAATGGAACACACCATCAGCCGCGAAACCGCCGAAAAACTGGATGCCTGGCTGAAAAAGCTTTCCACAACCAAACAGTAATACCGGGCAGTATTAAAAAAAGGGACTATCCAAAATGCTGGACAGCTCCTTTTTTGTATTTTCATTTCGCTATCTAGCTTGCCTCAGTCAAACCAGGCTAGTTTTTTGTCCCCGACTCCACATATTTCTTGAGCTGAGCGGCCGCTACCTTAACGTTGGTAATAACGGAGGGCCCGGCAATACAGCCGCCGGGACAGGCCATTACCTCTACCAGGTTGGCGTCCGCGGGGGTCCCGCTGGCAGCGGCCTTTCCGTAAGCCGCCAGCTGTTTCATACCGGCGCGGTCCAGACCATTGATAACCATCGGCCGCAGTTTTTCCGGGTGCTTAAGCCGGATACGCACAGCCTCGGCCACTCCGCCGGATTGGGCGAAATTTCTGCCGCTGGCCGTCGGCTGTTGACCGACACTCATCGCCTTGCAGGCGCTGATATCAATATCTTTGGCTACCATCAGCGCGCCGATTTCTTCGGCCGAAAGCACATAATCCACATAGGGGTCATCGATTCCTTCCTTGCGTTTGGCCAGGCAGGGACCGATAAACACCGTCACATAATCCGGATCCTCTTTTTTGGCAAGTTCCGCGGTATAGTGCATTGGCGAGCGGGTGTCCGAAATACAGGGACTCAACTCCGGAGTATGCACGCGAACGGAACGGACATAGGCCGGACAGCAGGAGGTGGTCATCAGCACATCACCGCGCTCCATGCGTTCCTCAAACTCGTGCGCTTCCTTGTCGGAGGTAATATCAGCGCCGATCGCCACTTCAAAAGTCCTGGTAAAGCCCGCCAGACGCAGTGCTTCCTCCAGCTGTCCGGGGAGAGAGCGGAACTGGGCGGCGATCGCCGGCGCGTACAGGGCCACGACCTTCCGGCCCTCCATGATTTTGCGGATAACATCCACCAGCTGACCCTTGTCCATCATGGCGCCGAAAGGGCACTCCCGCATGCAGGCGCCGCAGAATGTGCACTTGCTGTAATCGATGCGTTCCTTGCCGTTTTCGTCCTTGCTGATGGCGTCTACCGGACAGGCTTCCTCGCAGGGTACCGGAATCTTGATGATGGCGTGATAGGGACAGTTCTGCTTGCACAAACCGCAGTTGATGCAGGCTTCTTCGTCAATATGCGCCCGGCCTCCGGAAATGGTGACGCACTTTTTAGGACAGTTCATCATGCAGGGCCGCGCGACGCAGGCCTGGCAGGCGTTGGTCACCATATAGTGTGAGCGCACGCAGGCGTTGCAGGCTTCGTCCAGAACGGTCAGCATCGGTTCAGTCGGAGCTTCCCGCTCCAAGGCCTCGCGCGCATATTCGGAAAGCTTTTTTTCGTCGTCATAATCCTCGACGCTGTGCCCGAGTCGGGCCATGACGCGCATGCGCAATATTTCCCGGTCATGGTAAATACAGCAGCGGAACGGTTCGGCGTTGCGAGGCGCCATTTCGCGGGGAATGTAATGCACACCCTCTTCCAATTTTCCCTCTAACTGCAGCTTTGCGATACGTACCAATATTTCACGCTTAATCTGCGCGGCTCCATTATTTATATTCAGCATCCGCAATCTCCTGTATTCTGTCCAGCACACCCGGCAGGGTCGCGGACGCGATCACTTCTCCATTTATTGTCACAAAGGGAGCCTTCCCCAAAGTTGAATCTCTGCAAAATCCTAAACAGGTAACGCCTTCAATTTCCACCCGGGAGCGGAGACTTTCCGAAAGGTTTTCTTCCAGCAGCAAAAGCTCCGACGCGCCCATTACAAAACAGGCAGTGCCTGAACAAATAACAACCTTGATTTTCTCTGACATACAACACTCCTGCGATTTATCTTGCGGACCGCCGGTTATAAATACCGGATGGTCACTTCCTTCAGGTATTGCTCCTGGAGCAAAGCCTGTATTTTCTTGACTACGTTGCGCCGGATTTCCAGCTCCACCGGCATGTTCGGGTCCTGATGCGCCTCATTAATCTTGGTGCCGACCATAAACATGATGCGATCGCTGTCCAGCAGCAGCTCAACAATTTTTGTCGCGCCGTTAACCCGCTCACCATCCTGGATAAAGGCCGCGCCGGGCCGCGAACCGCGCTCCAGGATTTCTGAGACTTTACCAAGGGTGATAATGCCCTCGGTCACCAAATCGGCTCCTTCCATGGTAGAGGTAGGAGGCACAACAGGATCAATATTCTTCAGATTCAGCTTTACCGGCCGATTGAGCTGACGCGACAGGATATTAGCCGTCGTCCCACCGCTGACAATCTTCCGCCCGCTGAAGGCGTTAAAGTCGCGGGCCATCTCATCATCGTGATCCGGATTGATCGGCGGCCCGGTCATTATCAGCAGGTCCCGCGGGTGCCTGAAATATATCACGCCGCAGGTAATATCGTCTTTAGCCTGCCAGCTGTCATGCTGCTGGGCGCGCACAACCAGGGTTCTAGCCAGTTCACGCGCGCTGATCAGCGGACTGGCCTCGATCGTCTCCATCACAAAATCCTGAACCTGCGCGGCGCCCCAGCCCAGCGGAAACTGCCGGCTGCCCATTCCGGCCTGGGTTACCCCGTCGGAAAAAAAAATCAGTCTGTCTCCCGGGCGGGCCTTATAATCCGAATAGTAAAGGATAGCTTCCCGGGAGGGCGCGGTTTTTTTATTTTTACGCTCAATAGTCGTACAAATCTTAATCGGTTCCACCACAGTCTTTTCTCGAACCAGAATATATCCCGGATTGTCGTACTCCATGATACGAACCGATGAACTCGGTTCGATATCAACCAGGGTAAAAGTGGCATAGCTGATGCCGCGTTCCTTGCACACCGGCAGGGTATTCATAATAATATCCGCGGCGCGCTTGATCGGAATGTCGGAAGCCACAAACTTCATCGCCATAGTAGCCGTCAAAGTAGAAAGCACGCCGGCCTTGATCCCCGAGCCCAAACCGTCGGACAGTACGGTAATTACCCGGCCGTCCGCCTCATTTTTCTGGGACAGAAAGGCGTCTCCGGGCGCGCCCTGGTTATATTTACAAAGCTGATGATGGCCAACCTCGATGAAGGTTCCTGCTCCAGCTGGATCACTCATTCAGAAACCTCCTCCTCGGCGGAGAACGATTCGATGATCGAGTTGAGCGTCGCTTCGGTTTCCGCGGCGTTTTCCCCGAGCAGGAAGGCGATTTTCTGGACCACAGCCAGATTTTTGTTGATAACCTTACGGGTCTGCTTGATAACCCGGTCTTTCTGAATCTGCGGGGCGGTTACGTCCTGTACAACACCGCAGGCGCTTTCGCCTTTTTCGATGGAAAAGACAGTGGCGTGATATATCTTTTTACCCTCGCGAAATTCATGTTCAACCACATCCGGACCATCCGGCGACATCACATCAGTAAAGAATTTATGCATACCGGTAATTTTGGACAGGTCAGCTCCCTCCATCCCGGGTTTGGCTTCGTACATCGCCAGAATATCATCGCCCATCAGACGCGCGAAATTCTCATTACATTCAATTATGCCGAGATCGGACCCGATTATCACCACACCGGAAGGTATAGCCCGGATCAGACCATTGGCTTTTTTCTGGGCCAGTTTGCGCATGTAGGAAAGACACATCGTCTTCTCGGCGCGCATATCCAGCATCGCCCTGGCGAAAGCCTGGCAGGTATCATAGCCGCAGCTGCCGCAGTTCAGTTCATCCTTGAGCTCAAACTTACCGACCTGCCGCAGAGCGTTGCGGATCTGCTCGTCGGAATAAATCATGACCGCGGGTTTGTCGACCGGTAAGGTTCCGCTCATTTCCGGACGGAGCTCCGTAAGGGTTTCAGCGCAGTGTTCGGCGTATTCAATCAGGTTCAGCCGTTTCAAGGCTACCGGCTCGGTACGCGAGGTGAGCGGTCCGTTAATGCAGCCGCCCGGACAGGCCAAAAGTTCCATAAAAACCGGCGAGGTTAATTTCTTGGGATCGAGCCCGCGCAGCGCCTGCTCGATCTCGCTCAAGCCCGTTATTGACAGCATCCGGATCGGTACGGAACGCCCGTACTTACGCACCGCCGCGATCATGCCGCCGTCCACCGGATACAGCGACCCGCGGGCCGCGTGAAAGGGAATAAAGTCAGCGCTCTGATCGGAGGAAATTTTTATTCCGGCATCGGCGAGCCATTTCTTTAAATCCTGAAACGATATTACGACATCCACACTGTCCCAGACATCGGACTCCCGTTTTTTGGAAATGCAAGGCCCGATAAACACAATAGCGGTATTCGCGCCGTACAGTTGTTTTAAGTACCGGGAATGCGCTAAAAGCGGCGAAGCCCGATCAGTGATATACGGCGTAAATTCGCTCATATAGCGCTTGATATACTCCACAGTCGTCGGACAGGCCGAAGA
This sequence comes from Treponemataceae bacterium, assembly GCA_942493045.1. Classification (GTDB taxonomy): domain Bacteria; phylum Spirochaetota; class Spirochaetia; order Treponematales; family Treponemataceae; genus Teretinema. Next base: position 2,590,400 of record OW818665.1, on the reverse strand, counting down.
AAGGTACAGCTTTTGGCTTTCGGCTGTGCTTTTGGAAAAGTCCTCCGCAATCTGGGCGGAAACCAGGTCCGCGCCGATAGCCGTCTCGGATACCCCGAAAAAACCCAGTTTTTTTATCGCCGCGACCAGTTCTGCGCTTTTTACTCCGGGAAACTCGGAAACAAAGGACGGAGCAATGGAGGCTATGACCCGTTCCCGAAGGGCTAACAGCTGCTTGGCTCGACTCTGATCATCACGGACGCGCTTTGCCCCGGCCGGGCAGATTGTGACGCAATGACCGCAAAGCACACAAAGCTCGGTAATAATCATGGCGTGCCCGTTTTCTACCCGGATGGCTTTAACCGGACATTCCCTGATGCATTTGTAACAATCCTGGCACTGGGTTTTTTCTGTGTAGATGGGGCTGCGGTAATTCATACATGCGCCTTGGCGAGGGTATGATCCAGCAGATCAAACAGCATTTCAGCGCTTACACCCTGAAAAAGCTCTCCATTTATTTTGATATTGGGTCCGCCCTTGCAGTGTCCTTCGCAGAGACAACCCTGAACTTCGATACTGGCTGCGAGACCGCGTTCCTGAATATAGCGCGAAAGCATTTCAGCGTTATTATTGTTTCCCCTGGAGAAGCAGGAGCTTCCCATGCAAAGGGTGATAGTGGTTTCGGGTGTATTCATTTGAGTCTCCGAAAGCTATTGTATAAAAATATATCGAATTGGTCAATCGTATTACTTTTTAAATTGATAGTTGTTCTTAGTTGAAAAATCATTATAGTATACACAGACTAGAAGGAGTTTTCGCATGAGTTTCTCTCCTGGTAATCAAAATGAGACCCCGCAGCTAACTGAAAATATTCAGGAGTATTATTCCGCGATTTTGGAATATTATGATGAGCTGTTCCCGCTTACCAGCGAAAGCCTGAACTTTTTCCTGCGTCGCCACACTGAATTGCAGGAAGCCTCTGCCCAAAAACCGGCGCCCTTTACCCGGCTGCTCGGCATCGGCTGCGCCACCGGAACACTGGAAAACAAACTCAACAGTTTTGGTCTGGACATTACCGGTATCGATAAAAACCCGGATATGGTCGCGACCGCCCGACGGCGCATCAAGCGCAGCAGCTCAACCATCCGCTTTTTTGAGATGTCCACCCTCGATATGCGCCGCTTTCTCAAAGCCGACTCGTTTAACATTATCTCCTGCCTGGAAAATATGCTCCCCTACCTCTCCGACGAAACCCTGCAGCGCAAATTCTTTCATGACTGCCACAGCTTATTGAGAAATTCGGGAATACTGGTTATTCAAGTACTTAACTATGATCAGCTTATAAAATCACGCACAACGGTGCTGCCCAGTCGCAGTTCAGTCCGGGTAAACCTGACCAGAGTCTACCAATACCGGGACGACGGACTGATAGATCTTGATACTACGCTCGAACTGGGCAACGGCAGTAAAATTCGCTCAAACCGCAATGTGCAGATACTGCCGCCCACCAGAGGCCGCATCGAACAATGCGCCGCTGAAGCCGGTTTTACGGACATCACCTTTTTCAGCGATTTCGCCGAAAGCCCCTGGAGCTCCGAAGGCGCCTATACCATAGCCCTGTGCCGAAAATAAAAGCAGGGCACCTCGAAATACTTCATCTGTTTTCAAGGTGCCCCGGTTACGCTTTATTGATTTTTTGATTTTACCGCGTTGCTGTTACTGTATACGCCACTTACCGGCTTCACGGCTCATGCGCGAGGCCGGAATCTCCAGCATACGCCCATCCTCACCCAGCAGGCGGACTATTCGGGTCAGCGGATTTACTTCGATCACCCGGAAATTAACTTCATCATAAAACAGGCGCACACCCTCATTCGGCAGGGTCTTGCGCTCTTCGCAATACCAGTCGTGTTCATAGGCCAGGCAGCAAAGCAGACGGCCGCATTGACCGGAAATTTTCATGGAATTGAGTGAAAGATTTTGATCCTTGGCCATCCGGATGGACACCGGACGCAGTTTGTCATTCACCGCGTGGCAGCAATGCACCCTTCCGCAAACGCCGAGTCCGCCGGTAATGCGGGACTCATCGCGCACCCCGATCTGACGCAGTTCAATGCGCATTTTAAACACGGAAACCAGATCTTTAACCAGATCACGGAAATCCACCCGCGTTTCGGCGCTGAAAAAGAACAGTATTTTCGGTTCATCAATCAGATAATGCGTGGAGACCAGCTTCATTTCCAGTCCGTGTTGATTCACCTTATCCCGGAAGACATGAAAAGCCTGCGCTTCCTTTTCCTTAAGTTCAGCGGTACGCTCCAGGTCCACCGGTTCAGCCATCCGGTCAATAACCACCACATCCTCGGGCCGTATTCCGATCGGAATACGCACTTTTCCCATTACCAGGGCTATGTCCTTGCCGTAGCGGGTCGGTACCAGCACATAACTGCCCGGTTCAGGAACAATGCTGTCGTGGGTGGCATACAGGCTTTCGCTGGAATATTCCAGTTTCAAATGATACAGGGGCTCCGGAAATACGAAATTTCCGTTACCCTCATGATGCGTCTCTTGCTGGGGATCTTCCAGATTCGCGAGATCCTCAGAATGTATATCGTCGTTAAAGGCATTGCCCATGTATTCCCTCCATCAGGATAAAAGATCGATCAACAAACCGTTTATTTCTTCAATGCGGGCCAGCAAGGCCATCTGGTTTCTCTGGCCGGAAAGAATGCCCGCCGCCAACTGTTCCAGTTTCTGGTCGATCACCTCGACCTGAATGAACTTCTTGCGCTTTAATATATTACCACCAGAAACGGACTCTGTCACAGTATAGGAGCGATCCACCACAAAACGCACAAAATGGCGCACCGCCTGTTTATAGGCGATAATTTGTTCGGGAGCCTGATTGTCCTTCAATCGGTCGCCCGCGGAATGCACATCATCTAATAAGATTTCTAGAATTTTTTCGGCTGGCAACCCGGCCAAATGAGCCGGAATTCCGGCATTTTCAGCAGGAGTTTTATCTGTCTGCTCGCTTTCCAGGATACGGTCAAACCGCCGCACCCCGAGTTTCGCTTTTGAATCCTGCTCTTGTGATTTTTTGGCGCCTAACTGACGGGCGGCCTGGGCGCTGACAGAAGAAAAAAAAGGAGAGGCCGGATCAACCGAAAGCGGTCCCGCCATCAAGTTCTGCCAGACTGGGCAAAGCCGGATGAACCAAGAGCCTTGCGATTGTTATATTCCTGCAGTACCGCCTGAAACCGGCTTTCATCATTCACCGCGGTACAGGCGCCTTGAAGGATCACGTCTTCTTCCACCTGCAACTTCCTCGTGATAACAGAACCCAGCACCATTCCGCTGGAAAGGATTGAAACCCCTTCCGGAGCGATCACGTCTCCCTGCACCACCCCGCCGACGGTCACAAACAAAGCCCGGATATCGCCCTTCACCCGGGCACGCTCGCCGATAATCAAACGGGACGGGGTTTCAATGCTGCCTTCAACGTCACCGTCGATGCGCACAAAGCCCGCTATAGACAGCTTACCCCGGATCATAGTCCCGGGGCCGATTATTGTATTTATTGAAACATCTTCAAAAGGTTGAAAGGCCATGAAAAATCCTGTTACTTGTTATCAGTTACCTTGATGTTCAGGTACTTCATGGGATCGACAACGTCGGAACCAAGATGCACTTCATAATGCAGATGCGGTCCGGTTGATACACCGGTATTACCGATATACCCGATCACCTGACCCTGCTGTACAAACTGGCCCCTGTTTACCCGGAAGGAGGACATATGCGCATAGCGGGTATAAAACCCGTGCTTGTGCTTGATTATCACATAATTGCCGAACGAAGCGTCAAACTCTACGGTTACTACCTGGCCGTCAGCGGTGGCCAGAATGGCGTCACCGGAGCGGTAGGTCGAAAGATCTACACCCTTATGCACATACCACTGACCGGTAAAAGGATGCTTGTTTTGTCCGAAAACCATGGAAACATGGCCAATTCCGCCCTTGATAGGCCACAGACTGGGAATATCCGAAAACAGGGCGCTCTGGGAATCCAGCAATTTCCCGATTTCCTGCATGGGCTGAACCGAGTTTTCAAGATAACCGGCCAAACGCTGAATTTCCTGAATTTCCATCAAGGTACCGCTGGCTGTCTCCCGTACACCAAAAAGGGAGGAAAGATCGCCGTTTTGCATGTCGCTTTTCGCCGCTTCGGCAGAGGCGTCCAGACCGATAACCGACAATGTGCCGGAAAAAGCATTTTGGAAGTTACGGGCCGCTTTCAGCAGATTGCCGGTTTCATCTTTCAAAACATCCAAACTGGCTTGGGCTTCACGGCTTTGACGTTCAAGGTCGGTTAATGATTGGTTAGTGAGTAGGGCATTCTGGGAAAACCAGAAAAACGAGACGATAATCCCACAGATAAAAAGGCAGAAGAAAAAGAGCGAAAAAATGGAAGCCTGAAAGTTCATAACCTTTTTTTGGGAATGCGGAACAACCATAATAGTCAGCTTGCGCCGCCCGCCCCGCAAAAAAGAGGACAGGGCTGTACCGGCAGACAGCACGGTTTTTTTAAAAAAACGGCCTATTGAGCGGAATACGCTATTTTCAAACCGTTTATACCCTCTGGTCTTGGCCACTCTTTTCTCCCTTCGGTAAAAACAACTAAGCTCGTTATTATACCATCATTAAAACTACCTGTCAAACCGGGAATACCAATCAAACTTTTTTTGATTGACGGTACCGTCAGGCTGTGGTATTGTTAACTTATCAATCCATATCCAGTTTGGATATGTCTCTTACCACTCGCTTATCGGATGTCAGCCATGCAGATTTTTGATACTCACGCCCATATCGGGCTTATCTATGAGGACCCTATTGAACAACTACGTGTTATCCAGGAGGCCAAACAGGCACAGGTAACCCGGATCCTCAGCATTTGCAACAGTTTGCATGACTTCAGCGTAGTTTATCCTACCCTTAAGTCTGCCCCCTCAGTCTATCACGCTATCGGAGTTTCACCGTCCGAAGTCACCAATCCCGGCAGGGAATGGATTAAAACCATTGAAGACGGTCTTAAATTGCCCAACGTCGTAGCGCTCGGAGAAATCGGACTGGACTATTTCCGCAAATTCGGCGATAAACGTTCACAAATTGAACTGTTTATTACCCAGCTGGAAATCGCTTCCAAAGCCGATGTTCCCGTCATTATACATAATCGGGACGCCGGCAAGGATGTATTAGACATTCTTGCGGAAAGACTGCCCGAAGCCGGCGGTGTACTGCACTGCTACTCAGAAGACGCTGAGTATGCCCGTCTGGCCCTCGATTTAAACCTGTATTTCTCTTTCGCCGGCAATCTGACCTACCGCAACGCCCGCAACCTGCACGAAACGGTATTGTCGCTGCCTTTGGACCGCATCCTTGTCGAATCGGAAAGCCCCTTCATGGTACCGGCGGACTACCGGGGTAAGCGCAATATGCCCTCGTACACCCCTTCTACCGTGAAGTTTATGGCTGACATGCTGGACCTTGAAGAAGAGGTCATGGCCGAACAGTTGTGGAAAAACAGCTGTAAATTTTTCCGCATTCCTGAATGAAAACAGTATCACCCCTGTATCACAGCGTAAAAATCGGTTCCCTGGTCATACCGGGGAACCTTTTTCTTGCCCCGGTGGCCGGTTATTCGGACCGGGCCTTCCGCGCCCTGTGCCGTGAATGCGGGGCTTCCTTCGCTTACACGGAGATGGTTTCCGCAGAAGCCCTGGTGCGTAATTCGGGAAAAACCGAAGCGCTGATGGCCCGCGCCCCACGGGAAGAGCAGTACGCCGTGCAGCTGTTCGGCGGCGAAAGCGCGTCCATGGCCCAGGCTGCTAAAATCGTGCTTGCTCAAGCCGCGCCGGAGTGCATCGACATTAACGCCGGCTGTCCGGTTCCCAAAATCATCAAGTCCGGCGCCGGCTCAGCCCTGACCCGCGACCCGGAGCGTCTGGGACATCTGGTAGCGGCGGTTGTACAGGCGGTCGGCGAATACACCGCGGAAACGGGTGCCATGCCGACCGTACCGGTAACAGTCAAAATCCGCTCGGGATGGGACAGCCAGTCCTTCAGCTGGAAGGAAGCCGCTACAGCCGCGATAGAGGCCGGAGCCGCCGCCGTTACCCTGCATCCGCGGACCCGGGTCCAGGGCTACGAGGGTAAATCCGACTGGGCCCTGTTGGCGGAACTGTCCGAATATGTTCACACCCGCTGGTCAAACAGCGTACCCGTTTTTGGCTCCGGAGATCTTTTTTCCCCGGAATCCGCCCGTGACATGCTTGAGCAAACCGACTGCGACGCCGTAATGTTCGCCCGTGGCGCCATGGGTAATCCCTTCATTTTTACCCAAACCCGCTCACTGCTGGAAACCGGCAGTTATTCGGAAACTCCGGTCAACACCAGGATCGGCTCCGGATGGCGGGAACTGCTGCAACTGGCAGAGGATTGTGGCGAAAATACCGCCTGCCGGGAAATGCGCAAGCGGTTTTGCGCCTACAGCAAGGGTATCGACGGCGGAGCGGCCCTGCGGGCGGCCCTGGTAAAAGCGTCGTCCATAGCGGACTACCGCAGTATCCTTGAAGAGGCCGGCTTTACCCTGCGTTGAAACAATTTTGTTGCTTGCAATTTCGGATTCATCTGTCTAGAATGAGTCATGGGTGTTCTGGACGCGGTTTTAAATTTTTTCAAGGATTTATTTGAATCCCTGTTTGCCTCTTCCTCCCCGGAATACCGGAAAAAGCACGAGCTCAAAGAGCTGGCGACTCTCCTTAAAACAGTGGAACCGCCGGTTTACCGGATTGACGGCCAGCTATTGCCGGCTTTTCCCTCCGCGGTCTATCAAATCTTTCAGTTTATCAGTCCGCTGCGTGAAATATTGCTTAAAACCATATCCAGTGACGACAGACGGCAGAATGACCGTTACCGCGATTACCTGCTGGAGCTGGCCTTCACTCCCGAACAGCGGGTCCTCCGGAAAAAATTCCTGTTTACCTCCCGGGAAGCCGCGCTCATCGCCCAGCAGCAAAAACCGGAACGCTTGATAGAAGAACAGGGCAAAGAACTCTCCAATTTTCTCAAGTCGCTGGAAGGTTCCAATTGCCGTCAAGTATCAGTATTACTGGATAAACTCGACGCGCTTTCTGATTTCTGTAAGTTCGGCTTCAATCAATTTTTGTCCTGGTTTGATCCGGCCTTCAAAGCCTATACTGATGATGACGCTACGGTAGATACTCCAAGTTTTCGGGCTCTGGAGGTCGCGGAAGTAATCCCGCCGCTGCTGGATCTGTATTATGTACTCTCCCGCATTGAGCTTTCCCCGGCGGTCGCGGATATTATCGCTATCCTGGGGGCCAAGAGCCAAAACATACCGCTTACCGAAGATCTAAAAAGCCGGATACTGCGGGTTTTCCAGGCGGTTCAGTTTATTCTGCAAAAAAAAATGGGAAAAGAGATACTGCTGGCTATCATTCGACTTTCCAAACAGGATCCCGCCTTTACCCCGGATATGCCGCATGAAAAAAACGATCACTTTATCCAGTACCGCACCCGTCTTACCGAACAGTTTCACAGTGACTCCCGAAAACTGGTCAAGGAACAGCAGGAAAATGAAATTTCGCAGCTGATCCGCGGAACCTTCGGTTCATTACCGCTGGCGACTCTGGAAGGTTATAATGAAGATACCAACACCCTAATTCAGGAATTTACCACTTTTTCGCTGGAATGGATAAAACCCCTGCAGATTATTAAAACGTTTGCCCTTAACTTTTTTGAGCCGCATTTCCGGACCGTGTTAAGGGCGATTATTGTAGAGGGCTATTTTAATAACCGCTCCATCCAGAGTTCTTTTTCGGCCGCTTACTACTACTGCGAGTCGCTTTCCACCAAACTTTCTCAATTTGAATCGCTGTTTCACGAAAACCAACCCTGCAGTCTTAAAATTCTGACCGGCTACATCACGGAAATCGAAAAAGGACTGGACTTTGAAAAACCGCTACGGAAAATCATCGAAAATATGAATCATCATGCCAAGATCCTGGTGCAGCAGGCCGTGACCCAATACTCAGAAGTTCTCAGTTACGCGGAGTTGATAATTGAGGATAACAAACGCTCGGTTCCAGAATACATTACCAATCTGCGAGCTTTAACCGGATCAACCAAAAACAGCGAATCTTTTGCCTATCTTGAAAAAGAAAATGGTGTTTTTCGAAATTTTCTTGATATAATGAAGAAATATGCTATAGTAGGTACATTGACAGTTGCCGCAAGTTTAGCTGATCAAACGGAGAAATGACACAAGCATGGCCAAGGAAAAACAGACCAGCACCAGCGACGCTACTTACGAAAAACAAATTTACGATCTGAAGCAGCTGCTGGAAATATCAAAAAGCTTGAACTCCGTTATCGATTTTTCAACCCTGATCGAGGCCCTGCTATATACCTGCATGGGGCAGATGAAAACCCTGGGCGTTGCCATCTTTACCAAAAAAAACTTCGATGCCACAGAATTCATTCTAAACCGCAATTATTGCGGCTTTGAACTTGAAACCAACTATGAATATACCATTCCTGACGATCACCCGATCATCAAGCAGCTGAATACCCAGAACGCCTGCTATACAATTGATGAACTCCGTGAGAAAGTCGGCAGCGATGAGGCTCTGGAAGGACTGACCTCGCTGGAACCTTCGCTGATTGTACCACTCAAGACAAAAAACCATATCAATGGTCTGCTTGTTCTTGGTGAGCAGATAACCGCCGAAACCTATTCCGAGTACGAAAAAGAGCACATCCTGAATATCGCAGCCCTGGCAGCCATCGCTATCAGCAACGCCGCCCTGCTTGAAATGACCACCACCGATATGATGACCCACCTCAAGCTCAAGCATTACTTCTACACGGTTCTGATCGAAAAACTGGAGGCCAGCGACGCCCAACGCATGCCGCTTTCGGTTTTAATGCTGGATATCGACTTTTTCAAGCGCTTCAACGATACCTACGGACACGCCTGCGGTGACGTCGTACTTCAGATGGTCGCCAAGGTTGTACAGCAGAACACCCGTAATCAGGATATGGCCGCCCGCTACGGCGGCGAGGAGTTCGTGGTGATGCTCTGCGATACCCCGGCTCCGACAGCCCTTAAAATCGCCGAACGCATCCGTTCATCAATCCAGAACCTGGATATTCTCTATGATAATCAGCACCTCAATCTGACCATTTCCATCGGCGTTGCCCAATACAATGCCGAGCTGGATCAAACCGCCAAAAATCTGGTAGACCGCGCCGACAAGGCTCTCTATCTCTCCAAGCAAAATGGACGAAACCGGGTTACGGTTGCCGAGTAAACGGCCATGAACAGCTTGCCCTGGTGGAAAACAGCCGTATTTTACCAGATCTATCCCCGCAGTTTTTATGATACGGACCGCAATGGCATCGGGGACCTCCCGGGTATAATCGCAAAACTGGACTACCTGTGCGAACTCGGCGTTACCGCCCTCTGGATTTCACCCTTTTTCAGCTCCCCCATGGACGACTTCGGCTATGACATCAGTAATTATTGCGATGTGGACGAGTTGTTCGGCTCGCTCGATGACGCCCGACAACTGATCGCCGAAGCCCACCGCCGCAATATCCGCGTTATTTTTGACCTGGTGATCAACCACACCTCCGACAAACACCCCTGGTTCCTGGAAGCCTCAAGTTCGCGCGATAACCCCAAGCATGACTGGTACATCTGGAAGCCGATGCATGACAGGGTAACCGGAAAAGCCCTACCCAAACCCAATAACTGGGTCTGTCAGTTTGAATTTACCAGCGCCTGGTGGCCGAATCCGGCGACCGACGAATGGTATCTGGCCACTTTTACCCGCCATCAGCCGGAAGTGGACTGGCGCAATACCGAACTGCGCGCGGCCATGTATGACGCCCTGCGATTCTGGCTGGACATGGGCGTGGACGGTTTCCGCATGGATGTGGTGAACTGGTATATCAAGGATCCGCTGTTCCGCTCCAACCCCTACTCCCTGAAAGCCAACCCGGACCTGTTTCAAAAACACCTCTACGACCGCAACCAGGCTGAAACCCACGAAATCTGCCGGGATATCCGCCGGATTGTGGACTCCTATCCCGGGGACCGCATGCTGGTCGGCGAGATTTTTACCCAGGACGCCTCTCTGGCGGCTTCCTACCAGGGCAACGGCAACGACGAGCTGCACATGGCCTTTAACATGGAGATGCTCTACCTGAAGTGGAACGGCCGCTCTTTTGTAAAGGCGCTCAATCGCTGGTATTCGGCCCTGCCCGAAGAGGCCTGGCCCAACCTGACCATGAGCAATCATGATCAATGGCGGCACGCCACCCGTTTTTGGTCAGTCAGCAACCGTGAACGCTTCCGCCGCCTGCAGATCACGGCCATGCTCCTGTTGACCGTCCGCGGCACCCCCTTCATTTACTACGGCGAAGAAATCGGCATGACCAACCGCTATATATCCAAACACGAACTGGTTGATCCCACTGGTAAAACTTTTTGGCCCTTACCGATCGGCCGGGACGGACAGCGCACGCCCATGCAGTGGTCCGATGCCGAAAACGCCGGCTTTTCCGAAAGCGGCGTCAAGCCCTGGCTGCCGATCAACGAAAAAAACTACCGCCGTATTAATGTCCGCGCCGCCCAAAAGAACCCGCTTTCGCTGTGGCACTGGTACCGCCGGTTGATTGAACTGCGGAAAAAGGAACCCGTGTTGCAAACCGGGAAAATGCTGATTCTCAGCGAGGGCGTCAATTCCATACTGGCCTACCGGCGCTCTCCAGTTCCACTGACCTCGATTGAACACCGGCCGGAAGGCTGCATAGACTGCTATCTGAACTTCGCGCACACCCCGCGCCTGTTCAGCATTCCCCAAAAGGCCCGGGTGCTTTTCGGGAACAGCCGCCAAACCGGTGAAATACTGCCGAAGAGGCGGATTCTCCTTGCCCCGCACGAAGCCTTATTGGTAACTTTCATTTATGAATAATTTTAACCCGTTACGCCGACCCTTTCGGTACGCGTATGTAAACGCCGCGCTGATTCTGATCGGTATAAACCTGCTGGTCTATCTTTTAAACAATATGCGGCCAATTACCGTCGGCTATATGGCTATGAATCCGGTGCTGGTGTTAGAGCATTCCATGTTCTGGCAGGTTTTTACCTATCAGTTTGTGCACGCCAACTTTACGCATCTATTGTTTAATATGCTGGCTATTTTCTTTTTCGGCACAGCGGTGGAGAGGCGTTTGGGTTCAAGTGAGTTTCTGCTTTTATATCTGCTTTCCGGAACACTAAGCGGCATCGCGTCGCTGCTGTTCTATCTGGCAACCGGAGCGCTTTCAGTTTTTCTGATGGGCGCTTCCGGAGCGGTATTTGCGCTGCTTTTGGCCTACGCCGTACTCTTCCCGCGCTCGCTGATCTATATCTGGGGAATACTGCCGGTACCGGCGCCAATTTTGGTTATCGGCTATACCGCCCTGGAAATCTATAACATGCTCACCGGCCGGAACATGGGCGTTTCCCACCTGACCCACCTGGCCGGGTTTGTCGTATGCTGGCTGTATTGTCAAATCCGATTGGGGGTTAATCCTTGGAAGATAATGTTTCCAAAAAGATGATTTACCCTGAGCATACCGTTCGAGGAATTAAAGTTTTTCGCGCTGCCCTATTAGTCGCGCTGCTGGCCGCCATTGCCGCGCCGGCGCTCCGCGCCGACTCCTATTCCGGAGCCTCCGAACAGGATGCCCGGATTTTCCGGGCGCCGGTATGGGTCTTTCTGGAGCCGGTTCCCGGGGATATTGAAACTGGACAAACCAACATAGCCTTACCGCCGCGTGAGGAATTACATACCCTGGCCCGCTTTGTAATGGGCGGTATGGTGTACGGCTGGAAATTCAGCTACACCCCCAGCGACCGGGCCCGCAACGTCGCCGAATACTTCGAACTGATCCCGGTTGCTGAAATCGCGGCCGGTGACCCCCGGCTGCGCCTGGAGCCTCTGCGCCCCGAATATCCCCGCTTGAGCGCCTGGGCGGAATTCAGGGCGGACCGGACACTGGAACGCTGGAACAGCCGCTGGCAGTCGGTGCTGTATAAGACGGTTCAGGGGGTCGGCCGGGGCGAGCGCGCCGCCGAAACCAGCGGCATTAAAGACGCTTATACACAGGCGGTATTAAACGCGGTACGGGAATACGCCAGAACGATTGAGAAAAACAAGCCCAAGGAAATAAACGGGGAAGTGCTGCTACGCGGAGAGCCGCGCCTGCACGCCGAACAGGGCTGGTTTGTGGCCAATCTAAGGTTGTATCTGGATATTAAAGAAATTATTTCCTATCAGGTTTTTTAATAACGAAAGCGCTTCAATAACCCTGAGAATTGCCATCCTGCAGCAGGGCGTTGATATCAACCGGAAACTGCACAGACACAAACGATCCTTCCGGTCCGCTCTTTACGGTCAGTTTACCCTGAATCTGATCAACCAGGGCTAATGTCATCTCGTAGCCCAGAGTATCTGTGTGATGCACGTCGCCCGGAAACCCGACACCATTATCGATAATGCGCATCTCCAGTAAACCGGGTGAATCCGGCACAAACAGAATCTGGATAATTCCGGAGCGTCCGTTGGGAAAGGCGTGCACCAGACTGTTGGACACCAGTTCATTGAGGATCAGTCCTATCGGTATAGCCTGATTCAGACTTAATACCGCGTCAACACCGGTTACCATGTAGGTAATGTCCGAACCGACATCGGCATATAAGGCCAGCAGATAATCACACAAGCCGTTACAGTAACGGTGCAACATCACCTTCTGAACATCCGAGAACCGGTAGATTGTTTCATACACTAAAGAGAGAGCCATGATACGCGAATGCGCGGTAACCAGTGCCTGACGGACCGCTTCTGAAGGGCCATGCTCAATCTGCAGGTTAACCATACTCGATAAGATTTGGAGATTGTCGGCGACACGCTTTTGCAGTTCCTGCAACAGTGATTCCTTTTCATTCAGCATAACCCGGTTGACATTATTGCGCGCTTCCAGGGCCGCGGCCATTTCGTTAAAGGAATCTATCAGATCGGTAATTTCATCACGGGCTTGATTCACATCGGAACGTACCGAAAGATCGCCGGCGGCGAGTGCCTTGGTGTAACTGGTCAGTTTTTCAATGCGTTCAACCAGCAACCGGCGGGCCAGATAGAGCGATAAGGCAACCGCGAGCAAGCAGGCAAGCAGCATAACCACCACAGTGCGGATACCGGAGGTTACCGCAAGAGCGACCACCTGATCCCGGGGAGTTCGCACAGTTACATAAAGCGTTTGTTCACCGTCGCTCACCATTCCATACGAAACCAGATAATCGATTCCATTAATCTTAATCTCATCGATGGCGTGATGCGCATGCCCTGAAACCCAAGTAATCAATTCCGGCGCGACCGGTAAACCGCTGTCTCCACCCACTCCGTTCAAAACCGAAAAAAGACGCAGACCTTCAAGACCGAAAATCTCCAGTTCAACTTCCTCCGGCAGGCTGGTCGCTGAAAACGCGTGCCCATACCGTCCAAGATCATAACTGGAGATCAGATATTTTTTAGTCCCGGTAGTATCAACCAAAGGCAGGCAGAACGGGAGAGAGGCCTTGCCTGTGGAACGGCTGAAAATAAAATCACCGATCGTAAACTCCCCGGTGGTCTGAGCTTGCTTGAAATAGGGCCTATCCGCGACCGTATAACCGGTAATATGCACACCGGAAGCCACAACAGTACCGGTTTCATCAGCCAGAAGTATAGTCACATAGTCTTCGTAAAGCTGCATCAGAGTTTGCAGATAATTATCAAGCTGAATATAATTCCCGGATTGAACTGAGCGGGTCTGGGAGACAGCTATCATCATCTGACGGGCGTTATTGACTATCAGACGCTGTTCGTTGGTAAAGCCCTCACATTGGCGGATCAGCGAATTTTTAGCCTCGCGCACCGCGTTCTGCTGATAAACATGGGCTGTGTACAGGGTAATTACCCCAGTCGGCAAGACCGCGACGAGAACGATAAATAAAATTTTAGACCAAATCTTTACCTTTCTCTGCACTCTTTACTGTACTCCAAAGAAAATGATATAAATACGTTCATATTGTAACAGGAGTAAGTCATGGATGTACAGTCAATTATCAAAAATCTGCATCCCCTTGAAATCCGCGTGCTCAGAACGTATCAAGCGGGCACTGAGCTGACCGCCGAAAAGCTGGTGGACGAACTTGGGTATAAAAGCGGTCATGCCAATCAGGCCTTCTCATGGCTCGGCGGCAAAGGTCTGGTAACGGAAACCGGCCGGAAAACCACCATTTTTTATGAAATAACCGCACTCGGCCGCAGCTTCGCCGCGGAAGGAACCGCGGACACGCGCATACTGTCTCTGCTCAAGGATAAAGGACCGCACTCCCTGCCGGAAATTTCGGCCGCCCTCGGCCTGGAAGGAAAAGACGTCGGCTCAGCCTTCGGCCTGCTTTCCAAAGAAGGCGCCATCGCCATGGACGCCGATAAAAAAGCCTCCTATGTCGGGAACCCTTCCGGAACACGATACACCGTCACCGCGGCTCTGCTGGCCAAGGTCTCCAGCGCCGCTGACGGACTGATTGAACACAGCACTCTCACAGCCGATGAAACCGCCATCATGGGCACCTTAGCCAAAAAGCGCGGCGCTTCGGACGCCCCGTTCCGCATGATTGAACGCGACACGGTGGTCTTCACTCTTACAGCCGAGGTTACCGCGGTTAAAGCCGCTCTGGACGCCGCCGGCATTACCGGCGAAGAAATCGGCTCCATCACACCGGCCTTGCTGAAAAGCGGCGAATGGAAAAATCAGGCCTTCCGGGGTTATAACATTTCCGTACCGCCGGCCCGTATCATACCGGGACGTTCCAATCCCTACGTCAGCTTTTTGGAGAGCGTCAAAGACAAACTCTGCGCTCTCGGTTTTGAGGAATTCGACGGCCCGCTGGTGGAGACCGAGTTCTGGAATTCGGACGCTCTGTTCATGCCTCAGTTTCACGCCGCCCGCGATATTCATGACGTCTATTATGTTAAAGAGCCGACCCTGGCCACCCATATCGAAGAGCCCTGGCTTTCCAATGTGGCCGCGGCCCATGAAACCGGTGGAAACACCGGCAGCCGCGGCTGGAACTACCAGTTCGACCGCGAATTTACCAGGCGCCTGATTCTGCGCAGCCAGGGCACCGTGCTTTCCGCTCACCAGCTGGCCAAAGCCAAGATTCCCGGCAAATATTTCGGTATTGCCCGCTGTTTCCGCTACGACAAAGTTGACGCTACCCATCTTTCGGACTTTTACCAGACCGAAGGCATCGTACTGGGGAATGAAGTCAATCTGAAAACCCTGCTCGGCTTCCTGGAAATGTTCGCCGTGGAAATCGCCGGCGCCACCGAAGTCAAATACGTTCCGGGATATTTCCCCTTCACGGAACCCTCGATCGAAGTGCATATCAAACACCCGGTGCTGGGCTGGTTTGAACTGGGCGGCTCCGGTATATTCCGCCCTGAAGTTACCAAAGCCATGGGAATCGATGTGCCTGTTTTGGCCTGGGGCATCGGTATAGACCGCATGGCCCTGATGGCTCTCGGCCTCAATGACCTGCGCGAGCTGTTCAGCAGCGACATTGAGGGCGTCCGGCTCAGAAAAGCCAAATACTAAGGGAGAAACATCATGCCGAAAATTGAAGTAAATGAAAAACTGTTCTTTACCCTGCTGGGCGAAACCTGCGATTACGCCGCTCTTGAATCACGCCTGACCTGTGGCAAGGCCGAGTTAGACGAAAAACCTAACGCGACGCTACCGGCCCAGGAGCGCACCATCAAGATTGAACTAAACGATACCAACCGCCCGGACCTGTGGTCTACGGCCGGCATTGCCCGGCAGCTACGGCTGCATAAGGGCGGAAAAAAGACGGACTACTCCAGCTTTTTCTCACGCAAGGGACAGGACCGTGATTGCGGCAACCGCGTGGTCAAGGTAGATGCCGGCCTTAAAAATATCCGTCCCTACATGGCAGCCTTTGTGATTTCCGGTAAACCGATTGACGAGCCGATGCTGCTGGATATTATCCAAACTCAGGAAAAGCTCTGTTGGAATTACGGCCGTAAACGCCGCTCCATTTCCATGGGTATTTACCGCTCCGCCAATATCAACTGGCCGATCAGCTACACCGCGGTGGATCCCGATAAAACCAGTTTTGTACCGCTCGGCTGTGACAGCCCAATGACCTGCCGGCAAATTCTGACCGATCACCCGAAAGGCAAGGAATACGGCTGGATTTTAAAAGACGCGCCTAAGTTTCCGCTGCTGATCGACGCCAAAAAAGAAGTGCTTTCCATGGCGCCGATCATCAACAGCGCCACTCTCGGCGCCGTGCAGGTCGGTGATTCAGACCTGCTGGTGGAAATGACCGGTACGGACATGCCGACTCTGGTGCTGGCCACCAGCATCGTGGCCTGTGACTTTGCCGACGCCGGCTATAAAATTCTTCCGGTAAAGGTCGAGCATCCCTACGACACCGGTTACGGCACAGCGGTTACTACCCCCTTTTATTACCAGGGACCAACCTCCACAACGGTCAACGCCGTAAACAAACTGCTCGGATCTAGCCTGTCTGTGGAAGATATTGCCGACGCTCTGCGGCGCATGGGCTGCGCGGTCGAAACAGCCGGCGAAAAAGTAACGATCAATCCGCCGGAATACCGCAATGACTTTCTGCATGAAGTGGACATCATTGAAGACGTGATGATGGGCAAGGAAATTGCCTTTTTCAAACCCGAAAAGCCGCGCGATTTTACCATCGGCCGGCTCACTCCGATCACAGTCTTCAGCCGCAAAGCCAAGAGCCTGCTGGTGGGACTCGGCTATCAGGAAATGATATTCAACTATCTTGGATCAGGAAAGGATTATATCGATCGAATGAGTCTGGATTATTCCGGCATCATCGAAATTTCCAACCCGATGTCCGAGAACTTCCAGTTTGTGCGTCCATCCATTCTGCCCAGCCTGCTCGGCGCCGAAGCGCCATCCGGAAACGCCGCCTATCCGCACCGCATCTTCGAAATCGGAAAGGTTGCTTACCGTCTGGAAGGAGAAGTCACCGGCACCCGTACCCGGCAACACCTGGGTTTTCTGGCCGCCGGAGCCGACAGCAACTATAATGAAACTGCCAGCCAGGTTGCCAGCCTGCTTTATTATCTCGATCACGAATATGCCGTCGTTGAATCCAATGACGCGCGGTTTATTCCGGGCCGCCAGGCCGAGATTCTGGTCAAGGGAAAAAAGGTCGGCGTTTTCGGAGAAATACATCCGCAGGTACTGGAAAACTGGGCGATCAACACGCCCTGTACAGCCTGCGAACTGGATCTTGAAGAATTGATGTAAATTATAAATTCAATAAAGCTGCCTTCCGGGCAGCTTTATTGAATTTCAGGTGTCTTTACACACTTTCTGCGGGAATCAAGGTTGCCATCTCATCAGGATCAATTTTGCGGATCATCCGGCAAAGACGTTCAGTCTCAAAACCTTTTTTAAGCAGCGTAAGGATTCCGCTTTGCAGGGCTTCGAATACAAAATCATTTACTTTGATCAGATAAGCCGGCTGACATCCCTGGCCTTCCTCAGAGCTGCTGAAAACAAACACATGCAGCCGCTCTTCGGTTATCACGCGATGCAGCCAGAAGACTCCCGTTACCGTGCAACAGTGTCCATCTAAACACAAATTAATGTTACGAACCTTCTCAAAAACCGGCAAAGCCGGAACCGCTCCTGAAAAAACACAGGAAAAATGACTGATGCTGACATCCCGCAGCACACCGGTATATTTTTGATTATCCTGCGTAAAATCTAGGGTACAGTCGCTACCGCACTGAGCCCGCAAATACTTCCGCCTGCCGTTAGCCTGATTGGCGATCAGCACATTCGTTAATATGAACAGGTTTTTAGCTTTCTGATTTTCTATCGGAATACAGCCGCATACCAGTCCGATGTTATAAAGGTACATCCGCTCGAGTTCACGAACCTCCGCCGGATCAGCGCGATGCCGGTAAATTACCCCGATCATCGCCCGCTCCTTATAGGTGTCCTGAAGTCCGGCGATAAATACCGGCCAATCTAAACCCTTTACCGGATGATCGATATTAAAAAACAGGATGACTTCCGGAAATAGCGCGAATAACACCCGAATCTTCGACTCGAGCGGAATCACACCATCGTCATCCACAAAATAGGTTTCAAAACCCTTTAAGAAAAAGCTGCGTAGATATTCTTCAGGAAACAAAGCGCGGTCTGGGGCAATAAAAAAGGTTTTTACTCCGTTAACAACTTCTTTTTGTTCGGAAAACATCCTTGCCTCCAATACCTAAGCTTAATCGAGGCTGGGAAAAATGCAAGCTTACCAGGACTGGTTTCCGGTGGAAAGTTATTCTTTTCGGATTAACCGGCAAGTCCGCTCGGTCTCAAAACCTTTTTTCAGTATTCCTTGAATATTGGCCGAAAGGGTATCAAAAATAAAACTGTTTATTTTGATCAGAAATTCATTGTCCAGACCTTCACGTTCATCCAGCCTTCGAAAAACAAACACATGAATTTTATCGTTTCCCACCACTCGCTTCAGGCACAAAATTCCCGCTACCTTACAGAGCACACCCCGCAAACTGAGCTGAATATTGCCGAAGCGCTCATACATCTCAAGCTCGGGGATATCACCGACAAAAATACAGGAAAAATGACTGATGCTGATGTCCCGCACCAGACCTTTATAGGTATGGTCTTTACATGTCAGGTTGACCTTGCAGGAATCGCTGCAGATCGCCCGCAGGAATTTCCGTCTACCGTTGGCCTGATTGGCTATCAGAACATTCGTCAAAATAAACAGATTCTTGGCCTTTTGATACTCTATCGGTATACAGCCGCAGGTAATTCCAATCTCATAAAGATATTGACGCTCCAGGGCCCGGATCTCTTCGAGGTTACCGCGTTTGCGATATAGTACACCTATCATAGCCCGCTCGCCGTACTGCTTTTGCAGGTTGCCTATCAGAATCGGCCAGTCGATACCGTGAACCTCGCGGTCAATATTAAAAAAAAGTATTACCTCTGGAAAGAGGGAAAACAGAACCCGAATTTTTGCTTCCAGGGCCAAGTAAGGATCATCGTCCAGAAAGTAGGTTTCAAACCCGCGCAGAAAAAAACTGCGTAAATACTCTTCAGGAAGAAGCGACATTTCAGGCAACACAAAAAAAGTCTTAACTCCAAGCAGCGTTTCTTTCTGATCAACAAACATGCAGTTTAACCTCTTTAATAACTGTAAGAGAAAAAAAGACAATTACAAGGATTTTTGAGAAAAGAGTATTAAAAACCATTAGTTTTTTAACAAATTTCAAAGATAAATATTTAAAATAAGCATAAAAACTCCAAAATAAGCGATAAAATTCAAATAATCTCCATTTATGTAGATTTTTTTTAGTGGTTAAGATTAGTGACAATGTCACAGTTAGCCAATCTTTAGTGCGTTATTATTTTAGGTGGAGGATAACAATGCAAAAAACAATACTTGCTGTATTTTTACTTGGAATACTGAGTTTCAGCGCCTGCGCGGAATCAGGTTCAACCTATAAACGAATAGATCCTGAAACCGCGAAGACGATGCTGGAAAACAATCCGGAGGCTATTTTACTGGATGTGCGTACACCAGAAGAGAATAGGCAGATACGCATTCCGGGAAGCCTGTTGTTACCGGATTATGATTTATCGGCCCTAGCCGCAACCCGCCTGCCGGATAAAGACGCCCTGATAATCGTGTACTGCCGTAGCGGCAACCGCAGCCGGACGGCTGTACAACGCTTGTTACAGATGGGCTATCGCAATGTATTCGATGCCGGCGGGATCAACAGCTGGCCCTACGCAACTGAAAGCGGTAATTGAGTTTCTTTCAGTTTACCTGAACGGGAAACAGGCTTTCGAAAACTGTCGCTGACAGATGCGCTGAATCCGGAACAGTCAGCTCAGCGCCTGTCAGTAACATACCAATACCAACGGCCTTCATTCCCGCTTTTTTAATAGCGTCAATTCCGGCCTGGGCGTCTTCTACCGCGACACAATCCGATGGCCAGATACCGAGCATTTCAGCGCCGCGCAGGAAAATATCCGGCTCCGGCTTTGACATTGGAACGGCAGCCACATCAACGATGGCGTCAAACAATGTCTCAATACCCAACTGCTGGCAAACCATTACGGCGTTGCGGCTGGCGGATGCCAGAGCTGTCTTTATTCCTTTCCCACGCAGGCTTTCCAGCAGCGGTAGAATGCCGGGCAGAATGTCTTTCGCTGAAAGGAAGCTCAGCAGCGATACATAATAATTGTTTTTTGTTTCAAGCACCTTCTGCCGTTCGGAGGCGCTCATTGTCCGGTTATTATGGGCCAAAATGATGGCAAAAGACTCTTCCCGAGAAACACCGCGCAGCCGCTCATTAATGTCCCGGTCAAAAGCCAGCGCCAGAGCGTCAGAAACATGTTTCCAGGCCTGATAATGCAATTCGGCGGTATCGGTTATCACGCCGTCCAGGTCAAAAAGAACGGCACGGAAAACCGGAAGGAGTGAGAAAGCTTTCGTCTCTCCGTGCCGTAAGAGTACAGTTTGATCACGATGCCTGATGGAAAGCTCCTTGCCGGATTGCAGCTCGTATTCCGCATCGTTTTTACTGATTCGCACCGCCAGGCGACAGCCTGACAAATGCAGCTTGAAAGCCAGGGAGTTCCATTGCGCCGGCAGACAGGGGTTAAACGACCACTGGCCGCGCCGGTCACGGAAGCCTGCGAAGCCGTAAACCACGCTCATCCAGCTGCCGGCCATAGCCGCGGTATGAATGCCGTCGCGGGTATTGCCATGCACGTCTTCAATGTCCATCCGGGCGGTTTTATTAAAGTATTCCCAGGCCTTCTCAGGTTCACCAATCTCGCAGGCCATAATATTCTGAATACAATGCGAAAGCGATGAATCCCCGGTGGTCAGCCGCTCATAAAAGTGAAAGTTGCGCGTTTTCTCGGCTAAGGTAAATTCATCCGAAAGCAAAAACTGCGCCAATACCAGATCCGGCTGTTTTAGCACCCGATGCCGGTAGATTACCAGCGGATGGAAATGAAGCAGCAGCGGATATTTGTCCTTCGGCGTTCCGGCAAAGTCCCACTCCGCCTTGTCCATAAAGGAATCGTCCTGCGGATAAACTCCGGAACTGGAGTCGTATGGTATATACATTCGCTCCGCGGCTAACCGCCACTCGGATAATTCTTTCGCGCTGACCTCGGCCAAAGCAGCCGGCCAGGGAAAAGCTTCCCGGGACTGCCACTCAACCATCGCTATGGAAAAGCGCAGATTCTCGCGGGCCATCAGATTGGTATAGGCGTTATTATTCACTACAGCCGTGTATTCATCGGGCCCCGTCACACAATTAATACAAAAGCGGTTTTCACGTGAAGGCGTAAACGAACCCAGACTCATCCACATCCGCGCGGTTTCCACCGCCATTTCCAGCGCCCGAATCGGCTCAAAGGCCGTCTTTCCCGCGCAGTTCAATAATTTTTCCAACGCGAAAATAATATCGGCGTTTATATGATACTGGGCCGTGCCCGCCGGGTAATAGGCGCTGGTCTCCTCTCCGTCGATCGTCCGCCAGGGATAAAGCGCTCCGCGCAGGCTCATTACCCGGGCGCGCTCACGGGCCTTATCCAGTATCGAATAACGGTATTCCAGCAGGCCACGGGCCACATCGGTTTGCAGATAGGTGAACACCGGACAGACATACGCTTCCGTGTCCCAGAAATAATGCCCTTCATAACCCTCGGCGGTAAGCCCTTTGGCGGCGATACTGGTTTTGCCGTTTCTGCCGGCAGACTGCAGCAGATGAAAAAGATTAAAGTGCAGGGCCCGCTCGCTATCCGGGTCTCCATCTATCGCGATTGACGCCGTCTGCCAAAAAGAGGCCAGGTATTCACGCTGAGCCTGGCAAAGTGCCGTCCAACCGGTTCTTTCGAGCAAAGCCGCCTCCGCGTTCACAGCTTCAAGAAGCTGTTCGGCGGAAATTTCCTTCAAACTCCCGGCCCGATATGAAATGTATTTTGTAAGCTCCAGGCCCTGACCTTTTCCCAGACTGCCGGCCCAGAGCACGGAAGCCTGGCCGCTAACCGGAACTCCATCCAGAGACTGCAGCACAAAGCTTTCAGCCCCGGCGGAGGCGGCAGCCGGTTGCAAGGTAAACGCATGCCTTACCGAGGCCGCGCAAAACATGGCGCTATAACGGGTCTGAGCCGACATGTTAAGCGTGGCACCGGAAGCCGTCAATTTTTTAATCGTCAGCGGGTGTGAGCTGAATTTGGAACCGACCCGGGGGTCTTCGTCGGCCGATAAATTATGGACCGTCGCGTCTATCATGCTCTGCAGCCTGATAGACGCCGTTCCGGATTCAACTTCAACGCGATAGCGGATAGCCGCCCCGCCCTCATGGGAAAAGCTGACCAAGCGCTCACTGTGCAGAAGAATAACGGTTCCATCAGGAGCGCTCCAGCTCAGGGAGCGGCTCATCAGCCCGCTCTCAAAATCAAGTTGCATCTTGAAATCGGATACGCAGCCCTGTTCAATGCTGAAATGCTGACCGTTCACTTCCAGATCGATGCGCTTGGGATCGGGTAAATTTACGATGGTCTGATGATTCTCGGCATAGCCATAAGCCCCTTCGCCGTACACAATCGGTTCTGAGTCAAAAAAACCGTTAATATAGGTACCCTTATGCACAGTGCCGGCTTTTTCTTCAAAGTCACCCCGAAAGCCCAGACTGCCGTTGGCAACGGTGAACAGGGTTTCATTGCGGGCAACCGCTGCTTTGTCAAAGGCAGCGGAAACAAAATTCATCGAACTCATGACGCTCCCCTTAAAAAAGAAGCGACCGCGTTCAGTGTTGGGATAGCCGGAATAGCGCCGCGTTTCATCACACAAAGGGAAGCCACGGCATTGGCGAAATTCAGGTCCGCGATAAAATCGGATTCCGGTCTTTCAAAAGGTTTTTCCCCGGCCTGAGCGATTCGGGTCAGCATCCCGCCGATAAAAGAATCACCGGCTCCGGTGGTATCGATCACATTGACCGGCGGGGCCGGTACAGTGCCGCTGGCCGTCCGGGTTTTGAAAAAGGCGCCCTTTTTTCCAAGGGTAATCAGTACCAGGGACGGGCCCTGATCGAGAATCATCTGGGCGCCGGCTTGCAGGTCGGCTGTACCGTACAACAGCTCCAGCTCCTCATCCGAGACCTTTACGATATCCGCCAACGGCATCAGGCTCAACATCATGGTCAGGGCGCTGGCCCGGTCCGGCCAAAGAGACGCCCGCCAGTTCGGATCGTAGGAGATCAGGCCTCCGGCTTGCCGGACGCACTCGATCGCGGACCTGGTAGCGCTACGGCAGGGCTTATGGGTGAGAGACAGGGACCCGATATGCAGAATCCGGGTGTTCTGCAAGATGGAGAGGTCCAATTCATCAGCGGAGAGAGTCGTGTCGGCGCCGGGATTCCGGCAAAAAGAAAAAGTACGCTCCCCGGAATCAGAGAGGCTGACAAAGGCCAGGGTGGTGTGCTGCGCGGGATCGACGCGCATGCCGCTGGTATGCACGCCGCAATCGCGCAGGGTTTTTTCCAAAAAGCGGCCGAAGGGATCGGCGCCGGTTTTCCCGATAAAGGCCGAACGCCCCCCCAGCCGCGTCACGGCTACAGCTACATTCGCCGGAGCCCCGCCGGCGTTACGCTCGAACAGCGCCTGCCCGGCGACGGAAATTCCGGCCGAGGTAAAATCGATCAATATCTCGCCTAAGGCGGTTACATCAAACTGAGCGTTCTTATTCATTACCTTTCTCCTTGATCCAAAGCACTTGATACGGCATAAGTGACAGCGCGCGGGTATTCTCGAATTTCTGACCGCCAAGCAAATCTGTTCCGGTCAGAGGATAGTCCAAGGGACAAAACACCGTCTGCTCGGAAAAATTGGCATATACACGAAGCTTATCGCTGCGGGTGAACGCGAATACCCGACTGTCCCGAACTTCGGGAAAACCGATTCCCGACCCGCCGAAAAGCGGTTCGGCCTTGCGCCGGGAAACTGCCGCGTCCAGAGCGGCCAGCACGGCTGCCTGCCGCTCTATCAGCCAGGCCTCTTTAGTCAAACCACCGTTTTTGGCGAGCGACCCATCTTTAGCGGGCGCGCTCCCCATGGTGAGCCTACTGTCTTTGATATCCGCGGCGGTCTCCAGCGCGTCAATACGTTTCCAATCAGTGGCGATACGATGTACCCAGCGCGAATCATTTGACTTCCCGGGAGTATTCTGCCAGGAGTGGTCATTGAGAATGGCCGTCTCATCGCCCATGTAAAGTAGCGGTACACCGGGAAGCGCCAGCAACACCGCGTACATCATGCTCATCCGGCGCACGGCCATGTCGGCGTACAGCAGAGCTTTATCGCGCAAAGCCGCATCCCTGATAGCTAAAGATTCAGCGTACATTTCATACGCCTGCTCCAGTCCGCACAGCGAAGCCATGGTTCCGCAAATGCGACAGTCACCGGTTTCCGGATTCAGCTGGAAAGCCTCGCCGCGGCTGAAAGTGCCTTCGAAGGAACCGGTATAAAATCGATTTAAAAAATTACGATGATTATAGCCCTGGATACCCAGGCTGGCGGCGTCCTCATCCGAGAAGGTCCATCCGATATCGTCATGACAGCGGATATAATTCACCCAACCGCAGCGCTCCGGCAGAGCCCAGCGCCGGGAAAGCGAGAGCCTGAGCAGACTGGTATTGCGGGTAGCCGCGGCTTCCCAGAAAAGAGCCATCTGCAGGGGATTATAGGAGAGACGGCATTCATCCTCGCCGATATAGCGGATTACCTCATCAGGATGCACAATGGCTTCGCTCTTAAAGATCAGGGAAGGGCAGGCTATCTTCGCTACCAGCTGGAAGGCCTGAATCAGCACATGGGCCTCGGCCAGATTTTCGCAACCGGTGCCTTTTTGTTTCCAGACAAAGGCCAGGGCGTCAAGCCGTAAGACATCGATACCAAGGTTAGCCAGGGCCAGCATTTCGCCGCACATCGCCAGAAAAACCTCGGGGTTGCGATAGTTCAAATCCCATTGAAATGAATTAAAAGTTGTCCACACCCAACCCCCGGCTTCTTTTACGTAGGTGAAGGAACCCCGGCGGGTATCCGGGAAAATCTCGCGCAGGGAACTGTCATACTCGCGGGCTTCGGCCTCTGTTTCAAAGATAAAATAATAATCCCTGAATTTCCGCTCGCCCTTTTTCGCGCGCAGGGCCCAGTCATGCTCGTCGCTGGTATGATTAAACACAAAGTCCAGCACCAAGGCGATGCCTTCCTTGCGGAAGGTCGCGGCCAGATCGGCCAGACCGGCCGTCGTCCCCAGCCGGGGGTCAACGTCGCGGTAACTGGAGACGGCGTACCCGCCGTCATTATGCAATTCCGGAGCGCGGAACAGCGGCATCAGGTGCACATAGGTGATACCGCGTTTTTTTAAGTACGGGAGCCGCTCCAGCAGTCCCTCAAAATTCGTGGCAAAAAGATCGACATACAGCATCACGCCGAGGGTGTCCTCGCGCAGAAACCAGTCCGGCCGCTCAGCGCGTTTTTCATCCTGAGCGACCAAATCTGAAGATCGTTCACCGGAAGCCTTTTCCATCAACTCCACCAAACGGGAGAGCACCTGATAAAAGTCCCAGCGGTTGCCATACAGTCGGAACAGGCGGCTGGCCAATTCCGGCATCGTAGTTTCCAGACGAGAATGAAACATTGTTTTTTACCCCTTGACTGAACCGGCCAACAAGCCGCGGACAAAATATCGCTGCAGCGAGAGGAATACGGCCAGGGGCAGAGCCATCGAAACGAAGGCGCCGGCGGTCAGCAAATGCCATTCCGTTGCCCGGGTTCCGGCCATATTCATCAATCTCACGGTAACGACTTCCATTGCCTGTCCGGCTCCGCTCAAGAATACCAGGGCCACCAGCAGATCATTCCATACCCAGATAAACTGGAAGATGGCAAACGAGGCCAGGGCCGGAACGCTTAACGGCACGATCAGTCTCATAAAGCAGGTAAAATGATTCGCGCCGTCAATAAAGGCTGATTCGAGTATACTACGCGGAACGGTGGAAATGTAGTTAAAAAGCATATAGGTGGCCAGAGGCAAACCGAAACCAGTATGCGCCAGCCAAATACCTAAATAGGTGCCATTCAGGCCGATCTTCTGATAGTCGCGCAGTATCGGAATCAACGAAATCTGCAGCGGCACTACTAAAAGGGCAATAATTATGGCAAACAGTATTTTCCGTCCCGGGAACCGCAGCCAGGCAAAGCCATAAGCCGCGGCAGCCGCTATAAAGATCGGAATAACCACCGACGGCAGGGTAACGGTAATGCTTGAAAGAAAGGCGCTGGTCATGGTCGCGCCGCGGGCGGTAATGCGGTTTCCGTCAGCATCGGCGACGGTAAAGCGCTGTCCACCCAGTACCTGTCCATAATTATCGAGAGTCAATTCCCCTGGTGTATCCAGTATGCGCCACCAACCGGTAGCTGAGGCGGCGTCTTTGGTTCTAAAAGAAGTGATCAAAATACCGGCGGTCGGTACAGTCCAGATCAGACACATTATTATCAGAGCTATTGATATCATTACCTTTGAAACGGTGTGCGCCTTCATTAGAACACCTCCTTTTTGGAAAATTCCTTGAGGTTATAATAAATGACCGGGCTGACCGCCAATAAGATCAGAATGGCGATTGCCGAACCCCGCCCGTAATGTAAAAACTTAAACATCTGTTTATATTGCTGACTGGCCAGCACTTCCGTGCCGTACAATCCATTAGTCATCGAAAAGACAATATCAAAGCTCTTTAAGGCGGCCAACAGGATGGTCGTGGCCACGGTTATGATGCTGCCGACAATTGTCGGAATAATAATCCGTACCAGAATGCCGAATTCACCGGCTCCGTCTATCCGGGCGGCCTCAATCATTTCCGTGGGCACTCCTTTGAGAGCGGCGGAAAGCACCACCAGGGCGAACCCGGTTTGCAGCCAGACGAAAATCAGAATCAAAAAGAAATTGTTTCCCGGGGCCTGTCCGAGCCAGTTTTGGGGCTCAATTTTGCAAGCTGTCATTATGGCGTTCAGTAGACCGATCTGATCGGCCCCGGCCGGCCGGTAGGCATACATGAATTTCCAGATTACGCCGGCGCCGACCAGCGAAATGGCCATCGGTAAAAAAACCAGCGTCTTGCCGATCTTTTCGAAGGGTGAGCGGTCCGCCAGAATGGCGACCACCAGGCCGGCGAATACAGCGAAAACCGTTCCAAAGACCAGCCAGATGCCGGTATTCCGAATCGCGGTCAACATGGTTTCGTCGGTAAATAAATAGATATAATTGTCAAAACCGACAAAGGCCTTACTGCCTTTATCCAGGAAGCTTAAATAAGCGCTACGCACCGTCGGCAACAATAGATACCATCCCATAATCAGAACTGCCGGGCCGATAAATACAAACGGAATTACCGCGTTTGTCCAGCGGACCGGCAGTAAATGAGCAAGAACGTTCAGCGTGTAAAAAAGGAGCAAGACACTGCTTGCCCCCCACACCACGGCGAGGAGGGTTGTGGCAACTTGTCCAAGCGAAGCGGAACGAAGCAGCAGAAAACCGCCGAAAAGTACAAAAAAGGTAGCTAGAAAAAGAAGAGCGGCCGTGATCAGGCTATCTACTCTGTTACGTATCACTGTCATGTTAAACCTCCACGTCGGGTTGTGGGCAGAGGAGGACGCCGGACGGCATCCTCCCTTTCAATTTGACCGCAAGTTTTACTTCGGCCAGCTTCTTTCGATTGTCTGCAGCACGGTGTCCACGTTGCGGCCGCTGACAAAGTCTACCATTCCGGTCCAGAAGGAACCGGCGCCGACTTCGGCGGGCATCAGGTCAGAGGCGTCGAAACGGAAGACTGTGGCGTTAACCAGAATCTTGGCGATTTCACGCTCAATGTTGCTGCCATAGTCGGCAAAATTCTGGGTCTTGTGCGGGAACAGGGCGCCACCGGCCTTGGCCCAGGGAGCGCAAGCTTCCCAGGTGGTCAGGAAGGCCATAAACTCCTGAACTTCAGGACGGTCATTAAAGGCCACAAACTGGTCTCCACCACCGAGCACCGGGGTACCCCAGGCCGGATTGATAGCCGGCAGAGCGAAAACGCCGACTTCGGTTTCCAGATTTGCCTGGATATTCTCCGGCATAAAACCGGTGATAAAGTTGCCCTGGCGGTGCATAAAGGCTTTGGGAGGATTGTCGAACAGGGGTTTTACCGCGTCACCGAAGTTGGTAGTCAGAATGTTGGTAGAGCCGCCGTAGACATATTTCGGATTCATGAAGATGTCGGAAATATAGCGCATAGCGTTTTTTACAGCGGGATCGTTAAACGGAATTTCATGGTTTACCCATTTGTCGTACACAGCCGGACCGGCGGTGCGCAGCATGATATCTTCCAGCCAGTCAGTTCCTACCCAACCGGTAGCTCCGCCGGATTCAAAACCGACCGACCAGGGCACTCCGCCGTCGGCGACAATCTTGTTCTGAAGGGCAACGAGTTCGTCCCAGGTCTTGGGGATGGTATAACCCTTAGCGGCAAAGGCCTTCTTAGGATACCAGACAAAGCTCTTGGCGTTTACACGATGGAAAACACCATAAACCTGTCCATTGTAGCTGCCTAAATCCTTCCAGACTTGCGCGTAATTCTGGTTAATCTGGCTGACAACATTGCCGGAAAGTGGTTTAATGAAGCCGCGGCTGGCGAAGTTCTTCATCATACCTGGTTGAGGCAGCGCAGCAATATCCGGCGGTGTACCGGCTTCGGCTTGTACCAGAATCTGGGTCTCGAACTCAGGGCTACCCTCGTAGACAACGTTGTACCCTGTTTTCGCGTTGAAAATCTTGACGATTTCATCAAAGCGAGCCGCTTCTTCACCCCGAAACGCACCAAACACGCGAATTGTCTTGCTCGCGTTGGTGCTGTTCTGGGTGGAGTTTTGATCTTTCGCGCCACCGGCTGACACTGCCGAGAGAGCGATCACAGCCATCAACATAACAGCTGTAAATACTTTTACGCCTTTCATAGAGGCCTCCTATTTTTTTGCCGGTACCAAAGCACCGGCGGAATCCCTGTCCATTACCCGCAGCGGAACAATCACCTTACGCACTTCCCGCTCGGGCTGTTTGAGCCTGTCCAATATCATCTCCGCGGCCAAACGGCCGGACTCGTCCAAAAACTGACTTACGGTTGAAAGATTCAGATATTCCGTAAAATCAAGATCATCAAAACCGATTACCCCGATGTCGCGCGGCGCGAGAATGTCAAACCGGGCCGCGATGCGCAGAAGCCGGATGGCTATCATATCGCTGGAGGTAAAAACACAGTCCGGTCGTTGCGCGCCGGAGAGGATACGCTCAATACCGTCATCGACGTTAGTTTCGGTAAATTCTCCCAGCCATATATTCCTGTCTTCAACAGCCACACCCTGCTCATTAAAAAAATCCTTAAAACCTCTCAAACGCAGATCCGTGGCCGGAACGGCGAACTCGCGGCTGGAAGCCTCGCCTACAAAACCCGGGCGGCGATAACCCTTGGAGTACAGATGCTCGGCCGCCATCCGGCCGCCGCGATAATTATCCACAATCACTGAATCGGAGCGTTCCACGTCGGTTTCCACGAAACAAACCGGAATCCCCACCGACTCAAGCTGGGCGATACTGGCCGGCGACATGTTCAGACAGAGGGCGATCAACCCGTCGACGCGCTTACTGGAAACCAGCATATCGATATATTCTTCAAGCTCTTTACTGCTTTCAATGGCATACACCACCAGCTCGTAATGCTGACCGGAAAGAACCGCCGACACGCCCCGCAACCGTTGCATAAATGAAGGCTGGGTAAAAAACGGAGCGATTACCCCGATCTTTTTAAACTGCTTACGGGCATGCGCCACGGCCATGGCCTTGGGTATAAATTGCAACTCGTTTATCGCGTCCAAAACCCGTTTGCGGGTATCCGCCAAAACCTTTGACGGTTCATTCAACACCCGCGAAACCGTCGCGACGCTGACGCCGGCATGGTGAGCTACATCGTAGATGGTGGCGTCTTTTCTTGGTAGCACGGTTTTCTCCCTTGCATGAAACTGCTTACATGGAACTGGTTTCAGTATAAAGCAGATTACCGCCTTGTCAAGAAAAATTTGTGTAAAATTATGACTATTTCTTGATTTTTGTCAGGTTGACCGGTTTAGTCAGCGTTCAGACACTAAATTATAGATTGCTTTATCTACCAGCTCCGGTGTAACCAGGCCCGAATCTAATAAGGCGGCGCGTAATTCCAAGGTTACGGTATGTTCCGGCTGGAGCGGCTCAGTGGTAAAATGACTGATCGCCCAGGCCAATAAACGCGGATTTCTAAATTCTCGAATGCCCATTTCCCGGGTGCTGATGTAGTCCGCGGTAATTTCAGCCCAGGTAGCGCCGCACAAACCGGCTAAAAAGGCCGAAACCACACCGGTACGGTCTGAACCAAGACGGCAATGCACCTGGTAAGGCGCGGGGTGTGTCGCGATAAAATGTACAATTTCGGCCATTACTGCCAGGAAATCATTTTCGCCAGTATGATAATAAGCTGCCTCATAGCTGGTGTCGATAAACAGCTCATTTCCAGATTGTATAATCTCAGCATGCCGCGAAGAAATTTCTTCGGCGAGCGCCGGATTCGGATCTTCCTCTCCGCTGAGGCAGATTACAGAACGCACGGCATGTTCAATCATCAATTCTTTGACTAGCCGGCTACGAGCTTCCTCGGTATCAAAGGCGATAAAAGATTTCTTATATGGATGATATGATCGATAGAGGTTTCGAGTCCCGGGAACGAGCCGGAAATTGGCGATTTTTTTGCGGTCTATCGCGCTTTCCAGATCAAAATGGTCCAGCGTGAACACCCGCTCTGCCGCCCTGGCCTCCGCCAGGGCGGAGGCCGGATCCTCGCCGGGAAAAAATAAAAGCAGATTATTCAGAAAATGATACAGCATCCCGGAGTCTGAGGTATCGGCC
The DNA here is from genome assembly GCA_942493045.1 of Treponemataceae bacterium. Taxonomy (GTDB): domain Bacteria; phylum Spirochaetota; class Spirochaetia; order Treponematales; family Treponemataceae; genus Teretinema. Next base: position 2,559,146 of record OW818665.1, on the reverse strand, counting down.
ACCGGCGGAACCAATTCGATAAATTTACCCTGCCGGTTAAAAATCATGTATTTAAATTCCGGATAGCCGGAATTCCCCGGTTTATGCAGTGAGTCCGCCGGCAGCGTCAGCTCCCGCGTTCCCGCTGCCGCAGGCGTTTCTAAAAATTCCCAAAAAGGGTCCGGAACATGCTTCCATTCATTAAAACTGCCGATCAGATATACTTTCCGGGCGCGGCGCAAGCCGAAATCACGATTGCAAAAAGTAAAGGTGACCTGCTTACCGTCCGGAGAAAAATAATAGGGAGCGTTTTGTTTCATTCCGCCGCCAACTTTGCCAATCCGGAAGCATCAATAATTTTCAGCTTCCCGCGGGAAAGCTTTATCAAGCCGTTCTTTTCGAAATATTTCAGCATTCGGCTGACCACCTCGCGGGCGGTTCCAAGTTCAAAAGCAATCGTCTCATGGGTAGCGTAGACTACCGCGCTGGGCTGGGAAAGCAAAAAAGCCGCAATGCGCTTATCCATCCCCCGAAAGGCCACCTGTTCTACCACCCACATGACATCATTCAGCCGATTGGTCATGGTCGACAGCATCAACTGCTGTATTTTCTGATTCTTTTTATGGATATCAACGAAAACATCATTGGACAGAGAAGCGATGCGGCAGTCGGTGTCCGAACGGATCATCGCCTGCAAGGGCATGGTACCCATCAGACAAGATAGCGAAAGCGGACAGATATCCCCCTCAAAAAGCCGATACAGCGTAATCTCCCGGCCCTCTTCGGATATCATGAATACCCGCACAATGCCGGACACCACCGCCATAATACCCTTGCAGCTGGTTGAATCAAAAAGAATTGTGCCTGCCGGATAATTTTCCACCACCAGATAACGGGCGGCCAGCTCTTGTTCTTCCGGAGTCAAATATTCCATTAAGGGAAAATCCTGAATGCTGCTCATGTTTCTATTGTCACCGAAAAAACCTCCTGAGGCAAGTACATCCGCAAAACAGTCGCCGCGGAAGGATAACCTGTGCTATAATTCAACCAATAATTACTTTATTCAGGAGCGTCTGTGAAAAATCAATTTAATACGAGTCTCGCCGGAAGCAGCTGGTGGAAACCCTTTCTGGCCTATGTTGGACTGATCATTCTGATTCAGGTCCAGGTAATGGTCATTGAAATCGCCATCCCCGAACTTACCGAAGCGCAATCCCTGCTGCTCAGTTTTGGAACAATGATTGTGACGATGGTCATCCAGGCCATATTCGTGATCAAGCTGGCCCGCATCTGGATCGGTTCAATTTCCCTGCAAAACGAATCTTTCAGTTTCAAAGGCAGCGCCCAGGACTATCTGTTGATCATCATTACCGGCCTGCTATTGAGCATAGTTACTTTCGGAATTTATATCCCCTGGTTTCTAAAACGGATCATGGATTATATGACAAGCCAAACTGCCTATCGCGGGAAAACACTGGAATTTAAGAGTACCGGCGGTAAAATGTTCAAATATTTTATACTGGCTCTTATTTTACCGTTAGTCGCCTGGGTAGTGGCTTTTGCGCTAGTGATCAACTCCGCGCAGTTGGTCAGTTTTGACCCGGCCTTTGCACAGATTCTGATCCTGGTATTCGCAGTTTATCTCTCGCTTTTCGTCGTCATAGCGCCTTTCATGTACCTATACTACAAATGGTGTATCAACCTGCAATGGAATGACCTGACGATTACCTGGAAAACCGATTTCTGGCCGTCTTCCGGCTTTATTGCCGCGCAGCTTGTTTTAACCGTCATCACCCTCGGAATTTACTGGCCGGCCGCTACAATAAAATGCTACCGTTACTTCAGCGCTAAAACGATAGTCTCAAAAGGCGGCGCTGAAACCGGGCGCTTTGAATTTAGCGGTACCATGAAACAGGGTTTCGGTCTGTTATGGGGCCAGGTACTGCTCTCGATCATCACCATCGGTATTTACCTGCCCTGGGCCTATGCCTCAATTTTACAGTATTTCGTAAACAACACCGCGCTGGAAACTGATCAGCTGACCCTGGAATAACAGAATAAAAAAACGGGCTGATCACACACTGTTGATCAGCCCGTCTCCCGCAAAAAAAATCCTGAGCGTTCTGCTCAAGGTTCACATCGTATCAATAACCAGCGTCGCTCTTGTTAGGAAGCACAAAAGCAAAAACCAGATACAATAGAATTCCTACACCATATACGAGCGAAAAAACCGCCCATAAAATACGAATCAACACAACATCCATATTGAAGTATTCGGCCACTCCGCCGCATACGCCAAAAATCTTTTTGCCCTGCTCGATTTTATACAATCTCTTGCTCATAGTATCTCCGTATCTTTCAATTTATCAGCGCGGCATTACCGCGAGGCTATAATACCGATTTGTTGATGGATCATGCCAGCGGCGGGCGATGTAGGCGCCGCGCAAGGTCACTTCATATACTGAAGCGCTGCCGGATCGAACCGGCCGGCCGGCCACGGACGCAAGTACGCCAAAGGCATCCATATCGGAACTTTGAAATCCATTACCGGGGTTTTGGGTTTGCGCTACAGAACCGACAGCCTTATAAAAAAGACGGTCCGATTCGGTCTTTTGAATCCAGGCCGGCAGACCGTTGGCCCCTGAGCCGGAAGGAATTGAGGGAGAAGCGCCTTCCCGTTCAGCATAACGCACCACGGCAGAAGTGCCCCAATCAGTTTGTTCTACCTGGACTACAGTCAATTTTTCCAATATTTCCATTGAGCGGGATTGATCGTAATCAAGGGTTGTGGTGGTGCGGTTTACACCTTCTACATTGGTAGGGGTCACGGTATAACGAACCAGTACCTGCTTGCGCATCGCTATTTGGGCCGCGACCCGAAACAGACAGTCCGAAAGTTCACGCTCCCTGCTTTGAGCCGAAGGAGTCCGGGCATAATACACACTGTCACCCAGGCCGCCGGCTTTGGCGTAGAGCGCGCCGGAGCCGCTGCCCGGAGAAATGCATCCCAAAACAGCGGCTGAAGCGGCCAGAACGGCAATAATCTTTATCAGTTGTTTTTTAAGCAATTTGGTTCCTTTTCGGTACCCTTGCTATTCGTTAAAAAAAACCCGGACAGGATGGTATCCTGTCCGGTCATTTCTTTAGCGTGTGGCCGCGGGCACACCACCGGAGGTTTCAGCGTCGAGGAAGTCAAGAGCTTCACGGGCCTTGAAATCGGCGAAAGCGGCTGCTTCGTTGCGCTGGAAGGACTGCACAGTCTCTTCAAAGCCCTTGTTCATGTTGGCTTTGGGGAATGAGCACAGTACATAAACTCCGCCTTCGGCGTCCACCCACAGGTCATCGCGCTCGACACCAATCAGAGTCTGGTCGGCTACCTGCTTGGAAATGTTTTCCATGAAGTCCAGAACCTGGACGTTGGCGCCTGAGCCGGATTCATTGGTATAGTTGGTCAGGGCGTTCTTGACGCTTGTTCCAACCCAGCGGGCAATCTGGTCCTTAGCATCGGCTTCGGCGCGGATAATCGAATTCTGCTTGCTGGTCATCTTTCCATAACCAACGGCAAAGAAAGTATCAGCGGCCTTGGGGGGTGCATTGACCCACGCGGGCATGGGGAAACCTTCTTTTCCGATTATCGGGCTTACCACAGGTGCGTCTGCGGGAGCGGCTTTGGGGGTTGAGCCGCAGGATGTCAGGGCGACAGAAACGACAACCAGTGTTGCCAAAAGTGCGATCATTTTCTTGAACATAGTGTTCCTCCTGGAATTACTTGTAAAATACATTCTAACACACCGACAGTTACAAAACCAATAAAACACCTTTTTTTTGTTATTTTTGGGCTTCTCTTTCCAAAAGATGGTTTCTTTGGAGATTTTCAGCCTCATGCAGCATCGCCGCCGGAACGCCATAAGCCGCCTCCAAAGATTCCGGAAGAAGCACTTCCGCGGGGGTGCCCAATTCAATACGATGGTCCGGATAGAACAGTAAAACAGTATCCGCGTACTTTCTGGTCAGCGGTAATTCATGCAGCGAAACAAAAACCGAGACGCCGGTTTCCCGATGCAGAGATTTGAAAAAATCGAGCGCCCGCTCTTTTTGTCGACTCTCCATGGCGAACAGCGGTTCATCCATCATGATGATCCGGGATCCGTAGAGAGCCGAAAAGGCCAATAAAACCCTCTGAATCTCACCCTTGGAGAGGGCGGTCAGGGAGCGTCCGGTGAGCGCTTCAATTTCAAAGGTTTCCAAAACCGTCCGGTAAAAAAGCTCGTCCTTGGAACGGTGTCCGCCGTTTATATACACATATTCAAGTATGTTTCCCAAAGGTTTTCCGGCTTCGCCGTCATCTTCAAATTCCATATTCTGATACAAAAAAGAGCACAGTAAATTCCGGCGGTGCTGAACGGCGTCGGTCAGGCCGGGACCGACCCCCCCACCATCCGGAGAGGCCCACAGGCCGGTTAAAAAGCGGGTATCTTGCCCGGCCAGCACAATCCGTCCGGCTTCCGGCAGAAGGCGCCCTCCGGCCAGCAGCAGAAAGGTGGACTTGCCGACGCCATTGGACCCGACCAGACTGACAAAGCCGCCGGGTATGACGGCTGAAAAATCCGAAAAAACCGGAGCGGCCGCAGCTTGTTCAGCCGCGATTTGCGCCGCTCCGCTTTGCTCGGCGGCGTCCGGCCCGGACACGGCGTTGTCCACCGGCCAGGCAAAACGCACCGCCTCAAATTCAATTAAAGATTCTGTATTACTCATGGGAGGTCAATACTATACCGCTTTGTAACAATGTTAAAGTGGAAAGTACAGCTTCCGCCGGCAGCCAGGGTAAACACCAGGTTGGAATCAACATCGGTTGTTACTCCCGGATTGGCGTCGCCTGGTCCCACAGAGGCATCATAAGTGAGGTCCGAAGAACCGTACCAAGCGCCGTCGAAGAACTTGAACTTATGCGTTCCGGCAGTGAGTGCCAGGGTATATGAATGGACGTCACCGGAGCGGCTCATCAACACGCCCGGGTTCCAGTTAGTTACCGTACCCCGTAGATATACATCCGGCGGCGGCGGAGCGACATAGCCGATATCACCGATCAGAGTACCATTCGCCTCCGCCTGGTTAAGGCGGATGATGCGCACCCCATAGCCGGCCAGACCGGCGGGAACAGTCAGTGTCGAGCCGGATACAGAGGCGCCCACGGTACCGAAGAGGGTATCGGCGCCAGTCGCGGCGGCTGAGAGAGTGATCGACAAGGCGCCGAGCGCGCCGGCGGTGCGATTGGCAACCACCACGATACGCTCTCCGGCATACTCCCGCTCAAAGGCGAAATAGCTGTTATTGGCGGCGTCCCCGACTCTCAGATAACTTCCCCGCCGTAAAGCCGGACTGGCCACCCGCAAACTGTTCAAATGTTTATGCCAGTTCAGCAGGCTTGCCGCGTCGGCCTTTTGGGTTGTGGCCGCGCTCCAGGTGAAAGGCTGTCGCAGATTAATATCGTTACCAGCAGCGCCGGTCATACCGATTTCATTCCCATAATAGATAAACGGGGTACCCGGGCCGGTCAGCTGTAATGCCGAGGCCAGGCGGACCTTGCCGGGGTCATTTCCGAAGGTCGTCATCGGACGGGAAACAACATTATCATGATTGCTCTGGAAGGTACCCATCCACCCGCCGGCAGCCGGTACGGTACTTGAAGCCCAGGACCAGTGGCTGTCCAGATCAGAAATATTCAATGCGCCGCTGGCATAGGCAAACGGAAAGTCCAGCGTCATGTTGAAAGCCGGCTCATTATCGGCGGTTTCCATATATGAAAGCAAATTGGTCCGACTCGAGTCCCAGTTTTCGGCGACCATAAACTTGTAATAGTTTCCGCCAGCGCCGGCGATGTTCCCATATGCTTCAAGAATGTCTTCCCGAATCCGGGCGAAGTGTTTGTAAGTATAGGGGTGTTCCTGTTTACCAGTTACGCCGTTAGTGTTCCAGTCTTCATACAAATACTTCACCGCGTCAACGCGCAGGCCGTCAAAACCGGCGTTCAGCCAGTAGATTATGGCGTTGCCCATGGCATTGCGCACCGCGGCGGTCCGGTAATTGAGATCCGGCATACCATCCCAGAAAATCGCGTAATAATATGAGCCGTTCTGCGGACCATGGAAATCGCTGACTGAGTCCCAGCCAGTCCAGCCTGAGGGCCGGCTGGAACGCCAGATAAACCAGTCGCGGTGGGCTGAATTAACCGAGGAAGCCGAATCCGCAAACCAGGGGTGGCTTGAAGAAACATGGTTGGGGACATGATCAAAAATAACGCGCATGCCACGACCGTGAATCGCGGAAATCAAATCATACATATTCTGATTTGTTCCATAAACCGAATTTACCTTATTCAGGTTAGTCGGATCGTAATTATGCCGGTTGGGGGCGTTGCTGCCCGATTCAAAAAACGGCGACAACCAGATAGCCGTCACCCCAAGATCATTTTGAAGATAGTCAAGGTTTTCAATTATTCCCTGAATATCACCTTCCGTATTCGCGTCGGAAGCGCTATCCGCGAAGGCCGACACCCACAGGTGGTAAAAAACCTGATCTTTATACCAGTCTTCTGTATCTGAAGCCAAACTTCGGGCGTTCGGCGCCAGGGTATCCAAGTCGGTAAATTCTACCATTGAAAGATCGTCCGGGGGAAAAACGCCATCTTCAGTCGGATTAGTCTCCGGGGGTTCCACACCGGACGGGCAGGCCGTCAGCAGTACCAATATCACCGCCAGGGGCAGTAAAAATTTTATTTTCATAGTAGATCCTCCGGAAAAAACTTTAGCACACCCGTTTCGTTGTGTAACCCTGTTTAAGTTCCAATCGAAACAAAACGACCTGATTTTTCCTACACCTTTCGTAGTATTTTACCTGTTTCAGCCCTTAACCGCTCGCGAAGGCCTGAACCCCTTGCAAAAAGTACCGTCAAGGAGTATTTTATTGCGTGAATAGGTAGAATCTTATCTATATCCCTGGTTTCACTTCAATACTTTTTAGAAGGACGGAAATATGTCTGAGAAAAATCTCGTAATGATCGACGGTAATACCGCCGCAGGTCATGTCGCTCACGCGCTTAGCGAAGTTATCGGTATCTACCCGATTACCCCCTCCAGTCCCATGGGCGAAGTCGCCGATGAATACACTGCCAAGGGCAAGAAAAACATTTGGGGAACCGTTCCCGAGGTTGTAGAGCTGCAGTCCGAAGGCGGCGCCGCCGGTGCCGTTCACGGCGCTCTGACCACCGGAGCCCTTTCAACCACCTTTACCGCCTCCCAGGGTCTCTTGTTGATGATCCCGAACATGTACAAGATTGCCGGTGAATTAACCAGCACCGTCTTCCACATTGCCGCCCGCGCCATTGCCGCCAGTTCCCTGTCCATTTTCGGCGACCACCAGGACGTCATGGCCTGCCGCCAGACCGGTTGGGCCATGCTGGCTTCCAACAACGTTCAGGAAGTCATGGACCTGGCTGTTATTTCCCACGCCGCCACCCTCGAGTCGCGCATCCCCTTCCTGCATTTCTTTGACGGTTTCCGCACCTCCCACGAAGTACAGAAGATCGAAGAAGTTTCATATGATGTGATGCAGAAAATGATCGACGACGAGCTGGTTCGCGCCCACCGCGCCCGCGGCCTGACCCCGGAAGCCCCGGCTATCCGCGGAACAGCCCAGAATCCCGACGTCTACTTCCAGCAGCGCGAAGCCGTTAACAAGTACTATCTGGCCGTTCCGGCCATCGTCCAGAAAGCCATGGACAAATACGCCAAGCTGACCGGCCGTCAATACAAGCTCTATGAATACGTCGGAGCCAAAGACGCCGAACGCGTAGTGATCCTGATGGGTTCAGGCTGCGACACCGTTGAAGAAACCGTCGAAGCCCTTAACGCCAAGGGCGAAAAACTCGGACTGCTCAAAGTCCGCCTTTACCGCCCCTTCAGCGCCGAAGACTTTGTAAAGACCCTTCCCGCTACCGTCAAATCTATTGCCGTACTGGACCGCACCAAAGAACCGGGCTCGATCGGTGAACCGCTGTATGAGGACGTCCGCACCGCCATCGGCGAGATGCAGGCTGCCGGCAAATGCGCCTTCAAGGAATACCCCATGGTAATCGGCGGCCGCTACGGTCTCGGTTCCAAGGAATTCACCCCGGCCATGGTCAAGGCTGTCTACGACAACCTCAAAGGCAAGACCAAGTTTAACTTCACCATCGGTATTGAAGACGATGTCACCAACACCAGCCTGACCTATGACAACAGCTTCCAGCTCGAAGACAAGGACATGCATCAGGCAATGTTCTACGGTCTCGGCTCAGACGGTACTGTCGGCGCCAACAAGAACTCCATCAAGATCATCGGCGACGCCACCGACAACAAGGCCCAGGCTTACTTCGTTTACGACTCCAAGAAATCCGGCTCCATCACTACTTCTCACCTGCGCTTCGGCAAGCACGCCATCCGCAAGCCCTACCTGGTTACCCAGGCCGACTTCATTGCCTGCCATAAGTTCACCTTCCTCGAGAAGTACGACATGCTCGCCAACGCCAAGAAAGGCGCCACCTTCCTGCTGACCAGCCCCTATGGCAAAAACGAAATCTGGAACCACCTGCCGGTGGAAGTTCAGAAGCAGATCATCGCCAAGGAACTGAAGTTCTACGTGATCGACGCCGTGGCCATTGCCGAGAAAGCCGGTATGGGCGGACGCATCAACGTAGTCATGCAGACTGCCTTCTTCAAGATCTCCGGCATCCTCCCCGAAGACGAAGCTGTTTCGCTGATCAAGAAAGCCATCGAAAAATCCTACGGTAAAAAGGGCGCCGATGTTGTTAAGATGAACATTGATACCATCGACATGGCCCTGGCCGGCGTCGAGAAAGTGGACTATCCCAAGACCGCCGACTCCAAACTGAAAATGTCCTCGGCCATGACCAGCGATGCCCCGGCCTTCGTGCAGGACGTTCTGGGCGCGATTTCCGTAAACAAGGGAGACGACATCAAGGTCAGCCAGATGCCGATCGACGGCACCTTCCCCTCCGCTACCACCCAGTATGAAAAACGCGCCATTGCCGAACGCATGCCGATCTGGAACTCCGAGCTCTGCATCCAGTGCGGTCAGTGTACCGTTGTCTGCCCCCATGCCGTTATCCGCGCCAAGGCCTTTGATCCCGCCAAGCTCTCCGGAGCCCCGGCCGCTTTCAAGAGCGCCGACTATAAAACCAAAGAATTCGAGGGCTGGAAGTTCACCATCCAGGCTTCCGCCGAGGACTGCACCGGTTGCGGCCTCTGCGTACAGCAGTGCCCGGCCAAGAGCAAGGAAAACCCCGAGATCAAGGCCATCAATATGAAGAACTTCGCCGAACACCGCGTCGAAGAGTCGGCCAACTGGAACTTCTTCAAGAACCTTCCTGACCCGGATCCGGCCAAGCTGAACCTCGGCAACGCCAAGTTCCTAGCCATGAAGCGGCCGCTGTTCGAGTTCTCGGGCGCCTGCGCCGGCTGCGGTGAGACTCCCTATGTCAAACTGCTGTCCCAGCTGTACGGAGAGCGCGCGGTAATCGCCAACGCTACCGGCTGTTCCTCCATTTACGGCGGAAACCTGCCCTCCACCCCGTACGCCAAAAACGCCAGCGGACGCGGACCGGCCTGGTCAAACTCCCTGTTTGAAGACGCCGCCGAATTCGGTCTGGGTATGCGCATGACCAGCGACAAGCTGGCCGTCTATGCCCGCGAAGTTGCCGCAACCCTCAAGGGTAAGGGTATCGCCGCTGCCGCCATCGAAACCTGCCTGGCCAATACCCAGGAAGACGATAACGCCATTGAAGCCCAGCGCGCCAATGTCGATGTCCTCAAGAAAGAACTCGCCAAGTCTTCCGACCCGCTGGCCAAGGAACTCGCTTCCCTGACCGACCACCTGATCAAGCGCTCCGTCTGGATCATCGGTGGCGACGGCTGGGCCTATGATATCGGCTTCGGCGGTCTGGACCACGTACTGGCTTCCGGCCGCAACATCAACGTGCTGGTTCTGGATACCGAAGTGTATTCCAACACCGGCGGACAGATGTCCAAGGCTACCCCGATCGGCGCCGTGGCCAAGTTCGCCGCCTCCGGCAAGGCTACCAGCAAGAAAGACCTCGGCCTGATGATGACCACCTACGGTTACGTGTACGTTGCCCGTGTTTCGATGGGCGCCAACATGAACCAGGTTATCAAGGCTTTCCGCGAAGCCGAGAGCTATGACGGTCCGTCGATCATCATCGCTTACAGCCACTGTATCAACCATGGTATCGACATGGAACACGGTATGACCAACCAGAAGGAAGCGGTAACCTGCGGCCTGTGGCCCCTGTTCCGCTATGATCCCCGCCTGGCCGATCAGGGCAAGAACCCCTTCCAGCTGGACAGTAAGGAGCCCGATTTTAACATCGCCGATTACATGTACAAGGAAGTGCGCTTCAAGAGCCTGAAGGTAGCCGACCCGGAGCGCGCCGCCATGCTGCTGAAAAAAGCCGAAGAAAAAGTACGCCGCCAGTGGAAGGAATACCAGTTCCTGTCCAGCCGCGAGTATTAATCTGTACCGCTTGTTGAGTCTCATCTAGTTTTATCAAGCCCTTCCGGTATCCGCCGGAAGGGCTTTTCTTTACTATCAATCAAATCAAAATCAGGAGTTTTTATATGAAAGAAATACGGGGCAAGACGGCCTTGATCACCGGAGCTTCCGGCGGTATCGGACTGGAATTCGCCCGGCAATTAGCCGCGGCTGGGTGCAACCTGGTACTTTCCAGCCGTTCGGCCGATAAGCTGAACACCCTTAAAACCGATCTGGAAACGACACATAAAATTTCCGCCACGGTGATTACGGCGGACCTCAGTAAGCCCGGCGAAGAAGAGCGGCTTTACACTGAAATTAGAAAACAGGCTTTCAAAATTGATATTCTGATCAACAACGCCGGCTCCGGTCTGGTCGGTTCGGCAATCGGGATTGGCTGCGACAAAACCCTGGAAATGCTGGAGCTGAATATCAATTCACTGGCGGGTTTATCCCTGCGTTTTGGTAAAGACATGGCCGAACGTAAAAACGGTGTGATACTGAATGTCGGTTCGATGGTCGCCCTGATGCCGGTACCGTTTTTTACCGCCTATGCTGCCAGCAAAAGTTTTGTAAAAAATTTCTCACTGGCCCTGCGCGCTGAACTGCGCCCATCCAGGGTAGAAGTGTGCTGTTTATTACCGGGCTTTGTACGCACCAATTTTGACGCGGCCGCCGGAATTAAAAACGAGGATTACATGAAACTTTCGGACGGACTTGGCTCCAACGCCGACTTCGTGGCTAGAGTCGGCATCGCTCAGCTGCGCCGCGGCAAAGCGCTGAAGGTTGCCGGCCTTTTGAATGCCGTTGGGGCCTTCTTCATTAACCTGATACCCGAAAGCTGGATCACCGCCGGCGTTTACGCGAATTTGAAAACCAAACTTTAAACAACCCACTGAACTTCAACCGATAAAAAAAGCCGCCATATAAGGCGGCTTTTTTCTTTGAACTCAAATTTATTTTGGTTCCTTACAGCGGTGGCCGCAGAGCATTAATTGGTAACAGCGGCGGCAGGCCGGGAAAATTCCATTTTCCGAGTTCTTCAAACCCAGCCGGAATTTCCTGGCTCGTTCGTTATTATAAAGATCAAACATTTTATTGTCTTTGATATTTCCGATCGAATAATCCGGATAGTCCGCGCAAAAATAAACTTCGCCGTTGTAATGCACGTTGGCCGAAAACCAGGGAGCGCTGCATTTGTCCTGAACGATGGCTTCAAGATCAGAATAATATAACCCGATTAATGACGGGTCGATAACCGGAACGGTGATCACCGGATGGTCGCACTTGATCTTGTGCACCCGTGTTAAAATCTCCTGAAACCGCTCGCCGTCGATGCCCTCATTGCAGCCGTTGGCGAAACCCTGCCAGAACTGAGGCTTGATGCCGAACTTGTCCATCATCACCTTGTCCTGGGCCGCTCCGATTTTTTCGTCGGTATAGGTACCCAGATTGATAATGTGCCAGGACAGACCGATATCCTTAGTCGCCTCAACAAGTTGATCCAGATACATGTAATTCATGTTGCTGATGGTCGTCACGATGCCCATGTGCGGAAGCGAGGAGCCGGTGCGCTTCTTTACGTCGGTGACAGCCTTGATGCCGTCGATAACTTTCTGGTATGAGCCTTTGCCGCGGATCGCGTCATTGGTTTCCTGAAAGCCGTCCAGAGAGATAAAGAAGCCGGTCCATTTATCCCGAACGATGCGTTCGGCGTTTTCGGCCAATAGCAGGCCGTTGGTGTTTACCGTAAAAACCGGAATCTTGCTGGCCATGTATTGGGCCAAATCCATAAAATTGGGATATAAAAAGGGCTCGCCGCCCCACATATAAAAAATTTTAACCTTGCCAGCCACTTCATCGGTCAGTTCTTTGTATCGTTCCATAGAAACAATTGATTTCGCTTCCTGAACGGCGAAGTCCCCCTTCAGGGTACCGGTAGTTCCGCGCTGTCCGCACATTATACAGCGCAAATTACATAAGGGCGTCAGACGGAAGGTCATCAGCGACAGCTCATTGCTCACGCCGTCCGAGCGCCGGTAATCCCAGCGTTTTCCTTTCTCCAACCCAAAAAAACCCAAGCCCGCGCCTATTGCCTTCACCGGATTACTTAACAGCAGCTTCAGTACAACAGAGAAATTCGTCTTCATAAAAAAAATCCTTATCTGGAGAACGGTAATAGTGTTAGCTATGTTACCATCAAAATCCGCATAAGGGAAGAGAATAACAGGAGTTGTCCCTGAAAATCCACAAAGGTTTGGTGGTTTTATTTATACGCGCTAATCTCGACACGATTGCGACCCAGCCGCTTAGCCTCATAGAGGGCGTCGTCGGAGCGTTTATACAATTGATCGACATTCTCAAGACGGCCTTTCCACTGCGCCGCGCCGATACTGATCCCTCCCGCCCACTGATCCAGGGTAATGGCGGATGCGTCCAGCCTAATGCGATTGGCAATTTCATAAGCCTTTTCAATATTTGTATCTGTGAGCAGTATCGCGAACTCCTCGCCGCCAACCCGCCCGGCGATATCAATACCGCGAATATCATTCTCAAATATTGCCGCGATTTTCCGTAAGATCTCATCGCCCGCGGGATGACCGTAGACATCGTTCACAATCTTGAAATGATCGATATCGGCTATCAGCATTACCAGATCGGTATTATAGCGGCGGGCACGTTCCATTTCCTCGGTTACGCGGTCAAAAAAATAACCACGGGTTTTTAATCCGGTAAGGCTGTCAAAGCGGGCGATTACTTCCAGTTGTTTTTTAACTTCGTTGACCTTGTACAGCAGATAGATACCGCGTATTGACAACAATACATATCCCAGCAGAATCAGCGCGGCGATGCCTGATTTTATCAAGGCCGACTTTATCCAGGCCTGCAACAGCGTATCGTAATCTTCGCCGTAAATCACCAGAATCGGTACATCTGCCAACCGTTCGGAAAAAAGCAGGCGCTTGGCGTAATTGCTTCCGTCAACTTGAAGTATCCGGTAATTTTTATTTCCGGGAATGGAGGTTACCCTAGTGCCAATCAGGTTTTCGTCAAAGGGAGTCCGGTATAGTATTGTTTGATCCGATCGCACCACACTAACCGCGGCATTAGCGCCTCTGAGCAAATCCGGAAACAGGGAGTCAAGCACCGGGAATTCAACGGCCGCGAACAGAATCAACAAGTCGTGATCATTCTGCCTGAGCTTGTAGGTTATCGGAATACCCCATTTTCCGGTTACCCGGCTGAGAACCGGATTAGCAAAATAAAGTGATTGAAATAGCTTGTTCTGCTGTATCTGGAAATATTCTCTGTCCGAGATGTTTGCCAGCGGAGTCTTCTCTGTGGCGGGAAGATAAAAGAGCCCGCCGTCAACGGTTACCATGCGCAAATCGATTCGGTCGCCATTATGTTTTCTAAAAATATTCACCAGAGCGTTAAATTCACTGTCATACCGCGGATCCCGCTCCGGATTTTGCTGTATCCACTCATCCAGCAGCCGCATGGTCACTAAAATATTGTCAAACACGGTTTGCGCCCGGCTGGAAGCGACCCGGGTTATAGCCTGAATGCGTTCCTGTTGACTACGCTGATAATTTCGAAAATCATTTATGAGGTAAACTGTAAAAAAAGCAAGGATGAGAACGGCGCCGACAACAGCCAGTAGATAATTGGTTATGAGAAGTTTATTGAATTGCACATCTTTCTCAGGCCGCTTCACACGACACCATCCTTTTATCATTTTGAAAACTGCCACTATCCAGCCGGCCAGTATATCTATTTGACCGGTACAGTAATTATAAAAGAAGCTCACCTGGGGAATCAAGCAAATTCGGAAATATTATCATTTCAGGTAGAAAAGGCTACCAGAGGCACCCGCATTTCGTCCGCGGTCAGGCCGGCATGATGAGAAGCAAAATCATGACTGTGGTCATTCTGATAACCATAATGCTTTAAGGCCTTTGTCCCGGTAGCGGCGATCAGATAATCTGCCAGAAAGTCTTCCGTTAAGGGATGCGCCCGGGATTCTACCGCTCGCAGGCCGAACAATCCCAGCGTCAGCATTTCCGCCCGGCTGAACAACCTGAAATCTTGTGCCAAATAGCGCTTAAAAAGGGCTTCAAAGTCACGTCGTTTTTCATGCTTCACATAGCACATCGCGGCGCGTGCTTCCAGAAAGGGCGGCATCACCAACGCTTCCATAAAACCCGGGATCAAAGCGATGTCGATGTATTCAGTTATGTCGATATGACCGTGATCGGCGGAGATCAGCAGCAGACTGTCTTGCGGTAGACTCCGGGCGAGCTGTCCGCACAGTTCATCAACCTGATTCATACACTGTTGTACCCCAGGCGCGTCTGACCCGTTGCGATGCAGAAGGGAGTCCGGATCCGGCCAATAGGCGATGGTAAACGTAGGAGCGGAAACGCCAGCCGTGGTTTTAACACTTTCGCTGACAGCCTCAAACCATTGTTCAAGTGTTTCAGCGACAGCCACCGGCAATCGGCTTCCGGGAAAAGAAATCCCGGACGGCGCGATGCAGGTTACCTGAGGAGAGATTGCGCTCCCGGCAATGCGGTCAACTAGCGGGTCATAGGCCAGCCTCTGCCAGGGATCGAAGGCTGATGGCAGAGCCGCGCCGGTAACGCTGTCCACACGGGGGAAGATATCCACTGCCCGTCCGGCTTCCTTAAAATACAGCGACCAGCCCAGCCATCCGTGTTCTAAAGGTGAGAGGGCGGAATAAAAACTGTTCATGGCCGCGACAGTGGTGGAAGGGAATACGGAACTCAGCTGCGCGATCGTATTGGTTGGTAAAAAGGAGTCAGCGGTCAGAAATTTTTCCAGCTGTCTGGAACCCATACCGTCAAATACGAGCAGCACAATATGCTGAGGCTTTCTTCGTAGACGCGCTTCCAGTTCCGGCAACGTGCCGTCGGAAGGGAGGGCGCAATAATGAGCCGCCAAAGCCCGGGATACAGCAACCGGGGACCTGTTGTAGTCGGGAAAACAACACATGCGCGTAAGCCTACGTGCATCTCCCCCGACTGTCAACAACCCGCCGCTAATTTAAAACTTTTTCAGCACTCCGGCGCCATAGGCGATGCAACCGGCTCCACCGATAAATATAAGGGCCCCGCAAATTCGGACAAGCAGCAGGCCGGTGGTTCCGGGAATGAACAGCAACACCATGGCGATAAACACCGAAACCGCGGCTTCATAAATATAAACCGTTACCGGCAAACCGGCTTCGCGCATTTTCACGATACCGTACAATTCCAGGGCAGTTGCCGCGAGCAGATAAAATGCCAATAGGTAAGAAACCAGAAACCAGAGGGTCCCGGCCAATACTAAAGGCAGCGTGACGGCCAGCAAACCTACGGCAATGCTGGTAACCGCCCGAATTGTAATAACGCGGCGAAACAGCGGATTGTCCACCAGCTTCCGGAATTTCATGAGGTTATAAACGCCGTTCACAATGGCCGCGACACCTAAACTGACCACCACCGCTCTTATAAAACCCGCCGGAATGAGTAGCATGGTTAAGGCTGTCACAATAAAAACTATACCTAAAATGATATACGAACGCATAAAACACCTCCTGAGAAAATTACATACTCATAGTATACGACTATTATTTGCCTCCGGCGTTTTTTTTTGCCAGACCCTACCGGATTCTGTCCGTTACTCGGGTCGCTATTCACCGATAATTTTGACCAGCACACGCTTGCGCCGGCCGCCATCGAATTCACCGTAAAAAATCTGCTCCCAGGGACCAAAATGCAGCTGTCCGTCGGTTATGGCTACCACTACCTCCCGGCCCATGATTTGCCGCTTCATGTGGGCGTCGGCGTTGGTTTCGCCGACATTGTGCCGGTAACCAGAAACCGGCTCATGCGGCGCCAGTTTTTCCAGCCAGATATCAAAATCATGATGCAAACCGCTCTCGTCATCATTAATGAACACGCTGGCGGTAATATGCATGGCGTTAACCAGACAGAGTCCTTCCCGCACGTCGGATTCTGATACCAGATCGGCGACAGTCGGCGTAATATTGATCAGCTCCCGCTGCTTTTTGGTATTAAACCAGAGTTCCCGGGTTAAGTGTTTCATACTCATCCTCCCTTACTTCGGCAGTTCATCCAGATTCTGCCCGATCGGCAAATGCATTTTTTCATCGACTTCCTGGCCGAGCTTAAAATTTAAATACCAGAAATAAAGGGACAGTAGCGGGTCCGGATTGCGCAAAAAAGCCCGCAGACCCCGCCTCAAAATTGAGAGCGGGCGGTAAAAAGCCTTGCGGGTATCCCGGCATAATCGCGAAACCTGAGAAGCGCTCAAGGCCGCCGGATGAAAAACCAGCTGGCCGTATAGATAGCCGCTGCGCAGCCACCAGTTTTCTTCGATCAATTTCCCTTCAGCCTGCAGGCGGTTATGCAGAGGGGTGCCGGGCATCGGCAAAAGATGATTAAAAGCCGCGAAATAAAACCCGCACCGTTCGGCGAACTTTCCGGTTTCGGCGAATAACGAGGGCGTATCGTGGTCGTAGCCGAATAAAAAGGTCGCGTAAATATTTATTCCAGAGCGGTGAATGGCCGCGGTTAAATCGATAACGTTACCGATTTTCCGGTTCCAGTCCTTGTTCATCTGACGCAGGTTGTCGTTGTCCAGGCTTTCATAGCCGATGAGCATGACTGTGCAGCCGCTTTTACGGATCCAGCGCAGCAGTTCAGGATTAGCCGCCATGGTCAAACTGCCCTGCGCGGACCAGCGAATTTTCAACGGGGCTATCGCTTTAAATAAAGCGATGGCGTGCTCCTGGTCGGCGACGATATTGTCATCCGCGAAAAAAAACACTTTTTTACCGTGCTTACGGGCGTCGACAATTTCGCGAACAACCTGGTCAACGGGCTTGCGGTGATAGGTGGCTTTGTAAAAGGCCGTGATGGCGCAGAATTCACAGGAAAATACGCAGCCCCGACCGGTCTCGATAACGCCCATCGCCGAATAGCCCTTTCCCCGGAAGATCGAGCGATCCGGCAGGATATCCCGGTACTCACAGCTGCCAGAATAGCGCGCGCGCAGGGCGCCGGCGGAATAATCGGCCAACACGGTTTCCCAGACCGGCTCGGCATTCCCGATAACCAGCGCGTCGGCGTGCAGGGCGGCTTCTTCCGGATTGAGAGTCACATGATAACCGCCCAAAACCACTTTTTTACCCAGCGCGCGGAAGCGGTCGGCAATGTTATAGGCGCGCAAAGCGGTATAGACCTCGACGGTAATGGCTATCAGGCCGGCGTCGGTTTGATAGTCAATCAGTTCGATACGGTCGTCATAAAACACAGTTTGGTAAGCAGAGGGCGTTAAGGCCTTCAGGGTAGCGATGGCCAGCGGCTCCATCAACTGCCAGGTGCGGATATACTTTTCATGGGGCTTCTTTCCAATAGCCGGTAAAATAAAGGCGATTTTACGCATATGCCGAACAGCATACCACGGGAAGCCCCCCTCCGCCAGTTTTAAAAGTTTGCGAATACCCGGAATGAATGCTATTCTGGGATAACCATGCAATCACAAAAAAAACTAAAACTTCTGCTGATTATGCCGGACGGGCGTATCAATAAACTGACCGTTTTTTCCCAAGCGATTTCGTTTCGGGAAGCGCCGTTGACCTTAACCATGCTGGCCGCCCTGGTTCCCGCCGAACTGAACGCGGACATAAAAATCGTGGACCGCAGTATCGGAACCCAGGTTCCATACAACCAGAAATTCGACCTGGTCGGCATCAGTTTGATGACCGGCACTTCCATCGAGGGCTATGCGATCGCCGACCGCTTCCGAGCCCAGGGCGTACCGGTGGTGCTCGGCGGAGTGCATGTCACGCTTTTACCGGAAGAAGCCGCCCTGCACGCCGATTGCGTCGTAACCGGTTTTGCCGAGCAAAGCTGGCCGGCCCTGCTGCGCGACTTTGCCGCCGGTAACCTGAAAAAACGCTACCATCAAGAAAGCTCGGATCTCACCGGCCTGCCGATCCCGCGGCGGGATTTGCAGCGGCCGTTGGGTTACCTGATGCCCTATACTGTCCTGGCTACCCGGGGCTGCCGCGGAGACTGTGAATTCTGTTCCGTGCCGGCTGCCCGCTTTGGTTGGCACAAGCGGCCGGTCGGCGAGGTAATCGACGAGATCCGGCGCATTCCTTCCGGACGCTTCGCCATCAGCGACGTCCATGTCACTGACGATCCGCAATATGCCCGCGAGCTGTTCACGGCGATGATCCCGCTCAAAAAGAAATGGGGAGCTTTGGCCTCCACTCGGGTAGCCTCCGACCCCGAGTTATTAGAATTGATGCAAAAATCCGGCTGTTCCTATCTGCTGCTGGGCTTTGAGTCCTTTAACGATGTCTCCCTTGGAAACATCAACAAGGGCTTTAACAAGGTCGCCAATTACCGTCAGGTTGTAGACACCCTGCACCGCTACGGCATTACCATCCAGGGCTGTTTTATTTTCGGCTTTGATGAAGACCGCTCCGACGTTTTTGAAAAAACGGTAACCTTGGTAAATGAGCTTAAAATTGATATCCCGCGCTACGCCCTGTTTACCCCCTATCCGGGTACCCGGGCCTACGCGCGCTTCCTCGCCGAAGGCCGGCTCCTGCATACCGACTGGTCCTATTACGATACCCAGCACGTCGTCATCAAACCGCGCTACCTGTCACCGGTCGAACTGGACCGCGGCCTGCTGTGGGCCTACGAAAACACCTTCAAGATTGCGCCCAGTTTCCGCCGCTCTCTGTCCTCCGGCGGCCCGGCCTACATCACCTTCACCGGCAACCTGGCCTATAAACTGTATATCAAGCGGCTCAAGAACGACGGCAACCGTTTCCCGATCACGCTAACCCGCGAGGAGCTGACGCGAAAACATGGCTGAGCATCACGGAAAATTCAGTTTAGCCCAAAGCGAAGATTCGGCGGACTTGCTCACAATTTTAGAAGACACCTCCTTTTCGGGTAAGATCAGCTTGCTGTACACCCGCCGCCCGGACGCCTGGGCCTCGCTGCAGCGTGAAGGAAAAAAAGTATTTGTATACCGATACGCTGAGCGCGACCCGGACGGGAGTATAACCGTCAAGGGTTTTGGCGCCTGTGCCCTGAACCCGGTTTTGATTGACGGGCAACTCACCACGCTCGGATACCTCTTTTCTTTCAGAATTCTCCACGGTGCGGAAGCCGCTCTCCGTCATTTTCCGGAGGGTTACCGCTTCCACTTCCAGGCTTGCGCGCCGACCGGCACAACCCATTTTCTTACAACCATTCTGGAAGACAACCGGGCCGCCCGGCAGCTGTTCGAAAAAAAAAGGGCCAGTCTGCCGTTATACGACTATATCGGTACTATCAACACCTTCAATATCCGCACCGGTGGACGCTCCCGCCTGCCGACGCGCTGGGTTTTCCGCAAAGCACGATCGGCAGACATTGAAAACCTGTTGCGTTTTTTCAGCGCGGAATCGCGCCGCTACCAGTATTTTCCGGTCCTGAAGCGCGAAGACCTGCTGGAAGGACGCACTTGTCCGTCAATCAACGACTTTTACCTGCTGCTCAAGCCGGACGGAGAGATTGCCGCCTGCGGCGCGGCCTGGGACCAGCGATCTTACAAGCCCTATTTGATTTCCGGCTATTCGGGAGTGTACCGCTGGCTGCGCCCACTGTCGGCTCTGCTCTGCCCGATACTGCAGCTTCCGAACTTGCCGCCGCCCGGCAGTACGCTGAACTTTTGCGTTCTGGGCTTTTTCCTGGCAGCGGAAAACCGCGCTGACATAGCCAACCGCTTTTTACGAAACTTTAAAAGCCATAATGCACAGTACAACTTTTTCGCCCTTGGCCTGCACGAGAAGCATCCGCTGCTACCGACGCTGTCGCGACTGAGCCCCTTGGTGTATAGGAGCCGCCTGTACCGTGTTTTTCAAAAACATGAAGAAAAAAATCTCTTTACGGGATTACCCTATATCGAAATTGGAAGGCTGTAGATGCTGAAATACACTATCAAAACACCGTCGGAGATCGGTGCCGGCGCGCGGAATGCCATGTTTGCTTTGATGAGTGAACACTTCTTGAACCTGGAGCGCGGGCGCTTTGAAACTGACTTGAACGCCAAGAGCGGCGCAATTTTACTGGAAAGCGACAATGGAACGCTGCGCGGTTTTTCAACTTTTCTGATTTACCGCGATGAAGCCTTATCGGCGCAGGTTATTTTTTCCGGTGACACAATTATCCATCAGGACAGCTGGGGCCACCCCACCCTGTTTTACGGCTTCGGACAATTACTGCGGCGTATGATAGACAATCGGGCCAAGGGCGAAAAAGCCTACTGGTTTTTAATTTCCAAAGGGTTTCGCACCTATGCCATGCTGCCGTTATTTTTTGAAAATTTTTGGCCGGCGGCCCAACCCTCAGAGGACAGCCTGGCTTTGCGGCCATTGCTGGATACCGTGGCGACAAACCGTTTTGGGGAACAGTACAGCGCGCAAACCGGCCTCATTGCCGCCGGCCATGATTTTTTGAATGAAAAGCTGGCGCAGATTCCGGATCATAAAACTGATAATCCGGCGGTCCGTTTTTTTCTGGAAAGAAACCCTGACTATCAAACCGGCACGGAACTGGCCTGCCTGACGGAAATCAGCGTGGAAAACATTCTGCCGCCGGCGCGGCGCTTTATCGGTCTCCGAAAATAAGGCCTTCTTTCTTCTGCACTTCCCGACGGAACAGCAAACTGTACCGCAAAAAGTAAAACAGCTTGGGCAAACTGCGCAGGTTAGTCCGGAAATCGCAGGCCCTGTGCACAAGCGACGGCAGGGAATTGAATTCCTTCCGGGCTTGCTGTCCGGCCCGGGTTAACTCATCGGCACTCATCAGCTTTGGAATAAAGGCGGCGTAATTAAACCGATAGTCGCTATGCAACCACCAGCGTCCGTCATATAACAGCCGCCGCTCTTCCGCCAGCCGGTTATACAACGGAGTCGCCGGATAGGGCAGCAGGGTATTAAAAGCCGCGAAGGTAAAGCGATGATGCAGGGCAAAGGCCACCGTGTCTTCGATCGACGCAACCGTGTCAAAATCATGACCGATGGTAAAGGCCGCCCAAATCTGAAACCCATAATCCTTGAACCGCCGGATCTGCTCGGCATAGGCCCGGCCAACGCCGCCGTTGACGTTGCTTTTTTTCATCCAGCTGACGTTATCGGCGTTGATGGACTCGAAGCCGGTCACAAAACCCAGACAACCGCTTTTTTTCATCAAACCAAGCAGCTCGGTATCCAGGGCCGCGTCCAGACTGAGCTGCCCCACCCAGGAGACACGCATCGGAATAATGCGGCGCAACAGGGTCTTAGCCGCTTCCCGGTCGGCGGTAAAATTGTCATCCACAAAAAAGAAAATTTTTCCGCCCTGCATCTCCCGCAGCACCTCGTCTGCCGGGCGGACATGATGAGTATGAGC
This sequence comes from Treponemataceae bacterium, assembly GCA_942493045.1. Lineage (GTDB taxonomy): Bacteria > Spirochaetota > Spirochaetia > Treponematales > Treponemataceae > Teretinema. The sequence goes on along the minus strand of OW818665.1, from coordinate 2,537,076 downwards.
GAAATAAGCCGAAGTCGCGCAATAAACACACTCATTAGGGCAGCCCCGGCTGAATTGTATCAGCGATACCGGCAAGTAGCCTTTACCGGCAAAGAGTTCCCGGCGCGGCAGTGTTCCGTTTTGAATCAAGGCAGTGTTGCCGCTGTATCGTTTTCGTAGTTTACCGGTTTCCGCATCTCCAAGCAGCTGGTCCCAATAAGCTTCAGCGTCACCAGAGCAGACAGCGTCGGCATGCCCGGCCACCTCATCCGGCAATAAGGTGGCGTGCATTCCGCCCATCACCACCTTTACTCCGCGGGAGCGATATTCAGCGGCGATCTCGTACGCGCGGCGGGCGGTAAAGGTTTCCACGGAAATGGCGACCAGGTCCGTCGGACTGTCAAAGGGGATGCTCTCAAAACGGTCATCCCACAGCCGCAGCGAATGTTCAGGCGGAGTGAGTCCGCCGAGCACACCCAGCATCAGCGGCTCCATCCGGCCTTCATCGATATAGTCTTCTTTGGTGTGGTGGCCAATTTTAGGCTTTATGAGCGTGATGTGCATTGGTCCTCCCCGGGCGCGAAGCAATCTTCAATATCGGTACGGGTATACAAGGCCGGGATTTTTATGTTTCCAGCACGATAGCCCTGTGTTTCCATAAAATCAAAAAAACGTCTGACGCTGTTTGCCGGCAGCAGCCGCACCAGTACTGGCCGGAGCTGTCCGAGCCTGCGGGCATAGGCATAATGAATATTCGCCGCCAATAGTTCTTCCAGCCTGGCGGCAATGGCATCGGCATCAGTAGCGCGCAATCCGGACACTTCAATACATAACTGATAGCCACAGCCGGAGGTAGAAATTACCGGAGCCAAAAGAATTATTTCCGGCGGGGCCGAAAGGTCCAGGCCGCGTAAAGCTGAGGCCACAAAGTCCTCGGCCAGTTTTTCACCGGCCAGGTCACTGGTCCGATTCCTTCCCAGAAATTCCAGCACCGGTAAGCCCCGGTACATCTCTGTCACGCGGACCCGATCCCCGAGTTCATAGCGATACAGGCCGCCGCCGGTAGTCAGCAGCACGGAAGCGATCAGGCCTTTTTCGAGTTCCGCGGCTTGGAGAACGGCGCCGTCCGCGCAGACAAATTCAAAAAAATGCGAGCGGTAGGCCAGGACGGAACCTCCGGCGGCCTCCAAGGGAAAACTGACCACGCCTTCGGTAGCCAATAAGCCTTTGCCCTGCAGGCGCACTTCCGGGAAAAATCGGCGTAAGCGATCGGCGGCAAAGGCGCTGTGTCCGGCAGTCCAGGCGGATATCAGGCGCAGCTCAGGCCACACAGAGCGTGTCCAGCATTCCTGTCCAAAGGCCTGTTCCACAACTCGCGCCCGAGCCGGGTTTTTAGCGATACCCATGGTCTGTATTCCTGTAGCCGGAACCGGCCAGCGCGCCAGCCCGTCACTCAAAGAAGCGAGCAGTTCACTCTGATGCTCAAAAGCGTACTCCATCAGAATGGTCAAAAACGAGGGATTCCATACCGAAAAGAGCCGCAGATCGGAGCAATTAAGCAACATCAGCATGGTCATAAAACGGAAGTTTTCAATCGACTCCAGCTGCCGAACGCTGGAAGGAACCGGGTAAATATGGCGCAGCACCGGCGCCAATAAGCCGAAGTATCCGGCGTCATCCTCAAAACCTACCGGAATGGCCGAGCCGGAAGATTCCTGAAGACTGATCGCCGGAGAAATTGACCAATAAGCCGGGCCGTTGAGCAGCTGCGGATCGGATTTGTATAAATCGGCTAACCAGGGTTGCACAGCCCGCAAATATTCGCGGCTTAAACCCTTTGTGTACGGAATCAGCTTTGAACCCTGCGTTGTGCCGCTGGTCGGCTCCAACAGCCGGACAGGATCCGCGGTCAACACCGAATTCTCACCGCGCATCAGTCTATCGATATATTTTTGATAATCCGTGTATGTCGAAACCGGAACCCGGGCGCGATATTCCCGATAATCCCGAATGGTTGAAAACCCGTACTCCCGCCCAAAGACCGTCCGGGCATTACGTTTCAGATAACCGCTGAGGATCCGATTCTGAACATCAGCGAGATTCTTTGCTCCTGAGGAAAAACCGGCCAGACTTCCGACACAGCTCAAGTTGACTATTCGATTAGCAGCGGCGCTGATAACGCTCATCTCAGCCCAAAACCTTACCGTACTTGCGCATAATTTCCCGGCGGCTGATCCAGTTGGAAACCAGAAAAGCCGTTAAATTGAAAACAGTTCTGGCGTTCGCCCTCAAATCACAAGCGCGACGCAGAATATTAAACGGTGAATTAAATACCCGGCGGGCGGTCTGACAGGCTTCAGAAAGCCGGTCAGCGTCTACCGTCTCCGGTTCAAACATCGGCATACCGTACCGAAACTCCGAATCAGTCCACCAGGCCGTATACTTCAGGCGCCCTTCACCAGACAGCCGCTCGTAGACCTTAGTTTTCGGAAATGGAAACAATACATTGAAATGGCAGAGCGTCAGTTTATTCTGCAAAGCGAAGCGCAAGGCTGCTTGAACGGTGTCTTCCGTGTCACCGGGATAGCCAAACACAAAGGCCCCGCTGACCATTAAGCCAGAGGCCCGGAACCGCTCAACTACCTTCCGGTAATCATCTTGTCGGATATTGGCAGATTTACGCATCTGCGTTAACGTCGTAACATGCATCGACTCAAAACCGACAAATACCGATATACAGCCGGACCGACGCATGGCCGCCAACAGCGCCGTATCGCAGGAAGCGTCCACACTGATTTGACACGACCACTTTTTTTTCAGGGGAACCAGGGCTTCCAACAGTGCCGATAAACCGGAGCCAACGGCCAGCAGGTTGTCATCCGTAAAAAAAATATAGCGGTTTTGAATCTGGCTCAGCTCAGCGGCTATATCCGCCACCGGGCGCGTTACTATCGAATCGCCGTAAAAGGAATGAATCGAACAGAAATCACAGGCGTACATACAACCCCGCCCGATTTGCACCGGCGTCATCGGACTGTACTTTTTCCCCCGGAAAATTGAACGATCATACCTGATCTGCCCCGGGTCAACGCACACGCCGGCGTCATACCGGTTCTTTAAAATACCCTTTTCAAAGTCGCTTAAGACCGTATGCCACAACGGTTCAACATCTCCGGTCACCACACAATCGGCATACAAGGAAGCCTCTTCTGGAAGCAGACTGGGATGAAACCCGCCCAATATTACCGGAATACCCTTCGCCCGGTATACAGCGCTTATCGCATAGGAGCGGCGGGCAGTAAAGGTCATTACCGAAATAACTACCATATCTGTAGGTATATCAAAGTCAATATCTTCAAGACGCTCATCAAAAAATATTTTCAGATAATGCTCCGGGGTGTGCGCAGCCAAAGCGGCTATGGCTAAAGGTTGCATCACATCGGTAGAACGCTGCCGCGTAAAAGTATCCGGATTGATGAAAGTAATCGTCAAAACTCTACTCCCTTACTCTCCGGATTATATCATTGATTCAGGTATATTATTTTTTTTTGGTAATATCTTTCCAAACACAAAAAAATATCCAAAAGCCCCGCAATTTTAATAAGAAAAACGGATGCAAAACATCCGATCCTGTTAAAATATCTAATTCTCCTATTTAATGCTTAAAAAATTGTGCTTGACCGACTGGCTCTGACCCAGTAATAATGTTGCACATGGTTAGCGGCACCCGATGCCGGTTACAACCGAGGAGGACTGCATATGGACTCAGATTATAAAAAAGCAGGAGCGAAACACTGCTATGCCTGTATACAGTGGGAAGGAAAACGAACCTTTGACCCAATTAAAAAAACCATTAAGGTAAAGGAAACGGATGAAGGCAAATGCCTTATTTACCACAAGAAGGTAAAAGGCTCACACATCTGCGATCATTTCGAGCCCTTGCGCTGAGAAGCATAATCGGCCAGCCAGCGCTCATAGAGCGCGGCGGCCTGCTGCAGCGAATCCAGCAACGGCAACTCCGATCGGAGCGACCTTCCTTCCGCCGTTGTCTGAAGCAGGCTTTTTACCGGGACCAAACGGGTAGAGGTGCTGCTGACCAATAAACCATATCGACCGGCAAGAACCTCCGACAATGGCAGAACCCGCTCCTGAACCGGCCACTTATCCTCAGCCAAACATTGCAAAAAAGTTTTTCGAGTGATTCCGGACAGCACATCCACAGCCGGAGGCGTCAGAATTACATTCGGTTCATCAACCGACGCAAAGAACACATTTGTTCTCGTACCTTCGGTAATTTCATTGCGGTGATTAATCAATAAAGCGTCATAACAGCCCTGTGCAGAGGCCTTACGATAGGCGATTGTCGAAAGCAGCATCGACAAAGATTTAGCCTGTGGAAATTGACGCTCACCGTGGAAAACAAGACAATCCACACCCTGTTGGGCGGATCCGGCCGGTGGGTACAATGCCGGAAGGCTAAAGACATACCAATCGGCTCCACGGCCCTCATGACCGATAAGCAGTACCTTGATATTGGCATCAGTGTCCGCGTTTGCCTTTACCAACTCTTCCAGCGCCTGCACAATCTTTTCTATGGTAAGCGTATGTGAAATACCGAGAATGTCCGCGGAATTAAGCAAGCGCTGGGCGTGAAACTCGGCAAAATACAACAGGGAATCCCTGACCTTCAGCGTTTCATAACAACCATAACCGTAACAGACATCGCTATCTGCTAAATTGAAGTTCGCCGCGTCTGAAGCTGTAAGCGTCCCGTTCATACTGATTTTTTTATTCATGTTTTCTTCCTTACTCAATCTTTTTCAACGGATAACGCTGGCAGTCCGGGCAGAGATGAGTTCCCCGACCGACGCAGCGGATCTTTGCTATCGGTGTTCCACAGCGCAGGCAGGGACGCCCCTGTTTTCGAAACACTCTGGCAAAATCCAGGTAGGCCCCGCGCTTGCCCTCGGCATCGACATAGTTTCTGTCAGTTGAACCACCCTGTTCAATACTGAGCTTCATGACCGCGCGCAGTTCTGCCCACAGTTGTTTTTTTTCCTCGGCTGTAAGCGAACACACCTGACGGGCGGGATGAAGGGCCGCGCCCCACAGCGCTTCGTCGGCGTAAATATTGCCAACCCCCGCGATCGTAGACTGATCCAGCAGCGCAGCTTTGATCATCCGGCGCGGGTAGCGGGATAAAGCAGCCTCAAATACCGCCAAGGTAAAAGAATTCTCCAGCGGTTCCGGTCCCATTCGCGCCACAAAATCAAGATTTTCGACACCGCCGGGCATTACCAGTTGAATTCGGCCAAATTTCCGCTGATCATTAAAATACAATGTTCCGCTGTCCAGGGTAAAGATCACCCTGGTGGAGCGGTCCGGAAGACTGTCTACCAGAGAATCCGAAGGATGCCCGGCGCCAAAGCGCCCCCCGGCGCGTGCCACAAAAACCAGCTGTCCGGTCATGCGCAAATGGATAGCCAGAGTGCATTCATTCTCCAGTTCCACAAAAAGCATCTTACCGCGCCGCCACACCCGCTGTACACGCTTACCCAAAACATGACTGCTTAGGTCCTCTGGGGAGACGGCAAAAGATTTTTCCCATCGGACTGCGACATCGAGAATCTGCTTTTTATCAAGCAAAACCGACAGGCCTCGGCAGACAGTTTCAACTTCAGGTAATTCAGGCATGTATTCAAGCTAAGCCGGGAAAACCAAAAAGGCAAGAAAAAGGGGTGCCACTCCCTGTGACACCCCTTTCAGGCAATCAAACGTTTTTAGCCCAGAATCTTCTTAAGATCGGCGTCCGGTGTGGAAATTGGCGTTACATTCCATTTTTCCACCAGCACTTTCAACACATTCGAGGACACGAAGGCCGGTAAAGTCGGTCCAAGATAAATGTTCTTAATACCCAGCGAAAGCAGGGTCAGTAATACGCACACCGCTTTCTGCTCATACCAGGATAGTACCAGAGTCAACGGAAGATCGTTTACGCCGCACTTAAAAGCCTCGGCCAGGGCCACGGCCACCCGGATGGCACTGTAGGAATCATTACACTGACCCATATCCATGATTCGCGGTAATCCGCCGATATCACCCAGATCCAGGTCATTAAAGCGGAATTTACCGCAGGCCAGGGTCAGAACAATGGTGTCCTTCGGGGTCTTCTGCACGAACTCGGTGTAATAATTGCGTCCCGGTTTTGCTCCGTCACAGCCGCCAACCAGGAAAAAGTGCTTAAGCGCGCCGGACTTAACCGCGTCGATAACCTTGTCAGCCACGGACAGTACCGTGCCATGCCCAAAGCCCGTAGTCAGTACATCCCCGCCGTTTATTCCGGTCATCTTGCGGCCTTCAGGATAGCCGCCCAAGGCAATAGCCTTGGCGATTACCGCGGAGAAATCTTTTTTACCGTTTTGTTCGGCAATATGCACCATCTCCGGAAAGCCAACCACTGAGGTTGAAAAAATCCGGTCTGCGTAAGAGGCCTTTGGCGGCATCAGACAATTAGTGGTAAACAAAAAAGCGGCCGGAACAGCGGCGAATTCTTTTTGCTGATTTTGCCAGGCGGTTCCAAAATTACCCTTCAGCTGACTGTGTTTTTTAAGTTCCGGGTATGCGTGACAGGGCAGCATCTCGCCGTGGGTATAGACATTAACACCCTTCCCGTCGGTCTGTTCAAGCAATTGTTTCAGATCGTGCAGATCGTGTCCGGTAACAACAATGAATGGCCCGCTCTCGACATTGGTTGTCACCTTGGTGGGTACCGGTGTACCGTAGGTTCCGGTATTGGCTTCATCCAGAAGAGCCATACACTTCAGGTTAGCCCCTCCGAATTCCATATTTAAATCCAGCAATTCCGGCACACCAAGATCTTTAGCGAGAGCGGTCAATCCTTTATAGAAAAAGGCGTTTACTTCAGCGTCTTTTTTACCCAGGGCCGCGGCGTGATGGGCGTAAGCGGCCATACCGCGCATTCCGAACAGCAATAATGATTTCAGGCTGCGGACATCCTCATCCCCGCCGAACCAGAGCGAGTTCATATCAAAATCAGGATAAGCCGCTTTACCGCCGAGGGTGGCAATCGCGTCGTCCAGGCGGACGCTCAGGGCCGCTATTTGAGCGTCATCAAAGGTGACATTAGTTATCGCGGTAAACAAACCGTCAATCACCAGCGCGTCTGTTTTGGCGCTGGCAGTTTTATCCTGCACCGCGCGAGCCAGCGCTATAAGCTTCCCGGTCAGGACATCCTGAAGATTCGCGGTAGATTCCTGCTTACCGCAGGCTCCGGCTACTGTACAACCCTTTCCACCCACAGTCTGTTCGCATTGAAAACAAAACATTGACATACATTACCTCCTGTATTCTTTCTTTAAGAATAACCGGGTATGTTCAATACAGATGTTGCAAATGCAACGCCAATGTTATTTAAAAAAAAGGTTTAAGCCGTAATTTCGATACAATTTCCTTCCGGATCAGCTACCGCGCTCTCATAATAACCGTCGCCGGTACGCCGGGGACCGGAGAGAACAGTCACTCCATTTTCAGCTAATTCCCGGGTCAACCGGTCAACTTCGGCCTCGCTCTCCACGACAAGGGCCAGGTGAGCGTATCCATAGCGTTTCGGGACTGAGCCGTTTTGATTTTCTGTCCCCTCAACAGCTTTAGGGTCGGCGGCCATTTCCGCGCTGCGCATTATTTCAAGTTTCACGTCCCCGTCGAACTCAAGAAAATATGATTCAAAACCTTTTTTACTATTTGTGTATTTTTTACCGCTAAGGGCCCCGAAAAACCGGATATAAAACGAACGAATTCCTTCAAGATCGTTTACCCACAGCGCCAGGTGACCAATTTTCATTTTTCACACACTCCGATAAGTAAAAATGATGTCCGGGAATACGGTGTTGCCGCGAAATTACCGTAATACGTTATTTTTTTGAAACCAGCTTCACTCAAAGCCGGGGTAAGCTCGCCTTCCGTAACCGGAAAAAGTTCCACAGAATTGACCAGCTCACGGTTATGCGCTGTTTGCAGTTCCTCAGATGAAATAGTTAAAACGGTAGAAAAGTCTACATGACCATTGGCCTTAATCGGCGAATAATTCCGCTCAAAACTGACACACCCATTTTGTATAGTCGGTAAACTGCGGATCTGTTGTAAAATAACGCGTTCATAGTTAATCACCTGAAAGATGAACTTGCCGCCATCTTCCAGTCGTTTATATACTGAACCCAACAACTGGCTGATTTCCTTCATCCCTTCCAGATGCGGCAGAGTATTTCCCAGACAGCTTATATATGAAAAGCGCTGGTCTGCGAACAGGGTATCGATATTCAGCATATTTCCTTTTAACAGAAAAAATTTTTCTTCACGCTGTTTGCGCTTGTCTGCTGAAAATATCTTACGGACGGCCTGTTCTAACAACCCCGGGTCCAGATCTATTCCGTACAAAGTGTTAAAACTCCCTTCCAGAGCCTGCAGCACCGTGCCGGTCGCGCAGCCAATATCCAGCAGACTTCCGCTACTGTCCGCAGGCCCGCAGAAACTCTTGAGAAAGGCTATCTGTTCGGCGTCTTCCGGAAAAAGAAGATCGTAAAACCCGGAAATGCTTGAATAAAAATCATCACGTTCAGAATTCATCTGTTGCCTCTTTTTACAGCTTACGGCTGTCATAAGCCCATTGCAATAAAGCCTGTCTTTGACGACGCCGGCAACTCAAATCCCCTGCCGCGCAGTTCTTTTGAAGCTGGGCGACATGCCGCCGCATATTCTTCCACCTCTTAATCTGCCGCCCGTCATCCGGACAACGTCGGCCGCGATAATAGCGGCAATACCACTGAAACCAGCCCCGCGGATCTTCCGGGTAAATCCAGCCTTTTTCCTGCCAATAAGAGAGGGGCTTTGAAGCTAAAATCAAAAAATAATTCAGCTCACCGCGCCGGTGATCCGGGGAGAGTATGGCTTTACTAAACCAAACATCCGGGAATTCAGCCCTGCAATCGGTCAGGTATTTACCCCCGAAAACACCCAACTCCAGCATTTGAGGGGGAGTTAAATCCGGTTTGAAATCCGGATCAAAATCCTGTCCTTCCGGAGCTGTCAGCCTATATTGATAGTTTTCCTGCATCCGGTCGTTTACAATAATCAGTTTACCGTTCATTTTCTCTGTTTCCCTACACCTTTGAGTATAGGTATTATTGCGGTTTATGCAAAAAACGCGCCGGGGTAAACGGCTTTGACTGTTTTACCGGAATCCTTTACTATGGGGACCCTATGAGTACCCGTTGCTATCGATGTTTCCGGCCTTTGGCCTCCTGCCTATGCCATGACCTTGTCCCGGCGAAAACCGGAATTAAATATGTTTTTTTGATGCACCCCCGCGAAGCCTATCATCAGCGTACCGGTACCGGCCGACTGGCCGCCTTAGCCCTGGAAGACGCGGAAATACTGATCGGTGTAAATTTTTCCGCTAATGAACGTTTAGCTGAGCTGATCAGCGGCAAAAACGGAGCGGAAGGATATGGAGAAGGCCGGAATTATCACCCGGTGATGCTGTATCCCGGTAAAGAGGCCCTGTTTTCGGATAGTCCTGAATTTCGCGCGCAAGCAGCTGGCCGGCGCTTACTGATAATTCTGGTAGACGCAACCTGGAATCACGCCGCTAAAATAGTAAAACTCAGTACCTGTCTCAAAGAACTGCCGACGCTCTCTTTTAACGCCCAATACCGGTCCCAGTTTTCCTTTAAGCGCCAGCCAGCCCCTGAATGTCTTTCAACTATCGAATCAGTTTTTTATCTGACTGGCGAACTGCAAAAAGCGGGTCTGGCCAATACCAACGCCGATATTTCGCCGCTGATGCGGGTTTTTCATGCCATGATTGAATACCAACTGGCCTGTGAACAGGAACGCCAGATGAGCGGCTATCTCGGGCAGACCACTAAAAGAGGCCGGGGCGGAGTTGAACCAACCGAAGGTTAACCCGCGCTCGGCGGAATACTGCGAAATCAGGCCTCCAGAGTCAGCCCCTGCAAATAAGTTTCATAAGCGGACTGGGCATCACGAGCGGCCTTCTGGGCGCTTTCTATCTGACCATTCAGTTGATCGATCTCCGCTTCGGAAGTAGTCAACTTTCGTAAAAATTCACGACCCTGCTGACTATCCCTTCCGACAGAATCGATATTGCGTCTCGTGCGATCCTGCTCGGCGATTTTTTCATTTTTCTGAGCTTGCAATACGGTCACGTTCTGCCGGGCGTCATCCGCGGCCTTTTTCAGAGCGACAGCGCGTTCCAGGGCTGCGCGAACCCGGGCCGGTATTTCCGAAGAAGTAGAATAGGCCAAAATTGTTTCGGGACGCTGCTGTACCAAAGCGACGGTTTCGTTTACGTTCTGCCGCTCCCGTACTGTAAACACTTCTTCTTTTCCGGCCGGAACATCCAATACAAACCGGTATAGGGTTGCCGTCTTCTCATCAAAGCGCGCCGGCTCAAACAGTTCTGTTCCAGCGGTGATCGCGTGCTCAATCAGCATTTTCCGGTTTTTAGCCCCCGAGTTTTTAAAGGTATAGGTTTTACTGGTTGTAACACGCCGGGTAATAGTCATAACACCCCGCGCTACGGAAACCGCCGTCACCTCACGGGCAGAAGCCGTCGAACTCAGGGCGTTTACCTGCAAGTCCTCGCCATAGGCGATGATACGCTTATCGTTTTGAGTAAAAAACTCGATCAGGGCGTCTCCGGCGTAGGTATTATCGTCAAACACAGTAATAGGGCCGGCCGGAAGCTTCATCCCGGTTGAATTGGTAAGCCGGGCGCCGAGCATCGGACGGCCGCCCCCCGCGGAATAAATCGATACTTTTTCAGCGGTAATAGTTGTTTCGATTAAAGGAATCATCGCGCTTTGGCGACGATCCAAGGTTACCGGCGCGCGTACCGTAAACTCAAACTGATCCCCCGCCGAACGCGATTCAGCGACATTATAGGAAGAGGCCGCCAAAGCGACAGAGGGAGCTGGAGATGGGGCCCCGCCACTATAGTAGGATTCTGCTTCCATTTCATCATATGAAAGGGATTTGGCGCGCTGAGCCATAGCCGGCGCGGCGGCGGCCCGATCAGCGGATTCAGCCATGGGTACGGCCCCGAAACCGCTGTCGTAGGTTCTGGCTTGAGCGAACCCGGCAATAGACAGTGGAATTATCGGGCGCTGAATATACAGCGGTTGAAACAGATTCTGAATAAACGATACCGGACGGCCGGTTACCAAAGACAGCCTGACATTTTTCCAATCCAGATCGCCGGCGTTGTCAATTATCGCCCAGCCCTGCAGAAAGGCTTTTTCAGGCGTGGTCAAATCGATGCGGTAAGAAGCTTTCCAGACCGGAGAAGGTATTACATAGCCGATAGAAACCGGTCGGGCTTCCCGGCCCGAAAGCCGGATGCTCAAATTCCGGCTTTGCATGTCTGTCGAAGCAAAAATGATATCCAGCGCCCGGTTTAGATCCTCATTGAGTTTAGTATCGCTGAACGCAAAACCGGCAGCCTCATCCAGGGCAATGACCTTGATTCCCTGTCGGGTAAATAAGGACAAAAAGGCCCGCTCCTGTCGCTGCTCACCTTCATAACGGGTTTCGACACCCATGATGCGGCCGGTGATATTTTGAGTAGACTGAACGGTTATTTCAGCGCCACGCAGGCTATCCAAAATAGCCGCTACGGTCGGTTTTCCGGAAAGATCAATCTTTAAGCTCTTGAGGCTTCTATCCAGCGTTTCCTCGGAAGGATAGCTCACCACAGGAGCTGCGCCGGGGTCATTTACGGTCAAAGATTTGAGAGCGTCATTCACATCTTCCAGCCGGAAAGGCAGGGAGAGCAGCGCGTTCCCGGTAACCCGGCCGGCATGTTCAAAGTAAGCGACTCCCGAAGAAAAAAGCACAACACGGGAAACCGGTACGTCAATCGGCGTAAAAACGGCGCTGGACTCCTGGCTATACACCGCATTCATCAGAAAAACCGCACCCAGAAACAAAGGGACCAAACTGGATCGCTTCATGTGAAACCTCCTCAGGATTCTTCAATAGCAACTTTGTCTATCATTTCGGCAATTTTTTGCCAGTAGAGATCCTTCGCATAGGCCCAAGCGCCGATATGCGGCGCGTCCGGCACTACCACTAAATCTTTCTGCCCCGATGCCGCTTCTCTGAATAAGGTACGAGCCATTTCCACCGGAACCAAAACGTCTTTTTGCCCATGAAAGAACAAAATCGGAACAGTAATCTTCAAAACGGACCGTAACGGTTTGACCGAAGAAAAAAACACCCCGGTCATCAGGGCGCTGACCAGACTAGCGGCAGCGGTAATACCGAACGCCAGTATCGAATTTTTAACCACCAGCGTAATCATGCGCCTGAATGTCTTAAAATAATCCGTATAGGCACTGTCAGAAATCACCAGTTTTATCAAACCGGAATTTTCAGAGGCGGAACCTGCATAAACTAACACCGCGGCCGCGCCCATGGATACACCGTGCAATATTACTTTTGCAAGCAAAAATTTTTTCTTAAGCAGATTTATCCACAGCCCCAAATCTTCAGCTTCCCGCTTGCCCATGGTAATCCGAGTTCCTTCGCTCTCTCCGTGAGCCCGAAGATCCGGAATAAAAACAGCATAACCATTTTGATGATAAATCTCGGCCAGATAAGCCATTCCGGCGGCGCTATCAGTAAAACCATGAACCAATATCACAAGCATACCGTTTTCAGGGATTTTTTCAGATCGCGCGAACCACAGCTCCCCATGCAGTACCAATCCGTCGGCGGAGGTCAACGCAAGGGGAAGGCGGTCTGCTGCCTGTCCGGCAGAAAACCAGCGGTCCTTAGCTTCCCGGATCGGATCCATTACCCGCGAGTCTTTGGTATGCGCGGACAAAGCCCTCTGTCCGTCGCTTTTGTCTAAAACCGAAGGAGTTAAAGAAGCGTGTGAAGTGGTTAAAAAACTGAGATACAGTACCGTTCCGGCGGCCAGCGAAAAAAACAGCCACCCGGAAACCAAAAATCCGAGTAAACACAATCCATACAGTAATAGTGAATTCACCGCTCTGTCTCTCCTGTCTTCACAATCCCACTCTTTTATTGTATATCTTTTAGTATGATGTATGTAGACCAGAGTTATATTTTTCTGATTGTCCCGGCTCTGTTGTTTTCCCTGATTGCCCAGATCATGGTGAAATCTGCCTTTTCAAAATACAGCAAAATAGAGAGCCGCCGAAAAATAACCGGAGCGGAAGCAGCCCAAACCATACTGCGCTCGCAAAGCGTAACTGATGTGACAATCGGCGCCATATCTCAATCATTGGGCGACCATTACAATCCGACGGATAAAACTCTGCGTCTGTCGCCCGGGGTTTTCGATAAAACATCCATAGCCGCCATCGGCATCGCCGCCCATGAAGCCGGCCACGCCATTCAACATCACACCGGTTACGGACCGTTAACTCTGCGGTCTACGCTGGTCCCCGTTGCCTCCATCGGATCATCAATCGGCCCTTATATGGTACTAGCCGGCCTGGTCATGAGTTTTCCAATTTTGATTGATATCGGTATCATCCTGTTTGCCGCCGCGGTGCTTTTTTACCTGGTTACACTGCCGGTTGAGTTTAACGCTTCCGGTCGCGCCCTGCAGTTGCTAAAATCCCAGGCTATACTGACAGAAGATGAATTAACCGGCGCCCGTAAAGTGCTTACCGCGGCCGCGCTAACCTATGTGGCCTCGGCTCTCGCGGCCATGGCCAGCCTGCTGCGTTTGCTGCTTTTGCGCCGTCGAAGATAAAAAAAACGTATGGAAAAAACTTTGCCTATGCTATACTTCTAGCCTAATGAAAAGTTATAACACTGCGAAAGTCCTGGTTACCGCCCTCTCTTCCGTTATTCGCGGAAAAACAGACCGTCTCGAGCTTTTTGTGGCGGCTTATCTGGCCGGCGGTCATGTCCTGCTGGAAGACATGCCGGGTTTGGGTAAAACAACTCTGGCAAAAGCCCTGGCTAGAATTGTCGGTACCGACGGTACCGGGCGCAGCAAAAAAGCTCTGCAGTTCAGCCGCATCCAATTCACCCCTGATCTGCTACCCTATGACATAACCGGTGTGGATATTTATAACTCCTCCACCCATAAATTTACCTTTATGCCCGGCCCGGTTTTTACGGATGTACTGCTAGCCGATGAAATCAACCGCACCACGCCAAAAGTACAGTCTGCCCTGCTTGAGGTCATGGCCGAAAATCAGGTTACGGCAAGCGGAAAAACACGTCCGGTCAGTCCTTTGTTCTTTGTCGTAGCCACCCAGAATCCGATTGAATCTGAAGGGACTTACCCCCTGCCGGCGGCCCAGTTGGATCGTTTTATGCTTCGACTATCCCTCGGCTATCCGGATGAAAATGCCGAGCTTTCAATTTTACATGACGATCCGGCCCAAACAGTACTACCCTTCCTGAAACCCCTGCTAAACGCAGCGGACATTGTTGCCGCCCGCAAAGAAAGAACCACCGTTTTTTGCCACCCGGCGCTGGAAAAGGCTCTGGTCAGCCTGGTTCGAAAAACCCGCTCCGCTCCGCAGCTGTCCCTGGGTGTATCACCCCGCGGAGTCCTGCATTTACTGCAGGCCGCCCGCTCCCTGGCCCTGGTGCGCAACCGCACCTGGGTAGAAGATACCGATATCAGCGATCTGGCTGTTCCGGTGCTGGCGCACCGGGTAATTGCCCGAGATCCTGAAGCGGACATTGCCGCTTTGATAAAAAAAATGACCGCAGATACCCTCAACAAACTGGAAAAAAGGATCGAATGGTCCCGTGAGGCCTAAAAACCAACGTCTGCCAATGCCGGTTTCACTTTATGGGATACTGTGCCTTTCCGGCGCTATAGCGCTGTTCGTTGTCGGCTATTCACGGGGAGAAATGGCGGCTATTTTCGGTTCACTGGCTCTTTTTTGTTATGCAGGCTGCGCGCTTCTTTCGGTTATTGCCACCCGTTTTCATTGGCGGAAGGTTCAATTATTTATTGAAATCAGAACGAATCAGATCTGCATAAATCCCGGCGAAGGAAATTCAGCCTTTCCAAAACTCTGTCCAGGCAGCGTCGCTTATTACTTTGGCCGGTATCTGAGCGGTCCGCCTGAGAAAAACCCCCCGGCGCTTACCTTACGCCTGCCCCTTGGATCAACAGGTTACAAGGGTATTATTGATCAGTATAGCCGCGGCGAATACCGGGAAAGCATACAGGCGCTGATCATTACCGATCCGGCCGGTTTTTTTTGCCTGTCAATTAAAGTTCCAGCTCACGGACAGAGGATACTGATTCCAGCCTACCCGGAAACCGCAAAAGCGCTGCTGAAACCTTCCCGGAGCGCTGTCCCATTGCGCGGAAAAAGCACCTTTCACCGCTCCGAAGATCTATTGGAAAGCCGTCAATATCAGAGCGGCGACGACCCCCGGCGTATTCACTGGAAAGCCGTAGCCCATACCGGAGAATTGACTATCCGTCAGGGCGAACTGCTGCCGCCGCCGGAAACCCGTTATACGCTCTACCTTCAGAATTGGATAGATCCTCAACTTGGCTCGTATTCCAGCCGGGCCCGGCTTTTTGAACAGCTTACCGCAAAGGCACTTTATCTCGCTGAAAACCTGATTTCACGCCAGATTCCACTCTCTATTATGCTGATAAACGCCTGGGGTGAAGTACGCGAATTACATACCGATACTATCACGAAGCGATCCTTAAGCCCTTTACGGGAGTTCTTTGCCTTACCCCAAAGAGAACAAAAGTTTTTTACTCCGGTTTTCCCCTCCAAGATATTGAATGACACGGCTCTGTTGTACGTCTGCTGTCCTGCTCATACTTCTTCCGCCCGGGAAATGATAAACCAGGCTTTGCTTCCGATCAAAAAAAACAGCACTATCTTGCTTCTAGCTGAAGCTCCTCATCAAGCCGGTTTTTTACATGGTCTGTCCCTGAAAAAGGATGGTTACAATGTCAGTACGCTTTAAGTTTCGAATCACCATCCAGTTTTTTTCTTTATCACTGCTTCTTTATTTTTCCGCGGCCTTTATAGCCGAAATATACCATCCAATCCTGGCCGTCGCGGTGGGTCTGCTTTCAGCTTCCGCCGCCACTCTCATCTACAAATTTAGAATTTCTTCACTATATTTATTCCTAGGTTGCCTCGGTACGGCGTTTCTGTTTTTATATCCGCTGGTCGGTCTTTTACCGCTGAGTAACTTCTCCCCGGTACGCACAGCCTATCTTTTTTTGCGCCTCGCGCGGCTACCGCTTTTTCTCACCATTACGTTCAGTTTCTTCACAACATTAGTTTTCTGCCGTCATGAAACCGCTAGAAAGGCACTTCCACCAGTCAATTTATTGCTGCTGGCTCTCTGCCTCTGGTCCCAGGCTAATTTTACCATTACCATTTTTCCGCATCCAATCATCGCGGCCCTCTTTATCTTTTTATTCTGTTCTCTGCAAGTTCTTCAGCTGGTATTACAGGAACAATTTAAATTCAGCAGCGCCGCGTTTTACGGCCTTTTTGTCTTTGTTTTCATTTTCGGATCAGTTTACGCCTATCGTTTTTTCATCGCCGGTTCCGTCAGCAACCGGGGCGGACTGATTCAGCCCACGCTTTTTCAATTTGACTTTTCTCCTTACCTTTCTTTGCGCGATGAGATTAAATTAAATGATGATCTTGTTTTGGTAGCGCATCTACCTCCGGAAAGCCTGACCGTTTTTCTACGGCGCACCTGGCTGTCAGGATGGAACCGCGAACAGGGGTTCTTCGAACAGCAAGCCCCTGACGAAAACGCCCAGTTAAAAAAATTACCTCGCCGACCGGTTAGCTTGCCGGAAGTAACTTACACGGAACGCTCCGAAATTTTTCAGGAATACTTTATAGTTAATTTTGACCCGACCTCTTTTATCGCCATGGACTCGCCACAGGAAATTAATCCCTATCAATTATGGGATGAATCCAGTTTTAAAAGCAGCTATGCCGTAACCAGTCGCTGTTCAATACAATTTCCCCTGGCAATAATTTCTGTACCAAAACCGAACGCCGGCGAGTCCGAAGGTTTAAGCGAGGCTGATTTAGCCTTTTACACCGCGATCGATCCAGTGACAAAGTTGATGCTACAGGATTTAGCCCTGTCCTTGACCGAAAAATTCGAAACTTATTTCGATAAAGTGTATTTTGTTGAACAATACCTGAAAAACGGCGATTACCGTTATTCATTGTCCCCCGGAATAGCGCCGGACGGTGACCAATTACGCTATTTTCTCTTTGAGACAAAGCAGGGTTACTGTACTTACTTCGCATTTTCAATGACCTTGCTGTTGCGCAGCGTCGGCATTCCGGCGCGGGTTGCCGCCGGTTTCTTTGTGGATCCGGCCAACGGAAATTTAGATTATTATCCGATCCGATCCAACACAGCGCATGCCTGGGTCGAAGTATATTTTCCGGGTTTTGGATGGATCGCTTTTGACCCCACCACCAACCAACTGGCCGATGGACAGGAAATACCTCCCGGTGGAAGCGCCGATCCCGAACAATTCACTGCTCTGCTTAAAGAAATTATCACAAACCGACGGTTTTTGCTCACAGAGAATAAAGAGGATGTCGCCGATCAAGCTGATATATCCGGTACTGATTCCTTTATTAAAATAATCAGACGCGGCATTACCTTTTTTGCTCCGGTTTTGCTGGTGATCGTAATGCTTTTGCTAAGCAGAAGTTTTTGGTATCCTTCGCTGATGTTGCTTTTTATTCAAGACAAGCGGAAAAAAATCGCGTTTATGAGTCAAATTCTATACCATCGATTACCCGGTTACGCAAAATCGGCAGAGAACTTTTCTTCGAGACATGATTTCATTCAATCTCTGAATAATCCGCCCCTGAACGATTTTTTTGCACTACAACAAAAGGCTTTATTTGCTCCGCTCATTTCCAGTGTCGATGTCGAAGAAGCTACCCGGCTATTTCAGGATTTAACAAAGTTATATCCCGCCGCGCTCAATCGCTGGCTGCAATCACTGAGAAAAATTCTACCTCTCGGTCTGTTTCTGCTGTGCGCTCTTTCTCTTTCACCGCTGCACGCCCAAAACGAGGCCCAGCTACCGCGGTTCCCCGATGAACTACTGGAAACCGCCGCCGAAGCCGTTCAAACTGAAAATTGGGACAGGGCCATCAGCGCCCTTCAGGAAGGTGAGTGGCTCTATCCAAATGATTACCGCTTTGCTTTTCAAATGGGCGAGATATTCTTTGAGCGTAAACTGTATCAATTGGCCTATGAATATCTTCAAAAAGCGCTACAGCTCGGATACACCGAATCATATATCTATAAAATGCTGTCAGAATCCGCAGGCTATCTGAATCTTGATGAAGAAGCCCTCTCCTTTATCACTGAATTTCTGAAAGTCAATCCGGATGATACGTATGCCTGGTCAAATTATGGCTGGCTGTGTTACAAAACACATCGAATTGATCAGGGTATCGCGGCTTTACAGAACATCCTTGCCCGCGATGAATCGGACAGTAGTCTATATGCCGGACTCGGCAACTTATATACCGCTGCCTATAATTATGAAGCAGCCAAAACTAATTACTCGCTGGCTGTTGCCAAAGCCGACGCTTCAGGGCTTTTATACTTAAAATCGATCTATCTTTACAATCGTTCGATTATGGAAGGCACTTTTTACAATTTCGCGCGGGCCTATGACGACGCCTACCTGTCTCTGCAAGCTTCCGATCAGGCTTCAGGGCATTTGATGCTGGGTGAACTCGAGTTACGCAAATTGGATTTCAGCGCCAGCCTCTCCCATTACCGCAGCGGAGCGATGCGTGATGAAAGCCCCTTAGCCTCGATGGGTATCGTCACCTGCTATATTCGAGCCGGATATCCAGAAGAAGCGCAAAAAATGCTGACCGCAATTCTTAAAAAAGATAATTTAAGCTGGATCGCCAACTACGGAACAAGCACTGATTTGTTCGATCGGGACATACACAGTATGCAGGCCGATATTCATCGCTTGCAGATGAATAAACTGAAACACACATTTTTCCACAACTTATCAACAAGTATCCCGGGTGGTTTTACACAGGTTATCCACAGAATAAAATATTGGTATCATGACGCTTTATATCGTATCCGCAGCCGCGCAATAGGCGCTTATTACGAAAAGAACTCCTTATTGTACAACACCATAAACGAACAAAAACTGCACATCAATACTTATTATTATCAGGCCTTTAACCCGTGGAGGCGCGCTACGCTCTCCTTCCTGGACAAGGCGGAGCAGATTGAAACCACACTGATACCTGCCGCCCAGCCCTCCTATACTGCCATTCGAGGAATTTTACAAAAGGATAACCAGCTCTTAGACCTGGCTATACAGCAATTGGATCCGGTTTGGGAGCAAAATTATCTGGAACAAACGGTCGCGCATCGAATTCTGAACACACCGTGGTATCAAAAAAATCAGACCACGGAGCTTCGAACGCTGCTATTTAAGTTAAATCCAGCGGCGCTGGTCTATTATAATATCCGGCTCCCGGTGAATATACAAATAACTTCTTCCAACAATCCAGCTTTCAGAATTCGTTCTTCAAAATTCAAGAGCTACTTTCACAAGACTTTTTTTATGCACAAGAAAGACGCGCTTTTAGAACTCGTGGTAACGACTAATGATACCGAGCTTCTTATTTCCTTAAGACATAAAGAAAGCGGAGCTTCTTTGCACACCGAAAGCGCGCCTCTGGAAGGGTTCAATTCCACAACCGCAGCACAACTTATCAACAGGTTTTCCACAATCGTGTTTCGTACAACTCTTTAGTAAACAAAAAAAAACGGATCCTTCCAAAGAAGGACCCGCCTCAATTTTTAAGAAACCGTTGTTATCTGGCTGACAGTAGTTCTACATCAAAAGCG
Organism: Treponemataceae bacterium; assembly: GCA_942493045.1. GTDB lineage: Bacteria > Spirochaetota > Spirochaetia > Treponematales > Treponemataceae > Teretinema. The sequence goes on along the minus strand of OW818665.1, from coordinate 2,517,132 downwards.
ATATAGGAATTCCCGGGAATTACCTCGGGGATACCGGCCGCTCCATAAGCCAGCTCCGGCGGAATAACTATAGTCCGGCGCTCTCCAACCTTCATCAATAAAGCCTGAGCGTCAAAACCGGGGATCATCCGGCCGGCGCCAACCTGGAATTCCAGTGGTTTATGCATATCGGAGTCATCAAATACCGTGCCGTTGAGCAGATATCCCTTATATTTCATTGTTAAAGTCTGTCCCTTAACCACCTGGGCTCCGGTGCCTTCGCGGGTTTTAACAAAAAACACACCATTTTCAGCAACTTCAGCAGTCGGCCATTTCGCGCGAATCTGCTGTATTACGGCCTGGTTAGCGGCCTGTTGTTTTTCACGCTGACGGGCCGCCAGACTGCTCTGATAGGCGTTAAAATCGGCCTGGGAGCTCTTAAAGGAGCGGGCCGCGTCGCCGCGGCGGACTATCCGGAGAGTAACAATCTTGTCTCCTTGGACAATGCTGTTTACGACATTCATGCCTTCAACGACCTTACCGAAGACCGCGTGTTTTCCGTCAAGCCAGGGAGTTTCCTTATGGGTAATAAAAAACTGACTGCCATTGGTATTAGGTCCGGAGTTAGCCATAGAAAGCATTCCAGGACCGTTGTGCAGCAGGGTAGGATCGATTTCATCCGGGAAACGATATCCGGGGTTACCAGTACCGTTACCGAGCGGATCACCGCCCTGAATCATGAAATCGGCGATAACCCGGTGAAATACCAGTCCGTCATAAAACGGCTTGCCCTTGGCAGCGTCCAGCGTTCCCTCTGCCAGACCTACGAAATTGCACACTGTCAGCGGGACTTTCTGGAAGTATAACTCGATGATTATTTTTCCCTTGGTCGTATCCATTTCGGCATAAAGCCCATCCGCGGTAATGGCTGCGGGTTCGTTTCCATTCATCTGTACATTCCTTCCTGTTTCAGCGGTTTTACCGCCCATAATTATCGCGGCAGCGGTCGCGCTGCCCACTATTACCAGTAACAATACAATTACCAGTAATAACCGAGTTCTTTTTTGCATCATGTATACCCCCTTGTGGCCTGAACAGCCTTATGCCATCCTGCCAATCTACTAGCGCGCTCATCATCCTGCATAGCAGGAGTAAATTCCTTCTTCATTTTCCAGTTTTGCTCAATATCTCGTAAATTTTTCCAAACTCCGACTTTCAAACCGGCCATATAGGCAGCGCCCAGTGCCGTAATTTCCGTAACTTCCGGGATAGAAACCGGTATTCCGGATATATCAGCTTGAAATTGCATTAAAAATTCATTGGTTACCGCGCCACCATCCGCTTTCAGTATTTCGATATATCTTCCATAATCGGCAACCATGGCTTCCAGTAAGTCTTCACTCTGATAGGCGATGCTCTCCAGGGCGGCTCTAGCCAGGTGGGCCTGCGTTGTTCCGCGCGTAAGGCCGAATATCGCCCCGCGGGCGTCCGGATCCCAATACGGGGCGCCGAGTCCCACAAAAGCAGGCACAAAAAACACTCCACCAGTGTCACCGACGGAGCGGGCCAGGGTTTCGGAGTCACTCGATTTTTGTATAATGCGCATTTCATCGCGTAACCACTGAATGACAGCGCCACCTATAAAGACTGATCCTTCCAAGGCGTAGGTTGTTTTCTTTCCGATAGTCCAGGCGATGGTGGTTAACAGATTGTTTTTCGACCACACCGGTAAATCTCCGGTATTAAGCAAAGTAAAGCATCCGGTACCATAGGTATTTTTCGCCATTCCGGGATAAAAACAATTATGCCCAAAAAGAGCGGCTTGTTGATCGCCAATCATACCGCTTACCGGTATTTCCAGACCCAAAAGATCAGTGGACACCATCCCGAAATCAGCGGAACTCGGCAGGACTTCCGGTAAAATGCATTCCGGGATCTGCAGCATAGTCAGTAAATCAGGATCCCAGCGCTGTTCGTAAATATTATAGAGCAGGGTGCGGGAAGCATTAGTGGTATCCGTACAATGGCGGCCGGTTAAATTCCAAAGTAGCCAGGTATCGATTGTACCAAAAAAAAGTTCACCATTATTAGCGCGCTGAAATAGATCAGGATTCTCGCGAAACAACCAGGTCAGCTTGGTTCCGGAAAAATAAGGATCCAGACGCAGTCCGGTCCGCCGCCGGAAAGTTTCGTCCATTCCGATAGCGATCATTTTTTCACACAAGTCCGTGGAACGACGGCACTGCCAGACAATGGCGTTATAAACCGGTTTACCGGTTTTTTTATCCCACAAAACTACCGTTTCACGCTGATTTGTAATACCGATAGCCGCTATTCTTTTAGCGTCTGAACCGGCTTTGGCGATGCATTCGCGGGCCACAGCCAACTGATTTTGCCAAATTTCTATTGGATCATGCTCAACCCATCCGGGAAATGGATAAATCTGAGCATGCGGCTTTTGAGCCTGGGCGAGAATATCTCCGTTACGGTTAAAAAGAATAGCCCGGGAACTGGTAGTTCCCTGATCAAAGGCTAGAATCAAGTCTTTTTCAGGGCTGTTCATAGGCGTTAATAAACCACTTGTACAAAGCTTCCGCCCTGGTGCTGAAGGAAGCGTTTACTTTTGACTCAAGACCGGGCAGAGCCGGAAAATCGGCCCGAGTTAAAGCATAAATTAATAAATAATCATTCAAATCCTGCACTATCAAGGAAACCTTAAACCGTTCGCGGTTTACCACCCTGATAATACCATATGAAAGAGGGTCAAGATTTCGAACAAAAAAACCGGTTTCATCCGCATCCTGGCGATAGGAATATAAATACACACAACTTCCAAAAGTTAAATCCCGTTGGAATACATATTGTGAAATATTATTCGCCGGTCCGGACAAGGCGTCCGGAATCTTCAACCGGCTGTCCGGTGAGGCAATAGCAAAGGATTTTTCATAAAGCGTGCGCATACGCTTGCGGCTGGTTGAATAATATTCAATACCTTCCAGTGAGGAAACCGAGCGTAAAATTCTGGATATTCGAAGGGCGTCGGGTTCATCTCGGGTAATTTCGGTTGCGGGCTTTTTATACAAATACAGGTTTTCAACAAAAAAAGGCGCTTCGTCCCCTTCCCAAAATGACAGGGCCTCGTTGCCGAGGACTGTCTTCGGTGCCAGGAAAGGACGCGCGCCTTTCTGCTTGTACATTGTATTTTGGATAAAACCCTTTTCCAGCAAAACTTGCGCGGTCTCAGAGGAGACCAGCGTGAGCAGTCGATCCTGCACATCGGCCGAGGCCATGGCCAGAGTCAGTCCACCAAGTAATGCCAAAAAAGTTATCCGTAACATTTATCGCCCCTTGTAAAATACCCGGACTTGTTTATAAAGCCCCTCACCTTCGCTCTTGGTATCCACATCACCGATATCGTTGAGCGTGGTATGAATCAAGCGCCGCTCGAAGGGATTCATCGGCTCAAGCAGCATTGAACCCCGGCTGGTGCGTACCCGGTCGGCGGTGGTATAAGCCAGCCGAACAAGTGACTCTTCGCGGCGGATACGATAGTTTTCTGAATCCAGAATAATTCTGGTATCTTCCCGACCCTGCCGTCCGGCGAATACATTGGCGATCAACTGCAGAGAATCAAGATTCTTTCCCTTACGACCGATCAAAATCGAAGAACTGCGTGAAATCAGGCGTAAACCGATCTTCTTTTCCTCGCGGGACATTACCTCTACAGTCACGTCGTAGCCCATTTTTCTGATAACCGAGGCCACAAAATCAACCATTGCTTTTTCAAATTCGTCTTTCGGCAGCGGATCCTGGAAGATATTCCGGCTTTTGGACACAGAACCGTCAAATTCGGCATCCATGCTGTTTCCGCGACCCGAATCACGGGTTTGCGCGCGGGCCGGCGCTTCATCGGTATGCACGCAAATCCTTACATACCCTTTTTTGAAAATGCTGTTTTTCTGTGTTTCAAGAATTTCGACATCAAACTGATCTTTTTCCAGACCCAGTTCGGCAGCCGCATTTTCAATAGCTTCCTTTTCTGTTTTTCCTTCAAACTCGTATGTCATATAAACGCTCCTGGCTCATTAATGTTACTTTTTTTGAATTTCCTTCTTGTTGTGCATCATCCGGTTAATAATAACCTGCTGGGCCATTGTCAGCAAATTGGAGAAGGTCCAGTACAGCAGCAGTCCGGCCGGCGCATTATAGAAAATAAAGAAGAAGAACAATGGCATACCGTACATCATCATTTTCATGGATGAATTATTCTGGGCCGCTCCGGGTGTTTGGGTAACCTTTCCGAAAATCATTTGAGATATTACATAGAGCACCGGAAGAAGCCGTAAATTAGTCCAATTTACAAACGGGACCGTGAACGGCAGCACCATCAGGCTATCGCCCTGGGACAGGTCCGGAATCCAGCCGGGAATAAACAGCGCGCCACGGAACTCAAAATAGTTGTTAAACAGATTATACATCGCGAAAATCAGCGGGAACTGAATCAGCATCGGCAGGCATCCCGAAAGAGGATTATAGCCGGCGGTTTTATAAAACTTAGCCATTTCCTCGTTCATTTTCTGGGGATTAGCCTTGTACTTGTCCTGAATTTCCTTGATCTTGGGCTGCAATTCCTGCATTTTCAGGGTCGCCTGAGAACTTTTCTTAGTCAGCGGAAACAGAATCATGCGCATTAAAATAGTCAGCAGAATGATCGAAACACCCCAGTTCGGGATCAGTTTATAGAAAAACTCCATCAGTATTTTGAGCACAATTTCGAGAGGGCCAAGAATACCGCTACTTTCAACGACAGCGTCAATGCCGACATCCGAAATTCCGTGCGCGTTGTTCATAACCAGATTATATTTGGTAAGATTCCGTTCGGTACGCGGCCCGACATAAAAGCGCCAGGTATCGGTTACCATTTTTCCGGAATAGGCAGATCTGGTTAAAAATAACTGGGCGGTATTCTGATTTTCTACGGCGGTTTGGGTGGTAAGGTAACCGGAGGCCAACTGCACTTCCGGAAGCGCGATCAGGGTGAAGTACTTACCGGCCACCGCGGACCAGGTAAATTTGTCAGTGATCAGCCGGCTTTGGTTTTCTTTCAGAGTAACGGTTTTTTTCTTACCGTTTAACTGATAATAAAAACGGCGATATTCGTATTTGTCTTCACCGGGATGCCATTCCGGTCCAATCTGCGGGGAAGTTCTGATGGTATAGGCCGCGTTGCCGAAGGCCAGGCCGTTCATATTTTCCTTACCATCGACAATGATGTCCAACTTGAACATATAATCGCCGGGATAGAAGGTGTACTGCTTGGCGAGGGTGAAGGAGGCTTGAGTCCCATCACTGTTCAGGATGGTCATTTCCCGGTAAAAACCGATGGCGGTATCGCTGATTCGCTTTACGTTATAGAGCTGATCGATCACTTGGCCATTGGCGTCACCGAGGATAACCGAAAAAGCCCGGTTCCGTTCAGTTACAAAGTCAGCCATTTCTACCAGGCCGTCTTTGTCCGAGTGTTCTTTTAGCTTATAAGAGATAATATCACCGCCGCGGTTGGTAAACTCCACCCGTACCAGGTCGGTTTCAAGAACAATGCGTTCCTCGGTAAGGGTTTCGGTCGGCGAGTCCGCAAAAACCTGCTGCAGAGCGGTAGCGGCGGCCGGGGCCAGAGTAGCCTCATTAACAGGCAGGGCCGTCGCGGCTTCAGCGGTAGTGGGCGTTGTTCCCGGGAAGGGTTCCGGCGGAAAGAAAACTGTCTGGACGAAAAACGCCCCGATAATAACTAAACTAGATAATACAATCGCAATAAGCGTGTTTTTTTCCATACTGCGTAAGCTCCTTTACGGTTAGGGTACGGGATCAGAGCCGCCTTCATGAAAAGGATGACAGCGCAGAATACGTTTTATAGCCATCCACAGCCCCTTATACGGGCCGTGTTTACTAATTGCTTCGTACGCATACGCAGAGCATGTCGGATAATACCTGCAAGAGGCCGGGAATAGGGGCGAAATCCATTTCTGGTAAACTCGAATCAATCCATGAAAAAAAACACGTAAGATTTTATTCATGATTATTCCGTTAAAAGTTCTGCTTTTCGCATCAGCGCAAAAAATTGCTGCGTCCGATCCGGTAATGAATCATTACCGGGAAACACAAGAACGGTTAAATCAAAACCCGTTCTGATTTTCTGTTTTAGATGGCGATAGGCTTCACGGCTTAGTCGGCGGGAATAATTTCTCTGAACTGCCGTGCCATATCCTCGTGGAAAGGTGAACAACACCCGGTTCCGCTCCAACCCATTGGCCAGGACAAACAGTTTTGCCCCGTCACAGCTATATTTTTTTCCCTTTCGGAAGACTGTTTCAATAGCCGAGGAGCGCGTTAATCGCTCCTCTTTAGAAAATCCTGAGCTCTTCACGGCTCAATGTGTGTTAATAGGGTTTCTTTTCGTCAGAAATGCTCAGTTTGTACCGGCCTTTTGCCCGACGTCTTTTGAGAACAAGGCGACCGCCACGGGTAGCCATTCTGGCGCGAAAACCGAATTTACGATTACGTTTTACTTTGCTGGGTTGATATGTCCGTTTCATGGAACTTGCGACTCCTTTATTTGCACGAGTTTTTATCTTTAAAAACTCAAATGTTCACGTTTTGCCGTATAAGACAGGCATCGAAGTATACCTGTTCCAAATACTGAGGTCAAGTATCCTAATGTTTAAGAAAGGCTTTCATCAAAAGATTAATGATCGCTTTTCCCCTTACGGATACTGTCTTTCAGACGGCTTAAGACCTGTTTAAGTTCATCCGGTAGAGCATTATCAAGGGGTATATCGGATTCAGGCTCCTCCGCGGCGGTTTGCCGGGGTAAACCGGCCCCTACCTGGGTTTCAACGCGTCGATATTCAATATTTTCAGCGGTTTTTACCCTGATTGACATAGTTTTAATGCCCAGCTCTGGAAACTGATGTTGAAGTTGCGTTAAAACCGCCTGTTTTCGATAACCGATCATCTGGTTCCAACCGGGATGGTCGACTTCAACAATTACACTACCGTTATGCACATCCAGAACGCGACTGTGCGCGGCTATCCGGTCTCCTACTGCGTCTTTCCAGGTTTTAAAAAGGCGCGAAGAATCCTCAAATTGCTGGGAACTGAGATTGTTAAAAAGAACCGAGATTACCTCACCGGCTTTTTTGATTTCCTTACTCATTCCAACTTCCCTGCCTGATCTGATAAATCCGGGTAGTGCTGCGCTTGTACCGCTCGTAGGGCTCTTCCGGTAAAAAAGTGCAAAACAGCTGGTCGTATTCGGGCAGCATAGCCGTAAAGCGCTGTCTTTTTTCAGGATCCAATTCTAAAAGCACATCATCCATCAGCAAAACCGGCAACCGGCCGGTGGTTTCGGTGTAAAATTGGGCTTGGGCAGTCCGCAGCAGCAATGACAACAGCCGCCGCTGGCCGGTCGAGGCCGTTGGGACGAATAAAGTATTATTACGCATAAACCGGATCCTGTCACGGTGCGGACCGCTCATACTCGTGCACATCGAAAGATCATATTCACGTTTTTCAGCCAGATAAATCAATATTTTTTCTGCTGATTCCCGCTTCCATGACGGTAGATACTCAATTTCAACATTATCAATGCCGCTGACCTGCTGATACAGACGACCAAAAACCTGATTAAAATCTTTAATAGTGTGATGCCGTCTCCGCACCACTTCCAGTCCAGTTTCAGCGAGCTGTGCGTCCAACACATCCAGTAATTCCCTGTTTTTATCTTTCAGGACTGAATTGCGGGTTTTCAGTATTTTTTTATAATTTCGTAACACATCAATATAGGAGCCGTCATACATAGACAGAGACTGGTCAATAAAAAAACGGCGGCGTTCAGGAGAGCCGGAAGCAAAATCCAGATCATCATGGCAGAAAAGCACACAAGGAATAGTATCTACCAGCTCTTTACGGTCCTGAATGACTTTGGCGTTTTTTTCGATTCTTTTTTTGCCGTTTTCAAACCGCGAAAAAATTGTATGAGTATGCTCTTTTTGATCCCGAAAAATCGAACGGACTGAATAGCCTTCGGAGCCTTCCTTAACCATTTCCATCTCATTTCTGGTCCGGAAGGAGCCTCCATAGGCCGATAAATACAGACTTTCCAGCAAGTTACTTTTTCCTTGACCATTTTCACCAATAAAATAGACCTCCCGGGCAAGGAGATCTATTGTTCCATTTTCAAGATTTCGAAAATTGGCCAGAGAAACGGATAAAAAAGGCACAGATTTTTAGTCTATTCCATCTGCATCGGCATGACGATGTGGAAGAAATCTTTTTCGGGTTCAGATTTCAGGGTAATGGCCTTCATGGCCTCAGTAAATTCCACTTTGATTCTGTCCGAGCCTATTACTTTCAGCGGTTCCTCAACATATAAATAATTCAGGGCGATAGTAAGTTCTTCTCCGTCATATTTACAGGGAATCTCTTCTTTGGCGGTTCCAATCTCGCTTTCCTGTGAACTGACAGTCAAGGTACCCGGCGCTACGGTCAAATAAATCCGGCGGGATTTCTGTTCTACCAGCAATGCAACACGCTTCAGAGCTTCCATAAGCTCCTTGGTTTCAACCTCGAACGAACGGGATTGTGATTCAGGAATAACCCGGCTGTAATTGGGAAATTGACCATCAATCAATACAGAGGCAAATTCGTAATTGGCAAAGCGGAAAAAGATATTTTTTTCGCCGACGGCAATCGCAATCAAACCTTCATCCGATGAGCGACGATTGATTATCGTTAAAATTTTAGGTGGAACAATGGCAGCCTTGAAATCCGGAATGCTAACTCCAAATTGCTTTGAAATATAGGCTAAACGACGCCCATCGGTGGCCACAAGTTGCAGAGAATCATTCTTTTTTTCCATGTAGACACCATTCATAAAATAGCGGGTTTCATCATCAGACACAGAAAAAACAGTTTGATGTATCATCTCTTTGAATTCTTTTACCGGTATTTCAAAGAAGGATAAATTATTGGGTGAAGTAAATTCAGGAAACTTATCGCTGGCAATGCTTTTTAACTGAAAACGGGCTTTTTTGCTGGCCGGTTTAATCGTGATTTTAATATCATTTTGTTCAAACTCAATATCACCTTGGGGTAATGATGAAAGAATGCTCATGAATTTATCGCAAAAAACCGTTGTTGATCCGTTTTCGATTACATCTACCGGAATTTTTGTTTCAAAGTTTACTTTGATATCGGTAGCTTTAATGGTCAAGGTTCCATTTTCAGCCTGAAGCATAACATTGGATAAAATTGAAATAGCGTTTTTTGTCGCGATTATTTCTTGGGCTATGGCAATTTCTTTTAGAAGAGCATCCCTGTCAAAGTTAAACTTCATAAATCCTCCGTTTATCTCTTAGTCTATATAATCTAATATATATATATAAATAGTAGTAGTATTAGTAGAGCCTGTTGAATAGTGCATAACTAATAAAACTTGTTATATTGTATGACTTTACACCACACAATTGTATGAGTTCGGTGATACCTGTTTATCAACATGTTCCCGAAAAAAAAGCATTTCTGAATTACTCCACAGCATGATAGCATATATTGCACAAGTAATACAGAAGATTTTGAAAGCGGTTTTAGCTGTTATAATCCTTAATCAGGTTGTTTAATTTCTGGATTATAGTGATTAGTGATGGATCTGCTTTCAATTTTGCTTCTATAGTTTGGCAGCCATGCATAACGGTGGTATGATCGCGGCCTCCGAATTCCATTCCCAGTTCTGTAGTAGAATACTCAGTTAATTCACGGGCGATAAACATGGCCAACTGTCTCGGAAAAGATACCGCTTTGGTGCGTTTTTTACCTTTTAAATCAGAAAAAGACAGGGAAAAATATTCTGCTACAACTTTTTGAATGGTTTCAACGGTCACATTGTTTTGCTTGGGAGAGCCAAAACTGTCCCGAAGCTGCTGTTGGGCGGTTTCCAGGGTAATAGGCCGGTTAGTTAACTCAGAAAAGGCTATCAGCTTGGTTAATGAGGCTTCCAGGTCACGAACGTTCGAAGAGATGTTTTTCGCGATAAGATGGATAACCTCTTCCGGAATATGAACTGTAGTTGATTCCAGTTTTTTTGATAATATCGCGCAGCGTGTTTCAAAGTTCGGAGGCTGTAAATCCACGCTTAATCCACGTTCAAAACGGGAGCGCAGCCGGTCTGTCAGATTTTTAAGCTCTGAAACTGGACGGTCACAAGTGAAAATAATTTGCTTGTTGGCGTCATACAAGGCGTTAAACGTATGAAAAAGTTCTTCCTGGGTTTCAATTTTTTTCTGTAGAAAGTGAATATCATCAATCAGCAGCATATCCACATTCCGGTAACGGTTCTTAAAATCCTGGGTTTTGTTAGTGCGCAAGGCAACAACAAAGTCATTCATGAAATTTTCCGCCGTAATATAGATAACCTTACAACCGCTTTGCATCCAGGCCATATTGGCGATAGCCTGCATCAGGTGCGTTTTACCGAGCCCGACACCGCCATAAACCAAAAACGGATTATAGGCCTTCCCCGGGTTGCGGGAAATGGCAATGGCGGCATTGGCGGCAAATGAGTTGTTTTCACCAATGACAAAATTGTCAAAAATATAATCCGGACGCAGGTTAGGGTGAGGGCTGCGGCTGGTTTTTCCAGGCGCTGAGCGGGTAGTTGGGTCAGCTTTGAATATTTTCGGACCGCCTTCTTTATCCACATCCGGGTGAGCAGTCTCTGAAATTTGAGGCGTTGCCGGTGAATGACCGGGAACAGCCCCTTCTTTATTGCGGGCTTTGACCTCAAAATTGAGACTGATGTGCTGGCCGGAAAGCTCAAAAACCCGGTTCTCAATTCGGTTTAAATAGCGTTGTTTTACCTGGTCACGGTAAAAAGCCGAGGGAACAGAAACCTGTATACAGCCTTCACCCGAAGACTCATATTCCATATTAAACCACATGGCGAATTCTTGTTCAGAGAGTTCATTTTTAAATTGGCTCAAGGCCTCTTTCCAGAAAATACTGTAATCCCAGGTATCCATAGAGCGCCATTATACCCCTTCTTTACTTTTTTTGACAATGACGGTATAGTAAAAATTACCTGTTTCTACAATATAAGGATACAAAATGAATTCGCCCTCCTATTCCGCAAACAATATTACCGTATTAAAAGGACTCGAAGCTGTTCGGAAAAGACCGGGTATGTATATCGGCTCGACCGGACCCGATGGTTTGCATCATCTTGTATATGAAGTAGTGGATAATTGTATTGATGAGGCCATGGCCGGTCATTGTGACCGCATTACCGTTGTACTCGAAAAAAACGATATTGCCCGGGTAGAAGATAATGGCCGTGGTATTCCCGTAGACCTCCATGAAGAGGAAGGCGTCAGTGCCCTCGAGCTGGTACTGACCCGGCTGCACGCCGGCGGAAAGTTTGATAAAGGGTCCTATAAGGTCTCCGGTGGTTTGCATGGTGTCGGTGTTTCGGTTGTAAACGCCCTTTCAACCTGGATGGAAGCCTTTGTTGCCCGTGACGGGTACGATCATTACCAGAAATTCGAGATTGGCGTTCCGGTTGAACCGATAAAGCGGCTCGGTCAGACCGAAAAACGCGGCACGACCATCCGCTGGAGCGTCGATCCGACTATCTTTACTGAAACGACCACCTATAATTTCGACGTTTTGGCGAATCGTCTGCGTGAGCTGGCTTTTTTGAACAGTGGTATCAGTATTGTACTGCGTGACGAGCGGCTTTCGGTTCCCAAGGAAATCGTTTTTGCATTTGAAGGCGGAATCCGCCACTTTGTTTCCTATTTGAATGAAAACAAAACCGTGCTGCATAAGGAGCCGGTCTATATTACCGGTGAAAAAGATGACGTTATCGTTGAGATTGCCCTGCAGTATAATGATTCTTTCAGTGAAATCATGTTCAGCTTTGTTAACGATATCAATACCCGCGAGGGCGGTACCCACCTGGTCGGCTTCCGGAGCGCCTTAACCAGGATTCTGAACGAATTCCTGAAGAACTCCAAACTTGCCAAAAAGATGGAAGAAACGCTTTCCGGTGATGACGTGCGTGAAGGCTTAACAGCGGTACTTTCGGTTAAGGTGCCTGAACCGCAGTTTGAGGGACAGACGAAGACAAAGCTGGGAAACTCCGAAGTTAAGGGCATTGTAGAAAGCTACGTCAATGATCAGCTGACCCTCTATCTGGAACAAAATCCGGACGTAATCAACGCCATTCTCGAAAAGAGCGTGCTGGCTGCCAAGGCCCGTATCGCGGCCCGGCAGGCCCGCGACGCTACCAGACGCAAGAACTTTATGGATGGCGCCGGTCTGCCCGGTAAACTGGCGGACTGTTCCGAGAAGGATCCCTCAAAGTGTGAAGTGTATATAGTAGAAGGTGATTCAGCCGGCGGTTCCGCCAAGATGGGCCGCGACCGGCGCTATCAGGCCATTCTGCCGCTATGGGGCAAGATGTTGAACGTTGAAAAAACCCGGATAGACAAAGTTATCGGTAACGACAAGCTTCAGCCCATTATCGCCAGTCTGGGAGCCGGGATCGGCGAAAACTTCGATGTCAGTAAGTTACGCTATCACAAAGTTATCATCATGGCCGATGCCGACGTTGACGGCTCTCATATCCGAACCCTGCTGTTGACCTTTTTTTACCGCTACATGGAAGATCTTGTTAAGCAGGGCCATGTGTATTTGGCCATGCCGCCGCTCTATAAGATTTCCTGGGACAAAAAAACGGTTTATGCCTACGATGATACTGAAAAAGAAAAAGTCATGAAAACGATCGATAAAGATCCTGATAAGGTCAATATTCAGCGCTATAAGGGTCTTGGTGAGATGAATCCGGACCAGCTGTGGGAAACAACCATGAACCCGGACAGCCGCATGATGATGCGGGTGACCCTCGACGACACCGTGGAAGCCGACCGTACCTTTACCACCCTGATGGGCGAGCAGGTAGAACCCCGGCGCAAGTTTATTGAAGATAACGCCGTCTACGTATCTAATCTTGACGTATAACAAATATCATAACGACCGAAATACAGGAGTCGACAAAGCATGAGTGAGCAGGAAGAACAACAGCATCCCGGGGGCAAGGTAATCCCCATTGCCATAGAGCAGGAAGTAAAAACCGCGTATCTGAATTACGCCATGTCTGTTATCGTCAGCCGGGCCTTACCGGATGTCCGAGACGGACTGAAGCCGGTGCATCGCCGAATTTTATACTCCATGGAAGAAATGGGCATCCGTTCCAATACTCCCTATAAAAAGTGCGGACGTATCGTCGGTGACGTTCTCGGTAAATTCCATCCCCATGGCGATCAGTCCATTTACGATGCCCTGGTGCGTCTGGCTCAGGATTTTTCCCTGCGCTATCCGGTAATTCAGGGTCAGGGAAACTTCGGTTCGGTAGACGGTGATCCGCCGGCCGCCATGCGTTATACCGAGAGTCGTTTGACCAGGATAGCCGAAAGCATTATTGAAGATATCAAAAAAGAGACAGTAGATTTCGGTCCGAACTACGACGACTCCATGAAAGAGCCGACCGTCCTTCCCGGAGCATTTCCCTTCCTGCTGGCCAATGGCGCCAGCGGTATCGCCGTCGGTATGGCTACAAACATGCCCCCGCATAACCTGAACGAGATAGCCGGCGCTGTCGGCGAATATATCGATAATCCGGAATGCACGATTGAAGACTTGATGAAGCACATCAAGGGGCCGGACTTTCCCACCGGCGGTATTATTTTCGGACGCAAGGGCATTCGCCAGGCTTATAAAACCGGCCGGGGCAAGATCGTGGTGCGCGGCCGCTTTACTATCGAGGTAGACAAGCGCGGAAAAGAAGCTATCATTTTTACCGAAATTCCTTACGCTATCAATAAGGCTAATCTGATAACCCGTATCGCCGAACTGGTTCGGGACAAGGTTATCGACGGGATTTCCGAAGTCCGGGACGAGTCTGACCGTGACGGTATGCGTATTATGATCGAGCTGAAGCGCGGGGCTATTGCCAAGGTAGTGCTCAATCAGCTGTTCTCGCATACCTCCCTGCAAAGCTCTTTCGGCGTTATCAACCTAGCCCTAGTAAAAGGCCGGCCGGAAACACTGACCCTGAAACACCTGATCCAGTATTTCGTTGAACACCGGGTCGACGTGGTCACTCGGCGCACCCGCTATGATTTACGCAAGGCCGAGGAACGGGCTCACATTTTACGCGGCTTGGTCATCGCCCTTGAGAATATCGATGAAGTAATCGCCATCATCAAAAAGTCCCGCAACGTTGAAGCCGCTAAAAACGCTTTAATGGAGAGATTTGACTTTTCTGATCCGCAAGCTCAGGCCATCGTCGATATGCGCCTCGGCAAGCTCACCAGCCTGGAAATTGAAAAACTGCAGCAGGAATTGGCGGAAATTGAAGCCATGATTGTCTACTACAAAGACCTGCTGGCTAACCCGCCCAAGATTCTAGCCTTGATCCGCAAGGAAACCCTGGACCTTGCCGAGAAGTTCGGAGACAAGCGCCGCACCGATATTGTCAGTGATGAAGTTGAAGAAATCAATATTGAAGATCTGATTCAGAAAGAACAGATGGTTATTCTGATTTCCAACCTGGGTTATATCAAGCGCGTTCCGGCTTCGGCCTACAAGAGTCAGAATCGCGGCGGTAAAGGCTCGAACAGCGCCAAGCTGGCTGAAGACGATTTTATCAACCAGATTTTTACGGCTTCTACCCACGACCATGTGCTCTTTATAACCAGCGCCGGGAAAGCCTATTGGGTGAAGGTTCACGAAATTCCGGAAGCCAGCCGGGCCAGCCGCGGAGCGCACATCAAAAGTCTGCTGACCGTCGGCTCGGATGAGGAAATTACCACGGTAGTGGCTTTGGGCGAATTCAGTGATACCGAGTATTTACTGATGGCTACCGCCAACGCCGTGGTCAAGAAGGTCAAGACCAGCGATTTCCAGAATGCCAAGACCCGCGGAATTATCGCTATCCGTCTGGATGAGGGCGACCGTTTGATCAGTTCGACGCTCACCGGCGGTAAGGATGAGCTGATGTTGATTACTCGCCAGGGTCAGGGTTTGCGCATGACGGAAACAGATATTCGGCCTCTGGGCCGCGCCTCCCGCGGTGTCACCGGTTTGCGCCTTTCCAGCGGCGATGAACTGGCCGGAGCTCTGCGGGTACAGGACGGGTCGCGCATGCTGATCATGACCGAGGCTGGTTATGGCAAGCGTGTCGAGTTCTCCGAGTTTACCCCGCATGGACGCGGAACCGGCGGTCAGAAGATTTACACGCTGAGCGAAAAAACCGGAGAAATCGTCGGACTGCTGACTGTTGAAGATACTGATGAAGTTGTCTGTATTACCAGTCAGGGAAAGACACTGCGGGTAAAGGCTGATACTATCAGCACCATGGGCCGGGCGGCTCAGGGCGTGCGTATCCTTAATATCGACAATCCGGACATGCTGATCGGTATCGATAAGGTTGCCCGGGAAGACGAAGAAGACGCCCGCCGTCAGAATCGCGAAACCGCCGCGGATGGGCAAATTACTATCTCCGGTGAACTTGATCTGGACGGCAGTGATACAGTACAGACTACTACTGAAGATATCGAAGATACAGAAGAGTAAACGGTTTAGAAAGGACCGTTTAATAATACCGCCGGAACAGGGTGTACTCTGTTCCGGCTTTTTTTATACCTTGACCCAAAGCTAATGCAACTATAATATAACTACAACAATTCAATGAAAAACTTGACCATCCGCAATATTCCAGATGAATTACTCAAGAAGATTCGTATCCGCGCGGCCAGAGCCCGGCGCAGTATGAACAGTGAAATTCTAAATGTTATTGAAGGCGGTTTGAATGATAAGTCACATACCGGCAATACTGCGGTGTCGGTAGAACTGCGAAAAGCTCTGTGGCAAAGTTTAGCAGGGCAATGGAAAGGGAGTATTACTGAGGATTTGATAGCTTTCGTGTATGACGAGCGGAAGAAAAACCAATGACCATTATTGATACCGATATCTGTTTGGCATTATTAACCGGTAACGAAATCACCTTAAAATCTATTGAGGCCATAACTGATGAAGTGTGTATTACCTGGATCACAGAGCAGGAATTATATACCGCGGCTTTCCGATCAGAAGAACCTGCTCAAAATCACACCTTAGTCGAAAAATTCATTTTAACAGTGCGAGTTATCTATCCCGACTCCCGAACTTTATCCGCCTTAGCTTTGTTCAAACAGCAATTGAATAAACAGAATGAAACATTTTCTGAATCTGATTGTGTCCAATATATTACCGCTCGAACGTTGAGTGCCCGGTTTCTAACCATGCATAAGCCGCGCTATCAGTTTTCCTGAACAGCATAGCTTTTGTTTCACGTGAAACATTTCAGATTTCTATGTATCCACTTGTAGCGCGATTTTTTCTAACCCATTCAGTTTAGCGAAGCGGTTGTTAATTGTTTCACGTGAAACAATTTTACCTCGGAATAACTGGATTGAACGCTATTTCGCAGATTGAATTGCCTGTTAATCATCCGCGGAAGGTTTTTTTCGATAATCCTTAGTAGATGATTGTTGGGCTTTTGTTTTTAAACGACGGATTTTTGAGGCCTTAGTAGGGCGGGTTTTAATCCGAGGAATTGGCGGAATTGCGGCTTTCGTTATTAAAATACAAAGGCGATCGATGGCTATTTCACGGTTTCGAAATTGAGAGCGTTCATCTTCGACACTGAGATAAAGGTTGCCATTCGCGTCGCAACGTCCGTTTAGTTTCTCTTTGATACGGAATAATTCGGAAGTCGTAAGACCTTCAAGGCTGTCCAAATTTAAGGATGCGTTTACCTTGGTGTTGACCTTGTTAACATTTTGTCCGCCTGGACCGCCAGAGCGGGCAAAGGTGAGTATGGTGTTTTTTTCTATTGAAAGCCGGAGCAACTCGATATTCATGTTCAAATCCTTCCTGCAACAGTATCGGTTAAAATCAGATAAAATGCGAGAGCAGTGATTGTTCATTAATTGAACAATCACTTGTTCAGGTGGTTTGATTAGTTGCCGGGTTGTTAGCTTATGATTACATTTGTCTTAGTAATGGAGGCAACTAATGAAACGTAATTTTTTTGAAGCCGTTCAAAACCGGCGCAGCCTATATGCCATTGGTAAAACAGTGCAGGTATCGGAGGCCCGGATCCGGGAAATACTGGAGACAGCGGTCAAGCATGTTCCTTCACCCTTTAATTCTCAAAGCGGTCGACTGGTATTGCTGTTGGGAAAAGAAAGTTCGGAGTATTGGAATATTGTACGGAATGAGTTAAAAAAAATCGTTGCTGTCGGAGAGTTTGAAAAAACCGAAGCAAAGCTGAAGGGTTTTGATGGCGGGTATGGAACAATACTTTTTTTTGAAGATCAAGCGATCGTAGAAGGATTGATGAAAAGATTTCCGACTTATGCTGATAATTTCCCGATCTGGTCATTGCAGTCAAATGGAATGCTGGAATATGTAATTTGGACCGCGCTGCAGGATGAGGGCTTAGGTTCTTCATTGCAGCACTATAATCCTCTAGTGGATAAGGCTGTCCGAAAACAGTGGAACTTGCCCGAAACCTGGAAACTGTTAGCGCAGATGCCCTTTGGATCGATTGAGGCCGCGGCGGGAACAAAAGAATTTTCATCAATCGAGGAGCGCCTAAAAGTAATTGGAACGCTGTAAAAAAAATATGCTTGACAATTTTTTTTTACAACGATATGGTAATTACATACTATCGCTCACATAAGAGCAAAGGAGACAGGAATATGGCAAATAACACGTTTTTTATAAATGCAATTGTGTTTCATTTTGAAACATTATTTATGAAAGCAAGCGGCGCCAGTCCTGTCCGGTGTGTTTCTTAGTTAAAGAAAACACCACTCTTTGAAGAAAGGACCAGTGCCGTCGGCGGCCTGGTCTTTTTTTTGGTCTACGCCACGTTGATGGCGCCTTCCTAAAAATCCCACCCAGGTCTTTTTACCCTTGTTTAGCTTCCGGGAGGAAGACCGTGTTATCATCATTAGAATCGTATATCATCCAAAAAAATTCATGGGCAAAATTTGCCCGTTTGAAGCTGCTATGGAAAGCTCTGGCCGGTCATCGACTGCAGTATCTGGCCGGTCTGTTGGCCCTTTCAGCCGAAGCCTTTTTTACGTTCACCTCTCCGATAATCGTCAAGCTGACTATCGACAGCATTATCGGGCCTCTGGCACCAGCAATCCCGTATCCGGTACGTTTGGCGGCGGAGGCTATTCTCGGTCCCGGATATAACGGAGGGGGGCTGCTGTCCGTTCCGTCTACAGGGACTTTAGATGCTGCCGTAGATCCTGCTTCCTGGGTATGGCGGCCCTGGCTCCGCGAGCACTTGTGGGTTGTCGGTCTTGTTTTTGTAACCTGTATTCTGTTTCAGGCACTTGCCAGTTTCGCGGCCAGCTTTAGTGCCAATGCCGCGGCTGAGCATGCCGCGAAAAAAATGCGGGACACGCTTTACGCTCATGTACAGGATTTGCCCTATGAAACATTACTGAGGGCACAGTCCGGCGACTGGCTGCAGCGCTGTACTTCAGATGTCGACACAACCCGCCGTTTTTTGGGTTTTGAATTCTTTGAGCTGTTCAGAACGCTGCTGCTGGTGGCCTTTGCTCTTCCGGTGATGATTTCGCTCAGCCCCGAACTATCGGTGTGGGGCAGTCTGGTGGTACCGCTTATCCTGCTATTTTCGATCGGTTTTCACCGGGTGGTTGAAAAAATATTTTTGGGCGCGGATGAGCGGGAAGGTGTGCTTTCCGGAATTGTTCAGGAAAACGTTACCGGAGTGCGGGTGGTGCGGGCTTTTGCCCGGCAGGAATATGAAACGGCGCGGTTCACCGGCGCGAACGACCGCTTCCGTGATCAAGTATTTAAACTGCTGGCCTGGTTGGCAATATACTGGGGAACGTCCAGTTTCCTGGGGCTTTTGCAGTTAGCGATTGTGCTTGGCGCCGGTTTGAACTTGATGGCAACCGGAACCATCAGTTTAGGCTTGCTGGTGATGTTTCTAACCTATGAGCAGCAAATTTTATGGCCAATCCGGCAATTCGGCCGCATTCTGGCCGACGCCGGAAAAACGCGTGTCGCCCTGGGGCGAATGGCGGAACTTTTGAATCTGGCGCCTGAGAAGGATTTGGAAAATGTTAGTGACGGGATTTTTGGCGGCGCTGAGGGGCAGGCTTGGGCTCTGGGAGCTATCGAGTTTGACAAAGTGTGTTTTTGCTACCCGGACGGTAAACAGGTATTGCAGGATGTGTCATTTCGGATTGAAAGCGGTGAAGTTGTCGCGCTGGTTGGCCCGACGGGCAGCGGAAAGTCCACTATCGCGCATCTGCTGATACGGCTCTATGAACCAAGCTCCGGGGTGATAAGAATCGGCGGCCGGGATATCCGCACCATACCGAAACGGGAGTTGCGCGGCCGTATTGCCCTGATTTTGCAGGAGGGCTTTTTATACGGAAAAACTATCCGGGAAAATATCCGGATGGGCGGGAAAATCGCGCTCGAAGCAGAGCTGGAGACTGCCGCCCAACACGCTGCCCTGCATCATGTCATCGAGGAATTTCCTTCCGGATATGACACCCTGGTAGGGGAGCGGGGTGTAACGCTATCCGGCGGTCAGCGCCAGCGCCTGGCTTTAGCCCGGGCTTTGGTGCGTTCTACCCCGGTGATGGTGATGGACGATAGTCTGAGCGCTGTCGATACAGAAACTGATCAACATATCCGGCGTGCCCTGGAAGCGCAGGGTGGTAAAACCCTGCTGATTATCGCGCACCGGCTGACGACGCTGGCGTCCGCTGACCGGATACTGGTGCTTGAAGACGGCCGGATTACGGCCAGCGGTACACATCAGCAATTGAGCGCTCAAAGCGGTTTATACCACAGACTTGCTGAGCTGCAAAGCATGGTGGAAGAACAGGAAGGAATAGAATAATGTCAGATATTAATGGATTTGAAGAAAAGGAATATGTCTCCCGCCTGCAGTTGGACATTTGGAAAAAAATAATGCGTATGGCCAGGCCGTTGTATCCCTGGATGTGGATATTGGCCGTAATTATGGTCGGCGTTGCTGTTTTGGACGGAGTGTTTCCAATGCTAACCAGATATGCCGTGGATCGTCTGGTGCCGGCGCTCGCTCAGGCTGGGTCGGAGCGGTCAATAGCTTTGTTTATCGGCTGGTATGCTTTTTTGGCTTTTTTGCAGGGATTTAATGTCTGGGGCCTGATTATCGTCGCCGGTGTGATCGAAGTCCGCCTCTGCCATACCCTGAGAGAAAAAGCCTTTGCCCAGCTTCAAAAACTCAGTTTTGCCTACTATGACCGGACACCGGCCGGCTGGGTCATGTCGCGTATGACTTCGGATGCCCAGAAACTCAGCGATACTATCGCTTGGGGCCTGGTGGATCTGGTGTGGGGCAGCACGATGATGCTGGCCATAATCGCGTTCATGTTGGTTATGAATTGGCGTTTAGCGTTGATAACCCTTTCCTTTGTGCCGGTATTGTTGATTGCCACTTTTTGGTTTCAGAAGCATATTCTCGGGACACAGCGTAAAGCCAGAAAAGCCAACTCGATTGTTTCCGGATATTTTAATGAAGGCCTGCAGGGCGCGCGGACTTCCAAAACCCTGGTTTTAGAAAAAGATAATGTTCTTGAGTTTAAAGGTAAAACAGAAAAATTAAGAGACCATGCTATTCGCGCGGCGCGGTTGTCGGCGGTGTACATGCCGGTGGTTGTTTTTCTGGCCGCGACGGGAGCGGCTCTGGCGCTGGGTTCCGGTGGCAAGATGGTGATCAATGGGCTGATTTCTTTTGGCACCCTGATAGCCTTTATTAATTATGCCATGCTGTTTTTTGATCCGGCGCGTGAGGTTGCCCGGGTACTGTCTGAATTTCAGGCGGCTCAAGCCAGCGCTGAACGCCTGATGGGTCTGATTGAAACCGTTCCCGAGATACAGGACCGACCGCAGGCTGTGTCCTTGGGTGAAATTGAAGGCGCGGTGGCGTTTGACCGGGTCAGTTTCCGTTATAGCGGCGGAAACTGGATTTTTAAGGATTTTTCGCTGCTGATTCCGGCTGGACAGACGGTGGCTATTGTCGGGGAAACGGGTAGTGGTAAGTCCAGTTTGGTCAACCTGCTCTGCCGGTTTTATGAGCCGGAGGAAGGGTCGGTATTGATAGATGGGCAGGATTATCGTGAGAGGACTCAACATTGGCTGCACAGCCGCCTGGGCTATGTCCTGCAGACACCGCTGCTATTTTCAGGCACAGTACGGGAAAATATCCGATACGGCCGGCTGGAAGCTACGGAGGAGGAGGTATGCGCCGCGGCAAGGGAAGCGAATGCCGCTTCCCTTATTGAGAAACTAGAGAAGGGTTACGATACGGTGGTCGGGGAAGGCGGCGTACTGCTTTCAACCGGGCAAAAACAACTGATCAGTTTGGCCAGAGCGCTGGTGGCTAACCCCCGCATCATGATTCTTGATGAAGCGACCAGCTCTGTGGACACAGAGACAGAAGTGTTGATTCAAAGCGCGATTGACCGGTTGTTGCGGGGGCGAACCAGCATTGTTATCGCGCATCGGCTTTCTACAATCCGTAACGCGGACCGTATTCTGGTTATGGATCATGGTAAAATTATTGAAGATGGTGATCATCGGTCTTTGATGGCCGACAAAAAATACTATTGGCGGCTGTATACCCGCCAATTTTTGGATGAGGAAGCAATCCTGGAAGCGGCCGCTAGCAGCTAAAAAACGGCAACTCCGCGATTACCCGAGGGCTACATCCAGGATCATCATTACCGTGAATCCGAGAATGGCGCCGATGGTTGCCAGGTCGGTGCTTTCGTTATCGCCTTCCTGGGAGGATGGAATTAATTCTTCTACGGTAACGTAAATCATGGCACCGGCCGCGAAGGCCAGGGCATAGGGCAGAATCGGGCGAACCAGAATGACCAGCAGAGCTCCAATTACGCCGGCGATGGGTTCAACAATGCCGGAGGCTTGCCCGTACAAAAAACTTTTTGTGCGGGAAAGGCCTTCGCGGCGCAGCGGTATGGAGACAGCCGCGCCTTCTGGAAAGTTCTGGATACCGATTCCAAGGGCTACGGCGATTGCCGGCATCAAGGTCTCCGGTGTAATGGCGCCGGACAAAGCTCCAAAGGCCACACCGACGGCCAATCCTTCCGGTATGTTGTGCAGGGTAATTGACAGGACTAAAAGAACGCTGCGTCGTAAATGGGTGTGCAGTCCTTCCGGTTTATCATCATGAGAGCTGAAATGCAGATGCGGTGTCAGTCGATCTGCTAAAAACAGAAAGGCGGCTCCGCCGATAAACCCGGAAGCGGCGACAAACCAGGGCGGAAACCGTCCCCCTTCAGCGAGTTCGATAGCCGGAGCCAGCAGTGACCAGAAGCTTGCGGCTATCATCACTCCGGAGGCGAAGCCGAGCATCATATTTAAGACGCGCAGGTTGATCGATTTGAAGAAGAACACCATAGCCGAGCCCAGGGCTGTCATTCCCCAGGTAAAAAGGGTGGCGAACAAGGCCAGCAAAATTGGGTTTTGAATGCTAATTGACTGCATAAGTCCTCCCGGAAAATTATAACTTGATAATCAGCCACCGCGGGAAATTGGGAACATTTATAAAGAAGAAGGCGATATACGCTGTGGAAAGGACAATCAGGACAATTGAGAGCATAAAGGTGCCCTGCCGGTGTATCAGATTGCGAATTGCCTGCACAATGACCGCGATAGGAGCGATAAAGGATACAGCCATATACAGCAACGAGATCATGCTCCCGAACCATTTCGCCTTCCCAAAGGAAGACGCTTCTGTAATGGGGTTGTGCGACAGAAAGGTAAGTATGCTAATCGCCGCGACGCAGGCGACCAGGTGCATAATGAATAGTACTAGCGGAGAAATATCTTTGTCTTTCATGATGATAGAATATCTGGTACTGAAAACTATTACAAGAATGCCGGCGAGGCGTTGACAGCGCACCTGTCAGGAGTTACCATTTTAACTGAAAGTAAACACTAACTAACAGGATATCTGATGAATCAAAACGAAAAAAACGCATCGCTCATGCCTGTTTTAAATAATTTCCTGGAAAGCTCAAGTGAGGCTGATTCCTGTTTTCTATTTTGTCAAACCCGTTCTCCGGGCGCGCTTTACAGTCAGGTTTCTTCATTGGCCCGTGAGCGGGGACGGGCTTTTGAGAATTGCGGTATTGAAAAAATCGATCATACCGCGTTCGGTCCTTTTTTATCCTGGATACGGGAGCAAGTTAGCGGTTATACACCTCAGGAACTTGAAGCGTTTTTAAATAAATCCGGGGTGTATGCCTATCACAAATCTTTACTGAGACAGTATTTTTCCGGTGAAATAGTATGGCGGTCAGAAGAGCTGATAGCCAAAGAGCTTGAATTTGAAATTTCATGTATGTATAACGCGATAACCGGAATGATTGAGACTTTATCAGATCGGGGCATTCATAAGGTGTTTATTCTTGGTAATGCCCAAAACATGAGCGCTTCCGCGGTAAGTTACCTGTTGCACATCTGGAAGGATTTATCCGGTTCGAAAAAACTGCCGTTTAAGGTTTTTTTCATTGTTTCTCTGGAACATCTTGGCTTTGAACAGGAGGGTAATGCCGAATGGCATGAACTGCTGGAGCTGGCCGAAGAAAGACAGTGTTATTTAAATTTGACGCTTCATGAAATTGGCGAGGTAAGTAAACCCCTGATGGTTCATTGCGGGTGTGGTATTGAAATCGCCATTGAAAATTATTTTTTACTGGCGATTGAAGACAGCCGCGTGATTTTAGAGTGCTTATATAAAGAAGGCGAGGAAGGCCGGCGAAAACTGAATGAACCGGAACAATTCCTATTGTGGAAATTTTTAGGTTCAATCTATTATCTGCGCCGGGAATATGATTTGGCAACCGGAGCTTTTCAGACGGCTTTATCTATTGCCCGCAAAAACGCGCAGGGCGATAAGATTGCGGATCTGTATTTTCGGATCGGTTTAGTGCATTTTGAAAAAAGAAATCTTGATTACGCGCGCAGCATGGCTTCCCAATGCTGGAAATTAGCTCAGACCATGAAAAATGAGCCGGTAATGTTTTATGCCCGCTTTTTGGAATTTTTAATACAGGATAAGGTTCGGCTTCAAAACCCTGAGGATTTCCGGATTTTTTATCTGGATATCACGCAGCGGGCGAAAAATTTAGGGTTCATCAATTTATTGGCCTTTTTATATACCAATCCATTCGGATTGTATAGCGAGTACACTTCGGAAGCCTACCAGTTTCAGGATCGGGGTTTACGCCTTGCCAAGAAGGATAATAATATTTACCGGCTGGCCTATGCGTATCAGACGGCGGCTTTAGTCAATTCGGTAAAGGGTGAATACGCTCAAACTCTGGAAAACTATGAAAAAAGCCGAAGACTGAAAACACGTTTGAAAGATCCGCTGGAGATGTGTTATATCAACAATGGTATGGGTTTTTATAACTATATGATTGGCGAATACACCAAGGCCCATAAATACTATATGCATGGTTTGAATTTTTTGCGGGAGGCAAAAGATTTTGATGAAGTGGGGATGACGCTTTTCAATATGTCAGCAAACGCCCTGCTTTCCGGAAATTATAAACTGTCGGTTATTCTGATTGAGAAATGCCTTGAATTACTGAGGACCATGAATAACCGGCATTTAGCGTATCATTCAGAATTCGGCCTGTATGTTTTACTGGGCGTGTCACTTTATCTGGGTGGAGATATATCGCATGCCTGGCAGATAAACCTTAAAATCGGAATGAATCAGTTACAGCCTTTTCCGAATAAAAACGAAGAGTTTTTCTTAAAACACCTGTTTCAGGCGCTCCTGCAGGAAAACTCTGATGAACTAGAAAACGCTAAAAAATATCTGTTTGAACCAAATGATAACATTGAGTATTTTGCGCCGTTTTATTATCTGACAGCCGGTGACCTGCTCACGCGCGCCGGAAAGTCTGAGGAAGCCCGGTTGATCTGGCAGGATGGACTTGTGAACGCCCGTGAGCGTAATAATCAATGGTATATTGCTCAACTAGCGGCCCGTCTGGATCCGGCTGTTCCTGAACCCGAGCCGATTCGGCTTCGCGGGCTCGATAATAACTGGGGTTGGATACTCAGCTCCGCGAAAATGCAAAAACATCTGGTTAACCTGCATCAAAGGGTTGAAGATATTCAGTTTTTAAATACTTTTCAGATTGTCAGCTCCGGAGCTATCAATGAAAAGCGGTTGTTAACCGAGACGATGGATCTGCTGTTTAACAGTTTTGAGACGGCCGCCGTATACTTTGTCAGTTGGAACAGGACAAAGCCCGTGATTAAAGAGACCCGCGGTGAACCTCGGGAATTTGACGCCGAATGTCTGAATCTGCTCCTGCCTGTTTTAAAAGAAAAACGGGGACAGCGTTTTTTCAGTGACTTACCCGATGAAATTCTTGGCGGGAATCAGGCGCTTCGTTATATCAGCGCATTCAGTATTTTTCTGGAGACTGAAGGACAGGCCGTCGGTCAGGTTTTATTTCTTTTTGATAAACGGGATGGGACTGTCAGGACAGAAACCATGCAGGTATTATCAATCGCGGTAAGACAGTTGGAATTGGCCCTGAACCGGCTTGAACAAAATGAAATAATCCAAAAACAAAATGAGGAATTAAGCCGGAAGAATCTGCTTCTTGAAAAGACAGCGACTACCGATCAACTGACAGGTATCGGTAACCGTAATTCACTGGAAGCAGCCATTAAACTTGAACTTTCCCGCATGATTCGCAGTCGACGGCCCGCAGAGATGTATTTATCGATACTGTTTATCGATCTCGATAATTTTAAGTATTACAATGATACGTATGGTCATGCCCTCGGTGACCGGATTTTGTTTGAAACCGCGAACCTCCTTGAAAAATGTTCCCGGGATACTGATCTTGTTTTCAGGTATGGCGGTGATGAATTTGTCGTACTGCTACCTGAAACGCCTTTGACAGGAGCGAAGGGGGTGGCCGACAGAATTATTTCCTGCCTTCAGGAAGCCGGTTCATTCGCCGCGGTAATCAGCTCTTTGACCGGCACCCAGATTGAGGTTCCCGCGAATCGGCAATTAAGTTGCTCTATAGGTATCACCGGATGTTCCGGCAGTGATAAAGCGCGGACAGATATTAACGATTTGCTTTCCCGCTCCGATCACGCTCTCTATCAAGCCAAAAAAGAGGGTAAATCCCGTTCGGTAATTCTTCAGGAGTAAACGATGATGTTGAAAGGTTTGCTGACAGGTATCATGCTTTGCGCGCTGGGAGGTTTGGCGGTAGCGCAGACTCAGGTGACTCTGGAAATTCAGGGAGTTCAGGAAAACTCCGGAAAGATTTATGTCGCAATTTACGACAGTGAGTCCGCTTATAAGGCCAAAACGGCTTTCTTAAACACTGCCGCGGATGCAACCAGTTCAATTATTACTCTTGAATTGCAATTGCCAGCCGGACAGTTTTTATTCAGTGTGTATCAGGACAGTAATCGCAATGGTATTTTGGATACCGGAATTTTCGGAATCCCGAAAGAGCCGGTCGGATTGAGTAATTACGATGGAAAAGGAATACCCGGGGGCTACGAGAAGTTGAAAGTAGCCATAACGGAGCGCAGTGCTTTGGTACGGATTTTGTTATACAAGATTTGAAGGCGCATTGAACCTGTTTTTATAACTGCAGTGGCGGCAAAGCGCTTCAACAACATTGCGTCTTGAAAACCCCTGCTGAATAGCCTGAGCGCGACTTCCTTTGAGAATATCTGATAATTCGGTTGTAAAGATGTTTCCAAGATTGATTTCACCCTGGGCATCCAGACAGCATGGCACTACCCGGCCGTCGGCCAGTATGGCCAATTGCCTTCTGAGTCCGTGGCAATAGCCAGCCGCTCCCAGATCCGGATTTTCAAGTGAAGGCCATTCAAAAGAATCTGACAGATTTAAATACACGCGGGCTCGAAGCTTAATTCCGGAATAGGCCGCCGTGTCCGGGTTATCCGGAAGTGTTAGGCTGAAGTGCTTCCCGACAGCCTCATAGAGTTCCCGGTTGTCCGGGTTTGGCTTGCCATTAGTGTTGTTCCAAAGCCTTAAGCTGATAATTGGCCTGTTCTCTCTGGCGGCTTTATCGCAAAAATCAAATACGTTATTCAGGTAGGTTGCGCTGCTGCAAGCACTATTTTCGCTGGTCTCTGTTTGGCTATGTAGTGAAATGTTTACCTGACGGAGCGCCGGGCTGTCCAGTAAAAGCGGTGCGGTAAGAGGCAACAGCGTTCCATTCGTAGTAAGGTTCACCTGCAGCGATTTTTTTTCACAGAGACACAGAATTTCGGCAAGTTGAGGATGGAGTAGCGGTTCGCCCATCACATGCAGGCAAACCAGATCGGTAAATGGAGAAACCTCTGAAATAACATGGGAAAAATTCACTGATGACATGTACTGGGGTTTTTGACTGCTGCGGGGACAAAAGGCGCAGGTCAAATTACAGGTGTTGCAGATTTCTATGTATATCTTTTCAAATTTTTTTTTGGAGGACATGGCTAACTGCATTTTCCGCAGATGCCGATGACATTCAGAGTATGGGATTTTACTGAAAAATTAAATTTCTTCTCATACTCGTTCAGCAAGTCATCAAGGGCGCAAGAACCCAGGTCAATAAAACGGTGGCATTTTTCACAGTGAAACCAATGCCGGTGGGCGTTGTGACTGTCGGGTGAACAGGATGTAAAATATCGCTCCGTTCCATGCTCTGCGCAGTGCAGCACGAAAGATTCCGCCATCCTATTGTTTTCAAGGTAGTGCAGGTTACGGTAAATAGTAGCTTGATCGAAAATTTCGGCGGTACGGGAATAAATCAAACCTGCTGACAGCGGTTCCGCGGCTTTCGACAGAATTTCTAAAATGAGGGTTCGGGCGCGGGTCATCGGAATTTCCTGATAACAAGCCGGATTGAGGCCGTAAGTAAAAAAACCGCGCCGGCTATAACAACCGCGGTGGCTCCGGGCGGTGTATTTGCTGCCCAGCCTAAACCCAGGCCGCAAAATGAATAAAGTATAGCCAGCAGCGATGCCCCCAGCATCATACCGGAAAGACTTTTAGCTCCGAAACCGGCGGTTCCGGCGGGGAGCGTGAGCATCGCAATCAGCATTACTATACCGACAAAGGTTTGAAGCAGAACCACCGCCAGAGCGGTAATAATCAGCAGCAGCATAAAAACCGTGTTTGTGCGAACCCCCCGGACCCGTGCGAATTCTTCATCGAATGAAAGAGCTTTTAACTGAGGGTAAAAGCGCCAGGCTAAAAACAATACTACAATATCCAGACCCGCTAAAAGCCACAGGTCCCGGGTGGAAATCAGGAGAATGTTACCAAAAAGATAACTTGTCGGATCGGTATATCCCGGTGTTTTGGCCATGAACAGTACGCCGATGCTCATTCCTATTGCCCAAATTGCGTTAATTACGGTGTCTTCCCGCTGTTTAGCTTTCAGGGACACCGTACCGATAATCAGGGCCGCCAGGATGGCGAAGATCATAGCGCCGAGCAGTGGTGGAAAATTTGGCAGAATTCCGGACGCGGACAGATACAGGGCCATGCCGATTCCACCAAGGACAGCATGAGAAATCGCCCCGGCCAGACCGGCAATGCGCTTAACTGTAACTATCGATCCGAGAACTCCGAATAAAATTGAAGATAGAAGACCCGCCAGTAGCGCGTTGCGTAAAAAAAGATGCGCGGGATCAATGAGGGCTGAAAAAAAACTGCTCATAATTTGACCGAATCCTTTTCACAGCAGGCTGTGCCCTGCAAGGCTACCTCGTGTAAAATTTTTAAAGCTTCACCACCGTATAATTCCGGGGGCGCGTTGTCGGCCGGGGCCACCCGGTGTTTTACGATGGTGTGAGCGCAGTTTGTCGCGGTATGGTCTCCGACACAGAGGACTTCATCGGTCAGCGAAGACACAAAACCGGTATCATGGGTGACAATTAAAATAGTTGTGCTGCCTTTGAGCTTTCCGAGCGTGGCGAATAAACGGGATTCGCTTTCGCTGTCCATATTCGCGGTCGGCTCGTCAAGAATCAGCAGTTTCGGACAGGAGGCCAGGGCCCGAGCTACCAATACCCTGCGACGTTGCCCGCCGGAAAGAGTGGCATAAGAACGGTTTTGGAGATCGGTTATTTCGACCTGTTGCAAAGCTTCGCTGACAGCCAGATCATCGGCTTTTGTCCAGGATCGGGAAAAGGGATGCAACCGGCCCATTTTAACCACCTCGCGTACTGTGATCGGAAATGAGGGGTCATAGCTTACCTGCTGTGGAACATAGCCGATTTGATTCAGCTGGGAGATAATATCCGTCCCAAAAAGGGTAATGGTCCCTTGCTGCGGTTTTTCCAATCCGAGGATCAGTTTCAGGATGGTAGTTTTTCCTGCCCCATTCGGACCGACCAGAGCGATAAAGTCTCCGGCGTGGATATGAAAGCTGACGTCTTCCAGAACCGGAATGGAGCCGTAGGAGAAGGCCACTTTTGAAAACGCCAAAGCTGTAGTATGTTCTGAATCAGGTTCTGTCATTGTTAACCTCTCCCTGCTGGTGCCGGAATAAGCAATATTACAGGTAGATACTACTGCTATCCGGCTTTGTTCTGCAAGGCGTTTGCAAAACAAGGCGGGTACTTGACTTTCGAAAGCGCTTTCGTTACGCTTTGTTTATCGATCCGAAAGCGCTTTCGGATCGATGAAAAGGAGATAAAGTGCGTGGTCAAACAGTCAGAATTCTAAATGATAATTTTGTAATTGATTCGCTTTTGGGGCGGGGAAAATCGGCCTATTCCTGGCTGGCTACATCAGGATCCAGACAGGTTGTCTTTAAGAAAATGCACAGCGAGCCAGTCCCCTATTATACTTTTTCAAATAAAGTGTTATCCGAAGTAGACGCCTGGCAAAGACTGACTAGCGCCGGAATCCCGATGCCGGAGCTCCTGGAATGGAATGATGAGCAGCAGTATTTAGTAAAGGAATACATTCCCGGACCGACTGCCGCCGAGTTGGGCGCAAAAGGTTTATTAAAATATGAACATTTTTCTCTGGCCTGGCAATTACATCAACAACTGACCGCTGCCGGGTTTCATGTCGATTATTTTCCGACGAACTTTATTTTTGACGGTCAGCGGATAGTGTACATCGACTATGAATGTCATCCGTATAACAGCGAATGGGATTATGAAAACTGGGGAATTTACTACTGGTTGAATTCTGACGGGCTTAAAACACTTATAGAAACCGGCGCGAGCGATACGCTTAATTACCCGGGAAGCCCCAAACCAATCCAGGAGCCTTTTGAAGAAGCGAAACAGGCCTTGTTGGGCCGGTTGATCGCGGGAAGCCGCTGATGCCCGGACAGGTCTCTCTGAAAGAAGTCGCCCGGATTGTAGCTTTGTCGGAATCGACTGTCTCTAAGGCTTTGAACGACCGGTCGGATGTTTCAGCCTCGGTTAAGCAGCGCGTTCGGGAAGCGGCACAGCAGCTGGGGTACGCGCCCAATCCGGCAGCCCGGAGCCTGGCTATGGGAAAAAGCGCCGCGATAGGCGTGTTTCTGCTGAATCGCTTTAACCGGCCGGCCGGTGAATACTTCGGGTTCAATTTTTTAGGCGGTTTGATGAAAGAAGCGCAAAACAGGGGCTGTGATCTGATGATTTTTCAGGAATCAGAAGAGATCGATCGAATAGGCTATCTCGAATATGCCCGCAAACGCGGGGTTGCCGGCGCAGTGCTGATCGGTTTATGGCCGAATGACAAACAGCTGGATCAGCTGGCGGCAGACCCCTGGCCCTGGGTGTCAATTGACACACCAATTAACGGCGCCTGCCGCGGTGTTGTTTCCACTGATAACCGTCAGGCCATGAACTGCGCGCTGCAGGCGGTCTATGATAAAGGTCATCGGTCAATCGGCTATATCGGTATTCACGGCGGTGGCTATGTTGGCCTTGAGCGCCGCTCAGCATTTATAAACTTTTGCGCGGAACGGAATTTGGATAATTCCGCGTTGGAGATTGATACGGCCCTGAATGTCGCTTCCGGTTATGAGGCAGCTCTAAAACTGTTGTCCGGAAAGCGCAGGCCGCAGGCGCTGGTCTGCGCGTCGGATTTACAGGCTCTGGGTGCCCTGCAGGCTGCCCGGGATCTTGGTATTAAAGTTCCGGAGGATCTTGCCGTTACCGGTTTTGATAACATTCCGGCAGCGGGTTTGACTTCTCCGGCGTTGACAACAGTGGCGCAGGATGCCGATGCCATCGGCAGAGCCGCTATCGCTTCAGTACTTTCTGATGTCCCTGACGGCGCAATTACGTTGGTGCCGGCGCAATTAGTTATTCGCGATTCTCTATAATTTTAATACCGGAAAAAGGAGTGAGCAATGAATGAGCGCGTATCGCTTTTACTGTCCCGTCTGCAAGATTTGGGACGGGTTCTGGACAAGGATCCTGATGGTCTTGCTTTACTGGGGCTCGGTTCCGCAGGGCTTGAACGGAATCGGCTGGATCAATGGTCGGACCTTGATTTTTTCGCGATAGTGAAACCGGGTGCCAAAAAAAGATTTCTGGATGAACCGCGCTGGCTGGATCTGGCCCATCCGGTCGCTTATTTATTCCGGAATACCGCCGACGGGTTTAAATTATTATTTGCTGATGGGGTATTCGGCGAAATGGCCGTCTTTGAACCTGAGGAACTGCGGGATATCCCCTTTGCGGAGGGAGCGGTAATCTGGGCCAGGCCGGGTTTTGAACTTTCGACGCTTAATCCGCAATCTAAAAGCGGCCGGTTACCCGAGAAAATTGATGTTGACCATGCCGTCGGTGAGTTGCTGACCTGTCTGTATGTCGGCCTATGCCGTTATCACCGCGGAGAAACTCTTTCCGGTTGGCGGTTTGTGCAGGGGTATTGCTTGGATCGTATTTTGGAATTGTCCTCGGTATGGCTACCCGGCGTCGACAGTCAAAGCGACTTGTATAACCGAGACCGGCGCGTAGAAAGACGACACCCGGAAATTATTCCGTTGCTGGAAAAGGTTCTTACCGGTTACCGGGACACGCCCCGCTCGGCTCTGGCGATATTGGAATGGGTTTCCGGGTTCACCGTGGTAAATCAGGCTATGAAAGACGAGATAGTTCGTCTGGCAGAACTGCCGAAAGCTTGAGAAAAAATCTAAGGCCCCTCGAAAAACTTCAGTTATTCGAGGGGCCCTCCATTCAGTTTTCTCCGGCCGGCCGGAAATCGCCTTCTATATCAGCCTCTTTCAGAAAGCTGATATAGTCGGAGCAGAACTGGTGATATTTGGTCTCGTCCGGAAATCTGGCTTCGATATGCAGTTTAATATTGTCGCTGAGTACGTTTGTTTTGGTGCTTACCAGATAGCTGGCGGTCAGTTTGACTGTGCGTATAACCAGCCCTTTTTGCTTTAAAAAACTGATAATCAGGTCTTTCATTTCCGGTTTGTCGGAGGGCAGCCGCACACTGAGCACCACCGCGTTATCCCTGGATCCAATCTGATCCACGATAAAAAGCGTTACCGCAATCATCAAGTAAGAAACCGCGGCTATCAGATAGGACTGAATACCGATCAGAACACCCATTATTGCCGCGAACAAAATAAAGGTTATGCCTCTCTGATCGGTGAGTACCGAGCGGAAGCGGATAATGCTGAGTACTCCGAAAATACCGAAAAAGGTGACGATTTCGATTTTACCGGCGGTTTGCATCATAACGGTCATCAATAAGGAAAGTACCGGGATAACCTGCCGCAGAGGGGCGTCAGGGGTGCGGTTGCGGTTTTGAAGGGTGTAAGCCAGCAGAACGGCCATTCCGCCTACTAAACTGGCGGCCAGGGTTATAATTATGCTGATATCCATAGAAGCGGTTTTTTGAACAGTGGCGGATAAAAAATCCATTAGTTTAATTTCCTTGGAACAGGTTCTGAATAAATAGGGGGAGTTTTGCTGCGGATTCAGATATTTACGAAAAGAATCCGCAGCCGGTGATTATTCACTCTTTGGTTTCTTGTCTTTTTTCTGGGCGCGCTTCTCTTTCAGCGTAAGCAGCGGTTTCTTTTTTTCTTCCGCTTTTCCTTTGTCTTTTCCCTTAGGCATCATTACACCTCCTTGATTGGTGTGATATATCTAGAGTATACGCTCGTTCAGGAAAATTGAAAATAAAAAACAGCAAAAATTATTCCCCGGAAGCGCCTTCAACCGCAGAATTTAAATCCATGAGGCTTTTGGTGAGTTCTTCGTTGAGTTCCTGGGCTTCCTCAGATTTAAGTAAGTCGCCCAAGCCGGTTCCCAGGCCCTGTAAAGCCGCGCCGGAACCCTTAACGCTGATTTCGGCAAGTTTGATCTTCTGTGACCAGGAAAGAGAACCGGATACTTTTTCCAGCTCTTCGCCGGCTTTGGAAATATCCTGTTCGGCGGCCTGGATGCGCGTATTGTCGCCGGAGGCCAGAGCTTGCACCATAGTGTCAATTGCTTTTTCGTAATTGCTGATTGCCGTGTCTGCCTGGCTTTTCGCGCACGATACCAGCGTAACGCTTACCAGAATGGCAAGCATGAAGATTTTTTTGTACATTTTTTTCGCTCCTTATCGCTAAAGTGTAGCACAATTTCGGAAACGGGCAAGAGGGATCCCAAAATTCAGGACGAAGGGTTAGGGAAGGGTACTTAGCTTGTACATAGGGTTTTCTCCTGGACGGAGTTCCAGTATCTGCCTTTCGCAGGGTAAAACCTCTTCCGGATTGTGGGTAACATGCAGCAGGGTTGAGTGGCCGGATTCCGCGATTTTTTGCAGCAGGTCCAGCACAATAGCACGGTGCGTTTCGTCCAAACCATGGCAGGGTTCATCCAGAATCAGCAGGGGCGGGCATTTAACCGCTGCCCGTAAAATAAGCAGCGCGCGCTGCTCTCCCCATGATAAGTTGCTGAAGCGGTCTGCGGCGCGCGAGCCCATGTCCGCTAAATTCAACCATTGGCGGGCCAGTTCTTTTTCTCCGGCGGTCCGTTCCTGATACAGACCGATTGAATCATGCAGGCCGGAAATGAGCACGCCTTCCACATCAATATCACCGACCATCCGGTATTCCAGATGCAGCCGATACGAAACAATGCCCATTTTTTCTTTCAGTTCCCAGATTGTTTCCCCGGAACCGCGTTTTTGCCCAAAAAGCCAGACATCATTGCGGAATACCTGGGGATTATCGCCGGTAATTAATTCCAAAAGAGTGGTTTTCCCGGAGCCGTTGGGACCGCGTACCAGGGTGTGTTCGCCTTTCCGCAGTGTCCAATTGATGTTCCGTAACACAGCGCGGCCAGACCATTCTACTGATACATCCCGCATGAGGATGAGGGTTGCGGCGGGCTGCGAAACGAAGGTTTTTGCTGAGAGCAGCTGTGCAAGATCTGCTTCCATTACGGCCTGTGCCCGGCTCCGGGTCTGCTCTACCGCATTTTTCTGGCTTTCGGACAAAAGGGTGAATTCAGCAGCAGTGCCCGAAAAACAGATGGTGCCTTGACCGAGTGTCAACACGTGCGTGATAAAATCCGGGATGTGGTGGGGTGAATCAAGTACCAGGATGATATGGGTGTCGGATTGTTGAGCCTGAGCGGCAAACAGCTGGGTAAGTACAGCACGTGAAGCAGTATCAAGACCTTCGAAGGGTTCATCAAGTATGAGCAGGGCCGGTTTGCTGATAAGCGCGAGAGCCAACTGCGTGCGACGCATTTCCCCGGTAGAAAGAAATTTAAGCCCGCGATCCAGAATCGGAACTATGCCGTAAAGCTGAAGTTCTACGCTGTTCTCCATCGGAAGTTCTGTATTCAACAGCGTTTTGAGCAAGTCTCGGGGGGTTCGGCCGCTATCCAGCCCGCCTTCGATGAAATCAGAGTCGTCCCGGGCCCGTTCATCGATTATCAGGGTTGAGGCTTCTTCAAAAGAAAGCCGGACGACAGAACCGGAAAGCGCGTTAAATGATGATCCTTCCTGTGCGGGAAGAATCGGAAGCTCTCCGGTCAGAGCCGCGGTAAACGCGCTTTTACCGCAGCCATTGGCGCCGGTAATCAACCAGGTTTGTCCGGTTTGCAGGCTCCAGTTGAGGTTTGTTAAAATAGTTTTCTCAGGAGTACCGATGCTGCAATTTTTTAATTCGATGAGTGTTCTCGACTGTAAATTAAGGCCATCGTCGTTTTGCATGAAAAGGAGAATACACCGAACGATTATTTTTGTCATAGCTCAGGTGAGATAATGTTTGCGCGGCGGTAGAATGTACCTTATAGTGGTAAAATGCGGACGCAATCAGAACAAATCGCCGGTCAGGCGTTTCGGGCAGCTTTGTTGCAGGAAAATATATTAAGGTTAAAAATTATTGGGAGCGCCGGTCTCGTTCCCAATGCGGTTTTGATAGTTTTGGCCTGGATAAAGCCAGAGTCTCCGGGCTTTTCGGGTTTCGACACCCGAATCAGGCTGCTTTGGACGGTTGCGACCTTACTGTTTTTTTTAGCCGCGGGAATATGCTCCGCTTTCCGCCGGGGAAAGGTGTTTTTACGGCCTGTGTTGCTTACGGCCGCGATGCTCTGTCCTCTTTTCGCGAGTTTGCTGACCGTGAGTCTGTTTGGGTCAAATGCCAGAACCTTTGTGTACATAATTAATATTCTGATTATCGGGGCGTTTTTGTTTCTGAGCTTTTTTGAATTTCTAATTGTTCAGTTACCGGGCTTTGGTTATTTATTGTTTGGACTCATTTCCAAAAGTCCCGGCCCGGATATTTTTGTACCGGTGCTGATCAATGTATCGGCGATGATTTTAATTTCTCTTGGTATGTCGGTTTTAAATTTTCGGATAAAAAAAAGCCAGTTTCTGGCCCAGGAAGAGCTTCGGAAAGCGAACTTAGAGCTGAAAGCGCTCGCTGACCTGGATGGTTTGACCGGATTGCCAAACCGCAGAAAAATTGCCGAAACCCTGGTTTTCTGGCGTTCGCTTCTGGAGCGCAAACCGCTGGAGTTCGCGTTGATCATGCTGGATGTCGATTTTTTTAAACCCTATAACGATACCTATGGACATCTGGCCGGCGATGATTGTTTGAAACTGATCGCCGGCATTATTCGGGATTCCTTAAAAAGACAGTCCGATTTCGTAGGCCGTTTTGGCGGTGAAGAGTTTTTGGTTATTCTGCCTCAGACTGGACTCTCCGGAGCGCACGGTATCGCCGAAGGCATCCGCGAGTCGGTTTTCGGGGCGGCCATGATGCATGCCGCGGCGGATCGCGGCGTACTGTCCATCAGCGCCGGCGTGGCCGTCAGTTCGCATTGTCCCGGTTCGAAACTTGATCTTTTGATAGAAGCCGCCGATCGGGCTTTATACCGGGCCAAGCAGAACGGTAGAAATTGCGTTGTTGTAGAGGATTTACGGATATTATAAACACGCTTCTGTACTTACGGATAGGTTCTTCTTATTATTGCTTCCAGTAAGGCTCTGCGGTTCTTGACCTGCGGGCTGCCGCTGGTAATTTTTTTTTGAATATACCCAATTTCATAGTCCCCGAAACTGCGTCCGGCCTGATACAGCACCAGACCGGACGCGAAGGGGCTGTTTTCAAGAACTAAGCGGGGAACTAGCGCCAGTCCCATTCCCAAGCGGGCCATGGCCAACAGCGCTTCATTTCCGGCTGTTTCGGCGGCAATGAGCGGTTGGATACGCTGTTTTTCGAGCAGCTGCCGGGACTTTATCCAGCGGTCAAACCGCGCTCTGGCCAAACCGGAGCGCGGTAGAATTAAGGGGGCTTGTTCCAGAATAGCGGCCAAATGGTTTTCAGCTTCCGCAAAGGAGAGCTTCTCAGTGTCAGAGAATTCCCCCTTAGCACGATTTGCTTCAATCAGGTCATCCGGCGGTAAGTTCAGTTGTCCCCAGGGGCCGGACCGGCTGGCCGCGAATACCAACGGCGTTTTTCGGACAGAGTAGCTTTCCAGGTCGTTAAAGCCGCCTTCGGGAATGGCGGATACCGCCAGATCGGCCTGCCCCTCCCTTATCGCGTCGGCGGCACCGGCCGGGTCTCCCGTTTCTACCGATAAGCGCAAAGCCGGGTGATCCCTGACCAGTTCTTCCATCAATGGCGGTAGAATGGTGTAACAGGCAGTAACTGAAGCATAGATCCGTAAGGTGCCATGCATTTGGGTATCGGCGGTGTCGGCTTCCAGTTCAAGCGCAAGTTCAGTCTTTCGGTCTAGGCTGTCTTTTGCGAATTTTCTGAACCGTTCTCCGGCCGTAGTAAGCGTGACCTGGCGGGTGTCCCGTTCAAACAGCGCTGTTCCTAATTCTTCCTCCAGCCGGGCTATCAGCCGGCTCAGCGCGGAAGGGCTTAAGTTGACCTGACTCGCGGCCCGCGAGAAATGCAGGGTTTCAGCGAGAGCTTGAAAGGCTGACAATTCATGAAAATCCATACGTTCAGTATATTAGTATTGTTGCGTATCACGCAATAGACAAGTGCAAATGTTTTGCTTTACGCAATGATCGCTTCGCGGTATAACAATAGTGCGGCCGGTTTTTAACCGGAAATTCCCGCGAATTTTTTTTAACGTAACGGAGAAACACATGAACTATTTTAATTCAATCCCCTGGCGCGTGGCGCTCAAACAACTGGGAACCTGCCGGTTTATGGACCGCAATGAGTTCGCGGACGGTACTGCCGCCCTGAAGGGTAAAAAAATCGTCATTGTCGGCTGCGGCGCCCAGGGATTGAACCAGGGCTTGAACCTGCGCGACTCCGGTCTGGATGTCAGCTACACCCTGCGCAAGGAAGCCATTGCCGAAAAACGCGCCAGCTGGAAAAACGCCACCGAGAACGGTTTTAAGGTCGGCACCTACGAAGAACTGATTCCCACTGCCGATGTCGTTGGCAACCTGACCCCGGACAAACAGCACTCTTCCGTAATCACCGCCGTTATGCCCCTGATGAAAAAAGGCGCCTCCCTGTGGTACAGCCACGGCTTCAATATTGTTGAGGAGGGTATGCAGATCCGCAAGGATATCACCGTAGTGATGATGGCTCCCAAGGGCCCGGGCTCGGAAGTGCGCGTTGAATACAGCCGCGGTTTCGGTATTCCTACCCTTATCGCCGTGCATCCCGAAAATGACGCGGAAGGCAAGGGCTGGGCAATAGCCAAGGCCCTGGCCGTCGGTACCGGCGGAAGCCGCGCCGGCGTGCTGGAATCCAGCTTTATCGCCGAAGTTAAATCCGACCTGATGGGCGAACAGACCATCCTCTGCGGTATGCTCCAGACCGGCAGCCTGCTGTGCTTTGACAAAATGGTCGAAAAGGGCATGGACAAGGCCTGGGTTTCCAAGTTCATTCAGTACGGCTGGGAAACCATTACCGAGGCCCTGAAGTGGGGCGGAATTACCGGCATGATGGACCGCCTGTCCAATCCCGCCAAGCTCAAGGCCCATGCCCTCTCCCTCGAATTGAAGGGTATCATGGCTTCCCTGTACCAGAAGCACCAGGATGATATTATCTCCGGCGAGTTCTCCCGCACCATGATGATCGACTGGAACAACGACGACAAAAACCTGCTCGCCTGGCGCGAAGCTACCGGAAAGACCGCCTTCGAGCAAACCGCTCCTACCTCCGACGCGATCAGCGAGCAGGAATTCTTTGACAAGGGTATCCTGATGGTAGCCATGGTCAAAGCCGGCGTCGAGCTGGCCTTCGAGACCATGGTTGACGCCGGTATCAAACCGGAATCCGCCTACTATGAGAGCCTGCACGAGACCCCGCTGATCGCCAACCTGATCAGCCGCAAGAAGCTCTACGAGATGAACAAGGTAATTTCCGACACCGCCGAATACGGCTGCTACCTGTTCGACAACGCCTGCCGCCCGCTGCTGGCCGACTTCATGAAAAAGGTCGACCTCGACATCATCGGTAAAGGCCTTACCGTCAAGGACGCCAAAGTATCCAACGCCGAACTGGTCAAGGTCAACGAAGAGATCCGCAGCCATCAGGTCGAGAAAGTCGGCAAGGTGCTGCGCTCCTACATGACCGCCATGAAGGCCGTCATTTAAGACACAGTAAGAATTGGTAGAGAACCTGAGGAAGGGGAAGTCTCCCCCTCGCTCCGGCATCCGCCGGCGCAATCGCGCCGTACCAGCCGCCGTCTCCCGCTGGGGAGCCGGCGGCTTTTTATTTTTTCGCGCGCCGGCGGCGTGCCTCCGCTACCCCCTCGTCCGTTTTTTTTACTTACAGTTCGAGTTGCTGTAGCCAGTTTTCAAGGGCCTGCGCGTCGGGAAAACGATTGGTCGCGGTATTTTTTTCCAGGTACAGCTTCCTCAGAGCAATGATCAGTTCAAGGGAGGCCGCCTCGATACCGGGCCAGTCCAGAGCGATCAGACTTTCCTCCAAGTCTTTGAGACTGAGGCCGCTCAGAGTGGGGGTCAATTCTGACAGCGAGTTAAAGTCATGGTACCAGCGTCCGGTAAGTCCCTGTCCGATATGGGCTCGAAGTTCCCGGAGCTGCTGGCAGACGTCATGGTTCACGGCGTGGATGTTACCGGCGGCGGCTTCGGCGCCGGCATGGCGGAGGCCGTTCGCCGTTTCCGGGTAATTGTTTCCGCCGGCGGCCGAGGTAAAGTCCGGGGTTTCCCGGCAGACTTCAGCCTGTTCCTTAAGCAGCAGCTCGCGGGTCGCTTCCATCAGTTGATCGGCGAGAGTCTTCATTTCCGCGCAGTCCCGGGAAAAGGCCAGTCTTTCCCGCAGTTCCATAAACTTGTCCGGCAGTTTCGGCAGCGCATGTAGATCCTGTTTTTTGCGGGTATCAATACTTTGTTGGTTTACGGTCATCAGGCAGTGGCCCACAGTTTGTTCCAGGGTTCCGGCGGCGTCGATAGCGTCGAGGATCAGGCTTTTTTGAGCAGCGCGGCTTAATTGATAGTAGTGGTAACCGCAACGCGTAAACAGCTCGAAAGCTTTTTCCAGCATCTGTTTTCTGGATTCCGGCCGCTGTCGCTCTTGCCACTTGCCGATCAGGCTCTCGAAACGGGAACGGGTCCTCTCGTCTTTGGCGTATAGAACTCGGTGATAGCGTAAAATGGTTCCATTGGGATCGCTGAAATCGGCCATGGCGTGCAGGCGGGACCAGTGGATGGCGAATAGGTCTATCAGGGTATCCTGCAGTTCGACGGTGATGCTCTGCCAGCTATCCTCATGGGCCGGGATCCAGCAGACGTCCAGGTCCGAGCCCTCGCGGGCGGTTCCTCTGACTGTCGATCCGAAATGAATTATCAGATCGACCTCCTGGCCGAGGCTTTCCAGGAGCTTTCCGGTCATGGCCGTAAGTGTACGTTCAATATCAATATTCATGGGTGTTCCTTTCCCGCGCTTTACCGTACTGCTTTTAAACTAACTTGCAGTACCATTGTAATGAGTTGTATGTGGTGATTGGGTACGGCGAGGCAAGGCTGATTCGATAAGCGCAGGTATTCCGGTTTTCGGCTGTGGAGGTATCTGCTGTGCTTCGCCTTGCTTATAGTATCATTTCGCCGCGCTCCTGTAGGTAGGTAATGAGAACGTCATTAGTGTAGCGCCTCGCTACCGGCGCCGTCAAGTCGGGTCAACGATTTTTCTTACTCTCTTGCTATAAGGCAGGTGTCTCTATTCGCAGTACGGGATCGCAGAGCAGGGTCAGGCCCAGTTCGGCTAATTCTGGAGTCATGTTGTTCTGATACCATTCCAGAGAGGGTCGGGAGCGATCCTGCGCCCATCCGGAATCGGAAAAAAAGGCTTTTCGCCAATTTTCCCAGAAAGGTCCGATGCCTTCACTACTGCCAAAGTAGACTGTTGCGGCGTATTCTCCTCCGGGCAGGCGGCTTTCCTGCATGCCCGGAGGAACAGTGGTTCCCTCCCGGAGGATGAAGGCCGCGCCGAAGAAATCATCAGCGGCAAAGATAGTGAGCATTTCCCCGGGTTGGACCTGCATCTGGGCTTGTTGCAATAGTGCGCCGAATTTTTCCCAGAGCGAGGGGAGTTGCCAAAAATCGCCGCGGCCCTCAAGCGATGCGATACGGGATTGGGGCAGGCGTACAATACGGGTGTTGCTGGTATTTCCCGCGCTGCCGGGAAAAAACCAAAGCCGGTCCGGTTGTCCCCGGTAATGCAGTCCATTCGGCGCTTCCAGCTCTCCCTTCCACCAGGGAAGCCCTGCAAGCTGTGAGGGTTTAATTCCGAAGCGCCGGTGAAAGGCGCGGTAAAAGGATTCCGGAGAGTCATACCCGGAATCAAGGGCTGTCTCGAGGACCGTATGCCCGGCGCGCAGTTGCCAGGCGGCGCGTTCCAAACGCAGCCGGCGCAGGCAGGAGGCGAAGCTTTCCCCGGTCAATTCACGGAAGCAGCGGTGAAAATGCCAGGGAGAACTGGCCGCCTCTGACGCCGCCTGTTCAAGGTCCGGGGAGCCGTGCGGCGTTCCGGTCATTAGTTCGATAACCCGCGAAACCTTTTTTTTCCAGTCATGTAACGTTTCCTGTTTCATGCCGCTTCTGATACTCCTTGCGATAGACATATTGTACTCCGGGTTCATCGTCGGGCGGTGTTTCCCGAATTTTTGTGAAACCGCACCGATCTTCGTAGAATCGGTGGTTGCTTCGCGCAAAGGCAGGTGTTTCCAGAGTCCATGATTTTCCGGGCAAGGTGAGCTCGACATAGTCGAACAGGGTCTTTCCGATTCCCTTTCTTTGGTGCGCCGGATCGGTAAACATACACCCGAGATGATGATGGCCGTCCTTTGCCGGGAAGACAATGATACAGCCGGCAATGCGGTCTTTCAAGAGGGCCTTAAAAGCCTTCCCGCCGGAGTGAAAGGCATTCTGTCTGATAAACTCTCCGGTATTGTAGCCCGGCGGACCGCCTTGGTCTTTACCGAGATGCCGGCGAGAGTCATCGTTAAAGGCCCGGGTCATGATCTCTGTTAGTTCTTGAACATCGCTGAGGGCGGCTGGTTCAATTTTTATGTCACTTTGCATTGTGGATAATCTCCTTGGTCCTATTATAGCTTTGAGAGGAAAGCTTTACCTGACTTTTTTTGCTGAGTTTGCGCCTTGCAGGACCTTCCGGAAGAGACTAAAGTTACAGGTATGAAAATGAATGCGGAAATTGTCTTTTTTTATCTTTATGACGCCGGGCGTTCGATCGATCTCAAGAAGGTTGCCAAAATTATCCCGGCGAATCCGGATATTGGCGTGATCAAAAAGAAACGGGATACACCGGAATCTTTGACCTTTCCAGTACCCTTGGTCGTGCAATTAGCAAAAATCAGCAGCCAGGAGAATATGCCTTTTGACAGTCTTTCCATGAATGCCCGTATTTATGAAGAAGGCGTTATAACTATGCGTGTCAGGGTAACGGGAAATTTCGCGGTTCAGGATCTGCATAAAATCCGCACCACCCCCTTCTTGTTTGATGGTGAGCAAGCTTTTATTGACACCTGGGTAGAATCCGACTTAAAAAGATTGTTTGAAACGATAAAAGAGGCAATTACCTTTGAGCAGTATATTTCAACACATTTTGTGCGTGAAACGTACACGGCGTTTTGCATAACCAGTCCCCTGAAAAACCCCAAAGAATTCGTACAGACACATCGGCGTACCCTGGCCTGTCTTTTAAATGGCGAAAGTCCCGATACCGACTTACACGAGTCTCAAATCGCGGCAACTCTAAAAGACGCTTTCTGCTATACCGAACATGATTGCGCCGTTTTTGACCTGGACCGGGCTTTGATTATTGACCCTGATGGGGACTATGAAGATATCCTGCTGGTGATAGAGCAGGCCAATTACCAGCTGCTTGAATTACGCTCACTGGACGCTTTATTGGACCGTTGGCTGGATAAGGCTGAGGATGATATTACGGTCATTTACAAAAAAAAATCGGCGCGCCTGAAATTGCTGAAAGTAAAGCTTGCCAGTATTCATGCCTTAAGTTTTGACGCGCTGTTTATACTTGAAAACCTGGAAAATTCATCCAAGATAATCGGAGATTTTTTTCTGGGCCAGATCTTCGATACGCTCTGCGTTCAATTCAATACGGAGGGCTGGAAACGTTCAATTGAACGTCGCTTATCTACCCTGGGCTCGATTTATGAGCGGGTCAATGCCGACGCCAGCGAGCGTCGGATGGTTTTTCTGGAAGTGATGTTTATCGTAGTTTGCGTAATATTCCCGGTGCTGCAGATATTTCAGGCCTTTATGCTTTCAAACTGATGATTTCGCGGAAGTCCGGCGGCAAGGGCGCGCTGACCCGTGTTTCCACGCCCGAAAGTGGATGCGGAAAGATCAATGTTTCGGCGTGCAGCATAACGCGAGGTACAGCCAGACTGCCAAGGCGGGTCGGTCCGCCATAAAGCGTGTCCCCCAGCAGCGGTAAGCCGTATCCGGCAAGATGTACTCGGATTTGGTGTGTGCGTCCGGTCAGGGGCTTGGCCAGAATTTGCATAAATCCCGCTCGCTCTTCTACAACGGTAAAATCGGTAAGGGCTGGGTCTCCACCAGCGCTGACTGCCCCCCACTTTCCCTGGGCGCTCTTGGCGGAGATGCGGCCAAGTGAGTTTTCCACCCTGAAGCAGCTTCCGGCAGATAGTCTGAGGTGGCGTGCCGGCGCGATGGTCAGGGCCAGGTATTCCTTGCGGGCTAAATGTTCAAGGAACATGCGGTGCACGGCGGCATTGGCCGCGCGCTGTTTTGTAAAAAGGATGACGCCGGTGGTGTCCCTGTCCAACCGGTGATGCAGGCCGATATAGGGCGCGTTGCCGTCACTGTCCAGGCCGTCCCGGCGGCCGATATAGCGCGCAACTGCCGCGTGCAGGTGATCCCGGCCGGCGACCATGGTAGCTTCGGTGGGAAAGGCGGCTGGTTTGTCGACTATTATGATGGTCTCATCCTCGAACAGGATACGTTCCGCGGTCAACTCGAAAACAATGTCATCCGGCTGTTTTTCGTAGCTGAATTTTTCACTGTCATAGCGGACCTGAATGCCGGTAACACCTTTCAGCATAGCGGCCGCGCGCCGTTCGCACCTGCCGTTTACCGATACAGCTCCGGCGACTATCAGTCGTCGTACCTTTGATTTTGAGAGAGTTCCGGCTTCCTGAACTTTCTCCAGGGCGGGCGGGAGAACTTCCG
Source organism: Treponemataceae bacterium (assembly GCA_942493045.1). Taxonomy (GTDB): domain Bacteria; phylum Spirochaetota; class Spirochaetia; order Treponematales; family Treponemataceae; genus Teretinema. Next base: position 2,472,764 of record OW818665.1, on the reverse strand, counting down.
CGAGAAAGTCATCGAGACGGGCGGCTTCAGTGGTTGTTTTTTTGAAAAGCAGCAGTCTGGTAGGCATGGCGGTATCTTATCAGTTCGCGGGGTCTGATACAATGTGAGATTGTACGTTGACAAAGTTGTCGGAGAGCTACAAACTGGAAAGACCAAAAAAATCCCCCGGAGTACGCCATGGCAAAAGAAGCATTCGAAAAAAACCTGCAGTATTATAAATTCTGCGCCTATGGATTTTTAAAGGATCTGCGGTTTTATGAGCCCTTTCTGCTGCTGTTTTTTTTGGAGAAAGGTCTTGATTTTTTGCAAATCGGGGCGCTCTATGCCGCCCGGGAGATTTTTATCAATGTGATGGAAATACCGTCCGGTATAATGGCCGATGTTTTAGGTCGCCGCAGAACTATGGTGGCTTCGTTTTTAGCCTATATTCTTTCCTTTGCGGTGTTTTATTCGGCTTCCGGTTTCTGGCCGCTGTTCGCGGCTATGGCCGCTTATGCCTTTGGCGACGCTTTCCGCACCGGAACGCACAAGGCCATGATATTCGATTATCTTAAAGAAGAAGGCTGGCAGCATCTCAAAACCCATTATTACGGACACACCCGCGCCTGGTCACAGCGCGGCGCCGCCGTTTCGGCCCTGATTGCCGCCGCTCTGGTTTTCTGGCAGGGGTCGTACGCCCCGGTTTTTTTGTTTACAATAATTCCCTACGTGCTGGATTTGCTGTTAATACTGAGCTATCCGGCCCGGCTTGATGGTCTGCGTCAGGGCCGTAAACTGGATATCGCGCATGAGTTCGCGGAGGTGGCCCGCTCCCTGGCGGAGAGTCTGCGCCGCAGGGAAAGTCTGCGGGCTATCGCCAATCAATCCCTGTACAGCGGTTACTACAAGGCCTGCAAGGATTATCTGCAACCATTGCTCAAGGGTCTGGCTCTGAGTCTGCCCATTTACCTGCACTGGGCCGAACAGGAGCGTACCGCGGTCCTGACTGGTGTAGTGTACTCAGCCCTCTTTTTATTGACTTCCTGGGCCTCAAGCTACTCCGGAGCTTTTTCCGCCCGCTTTAATAATTTGGCCCGGCCACTCAATTTAACCCTCTTGATCGGTATAACGCTCGGGCTGCTCAGCGGTCTGGCCTATCGCTATCAGGCAGTGTTTGTGTCAGTCCTGCTGTATACCGGAATTTATGTAATAGAAAATTTACGGAAACCGATGGGCATTGCCTATGTCAGCGACCGCATGAACCAGGATTCCCTGGCTTCGGCGCTGTCGGTGGAATCCCAAGCCGAAACCCTATTCGCCGCGGTTATTGCCCTGCTGCTCGGATATTTTAGCAAGCAGTTTGGTCCGGCGAATGGCTTGATTCTCATTTCTTTCATTGTGCTGATTCTGGCTGTTCTTTTTAGACTCCCGGAGAAGGATTCCTGAGAAGGATTCTGGGGATGGTTAGGGGTTTAAGGTTCCATCCCAGCCGGCGATGCGGGCGAATAGCCACCAGGCGGCATAGGCTTTCATGTTGGCATTGAGCGGTTCTGAATGGGCAGAACCGCAGGCGTACCAGTACTCATTCTCGGCGTGTTCGTCCTGCCAGCCTTGAGCCCAATTGGTATCCAGTGAACCGTCACCATTCGAATCGTAATCGCACGCGTCATTTGCGGCTTTGTTTAAATAATAATTTCCTTCCGGATCATAAGACTCGATATCAGCAAAGTCATACAGCCATTTTCCGTTCGTCCGGCAGTATTCTCTAATCTGTTCATTACGCTGATGCAGGGTACCGGACACTCCGGTCCCGTCCAAATGTCCGGTCATATAGACGAACGTTACCTCAGGATATTCGTTTTCAAGCTGAGCCATCGGCTCGAGATATCCCTGCCGCAGGTCCGAGGCGCTCATTCCGGATAATTGTCCGCACCAACTCCACATAATCACATTGAAAGAAGCGTGGTCAGAATCATCGAGAAACTCTCTGGTTTCGTTATAAAGCTGATTTCCACTCCAGCCGGCATCACCTTGCAGCCATCCGTCATCATACCCGGAGCCTTCGAACAGGTGCAGGGCTCCGGCTGCTCCGCTGCTGTTAATGGCCAGCAGTGAGTTTTGGTAGTTGTCTCCGCAATTACCGGCGTTCGCGAAAGCCGTTAATCCGTTCATACCGTCTGTCAGTTGACTACCATGTGAAGTATGCGCGTAGCCAATGTGTAATAGGGTTTTTGCGTTCTGGAGCGCACTTTCCGGAATGTTTCCATTCCATAGCTGATGAACCACTGTGTGGTCGGCTGTGAAAGCAGAAAACTGAGTCGTCGCGGGGGTTCCATTCAGGGAACAAGTACACAATGCGCACACTGTGCATAAACAAAGAAGAATAGACCGATTATTCATATTTGGTAATCTCCATTAAAAAAGGCTGGCCTGATATAAGATTATGGCTTCATTTTGGTTCTGTCAAGAATAACAGGAGTCTCGAATTATTCTGATCAGAAAGAAAGCTTGCTGACGATGTCTCTCTTGTTGATAGTAATGGTAAAAGAAAAGATCGATTTAAGGAAAATTGTCCGCCCGTTGCGCTGTTTCCGGTTAAGGAATATGCTGTGGCTATGGATCAGCAGAACTATGAACAAACAATCGATTCCATCATCGATGACGCCCTGTTTCGGGTACTTTCTGAACCGGTACGTATTCGTCTAATCCGGCATTTGGCGGTACATGGAGCCCAGGATATCAGTTCGATAGCTGCGGCTTTTCCTCAGGATCGATCGGTGATATCCCGGCATTTAAAGATGATGCATGGAGTCGGGTTGCTGGCTGCTGTCCGGCAGTCCCGGAGCACAATTTACAGTTTTAATGGGATAGCTTTTTTGCAACGTCTGGAAACAGTGACCGCCCAGGTTCGAGACCTGATGCAAACGCTTTGTCCTGAAATACATGAGAATCCAGCTAAAAACCCTTGAATTAAATTTAGCGTGGGTTTATTATGTGCATATATGTGCATGGTTGCACGCTAAGGGGGGGGCTAATGCTTACCGAGCTTTACTATTTTTCGGGTACCGGAAACAGCCTGTATCTTGCCAGAGAAACGGCCTTACGGCTGCGTTCCGCTGTTCCCGGGGATCAAGTTGATTTAATTTCGATAGCGTCACTTTCAAAAGAACAAAGGATTAATAGTCAGGCTGACTGTATCGGTGTTTTTTTCCCGGTGTATTTTTCGGATATCCCTGATATTGTTTGCTCATTTTTGGAACGTTTAAGCGCTCATCAGGTTAGTTACTTGTTTATTGTGGATAATTGCGGAGCGGTAGACGGTTCAGTTTTGTCTCGCGCCCGGAAAATAACATTAGGCCATGGGTTGCCCTTGTCCGCGGGGTTTCGTTTTCTGATGCCCGATAACAGCGTAGTTTTTCCGACTGATGTCCTGACGGAAAAAAAATTTCTGGACGCTGCTACTCTCGGCCTGGATGAGATGGCTACGGCAATCAGGGAGAGAAAACAATACTTTCAAATGAAAGCAGCGTTTGCTTCGCCGGTACTGACGGTGTTAATGAAAAGGATCTGTTTTTCTGTACTTGGTTTTCGTGATTTAAGGGCAAACCCCACTCTTTGTACTGGTTGCGGTTTATGCGCGAGTGTGTGTCCAGCGGGAAATATTGAGATGCATGAAAAGAAACCCTTATGGAAGTCAAAAAAAGAATGTACCTCCTGCTTTGCCTGTTTGCATTATTGTCCAACTCAGGCAATTTCATTTCGTTTGCAGGCGAAGAAAAGTGGGTTTCAATATCGAAATCCGAATGTTGCTCTCGCAGAGATGAAACTGCGTTAGTTCTCCGATCCGGGAACATAGCTTTGTAAGACTGTGGCACTGCCGGAGAGGGTATACTGCCCGAGAGCGGCGGGTATTAAGGCGGATTGCCCGGCAGACAGGAGCTCGACTCCAGCTACCGATTTTATGGCGCAGTGTCCGTCCGTTACGGAAAGAATAAAAAAACGCTGTCCGTCGGCCGAAAAGCTCAACTGGCCGGTGAGCTTAATTTTTTCCAGAGTAAAATAAGGAGCGCACCGATAACGCGTCAGCTCGGCGCCCTGCTGGACGGTTGTGCTAATTTCTGCCCCGGGGCGATCTGAGAAAGCGGCCGCAGCCAGTGCCTTCTCGAGGTGTAGTTCGCGTTTGGACCCGTTGCTGTCCAGACGGTTCCAGTCGTAGACCCGGTATACAAGATCCGAGTTCTGCTGAATTTCGGCGAGGATAATCCCTTTGCCGATCGCATGAACTGTTCCCGCCGGAATGTAAATAACATCACCGGCTTGGACTGTGCGCCGTTTCAGCAACTGTTCGATATTTCCTGAATAGACGGATTCCCTTACCTGCGCCGCTGAAATACCGTCGTGGAAACCGGTGATGACTTCAGCGCCCTGTTCGGCCTCAATTATGTACCAGATTTCGCTTTTTCCGGATCTACCGTTTTCATGAATTTTGGAAAATTCATCATCGGGATGGAGCTGTACAGAAAGGGATTGCCGGGCGGTGATGGTTTTTATCAGTAATGGAAACGGTTCCTGCGCCGGAAGAGCTGTACCAAGCAGTTTTTCTCCCAGCAAGGTTTTGGCCTGGCCGAGGGATTTTCCGCGATAAGGGCCATTTTCGATAATGCTGGATTCTCCGTCCCGGCAAAAGAGATCCAGGCGTTCCTCGCCCCATAGAACCTGTATCGGCTGGGTTTTGGTGACCAATGGATACAACTGAGCAGACAATTATTTCTCCCTGATGCTGGTTTTTTTCCGCAGGAGTATTTTGCCACACCCCGGCATTTAAACGCAACTGGGGATCGGGGCGGTCCGGACCTGATCGCGACCTTGACCTTTAGCTTCGTAGAGAGCCTGGTCGGCGCGCTCCAGAAGCGCTTCATCCGATTCCTGCGCGGTAAGCGACGCTACCCCCGCGCTGGCGGTTACCGGTTTCGGCAATCCGGGCGGGCAGGTTAGCCGCAGCGTGGACAGAATTCGGGAGGCGGCCTGGACGGCGCCCTCAGCGTTGGTATTTGGCAGCAGCAAGATAAACTCTTCGCCGCCAAAACGCGCGGCAATATCGGATTCACGCAGGGATGCCTGAATGGTCTTGGCGAGATAAATCAGTACTTGATCGCCGACCGCATGCCCATACTGATCATTGACAGCCTTAAAGTGATCAATGTCTAGCATGATTATGGACAGCGTTCCGCTGCCGCGCCGGGCCAGAGCGCAGGTTGATATCAGAATTTCGGTGAGGTACCGTCGGTTATACAGTCCGGTAAGCGGGTCTAAAAACGAGACCTTGCGCAGGGCCGCGTTGGTTTCTGTCAGGCGTATCTCATTTCTCCAGGCAATGCGCCGGCGGTTTTCTGTGGCCAGGGATAAAAAGACCGCGATGAATGAGTACAGTACCGGCAGTATCCAAGCGCGCTGTTCTACGAGCAGTTTCGTGTTGAGCTGATACATCATTGCCAGGGTCGCGGTCAGATGTGAAACTAAAAATAGGGGGTAGATCAGCAACCTGGTGCTGACAACCCACCCGAACAGTAACTGCAGAATGATAAAGGCCGAAAAATCCCTCCAGGAAATAAAATCCAGGGCGGAAATGTAAGCCAGCGCTGAAGTGAGCAGTACATATAAAAGGATCCGGATATACATGCGCAGCGGCCGCCGTTTTCCCATCGTGAAGTTTTCGTTGAACAGCAGCAGGATACCGCCGACCGCCAGCATCCCATATGCGCCCCTGAACGCGGCATACTGAGCGGTCATTGCCGGGTCCGTCATATTCCGACAAAGCAAAACGTTGTTTATACCGAGAAAAAAGGCCACTGGTATGACCAGAACACCGATTATCAGCGCGTGTACAGCGTTAAACCGCTCTCTTTTTGTTTTTATGGCATGCAGGGTTTCCGGGTCAAGTTTATTGATGTGCAGAAAAGAAAAAAAATGAATTCCGGTGAATCGCATTCATTCTCCAATAAGGCCGGATTTATCTGGCCTTGAGCATGTTTTGGTATTCGCTGAGGGGAATCGGTTTGGTATACAGATAACCCTGTCCATAAGTGCAATTGCGCTGTTTCAGATAATTTTCCTGAAAGGGGGTTTCTACTCCTTCGGCGGTAATGTCCATATTAAGCGAAAGAGCCATCGAGATGATGGCGTCAACAACCGGAGAGACCGGATTCGATTCATTGATTTGCATGATAAAACTGCGGTCAATCTTCAGATTATGAGCCTGCAGCCGGTGCAGATAGCTCAGGCTGGAATACCCGGTACCGAAGTCGTCAATGGCCAGCCGGCATCCGGATTTTCGGATCAGTTCCAAGGTGTGCTGAATAGCGGGGTTCTCGTCCATCATGGTGCCTTCGGTTATTTCAAATTCCACCAGACCGGCCTTGATGTTGCCGGATTTGAGAATATCCCACAAGAACTTCCGGAAGTCGGAGTCTGCCAGATCTTTGGGTGAAAGATTGACCGCGTGTACGAGCGGTACCGCGGTGTCCGAGAGTGTCAGGACTTCCTCAAGGGCTGTTTTAACTACCCAGCGGCTGATGGCTTGAATCAGACCGGCTTCTTCCGCCAGCGGAATAAAAGTGACCGGCGGAATTTCTCCCAAAAGCCGGCTGTTCCAGCGCAGCAAAATTTCAGCGCCGGTGATGGTGTTGGTGCTTAAATGTACCTTGGGGTGATAGACTAGCCGCAGTTCCCCTGTCGGTATCGCTTGACGGAGCTCTTCGATCATCGTAAAGCGGTCGGTTTCGGCGCGATGCAGCATTTCATCATAAAAACTGACGGTTCCGTTACGGTTGCGCATCCGCATGAATCCCGCTATCAAATTCCCGATCAGTAATTCCTGAGTGTCACCGTCTTTCGGAAAACGGGTAATCGTGACAATGCCTTGCAAGTTAATCGTTCGTCCCTCGATTACGATGGTTTCCTGCGCGGCCGTCAGAATGCGTTTACCGATTTGCTCCAGATCAATGAATTCGGTATGGGCGCTCAAGACTAAAAAGACTGTCCCTGAATAACGGGCAACCATATCTTTGTCGTGGAAGAGTCTGTTAAGGCGAACTCCTATTGCGGATAAAATCTTATCGGCGATTATATTGCCATGAAAGGAATTGATGGTCGAGAAGTCAATAATTTTCAGACCGATGATACTGAATCCCTTCTTGCGGAGTTCCGGAAGTTGTATCCGCTCATTTAATTCAACTTCAAAACTATACTTGCTGGAGAGTCCGGTTGTATCATCTATGTAAGCGGCTTTATGGAGCGAACGCAAAACCAGGTGCTGAAAAGCAACCGCTAAAAAGCCCAGCATCGCGGCGGCAAAGGTCATGCTCAAAAAAGTATGCAGGACTTCAGGATTGTTGAAAATGGAATGGGTATTGAAATTTCCGAAAAGAGCGCGTAACCACATGCTGAAAAAAACCAGGAAGGGAATTGATAAGCCTATTCTGAATCCAAGAATGTAATACAGCAGGGGATAGCCGGCTATGATATACATTAAGCCGATGCCGTAGGTTCCGCCCCCCGTGACAATTAAGCCCAGGATCAGGAAAATTATTGCTGACCCGAAAAACAGCCGGATTAAAACCAGATTGCGCTGCGTCCACAGAAACAGAATTCCGAAAAACACAAAACCAAGAAAGATAAGCTCGCTGGCAACCAGTAAAAAATTACCGGAGCGGTAGTCTCTGAAAATATTCAGTGGAACGGCAATCAGACTCACCAGGGCAATTGAGTAAAACGCCAATATAGTTATTTTGAGCTGAATCGCGGCCATATCCGCGCCAGGGACGACTGGAAATAAAAAAGAAAGCGCTGATTTAAGCCAGGCTGGTTTGTTTCTGCTCATGTATAAAGTATAGGGGTGGCGTGGAGGATGTCAAATACCTTCGGCCAGGAATTGTATCAGCCGTCCGTTAACCGTGACTGAAGCAAAGTTAAACGCGCTTTGAATCCACTCAAGGGTTGCCCGTTGATACAGAAATACATGGGTAAAATCATTTTTATAATACCAAGCGTCAAAATTGATGCCGCTTTCATATAAATGTGTCATGCAAATTAACGCTCCGCCGGGATTCAGCAGGCCGCGCAGCCGGCGGAATTCGACTTTCGGCCGGTGAAAGTGCTCAATAACCTCACAGCAGGCAATGTAGTCATAGGTTGATCGCAAAAGTTCAGGATAATCATGAAAAAAAGGGTCGTATTGTTTAATATGATAACCGTTTTCCTGGAGGACGGCGGAAAGTACCGGTCCGGTACCCGCGCCGAAGTCAAGGCCGCTGTGATCCGGGCGAAAATTACGCAGAATGGTGTCGGTAATGGGTGAAACAAATTTACGGTAGCCGGCGTCGGTAATGTCGTTGTTATGGGTTTCATAGCGTTCTTTTTCGGCTTGCGGAAGCGGCAGTGTGTTTTTAAGTCTGAAAATTCCGGCACAGCGGGGGCAGAGTAAAAAACTGTCGCGGTAAAAGGCGCTACCCAGCGCTCCGCAAAGCGGGCAGGACTCGGAAGTTATAGTATCCATGGTAGGGCACTGTAATTGATTTTTGCCTGTCCCACAACACCCGTTTTTTTTATAATGCCGGAAGTTGATGGCCTCTTCCGAAGATGCGGAAAATCTGGGCGGCGTTTGTTCCCGGACCGGGAGGGGAGCCGCGCATGCGCAGCGGCGCGTTGATCGGTCCCTCGGAATCCTGGGCGGAACTGTCCGGGTTTGCCAGATTCATGCGTTCTATAACCGGTCCAAAACGGTAGTTATAATGCAGATAGCGGATGTTTCCCGAGATATCAATGGAAATTACCAGGCCAATATGCGTCAGTTCATCATCGGCAAGCCCGTTACCATTGGCGTCGTAGGTATTGTCCCAGAAAATCAGATCCCCCGGCTCCGGATATCGGACAGCGTAGAGCAGTTCCCGATCGCGCAAGGTTTCAAAAATTCGCTTTACCCCGTTTCCGCTGTATTGATTGAAGTGGCCGGCAAGGTCAATTGAAGCGAACGCATAGGCCGCGCGCACAACTCCGGTACAGTCATTGGGATACACCACGCCATTGACCAGCAACTCTTTTTTACCAACCAGAGTTGTTCCTCCTTCCACAATTTGACGCTGGGCATCGCTGATTTTCGTCTGTTGATAGCTTTCCGTTTCCGGGAAGCGGGGGGAGAGAGTGGAGGCGCAGGACAGGGTAATGGTTGCAACACACAGGATGGCGCTTAAAGCCATAAAGCCGAGATTTTTTTCCGGGGTGTTTATCAAAGACGGCTCCTTCTTGTTTCCTTCGGGAACGATAGCACAGCTCTGTCGGTTTGAACACTTGCAGGATAACAAATCGGTATTTACGTTTTATCCCGATTTTCTGGCGATGAGCACAATATCCTTTGACAGGCTGCCATCGGCCTCGGTGTAATCAAGAATGAATTGATTAATGATAATCAGATTAAGCCGTAAGAGGCAATTCATGATTGTCTCTTTCTGATGATAAAAAATCAGGAAATCGTTTTGGCCGCCAAACGATGTTTTCTCTAGTTTGCTTCCGTTCCCGCTCATAAAACTGAGGTATATAAGACCATTATTTTTTAACGATCTTTCAATATTTTCCAGACATTGAATGGCTTGATCTTCAGAAAGATATGGTAATCCGAAGCCCAGAACGACCGCGTCGAAGGGCTGTTCTTCATAATAAGTAATAATCGATTTGTTATAGAACTGCCCATCCGGTATTTTCTCTCTGGCGAGGGTAAGCATAGTGTCCGATAAGTCGATCCCGACTATCTCGAGCGGCAGATGCTTTTTCAGATAGGCACTAATTTGCCCGGGCCCGCATGCTAAATCCAGAAGCCGGTTTCCATCTCGTAAATAACTGGCGAAACAATCATAGGTGTGATTATAGTTAGTTAATGAACCAATAGTGCTTGCATACTCCGCGGCTGTTTTATTATATGAATTGATCGTTTGTTGTTGTTCTGATGTCATGATCACCCTCCTAGATCTGTTTGAAAGTACTTGACTTAGTCTATCCCCTGTGTTAGTGTTCTTGTTATGGAACACTATAAAGCGGAATCATCTCCGATGTCAACTGATCAGGAGGCTATAGGCTTACTTGGTGGCTTCTCCATGACTCGCCAGGAAGCCGCGGTGTATTGCAGACTTTTGAGTGATGGTGAAATGAATGGCTATGAGATGGCCAAGCAGCTGTCGATTTCCCGCTCCAATGCCTATACCGCCTTGGCCGGATTAGTTGAAAAAGGCGCCGCCTGGATAGCTGAGGGCGTTCCGGTACGCTACAGCGCGGTTCCGCCACAAGAATTCTGTCAGACGCGTCTCGATCAGCTGGAAAAGACAAAACAGCGGTTGCTGGAAGTACTTCCGAAACGCCGCACCGGTGAAGGCTCCTATATTACCCTGCGCGGCCGCGAAAAAATAATGGCGCGTTTGCGAACCCTGCTTTCCGAGGCAAGGGAGCGGGTTTATTTATCCCTGCATGGAAAGGTTCTCGCGGAGATCGATGAACAATTGTCGCTGGTAATCGAAAAGGGGCTGAAACTGGTGGTTATAACTGATCCGGAGACCATCAAGCATCTGAAAGCGCGTTATCCTGCCGGTAACCTGCAGGTTTACAGCGGAAAGGTGACTGAAACGCAGATTCGGGCCATCGCGGACTCCCATTTTGTACTAACCGGAGATATTGCCGGTGGTGAAATCTGCACCTGCCTTTTTTCTGATCAAAAACATCTGGTTGATATCTTTAAGACAGCCTTGGGCAATGAAATACGGCTGATCGAACTGGAGGATCAAAAATGAATGAAATTGACGCGCAGACGCGTCAGATTGATTATCAGGCATTATTTGCCGATCGTATCGGCGGGGCCAGCTTCGGCCGGACTGATACGGTTTACAAATTCGAACGGATCAAACGGGCCAAGGCCGCGGCCAAACTAGCTCATCCGGAGCTGCCTCTGATCGACCTCGGTGTGGGCGAAGGCGATTGGGCGGCCGATCCGCTGGTTGTGGAACGGCTCTGCGCGGAAGCCGGAAACCTTGAGAACCGCCGTTACGCTGACAATGGCATTATTGAATTTCAGCAGGCTGCGGCTGTTTATCTGGAGCGGGTCTATGGTGTTCAGGACTTGGATCCGCAAACCGAGGTATTGCATGGAATAGGATCGAAACCTCTTTTGGCGCTCTTACCGGCGGCTTTTATTAATCCTTCAGATGTGCTGTTGACGACAACTCCCTGCTACCCGGTGGCGGCCACCTGGACAAAATATCTTGGGGGTGAAGTTTTCAGTCTTCCGCTACTGTCTGAGAACGCCTTTCTTCCAGATCTGGAAAGCATTCCGGCGTCTATATTGGCCCGTGCGAAAATGCTTTACCTGAACTATCCGAATAACCCTACCGGGGCTGTCGCTGACCATGCTTTTTTTGAGAAGGTTGTTGAATTTGCCCGCCGTAATTCCATTATTGTGATTCATGACGCCGCCTATGCCGCGCTTACTTATGAGGGGTATAAACCACTGAGTTTTCTGTCTGTTCCCGGAGCCCGTGACGTTGGTGTGGAAATTCATTCGCTGTCCAAGGCCTTTAATATGACCGGATGGCGAATCGGTTTTGTGTGCGGGAACAGTAATATTGTAGCGGCCTGCGCCGCGGTCAAGGATAATACCGATGCCGGCCAGTTCCGGGCCGTTCAAAAAGCGGCAATTACCGCGCTGGAGCATCCGGAGATCACCATCCGTACCGTCGAAAAATACTCTCGCCGTTTTGACGCGCTGGTGCCTCTGTTGCGCGGTTTTGGATTTGAGGCGCGTAAACCGTCAGGTTCATTTTATTGTTACGTTAAGGCTCCGGTAGGGACAGCTGACGGTATTCGTTTTGCGAACGCGGCCGATTTTTCGGATTATTTACTGCGTGAACTGCATATTTCCACTGTTCCCTGGGATGAAGCCGGCACCTTTATCCGCTTTTCGGTAACTTTTGAAGCGGAAACACCCGGTGCCGAAACGCGGGTAATAAATGAGCTTCGCGATAGGCTTGGCAAAATCAAACTTGTTTTTTGATCAACGCGTAAAAAAACCCGCCATCAGTTATGGCGGGTTCGCGGAACGGCAAAGCCGTTGGATTAATCCATATCGCTCGCTTCAATCTCCCATACCGGGTTGGAGGATTTCGGCCGCAGCGTGATATTAAAACTGTAGCTGTCGCCGTCTTCATCGATGGCCCGGACATTGTATTTGTATTCCTTGGTTACCGGAACGAAGAAACTGATCGATTCTCCGGCGTCAAAGGTCTGGTCGCTGGCCAGGATGTCCGGGCCCCACTCCGCGGATTCATCCGGGGAAACAAACAGATAGTAGATATCATAGTCCAGGGTATTTTCCAGGGTAACCTTGATCAAATTCAGGTTGACGGTGTCCCCGCGAATCGCCCGTGTTATGGTAAAGGTGTTGGCCTGACCTTTTTGCAGTACCTGGCTGGTTAAGGTGTAACTGTAATCATCTTCATCGACAACCATCAGCGAAAAACTGAACGAATCGTTTTCAAACAGTACATTGAACTCATGACTGTCACCGTCTTCCAGGGTTTGGTCGGATTTTAACAAATCCGGACCCCATACAGAAGCGTCCTCCGGGCTGAAATAGATATTATAAATCTCCGTTCCAGTGTCATTGACGATACTTACGGTGGTAAGTCCTGAATCTTCCTCGGCCATGGCCGGGGTGATTACACAAGCCGCTACTAATAGAGCCAGGATAATTTTTTTGAGCATGATTCCATCTCCTTCAGATTTTAATAGTATACGACAATACATACAAAACTGCGAATTTTTTTAAAAAAATGGCGCTTGAGGGAAGGTGTTTTTTCTGGTACCCTGCGTCGCAGGAGTATGCCATGCATGTAGTGTGTCTTGATCTTGAAGGGGTACTGGTTCCCGAAATCTGGATAGAATTTGCCAAAGCTACCGGGATCAGCGAACTTACCCGCACCACGCGCGACGAACCGGATTATGACAAACTGATGAAGTTTCGTCTGGACATTCTGGACCGCAATAAGCTGAAACTGGCGGATATTCAAAAGGTGATTGGCGGAATGGATCCGCTACCCGGTGCCAAAGAGTTTATTGACACAGCCCGCTCCCTAACCCAGGTGGTAATCCTGTCGGATACTTTCACCCAGTTCGCCCACCCGCTGATGAAAAAACTGGATTTTCCCACTCTTTTCTGCAATACCCTGAATGTTGAGTCTTCCGGCCGGCTGACCGGGTTTACTCTGCGCCAGACCGAGGGCAAACGAAAAGCGGTTGCCGCTTTTCATGCCATGAATCTGAAGGTATTGGCCGCCGGAGATTCCTATAACGACCTTGGAATGATCCGTGAGGCTGACAGTGGCGCCCTGTTCCGCTCTCCGGAAGGGATACGCTCCCAGAATCCGGATCTCCCGGCTTTTGAGGAGTACTCCGAACTGCTGGACTTTATCGGAAAATTTACCGGATAGCTTTTTTGAGGGCTTCGGCGCGGTCGGTCTTTTCCCAGGGGAATTGACTGCGCCCGAAGTGCCCATAGGCGGCTGTAGCCTGGTAGATTGGTCGGCAGAGGTCCAGGGTCTTGATAATACCGGCGGGAGAGAGGTCAAACACTTCCTGCACCGCGTCGGTAATTGCGCCGGCTTCCACCTTTCCGGTACCGAAGGTTTCCACCATTACGGAAACCGGGAAGGGTACTCCGATAGCGTAAGCCAGCTGGATTTCACAGCGTTCGGCCAGTCCGGCGGCCACGATATTTTTGGCGACATAGCGGGCCATGTAGGCCGCGGAGCGGTCTACTTTGGAAGGATCTTTACCTGAAAAAGCTCCGCCGCCGTGCCGGCCCATGCCGCCGTAGGTATCAACAATAATTTTGCGCCCGGTCAGGCCGGTATCACCGAAGGGCCCGCCGATAACAAAGCGGCCGGTCGGATTTATAAAAAACTTGGTTTCCCTGTCCAGTAAACCGGTAGGCAGCAGCACCGGATTGATGATTTGTTCAATGATAGCAGCTTTGATATCTCCATGACTGATTTGCGGATCATGCTGGTGAGAGACGACCACGGTATCAATGCGGAGCGGTGTGTGTCCTTCATATTCGATGGTGACCTGGCTTTTGGCGTCGGGTCGCAGCCAGGGCAGCTGTTTGCTTTTGCGCATTTCGGCGGCTTTCAGCAGGATGCCGTGCGCGTACATGATCGGCGCGGGCATCAGTTCTTCGGTCTCCCGGCAGGCGAAACCGAACATCATGCCCTGGTCGCCGGCGCCCTGTTGCCCGCGGAACTCTTCCAAGCCGGAACCGACAACGCCCTGATTGATATCGGCGGATTGAGCATGGATCATGTCCAGAACAGCCATGGAATCGCAGTCCAGTCCGAAGTCGGAGTCGGTATAACCGATTTCACGGGCAATGTCCCGGGTTACTTTCTGTACATCAACATAGGTGGAGGTGGTTATTTCACCGCCGACCAAAACTAGGGCCGTGGAGGCAAAGGTTTCACAGGCGACATGACTGGAGGGGTCTTCACGAAGGCAGGCATCGAGTACCGCGTCGGAAATCTGGTCGCAAAGTTTGTCCGGATGTCCTTCGCCGACGGATTCCGAGGTAAAAAGGTGCCTGTTTTTCTTCATAATTGCCATCTCCCTTGCAAAAAAGTTTAACTTCGCTATAGTTAAACGTAGTATACATAATTTTTGAGAGAAAAACCAGAAGGAGCGGTTCGATGGCATTGTACAAGTCATATCCCAAGAAGGGGAAAACCTGCAAGGTTACCTTTGAACTCCCCGCGGAAGCTACAAGGAACGTAAAAACCGTAGCGCTGGTCGGAGACTTTAATAATTGGAGTCATTCAGAACACCTTTTCAAGGTAAACAAAGACGGGCTGTATTCGATCACGGTTGAGCTTGAACAGGGTCGTGAATATCAGTTTCGTTATTTAATGGACGAAAGCCGCTGGGAAAATGATTGGGCGGCGGACAAGTATCAAACCTCATCTTTTGGAAATTGCGACAATTCTGTGGTTATCGTCTGATCCTCGCGCACAAACAGCTTCCCATCAAAACATCGGAATAAAAGAACAAATCCTTTGGTTCATAGACCCTCAATACACTGTTAGGCAGAGTGTGTCCGGGAAGCAGGCGTTCCAGAATATTTTCTTCAGAGTTGAAGAACTCCGGCTTGAATAACGAAGTTTCCTGATTTTCACCTATCGCGCCATAAAAAATCGAGGCTTCTACCAAATCCTGAAAGAAATGACTGCCGTAGGAAAGTTCGGGCTGGTAGCCGGCTTCTGAAAAAGCCGCCTCACAAATAATTTTCATGTTTCCGATTTCAGCGAAAGATACCGGGACACCGAGTTCGCAAGAAGTGGTGCCGATCCGTCCGGGGGCAATCAGCATGGCGCACTTACCATTTTCCCTGAAGGTATTATTGAGTTCACCGATGGCCCGCGCGACCGAAGGTTTGTCCCGGTAGGGCAGTTCATAATAAGCGCGCGGATCGACAAGCAGCACCGTGTCCACCTTGCAATGCAACTGCGGACCCATCGTGTCAGCCTTCAGGTACAGGAACAGGTCTTCTTTTTTTATCGTTGAAACAACACTTTCATCCAGATCTGATTTTCCGCTTTCAGAGGGTCCTTTCGGGGTTTGCAGGGGGCGGCATTGCAGTAAATTAACCAGAAAATCGCCATTGGCCGTCCAGTTGACGGTAAACTCGATATCGACGGGGTTACGGTATTCGCTCTGGAGCGTGCGCAGGATAGCGCCTAGGGTTTTCATTAACGGTTCATCTGAAACAAGACCGGAACAGGTGCCCAGCCACACCGCCCGGTTCTGGCCGTTTTCGGCAAGGCGGCGTTCGGTAGCGCTGTCGTGTTCCAGAATTCGGCTGGCGAGCCATGCGGGCAGGACAGGCACAATTTCGTCCAGGGTTTTGGTGGTTAGCGCCCGTTCCCGTAAGTCCAGGGCATCAATTGAGCGCTGGCAGTATCTGGATGTTTCGGAGGAAGATGAAGGAGTCAGTTCAGGATGATCGAGGCTGACCAAGCGCGGGTAGTCGTTTCCGGTGCGGTCAACGGCACGGGTTCCCAGTCCGGCTACCAGGCGGAGCATTCCGGCGGCCGGATCCAGGTCCCGGTGCCAGCGCCAGGTGTTGTATGAATAACCGACTCCAGCGGCTCCGGGCATGAACAGCTCACCGAACAGTGAGCCGGACACCCGCTGAACTAAAATAGCCATTTGTTCATCCTGCCCCTGTAAACCCCGCTGTCGACGGTATGCCAGAGCCGAGCTGTCCATGGTGCTGGCGTAGACTCGTTTGACGGCTTCTTCAAAGGCGTGCAGCCGGTCTTCCGGGCTGCCGGTGTTTACACAGAAGATGGATTCGTATTTGCCGGCGAAGGCATGGCCGAAGCTGTCCTCCAGGAGGCTGCTGGAGCGGACAATGATCGGGCTTTGTCCGAAATACTCCAGCATGCGCAGACATTGCCCGCGGATTTGGTCGGGTACGGTGCCGGCCAGTATGCCGTCGCGCAAATCGGCGGCCCGTGAAAAATAGCCTTCCGGAGTGCGTTGTTGGATGCGCAGTTTCCAGAGCCGGTTATGCACCAGATAGGTGTAGAAAACATCGGAACCCAAAAAGAATGAATCGTGCGGTTCGATATGATCGGCCATTTCCGGCAGTTTGCGGGCGACGATGCGCCGGGCTATCAGCATGCCGGCGGCCTTTCCGCCGATTTTCCCGGAGCCGATCATCCTGTCCTTGATACTTAACAGGTCGGCGGCGGTACAGTTTTCACGGAGCAGAGCCAGTAGCCGGCTTTCGGTGCCGACGATGCGCTCTCCCATAGACAAAACCGGATCGCGGAGGAAGGGCAGTCCCTGTTGCAGCTGTTCTCTGGTTTCCAGGAAAAAGCGCTCCCAGCTGTCCAGGTTCTGTTCATCGCCGGGGCCGGAGGTTTCGCCGATCAGCCGATAAAAACGGCTGACGGATACGCCGTCGGTCAGCGGGAAGATTTCCTCCGGCCTGTCCAGGCAGATGCGGTGCGGGAAAAACATGGTCGGAGAGTAGCGTTTCCAGACTTTCAGGGGGTGAATATAGAGGCAGGCTTCATCCGGGTATAAATCCAGCAGCAGTTGAGTGGTTTCGCGAATGCGGGCCACGGTATCGTAGCTGTGCCGGTGGCGTAGCAGGCAAAACCAGGCTACCGTGTCCAGTTCGAACAGATAGGGGCAGGTTACGACGAAAAAATTGCCCATCATCAGGTCGGCCGCCCAGGCGGTCTGGAGTTCCGAAAGGCAGTCGAAAATATAGAAGGCGTCAATACCGGCTTCCGCGATGATGCGGTGTAATTCGCCGGTAAAGGTCTCAAAACCGGCGGACGGATCAAGTTCATGGATTATTAAGCCGGTCTGGCTTTCAAGGATTGGCTGGTGGGGCGCAAAGCGGATGTAAATCAGGGTGCGGTTTTCGGCGATGGCCTGAGCGGCGAACGGTTTGACCATTTGACGGTACTCGTCAACCGAAGTTACCTGCCAGACAACATTGTCCCCAAGGCGGATATGGTCCAGGGTGCGGTCAAGACCGGCCAGGCCGGAATGAATTTTGTCAAAAGCTGCCACAGCGCGCCTCCTGCGGTTTATTTTTTCCGGTCTTTTATTCCCTGATCAAAAATTCTGAATTTCTGACGCGGACTTTTCCGGTTAATCCCGAACTCAGATATACTTCCTGCTGGTCGGTAATAAAAATAGCGTCTATTCCAGGCAGTGAGTTTACCAGCTCCAAACCCTTTTCCCGGCCCATCAGAAACACAGAAGTGGACAGGGCGTCGGCGTCTATTGAAAGCGGGGCAATGATGCTGACTGATAACAGACCGTTGTTCTGGGGGTATCCGGTAAAAGGATTGATGATATGGTGATATCGTTGACCGTCCTGCTCAAAAAAACGCTCATACACACCGGAGGTAACGACTGAACGGTTATTAATCTGTACTGACAGTATCGGGTCCCCGGCATTTGAGAGCGGATTGCGTATGCCGATTGTCCAATCCTGGTCAGGAGCTTTGCTCCCAAGGGCCAGTACATTGCCTCCCAGGTCTATTAATGCGCTTTGAATACCGTTTAGTCGCAGGATTTCCGCAAGGCGGTCAGCAGCGTAGCCCTTGGCGATACCGCCGAGATCCAGCTTCATTCCCTGCAATGGCAAAAAAACTGTACTTTCGTCCGTATTGAGACGCAGTAGCCGGTAATCGATCAGCTTTCGGGCGGCTGTTATTTCCGGTATTCCGGGTACCGCGGCCTTGTCCGTACCGATATTCCATAATTTTACCAAGGGTCCAATGGTAGGATCGAAAAGACCGGCAGTACGATCGCTCCAGGATAAGGCGGCCTGCAGCACTAAAAAGGTTTCACTGTCGACGTTGACCGGCTGCAAACCGGCGCCACGGTTGATCGACGCGATTGTGCTGTCGTCGCGGTTCGCGCTGAACAGCGCTTCCTGCCGGCGTAATTCATCAAATAGCTGCCGGTATAGGCTTTCAGATCCTTTATCAAAAAGGCTGACCGTACATACTGTTCCCAGCGCAAATTCAGTATGGGCGGGAATCGGTTTTTTTGATACAGCCGCGCAGGAGGAAAGAAAAGCGGCAAATACGATCAGGTTCAGAGAAATTACAATTCTGTTTGCGCGATGCAGGTTATACTGTTTCATTGCCTTGACTATAACTTTTTTTACGCTGCCTCGAAAAGTGCTGAACTATAGTTTTACGCGTATACGATTCTTTTTAGCCAGATAGAGCCTGGCATCACTTTCTTCAATTAGTTCCTCAAAGGTCGGCGGGTTGCCGGTTGCGTCGGCAAAGACGTACCCCCAGCTGCTGGATAGTCTCCAGGGGTACTTTCCGGTATCGTTAAAATCTTTCAACTGGTTCTGAATCCGCTCCAGGGCCATTTGTACAGCTTCTTCATTTATGTTGAACATTAACACAACAAATTCGTCTCCGCCGTAACGGATTACCAGGTCGTCTTCCCGAAAGCTGTTTTTTAATATTCCGGCCAGCCCTTGAATCGCAATATCTCCATCTTTATGGCCGTAATTATCATTAATAATCTTCAGCCCGTCCATGTCCAGAAAAATACAGCAGCTGTTTTGAGAAGCGGATAGACAGTCTTTGTATCTTTTTTTTCCGGTGGTATAAAGCGTGCGTCTGTTATGCAGGGCAGTCAGTTCGTCGATCTCGGACAATTTGGAAAGATCCAGGTTCTCCTGTTCCAACACTTTAATATGCGTTTTCATTTCCTGCTGTTTTTCAGCCAGTCTATCCGTGGCTATGGCCCCGGCCAGGATGTGCGACATTTGGCGGGCGATCATTTCCAGGGAGTCGAATTGTTTGTCCGTTATGGTAAACAGAACAAAACCGTAATCTATGGAGTCATGGGTAACAGGCAGCACGATTAACGGGTCGCTGATCGCGGAGAGTTCTGTATCGAGCAGTTTGCGGGCCGGGAAGCGAATTCCCAACGAGCGTGGAATATCGGTAAAATAGCCTTCTTTGTAGGACAGCCTGATTTCTCCGATGTTCGGAATAAGCGGATTGCGTGTGGCCAGTATACAGCGTTGAATTCCCAGCGCCGGCAGCTGAGAGCCGATTCCCTTCAAGGCTTCGAAGACACCCAGTTTGCGCGCCAGCAGTGTGTTTGTTTCCCGGTAAAAAGAAAGCGCTCCCAGGTCGATTTCATGGAGGCGGGTGAACATTTGGGTTCGGGTCTGGATCAGCAGCCGGAAAGCGTCAATAAAAATCGCGTTGATAAAAATCTGCTTCTCCGGATCCGGATTTTTTAGCAGGGTGGAAGTCCACAGCGTCGAAAAGGTATCCACAAAGGTGTTTGTAAAGTCACCGGCCCTGGCCATGTCGTTCAGCACTGTTTTGAAGGCCTTTCCGAACGGTCCTGCGTCTTCTTCTTCAATGCTTCTCTCAGGTACTTCCTGCAGATTACGCCGGGCGTCGGCCGCTCTTTTCAGCCGGGCGTTGGAAGAGCGAACCTCATCCTGAGGAATAAATCCTTCCGGAGAATTAATATGTTTATCCAGGAAACCTGAACAGCCGCAGGACTCACGGTGCATGAACCGGGCTTCAAAAGTGCGGGTTACCCCTTCATAAACGGTAGAATCGTTCTGGTCGGAGATAATCCGCTCTATGAGCACATTCAACATTTCCCAGACTGGATAATTAACAGTTGATAATAGACAGGGTAAGGTGGTGTTTTCGGTAATATCGTCAAAGCCGGTAACGGCGATGTCTCCGGGAATGGAAATACCATTGCCGTTGAACTCCTGGATGGCGCCGATGGCCATTTCATCATTGAGGCAGATCAGGGTTTGCGGTGAATCCTGTTCGATCAGCAGCAGGCGTGAAACGGCCTGTTTGCCGTCTTCAATGCGAAAACTGCCCTCCCACACCAGTTCGTCTTTCAGAGTTAATTTCTGTTCACTCAGGGTTTCGCGGATAATTTTCAGGCGGGTGTTGCTGAGGCTGACAGGAGAGTCCGGACCGGTCAGTACGGCTATTCTGGTGTACTTATGGTAATCCGTTAGATGGTGAACCAGGGATTTTATGGCATTGGTTTCGTCCGGAACGATGCTGTAGACATCCGGAATCGAGGCAAAAAGAGAATAAACCGGAAGGTCTCCGAATTCGGTCTTCAGTTCGGCAATGGCTTGGGCGGGCGTTTCCGGGCATATCGTGTTCGGCACTACGATAAGGGCATGCAGAGTCTCGCTGTGGGGCAGGTTGTATATTCCGGAACCATTTGTCCCTCCGGGGACATACTCCCCGCCCACATAAAAGATCATGTGAACGGAGTGTTCGTCACCCGCGTCGATCAGGTCAGATACAATTCTTTTGTTAAAGTACGTATCGACCGAATCGATCAGGACGCCAACAGTCAGGTAAAACGGCTGCCTGCGCTTTCCGGTATCGTTACTTTCGTACATACCTGAAAGTATCGGGTAATCAGTCTTTTTTTACAATAGAAAGATGCAGTTCATCGAGCTGCTGCTGGTCCACTTCGTTGGGGCATTCATCCATCGGGCTTTCGGCGAAACTGTTTTTCGGGAAGGCGATTACTTCCTTGATAGAGGTTTCGCCGGCCATAAGCATTACCAGGCGGTCCAGCCCCGGGGCGATACCACCGTGGGGCGGTGCGC
Organism: Treponemataceae bacterium; assembly: GCA_942493045.1. Taxonomy (GTDB): domain Bacteria; phylum Spirochaetota; class Spirochaetia; order Treponematales; family Treponemataceae; genus Teretinema. The sequence goes on along the minus strand of OW818665.1, from coordinate 2,451,529 downwards.
CATACTTGAAAGCTTCGGTCAGGAAGCCGAATTTTTTCTGGCCCTCGGCTTCGTCAAAGCCGACAATTTTGAATACTCTTTTTTGAAGATCCGGATCATGGATACGGATGGAACCGGAGGCCAGCTCATAGCCGTTGAGTACCAGGTCGTAAAGGTCGCCCTTTACACTGCCCGGGTCGCTTTCCAATGTGGCATGATATCGGTCCTGGGGCCAGGTAAACATGTGATGAGCGGTGTCCCATTTGGACAGTTCCTCATTCCATTCGAACATCGGGAAATCGATAATCCAGGCGAATTCGAATGTGCCCTCTTTGCAGAGTCCCAGATCCTTACCGAGCCGGGTGCGTACGGCTCCGAGGGCAGTGCAGGCAACGCGGGCTTTAGCGTCGGCAACGAAGAGCAAGAGGTCTCCGGCGGAAGCCCCGAGGGTGCTGAGCACGGTATCGGCTTTTCCTTCGAAAAACTTTGAAATGCCGCCTTCCAGAACCGGCTTTCCCTCAGGTCCGGCGGCGACTTTCATCCAGCCCAGGCCCTTGGCCTTATAGATTTTGGCTGTGGATTCAAGTTCCTCGATCAGTTTGCGGCTGTAGCGTTCGGCTACACCCGGAACGACCAGGGCTTTAATCTTGCCGCCCGAGGAAATTGCGTCCTTGAAAGCCTGGAAAGTACCGAGTTCGGCCAAAAAAGCACCGTCCTGCATCTCCATACCGAAGCGCAGCTCCGGCTTGTCAGAACCGTACAATTCCATGGAATCGTCATAACTGATGCGGCGAAAGGTTGATGGAAGGGTTACGTTGAGGGTTTCTTTGAAAACATGACCCATTAAGCCTTCAATGAGGGTGAGGATGTCGTCCCGTGAGACAAAGCTCATTTCAATATCAATCTGCGTAAACTCGGGCTGGCGGTCGCCGCGGGCGTCCTCGTCGCGGTAACAGCGGGCAATCTGGAAGTAGCGGTCAAAGCCGCCGACCATCAGGATCTGTTTGTAGAGCTGGGGCGACTGGGGCAGGGCATAAAATTTGCCGGGGTACAGGCGGGAGGGAACCAGATAGTCACGGGCTCCTTCCGGAGTGGACTTGATGAAGGTCGGGGTCTCAATCTCGTAAAAATCCTTGCCGGTCATAAACTGGCGAACGGCGAAGGTAACCTTGGAGCGCAGGGCCAAATGTTTTTGCATCGTCCCGGAACGCAGGTCCAGATAGCGGTATTTCAGACGCAGTTCTTCACTGGCTGAGGATTTTTCATCGATCATAAAGGGCAGTACGTCACTGCGTGATAAAATGGTAATGCTTTTGGCAACCACTTCAACGCCGCCGGTGGGCATATCGGCGTTAACCATCGAATCCGGCCGTAAGCGTACAATCCCCTCAATGGCCAGACAGTATTCCATTTTGAGCTCGGCGGTAACTTCGGCCAGGGCGGTCGGTGAATCGGCGTCTACAACTACCTGGGTCAGCCCGTAGCGGTCGCGCAGGTTAATAAAAGAAATGCCGCCATGATCACGCTTACGGTGAACCCATCCATTTAATACTACTGTTTTTCCCTCGTCAGAGGCGCGGAGCGCTCCGCAGGTGACGGTACGTTTCATGCTTTCCATTGGGGCAGTATAGACGTAACTGTCAGTGAATGACAAGAACTGTTCAAAATTTTACAAAGGATGGAAGGAAGTCCTATACTAGAAGTATGGCTAAAAGTACGAAAGAAAGCCTTCATACCAGAACCATACAAATGGCCAGACTGCTCATCTGGCAGATTGTGGCTATGGCCTTGCTTTTGGGCCTGGGTTTTCCGGTTCTGTTTTATAAAACTCTTGAATATGTCTATATTCAGGAGCAAATCGAGACCATCGGTTTAGTAAAAAAATATGTACAGGACTATTTTAACGGTAAAAAATCGGTAGTTTCGTATATAGCGACTGAGCCTTTTCCGGATTTACAGGAATTGCTGTCGTTGAGGACCGATTCGGACCGGGGCGTGCCTGAGGCCGCAGCATCCGCGATCCGTAACCGCTTTCAAAAAGTACTCGGTTATAATCCGGTGTTCCGGTTTATTTCCCTGGTGACCGCCGATTATTTTCAGCCGATTCTGGTGCAGCCTTTCACTGTTCAAAAGCAGCTTTCCATGGCCGATTATCATTCGGGCTTTGCTTATCGGGACTGGGCGAAAAATACGTTAATGGGCTTTCGGGATTGGAATGGCACCGGCGCTCCGTCTCCGATGATCTCCGCGCCGTTTATTTCACAGCCCGGTAGTATTCCGGCGCTATCAATTTCCGTCGCTCTGACCGATCGAAACAAAAAAATCACGGCGGTTCTGTATGTAAACATGGTTTTGGACTCTTTGGGCGTTTTTATGCGGGATTTATCCGTCGGCAAGAATCAACGGATCTACCTGGTGGACGCGGCTGGAAATATTATCGCGCACCCGGTTTTGTCACCCGCTCGTGAACTGGTCGATGAAAGCGGTAATAAAACCGTTTATCTGCGAAATTTAAGTTCTGTTCCGATGGTTCAAAACGCGCTGGAGCAGAAATTTAGTAACGGTTTGTATTATATTCCCGAGGAACAGCGTTATGTGCTGGCGGTTTATGAGAAGATTCCGGAACTGAATTGGATTGTGGTTCTGGAGCGCGATGCCCTGGATGCTTTTTCGTTTATTAAGGTCTATGTGCTGGGTTTACTGATCCTGGCGCTGGTGGTATGCGCGGTGAGCGTTTTTTCTTTCCGCCGCATAGCCCAGGACAGTGAGGCCTCTACGCGACGCGCCGAGGAGTTGCTGATAATTTCGGAGACTGATCCCTTGACCGGTCTGCTTAACCGCCGCAGTATGATGAGCCGGTCGGCGGGTTTAATACAGGAATTCGAGACCAACGGTTCGGGTTTTGTGCTGGCAATGTTCGATATCGATGACTTCAAGAAGATCAACGATACCTTTGGCCATGTTTTTGGTGATGTGGTTCTCCGTGAAATTTCGGTTCGTACCGTGTCGGTGTTGCGCGTAGAGGACCTGCTGTTCCGCTGGGGTGGTGAAGAATTCCTGCTGATCATCCGGAACAGCGATCTGGTGCGCGGCCGCGGTGTCGCCGAAAAGATACGCCGGGTGATCGCTGACACCCCGTTTAATGACGGGGTGCGCAGTGTAGCGGTAACAATAACAATAGGTGTGAGTCTGTATCACGGCGGGCTTATCGACCGGGTCATTTTGCACGCCGATGAAGCGCTTTACGCCGGTAAGGCGATGGGCAAAAACGTGGTAGTGGTCAGCGCGGAGTGATCAGGCGCTGACAGAGTAATACACCGATAGAAAGTGCAGTATTGTCCCGCCGAGCACAAACAGGTGCCAGACCGGATGCGTCCAGCGGATGCGCTTCAGGGCGTAGACAACCGCGCCGACGGTATAGGAAATTCCTCCGGCCAGCAGCAGACTCCAACTCAGGTTTGATATCTGCGACTTGAGGGGGTCGGCGGCAAAGACAATTATCCAGCCCATCAATATATATGTAATAAGTGATATGGTTTTCATACGGGCGCCGAAGACGGCATACAGCGATATGCCAAGCAGCGCCAGTCCCCAGATTAAAAAAAACATCCACCAGCCGACCGATCCGCGCAGGACCGTCAGACAGTAGGCCGTATAGGTGCCGGCTATCAGTACATAGATCGCGGAATGGTCCAGACGCTCAAAAACCGGGTAGGCCTTTGTTTTCATAAGTGAATGATAGAGTGTGCTCATCAGGTACAGAAAGATCATCGAAAATCCGAAAATGCTGAAGGCGGTCACATAATAGGTTTTTTGACCTTCCGGCGCGTAGATTACGGCTCGTACAACCAATAACACCAGGGCCGATATTGAAAGGAATACTCCCAGTCCGTGAGTTATGGCGTTGGCTATTTCTTCATCCATACGGTATGGTTTTGGAATTTTGTTCATTTTTCCCTCGCTTGCAACTTTAATGTTTACAGAAGTTTCTGCTTACATAGACTGCAGGCGGGAAAAAAGGTTGCAGCTTTGGATCAGTTTGGCTTGGGGTCCTGTCTGCGGATTTCGTACAGCAGTACACCCGCGGCGACAGATACGTTCAGGCTGTCCAGACGTCCGCTGGTCGGTATGGAAACAATTTTATCGCATTTTTCATGCAGCAGCCGGGCGATGCCCTTGCCTTCGCTGCCGAGGATCAGCGCCTTTTTTCCGGTGAAGGCAATAGTCTGAACCGGTTCGCCGCCGGAGTCGGCTCCGTAAATCCAGAAGCCGGCTTCTTTGAGCTGTTCGACGGCCCGTACTAAATTGGGTACCAGGGTAATTTTGACCCAGGAGGAAGCCCCGGCGCTGGTGCGTCCGATAGTTTCAAAGTCAGTGGCGCTGCGGTGTTCAGGCAGCACTACCAGGTCAACCGCGAACTGGTCGGCGCTGCGGATGATGGCTCCGGTGTTTTGGGGGTCAGTGATTGAGTCAAGCAAAATAACCAGGGCGTTGTCTTTTCCGGCCAGTTCGGAAAGGCAGAGGTCAAAGCGCGGGGCTTCTTCGTTTTCGGCATTTTCGAGCACCAGCACCAGGCCGCGGTGATCCCGGGCCAGCGGGGACTTTGAAAGCACCATCGTATCCAGTTTTTCTGCCGTCGTTTCGGTGGCCGGTATGGCCAGCTCTTTGGCCTGGGCGAGAATCTTTTTTACCCGGGGGCCGGGGCGGCTGAAGTGAAGCTGAACGCCTTCAGGCGCTTTTGGAATTCCTTTGCCGGTATCGGCAAAGGAACGGAGTTTTTCTTCTATGGCATGAAAGCCGGTAATGATCTGCATGTCTCATTATGTACGTAAACGGCTTCGGCTGTCGAGTACAGGAGCGCCGCCGGCCTGTTGCGCTGACTATTGCAGTTCGTACGTCTCGCCGTATTTTACTATCTGCACGTCCGGGAAGCCGTGGGCTTCAAGATGCTCCTTAAAAATAGCCTGTACATCGGGTTCACCGTGTACCATGAACAATTTTTTGATGCGCTTGGTATCCTGCTGGTCAAGCCAGTCAGTGGCTTCCTGATAGTCGGCGTGGGCGCTGAAGGCGTTAATCTGGGTGATGTCGGCCCGTACCTTGTGCCATTCGCCCATGATTTTTACCTCTTCCTCGCGGTTTTGCAGGCGGCGTCCCAATGTGTGTTCGGCCATAAAACCCACGAGCAGAATTTGATTGTTCGGGTTGCCGATATTGTTGGCGAGGTGATGGGTGATGCGTCCGGCTTCGCACATTCCGTCGGCGCTGATGATAATCATCGGCCCGGGCAGTTTGTTTAAGGACTTGGATTCATCAACGCTGGTCACAAAACGCAGGGAGTTAAAACCGAAGGGGTTTTTATGGTGCTTGATAAAAGCTTTGTGGATGCTTTCGTCATAACATTCCGGATGTACCTGGAAAATTCCGGTGGCGTTTACGGCCATCGGTGAGTCGACATAGATCGGTATTTCCGGAATTATTTTTTGATCGACCAGCATGTGGAAGTAGTACACCAGTTCCTGGGTGCGTTCGATGGCAAAGGCCGGAATAATAATCTTTCCGTTCATTTTTATGGCGTTGCGCGCTACCTCGGCCAGCATGATCATGGCATCGTCGGTGGACTCATGGCGGCGGTTACCGTAGGTGCTTTCTATAACCAGGTAATCCACCGGCGGCAGAATGGCGGGGTCGCGGATGATGGGTTTGTTTTTTCTGCCGAGGTCGCCGGTGTAAGCGATCTTGGTGACCTTGCCGCTTTTTTCGGTAATTGTTAACACCGCCATCGCTGAACCGAGAATATGTCCGGCGTCAAAGAACTCCAGCATTACATTGGGCATGATCCAGATGGGCCTGTTATAGGATACGGTAACAAACTGGTTCGCGGTGTTGATGGCGTCCAGTTCGGTGAATAGCGGTTTCCAGTTAAAGTGTTCGCCCTTCTTGGCGGCCTGTTTACCGAGGTATTCGGCGTCACGGGCCTGAATGCGCGCGGAATCCATCATGATCAAATTGGCCAGATCACGGGTTGCCGGTGTGGCGTAAATGTTGCCCTTGTAGCCGTTAAGCCCCAGCAAAGGTAAAAGACCGGAGTGGTCATAATGGGCATGGGTGAGAATAACGGCGGAAAGTTTGTCGGCTGGTACATCAAACTGACGGTTTTTGCGGTCGGCTTCTTCACGACGGCCCTGAAAGGCTCCGCAGTCGATCAGAATAATTTGTCCGTCAATTTCCAGGACATGTTTGGAACCGGTTACTTCTTCGGCGGCTCCCAATGAATAAAGTGTTATGCTCATGTGCAAAGCATAAACTTCTTAGTGCTATTCTGCAAGAAAAAAGAATGGTATACTGTCGCGCAGAGGTGTGTCGGTGTATACAAGACAGATCGATCCGGCTCCGGATACTCCGGTAAATAACGGAAAAGCGCTTTTTGGCACCTATTCGGGGTCTTTTAAAAGGTTTGATATTCGGAATGTACGCCGTCCTTTCGGTGACCTTCCTCTTCCAGTTATCCTGACAAACCTCAGGGTCATGGAGATGCTGCGTTTTGTTTTTTGCGATGATGAATATATTGGAGAAATTGAACTCTTTGACGCTGGATATTTCTCTTATATGGAAACTACGGTATGGAACCGGATTACTCAGCGCAAATTTGCCTACCGTCGCCTGCTGCCGCCGGGTTTAATGCCCCTGCCTAAAAAACTTGATAATACCATAACCGCCTGCCGGACCCGCAAACGCTATTTGCGCATTCTGACCCGCTTGGCCCGAAATCAGATATTGGCCGATTTTGATTTTGTGGGCTCGGATTTTCGACCGCCCTGCTCAGGTCATCTGGAGATGCGCACTGATGGTCCGTCCTCGGGCTCTCTTTCTTGTGTTACCCCCTGGCGCGTAAAACGCCGCTGCCAGGCTTCCTGGCAGTCTTGCGGCCCCTTAAGCGGTTTTATCCGTACCGGATTCGAAGACCATGAAATGTTAAAGGATTCCAGCGCCGGTTTTTTTGATTTGCGTCAGGCTTATTACTCTCTGAGAACTAAAAGTTCCCGGATGATCGGTCTTGGCTGGATCGGCGGCGCCCTGATTTCTTTTCAGCTCGGAAATCCTGTCAGCGGCGACGAAAACCGCTATAATGATAATGTGCTTTTCATTGATAATGAGGTGACGCCATTACCGCCGGTACGCATCACCCGTCCTGAAGGAATTAGCGGTCCCTGGATCATCCAGGACACTGAAAGCATGATCGATCTTGTTTTCCACCCGGTTTCTGACAGTTATCGGCAAATGAGCGCCTTCGTGGTGCGAACCAGTTATCACTCTGTTTATGGGACATTTGACGGAGTACTGTTATCCGGCTCCGGTGAAAAACTGCAACTGAAAGGCTTTCCGGGTATCGGAAAGAAGATTCTGCTCCGTATTTGAGGTGGCCATGGCCGAGTATGCTGTTGAACCGATGGACTCCCTTCCGCAAATGAGCGATACCGCCCTGCAAGCGGTAAATCGGCTGATGGCTGATAAAACATACCGGATAAAAACAGGAGCTGGTCTGTTGCGCGAACGGACCGACAGGATAAACCCTGATTTTGTGCAGTATGTATTAAATGATTATGTAGGGCATGTGCAGAAGTGTGTGGCGTCGACCAGAAAAATGCTGCCACCGGAAGAACAAACCGCTTTTTATGCCCGCCTTCGTGATAAAGAACCCATGGCCATGCAGGTTATGCAGATTGCGAGGACAATAGATGTTCGTCAATTGAGCGGCATTCTGCTGCGTCTGCAAACCAATCCGACTGAAGTACAGACTTTGCATCTTGTGCCATTTATGCGGGTGCTATTCCGGCCGCTACTGCGGGTTTACTATCTCGGTTCGGCAGTCGTAGCCCGCTGTTACCGGAGTGTCTATGCCCTGGTCCTGGAAGAATTTGTACCGGCTGATCCAGCCAGCTATCGCATGGATGTGGCTTCGGCTGTCGACGAATGGCGCTATATTTTTGAAAAGGTAATTGTCGGTTTATATCCCCTGCTTTTGCGAATGACCTCTACCACGGTGATGAATATGCATGATTTGTTCTATACTCGTGGGTCACTGCTGCTCTCCTGGCTGGGTCTCGACGCCGGTGAAATTCTGATTGTACGAAATTCGGATGTGCTATCCGGAGATAAAAATGATGATATTTTGAACCGGCCGGTTGTGGCAGCGGCGGAGGGCAGTAATCAGGATTCCGTGATTCCTGATGATGTTCAGCGCGGGCTGGAACTGCTGGAAAATCTTTTCCCGGAGGCCGGTTGGGAACGGTTGGACGAGAAACCGGATTTGTGTCCCTATTTTCAACCGATTTTTCAGTTTCAGGACGGTTTTAACCAGTTGTCCCCTGAAAATCCCATGCATTTAACTATTGTGCTGCTCTGGATTTTGGAACAACTGTTTTATGGCTTACGGCTTATAAAATTTGAACCGATCAAGGTTATTTCTTCCCGGGAAGAACCTGAGCCTGTAGAAAAGATTCTGGAAGACTGGATTTTGTATCTGGAGACTATTTTCGAAAAGACCTTTGTCCCGGAACTGAAGGAATTTACGCACCAGATTTATACGCAGCCGGAGTATCATAAAAATCAGTATGGCCGCCGTCTATTATCAAATATGTATTCATTAATGAAGAATTATTTTCTTCCTTTCTACGACATCCGGATGTACGCGATTACCCGACCCTTGAAAGATGAGCCCCTGGCCCCGTTTTATCTTCGGGTGAAAAATCTGCATCGAGTGCTGGAAAAATATCATGGTCAGATTACCGAGGTGATGGAGACGCACAAGGGTCAGGCTGTGGGAGCCGTGCCCGGTGTGCTGAATCCCTGGGAGAACTATAAGTTCGACATTGAAAATCCGGTTTCCAAGCGGTTGGACGCCTTGTGCGGCGGGAAGCAGTCAAAATTACGGACTAATGCGCTGCTGCTCGATTATACCCTGCATATTCTGAGTGTGTTGGATTGGTGGTTGAATGACCGGGACAGCTTTGCCTATCAAAGCGATCCGGCAATGTTGTATCGCGAGACAGAAAGCGGCAGTAAGATCCCGGCCTTCGGTGTCAAACCGCGCACAGATATTACTGATATATTTCTAAAAAAACTGAAGGAAAATCAGAGCTCACCGCACGGATGAGCTCCGCTGTTCTAAAGCTGTTTACCGGAGCGGATTTTTTCCTGCAGTCTTTCCAGAGCTTTGCCATCCAGACCGGGGTCTTTACCCTCCAGCATGCCGCGCAGGGCAGTCATCTCCTCTCCCGAGAAGGTAACTCCATGGCGCTGGTAGCACTCGAAAGACGCGGTCGCCAAGGGCGCAACCGCATGGCAGATGTGCAGTAATACTTCAGCATAGTCCCTGATTTCTTTTTGAGCGTGACTGTCACAGCGCAGACGCAGGAAATGGAACAAGTTATGCAAGTCGATCTGCCAGTACCATTCGGTGTAGGTAGAAAGCGGCAGGTTGATGCGGGCCAGTTCCCTGGCCAGGTTTTCGGAAAGCAAGTCATTGTATGCGGAAAAGGCTTCGGTTTGCCCTTTTTCAATCTTTTTCACAATTCGGGCCACGGTTTCGGGAGGCACTTCCTGATCGGAGCGGCCCTGTTTGTTGTCAGTGCTCTGGAAGGCGACGTCCGCGGCGGCCGGGATATAACATTCATCCTTCATTACCGAATAACGGCCGGAAATTTCGTTCAGGCGGGCGGTACGGTGTCTGATCCACTGCCGGGCGACAAAAATTGGCAATTTTACATGAAAAGTAAGAATAACCTGTTCAAAAGGAGAGGTGTGCTGATGGCGTAGGAGGTAATCAATTAAGGCTCCATCCTCGCGGACGGTTTTGGTGCCTTCTCCATAAGATACGCGCGCTGACTGAACAATGCGGTTGTCGCCGCCCAAATAATCAACCAGGCGGACAAATCCTTTGTCCAAAACCGGGAATTCCTTGTCGAGAAGCGCCTCGGCTTCCGCTACTATGCAATGTGCCATAACAGCGAGTATAGCCCAAAAAGCATCGAGTTGCCAACCTCCGCGAACCGGGCAGATAAAAGCGGTTTGTTGTTTAGGGTCCGCCCGTGTTAATCGGTGGGTAGTTGCCCAGTGCACTTGACATGGGACCTTTTTTTGGTATATTTTTAGGAACATCTTTTTTGGAGCGGTGTCCGAGCGGTTTAAGGAGGCGGTCTTGAAAACCGTTGTGCCGAAAGGTACCGGGGGTTCGAATCCCCCCTGCTCCGTGACCAAAAAAGCTTACTTCTGGAGCGGTGCGAGAGCGGCCGAATCGGGCTCCCTGCTAAGGAGTTGTGCCCCAAAAGGGTACCGGGGGTTCGAATCCCCCCTGCTCCGATATTGAAGAGACTATAGCTCAGCTGGATAGAGCGTCAGATTGCGGATCTGAAGGCCGGTGGTTCGAACCCACTTAGTCTCATAAGGCTGTCTATGGACAGCCTTTTTTTAACACAGAGATGAAAGTTTCTGTTCTGGAGAGATGCGAGAGCGGTTGAATCGGGCGGTCTCGAAAACCGTTGTGCCGCAAGGTACCGGGGGTTCGAATCCCCCTCTCTCCGCTATCGCATAGAATAGCCAGTTCCCGGGGGATTCGATCCGAAGCCCCCGCCGAGCGCAGGCGAGGATGGAGGGGGCGGAGGCGGCCCGCAGGGCGAATCCCCCTCTCTCCGCTATCGCATAGAATAGCCAGTTCCCGGGGGATTCGATCCGAAGCCCCCGCCGAGCGCAGGCGAGGATGGAGGGGGCGAAGGCGGCCCGCAGGGCGAATCCCCCTCTCTCCGCTATCGCATTCCATCGGCGTGTTCTGTTTTATCGCGGTCGACGCTTTTGGTTTGTTTTTTTTAGGTTTCTTTTGGAGAGATGTCCGAGTGGTCGAAGGTACACGCTTGGAAAGCGTGTGTGCTCGAAAGAGTACCGAGGGTTCGAACCCCTCTCTCTCCGTATAAATAGCAATCCGGTAATTCGATAACAGGGCGATTTGAGGAAAAAAAACTCCGAACCGCCGGGGTTCGAACCGGAGTCCCCGCCGAGCGAAGGCGAGGAAGAAGGGGACGGAGGCGGCCCACAGGGCGAACCCCTCTCTCTCCGTATAAATAGTAATCCGGTAATTCGATAACATGGCGGTTTGAGGAAGTAAAAACTCCAAATCGCCGGGGTTCGAACCGGAGCCCCCGCCGAGCGTAGGCGAGGATGGAGGGGGCGGAGGCGGCCCGCAGGGCGAACCCCTCTCTCTCCGTATAAATAGTAATCCGGTAATTCGATAACATGGCGGTTTGAGGAAGAAAAAACTCCGAACCACCAAGGGTTCGAACCGGAGCCCCCGCCGAGCGAAGGCGAGGTGAGGAGGGGACGGGACGGAGGCGGCCCGCAGGGCGAACCCCTCTCTCTCCCATTTCAGACCTCTTCGGATAGCCCAGGTCCTATGCAAGAAACCGCTACTGAACTCCGCCAGATCCGGAAGGAAGCAACGGCAGGTAGATGGCTTTTGTGCCGTAGTGTACCTGGGCTTCCCGGAGAGGTTTTTTTATTTTCAGCTCCATGCTATGCTCCCTTTTGTGAAAATCCTGCTGGTTGGAATCAACTCAAAATTTATCCACACTAACCTGGCCATTCGCCTCCTCCAAGCCTATCTCAACGAGCACAGTCGGCCGGTCCGTTCCGGTTTGGCGACAGTGCAATACGCGGAATGGAACGGTAATCAGAATACTCAGTCGATAATTCGCGGGATTTGGGATATCGGGGCCGATATTGTGCTGTTTTCAACATATATATGGAACAGACGCGAAGTGTTTGATGTATCTTCAGGCATCAGGAAAATCATGCCGGAGGCGCTGATCGGTTTTGGCGGTCCGGAAGTTTCCGCCGACCCGGTTGATATTCTTGGGCAATGCCCTTGGGCTGATATGATTTTTCGCGGTGAAGGCGAACAGACCCTATTGGAAACCGTTGAAAAAATTCATATGACAGGCAAGCTCGCGCCAGGACGATCAGCAGCAGTGGGCCTTAAAGATATCCCCGGTTTAGCAATCCGCTGCGCCGACGAGTTGTTTCCAGCGGCGCCACGGGAACCGATCTCCGATCTTTCAACAATTCCTTTTCCCTATATTATGGATAGGTTGGATTATAATCCGGCGCATCGCATTACCTACTATGAATCCAGTCGGGGCTGTCCATTTTCCTGCGCCTACTGCCTCTCGGCCAACGATAAAAATGTGCGCTATTATCCGATTGAGCGAGTACTGAAAGATATCGATTTTTTTATTGATAATCATTTCCCCCTGGTAAAATTCACCGACCGCACTTTTAACCTGAGTCCGGAGCGATATTTGCAGATTTGGCAGCATATCCGCTCGCGGTACAACGGAGAAAGTCTTTTTCATTTTGAGATCGCCGGCGAAGCGCTCGATGACCGCACGCTGGAGTTTTTGCAGACCATGCCCGAAGGCGCCATACAATTCGAAATTGGGATTCAGACAACCAATCCGGAGACACTGAAAGCCGTGAACAGGTCCAGCAACCCAGCTCGACTGGCCGATCGCATAACACGAATTTCTAAAACGATTCACACCCATGTTGATTTGATTGCCGGCCTGCCTTATGAAGACCTCCGTAGTTTTGAGCACTCCTTTAATTATGCCTTCGCGCTGAAGGCTGATATGCTGCAACTCGGATTCTTAAAGATATTGCCGGGAACACCGATGCGGCGCCTGGCGGACAGTTCTCCCGGTTATCAGTGGGCTGAATATCCTCCTTATGAGGTGTACGCGTCCCCCGCTCTGTCCTGGGCCGACTTGAGCGTGATCAAGGATGTCGAGCAGGTTTTGGACTGCTGGTATAATACCGGCCTGATGCGCCATACCCTGGAAGCGCTTTGTGAGCAGACGGAGACCGGTGCTTTCAGCTTGTTTACAGCGCTGGCGGCCCATATTCGCTCCTGGTATGAAGATGGAGACCTGTATCTGCCCCGCCGCGATCGCGATCATTTTGCCTGTATGGCCTCTTTTCTGGATAGGCGGGAACCCGCTGGCGCCGCCCTTACCCGGGAATTATTGCGCTACGATTTTCTGATGCAGGGTAAACCCGGTGCTTTCCCGGCCTGGTACGAACGGCGGTATTCCAAGACGGCCCATCAGGCGGCGCTGGATGCTCTTGAACCTGAAAAAGCACCGGAGGCCGGACAATACCGCCCTTCGCGCCGAATTCTCTACGCCGCGAGTGAATATGATGTTTTTCATTTTGGGGCAGGTGAAGAAAAAGCCTTGCTTTTTGTATATCACGAAAAGGGCAGAACGAGGGTAATACCGAATATCTCCAAAATAATGCGATAAAAATTAGCGAATAAAAAAAAGTCGTGTATAATAGAAACATGAGCCATTCTTTTTCTTCACTTCGAACAAAATTTATACTTTTTGCGGCAATTTTTATTTTACTGTTGTGTACTGCCTTCACGCTGGTTTCCGTCAATGAATTAATTGTTTCTGCTACTGGAATTTTCGCGAGGGGGGCGCTCCCCCTGGCTCGTAAGGTTGCCGAAAATGTTGATCAGCAGGCTTTCAGCCGGGTGGTATCGACCCTGGATTCATCGGATCCTTACTATATCGAAACTCAGCAGTGGCTTTTAAGCCTTAAAAATGATTCTTTGAGCCGGTTTTTGTATACTATGGCCCGAACCCCGGATGGACGCTATTTATATATCATCGATGGCAGCAGTACTCCGGACGACGAGGAACTTTTCTCCGCGCTGGGCGATGAGGAGAACATCTCTTCCTTCGGGCCGGCCTTCATGGAGGCATTTAACGAGGGAAAGGAAAGTTTTTCCAGTTTGGAGTCTCAGGATGACTGGGGCTGGCTGATATCGGTTTATGTTCCGATAAAAACCAGCGCCGGGGAAGTTATCGGAATTGTCGGCTGCGATTATGACGCCTCCGACTTGCGCACTCAGATTGTACAGGTTTCCCGGACCCAGATTTTGTTCGGTTGCGCCGGTCTGGTTGTCGGTTTGCTGATGATTCTCTTCGTATCTAAGTTAATATTTACGCCCATCAAGTTGCTAAGCGCGCCCTTGGAGCATATCGCCCAGGGGGTCGGGGATTTATCCATACAAATTCCGATAAAAGGCAAAAACGAAATCAGTGCCCTCGGTAATAAATTTAACGCGTTCTTAAAAACGATGCGCAAAATTGTATTAACTATCCGGCAGGAAGTCGCCTCGCTCAATAAGACCGGTGTTGATCTTTCCAGTGACGCGGTAAAATCCGCCGAAGCCCTAACCGGAGTGCAGGCGCATATGGAAAAAATCAACGAACTGGCGGTAGAACAGGACTCTAGAACCGGACAGACAATGGGCGCCATTGGACTGTTGCAGGCCAATATCCGCAAGTTGGACGCTGAGATACAAAGTCAAACCAGCGCTCTCTCCCAGTCCTTCGCGGCTGTAGAGGAAATGACGGCTAATATTGATTCGGTGAATACGATTATCAGCCGGGTTGCCGAGCAGTATGGTGAACTGGTCAAAGAATCGGAAACCGGAAAGAAACTGCAGCTTGATGTCGGCGCGAAAATATCGGATATCAAGACGCATTCGCAGGGGCTGGCGGATGCCAATACCCTGATTCAGGCCATGGCCGATCAGACGAATCTGCTGGCTATGAACGCCGCTATCGAGGCCGCTCACGCCGGTTCGGCCGGCAAGGGCTTTGCGGTTGTTGCCAATGAGATCCGGAAATTAGCTGCCACCTCACTGGCCCAATCGCTGTCTATCCGGAATTTGCTGAACGGCATAACAGCGTCTGTTTCGGAGATTGTGAGCGCCTCCGATCGCTCCACCGCCGGCTTTTCACGGATAGCCGGCCGCATTGCCGAGGTAGAAACGATGGTTTCTGAATTACGGCTGGCAATGACCGAGCAGAGCACCGGTTCCGTAGAGATCAATAAAAGCATGGCTATAATCCACGGCAGCAGCGGCAGCATCCTTGAAAACACCCAGGCTATCAAAACAGAAAGCAAGGAAGTCTTTTCCAGCATCGGTGAATTACGCCGCTCGGCCAGCGAGATATTGGAGCAGGTGGCGCAAACGAAAACCCAGACAGCGGGTTTACAGGAAATAACCGGTCATGTAACTGCCGCCGCCGAACGTACGCGCGAGGACATTTTAACGGTCGAAACCACTTTGAATCAGTTCAAGGTATAATCTTCGGCTAGCAATTGCACGACTTTTTCCTTGTTATCAAAAAGGGTGCACCCGCCGGTATGAGGCAGGCTTTCCTGCAGGGCGCAAATCTTTTTAAGCAGTGGCGATGCGATAGCCTGGCGTAGGCTTCGTTCCGTAATGCTGGTATCCGAATAGGGCGCGAAAGGACACGATTCTACTCCGCCGGAAGCATTGATATGCACAAAACCGCGACCAGACGCAAGACAGCCGCCGAAGGCCGCTTCATCGCCCGGGAAGTCCAAAAAGATGGCTGAAAATGATTTCCTCAGCTGCGTTAGTTTCCCGGAGACAGCGGCTTTTTGGGTATTCGATAGAACAAGGTTCTGCGTGGAGGCATCAAACGGTACGTATTCTATTAAAAAGAAGATTCTAGAGCCGGAGGCATAAATGGAGCGGATATATTCCGGCGATAGTACACAATCAAAATTTACAGAAGTCAGCGTGATGGAAGAGCCAAAAAGAATACCACGCTGTCGCATGGTTTGCATTGTTTCAGTTAATTTGGCATGTACGCCGGCTCCGCGGCGTTTGTCGGTATGCTCTTCGGTGCCTTCGATACTGAGTATCGGCAGAATATTGCGGGCTTGGGAAAAGTAGCCGATCCAGAATGGATCTATCAGCACGCCGTTGGTAAAAACGGGAAACAGCAGCTCTGGAAAATTGATACATTCCAGAATCACCTCTTTTTTAAGGAGTGGTTCTCCGCCTGCTAACAGCACAAAGGAAACGCCAAGATCTTTTGCTTCACTGAAAACCCGCTGCCATTGTTCTCTGCCCAGTTCACTTTGCGCGGGAGTACATTCCTGTTTGACTTTATCATAGCACCCTGAACATTTCAGGTTGCAGGAGCGGATTATGGAGGCAATAATAAAAGGCGGAACATGAAGCCCTGTTTTTTCATGCCGCGCGCGGATACGGGCAGCTTGTTTCTGGTGTTTCAGTGTCGAAAACAGGTTTTTCGCGCTGGAGAAGTCGGAGGCTGAAATTTTCAACGCGATTTTGATCAACCGGCCGATGGAAAGATTCATTTTACGAGTGAGTTTGGTATTACTGAGCATATTATCGTGAGTATAGCACGCGAATTCAGAAAAATCAGGATAGTCCGGCGGAGAGGACTCTTGTTATACTGATCCGGAGGGGGATACAAGCATGGCTAAAACAAACCGGCGGCCAGTCGCCGCCATTATGTATGATTTCGACAAGACGCTCTGTACTCGCGATATGCAGGAATACAGTTTTATTCCAGGGCTTGGCATTACGTCCGCGGCGTTTTGGAAGGAGGCCGGGCTTCTTTCCAAAAACGGAATGGACAGGATTCTGGCCTACATGTACCTGATGCTCAAAAAATCACGGGAAGCCGATAAGCCGGTGCGGCGGGAAAACTTTGTGAGTCTTGGAAAAAACATTGATTTTTTTCCGGGGGTCCCGTCCTGGTTTGAACGGATGAATGCCCGGGGAAGGGAGCTCGGAATTACTGTTGAGCACTATATAATTTCGTCCGGTCTGCGTGAAATTATTGAAGGCTCGGCCATTCACGACCGGTTCAGGAAGATTTACGCCTGTGAATTCCATTACGACGCCAACGGGGTCGCGGACTGGCCCCTGGTTTCCGTTAATTACACCACCAAGACCCAATTTCTGTTTCGAATTAATAAAGGCGTGCTTGATTTTACGGATGATGAAGCTCTGAACCGGTTTGTACCGGAAGCGGAGCGGGCTGTGCCTTTCCGGAATATGGTCTATATCGGCGACGGCTTAACTGATGTCCCCTGCATGAAACTGGTCAAGGCGAACGGGGGTCATTCCATAGCGGTGTATCAACGGGGACACAAACAAAATGTTTCCGATCTGCTGCGTCATGAGCGGGTAGACTATATCTCGCCGGCGGATTATTCCGAAGGCAGCGACCTTGACAGTCTCGTTTCCCGGATTCTTGAGAAAATGGCCGCGGAGAATATATTGTCTGCAACGCATCTTGCCCAAATTCAGGCCTTGAACTCCACAAAATCAGTTTAAAATAACTTACAATTGTTGAAGTAACAAAGTAAGGAGAACTTGGTGAAACGATCCCTTCTGCTCGTCGAAGATGAAATGATTACCGCGATGATTAATAAAAAGTCGCTTGGAGAATATGGCTATCTGGTCACGTCCGTGTCGACAGGAGAAAAAGCAGTTGAGTACTTGAATCAATTTCCGGGAATTGATCTTGTTCTGATGGATATCGATCTCGGCGAAGGACTTGATGGTACTCAAACAGCAGAGCGGATTTTAGAGCTTCATGATATCCCCATTATTTTTCTTTCTTCACATACTGAGCCTGAAGTGGTAGAGAAAACCGCCAAAATCGCGTCATACGGCTATGCCGTTAAAGATTCACCGGTTACCGTTTTGGACGCGTTAATCAAAATGGCTTTAAAATTGTTTGACGCCAAAAAAAGCGAACAAAAGAAGGAAGCGATACTTCATGAAAATGAGGAACGGTACAGGCTGTTGCATGAGAATGCCGGCATAGCCATTGGGTACTATTCTCTTGAGGGAAAGGTGTTGTTTTATAATAAACTGGCCGCGAAAAACAGACAGGGCGTGCCCGAGGATTTTGTCGGGAAATCCGTCTCTGAGATATTTCCCGATACCGAGGCCGAAATGTATGCTAACCGGATTAGAAAGGCCGCGTTGTCCAACAGCCCGATTGTGTACCATGATGTCATTCCGCTGTCGACGGGGAATCTGTACTATCTTAATACCTTCGTAAGAATCACTGATATTCAGGGCACGCTCTTAGGCGTTCAGGTAATCTCTCAGGATGTTACTGTGCAAAAACAGGCCGAAGAAGATCTTCAGAAAAAAAGTGAGGGGAACGCCGCGTTGCACAAGCATTTGGAATCCTCTCTTGAGGAACTCCGCTCGGCGTACGAGGAAATTCGTCTGAAAAAAGAAGAATTGGAAACATCGCATGTGATTTTGCGCAGACATGATTCAAGAATGACTAAAATTCTGAAAAGTACCAGTGATGTGATCGTGATTGTCGATAAAGACGGATTAGTAACCTATAAGAGCCCGAATATTGAAAAGCTTTTTGGCTGGACCCCCGAAGATCTTGTCGGCGAAAGTTCAATTGCCAATATACATCCGGAAGATTTGCCGCAAATTCAGAAAATTATTAACGCTTTAATTCAAAAGCCGGATATTTCCGAAACCACGCAGTGCCGTTACCGCTGTAAGGATGGCACTTTTAAATGGATAGAAATAACAGCAACAAATCTTTACGAAGACCCGGATGTACAGGGTCTTTTAGGTAACTATCATGATATTACCACTCAGAAAAACGCGAGTGATGAGATTAAGGCTTTGCTCGCGGAAAAGGAGCTGATCCTTAAAGAAGTCCATCATCGCATAAAAAATAACATGAATACGATATATGGACTGTTGCTTCTGCAAGCCGGGACGCTGAAGGATTCCGTCGCGGTTAACGCTCTGGAAGTCGCGGCGAATCGCGTGAAATCCATGCAGCATTTATATGATAAATTATATAGAGCCGTTGCTTCGACCGAACTTTCAGTTCAGGATTATTTACCGGCGCTGATCGATGAAATAGTAAAGAACTTTCCAAACGTTAAAAATATTACCATTGATAAACGCATCGACGATTTTACGCTCTCTTCAAAAATTCTACAGCCGCTGGGGATAATCATTAATGAATTGATGAGTAACATCATGAAATACGCCTTCACGGGCAAAGATTCTGGACATATTCTTATTGAAGCTGAAGAAACTGGACCGTTGGTTAAACTAACTCTGGCTGACGATGGAAACGGCCTTCCTGAATCGGTGACCTTTGAAAATTCTACCGGATTCGGCTTGGTTCTGGTGAAAGGCCTGGCGCAGCAGATTGGCGGAACCATACGCATAGAACGGGTAAATGGTACACGGTTTGTCCTGGAGTTTATGAAGTAAGTAATGGTTTATGCGTTTCTACTGGAAATCACAGGTCCGGTGTGTTATCATTTCAGCTAGTGTTTAGGAGAAATCTTATGAAATTTAACCGTAAAATCGTTTTTTTGGTTCTGGTATTCACGGTGGTGAGTGCCGGAATTGGCCTGTTCGCGCAAAGTAATACCGGAACTTCTTTGACCGATATTGACGCCGCGACGCGCTCCGTGGCTACTGACTTGTCGCGGGCCCTGACCGCTCTGCGCAGCGGAAATGAGGCTCCCCGGGTAACCGTCGGCCAGTTTGTGTTGGATGGCGGGATGTCCGACCTCGGCACCCTGTGGGCTCAGAATATTTCGGCGACACTGACCGAAATGGCCGGCCGGAATTACACGATGACACCGCTTAATGCTTCTCCCGCGGCCATGTATACGGTGCAGGGTGAGATCATGAAGATCGCCAATACCGTGCGTATTTATACCAAGGTTGTAAAAAGCGCTGACGCGTCCATAGTGTGGAGCAAGCAGACTGATTTCGCCAGCAGCCCCTTCCTCGCGGAAATGATGGTAACCCAGGTAGAAACAGGCGGCGTGCGCCGTGATGGTTACGAGAATGACAGCCAAACCGCTCCTGTGCCTCTGGCGATTGGTTCGGCAGCGGTAGCGAGGACCCTGCATCAGGGTGATGAAGACTGGTTTCAGATTACCGCTTCCGGCGCGGGTCTGGTGACTGTGGCGACTGAAGGCTCAATGGATACCAAGATTGTTGTGTATCAGGGGTCTACCTCCACAACTCTGGCCGAGGATGATGATTCCGGAATTGATAGTAATGCCAGTTGTTCTTTTATGGCGCAGGTCGGCGGCCGCTACCTGGTCAATGTAAGCGGTTATGACGGTGAAACCGGCTCTTATTCAATTTCCGCCCTCATTGAACAGATGCAGGACAATGAACCGAATAATACCCGGGAGCAGGCTACCCGATTGCAGCTTGATTCCGCTCCGGTGCGCACCAGCTTCAGTACCGGTTCCGATGAAGACTGGTATCGGGTGACTATCCCCGCCGGCGGCGGTTATCTGCAGATTTTTACCAGCGGTTCCAAAGATACCAAGATGGAACTGTATGACAACCGTGGGAATCAACTGGCCGAAGATGATGACGGCGGAGAGGACAGCAATGCCCGCATCCGGCGCATGATGTCCGCGGGCGATTACTTCGCGCGGGTAACCGATTATGACGAGTCTACCGGAATTTATTCGATTCAGGCAGGCCTTTTGCCGGTCAGCCCGGCCGATCAGTATGAACCCGATGACAGTCGTGTTCAGGCTAAGCCCATTACCATCGGCGGTGTGGCCCAGCAGCGTAATTTTAATACCTCTGAAGATGTGGATTGGGCCGTATTGAATGTTACCCGGGAGGGCCGCTATGCCATTTCCAGCCGGGCCGCAACTCGCAGTGGTCTGGATACCGTAATTGAGGTATACGACATGCGCGAAGCTGAGGTTGGAACTGATGACGACGGCGGTGAGGATTATGACGCCAATCTCGAAGTATTCCTGAGTGTCGGCACCTACTACATTCGTATTCGTCAGATCGACTCCGAAGTCCCCGGCGATGGTCGCTACGAACTGAGCGTCAAAGGCCTGTAAAAAAGACACGTAAAGCACCGGTAATGTTTAGTGGCCGCAAAGACCCTCGTGGTTTTTGCGGCCTTTTTTTTGCCGGATCATGATACAATAAAGTATGAATCATAAGGATGGCCGGTTAAAAATAGCCCGGATTAAAATCGGATTTGCCTCTGTGGTGACCGACACCAACTACGGTGACAGCCATCAGTCCATGTACCCCTTCGACTTCCGGTGGGGGCGAGGCATTCTTGTCCGCGGCCCGAAGTACCTTGAAGCGATTA
Organism: Treponemataceae bacterium; assembly: GCA_942493045.1. Taxonomy (GTDB): domain Bacteria; phylum Spirochaetota; class Spirochaetia; order Treponematales; family Treponemataceae; genus Teretinema. The sequence goes on along the minus strand of OW818665.1, from coordinate 2,430,479 downwards.
TCGGTCCATACAGTACCAGTCATGCGCGTTTAAAGAATGATCTTGAGGAAGCTGAAACCAGCGGCGGCGCCTTTTATTATGGATATGACTTGCGAACCCGCACCCTGTACCTGGAGTATGGGTCAGACCGGATGTTTACGTTTTATGATTCTGAAGTGCTGGACGCGGTTATGAATTCGCTGCGTTTGAGTAACGGACCGCTGAAAGACTTTGTGCTGATCTCCTCTGATACCCGGTAAAACAAAATCGCCCGCCCGGCTTTTTTCTTGGTATATTACAGGTCAAGGAGTTCAGGTATGCATAACATCAGGCTGCATGACGCCATAAGTACCCGTAAATCCGTTCGCAAATACCTTTCGACGCCGTTGTCTGCGCTGCAGCTAACGGAGCTGCAAAAGTTTCTATCGCAGTTAACCCCTCTTTTCCCTGATATCCCGGTAGAATTTAAGGTGGTATCCCGGCAGGAGACAATTGGGATTGTTTCCGTTTCCGCCCCGCATTATCTGGCTCTGTTTACGCCCGAGGGTGTGGACGCTGAATTGAACGCCGGTTTTATGCTTCAGCAGGCTGATTTATATTTTTCGGTGTCCGGGTTCGGTTCCTGCTGGCTGGGTATGACCAAGCTGACCAGAGAGGCCCAGGACCGTTCGGCCCTGCCTTTTTTGATAATGCTGGCCTTTGGTATTCCTGCCGAAAGCGCGCGTCGAAACAGCGCTTCGGAATTCAAGCGCCGGAAACTGGAGGATATCTGCACTCCGGGAGTGATGCCCGAATTAATACAGTCGGCTAGACTGGCGCCTTCGGCGATGAATAAGCAGCCCTGGTATTTTACGGGTGGAGAGAATCATTGCCGGGCTTTTACCGTGCATGGTTCCGGCCTGCTGGACGCGCTGGAAAGCTGGAAGTATATCGATCTGGGGATAGCTATCTCGCAGCTATCTGTGTCCGCCCTGGCTTTAGGAAAGAAGATGACTTTCCGTCGTGAAGATTCCATACCGGCTTTGCAGGGAAAAGAATACCTGATTTCCTGTTTTGTACAATAACCGCCCCCCAAAACGGCTTTTCCAGAGCGGTTTTCTGTGCTATTCTGAGCCAATATGGCATATGAAGTAACCGCGACAAGACGTCGTCCCCGTCGATTCGAAGATCTGGTAGGCCAGGAGTTTGTAGTAGCGACTCTGCAAAAATCCATAGCGGCCGGTAAGATTGCCCACGCCTATCTGTTTTCCGGCCCCCGGGGTTGCGGAAAGACCAGTTCAGCCAGAATTTTAGCCAGAGCCCTGAATTGCCAGCAGGGTTTGTCGGCAACACCCTGCGGAGAATGCTTTGCCTGTCAGGAAATTACCCGCGGCTCAAGTTTGGACGTGATCGAAATTGACGGAGCCTCCAATACCAGCGTAAATGACGTGCGTCAAATTAAGGATGAGGTACAGTTTCCACCGAATGCGTTACGCTACAAGATTTATATAATCGACGAAGTGCATATGCTTTCTACCAGCGCCTTTAACGCGTTGTTAAAAACAATTGAAGAGCCGCCGCCTTATGTGATATTCATTTTTGCCACCACCGAGATTCATAAGGTACCCGCGACCATCAAAAGCCGTTGTCAACAGTTCAACTTCCGGTTGGTATCGGTCGAACAGCTCGCTGAGGTGCTTGGTGAAGCCGCGGCGGAGTCGGGTATGCAAGCCGATCGTGAAGCCCTGTTTTGGATCGCCCGCGAAGCGACCGGCAGTGTGCGCGATGCCTATACCTTATTCGACCAGATCGCCGCTTTTTCAGACGGTCATATTACCTGGGATAAGATTCGTACCAAGTTGGGTCTGGTCGGGGTGGAAAGTATTAATCGTTTGGCGGAAGCCTGCGCCGGCAAACAGTCCCGGGAAGCCCTGTTGATTCTGGACGAGGTGCTTTCCGGCGGTGTTTCTGTTGAGCAGTTTATTGTCGATCTGACCGAGTATTTCCGCAATCTGCTGTTAATAGCCAACGGTATAACGAAGGAAGCTCTGCTGGGGCAGTCTCCGGAGCGGTTCTCGGCTGTTGTGTTGGAGCGCTGGAGTGCTCTGCATATTGAGCGCTCTGTCAGCATGTTGCTTCAATTGTATCGGGATATCCGGTTTTCAATAGATCCGCGCTATGAACTTGAACTGGCCGTCTCCCGGCTGGCCTGGCTTTCCGACTGGGTTTCCCCGATTGAAATGAAAGTAGCGCTCGAACAAGCCCGGACTTTATTGACCAGGGGAGCGGCGGTGTCGGCAGCGGATTCAGGACAAAAGCTCGCGCGCCCGGAAATTACGGCGAGGGTTAGCGGCCCTTTTAGCGCGGCGGATTCTGCTGTTCCTGAAACGGAACCGGCCGGAGTCCGCGGCGAAATTTCAGAGAATTCAGGAGCCCTTCAGGATCCTTTCGGCGCGCTGCGTAAGCGATGGGAAGGCTCTGCCGGCCCCGTAAAACCGATTTCCGATGCCCAGCCGGGAGCCGATGCGCAATCGGCTTTAACGGCCGGTGGCGACGCGCTTAAGGGTGATGGAATAACCGCTGAAGAAAATGGCGCGGCTTCTGTTGCGCCTGTTCCGGCCTTCGCGCCTAGTGAACCGGAGCCGACTATTGCTTTTTCCGGCGGTAATAGCGGAACCGCAGGTATTGTCGCATTCGCTGATTTGCAGAATACCCTGGTTTGCCATTTTCAGAAAACCAAGAATATGGTGGCGACCAGTCTGGCGCAGAGCCGCAGCTGGGAAGAAATAAACGGTTCTGTCCGCATAATTGTGGATAAACCGTTTGTGCATAATTTCCTGGAGCAGGAACGTAATGAAATTTCCAGCGCTCTGAGCAGGTTTGCCGGTCGTTCCCTCGGTTTGACGGTGGAACTTGACACCCTGCGCGCCGACACAGACCGGGTGGAAGGTAAAAAACTGATTCCAGCCGAGGTTGAAATAGTTCGCAACATATTTAAAGGTTCAATCGTTTCCGAGGAGTCAAAATGAATCCCTTCGACATTTTAAAAAACGCGAAATCCCTTCAGGAGCAGTTCTCGAAGATTCAGGACGAGCTCGCCGATACAACGGTTACCGGTTCTTCCGGCGGAGGTATAGTCAGCGTAACTCTTAATGGTCAATTTGAGCTGCTGTCGGTGCTTCTTAATCCGATAGCGGTAGATCCCCGTGATATTCCGATGCTGCAGGATTTGATTGTAGCGGCGCACGCGGACGCCAATCAAAAAATGCGCGAGATACTAAAAACACGCTTGGGACCTTTAGCCGGCGGCATGCAGCTTCCCGGGATGATGTGAAGCCATGAACGCTCTGGATGATGTGATTGAAGGTTTTTCCCGCCTGCCGGGGCTCGGCAAGAAAAGCGCGGCCCGTATTGCCCATTTCCTGCTGAAGAGCGATCCTGCGCTTTGCCAGCGGATTGCCCGTGACCTGGTAGTGCTGCACGAGAAGATTCATGCTTGCCCGGACTGCGGTTCGTATACAGAGGAAGAATACTGTCAGGTTTGCTCTGATCCTGGACGGGATCGACATTCCATCTGTGTTGTAGAACATCCGCAGGACGTTCAAACCATTGAGGCGGTAAAAGAATTCAATGGTTTGTTTCATGTTCTGGGCGGGGTAATTTCTCCGCTGGAAGGTATCGGTCCGGACCAGCTGCGGCTTTCATTGTTATTAAAGCGGATTCAGGAAAATGACGTTAGCGAGGTTATTCTGGCGACCAATCCAACCGTGGAGGGCGATACCACGGCTCTGTACATTCAGCGTCTGCTGAAACCGAGCGGAGTTTCGGTGACGCGTTTGGCTTCCGGTTTGCCGGTCGGCGGGGACCTTGAATATGCCGACCGCCTGACGTTAACCCGCAGTTTTCGAGGGCGAAGTTCTTTTTAGTAATACCGGAAATTTTTACTGCGCATCCCGCAGTTTATTGTTTTTCAGCCAATGATCGATAATCGGTTCGATTGCGTGCAAGTCGTACCCAAGCTCTTTGACCTTGTTCCGTTCCGCGCTGGCCGTCCAGTTCTGATAGGGATTTCCGTAATGGGTGTCTAAAAAAGAAAAAATAAGTTCTTCCGCCGAATTCTGTTTGGAGTCGAACAGCGAGCTTTTACGGCGGGAAACAGTGGAAAGGGTAGAGCGAATGGACGGCCTGACCGTTTCAAAAAACAGGTCTTTGTAAACGGTGTAGGTTTTTCCGGTCATGCTTCTGATAATATCGGCTATGGAGTTGGGCTTGACCGCCGACGCGGGCAGACGAATGGGGGTCGTGTTTCCATTGTGCGGGTTTTCTTTTCTAAAGGGAGTAACTGTTCGTTTGGATGCAGCGCTCGGTGTTATGGATTTAACGGTTTGTTTGCCGGTTGTTTTTTCTGCCGCGTTCTTATGTTTAATCCGCGCTGATTTATGGCTTATCTTCAATTTCCCCGGATGTTTCGTTCCGGTTGCTTCTGGACTGACAACTCTTGAGGGCTCTGAAATGGGTGAGCTGAATACGGCTGGCGCCGCGCCAGTGGAGCGGATTGCCGCCCAGGTGCGCTGTAAATATACGTCTCCGGAAATACTGTAGTAATAGCCAGTTACGACGGTTGCCAGAACGGCATTCAGTATTTCTTCGTCTTTCCAGTTATGCATCCGTCCGTTTTTTATTGCCTGAAAAATATCATGGTGTTTAGTATGATTTTTCCGGCTGTACAGGAAAACAGTTTTTTCAAAGGCGATGTCATTTATCCTGTTCCAGTATTTCAGGCAATAGGCAATAACCTGATCTTCTGTACGTCCCAGTTTATTTGAAATCAGAATACGATCGATATCCGCAGGGCTGAAAACGACCCGTGAAAGATCAAACGTAGGCTGCGCGCTGGTGGCGCGCTGTTGAGAACGTAACTTGCGCTGGCGACGCTGCTCATGTTCTTTCTTGAGCTCCTGCAACGATTCCAGGGTATCTGTTACATAGAGGCGGATTAGCTCGGCGGTGCGTTCCATCTGCGGAGCGCGGTGAGCGAGCATGACCGCATAGCGGCTGTATTTTTCTGTAAAGGCAATTGCCGTAAAGCGGTCCGGAGAAATAATCGAAAGCAGGCTTTCCGCCAGTTTGATTACCTGGTAAGCGTCCCGCATATTTACGGAATCAATTTCTCTGGTAAGTACGGTTATAATATTGATGGTTCGCCTGATCAGAGAATCGGCCAGCATCACTAGATTTTCAGCCAGCAGCAGTGTGTAGCGGGGGTCGCGCGAGCGGTAATAACCCATCAGGCGCATGCGCATTCCGTCATCAGGATATTTACGTTTAATGCGATTGTTATAAATCGCCAGGGCATCGTTTTGACGGCCGGCGCGCCGGAAATCAAAATAACGTTCAATATCCGAGTCACTGTCAAAGTGAATATCGGGAAACTCTTCCTTGAGGATTCGCTGCTGTATATCGGTCAGTACGCGCATGTTTACCTTTATACCAAAAAAAAAGGTTAATTCCCAGCCATGAGCCGGGAATCAACCCCCGTTCCGTCTTGCTGTGCGTTCGCCTTACTGGAGCAGGCTCAGGACACTCTGTGTTGACTGATTTGCCTGGGCCAGCATGGCGGTACCCGACTGTGTAAGGATCTGGTTCTTGGTAAAGTCGACCATTTCCTTGGCCATGTCGGTGTCGCGGATGCGAGATTCTGCAGCCTGCAGATTTTCCGATGCGATTCCGAGTCCTTTGACGCTGTGATCAAGGCGGTTCTGGTAAGCTCCGAGATCTGCTCTCTGCTTGTTAACCTTCTTGAGTGCTTCGTCGATCAGACCGATCGAGCGGTTGGCGCTGTCGGCAGTTTCGAGACTCATGATCTCTTCGTTGCCGAGGTTGCGGACTCCAAGAGCGGCTGCGCTCATGGTTCCAATGTACGAGCGGACGCGCTGATCCATGTTGGCTCCGATATGGAACCACATTGAACCAGTGACTGTGTTTTCTCCGGTTTCCCGTGCGAATCTTCCGGTAAGCATGTTCATACCATTGAATTGGGCGCTGCTGGCGATGCGGTCTACCTCGGCTACGAGCTGGGAGACTTCGACCTGAATCTGCATACGGTCTTCAGATGAGTAAATACCGTTGGCAGACTGCACGCTCAGTTCACGTATACGCTGGAGGATGTCGGTGGTGCTCTGGAGGTAGCCTTCAGTTGCCTGGATGAACGAAATACCGTTCTGGGCATTGGTGGCAGCCTGGTTGAGGCCACGGATCTGGCTGCGCATCTTTTCAGATACTGCAAGTCCAGAAGCGTCATCCCCGGCGCGGTTGATACGCATACCGGATGAAAGTTTTTCCATGTTTTTTTGAGAACTCAGGTTTGTTACACCCAGGGTCCTCTGTGAGTTCATGGCGCTCAGGTTATGATTGATGATCATTCTGCTACTCCTTTGGCGATTTTAACGGCTTCATTATTGGCCGTTTTCGGCATCCCTGCCGATCTGTCAATTTTTCCCGGATCCTCTGACGTTACCCGCCCAGAAGACGGTGCGTGTCCCGAAACCATACCGGTACGGGGCGCGCATACCTAATGTATCGGAGGCCTTGAAAATGACTTGAGAGTAAAATTTAAAAAAAAGCAGTATGTTTGTTTACGAGCGTTTCTTGGGTACACGACAGACGGTGCAGCCGAGGATGTGGACATGCCGTTTGTGGTTTGGCCGCTCAAAGAAGCGGGCTATCAGATAGCCTTCAGTTGGAACGTTTTTTTTGCAGACGGGACAGACCCGGCGTAATTGCTCTTCTTTAAAGGGGTGGCAGTGGGGGCATCCAAAAATATGGCAGATTCTGTCCGATTCCCCGGGATAGAGGGCCGATTTGATCTGTTCTCCGCCAATTAAGAGCGTTCCGCATACTGGACAGACGCCGGCGTCCCCCCGGTTTCCTTTGGGGAGTGGTTTCGACTGACCTTTCCGTCTAGTGACAGGAGTACTGAACAGACCATAGGCAAAAACCAGCAATAAAATACCGGCAAATATCAGAAAAAGGATGTAAAAAGGTCCTAATATCATTGCATCAGTATGCATTAAAAATGGACTTGTCTCAATCAGTAAAGTGGTTTATCATTGATTTGTGTCAACTTTATATATAGTAGCAACGCCGATCGGGAATTTGGGGGATATAACCTTCCGGGCTCTCGAAACCTTTAAGGCCGTAGATTTAATCGCCTGCGAGGATACCCGGCACACTTTGCAGTTGTTGACTCATTTTGGTATTCGCAAGCCGCTGGTATCCTGCCGTTCACAGAACGAAAAGGCCGCCGCTTCACGGGTGCTGGAAGTGTTGGGCAGGGGACAATCGGTCGCCTATGCCAGCGACGCCGGAACCCCGGCCTTAAGTGATCCGGGCGCGGTTTTAGTGCGATTGGTGCGCGAGGCGGGGTACACAATAGTACCGATTCCCGGACCTTCGGCCTTTGGGACCCTGATCAGTGTGGCTGGGAGCCAGGATAAGTCGGTGCTTTTTGAGGGGTTTTTATCCCCGAAGCCCGGCCGGCGGCGTTCCCGGGTGAAAGAGCTGTTAGCGGGCGATTTTGGCTTTGTGTTGTATGAATCACCGTTTCGGATAGTCAAGCTTTTAGCAGATATTGCCGAAACGGAAGGTGAGAGGCAGGTAGTTGTCGGGCGGGAAATGACGAAGCTTCATGAGGAGCTGGTTTCCGGAACGGCGGCTGAAGTTCACGCGGATTTCGCGGGAAGGGATAAAATTCTCGGAGAATTCGCGGTTTATGTATGCGGGAAAAAAACATTCAACTTATCGGACTGATTAGCCGATAAAATTGATGAAGGCAGGAAAGATATGATGATTGACCGCTTGGGGGGCCTTGACCCCTTAAACAAAGTGCAAAATACCCAGAAACCCCATAAGGTGACCGGAACGGTTCAGTCTGATTCCATTAGCGTATCTTCGGAAGCTAGACAGCTTTCCGAGTCCTATTTTGCGATGGAAGCGGTAGCCACCTCTCCGGATGTGCGCTCTGACCGGATCGCTGAAGTAATGCAGAAAATGAAGGATCCTGACTATATCAACAAGTCTGTTGTGGATCTTGTAGCCGACCGCCTGATGGACGTATACGGTCTCTGATGCCGGTAATGGAATAAAGATAACAGGATCAGAAAGGAGGCGGACCATGAGGGTTCCGCCTTTTTTTTAAAAGTTCAAAAAAAGAGGTTGTAATGGCTGATTTTGTATTCAGAATTTCACCCAATGTCATACTGGGTCCCTATACTCTGGCCCGTCTGGGTCAGATTGTATCGGCCTGGGGCACCAATTATATGCTGATCGCCGATCCGATACTTAAAGAATTCGGTATAATTGAAAAAGCGGTACTGGCAATGGAAGAGAAGGGTATATCGGTATTTGTATTTGACGAAATTCCGGCCGCCCCGACCTCCGCGACCCTAGAACAAGCCCTCTCTCTGGCCCGCGGTGCCCACGTGCACGGCGTAATTTCGGTCGGCGGTACCAAAACGGCATCCCTGGCCCGCGCAGTAGCTGCCCTGTTTAACGAATCCCACGATGTGTATCATTATCTGGATGGCGCCCAGCCGTCCAGCGCGCCTCTGCCTTTTATTGAAGTACCGTCTACCTGCCGTGACGCCTTTATGTTTTCGGACAGAACCGCCGTCATCGATGCCCGAAACCGTCAAATCCGCCTGGTAAAGACCCAGACCGCGCTCTGCAAAGCGGTGGTTATCGATCCAAATCTGTATATGCATCTCTCCCCGAATACCGCCACTGCCATGATTTTTCACGCGGTAACGCTGGCTGTAGAGGGATATGTTTCGACAAAGTCCAATTTCTTTTCGGAAACCATTTTAGGAAAAGCTATTGAGATGCTGCTTCTGGCCCTAGATCCGGAACAAAGTAAACTGGTCGGTACGCCCTCGGAGATGCTGGTGGCCCAGGGCGGTTGTCTGGCTTCCATGGGAGTAGCGGTGAGTTCGCCGGGAGTAGCCACCGCCATTTCGCTGGCCTGTAATTCCCGGTATAAGTCATCCTCTTCGCTAGTGTGCGCGATTTTACTGCCCTATGTCATGGAAGACGCTTCTCGTTCCCGGGTGGACCGCATCGCTACAATCGGGAAAATGCTGGGTGTCGGCGGCGCGGACATGTCCGCCGGAGATATTGCGCGCGCGGCTATTGACGACATTCGCCGTCGCCTGGCCCTGGCTGGTATTCCGACCCGCCTGAAGGATCTGGACTTGACAATCGACCAGCTTGTACCCGCCGCCGAGGACGCCGCCGCCCTGGACCTGATGAATTACATTCCCCGCGCCATGTCCGGAGACGATCTGTTCGATCTGATTAAACAGGCTTATTGATGATTCCTCTCCATAAAATGAAGCAGCTTCCACCAGGGCAGCGCCGGCGCAAGTTGGTGTTGTTCTTTGAGGGTTCTGAACGCGGTGGATGCGCTGAGAGTTATTCCGACATTATCGCCTACGCGGCTCTCATTCTTGAAGACAGCGCGGTTTCGGCGGAGTCGGCGCGCGCTCTTGCCGCTTTTCTCTCTAAGCCCGATCACAGCGCCGTCGGTCTGCGCCGCCTCTGTAATACCGCCCGGCACGCGCTGCTGGAGGCTATCGGCACTCCGGCCTCTGAATGGGATCTGATTATGCCCGGTTCCGGAGAATTCGCGGCCGGAAAGCGCTTTTTTTCCCCGGGTATGATGGTCTATGCCGAAGATATCCGCTCCCCGTTTAATTTGGGCTCGATATTCCGCACCGCGGAGGCTTTTGGCGCTGAGAAAGTACTGGTTTCACCCTTGTGCGCGCCTCCGGAGCATCCGCGGGCAGTGCGCTCGGCGATGGGTTGTATTGATTATGTTCCCTGGGAGCGCCGCGCTCTGGAGGAATTGCCGGATGATTTACCGGTGTTCGCGCTGGAGACCGGCGGGACGGATATCGCGGATTTTAAGTTTCCCTCTCGGGGAATAGTTATTATCGGTTCGGAGGAATTGGGTGTCAGCCCGGAAGCGCTGTGCCTGGCAACGGCCGGGCGGGTCAGCATCCCGATGCGCGGAATAAAAGCGTCAATCAACGTGGGTGTGGCGTTCGGCATTTTGATGCAGGAATGGTCGCGGCGCCTTGGCGCGACCATTATTTAATCTGTTCGGCCTCAAAGCCCTTTTGAAAATGAGCGCAGATTTTCTGGAACTGGTTTTCGCCCGATATCTTAAATATTTCCAGCATATTCCGGTCAATTTGATAGAATTCAACTTCTCCATCCAGATAGTGCACCATTAAGTTGGCCAAGGACACTGTCGAGACAATATGCAGGAAATCTTCCGGCGCTTGATCGACGCTATGGTGATAGCGGATCGGCACGATCAGCGCCTGCGGGAAGTTCCATTTTTCGGCCAGACGGGCGCCTATCTCAGCATGGTTGATACCGGTTATCAGGGCTTCCAGAACCTTCGGGGGAATGTCTTTTTGAGAGATAAAAGTATTCATCTTGCCGAGGAAGTCCGGATGAATGGTGCTGAAAACGATTTTTCCCATATCGTGCAACAGGCCGCTGACGTAAGAATCCTCGGTAACCGTATGATTCTTGCCGAAATTGCGTGAAAGGTTGTAGGCGAAGTAGGCAACCTTGTAGCTGTGCCGCCAGAGCATGCGCTGATCATCAGTAGTGGCGCCGAGGATGTGCATGGTGCCGATGGAGAAGAGCAGGTTCCGGATGCCCTTAATGCCTACCAGTTTGACCGCTTCGGCGATGCTGGTGCATTTTTTAGGCAGTGAAAAAGCCGCTGAATTGACCAGTTTCAGCAGGTCGGCTGTAAGGGCCACGTCATTGCTGACCAGCTGGGCGATCATGGAGAGGCGGGATTCGGGATCATTCAGCAATTTGTCAATTTGAGCGATATTTTCGGGGAACTGCGGGAGTTCGTTGATGTGCGCGATAACCTCGTTGGTCAGCTCGGAAATCTGGCGCTTTACTTCCAGGTTGACCGGCATCAGGATGCGGGTGATGGTTTCGTTGTTCTCGACTAACACCTGGTAATTATCATCATCCAGTCCGACTTTCTTGAGCATCAGAATCATGATAACCAGGCCGAGTCCGGCTCCTTCAGAGTCGTCCAAAACCTGCGAAAAGGCTTCCTCCAGCGTGCTGAACTGGCGCGAACGGGCAATTTTATCGTAGACCCGTTTGAATTCGGTCTTGGTCATCCGGGAATTATTGCGGATTTCTATAACGATATCGTCATTTTTAACCTGCATTACTACTTTTACGTACAGACCGGCCTGTTTTTGAAGCTGCAGGTAGTAGTTGATATTGGAGAGGGTGTCTTCCTTGAAGGTTTTCATGCCGATCTCATAGTCGCCGGGATCGTTGATGTCGAGATTTTTTTCCTTAAAGTACACCCGTTTGGTATTGGCTTTTTTGGCGTTGGTGGAAAGTTCGTTAATGCAGTAAACCAGATAATCCTTGAGGCGTTCCTGGTTCAGTTCGGAAAGAAAATGCCCCAAAACGTCACCGATATATAGCTCGATTTCGTGGGGAAGGGTATAGGTGGTGATAGAAAGCGGCACTCCCATTTGGGTGGCCTGGCGTATCTTTTCAACATCTATTGAAATTTGCTTTTTTTCCGACATGATAATCAAGTGTATCCTAGTCTATCGTTTTTTTCCAGTTCTTTATGAAAAGAGTTTTTGCATTCTGGCGGCATATTTTTCCAGCGTTTCCCTGACCCGCTCGTTAAATACGGCATGATCGGTCCCGGATAGGATTTCAAGCCCTTCATCAACGCTGGTTATTGCCCATATATGGAATTGCCCTTCGCGTATAGCCGTCTCAATCCGGGGGGCGAGCAGCACATTGTTGATATTGCGGCGAGGAATGATTACCCCCTGCTTGCCGGTTAACCCGAGAATTGAGCAGGCGTCGAAAAAGCCTTCGATTTTTTCGGGGATACCGCCGACGGGCTGAACATCGCCGTGCTGATTAACGCTGCCGGTAACCGCGATGTCCTGCCGCAGCGGGATACCCGCGATGGCCGACAGCAGCGAAAACAGTTCGGCGCAGGACGCTGAATCGCCGTCCACTTCGGTGTAAGACTGCTCAAAGCAGATGCTGGCTGAAATTGCCAGGGGTATGTCGCGGGCGTACATGCGGTGCAGTAGACCTTGAATTATCAAGTGCGCCTTGTCGTAGATTTCCCCGGACAGTCCGGACTCGCCTTCGATATTGATGACACCGGTATTGCCCGGCGCGGCCTGGGCTGTAACCGCGACGGTGATACCGAAGGCGTGATAGCCGCGGTCATGCACCGCCAGGCCGTTAACCTTGCCGATTTTTTCACCGACCACATCAACCAGCAGCTCTCTGGTACTGATCATTTCCGCGAACTTTTCTTCCGGAAGGCACTGCAGATAACGGCGGTGCGCCAGGGCCCGCGCAACATGGGCGGCGCTCAGGGTGGAAGCTGATTCCGAGCGGGCCTGATAGTCGGCCTCGATCAACAGGTCGGCAATCAGCGTAAAGCGGGTGGTAATGCGGTTGCGGTAGTCCGAGAGCCGGATGCCCTGGGTAATGATGGCCGCTATGCCGGGGTCATCGATGGGTAACAGATTATTGCGGGAAATATAATCTTCGGTAAAGGCGATCAGTTTAGCCATGTTGTCGTCAGTTTTAGGCATCACGGAGTCGAATTCGGCGCATACCTTGAATAATTTTTGAAAGTCCGGGTCCTCCTGGTACAGGAAATCGTAGGAGTGCTCTCCGCCGATGATCAAGACTTTCAATTTAACCGGAATCGGCTGAGGTTTAAGCAGGCTTGGGCCGAAGGTGTTACCGGGTGGGCTTTGAATTTCTATTTTTCCGGATTGCAATACCCGTTTAAGGTAGGGCCAGGCGCCCTCCTCGAGCAGCAAGTCCTGAAGACGCAAAACTAATATACCACCGGCCGCCCGGTGCACGGCTCCCGGCCGCAGGCGCAGGTGGCCATGGTCGGGAGTATCGCCGCGGCCGGCGTGCGGTTCGATGCTGCCAAACAGGTTTGAAAAAGTCGGTACTTCTTCCTGAATGATATAGTTTTTGTCCGGACCTTGTTCACAGACCAGGGTTAGGGCGTAGCGTCCGAAAAAATGTTTTTTATGCGCCGGAGATTTAAAGGGCTCACTGTACAAATGAATACGGGCGAGCAGGTCCTCCTGAACCGTGTTTAAATGACTGAGGACATCGGCATTCCGGGGTTCCTTCTCACACAGGCTTTTCAGCACCGCCAGTTCGTTTTCGATGATCGGCAGGGCCGATGTGGCTTTCAGGGCCCGGATTTGCTTATCAGTTTGGCGGTGAATTTGGCGAACGGTGTTAAAAAGCTCTGAAAGCTGGTCCAGACAGGTGTAGTAATTTTCACGAATCCGTTGAAGTTGTTCCGGAGGAAATTTTCCACGGCTGGCGAGAATCTGCAGATCCTCAAAACTGACAGGCTTGCCGCGAATCAGCGGGATTAAATCCATTGAAGAGCTGTCATTTTCTTTAATCTGCAGCAGTTTAAAGCCTTCGACAGCCATTTTCTGGTCAAACTCGGCCAGCATCTGATTTTCGGCGGCATCGGCCGCGCTGATAATTTTTTTGCTGGCTGCCGAAAACACTTCGGATTTTCCAAGCTGCAGGGCTTGTTTGCGAATAGATTCAATCGCTGATTGCAGGGTCTTGCGGAAATAGGCCCCGGTACCGGCCGGGAAACAGAGCGCCCGCGGTTCATTGGGGTGGGTAAAATTGTAGGCATAGGCAATATCTTGTAGCTCGGATGGATTTGGTTTATAGTCTTTTAGCAGGGACGTTAATACTGTTCTCCGGCCGGTGCCGGAGGCGCCCATGATAAAGATGTTATAGCCGTCCGACCGGATTCCCAAACCCAGTTCAAGGGCCGATACGGCGCGATCCTGTCCGATAATAGGGCCCGGTTTTCCGTTCAGGCGCAGAGCATGCACTTCCGAGGCCTGAATGGCATAATTTATTTCCTGGGCGGTCAACTTGGCGTATGAAATGGGCACGCGCTGCTCCTTGACGGTTATCTTGTATCTTCCGTCAATTATACCGCAAAATGGTGTCGAGGGGTTACATGTCAGATATATTTATTGCTGAAATTCTGGTTTTACTCCTGATTTTCCCGGTGATAATCCGGCCATTTTCACGTACATTACAATGGATGCAGGGTTTGGCAATCCTGCCGATAGTGGCACTGCTCTGTCAAATACTGATTATTGCCGCCTTTAATCTGCGATTTAGTTATTTACCGGTAGTTCTTTTGGTCGTGCTGGTTCTGCTGGCGAACCTGTCGCGGTTGTTCAGGTTTTTACGTTCTCTGCCAACGGACTGGTTCGGTTTTTCCGCGCTGCTTATTCACGGTTTTTTACTGTTGTTGTTCGCGCTGACCGCCGTCAGTTTATTTCTTTTCAAGCCGGAAGGAAATTATGTACCGGCGATACCGGTCGTAAAAACAATTTTCAGAGAGCCATACGCAAATGGCATTCAGGCCTCATATACCGTCTGGGAGGCGGAGATTACTGAAGTGAATCCGGCCGCGAATCCCGTAGTGCTTTATCTGCCGGATACCGCCGGGGAGGCTTTCGGCCGGATTACGGCCGTTAATATGCTGGCAGAGGCCGGATATACCGTCGTGCAGGGGACTTACTCCGGTTTCCGGGATTATAAATCGGCGGCTTACGCCTTTCCGCAAACCAGATCCTTCGCTGAATTAACGGGTATGGCAATTTCCGGAAAGACCAACGCGGTTGACGATGGTTCTGTCCGCCTGATAAAACAGCGCGAGTTAAGCCGTCTGAGAGATTTTGCCAGAAAGAAATTTGGTGAAACTGTTCCGCTTTTTCTTTTGGCCGAAGGTCGCGCCGCCGCGGCAGCCCTTGAGTCTTTGGATTATCAGGCTGATCTTTTTTCCGGCAGTTTACTGCTTTTTGACGGCGCTGTTCCGGCGCATACTGTTGAGTCCCTGTCTTTCCCCTGGAATGGCGACTTTATGCCGGGAGAGGCCGGTACTCATGCTGTTTTTTGTCTTACCGGAGACGGCGGGGCGCTGATCGCCTGCGGCGAGCTGGTCGCCGAGGATGCGCTGGCAGCTTTTTTTCTGGGTCAAAACCGCGATGTTGAGCGCAAGGACGCCCAACGTATCGCGCGCCGTATCCTCACCTGGTTTAACCTGCGGAGGCAGTATGAGGGTAACTGAGTTGGATCTTTTTTTTCGATCCATTCTGGATCTAGACCGATTCGCCGCCGCCGACCCTTCTGTTAACGGCCTGCAGGTAACCAATGATGGATCGGATATTAAGCGTGTTGCTTTCGCGGTGGACGCCTGCCAGGAAACTATTGAGCGGGCCGTTACCGCAGGCGCGGGAATGCTCTTTGTGCATCATGGGCTTTTCTGGGGCGAGAGTTTACCTTTGACCGGTACGCATTATCAGCGTATAAAAACGCTGATTTCCGCCAATATGGCCTTGTACGCCGCTCATTTGCCGTTGGACGCGCATGCTGAGCTGGGGAATAACGCCGGTCTCTCTGCCCGTTTGGGCTTACTCGAATTGGAACCCTTTGGTGAATGGCATGGAGTCGAGATTGGTTTTATCGGACAAATGGCTGTGCCAGAGACCCTGGACAGTGTACTGGCAAGGCTGTTCCCGGACGGAAAAAAGGCGCGGAACATTCTGCCGTTCGGCCCGAAATTAATTCAGCGCGTCGCAATAATATCCGGCGGCGCGAGCGATGAAACCGAACAGGCCATTGCTAAAGGTTGCGATCTGTATATTACGGGCGAGATCGGACATGAAGTGTATCATTTAGCTTTGGAAAACAGGATTTCGGTGATTGCGGCCGGACATTATCAGAGTGAAACCGTTGGAGTAAATCTGATGGCCGCCCGGTTGGGCGCGCAAACCGGCATAGATACTGTATTTATCGATGTCCCGACGGGACTTTGAAAAAGGAATAGAACAGGATGGAAACTATGAAAAGCAAAACCAAGGAATTACTGGTACCCTTCAGCCTGACCGCTGGAATTGTGGCATTGGATCAATTGACAAAACTGATTGTTCTGCTCAAGGTCCGGCCTATGTCAGTCGGGTTTTCACTGTTTGGGGACTTTTTCCAGATTATTCATGTGTATAATCCCGGGATTGCCTTCAGCATCGGGGGGACTCTTTCGGACACCTTGCGCAGCGTTCTTTTTGGTTTCTTGCCGTTGATCGTGCTTGCTGTCGTGATCTGGACCTATTTCCGGAGTCCCCAGTTTACCCGCTTGCAGCGCTGGTGCATCGCCGGTATCGTGGGTGGCGGGCTTGGTAATTTACTGGACCGGTTTTTTCGACCTGCCGGCGTGCTGGATTTTATCGATGTGAAGTTTTTCGGCATATTCGGCTGGGCGCGCTGGCCGACCTTTAATATAGCCGACTCCAGTGTGGTGGTGTGCGGTATAATCCTGGTGGTGTCGGTGTTTTTGCAAGCCAGGGAAGAGCAGGCTTCCAATGAATAAAGCGCGCAATACGCTGCTGTTTATCGTATGCGGTACCGTCGCGAATTTGCTGTTGCTACTATTATTCGCCGTGGTTTTCGCCGCCGCGGCCTGGGCGCTGGCCGCGGTAACCGGAATTGCTCTGCAGCTTATTTTTCCGTATGGCCTGATCCTGGCCTTGATCAGTTCAATGCTGGTGTATCAAAAACTGGTTAAGTGGGTAGTGGCGCGCTACAACCTGACAGACAAACTCGGCCCGCTTTTCGGCGGTAGGGGAAAGGCGCGGCGGGATTAATAACCGTCGGACATTTCGCGGTTCATATCCCGCTGGCACAGTTCCTGATAAACCAAGGCCCGGACTTTGAGCTTCGCTTTGATGTCCTGGGCAAAGGGCATGTATCGCCAGAAGACGCCGCGCACTTCTTTTTCCAGCTTCTGAATGCCTTCGCTTTCCTTCAGCATCCACAGCAGATAATCGTTAATAAAATATTCTTTCACATCGCCTTTTAGTTTCTGGCTCTGAAACCATTGATAATAGTTTCCGGTCAAACCCTCTTCCATCCAGTAGTAAGAGGCTTTTTCCTTGGCGACCTGCCAGCGCAAGTCGGCGACAGCGGTAAGTACTGCAACCTGTAGGTTTTTGGCGTACATCGGTATGGCGATGCGGCCGCGGCTGGTGATGCGGTTATACCGGTCGAAGGGTTCCCAGCAAAATCCGAAATCTCCGTAGGTCGGCAGCAGGATCACGAACGGTGGAATGCGGTTTAACTGGCTTTTGTATTGGCGGCAAAAAGCTTCCGGGTCGATACTTTCAATCCAGCGCATTGTCTCCAGTACGTTCTCGCGGATACCGATTTCACGGCTGGTTGAATGGAAATATTCCCGGGAGAGGATGGGGAAATGGTTTCCCTGACGTCCGCAGGACATCTTGGACATTTGACGGATGGTTTCGAACTCAGCGGCCACTCCGGAAGAATTGGTGGTGCCTCCACCGCTTTCATCCACTTTTTGTTTCAGAGAGCGGACATCGCCGTCAGCGGCTTCAAAGTCTCTCAGAAAACTATTCAGATCCTTATCCAGAACCATCAGGTTGCGCATGCCCTCCGAAAGATCGTTCATGGCGCGTTTTTGCATCTCACTGAAAGGGGCTTTTATGCCGGCGAAACCGGCCAGGGTTTCATGGTCGAAAATGCCCTCCAGCTTGCGTTTAAGCTCGCCTTCGGCGCGCAGCCGTTCTTCAGATTTGGCGCGTAATAAATTTTCAGCGCTTTGCAGTTTACCCTGTGCTTTGCTCAGCAATTGCTGAAAGCGGGAGGACTCATCTTTTTTGCTGGTTTTGGCTTCGTCGGTGGTCGACGGATTGATGCGCCCCAGACCGATTTCACGCAACCACTCATCAATATAATAAAGGGGTTCCCCATAGGGATTTTCGTCAATTATGCGTGAGAACATTTCCCGCTGTTCGGGAGTCAACAGGGTTGGCAGGAGCAAACCGTAACGCAGTGTATATTTTTTCTCGGGGATGGCGGTTCCGGAGCCGGCCTTTAAGGCGATATGCTGCAAGAAATCCCACCAGGCGGTAATGATCTGCTGACGGTAAACGCCACGGTCTTTGGGGTCCTGGCAGGTGAGGTATTTCGATAAGAGGGTGTGCACGCGCTGAGCGGATTCATTTTCCCCGCCAAGCACTTTTTTGTAATAGGCCTGGCTTTCAAATAAGGCGTGGCCTTTGTCGGAGAGGGTTTTAGTGACTGGTGGAAAGGTACTCACGGTCAAATCGACATCGGCGATTGTTCCGGCGGTTTTACCGACTGCTTCCCGGGAATTGGAAAAGAGTTCGCCCTTGGTCAGCTTGGGTCTGGAAACAACGTGAGTGTCGTCCAGTAAGGCGGCAAGTTCGGGATCAAGCCCGAGATCATTAAAGTCGCTCATGCTGGTTTACTGTTTTGGATTGAAATACTGAAAGAAAACTCGTGGAGGTGAGGGGAATTGAACCCCTGACCTCTTGCATGCCATGCAAGCGCTCTAGCCAACTGAGCTACACCCCCGAGGTAGGTTGAATATAGCAGAAAGCAGGTGGAAAGGTCAATAGGCTGCACATTGAAGACGCTCATAGACTTAATGTTACCGCATGAAACTGTCCTTGTCAAAGAAAAAACTTATTCCGCTTCATTGCTGACTATTACCCTGATGGACGCTGAACGGCCCCTTGTATCTACTACAGTAACTGTCCATTGTCCGCTTTCCGGCTCCCATACCAGACGTTCGTCCGGATCCGCCGAACCCAAAAAGTTAGAATCCGCGAACCAGAATAGTTTTCCGGAGTCGGAGTCGGAGGAAGCCTGTAATACCAGCTTATTATAATGGCTGACTTCCCGTCGCAGAATATACTCGGTATTGGCCAGGGGGGAGATGATGGACGGCGGAAACCCACTGGAAGGGGCGCCGGAATAGAGGTCTGTCGGCGGATAGGGCGGCGGCTTCAAGCGCGGTAATCCGGCCTGCTCGAAGAGCTCCAGAAGATCTGTCGGCCAGAATTCGCGGACCTCGCTCCGGATCCAGCTTTTACCGCTTTCATCGGTACGGTAGCCGGTTCGCTTATCAATGTTGATTTTACGGTGGATAGCGCAGCGGGTAATCGGAGAAATTCCAGGGATAAACCAGGTGTCTATAGTGTGCGGGCAGTCCTCGGTCGGGATGCCTCCGGAAACCGCGCAGACTTTTACCGCGCTGACCTCGTAGGGTACCTCCGGCGCCGGTAAGCGTTTTGCCGGTGGCAGTCCGGCCAGAATAGCGTCGATAATCCCGAACAGCAGGGGACCGGACATCAGGCGGCCGATAAAGGCGTTGTTGCCTTCCCCGGAGAAGTTCCCTATCCAAATGCAGAGTATATAGCGGTCAAAAACCGCGATCGCCCAGCTATCTTTAAAGCCGATGGAGGTGCCGGTTTTCCAGGCCACCGGGGTGCCGCGGCTGGTTTGCGGCCGCAGCGCGGAAGGCGGTGGGTTGCGTTCCAACATACGCATGGTTATCCAGGCCGCGGCGGGAGAAAATAGTCTGGTGTTTTGAATGCCGGCAGAATTTCGTTCCGCCTGATTAAGCATCGGTTTTAGGGGTTTGATTACACCCTGATTCGGCAGGGCGGCATATAATTGAATGAGTTCCTGCATGGTAGTTTCGGCGCTGCCCAATACGATCGAAAGTCCGTAATGGTCACGGTGTTTCAGGCCGCTGACTCCGGCGCTCTTAAGGAGATCGTACAAATCCGGGTCCTTGATTTCCCGGGCCAGGAACACAGCCGGAATGTTCCGGCTGTCTACCAGAGCGTCCCAGGCCTTCACCGGGCCTTTATAGTCACTGCGGAAGTTGTCCGGCGTGTATTCATTAAAACTGACCGGTGTGTCCTTCAGCATTGTTTCCGGGTGGATCAGGCCCTGCTCCAGGGCCAGGGCGTAGATAAAGGGTTTGAGTGTTGAGCCCGGAGAGCGCTTGGCGGTAGTGCCGTTCACCTGGCCTTGAATATTGTCATCGAAAAAATCGGCTGATCCGATCGAACTCAGCACTTCCATGGTGGTCCAGTCGATCAGCATCATGCTGCCGTTGTTTACTCCAAAGCCCCGGCTACGTTCCAGGTATGAGCGCAAATGGTCTTCGCAGACCTCCTGCAGCAGTGGATTGAGCGTTGTTTTCACGGTACGCGGGCGACTTCGGTTTTGCGAGGCCAGAGCTTCGCTAAAATGACGGGCTATAAACGGGAAACGGCATAACAGCGCCGGAGCTCGCTCTATTTCACTCTCGATCGCGGTATCGGCCGGATGGATTTCCAGCCAGGAGCGGTAAAGCACTTCCCTGGCCGTTAACAGTTCCTGCGGGGCTTGCCGGTTCCGGGGCGCGCGGACGGTGGGGTTTTGGGGCATGACCGCCAGCATCAGGATTTCGCTCGTGGATAATTCTTTGATATCCGCGCCGAAATAATACCAGGCCGCCGCCGGAAATCCTTCTATATTACCGCCGCAGGGAGCCAGGTTGAGGTAGGCTTCCAGAATTTCCTGTTTGGTAAAGCAGATTTCCAAATACAGGGCATGCAGGATCTGGCTGATCTTCCCGGGAATGGAGCGGGTGTACAGGCGGTAGCGCATGCGAGCAACCTGCATGGTCAGAGTGGACGCGCCCACGCGCCGGTTTTTTAGAACCCAGGTTTCTTTGGCTGCCCGCAACAGAGCCGCGGGATTAATGCCGAAGTGACCGTAAAAATAGCGGTCTTCCTGGAGCAGTACCGCCTCGATCAATTGCGGTGGAAAACTACCGGCGGCGGTATACATCCGGTAACTATCATCTTCCGAAAGGAATATCTGCGTCAAATTGCCTTCGCGGTCTAAAAAGGCCGGTGAAAACGGCACCTCCGCGAGAATTTCGCCAAAGAGAGCGCCGTGCGCCAGAATGAGTAGAATTAATAAAAGGGGAGCCGTGAGGCTCCCCAGAAGCAATAGTTTGCGTTTGGTCATGAGCTGAACATTATTCCGTAATCACCAGTTTTTCCTGCGGCCGGAGGGCCCACACGCTTTTATCGTACAAGGCTTCGGCGAACAGCGGCGGAACCGTAAAGCTGCCCTTGTTGATCGCCCTGGCCTGATAGGTATAGCTGTTCAGGCTGGAGTTAACCGAACCGAATACAACGATGCGGTCTTCGCGAATATCCACATAATCCGGTGTCCAGCCGGATCTGTTCGTGTCCCGAATGGAGGCCGTATCCGCTTCCAGGCCGGCCGGCAGCAGGTCAACCAGGGCCACGTCCCGGATGTTCCCGGACAGACTGCGGAAGTTGAGCTTTACGTAGACGGTATCGCCGATTGCCGCCGTGGTAATCTTGCGGCCGTTGGCGTCGGTAAACTCCCGGTACACCTCAATGCCGTTTTTGGTTTCGGCGGTGGGTAAGGCCAGATCGAAGCCGGCTTGGGTAACCTGGTAAAACAGCGGTATCGGGTCGCGGTTATTGATGGCTATCACGCTGGCGCTGCCGGAATAAGGACTGGAGAAAATCGGGGTGCCCCGGGGAGTCAATTCGGTGCGGGTTTTATCCGCCGCCAGCTGGGCGAGGGTAAAGGTACCGGTTTCGGCGGAGGGCACCGCTTTGAGGTAGGAGTCGATCGCCATCAAGGCCATGCTGGCCGAGAGGGTGGTGTAGTCCTGGCTCTGGAGTTGGGCGGCCATCGATTCCAGAAGGCTGGCTGAGACATCCCGGACCCGGCGCGGGAAGTGGCGGGCCAGCATGTTCAGATACAGTGACTGATAGGACAGTTGATCCAGATAGCGGTAGCTGGCGTCGGTGGCGAAGTCCCGCTTGATCTTTCCGAGCAGGGTAGAGGCCTCAAAGTCCTGCTGCAGCATCGCGTAGCTTCCGGCCATGTACAGACCCGGGAATCCGGTTTCGGCGGCGGCGTTCCCGCGTCCGATATCGCGCTTTAGAGCTTCCAGCTGGGTGGTGGTAACTTGCTCATTAAGGGTCAGCACATAGATGGCATAGGAGCGGTTAGTCAGATCGTAACTGGAAGTGCCGCTACCCTGGGCGATGTTTTTCAGGGCCTGCAGGGTATTGTTCATAAAGGTCGGCGAAACATAATAGCCCTTGAGCTTGGCTTCGGTCAGGAAGTGAGCGCAATAGGTGGTGATGTAGGGGTCAGACTCCGAAAGGGCGGTCCATATACCGATGGAGCGGTCCTGCTTGGCGCGGGCTTGCAGAATGGAAATTACCCGCGCTACCGCGGCCTGGCCCTGTTCCCGGGTAAAGCCGAGTTCACGGAACAGTTCCGGGTACAGGAAGGGGAAGGCCGCGCTGGTTATCTGTTCTGAACAGCCGTAGGGGTAACTGCTTAAATAGAAGTTCAGTCCCTTGGCCAGTCCCAACGGCAGGTAAGAAAGGGCGATATCGCGGGTGCTGAATTCCTCGTAGAGTTTACGGGGAACGGCTACTTCCACAGAGGCCCGCTTGAGCACGCCGGTTTGCAGGGCTACGCGGTAGGGAACCGCCGGCCGGACACTCAGGTAAGCGGCCAGTTCGGAGGACTCTCCGGCGTTGCTGGCCAGGAATTTTATTTCCGCGGCCCCAACCGGACCGGCGGCCTTCACCGTCAAGGTGATGGTCTGGTCCCGTCCTTCGGGAATGGAGAGATCAAAGGTCGAGGCGGAGGTGATGGTCAGATGCTTGCTGCCGGTGGCCTGCAGCCGGACTTTTCCGCCCTCTCCGACGCCTTTTTGATTATTGGTGACTGTGACCGAAACCTCGAATTCATCTCCGGGAGCGGCCATCATCGGCGAGTTGGGGGAGATGATAAAGGTGTTGCGAATCAGAGCCTTGTCGTCGGTGGCGCCGATAGTGGCATCGGAAACCGCGACGGCCATTACCCGCAGCGTACCGTTAAAGTAGTCGGGTACGCGGTAGTTGACGGTTTGGGCCTGCGGGCCGGAATCCAGAATTCCGGACCAGTAAGCTACCGGCTGATTCTGGCGCCTCTTGAAGGGATTCAGGTTGCGTGAGAGTTCATCGTATCCGCCGCCGCCACCCATGGCTTGCAGGGCCCGGACAACGGAATATTCCGGCAGTATCAGGTCCATGATCTGGGAGGTGCGCACTTCCAGGGCCCGTTTCTGGAAGAAGAAGGCGATCGGGTCCGGGGTTTTGTAGCCGGCCAGCTGCAGAATGCCTTCGTCTACCGCGTAAATTACGATCTTGCCGGGGCGTGAGGTCGAATAGCGGATGGGAAAGTCCCTGCCGGACTTGGCTTCCGCTGCGATATCCAGCGTGATGCGGTTGGTGCGGCTGTCCTTGCTGACCGAGAAGGGTACCGTGCCGTAGCTGAGCGGCGACATGAATATCTCACGCGAATCCTGAGCCCGCACAAAAAGCACGTTGATATAACCATTACCTTCCAACTCTTGGGGCAGAGTGATGGTCTGCACGCTGGTGGCGCCGGAACTGGTAAACCACTTATGGGCATAGACTTTGTCGCGCTCGATGGTGATAAGACCTGAGCCGGCATAGGGCGCCTTGATCATCACTTCGATGGTATCGCCGCCGGCGAAGTCGGTGCCTTTCAAGCTTAACTCCAGCTCGGCGGTGCGGGTAAGGCTGCGTTCGATATTCTGGTCTCCGGCGACGCTGAAGGCCGCCTTGTTGTACACCAGGCCGTCCGGAGCGGTTACAACCAGTTCGTATTCGCCGCTCTGGCCGGTAGGAAGGCTGTATTCCAAACCGGCAGCCGGGACATTGATGGTTTCTGAAGATACCGGATAAGCCTTGCGCACGGACTGATATTTATAAACGCCATTGGGCTGCTTCACGAGCATCGATACATAGCGCAGCTCAGTGAGCGTAAGCGTTAAATCGCGCACAGCGATTTTTTTCAGTTCAGGATCGATGGCGATAAACGACAGCACGCGCTTTGAATCCCGATTGATATAGGAAAGGCTGCCGTCCGCCTTATAGCCGATCAGATAGGAAAGAGGGCTGACCATGACGGTCGCTTCCGTTGAAACGTTGCGGCCGCTGCCTTTTTCGAAGGCTTCGGTATAGAATGTCAGATTATAGGTGGCCTGCTCGAATTTGGCGACATCGATTTCAAACTGGCAGGTGCCGTCTTCCGCGGTGGTTTGCGAGCCCAGGAACTCCTGAAAGTTTTTATCCTTTATAAAAGGGTCGAGGAAGGTATAGTCCCGGTATTGGCGGAAATATTGATGGCCGGGGCTTAAGGTGATCTGGGCCTTAACCTCGTTACCGGCGGCGGCGGTCCCGAAGAGGTTGCGGACACTGATCCGGGCGGCCAGGCTGGATGGGGAAATCCAGCCGTTTTTGGGCAGCGGGTCGAAAACGGCCGACACAGTCAAAGTTTCCGGCAGAAATTCTTCGACTTTGACGGTTTGCGAGCCGAGGAATACCCGTTCGTTATTGCGGTCTTCGCGGATAACATAGACCGAGGCGGTATAGGTTCCGGTCGGGGACCAGTCCTGCGTGGAGAATTTTATTTCTTCAAAACCGGCGCGGGAAAGGGCGATGCGCTGGTTGAAAATTTCGGTACCCTTCGGGTCAACGACGCGGTATTCCAGCGGAGTGCGCTCCAGATTGATATTCCAGTCGCCGGCCTTGATAATCAAACCCAGCCGTACTTCATCGCCCGGCCGGTAGATACCGCGGTCCGAGAACAGGAAGGCGTTCAGTTTTTTTGGATCAGTGGCGCCGTAGATGCCGCCGGTATCAAAGGCCGAGTAGTCCAGCATCCGTCCGTTGGCGCTGAACGGCATAAAGGACATGTCCTCGCCGCGGCGGACTACAAAGGCGGTCGGCAATCTTTCACGGGTGTAGGAAGACAGATCCGGAATACTGACATAGCCGTCGTAACCGGTGGAGGAGCTGAAAATCACGTTGCCGTTCAGGCCGATAATCTCAACTGTGGCACCGGAAACCGGAGCTCCGCTGGCAATGGATTGCACGAAAAGGGCCCGGGTCCCGTCGGTGTTTTGCTTAACGAAAAAGCCGAGATCGGTAACCATGATCAGGCGCTTATCGGCATAGGAAGAATTATTTCCGGTACCCTGTACCTGGAAGATAAACAAGCCGTAGCGCAGGTTTTTGTCCGGTACCGAGCCGAGATACCGGCTGAAGTCAAATGAAAAATATTCGAGGTCGCGGTCATTGTTCACCGGTACGGTGATGGTTTCGTTATACTGGGTGGTTACGTTAAATTCGCCGAAGCGGTAGTTGGTGAAGCGGAAGTTATTCAGGTCGCCGTTGGACTGCGAAACCAGATGGTTAATATCGTCCGGACGGACCCGGCCGACATTGAACTGCAGGTCCCGGATACCCCGGGTAAGCATAGCCAGCTTCTTGTCGCCGGAAAGCGAGAGCACCGTTCCTTCACTGAGGATGGATACCTCTTTGGGGAAGGCCTTGACCCGGAAGACGGTTCCCCAGCTTTCATTCAGGAAGTAGTCGCCGTAAAAGCGGGCTCCATTATTGAGCTGGACAAAGATTTGGCGGTTGGGTTCGGCTACAAAACGGAAGCTGTTGACCGGACTGTAGGTACGGTCGTTGGGCAGGATTTCCGGGGTGATTTTACGGGAAAGAGCCAGTACTTGCGGGAGCATTTCATCAGTATTCCAATTGTGGTTCTTGTTAGCGCGCAAGCCCGGAAGCTCAGGACGGTCAACGGGCAGTTCCCAGACGGTGACGTTTTTCAGCAGTTCTGTACTGTCAATCTCGCCGCGGGTTTCCAGGATGAAAACCTGATCGTATTTTTGATCGGGGGTTTTTATCAGTTCATGGGTTAAACCCAGAACCTGAACATAACTGGTCGCGCCGGGGATTTCCACGGAGGTGTCCTGACTGTATTTTGAGGTAGATCCTCCGACGGTGGACTTTACGCCGGATTTTACGGAGATGTTCATGATGGTCGAGCGCGCCGGCATGCCCAGCGGTTCCGAGACTATGTAGGCGGTGTGCAGGTCCTTGGAGTAACTGACGGAATATTGATAGGGCCGATTGCGGAGCGAGCCTGAGTCGGCCCGCAATTCCGGCTTGATTTCGATATTGCCTTCCAGAGAAGCGCTGTCAATAGGATAATTAGCATAAAGGGTAGCCATCACCCGTTTGATTTTACTGTCCTCCGGGTCAATGTAAAATTCAGCGTCGCTCAGGCTGAGGGAGAAATCATCGATGTCAAAGGTAAACGACGGTTTGATTTTTACATGATCGGGGAACACGCTTTTGTCCATGGTAACGGAATAACGGGTGCCGATATCCCACCAGCGGGAGGGCTGAAAGGACAGAATCGTGTCATCGATCCATTTCCAGGTACCGGGTATCGCCGGGGTGATGGTTATCCCGGAGGTCACTTCTTTTCCGGCCATGTCGCTCGGGGCAGCTGAGCCGTTAAAGTAAAGCTCCAACGGTTCGATGGTATTGTTGATCATGTCATTGGACGGCGGTTGGACGCCGTAGCCGATTTCAATGGGCTGTGGTTGACGGGAAAGCCAAAACCGGTAGCCGAGGAAGGTGTTGCCGCCGACAAACAGGGCTATGGCCGCTCCGATAAAAATCCAGCGTCTGGCTTTCACAAATTGAGATGTGGCTGCCGCCGCCTTCCGGATAAAGGCGCCACCGCTTCCTGTTGTGAGGAAGTTCTGAATCGCCAGGATAAAGCCGGGCGGTGAATAACTGCCAAAGATAAAACGCAGTTTTTCCTGGAGCGGAGTTTTGGGCTTACGGATTTTTTCGGACATTGTCGGTTCCTTTTTCTGATTGGACTGGGACGTGGAAGAGCGATACACCAGTTAGTATAGCTTCGGAGCCGGTGAAACACAACCGAAAAGGCGAGATAAAAACCGGATAAAAAAACCCCGGCCGAAACCGGGGTTGCGTAACTGACAAACATTTAAGGCTGTGCGCGTTTGCGCCTGTTTTTTACAGGTCGATCTCCTTGAGCACCAGTATGGAGCGCTTGGTAACACTGTAAGAACCGCTGATGGTCGCCGCCGTCGAGTCGCTCCAGCAGTTGTTGCTTAAGGCCCCGCTATCATCTTCCGCCCAATGCGCGGTATCGATGACGCGCACCCATCTTTTTCCGCTGGCCGCGGCCGGGACGGTGAAGCTGGTAGTGTCATCGCTCATATTCATGCAGAACAGATAGTCGCTGCCGCCGACGGCGCTGCCGTCCAGATGCATGCGGGCTCGCGTGTCGGTGGAAGTATTAATTGCTCCGCCGGTGGGGCTGGCGTAACCGATGGTCATGGCGTAATTCGCCTGGCGCAGGGCCGGCTCGGCGGCGCGCAGTTTGAGCACAAACTGGGTAAACAGGAAGAGATTGTTTTTCGTGTCAGCGGCGCTGTCTGTTCCCAGTTTATCTGTGTACGCTCCCGCTCCGCCGGTAGCGACGGCTTGCGGGCTGTCGGTGTCGATCATGTTGTAATTGTTCCAGGTGGCCACGCTGTCAATATTATACGGATTGTTGTTGCCGTTCTGGGTGCGTCCGAACTCGTCCCCGTATACCAGCATCGGAACCCCGCGGGCGAAGACGTGCCAGGTGAGCATGTTGCGCAGCCGCTGACGGCGGAACTGTTGATCCGTGAGTCCGGTTGTGGCGGTCATGCCGGTAGAGTCCCAGGAGTCGTTGTTGTCGCTCCCACCATCCGACGGTCCGAAAGGCCAGCTTGGTGTGGTTGAGGAATTGGTTTTTGCGGGATAACTGACCAGATCGGCGAGGGTGAAGCCGTCATGGGCGGTAATAAAATTGACGCTTTTATGCGGGCCGCCCTGATCATTAAAGTTATCATAGTCGCCGTAGAACATATTACCGTAGCTGCCGTTGATGGTGCCCTTCATGATATTGCGGGTGGTATCCCGATAGCGGCCGTTCCATTCAGCCCAGCCGGAGGGGAAGTTTCCGACCTGATAAGTACCGATATCCCAGGCTTCGGCAATCATCTTGGTATTAGTCGTAGTGCCGAGATCGCGAATGTCGGTGACGGTTTTGGCGCTGGCTGAAAAGGTCCAGTTGGTTCCGTCGAAGACCCGGCCAAGTACCGGCGCCAGGTCAAAGCGGAATCCATCGACGCCCATTTCATCTATCCAGTAGCTAAGGGAGTCCAGAATCAACTGGCGGACAACCGGATTGTCGCAACGCAGGTTGTTGCCGCAGCCGGTGGTTTCCCAGTAGTTGGCCTTGTTGGCCGGCACCAGGGCGTAATATTCGCTGTTATCCAGACCGCGCATAAAGGTCAGTTCGGCGACAGTGGTGCTGGCGTCCCAGTTTCCGCCTTCTCCGGAATGGTTATAGACTACGTCCAGATACACTTCGATGCCGGCCGCGTGGAAGGCCGCCACCATTTCCTTGAATTCTCTGGTGGGCCCTCCGGCGGATTGGTCCGAGGAATAGCGGCGGTCCGGAGCAAAGTAACCGTAGGTCATGTAACCCCAGAAATTTCCGCCCGCGGAATTATCCGGGTTGGCGTCGTTATCGGTTTCGTGGACGGGCAATAATTCTATGGTGTTGATGCCCAGGCCTTTGAGGTATTGAGCCATCATACCGGCGCCGCGGTAGGTGCCCTGATAGCCGGCCGGAATGTCCACTATGCCGGTGAATCCGTCAAAGCCGGATAGAATGGTAGCAAGGCTGGCGGCGGAGCCGTGTTTTGTCAGTCCGCGGACGTGGGCTTCATAAATAATGGCGTCTTTTTGCTCAAGGGCCGGTTTAACGCCGGTTGCGGTACTATCCGAGACAATAATTGCCTTGGGCGCCCATGCTCCGGTATCGAAGTTCCGACGCGGCACACTGTCATAGGTGGCGCTTCCGGTTCCGAACATACCGGCATTGTGGCCGGTGAGCACGGTGGGATTGCTTTTGTCATGGGAAATTTCGCGAGCGTAGGGATCAAAGAGCAGTTTATTCGGATTGAAACGGTTTCCGGAAGAATCAACGTCGGCGATAAAGCCCGCGCCGCTATTTCCCGGCAGCCACTGTTCGTTTACCGGCCAGTTCGGACCCCAGACCCGGTAGCCGTAATAGACAGTCGCCGGCAGATTCGAAAGTTCTGCCCGCCAAATATTATCGATTCCCTTTTCCATGGAGAAGGAAGCCAGGAAACTGGAGCCGGAGGCCGCGTTATAAATTTCCAGACGTACCAGTTCGGCGTTTTTAGAATAGACGGCGAATTGTCCGGAACTGTTGGCGCCGAGCGGCCAGGTTTGAGTTGCCCAGCCCTTGCCGGCGGCCTCTCCGTTAAGGTCGGTGGCTCTGGTAGCCGGAGTGGTTACCGAAAGAGTGCTGGCGGTGGACGGGTCGTGCGTTGCCGTTTCTTTAATGCGTTGACGGATGGTGTAGGTGGTGCTGGCGGTGAGATTTTCAAGTACTGGTCCCGGCTGCCAGTTTGTGCCGTCGGAACTGTATTCGGCGCCGCTAACCGGTATCAGCGTGATCGATGTGCCGTTCTTGCCGGAGACCTGGGGAGCGGCCGGAGCCGCCGGTCCGGGCAGCTTGGCGCCATCGTTGATAATCTGCTCGAGCGTAATGCTGGTGCCTTGCGGAAATTCAGCGGATGAGACGTTCAGTTCGGCCTGATATATTCCGGAGCTCAGTCCGGTAACTGTTTTAACGGATACGCTGACGGAGGTATCAGTCGCGCTCTGGGCCGGAGCGGTTTCAATGTTGAAGGCCGCAGCCGAGGTCCCTGTAATGCTAGCGGTGATTCCGGTGTGACTGCCGTTGGCCTGGACATTGAGGGTCAAGGTTTCGCAATCACCGCTGGTATAGGCGCTTTCCAGAGTAATAAAGCGGTAGAAGTCGGTAGCCCTGTCATGAGCGAGACTTACTCCGGCCGCGGTAACATAGACTGTCGCCGTGCGGCTTTTTGCTACCGTGGAACTGCTGCTCCGCGAATTGGTAATCGAACAGAAGTAATAATAGACACCGGGCGTATCTGTCGGTAGATCCAGACTGGAGCCGGTTTTTCCGGCCAGTGGCGTACCTGCGTTATCCGATAAGGATGTCGCCGCCTTCCATTGAAAACTAAGCGCGCCGCCGTCAGGACTGATCGCGGTGACTGATAAAAAGGCGGAATCGCCGATCAGCGCTTCAGTGTCGACTGGCTGCGCCTGAATTACGGGTGTAGAGGCTTTTACCGCGGAGGGGGCGGATGGCGATGGACAGCCTAAAAAGGCCAGCAGAACGGCCAGGGAAAGTAAAATGGTGTGACAACGGCGCGTTATTGTGGTTTTCATGGGAAACTCCTCTATGATAGAGCATGGTACTTTGAGTGTAACCGGATATCAGGTATTGTCAATGAAGGAGGATCGCCTTTTGGGGACTGATTTTTAGGACGCGGATATGATATATTTATTTTCTTACAGACCATGAATCAAGGAGTTTACTATTATGGATGCTGCCCTCTGCCCCTGCGGCTCTCAAAAATCTTATGCCAGCTGCTGTCAACCGATAATTTCCGGTAAGAAACCGGCCGCTACCGCCGAGGCCCTGATGCGCTCCCGCTATTCCGCCTATGTGAAGCATGAAATCGATTTTATCGTCAGTTCCTGCGCGCCGCCGACCGACGAAGATAGCATCGACCCCGAAGAAACCCGGCGCTGGAGCGAAGAGTCTGAATGGCTTGGTCTTAAAATCCACCGCACCGAGAAAGGCGGCGAATCCGATTCTGAGGGTCTGGTGGAATTTTCGGCAACCTATGCCCGCAAGGGTTTGCGTGACGAACACCGTGAGATAGCATCCTTTAAGAAGATCGGCGGTAAGTGGGTGTACAGCGAAGGTAAGATGGTCGCTACCACTATCATCCGCTCCGCTCCCAAACAGGGCCGTAATGAGAGCTGCGCCTGCGGTTCCGGAAAAAAATTCAAACAGTGCTGCGGTAAATAATTCATGAGCACCTTGCAGAAACTGAATCAGTCGCTACAGGGTGCTGTTTTTTTTACTGTTGTTTACGGATAAAAGTACCTTCATCGAGTTCACGGAAGGCCTGGTCCAGTTCGGCTTGGCTGTTCATGACGATAGGCCCGCCCCAGGCGACCGGTTCTCCGAGGGGAGGGGCTGCCAGCACTATGCAGCGCAGGCCCCGCTCTCCGGCGGTCAGGGAAAGAATTTCTCCCTTGCCGAACAGCAGCGCCGATTTTTCAGCGTAGCTGTGTTTCTCCGCGGTTATGATAGAGCCGCTGAAAATGTAGATATAGACAGTATCTTTTTCTGATGTGTCCAGAGTCCAGGTCTTATCTTTCTGCAATTCCACATCCAGAAACAGCGGTTTTAAATACCGCCCCTGGAAAGCTCCCGGGGTACCGCGATAGTTTCCCCCGATAATCCGTACAATCGCGCCTTCTTTTTCAATAACCGGAACCTTCGCGCTGGTAATGTCACCATAGGCCGGCGGACACATTTTGTCGGCGGCGCTTAGATTGAGCCAGATTTGCACTCCCCACATCCGTTCAGCCTGCTGCGGCATTTCCTGATGTATTATACCGCTGCCGGCGGTCATCCACTGGCAGTCGCCGCCGGTAATCGTGCCGCTGTTTCCGAGGCTGTCGCCGTGGGCGATAATTCCGGATATTAAATAGGTGATCGTTTCTATTCCGCGGTGCGGATGCCAGGGAAAGCCGCGGATATAGTCTTCGCTGTCGGTGCTGTCGAAGGCATCCATCATTAAAAAAGGATCAAAGCTTTTAATGGTGCGCGGTCCGAGTACGCGTACCAGTTTTACCCCGGCGCCGTCGGTGGCCGGCAGGCCGCGGATTTCATCCTGAACAGGGCGGATTTTCTGCATAGACGCTCCTTCAACGTGAAATTAAGGCCCCGCGAAAAACGATATGTCTTCCCCCGGTACCTATTTAAAAAGCTTCAGGTAATGTTGCGCAGCCATTTCCCGGAACGCAGCCGGAAATATCCGAGGGCCGCTTTTAATGGTTCTTCACTGGAAAGCAGCAAAAAAATTATCAGGGCCGGCGCTTGGAAAAAATACGCGGCAACCGCCGCCAGCGGCAGGGCCACCACCCATAAAAAGAATACATCATAAACCGCGCAAAAGACAGTGTCTCCGCCGGCCCGGCAGACGCCGATCACCATGGTCATGTTGAAACTGCGGAAGGGATACATGCACATGGTAAGGAGCAGCATGCCCTGGGCCGCGGCGATTACCGGCTCGCCGGCGTTGAATAAAAAGGGCAATAGTCGCGAGAGGGGGAAAAGCAGCAGGCCGACCCCGACAGCCACCAGCGGGTTAAAGCGTGTAATCTGCTGGGCTGTTTCCCTGGCCCGAACCTCGTTGCCTTCTCCGATCTGGTTACCGATCAGCACGGCCGTAGCGTTGCCCAGCCCGATGAAAACCACCCAGGTAAGCATTGAGACATTGTTGGTAATATTGAAGGCGGCCAGGGCGTCGGTGCCGCTGCGCCCGAATACCAGGCTCTGCATGGTGATTCCCATCGACCACAATACTTCATTGACAAAGACCGGCAGGGCGATGGGCAGATATTTTTTCAGGAAAAACAGATCAAAGCCGAACAGTTCCGCCGGCGTTCCGGCGAGGGCATATTTTTTAAGATAGGACATACCGATCAAAATAAACATTTCAACCAGACGGGCGATCACGGTCGCTATCGCCGCTCCGGTAACGCCCATGGCCGGTATCGGTCCGGCGCCGAAAATAAAAAGCCAGTTCAAAACCAGATTAATGCCCAGTGAGATAAAGGTCGTTGTCATAGACAGGCGGACCCGTCCGATGGTACGCAACAGGATCATGAATACAAAGCTGATACCGAAGGGTATGAAGGACAGCGAGACCGTGGAAAGATAGGCGGCTCCTAATCGAATGACGGCGGCGTCCCTGGAATACAGCGCGATAATCTGCGCTGGAAAGAACCGGGAGGCGAAAGTGAAAAGCGCGGCGATTATCGTGACCAGCAGCAGACATAAACCGGTGGTCCGCTTGATGCCGACAATATCTTTTTTCCCCCAATACTGGGCCGTAAACACCGACCCCCCGGAGGAGATGCCGAACAGAAACATGTTCAGTAAAAAGAAGATCTGGTTACCAAGGCCGACGGCCGCGATTTCGCTGGTGCCCAGTCGGCCGATCATGACGGTGTCAGCCATATTGACCATCGAGTTCACCAGGTTTTGAAGCATGATCGGGACGGCGATCAGAAACAGCGGTTTTATAAAACTGTAAGCTCTTTGCAGACGCGATGTATCGATGCTTGCTCTCATAGTCGTTTCTCCCGGGCGGTAATATAGACACCGGCCAGTATCAAGGTGGCGCCGGTCAGCGCGAATATGGTTAGTTTTTCACCCAGAATCAGTGCCGCTCCGGTGAGGGTTAAAAGCGGTATCAGGTAAATGAAATTATTTGCCCGGGTGGCTCCGAGCGCCCAGACTACCTTGTTCCAGATTACGTAGGCCAGACACGAGGCAAAGAGCGTTAGAAAAAACAGATTGGCGGATATTTTCCAATCCAATAGCGGCGTAAAATCCAGCCTTACCGGGGAGAATATCAACACCGGAGCGATGGTGAGCAGGGTATAAAAGAAAATTTTGCGGGTAACGTACAGAGAGGAATACCTGCTGCCCAGATTGCGGATAATCAGGGAATAGGCAGCCCAGGAAAGGGCCGAGAGCAGGGCCAGGGTATCACCCAGAGGGTTTATTTTTAAAACAAAGGTACCGTTGAAGATCACCAGGGCTGTCCCGAGGAAGGCCGTAACCGCGCCGGCAATCGTGTAGCGGGTAATGCGCTCGTTTTTGGTCAGGATATGCGCCAGTATGGCGGTCAGGATCGGGGCGGTGGACACCAGCAGGGAAACATTTGACGCCAGCGAAAAGGAGAGAGCCCAGTTTTCGGCGACAAAGTAAAGCGTTCCACCGGTCAGTCCGGCCAGAAAAAGCTTGAACTCAACGCGAAAGCTTTCCGGCCGGTGCAGACGCGGGTACACCAGAAACATTAACAGATAGGCCAGGGTAAATCGATAGACCAGGATTTCTATCGGCGAAAACACGCTGAGCAAAATCTTGGTCGCGATAAAGGTAGAGCTCCAGATGGTAATAGTCAGCAGGGCGAGGATGTAATAGGGGGTGCGATTCACTGTTACCATCCCAGTATCTCCCGGCGGTGTGCCAGACCGATGCGCTCCAGATTTTGGGCAAGTGTAAGCTGTGGATCGGTCTTTTCCGCGAGGTCGATCGAAAACCGGTTCATGGAAAAGTGCTGATACAGACGTACGTTCTCATCGCCCGCGCAGGCGCGGCTCAGTTCGGCGGCATAGTCGGCAAATAGTCCTTTCGCGCGTAGTTCCCCGTAGCCGACCAGCCACAGACCGCAATCTAAGGCCTTGCGGAGCTGCGCGGTTTCCCGGGCCATCCACTGCTGGGTAGCGTGGAACAGTTCGGTAAAGCTCGTTCCGCCCTGACCGCGGATTAAACTGAGCTGTTTGGTTTTGGCGGTATGAATAGGCGTTTTATTCAGGATGATCACGTTTTTACGGAAGTCGATGCCCAGTTCGCCATGGCGTCTGAAAAACCCTTCGCCGAGTTTACCGGCCTGTCCAACCAGGTACCGCCGGTTTTTTTGGAGCTGCTCATCCTTGCCGGGGTTATCGCCCACTACTATCAGACGGATTTCATCTTCCGGGCCAAGACTGTCCAGGCTGGTGTTATAAACGATCGGAGTTTCCAATACGTACTCCGGATTGTGATCGGCAACGGCGGCTTGCTTCTGCAGCTCGGCCAGCCAGCCGTCGCTGCCTCCGGTCGAGGCGCTCCATAGCCGGCACTGTTCACGGAAACGGTCACGAAAGTCCGTAAAAGCGGCCCATTGTGTCGGTGTCATAATGAGCGCGAGTATAGCAGAAAGTTGCCACTCTGGCATCCGGTTGACAGCAGGGCCGGAACAGACGATAGTAAGTACAAAATGGATAAAATAGAGCGATTACAACTTGAAAAAGCCGAGCCGGGCAAGGGTACCGTTGTCCGGATTACTCACGATTTTGTCCAGAATCATAAGGATGAGCTTGCCAAAGGCGAGATCCCGATATACCGCATTTTGGGGTATCAGGGCGGACGCATTGACGCCGAGCGCGTGGTTCTTTCCTTCCTGCTTCAGCAATCGCCGTTTTCCTTCGAAAACGATTACTATATGGTTCCCAAGCAGCATATTGACCGGCTGGTTGCCGCCGCCGAAGACCCCTTTGCCACCAAGACCCACGCCTATACCGAGATGGGCGCGGAGGAGCGCACCAGGGTGATGGGCAAGATCCGCTCCACGCTGCGCGAGATGCGCGGCGTGGAAATACACCCCATGACCAAGGCCCGCGCCATTATGGATTCAGTGCAGGAAGGTTTCAGTATCAACAAAGCCTCTCTTTCCCTGAACCGCAACGAATTTACCGGCCATGAGAAAATAATCGCCGCGGAGACCCAACACGTGGTTGGGGAGGCGCTGGCGCTGCTGGAAGATGGTTCTACCGCCGCCATGCTTTTTGAAGTTTTCCGCTCGCTTTCGAACGGCCAAACCATGAACCATGTCGGACGGGTCTTCGGCACACTGATCGGTTTTATGTATTATTACAATGAACAGGTACACAAGGGTGTCGCTCAGCGTATCCGGCGGATTTTTCCGGAATTTTATCGGGATACGTATCGGATCATATTGCCTAATTTGCGCGATCACCTGTTTACTTCGGACAATCTGGTGCCCCTGCCCCTGATCAGTCCGCCGGCTATGAAAGAATATGCCCTTGGCGCCTTTCTGCATGATATCGGGAAGATTGCCAACCTGGATTATTTTGAAAGCGACGCCGGATACAACTCCAAGGAAATACGGCAGCATGTCTTTTTAAGTTCCGGCCTTATCCTGATGAACTACGGAACCGAGCATGAGCTGGCCCGGTTGATGGCCGGCGACCACCACAACGCTCTCTTCAAGCAGGACGGGTACGGAGTGACGCGCATGGAACGCGATAAGGGCATGCGTAAGCTGGAAGAAGTGCAGCGTTGCATCGGCGTAAATTCCGATGACTATCTTTTAGGCCGTTCCCTCGGTTTTCTGCCGACCGAAATGCTGGCGATTGTAGATATTTATGACGCTATGACCGACTCTTCCCGGGATTACAAGAAGCCCATGACTCCGCTGGAGGCCCTTGAATTTCTGCGTGACCGGCCGGTGGCGCATGGACGGCTGGACCCGGTACTCTTTGATATTTTTGTAGACTTTATCAGCGAGCGTGAAGGCGATATTCCGGAGCGCATGGGCTTAGCCTGGAAGATTGCCTGATTACGGACTGCTCAATCCCTGTTTTTCTCAAATACTTCAAAAAAACGGCTTTTGCAAAAATTAGTCGCTTCTATCAGATCAGGATCAAAGAACTTACCCTTCAACCCCACAATAGTTTTATAGGCCTCTTCCGGCGGAACCGCTTCACGGTAGATCCGGTTAATCGTCAAGGCGTCAAAAACTTCGGCAATGGCGGTGATGCGCGCTGAAAGAGCGATATCGGTACCCTTGCGCCCTTCTGGATAACCGGTGCCGTCCCAGTGTTCATGGTGGGAAAGAATGATGTCTCTGGCAAAGTCCAGAAAGGCATAGTCCGGAAAAGAAAGCCTGATCATATCGATAGTGCGGGCGCCATCGGTGGTGTGTTTTTTGATGTGATCAAACTCCCGCTCGGTAAGCGGTTCGGTTTTATGCAGAATATAATCCGGGATGTTCACTTTGCCGATATCATGCAACCGGGCCATGCTGCCGATTTTCTCGATAAAATCCGCCGATATAATGGTGCGAAAACGCGGCAGCCGTGAGGCGGCCGAAGCCAGTTCCCTGGCGTATAACCCGATGCGCTCAAGATGTCTGGTGTTTTCGTTATCCTTGGCGGAAGCCAAGTCGGCCAGGGATTGAATCAGCAGTTCCTGCGCTGAATTCAGACTGCCGGAGTTTTCTTTTTTGTCGCCGCGGGATTTGCCGGACAGCTGAAAAATGCGGTTGATGCGCAGTAGTAGCTCTTCATCGTCATAAGGCTTTTTCACATAATCCGCCGCTCCCCGGCGGAAGGCCTCCTTGATATCTGAGGGATTATTATCCCCCGAAACAATTATAACCGGGATATGGGCATAATTCGGTGTGTAGCGCAGGATATCCAGAAATTCCAGACCGCTGACCTGGGGCATTGTCATATCCAGGATGATCAGATCCGGCCGGAATGCGCTGAGGCAGGCCACTGCCTCCTGATAAGTTTCCGCGCAGGTTGTCTGATACATGGCTTCCAGCTGGCTCTTGTAAAGGCTTAATTGGGACTTGCTGTCATCGATACACAGCACATGCAGTCCAAAGGTATCTATCTGTGAAAGCTCCATACTTTTCTCCTTCTATCCGGTTATAAGTATCAGCTACTCACCGGCGGAATTCCAGAGAGTTTTGTCAATGTTGGCTTCCGAACAGATGTTTTTTCCGCTCCTGTGTATCTTCCGGATATCAAGTTCGTGAATGGAGGAAAGGAATGCCGTTAATTCAGCTGATAATTTTGTTGGTAGTAATCGGAGTCATTATGTGGACTATCAATAATTATATCCCGATGAGCAGCTCGATCAGAAAGATTTTGAACATCGTTGTTACTATCGTGGTTGTGCTTTACGTTCTGGCGGCCTTTGGTTTGCTGGGACCCCTGTACGATTTTCGTGTAGGAAGGTAACGCGTTTAGGCCTCTTGGATCCCGATGCCGCGGGCAGTAGCTGCGCGTCGGGATGTATTACAAATTGGATTAGTTTTTCCATGGAGGAAATATGAAAAGAATCGCCGGACTTTTACTGGTTTGCGGTATAGCCGCGACCTTGTTTATCGGTGGCTGCGCGCAGGATGTCTCGCTGATCGAACCGATAGTCGGTACCTGGGAAGCTGAGAATCTGGTAGGTACCACTACCGCGGTATTTAACCGTGACGCGACCTGTGTTTCAACGTACACTCCCTTTGAAGGATTGGGCTTTACCAATACCGGCACCTGGACTTCCACCAGCGACACCATTACCCGTACCTGGAGCGATGACAGCACCGACGTGCACACCTATTCATTCGCTTCCTATAACCGCGAAATGACGCTGACCAACGGTGGTGTCTCGACAATGTACACCAGACAGTAAGGATGGATGTCCGGGAGAGCCTTTGGTTTTCCCAGACGCGTTTCTGCGAAAGATGAGGTAATCATGAAAAGAATTATTGTTTTATTGACACTGTGCGTGCTTTTTCCCCTGGCCGTTTTTGCCCAGGGCGCTACGATCGGGCTTGGCGGGGCGATGTTTTTCAAGTCCCCGGTTTTAATGGGACAGTCAATTGACGCTGATAACCTGAACGTCGATCAATTTGCCTTTGGCGGCGATATCCGGGCGCGTATGAATTGGTTCCAGGTTGAAGGCTTGGTATTCCTGTCCACCGGAGAAGTAAATGGTTTGAATCTGATGCTGGACGCCGGCGTGGCTCTGGATATCGCCCTGGTGACGCTGTCGGTAGGTGCCGGACCGAATTTGACTTACAACTTTAATGAGTCCAAACCCTTTAAAACCGGTTTGAATGCCAAGGTTAGCGCCGATTTGAATTTGGAGATTGTCTCGTTCGGCCTGTCTTATATCATGAATCTTGATATAGACAATGGTATTCAGCTGCAGACCAGCTCCGGCCTGCTCGGTGCCCAGATCTTATTCTGGCTGTAAGGAAGTAGAAAAAGTGAAACCGATCAGATTTATTGCCATAATCTTGGTTGCAGCGGGAATACTGATTTTGGCCTATGGTAGTTTTACCTATACCAAAAAGAATCATACCGCCAAGCTGGGTGTTGTCGAGCTTTCCGTAAAGGAAAAAGAGACTGTATTTATCCCGATGTGGGTAGGTGTCGCTTCGATAGCTGTCGGCGGTGTTTTATTGGTGCTTAAGAAAAAAACATAGATGTAAGAATAAAAAACTCCTTATTGGACGCGGCGCAGCAGTGCCGCGTCCTTTCTTTTGATGTTTTTTCACACACAAGGCGCTACGGCTCTGCTATACTGAGAATGAATATGGTAACTAACAAGGTTTTTGGTTCGCGCGCCGGACGGTTTTTTTTCTGGTTGCGTATTTCAGCGCTGGCTGTCTGCGTTTTGGCTTTTTTTGTCACCCCTCCACTGGCCAGGGCCGTGGACCGCTCGGCCGCTGTCGAGCGTACGTTGCGGTTCAGTTTGCCCCTGGATGAGGCTTTCGCCCTTGCCAATAATGTTTCTCAAAATCCTGAAATAGAAGAGGTGTATCTTTCCGGTTTGTTTTCGCGCTGGAGCGCCAACAACCCTTCCTTCAGGATGGAACGCGACGGTACCGGCCGGCATTGGTTAATATCAATTCCCTTC
Organism: Treponemataceae bacterium; assembly: GCA_942493045.1. Classification (GTDB taxonomy): domain Bacteria; phylum Spirochaetota; class Spirochaetia; order Treponematales; family Treponemataceae; genus Teretinema. Next base: position 2,391,104 of record OW818665.1, on the reverse strand, counting down.
CCCCGGGGCCGGACTCAGTATAAATTCGTAATAAAAATGAAGGATCGCACCGCCCCGCTGTGGATACATGACTTTACTAACCCCCGCGCGGTGGATGACGGATTTAACGGCTATAATTCCGAACTGATAATCGGCAGCTGGATTTCTCCGGCGGCTCTGCGTATTTTTTTTGGAGCCGCCGCCGCCGCCATTGCTTTTTATACCCTGCTTTCACTGCTGGGAAAAATTCTTGGCCGCTTTGTTTTCTCAGCCACTCAACGGGCTCTGGTAATTTTCTGCCTGATTTTAACGGTCGCCGCGGTGGTCGTGACCATGTATAGCCTGGACGCCCAGCGCGGTATCGCCCGACAAGCTTATCTTGAGCTGGCGGACATGGTCACACTTGCTCTTGAAGGGCACGGTTATGATTATAGTGATTTGGAATCCCCGGAGGCGATGGACAGGGCCAACGCCGCTTTTGACTCATTTTTTATGCAGGCGCGCTTGCGTACCAGCCCGGGTGGTCCAGCCGGTATTTTTACCTCAGTCGCCCAGATCGTGCTGTTCACGCCGGACTTGCGGGTGGTAGCGGTAGCCGATCGCAGTGAAAAACCCCTGAACATCTCCTTGAGGAACGCCCCGAATTTTTTGAATTATAACTATGGTGAGTCAATGTTCGGAGCTTTAGTACAGGGTATGCGGGATGAAGGCCCGACTCCCATGGAAGGCCGGTATGGTCTTTCGCCCCGGGAACATTGGTCTTCGGCCCCGGCTTATACCGCAAGCGCCCGGTTGCTGGCTTTTAATACGGCTCTTATTCCGGTCGTACGGGATTTGCAGACGATCTGTTACCTTGGCTTGGTCATTAATCCGCAGGTTTACGGCTCACGGATCGCTGTCAGCCTGATAATTTACGCCCTGCTCTTTGTTTTTCTGATTATCTGCTGCCTGTTTCTCTTTTTGTATAAGCCGACCGCGGCCAGTGTCAGTCCGGAACTGCTGGCGGACTTCTGTTCCCGCCATGAGTTGACTCCCCGGGAGACGGAAATTATCCGGGAACTGGTGTCCGGGCGCGATTATCAGAGTATCGCTGACAAGAATTTTATTTCCTTAAAAACAGTAAAGACCCACATTCATAACATCTACCGTAAAACGGGAGTCGGAAACCGTCTTGAATTAACGGAGTCAATCCGGTTGCGTAAGTAAAGGGTACCTCGAAAAACCCTACGCCTTTCGTATGAAACTGCCTTTCAGGCCTTTTTCCAACAAATAAAGTATTGCTTCCTCCATAGAGGGCGGTTAGTCTGGTACTTGCGGGTACGGGGCCCCTTCCCCGACAGAATGTGGAGGTTATATGAAAAAGAAAATCGTATCCAGGATCGCGGTGTCTTTCCTGTTTGCCCTGTTGGTGCTGACCGGCGCGCTTGCCAGTCTGTCCTGCGCCTCAGGAAAGGCCGCGTCGGCCGCGGCTGGTCCGTTGGCGGCGAATACCATACGCGTGCATTATGTGCGTTCGGACGCCAATTATGAAAACATGACGCTGTGGGTTTGGGAAGATACCAGCTGGACAGCGCTGAAAGGCTGGCCGAATGGTTTAGCCCCGGCCGGAGAAACCGTGGAAGGTGTGTATTTTGACATACCGCTGAAGGCTAACGCCCAGAAGCTCGGTTTTCTGGCCGTGAACAAGACTACCGGTGACGCCGGCAAAGACGGCGGGGATAAGAGCTTTGCCATGATTGCCCAGTATAAAGAGCTGTGGATCAGACAGGGCGACGACAACGTCTATATATCCGCCAACTGGGACAAGCCAGTGGGCATTTTATCGGCTTCTATCTCTGGCGCGAAGGCCATTGAGGCCGTCTTTATCACTACTGAGGGAATCACCGAGGAACAGCTGCTGGCCGGTGTATCTGTTACTACCGCCGACGGTACCGCCGTGGCTCTCAGCGCTCTCTCTCTGGCCGCTGACGGCAAGACGGTAGTGCTGGACATACCGGTTGATGTGGCCAAGGCTCCCTATAAAGTATCTTTTGACGGACGGACAGTGGACGCCGTGGCCGGCTGGCGCTATGTAGACGGCATGTTTGCCTACAGCGGCGAGCTCGGCCCCAAGCTGAACGCTGACGGATCGGCCACCCTCAAAATGTGGTCGCCACTGGTTGCCGACGTCAAGGTTATTCTTTATGACAAAACCAATCATGATACCGTCGTTCGGGACAACATTCCGATGGTTCGCGGCGCCAACGGCGTCTGGTCAGTTACCCTGAATCAGGCCAGCAGCGGTGTCGCCAACCTGCGCGGTTATTTCTACAATTACAAGGTAGATGCCAAGGGTGACGGGGCGGCTAAGCTGGCCCTCGATCCCTATGCCCCTTCCATGGCGGCCTATGACAACACCAAGTATCCGATCGGCCGCGGCGCGATCATCAATGTCGCCTCCATCGGTCCCCGCCTGGACTACGCCCGTATTCCCGGTTACGCCAAGCGTGAAGACGCCGTAATCTGGGAAGCCCATCTGCGGGATTTGACGGTTGACCCTTCGATAGAAAGCCAGCTCAAAGCCCCCTTTGGAACCTATGAAGCGCTGATCGACAAACTCGATTACATTCAGTCTCTGGGCGTCACCCATGTGCAGCTGTTGCCGGTAATGAGCTACCGCTGGGGCAATGAGCTCGCTACCCGTACCCGCGAGATGGAATACTCGGCCAAGGATCAGAACTATAACTGGGGTTATGATCCCCACAGCTACTTCTCCCTGTCCGGCATGTACTCTGTTGAGCCCCGCAATCCCGAAAAACGGGTTGAGGAATTCAAGAAATTGGTCGCGGCCATACACGCCCGCGGCATGGGCGTGATTCTGGACGTGGTGTATAACCACACCGCCGACGTGCGCATCCTGGAAGACCTGGCCCCCGGCTACTATCACTTTATGGACAAGAGCGGCAAGCCGCGCACCAGCTTCGGCGGCGGACGCCCCGGTACTACCCACGCCATGACCCGGCGCCTGCTGGTGGATTCAATCGCTTTCTGGACCCGTGAATATAAGGTTGACGGCTTCCGTTTCGACATGATGGGCGATCACGACTCGGACAGCATCCAGCAGGCCTGGGATGCCGCAAAGGCTCTGAACCCCAATGTACTGATGATCGGCGAAGGCTGGCGAACATTTGCCGGTGACGAAGGCGACCGCCGCCGGGCTTCCGATCAGGATTGGATGGCCTTTACCGACAGCGTAGGCGTGTTCTCCGATGAGATCCGCAATGAACTGAAATCCGGTTTCGGCAGCGAAGGACAGGCCCGCTTTATTACCGGCGGGGCCCGCAATGTTCAGCAGATTTTCGAAAACATCAAGGGTCAGCCCCGTAACTTCAAGGCCGACGCGCCCGGAGACGTGGTGCAGTACATTGAAGCTCATGATAACCTGACCCTGCACGACGTTATCGCCCAGTCCATCAAGAAAGATCCGGAAGTGCCGGCCAGTAATCTGGAAATCCACCGCCGTATCCGTATTGGTAATACGCTGGTGCTGACCAGCCAGGGAATCGCCTTCCTGCATGCCGGTCAGGAATACGGTCGCACCAAACAGTGGCGCACCGACGGTGAGCCCGAGCAGAAGGGCACCCGGATGGTCGATACCGCCGGAAAACCTTTTGTGTATCCCTGGTTCGTGCATGACTCCTATGACTCCAGCGACAGCATCAATATGTTCGACTGGACCAAGGCCACCAATGCCGCGCTGTTCCCGGTCAACGACGTAACCCGCCGTTATACCGCCGGCCTGATCGCCCTGCGCCGCTCAACTGACGCCTTCCGCCTGGGAAGCAAGGCTCTGGTAGACACTAATGTTACCCGGATAGCGGCGCCGGAAATTAAGACCAGCGACCTGGTAGTGGCCTACCGCGCGCTGGCTTCCAACGGGTCTGCTTACTATGTATTCGTTAACGCCGATACCCAGGCCCGCACCCTGACATTGGACAGCGACCTGACCGGCGGTACGGTACTCGCCGATGACGATGAGGCCGGAGTGTCCGCGGTGACCGCCAAAAGCGGTTTTACGCTGAGCGCTGCCAGCCTGCAGCTTAATCCGCTGACCGTGGTGATTATCAAGAAATAACGGATTTGAAGGCGGGGCGTAAGTTCCGCTGGATAATATCGAAAAAAAAGGGGCCGTGCGGCGGTGTTCGTCGCGCGGCCCTTTTTTTATCCGCTACACTTTGAAGCGTTCCAGCTCTTTTTGTAGGTCTGCGATCTGATCCCGGTTATTCCGGCTGAGTTCATTGATGTGATTGGCATTGGTATTGATCAGTTCGGTTCCGGAAGTCATTTCGCCCATGCTCGATTTCATGTCCTCGGTAACCTCGGAGAGGCGATGCATTTCGCCGCGGATTTGGGTGCTGCCCTGAAGCATCTCCGCGGCACCGTCACGGACCTGTCCGGTTATTTCATTAATCAATAAAATTGACTCCAGTACCTGGCTGCCGCCGGTGTTCTGTTCATCCATGGCGTTCTTGATTAACGACTCCTGGTCCTTGACCGTTTGGCTCAGGTCGTACACCGCCTGAAACCGGTTCTGGGCGGCCTTTGAGGCCTGTGAACCTTTGTCGATTAAACCTTTAAGATTTTTGAGGACGCGCGAGATGGTTTTAGCCTGCTTGCTGGCGTCTTCCGAGAGCTTACGGATTTCATCGGCGACGACGGCGAAACCTCTGCCGAATTCGCCGGCATGGGCGGCCTCGATTGCCGCGTTCATGGCCAGCAGATTGGTTTGGGTGGCGATTCCCTGGATCACGGCGCTGGCCTGGATAAGGCCTTCCGACTCCCCGGTGATGGTACCGATCAGCGAGGCCACGTCATCCATGCTGCTTGTACCCTGTTCCGAGGCCACAGCCAGTTCATCCACCTTCAAGGCGTTTCCCTTGAGGGTATTGGTCACGGAGCGGATATTAGCTACCATTTCTTCTATGGCCGAAGAAGACTGCTCCACGCTGCCGGACTGCTGTTCGATCAGTTTATTCAGCCGTGAAATATTCTGGACAATCTGCTCAATGGTGGCTTCGGTCTCGGCAACGCTGGTAGACTGATTGATTGTCTTTTGGGAGATGCTGCTGATGTTGGCGTGTATCTCGGTGAGCGCGCTGGATGTTTCGCTCATATTTTCGGAGAGGTTATCACCGTTGGCGCGCAGTTTTTCGGCGGTTCCGCGTATTGAGTTGACCATCGCGCTGATTTTTACCATGGTCTGGTTGAAGTAACGGGCCAGTTCTCCGATTTCATCGGTTGAGTCTTCCTGGAGGCGGCTGGTTAAATCTCCTTCTCCGGAGGAGATGTTTGACAGGGCCAGAACCGCCTGATTAATCGGTTTGGCGATGGAACGGTATAAAAGCGTCACAAAAAGTAACGCGGCCAGCGTAAAAAACACGATCAGAATGATATTCAGTTTCAGGCTCAGGGCGGCCCGGGAGGAAAGACCGTCCAGATCCATCAGCAGCTGTTCACCCAGATAGTTTTCCACTTCCAACATGCTGTCGATCCGGGTGGTGCTGGTGCGGAACCATTCCGCCGCCGCGATTCCGAAGTTTTCGCCTGCCGGAGTGGACAATATTTTTTGACGATAGCCAACCAGGGCCGCGTCAGCGAGGGTATGCAGTTTTTTTGTGCTCCACTCCGCGCGTTCGGGCAGGGCCGCGTTGGTAAATAATGTATAGTCGGCTTCCTGTATGGCCAGTAGCGCGATAAAGCGGCGGTAGGTTTCATCTGTAAATGAGCCGGTACTCAGTACTTCATTGCCGGTCGCCCGTTCCTGTCCGGCGCGTTCTTTGAAGCGCAGAAAAGAATTGACGGCCGCGCCCTGGGCCACAATCGAAGCGATTGAACCATTTTGATAGCCGAGGGAAACCACGCGCATCAGCGCTGCGATGGTGTCGGTATAGGCGTTAAAGGAATCTATGCCCTTGAGCTGGAGCGTCAGAACCTGGGTCCGCACCGAACTCAGTTTCTCCAGTTTGGTTTGGGCCGCCTCGATGGCCTCTAAAAAGTTTTTGTCCGCGACCGAGAGAAGCTGAATACGGGCTTGAAAAAGCTCCCGTTGCGCGTCTGTCCGTAGCCGCTGTTCCGGAAGTTCCTGCCGATAGGTGATGCCTTTGGAACCGATAAAGCCGGCGCTCATCCCGCGCTCTTTTTGCAGCTCATGGATTACTTTGCCGGTAACTTGTGAAAGCCCGATGAACGAATGGGTGGCTCTGGTTTCCTGAACGGTGCTCAATAACGCGCTGGTACTTATAATTGAAAAGTATAGCAATCCGAGTATCGGTACGGTCAGCATCAATAATACTTTGGCGCGTATTTTAAGATTTTTAAGCATTGGGCTTTTCCTTTTCTGGGCGGGCTACCTATTAAGGATAGGTAAAAGCGGCTGATTTGTCAAAGATGACCGCGCTGGTGATCAGGACAAAACGGCGGAAAATGTCACAATGGGTATACATTCGTATTGTATAAATATGCAAATGCTTGTAGTATTACTTCAAATTTACTATTCTACTGTCAAAGGGGACAAGGAATTATATGCATACCATTTTGGAAAAAAGACAGTTTTCGGAAGAGGTGTTTTACCTGCGGGTGACCGCTCCCGAGATCGCGCGCAACCGTCAGGCCGGCCAGTTTGTGCTGGTGCAGATTGACACTGACTTCGGCGAGCGCATTCCGCTGACCATTGCCGACGCTGATGCCGCAGCCGGTTGGATAGCCCTGGTATTTCAGGCTGTCGGCGCCACCACCCATAAACTTGCCCTGAAAAACGTCGGCGACAAGATCGAGGCTATTCTCGGTCCGCTCGGCCGCCCCACCCATATTTCCAAAGTCGGCACCGTGGTTTGCGTCGGCGGCGGTATCGGCGTCGCCCCGCTGTACCCGATAGTTAAAGCCTACAAGGCTGCCGGCAACAAGGTTATCACCATTATCGGCGCCCGCACCAAGAGCCTGGTGATTTTTGAGGAAGAAATGCGCGCGGCCAGCGATGAGCTGATCGTGCTGACCGATGACGGTACCTACGGCCGCAAAGCCCTGGTTACCGAGCCGTTGAAGGAACTCTGCGAGAGCGCTACTCCTCCGAATGAGGCAGTGGCCATCGGCCCCCCCATCATGATGAAATTTTGCGCCGCCACTACCAAGCCCTACGGCGTGCATACCATGGTTTCACTGAACACGATCATGATCGATGGTACCGGTATGTGCGGCGGCTGCCGCGTGACCGTCGGCGGCAAAACAAAATTTGTCTGCGTCGACGGCCCGGAGTTTGACGGACACCTGGTGGACTTTGACAATATGATGATGCGCATGAAGGCCTTCAAGGGCCGCGAAGAAGCCGATCATCACAAATGCCACATGGAGATGGAAGCGTCCACCCTGACCGACAAGGACGCCTGAGTGTAAGCCGGCGGCGGGTGCGAATACGCCGGCCGCCGGTATATCGATAATCCCCCGTACATGGAGAAGCGCTATGAGCCACAAAACCAATGAAGAACTTGCCGCCGAGGCCACCGGTCTCTGGAACGATATCAAAAATAAAACCCTGACACCGAAGGACCGCATGGCCATTCCGGCGCAGGAAATGCCGACCCGCGATCCAGTTGCCCGCGCCCGGGCGATGGACGAGGTCGCTCTCGGTTATACCGAAGAAGAAGCCCGCGTGGAAGCGGAACGCTGCCTGAACTGCAAGAACCGCCCCTGCGTGGCGGCCTGTCCGGTCGGCGTACCCATTCCCGAATTCATTACCTGCATTCAGGCCGGCGACTATAAAAAAGCCGTTGATACTATCAAGACCACCAATCTGCTGCCGGCTATCTGCGGCCGCGTCTGCCCCCAGGAAAAACAGTGCCAGAGTACCTGTACCCTCGGTAAGTCATTGAAGTCAGTCGATAAGGCTGTGGCTATCGGACGGCTGGAGCGCTTTGTAGCCGACTGGGAACGCGAAAACAACAAGATTACCCCTCCGGCCGTAGCGGCCGAGACCGGCAAGAAAGTAGCCGTAATCGGCTCAGGGCCCGCCGGATTGACGGTGGCCGCCGATACCCGCCGCGCCGGACACAGCGTCACCGTGTTTGAGGCCTTCCACAAAACCGGCGGCGTCATGGTTTACGGTATTCCCGAATTCCGCCTGCCCAAAGCCATCGTGGCTAAGGAAGTGGAAGTTCTTAAATCGATGGGCGTTACCTTCCGGACCAACTTTCTGGTCGGCCGGACCGAAACCATTGTCGACCTCTTGGACCGCGAGGGCTATCACGCGGCCTTTATCGGCACCGGCGCCGGACTGCCGAAGTTTATGGAAATTGAAGGCGAAAACCTGATCGGCGTATTCAGCGCCAATGAGTATCTGACCCGCGCCAACTTGATGAAGGCTTACGATACCAGCAACGCCGCGACTCCGCTCTACGAGGCCAAGACTGTGGCCGTTGTCGGCGGCGGAAACGTGGCCATGGACGCTGCCCGCATGGCCTACCGCCTGGGCGCCGAAAAGGTGTACTGCATTTACCGCCGCACCAAGGCTGAGATGCCGGCCCGGGCCGAGGAAGTGCTGCACGCCGAGGAAGAGGGCGTCATCTTCCAGTATCTGCAGAACCCGACCCGCATTCTTGCCGGCGAGGGCGGACGGGTGCGTGCCGTCGAGGTGCTGGATTATGAGTTGGGAGAGCCGGACGCTTCCGGCCGCCGCAGTCCGGTTGCCAAGGCCGGTACCGAGCACGAGATTGCCGTTGACGCGGTGATCATCGCCCTCGGCAACGAGTCCAATCCGCTGATGGCCCAGACCACCGAAGGCCTGAACGTCACCAAGCGCGGCAACATTATCGTTGACGAAAAACAGCGCACCAGCCTGAAAAAAGTCTGGGCCGGCGGCGACATTGTCCTCGGCGCCGCCACCGTCATTCTGGCTATGGGCGAAGGCCGCAAAGCCGCCGCCAACATCAACGACTATCTGGCCGGGACCGAGCCGGATATCGCGGACTGATTTTTCTCGTATTAAGAAATGAAATGAAAAAGCCCTAAGCCGATTTCCGGTTTTTAGGGCTTTTTTTTTGCTTAAGAATGAATTGAAGACAGCGTCAGGTGGGACAGTTGTTAATTTTCAATAATAATCAAAACAACCATCAAATTGATCAGCAGCATATATTTGATCGTTTGCTATTATTTCTCCATCAATAATCTGTTCAAAACTGTCACAATCATCGCATTGTACATCAATGATTAACTGTTCTATTTCAGACCCATCAATTGACAAATCTCCATTGATAGCCATTTGCTTGGTATCATTATTGATCTCTATCGTTACTTCTCCGGTTACGTTTCCTTCTATGTTACAATTATCGAAGGACAGGATTTTTATTACTGAATTATTAGATGAATCTTCTGTTTCGGTTAAAGTTACCCCTATACCAGTGTAAGTTGTCGTTGTTATTGAGCCATTAGTTTCAATCACCGGTTCATTGTCGTGCATTTCGCCATAAGTAATGTGAATGCCTTGAAGAAGATCGGTTATTTTCGGTGTTAATAAATCCCATTGAGCATCATCGCATGAACTGATCAGTAAAACAAACACAACAGTTACCAACTTAAATAATTTCATAATAATCCTCCGTTAACGTATAAAGTCTACTGTATCACAAGTAAGGCATTAATCAATCTAATACCGTCATGTATCACAGTGTGCTCTGTTTATCATCTGCCATGCAGGCTTTTTAATATCCCTATCAGTCCACCGTTCGCATCCGTGTATTGTATAAAGTGGTGCATGATAATCGCACAGCAGGACAATAGTATCAGAATAACGCCGGTAATGATTATTTTTTTCCTGTTCATTTTCCCTCCTGATTTATTCATAAGCCAGTGCCTCCCGGACTGTTGTGCGCGACGCTTGCCAGGCCGGAACGGCGCTGGATGCTAATGAACCTAAAATGCTGATCGCTAACCAGAGCGTGATTCCCTGGGAAGAAATCTGAAGTGTGAGCGGCGTGCCAAAGGCCATATACCCCAGCGTTTTGCCGATGATAAGCGACAGCGGTATTGAAGTTATCAGCGCAAGCACTAAACTGAGCAGGGCGATGAAAACCGATTCGCCGATGACGTTGCGGATCAAGGACGCGGGGGTGGCGCCGATAGCCCGCATTACGCCGAATTCTTTTTTGCGCTCAAGGATATTTGTGCCGATCGTCGACGCCAGACCGAGCAGCCCGACGATAGCCATTAAAATAGCCATCAGCAAAAGTGCGAGAATCAGCAAAAAAATATGATCGGAAACTTCACTCTGGAACTCACTGTCGACGAGTATTGCTGCGATGCTTAATCCGGCATTCGAGAAAGCTGACTCGATATCCTGAATAATAGTTGCGTTTTCTTCAGGTGTGCCCGCTTCCGTGACAACTCTGAAAGCTGATGCCTTCCCGGGTCTGGATACCGCGCTCTCAAAATCATTCCTGTTGATGTACCCCGCCCCCATCCCGACTTCATTGACTAAACCGATAATACGCCAGGAAAAAACCTGCCCATTGGCCGAAAGGTTTAACATGTCGCCAATTTGCGGTTTCGTAAGTCCCAATAAAGCAACCCCCTGTGGATTAAGGACTATACCGCCGGCGGAATTATCATCCAGCCATTTTCCGGCAATCAACGGGAAGTTGACAAGCGTACTGCCCTCGGGTACGCCGATCAACGAAAACACGCCATGGCCGGCATCCGGGTAAGTATGCGAAACCGCAAGGCCTTCTCCTGCTTGGCTGAGAGACCCGGGTGCCAGTCCCCAGCCTTCGGCTTTCAGCACGCCGGGAATCTCTGAGAGTAGTTTTTCAGTTTCGGCTATTAAAGAGCCCTTGTTCAAACGAATCTCGAAGTCATACTTTCTGGTGCTGAAAGAAGTATTCAGGTTATTGTCCCAGGCAGTTTGAACGTTCAAGGTCATCATGAACATTGCTCCTGCCGCCATCAGCAGTCCAGTTGTCAGTAGTATTCGGCCTTTTTTGCGGAAGGTGTTTCGGACCGAAAGGATAAATGCTCGATCGAGTTTTCCCAGCAATAAGAAAAACGCTCGCGGCTTTCTTTGATTGCGGAGAGGGGAAGCGATGCCGCTATCCTGGAGGGCTTCTCTGACGGTGCGATTGATGACGGTTAGAATCGGGATGCCGGCAATCAGCATCGGGACGATAAAGCCTGTACCAAGTTGAATCGCATACACCCACCAGGGGACGGCTGTCGAGAAGAGCGTGACGTTGAGCAATTGGGAAGCCATCAACGCAAAGTTTCTGCCCAGGAATATTCCGACTGTCAGTCCCGGCACTGCCGCCATGGCACTTACGGAGAAAACCAGGGTGAAATAGATTAATGAAATTTGATGACTGCTCCCGCCAATAGCCTTCATTATTCCGATGTTGTTAATTTCTTTCGCCATCAAGGCCGATATCACCGATGCAGAAAGAATGCTTCCCAGTATTAAGGCGCAGAGACTGAAAATAAAGAGTAACATCAATAGCGCTGAGAGCTGCGCCTGGTGCGGGTGCTCGAACGGCGGCGGAACCTGAATCTCGTTGACTTCATGACCTTGTATTTTGAGCCAGGACGCGAGTTCGAGAGCAGCCGTTGTTACCGACTCGATCGTAGGGTGTCTTTGATCAAAGATAACTTTCAGCTCACCGGTCTGGCCGGTTCCGCCAAGCGTGATGAGGGTCTCCCGCGAGATATAGCCATAGCCTACGCCGCCCTGCCAGGCAGGGGCAAGGCTCGGGTCGTGCACGCTGAGCGAGACTGTAATAGTTTTATTGCTGCCTTCCGGAATTTTTATGATGACTGATCTGCCCACCGCCGTGCCGTAAAGATCAAGAGCCATGCGTTCGAGAACCAGGGTGCCGTCCTGCGGTGGCCACTGTCCGGTTTCACGCCTGAAGCGGGCGAGAGTCATGTTATTAAAATCCGTGATTACAAACAGCAGTATCGGCTGCCATTGCCCGTCCATGGAAAGTATTCGGGCCAGTATGGTTGATCTGGCTTCGGCTGCTATGATGCCCGGTTTTGAACGTACGGTATTCACCAGCGCGTCGTCGATATCGGGTGTTTCCAGAGTCGCCGACGCGGGCAGTGTCAGGGCATAGTTTTTATCGATCTCGCGGCTCAAAATGGTGAAGGCGCTGAGCACCGCGCCGATTCCGATCAAACTGATGGAGATGGCCGCGATCATCAGGACAAACTTGCTTTTCTCTACGCGGATATCCCGCAGCAGTTTCAGGTAACGGGTCTTAAGCATAGGTGCCTTCCAGCGCGGAAACAGAGTCTGTTCGCGTCTTAATCAGTCTGTCTGATTGGATTTCCCCATCTTTCAGGGTGATCTCTCGGCTGGCGTAGGGGGTGATGTCGCGTTCGTGAGTGACCATAACAACAGTTTTTCCTTCTTGCCGCAATTCTCTGAAAAGTTCGAGTATTTCGTGCGAGGTTTGGGTATCCAGATTTCCGGTCGGCTCGTCTGCCGCGATCAGCAGAGGATCGTTGGCAAGGGCCCGGGCGATGGCTGCCCGTTGCTGTTGTCCGCCGGAGAGCGATGCCGGAAGTTTATCCGCCTGCTCGGCGATGCCCACCCGTTCCAAAAGCCCGAGCGCTCGCTTGCGCCTGTGAGCGACGGGGTACGTGTTGCAGAAGTCCATCGGGAGCATCACGTTTTCTGCGACTGTCAGAGTGGGTAAAAGCTGGAAAAACTGGAATACTATGCCGACGTTTTTTCCACGCCATAGTGAAAGCGCCCTCTGGTCCAGGCGATGGACAGGCACCCCGCCGATATGTACTTCCCCCGAGGTCGGATAATCGAGACCCGTGATCAGGTTGATGAGTGTCGATTTGCCGCTGCCGGACTTTCCGACGATTGCGATAAACTCCGCCTTTTGCGCGCTGAAGCTGACCTGTGTAAGGGCTGTGAACTCCCCCGGCGAAAAATAGGTTTTAGTGATGTTCTGAAGTTGAATCATAAGGGCCTCCGTTATGACCAGAGAATAACGGAGACGCGACCGGGTGTCGTCTTAGCGGATAGCCCGAGACCTTATTTTTGGTTTTTCCGGTAGGACGAAGGAGTTTGGCCGGTAATTTTCCGGAAGACCGCGTTGAACGCCGGTTTGGAATTAAAGCCGGCCTCGAAGGCCAGGGTCAGCAGTTTTTCGTTTGATTTTTCGGCGGCTCCCATCAAGCGTATTATTTCGGCGACACGATAGAAGTTGATGAAATCATAAAAATTTTTATTAAAGCAGTCATTGATAAGTTCTGAGAGCGTGTTTCGCGGAATTCCGGTTTTGGTTGCCAGGTCCGGGAGTGTTAATTCCGGGTCAAGGTACAGCTTTTTCTCTTCCATCGCGGTAATGACCTTTCGTTTTAAGGCTTCGAGGTTTTCTTGCGGCAGCGCCGTTTTCTTTCGCCGTGAAGTTGTTTCCGTGATCGCGAATTCGGGAGTAGTGGTAAAGAGCGAGAAAGTGCCCAGGCCATAGACCGCGAGACTTTGTATGACAGACAATAGTCTTTCAAAATGCGCTTTATCATCAGTATGAAACAGGATGATAAAAAGACAGAGGTAGCCGATATAAATGACTGCTAAAATCAGCATGAAGGAGTTTATCCAGCGCAGGTCTTTTTTTTGTGTAGCAGAATAATAGTCGGTAATAGAATGGTTATATTTTTGACCTAAGTGGAAACACAACATGAAATAAGCGCTGATCTGAATAGATACGCAGATCCAGAAGATCAATCCGGTAAACGGACTTTTCAGGTACTGAGCTCCGGATATTCTGTGCGAGGTGAGTAAAAGCAGTGCTAGCGAAACTAGCCCAAAAGGAATGCCGTGAAGAAAATCTTTTACTGTGAAGGTTCCACCTTCGATGCGCTTACGCATAAAGAGATACAGTAAAGGTCCGAGTAAAAGCTGGAAAGGCTCGATCAAACCGCCGGTCGGCATACCCATCGGCGGATTGGTACGGAAAAGCGAATGCAACAGGTTAAGGGCAAAAACACCCATTAGAACCGCCAGAATACGGTTGGGAAGTTTTGTTGGTTTTTTTGAAAACCAGATATAAAGTGTCAGGAAAAAACCCTGAATGATTCCCGCGCCGGTTATAAAGTCCAGAATTCGTTGCATCAAGTCATGGTAAGGGGTCTCAGTATTTCTGTCAATGAAAGGCCGCCATCCGTTTTTTGGATTATTTTGTAAGCGGTAAATTTCGCGCAGCTTGGGAGCTGTTTGCCCTTTCCCCTGAAAAAGCCAGCTCCATCATCTTTTTGGCCAGCGCATCCGCGTCCGAGCCGGGATTCCGCGCTGAGGCCTGCCGTGCCCATTCGAGCCATCCGGTGATCTCCGGCCCGACGACGCCCTGCTTGCGGCAGCGGCGGACAAGACGGGCGGCTCTGCGCCGGATCTTTCCGGTTCCCTTGTTCAGCCGGTACATGATCAGTGTCCACGTTAAAAGCGCAAGGGCAAATGTCGGGAGGAGAAACCGGGCGTGACGGGAAGCAAACCCGTAAAGCGCGAGGGATACATCCCGCTCCGCGCCGGGGGCGGAGCGGGCGCTGCCGAACAGCGCTTCCAGCTGGCGCCTGGTACTCCGGTCCCCGGCGTCGCTCCAGGAGAAGGGGTCCTCGCGGGCAAAGGGCGGGGTCGGCTCGAATAATCGCCATTGTCCGTCTATCCAGACCTCACTCCAGGCATGCGCGTTGTTGCCGCTGATAATCCCGCCGCCCGTTTCGTCCAAGGATACCCGGAAGCCCGCGGCCATCCGGGCCGGCAGCCCGAATTCCCGGGCCAGAAGCACAAAGGCGCTGGCGTAATACAGGCAGAAGCCCTTTTTTTCGGTAAACAAAAAATGCTCGATTGGGGTTTCACCCTTTGCTTTTTTCCCCGTTTCCAGGGCATAGGTAAAGCCTGTCGAAAAATAATCCAAGAGGGCCTGAAGATATCTGCGTTCGGCCTCTGAGCCGCCGGTGTTGTCCGCGAGGCCCGCGCCTTCCGCGATGCCGGCTTTCAGCTTCAGTTCAGCCGCCAAGGCCGAGATGCGAATGGAGGTCTCGCTGCCCATTCCAGAATACTGGGGCATGGCCGCTTCCTTTTCGGCTGAGGTTACTCCCGGTCCGTTAACCAGGCCGATCTCAAGACCCCGGCGGGCACTGCCTTCAAACCGCAATCCCCGATTGCGGGTTAGTGAGATGCTTTTCGGGGCATCCCGGGAAATGAGGACCGCTTCCGTTTCCTGGGCAATGGGAATCGCGGCATAAAAATCCTCTACCAGAGTCAGGCGCAGCGCGGGACCGCTTTCCCCCTCCGACGCGCCGAAGAAGGCCAGAGGTAATGGCTCTCCCTCGTTGGTGTCCTCCAGCCAGAGGACACCGTTCCACACGGCATAGCGTTCCAGGGCCAAATAATGCGCGCTGAAAGGCTCTCCCCGTACCTGAAAAATCGGACGGTCCGAAAGAAAAATTGATTCGGGCATTTCCCCTCCGCCCATCGAGGTGCCGTAGCCGGGGACGTCCCGCAGCAGCGGAAAGGACGGGGCCAGCCGTCCGAGAAAAACGCTGAAATCCGGGTAACTGATCAGCGGGGCGGCTTCGGGATTGGCGGCGCCGAAGGAGGAGAGGGCCGCGGCCAGCAGTATGCCGCCGACGGCCGGAAAGGCGATTGAAACGAGGCGCGTTCGCAGGGCTTCCCAACTGCGCTCGGACGCGATCAGAAAAACAAAGAAGCTGAAAAAACAAAGGGCCAGCAGGGCACTGTTTCCCAGAATGATCCCGGCGCACAGGGAGTTGGCCGTGACCGCCGCTATGAAAAACAGGCGGTATTTTTTCATGCAGAACAGAATCGCCTGGGGCAGGCAGAACAGGGCATAGACTTCGGCGGAAAAGAAAGAAAAAAAGCCGAAGGCCCTGCCGGTGCGGGCCAGCTCCAGCCAGGCTTCGGCCAGGGAGCGGCGCGCGATATTTACCTGCACCAGAACGGCAAATATAAAGAGCACAGCGATCAGTACCGCGAGGAACAGGGAAAGACGGCGGAAGTAACCGGCAAAGAAAAAAAATATGAGTGAAGCGCACAGGCCGACCGCGGCGTACAGAAACAGGAGTGGGCCTTCGGCCTGAAAAATCCGGCAAAACAGGACGATAGGGCCGACGCTGAGGCCGACTGTGAGAGCGTACCGGAAAACGGCGGAGAAACGGTTAAGACCTGAAGGCATGGATGATTTCCTCCAGACCGTGGCGGGAATCGGCCAGTTCGAGCAGGGCGTTGCCGCCGAAGGCCGCCTGCCGCTCACGCAGCGTTTCCAGGGCGCGCCGCTCGGCGTCCGCCTCGGACGGGGGCGGGCAGACGAGCAGATGCACCCCGGTTCCCCTTTTAATCGCCTTTTCGCACTCCGAGAAGAGATCGGCTTTTTCTCCGGCTTCTATCAGCGGTCTGGTGGAGATGAGCAGAGTGGCCGGTCCCGGCAAAAAAGCCGCCGCCGGAAAGCGCCGGTCTACAAAAATAATGTTGGTGGAATGGTCAAAGGCCTGCCTGAAATCTTCCGGCGAAGACAGCAACGAGCCCCGCTCCGCGCTACCGAGTACGAACTCCGCCGGTATGCCCGCTGAGGTCAGGTATTGCAGGGCCGAGAACGCGGCGCTGACGGCTATGTCCTCGGCGGCGAGGCGTTCGGTTTCCTCTGAGGGCAGGGGAAAGAGATCGAGCACTATTCTGAGCGCGGAGGAGCGGGACTGACCGTGGACAATTTCGGACGGAATGCCTGTCGCCGCCCAGTGCTTCCAGGCGATGCGCCGCGCGGGCCGTCCGTCCCGCAGGTTTCTGATATATTCAAAAATGCTGAGGTCTTCCTCTCGGGCATCGACCTTCGGTTGGTCCGTGCCGGAGGCGCTGGCCAGTTTATCCAGGCCGGAGTCAAGCTTTGCCAGTTCGGGATACACGTAGAAAATTCGCGGCTCGATCTGCTCTTCGAGATGAACCAGGCCCAGGGCGTCTGTAAAGCCGTATTCGACCAAGCCGATGCTGTATGCGCCCCGGTAGGCGCAGCGGATTTCCGCCTGATACGGCTTCAGGTCGAGGGCAATCTCGCGCGGGTCGGGAGCGGAGATCCGGCACATTCCCCGGGCGAAGGGGATGGCGCTCTCGTTGCTGGTATGCAGCTCAAAGCGCACTACTTCACCCTTGAGCGGATGATCATTCGAGAAGGATTGATGAAAGGCGAAGAAAAACCAGGAAAGCGCGAGCTGCAGCACCGAGCAGAAAAAAACGGAGGGCAGCAAAACGGAAATGAGGGATGAAAGGGGGCCGGCGAGGCCCGAAAATGTATTCAGGACAAAGGCGAAAGTGCAAAAGGCTAAAAAGTGAAGGGGCCTGAGTCTGATTCTCATGGCCTACAAACCCGTCGGTTTATGAATGGCGGCGCACACGGAGCGGACGCAGGCAAAGGCGTCCGTCTGGCTGAGCCGGGCCTGGGAGGATAGCTGGATGCGGTGGGCCAAAACGGCCGGAGCCATAGCCTCGACGTCTTCCGGAAGGGCAAACAGGCGGCTTTCCGAGGCGGCGCGGGCGCAGGCTGCCTGCTGTAAAAAGAGGGCGGAGCGCGGACTCGCGCCGAGGCGGATGTCCCCGTGGCGGCGCGTAGCGCGGACTATGTCCACGATATAGCCGCGGACCGCCGGAGCGACATGAACGCGCGAAATCGTCTCCCGCGCCCGCAGAATCTCCTCGGGACTGGTGACGGCCGCGATCGGCTCTTTGTAGGATGAAAGGCTGCATCGGCGCAGGATTTCCGATTCATCATCCGGCGAGGGATAGCCCAGTGAAAAGGCGAGGCCGAAGCGGTCGAGCTCGGCTTCCGGAAGCGGAAAGGTGCCGGCGAAACTGTTCGGGTTCTGGGTAGCGATCAGGAAAAAGGGCAGGGGCAGGGGGCGGGTCTTGCCGTCCACGGTGACCTGCGCTTCCTGCATGGCCTCCAAAAAGGCCGATTGGGTGCGCGGGGAGGTACGGTTGAGTTCGTCCGCCAGGATGAAGTTGACGAATATCGAGCCGGGGCGGTACACAAACTCGCGCAGCAGGGGATCCCAGACATTCATTCCGAGCACGTCGCCGGGAAGCATGTCGGGCGTAAACTGGATACGCGAGAAACTCATGCCCGCGGCCCTTGATAGTGCGAGGGCCAGTGTGGTCTTGCCGACTCCCGGTATGTCCTCCACCAGCACATGCAGGCCGCTGAGGAGGGCCAGTACGGCAAGACGGACCGCCTCCGGCGATCCGATAAATGCGGCGGAAACGGCTTTTTCAAGGGCTGAAACAAGGGTTGCGACGTCGGGGTTGTTGTTTTGCATAGAGTATGATCTCAGAATAGGACATGACTGTGGTGCTGTCAATCATGAAATTAACCCGAAAGTATCACCCGCTTGCGTAAAACGGCGAAACAGGCAATTGATTTTCACCTATTCGCTTTCAGAAAATTGAGTTGGGAGTGCCATACAACAAGCACAAACAGAGGGGGGCTTAGTAAGATCCCAGAACAAATTGAATAGTAGGCTCTGGGATTGAATACTTGGGGCCTCCGCGCATAGCATCGGTGTATTCGCCGAAAATCCAGCCGATTCGGCCCTGACCATCTATGATCTTCAACCAATGGTCTTTCATATCACCAATGGTATCTGTTTCTTCTGTAATAGCTAACACAGTAAAGTTAATCTGTTGGCTTGTCCCCTCCCGGCTCAAAGTAAACAAAGCATTGCTTTCTATCTCCCCTGGCTCTGAATATATAGTATGCAAGTCAAAAACAGACAGATATTGATCCAATTTTCTCACAGTCCATTGTCCCGCGCTATTGGTAATTCTTTCAACAATTTCCCAGCAGTTATTCGAATAAGGATCAAACTCTCCGAAGTTGATCCAGCCCTGTATGTTGTTTTCGGTCGATACATAAAGCCAGGAATTTACTGTTGCAGTATCGGTATTTGTCATGACTGCTATCTTATACGCTTGTATAGTTTCTCCCATTTTGAGCATTGCTATAGGCTGAGAGTTGTTTTGAGCTGGCTGTGCGTACACAGAGCGCTTTGCTTCAGTGGCTAAATTTCCAATTGTTATTTGCTGACGCTGCTCCCGCACGACTTTTTGAATATTTCCATCGTTTTCGATGCTAATAATCGTCCCGTTTTTACTGCTGTCAATTGGGTCTTGAGCAACAACTCCGCATGCCAGAAAAAACATACTTACTGTTATACAAAAAATCTTCATACTATATCCTCCGTTATACGAAAAATCTGGTAGCAGCCAGATTTGGCTTGTTATTTCGCTAATGATATATAATACCCTAAATATATCTCTGTGGAGCGATAAAAAACAAGCTACGTGCCGTCTGATGTACTGAGCGAGTTATTTCCAAAAATCGCTGCCCGCTTGCATAAAACGGCGAAACAGGTTATTCCTGTTCACGGAACAGCGATCCCGTTGGGACGGTGATTCCCCGTACATGCTTTACGAACGGAACGGAAAAAAACAGACTTGATCCAGAAGGACAGGTACTATGACTATTCTCGATTTTCCCCTGCGGAAAAAAAACAATCAGAAAATTTCTATGCTCACCTGTTATGACGCTACCTTTGCCGCCATTCTCGGAAGCACTTCCCTGGATTGCCTGCTGGTTGGCGACAGCTGCGCCATGGTGGTTTACGGAGAGCAGACCACGCTGCCGGCAACGCTTTCGATGATGGTCCGCCATACCGCTGCCGTGCGCCGCGCCGCCGGCGATACCTTCATAACAGCCGACATGCCCTTTCTCAGTTACCGGCAGGGACGCTCCCGCGCCGCCCGAGCCGCCGGCGAACTGCTGCGCGCCGGCGCGAACGCCGTCAAGCTGGAAGGCTTGACCGGCAATGAACTGGTGATCGAACATCTGGTGCACTCCGGCATCCCGGTAATGGGCCATTTGGGGTTGACCCCGCAGTTTTACCACAGCCTTGGCGGCTGGCGGGTACAGGGCCGCGACCAGGCCTCGGCCGAGGCCCTGATGGAGCAGGCCCAGCGCCTCCAACTCTCTGGCTGTTTTGCCCTGGTGCTGGAATGCGTTCCGGAAGCGCTGGCCGCTGCGATTACCTCTGCCCTGGACATTCCGGTGATCGGTATCGGCGCCGGCCGCGCGGTGGACGGACAGGTGCTGGTGCTGCATGACCTGCTGGGCTTCACCTCCCTGAAAACAAGTTACGCGCGGCAGTATCTGGACGGCGCTGCCCTGGTTTCCTCAGCCGTGGAAAATTACTGCCGTGATGTCGCCGATGTTTCCTTCCCCTCCGAACGTGAGGTGTTTGTATCATGATAATCATCAATACCGTATCGCAATGGCGGACAATCCGGGCGGCCGCCACCGGCTACAACGCCGCCACCGGCCACAACGCTGCCACCGGCGATACCGCTGTCACTGGCATTGGCTTTGTGCCAACCATGGGCGCCCTGCATGAGGGCCATCTGTCTTTGGTGCGGCGATGCCGCGCGGAAAACGCGCTGACGGTGGTCAGTATCTTTTTGAATCCCACTCAGTTTAATAATCCGTCCGACTTGTCCGGCTATCCGGTCAGCTTCGCCGGGGATTGCGCCCTGCTGGAGCGGGAGGGCGTCTCTTATCTGTTCGCGCCGGACTACCGGGAAATGTATCCGGATGAATACCGTTACCGGCTTTCCGAAAACACCCTGAGCGCCGAATTGTGCGGCGCGAGCCGGCCGGGGCATTTTGAGGGCGTGCTGACGGTGGTGATGAAACTTTTTAACATCATCCGGCCGCAACGCGCTTACTTCGGCGAAAAGGATTACCAGCAGTATCAGTTGATTCGCGGCATGGCCGAAGCCTTCTTTATGGACACCGAGGTGATTCCCTGCCCTCTGGTACGCGAAGAAAGCGGCCTGGCGCTCAGCTCCCGTAACCGCCGGCTCTCGCCGGCCGGCCTCCTGCAGGCCCCGACCTTTTACCGCTCTCTCTCCTCGGGCGAAAGCCTTCCGGCCATCCGCGCTCAGCTTGAAGGGGCCGGTTTCCGGGTGGACTATCTGGAGGAGCGCGAGGGGCGCCTGTTCGGCGCGGTGTTTCTGGAAGAGGTGAGGTTAATCGACAATGTCCAAAGGTAATATACTGCTGCATCTTTCAGGATCCATTTCCTGCTACAAGGCCTGCGCCCTGGCCTCCCGTCTGGTAGCCGAGGGTTATACCGTGCAAAGCACCGTTTCGCAGGGAGCCCTGCGCTTTATCGGCACTGCCTCTCTGGAGGGCCTGACCGGCCGGCCGGTACTCACTGACCTGTTCGGCGGAAGGCCCGACTATACCCCGCACATCACGCTGGCCCATAACTGGGCCGATCTGATTCTGGCTTATCCGGCTTCGGCGAATCTTTTAAACCGCCTGGCTGCCGGCCTCTGCGACGATCTCTTCGGCGCGCTTTGCCTGGCCAATAATTTTCGGAAACCGCTGTGGCTGGCGCCGGCCATGAACTGCGAAATGTTTGCCCATCCGGCCGTTCGCGCTTCCCTGGAAAAACTGCGGCAGTGGGGCGCGACCATCCTGCCGACGGAAGCGGGCCGCCTGGCCTGCGGCGCGGTCGGAGAAGGGCGGCTGATCGGCGCTGACTTCGTGGCCGAGCGAATCGGAGAATTACTGTGCGGGTGCTGATTACCGGAGGCGGAACCGAGGAGCCGGTCGACCAGATCCGCAGCATCTGCAATTTTTCCACCGGGCGTACCGCCTCGGCCCTGGCCGACCACCTTCAGCAACGAGGTTGCGAGGTAACCGCTCTGATGGCCGAGCGCGCCGTCCAGCCGCGCCTTGCCGCGCGCTGCCGCAACTACCGCAGCTACCGAGACCTTGCCGCCCTGCTGCGGTCGACTCTCGGCGCGGAGCGCTTCGATTTGGTCGTGCACGCCGCCGCCGTCAGCGACTATCACACCGCCGCTATCGAAATTAACGGTGTCTCCTATGATCCATCTGAGGTACCCAAGATCGCGTCCGGGGCGGAGGTGTCGATACATCTGAAAGAAAATCCGAAACTGCTGGACTCGCTGCGCGTGTGGTCGCTTAACCCCTTATGCCGGATCGTGGCCTTTAAGCTGACCAATGGAGCGGCCGCGGCGGAGCGGGAGCAATCCGTGCTGGAGCTTTTCCTGCGCGCGGAGTGCTCTCTGGTAATTTCTAATGACTTAACCGAGATAACCGAATACTCGCATCCCTTTCAGGCCTGGCAAAACGGTCCTGGCGGACTGGAATGCGTCGCCCGGTTTTCCGGCTGCGCAGAACTGGCCGATTTTTTATACAAGGAGACCCCTAATGATTTTAACGCTTGATGTCGGGAACACCCAAATTCTCGGTGGAATTTTCCGTGACGACCAGCTGGTCCTGCAGTTCAGGCGCATCACCAGCGTGGCTACCAGCTCAGACGAGCTGGGCCTTTTTTTGCGGGCCGTGATCCGCGAGAACGGCTTTGAGCCGGACGCGGTGCGCGCCATTGTCTGCTGCAGCGTCGTGCCGGCGATCAACCATTCGCTGGGCAGCGCCTGCCTGAAGTACTTTAAGCAGGAAGCCTTTTTCGTGCAGGCCGGAATCAAGACCGGCCTGAAAATCCGCTACAGCAACCCGCGCGATATCGGCGCCGACCGCATCGCCAACGCCATCGGCGGCATCACCCGCTATCCGGAAAAGGACCTGATTATCATCGATATGGGAACGGCCACTACCTTTGACGCCATCACCCGGGATAAAAATTATCTGGGCGGCTCAATCGCCGCCGGCTTGAAGATGTCCATGACGGCGCTGGAAACGGGAACGGCCAAACTGCCCTCGGTGGAGATTCTCAAACCGCAGGGCGCCTGCGGCAATTCCACCAGCGAGGCAATTCAGTCCGGTCTTTTTTACGGGCACATCGGTATGATGCGCGAACTGGTAAGCCGCTTTAAGGCCGAATGCTTCGAGGGCCGCGAACCGGTGGTAATCGGTACCGGCGGCTTTTCGCGCCTGTTCGAGGACAGCGCCATCTTTACCGAAATCGTTCCGGACCTGGTACTGCTCGGCTTGAAAACCGCCCTGGAGATAAACCGCTGATGAATATCGAAGTCTTAAAATCAAAGCTGCACCGCGCCACCGTCACCGGCGCCGACCTGAACTACGAAGGCTCGATCTCGATCGACCCGCTGCTTTACCGGGCCGCCGGAATGTACCCGTTCGAGAAGGTCGATATTTTCAACATGAATAACGGCGCCCGCTTTTCAACCTACATCATTAAGGGCGCCCCTGGCGAGATCTGCCTCAACGGCGCTGCCGCCCGCCTGGTGGCCCCCGGCGACCGCGTGATCATCGTGACCTACACCCGCATCGACAGCGCCGACGCCGACAGCTGGCAGCCGAACGTGGTCCTGCTGGATGATGATAATAAGATAAAAGGGGACCTCTAAAGGTTTAGGAGTGAGCGGAGCCGGTTGAGCATCGATTCTGGTAGCTTGAGCGATATGCTTTATAGAAGGTTAAATCATTGATTTTTCCGCTCCCTCAATGTCCCTTGGCCCGGTACTTAGCGGTTTTTTCCTCGCTTGAGCCGAGGTCGGCCGAGGAGAAGAGTTTGATATAGGTGGCAACTCCCTCGGCTCCGGAAGAAAGGGCGGCGCTGTGGGCGTCATGAGCCAGTTTCAACAGCTGCTCCAATGGACCCTCCACTACGGTTTCGAATGGGCCGACCGTGTAGGGCAGGGCGGAGGCTTCGATTACTTCGATAGCCTTGTCCACCGCCTTGTATATTTCCGCTTTGCCGTTAAGTCCCTGGGGCAGGCATTGAATTGCCATTGCTGATTTCATAATTTTCTCCCTTGTGTCTTTTCTGATTAATAAAAACCGAATTTGAATTTTCCACTGATAATCAAAAATGTAAAAAGCGCGCCAGAGATGCCTATGCCGATCAAGAGCTGCAGGGTGTCTGTTTTTTCCCAGGCTACCGGCCGGTACCAGCTGCGTTTCAGCGGCGACTCCAGGCCCCTCGAGGCCAGGGACTGCGCGGAGCGCTCGCCGGAGCGGATAGCTCGGGCCAGCAGGGCGATGGCGCGCACCAGCAGGGGGGAACGTTTGCCGCCCAGGCGCACGCGGTGTACCGCGTCCAGATGCTTGCCTTCGTCTGCCATGCGCGGCAGCGTGTTGAGCGCCGCGTAGAGGGCGAAGCCGACCCGCGGTGAAAGAGAGGTTATCTGCATTGCCTCATTGAGCAGGGGCGCGGGTCTGATGCCGAGGGCGAAGGAGGCGCTGATGCCGGTCAGGGCCCAGGCGCGTACGGCCAGGAGCAAGGCCCGCGCGGCCGGATCTACACCGACAGTCCACAGCCGGTTGGAAAGCCATACCCAAAAAGCCAGAACCAGGGCGCCGAGCAGGGCGGCACAAAGATGCAGGGCGCGGTCCGGGCGGCGGAGCAGCAGCGTCAGGGACGCCAGCGCGAGAAAAAGCGGCGGGGTCCAGAGGTCGAGGCTGGCCAGCACCGGCAAGACGCAGCAGACATTAATAATAAAGTAGGTTAGCGCTTTCATTGGCCTGTCCCTCCGTTCAGGGTAACGCTGCGGTGGGCAACACGGGCGCAGAAGTCTGCTTCATGGCTGATAATCAGCATCGCCTGGCCCTGGGCCCGCAGTTCCGCCAGGGCTGTTTCAAGCGTCTCCCGGGAGGCGCGGTCCAGGCCGAACTGGGGCTCATCCAGCAGCAACACCCGGCGCCCCGTCCCGAGAGCCGAGGCCAGATTAAGGCGCCGCTTTTCGCCCTCGCTGATCGTGAAGGGGTGACGCTCCGCCAGATGCTCCAGGCCAAAGGCGCGGGCCGCTTCCAGGGCGCTGCTCCATTCCTCGCGGACAGTCGGATATAAAAAATAGTGTTCGCTTACCTGCGGTACCCAGGCAAAGGGAGCGCTGTGGCGTTTGCGCGGCCGGTAGGGCTGTCCGTCAACCTTGATAGTCCCGGAGCGCAGCGGAAGCTGGCCCGTCAGGCAGCGAAAAAAAGTTGACTTGCCGGAACCGCTCGCTCCGACTATCGCTACCGTTTCGCCCTCTTCCAGCGTGAGCGAAAAGTCACTCAGAACGTCAGCTCCTTTCCCATAACCGGCGCGCAAGCCGCTTACTTCCAGAACCGCGGGGGCAATCTCGCCGGGCACTGGCGGGGCCGGCCGTGTTTCCGCGACGCGGTATACGGGAACGCTTTCCCGGATGAGTTTTCCGTCGTCAGCGAGCCGGTAGTGAATGTCGGCCCAGGCTGCCCAGGCAGCAGGATTATGATCGACAACTATCCAGGTAGCCGAGCGGTCTTCGGCCGAGGCGGAGGCCACAAAAGCGCGGGCCGAGTTTTCATCGAGATAACCTAAGGGTTCATCCAGCAGGATGAGTTCCGGCTTGGCCGAAAGGACGGCGGCCAGGGCGACGCGCTGGGCCTCGCCGCCGGAAAAAGTCCAGGGAGCTCTATCCCCGAGCGCGTTCAGTTCAAAAAAAGATTTGAGCTCTTTTACGCGGGCGGCCATTGGTTCGCTTTCCCAGGCGGCGTTCTCCAGGGCAAAGGCGATTTCGTCGTCCAGCGTCGGACAGACCAGCTGGGAGTAGGGGTTTTGGAAAACCATGCCGGTACGGCTTTGGCCGGTTTGCTTCCCCCGCAATTCGAGGCCCGGCGCATGTTCCGGAGTGAGGCCGGCAAGGGCAAGCAAAAAGGAAGACTTGCCCGAGCCGGACTTGCCGGTCAGCAGAATGCGGGAGCCGCGCTCCGCCGACCATTTCTTGCCGGATATCAGGATACGCCCGTCCCGGACCAGGGAAAAATCTTCCAGGCAGAGGACGGGTTCACTCATCTCAAGCTTCTCCGCCGGATGGGCGGATGCCCGCTTTTTCCAGGCCCTTGCCGAGCTGCCAGGCCAGGAGGCCGGCCAGCACCGCGCCGGAAAGCGAGGCCGAGAAAACCTGGATCAGCCAGGTGAGCGGGCCGAGTGCGGTGTAGTTTTCATAAAAGAAATCCAAAACCCAGCTGAAGACGCCGGCCATGGCGCCCGCAGCCACGAAGACCGGAAGCGTCCAGCGGCGGTAGCCGGTGATCAGGAAAATGGATTCCGAACCCGCGCCCTGCACCAAACCCCACAGCAGCGAAGTCCAACCCCACTGGGTAATCAGTCCCTGAACGCCGGCCGCGACCAGTTCGCCGGCTAAGGCGGCTCCGGGGCGGCGGATCAGGTAAGGCAGAATGGTACCGCCGGTAAACCAGAAACCGACCAGCAGGTACTTCAGTCCGGGGTGCAGGGCCTTGAGCGGGCCTTTCAGAAATTCATAGGCATAGGTCCAGCCCATCCAGATGACGCCCAACAGGGCCGCCACCACGGCCAGCACCACAATGTCGCGCAGCTTCCAGCGAAATGTCGCTTTCATCGCTTTACCTCGAGAAAAAAAATGTGTCGTGGGTATTGCAGTCTATCCCTACGCCGGTATTATCCGGATCAGGTTCAACGGGTATTATCTCAGGCCGCAGGTTTCAACGAAACCGGGGGCCACCCCTCGACTGCGTTCAGGATACGGATATGCCCCGCGAAAGTCAAGGGCGGCAGTATGATAACGCTCCGCGCGAGCATTTCACCTTAACTATTTCAGTAGTGAGTGTTCTTTCCTGAGCTGCGATAAGGCTTCGTACAGCGCCATTCCGGCAATCAGTAAAAATACCCCAAGCAGTAAAAGAAAGGAGATAGTAGTAATGTGCGCATAGTCATTGAATTGATAACTTTCATTTAGTGCCAGTTGGAGATGGTATCCGCCCGCTTCGCGTTCAGGCTTGTTTTTTACAATTCCCCTGAGCACTAAGGGCGTTCTACCCGGTGAATGAGCGCTATAGAATGCTGCGAAATCTTTCAGTATCTGATGCGCCAAAGGTTGTTCGCGTACGCTGAATTCAGCAGCGTTGTTTGGGCCCTGAAAAGGATTTGTGCTGTCCGGCCATAACCCGAACAGCGCCAGAGAATCAATATTTTCCGGATACTCCAGCACGTCTACGAAAGAGAGAGCCAGGCTTTCAATTTGTTCAGCGGCATGGTTTCCTGTCTCAAAAAGCTTACGGTTAATGCGGTCGGTTTCGGAGCGCAGAAAATTTTCGTAATTGACTGATAGATCATAACTGCTGTCATAAAACGGGTACTCGTCTTTTATAAAGAGGTCTCCCGCGGCCGCTGTTTCCGGAAAAAAAGCGCTGTGCTGATAGCGGTCCATGAACGCTGAAAGCGGCCGGGAGTCGGCGTGCTTAAGCAGTACCGAAATTCCCTGCCGGTAATTGTCTTCCGGATAGTTTTGCAGCAGAAAAAGATGCAGGGCGGTTTGCGTGCTCTGAAGTTCTATCAGCGCCGCTACCTCGCTTGCTATGGAAGAGAGGTCAAGGGGTACATCAGTTTCCTGATTTATAAGTAGAAAACCCTGGAGCTGTCCATAGGTCTCTTCTAAACTATAGTCGGGGAGCAGCCGGAAGCCTTTCAGGGTAATTTCCTGTCCCGGCGAAACTCCGATTTCGCGTAATTCGGCTACGCTGCCGAATACCTGCTGTTTGCCCCTGTTTTGTAAATAACCGCAGTAGCGCAGGGTGTCCTGTACCGGATTGTAGACCAAACCGTGGGCAATCAGGGCCCCCAGCATGAGCACCGCTGACAAAGCAAAAGGAATGAATTTTCGCCCGGAATTAAGGCGCGGATCCGTCTGGACCGAAAGCTGTCCGTCCAACGCGAGTACGGTAAAAGGCTGGTAGGCTGCGACGGTGGCATATCCCTGAACCGAGACGCTCCTGCCGGTTTCCAGGTTTCCGCGCCAATGTTCCGGCAGCAGCAGCGAAAAACCGCCGATCGAGTACTGACTCCGGCCCGCGGGATCGTCCTTGATGCGCAGCGCTCCGGTTAAGGAGAACGGCCGGCAGCCGGATGGCAGCTGTGCTGTCCGTTTTTTGAATAACAGAAACAAGCCCGCGAAAGCGAAGCCGGCGCTGGCAAACAGCAGGGGCGGCGAATAAAGGAACAGCGGCAGAACGCCGGCGGTCAGAATGCACAGGGCGGCGTCAATTTTTATGAGAGGATAGCGATACTCAATTTCTGCTGCCGTCAGCGGGCGGTTAAGGGGCGCGAGGGTAAAGTCCCGGCCTGTAATGGACCCGGGCAGTTTTCCGGCCAGGCACTGCTGGCGCCGGCTTTCTTCGGCAATGGTATAACCTTCATTCAGCGACAGAATCAGGGCGGTGCCGTCGGGCAGCAAGACCACCTCGGCTGAGTTTTCCGTTTCAAGATAGTGCTCTAGGGTCGGGAAAGGCAGGAATGCCACCGGGCCGAGATAATGGTGGGTGACGACGCGCTGTCGGGCCTGTTTCAGGGACATGCTCTGATGAGGGCCGTTTATCTTATATACCGCGCTTCCGGCAGTGAGGTTCCTGGCAAATTTCCCGTACAGCGCGCGGCAGGCTTCCAGTTCCGGACCGCTGATGGTTCGCGTTGCAGGGTTTTCCTGAAACAGCCGGCTGGCCAGTTTCCGGTTTTTGCGTTTTACAGTTGTGTATACAACCAATGAAACCACTGAAACTAAAAATAAAAAGAGTAAAAAGAAAAATCTTACAAGCAATATGGTTGTACTCATTTTGCAAGTATAGAAGAGAGCTGCGTATATGGACAAGGTATCATTTCCAAAGCCCCCCCTGTTTTTCCACCGGAGGCTGTGTTATAGTGATGCCAACTAAAACAGTGTCATAGAAAGGTACATTAAAATGGCTATTACGATACATGATGTCGCCAGGCAGTCCGGGGTATCAATCTCTACGGTATCCAAGGTAATTCACGGCTCCGCGCGCATTTCACAGCCCACGGCTGACCGGGTGCGCGCGGTTATGGCAGAGCTTAAATTTCAGCCGAACAGCATTGCCCGGGCCTTTGCCCAGCAAACCAGCGGAACCATCGGCGTACTGATGGATATGCACCGCAATTCGGTGGCCGAGTCGCCGCACGCTTACCAGGTGCTTGGCGGAATCGAGGTCGTGCTGCAGGAAAGCGGCTATCTGCTTTCGCTCTCGCATATTTCGCGCACCGAGGAAATTCAAACCAGCATTGACCTGATGGTTCGAGCCAAGCGCATCGACGCTTTCATTTTGCATTCATCTTTTTTATCATCCCAGATAATCCGGTTTTTGCAGGACGGTAACATCCCTCACGTGGTGATCGGCAAGAACGATGAAGTCGCCGCCGGCCACTGGGTGGATGTCGACAATTTCAGCGCCGGAGAAATGGCGGCCTGCCATCTGCTGGATATCGGGCGTAAGCGGCCGGTGTTTATCGGCGGAAATCCGGATGACGGTATCGGTTATCGGCGATTGGAGGGGATCCGCTCCTGTTTTTTCAAGCGCGGACTGACTTTAGACCGCGAGCTGTTGATTCCCGGCGCGGTGGACTACCCCAGCGGCTATCAGGCCATGACCAAGGCCCTGGCCGTACCGCCGGAACTGCGTCCGGACGCGGTGATCTGTTCGAGTAACTTTGTGGCCGCGGGTGCCCTGCGCGCCGCCAAGGACTGCGGCATGTCCATACCCAGGGACATTGCCTTCATCGGTTTTGACAATTTCCCGCTAGCTCCCTTTCTGGATCCGCCGCTCAGCATTGTGCACATGGACATGTATAATCTCGGTGTGCTGGCGGCGCGGGCCATTATCAATCAGGTAAAAAAAGACAGTGAGCCCTTGGAGCTGGAGATGCTGCGGCCGGAATTATTTGTCCGGGGCAGTACCGTAAAACATTAAGGGCACCTCGAAAAACTCAATTTGTTTTTCGAGGTCTTTTTAAGCGAAAAAAAACCGGACCATAGCGGCCCGGTTTTTTTTCTCGTTGCTCGAAGTTAATCAATGGATCGCGCCGGCTTCAGGCGCGGGCTTCCACCATTTCCGAGGTGGCGTAAAAACGGATCGCCGGATTCAGCTCGCGGATGCGGTTCAAGGCCCACTCCGAGTCGGAAACGTAGACATGGGTGTCGCGGATATCCACCAGGATGCGCCGCGAGTTGGCGTCCACGAAGGCTTCCAGTTTTTTGGGGTCGTCTGAGGTAATCCAGTGGGCGATGGTCAGATCGATCGGCTCATACAAACATTGCGCGCCGTACTCATATTCCAGCCGGGACTTCAGCACTTCCAGCTGTAATTGCCCGACCACGCCGATAACGCGGATGTTGGGGCGGCCGAGGCGGGAGAAGATCTGCACAACGCCTTCCTCGGCCAGCTGGTTCAGTCCCTTGTGGAACTGTTTTTCCTTCAGCGGATCGGCATTGGTGATAGTCCGGAATATCTGGGGGGCGAAACTGGGAATACCCTTGAACTGGATGCTCTCGCCCTCGGTCAGGGTATCTCCGATTTTAAATGTGCCGGTATCGTGCAGGCCGATAATGTCTCCCGGCCAGGCTTCATCGATAATTTCGCGGTCCTGGGACATAAAGGCCGTGGGGTTGGCGGCCCGAAAGGTCTTGCCGGAGCGTACATGATAATAAATCTTGTTACGCTCGAATTTCCCTGAGCAGATGCGCAGGAAGGCGATGCGGTCACGGTGCTTGGGGTTCATGTTGGCGTGGATCTTGAAAACGAATCCGGAAAATTTGGCTTCCTCTGGCGCGACTTCCCGCTCTTCGGCGCTTTTCGGCGTCGGGTACGGGGCCAGGGCCACCAGATTATCCAGCAGTTCGGTAACCCCGAAGTTGTTGAGGGCCGAGCCGAAAAAAACCGGGGTGGCCGTACCGGCGAGATACTCAGCCTTATCGAAGGGCGGGTAGACTGCGCTGACCATTTCCAGCTCTTCCCGGAAGCGGCCGGCCAGCGAAGCGCCGACGACTTCGTCCAGTTTCGGGTCGGAAACGCCGTTGATGGCGATAACGTCGCTGGGCAGCTGGCTCTGGCCGCCGGAGCGGAACAGGTGAATGGTGTTGTCCAGAAGGTTGAAAACGCCCTTGAACTGGCGGCCCTGACCGATCGGCCAGGTTACCGGACGCACCTGAATGGCCAATTCTCTTTCAATCTCGTCCAGCAGCTCGACCGGTTCCTTGCCCTCGCGGTCCATCTTGTTTACAAAGGTAGCGATGGGCGTGTTGCGCATGCGGCATACCACGCAGAGCTGCCGGGTTCGGGACTCAACGCCCTTAACGGAGTCGATGACTATCAGCGAGCTGTCCACCGCCGAGAGTCCCCGGTAAGTGTCCTCGGAGAAATCGGCGTGACCCGGCGTGTCCAGCAGGTTAATTTTTCGGCCCTTGTACTCAAAGCCCATCACGGAGGTGCTGATCGAGATTCCGCGCTCCTGCTCCATTTTCATGAAGTCCGAAACGGCGGCCCGGGCGTTTTTGCCGCTTTTAACGGCGCCGGCAATATGAATGGCTCCTCCGAAGAGCAGCAGTTTTTCTGTAATGGTGGTTTTACCCGCATCCGGATGCGAGATAATCGCGAAGGTTAGTCGGCGGTGAATTTCCTGGGTCAGCTCGGTCATAGGCTCACAGAATAGCCGTTATCAGCCCTGACGGTCAACTCAAGGCCCGATAAGGGCAGCGGCTTTAGAAGAAACGGGTTATTCCCAAAAAGGGGCCGCTCCAGCCTGGCGGATCGTCATCGTTGACATCGTTGATTGTCCACCAGCGCCAGCCGCCGTTTAACTGCCATTCTTCAATCATCCAGCCCGCCTTCAGTTCTGTTTCGGTTAAACTGAAACGCGGAAAGGTTTGTCCGCCAAGCCGGAACTGCAGGGCCAACGGTTTGACCGGGAAGGAAAGGATTTCGATGCCGCCGGTGGTGCCGCTGCGGTCCAGAATGCCGTTCCAGGCTTGCCACTGAAAATAGGCGTTCAGAGTAAGTGGTGTGGATTGAAAAATAGTGAAGGTACCGCCCAGCCGGGTGCCCTGCAAAAATTCCTGGCCATCGGTCAGGAGCATTGCCTCGAAATAGGGCCCGAAAAAACGCCACAAGGTGCCGCGAAAGGTAATCCAGGTACCGCCGCCGACATCCTCCAGGTAAAAGGCTTGAGTGTCCAGGGCAAACCAATGGCTTTTAGGCGTTGCCGGCTGGAAACTGAGCGCGTCCTGATTGGAAGTATCGGCGTACATTGATTGCGGAAAATGATAGAATTTGCCATCGCTGTACGGATAGTCGGAATAACTGGCGCCGGTGTTGTTGATAAACCAGACCAGCCTGAACAACTCCCAAAGAAAACCGCCAAGCGCCGACTCCTGGGCGGAGTTTCCGTTTTCGACGGTATCGGCTTTATCTTCGGCCTCTGCTTCCTGGATTGATTTTTCGAAGTCCTCAAGGTCGGCGTACAGCGGACCGGCAATATTGAACAGCAGCGCGATAACCGCTACAGTGCGGAGTAAAGAAATTTTCATGGGAGTAACTATAGCACAGGCAAAGTGATTATCAAGTATCAAAGGCAGGTTAGTAAGTATGCGAAAACGAAAGATTAGTTTCAAAAGTAGTTTGTTGATTTTATCAGTATTGGTTTCTTTGGTATTCTTCGGTGTTTCCTGCAAGTCAGTAAACGCTCCGGAAAAGGGCCGGCCCTTGGCCGCCGATCCGGCTGTGCAAACCGGAACATTGGAAAATGGGTTTCAATATCTGATTCGCCCGAACGGCGAGCCGCAAAACCGTATCAGTTTCAGGCTGGCGGTGCGCAGCGGTTCTGTTCATGAAGATGATGACCAGACCGGCATCGCGCATTTTGTCGAGCACATGGCTTTCAACGGCAGTACTCATTTTACTAAAAATACCTTAATCGATTATTTTGAAAGCATCGGTATGAAGTTCGGCCCGGAGGTAAACGCCTATACCAGCTTCAATGAAACGGTGTATAAGCTGGATATACCGGCCGATGACCCGGAGATCCTGAAGACAACATTGCAGGTGCTGCAGGATTGGGCGATGGGCCTGAGTTTTGACGAGGCTGAAATTGATAAGGAACGCGGTGTCGTGATCGAGGAGTGGCGGCTGGGCCGGGGCGCCAATGGCCGCCTGATGGATATACACCTGCCGGTGCTGTTCGGCGCTTCGCGCTATGCCAAGCGTCTGCCCATCGGTTCCCCGGACACGATCCGGAACTTGAGCTATCAGCGCATCCGTGATTTTTATACGAAATGGTACCGCAGCGACCGCATGGCCCTGGTGGTCTCCGGCGTTGTCGATCCAGCGGTGATGGCTTCCGAAATCGGAGCCACCTTCTCGCAGCTTCCCAAACCGGCCCGGAAGATTGCCGAACCGGATATGGGCAGTATTGGTGAAAAAACCGTACGAGTGTCCATCGCCACGGATCCGGAACTGCCCTACGGCACCCTGGAAATATATAATCCCCAGCCGGCGCGGCCACTGCTCACCGCGGAGGGCTATCGCGCCTCCCTCGTCCGCAATCTGGCCATGTCCGTCCTGAACCAGCGGCTGCAGGAAAAAACCCTGGAAGCCGATCCGGACTTTCTGGCTTCTGCCGCCGGTTACCAGCGCATTGTCCGCGATACCGACTTCTCCTGGTTGGTGATAGTGCCGCCGGAGAACGCCACGCTGCGCGGTTTTGACAGCATGCTGGAAGTATACCAGCGCCTCGCGCGTTTCGGCTTGACGGCGGCCGAACTGGAGCGGGAAAAAGCTTCCGCCCTGAACCGCATTGAGCAGGCCTGGCTGAACCGCGACAAGCAACGATCCTCCGACCTCGCGGACCGCATTCTGTCCTCTTGGCTGGAAGGCTCGGTGTATCTGGACATGGACAGCGTGCGTTCCCTGGGCGCCGAATATATGAGCGGCATTGCCATTGAGGAAGTGAATGCCGTGTTGAAAAATTTCTTATCCAGTGAACAGGCCGGCATCATGGTCAGTCTTCCGGAAAGCACGGCTGAGGTACCCGACACGGCCGCTCTCGCGGAGCGGTACCGCAATTTCCGCCTGAGCGATGACAGTGCCCAGTACGACGAAGGCGACTTGAATCGGCCGCTGTACAACGCTGCCCAGAGCGGTGGCTCCGTTGTCGCTGAGGAAGTGCTTTCAGAGCGCGGCGTAACAATGCTGACCCTGTCAAACGGAGCGCGGGTCATTTTTTATCCCACTGATTTTAAAAACGACGAGATTCAGTTCTGGGCGCTCAGCGAGGGTGGCTTCTCCATGGTAGAAGATGACGCCTTCCCGTCGGCCCTGGTAATGGGCGACCTGCAGTCCCTTTCCGGACTCAATGGTTTCGGACCGGTCGATCTGCAAAAAAAACTGGCCGGCAAAACGGTCAGTATCGACAGCTGGGTCAGTGATTCTTATGAGGGTCTTTCCGGGTCATCTTCAGTTCGCGATCTTGAAACACTTTTTCAGTTGACAGCCCTGCATTTCACCGCGCCAGAGGCTTCCGAAAGCGCCTGGCAGTCGCTGCTCAGCCGGTTGAATACTGTGGCCGCGAACCGGCTGACCGATCCTGAAGAACAGTTCTCGGACTTGAAGCAGCAGCTTACTTCTTCTTCCCATCCCCGGGAGCGGCCGCTGAACGCCCAGCTGATTTCCGAAATGCGCTACGCAGACGCCAAGGCTTTATACCGGGAACGCTTCGCGGACGCCGGAGACTTTATCTTTATTTTTGTCGGCAGTCTTGATCCCGCTGTGGTGAAGGACTTGTCAGCGCGCTACCTGGCGGTTCTGCCGGGCAGCGGAAAAACTGAAGCCGCCGTTGACCGCGGTGTTCGTTTCCCTGCCGGTATCGTCAGCGGAGAGATTCATGCCGGTAAGGAGCCTAAAAGCGCGGTGTATTTGGCCTGGGGAGGCGAGCTGGAGGGCGGCGCTCACGAAGAAGAGGATCTGGACTTTCTGGCAGCCCTGCTGCAGATCCGCCTGCGCGAAGTAATCCGCGAGGACATGAGCGGTACTTACGGCGTCGGGGTTAACTCTGCCTGGTTCCTGAAACCGATCCACGGGTACAAGTTTTCCGTACAGTTCGGCTGTGAACCGGGGCGGGAGGAAGAACTGCGCGCGGCGGTACTGCGCGAAATTGAATGGGTTAAAAACGGCGGAGCCGATGAGACCTATCTGCAGAAATTGCGCGAAACCCATCGCAAGGGGTTGGAGACCGCCATGCGCAACAACGGCTTCTGGCTGGAAACTCTGGGTATGGTTTTAGTGGTGCGCGATCTACCGTTGTCCTTTGCCGAGCAGCTGCCGGCTTTGGCCGACGAACTGACTACCGAACGGCTGGCCGACATGGCTGCCCGCTATCTCAAAACCGATAATTACGTACAGGCCGTGCTTTACCCGGCCGAGTAAGCTGTTAGCGGGCGCCTTAATACACTCGCGGAGTGTTTCAGGGCGCCCTTTTTTTTTAACCCTCCAGCCGTTCCCCGGTGGTGCTGATTTTTACTATCTGCCAGGGAATAAACTTGCCGCTGGCCTTTAAGGCTTCCGTAGCGGCGTGAGCGAGTCCGCCGCAGCAGGGAACTTCCATGCGCACGACGGTAAGGCTTTTAATGTCGTTCTCGGCCAGGATGGCGGTAAGCTTTTCGGTGTACTCGACGCTGTCCAGTTTAGGACAGCCGATAATAGTTATACGGTTACGTATAAAATCCTGGTGAAAATTGGCGTAGGCGTAGGCGGCGCAGTCGGCGGCTACCAACAGGTGCGCGCCGTTAAAGTAGGGCGCGTTCACGGGCACCAACTGGATTTGAACCGGCCATTGGCGCAACTCGGATTGCGCGGCGCCTGCCGCTCCAGCGCTGGTACCGGCGCCGTTGTTTTCCGGCTGCATGGTCGGACGTGAAATGGCGCGGGCCGCGCTTCCGGGGCAGGCACAGCCGCTGCCTGCCGCCGGACTGTGAACCGCGCCGCGACCCAGACCGGCGGCAATACGCTCGGCGGAAATCGGTTTTAACGGGGCTTTGTCTTCTTCCTTGTGCAGGCTCCGGCCCATGCTGGCCAGGTGTTTTTCTACGGCGGCCTCGTCATAGGCCAGGGTGTCTTTTTCTTCAA
This sequence comes from Treponemataceae bacterium, assembly GCA_942493045.1. Classification (GTDB taxonomy): domain Bacteria; phylum Spirochaetota; class Spirochaetia; order Treponematales; family Treponemataceae; genus Teretinema. The sequence goes on along the minus strand of OW818665.1, from coordinate 2,355,117 downwards.
AGGTAATCGCTCCGGTCGGGCAGGCCGGCAGGCAGTTTCCCAGACCGTCGCAGTAATCGTCACGTATCAGGCGGGCTTTTCCGTCCACCATGGCGATCGCGCCCTCATGGCAGGCTGAAACGCACAGGCCGCAGCCGTTGCAGGCTTCTTCATCTATTCTGATTATTTGTCTTTTCATGGTAAATCTCCCTCTCATCGGTCTTGAATATAGCATGGCTTTCAAGGTAGCTTTGTTGCAAATGCAACAAGGACGGTGAATTATGGTAATTCCGGGAAATGTTCCGCTGTTTGAGGGGATCGAAAAAAGCGATCTGGAACATCTGCTGACCTGTCTGGCGGTGCACGACCGTTTGTATGCCAAGGGTTCGGTAATTCTCTCGGAAGGGGAGGAAACTGAAAGCCTCGGCATAGTGCTTTCCGGTTCTGTCCAGGTGTACCGTCACGATGTCGACGGAACGCGCATTATTCTGACGGAGATCGGGCGCTCCGGCGTGTTTGCCGAGAGTTTTGTGTGCGCCGGCATACCGCGCAGTCCGGTCGGCGTAGTGGCTGGCGAAATCACGACAATCTTGTTCATGCCGTTCAGCAAGATGATCCATACCTGCCGCACGGCCTGTACCTTTCACTCCCGCCTGATAGAAAACATGATGCACTTAATTGCCAGAAAAAATCTGATGCTGAACAAAAGGCTGGAAATTGTCGGAAAGAGAACGATCCGGGAAAAGATCCTGGGCTATGTTCGTCAGGAGCTGAAGGGCAGTATTGAGCGAAAAATCACCATTCCTTTTTCTAGAACAGAGTTTGCGGACTTTTTATGCGCCGATCGCAGCGCTCTTTCGCGGGAAATGGGCATAATGGCCAAAGAAAACATTCTAAAAATTGATGGACGCACACTGACTCTACTGTAAATCCGTTTTTTGTTGACAAACAGGGGTGCAGACCGTAACATGAGACCGACATGCTCCAGGAAAAACTCATCAAACGCGGTCTCGATTACTTCAACTTCACGGAAACCGCCTGGTACCAGGCAATTATGCAAAAGCAGAAACGGTATACGCTGCGTTTGCTGTGTGTGGCCTTCAGCATGGCCGCTTTCATTCCGATGGTGCAAGCTGTAACCGACTTCAGCCGGGGAAAAACCACTTATCTACCCAATTACATAATCAGTTTCGCTATTTACATCGGCTGTCTGGTAATGTTATTAGTACGACGCAATACCGCGTTCATGACCTTGGTAGCCTTGACAATCTCGACTGTCGGATTCTGGCTTTCGCTGGTATTGCCAATCGGAAGGGATATTAACCGGGTCGTGATGTACCTGTATCCTCTGTTGGCTTTTCAGCTGGTCGGTTCCAAACGGGGAGCTCTGTGGTGCCTAGTTACCTTTGCCGGCTCAGCCGCTCTTTACTTTTTGCACAGCGCGGGGTTCCTTGCGACGTGGACACTGCCGACCGCGTCTTTCAGTGTGGTCTTGGGAATAACCACATTGACCACGATAATCATAATGACCATCTCCGTAGAGAGGCGGCATGAGAGCCTGTTGGAACGGTTAGCAGAGTTGCTGATTTTTGACGAGGTTACCAGCCTGCCTAACCGCGACGCCCTCATACACGCCATCCGGCCCGGCTACAATTATATTTTCGCGATAATCAAGATAGAAAATTTCAGCGACCTGGTGGCCCTGTTCGGTTATGACTTCTCGGACGTAATCTCCGGGTTTGCCTCGGCCCAGCTGGTTAAAAACGAAGAGCGCTTCCATTACCGGACGTATCAGCTCAAGTACAATGAATACGGCATTCTGATGGATACCGGCCGGCTGCTGACGGTCTGTCAGACTGAGCAGTATTTGTATGAAATTGTTAAAACCCTGGAAATTGAGACTCTGCCCTGGGAGAGCGATAAAATCAGCGTGTTGTATCGGCTGGGGGCGGCCATCATCGCCGACGGCGAAACGGAGGCCCCGCTTTCGCGCGCCGATGTTGCCCTGAAAAAAGCGGAGCGCAGCCACGCGGTGCTTTCCGTCTATGACGATTCCAACGCCGAACAGCGTACCGCCCGGGACGCGGTTACCAAGTTCACCCAGCTGATCCGGAACCGTGAAGATCATACCTTTAAAGCCGTGTTCCAGCCGATCTTCAATACCGATGGAACCAGAATTGAATGGTATGAGGCGTTGCTGCGCATCATGGATCAGAGCGGCGAGTATACGACAATCTACCCATATTTAACCGTAGCCCGCTCTACCGGATTTTATCACTACCTGACGGACTTCATGCTCGAAAAAACCGCTGACGCCATTCTGAAATATGATGTTGATATTTCTGTTAATATTTCGGTGAGCGACATTTTGCGGCCGGACTTTATCGCCCTGGTGGATAAGGCCTATGAAAAAATTAAAAACCGCCAGGGCCGGATAATTTTTGAGATAATCGAAAGCGATGAACTGGTGGAGCTGGATAAGTGTATTTTATTTATAGATTATATTTCACGGTTCGGTTTTAAGATCGCGATCGATGATTTTGGATCCGGCTATTCAAACTACACCAATCTGGTAAATTTGCCGGTTGATATCGTAAAGATTGACGGTGCCTTGATTAAGAAAATGCGTCATGACGATAATGCCCGCACCCTGGTTGAAGGCATCATTCATTTTTGCCGCAAGTCCAATAAAAAGACGGTCGCCGAATTCGTGGAAGATGAGCATATCTTTGACACGGTGAAGGCCCTGGAAATTGATTTTCTGCAGGGCTATTATCTCGGAAAACCCGGCCAGATGGATGACTGCGCTTCCTGTCTGCTGGATCAGCTGCCGTAAACGCAGTTGCGTCCGGCGTCCTTGGCCTTGTAAAGATTGGTATCGGCTTCCTGAATCAGTGTTTTTAAATCTTCCGCGGTGGACTCGCCATGAATAATCGCGGAATAGCCCACGCTTACGGTGATCGGCAGCGGCATTTCGACCGATTTCTCAACGCTCGATCTGATTTTCTCGGCGATGTCACGGATACGTTCGGCCGGCGTATCCGGCAGGTACACCACAAATTCTTCGCCGCCATAGCGGCTGGCAATGTCCGACTGGCGGATGGTAGACGCGATTTCCCGGCCAAGGGCCGCCAGTACGGTGTCGCCGGCCTGGTGTCCGTGCCGGTCATTAATCAGTTTAAAGCGGTCAATATCGATCATCAACAAGCCTGATTGTCTGCTGTTGCGGGATACCAGATACATCAGCGGCGTGATGATCTCGATAAAGCCGCGCCGGTTATACAGCGAAGTCAGAAAGTCGGTACGGGCTTTGTTTACCAGGAGCAGGTTTTCTTTCCAGAGCCGGAACAGGTTATCAATAATCAGATCAATTTCCGGGTCGTCAATCAGTTCGACCGCTTTCTGCCGGAATTTGGTAAGATGGGCAAGGTAGTCGATCTGACGCCCTTCATGTTTGGAGAGCGCTTCCAGAATTACGTAGAGTTTAATAAAGGCGGCATCCAGCATGAACATTTCCATGTTTACCGACATCAGAAATTGTTCTTTTATACTTAATGGCTGTGTGGACTTTTCGATGTAACCAATTACCCGCTTCTCGATCGCCCGCAGACCTGCGATAACCTGATCATAGTCATCGAAAACTTCGCTAAGCGCGCCCTTCAGACTGAGATTTTTCAGATATTGCCAGCCACGGACATGTTCCAGTTCCTCGACGGCTACTTCTTCCCAGAAGGCGGATAAGACCGGTTCTTCGGCGGATTGAGCGAAATTCCGGTAGATTATCGCCGCCCGGGCGTCAATGTTTTCACACAGCGACAGTATTTTTTCCACGAAGAACTCCTGACAACTTTCTTTTATTCGAAAATATATCTTATTTTGATGACGCGAGCCAGAGCGTCACCGCTTCCGCGACATTTTCTCCGTCAATGGCAGAAGAGACTATTCCGCCCGAATAGCCGGAGCCCTCGCCTGATGGAAAGAGGCCGCGGAGGGCGGGAGTCTGCAAGGTTTCACTGTCGCGTAAAACGCGAACCGGAGAAGAAGTCCGGGTTTCGGAGGCGATCAACACCGCTTCCTTTGTGATAAAGCCGCGCATGGCGGCGCCGAATTCGCGTAAGCCTTCATCCAGGCGGTCCCGGATCTGTTCGGGCAGCCAGCGATCCAGACGCGAGGGAATAAGACCCGGGCTGTATGAACTTTCCGGAAGGGTCTCTGAATCTTTTCCGTCCAGAAAATCTGTCAGTCGCTGGGCGGGGGCGGCCTGTCCCTTTCCGCGTCGCGCGGTTTCCTCTTCCAGCCATTGCTGGTAGTACAGTCCGGCTAGTGCCGGGCATCGCTCGTCCAGGGCCTGCTTTTTAAATTCTGCGGGAATATCTTCCGGGCGGGTTTCTACTACAATGGCGGCGTTAGACCAGCGGGCGTTACGGCTGGATGCGGACATGCCGTTAAGGACGATCTGATTGTCCGCGGTGGCCGAAGGTACGACTAATCCCCCGGGACACATACAGAACGAATATACGCCGCGGCCGTCGGCCTGGCAGGTGAGACGGTAGGTAGCCGCCGGCAATGTGGCGCTGCGTGGTTGCCCATGATACTGAATAGAATCGATTAGGGCGCGGGGGTGTTCCAGCCGCACGCCCATGGCGAAGGTCTTAGCCTCCAGAAAGGCGGGCGCGCCGGCGGGCAGTGTTTTTTCTATCCCTGCCAGCATCTGGTAGACATCCCGGGCGGAGTGGCCGGTGGCCAGAATGACGGCCCGGCCTTCCAGTTTGCGGCCGTCAGAGAGCTCAATCCCGGTGACCGTGTCGTTATCCCGGGTCAAGCCGACACAACGGCTGTTGAACAGGAATTCGCCGCCATGGGCGCAGATGGAGTCGCGGATGGCCTTGATGATGACCGGCAGTTTATCGGAACCGATATGCGGATGGGCGTCGCTCAGGATTTCCGGATCGGCGCCGTGATAGTGCAGCAGTTCCAGAATATGAGAGATGCTGCCGCGTTTTTTGGAGCGGGTGTATAACTTACCGTCCGAAAAGGTACCGGCGCCACCCTCTCCAAAACAGTAATTTGACTCGCTGTTAACCGTATGTTCTCGGGAAATCTGGGCGATTTCTTTTTTGCGCTCGGAGGAGGTGCTGCCGCGTTCGACAATAATCGGCCGAAGCCCGGCTTCCAGCAGTTTAAGGGCGGCAAACAGGCCGGCCGGTCCTGAACCCACAATAATTACCGGTTTTCCGCCGCCGGCCTGCTGCCACAGCGGCTTAAAGGCTTCCTTTTGCGGCGGTTGTTCGTCGATATACACTTTACAGCGCAGCTGTATGGCGATGCGTCCATGTCGGGCATCGATTGATTTTTTTTCGATATTCAAAGCGGTGATGCGCTCGGCCTTGAGGCCCAGCGCCGAAGCGGCCTTGCCTTTCAGCAGGTCGGTCTGTTCTTCCTCGCCGTCGGCGACGGTCAGGGTTATTTCATTAATCATAGGCTGTGAGTATATCCTCAGCCGGTTGACCTATCAAGGGTAGCAAACCTGAAGGCCTCAGGTGTTTAATATCAAGTGCAGGTTTGATGGCTTGTTATAATAACTTAACAGTGTTATTATAACCATGTTAAGTTAAGGGAGTAGTAATGCGGGTAGCGAATGCTGATTTAGAAAGAAAGATATTGGAGGAGGCCTTGGCTCTTGTAATCCAAAATGGAGTGGACAATGTGGGCATGCGCGAAATTGCCAAGGCCTGTACTGTTTCGCCAACAACCCTATATTATTACTACCGCGATAAAGAAGACCTTTTAGAAGCGGTTAAGCTTGACTGCCTGTTCAGTATGGATTCATACATCGCTCAGCATGTTGTAGTAACCGGCTTCCCGCTTGCAGACCTGCAGTCCGGGTTTGAGGCTTTTCGGGACTGGGCTTTTATAAATCCGGATATTGCGCTTTTGGTGATGAACCGCTTTAAGGCAAACCTTGGCGCCGGGGCCGAAGCCATGCCCCGTTATTATAAGAGCCATCGCCTGGTAATTGATTTGTTGGAGCAGGCAGTGGTGAATGGTACCGCCGCGAGCGAAGATCCGGTGCTGGATTCGTCAGTCTGCATCTCGGCGATTTGGGGCGCGATTGAATCGGTGCTGACAAACCGGACGTTGCCGAAATACTGGGATAGGGGACCGGAATACACCGATCGGGCGATATTAATGTGCATGAGTTTTTTGACAAAGGGAGCATCAGTATGAACAAGAAGGCTTTTTTGACAGGCATGTTGCTGACCGCCGTTTTGGGCGTTCAAGCGTTGGCCGCCCTGGAGGCTCTGGCGCTTACTATCACGCCGGGTAAAAACTGGACCGTCACCACCTGGTTGTTTGTTTATCCGCTTAAGCACGAGCCGCAGTTGGCGGCCTGGGTTGAAAAACCGGACGGCAGTTTTGTGCAGACTATCATGGTAACCGCGAGCGCCGCTCGAAACCAGTGGCGGGGGAATCCTGCGGGCGGGCGGCCGGATTCACTGCCGGTGTGGTATTACGCCTCCGGCAGGGGAGGAATCCCGGTCAGCCCAGACAGCCCGACCAGTTCCGATGTCGACGCTACCAGTTCAGCGACCCCAACCGGAGCGGTGTCTCTATCTGCCACTGCTGACCGGCTGATTAGCGGTGAGCGCTATATCTTGCGTCTGGAAGTCAATCATAGTTTTGATTACAACCGCGTCTGGCCGAAAAACGCCCGGAAAAATGATTCCTCTTTTTCCGGAGTAAATGGTCAGCCATCCCTGGTTTATTCCGCCGAGTTTATCGCCGGCAGCGGTTTACCGGTAATTCTCACGCCGGTGGGTACCGGCTCTTTGGATGGCTCACATGGCCGCGTTACAGATGGGACTGCCGGTTTGACTACCGCCTTGGAAATTATCGGAGAAGCAACGGTGGTCAGCCGATGAACAGGATATCAATTATTATCGGGGCCGCCCTGCTCGCGGTCTTGATGAATGGCGTGGTCTTTGCCGATGAGTCACCGAAGGTATCGACGGAGATCTCCTTTGTGGCCAGTACTCTGATGGAAATGCAGGCCGGCATTACCTGGCGGTCTGTTTTGGCGAAAAATGTGGCCGCCTCGGCCGGAGCAGCCGTTTCACCGGTATCGGTGAACGTAGCCTCCGACATCGCCTGGACGGCTCTGCCCTTTCTGGAACTATCAGCAGCGATCAAGGCCGGCAGCGGTTGGAATACCGCCCTTGCCGACGGCTTGCGGCTCAATGAGCGTAGCGGCCTGCATGACAATGAATTGACCGGCGGAGCCTTCTCCGGTTTGGTCTGGCAGGTGCAAAGCGGCGGCGCGCTGCAGTTTGATTGGGCGGCGATAAAACCGGGTGACTGGAACCATATCGTGTTCCGCAGCTATCACGGAATAAACTATCGCTCTAATACCGGGGCCGGTGCCGGGGAGTCCTGGCTCTATGAAGCCGATACCGGAGAGAACCGTAACGGCTTTAATTATTACGGTAACGCCTTCCTCGGTTATCGTATGCCTCTGCCGCTGGATTTGATCGGTTTTCTGGCTGAGGCCGACCGTTATCTCTATGACAGCGCCGGTGGTACGGAATGGGGAGACGATCTGACACGCTGGAAGCTAGCGACCGTTTTCAACGCGGCTTTTACGGATAAAATTTCGGCGGCCTTTTTACTGCAATGGCAGTCGGTACGAACTTTTACCGATGAAACAGCCGGTTACGGTTTTTATCAGGACCGGCGACTAAGCGGCGCCGGGGCCCGGTCTGTTGAATTTTACCGGGCGGTAATGTCGGTGTTGTACAAATTGTAATGCTATCCCTAATATCAGAACGAAAGCGTTTTGTACTCCGTGAAAATTCGTTATATTCGGTAGAAGGAGAGAGCAATGTTAAAATTTTATAGATTTGTGCTGCCCTGCGCGGCTTTGCTTGTTTTTTCGGCCTGTGAGACTTTTCCGCAACAATCCAGCGCGCCGCCTGAAACTTCGATTTCGTCCGTCTCGACACCTGCGGTAGCTCCGGCTTCCGCTACCGTGGCGCGGCTGGACGCGGACGGCTGGAACCTGGCTGTTTTGGATACCGCCCGCAATGTAGAGTATCTGACTGAAATGGAAAAAGACGTCATTCTGGAAATGAACAAGGCGCGTACCGACCCCAAAAAATTCGCGGAGTTGTACATCAAACCGCTGTACCGTTTTTACTCAGGGCGCAATTATTCAGAAAATCCGTCCCTCATACGGATTACCAATGAGGGTGTGGCGGCCGCGCGGGAGTGCTATGAGGCCTTGCAGCGCGTTCCGGCTGTCGGCGTGCTGCGTCCGGAACGAGCCCTGCATCTTGCGGCCCTGGACCATGCCAGGGATCAAAGCCGTAGCGGAGCGACCGGTCATGACGGACGGGACGGCAGTAATCCGCGCATACGCTCGACGCGTTACGGCACCGGTCCCCTGGTCGGTGAAAACATTGCCTACGGCTCCAAGGACGGACATAAGATAGTGGTGGATTTATTAATAGATGACGGAGTGCCCTCGCGCAGTCACTTCGCGAATATCATGCGGCCGGAGTTTACCCAGGCCGGTCTGTCCATCGGTACGCATCCTGAATACCGGACGATTTGCGTCATTGTCTACGCCAAAGACTTCGTGGCAAAGTAAAAAAAGTGATTGCGGAGCGGTGGGACGCGGTGTATTCTCTGTAAACAAGAGGTACTTTTATGGATAATGTAGATTGGCTGGTCAAGGGCATTCCGAATTCGATTCTGACTATGTTCAAAGGAATTTGTTCAATCAACGGGAAGACCGAGGCCGAAGGTATGATCGATCTGATCATTGAAGACATCAACAAAAACTACGGCGGTGATAAGGCTAACTTCAAGAAGATTGTCGACGAATACCGCGCTTCACGGAAAAAGAAATAGTCATCGCGTTGTACGTTCAGCCGGCTCGGTAGAGGCCTTAATAGTCGAGCTTGAGCCGGTTGACTTCCGAGACGGTTCCGAGCAGGATTTCGTCGGTGCGGGCCAGGCGCTCGGCCAGAACCTGCACCATTTTGATGGCGAACATGGTGTTCACCGAAAGGAATTTCTTGAGCTGTATCAATGACTCGATATAGGCGACTTTTACTTCACTGATGGCGATGACGTCGGCTGTACGGGGCTTGTTGCTGAACAGAGACATTTCACCGAAAAAATCGTTTTTCTTAAGCACAGCCACAACCACTGAATCCTGCCCGTCGCGCAGACGAATCTGCACCGAGCCTTCGAGGATGATATACATTCTTTTTTCATTCTCGCCGGCGCGGATGATGCGCTCGCCGTTATGGAAATCAAGTACACGGGCCATTGGTCAACTCCATGACCAAAAGATAGCACATCCGCCGTTATTTTCCAACTGTTTCCCGAATCTTCCAAGCTTCCTCAGGACTGCTTTCTCCCCAGAAAAAAACTGATTGACAGCCAATATACCCGGGTTTACCCTTTTCTTATAAAAGAAGTAAAGGGGGCTACTATGCCAACCGGTTGGACCGCGACCACTGAAGTCGCGAAAATTGTGGAAGCCGCGGGCTTTCTGTACGATTCGCACCACGACATTATTTATTCCAGGATGAATGCCCTGCAGCGGCATTTCGGGTACTCACTGCTCTATGACGATGTCGCGCCGGTAACTATCAGCGCCATCATTGACTGTGAGCCGGTGTACTTTAACTATGGCGGAAAGAAATGGATGATCGAATTCTGGAAGGGTCAGTATGGTTTGGAGACCGGCGCCGAGATCGGGGTCTACAATGTTGAGCCCGGACATCAGGTTAATAAAGTAATCGACCGTTTAACCAGCTATATCCCGGGCGCCAGTAACCCGGTGGTAAGAGCAATTTTGGAAAGGCGCTCCTATTCCTTTTATGAATGCGCCTCCGACGCGGAACTGCTGGAAATGTCCTTTGTGCTGTGTAAAAACGGACAAACTATCTTTGGCCGCGGACCGGAGAAGCACTGGTGGCTGACCGGGTTTAAGTGGGGCATCTGCAGCGATCCTTCTGAACTTTCCGTTAAGTGGAAGATTACCTTTCCGACTAAAGAAATGTGCAGCGCTTTTAAGCATGGGTTGCGCAAGTCCCTTTATTTGTTCCTGTGCAATTCAACAGACCGTACAGTGCGGCTGACCTATGCCTGCCCGCACTTTTTCCCCCAGCCGGTCGGCCGCTATGCCCTGCGGGATCCGGTGATGGCGCATAACAGACAGCTCGTGGAAACCTATAATGAACTGAAGCGTCAGCTCGGGATAACCAGTAATGATCCTAACCTCTTCAAGGCCGAAGACGCGCAGCGGATTGACGTTAAACCGCTCTATGACAGTCTGCTGGGCTATCTTAAGACGCTGACGGATGATGTGGAAAACTTGCAGAAGCTCTGGGATGATCAGGTTGGCTGATATATGGAAAAGTCATCCCATTATTACGCGCTGCTCGCTTTTTGCCTGGCTAATGGGGTAAAAACAGATACCGCCCTGAAGATCAGTTATGCCTCGCAATTTGTCGATGACGCTAAAATTAATTTTATCAAGTTTGCGGAGCGCTATCCCGAACCCATTTTCGGAAAATTGGGCAATGTTTCGATACTGAGCGATATCGCGACCTGTCATTCATATTTCAAGATAATGACATTCAACTATCACTCCATGATTCTGAATACCGCCTTATTCCATTTTTTCCCCGGAAACAAAGGTACCCGTTTTACCGAAAAACTGGTATGTGTTCCCTCTCCGGATATTTTGGAAGGCCTGATCCGTGAAACGGTTTCCACGGTGCCTCTGCCTGCCGAACGACTCGGTTTGCTCCTGCACATTTACGCGGATACTTTTGCGCATCAGGGTTTTTCTGGACTGCTCAGCATTGAGAACGATATTCGGGACTTAAAGACTGATGAGATTAATACGGTGCTGGGTTTGGTAACGCAAAAGTTCAAGAAAGCTTTTCTGAAATCAACAGATAGTGTCTTTGACAGTTTTATTCCGTCTTATGGACACGCCCAGGCTCTGGATAATCCGGATGTGCCGTTTCGGAAGTGGAGTTATAATTCTGTTGAACGGGGCGCCCTCGGCCGCTTTAATGAAAAGAACGATATTGATAACTCCGCGCGTTACCGGGAGGCGTTCGCGGCGATCTCGGCTTTGCTGGCGGGCATTCAGGACAGGGCGGCTTGTTCTGGCCAACCGATAAGCGCGGCCGAGCAAAATCGGCTATGCGAGGTGTTGGTAAAAAAGCAGAAGGTCGACAAAAAAATCACCGCCTGGCGCTCGGTGATTACCGGTTACGACAGGACTGCCGACAAAGCCTATGACGAAAATGAGTGGCTGTCCGGATGCTTCAAGGACTTCAACAAAAAGAAATTCGCGGAGCGAACCGTGGAAAACGCCGAGCTCATTAGCGAGTATCGCTCTACCTCCTGGTATCGTTTTATCGAGTCGGCGCGGTGGTACAAAGAAGAAGCCCTCGCGCGTCTGGCGCGAGAGGGACTGACTCTTCCGGTGTAAAGTTTATCATCACCCCCATTCGTCATAGAGCCGCTCGATCATCCGGGCGGTTTCGGCGAGCTGGTTGCCTTTTTCGCGGGCTTTTTTCAGCTCTCCTGCCGAGTAGGCCTCATTCATGACCCGCTCCAGGCGTTCCCGCTCGGCCTCCAGTGAAACAATCCGTTTTTCGATGGCGGTCCGCTCTGTCGGCGGGCTGCTTTTTTTGGCGGCGCTAATGACTTTTTTGCGGGTTTCCGCCGTGGCCTTCTGTTTTGGCGCTCCGCGGCCGATCGGGCTGCGGATGGAGGCGCCATAGCGTGAATACCAAAACTCCGAAAAGTTTCCATCCCATTCCACAAAGCCGCAATCCTCAATTTCCACCACCCGGGTCGCGACCCGGTCCAGGAAATAGCGGTCGTGCGATACCACTAAAATGGTTCCGGCGAAGTCGGCCAGGGCATCCTCGACAGCTTCGCAGGACGGAATATCCAGGTGATTAGTCGGTTCATCGAGGATCAGGAAGTTGGCCTTGGCTATCACGGCCAGGGCCAGCTGGAGGCGGTTTAACTCGCCTCCGGAGAGAGTACCTACCGGTCGGTATAGATCCTCGCGGCTGAACAAGAAGCGGCTGAGTACCTTCCAGGCTTCATCAAAATTAAGAGAGCCGGCCTTAATACACTCGGCGAGAACTTCCTTGCCCTTTTCCAGGGCGTCGCCATGCTGCGAGCAGTAGGCCACCTTCATACTGGGGCCGACCCGGATAATCCGGCCGTCAGAAGAACCTTCTTTGATAACCGCGTTCAGGAAGGTGGATTTACCGGAACCATTCGCCCCGACCAGGGCTACCCGCTCTCCGGTTTCGATGAGCAGCGAAACATTGGAGAGCAGGGTTTTTCCCGGAAAAGCAGCGGAATAGCCTTCCACCTTCAGGGCGATAGCGGCCCGTGAGCCTTCGGCATTGAAAGAGACTGAAAAAGATGAATCCGGATCGACCGGTTTTTCGGCGGCGCCGGCGCGGGTTTTTTCGAGATGGGTTCTTCTGGCGTGCAGTCTTCTGCCCCAGGCCGGATCGGCGGTGCTGCGGGCGATCTGCTCAAAACGCTTGACCAGTTCTTCCAGCCGCTCAATCTTTTTTTGATCGGCGCGAAAGGCCATTTCGCCTGAAACGGTGCGGCGCAGGCGCTCCAGCCGGTAAGCGGAATAGTTACCCTTATACGCGGTGGCAACTCCCTTTTCCAGTTCGATCACCCGGCTCACCGTCCGATCCAGCAGGTAGCGGTTGTGCGAGACCAGTAAAACCGTACCCTGATATTCCCGGATAAAACCCTCCAGCCAGGCCAGTCCCCAAATGTCCAGATGGTTACCCGGCTCATCGAGAATCAGAAAGTCCGGATGCTCCAGCAGGGCCCGGGCCAGGGACAGCACGTTTTTCTCGCCGCCCGAGAGCACGGTAACCGGGATCTCGCCGCGGTCTCCAAGACCCAAGCCTTCGAGATAACGAAGGCCCCGCTCTTCCGCGTCATCGCCGCCGGAGGCATCGTATCGCTCCCGCAGCTGAGCGTATTCTTCCAGAACGCAGGAGAGCTCCCGGTCTTCGGCCTGCCCCATCCGGTGTTCAAGGCTGGAAAGATGCTCTCTCATTTCGGTAAAGGGAACCGTGAGAAACTCCAGGGCGGTTCCGGAAAAATCCGGGAAATACTGCGGCACATAGCCTGTCCGCACATCCGCGGCGCGGGATACTTTGCCATGGTAATCGCCATCCAGGCCCATCAGGATCCGGATCAGCGTTGTTTTGCCGGCTCCGTTTCTGCCAATTAAAGCGACTTTTTCGTTTCGGTCAAAACGGATCGTCACCCCGTCCAATATTATAGTCCCGGAAAAATCTTTTGTAAGTTGTGTGCTCTCGATCATCATGTGCTCCTGTTTCATACCCGACGCATGAACGTGGACTGAAAGGGAACCGCTCTGGTCAAAAAAAAACCGCGGTTCACCTGGAGGTGTCCGCGGGTCATGGCCGGAAAGACTGTCGTTTCTTACAACAAAATCTTTCGCTCACCTAAAACCGCACTGGACGTACCTCTCCCGTCAATAACGAAACCACCTGAGGATCTAACCGTTAAAAACAGAAATTGCGCGTCCATGGTCGGGTAAAACTCCTAAAAAATTGCAGCTCCGGATTCACCGTCGCCTGTAATGGCATTGTAACCCGATAAATCCGGAAACGTCAAGAAAAGTAAAAAAAAATTTGACTCCGCCCCAGGGGCAGGGTGTATTTATTGAATCAGGAGGCATACAATGCAAGGTAACTATGTATACGATCAGTGAGTTTTCGGCGGTTTCCCGCCTGACAGTCAAGGCCCTGCGCCTGTATCACGATGAGGGTCTGTTGGTTCCCGACGCTATCGATCCGGATAATGGATATCGATGGTATGGGGAAGCTTCCTGCCGGCGCGCAGAGGCAATTCAGCTTTTACGGGAGCTCGGCTTTCCGCTTCGGGAGATGAAGAGCATCTTCGATTCCTGCGAAGACGATACCGCGCTGCAAACTTTTTTCAGGATACGGCTGGCGGAAGTGGAGCGCAATCTGGCTGTCCAGCGCGCCGCCAGCAACCGCATCCGGTATTTTCTGGAAGACAGTAAAGAGGAGAAAATGCAAATGACAGACGAAATAACTGAGATCAAGATTGATGATATCCGCATTGCCGGTATTCGGTATAAAGGAAAATATTCCGATATCGGGGGGCCGTTTTCGGAGATTTTCAAAAAGGCCGGGCGCTATTGCGCAGGTAAGCCTTTTGCCCTGTACTATGACTGCGACTACCACGAGGACGACGCCGATATCGAGGCTGCCGTGCAGGTACGCAAGGATATTCAGCTGGATGGTTTGAGTTGCCGCGTCATAAGCGGCGGCAAGGCGGTTTCAGTATTCTACCGCGGTCCCTACGAGCATATCGGTGAGGGTTATAAGCGGGTGCTGGATTATATCGGCGCCCATGGCTATACCGCCCTCAGTCCGACCCGCGAGATTTATCACAAGGGTCCCGGCCTAATCTTTCCCCGCGATCCGAAAAAGTTTGTTACGGAAATTCAGATTCTGGTAAAGTAAGAAACGCTCCCCGGTCTATGTGCGCTGACGAACTGACTGCCGGTACGGAAAAGTGTATTTTTTTGTTTTACAGGAGTACATATGAACAAGAAAATTCTTTCCGTGTTGGTTATGGCCGTGGCACTGAGCGCTACGAGCTTGTTTGCTTTGGGCATCGGCGCGCAGGCCGGTTACGTGGCGGGTCCCAATCATTCAAATGGCGCCTTGACCTTCAAACTCGACTCATCGCCCTGGGTCTTCGCGTTGAATGTTGACGGTCTTTCCACCGACTACGTGGGAATCGGTCTTACCGCCGACAGATGGATCGCTAATCGAGTTTTTGCTTCTCCGTTAGCTTACTTTTACGGATTTGGTTTCGCGGGTTCGGTGTATTCATACAACGATACCTATTCCTATCTGTTTGTGGGAGCGCGGGCGCTCTTCGGAATTAACGTGTTCGTGATTGACGGCTTCCTCGAGCTGTACGCCCAGGCCGCCTGGCAGCCCGGAGTTAATTTCTATGGAAATAACACCGATCGCGCTGAAATTGTAGTCAACAGTTTCCCGGTCAATCTCGGTTTCCGTTTCTGGATCTAAACTGAAAAGAAGGGATGCCTTCTGGTTATGATGACGGGTTGTGCGGTGTTTCCGCACAGCCCATTTTTTTTATAATTCCCGGGAGCTGAAGGACGGAGATTCTTCCCGCATCAGGGCGTCAATCGCTTCCAAAAACTCATACCGCTGCCGGCTGATATCCTGGAGTCTGATAGACAGCTCCGGGTCGGCCGGTGCTTTTTTAAGCAGGTTGATAATCTGCTCTACTGAACGGTCAATATCGTCGAGGTTGCGTTTTATTTGGTCTCGTACTTCGGGATCTATGGCGGTCTTGTTGAGATCCGCTATTACCTGATACCGAACTGTCTGGTACTGGCGTTGCGCGGAGCTGACCCACTGCGGTTCCCTGTATTGGGGAGACAGGACTGTCATGCCGATGGAAAGTCCGAGGATCAGGGAGGCGGCCATGGCCGCGAATCTCAGCGCCGGCTGGTGGCTGAGTTTTCCGTCCGAAGCGAATGCTTTGGGCCGGTCAGCGTTCAGTCGCGCCTCTATCCCCGGCCAGAGATCGCGTTGCGGCGTTAAGCTTTCCTTCAAGGCGGATAGATCCGGTTTGCCGGTGTTATCGCTCATTTTTGAACCTCCCGCTTTATTCGTTGCCGGCCCCTATGAACCAGCGCCTTGGATGTTCCCTCGCGGATATTCAGCAGCGAGGCGACTTCGGCATGTGTATAGCCTTCTATATCGAATAAAATCACGGCGGCCCTGGTACGGGCCGGTAGCCGATTAATTGCCCGCAACAGATCCAGCCGGTCATCAGTATCCCACCTTCCGCCGTTTGACGATTGCGGAAGGTTATTGTCTTCAAGGGGCATATTGCCCGGGAGATGCGCCGCCTTTCCTTTGCGGCCGCGCAGGCAGATTCGCAGGGCCAGGCGGTAAAGCCAGGTAAAGAAAGCGCTCTCGCCCCTGAAAAGACTCAGTTTTTGCCAGGCTTTCACAAAAATATCCTGGGTCAGGTCTTCAGCCTGCTCAACCGAACCGGTCATTCGGAAGGCGAGTGAATAGACCGGGGCGAGGAAGCGGCGATACAGGGCCTCGTAGGCTTTCGTGTCGCCGCCTTGGGCACCTCTGACCAAGGCCGGTATTTCGGCATCAGTATGCATTCGCTTTTTTACCTTTGAGCGAGTTTGATGTCGCCATCTACGGTGCTCAAGGTGACTCGTACATCGGCGGCTCCCTGCACAGCGTTGGCACGCAGAATTCTTTTCAGGGTGCTGCGTTCGGGAACGCTCTCCTCAAAGCGTTGCATATTCATGGTGCTGATAATCTGGAAATCACGGCGGGCCCTTTTGGACTGATACAGGGTAATATCGGCGTCATATGCGAGACCGCCGGAAAGAGTGATGTCCAGGTCGCCGCCCTCGCTGGAAGCCTCAAGGGCGCCGCGGGTTTCGCGCACGGTAATGTTGCCGCCCTTGGTTGTTACCCTTGTTTCCGGCCCGCTTTTTTCAATGGTAATGTTTCCGCCGGAAGTCGTGGCCCGCAGCCGGGAAGCTGCGTTTCCTACGGTAATATTTCCGCCGAGCGTGGAGAGTTCAGTCTCACCGTTCACCGTTTTCAGACTGATATTTCCGCCCATGGTAGTGGCTTTCAGGCTACCCTCGATAAGGCCCAGATTTATGTTTCCGCCCATGGTTTTCAATTCGATGTTCAGCGGAGCGTTCTTTACGGTGATATTTCCGCCCATGGTTTCCAGTGTTACACGGTCAGATCCCGGGGCAGTCTGGGTCGCGCTGTTTTCGCCCGCGCCGTCAAAGTCGATGTTTCCGCCCATGGTGGTCGCCTTAAAGGTGCCATTGGTCCCGGTGAAGTCAAGGTTTCCGCCCATAGTGGAAAGCCGTCCCTGCAAAGCGGAATTCCGGACAATGATATTCCCGCCCATGGTTGTGGCGGTCGCCTCGCCGGTAATGCCGGTTATCACCAAATTTCCGCCGGTTGAGCTGATTTCGATCGATGTGGCGGCGGGTACCCTGGCGACCATTTCGACGGAAAGGCCCCGGGCATTCCGGCTCTGCCGGACTACCGAGCGCACGCGGCGTTCTGTAGCCTGGGTGTTTACAGTGATCAATTCTGGATGGTTTCCGCGCTTGGTGATGGTCAGCTCTACCGCATCGCGGTCCCAGCTCTCCACGCGGATGTTTCCGCCGGTGTGCGCTTCCAGAATCAGCGAGCCGCCGCTTTCGAACGGCCAGGATTCCACCGTGGTCAGGTCGCTCTGGGCCGCGGTTTCGCCGGACCCAGACGCGTGCAGACCGGCGACGCTGATTACCAGTAACAGCGCGAGGGCGTATTGTTTAGTATTGTTTTTCATTTATTGCTCCTTGTAAGCCTTTCAGGCCCCTTATACAGAGGTTGGAGACCGCAAGGAGCCAAAAGGTTTACTTCGATAGATATTTTTTTTAATAACCGTAGTCAGCGGTTCCCCATTCGATCGTCTCGTCTATTTTCGCGGCCAGATTTTCCATATCCTGGTCAGTATGCCCGTGGTCATATCCCGGTCCCGGGAGGCTGACAATCGCTTTTTCCACTGTACCGGTAAAGATAGTGGCGTCGTGATGGGTCGCGGTCTTCTCAAAACTCTCAGATTGATCGGCGGCTGTCAGACCGATGGTACCATTGCAGACGCAGAAGTAGGTCTCCTGCTGTTCAGGCCTGACCCGCAGAAAAAAGCTGGTGCCGCGTACGCCGGCGACCAGGGACTGGGTCCTGACTTCCAGGTTTCCCCCGGCCAGTTTATCCAGCTTTCGCAGCACCGCTCCCACCGTTCCCGAGTCTACAGTGACGGTTTTATTCAGGGTTTCCAAATTTACCCGGATAATCGTATCCGGTCCCATTCTGATAATATTTTTATCGCCGAAGACTATTTCGGCCGCCCCGTCTGCTTCTGTTGCCAGCAGGGCTCCTTCGGGAATAATCGCGCCGATTTCAATTGTTTTCCCATCCATCAAAACCGCGCCTTCCGCATAGAGCAGTTTCGCGGATGTCAGTATAGCTTTCCCGGTTTCCCGGTCTGCCTTGGGTGTGCAACCGATTAACACAGCCAGCACAAAAAGAATTAACATGGTTCTCTTCATTATTTACTCCTAGAATTCTTTGAATCTATTTTTTTGGTGCGGATAAGGGCAATATGAATGGTAACGGCGCAGGCAATTAAAATCAAACCGATTCGTACCGGCAGGAAGTCCACAAAAACAAGGGCCGAAAGTAAAATGGTTGTCCATAAAAAAAACAGGGTGGTAATTTTGGCCACTATCGTGATTCCCAGACCATCCCGGTAGCTTTTAATGTATGAGCCGGGGAAACGGGTTCCAAGCAGCCAGGCGTGAAAGCGCGGCGAACTGCGCGCCCAAACCGCCGCGCTCAGCAGAAAGAACGGCGTAGTCGGCAATACAGGCAGAAAGATTCCAACCGTTCCGAGCGCCAGAGAAAGAGCCCCGGTAGCGATCAGCAGGTAACGGATCAATACGTTATTCATACTGCTAAATGTCCATCAATCAGCGGTGAAAGTCAATTCCCGTACCATAATATACGAGTTTCGGTGATTCAGCATGGTGGCAGATCAACGAAGTGTTTTACGCGGAGGGTTGTGGTATACTCCAGGAAATCGGGGGCACAGATGCAAAGACGATTTCATTCCGGCTGCTATAAGCAGATTATTTGCTGCGCTCTGGGGGTGCTGTCCATCTTGTTATCTTCCTGTGTTACGAGTCGTATAGCGGACTATCCCGGGGTCTGGCCGGCTCCGGATGCTCTTCTCCCCATTTCCGGAATGTATCTTAACGGACCTGCTGCTGTGGTCGACGCTGATGCCCATGAGTCTACAGATACCCTTTTTTCGCTCTTTGCCCGCCTTGCGGAAAAGCAATATCCAAAAGCTGAGATGGAGGTCCCGAGCGAAGAAACACTCCAGGAATACTACGTGCAGACGAACAGCGTCCGCATCGATGAGCTGTCTGGAAAGCTTTCTGTCAGCCTTTATAAGGGGGGCGTGCTTCTTCAAACTATCGACTTCAGTTCTCATAAAAAAGAAGAAGCCGGAATTTTCCTTCAGGCCTGGTTTAGCGCCTCGGGAGAAATGGTTTTCAATTATGCTTACTGTTTTTCTGTCTCAGTCGACGGCTCTTTGATAGGAAAAGAAACAAAGAGCATTCAGTCAGGATGGTTTCTTGAATATACGAGAACTACCGGTTCGTGGTTTCTCTGGAAAAAAGCGTCACTGTAGGGTCTTTCCCTCAGTCTTCGTTAGTCAGGTAGGCGTCCAGTTCCCAGACTTCCGGTTTGGGCTGGCCGGCGAGCAGGGGGCCGATCTTGCCCATCAGTATTTTAAAGATTCCGGTTTGCATAAAGGCTTCGGCGCTGGCCTTGTCTTTCCATGTCCCGATAGCCAGGGCCGCCGGAGGAGCGACCAACAGCTGCATGCGGATTAAGCCAGGCGCCTTTTGGGCCTTGGGCAGGACGGTGTCCCTCCAGATTGTGCAGCCGACGTCCGAGTGACCTTCATTAAACTGATAGCGCATGGTAGCGGTGTACATAGTGTTTCTCCTTATGGGATCATGCTGAGAAAGTATTCGTGTACCCGCGTGTCTGTCGGGCTCAGTTCCGGATGAAAGGTCAGGGCCAGGATCTTGCCGTATTGTACCATGATCGGTTCAGAGCTGCTACCATAACGGCACAGAACCTGGACTGACGGATTTACGTCGATGATGCGCGGCGCCCGGATAAAGACGGCCGGGTAGGGCCGGTTGTCTTCGGCGCCGGGAAGCGTCAGGGTAACCGGCGCGACGAAAGATTCCGTCTGGCGGCCGTAGGCGTTGCGTTCTACGCTGACCGGCAGGATATCCAACGACACCACCCGCTCGTTGCCGCAGGGCCTCGCCAGCATGATCAGGCCGGCGCAGGTGCCCATGACCGGTTTGCGTTGCGCGAATTCTTTCAGGGCGATATGCAGCGGACCGGGCTGCCAGTCCGCCGTCATTAACAGTTTGGTGAGCACGGTGGATTCCCCGCCAGGGATGACCAGGGCGTCGCAGAGCGCGAGCTCCGCGGCGGTACGCACCTCGCGTACGGTTTGGCCAAGCGCGGTGAGCACCGCGCCGTGACTGGCATAACCGCCCTGCAGGGCGAGCAGGCCGATCGTTTTAGTTTTCATGACTGTTCGCTCCTGTGTTATGCCGTTTACCAGCCGCGGCCGGCCAGGCGCTCTGAGGCGTCGAGTTCGGAAATCTGGAGACCGGCCATGGCATCGCCGAGACCGACGGAAACCTCCAGCAGCACGGCCGGGTCTTGATAGTGGGTAACGGCGCGCACGATGGCCTTGGCCATGCGTTCTGGATAAGCGGACTTGAAGATGCCGGAGCCGACAAAGACTGTCTCGGCGCCGAGGTGCATCATCAGGGCGGCGTCGGCCGGGGTGGCGACTCCGCCGGCGGCGAAGTTCGGAACGGGCAGCTTGCCGAGGCGGCGGGTTTCCAGTACCAGCTCGAAGGGGGCTTGCAGTTCCTTGGCGGCGGTCATCAGCTCGGCTTCATCCATGTTTTTGATGCGGCGGATATCGGCCATCAGCTGTCGCATGTGGCGCACAGCCTCGACGACGTTGCCGGTACCGGCTTCGCCCTTGGTGCGCATCATGGCCGCGCCTTCGCCGATACGGCGCAGGGCCTCTCCCAGATTGCGGCAGCCGCAGACAAAGGGAACTTTAAACTGATGCTTACTGATGTGGAATTCCTCATCGGCGGGTGTCAGTACCTCGCTTTCATCGATAAAGTCAATGGAAAGAGCCTCGAGGATGCGGGCTTCGGTAAAATGACCGATACGGCACTTGGCCATAACGGGAATGGAAACCGCGGCCTGAATTTCCTGGATCATTTTAGGATCGGACATGCGTGAGACTCCGCCCTGTTTGCGGATGTCCGAAGGGATGCGTTCCAGGGCCATGACGGCGGCGGCTCCGGCCTGCTCAGCTATCTTGGCCTGTTCTACGTTGGTTACGTCCATAATTACGCCGCCCTTGAGCATTTCTGCCAGGCCGATCTTTACCGCGAAGGCATCATTCTTTTCCATATTCATTCTCCTCATCTATCTGTTTGCGTGACTGCACGCTTGGCTTACCTACATATAAATCTGAGCTGCGCCGTCCGGTTCCGCCGGAGAGCTGAGCATGTCGCGGATGGCTTTGGCCAGCCGTTTAATGCCGGTTTCAATTTCAAGTGTCGAAAGTGACCCGTAACACAGACGCAGCGAATTCAGAAAGCCGCCGTCAAGATCCTGCAACGGTCCGGGGAGGAAGGCCACTCCCTCCTCTACGGCGCGCACGAAAAGCTGCACGCTGGAGCATCCGGGGGGAAGCGTAAGCCAAAGCTGAAAGCCGCCCTGTGGTTTTGTCCAGCTGACCCCCTGCGGCATTTCCGCATGAAGGGCGGAGAGCGTACAATCGCGCAGGACCCGGTAATGGGCGCGGATACGCTGTCGGTGGGCGCTATAGCCATCGGCGTCTTCCAGAAAGGCCCGGGCAATTCCCTGCATCAGAGGCGGGCAGCCCAGATCCAGGGCTTTTTTGAGTTTGGTCAGCGCACGGATGCGTTCCTCGGAAGAGACTATCCAGCCGACCCGCAGGCCGCTGATAAAGGATTTGGAAAGCGAGCCGAGAATGGCGCAGTGTTCGGGGCCTGGGTGGTGTAAAAAGGATTGCGGCGGATTCGAGCCGGAATGCAGGTCCCGGAAGATTTCGTCGGAGATGATCAGGGCTTTGCCGGACGCGGCCCAGTCGGCGATCCGCTGCTGGTTGGCCGCGGATATATCGGTGCCCATCGGGTTATGCAGTATAGGACAGAGGTACAACAGGGCCTCGGCGCTCTGCGGGGTAGCCCTGCCGGTTGAGTCCTGAAGGGCTTTTTCAATATCCTGTATGGAGGGGCCTTCTTCTGTCCGGATAACCGCTCTGATCTCCGGCACGAAGGCGCTCAGCGCGTTACTGACGCCGCTGTAGCAGGGTGTTTCGCAAAGAACCGGCATGTTGCGCTCGGCGGCGTATTGGGCCAGCAGGCTGATGGCCTGTTGGGAGCCGCTGGTGACCAGTATTTGATCGGTACTGACATTCAGACCCTGTTCGGTATAAAGGGCGGCGATAGCTTGGCGCAATGGGAGCAGGCCGCGGGGATCGCCGTAATCCAGAAAGAGCTCCTCTCCGGAAGCCAGTGCCTTATGCACCAGAGTCGTTAGTGTGCCTTTTTCGACAGTGTCGGGATCGCCGATGCCGCGGGTGAAGGAGATGACACCGTCTTTGCGGGCCAGGGCCAGCAGATCGGTGATGGCGTCTTTGGTGGTGTGCTGTGTTGTTTTGCGGCGGACCGACCGCTCGGTTTCGGAGGCGGTTTCGGAGTGGGGCGGGGACGCGGTTTGGCTCACGGGGCGTTGAACTACAAAGGTGCCCCGGCCGACATGCGAGCTTACCAGACCTTCGGCGGTCAGATCCTGCAGAGCCCGGCGCACGGTGGCCGCCGTCACGTTAAAATCCGCGGCCATATCAGAAATCGAAGAAAACCGCTGACCTTCCGGAATTTTGCCGGAAAGCACGTCATGGCGCAGTTGTTCGCGGATTTGGATATAAAGCGGTGTGGCGCCCCGGGTTTCGGTATGCATATAACTTAATACAGTAATAATACATAATCATTTCCCGGTCAAGTGAGCCTGTTCAGCCTTCGTTACTGCCTGAGGTTTTAGGGCGGCCTATACCAGATAAACCCGGGCTTCCCAGGGTCCAAGCGTGATGGTCTCGGAGGCGCTGTCCTGCTGCGCGGCTTTTTCATCGCGGTTGCCAATCAGCAGTTTCGCGCCGGCCCCCAGCAGTTGAGCGGGTCCTGGCACCTGCGCGGAACGGTCACTGAAATTAAGGGTGACCAGCAGTTTTTGCCCATCCATTTCCCGGGTGTATGCGTATAGTTGCTCGCTTTCCGCGAGGTATTCGGTAAAGGCGCCGCCGTAGACCAGTATGGGGTTGCGCTTGCGCAGGGCAATCAAGCGGCGGTAATAATGGAATATCGAGTCGCTGTCCTGCAGGGCGGCTTCGGCGTTGATTGTTGGGTACCGCGGATTAAGCGGCAGCCAGGGTTTTCCGGTAGTAAACCCGGCGTTGGGACCGGAGTTCCACTGGAAGGGGGTGCGGGCATTGTCCCTCCCGCGGTAATGGATTTTTGGCAGCAGCTCGGCATCGGTCAGGCCCTTTTTTTCCTTGGCTTCGCGGACAAAGTTTTTTATTTCGATATCGTCGTAATCCTCAAGACGCGGGAAGGCTACATTGGTCATGCCGATTTCCTCACCTTGATAGACGTAGGGCGTACCCTGCATGGTGTGCAGCATGGTGGCCAGTAGTTTGGCGCTTTCAACGCGCCATTGGCCGTCGTTGCCAAAGCGCGATACCATGCGCGGCTGATCGTGGTTATTCAGGTAGAGGCTGTTCCAGCCCTTGCCGTCCAGTCCGGTCTGCCATTTACCGAGAATGCGTTTCAGGTCGGTAAGTTTCCAGGGTTTGACATCCCATTTCCCCTCCGGCCCGCAATCCACATCCATGTGTTCAAATTGGAAAACCATATTTAATTCATGCCGGTCTTCCCCGACATAGAGTTCGGCCATTTCCGGATCCACACCGGGGGTTTCGCCGACGGTCATGATATCGTATTTGGAAAGTACTTCCCTGTTCATTTCCTGAAGGAATTCGTGGATGCGCGGCCCATTCATGAAGGTGGTAAAATCAGGATCCTTGGAAACCATGTTGATGACATCCATGCGGAAGCCGTCCACGCCCTTATCCAGCCAAAAGCGCATCATGTCCTGGAGGCTGCGCCGCAGAGCCGGCTCCTCCCAGTTGAGGTCCGGCTGCTTTTCGGCAAACAGATGCAGGTAGAATTGATCGCGCTCCACGCTGTATTTCCAGGCCGAGCCGGAGAAAATGGAACCCCAGTCATTCGGGGGCAGCAGTGAGCCGTCCGGCCCCTGGCGTCCATCACGCCAGATGTAGTAGGCGCTTTTTCCGCCGGCGCGGGATTTTTTTGATTCAATAAACCAGGGGTGCTCGTCGGAAGAATGATTGATGACCAGATCCATAATCAGCTTGATGCCGCGCTGGTGCAGGGCCGAAAGGCAGTCCTCCCAGTCGGACATGGTGCCGAAGTCGGACATGATGGCGCAGTAATCGCTGATGTCGTAGCCGTTGTCGGTGTTGGGCGACTGGTAAACCGGCGAGAGCCAGACCACGTCTATGCCCAGTTCTTTAAGGTAGTCAGCCCTGGAGGTGATTCCCGGCAGATCGCCGATGCCGTCGCCGTTAGAATCCATGAAGCTGCGCGGGTAAATCTGATAGACCACCGCTTCTTTCCACCAGGTTTTTTTCATGCCGTTCCTCCAGTAAAGTGCCTTATGGATTTATACCATAAATCACCGCTCTGAAGGAACCGTGCCGACCCTTATTTAATGTCAATTCCGCCAAAGGTTGCTGTTCCGTTAATCACAATTTTTGGCGAGAGCGGATCCTGGGAGGAGACATATTTACAGTCCGCTCCGCCGAGGATCGGTGTGACATTGACGAAGGCTTGCACATTATCCGGCAATATCAGGTCAATTCCGCCGAACAGGGCGGTAACGGAAATGACAGCCTCGCCGGTAATATGCACATTGCGCAGATTGATGGTGCAGCCGCCGAATATCGCGCTGTAGGCCGCGCCGCTGAACTCCTCGGCCGGGTACAGAATGTCCTGTCCGCCGAAGATGGCCGTGGCGCTTTTATAGCTGGCGCCGGATCCCGCTCCGGTCCCATGACCCGTGCCCGCCGCGCCGGTTTTTCCATTAGAACGCTTGGTGTTATTTCCGAACAGCAGGTTAAAGCCGACGATCAGCAGGATGATCGGCAGGATCAGCCGCCAGCTCAAGGAGCCCGGAATGACGTTCTGGGCATCCAGCAGCAGGATGGTGCCGACGCTGAGCATGATCAGGGCCGGCGGCGTGAAGCCGGTCTGCACTATGGCGATTAGGGCCGGTACTATGATAAATACCGTCCACCAGCCGGCGAAGTTGATGCGGAAATCGAAGATGCCGAGAATGCTGCCGCCGATCAAAATTCCGGCGATTAGAAAAAGCGTTCCAATAATGATAGTACCGATGTCCCGTTTCATAAAACCCTCCCGAAAAAATCAAGAAATTAGCGCTGCCGAACGCGGCAACTTTCAGTATATCACGGCTCGTTATAAAATAAAGCGGTTGACCTCGCCGGATAGTTTGCCGAAGGTAGCGCTGTTTTTTTCCTTGAGCGCGCTGACCCGCGCAAAGGTTTCCGTCATCGCGCCTATCTCGCGGGTAATCTGATCCATTTCCTGTTTGGCGGCCGCGGAATAAATCGTCAGCCGGTGGATGGCCTCATCCAGCAGGTCAGCGTCTCCGGTCAGTTCTTTGGCGGCGGTGTTTACCGTGGCCGTGGTGTGCTGCATTCCGGACAGGGTTTCGGCGACCTGGTCCGAGCCGGTTTTCTGTTCCTTCATGGCCTGATTGTTTTCGGCTTCCATGGTGCTCACGGCATTGATCAGGGTCAGTACTTCGTCGAAGCCGGCGGAGGCGTCCCTGGAAGAAGATACCGCGTTTTCGATCGACTCCCGGACCTGTTTGAGCTGTTGATTTACGTTCTTGGACTGCGCCGAGCTTTTCTCGGCCAGGGACCGGATCTCATCGGCGACCACCGCGAAGCCGGCCCCGGCGTCGCCGGCGTGAGCGGCCTCGATGGCGGCGTTCATGGCCAGCAGGTTGGTTTGGGAGGCGATAGCCGCGATCATCTTGTTGGCGTCCGAGAGCAGGGCTGAAGTATCCATAACCTTGGAAATCAGGGTATTAGATTCCTGAATTTTATTCTTTCCGCGGTTGGCGGCTTCCAGCAGTTCCGAGCAAGTACGCCCGACCCGTTCCACGTTGGCGGTCACCGAGCCGATGTTGGCCAGCATCTGTTCGATTCCGGCGCTGGAGTTGCTGACGCTGGCGGTTTGCTGTTCTACCGCCTGATGCAGCTGGATTACGCTTTCCGAAATCTTGCGCACCGCCTGAGTCGAGTCTCCGGTGGCTTCCGCCTCCCGGTTGATTTGCTCATCGGCGGTATCCACGGCGCCTTTGATGGCCCGCAACCGGTTCTCGGCTTCGGAGATAGCCGTGCCCAGATCAGTTTCATTTTCCTTGAGGGTGCCGCAGCCGGTTTGCACCGTGGCAATCAGGCCGTGCAGAGTGCCGATGTAGACATTCAGGCTTTCGGTGATTCTTCCTGTTTCGTCGTAGTTGAGAATGGCCACTTTTTTATTCAGGTCGGACGCGTCTTTCGAGGCCAGCCGGCGGATTTGGCTGTTGAGCAGTTCATACTGGATGAGGTCCTGTTTTTTGGAAAGGAAGGCTACAAACCAGAGTACCACCATAATGAGCGCGCCCGCGGTAAAAGCCGAAAAAACCGGGGAGTCCGGGCCCTGCATGCCCGCGGGTTTGGTTTTGTAATACCACATGATAAAAGCCATGTGGCTGACTGTCACGAACCCGGAAATCAGGGGCAGCAGGATGGGCTTCAGCTCGATAAAATGATCGCGCTCGCGCTGTCCAAGATGGTGAATATTCAGCAACTGTTTGGGTTCTTTCAGATAGGCGTCGATAACGAAGGCGTTTAATACCGAACCGACCAGCGATACCGCCAGTTTGATCAGCAGAACCCAGGTAAAGGGTAAACCGGAAGGCATAGCCCCGCCGTTCAGGTAGTAGAATAAAATCACCGCGATTGTCCAGATGCTCAGATTGTAAAGGATCAGCGACCAGGGCAGGTGCACCGCTACCATGCGGGCCCGGGCCTCGATTTTTTTGTCGCGTTGCTCCGGCGGGGTGTCCAGGGTTACCCAGAGCGGTTTCAGGTAGCGGGAAATTACCAAGGCGGCGATACAGCACAGCAGGATATCAAAGATTATCAGTTTTGGATTAAAGGCCAGGAGCAGTCGTCCGGCATAGTTTAAGTCCCGCACCGGGTTGTACATCTGCGAGAAAATTTCACTGATGGAAACGGTGCCGATCTGTACGTAAAAATACGATAGGGCGGCCAATCTGGTGATGCGTCGGGCCATGGGGCTTTTTTTCATGATAACCTCGTCGGTTTGTAAGCCATAGTAATGCCGTAAGTGTAAAAGAGTCCGCTGTATCTGTCAATTTTTTTTGCCGGACGGTCAGCGCAGCTGCTTCAAGGCAGTAAGCAGTTTGAGCGGATTGGCGGCGGCCCGGTCGCGCAACCGCTGATAGGCTTCTTTGGTTTCGGTTGCCGATCCTGAAAGGGTCAGTTCACGGGCGGTACGGCGGTACCACAGGTAGTGGGATTCGGTGGGAGCGATCAAGAGCCGGCTTTGTTCAAGCCGTCCGCTGAGCTGTTCCGCGAGGACCAGATGATTATCCGAGCCGCTGTGGGTGTACAGAGCGGTCCCGCTAAAGCAGATTACCAGACGCCGGAAACCTTGAGCCAGGGCTTCATCGCTGCGGAAGCCGTCCAGATTGAGGCGCACCAGGCCGAGCGACAGGTCGTAGCCGGAAAGCCGCATGGCGCGACGCAGCGCAACTATCTGAGAGCGGATTTCGGCCAGTTCGACGCCGCCGTTACGGGTGTCTTTGAGCGCGCGCCGCCATTGCGCGAACTGCCGTTCATAGGCCGGGTATTCAGGAGTGTACTGCAGACAGTTTTCGGTTTCGGAAAGCAGTTTCAGCTCCGGGGTGAGCCGGTCGGCGATCAGGTTGGAAAGTGTCGTTCTGGCTTTTTTTTCCACGTTTATAGTATATATTAAAAAGAGGGGAAAACGGGAGTCGGTGATGGAAATTCTGGTTGTTTCGGACATTCATGGAAACAAGGAAGCCTTCATGGCGGTACTCGAGAAGGCTAAGGGTATGTACTCCGGCCTGCTTTGTCTCGGGGATACTACCGGCTACGGCCCGGACTCTCCCTGGTGTATCGAAAGGCTGCGTTCCCTGCAGGACAGTCTCGACACGGTGCATATCCTGGCCGGTAACCATGACGCGGCGTTGACCGGTCTGCTGCCCCTGAAGTGGTTTAACAAAAATGCCCAGACCGCCCTGAAACGTACGGCTCGCGTTTTATCGGAGGCCGATAAGGCCTGGCTGGCCGGTTTGACGGGTTCCTGTCTACTCTCCGACTCGGTGCTGGCGGTGCACGGCTCACCCCTGGAACCGCTGACCGGGTATCTCACCGGCGGCTATGAAACTCTGTACGCCCTTTCTTATTTAGCGGACCGCTCCCTGAAAGTTTGCTTTGCCGGGCATACCCACTCGGCGGTCTTGTATCGGGCTAATCCGCTCTCTCCGGTGATCGAACCATACGCCGGACTGCAGGTTGATCTGGAAAATACTCCGTTGATAATTAATCCCGGGAGTGTCGGTTTCCCGCGGTCCTTTGGAACCGGCCGGAATTCCGCTCCTCCGAGTCCGGAATCCTATCCAGCCTATTTCGCGCTCTGGAACCCGGACGCCGAAACGGTGCGCTTTCTGGAAACCCGCTACGATCGCCGGCCGGTAGAGGTGAAAATTGCCCGCTGGGGAAAGGCGCTGTAGGCGCTGAAACCCGCGGCAGGCGAGGTGATCTGCCCTCACCTGCGAGGGCACCCGTCAGGCGCCGGCTATAGAGGCCAGGTGTTCCCAGCGGTGGTACTTGGCATCCAATTCCTGGCCGGCCTTTTCCAGCTCAACAGAAAGCTCGTGCAGTTTGCGGTGATCGCTTTCGCCGCCGGAGAGCAGGTTTTCCAGTTCAGTTTTGCGTTTTTCCAGAGCCTCAATATCGCCTTCCATGGTCTCAAATTCTTTTTGTTCTTTGTAAGTCAGTTTCTTGGGTTTAGGGCTTCCACCGGCGGCTGTTGAGCCGGACCCTGAGCTGTCCGTTGGGCCGGCCGGCGCTGCGGCGCTAACCGCTGAGTCGCTTTTGACCCGAGCTGAATTGACTGCCGTCTGGGCCTCGCTCTGCCGTTCGGCGCGCAGGGCAATATATTCGGAACAGGAGCCAACAAAGCCGGAGATATCTCCGTTTTGCTCGAGAACCAGCAGGGTGTCTACGGTGCGATCCATAAAATAGCGATCGTGGGACACAATCAGGAGACAGCCGGCGTAGGCGACTAAAAAGGATTCCAAAATTGACAGGGTGTAAATGTCAAAGTCGTTGGTCGGCTCATCGAGGATCAGGAAATTGGGGTTGCTCATCAGCAGCCGCACCAGATACAGCCGTTTGCGTTCGCCGCCGGAGAGGGCGTGAACCGAGGAATACTGGATCCGTCCGCTGAAACCGAAGCGTTCCAGCAGCAGGGCGGCGGTCAGCACCGAGCCGTCGGCCATTTGTATCATTTCGGCCTGGTCGCGGATATATTCCAGAACAGTTTCCACCGTGTCCGGGAAAACGGGATTCTGGCGGTAGTAGGCGAAGACAGTGTTCGAGCCGGCCTTGCGGATACCGGAATCGGCTTCCAATTCTCCGGCCAGCAGATTCAGTAATGTCGTCTTGCCGGTGCCGTTGTCGCCGAAGACGCCGAGCCGCTGCCCCTTGCGGAATGTAAAGGAAAAGTCATTGATTACCGTCCGCGGCGTACCGTCCGGCCGGGGCCAGGCCTTGGTGAGACCTTCCGCTTCCAGAATGATCCCGCCCAGCCGGCGACCGGTAGTTTCAAAGCTGAAGGCGGTCTCTACGGTCAGTTTTTCGCGGTTGATCATGCGGTGCACGGCGTCGACCCGGGCCCGGGCCTTGGTTCCGCGGGCTTGCGGGCCGCGTAGCAGCCATTCGCGTTCCTTGCGCAGCACTGACTCGATGCGGGCATCGGTGCGCGCGGCGATTTCCTCGGCGTCGGCCTTCAGTTCCAGATAGCGGGTGAAGTTTCCCTTAAAGCGGACCAGAGAGCCGTGTTCCAGCTCATAGATGGAAGTGCAGACCGCGTCCAGAAAATACCGGTCATGGGTGACCATCAGCACGGCGCGGTCGGTGGTGCGCAGATAGTCTTCCAGCCAGGCGATGGTGGTACTGTCCAGATGGTTGGTCGGTTCATCAAGCAGAATCAGGCGGGTGTCCTCGATCAGTACCTGGGCCAGAGCGACCTTTTTGAGCATGCCTCCGGACAGGCTACCCATCAGAGCCGAGAGGTCGCTGATGCCCAGTACTCCCAAAATCGATTTAATGCGGGCTTCCCAGTTCCAGAGATTCCGGACATCCATTTCATGGGTCAGTTCCTCAAGCCGGGATTGCAGGGCCGGGGTATCGGTGATCTTTTCGCAGACCAGTTCATATTCGCGGATCAGTTTCAGCTCCGCACCGGCGCCGGTAAAAATATGGTCACGGATGGAGTCTCCACTGTGAAACGAAGGGTTTTGGCTCAGGTACGAAACTCCGGCCGCGCGGTTTAACACCACTGACCCGGTTTCGCATTCCAACTCTCCGGTAATGCAGGAGAGCAGTGTGCTTTTGCCGCAGCCGTTGCGGCCGATCAGGGCGACTTTTTCGCCTTCTTCAAGGCCGAAGGTAACATCAGTAAATAGTGGTTTTTCACGCCCGGAGCGGGAAATTTTGGAAACAGACAACAGGTTCATGTTGATCAGTATATCAGTTTGGCTGGAGCCTGTGCAGGCCATGGATTGCCATTCCGCTTTCCAGAGGCTAGACTGCTGACCATGATACTAGTTGATGATCAGACTGTGGAAGCGATGTTCGAGCGACTGTCGGCGGCGAACCCTTCCCCGGCAACCGAGTTGCATAGCCGGAACGGCTACACCCTGCTGGTGGCGGTGGTATTGTCAGCGCAGATGACCGACAAGGGTGTCAATAAAGCCACCGCCGCTCTTTTTGACGCGGTTGATACTCCGGAAAAAATGCTGGAACTGGGCGAAGAAGGCTTGAAGTCCTATATTAAATCCGTCAATTTATATCCCACCAAGGCCCGCCACATTATGGCGCTGAGCCGTACCCTCGTTGAAAAGTTCGGCGGACAGGTGCCCTCGACGCGCGAGGATCTGGAGAGCCTCAGCGGCGTCGGACGGAAAACCGCCAATGTGGTGCTCAACGTGGTATTCGGCGAGGCTACCATGCCGGTGGACACGCACCTGCTGCGTCTGGCCCCGCGCGCAGGCCTTTCCGCCGGCCGGACACCCCTCCAGATTGAGGCCGACCTGCTCTCGCGTATCCCGGAGCGCTTTCTCTCATCCGCCCATCACTGGCTGCTGCTGCACGGCCGCTATGTCTGCGTGGCCCGCTCTCCTCATTGTATGGAATGCTGTATACTGGACGTCTGCCCCCGCAATGGCCTTGAACCCCTAAAGGAGAATTACAAATGCTGACTCTTGATTCAGTCAATAAAACCTACGGCAGCCACCGGGCTGTGGTGGACTTATCTTTCGAAGCCTCGCCGGGGAAAATTTACGGCCTGATCGGACCGAACGGAGCCGGTAAGTCCACGACCATCAGAATGATTCTGGGAATTCTGTCCGTTGATACCGGTACCATCCGGCTGGACAAGGCTGAACTGACGGACACTGACCGGGTGCGTATCGGCTATTTACCGGAAGAGCGCGGTTTGTACAAGAAACAAAAGCTGGTCGATGTGCTGCTGTATCTGGCGGCGCTGAAAGGGTGCAAAAAAGAAGTCGCCCTGAAGCGGCTGGATTATTGGCTGGAGCGCTTTGAGCTCACGGAATGGAAAAACCGAAAGTTGGACACCCTGTCTAAGGGCATGAGCCAGAAAATCCAGTTTGTGGCTTCTGTGCTGCACGACCCGGATATTGTGTTTCTGGACGAGCCTTTTTCGGGACTAGATCCGGTAAGCGCCGATGAATTGCTGGCTGTGATCCGTGAGATGCGCGAGCAGGGTAAGCTGGTGCTTTTTTCAACCCATGTAATGGAACAGGCTGAAAAGGTCTGCGATCACATCATCATGCTCGATAAAGGGCGAAAGATACTCGATGACAGTCTGCCGGCCCTGCGCCGCTCTTTTGGCACCGGTACGGTTAATCTGTCGCTTTCCGGGGACTTGCCGGACGCGCGGTGCCTGCGTGATCTTAAGGGCGTGCGTGAGGTAAAGGGCTCGCTTCGTGATTTTGAGCTGGGCATGGAAAAGTCCGCTGATCTGGCGGTTCTGTTTTCGGCCATTGCAGGCCTGGGCCTCGCGGTGCGGACCTTCGCGGTCAATGAGCCGTCGTTGCACGAAATATTTGTACAGCAGGTTGAATTGAAGGGAGCGAAGCCATGAAAAAAACAAGCCGACTGTCTGTGGTTCTGGCCTATGAATTCAAGAAGATGGCCTTTAATAAAACTTTTGTGATTATTACCCTGCTTGGCCCCCTGCTGATGGGCGCGATCACCGTGCTGCCGGCCGCTCTGGCGATTCGGTCTTCCAACAAGGCCGGCTCCACCGTCAGTTTGGGAGTTCTCTCTCCAACCCCGGAAAGAGAAGCGGCCCTGCGTTCCAGGATAGAAAGCCGGCAGTGGCAGGTACAGGTTTCGGAAAACGAGGCGCAGCTTTCGGCAATGGTTGAAGACGGGCGTCTGAAAGGCTATCTGGTGTTCCCCGAAAACGAGGCAGTCCGGTGGTACACCAAGGGCGCTCCGGATATGACGTTTTCGGATCGGCTGGAAAGCATTGTTAACGCGGTGCTGGTAGATGAGCGTCTGGAAAAAGCCGGTTACGATACGCTGGAAATCCGGCAGTTGATGCACTCCACGGAAATTGCGGTGTACAGCATCGGCTCACCGAGCGCTGTGGACGGCCATTCGCTGACCGCGAATTTTCTGTCGGGCTTTATGGTGGTGATGGTTTTCTGCATGCTCATTTACATGACGGTGCTGCTTTACGGCCAGCAGATCGGCCGGTCGGTAGTCGCCGAAAAATCGTCGAAGATAGTAGATGTGTTGTTGTCTTCCGTATCCGCCGAAGACCTGTTGTTCGGTAAGATTCTCGGAATAGGGGCGGCCGGCATGCTGCAATATTTTTTCTGGATAGGCACTACCGCTCTTGCCCTGGCGCTGGTTAACGGTTTTGCCGGAATTGTCCTTCCCGTCGCTATTCCGGCTAAGAGCATTTTCGCCCTGAGCGCGTTTTTTATCGGCGGGTATCTGCTGTACGCCTCGATTTACGCCGCTACCGGAGCGGCCTCCGAGGATGATCAGCATATGGCGCAAATGTCTTTACCGGTTGTGCTGCTCCTGATAATTCCGATTGTGCTGATGCAGTCGATGATCGGCACTCCGGATTCTCCTCTGGCGGTATTTATGTCTTATTTTCCGTTCACCTCGCCCATCGTCATGGTGATGCGTTCTGTACTGACCGATATCGCGCTCTGGAAAATCGCGGTGAGTCTGGCCCTTCTGGCGCTTGCTGTTGTTGTAATGGTGGGCTTTTCCGCTAAGATTTTCAGGACTGGAATTTTAATGACCGGTAAAAATTTTACCTTTAAGGATATAGCCAGATGGCTGAGGAGTTGATCATGGCGGGGACCGCGCGCTTTTTAGTATCCGGTTTGATAAACATGGAAACGACCGTAAAGATCCGGGGCTTTCCCATTCCGTACTTTCCTATTGATTATCCTTTTTTCGGCGTGAATTCAACGGTCTCCGGGGTGGCTATCAATATCGCTACGGCCCTTTCCGCCCTGGGTACCGAGCCGCTGGTTTCAGCCTGTCTCGGTTCAGACAGCGCCGGCGAGCTGACCGAACGGCTGTGCGCTGAACGCGGCTGGGCTACCGCTTATCTGCACACCAATCTTAAGCAAACACCGCAGTCCGTGATCCTTTACGATGAAAGCGGCCGGCGCCAGATCTACTGCGACCTGAAAGATATTCAGGAGACGCGGCTGCCCTCCGGGGCGGAGACGGTCTTGACGGACTGTGACTGCGCCATCCTGTGCAATATCAATTTTAACCGGCCGCTGTTGGCTCTGGCCCGGGCAGCCGGCGTACCTGTCGCTACGGATGTGCATCTGCTTTCCGATCCGGATGATCCCTACAACCGTGATTTTCTGGAAGCCGCCGATATCTTGTTCATGAGCGACGAAGCCCTGCCTTCCGCCCCCGAGGATTTCGCCCGGGCCTTGGTGACCCGCTACCGCTTCAAGGTTCTGGTGATCGGTCTCGGCGAAAAAGGCGCGCTGCTGTTTGACCGTACCGCCAATGCGATGCATGTGATCGGCGCGCAGTACACCCGGCCGGTGGTTAATACTGTCGGAGCCGGCGACGCGTTATTCAGTTCTTTCCTGCACTATTATCTGGCGGGGTACCCGCCTTTGGAAGCCCTGCAGCGGGCAGTGCTGTTCGCTTCCTGGAAAATCGGCGAGAACGGGGCGGCCAGCGGCTTTGCTTCGGCCGAACAGATTGAACAGCTGCTGGGCGGTCGCAGTTTCCGTATTGACAATATATGTTAGCCTTAGTAAACTTATGACAGGAGGCAAGTATGGCAACTGTTATTGTGGGTATTGTCCTGGCCGCCGCTGTGGTTCTGGCGGTCACTTATAATATACGGAAAAAGAAAAACGCGTCGGACTGCGGCGGCGGTTGCGCCGGTTGTTCAGGCTGCAGGTAGGTTGGCGCTACGCGCTGATTTAGTGTATCGTTCGCGATATGGAATACTGGATAGAATTACTCGGTTACGCGGCCTCGCTGATCATACTGGTTTCGCTGACCATGAAGTCGATTGTGAAGCTCAGGATAATCAACGCGGTAGGCTCAGCGCTGTTTGTTGTTTTCGCGGTATTGACCCGTTCAACTCCCACTGTAGTAATGAATATCGGTATTATCTGTATCGATCTGTATTACGTGTGGGTGGTCAGGGGTCTGCGTACCGGCTACAACCTGGTCGCGGCGGAGAAAGAAGCCGCCTTTCTGGATTTTTTTTATCAGACACATCAAACTGAGCTGGACTCGATTTTCGGGGAAAGACCGCTGGCGGAAGCTGACGGCTTGTCCTGGTATATCGCTGATAACGAGATTGCCGGTCTGTTCGCCTGGCAGGCGCTTCCCGGGGGCGTATGCCGGATACTGGTGGACTTTGTCACACCGCGTTACCGGGATACCAAAATAGGCGCGCACTTTTTCGGCGAGCAGCTCTCTCGTTTTGCCGCTCAGGGTTTTACGGCCCTGGTATACCGGGGCGTCGGGCAGGAGCACTGGAAGTATCTGCGAAAGATCGGTTTTGAACCCGAGAGCGGCGCCGGCTGTGCCGCCGGTGACTTTCGCAAAAATATAAGCAGTTAGTGGACCTCTAAAAACTTCAGTTTTTAGAGGTCTCCTTTAGTAAATGGTTTCACCCATCAGGCGGCCGATCAGGTTGACGGCCATTTCCGCTGTCATATTGCGCACGTCATGCACCGGATTAACCTCGACCATGTCGGCGGAGTCCACTAAGCCGGAGGCGCACATTTCTTCCATTATAAAAAGCACTTCCCGGTAGGACAGGCCGCCGGGCACGACAATGCCAACGCCGGGGGCAAAGCGCGGGTCAATGGCGTCAATGTCAAAGCTGAGATGCACGGTGTCCACCCGTTCGGCGAAAAACGCCCGCACCTCGCGGATGGTTTGCGAGATACCGAGCCGGTCGATCTCGCTCATTGAATAGACCCGCACTCCGGCTTCCTTCATCAGCATTTTTTCCTTCGGATCCAGGTCGCGGACTCCGACGTAGCAGACATTGGCCGGATCGATCTTGCGTACCGGCCGGTAAAAATTGGTCAGCTCCGGAATGCCGTAGCCGCAGGAGGCGGCCAGAATCATGCCGTGAATATTGCCGCTGGGGGTGGTCTGGTTGGTGTTAAAATCGCCGTGGGCGTCCACCCACAGTACGCCGGCCCGCTCTCCCAGATTGGAGGCGGCGGCCGAAAAGCCGGCCAGTGAGCCGAGCGCGATGGAGTGGTCGCCACCGAGCACCAGCGAGAAGTCTCCGCCGTTGAGGGTGTCCTCCACATGACCGGCCAGCTCGTCGCAGGCGTCCAGAATGGGACCGAGGTGGCGGGCGTTTTCAAAGGCCCGTTCGGTGGCCGGGTCAAGGTATTCCTGTGGCGGAATCTGAATCGGGGGAAACAGGTCTTCGGATTCGATTCCGAGACTGCAAAGTTTTTCGCGCAGGCCGGCCAGACGTATCGCCGAAGGACCCATGTCCGCGCCGCGGCGGCTGGCGCCGTAGTCCAGGGGCATTTCAATTATTTTTACTTTCATAGACTTCCTCCGTTGGTTCCGTTTTCAGTGGTCAGGTTTACCAGCCAGCGTTCCTTGCGCAACTGCCAGGTAGCGATGACTACCTTTACAATATCAGTAACCTTGACTATGGCATACATCGAGATTGGTCCGAGCGGGGTGAAGGCGGCCAGTAAAATTATTCCCGGCAGGAACATCGTGGTATTGACGCCGACATCTACCCAGGCGCCCATGATGGCGTCTCCGCCGGAACGGGCGGTGGCAAACTGGGCGTTCAGATAGGTCCAGATGGGCATGTACAGGGCGATCACCCACAGTAATTGATGAGTGATGGTGCGGGCGCCGGCGGAGAGGTTTCCGAAGACTACCGGTATCAACAGCACCGAGGCAAACTGGCCGATGGACACAATGAAGCCGAGAACCAGACCGCCGGTGCGCAGCCAGCGGGCCTGGATACGCGCGGTTTCAAGGTCATTGCGGCCGAGGGTGCCGCCGACGATCACGCCGATGGAGGTATGGATGGCCCCGAACACCAGGAAGAAAATATTAGCGATCGCCCAGCCGGCGGCCATGCCGGAGACAACTTCGGCCCCGCCGCGTCCGTTAAAGACCGCGGACATCACCGTTTCGGTCAGTACCCAGGACATTTCTGACAGAAACAGGATGCCGGACTTTGACAGTATCGTCACGAACAGCTTGAGATTGATTTTCAGCAGGGCGATCAGGCGGACATAGAATCCCGGTTTTTTTACGGTGATGTAGGCAAAGAACAGCAGCATTTCCACCGTACGCGCGGCAACCGTAGCCCAGGCCGCGCCCGCGACTTCCAGGCGGGGGGCGCCCATGTTTCCGTAAATAAACAACCAGTTCAGTACGGTGTTGACGACTGTGGCGATGATCGAAATTACCAGTGGCGGTCTTACCTTCCCGATTTCGCGCAGCGAGGAGCCGATGGCCATCGAGATACCCATCGGAATGAAAGTAAAAAGTATAATGCCGATATAGGTCCGGCCGGCGGCGATAATCTCGACGCGTTCACTGTTGCCCTGCAGCAGCAGGCCTAGAATTCCTTCCGGCAGCAGCGTGCACAGCACGGTGATACCGAGGCCCAGCAGCGACATCATCACGATTTTAAAACGGAAGACCTGCTGCATACCCTCGCGGTCTTTGGCTCCGTTGAATTGGGACATGAACATGCCGCCGGCGGCCGAGAGGGTGCTGAAAGCCACCATCAGCACAAAAACCAGCTGGTTGGTGACGTTGATGCCGCTCATCTTGATGTCGCCGAGTCCGGCGACCATAAAGTTATCGATCAGCGAGACCATCGTCTGGACGAAGGCTTGCAGCATCACCGGAATGGCCAGTGCAAGGGCCGAGGCATAAAAAACCCGCGGCCCGACGTATTTTCGGATATTCATAGTTTCATCACTCTACAAAATAAGCACTGTTTGTACCAGCCGTTTCGGCTCTAAAAGTTTCCGATTGCACTAAATAAAAAAGGACCGGCGGCGCGCGCTCCCGGAAGCGGGTATCCGTGCGCGCCTGTCCGGGAGCCCGGCCCCTTAAAAGTACTCTTCCCGGCTTTTCACTTCCAGGCCGCGGTTTTTATACCATTCCAGTGCATCAATAAACTGCTTGGCGATCTTGATATTGGTAATCAACGGAATCCCCAAGTCAACGCTCATCCGGCGGATGCTGAAATCGTTTTTCAGTTCCGTTTCGCGGTTG
This sequence comes from Treponemataceae bacterium, assembly GCA_942493045.1. GTDB lineage: Bacteria > Spirochaetota > Spirochaetia > Treponematales > Treponemataceae > Teretinema. The sequence continues at coordinate 2,317,002 of OW818665.1, read as the reverse complement.
TTTTTGGGAATGTTGATAACCAGGTCGACCTCTCCGTCCGTCAGCGCGTCGGCGATATTTGGTTTGCGGTCTTCCAACGGCCAGGCCAGGGCGGTGGCGTCGATGTCGTTATTTTGTAAAAAACGGGCGGTGCCTCCGGAGGCTACCAGTTCATAACCCATCGCCCGCAGTTTTTTGGCGCTCTCGATAAAGTCCACCTTGTCTTCTAGCGGTCCGGTGGACAGGAGAATTTTCTTTTTGGGAATGCGGTAGCCGGTGGAGAGCAGGGCCTTCATAAAGGCGTCACGCACACCGCGGCCGATACAGCCGACTTCTCCGGTGCTGGTCATTTCGATGCCGGCAACCGGATCGGTACCCTTCAGGCTGGAATAGCTGAACTGGGCGGCGCGTACGCCGACATGGTCAAAGTCCAACCGGGAGCCGTCGACCTTTTCAACCTCCGCTCCCAACTGGGCCCGGGTAGCCATATCGATCATGTTGATGCCGAAAACTTTTGAGCAGAAAGGAAAGGACCGGCTGGCCCGCAGACTGCATTCGATTACCTGGATGTTGGTGCTCTTGGCCAGAAATTTAATATTGAACGGTCCGGTGATCTCCAGGGCGGCGGCAATCTTCCGGGCTGCTTTCTTGATTGCCTGGGCCGTTGAAAGATAGATGCGCTGCGCCGGCAGGACCACCGTGGCGTCCCCGGAATGCACTCCGGCGTTTTCCAGGTGTTCGCTGATGGCGTAAACCAGTAATTCACCCTTGTTGGCGACGGCATCGATTTCGATTTCCTTGGAGTTTTCCACATACTTGGAAAGGATTACCGGTGTCTCCGGTTTGATATCGGAGGGACCTTTTAAAAGCAGGCTCAGGCTGATATCGTCCCAGGCTACGCTCATGCCCGCGCCGGAAAGAGCTTCGACCGGCCGGACCAAAACGGGATATCCGGCGCGGGCGGCAAAGGCCTGCGCTTTTTCAACGCTGGTGACCTCCGCCCATTCCGGCTGCTGGATGCCGAGCTCATCGAGCAGGGCGCTGAACTTATAGCGGTCTTCGGCCCGGGCAATATCCACGGGGGCGGTGCCGTATACCGGGATTTGCAGCCGCGAAAGCGGAATGGCCAGGCTGCTCGGAATTTGTCCGCCCATGGAAAGCAGCAGGCCGCCGGGCTGTTCGTATTCATGGATGTCCAGAACCCGTTCCAGTGACAATTCTTCAAAGTACAGGCGGTCAGGGGCCTCGATATCGGTAGAGGCGGTGTCCGGGTTGCAGTTTACCATGATCGCCCCCTGTCCGAGCTTGCGGCAGGTGTTCAACGCTTGAACGCAGCACCAGTCGTATTCCAGGCTGGAACCGATGTGATAGGGGCCAGAACCGAGTATCATCGGGCCGCGGCCGGAGGGCAGCAGGTCGCTGGTTACTCCGGAATAGGTCATGTAGGCCATGGCGCTTTTTGACGGGAATTCACCGGCGACGGTGTCGATCAGTTTGACAACCGGGCGGATACCGGCTTCCTGGCGTAGGGAGCGCACCTTTTCTTCCCGGATTTTAAGGCAAAGGGCAATTTGACTGTCGGAAAAACCGGCAATCTTGGCCCGGCGCAACAGTTGCTCCGGAGCCCGGCCGGTTTCGACGCGCAGTTCGGTTTCCAGTTCACGGATCTGCTGCAGGCTACGTATAAAGAAGCGGTCAATGCGCGCGTATTTATACACCCGGTCGACTGACCATTCTTCTCCGAGGGCATTGTAAACGGCGTAGATGCGCAGATCGGTCGGATTACGCAAGGCTTCTTTGAGATCCTTGAATTGAACGGTGTTACAGGCGATGCCGGTGCTGCGGTTTTGGGCCATGCGCACGGCTTTTTGCAGGGCTTCGTTGAAGGTACGGCCGAAGGCCAGCGCTTCACCGACAGACTTCATGCGCGATCCGAGATGGCGGTCAACCGCCTTGAATTTGTCTAGATCCCAGGCCGGCATCTTCACAGCGACATAGTCGAATACCGGCTCGGTGCACAGTTTGGTCGTGCCGGTGACACGGTTCTCGATCTCCGAGAGCGAAAAACCGAGCGCTACCCGGGTGGATACCCAGGGCAGCGGGATACCGGAGGCTTTGGCGCCGAGGGCGGTGCTGCGCGAGATTCGGGCGCTGACTTCGATAAGCCGGAAATCCGCGGTTTCCGGGTCAAGGGCGAAACGGATATTGGCTTCACCGATCAGATTAAGGGCCCGGGCTGTCTGAAAAGCGGCCTTGCGCAGGCCGGAGAGCTCAGTTTCGGAGACAGTTTGAGCCGGAATGACGATAATGGAGTCTCCGGTGTGAATGCCAACCGGATCAATGTTTTCCATAGAGCAGATCATCACGCAGTTGTCCATGGCATCGCGGATGATCTCCAGCTCGATTTCCTTGCGCCCGCCCAGGAATTCTTCGATCAGGATGCGGTTGGAGCGGGTGAAGGCTGCCGCGCAGGCGCTCGCAAAACCGCTGTGATCTTCCACCAGGGTCGGTCCGGTCTCTTCATCGGCTTCCGGATTGCGAACCAGAAGCGGATAGTTTAACTCTCTGGCGGCTTTTTCGGCCGACGCCGCGGACTCCGTTTCCCGAAACGCCGGGACCGGTATGCCCTTTTCTCCCAATTCACGTAATAACTGGGCCCGGTCACGTAAAATCCGGATCTTTTCCAGAGACGTTCCCAGTATTTGAATGTTGTGCCGTTCCAGAATACCGGCGTCCTGGAGCTCCAGAACGCATTGCACCGCCGATTTTCCACCGTAAGACGCTAAAATGGAATCCGGTTTCTCTTTTTCAATAATCTTGGCCACGAATTCGGCGGTTACCGGCAGGAAATAGGTGGAATCGGCTTCGCCTTCAGTGGTCTGAACCGCGGTCATGTTCGGATTTATCAGGATAGTGCGGATTTTTTCGGCCTTCAAGGCCCGGATGGCCTGCAGTCCGGCGTAATCGAATTCGCCGGCCTGGCCGATTTTCTGACCGCCGGAGCCGAGAATTAAAACGCAACGGGGTGTGGTAATGCGGTAGTTGTTCATGCGCGTACTCCTCCATGACGGACCAGGTCCAGAAATTGATCGTAAAGATAGATGGTATCGTCGGGGCCGCTTTGACCTTCCGGCTGGAAAAGCACGCCGCTGATCAGACCTTTGGCGGTTGAGATACCTTCGATGGAATTATCGTTGTTGTTTAAGAAGGTGGGGCTCCACTGCGGGGGCAGAGAGTCTTCGCGAATGCCGTAGCCGTGATTTTGGGCGGTAATATGGCAGGCGCCGCTGTGCAGATTGATACAGGGTACGTTTTCACCGCGGTGGCCCTGCGCCATTCGGTAGGCCGAAGCCCCTGATGCCAAAGCCATTAAAACCGTACCCTGTCCGACAGCGAATATCGGTTTGCCCAGCGATAAGGCTTTTTTAAGGTATTCGATGGTTTTTTCGCAGGAGGTGGGGTCGCCCGGTCCGCCGGCGATAACCAGTCCGTCAAAGACGGAGTTGGTGTAGTCATGACCGGCCGGCAGCCGCTCTACGCGGGTATCATCGCGTAGCAGGGCCCGGATAGTGGAATTCCGCACGCCGCAGTCGATCAGCACTATCCGTTTTTCACCGCTGCCGTAGATTACCGGTTTTTTAGTGGAAACTTGAACGGTACGGTTATGGAGGTGCGCGGAACTGAAAGAAACGTCCCTTTCGCCGGAAACCAGAATTTTCCCGCGCATCGAGCCGCGGGAGCGCAACCTTTGGATGAGGGCCCGGGTGTCCACTCCGGAAATAGCCGGAACCTGGTGTTTTTTCAGCCATTTCCCAAGATTGCGGTGGGCGGAAGGGTGGGAGGGAGTATCGCAGTATTCCTGTACTATCAGGCCGGCCGCGTGGATTTGGGCGGATTCGGCGATTTCTTCCAGTCCGAAACTGTCCAGAACATCTTCGGCTATGCCGGTTATCCCGACAACGGCGGTTGGTAAAACAACCAAGGCACCGCGTAACGCAGGGGCGGTCAATACCTTTTGCAAATTCCCCGCTCCGGTATAAAAAATGGTTTCACCGGAGATTGAGCCTTCGTAACCAAAAGATTCGCCCTCGAATTCGGTTCCATCTTCGAGGATGATATGAGCTAGTTTATACTCCTGGGCCATCAGTGGCCTCCTTTTAGGGTTATCCCAAAAGCATAGTGTGAGAAAGGTGTTTTTTCAAGAAATTTTACAATAAATTAAGAATCAACAGCCTTGAACCGCGTTTTTTATCCCATTTTGCCATTCTTTCGGGTGGGAGTTGGTCTATTTCGGCAGAAATAAAGCCGAATCGTTCAAACCAGTCCGCGGTTTGGGTGGTCAATACAAAGACTTTTGCGGCTCCGCTCTCCCGGGCTTGACGGATCAGCCGCTCCATCAGTTCCGGACCGATACCCATGTGCGCGCAGGATTCATCAACCGCCAAACCGGCGATTTCGGCCTGGGTCGGCCCGTAATAATGCAGCGCGGCGCAGGCTCTGATACCGCCGTCGATTTCGTAGACCAGGAATTCCTGGGTTTGCTGTTCGAGTTCTTCCTGGGTGCGCGGTAACAGAATGCCATTTTCTATAAACGGGTTCATCAACGACAGAACCGCCGGAATGTCGGAGCGGGTCATCGTCCGGAATACTCCGTAGTTGGAGCGGTAAATCATGGTGCCGGAGCCGAGATCGGAAAAGATTTCGGCCGGGATGACACCGTCAATATCCGCGTCCAGGATATGCGAGCGGGTAACACCCTTGAGGCAGGCGTCGCGTCCTTGAATTAACAGATCGATCAGTTCCAGAGAGCTGACCTGAGGAGTGTCAGCGCCGGCGTTAAGGGTGATGAATTCTTCGATGGCGTCGACCGGTATGGCCGCCACCCGGCCTTCCGGTGAGAGGGCCGCGGCCGGCGGAATATCGTAGTCATCTACCGAAATAGTGGAGCCGCAGCCCAGAAAAAATAATTTTTCCGCGCCCAGAGCTACTGCGGTGGCTACGGCCAGTTCGGTGGAGGATATATTGTAGGGCTTGCCGGTGGCGGTCCAGCCGACGCAGGGCAGTATCGGGATAAAGCCGTCTTCCATGGCCCGGCGCAGGGATTCAGTGTGAATTTTTTCGACAAGTCCGGCGCTGCCGTAGTCCACTCCTGCGATCACGCCACGGCCGCGGGCGCGCACCCAGTTGCCGATTACCGCGGTAATGCGTTCGGCGGAAAGGCGGGTCATGATGCGGTTGGAGACATCGAAAGCCGCCATCTTGATCAGGTCCATGCCCTCGCTGGTAGTAACCCGGACGCCGTCCTGAATCTTCCAGACGATTTTATAGGAATCGAGGACCCGGGAAATGTGATTGGCCGCGCCCGGGATGATCACGATGCTGATGCCGGTTTCAAAAAGCAGGGAAAGATCGTGTATATGGGAAGAAAAAAGCGGCGAGTCCAGCACATCATCGTCCATGCGGATCACAATGGTGGAACCCTTGAATTTTTTAATATAGCGGATAACGTCCCTGATTCTTTCAGTTTGCATCATGATACATGGTACGGTAGTTTGGCGGCTGTTGTCAAACAGGATTTCCGGATCGATCCCGCTCTTGACAGAGTGAACCATACGTGTTTAACTTCGGCTATAATGACTGTAGTAAAACTGTCCCATAACCATCATTTCCACGTTCACTTTCCCTCGCTCTGAGCTGATGGTATGGCCTACTTGCGTACATGACAGCCGCCGGAGCAGAGAGCTTCGCGCGGCTTTTTTTTTATCTTTTTCCGTTCTGGTTTACCGGCGGGAAAAAACGGCCGATAATAGTATCGGTTTAATGTTTTTGGAGGAGAAAAAAATGGACAAGCTCAGAATCCTATTACCCAAGGGACGCATATATGACAGTGTCTCGGCGCTGTTGTCGGAGGCCGGGATCAGCATCTACCTGCCGGAGCGCACCTACCGGCCGCTGGTGAATCAGGACGATATCGAAGCCAAGGTGATGAAACCGCAGAATATCGGCAAACTCTTAGAGCTCGGCGCCCACGATGTCGGTTTTACCGGCGTGGACTGGATTATGGAAACCGGCGCTGATGTGGTTGAGGTGTTGGATCTCGGCTTTGACAAGGTGCGCATTGTGGCGGCCGTGCCCAATGAGCTCGACGACGCCATGCTGCGCTCCCGTCGCATTATTGTGGCTACCGAGTACGTGGCCAATGCTGAGGCCTGGCTGAAAAAGCAGAATTACAACTACCTGACCGTGCGCACCTATGGCGCCACCGAGGTTTTCCCGCCGGATGACGCGGACATGATTATCGACAATACCGCCACCGGCCGCACCCTGCAGGAAAACGGTCTGCGGATCATCGACACCATTATGGAAAGCTCTACCCGGATGTTCGCCTCCAAAGAAGCCATGGCCGACCCGGCCAAGAGCAGGAAGATTCAGGAATTGAAGATGCTCTTTGAGGCTGTACTGGCCGCGCGTAACCGCGTGATGCTGGAAATGAACGTTTCCAAAGCCCGCTTCTCAGACCTGGTCAGCGGTATACCGGCCATGAAGAGCCCGACTGTCGCTCCCCTGTACGGCGATGACGGTTACGCGGTCAAAATTGTAGTTAAGAAGAGCGAAGTACCGGTTTTAATGCCGCGGCTGAAGAGCCTCGGCGCCACCGATATTCTGGAATACGAACTGCGCAAGGTGATGCCATGAGCGCCGCCGCCAAGGACCGAATCGCGGAGATAACGCGGAAGACCCGTGAAACCGAAATTACCCTGGCCCTGAACCTGGACGGTAGCGGGAAATGCTCTGTGAAAAGCCCGATCGGTTTTCTCGGCCACATGCTCGACGCCTTTTGCAAGCATGGTATGTTCGACCTGAGCGGCTCGCTCGCCGGAGACCTGCATGTCGACCAGCACCATCTGGTTGAGGATACCGGCATCACGCTCGGTCAGGCCTTTGACAAGGCGCTGGGCAACCGCGCCGGTATCAAGCGCTCCGGGTTTTTCATCTATCCAATGGATGAGACACTGGCCCGTGCCACCGTCGATTTTGGCGGCCGCCCCTACCTGGTTTGCGAATCGACTGTTACAGCGATCCCGCTGGTCAGCGCCGGCGCCTCATTTCAGACCGATACTCTGGAAGATTTCTGGCAGGGTTTTGTGACCGGCGCCCGCTGCAATCTGCACATCGACGTGCTGCGCGGCCGCAGCGATCACCATAAAATCGAGGCGATTTTCAAGGCCGTCTCCCGCGCCCTGCGCGAGGCCGTAGCGATCGATCCGCGCGCGCTCGGCAGCATCCCGAGCACGAAAGGAACGGTAACCGACTGATGTATACAGGGAGCCTAGTGCGCCTGCGTGAATACCGCAAGGAAGGCATTCCGCTGGCCCAAGCTTTTATAAACGATCCGGAGATGAAGCTCAACCTTACGCCGGGGGTACCCTTTCCGGTGACCTTGGCCGACGAGGAAAACTGGGTGATGGGCCTGTTGCGCGAAGAATGGAAACGGGAGCAATAAAGCGATGATAATTTCTTCTATAGATTTGAAAGACGGCAAAGTTGTCCAGCTGCGGCAGGGTAAGGACCTGGTGCTGGAGCGCGATAATCCTGAGGAGCTGATCGCGGAATTTGACCGTTACGGCGAAGTGGCGATTATCGATCTGGACGCCGCCCTGCGCAATACTAAGGCCGACGGCAGTACCGCCAATACCGCGATTTTACAGAGCCTGCTGCGGCGCGGCAATGTACGCGTCGGCGGCGGTATCCGCGACGCCAAAAAAGCCAAAGAACTGCTTTCCCTCGGCGCCGAAAAAGTGATTATCGGCTCGGCGGCCTTTACCCTGAGTGACGGCAGCGCCGGCGTCAACACCGCCTTTCTGGAAGCGATGGTATCTGCCCTTGGTAAGGAACACCTCATCATTTCGGTGGACAGCCGTGACGGCAAAATCGCCGTGAAGGGCTGGACCGAAAGCGCCGGTATCGATTTGATTGACGGAGCGAAAGCCGTTGAGTCCTACTGTTCCGAACTGCTGTTCACCTGTGTCGAGCGCGAAGGCACCATGACCGGAATTGATATGTCTCTGGTGGAGCGCCTGCGCGCCGCCGTCAAGTGCCGTTTGGTAGTGGCAGGGGGCGTGTCCAGCGTTGAGGAAGTTGTCGCGCTGGAGAAGCTGGGCTGCGACGTGCAGCTCGGCATGGCCTTGTACACCGGTAAGGTCGCCCTGAAGGACGGCTTTATCAATTGTCTGGACTGGGCCAAGGTTGAGCTGGTTACCGTAGTCGCCCAGAGCGAGGACGGCGAGGTGCTGATGGTCGGCTATGCCAACCGCGAGGCCTTCGAGAAAACCTTCGCCACCGGCAAGCTGACCTTTTGGAGCCGTTCGCGCAATGTGCTGTGGACCAAGGGCGAAACCTCCGGAAATACATTGGACGTGATCCGCTTGCGAGTGGACTGCGACCGTGATACCGTGCTGGCCGTCGTTAAGCCGAACGGGTCTACCTGCCATACCGGGGCCTGGACCTGCTTTAAAACCGTCGCGGACCGCGCTTATTCACTGCCCTTTCTTTCCCGGATAATCGCGGACCGCTTCGCGAATCCGAAGCCGGGTTCCTATACCGCCACGCTGACCGCCGAGCGGGTGCGCGAAAAGATTACCGAAGAGGCCGAAGAGCTGATCGAGGCCGAGACAAAAGAAGACGTGATCTGGGAATGCGCCGATCTTTTATACTTCGTGAACGTGCTGATGCACCGTGAAGGCGTGTCCTGGCAGGATGTATTGAACGAACTGGACCGCCGTCACAAGAAATAGCGCGGAGCGGCTGTTACCGGTTTGTGCCGTACCCGGCTTCGCGCAGGATGCGGGCCAGGGTATGCAGCCGTTCGGCCAGCAGTTCATCGTCCTTGGCCAGAGCGTCACGGAACAGCTGGATATCGTCGTCCAGACGGGGATTGTCCCGGCAGACGGACATGGTCATGGCATCTCCCTGCATGCCGATGCGGTCGATGTTTTGCTGCTCTTCGTCGTACAGTTTTGGAAAGCGGTAAGCGTCCCGGAAATACAGCTCGGTGCGGGCAATCATGATTGACAGGTCCAATACCCGGTGCAGGGGCAGTTCCTCGGACTGACGGGACCATTTCTCGCCGGTGTAACGCCAGACTTTGGCAGAGATTTCGACTTTACCGCGGTCGTTCCACTGGGCCAGGCCGAGCGAAAGGCCCTGGGTTTCGGTATCATGGGCGGTACGGCCGTCAATTTGGGCGTAGTTTTCGCAGACGATGACCGGTTTGTGTTTGAGTGTTGTTGGAATTTTTCATGCTTCCCTCCGTGTGTTGGTGGATTTACTAAGTTAGTAACTTACTTATTTACTAACTTAGTAAATCCGAGTTAATACTAGCACTGCGTCCGGGAGCTGTCAATAGTTTTTAAAAGACTCTGAAACCAGGAGAGATAGATGAGTACAGCGGTTATATCGATATTGAGCGGGAAAGATCTTACAGCCTCGTTTTTTTCTGGACGGCGTTTGACCGATGGACTGGCCGCAGCCGCTACGATTGTGGAAGTCGTGCGCGCCCGCGGGGATAGCGCTGTCCGCGAATATGCGGCCCGCTTTGACCGCGCCAATCCCGCTGCCTTTTTGATACCGGAAGCCGCTCTGGAAGAAGCCCGAAATACATTGCAGGTTGAGCAAGCGGACCTGTATGCCGCCCTGACTCTGTCGCGGGACTTGGCCCGCAGCTTCGCGCTGCGGCAGAAAGAGTCCTTCGATAACTTTGAAATCACCCTCTCCCCCGGCTTAACGGCCGGACAGCGGACAATTCCCGTGGAGCGCGCCGGTGTCTATGTGCCGGCCGGCCGCTTTCCGCTGCTTTCCAGCGTCATCATGGGTTGTGTCCCGGCTCTGGCTGCCGGAGTAGAGGCGTTACTGCTGTGCACGCCGCCTGCTGCCCACCCTTCCGGGAATCCCGATTTGCCCTGGGCCGATGAGCGGATTATGGCGGTGGCGGCTCTCTGCGGCGTAAAGCAGGTTTATGCCATCGGCGGAGCGCAAGCCATCGCGGCCATGGCCTACGGAACCGAATCGGTGCCGCGCGTCCAGGTGATAGTAGGGCCGGGTAATAAGTTTGTCGCCGCCGCCAAAAAGCTGGTGTACGGAGATGTCGGCATCGACATGGTAGCCGGCCCCTCCGAGGTACTGATAATCGCCGATGACAGCGCCGACCCTGAGTGGGTGGCCGCCGATCTCTATGCCCAGGCCGAGCATGACAGCGATGCCCAGGCGGTACTGATTACCACCAGCGCCGCGCTTGCCGAAGAAGTGCAAGCCAGACTGACGGCCATTGTATCGGAATTGCCGCCGCAGGCTGCCGCCCGCTCCAGTCTTGCCGGCAACAGCTGCATTATCATTGTTGATACTCTGGATGCCGCAGTCGAGATTGCCAACCGCAAGGCTCCGGAACATCTGGAACTGGCCCTCGACGCCGGGCCGCAGCGCGATGCCCTGGAAAAAAGGGTGCGTAATTTCGGTTCGCTTTTCGTCGGTCACCGCGCGGCTGAAGTTTTAGGTGATTATGCCGGCGGACTGAATCATACGCTGCCGACTTCCGGGGCGGCCGCCTTTACCGGCGGTCTGTCGGTGCGTCATTTTCTGAAGACCGTTACGGTGCTGCGCACCGCCGAGGATCAACACTCCGGCGGCGATGAATCTGGCGGCGACGTATCCGGCTGGCTCTCTTCACTACGGGCCGCGGCCCTGATGGCCGATGCCGAAGGTCTGGCCGGTCATGCCCGCTCGGCCCGCTGCCGGCTCAAATAAGCGCTGTCGCGGTGACAGAATTTCCTGAACGGGGTGTTACACTGAAAGTAACAGGAAAAAACTGATCAGGATGTTGTAAATGATAAAAATTAAGATTCTTTTCCCCCTACTGCTTTTGTGCGTCAGCGCCGCCTTCAGCGCCGGAGAACTGCGGGTTCAAGCCGTCGATCTTGAATTGGAGATACCGCTGGAAGGAGTGCGACTGACCGTGAGCGGCTACGCCGTTGAGGCGGAAACTGATACACAGGGACAGGCTACGCTTACCCTGCCGGATACCTTTGAGCGCGGAATTCTGATTGCCGTTCTACCTGGCTACGAAATGATCCGTCTGCCGATTACCGCGCGGCTTCAGCAGACGAAACTGGCCATGCGTATCGCCGGGGTTATTGAGGGCAATGAATTGCTGGTGGAACGCTCCGCGCCGGGCAAGTCCGACGCCAAGAGCGGAATTTCGGTAGCCATGGACCGCGAAGAAATGAAAACCACAGCCTTTATCGGGCTGGTTGAAGATATCATGGCTTCTGTCAGCACTCTGCCGGGCGTCGGATTTACCGGCGGTTGGAATGCCGAGCCCTCCATCCGCGGCGGTTATCCGGCGGAAATGGGGACGGTACTGGACGGAGTATATATCGTGGAACCCTGGCACTGGGGCGGGGCTTTTTCCATTTTTAACCCGCACATGGTCAGCAGCTTTAAAATGTCGCATGGCATTTTTTCCACCCGTTATGGACGTGCAATGTCCGGTTTGCTGGAAGTCACTACCAAAAAACCGGATGGTCCGGAAGTGCGCCTGGACGCCAGCATTTCCACAACTTCCACGGACGTCTTTTTCCAGGTTCCCTTCGGCCAAAACGCCGGTTTGCTAGCCGGCGGAAAGGTAACCTATTTGGAAACTCTGGCCCTGGCCAATGAGCTATTACAGCTTAATCCTGAACTCTCGGAGACCGTTCCGAAGATGCCCTATATCCGCGATGCCTATGTGAAAGGCTACTGGACACCGCGGCCGGCCCTGGACATCAGCGTAAACGCTTTTTTCGGCAGTGACGGCGCCAGCGCCGCCGGCGATACCCTCAATGAAGGCATTCATACCGTTTCCCGTTTTGACTGGACCAATTATCTGGGGTTCGCTTCCGCGAATATCCGCTGGATGCCGGACACTGACACCACGGTTCGCCTGCTGGCGGCTTATAACAATAATACCGTTGAAGCGGCTTTCCGGTCGGTGGAATCCGGCACCCGCGAGTACTCCCAGGAATTTCTAGATACATACGGCCCGATTCTTGGTGGCGCGACTGACTACAGTTTTGAAGATATCGGCCTGGAGGGCGAGTTTTCCACAGAACTGCATCAGGGGCAATTTAAGCTCGACGCCGATCATTCCGCCGGTAAGGCCGGGATTATCGGTTGGGGACTGGAAGAGGTGTTTCAGTATGCCCTCAATGACCAGCACCTTGACGGTTGGCAGATTAACGATCCGGGCGATGGAACTTTGCAGTACAGCCCACTGGAGCTTGATCTGAAAATAGACGGCAACCGCATCCTGAACAGCGCGGCTTTTTTGCTGTGGGAATTCGGCAGTGAATCTAGCGCGTTGCGCGGCGAGGCCGGTTTGCGCGCCGAGCACTTTTACCTGTGGAATGATCACTTCGAGCTGAATACCTACCCGGTAGTCAATCCGCGGCTGAGCCTTTCCTGGGTGCCGCTGCGTAACCGTGGTTTGCTGGATAGTCTGACTGTTTCGGGCGGATCGGGAGTGTTCTCGCAGTTCCCGCTGGACTCTATCGGCGCTGATAAGGATTATGGAATTGAGAGTTTCGAGGTCGGGCCGAACCGGGCCTGGTTCCAGGTGCTGGGCCTTAATCTGGATTTTATAGAGGACTGGTCTTTTCAGCTGGAGGGTTTTTACAAACACTACTTCAACCGGCTGTATCTGGTCAGCGATATTCGCGATACCGATAATACGGTTTTCCTCGCTAAAACCGACGGTACCGGATTCGCGACCGGCTTTGACCTGATGCTTCAAAAAAAGAACAGTCGCGTTCTGGACGGCTATGTTTCCTATTCGTTCGTCTACGCCCGCTATCTTAATCCGGAGTCTCCGATGTATGCCGGGCAGACCACCATGTACGGAGAGCCTTTGGACAGCTGGTATTATCCGGGGTTTCATCGCTTTCATAGTCTCAATTTAATTTTGAACTGGAAACCGGTGACCGGCATGGTTATTACATTGAAGTCCAGTGTCGCGACCGGAACACCGAAGCAGCGGGTCGGTACGATTACCGCCTACCCGGCCTACCTGCCGGACGGTACCATAATCGAGCGTTATGCGCGCACCGAAATCTATGATAACTCCCTGCGTACCGATATTTCCTGTCCGGTGGATGTGCGCATCGGCTGGTCAAAGTATCGGCCTAATTCCCGGATACGGGAAGAAGTGTATTTCGCGATGGAGGATGTCTTTACCAATTTGTATTCGCCGCGCACCAATAAGGCCTTTGATCCATACACCGGTCAGGAACTGGAAAACAGCGATCAGGCCAACTTCAGTATCGGCATGCCGATGTTTTCGTTCGGCTACAAGTTCAGTTATTAAGGATGGCCGCAAGCATGAGAAAAATATTGATAGTTTTAGTGTTGATCTTTACCGTATTTGCGCTCTGCGCGTCCTGCCGGACGGTTAAGCCCTCCCAGTCTCTGGAGGCGCGCTCCGGCTCCGCTCAGCACCGCTGGAATCTGGCCCTGTTTGAAAATCCTGACGGTACCGGGACTCGTTTTGAATTGACCGGTGCCCTGCTCGGTTCCGGCCGGCTGCAGGGATCGGCCCGCGCTCTTCCGGAAGGCGGATGGCAGCTGCAGGCCGAAACCCTGCGTTGGTTTACCAATTGGGCGGAGGGCTGGACCGAGGCCGGCTTTGTGATGAGCGGAGAGATGCTGATCGCGCGGGACGGGGAGCTCTGGCGCCTGTCTGTGCCCACCGCGGTGGTCTGGGAATATCCGGAGAGCGCCACTATCCGGTATCGTGATACTATCCTGTATGGTGAGCCGGCGCTCAGCGTTTTCCGGCGCCGCTGGGACCGGGTGAGCGCTGTCGTTCCGTTATTACAGAGCGCGCTTGGCGAGGATGAGTATCCATTGTATAAAGCTAAAAAACGCGCGCAGCGCGGGAGTTCCTTTTTCGCGCAAGCCGGACGGTTTTTGCTTCCGGAGGTCTATGGTCTGCCTTCCGGCGGGAAACTGCCGCGTCCGCTGCCGATCGACCGCAGCCGGGCCGAAGGCCGGATCTGGAACCGCGCGTATAGCCGGGAGTTTTTTCCGGAATCTTTGCGTGAAATCCGGGATACCGGAACAGTGTACCGGGACTGGGAAGAATCGGCGGAACTGTTTTTCGCCCTGTACAACCGCGACGCCCTGGCCGCGGAAAGGTCCGTTGAGGTTTTAATAGAAAATACTAATGAGGAGAATATACAATGAATGACGGTTGGAGTTTGATCGGTTTATTTAAACTGGGTGGCCCTTTTATGTGGCCGCTGCTGGCTTTTTCGATTGCTACTTTCGCGCTGATAGTCGAGCGCGTCATTTACTTGTACTGGCATGATCTGCGTGTCAGCGGCATCCGGGACCAGGTTATCAGTTTGATAGAGGTCGATAACCTTTGCGAGGCCGAGTCGCTGCTATCCGCCCAGAGCCGGAAAATTTCTTCGGCCAGTATTCTGCACGATCTGGTACGCAACGCCGCCTTCGGCGAAACGCGCATGGAAAAGTCGGCTGAAGCTGAAGCCCAGGAGCGGATCCGGCAGCTGGAGAACGGCTTTAACTATCTAACCGCCCTGGCCTCCCTGGCCCCGCTGACGGGATTTCTGGGTACGGTATCGGGAATGATCGGCGCATTTAAATCCATCGCCAGCGCCACCGAGGTCAACGCCCAGCTGGTCGCCAACGGTATTTACGAAGCCCTGATTACCACCGTGTTCGGCTTGTGCATCGCGATCATCGCCCTGGTGGCCTATAACCTGCTGGCTCAGCGGGTCGACAATTTCGCGGCTGACATTACCAAGGCGGTTAACGACGTTATTTCGGTGGTCCTGCGCAAACAGGGCGGGAAACGGGAATGATCCGGCGGTTCCTGAAACGCAAACCGCGTGATCCCTCCGACTCCGGGGCCCTGAACGATCTTTCGTTCATACTGATCATTTTTTTTATTGTCATCGCCGGTTTCAATGTCAACAAGGGTTTTCTGCTTAACCTGCCCAGTCGCGATCGTCCGCGGATTGTACAGAGCCAGGAATTGATGCGGGTGTCGATCGATAGCGCCGGTATTTTGAGCGCGGCCGGCGAGGTCATCAGTCTGGAAGAGTTGTCTTCAAGGATCGAAACGAAAATCGCGGAGAGTCCGTCGATGACCTTTCTGCTGACTATCGATCCGGAGACGCCGTATCAGCAGGTTATTGACGTGATCGGCGAGATTCGTTCTTTACGCGTGGAGAATTTTTCCTTCAGGATGGCGGGGGGGGCACCATGATAGATTTAAAGAGGCGCAAGCGCGCCCCCATTGTGCCGTTGTCTTCCATGTCCGATATCGGTTTTCTGCTGCTAATTTTCATCATGCTGGTGGCGTTGATCAATCAGCGCCATGAAGTGCCGATAGAATATTCTGAAGCCCGAAAACTGGAAAACACTCAGGAAAGCGAAAACCTGGAAATCTGGATTGAAAGCGGCGGGCAGGTTAGCGCTGACGGATTTACGCTCACGGAAGCGGAATTGGAAATGTACATTGTCAAACGGCTTTCCGAAAAACCCGGCACCCGGGTGCACGTTATAGCCGACCGCCATACGCCTTACCGCCATGTCAACGCGGTGGTGCGCATCCTACAGACCCTGCAGCACCGGGTGGTCAGCTTTGTCGTCAAGGAGGCTCCCTGATGGATACGCGCTGGCTTGTAAAACACCGTCGTCCGCTGATTGTGGCCGTGGTAGCCCTGCTGCACCTGCTGGTTTTGCTTTTTCTCCGCATCGCCTCGCCGGAAGGTTCGGCCTTTAAGGACGACCCGGCCTATACCATTCTGAAACTGGTGGATGTCGAAGAGTTTGTGCCCCCGCCCCCGGAGGTGCGCGTTACCACCGTTTATAATCAAAGCGCGGCTGCCGAAGAGGTGATTGAGAGCGAGGACCTGGTTGTGGAAGTGCCGGATGAAAGCTTTATGCGTTCCGAGGCCGAGCCGGATTATGTGCTGCAGCACCGGGTGTCCGTAATTCCGGAAATTCCGACTCGGGAAGTGCTGTCCCGGATTGTGTATCCGCCGATCGCGCTCCGACAGGGCATTGTGGCGGTGGTCTATCTGGAACTGTATATCGACCAGAATGGTAAAGTCCGGCGCATTGAAGTACTCAAGGATCCGGGCTACGGTTTCGCGGAGGCGGCAGTGGCCGCGCTGGACGGCATCGTCTGCCGGCCGGCTCTGGCTAATGGCGTGCCGGTAGCGGTGCGCTTCCGCTATCCGGTACGCTTTAGCTTAAATTGACCGAGAGGTACGGCCGATTTTGATACACGAAGTAAACGTGAGGTTTGGACGGCCGCTCAGAGCCGTCCGCTCTCGTTTTCTTCATGCATATTATTCAGGCGGTACATCACATAGTCTACCACCATCTGCTTTTTATCTTCTACGGAAGTGCCGCCCTTTTCAGCCCAGGCCAGGGCTTCGGCGCGGAAGCTGTCACAGCTGTAGGGTCCGCTGGCGGTCATAATGATCCTGTCTTTGTGGGTAACGTCACCGAGCATGTCCGCCGGATCGTCGGAGAAGCGCAGACAGTTGCCATTGATGGACACTAACAACAGGCTGTCGGAAAGCCGGATGTAGGAGTCTATCTCGCGCACGCCGCGTTTTGTTTCCGGCTTTCCGGGCCGGTAGCGGGTACCCGAGGGAAAAACCAGCACGGCATTTCCTTCCTTGCGTACTTTTTCCAGGGCCCGCATCGAGGCCAGATTGATCACCCGGCTGCGCTGTTCTTCTTTTTTAAGCAGCTCCGGGTCTGTGATGGCCGCGAGTGAGCGGCTGGGGTAAATAATGATGCGCGAGTAGGCTTCGGCAAAGGCGGCCACATAGGGGTTTTCCTCGTTCAGCTTCATGCCCGCGATCGCTACAACGCGACCGGCCATTTCCTGTCCGACCGGACCGGCTTTGTCCAGCAGATTGATCAGTCCCGGCAGGTCGAAATTGCTGTAATGCTCCATCAATATCAGACCGCGTTTGCCGGCTTTGATCTGTTCCAGAAAACGGCCGACAGCGTCCATGCCGCGGATTTCGGAGCCGGGCAGCAGATTGTCGCTGAACATATTGTTCATGATTTTGCGGATTTCCATGTTGGCCGGCTGGTAGACGTTGGCGTCGGTGATAACGGACTCGGCGCGTGAAAGTCGCTTCAGTTCCGGAAAAAGGTGACGGTATTTTACACTCAGGGAATTTTCGTGACTCATGGTATGTAGCTCCTCGCGATAGTATTAGCGCTATCGGCCGGTACTGTCAAGAATTACCCAGGAAGTCCGCCAGTTCATAAATGCTGCGGATTACCGGAAAGCCATCGCTTTGGGCCAGCTCAGAGCGTTTACCGCTTTCATCTACTAAAACCGCGTCGCCGCCGATTTGCCGGTATCCCCGTACGTATTTGATATGATCGTCCACGAAAAGGGTTTCCGCGGCCGAAAAGCCTACGGCAGTAAGGGTGTCTATAAAGCAGTTCGGGTGCGGTTTGCCGCGTCCGCCGTGGTATTCCAGGTCAAAGGACCCCAAAAATATATCGGCGATATTTAAATGTTGGAGCAGCCTTTCGGCATGAGCGCGCGGGGCGTTGGTTAAAAGCGTCATCGGCAAGTTTAGCGAGAGCAGATAGCCGCGCAGGGCCGGGTCGGGGGCCAGTTCTGCTATTTCCTCCGGAGGATGGACTGCCTCGAAATAGGCTTTCTCGTCGGTGAGGCCGTGCTCGGCCTTGAGCCATTCCAGAGTAGTTCCGTAGGCGCCGAGGTGTTCGGCGCGCAGCGCTACCCCAGCTTCATAACTCAAGCCCAGATACTTAGCCACGAAAGCCAGCATGCGGCGAGTAATGCCTTCGTCCATTCCCCCGGAGGCCGGGTAGAGGGTGTTGTCGAGGTCGAGCAGCAGATGCCGGTATTTCATTTCAGCGAGGAATCCCGCAGCGCGTAACGGGCGGCCACCCGGATAGCCTCCACCATGCTCACGGCGCTGGCGATGCCCTTGCCGGCAATGTCAAACGCGGTGCCGTGGTCGACGCTGGTGCGCAGAAAGGGCAGTCCGAGGGTCAGGGAGATAGTCCGTTCAAAATCCAGGGTTTTACAGGCGATATGACCCTGATCATGGTACAGCGAAATCACCGCGCTGTAGCGGCCTTCCTTGGCTTGGTGGAATACCGAATCGGCGCCGATCGGACCGTACACTTCAATACCGTCCCGCCGGGCGCGTTCAACGGCCGGTATGATGTTTTCCTCTTCAGTTCCGAACAGGCCGTGTTCCCCGCAATGCGGATTCAAGCCGGCGACGGCCAGGATCGGCCGGGCAACCCCCAGGGTTTGCCGTAAGGCGGAGTTTGCCTGCACTATACACTGGTATACGTTTTCTTCGGTAACCAGATCACAGGCTTTTCGGAGAGACACATGCCGGGACAGAAAAAATACCCGTAAGCCGAGGGTTTCAAACATAGTAAGGGGGGAAGTCACACCGCACAGGCCGGCCAGTATCTCGGTGTGTCCGATAAATGGTACTCCGGCGGCCTTCAGGCTTTCCTTGTTGATCGGGGCGGTGGCGATGGCGTCCGCTTCTCCGGCCAGTACGGCCTGTACGGCGCGCTCGATCGCTGAATAGGCGGCCTGTCCGCCGGCGGCGCTGATCTGCCCCATCACTAAACCCGCGGGGCTTTGAGTTTCTCCAAAGATGATCGGTTCGCACAGCTCGCTGATCAGCGGCTCTGCGAGCGCTTTTGAGACAATCTCCGGTCCGATGCCGGCCGGATCTCCGGTGGTAATCGCTATTCTAGGTTTGGCCCGTTCTTTGTTCATACGTAAAATATACTTAAATTTAGGGAGTCTGTCCCTGCTGTGTACTGTTCATTCCCAAGTTTTTGTTGCGCAAAGTGACATATCATGATATTTTGTGATTATGGATCAAACATTACCCAAGCTGCTACGGCGAATTGCCACCCAATACCCGGATGTTCCCGCTCAATACGCGCGCGACAGCGCCGGTGAATTCACTCCGGTTCTTTTTAAAGAATATTTCGCGGCGGTGCTGGATATGGCCGCCGGTTTACTGTCTGTCGGTAACGGTAGAGGTGATCATATCGGCCTGATCGCCGACAACCGCAAGGAGTGGGCTCATTCCAGCATGGCCATAATGGCTATCGGCGCCGCCGACGTGCCCCGGGGCTGCGATGCCGCCGGAAAAGAACTGGTTTATATTCTGTCGTTTCCGCAATGCGCTACGGTAGTTGTTGAAAACGAAACTCAACTCCTGAAAATTCTGGAAAACCGCGCTGGCTTACCGTCGGTGCGTACCGTGGTGAGTTTTGACCCGGTTTCCGCCGCCAGCGCCCTGACCTGCCGCGATTCTTCAATTACTTTATTAAGCTATGGTGAGCTTCTTGCCAAGGGCCAGCAGTTTCGCGCTGAATTTCCCGGCCGTATCGAAACTGAACTGGAAAAAGGTCAGGAAGATGAACTCGCCACCATTATTTTTACTTCAGGTACCACCGGGGAGCCCAAGGGCGTGATGCTCAGTCATGCCAACTTTATCTGTCAGCTGGAAGAACTGCCCTCGCGTATTCCGCTCAATCCCGGAGACCGGGCGCTGTGTGTTTTACCGGTTTGGCACTCCTTTGAACGTCTCTGCGAATACATGATACTTAACGGAGCGTCCGGTATTGTGTATTCCAAGCCCATCGGCAACGTTCTGCTCGCCGATCTGGCCAAGATGAACCCCCAGTTACTGCCCTCCGTTCCGCGTATCTGGGAGTCGGTCTACGACGGAATTTTCCGCGCGATGCGCAAAACCGGAGGAGTTAAGTTTATTCTATTCAACTTCTTCCTGGCTGTTTCGCGTCTGAGTTGTCGTTTGGAACGCCGTGTCACCGGTCGCAGTCCCCGGTTTAGCGCTTTGCGCCGCGTCACCGACATTCTGTTCTGTACAATACCCTGGTTGCTGTTGCTGCCGCTGAAACTGCTGGGCGGGGTGCTGGTGTTCAGTAAAATCAAAGCCAAGCTGGGTAACGCTTTCCGCTGCGGTGTTTCCGGCGGCGGAGCCCTGCCTCCCAATATCGATGAATTTTTCTGGGCGGTGGGAGTTCCGGTTTTGGAAGGCTATGGTTTAACCGAGACGGCCCCGGTAGTGGCGGTGCGCCCCTATGGCCGTCCGGTTTTCGGCACAATCGGCACGCCGATTTCCTGTAACGAAGTCAAAATCGTCGATGATACCGGCAAAGAGAATGCTCCGGGCGTAAAGGGTACTGTTATGATCCGTGGCAGAAATGTCATGAAAGGGTATTACCTTAAGCCGGAACTTACCGCGAAAGTGCTCTCCGCTGACGGCTGGTTGGATACCGGCGATCTCGGGTATAAGACCATCACCGGCGAAATCATTCTGCGCGGACGTAAAAAAGATACTATCGTTTTGCGAGGCGGAGAAAACGTCGAACCGGCCCCCATCGAAATGAAGATCAATGAATCCCGTTACATAGCTCAGTCCGTGGTAATGGGTCAGGATCAACGTTATCTGGGCGCCTTGATCATACCCAATCAGGATGAATTGACCGCCTATGCCAAAGAAAATGAAATCCCGTTTAATTCCTATGCTGAGTTGCTAGCCCTGGACGAGATCCGCAAATTCCTGTTCACCGAGATTTCTGAGCGGGTCAGTCAGAAGAACGGCTTCAAGATTTTTGAGCGCATTAACCGCATCGAATTGCTGGAAAACGCCTTTCAGCCGGGAATTGAACTGTCCGCCAAGCAGGAGATAATGCGTTACAAGCTGGACGGTTTATACAAAAAAGAAATTGAGCGGCTGTTTCATTAACGGGTATTTCCAGGAGCGGCTATGAATAATCTACTCTCACGCTTTGCGGATTTCTTTTCCGCGGTTTTTACTGTTGAAATTTTTATGCGAATCGGTTCGCTGTTGGGCTTGGTAATTTTTATCCATGTTTTTTTTCGGATTTTAGGCTCGATGGTTAAACGGCTGGGCGCCAAGGCGCTGAAGCCCCAGGTAATGCATATCGTGCAAAAGGCTATTCATTACCTGGGTTTCGTGGTGGTGCTGATGACCATCTTCAACCGGCTGGGGATTAATCTTTCGGCTCTGATGGGCGCCGCCGGAATCGCCGGTATCGCGATCGGCTTCGCGGCCCAGACCTCGGTTTCCAACGTTATTTCCGGTTTGTTTGTGATGAGTGAGCGGGCCTTCCAGATCGGCGATCTGCTGGAGGTAAACTCAATAGTCGGGACTGTGGAATCGATCGACTTGCTGTCAATCCGCCTTAAAACACCGGAAAACCAGTTTGTGCGAATCCCCAATGAGACCATCATTAAGACTAATTTGATAAATAAAACACACTTCCCGGTACGCCGTTTTACGCTCAAGGTCGGAGTGGCCTATGGTACCGATCTGCGGCAGCTTCGCGAAATTCTACAGGATATCGCCGCGAAAAATGAGTTTGCCCTCGCTGAACCGGCGCCGGTGGTAATTTTTGATTCTTTTGAGGATTCCAGCATTACCGTGCTCTTCGGCGCCTGGGCCCCGGTTGAACAATTTTTGGAGTTAAAGAATTCAATGATGATCGATGTCGCGGAGCGTTTTGCCAGGGAAGGTATTGTTATTCCTTTCCCGCAGCTGGCTGTGCATGCGGTTAACGCCCCGGTGTGCTGACGGTTGTTATTTTTTTGAGGGAGCGAGGGCCGCTGCCGCGGTTTCCATCAGTTCTTCCACCGTAAAGGGCTTGGCGAGAATGGAAACAACGCCGAACTGCTTGGCTAATACCTTGAAAGTTTCTTTACTCATGTCAATTTTACCGGAAGTCAGAATCAGCGGGAGATCCTTGAATTTGGCATGTATATCCAGAACCAGATCCATTCCGCCCTGTCCGGGAAGAACAACGTCGACGATGGCTAAAACCGGATTGTGCGTTTCGATTGCTTCAATCGCGCCTTCAGCCGAAGGTATGGTTACAACGGTATAACCGGCATGCTCCAAGGTGAGCTGCATCATTTCGGCGACCGATGAATCGTCTTCGACTATCAGAACATGCTTCATATGTAAATTATCTCCAATGTATAGTGCTGTGTCAAGACAACATTAATAATGCGGCGGCCGGGAGCTGGCGGTATCCTGCACAGCGTCTTCGATTTCGCCCAGTTTGGCCTGTAATGCCCGGTTTTCGGCTTTCAGGCGATCGATGCTGGAGGTATGCTCCACCGCGATTTCCTGCAGTTTAGTCATAAAATCCTCAAGATACGCCAGTTTTGTTTCCAGGCGCTCGCACCGTGCTTCGCAGTCATTCATACTCTTAAGTATACCTATAAACAGGCCTGAGAGACAATGGTAACTGTTTTTAAGGATGTCAGCGGGCGAAAGTCTACTTAAGCCGGGTAGGTTGCCGTATCATGCCATATCCGCAGGCAGTGTTTTCCGGCGCTTTTGGCGTCATAAAGGGCTTTATCGGCCTGCTGCAGCAGCAGATCGGCATTATCTTCCTGGCCGCTGTGATACTCGTAGCCGGATAAGCCTATTGAGCAGGAAACGAGGTTCTGCTCGGGTATGCACACCGGTTCACCCAGCTGTTTTTCGATCAGCGGGGTAAAGTAGCGCGCTTTTTGCAGGGCGTTAAAAATGCGGTTCAGCGGAATGGCAGCCTGGGCGCTGCTGGTTTCCGGCATGATAACTATAAACTCGTCGCCACCGAAGCGGGCCACAAAATCAATCTCCCGGAAATTGGCGATCAAGAGTTTGGAAAACTCGACAATGATCAAGTCGCCGATATTGTGTCCGAAAGTATCATTGTAATATTTGAAATTATCCAGATCGATAAAGGCTACCGAAAAATTAACCTCAGTACGGTTTTTGTAGCGTTTGATACGCAGTGATTCTTCGCGCAACCGGGTTTGCAGGGCTTGCCGGTTATGCAGGCCGGACAGGGCATCCTGGCGGGAAATGCGGGTGATTTCCTCTTCGTGATGGATCTTTTCAAACAGAATGCTGATCTGACTGCTGGCGATTTTGAGGATTTCCATATCTTCGCCGGTAAGCGAAACATCGCTCTTCTGAGTGGCCAGAAAAAGATAGGCTACCGGTAGCCTGTTTTGCAGAATCGGTATGCTTACCAGGCTCTCGAGTTGGAGCGACAGTTCCGGAATAAGGTCCCTGATTTCAGAGGCCGTAAAAACGCTCTGCTCCCGGCCGGCGGCCACCGCGCGCAGCAGCAGGGACAGATCCGGTTTTCCAAGACTCTCCGGAATATTCTGAGCCAGCAGGGTATCGGTTCCGCTTTCGCCGACCAGATGAAAACTGGATATTTCCATGGGAAAATGATAAAAGATCAGATTCAGCAGCCGTTCGGCTACGGACTGACGGTCTGCGGACTGCATCAGCTCGGTCTGTATTATATTCAGGAAGCGGATGTCACGGATTTTGTTCTGCAACCGGCTGAGCACGAATTCCTGTTGGGCCAGTTCTACCAGGGTGTCCAGATTTACCTGGATGTTTCCCATCTCGCACAGTACTTCCGGCGCCGATCCGCTGTCCCGCAGCAGCTGAAATGAGCGGACATGCTCCGTATAGTTATTTGAATCGCAGAAATGAATTCCCTCGGTAAGAATTTCAGAAGCCCGTTTTTTCTGGCCGGCCGCCAGCAGGACCCGCGAATATTGGGCGTAATAATGCGGCAGAATATCTTTTTTGTTGTCGCGCTCCGCGCTGGCCTCTTTCAGGGCTGTGCGGAAAAAATCATCGGCTTTGGGCAGGTCGCCATTCTCCGCAGCGATGATGCCCTGCAATAGGGTGAAGAAAAACCGGGTGCGCCAGGAAAGTTTTCTGCCGCTCAGCCGGATTTTATTAACCAGCTCCAAGGCTTTGACGGTCAGGCCGGTTTTAATGGCGCAAAAGGCTTTCAGTACATAAATATCCTCGACCGTATGATAGGGAATATGGATCAGTTTGAGGATGTGCATAATCTTGAGAATTTTATCCAGAATAACCGTACCGCGCTGATAATAACCGCAGGCGATATACAGCATCGCCAGGTTAAACAAGGTGGCCGTGATTTCGTCGTAATCATGCATTTTGAGCAGTATCTGCAAGGATTTCTTGAAATAGGTGAAAGCCTTCGGATAATTAGCGGTCAGGTAATACAGGTAGCCGATACCGTTCTGGATGCGTACAATATCCAGGGAGTTTCCGATTTTAATCCGCAGTCGGTGGCTTTTTTTCATGTAGACGAAGGAGTCTTCATACATGGAATTGTTGGAATAAATAATCGCTTTTTTGTGCAGCGCGATCGAAAGGCCGAATTCGTTGCCGTTACGGGTATAGTACTCAATAGCCTTGTCGCAAAGCAGCAGAATTTCCTGGTAACCGCCGTAATAGGCGCCATAGGAAACAGACTGCTGACAGACGAAGGCATGCATATTGGAGAACTCCGGATGATTCAAGTCGTTCAGTAGAGTGAAGTAGTCCTCTTTGGGGATGAGAATTGAATTCCGGGTGGACACCAGAAAGCAGAAATACCAGGCGTAGAGACGATGCAGTTTCTCGGGTAATTTCTCGGTGATTTTAAGCTGCAACATGGCAAAGCGCTTGGCGGAATCAATGTCTCCGAAGGCCAGGTAGGCGAAACCGGTTTTGCGGGTGGATTTGGCCAGGGCTTTTTTATTCTCATCGCGCTGAGCTTTTTCGGTGAGGGCCTGGTAGCTCAACAGGGCATGATTCGGCTCTCCCATATAATAATGAGCGTCGCCGATGGTATTCAGCAGTGAATACTGCAGGTTGTCGGATTCCGGATCACTGAGGGCGTTAAGGGCGGATTGGGCCTGCTGGGCACAGCCGAGCGCTTCCGGAAAAGCGGTAAAAACGAGGTTCAGGCGGGCCATCTGCACCAGCGCGCGGGGTTCCGGAATGACCGGAGGTTTTATTACTGGTTTAGCTTTTTTTGCCGGTTTGCCGTTTTCTTGACGGATTTCAAAAATGGTATTGCTTTCTTCAATGCCGATTAAAAACCGTTCCCACTGCTCGTTCTCCGGGTCGTGTTCCCAGCGTTGCAGTTTGTCGTAGGCATACAGACAGAGAATCGGCGCGTCAAGCTGTTCTTCCTGCAGGAAGCGTACAAAATCCAGTACCGCTGCGGTGGCGTAACGCAGGTTGCTAATCGCCAGAATCAGCGGCTTGTGCTGCGCGATAAACCTCAACAGCAGGAAAATCGAGCGCCGGACCTGTCGTTTTTCGTAGTGGATTTCCTCCAGGACGGGGATATCGATGCGTTCAGTGCGGCTACCGGTTAAATAAGCTCTGAAAATACAGCGCTGCGGCTGATATACGCCGGCTTTTGACAGCGCCAGGTCAGGGTTTTGTCCGGTGGTTTGAAAATAATCCCTGATAATGTCCAAAAAAGGGTAAAAGGGATCCTGATAGGGGGTCTCCGGGATAGTTCTGCGGTATAAAAGGAAAGGTTCTTGAATGCCTGCGGTAAAATCGGTTACGATTGAGTCGAAAGGGGCCTTGTCAGTGGTGCTGAAATGCATTGCGCAAAGCTTGCCTGCTAAAACGCTTTGCCAGTAGCTTTGGAGGATTTGTTCTGAATAGTCTTCTCGGGCTGGCGCAGCTGTTTTCATGGTGTTTTAACGAAGATAAAAAATGTCCTGACAGTCAGTTTTACACGCTTTCCGGGACCTGTCAACGTATAACGGAGAATAATCAATGATAACATCAATTCCCGGCTCTACAACCCTGATTCTGGAAGGCGGCGGGATGCGCGGTTTATATACCACCGGCGTGCTGGACTCCTTTTTGGAGAATGGCCTGATCTTTTCCAGTATAATCGGTGTTTCAGCCGGAGCCAGCCACGCCTTGAGCTATATTACCCGGCAAAAAGGCCGCTCCAGGCGGGTCAATGTCGACTATTGCCGGCGTCCCGATTATATGGGACTGCGTTGTCTGCTCCGTGAAGGCTCGTATTTCGGAATGGACCTGATCTTCCGGAAAATTCCGTTTGAACTGGATCCCCTTGATTTTCAGCTTTTTGAGAAAAATGTCGGTAATTACTACGCCGTGGCCACCAATGTGCAAACCGGTCAGGCTGAATATTTCGCGCCCAGGAAGGCCGAGGAAATTCTAAGCGCGGTGCAGGCTTCCTGTTCCCTGCCGCTGGTTTCCCGCCCGATAGTGATTAACGGAGTTCCTTATCTGGACGGCGGCATCGCCGACTCCATTCCAGTGCGCCGGGCTCTGCAACAGGGCAGCGAGAAGCTGGTAGTGGTGCTGACCCAGCCGCGTTTCTTTCGAAAAGCCGCCCCCCAAAAGCACTCTCTTTCAGAAACTCTGTGCCGGGCGCGGTACGCGCGCTATCCCGCGTTTCTTGAGGTATTACTGCGCCGGAACATCCTGTATAACGAGACCCTTGATTATATCGATGCGCTGGAAGCCGAGGGCGTGGCCCTGGTGCTGCGCCCCGAACCGCAACAGGGCTTGAGCCGCCTGGAGCGCGATCCTGAGCGGCTCTCGGCCCTGCATCGCAGCGGCTATCAGGACGGTATGGCCATGCGTGAGCGGCTTGAGGCCTTTGTAAGATGAAGCGGGAAAAAGTTGGGGATAGTTTTCGGGCTTTGCAGCGCGGACTGACCGGAGAGCGGCAGTTAATCGGAGCGTCGTACATGGATGACCCCGGGATGCTGCGCGGGTATTTAGATTACTACTGGCCGGTTTCCCGGGCCCAGGCCCGTTTTGCACTGAGCGCGTTAATCAGGCGCGGAGTAGCTTGCACATTCGGTGCCTGCCTGGATGTCGGTTCCGGCCCCGGTCCAATCGCAGCCGCCTGTGCCGGCGTCGGCGCCAGGCAACTTGTCTTGCTCGATCAAAGCCGCGCGGCGCTGGATTTGGCAACCCGAGAGATAGTGTCCCGGACGCCGCGGGAGGCGGACGGGGGCTGTAATATCCAAACGGTGGTAATGGACATCGCCAAGCCCGAGACGCAGCGCATCCCGCTGTGGGGGCAGTTCAATCTGGTTACCTTTGGTCATTCACTGAACGAGCTGTGGGCCTCCGCCGAAGATCGCCTGACACGCCGGTCAACCTTATTGGCCCGCTACGCCCAGGCGCTTACCCCCGGCGGTTTGCTGCTTATAATTGAACCGGCCCTGCTGAACACCAGCCGGGATTTGCTGGCCGTGCGTAACCTGCTGGTTGCCGACGGTTGGAAGGTGCTGGCCCCCTGTCCCGGGCGGGAGACCCTGCCTTGTCCCGCCCTGGAAGCCGGACCGTCTCATACCTGTCATGAGGAAATTTCCTGGCAGCCGCCGCCGGAAACAGCGGCGCTGGCCGCTTCCCTGGATCTGGATAAAGAATCCCTTAAAATGACCTGGTTTATTTTGGAGCCGCCGCGGCCTGACGGTTTTCGCGAGAGCGAAAAGTCATCATTAAACGTTACCAGCGAGGACGAGCTTTCCCGGGTGGTTTCCGACCCGATGCTGAACAAGGCCGGCCGGATCCGGCGCCTGCTATGTAATAGCCGCGGGCGTTTCCCCCTGTCCGCTGCCGTGGAAGGAAAGCTCGCGCTGAGCAGCGGCTTTGCCGGCTTGAAGCGCGGAGACTATATCCGGGTGCGTAACCCCGAAATTCGGGAAAATGGCTGGGGTGTCGGGCCTGAAACCAGAATTGAGGTACCCACATGAATATCATTCTTTATGGAACCAAGAAATGCGCTGAAACCCGTAAGGCCGAGCGGTTTTTTCGGGAGCGCAAGATTGCGGTGCAGTTCAGGGATATCAGTGAAACGCCGCTCTCGCCCGGGGAAGTCAAAAATCTTTCCGCCGGACGTGATGCCCTCTCCCTGATTGATACCGGAAGTCCTTCATTTATCAAACGCGGTTTGGCCTTCATGGAGTATGACGCGGTTGAAGAATTGTGTAACAATTCTAGAATGCTGCTCACTCCCGTCATCCGGCTGGATCGGGCGGTGTATATCCGTCCGGTATTGGAAGACCTGCCGTTGGGACATTACTGAGAAACCCAAGGAAAAGAAAAAATGCGGTTTATAAGGATTATATCATGATATCAAAATTACCGGCCTGGATAGGGCTGGGCGCCTTTTTGCTTACTTGCGCCGCCGGTTGCGTCAATGCCTTTATGCTGCTCGGGATGCTGCACGAGCCGGTGGCGCATCTATCCGGAACCACCACCAATTTCGCTATAGCTCTGGCTCAGGGGAGTCCTTCAACAATTCTGCACCTCTTGATGCTGATTGTCTCTTTTATTACCGGCGCGATTATCAGCGGCCTGATAATCAGGGACTCGCATCTTAAACTGGGCCGGCGCTACGGAGTGGTACTGATGATCGAGACTGTTATATTGATTATTGTCCAATCGTTTTTTTCAACGCATCCCCGTTCCGGACAATATTGGCTGTCTCTGGCCTGTGGACTGCAAAATGCCATGGCCACCACCTATTCCGGCGCCGTGGTGCGCACTACACATTTGACCGGCGTTTTTACCGATTTTGGGATTTTGATTGGAAACTGGTTTGCGGGTATTCCGATTCAGCGGGCTAAAGCCGGACTGTTCGGGGCATTGATCGGCGGATATCTCGCAGGCGGGTTTTTTTGCGGTCTTTTATACTTCCGGATTGAATCTTCGGTATTGTTTCTTCCAATCACGATAACCGGTTTGCTCTCTGTTACCTATTTTGCGTATTGGATTCATCAGCACCGCTCGCCTGCCGCTCAGTGAGTCGCGGCATCCCATAGGTGGATGCGGTGCTTACCTTCTTGTTTGGCGATATGCAGGGCTTCATCGGCCTGCTGAATGAGCAGCTCAAGGTTTCCGTCTTTAAGCGTTTCCTCAGTGGCGCAGGCCAACCCGATTGAGCATGACACGCGGTTCTCTTCGGGTACCACTGCCTCCCGCCCCAGAAAGGTTATGATCTCCGGTAGAAAGTTATTGCGTCGTTCGAGCGCCTCAAAAATCCGCTGCACCGGCAGCCGGGCCTGATCACACTCAGTGTCAGGTATCAGGACAATAAATTCATCACCGCCGTAACGGGCTATAAAATCCACCTCCCGGAAAGTGGCCCGCAGCAGCTTGGCGAATTCCACTATGACGCAGTCGCCGACAGCGTGCCCGAAGGTATCGTTATAGTATTTAAAGTTATCCAGATCGATAAACGCCGCAGAAAGCCGGGGCTGTTCCCGGTTGGTGGCGCTCTGAAAGCGATGCTGTTCCTCAGCCAGCTTATCCCGCAGGGCCTGGCGGTTAAACAGGCCGGAAAGCGGATCCTCTCTGGAAAGGCGCAGGATATTTTCGTCATGGTGAACCTTCGTGAAAAGTATACCAAGCTGCCCGGCCGTGGTCAGCAGAATTTCCCGGTCTCCGGTGGTAAGCATCACGTCGGAACGGCAGCTGGCCAGAAACAGGGCGGCCACCGGCTCGTTTTTCTCAAGGATCGGAAATATCGACAGGGCTCTGATCGAAGTCTGAATTTCGGGAAACATTCTTTGGATATCGATCGCGCTGAAGTCGGTTTGCTCGCGTATTTTTATGGCCGCGGTAAATAACGCTTTGATTGATTCAGTAAAGTTGTCGCCCGTTTTTTTGCTGGCCAGACACTCCAGCAGGACGCCGTTCTGGATCAAATAAAAATAGCTGCTCTCCGGCGGGAATTGATAACTTACCAGGTTGATAAGCTTGGTGGCGACAATTTTCCGGTCAGTTAACTGCATTAATTCTGTCTGGATGATGTTCAAAAAACGGATGTCCCGGATCTTGTTCTGGAGGCGGCCAAGCAAAGCTTCTTTTCTGGCTAAAGAAATCAACGCGTTCAGTTCGATCTTCTGAGTGTCGAATTCATAGCACGGGGTCTCCTGGATTGAGTCTTGAATCAAACCGTTAAGCTTATCCCGGTGGTAGGAGCTCTGAAGGGTATTGGCGGTAAGCAAGCCCAGTTGGGCTTTTTGAATGGCTAGGGGCCTGTTTCCGGTTAACAGTAATACCCGGGCATACTCATAATAAAGCAGCGGCAGAGTGTCGGTATTGGTGTCATCGCTGGAGCTCAGTACTTGCAGGGCGGATTCGAAGTCGGTAAACGCGGCCTGGTAAAATTGCTGCTCGGCTTGAACCAGCGCTTGCAGGAAGAGCAGTAAAAACCGGGTCTTCCAGGGATAGTGCTCGGATATCCCCTGGACCAGAGCCAGTATCTCCGCGGCCTTAGATGTTCTTCCGGTCTTTACGAAACAGAGTCCGCGCAGCAGGTACACGTCTTCTATGGTATTGTAGGGAATAAAATGCATGTCCAGGATGTGCAATATTTTTAAAAGCTGATCAATGACCGTGATGCAGTAATTGTATTGGCCGGCGGTGAACTGCAGCCTGCTGATATTAAAGAGCGTAATGCTGATTTCCTCATAGTCACCGGTATCTTGCAAAACGCGGAGCGATTTACTGAAGTGGGTATAGGCGCCTTGATAGTTTCCGGTCAGGTAGTTGGTATATCCGATTCCATTGCTGATCCGCACCACGCTCATTGGGTCATTGAGACCTTCGCGTATTTGCAGAGTCTTCTGCATGTACCGCATTGCTTCATTAAATTTTCCGGCGTTGGAATAGATGACCGCCTTTTTGTGATACGCGGAGGAGAGACCCAGCTCGTTGCGGTTGTTACGGTAGTAGCGGATGGCCTCATCGCAGACCCGCACGATTTCTTTATGTGAGCTGAAAAGCGCCGCGTATTGCACGCCGTTGGCGCAAAAATAGGCATACATGTTTTCTAGGCCTTGGCTTTGCAGTATTTCTTTCAGCAGAAAATACTGTTCCCGGGGCAGGGGGATGCTGTTGCGCACTGAAATGAAAAAGGAATAAAAGAGAGTGTCTCTGATTTGGTTGTCGTCGGTTTGTTCCGGTAAAAGATTATTCAGCAGCTGGGAATAGCGGCGCGCGGCCTCCACATTGCTCATGCGCAGATAGGCGAGTCCGGTCTTGCGCAGCGAGACCGCTAACGCGCGCTGGTCGTCGATACGCTCAGCCCGTTCCGTTAAAGCCTGGTAATTTATCAGTGCCTGGTTTTGTTCGCCGAGATAGTAATAGGCGTCGCCCAATATCTCGGTTAATTCCGCCTGGGCAAGTTCCCCGGCGGGCTCGACCATGGAGGCTAAGCGGGAATTGGCCGTTCCGGCGCAGTCTACCGTTTCCCGGAAGGCCAGAAAGGCCAGATTGATACGCGATAATGTCACCAAATCCGGCGCGCTGGCGTAGGTGCTGTGTCGTACCGGCAGCAGGAAGGCCGGATTTTCCGGTTCTGGGCTCTTTGGTGTGTTCTGCAGATCAAAGCTGTGGCCGTTTTCTTCAACGAAACGCAGGAAGTCTTCCCATTGTTCCTGCCGCTCAGGATTTAAGGGAATAAAATTGTTTGAGTAGGCAAAGATGAATAGTAGACGTCCTTTGTCGTTTTTTTCCAGGAGATAACGGCAGAAGTTCAGTGTCGCCAAGCCGGCGTGGCGTAAGCCTGAAACCGCGAAAATGACAGGCTGTCTGCGCGAGATGTAACACAGTAAGTCCAATATCGCGCGTTTAATGCGTCCCTGTTCGTAGTTTACTTCTCCCGGAAACAGGAAATCCCGGCGAATCGGGCAGGTTTCGGAAAAATAAGCCGTGAAAAGGGGTTTGTGCGGAGGATAGACCGGTACGCTGTTTAATAAT
Organism: Treponemataceae bacterium; assembly: GCA_942493045.1. GTDB lineage: Bacteria > Spirochaetota > Spirochaetia > Treponematales > Treponemataceae > Teretinema. Next base: position 2,285,278 of record OW818665.1, on the reverse strand, counting down.
TCTTCGATATTAACGGCCTGTGTATGTACGTACTCACGGATAAAGGATAAAAATGGCGCGTAAGGTTCTGTTAAGGGGTTTTCATCCAGATGGATTGAAACAGTGAGTGGTGTTTTTTTTACGGAAGCGGCAAAATTCGCGACACCACCGTGAAAGGCGGTAGTCTCGTTGGTGGAGAAGAAAAGTATAGCCGGTGTTCCAAGAAGAACTTCTTCCCAGCGATTCGTGAGAATGGTAACAAGCAACTCATTAATCGCCGGTACTGTTGACGTCATTGTACTGTTAATTTTCTCACACTTTACTCGGCCTGTCAAATTGGCGGGTTGTGTCGTTTTTCGACGGGCTTTTTGATGTCGAAGGTAAAAAAAAGGCCTGCCCGGTAATTACCGGGCAGGCCGCGGGTGGGCGTCGAAACTCTTTTTTTTTACTTGTACAGCGCGCGCTCGGTGTAGTGGGTGTGCAGCAGGTGATGAGCTTTTTTGGAGTTGGGCTCGCCGAGGTAATCCTTGTACAGCGACAGCACATATTCGTTCTTGTGCGATACGCGGATGGCGCTCTTGGTGTCGTCGGAATACAGGCCGGCGATGCGCTTGGCGCGGATCTCGTCGGTACCGCCGTAGGGCTGTCCGCCGCCGGCGATACAGCCGCCGCGGCAGGCCATTACCTCAATGAAGTGGTAGAGGGGCTCGCCGCCGTTGGCGATAGAGGCGCGCACGGCTTCGACCAGCGGCGCTACATAGGCCAGCTGATGCACAATCGCGACGCGAACCTCGGTCCCGCCGATATCGACCTTGGCTTCTTTGACGTTCTGCAGGCCGCGGGCCGGCGCGAAGTTGATGTCAGCCAGCTCTTTGCCGGTAATCAGGAAGTAACCGGAGCGCAAGGCCGCTTCCATAACACCGCCGGTGGCGCCGAAAATGGTGCCGGCGCCGGTGTAGGGGCCGAGCGGATTGTCAGCTTCTTCTTCGGGCAGCAGTGAGAAATCGATACCGGCCTGTTTGATAAAGCGGGCCAGTTCACGGGTGGTCAGCACAGAGTCAACATCCTGGAAACCGGAGCTCTTCATGTCGTCGTTGCGCTTGCACTCGTATTTCTTGGCGGTACAGGGCATGATCGAAACCGAGAAGATCTTGGCTGGATCAAGCTTGGCTTTTTCGGCCCAGTAGGTCTTGATCATCGAGCCCATCATTTGCTGGGGGCTCTTGGCGGTGGACAGGTTCGGCAGCAGGTCGTGATAGTTTTTCTCGGCATAGTCGACCCAGGCCGGGCAGCAGGAGGTAAACAGCGGAATGGCGCCGGTGCCCTTGGTCAGGCGGGATACCAGTTCGGTGCCTTCTTCCATGATGGTCAGGTCGGCGGAGAAGTTGGTGTCGAAGACATAGTCAAAACCGATGCGGCGCAGGGCGGCATAGATTTTCTTGGTAGACAGAGCGCCGGGTTCCAGGCCGAATTCCTCGCCGAGGGCGACGCGGACGGCCGGGGCGATCTGGGCAACGGTGACGGTGTCCTTGTCGGCCAGACGATCCCAAATCTTACGGCTGGAGTGGGCTTCGTAAATAGCGCCAACGGGGCAGTGCGCGGCGCATTGTCCGCAGCGTACGCAGGGAGAGTCGGCCAGCTTGCTCATGGCAGCCGGGGCAATGACGGTTTTTCCGCCGCGGCCCTGGTATTCAATGGCGTTGACGTTTTGCATTTCCTGGCAGACTTCCACGCAGCGGCCGCAGTTGATGCACTTGTTGCGGTCAAAGACAATGGCGTCGTTGGAATTGTCGATCGGCCGGTCCATCAGGTAGGACTCGAAGCGGATGGTGCGCAGGCCGAATTCGGCGGCCAGGCTCTGCAGCTCGCACATGTTGTTGCGGGTGCAGGTCAGGCATTCCTGGGGATGGTTGGAAAGAATCAGTTCCAGCACGGTGCGGCGGGCTTTGACGATTTCCGGGTCATGGGTGATAACGCTCAGGCCTTCGAATGCGGCCGTGCAGCAGGCCCGCAGCATACGGGCCGTTCCTTCCTGGCGGACTATACAGATACCGCAGGAAGCCCAGGCCGGCAGGTCCGAGTTATAGCACAGGTGCGGGATATTGACGTTGGCCATCTTGGCGGCAGCCAGAATCGAAGTTCCCTTGGGAACCTGAATGGCATTTCCGTTTATCTTAATGTTGATCATTCTGGTTTCTCCTTACTTCTTGCTGATCGCGCCAAATTTACAGGTGTTAAAGCATTCACCGCACTTTATACACTTGCTCTGGTCGATAAGATGCATGGCCTTCTTTTCGCCGGAGATACAATTGACCGGGCACTTGCGGGCGCAGGCGCCGCAGCCGATGCATTTTTCGTTGATCACGAACTGCATCAGGTGCTTGCACTTTCCGGCCGGGCATTTGTGGTCGTCGATATGCGCAAGATATTCAGCTTCAAATTTTCTGATAGTCGAAAGGGTCGGGTTCGGGGCAGACTGGCCGAGGGCGCACAGCGAAGCTTTTTGCATGGCAAAACCGATTTCCTTCATATTTTCCAGATCTTCGCGGGTACCGTTACCGCGGGAAACTTTTTCGAGCAGGGCGTGGATCTGGCGGGTACCGATACGGCAGGGTGAGCACTTACCGCAGGATTCCTCGACGCAGAACTCCATGTAGAACTTGGATACGTCGACGACGCAGTCATCTTCGTCCATAACGATCATACCGCCGGAGCCCATCATGGAGCCGAGCATCTGCAGACCTTTGAAGTCGATCGGAGTATCCAGGCTTTCCTCGGTGATGATACCGCCGGAAGGACCGCCGGTTTGCACACCCTTGAACTTCTTGCCGTTCTTGATGCCGCCGCCGATTTCAAAAATGATCTCGCGCAAGGTGGTACCCATGGGCACTTCAACCAGACCGGAGTTATTAACCTTTCCGGTCAGGGCGAAAACCTTGGTTCCCTTGGAGTCTTCGGTACCGATCTTGTTAAACCAGGCAGCGCCTTTATTCAGGATAACCGGAATGTTCGCCCAGGTTTCGACATTGTTGATGATGGTCGGCTTGCCCCACAGGCCGGACTGAGCCGGGAAGGGGGGCTTGGGTGTGGGCATACCGCGCTTACCTTCGATGGACCGCATCAGTGCGGTTTCTTCACCGCAGACGAAGGCTCCCGCGCCCAGGCGGATTTCCAGGTCGAAGTCAAAACCGGAACCGAGAATGTTTTTTCCGAGCAGGCCGGCTTCACGGGCCTGGTTCATGGCGATTTTGAGGCGGTCTACGGCCAAGGGGTACTCGGCGCGGATATATACGAAGCCCTGATTGGAGCCGATAGCCTTGCCGCAGATGATCATCGACTCGATTACCGAGTGGGGATCGCCTTCAATGGTCGAACGGTCCATGTAGGCTCCCGGATCGCCTTCGTCGGCGTTGCAGACTACGTATTTGACCGGTCCGGGGGCTTTCAGACCGGCTTCCCATTTGATGCCGGTGGGAAAACCGGCGCCGCCGCGGCCGCGCAGGCCGGAAGCTTTCACTTCATCGACTATCTGCTGGGGGGTTAACTGGAATAAGGCTTTTTCGAGAGCCAGGTAACCGTCGCGGGCAATATACTCTTCGATGTTTTCCGGGTTAATCACGCCGCAGTTGCGCAGAACGATGCGCAGCTGTTTTTGGTAAAACTGAATCTCTTCGACAGTCTCCGCGCTCTTCTTGGCCTTGTTGTACAGCAGGCGGGTAACTTCGCGGCCTTTGACGATCTGCTCGGCGATTATTTCCTTGGCATCTTCCGGTTTTACCTCGACATAAAAGGAATCTTCCGGGAGAACTTTGACGATCGGGCCTTTTTCGCAGAAGCCGAAACAGCCGGTCTTAACGATTTGCACCTTGTCGATTACGCCGGCGGCCTTGGCCTCGGCAATCAGGTTATTGTAAATTCCGTCCGCGTTGCTGGATTCACAGCCGGTTCCGCCGCAGACCAGAATATAGTGATTAAACGCCATACGAGTCCCCTTATTTCTTTAAAATGTCGACCGCGGGGCGGTCCAGAATCTGGTCATTCAAAAGCTCTTTTTTAATCAGATGCTTTTCTACAATTTCCTTGGCAATCTTGGCATCAACGCGGCCATAGATGATATTGGGCATGCCGGCCATGACGACTTCCACGGTGGGTTCGTTCTGACACAGTCCCATGCAGCCGGTTTGGCGGATAATCACGTCGCCGCCCATACCCTTTTCGTTCAGGTGTTTGACGAAGGCGTCGAGGGTAGCTTTGGCTCCGGCGGCGATACCGCAGGTTCCCATACCGACAATGATCTGGGCTGTTTTGCCGTCAGTGTCGCGCTTTTTCATTTCTTGCTGTGTCGAATCGCGCAGTTTGCGCAGGTCCTCAAGGGACATCTTGGCCATATCAATCCTCCTGAATGGATTATGCTGTTTCGTTTGCTTCCAGATACTGGGCGAGCAGGGCCAGCGAATCAGCGTCTTCGAATAGACCCTGTTCGGACAGCCCCAGCGCCTCCAGCAGTTCGGAGCGTTTTACGGTGTATTCCTCTGTACCGCGCCGGCGTACGATAACCAGCTCGTAAGGGCGGTTAAAGCACAGAATCTGCCGGAAGTATCCGGTGACATCGCCGACCGGCGGCGTGTCAATGTTTTTCAGGTCGAAGCGGGCTTCCAGCACCGTGCCCCGGGGGGCATCGCTGTCAGAACCGTCATTCGACGTGATCTTCCAGTTTCCGCCGCATAATTCGGCGGTCTGGATCAAGAATGGAATGCCGAGTCCGATTTTTCTTCCGGGATGCTTGATCCCGTCGGTCCAGAACGGATCGGTAGCCTTGGCGAGCTGTTCGGCGCTCATGCCTTTGCCGTTATCCGTTATCCGGATAGCCAGTTCGCTTTCGGTCTCGGAAAACTCCACTGTGACGAGCATTGCCCCGGCATCAACCGAATTTTCGGTTAAGTCGCTGAACATGTCGCACAGGGTGTAGTGCACAGCGTTTATCCCTGATATTTAGCGATAACGCTATCCATCTGGTCGCGGGTCAGCTTGCCGTACACGTCGCCGTTGACGGAGAGAACGGGCGCTAAACCGCAGCAGCCGATACAGCGTACCGGCTCCACGGAAAAGAGGCCGTCGGCAGTGGTGATTTCGTCTTCTTTCAGGTTCAAGAGATTGCGAGCTTCCTCGATTAAATCCTGGCCACCTTTTAGGTAGCAGGCTGTGCCGAGGCAGACGCTGATCCGGTTTTTTCCGGGTTTGATTGTCTTAAAAAATGAATAAAAGGACATAGTCCCGTATACCCGAGCGAGCGGTGTGCCGGTACGGTTGGCAACCTCAGTGGCCGCCTCACGGGAGATAAAGCCCTGTTCTTCCTGAACGCGATGCAGGATCATGATCAGGTTTCCCGGTTTTTCCTTCCATTCGCTGATAAACGCATTGAGCTCTGATGAGAACTCGCACGCAGTCGCCATTGTTAACCCCCATTAACTCGATAAAATTATATCGATATATACTTGCTGTATTGTACTAATAAAAAAAAGTTTTTGCAATGAGCATAAAGGGATTTTCAAAAGGGAAAAGGTTTTCTTTGAGTAAGGGCTCGCGTCCGGCTTGTCATCACGGTGAAACAGATAAATACAAAAAAAGTAAAAAAAACAGCCCCGATGGTTGAATAACCGTCGGGGCTGTATCAATTCCTTTCATCCGGTTTTTTTCCGGTTACAGTTTTATTTCCGGAACGATCGGTGGAATGACGGCCGCGTTATAGTCTCCGCGAACCAACAATACGTCCGGAATCGCCTCGTTGAGCTTTTTGGTCATATCCAGGAACTTGCCGCGGATATTGTTGGCCTGCAGGGCCACGTCCTTAATCTCGTTGGAGGGCATCGGCTTTTGCGGCTCAATCAGGGAAGCGATGCGGTCCAGCATCGAAAGCACCGCGCGGTTCAGGGGATCCATCTGATCCTTGCTCTTGTCCAGGTGCTTGCCGAGATTGTTGACGTCGCTGACAGTCAGCGGGAATATGCGGTAGCCTTCTTCGGGCACTTTATAGCACATGGTCAGTAAGCCGTAAATGATCACCAGGGCCTTCGGGTACACTTCTCCGGCCTTCCAGCCGGTGAGCATGCGAAAGCACTCCCGTATCATAAAGGTGTTGAACTGTATCGTTCCCATAAAGCGGTCCGGATCATGGTCGCCGACCAGGGTGTCTATTACCCAGGGGTTCCCGGCTTCTATCAGGCGGAAAAAGATCGGGTAGTTGTCCGGATTGAGCCCGACTTTGTTTTCAAGGTAGTGCGCTACGGCCAGGGCCGCAAAGACACTGTACCCATCCTTGCTTTCGATAATATCTTTCAAATAGCCCAAGGAAAGCGCATCAATCTCTTTCTCGGACCATTGCGGCCATTCAGCACCAGCCATTGAATCCTCCGTGTTGCATTGTTAAACGCCATGAACCTTCGCGACTCATGGCGTTCCGCTAATCTTGATCGGACTGCGCTTAGGTAGCCGGCTGGGCCTCTGCTTCGGCCAGGGGAACGCGGTTTCTCGGCAGTACGTCCTTGTCCAGGTTCGGTTCCAGACGCAGCTGTACTTCGGGGATAACGTCCACCAGGTGCTTCTTGGAATCGAAGAAGTTGTTGCGGATATTGTGCGAGTGCACCGCCAGGTCTTCCATGTCTTCGTCCACGTTCTGTCCTTCGAGGGAGGCCATCTTGTCCAGGATGTCCAGGATACTGCGGTTCAGCAGGTCATCCTGTCCCTTTTCCTCGTTCAGGTGCTTGCCCAGGGAGTTCACGTCGGCAACCGACGGCGGGTAGATCTTGTAGCCGTCCAGCGGGGAATTGTAGGTGGTCTGGAAGACGCCCAGGATAATACCGAGGGTCTTCGGATAGATCTCGGCCTTGCGGTATTTGGTCAGGATCGCGAAGCAGGTCGACACGATAAAGTAATTCGGCTGGATCGAGCTCATGAACAGGAAGGGGTCGCGGGTGCCCAGCAGGGCATCGATGACATTGTGGTTGCGCACGGTCAGGATATTCAGAAATACCGGATAGTTTCCGTTGGTAATTCCGGTAAAGTTCAGATAGCTGGCGTAGGTGATGGCTGACTCAACGGCTTCCGGAGTCCGGCATCCCATTACGCCCTTAAGCATGTGATATTCAATCTGCTGGATCTCGATGTCGGTCCAGTCTTGCTTTTTCTCGAACAACTCTTTCATTGGTTTGCTCCTTTTACCTTGTCTCAGTCAACGTACAGCTGACGTGGTGCGGTTTCTTTCGCGACATAATCAGACTTGACCAGCAAGACCTGCGGGATAATGTCTTCCATCTTCTTGCGCTTGTCAAAGTAGAAGGTGCGGATATTGTTAGCCTGGCGGGCCATTTGTTCCTTGTCAGGATTGGTGGAGGTACCGGCCAATGATCCGAGGCGGTCCAGAATGTCCAGGATGCAGCGGTTGTTCGCGTCGTCCTGTCCCAATTCCTTGTTCAGATGCTTTCCAAGATTATTGACGTCGTTGATCGATACGGAATAAATCTTGTAGCCGTCTTTCGGCGAGGCGTAGGCCGCCTGCAGAATTCCCAGTACCACCGACAGGGTTACCGGATAGATTCCTCCCGGGTGCCAGTTGGTCAGCAGCTTGAACCCGGTAAAGCCCAGGTAGCTGTTCGGCTGAATCGGGCTCAGTAGCAGGAATGGATCTTTTTTCCCGACCATCGTGTCTATTACCCAATGGTTTTCCACTTCCAGGAGCTTGAGAAACACCGGGTAATTGTCATTGTTCAGTACGGAAAGGCTCAGGAATCGCGCAAAGCATATTGATCCTTCCACGGCCTCTTCTGTTCTGGATCCGAGCATATTCTGCATGATCCCCAACTCTACCTGCATGATAGTTTCTTTCGACCAGGTTCGTTCTATGACCCGTTCGCTTTGCTTGTCCATCAACAACCTCCGTATGGCAAGATATTCTCAATTCATAATGCTTGTTTAACAAATTGTAGGCGATTTTTATTTTCTGTCAAATTTATCCAGAAAAATACGCCTGTTTTACATTTTTTTGCTATGCATATCCAGGAAACTTTTCCCAAAGGCTTCATAATCGGCTTCATGACAGAGATTCTTGGTATTCTCAACGGTTTTAAACATTGACCGGAAATAGCTGTCAACGTAGTTTTGGCGACTGATCAGGTTTTTTACCACCTTTTTGGTCAATTCATCGGGGTTGGGACAACAAGAGGTGAAGGCCGTCAGGGCTATATTATAAAGATCCTGTTCTTTGATTTGTGAAAAGGCGCAGAGCCTGGACTCAAAGTCGGAGATGGAAATTCCGTCAAAGTGCTCTGGACGCAGAAGTGTTAAGAACCGGGTTTTCTCTGTTCTTAGCCAGCCGAATTTATCGGGCATTCCCGTGATTTTCATCGATTCGGAGAGCAAATCGGCTTTATCGTAGTCTATCGCGACAACAAAGGGTTTGTTTTTGGAATTGGTAATAACCAGATAATTATTGGGATTGCGGTCCTCGTCAAAATAGATCCAGCGATTGACAAGATCGGCTCTTAGAATATTGATGAATGGGGCTTCGAGATAATTATAGGAGCTTATTTGTACTGACTGCTTTACGACCTTGGTTACCCGGAATTTCTTGTTGTTAATCAATACCGCTGTGGTGGGCGCGGCCAGGGTTCCGGTTTCATGATCCAGTAAATATGCCAGCATGCAGGAGCGGTGGTATATCATTTCCTCGTCGTTTGCGACCGGTTTTACGATCCATGGATCGCCCTTTTCATCCTGGGCGGCTAAATAGCTTTTTACCTGAGCGTTAAAGGGCACTTCATCCTGGGATTCAACCAGAGTTAACTTCAGGGAATTAAGATATTTACCAACTTCCAGAGTGGTTTTATCAAGATAAAAGTAATCTATCAAGGATTGGTCATTGAGGGCTTTCGCCAGGTTTTCCCGTTCAGCCATAATAATAAACCTCCGGTTTTTTTGCGACAGCGTGTTTGATATATATAGTTCCATCAATAAAGGTTATGTAAGGAGCTACGCTGCCATATCCTGAATACAGAATGTGGTGGTTTTTAATACCGATTACGTCCTGCCAGACACCGATTTTATTTCCATCGCTCCATATCGGATTGTGCCCGACAATAAAATGGGTATCCTGAGGCACTTCAAGCAATTCAAGGGCCAGTCGCAAGTCTTTCTCGCCGTATTCCTTCAAGCTTGGATTACCATGGAATTCATTTACCCGGGTCCAAATCAGCTGGTGCAATTTTTCCGGATAACGATAGATGTTAATCAGTTCTTCCCTGACGATTCCTCCGCGGGGTGGCCCGGCATGGGTAATGACAAAATCTTTTGCGATAATAAAATAGGGCAGGGCATCGAAAAAGCGCTCAACTGCCCCGGTATACTCCGTGCCCATTTCCAGCTGTAAGGCCTTTTTCATTTCAGTGCCCTGGCAAATACCGCTTTTTCGTAATCGTTCATCGAAGGTGTCATGGTTTCCGCGTATGTAATAGACCGATCCGGGATATAGCACAATCAGTTTGAGTACTTCTTTAAGAATCAAAAAGGACGATTTCATGTCTTTCATATGACCGGTGCGATCGTCGTGGAGAGCGTCGCCAAGGAAGATGCAGGCGGCTTTGCCCGATTCCAGGTCGGCGCGGTTGGTTTCATGATCAAGTATCATTTGTAAATGATCGTTATTGGCATGCAGGTCGCCGATGATGATTGGGCGCTTTTGTTCTGGATAGATAACCAGACCACCGGGCTTTCCTTGATCGTTTTTTAGTCGTCCCGGAAGCGTGTTGATCAGCGAAATCGCTTTTTCAACCAGAGCTATACCTTCCGGCAGGTCCTTTTTTTGGGTAGCGGGTTCTTGTTTCGAAGCCGTAGTCGAGCTTTTCTTCGTTGCCATGTGTTATTCTCCGCTTAATAAAAACTTTAGCTTAGCTCTTTTTCTTGGGTCGCGTTTTTGACGGCGCGGGTTTTTTTACCTGTGCGGTGTTTTCTTTGCTTATGCTTTTGGTCGGCGGGTTCTTTTTTTTCCCTGCCTCGCTTATTGGAGGGGAGTCGGCAACCTTTGGCGGTTCTGCTGCCCGCTGCGCTTCTGCAGTCTTTGGCTGTTCTGTGGCATTTGGCTGTTCAACTATCCTTGAAGGTTCCGGGCTTTCACGGGTAAAACGGCCTTTGAAATCGCGTTTTCTTTGGCGGCGTATCGATACCAATGTGGCATAGTCATCCTCAGGAGAAACTTCGGTACTGTTACCCATTCTGACAAGCATCGGTTCCGGAATCGCGTCAACCAGTTCCCTGGTATGGTCAAAGTAGGCATAGCGCACATTAAAAGCATGCTTGGAAAGAATGTTTTTATCCTGCTCGCCATAATAGTCACCAAGATGGGCAATGCGATCCAGAACTTCCAGAATCAATCGGTTCAGGGGATGTTCCTGGGGTTCATCCTTAATCAGAAATTTACCGAGGGCATTGATATCCATAATTGATAATCTTCTAATACGATAGCCATCGTCGGCATCAAAATAGGCATTCTGGATTATTCCCAGTACGCTTTCCAGGGCTTTGGGGTAAATTTCCTCGGGATGCCGGGAAAAAAGCATTTCGAAGGCCGCTTCGATCAATTCACTGTCCGCCCGAATTGTGGAAAAAAGCAGGCGGGGGGTGCGTTCGTGTAACAGTTCGTCGATGACCCAAGGGTTATTAGTCATAATCATTCTCAGGAACAGCCAGTAGTTGTCGCTGTTAAGGCCTGCGAAACTGAGATATCGGGCGAAAGCTACGGCGCACTCAACCTGCGGTTGGGTAGTGCAGGCAAAGAGAGCCTCTCTGACGGTATGGGCTTGTTCCCGGATGAGTCTTTTATCGGTGTTGACGAGAAGAAATCCTGTTCGTGTTGGCATTAAAGCATACCCCATATTCTTATCGGAGGTATTCGGGGAATTGTTTAATTCTGATACATTGTTTTCAGAGAGTTGCATGGATTCTTCTCCGGCTACAATACTTTACTGACCGCTGAGTGTACGACATAATGCCCTCTGCCGATTTTTTTTGCTTTGACTAATGCTGAGCGGGCCTGGGCGAGGACCTCTTTGCCCTCACTTATGCTTCCGTAAGCCGCTCCTACAGATCCCCCAATCCAGACAACCCCGGTTTTAAGCTCTACCGGCCGTTGGATAAGTTCTGCCAGTTTGCCGGCTTGTTCGGCAGCTAATTCTTCGGACCGTGACGGGACGACGGTGGCTATCGCCGCGAATTCATCACCGGAGGTTCGCGCCGCAATACCATCCGTACCGGTGCAGGTGGCTACGCGATGCGCAACTTCGATTAGTACGGCATCAGCTACCTCTTTTCCATAGGTTTTTTCGACAACTCCGAAATCCGCCAGATCAGCTGCCAGGATAACAATACCTTTGCCGTCTGCGGCAAAGCGGGCGCCTTTTTCCGCAAACCAGGCCATCAATCCATTTTCATTGGCCAGGCCGGTAAGCGGATCGATACGATCGCTTGGGATATCTTTGTTTTCCGGAGGAGGAGTAGTTGAAAGAAGTGTGTTGTTTTTGTTCTTTAGCTTTTGTACGTTGATAATTATATAAAAGATCAGTGTTGCCAGAAAGAATAAAACTGCGGCCCCTGAAGCCAGTCCCGGATTCGCATTGGTGGCTAAAAAAGCGCCGGTCAAGCAGGCGCTTCCTGCCCATACAGCAATAAGCAAGGCTCTGACGTCAATAATGCGACTCTTGGTTAATTTCATGCCCTAATTATGGTTCTATTCAGCGGGTAATGCAAGTTTTTTTGGTGGGTTACGGTTTTAAGGGCGTTGCGTAAGCTGACTGACGGTGGCTAGTTGAGCAAGGGTGTGCCATTTTGGAAAATGGCCGTGTTCAAAGAAAACGATAACGCATAGCGGAGTTTCCCTCGCCATTTCGGAGATTTGGCAAAGTAAATCGTGAAGCGGTTGAGTAATTCTTTCGCCTCCCCGAAGGATCAGTATCAGTGGCCGTTTTTTGCTTCCTAATAGCCGAATACGGCATAGTATTTCTTGTGGGCTGCCCTCACCCTTGAAGTCTCTCCTGACCTGGTTGATTTTTCCTTGCAAGTAGCGCCGTTTACCGATCGGCTCGGAGGCCAGGACGCCGGTAATTGATTTCTCTAGCATTTCCGAGAAGTTTTGAACTTCCGCTAATCCATACCTGGCAAAGGAGCCTGCATTAAGAAAGAGATAATGATTATTCTCATTTTCTTTATGTGTGATGAAATTGGGTTCCGTATAGCCGTTGAGCGGCTCCTGAATAAATCTGAAACTACCCCGGCCTTTTCGTGCCTGATATGCGGAACGTTCGATTATTTTAAGGATATCCTGCGCCTGAATTGGATGATAGGCCCATTGGCGCGGTGAGGCCGCCGGTGGCTTTGCAATGCTTTTTAGGGGTTTTGGCGCGTTAGCAACAACTTCGGGTGTGTGTGGGTTTTCGGTCGCCGGTTTTGTCTCTGTCAGCATTTGGATTGCCGGTATATTCTGTGTTAGACTCTGTGACGGTAGTATATGACTTTGCGCTGCTGTTTTTTTATGAACTGTGACTGGGGATAGTTCCACTGAGATATTGCTTTTTTCCGCTCTCATGGTTTCTTTTTGAGCCGGGTAGGGCGGGACGGGTTCGGGTTTAGGAGTGAACTGAATAGCTATGTTCGGAACTTCACCCTTAGCATAGGCTATATAATCTTCCACCGACCACCCTGCTTCGCTTTCTGCTATTACCAAGTCTTTGCCTTCAGGGGTTTCCTGTCCATCACTCTGGTATACTTTTTCGACCGGATACATCGTTTTTATGCTTGGCTGGGGGTGCGCGTTATCCGCCGATAAAGAATTAAAATATACCGAGTTTTGAAAGGATCTGAGTTTGGCGTCTTCAGACTCGGACCCGGAGTGAGATTCTAGTAGATAGAGCGCCCGGTTTTCGGTGCTGGAAAAAAAAATTTCCAGATCGCTAATCAATGCTTCGCAGGTAGCGTATCGAATACCGGTGTCCGGTATCAGTAATTTTATTACTATACGGATCATTTGCTCCGGAACTCCGCGTCGAAAAAGCGCTTTCGATACAAAGCGCAACGCGGCATTGCCCGCTTGCACGGCTTCGATGGTGTCTGCATAGGGAAGTCTGGCGGTAATCAGACGCACAAAATGGATGCCCAGCGCGTACAGGTCGCTTCCGGGATATAATGCGATATTTTGTTTGTGTTCTGGAGAAAGATAGGCATAATTTTCTAAAATATTGCGATGAGTATTTTTGGTTACAGGTAATAAGGCTAGCATTCCTGGTTTGCGAATTTTAAGCAGTAATGAATCGGCATGGGTGCGGGAGGTCAAAATGTTTTCGGCCGTCAGGCAACCATAAATCTGCCCATGTTCATGAAACAGTGACAGCCCATGTGCAAGGGCAAATAAATAGGCGCAGGCCTGGGTAAGGGTATGTCGGGCATTGGAATTATGAATTTCAAGGAGAGTTTTTTCTCCCTGATATTCCGAAGAAAGAAAAACTCTGTTTTCAAACCGTTCAATCTCAATAAAGTCTTTTATTAATGGTCCATGAATGTTATAGGTTTTAAGGGCTTCCAGTCGAAGCTGATTGATTAATTCGTCGGAGCGGATGTCTTCATCTATAAATCGCAACAAGAAATTAGTCGCAGAAAAAATGGCGGTTGCTACCCAGTTTTCAGTATATGTATCTTTTCCGATACAATATTGAAGTATGTAGCATTCGTTGACAACCATTTTCTCTTGCAACATATTTTATCTATTTCCGATACGATTTCAGGGTGGATATATAACTGGTGTATATATTTTCCGGTTACAGTTTTATTTCCGGAACGATCGGAGTAATGACGGCCGCGTTATAGTCTCCGCGAACCAACAATACGTCCGGAATCGCCTCGTTGAGCTTTTTGGTCATATCCAGGAACTTGCCGCGGATATTGTTGGCCTGCAGGGCCACGTCCTTAATCTCGTTGGAGGGCATCGGCTTTTGCGGCTCAATCAGGGAAGCGATGCGGTCCAGCATCGAAAGCACCGCGCGGTTCAGGGGATCCATCTGATCCTTGCTCTTGTCCAGGTGCTTGCCGAGATTGTTGACGTCGCTGACAGTCAGCGGGAATATGCGGTAGCCTTCTTCGGGCACTTTATAGCACATGGTCAGTAAGCCGTAAATGATCACCAGGGCCTTCGGGTACACTTCTCCGGCCTTCCAGCCGGTGAGCATGCGAAAGCACTCCCGTATCATAAAGGTGTTGAACTGTATCGTTCCCATAAAGCGGTCCGGATCATGGTCGCCGACCAGGGTGTCTATTACCCAGGGGTTCCCGGCTTCTATCAGGCGGAAAAAGATCGGGTAGTTGTCCGGATTGAGCCCGACTTTGTTTTCAAGGTAGTGCGCTACGGCCAGGGCCGCAAAGACACTGTACCCATCCTTGCTTTCGATAATATCTTTCAAATAGCCCAAGGAAAGCGCATCAATCTCTTTCTCGGACCATTGCGGCCATTCAGCACCAGCCATTGAATCCTCCGTGTTGCATTGTTAAACGCCATGAACCTTCGCGACTCATGGCGTTCCGCTAATCTTGATCGGACTGCGCTTAGGTAGCCGGCTGGGCCTCTGCTTCGGCCAGGGGAACGCGGTTTCTCGGCAGTACGTCCTTGTCCAGGTTCGGTTCCAGACGCAGCTGTACTTCGGGGATAACGTCCACCAGGTGCTTTTTGGAATCGAAGAAGTTGTTGCGGATATTGTGCGAGTGCACCGCCAGGTCTTCCATGTCTTCGTCCACGTTCTGTCCTTCGAGGGAGGCCATCTTGTCCAGGATGTCCAGGATACTGCGGTTCAGCAGGTCATCCTGTCCCTTTTCCTCGTTCAGGTGCTTGCCCAGGGAGTTCACGTCGGCAACCGACGGCGGGTAGATCTTGTAGCCGTCCAGCGGGGAATTGTAGGTGGTCTGGAAGACGCCCAGGATAATACCGAGGGTCTTCGGATAGATCTCGGCCTTGCGGTATTTGGTCAGGATCGCGAAGCAGGTCGACACGATAAAGTAATTCGGCTGGATCGAGCTCATGAACAGGAAGGGGTCGCGGGTGCCCAGCAGGGCATCGATGACATTGTGGTTGCGCACGGTCAGGATATTCAGAAATACCGGATAGTTTCCGTTGGTAATTCCGGTAAAGTTCAGATAGCTGGCGTAGGTGATGGCTGACTCAACGGCTTCCGGAGTCCGGCATCCCATTACGCCCTTAAGCATGTGATATTCAATCTGCTGGATCTCGATGTCGGTCCAGTCTTGCTTTTTCTCGAACAACTCTTTCATTGGTTTGCTCCTTTTACCTTGTCTCAGTCAACGTACAGCTGACGTGGTGCGGTTTCTTTCGCGACATAATCAGACTTGACCAGCAAGACCTGCGGGATAATGTCTTCCATCTTCTTGCGCTTGTCAAAGTAGAAGGTGCGGATATTGTTAGCCTGGCGGGCCATTTGTTCCTTGTCAGGATTGGTGGAGGTACCGGCCAATGATCCGAGGCGGTCCAGAATGTCCAGGATGCAGCGGTTGTTCGCGTCGTCCTGTCCCAATTCCTTGTTCAGATGCTTTCCAAGATTATTGACGTCGTTGATCGATACGGAATAAATCTTGTAGCCGTCTTTCGGCGAGGCGTAGGCTGCCTGCAGAATTCCCAGTACCACCGACAGGGTTACCGGATAGATTCCGCCCGGGTGCCAGTTGGTCAGCAGCTTGAACCCGGTAAAGCCCAGGTAGCTGTTCGGCTGAATCGGGCTCAGCAGCAGGAATGGATCTTTTTTCCCGACCATCGTGTCTATTACCCAATGGTTTTCCACTTCTAGGAGCTTGAGAAACACCGGGTAATTGTCATTGTTCAGTACGGAAAGGCTCAGGAATCGCGCAAAGCATATTGATCCTTCCACGGCCTCTTCTGTTCTGGATCCGAGCATATTCTGCATGATCCCCAACTCTACCTGCATGATAGTTTCTTTCGACCAGGTTCGTTCTATGACCCGTTCGCTTTGCTTGTCCATCAACAACCTCCGTATGGCAAGATATTCTCAATTCATAATGCTTGTTTAACAAATTGTAGGCGATTTTTATTTTCTGTCAAATTTATAATGTTTTTTTAGGCGATAAGTATATTTTTTTGCGGGAAATCGCAATTTTACATGAGTCATTTGCTTGTTTAGGGTCAAATTCTACTCGAATAGAACTGTGTATGAGGCTATTGTATCAGGTTTCTTACCAAGATGCTTTCAGGATTAAGGGCGTATCCAGCGTCAACAGGGTTGAAAGTGGCACCGAAAACACAGCGCTGTCGCGTACCAGGCGGGAAGAGGCATTTCCATTGACGGTGGCATTTTTGATAGGCGCGGGGCCGCGGACGGTCAGGGTAAAGAGAGAATTGCGCAATTCGGCGAGCATGGTGTTTCCAAAAGCAATGCCGACCAGCTCTTCGTATTCGGTAACGTTCATTTCGTCGTAGCCGAGAGCCGGGGCCATCAATAGATCAAGAAAGTCCCGGGTGGAAGCCGGCATCAGGCTGACTGCCGAACTGACAGTTTCCCGGGAAAGAATCAACTGCATGGTTCGCTCTGTTGAGTTAATGGTTAGTGCGTTTTTTAGAATGGCAGAGGGATTATCGTAAGCTACCTGGATATCTAGGGCCGATCCTCCGGAAAGAGTTATGGCGGTGGTGGTTAATCCAGCCTGGGCCAGCGAGAGGCGGATCAGATTGCTGTCATAAAAGGGTTGGCTATTCCCGACGGCGGCGGTTTCGCTGAAACGCTTGAGCAGGTTCTCGGCCGCGGGACTGGCTACGGCACTGAACCCCGCGCTGCCGCCGCCTGCGCTACCGATAGTTAACACGGCTGCCGGTGAGCAGGCTCCGAGAATCAGTGTGAAAACAAGGACGCATAAAAGCACAAGTATTTTCGGGTTTGTTTTGCTCATTTTCGGTTTTCCTTATATGCTCTAGAGATCATAACTTAGGGTCAGTCCGCTAGTAAACCGCACACCGGCGCTGAAGGTTTCATTCGGGAAGTTGGAATAGCAAAAATCCTGATAGAAACGGATGTTTTGGCGGCCGAGACGGGCTGGTTTTGACTCCCAGGACAGACCGAGCAGGCCCGGAAACTGCGCCGCTTTATTCAGGCTGCTGGATGCGGTCAGGTGCAGTTGGGTTCCGAGAAAGAAACTGAAGCCGGAAGGATGCGAAAGGGAGGCGGCCAGCGGGAAACTGAGCGATTCCGAACGGTTGTCCGCGCTAAAACCGGCGATGATTCCTGGAAAAACGGTCATTCCGCGCATCCAGGATAGGCGCACCATAGCAATTCCACCCCTGATTGGAGTTTCACCCGGCATAAAATCCCATAAAACGGCCCCGGTAAAGCCGACTCGTAAACCGAACGAGCCTTCAAAGGGATATACGACTGGCAAGGAATTTTCCGTACTGCTGTCCGTATCCCACGAACCGCCTGCCGATGGGGTTTGGCCTGTTCGCGCGTATTGTTCTGCGGTGAGAATGCGACCGCTAAAAGCGAAGGTTCTCTTCCAGTAAGGCTCGGTGAGTGAGGAGACGATTACCCCGGTGCGCGGTCCTTCAGAGGCCGCGTGCACGAACTTCCCGTCGCCAAGATAGATGCCTACATGAGTCAGCGCTCCGACAGTGTTAAAAAAAAGCAAGTCTCCGCTTTCAGCCTGTCCAATCGGTATTTGTTCCGCGGCAGCAGCCAGGGCGGCAACGGTTCTCGGCAGGGGCCGGGGCATCGAGTCCAGGGAGGCCCGGTAAACTAGGCCGGAGCAGTCCATTCCCGTGCGGTTGTTGCCCCCGGAAAGGTAGCTGGTGCCCAGATAGCTTTGGGCGGCGCGTACAAAGGCTGCCCTCGGGGTGTCGGCTCCCAGCGGTCCGGAGATCGCCGCTCCGGTTCCGGTTTGGGCACCTAATGCTGCGTCAAGCGTTAACAGAAGAGCAAAAATGAGTAGTACACGGTAGTTGAGGTATTTCACATTCGGATTATCGGTAATTTCGCAACCTTTTGTAAAGGGGCGTGTCAGGTTATCTGGAGGAACTCTATGAAAACAGTTGAACGCAAGAGTTGGGCCTTTTTGGATGCCTGGCGCGGTACCTCTTTTACCGGTGAATGGCCCACCTTGCCCGAGATGTTTCGTATCAGTGTGGAACGCTTTTCCGATCGGCCGTGTTTTACCGCCTTTGAGCCTGATCGTGTAACGTTGACGTATCGTGAAGCCCAGGAAAAAATCGAAACGCTTGCTGCCTATCTAGCCGCGGAAGGGGTCAAGCATGGCGACCGGGTCGCGGTAAGCGGCAAGAACAGTCCGGAGTGGGCTGTGGCCTATCTGGCGGTATTGTTCGCCGGCGGAATTGTGGTGCCGATCGATTATGGACTGCATGATGGCGAGATCGAGAACCTTATTAAGGCTGCCGGTCCGGCCATCATGTTTATTGATGAAGAAAAATATGAGCATTTTGCGGGATTCAAGGGTATTAAAAAACTTTGCTCCTTGAGCCGCAAGCATCAGGATCGTTATATTTATGACTTGAAGGCCGCGAAAAAGGCGGCGATTACGCCGGCGCTGGAGACGGATACGGCCGCCATCATGTTTACTTCCGGAACCACCGGTATTCCCAAGGGTGTAGTACTGACGCACCGCAATCTGGTTTCAGACTGTTTTATCGCCCAGAGTAATTTACAGCTTTATCCAACCGATGTCTTTTATGCTCTGCTGCCGCTGCATCACTCCTATACCATGCTGGCCGTGTTTATTGAGGCCATGTCCGTGGGCGCAGAAATCGTTTTTGCCAAAAGCATGGCCGTCAGTAAAATGCTCAAGGAGCTGCGTGACGGAAAAATTACCATGCTTCTTGGCGTTCCGTTGCTGTTTAATAAGCTGCTGGCCGGGATTATGAAGGGCATTCGGGACAAGGGGCCGATCGTATTCGGTCTGATTAAGTTCCTGATGGGTGTTTCTTATCTGGTCAAAAAACTCTTCGGTGTTAACCCCGGAAAGGTTATTTTTCATAGCGTTCTGGAAAAGGCCAGCATATCAACCCTGCGCATAGCCATTTCCGGCGGCGGCCCCCTGGCTTCCAGCGTTTTCAGGCAGTATAACGAGTTGGGCATCGACTTCATTCAGGGTTATGGCTTGACCGAGACTTCTCCGATCGTGGCGCTAAATCCGGTTGAACACTTTAAGATCAAGAGCGTGGGCAGCTATTTTCATCCGTATATGGAAATGAAAATTTTGGATCCGGACGGAAAAGGCGTCGGCGAGGTTTGTATCAAAGGCCCAATGGTCATGCAGGGCTATTACAATATGAGCGAAGAAACCGCCAAGGTGTTTACCGATGACGGTTGGTTTAAAACCGGCGACCTAGGCTGGCTGGACAGTGAACGGTATCTGTACTTGTGTGGCCGGGCAAAAAACATGATTGTTACCGAAGGGGGCAAGAACGTTTACCCCGAGGAAATCGAGAACGCCTTCCAGCTGTTTTATAATGATATAGAGCAGATTACGGTCCGCGGCTATATTATGGACAAGACCACGCAGAGTGAGGGAATCGAGGCGCTGGTGTATCCGGCTGACGATCTTTTCAAACGGTTGGACTTGATGCGCGGGGCTCCCGAAGCCGAATTCCCGGTACGCATGGCCGTTGAGGAGCTGGTGGAAAAGGTAAATCGCGCTTTACAGCCTTACCAGCGGATTTCACGGACAATAATTCTTGAAGAACCGCTGGAGATGACGACTACCCGCAAGGTTAAGCGGGTGTATAACCAATAGGGGACCTCTACAAACAAATTGAGTTTTTTGAGGTGCCCAATAGTTTTTACCGGATTTGTCCGACGGGCCGCCTGAGCAGGGCGGCCCGAATTGTTTCCATGCAGACGCTGCCGTCGTCGTTGAGCAGCCGGTCTTCGGCTATATCGAGATCGAAGGGCCGGCGGGCAATATGCATCAGGCAGTGGGAGTCGCTGGAGGTGATCAGCGGATAGCTGCCGGTGGCCAGAGTTGGCGGAAAGGTGACTACCTCCAGGGCGTCCCAATCGCCGTCGGGCACAAAGCCGAGCTGACTGAACAGCGAAAAGGAAGGCCGGTCGACATGGGCCGGGATAACCAGTCCGCCCCGGTGGTGCACTTCAGAAGCCAGGTCGTTCAGGGTGATGTCCGCGCTGGTAATCAAAAATTTATCTACCTCACCGAGAATGTCATCGTTTTCATCGACATACACCTGATCGCCGGTTTTTTCCGGCCGGTTCAGCACGATCGGCAGACGGTCATACAAAAAAGAGCCGAGGGCAAGGGCTTCCGCCGAGGTGGAGAAGAGGCAGAGCACATGGCATTCTTCGGCGGTCTGGGCTTCGATGCCGCACAGTGGGGCAATGCCGGCCTTGCGGCAGGCTTTCTCGAAGGTCGGGGTGTTCAGGGCGGTATTATGGTCGGTGAGGGCGGCCAGCTGTACCCCGCGCGCGGTAAGGGTGGCCGCCATGGCGTTTGGGGACATTTCCAGCATACCGCAGGGCGAGAGGCAGGAATGCATGTGAAAGTCGGCGCGGATGACCATCGCCGGTCTTCCTACTGTCCGCTGAAGAAGGGATAGAGGCGGCCGGAAACCGCGAACTGATCGAGACTGGTTACGGCGATGGCCACCCCTTCGTCCCTGGCGGCGCTGAGCATGTCCGCCGGTATCGGCCGGTCATTGCAGATAATAATGCCGACCAGGTCTTTGAGCGATCCGACGGCGACCGTATTTTTGTGGGCTTGAATGGTGACCAGCAGGCCGTCGGCCGGAGCGTGGGCGATGGCGTCGCTGAGCAGGTCCGAAGTGTACACTCCGCCGATATCGCGGTCTTCGAACTGGTCCTGCATCAGGGTGGCTGCGATGGCCGAAAGTAATTCTGTCAATTTCATGATAAAGCCGTCTCTTTTAAGCTGAACCCGGCGCGTACCAAAGTTCCGGTCTGGGGGGAAGATTCAATGTGAAAACTGTCCGATACCCGGCGGGTATTGGGCAGGCCCATGCCGGCGCCGAACCCCAGTGAGCGCACCCTGTCGGTGGCGGTGGAAAAGCCTTCGGTCAGGGCTTTCTCCAGATCCGGAATGCCGGGGCCGGTGTCCTGGGCTTCGATGGTTAGATTTTCCGGGGTTATGATATAGCGCATTATTCCCCCGGTTGAATGGATAACCTGATTGATTTCCAGCTCGTAACTGGCGATGCCGACACGGCGGGTAATGGTTGCGGGGACGCCGGAAGCTTTGAGAACTTTTTTGATTTCAGTGGAAGCCTGTCCGGCGGTTTCGAAGTTAAAGGATTCGGTGCGGAACTCGATAATTCTGGTCCCTGAATCCCTGTCGGTGCTGTCGGATGCGGAATGTACCGGTGTCTGGGCGTTCGGGGCTCCACCGTCTACGGCTCCGGTCTGCTCCAGGCGTTCAACTTCGCGGTTCAGGGCTACCAGCAGTGTAGAAATAACATCCGAGGCGGTCACGATACCGATAAGCCGTGAATCCTTGTCCAAAACCGGGAAGCGGCCGAAGGAATAGCGGTTAAAATAAGAGACACAGAAGGAAAGCGACATGGTTTCCTGCAGGACGATCACATTGGTGGTCATGTGCAGACTGGCTGGATCTTCGATCCATCCCGAATCGAGGGCGGTTACGATGTCGTCCATGGAAACAATGCCGAGCAGTGTGGCTTGTTCGTCGGCTATCGGTATTCCGGTAATACGTTTTTTTTTCATCACCTGTTGAATTTGGCGCAGGCTGTCGCCGGGGCGGGCTGTTAAAATCGGATGCGTCATTACATCCTTTACTTTCAGCCGGAACAGAAGCTCTATGACGGCTTCCGGGGAGTTGTCCTGGTTAATCGGTATGGCGAGCATGATTGTATTATAACCTCAGAGTACGTACTTTTCCAGATAATCGGCGATGCCGTCGTTGTCGTTGGTTTCATCGGTAATATAAGTGGCCAGTTTCAGAATTTCGCTGCGGCTGTTTTTCATGGCCACGCTGATACCGGCATAGCGCAGCATCGACTCATCGTTCATGCTGTCGCCGAAGGCCATTACCTGTTCGCGCCTGAAACCGAGCCGGTTTTCGGCCAGTTCGCGCAGCGCTTCGCCCTTGCCGGCGTTCAGCGGCAGTATTTCCAGAAAATAGGGCTTGCTGACAAAGATGGTGGCGCGGCCTTCAAAAAGCACCTTCAGTTCGGCTTCAACCGGAACGATATATTCCGGATGCCCGGGGATAACCAGTTTATAGACGCCTTTGCGGATCAACTCTTCGTACTCGTCCGGAATCACCGGTTGCAGGCCGGACAGGTTGAAATCCTGGCGGGAATATTCAGTTTCCTTGGAAATATACATGATTTGGTCTTCATAGATGTGACAGGACAGTCCGGCGTCTATGCAGAGGCGGAAGGCTTCAATGGCGATATCGGTGGGGATGCGCCGTTCATACAGAATTTCTGAAGTGTCTGAGCGGATTATCTGGGCGCCGTTGTTGCAGATGATGTAGCTGGAAATTTTGTCTATGCCGATGCGCCGGGCATAGGGATGCATGGCTTCCGGAGAGCGGCCTGAGGCCAGGACCGGTAAAATCCCGCGCTGTTCGCAACGCTTGAGAACCTCCACGGTGCGGTCCGAAATGGAAAGGTCATGACGGAGCAGCGTGTCGTCCAGGTCCATCGAAATTATTCTGGCGTCAAATTTCATTTCTCCACTATATCAGGTACGGGTTGGAAAAACTACTGGAAAAAGACCGGGCGCGATGCCGTGGCCTGTCAGTCCATACCGATTTCTTCGGTGGTCTGGTCTAGCAGGGTATCCAGGAAGCTGTGGCTGGACTGGATGACGCCGAGAATGGCATGGGTGTCGCGCATTGAGTCATTGACCGAAGACAGGCTGGTCAATCCGTCGTTGAGCGCTATGGCTTCTTCTTTTATAGCCCCAGTTATTTCAGAGAGCGATTTTCCGGCGTCGTCGATGGTCCGGGCGTTTTCGTTAAAACTGGCAAGGACGTCCGAGAAGGAAACTTTAAAGCGTGAGAAAAGATCGACAAACTCATGCATCTGGCGGTTGATACGTTCGACGGTTTCCTCAAATTCGCCGATGTTGGTTTCAATCTGCTTGGCAAAGCCGCCGGTCTGTACCGCGAGGTTGCGCACTTCATTGGCGATGATGCGGAAACCGCGGCCTACCGTTCCGGCCCGGGCGGCCTCTATGGAGGCGTTGATGGCCAGAATACCGGTGCGGTCTGAAACATCCTGGATGGAACCGGTGATGCCGGCTACTTTTTTGGTTTTTTCCTGAAGATCGCCGAACAGTCCGGCCAGGGCTTTGGCGTTGGTGGCGGCGGCCTCGACCTCAACCATACGGTTGGCAATGCCCTGATCCATTTTGGTATTTTTCTGGAGAATCTCGCCCATCATCGAGTCGATACGCTCGGCGTTTTCGGATGTGCTGTTGCTGGTAGCCCGCATTTCCTCAAAGGCTGAAACAATCGTGGTCAGGCCGCGTTGGACCTGTTCCATTGACTGGTCCAGAATTTCCAGAGAATGGGTGGTTACCGAGTTGAGTGTAATGCTTTTATTGTAGCCGATGACGAATTTATTGAGAGCGTCTTCGAAATTTTGAGCCAGCTCCGGATTTTCCATGATTGCTCCTTACTGACCGAAAATCTGCTCGGCGAGGTCTACACCGCAGGGCAGCTCCGAGAGCCAGTCCAGAAATTCCTTGACCGCCGGGCCCTTGTAGATCGCTCCGTGCTGTGGGGCGAGCATGTCCGGATTCAGGCGCCGCACGATGGCGCACCACCGTCGGGCGACGCTGTTGCTGGCGATATAGCGCCGGTGAAAACCCTCGATCAATTTGATGTGCTCTTTGAAATTATCAACGTAAACGGTTTCTTCGCCCTCACTGAAAACCGCCGCTCCGATGTCCCCGGTAAAAAGAATTTTGGAACGGGTGTCATAGAGGCCGAACTGACCGGGGGAGTGCATGAAGTGCGAGGGAATGGCCTTCAGTTCCGCTCCGGAGGGGAGCTTCAGCGTGGTGCCGTGATCCTCGATGCCGAACACGCGCGCGGTGTCTACAATGCCGAAGTGCGGCAGGAAGCGTGTCCAGAGACTGGAGATGTACACCTTGGCGTTGGTAACGCCGAGCCACAGGGCTATACCGGATGACACATCCGGATCCTGGTGGGAAAAGAAGATGGTGTCGATTTTATCGATGGAGATGTACCGGCTGACCGAGGCCACCACGCGGGAGAAAAGATGCACTCCGCCCGGATCGAGCAGCACGCCGCGGCCCTTATCGATAATCAGATACTGCATGGTCTGGATAACGCCTTTGCGGTATTTATTTTCAGTTCCGAGCCAAATGTAGGTGTGATCGGCGTCCTGATACAGCACGCGTCCGGTGATATCGTTGTCTTGAATCATGAGTAAATGGTAAACACTGGCGTCGATTTTGTCAAATTTTATCGCCGGCTAAGACCCCTACGATGGTAGCCCCGCCGATCACAATGTCGCCATCGTAGAATACCACAGCCTGCCCGCCGGCTACGGCGCGCTGTTTTTCGTCAAAGTCGACCCGTACCCGGCTGTCGCCGAGCGTGGTCACGGTGGCGCTCTGTTCGCTCTGGTTGTAGCGGATTTTGGCCTTGACGCGCAAGGGAGCGCTGAGGTCGGAAAGGGCGATCAGATTTACGTCGTCGGCAATCAGGGACCTTTCCAGCAGGGCCGCGTCCGGGGCCAGGGTGACAGTGTTGTCGGTGGCGTTTTTTGCGACTACGTACAGCGGTTCCGGACCGAAGGAGGCGCCGATGCCGCGCCGTTGACCGATCGTGTAACGGGTTACGCCCTGGTGTGTTCCGATCACCTTCCCGTTGCTGTCGATAAAGTTTCCGGGCCGGTTGGCTCCGGGAACGGCTTTATTAATGAAGGCCGGGTAGTCTCCGCCGGGGACAAAGCAGATGTCCTGACTTTCTTTCTTGCGGGCGTTAATCAGGCCGGCCTTTTCGGCTATTTCCCGTACCTCGGTTTTTTGAAGTTCACCGAGCGGGAAGAGGGTGTGTGAAAGCTGAAATTGGGTCAGGGCGTACAGTACGTAGCTCTGGTCCTTGGTGGGGTCCAGTCCGCGCAATAGCAGATAGCGGCCGGTTTTTTCGTCCTGCCGGATGCGCGAATAATGCCCGGTGGCGATATAGTCAAAACCGAGCAGGAGCGCTCGCTCCACCATTTTTTCAAATTTGATATAGCGGTTGCAGTCGATGCAGGGATTGGGGGTGCGGCCTTGACGGTAACTGTCTATAAAGCGGCCGATGACATCGGCGGCGAAGGCTTCGCGGAAGTTATATACAAAGTGGTCTATCCCCAATTTACGGCACACCGAACGGGCATCCTGCACGTCGGAGAGGGCGCAGCAGGTGCGGGTGGGGTTCTCGCACTCCACGATATCTTCATCCGAGAACAGTTTGAGGGTGGCGCCGGCCACAGTGTGTCCGGCGTCACAGAGGAGCTTGGCGGCGACTGAACTGTCCACTCCGCCGCTCATGCCGACCAGTACCTTACTCATGTCCGGCCTTTTCCTTTGTTTCGGCGAGCAGTTTTGCCAGGGTCGGCTGAACCGCCAACAGACCGCGCAGCGCTTCGTAGCGTTTTGCTGCGGCGGCTCGGCGGTTTGCGGTGGCAGGGAGCGCGGCTTTATCAAGTGGCGAGCGGACAGCCCGGATCAACAGGTTCTTGGGCGTGTGACTCATATCGATAAACTCAAGAATCTGAACCCGGTAGCCTGCGGTTTCCAGCAGTTCGGCGCGCAGGGCATCCGTGGCCAGGGCCGAAAAGCGCTCCCGTAAAATGCCGTGACGCAGCAGGGTATCCAGCGATAGATGAGCGGATTGCGCGCCGATCTGGGCATTGAGCTCATGCTGGCAGCAGGGGACGGCCAGTATCACCCGGGCCTCCCAGCAAACCGCCTTGTGCAGGGCATAGTCTGTGGCCAGGTCGCAGGCGTGCAGGCTGATTACCATATCAAGCCGGGGCTCGGCGGTATAGCCGGCGATATCCCCGACCTGAAAATCGAGGCCGCTGTACCCGTAGCGCGCGCTTAATTGTGAGCACTCGGCGATGACGTCCTCTTTGAGATCCAGACCCGTCATGCGTACCGTAAACCCTTTGAGCACGGTAAGATAATAATAAACCGCGAAGGTTAAGTACGATTTGCCGCAGCCGAAGTCCAGGACGCGCAGGACCTTTGACTGTGTTTCCGGCTTTACCGCTGTTTTGGGTAGCAGTTCAGGGAGCACGTCGGCGACAAATTCCAGAAAGCGGTTGATCTGCCGGAATTTGTCATATTTGGCGCGAATAACTGTTCCGTCTTCGGTCATCACGCCGAGGTCAATTAAAAAGGGCACCGGCGTGCCTTCTTCCAGAATGTACTGTTTGACGCGGTTGTGCCCGGAGGCCGGAGTTGACGGCTGAGCGCTGCCTCGGGCTGTCGCCGGAGCGCCTGAAGTGTCTACCGGAGCTGCTGGACGCACCAGAACGGATACCCGCCCTTTACGGTTGGCCATCAGGTGGCATTTACGGGTCCCGGTAGTCAGTTCGGCCCGGGAAAACTGTTCAGGAATCCAGGTGGCGGCGATTTCAGGGAACTCGACGGCATTGACGTTACGGTGAAAAACTTTTGGGCCCTTAAATTGTTCGAGCTGTAAGGTGTCTTTACCGTCCTGGAGGGAACGCACCCGGATTTTGTCAAAGGGGGAGTTGTTTTGCGGGGACGAGAAAATCGCGCTGAGTAATCCTTCCTCGGCGCAGGAAAGTAAAGCTTCAGAGGGGGTTTTCATAGCGGTTTCCAAGGTATCCCAGGGTTAGACAGGCTTCATACATCGGCATCGGGGTGGCCAGCAGGGCCAGATCGCAGTCTTCGGCCAGGGTCTTCATGGCCGGATGCGGTAATTTATCGTTAACCAGCAGGATGGCGCGGGCTCCGATCATGTCGGCGCTGCGCACGGCTTGCTCCGTGGCCAAGCTGGTTACCAGCAGCACATCGGTATGTACCGAAACCAGTATATCACTCATTAAGTCGCCGGCTACAATATTTTCGATTGTCAGGTCAAGGTAGCCGCTCGGGCCGAAGACCGGATGGGCCGGCAGATTTTCCACGATGTTGCGTATGGTCACTTTGTGTCCGCGTCCTGGTAGTCGATTTTGGCTTCAGCGCCGCGGTCGATATAGTGCTGGGCGTTTTTTGCGTTGGCGTCGACCTCGGCGTCGGTTAACTGCCGCTGTACCTTGGCCGGGCTGCCTAAAATCAGCGAGCGCGGCGGGAATTCGCGGTTTCCGGGAACCAGCGCGCCGGCCGCCACAATGGAGTCCCGCCCGATACGGGCACCGGATAAAATGATCGCGCCCATACCGATCAGTGTGTTATCTTCTATATTACAAGAATGCAAAATTGCTCCATGACCGACCGTCACCCCTTCGCCGACAGTTGTCGGAACATCGGTATCGCAGTGCACGACAGATCCGTCCTGGATATTGGTGTTTTTACCGATGACTATAGGAGCGATGTCCCCGCGCAGTGTCGCCGAAAACCAGACTGAACAGCCTTCTGCCAGACTGACCTGTCCGGCTACAACGGCGTTTTCCGCGATAAATACCGAAGGGTGAATGCGCGGTTTTTCATTTTTAATGCGGTAAACCATGAGTTCAACAATAACAGAGACTTTCCGGCTGTACAAGACGGCCCGGCGGCCAGGTTATGGCGCTTTTTGGGTGTTCCAGCGTTCCAGAAGCGAGCGCATTCGCGCGGCTACATCAATTCCGTAGATTTGCGTCAACTCCGGACTATCCGGCAACTCCGCGGCCGGGAGGGAGCGGACCAGTTTTCCGTCGTTCATTAACCAGACGGTGTCGGCGAACTCCAGGGCCAGGGCTAGATCATGAAAAACGCCGACACAGGCGCGCGTTTTTTGGGTAGTCCAGGCCCGCAGGTGCGCAATCAATTCTCCCTGAAACTGCAGGTCCAGATGGTTGGAAGGTTCATCCAGCAGGATGGTAGCGCTGTCCTGGGCTAAAGCGCGGGCCAGAAAAACCCGTTGTAATTGGCCTCCGGAAAGGGTGTCCATGTCCTTATCAGCCTGTTCGGTCAGGGCGACGGCCTGTAAGGCACTGTCGACGGCGGCGCTGTCCTCCGCGGATTCGGCGGCGAACTGAAAGGCTTTTTGGCGGGCATAGCGGCCGGTCAGCACGGTTTCGCGCACGCTGTAGGAAAAAAACAGACTGGGTAGCTGAGAGAGCAGGCTGGTTTCGCGGGCGCCCTGACGGGCGGAAAGTTGGCGGCGTTCCAGTATTTGACCCCGCTGCGGGGACTGCGGATCGGTCAGGGTAAAGAGCAGTGATCCGCGGTAGGGTAGAATCCCGGCCAGAGCCCGCAGCAGCGTGGTCTTGCCGCAGCCATTCGGTCCGATGACGGCCACGCGTTCCCCGGCCTGTACGCTGAAATTGAGGCCGCTGATGATCTCTTTGGCACCGTAGCCGGCACAAAGCGACCGGGCGCTGATCAGGGGCGTGCTCATCAGGCGGCCTTCCGGCGGGAACGCAGATAGATCCAGGCGAAGAACGGCGCTCCGGCCAGTGCGGTGACCGCGCCGACGGGCAGTTCGATGGGTGAGAGTATCGTCCGGGAAAGCAGATCGGCCAGCACCATAAAGGAACCGCCGGCTAAAGCCGCCGTCGGCAAGAGCAGGCGGTGCGCCGGACCCAGCAGGCGGCGTACGGCGTGCGGAACAATCAGGTCAATAAAACCGACAATGCCGACAAAGGCTACCGCGCAGCCGGTTAAGACGGAAGTGAGGGTAATCAGAATCCGTTTGGTGCGTAGTACCGGCACACCGAGCGCGGCCGCCTCGTCGTCACCGAAGGTTAAAATATCCAGTTCCCGGGAAAGGGCGATAGCGGCGGCGGTAGCGGCCAGTACGATCGGGAAGAGCACGCGCACCGCGGTCCAGCCCTTCATGGCGAAACTGCCCATCTGCCAGAAGACCAGCTGTTCCAGCTCTTCGCGGGAGACGGCGGCAATCAGGGTCAGGATAGCGCTGATAAACAGCGAGACCACCATGCCGGTTAAAATTACGGTGTTGTGGCCTAACCGGGGGTCAATGGCCGCGGAGAAGCGCACTACCAGAACCATGGTCAGCAGGCTGAAAAGAAAGCCGGCCAGGGGAATGCCTAAAAAAGGCGCGAAGGGCAGTGTCAGCGCTCCGGTGATTACCAGGGCGGCGCCCAGCGAGGCTCCGGCGGAGACGCCCAGGGTAAAAGAAGAGGCCAGCGGGTTTTTTAAGAGCGATTGCATGATAGCGCCGCTGACGGAGAGGGCTGCGCCGACCAGATAGGCTAAAAGGACGCGCGGCAGGCGCTGGGTCCAGATGATGCCGTCCAAAAAGGCGGGGACGGCGGCGTTGAGCGGCCGGCCCAGCAGGCGTGAGCCTACTACTTCAAGCAGCTCGGCGGTGCTGATGCCGGCTGAACCGAAGCGCAGAGCCAGAGCCAGGGAGACAAGCGAGAGCAATGCCGTTCCGGTCAGCACCGGAATCAAGGGCTTACTTGGTAAAGTATTCAGGGTACACCGCCCGCGCGATTTGGCCGAGCGCCAGCGTCACCCGGTGCGTCGGCTGGGAGCTGGCATCGCTGTCAATATAGAATACCCGGCCGTTGCGCACGGCTTTCAGGGTTTCCCAACCCTTCCGGGCAATGATTTCGGCTACCGGATCTTCTATATACGAAACATTGGTAAGGATGACGTCCGGATTAGCCGCCAGTATGGCTTCGGCGTTTACCGCCAGCCATCCGCTTTGAGAGCCGAACACATTGCGTACTCCGGCGATATCCAGCAGTTCAGCCAGAAATACGCCGCTACCGAAGGAATAGAGATATGGCGCGGCCGAGATTTCAAAGACGGCGCTGCGTCTGGATTCGGCCGGGATTGTCTGGGTAATGGCGCTGACGCGCTGTATTTCGCTGTTCATGTCTTCGATCAGCGTTTCGCCGGCGGTTTTTCTTCCAAGGATATCCGCCAGTGTTCGGATATCGGCGCGGATATCTTCAAGGGTTTTACTGTCCTCAAAATAGATAACCTTAATTCCGTCTTCGGCTAGGTCTTTGAGGGGGTCTTTTTGAGAGCCGCCGCGGGTAATGGCCGAAACCAGGATGATATCCGGCTGTAACGCCCAAATCTGCTCAATGTCCGGCCGCATCATGTCAAAGGAGGGAATACCGGCGCTCACGCCGTCCTGAGAGGCTGACCAGCTGTCCGCGCCGATAATGGACTGCCCCAGGCCGAGGTCAACGGCGATGGTGGTGGCGGCCGGGGCCAGCGAGACAATGCGGAGACTGCCCGGCTCTGGTTTTGGCGCGGTGGCGGACCGGCTGTTGCGGTCGCAGGCGGTTGTGATCAGAATCAGCGGAAACAGAAGACAAATCAATAGTACTTTGCGCATACCCCACTATAGTCAGAGCCGGCGGACTCATCAATACCGATACTGAAAAATGTAATGTTTGTTGAAAAAGGGAGAATCTTACTCTATACTGATAGCTCAATGAGATTCATACTGGCGTCTGACATACATTCCAACCTTCCTGCTCTGGAAGCGTTTTTTGGATACCTTGAAAAAGAGGGTTTGTCCGATCTGCCGGTATATTTTTTGGGCGATTATGTGAACCTCGGGGCTTTCCCCGAAGAAACGGTGGCTCTGTTGCGCAGTGTGCAGGGATCGGCCTATTTGGCCGGCAATCATGATCGCTATATCATCAACGAACGCGCCCTGGACCATAATCCCTACTTCGGAAGCCCGGACGGGGTCATTCACTGCCGCTGGACCCGCGATCAGCTTTCCGCCGATAACCGCAACTGGCTGAAACAGCTAAAAATCCGCCATCAATTTGACATTGACGGCCTGCATATCGACATGATTCACGGCCGGCACAATTCCGACGAGGAAACCATCGATGAAACAAAAATCGATATCACCAGACCGATTGTCTATATTTGCGGGCACACGCACATCCCGCGTTTTCAGAAGGTCGGAGAAGCCTGGATCTGCAACCCCGGAAGTCTCGGGAAGCCGCTGGATGGAGACAACCGCGCGGCTTTCGGCCTTATTGATACTGCAGGGGGAAATTTGCGTTTTGAAGTGATACGTATTCCCTACGACATAGAACGGTCGGTGCGGGCTCTGAACGAGAGGCTGGTTCCCTGGCGGGGCGGCATTATCAACAGCCTGCGCACGGCCGAGTATACTGATGACGAATAATACCATAACCATCTTTCTCGGCGGCGATATTTTCGGTACGGTTGGCATGCGCGCGGTGAGTACCCTGCTGCCGGCTTTGATCGCGTCCAGGGAAGTAGACTTTACCGTCATCAATGGCGAGAACGCCTCCGCCGGAACCGGCATCAGCGCCGAAGACGCCGCCTTGGTCTTTACCGCCGGCGCCGACGTAATTACCGGTGGAAATCATACCTTTGAGAAACGGGAGCTGTGGCCGGTTTTGGAAACTGACAGCCGCGTACTGCGTCCGGCCAATTATCCGGAGGCCGTGGGTAGCGGTGTTTTTGAAGTTGAAAAGAACGGCGTCCGGTTCGCGGTATTAAACCTGCAGGGCCGCGAGTTCATGACCGCCCTGGATTGCCCCTTTCGCTGCGCCGACCGCCAGCTGGCGCGGTGGCAGGAAAGCGCTCCGACTGCGGTAATTCTGGTTGATTTTCACGCCGAGTCCACCGAGGAAAAAGAAGCCCTGGCTTTTTATCTTGACGGCCGGGTTTCGGCTGTTGTCGGCACGCATACCCACGTTCAAACCGCAGACGAACGGGTCTTGCCTAAGGGTAGCGCCTATCAGACCGATCTCGGCATGACCGGGCCGCTGCGCTCTGTTATCGGAGTTGATCCGGCTCTGGTCGTCAAACGCAACATCACCCAGGTGCTGTACCGTATGGAGGGCGCGGAAGGCCAGGCCTGTCTGCGCGGCTTGCTGGTTATGGTTGACCGGGTTACCGGTAGAGCGCTTTCCGTTGAAAGAGTCGCTGTCACTGAGGATTGACCGGCCGCGGTTCGGCTCTCCGCTAGAATTTATCGCGGGAGAGCGGCGTACCGATCCAGATGCCTTCGGCGCCCAGGTATTCGCGGCGCTGACCCTCGATCAGAAACTGCACTGAACTGACGGTGGAGAAACTGGTAGCCGTGAAGACGATCTGGGAGAGCTGACCTAAATATCCTTCGATACCATACTGATTAAACTGAAAATCTTCGCTGACATTGACAGTAGCCACGCCGTCCCGTACCGAAACGCCTAAAAGCCGGGTGGCTGGCGGAATCAGACTGCGCAGACCCTTGGCTGACTCGGCGCTGGTGGTGCCGGCGAACAGGGTTTTCAGGCTCTCGGTCAGAGGGGAATCCGTTACCGCCATTTCACGGACCGTTTCCTTGCGTAGAACCCGGCCGTCACTGTCGATACTCACAAACCAGAGCGTGGCGCGGCGGGTGGCCGGCGGTTTAGCCGTTACGGTAGCGGAAGCCGGAGCGGTTTGAGTGGCGGATGTCGCGCTGTTTTGGGTGGAGGTTGTGGCAGCCGGGTTAACCGTAGGCGCGGGAGCTGTGGTAGTTATCGGCACGGTGTTTGCAGCCGGCGTGGAGGTCGTGTTCTGTTCCGCGGTTTGCGCGGCGGGAGTCGCAGCCGGCTCCGTATCTTGTATCGTGATTGCCGGAGGCGCGACCGTGGCCGGGTCGGTAAGTTCAACGGTTTGGTTCCCGGGGAAGAATTTATCTAAAAAGCCGGTCTTTTCCAGCGTCGAACTGATATTCTTGCGGTAGAAGAAAAACAGGATAATTAACAGTAAAATAAAGCCTATCCAGAAGATACAGCCCAGGGATGCCTGATTTTTTTTTGATTTTCGCGTTGCCATGGCAGTATGATACGCCGAAAAGACCCGCTTGGCAAGGAGAAACCTGACGCGGCCGCGCGCTCCTTGCGGCCCTTGTTTTTTTCGGTTATATTGAAAAATGTGAAAAAACTCGAAGGTTTATCAGCTTCCCGCGGCATAGTCGTCGGTCCCGTTTTTTGTCTGCCCGAAGAAGCGCCGGTCTCCGTCCCCCGATACGCGGTGATAGAAGCCGAGCTTGGTTCGCATTGGGCCCGGTTTGAACACGCCCTGAGCCGCTCCCGCGACGAGATAAACCTTCTGAAAGACGACCGCAGCCGCGAACAGACTGAAATTCTGGACGCCCATCTGATGATGCTGTCCGATCCCGAGTTTATACCGCAGATCCGCAGCCGGTTGTTTGACAGCAAATTAAATATTGAGTCCATCTTAAAAGACAAGGTCGATGAGGCAGTTCTGACTTTGCGCTCTACCGGTGACGCCTATCTGTCGGAACGGGCGGTGGATATTGAAGATGCCTTCGGCCGGGTGATGGGCCATTTAATCCGCGGACATGGAGTTTCCGGACGCTTTATTCCGCCGGGCGTGATTCTGACGGCCCGCAATATAATGCCTTCCGAGGCTTTCGGCCTGAAGGATTCAGGCATAATCGGTATAGCGCTGGAAGAAGGCGGGGCAACCAGTCACGTTGCCATTCTAGCCCGTACCTGGCAGATCCCGGCGGTTATGGGCGTGCGCGGTCTGTTGGAAGGCGTGCGCGACGGTGATGAAATCGTTCTGGACGCCGAGAACGGCATGGTAATCTGCGAGCCCACCGTCGATCAGGTTCAAACGTATCGTTTACGCAGCCGCGAAAGTGTCCGCTCCCGCGAAGAGCAGGATATTGCCCGCCGCAAACTCCTGAAAGTCCGCTCTGAAACTCGTGACAAGGTAGCGCTTTCGCTGCGTGCCAATATCGCCATGGCTGAGGAAGCCGCCGCCGCCCGTGAGGAAGGCGCTGACGGAATCGGTTTGTACCGTTCCGAATTTTTGTATTTGCTTTCCGATCATATTCCGGATGAAGAAACTCAGTTAGCCGCCTACCGCTCGGCCATCGAGGCCATGGCCGGCGCTCCGGTAATTATCAGAACCCTGGACGCCGGCGCTGACAAAATGCTGGATGAACAGAAGGATCTTGGCGAAAAAAACCCCCTGCTGGGCTGGCGGGCGGTGCGATATTGCCTGGACCGTCGCGAAATGTTCAAAACCCAGCTGCGCGCGCTGCTGCGCGCTTCGGTTTTCGGAAACCTGGGAATAATGTTTCCGATGATATCCGGTGTCGAGGAATTCGATGCCGTACTGGAAGTGCTCGAGGAATCTAAGGCTGAGTGCCTGGCGCGCTCTCAGGCTTTCAGCCGCAATTTGAAAGTCGGCGTGATGATCGAGATTCCGTCGGCCGCGCTCTGTGCCGAGGCTCTGGCCCGCAAGGCCGACTTCATGTCGATCGGCACCAATGATCTGATTCAATATACGCTGGCCGTGGATCGGGAGAATCCGCGGGTATCGCATTTATTTGACGGTTTTCATCCGGCGGTATTGCAGTTGATCAAGCGTACCATCGACGCCGGAAAAGCCGGCCAGTCCGAGGTCTCGATCTGCGGCGAAATGGGCGGAGACCCAGCCGCCGTATTGCTGCTGCTGGGTATGGGCTTGCGCAATTTCAGCATGTCGCCGGCCCTGTTATCCCCCGTTAAGGAACTGCTTCGTAAAGTCACAGTGGCCGAGGCCGCCGACCTGGCCTCCCTGGCGCTCACTGTGACTACCGCCCGTGAAATCCGTAAACTTGTACAGGAAAAGATTAAAACTTATGAATGAAGATACCAATCTGCCGGAAGAAATTTCCGAGGATGAAGCTGCCCCCGTTATCGTGGAACGCTGTTTTGACGAAAGCCTCAGCTGGACCAACCTGCCGCTGGTGGTAATTGTCGGCCGCCCGAATGTCGGCAAGTCCACCCTGTTTAACCGGCTGCTGCGCAAGCGCCGGGCAATTACCGACCCGACTCCCGGCGTGACCCGGGATCCGCTGGAGGCTTCGGCTTTCATCAACGGCAAGCCCGTGCGCATCATGGATACCGGCGGCTTTAAACTGGACCGCAAGGTCGGAACCGAAGAAGCCATCATGGATGAACTGGTGGTGGAAAAAACCCTCGCCTCCCTCAAAAAAGCCGATCTGGTGGTGCTGCTGCTGGAAGCCGGAGAACTGACGGCCGAGGACGAGGAGTTTATCGAATTGCTGCGGCCCTGGCGAAACAGGCTGCTGGTCGTGGTCAATAAAACCGAAGGCGGCCGCCGCGAGGCCGAGGCCTGGAACTTTATGCGCTTCGGTTTCAAGGATCTGCTGTGCATCAGCGCCGAGCACGGCGATAATATGACCGAGCTCGGCGAAATGATTACTTCCAAACTGGACTTTTCAAAAGTCGTGGAAGACACCGGCGAAAAAGAAATCCGCATCGCCATCGTCGGAAAACCGAATACCGGAAAATCAACCCTTGCCAATCGTCTGCTTGGCAAGGATTCCTCGATAGTATCGGATATTGCCGGTACCACCCGCGACGTGGTCGAAGGCAGTTTTAAATGGCACGGCCGGTCCTTCCGGGTATTGGATACCGCCGGAATCAGGCGCAAGTCCCGGGTTCACGAAGATATAGAGTACTATTCCGTAAACCGGGCCATCAAATCCCTGGCCGACGCCGATATCGTCTTTCATATGATTGATGCCAAGGAAGGTCTGGCCGATCAGGATAAAAAGATAATTGCCCATGCCAGCGAACGCGGACTGGGTGTTATTTTTGTGCTCAATAAATGGGACCTGATGGACGGTGACGCCAAGACCTTTAAAAAGGCCGAGCGGGACATGAAGGTGATGTTCGGCAAGATGGATTTTGCCCCGGTGCTGTCTCTTTCGGCGCTGCAGGGAACCGGTATCGGTGAGCTTTTGAAAACCGCGCTCACCCTGCATGAGCAGCTGTCCTTGAAGATTGAGACTTCGGCCCTGAATATGGCATTGCGTGACTGGGTCGCCGCTTCTCCGCCGCCCCAGGGACGCACCAACAAGTTCTCGATTCGCTACATGGTGCAGACCGGTACTAATCCCGTTACCTTCATGGCTTTCGCCTCCCGCCCGGAGGCGGTTAGTGAGTCCTATCTCTCTTACTTACGCAACCGTATCCGTAAGGATTTGGGTTTTTCGCAGATACCGGTAGTGCTTGAACTCAAGGGTAGCCGGCGCAAGTGGGAAGAGCGGGAGCGCTGAGCGCGATGAGCGAGTTTTCCATCGGTGAGGTAGAACGGCTGACCGGAATCAAGCCCCATGTACTGCGGTATTGGGAAGAGGTCGTGCCCTTTATCCGTCCGCGGAAAGACAATCAGGGCCGGCGCCATTACAGTTCACGGGATGTTGAATTGATTTCCCGCCTGAAATTTCTGGTTCAGGAAAAAAAATACACCCTGGAGGGAGCCGGAGAACGGATGCTCAGCGAGCTGACCGACTCCCGCTTTACCGCGCTGCGCCCTTCCCTGGACGCGGTGCGCAGTCAGTTGATGGATGTATACGCCATGGTCCGCAAAGAACAGTCCCCGGAGGACGGAGAAATATGAAGAAAAATGACAGTCTTCCGCAAAAGCCCTTTTATGAAGATATAGTTTCCCGCAAGAAACGCGGTCATACCGGGAAAAAGCCCTCTGGAATTCCAGAGGGCACAAACTCTGGCGCGACCGGCGAGTCCGCTGATGGGACGGATGCCCGTAAATCCGCCGGCAAGGCTGCTGGTAAGAGCGCCGGTAAGAGCGTCGCCAGGCCGATTGGTCAGAAGGCGCCCTTTCCCCGGGTCGATTCCCGCTCCAGTTCACGGTCTGTCGCGCAAGCCACCCCGGTTTCCGCCTCCGTTTCAACGGTTCCCGCCCGCGCTTTTCCGCCTCTACCGTCCGGTACTCCCGTTTTTACCGGTCTCGCGGACGGCACCGCCAAACTGCTGGAAGCCTTTCCGGCGATAGTGCAGGATGTGTTGCCTCTGGACGGCCGCAAATTACAGTTCCTGCCTTCCCGGATCCGGGAGCTTTCTCATGAACTGACAGACGA
Source organism: Treponemataceae bacterium (assembly GCA_942493045.1). Lineage (GTDB taxonomy): Bacteria > Spirochaetota > Spirochaetia > Treponematales > Treponemataceae > Teretinema. The sequence continues at coordinate 2,248,180 of OW818665.1, read as the reverse complement.
GCGCTCCGAGCGTCATGTCGGTTACATGAACGACCCGGCCATCCTTTCAGCCTATATCCGTTATTATCAGTGGTGGAATCTGGTGCGCCTGTGCCGGCTGTTTACGCCGCTGCCTTTCACCCTGAACAGCGGGGATTGCGCCGTTGACCTCGGTTCCGGCCCCCTGACCGTACCGATCGCGCTGTGGATGTGCCGGCCGGAACTGAGGGCCCTGGATTTAACCTGGTTTTGTGTTGATATTTCCCAAAATGCCCTGAAGGCCGGCGAAGAGATTTTTACCGCGCTCTGCGCCAAAACCGGCGGTACTCCCTGGAAAATTGTGCGCGTCAGGGGTGAGTGCGGCGTTTCAATTCAGCGCCGCTCCGCCCTGGTTACCAGCGCGAATATGTTTAATGAGCTGTATTGGGATAATCCGCTGGCTCTGGAAGCTCAAACTAAAAAGCACGCTTCCGATTTGATTGCCTATACCGGCGGTACCGGCGCGGTGCTGGTTATTGAGCCGGGAATTCCGCGCGCCGGCCGCTTTATCAGTTTACTGCGCGATGCCCTGATCTCAAAAAACTTTTTTGTACTCGCGCCCTGCCCGCATCAACTTCAGTGCCCGTTTCCGGGGTTGCGCTTTGGAAAGTGGTGTCATTTTACCTTTGATACCGCCGACGCGCCGGCGGCTTTGCATCGGCTGTCGGTCGACGCGGGCCTGGCCAAAGACCGGGCCGCGCTTTCCTTTGTGTATGCCCGCGCGGAACAATCGTCAGCCGCGACAGAGTCTGTTTCCACGGGAAGTATCTCCACGGAGACTGATCCGGCGAAGACTGCCCTGCCGAAAGGCGTAGCGCCGGAGGCTCTGGCGGTACGTATTGTTTCGGATGTGATCAAGTTGCCGCCGTTCCGGACGGGCCGCTACGGCTGTTCGAAGTTAGGGATGGTGTTGCTGGCCGGAAGCGGTTCGGCTCGCGCCATGCTGGAGACTTGCGTTTCCGGCTCCCTGGTTTATGTGAAAGTCCCGGAGTTAAGCACGGCGGAGCGGGACGGAAAAACCGGAGCCCTGTTGATCAGCGTCGACCACCCCAGGACGACGGGTCGGCCAGCGTCGACTGATTCTGCTCCTCGACAACCGCCTTCTCGCAAAGCGGGTCGGTCCTGAACAGTTTAGCCAGCTGCTTGCGCACGCTGTCCAGATCTTTGGGGTAGGGTGCCGTAAACTCCATCATTTCGCCCGTCTTTGGATGGGCGATTTTCATTTTCCAGGCGTGCAGCCCGAGGCGGTTCAGTATCGGCCGCTCATCGAATTCATCGCCGCGCCAGGAACGCTTGATTTTGGAAAGATAGAGAGCTTCGGCGGAGCCGTACAGCGGGTCGCAGACAATGGTCAGTCCGTTTTTGGCAAGATGCACGCGGATCTGGTGGGTGCGGCCGGTGACCGGCTTGGCTTCAATCCAGCTGTAGGGCCCGCAGGCGCCAAGAAAGCGGAAATCAGTTTGTGAAGGTTTTCCCTTGTGTTTGTCCGGCACGGTGCGGTGCTTGGTGTCCCCGTCAATACGCAGCGGCAGATCCACTGTCAGTTCTTCCCAGAGCGGTCTGCCGTTTACCAGGGCATGATAGGTTTTTTCCACCTGACGCTGTTCAAAGGCCATGCTGATGGCGCGGTGCGCGGTTTCGGTGCGGGCGTAAAGTACCAGACCGGAAGTGTCTTTATCGATACGATGCACCGCGAACAGCCGTCCTCCGCCCTGGCAGAGCTGTTCGGTAGCGGCGGTATCCAGCCGGGGCGCGTCCGGATCCCAGCGGTCTGCGGCTACCAGGAGGCCGGAGGCTTTATTGAGTACGACGATATGTTCATCCTGATACACGACAGTGAATAAGGGAGCTGTTTTCATAGCTTGAAATATAGCAGAAACGCGGCTTCCTGCATACTGAAGCATCGAACGCACAGTGAGTCTTTCAGGAACCGTTCTGAGCTTTTTGGGGTAGCCTGATCCTGAAGATACTGCCGCTTCCTTCGGCGCTTTCCAGCTCGACCGTACCGCCATGAATCAGGGCGATGTGTTTTACGATGGAGAGGCCGAGGCCGGTTCCGCCGTTTTCGCGGCTGCGTCCCTTGTCAATTCGGTAAAAGCGTTCAAAAATCCGCTGATGGTAGCGTTCGCTGATGCCCGGGCCGTTATCGCGCACCGCAAACACCAGGGTTTCGACGGAGGCGCCATCGGTACCATCGGCTGGAATAATTGAGGCCGAGATTCTGACGGTGGATTTCTCCGGACTGTAGGTAATGGCGTTGATAACCAAATTGGTAAGAGCCTGCTCGATCAGTCCGGGATTCAAAGAGGCTTGCAGAGCCGGCGGCGAATCGAAAAACAGCTCTGTCTTTTTTTTAGCGGCGGCGTCGGCGGACAGTCGGCCGACGCTGGCCAGCAAGACGCCAATATCTGTCATTTCACGGGAGAGATGCACGTTTTCACCCTGTTCCAGGCGGGAAATGGCCAGCAAGTCGTCAATAATCGCGCTCATACGCGAGGACTGCTGGTCCATGATATCCAGGAAACGCCGGGCGGCGACGGTATCTTCCAGGGCCCCATCCTTGAGGGTCTCGATAAAGCCTTTAATCGATGTGATCGGTGTTTTCAGTTCATGGGAAACATTGGCCACAAAATCCTTGCGAACGCGTTCCAGCAGTTTGAGGCGGGTGATATCGCTGAAGACCAGCAGTTGCGACGGGGCCGGCCGGCCGGCGCTTTTAGGCAGAATCGGCGCGGTACGTACCAGAATGGACCGATAGGCGGAAGAGCGGGTCCCGCGCAACTCGATGGTCTGTTCAGCGTCTTTACCGTGATTGGCGGCGGCAAAGTCCACAATATCGGTATTGCGCACGCTTTGAATCAGCGGAACACCGCAGGACTCGCGGGAGGAAACGGCGAAAAGCCGCTCAGCCGCCGAATTGACACGCAGGACCGTCATATCGCTGTCCAGCACGATCAGGGCGTCATTCATGCTTCCCAGAATAGCGCCTGTTTCACGGTCACGCTCATTAAGCGCAGCCATGCGTTCATCCAGACGTTCCGCCATTTGCGAAAAGGCTCCGGCCAGGGACGCGATTTCCCGCGGCCATTGCCGGGTCGTTTCTGAAGTGAGACTCGATCGATTGGCCAGGTTTCCGGCGGCCCAGGAAACGGCAGAGCGCTCCACAATGGTCAGGGGTGTGACGATTTTTCTGGCCACCAGTAAGGTGCCCAGCATGGCGAACAGTAAAATGGCTGAAGCCGCGCAGATGATAATCAGTGTTACCTGCCCGGCGGCCATATCCACATAGTCCACGGTGACCGCCAGGCGGATGGCATAGCTTTGATAGGGAATGGCGTAGTATACCAGCCGTTTCCCGAGCGTGGTACTGAACCGGACGATACCGCGCTCTGTTCCTCCAAGTGCGGCTTCCACCTCCGGACGGTTGCTGTGGTTTTCCAGCTCCTCCGGATCGGCGTTGGAGTCGGCGATAACCGTGCCGTCTTGATCAATTACCGAGATGCGGAAATCCGGTTCGGCGCCGAAACGTTCGCAAAATTGCTGAAGAGCCGCCGGTTCGAGCAGCTGATGCTCACTGTCTAGAAAATTGGCTACGGCGTAGCTGAACTGACGGAGGTTATCGGTGGTTTGGCGGTAGGCGGTGTTTTTCAGGGCATAGAGGCTGACGGCCGTAAAAGAAGCCAGGGCGAAAAGCAGGGCTCCTCCGGTGGCCGAGAACAGGAAAAGCCAGGTTTTCGGCGCGCGCGGCCGGCCGCTCACTCGTCCCTCATGCGGTAGCCGATACCGCGGATGGTTTCGATCAACTCGGCTTTATCGGCCAGTTTTTTACGGATGCTCAGGATCTGCACATCGATTGATCGCTCTGTCACCGGGTAGGAGCCGCCCTTGACGGCGTTAATTATCTGGTTGCGCGAAAAAACTCTGCCCGGATTTTGGGCCAGGTATTCCAGTATCTGAAATTCGGTAACCGAGAGTAAGAGCGGAATGCCCTCCGAAAAAATTTCGTGGCGCTCGGGATCGATGGTGATGCCGTGGATGGCGGTGCTTTTGCCCTCCGGAACGGGTGCTTTGCGGTTTTTCCGGCGCAGGATGGTGCGCACCCGGGCGACAAGGACGCGCGGCGAAAAGGGTTTGGTAACATAGTCCTCGGCTCCGAGTTCCAGTCCCAGAACCACATCGCTGTCTTCGGTACGGGCGGTAACCATGATTACCGGGATGCCGGAGGTCAGTGGGTTTTCGCGCAGTTTCCGGCAGACGTCTAGGCCGCTCAGGCGCGGCAGCATCAGGTCCAGCAGGATCAGCTCCGGCTGTTCGGCGGCTGCCAGGCGCAGCGCTTCCTCGCCATCCTTGGCTGTCAGCACCGTAAACCCTTCTTTTTCAAGGTTATAGCGCTCCAGTTCGAGAATCGCCGGTTCGTCGTCCACAGCTAAAATGCGTTCATTGCTCATAGCCTGACCTTACAATAACAGGGCCGAAATGTCACATCCATGATTGAATGATAACACATTATTAACAAAAAAATGACCGGATTCTCATGAGCGGGCGCTTAGTCGCCGACAGTGCGAGGCGCGGCTTTGCAATAAGCCCGGCGATGTCGCGTTTCCGCAGCCAGTTTGCTAGAACAGCCGCTTGAGACCCTCGCTGTCGTTTTCATGGGCCGTAATATCCAGCCAGACCGGATCGGTTTTTTTGAGGCTGTCTTTTCCGATCAGCCGCCAGAGTAACGAAAAGGGTGTAAAGATCAGAGCGAAAAAAAGCGTCATGGTCACGATCGAAACAAAGCGCCCGATAGTGTTTACCAAGCCTTCCAGAAACAGCCTCGAAGGCGTCAGCAGCCGCGGCGCGAACAGGGCTGCCAATACATGCAGAGCAGCCAGCGAGGCGATGATGATGGATGCCGTGATGTGACCTCTCCAAAAAGTGAAGGCGGTAGCGACGGACATGCCGATGCACAGTGAAAGGGCAAAGCGCCGGTTAGTCGATAACATGGCTTTTCCTCCAGGCGTCCAGGATGCTGCGCACTTCCGGCCGGGAAGTGTCCTGTTCGGATTTTTTCAGATACAGATTGCCGATCACCAGCACGTCCATGTCGGTGCCCAGAAAGCAGCGGAAGGCATCCGCGGGGGTGCAGACTATCGGCTCGCCGCGGACATTGAAACTGGTATTGATCAGTACCGGACAGCTGGTCAGTTTTTGAAACGCTTTAATCAGAGCGTAGTACCGCGGATTGGTGCTTTGGTGCACGGTTTGGATACGGGCGCTGTTGTCGACGTGCGTTACCGCCGGTATGTCGGAGCGCGGAATTTTCAGGCGCTCAAACCCGGAAGGTTCGTTTGTCGGCGCCGGCAGCAGGCGGGCGCCGGCGACCGGGCAGACTTGCAGCATATAGGGGGAGCTGCGGTCAAAATTAAACCAGGCGGCGGTTTCTTCGGCGATAACCGAGGGCGCGAAGGGGCGGAAACCCTCCCGGAACTTTATTTTGATGTTCATTGTTTTCTGCATTTCCGGGCTGCGGGGATCGCCCAGAATGGAGCGGTTACCGAGGGCCCGTGGACCGAACTCCATCCGGCCCTGCACCCAACCGGCAACCCGTCCGGCGGCGATATCGGCGGCCACCGTTTCGAAAAGCTCAGTCTCGCTCAGGAGGGTATAGGTCGCGCCCAGCTTGTCCAGCTCGGCGGCGGCTTGCGCGTCGGTAAAGGAGGGACCCAGCAGGGCGCCGGACATGCCATCCGCGGGAGCGTCGAAGGAAACTCCGGCCGGGCTACGGTTACGCGGAGCGCCGAACAGGGCGTGGCTGGCATAGAGCGCGGCGCCGACGGCGCCGCCGGCGTCTCCGGCCGCCGGTTGAATCCAGATGTCTTCAAAACCGCTTTCTTTTAGAATGCGGTAATTGGCTACACTGTTCAATGCCACGCCGCCGGCGAGAACTAAAAAGCGCTCTCCGGTTAAGGCGCGGGCTCGTTTAGCGATCGCGATTACGGCGTCTTCCAGTACCGCTTGAATGCTGGCGGCAATGTCCATATAAAAGGGTGTCGGCACGCCGCCCTGCGGCAAGGCCTTCTGACCGAACAGGCGCTCAAAACGGCGGTTAATCATCCTCAGACCGGATATATAGTTAAAATAACGCTCGTTAAGGGTGTAACTGCCGTCCTCAGCCAGGTTAATCAGCTCTTTTTTAATCAGCTCGGCGTAACGCGGCGTTCCGTAGGGCGCTAGTCCCATCAGTTTATACTCTCCGGAGTTTACCTTGAATCCGCAATACAATGTAAAGGCCGAATACAGTAATCCCAGGGAGTGCGGAAAGTGGATGGTTTTGTGCAGATTCAGGCCGCTGCCTTCGCCTGAGCCGATGGTGGTGGTGTCCCATTCCCCGACCCCGTCCAGGGTGATAATGGCCGCGCTGTGGAAGGGCGAGGGATAAAAAGCGCTGGCGGCGTGACTGTGGTGATGCCGGGAGAACAGTATCTGTGGGGCCTGTGGCAGGTGTTTGCGAATGGTGTCTTCCATCCAGAGCTTGCTTTTAAGCCACAGCGGAATAGCTTTATAAAAAGAGCTGAAGCCCGCCGGCGCGCGGTGCAGATAACTGCACAACAGCCGGTCAAAGGTGACAATCGGTTTGTCGTAGTAGACGACGGTTTTTAGATCGGCCACCGTGATACCCGCTTCAGACAGACAAAATTGAACGGCCAGAGTAGGAAAACCTGAATCGCCCTTGACGCGGCTGAAGCGCTCTTCCTGCGCCGCGGCAATGACTTCACCGTCGCGGACTAAGGCGGCGGCGCTGTCATGGTAAAAAGCCGAAATTCCGAGAATATACACTGTGTCCTAACCTTTGTCAGAACAGCGAATAAATAAAGGGTGCCAGGGCCTGAGACTGAGCCACTAAAACCACCACAATTATGAGTCCCAACAGCACCAGTAGGGGCAGTAAAAAAAGTTTTTTATGATGAGCCAGATAGGCTACCAGCTCCGAAATAACTCTGAATTTGCTCATATCCGTTAACCCCTTTTCAGCGCTTGGCGGCAGTGGCGTAAAATTGCTTTATTTCATCTGTGAAACCGGCGCGCTTGGCAAAGTCGTCCATTTTTGTCCGGACTTCCCCGTCCCTGCCGGAGAGCAGCCAGGCTCGCTGGTAGTTGTTAAGTATCTGGATATTCGTAAATCCCGCTGAATCGAGGAAGCTGGCCAGGTTGAGATAAGGCCGGTAGCTGCCGGGGTTAATGTATACCATGGCGTTCAAAAGATTAGTCAAATCTTCCCACATTTCATTGGCAACTAAATACTCGCTGATAATTCCCAGGGCTTCCGCGGGGCGCTCGAGAATCTGAGCCCGGAGAGAGGGTATGGCAAGATACTTGTTCTGACCGAATGTTGCCTGTAAACCGGGGGCGTCATATTTGATGATCATGTCTTTCCAGGGGGAGCCGTCAAATAGGCTGCTCATGGTCAGTAGCATATATGTTTCCAGGGCAGGATGGAAAAAGATGTGGTCTTTGAAGGTTTCGGCATAGGGCCAGCTACCAGCCGGCAAATGCAAGGTTGATTCGGTCGCCTCAATTAAATGATCCGCCAGGATACGGCCAACCACCATTTGTCCGCGTAAATTAAAGTGCAAATGATCGATAAAGTAGAAGTCACTGAAGGCAATAGCGCCTCCAGTCGTGTAAAGTTCCTTGGCCAGAGGAATATAATGAACCGTGTTAGAATTTTGTTCAGCCCATTTTTCCAATTCGGCGCGCAATATCTCGCGGGCTCGGAATGGAACTGTATCAGCGTCTTTGGCGGCGGCTAGTAAGCTGTAGTTCCAGTTTCCGGTTCTCCCTTGTTCAAGAGCTAAAAGATAGAGTAAGTGGGCATTGGTTTGGGTTCGAGCGTCCGCCGCAATCGCGGCTTCCCATTCGGCTTTATTCCCTGTCTCCTGTATAACGGCTGCCTCACCTAGTTTGATGAGTTGTTGAAGATCGGCCGAGTCGGTGCTGTTAAAGGGGGGCATTGTAATTAAGTTAGAAACTGGATCCATAACCACCAACGGGATGTTATGCCTTGCCGACTGCCGGCGAACTTGTTCCAGGTTGTCGATAAAGCGCTCAGCGATTATTCTATCTGTGTTTTCATCCTGGGGGAATTGACCGGCCGCCAGGCGATCTTCCATCATTGTTGAAGGGCTTCCCTGTTTTTCAGGATTGCCATTGATAATATTAAAGAGTAATTGAAAGGTACGCAGATTTTTGAGCTTTACATAAATCAACTTGCCGAGGTGTCCGCGTCCACTGCCTGCGCCGATTGTACCGTAGTATTCATTGTGTCCGGCATAAATCAAAACCAGGTCCGGCTCATATTTCCAGATATGCCGTGAAACTTCCTGTATATAGTAGCTACTCATGGCCGAGGCGGCCAGGTTGATAACTTCAACCTCACCGTTCTGGAGCTTTGTATTGAGCAAGGCCCCGGCTATTCCAGTAAAAGAATGCGCTCCTTGGAAGGGGAATCCCTGCGCGCTGGAACCGCCCAAGACAAAAATGCGAAATACTCCCTCGGGTTTGGGGTCGCTAAATAAGACGGGTCGCAGGGCTTTGTCGGGATCTTCAATTGGCGATTTGGTGAAGGCTGAGAATAAGTGAGGATAATCACTATTCAGCACATAACTGCCGCGAATTGCTGACTCCTCAAAAGGATTAGCGCGTACACCATAATCTGTCAGAGTGAGCGCGATTTCAAGCAGCCCAATGACTAATATTGGCAGGATGATAGTAACGAGGGTTACTGCCAGTAATGGAATAAATCGGTTTTTTCCAGTGGTTTTAGTTGGTTTACTCATAGTGTTTCATAATATGAGAACTCCGAATACCCGTCAAGCAAATCCGGTAGCACTCTCTCAGTATTCCAATATGCTCAATTAACCGAATTTTAACACAAACTTGATGAACCTCTTACTTCCTCCTTCTATATTCCGGCATATAGATTCTGTTTTCGAGGAGAAAATTATGAAGAAATCATTTGTACTGATCGCGGCGCTGGTTCTGGTTTTGACACTGGCTGGTGCCGGTTGCGCAAAGAAAGCTGATTCAGGGGCTTCAGGGTTTGCCGGCGTTTTTACTTTTGGAGGCTCCACCACGGTTCAGCCCATCGCCAACAGCGCCATCGAGCAGTTTGTCCGCGTTAATCCGAATGTTAAAATCACTTACGAAGGTCTCGGCTCCAGTACCGGGCTCAAACAACTCGCGGAAGGCACCGTCAGCCTGGCCGGTTCTTCTCGCGATCTGAAGCAAAGCGAACTGGATCTGGGTCTGGTTCCCGTGGTGGTCGCCAAGGATGCCCTGGCCGTGGTCGTCAACAAGGATATCCGTATCGCCAACCTTACCAGGGAACAGCTGGCCGGTATTTTCTCCGGTCAGATCAAGAACTGGAACGAAGTCGGCGGCGCCGATGAAGTGATCACCGTGGTTACCCGCGATGAAACTTCCGGAACCTACGGTTCTTTCAAGGAGCTGGCGCTGGATCCCTTCAAGGTAGCCTATACCGGTAATGCCATCGTTGCCAAAGAAAACGGCGAGGTAGCAGCCAAGGTAGCCGGCACCCCCGGAGCCATCGGTTATGTCGGCCTGGGCTTTGTCGAGGAGATTACCAAAGCCGGCGGAAAGTCCCTGTCCATCAACGGGATAGCCGCGACTGTGCAAACCGCGACCGATATGACCTACCCCCTGGCTCGTAATCTGTATATGGCCACTAAGGGGCCCCTTGTTGAAGGTTCAGTGGAAAAGGCCTTTGTGGATTTTGTGCTCTCTGCCCGCGGAAAGATTATCGTTCGTGAAGCTGGATTCGTTCCGGTAAACTGATTTTTTGAAGGGGATTCCCGCGACGCGGGAGTCTCCCTGTGCTAAGGAGCTGCCGTGAAAAAGATCGAACGGGTTTTTGAGTCTACCCTGGAAAGGGTTTTTCTGCTTTGCGCGCTGCTTTCGATCATCAGCGTTGTGTTTATGACCGTCTTTATTTTTCAGCGGGGGTTGCCGCTGTTTTCGCGGGTTTCGTTGCCGTCCTTTTTGTTCTCTACGGACTGGAGACCCTCTCAGCTTGACGATCCGGCCTACGGCATTCTTTCCTTTGTGGCTGGTTCGCTGTTTGTGACCTTCCTGGCCCTGTTAATCGCGGTCCCGGTGGGAATATCCTCCGGGATATTTCTGGCGGAGATGGCCGGCCGCCGTTTCGGCGGATTTTTGCGCTCGGCGGTAGAACTGCTCGCCGGCATCCCCTCGGTAATCTACGGCTTGTTCGGTATCGCCGTGGTTGTGCCGGCGGTGCGCGCTCTTTTTGGCGGGAACGGGTACTCTGTCCTTTCCGCCGGAATCATTTTGGCGATAATGACTCTTCCCACCATAATAAACATGACCGAAGTATCAATTCGAATAGTTCCCCGCGAGCTGCGCGAGGGATCCTGGGCCTTGGGCGCTACCCAGTGGCAAACCATAGCCGGGGTGCTGCTTCCGGCCAGCCGCTCCGGTATCCTGACCGGCGTAATCCTCGGTATGGGCCGGGCCCTTGGTGAAACCATGGCCGTTCTGATGGTGGCCGGGAATGCCCCAATTTTCCCGAAAAGCCCGCTTTCAATGGTGCGCACTCTGACCATGAATATCATTACCGATATGTCCTATGCCGAGGGTGAGCATCTGACCGCCCTGTTCAGCACGGCGATTATGCTGTTCGGTTTTATACTGGCTTTGAATCTTTTTATACAGCTTATTCTTAAGTCCGCCGTCAAGGAGCAGGCCTCATGAAACGTAAAACAGCCCTTTCCGAGCACATTTCGTTGGCCTTCGTGCGGTTCTCGGCCTTTATGACGATCGCCGCCCTTTTTTTGATTTTGGGCTATATCCTGTATAACGGTTTTTTTTACCGTAATCAAAAAGAATATCAGGTTCTTTCATACAATACGACGGAGCTGTCTGGCGCGGTTTTTATTGTCAATAAGGGTATTCATATCAAGGAAGTACCCTTCAATGTGCTGCAGGGGCTTTTTACAGACGAATATTCAACCTGGAAAAAAATAGACAGCCAGGATATCGATCTGTATCCGGCAGTGGAGGCCTCTGTCTCTTCGGCTCTGCCGGAGATATTGGCGGTTAGTAGTCCCGGTTCTCTTGTGGAAAACGTTAGCTCGGCCGCTGAGACCGTCCGTTGGGTTTCCGCGACGCCGGGAGCAGTGGCCATGCTTGGCGCTGAAGGGTTTTTGGCTCTTTCTCCCGCGCAAAGGCAAAAGGTGCGTCAGTTGAGTCTGCGTACCTTGGCCTTGGCCGTGCATCCCTCCGTGACCGAGCTAAAGGACAATTTAAAGATTTCTTCTATTGAAGAAAAAAGCATCTCCGCGATAATCAGCGGCTCGGCTAAGGATTGGTCGGAATTTGATGGGCCTGCCCGCCCGATAGTTTTAATTCTACCTCCGGAAGACAGTGCTCTTTTTGCGATGCTCTCTGACGCCGGGTACACCGATGCCGTCAAAACCTCAATAGCCACGTTGGTTATGGCCGCGACCATGGATGAATACTACCGATTTTTAGCCGAAACTCCAGGGGCGGCCGGTCTGGTGCCGGCAAACGCGGTAAATTCCGCGGGCCTGGAGACTGTAAAGCTGACCCGCATGGAAGCCGGCCGTAACCTGACCTTGGATTTTCTGCTGCGCGCTCCGGCCGATTCGGGAAAAATTGGCGGAATTTCTACAATAATAGCCAATACCTTCATCATGATAATTTTGACACTCCTGTTTGCCGTGCCGCCGGGATTGTTCGCGGCCATTTATCTGGTGGAGTATGCCCGGGAAGGCCCCTTAGTGCGTATTATCCGGCTGGGAACGGAAACTCTGGCCGGTATCCCGTCGATAATTTTCGGTCTTTTCGGTATGTTAATCTTCGTACAGGGTCTGGGCTGGGGAATCTCGCTGATTTCCGGCTCCTTCACTCTGACCTTGATGCTGTTGCCGACCATTGTGCGTACCTCCGAGGAGGCGCTGAAGTCCGTGCCCCGCGTATTGCAGGAAGGCAGCTTTGCCCTAGGCGCCACCCGGGTCCAAACCATTTTCCGGGTAGTCCTGCCGGCGGCCTTTCCGGCGGTAGCTTCCGGCATCATTTTAGCCATGGGCCGGGCCCTCGGCGAGACTGCCGCCCTGCTTTACACGATGGGTTCCAATTACAACCTCACCGACGGTCTATTCGACTCTACCCGCACCCTGGCCGTACACATTTACCTGATTATAGCCGAGGGTATTCCTTCCGAGCGGGCCTTTGCCTCCGGGGCGGTGCTGATCATGTTGATCCTGCTCCTGAACACCGGAGCCCGCTTCCTGATCGGGCGGATGGGCCGGATGAGCAAGGCCTGAAAAAAGAACTGGCTGACAAGTGCTGTTGTTAGCCAGTTATAGATGTAGTTAAAAATACATTACCTGCAGGTTAAGTTAATACGATAAGGGCTAATTAGAACTCTGATTTTGATGTTCGAATAAACTTAGTTCCTAAATCGGAAAATAAAAAGAAAACAATAAATTACCTTAAGATTGACTTATTCTACTTATTCGTTTCTTTTACAACAATAAATTACGGTGTTCAGCAAAATATTACCTCATGTTGTTTGATACTTTATTAGTGAGTAAATGATAATAAACTGTGCTAAATGTCAGTAAAACGTTATTTGTGCGTTAAAAAAGCTGTCATTTAGTAAAAATGCTTTGTCGAATTTTCCATTTTTTTCCTTTACAAAACCTTTTGACCAGGGTTAAGATACTCTAAATCGGTTTACTAAACCGGTTTAAAAGTATAGGAGGAAATTAGATGAAGAAGCTTCTTGCATTCATCACAGCCTTGCTGGTACTCAGCGCCGTATTGTTCGCTGAAGTCACTGTCAAGGATCTTGGAGACGGTAACGTTGAAGTTACGTTCTTCTATGGTAATCCCAGAGCCACCGAGGTTTGGGTTGCCGGTTCTTTCACTGAATGGGCCGCGGGTGCGGTTCCCATGACCAAAGTAGCCGCTGGTTGGGAGTATAAGGCTGTATTCCCTGTCGCTTCCGAGCTGAAATATAAGTTCCTGGTTAACGACCTCAATGGTTGGACCCGTGACTTTAAGGCTCCGGCAGAAGTAGATGATGGTTTTGGCGGATTCAACGGACTCGTTGAAGTTGCCAGGCTTGTTGAAATCGAGAAGGCCAAGGCCTCCGGTGATACTTCCGCTCTGGAAGCCCTGATGGCCGGTGGACTGAAGTTTGGTAACTATACTCAGCTTACCCTGATGTCTACCTTCCAGCTTCGCGAGTATGCCGATCCTACCGCTAAAGGTTTCCAGACCGAGAACGTCGAGTTGTATGCGGACTCAAACTGGAAGTTTGACGGGGACGTTCTTCCTGGCATCAATTTGTCCATGGAAGTAAAAGCTTTTAGCAGCACTACCACCCTGTATGCTATCGATCCTACCGGTCTTGTTACACAAGAGATTGCGGAAGGCGTGAATGAACTGGCGACTGGGCTCGCTTTTTATCCCTTCAACTATCTGAAGGGTGGCGATCCTATGCTGGGTAAATTCAAGGTTGGACTTGAGACTCCGTATGTTAACCTTGAAACCGGTTATTTCTGGTCACAACCCACCAAGCGCTCAACGATCATCTGGCAGACAATTGGTGAAGTTAACGCCGACAAGGGTTATTTCCAGATTGCCAATGGCGAAGCCATTCAGAACTTCGGTGATGTCAAGATTGACGCCGCTGTTGTTCCAAACATGACTTATGATGCCATGGCGGTTCGTTCTTGGGTTGCCGCTACCGCTGGTGATTACACCGTAGAGCTGCAATGGGATGCCAAGTCAACTGCTCCGAAGAATATTCTTAATAAGGTAACTGACCCTGCTGACGATAAGTATGCCGGTTCTGATTTCTTTGATCAGGGCTATGCTAATCTTATCGCTGGTGCCAAGGGATCCGCTGCCGGAGCTACTTTTGCCGCTCAGGTTTCCATTCCAATGGCTTTTGGCGATCTGCCTGAAGCATCCGAGGAAGTTCTTGTTACCGACGCAATGGCCTACCAGGTTAATCTTGGTTATGCTACCGATATGTTCGGTGTTGCCACCGAATTCGGTATCTACCAGCCGAACGCTGACCTGATGTACACCGAGCAGGATGGCGACGACAAGCTTTTTGATAATAAGGGCAAAGCCCTGATTAAGATTAATCCTTGGGTGATCCCTGTTGATGGAGTAAAAGTTGGTCTTGATAACGAAATCGTAACAACCTACGAATTCGACACCGCTCTGGTCGATGGTGGTTATCTGGCTTACGGCTTCAAGCCTTGGGTAAACCTTGATCTGGCTAAGATTGCTGGTCAGAACATGGTTGTCGACGCTTACGCAAAGTTCGCTGTTAATCTGACAGAGTACCCCTCCGGAATTAAACCGGACGATACCTTCTTCTTCAACGAACTGGGTGTTAAGGTTGCCATGAAAGAAGTTTCTGAAATGGTTCCCTCGATTGAAATCAACTATGGCCTCCAGAACGAGTACAAAGTCAAGATGTTCAACACTCTGATCGCTTCCGCCACAACCAAGCCTGGTATTGGTGTTGACGCCGGTATTGGTCTGCGCCTTGTAAACGCCGATGCAGGTACAGCTGTTGAAGATGCCAACGAGGCATTCGCCTTCCTGCTGGGCGCTGACTATACTATTACAGCCCTGAAGAACGGTGTGTTCTACGGCTCGTTTGTGTATAACATGGACGCATATGATTCAAACAAAGACGAACTTGATTGGGATGGCTATCGTCCTGATAAGGGAATCGATGAGCTCGCTGGCAAGGCCAAGTTCCGTCTCGGCATGAAGTGGGACTTCTAAGGTAAGGGGGAAGGTATTATGAAAAAGATATTAATTGTACTGGCAGTGCTTGCTGTAGTCTTCGGGGTAACCGCTTGTGGCGACTCAATGCATAATGGTACTGAGGTTTATATTACCGGAGTACGCGTAGAAAACATTTCTGCGTTTTACGAAGGCAAGACCTTGTACGTACATGAAGGTTGGATGCCCGGAAACACTTGGGATGCAGCTACCCCGAATCAGGGAGTTGTAGCCGGTGGTGTTCTGTTTGTTCCCTTTGGAACTCCTGTGGCTGTTTCTTTGGCTGATTTCGGTGTTCAGGTTATTGCACAACACTGGAACGACAAGGTAGTTGGCGGCCTGGCAGACAATGTTGTCAATCCCTACGATTCGATGGTGTATACCTTGGTTGTAGATGCCTCTGACGCGTCTGCTGTTCTGGAATAGGTTGCGCTCTTTAACCAGGTCGTAAACCGGCCTGGTTGACTTCCCCCGGGGCTTAACCGCCCCGGGGATTCCTTTCGGTGAGTAAAGAAAGCGGTTTCGCCTGCTACTCTGTGAGACTGTTTTTTGTACCTTCCGACCGGACCGTATGTTTGGCATTTCCTCCGCAAGGGGTTTGCATAAAAAGAACACTGAGCAAGAGCGTTCTTCATTAAGGAGGAGTACTGTCAGTACTCCTCCTTTTTTTAACCAAAATTTTCCTGGAGGATATTCCCATGAAACGTATAACGGGTTTGCTTTTTTCGCTGCTGCTGATCCTGCTGGTTTTCGGACTGGGCGGCTGTAATTCGGCCTCCGGAGCGGCTGCCGCCGGCGCTGGGCCGGCAACCGACCCGAACGCCGGCCTGTTTGAATGGGTGGGGGACCAAAACTACCTCAGTCCCAGGCACACCCCAGTTGCCACCGCGGAATTGCGCAATCAGCTTTCCGGCTTAACTGAAGACTGGTACAAAGACGCCTCCTTTTATCACCTTTGGGTAAAATCCTTCAATGATTATGACGGCGACGGAGTAGGCGATTTCCGGGGAATTACCGCCAAGCTGGATTATATCAAAAATGATCTGGGCTGCGACGCCATCTGGCTTTCCCCGATTTTTGACGCCGCCGGTAAGGGTACCGCGGTCACCTACAATATGCACGGCTATGACACAACCGACTATTACGCTGTTAACGACTTTTTCGGCAACGAGGAACATCTGGAAACCTTGATTGCCGAAGCCCACAAGCGCGGCATCAAGCTGATTTTCGACTTTGTGCCTAATCATACTTCTAACCGTCACCCCTGGTTTATCAATTCCTCCCATAAACAGGACAATAAGGACAGCTGGTATCTGTGGAGCTATGAAAAACTGCCCTGGAAACCGATGGGTTCCACCAGCACCTGGCATTTTAATAATGACCGGCAGATGAACTATTACGGCGCCTTCTGGTCCGGGATGCCGGATCTTAATTTCCGCAACTATGAAGTGCGTGAAGAACTTAAAAACGTGGTGCGTTACTGGCTGAACAAGGGCTTCGACGGCGTACGCATCGACGCCGTGCGCTATTTGCTGGAGGACCAGGGCGCGCTGACTCAGGCCGACCGGCCCGGCACCTTTGACTGGTTCAGTGAATTGCGTACCGAGGTAATCGATCAGTATACCGCTTTGGGACACCCCAAATTCATCGTCGGTGAAGCCTGGGTGGGCGGAAACCGCACCCTGCTTAAGCAGTATTTCGGAAGCGCCGAAAAGCCGGCTTTTCATATGCTTTTCGATTTTGACTTTACCACCAAGGTATCTCAGGCTGTACGCCTGCGCAGTAAGGGACTGTTCAATATGGATGCCGCTCCGGGCGCCTGGGGCGTTTTCCTGAGCAACCACGACAACCTGTCCAACCGCCCGGGAACCGTATACGGCTCTCCCGCCGATCTGCGTTTGGCTTCAGCCTTGTCTTTGCTGGTGCCGGCAACTCCCTTCATATATTACGGCAATGAAGTCGGACAGCCGGACCAGCCCAATCTGGGCGGTCAGGATATCCGGTTGCGCTATCCGCTAAAGTGGGATCTGGTTGAATCGCAAAAAGCCGATCCGGCTTCGCTCTTGAACCTGCATAAAGCCCTTAATAAGGCCCGCTCCCTGTATCCGGCCTTGCGTCGCGGTGAGTTGAAACTGCTGGATGTGTCTGCCGAGTACCCGGATGTAGCGGTCTGGTCGCTGAGCGCCGGCGGTCAGACGGTAGTCTGCCTGGTTAATCTCGGCACTGGCTCTTTTGACTCCGCTGTAGTGAAACTGCCGGCCGATCTGAGCGGGAACGCCAGCAGCCTGATACTGGGTTCCGGTCAGGCAACAATTGCTTCCGGTGAATTAACGGTAACTAATCTACCGTCCAAGGCCTTTAAAGTGGTGTTGGCCGGTCAAAGCGGGAAACCGAATCTGTTCGCGTTTTAAGACGCGGATTTTGTTTCCGGAATTATGATGGTTTTGTAAACCGGCGCGGCAGGGGACTGCCTGCGGCCGGGATAAAAATTTTAGCGAACTGTATGGAGGTTCTGCTGTGAAATTAGTACGTTCTGTAATAGCATCGACGCTGGCCGCGTCCCTGCTGCTGTTGGTAGTGTCCTGCGCCTCCGGCGCGAAAGGGTCCGCTCCCGCCGCTGCCGCCCCGGCCCGCGGTTTGGCTTCCGGCGCTCCCGGAAGCTTTGAAAATGCCGCTCCCGCCGGATTGCCGGCCGTTATCGCCCTGAATGCCAAGCTGGCGCCCCAGGCCGATGAACTGGTAGTGTATTATGTCCGCCCGGATAAAAATTATACCCCCTGGGCCTTGTGGCTCTGGGCTCTTCCCGGCGGTGACGGTTCGGCCGCCTGGCCGCACACTCAGGAATGGAAGGTTGAAGACGGCATCGGTTATATGCGCTTCAAGCTGGACGGTTCAAACCTCGGCGGCGTAAAGCCTATCGGCGGAGATGGCCAGCTCGGCATGATCGCCCGCCAAAAGGGCGGTTGGACCAAGGATGGCGATGACGACCGCATCTGGGACACCAATGTTTCCAATGTAGTGGTGATTTTCTCCGGCGACGGGAACACCTACGCCGCAAAGGAATACAAGCCCAAAGCCCTGACTGCTGTCCTGGAAAAACCGAACGAGATTCAGGTATTGCTCAGCGGCCGTTATGGACTGGATACCGACGGCGGCGCTTCCGGCTTCTCCGTAGTTACCCGTTCCGGAAAAGAGTATCCCATCGCCAAGGTCTTCAATACCGAAAGCCCAGCGGATCTCTCCTTTAACTATGCCCGCCGCGTGACCATCCAGCTCTCCGGTCCGGTTAATCCTTCCGATGCTTTACTGCTCAAGAATCCGGTTTTTGAAGGCGACAAACTGATTGACGCCAACAAGCTGGCCGTCCAGATGGCCGAAGCTTCATTGCCGGCTCGTGACGCCATACTCGGCGCGGTGTACAATCGCGCCGCCAAGTCCGCCTCCTTTACGCTCTGGGCGCCGACCTCCTCCGAGGCCAACGTGCTGGTGTACAAGAGTGACCGCGCCACTGCCGCCGACTGGACAGTGCCGATGACTCTGGACACCAAAACCGGCCTGTGGTCTGCTACTTTCAACACCGCCGATCCTAACGGTATGTTCTACAATTATCAGGTGACCAATTCCAAGGGTACCGTGATTGTCCTTGACCCTTACGCCCGCTCCATGGCTGCCTATCGCAACGAAGGCGGCCCGGGACGCGGCGCCATTGTGGATATGAACGATCCCCGCGCCCTGCCGGCCGGTGGAATGACCGCCGGTTTTGCGCCTCTCGCTCAGCGCGAAGATGCCATCATTTATGAGATTTCCGTGCGCGACCTGACCATCGGTCCGGACGCCGGAGTGCGCGGTAAACCCGGCACCTACACCGCCTTTATCGAGAAGATTCCGTATCTGAAGAGCCTGGGTGTTACCCATATCCAGCTGCTGCCGGTGGTTAATTTCTACTTTACCGATGAAACCAACCAGCGCTACGAGGGTACCGGTACCACTGGAAATAACAACTACAACTGGGGTTACGATCCGCATAACTACTTTACCCCGGAAGGCTGGTTCGCCAGTGATCCTTCAAATCCCTACGCCCGCGTAGCTGAGTTGCGCACCCTGATAAACGAGCTGCACAAGGCCGGTCTGGGTGTTATTCTTGACGTGGTCTATAATCACATGGCCGGAACCCAGTTCCTGGACGATGTCGTCCCCGGCTACTTCTTCCGCATTAACGCCCAGGGCAAGTTTACCAGTAATTCCGGCTGCGGCAACGACGTAGCCACCGAACGGGCCATGTCGCGCAAGCTGATCGTGGACTCCGTGCGCCACTGGGTACAGGAGTACAAGGTTGACGGTTTCCGTTTCGACCTGATGGGCCTGATGGACAGTCAGACGGTGCTGGATGCTCATGCCGCCGCCGTGGCGATCAACCCGAACACCCTGTTCCAGGGCGAGGGCTGGAAAATGTATAACGGCGCTCCCGGGACGGTCGGTATGGATCAGAATTACATGACCAAGACCGATAAGGTGTCCGTCTTCAACGATGAAATCCGTGACCTGCTGAAAGCCGGCGGTTTTGCCGAGGAAGGCCAGGGCTTTATCACCAAGAAGGGCGTCGATACTCAGCGCCTGTTCAAAAATTTGATGGGCCAGCCACAGATTAACTATAAAGCCGATGATTCAGGCGACAACATGGCTTATATCGCCGCGCATGACGGTATGACGCTGCATGACAGTATTTCCCACAACGCCAAGCTGGATGACAGCATCCCGGAACAGGCCGCTGAAATTGCCCGCCGTATCAAGATGGGTAACTGGTTTGTGCTGACTTCCCAGGGTGTGGGTTTCCTGCACGGCGGACAGGAGCGCGGCCGGACCAAGCCGAACCTGAATAACGTGCGCAATGAGACCATCGGCCGCTTTGTGCGCAACAGCTACGACTCCGCCGATAACATCAACCAGATTGTCTGGACCCTGAAGCCGGAATACCAGAGTGTGCTGGATTACACCAGAAGCATGATCGCCCTGCGCCGTCAATTCAGCGTTTTCCGCATCGGTGATATGGCCCAGATCAACCAGAAAGCGGTGCTGCTGCCCAGTCCCGAGGAAAGCCGCCTGACAATCGCCTATTCAATCGATTGGACTGACGGAAAGTGGTTTATGCTGGCCAACGGTGAAGCTAAAGCCATGACCTTTGACCTGGGCGAGAGTGTCGCCGCCGCCAAAGTAATGTCCGACGCCAACGGCGCCAACGTTGCCGGTATCGCCGCTCCTTCAGGAGTAACTGTTTCCGGTAATACCGTGACGCTGGAACCGCTGACCACCGCCATTCTGCGTATCGTAAAGTAAAATCTGTGTTTCTCCCGCCGTTAAACGACGGGAGAAACGGTGAAAAAACTTGACAACACGGTCAAGTCGTTCAATAATAAGTAAACCACTAAACCGGTTTAGAATAGATAGTTTTGTTTCAGGAGGAGTGAGAAAATGATGAAGAAACTTATTGTAGTGCTTATGGCGCTCGCAGTGCTTTCCGGCGCGGCTTTTGCAGCCGGTGGCGCCCAGGGTGCCGGTGGAAAGGTTTCCCTTAAAGTATGGGAATCCGAAGGTGTAGAAAAAGACTTTGTAATTTGGGCAGCTGCGGAATTCAAAAAACTGTACCCCAATGTCACCATTACCTATGAACCCGTCGGTTCGGTAGACGCTCGCGCCAAGATGGAGCTGGATGGTCCGGCCGGTGTCGGCGCTGACGTTTTTGTAGCTCCGCATGATCATATCGGCGCCCTCGTAAACGGCGGTTTGGTTCTCGAAAACGGCCTGACGTTGACCACGGATTTCGTGCCCGCCTCTGTTTCCGCCGCCACCTATCAGGGAAAATCCTACGGTTATCCCCTGGCTATTGAAACTATTGCCCTGTTCTATAACAAGGACTTGATTAAGACTGCGCCCAAGACCTGGGACGAGATCATTGCCTTTGCCGCTACCTTCAACAACCCTGCCCAGAACAAATTTGCCCTGGTATGGCCGGTTGCAGACGCTTACTTTAACTACATCTTCATGGCCGGTTTCGGTGCCCAACTTTTCGGCCCCAACGGTAATGACCGCAACCAGCATAATATCGACAGCGCTAACGCTATTGCAGGTCTGCGCTACTATCAGACCCTGCGTGCCAAGTTGTTGAACGTACCCGGCGCTGATATTACCGGTGACTTCGTTAACTCTTCCTTCATTGAAGGCAAAGCTGCCATGGTGCTTTCCGGTCCCTGGAAGATCAATGACTTTACCAAGTCCAACGTAAACTTTGGTATCGTTCCTGTACCGGCCTTCCCCGGCAAGACCACTCCTCCGACTTCCTTCTCCGGTGTACGCCTGGCCTTCGTCAGCGCCTTCACCAACTATCCTGCTGAGGCCAAAGCCTTTGCCGAATTCCTGATTTCCAAGCCCGTGCTCGAGAAGCGCCTTGCTATGACCCGCCAGATTCCCCCCAGAAAGGACATTGCTGTTTCCGATCCTCTGCTGGCTGGAATTATGGAGCAGGCTAAGTATGCCACTCCGATGCCGGCTATCCCACAGATGGGAACCTACTGGTCCGCCATGGGTGCTGCTTTCGGTAGCATCTGGGACGGTGCCGATCCGGCCAAAGAGCTGGCTTCCGCCGCCGCTGCCATGAAGGCTGCCCGGTAATTATTCTGTATCCCCCAGGACAGTAGATCCTGACCCCGGCACTGCCCGAAACGGCGGTGCCGGGTTTACTTATTAAAGGTTGGAGTGTGAAATATGAGTCGACAGGACACTGTTAATCCTAAGATCGTCATGGCGGCACCAATCGCGTCGGCCTGTTTTATGGGTCTGGGTCAGATCCTTTTCCTGAAACAGTACCTGCGCGGCGCGCTGTTTGCCCTGCTTGAATTTGTTATGCTGTTTTTGATGGTTTTTGAGTCGGGAACCATGGCTCCCAACTTTAAGGGTCCTTTTGCTAAGGCACTTATCGGTCTGATTACCCTTGGTGATCCAAAACCGGACCTGCCGGTTAAATTCCGGGATCACTCAATTTTTATGATGATCGTTGGTTTGATCGTTCTGATTATTACTATTTTGTTCTTGCTTATTTATGCGTTCAATATCTATAATGCCCGAAAAACCGCGAAAGAAATCGTGGAGAAAAACAAGTTCCCCACGTTTAAAGAAACCAAACACCTGTTTCATGACCTGTCATTTCCTGTGTTCGGCCTTACCCCGGTGGTGCTTTTAATTTCTTTCTTTACGATAGTCCCGCTTTTATTTTCTGCCCTTGTTGCTTTTACAAATTATTCTTCTCCGAATAACATTCCTCCCAATAACCTGGTAGACTGGGTTGGCTTTACCAATTTCAAAACGATGTTTACCGCCTCCGCAGACAATGCCTGGTTTTCGGCCTTCGGCAGAGTAGCCTTGTGGACCGTGGCCTGGGCTTTTTTCGCGACCTTCAGCTGCTACTTTGTGGGTATGCTGTTCGCGGTAATTCTTTCCGACAAACGCATCAAATTTTCCAGCGTTTTCCGAACGATTTTTATTCTGCCCTATGCCGTTCCCACCATGCTCAGCCTTTTTATCTGGGCAAACTTGCTCAATGGTACCTTCGGGCCGATCAACCGTACACTGATAGAACTTGGACTGCTTACCGAAGGCATAAAATGGATCTCGGATCCGACCATGGCCAAGTTTACCCTGATTCTGGTAAATATCTGGATCGGTTTCCCCTACAGCATGATTCTGATTACCAGTAATATGACCGCAATTCCCTCACAGCTCTATGAAGCCGCGATTATTGACGGCGCCAACAAGTTCCAGCAGTTTTGGGCTATCACCCTGCCTCTGGTACTCTTCCAAACTGCCCCTATTCTGATTATGCAGTTCGCTGGCAACATCAATAACTTCGGAGCGGTATTCTTCCTGACCAACGGCGGACCGACCCTCAGCGACACGATAGCGACCAAGGCCGGCGCTACCGACCTGCTAATTTCCTGGATATACAAGCTGACCATAGAGAACTGGTATAATATTGCCTCTGTGCTGTCATTGCTCGTTTTCCTTGCCCTGGTTCCGTTTGCCGTATTCCAGTTTACCCGGACCAAGTCCTTCAAGGAGGGAGAAATATAATGGCCGATTCATCAAGCCTCGACAAGTCGTCAAAATCCAGCTCCGTAGTTGTCACCGTATTCCTGTACCTTGTGTTGGGAATTACGGTGTTGGTGGTATTGTATCCGATTGCCTTTACGATCAGCTCGGCCTTTACCTATCAGAATTCCCTGGCCGCGACCAATATCATCCCCTTTCCCAAGGATCCCTCCATCTATCAGTTTCAGCGTCTTTTAACTCCTTCCAATGACACTGTTGGCAAGAAAATAATAGACGAAAACGGCATAGAGCAGATTGTAGACCGCGAAGGTCGGCCGAGTACCGTGCGCGGAACCAGTTATGTAACCTGGTACCGTAATACGCTTAAAATCGCGCTGCTGAACTCGCTTGCGACATTGGCTGTTTGCGTAACCTCCGGTTATGTATTCTCGCGGTTCCGCTTCAGGGCCCGCAAGCCGCTGATGGCGTCCATGGTTGTTTTACAGATGTTTCCGAGCTTTATCGGCATGGTGGCTACTTACGTTATTTTATGGCGCATTAACGGTTTGAATACCCATTGGGGATTGATACTGGTTTATGTGTCCGGAAGTATTCCGTATAACACCTGGCTGATGAAGGGTTACTTTGACACGGTTTCAAAAAATATCGAAGAAGCTGCCCGTGTGGATGGCGCCAGCCAGCTGACTACCTACGTCAAGATTATCATCCCGATGGTCAAGCCGATGATCATGTTCCTGGCCCTGACCAGCTTTACCGGCCCTTGGATGGACTTTATCTTCCCGCGCCTGGTACTGCGCAGCGATGACAAGAAAACCCTCGCGGTCGGTTTATGGGAACTGATTTACTCCCGTGCGGCCGACAATTACACCATGTTCGCCGCCGGCGCCTTGCTGGTAGCAGTGCCCTTTGCCATTTTGTTCATGAGTGGTCAAAAGTTCCTGCTTAATTCTTTGGCCGGTGACGGCGTCAAGGAATAAGGTAGGCCGCCGTTGAACACGGATCCTGTTTTTTAATGTAGGGCTGTCCGCGTAAAGGGACAGCCCTTTTTTTCAGTTGTTTTTTGGAGGTTCTATGAAACGAAACTTTTTAGTGACTACAGCACGCTCTCCAAGAGCGCGACCTGCATTTCCGCTGTTGGGCATGATTCTGCTCACCCTGTTGGCTTTTATCGCCTGCGCTTCCGGCGGACCGGAGGCCCTCAATCCGGAAAAGGCGGTTTACGCCCTGGCTCCGGTGCAAAAGTTAGCCGACTCGCCCAATGAGGGGGTATATTACTGTATTTTTGTGCGTTCCTTTGCCGACGCCGACGGTAATGGAGTCGGGGATTTTAAGGGTTTGACCGCCAAACTCGACTACCTTAATGACGGAAATGACGCTACCACGACCGATCTTGGTATTACGGGTATCTGGTTGATGCCGATTTTCCCGTCCCAGACCTATCACGGCTACAATGTTGACGACTACTACGGAATTAATCCGGAGTACGGTACTATGGAAGATTTTACCGCTTTTACTACCGCGGCCGCGGAGCGGGGCATTTCGGTAATTATCGACATGACTCATAATCATTCTTCTTTATTTACCGAATGGTTTATGGATTCCCGTAATCCAAATAGCCCCTACCGTTCCTGGTACCGCTGGATTTCGGCCGATGACAGCCGCTATAACCTGAGTCAGCGTATTTGGGGACATAATGTCTGGAATAAGGTTGGTGAGTCCTACTATTCCGGCATTTTCGAGTCTGGTATGCCGGATTTCAATCTACGCACCCCCGCGGTCCGCGAGGAATTCAAAAAGATCGCCAAATTCTGGATGGATAAGGGCGTCGCCGGGTTCCGTCTGGACGCTGCCGGCCACATTTTCAACGCCGCTAAAATCCCGGCCGGAGAGGCCGGGCAGGAACTGGCTATCGAATGGTGGAAAGAGTTTGTCGGGTACACCAAAACCGTTAAGGCGGACGCTTTTAATGTCGGTGAAGTCTGGGAACCGGTGAATACCCGGGCCCAGTTTATGCGCGGACTTGATTCCACCTTCCATTTTGACCTTGGCACCAAGATTGTTGACACAATTCGCACCGGAGACGCCGGCGCCAACAACATTGCTCACAGCCTGTATGGCGCCTATGAAACCTATGCCGCGACAGCACCCGGCTATGTGGACTCCCCCTTCCTGACCAACCACGACCAGAACCGCATCGGCGGTATCCTGCGCGGCGATCCGGCCCAGCTGAAACTGGCCGGAGCCATCTACATGCTTACCGAAGGTGTGCCTTTTATGTATTACGGAGAGGAAATTGGTCTAAACGGCGCCAAGCCCGACGAACAAATCCGCACGCCGATGCTCTGGAACGCCCCCGGAAAGGATAATCTTCAGACTACCTGGATTGAGTCCCGCTATAACAAAAATACATTGCCGGTAAGCGTTCAGGTTCGCGACAGCGCCTCCCTGCAGACTTTTTACCGCCGGCTGATCCGCGTTAAGACTGCCCATCCAGCCCTGTTTAAAGGAAGAATGCGGCCGCTGGATACCGAGGCCGCGGAGATTCTTTCCTGGGTGATGGAGTCTCCGGAAGAAAAAGCTTTCGTGATGCACAATATTTCCCCGGATCCGGTGGAGGTAACCCTGCCCTTGGAAAGCATGCCGCTGGTGTTCTCGACCTATGAGGGTGTGATTGAACAGAACGGTAAGGTTACTCTGCCCGGGCGTTGTTCGGTGGTTTTCGCCACCCGGAAATAACTTGCGGTTTGCGAAACTATCTGTATAAAGTTGTCAAATTGTTGAGCTAGCGTGTCTTTTAGACAATTCATTGAGTAGCCCCGAGCAATCGGGGCTTTTTTTTATGTGTTTCAGGCCTTTATGTGTATTCTTTATATAGCGGGAGGCTGTAAATGTCTTTGTGGTACTTAATTGTTCTATTTATAGTGTACAGTTTTTTCGGTTGGGTTAGCGAAGTCATCTATTGCTTTTTCCTGACCGGCCGGTGGATAAACCGCGGTTTTCTGCATGGTCCACTTTGTCCGATATACGGTTTTGGAGGTTTACTGGTAATTTTTGCGCTTCAACCTTTTCGAGCGAATGTAGCGCTGGTTTTTATCGCCGCGATAGTCATTACCACCGTCCTGGAATATCTGACCAGTTGGGTCTTGGAAAAGCTTTTTTCGACGCGCTGGTGGGATTATTCCAACTATAGCTTTAATTTTGAGGGGCGCGTCTGTCTGCGTAACTCACTGTTATTCGGTGTAATGAGTGTAGTCGCGGTGGAATTTATACATCCGGCTGTCAGCGGTTTACTCAATCAGGTGCCCGCTCTGCTGATAACGACTGCTGGCGCCCTTTTTCTGGTGCTCGGTATGACGGATCTGACTCTGACCATCCATTCACTGGTAGGTTACCGTTCATTGTTGAGCTCCATGCGCGAGTTTTTGGAGCATGTGGCCGGTTTAACAGAGCTGCCGGCCTGGTTCAATGAACAGGATCTGCGCGGCAGCCTGGCGTCGCTGCGTTTGAAAATCGCCAATGGCGATACCGCTGCTCCGGACGGCGCGGCGGATACTACCGCGGAACGCGAGAAAGATGATCCGCTGTCCCTCCGCCTGGTGGAGCGCCTGGAAACACTGATCCGCCGTTCCCGGCGTATCGGTCGTTTGCTGCGGGCCTTCCCTGGCGTCCGCAGCCGACAGCATGACCGTCAGTTGGCAATCCTGAAAACCCTGCAGCAGACGGTGCGCCGGGTGCGTACGGAGCGCCGGAAAGCGAAAAGATCATAATAAAACGATCAGTGAATATCCTCGATATCATAAGGAGTTTCCTGATACACAAAGTAGTTCAGCCAGTTAACGAACAGTAAATTGGCGTGCGCCCTCCAGTGTACCGGCGGCATTTTCGCCGGATCATTCTCGGGATAATAGTTTTTGGGCATGTCGATGGGCAGACCGCGGCCTAGGTCTCTCTGGTATTCGCGGGAGAGGGTTTCGGCGTCATATTCGGCGTGTCCGGAAATGTATATTTCGCGTCCGTCGCGGCTGGCCAGCAGGAATACGCCGGCGTCATCGGACTCGGCCAGGATTTCCAGTTCCGGAATGGCGAGGATATCCTCTTTGTGGATGGTGGTATGCCGGCTGTGCGGCGCCTGGAAAGAATCATCAAAACCGCGCACCAGTTTATGCTTCGGATTAAGCAGGTAGTGGTCAAAAATACCGAAAACCTTTTCATCCAGCTTGTGTTTGTTGATGCCGTAAAAATAGTGCAGGGCGGCCTGGGTGCCCCAGCAGATATACAGGGTACTGAAAACGTGACTGCGGCTCCAGTCCATGATTTCCTTCAGTTCGGACCAGTAATCAACTTCTTCAAAGGGCAGGTTTTCTACCGGCGCGCCGGTGATGATCAATCCGTCATACTTGGTATGGCGCACGCTCTCGAAGGTACGGTAAAAGGCCTCCAGGTATTCGCGGCTGGTATTTGAGGACTGATGGCTGGCCATGGTTAAAAGGGTAATTTCAATCTGCAGCGGTGTGTTTCCGAGCAGTCGCAGCAATTGGGTTTCGGTAACTTCTTTGGTGGGCATCAGATTGAGGATGGCGATTTTAAGAGGCCGGATATCCTGCATCTGGGCGCGCTGGTCATCCATGACGAAGATGTTTTCTTCGGTTAGAATTTTGGCGGCGGGCAGTTTCGCGGGGATTTTTACGGGCATAGCAGGTACCTCTCTCTGTTCAAAAGTAGCCTTATTTTAGCGGGAAACGCCCAGATTGCATAGCAGTAGCATGAAAAGTGGAATTTCTTGGGCTTTCGTAGTAAAGTACAGATTGTAAGCGAGGTGATTCATGAAGCGTTCTACATTTACGGTTTTGTTAGTTTCAGCGCTCTTAGCGCTGGTAATCAGTTCCCTTGGGCTTGGTTCCTGCGTCCTGGGTATCGAGCCGGCCTGGAAGGCCTCCGGTAATGACGCCGTCGTTTCATTCAGTATAAACGCACCTATGATAGTGAAAAATGAGGCTGACGGGCGGGCAGTTTTCTTGTCCCCGGGCTATCTGTACATCCGCACCGTTGGCGGTCCAACCGGAGAGCGGGGTCCGTTTTACGGTCCTTACGAGATATCGCCTGGTAAAGCCTTTAGTACTGTTGATATTCCGGCTGGAAATTATGAAGGAATCGGCGTGCTTTACACGGCAGAAAAACTCGATGAGAAAGTAACACCGGAAATCACTGGTCCCAATGTCGGAAAAACCTTCGTGGAGCTGATGAGCTTGCCGGATGAACAATTTAATATTTTTACCGACCAGGAAGTGTCGCCCTACAATGTTCCAGCAATGAATATTTTGATCGACGGACAGGCTACCGGCCAATACCTTAAGAATGTCACCATTGTAGCGGGAGTAGCAAATGTCCTGCCGGTTACGCTTTCCCCGATTTGCGGCCCGCTCACGACGATAGAATTAGCATATCAATCCGGGTCTCATTATTGGACCCCTATTACTTTTGATATACCTACTGCTACTATGAAGCGTGTTTTTTTGAAAATTAGAAATACTCAACTACCTGCAGGTTATAAATTTCCGCTAATTTCATGCGGCTGGCAGGTTACTGGGTCTGCAGAGGTTGGTTCAGTTGGGTTTTATTCTGATAAGGGTAAACTTCTTGGCTCTGTTTCTCACATCGGTCTGGTTACTGACCCTTTCCTTGTTGTAAAAGAAACTCCGGTAAGCTGGACGCAGTACTCGGAGGGTTATTTTTATCTTGAGTATTCGCTGCCTGTTGGTTCAACGTTAATCTGTCATTTTAACGCCGATTATGTGCCAATGTAAGAGTAGGTTTTTACTTTACTTTGCGCACGACCTGACGTTTAATTGAATTTTGTCAAAAGTGGATTTTTTCGAGCGTTCGTAGTACAGTACAGGTTGTAAGCGAGGTACTCTATGAAGCGTTTTAGACACAGTATTGTCTTTCAAATGATGTTTTTTACCCTGGTAACCAGCGCCTTAGTGCTAAGTTCTTGCGCTTTGGGCAGCGAACCGGCCTGGAAGGCTTCTGGTTCTGACGCTGTTGTTTCCCTTACCATAAACGCTCCAGCTGTCGCTCAAAACGACAGCGACGGCCGGGCGGTGTTTTTATCCCCCGGCTATCTGTATATCCGCACTGTCGGCGGGCCGGCAGGGGAAAAAGGCCCCTTTTACGGTCCTTATGCCGTAACGCCCGGCAAGCCCTTCAGCACAACTGATATTCCGGCCGGTAATTATGAAGGCATTGGCGTGCTCTACGCGGACGAGAAGCTGGATGAGAAGACCTCGCCGGATGTGCTGCCTGAATTTCTTGGTAAGACTTTCGCTGAACTGATGCGCCTGCCGGATGATCAATTTATGATTTTTACTGACAAGGAGAACGAGACAAACGGTGGTTTTTCCAGCATGGACGCCTTAATTGACGGCCAGGCGACCGGCCAATTAATAAAAAAGCAGACAATTGTTTCGGGTATGTGGAATACCTTGAAAGTGACGCTCACTCCGATTTGCGGTATATCAACTACAGTACAAATGACGAACACAACCGCCACTGAGATGACTGGAGAAAAGCCTATCCCCTCGGGAGGGGCCAACGCGACCAAGCGGCTGTTCCTGGCGCTGGATTTAGAGGATATTCCAGCAGGCAAGAAGATTTCTTCGATATCCTGCCGTTACGAGCCCAGCAGCAGCGCGACAGTGGACAAGTCAGCCTTTTACAATCAGGACGGAAAGCTCATTGGCTCTGTTTTTAGTCTCGGACAGGTGCAAAATTACGCTTATCAAACGAAAACAGTCGGGGTTAATTCTGTACAGCGTTCCATCGGTTTTTACCTGGACTTTTCGATGCCGGCCGCGGGTGATACTTTAGTATGCGTTTTTACCGCCAATCTGGTGGATGATGGTGTGGCGCCGGCATTCAAAAATACCTGGTATGTCGCCAACGTTTCTTATGGTGATGGCTCAACTCCGGCCAACGCCTGCACCCTTCTTGAAGCTATTACCGCTTCGAACGCCTCGTCGTTGCAAGCCGGAGAAACAAACGGCATTTTCCTGACCGGGAATGTGGATATGTCGGTTGATCTTCCGGTCAACAGAAATGTAGTGATCAACTCGGTTTCCGGCCAGCAATATACAATAAATTTTAGTGGATCTCTCCCTGGCGCGCCGTTTTATGTATATCCAACTTACTCCTTGGCAATTTACAATGTGATAATTGACGGTAGTGGCATTACTTCGGGTATCAGTCTGCTTTGGGTCGACGGTACAGCCTATTTAGGCGACGGCTGTATCTTGCAGAATAATATTAAATTCTCGGGTGATGGCGCAGGGGTTGGTGTTAATGGCGGTATTCTGGTAATCGAAGGCGGTACCATTCAAAATTGTGAGACCACAACCGGTAACGGCGCTGCTATCTTGTTACAGACTGGTTCTGTATATCTGAACAGCGGGACAATAACCTCCAACACCGCTAATATTAGCGGTGGTGGAATTTATCAAGCCGGCGGCGACCTGTATCTGAACGGAGGCTCAATTAACTCTAATGTGGCTGCTACCGGTGAAGGCGGCGGGCTTGCCGTGTACGGAGGCGTTTGCCACTTGCAGAGTGCATCGGTGACGGTTTCAGGAAATACCGCTCCTGGTTCTCCGAATTCAAGCGCTGGCGCGTTTTTCGACGGAGCCGCGGTACTTGATGACACTGTTTTGTATAGAAATACGATTTTCTCTACTGATGGGTTCTTTATTAATATTTAGTAGAAACGCAGGAGTTCGTTGATCTGATGTAGAAAAGTGAGGTGAACTATGAAGAAAAGGAATACTGTAGTTTTTTTAAGTGCGCTGGCCAGTGTATTTTTACTGTCATGCGCTCTGGGCAGTGATCCGGCCTGGCAGGCGAATACCGCCCTGGTTTTGGACTTTGATGGCTCGTTGCCGAATGATCCGGCCTTTGTCTCCGGCGTCGGAGAGCGGGCCTTTGTGCGCGGCGGCGGTATTTTGTATATACAGGTTGGTACCGGTTCCAGGAAGCCGTTGTTAGGCCCTTATAGGGCCTCGAGCGCAAATCGTTTCGTAATTAATGATCTGCAGGCCGGAGACTACGCTGACTTGTTTTTTATCTACACACCCGAGGTTATCAGCTTTACCAAATCCCCGGTTACCGACGCCGGCTCGGCTTCTGAAGATTTGCGCACAAGCATTGTGGCGCTCTATTCAGGGAATCCGGACTTAGGTAATTCCATTGCCCGTAGTGTTTCTATGGCCCGTGTGTCCGCGGTACAGATTAAACAGGGTCAGGAAAATACCATAAAAACTTCTTTTATCCCGATTACGGACCTTTCTTTCGCTGTAGCGTCCATAGACCCGTTGGATTACGCTATAGAGGATTTTTCTGGTTATGGTAATCTTACGGTAACCGGAATAGGCGGTCGGCATGAAAGAGTTTTTGTTAAACTGACAAACGTGGGTGATGACTTGACTACCGGTCAATTGATTGACTTTATGCACTGTCTGATAACCAATAATAGCGCGACGAACGCATCAATTGGCAGCGTAGCTCTTTATAAAGCCGACGGACGGCGGGTTTTTTCTTCTCTTGTTGACGATGTGCTGCTTCCCGGTGACGACGCTGAGGCGGGCGTGCCCTTTTTTAACGGCTCTGACTATTATATATATGTTGAGTTCTTAGGTGAATCAATCAACATACGTTTCGGCGCTGTTCGGGCTACTCCTTAGCAGAAAGAGTTTTTGACTAACATTTGCCGGAGGCAAGAATCTTCTTGCCCCCGGCTTTTTTTTCGGCTATGATAGCCGTCTATGGAATTTACACAAGAAAATATCGATGCCCTCGTAGTTAACGAGGTCACTATCATGAAGCGGATTGCCAAGGAATTGACAATTCAGCTGTCCCAGGTTTCAGCGGTGGTTGAGCTGGTGCGCGAAGGCTGTACCATCCCCTTTATTTCGCGCTACCGCAAGGAAAAGCACGGTTCTCTGGATGAAGTGCAGGTGCGCGACAGCGATCATCTGTTCAAGAGTTACCATAACCTGGAAACCCGGCGTATCGAGATTGTTAAAGGTATTTTCGGCCAGGGTAAACTGTCCGAAATTTTATATACCAACGTCATGAAGGCCCAAACGCTTACCGAGCTGGAAGACCTCTGGGCCCCCTTCAAAAAGAAGAAAAAAACCCGCGGCATGCTGGCAATTGAGCGCGGTCTGGAACCTCTCGCCGAGCTGATGTTGAGCGCCGATAAGGCCGCCGTGGACGCCAAGGCTCCGGAATTCGTGCGCGTGGACGCTGAGAACGCGGAACTTTCGGTTAATACAGTGGAAGAAGCCATCCATGGCGCCATCGACATTCTTGCTGAGCGCGTGGCCCAGGATCCTGAAAACCGCTCCGATTTGCGGTTGTGGTACCTGAAAAGCGGCCAGATGGTGGTTACCGGCATCGGTGACGCCGCCGCCCAGAAAACCTCGGTGTATCAGATGTACTGGGACTACAAGGAAAACCTGAACCAGATCAAACCGCACCGCGTACTGGCCATTAACCGCGGCGAGCGCGAGGGTATCCTGGATGTTAAAATCGATATAGTGGTCGAGGACGCTATCGAGATGATCGAACGTAAATATACCATCAACAACCAGTACCACAAGGAAGCGGTTGCCGAGGGTATTGTGCGCCTGCTGTCCCCGGCGGTGCTGCGCGAGATCCGCTCTGACCTTTCCGATACCGCCGATACCCACGGTATTACCGTTTTCAGCGAAAACCTTAAAAACCTGCTCATGCAGCAGCCGATCAAGGGCACCCGGGTGCTCGGAGTGGATCCGGGAATCCGAACCGGTACCAAGTGCGCCGCCCTGGACGAGACTGGAAAATATCTCGGTTATTTTATGATTTATCAGCACAAACCCTCCGAGGGCGAAACCGCTATCCTGAAGGCTATTAAGGACTATAATGTTCAGCTAGTGGCTATCGGCAACGGTACCGGTTCGCGCGAGGTACAGGAAATAGTGGCCAAGGTGATCAGCGAACACTGCCCGGAAGTTTTATATACTGTGGTGGACGAAGACGGCGCTTCGGTATATTCGGCCAGCGATATTGCCCGCGAGGAATTTCCGGAGCTGGACCTGACCATCCGCGGCGCGATTTCGATCGGCCGCCGTCTTCAGGATCCGCTAGCCGAGCTGGTCAAGATTGACCCCAAGTCCATCGGCGTTGGCCTGTATCAGCATGATGTCAATCAAAAGAAGCTCTCCGAGACCCTGGATGAGGTGGTCGGTTCCGTGGTCAATAATGTCGGCGTGAATCTGAATACAGCCAGCTTTTCACTGCTGAAATACGTTTCCGGAATTAACGGTACCCTGGCCAAGAAAATCGTGGCGCACCGTGAAAAGGGCGGAAAGATAGTCAGCCGGGCGGATTTGATGAAGGTCGCCGGCATGGGACCGAAGAGCTTTGAGCAATGCGCCGGTTTCCTGAAAATTCCGGAGAGCACCGATCCGCTGGATAACAGCTGGGTGCACCCGGAAAACTATGAGGCCGCCCGGGTGGTATATGAGCTGGTGCATAACCGCGACGACGTAACCGGTGAGGTGCGCTCTACTTTAAAGGCTAAGTATGAGGTCGGCGACCAGACTATCAACGATATTATTGAAGAACTGAAAAAACCGAACCGCGATCCCCGTGACGGCTTCCCCAAACCGATCATGCAAAAAGGCGTTATCACTTTTGAGGATCTTAAGGAAGGAATGATCGTTACCGGCAAGGTCAAGAATGTGGTCGATTTCGGCGCCTTTATCGATCTCGGTATTAAAGAAACCGCCTTGCTGCATCTTTCGGAGATGAGCGATCACTATGTAAAAGACCCGATGGACGTGGTCAAGGTCGGCGACGTCAAGGAATGCCGGATTATCGGCCTGGACCCGGACCGCCGGCGCATCAGCCTGTCCTGTAAAACCGCTTCGGCGACGAAACCGGCCCAGGGCAATCCGGGCCGCGAAACGGTCGGGGCAACCGCCGGCAGCGCCTCAGGCGCCGGCCAGGCTGGCGACGGAAAACGCCGCGTAGTGGTGGCCCGCAAGGATGGCGCCCCGGCCGGTTCTGGGACATCGGCGGCTTCCGGTGCCGGCTCCGGAACCCAGTCTCGCGGTGATTACCGCGACAGTCGGGACAGCCGCGACAGCCGCGACCGGAACCGGACTCCTGGCGGACGGGTCGAGAAAGAAGACGACGGTATGACCTACAATCCGTTCGCGGCCCTACTCAAGGATCGCAAAAAATAATGGCTTCACCCTCCCGGTCCAGCGCGCAAGGAATCTCCGCTGGAGAGGGAAGGGGCGCCTGGCCCTTTTCCCCCGATGAGCTCCTGACGCGCGGCCTGACGGTTTTGGGTCTGCCGTCCGCGGCTTTGATACCTCTGCTTAATACCTATATGAAAGAGCTGGAACTGTTTAACTCGGTGTTTGATCTGGTCGGCGCCGATACCCGCTCCGATCTGGTCGTCCGGCACATCCTGGACAGTTTGTCGCCCTGGCGGCAGATAGCCGCTCTGGCGGATACGGTTTTCGCAAACGGGAATCAGGAATGCCGGCTGGCCGATGTCGGCACCGGGGCCGGTTTGCCGGGCATTCCGCTGGCCGCTGCCTTTCCGAATTTACAGGTGACATTGATAGAGCGGATGAGTAAACGCTGCGCCTTTTTGGAAAACTGCGTGGCGGTAATGGGTTTGAAGAATGTCACTGTGCTGAATTGTGAAGCAGAAAAAGCTCCGCGCGGGACCTTTGATATTGTGGTGTTCCGGGCTTTCCGCCCGTTGGATCCGGCCATGACTAAAACTCTTTCGGTCTTAGCCGCTCCGGGCGGAAGGCTGGCGGCCTGGAAAGCCCGTCAGGAAAAAATCCGGGAAGAAATGAGCGGTATAGAATCGCTGATCGCCGGTTGGGAGAGCCATGCGGTGCCGGTCCCTTTTTTGGAAGCTGAAGAGCGAAATCTGGTGATAATTTCACCGAAACAGTAGCCTCTTACGCTTTGGCAACCGTTTGGCCGCCGCTTACATTTTCAGGGCGGTGCCGGTATCAACGGAGTTCAGAATCTTATTCAATCTCTCTTTATCATAGAGATCCAACGGCCGGCCTTCAGTATAGCGGCGGGATTCGTCCGAGAAAATTCCGGCGGACAGGCAGATACCCTTACCGGCTTTCAGATCCTTTATGCGGGCATGCAGGTCGCGCAGCAGCAGTTCGCCGACTGAGCCCTGAGAGCGGAAGAAACGGAAAATTACGATATCGGACCATTTCGGGGTATCGATCTCGGCAATTATGTCTGAATAGTCGGCAAAGATGGAAACATCGGTAATTTTTACCTTGGCTCCGGGGAAGAACTGGATAACAATCTTGCGACAGAGGGCTACAAATTCGCTTTGCACCGACATCAGATAAATCTGCAGATTCTTGTTTTGGTTCAGTTCCTGATAGCGCACGATCAAAGAGGGTACATCTTTATAACCCGGTGTGATGCGCTGAAGATCCTTGAGGGTGGTCAGGGCCCGACCAAGATCCTGGTTTTTGATCAGGGTGACGGCCAGTTTGTAACGTAGTTCATTGGCGATATCGGCCGGCGTGTTTTCATGTTTAAGACCGATATCAAAGTCGGTTACGGCTTTATCGATCTGGTTGGTCTGCAAATGTATGGTGCCGGCATAGAGGGCGGCCTGCGGTCCCAGTACCGGATCCGGCCGTAAATGCGAGAAGATTTTCAGGGCGCGATCGACGGAGCCGGATTCAAAAAAAGACTCAGCCATGGCGAAAAGCGCTTCCTTGTCTTCCGGCTGAAGATCGATGGTTTTTTTCAGATAAGCCAACGCTTCGCGGTATTTATGCGATTTGTACAACGTAAAACCCATGTAACGCTGCGCTAATACATTCTCCGGGTCCGTAAGCAGGGCCTGCTTCAGGAAGGGAATCGCTTTTTCGTAGTCTTTTTGCAGATAAAAGATATAGCCGATATTGTAGTTGACTTCTAAGTGCTCATTATTCAGTTTACGGGCCAGCAGAAAACCCTTCAGCGCTTCCTGAACCTTATTGAGCTTGATGGCCGATACCCCGTAACGCAGCGCGCACTCAAATTCGTCCAGTTTTTTCGTGGTAGCTGAGAGGTCAATCAGCACTTCATAGGCGGCAAAGGCTTTTTCCCAGTCCTGGTCCAGGTAATAAACCGAACCGACAGCGGCTAAACCTTCCGGATCGCGGGGGTTTTGGGCAAGGCGTCTGGTAGCGTCACGTAAAATGGTATTGCGGTCTTTTTGACGGGGTTTTCGGGATTTAGGACTGTCCTTTTTCTTGCCCATCAGGGAAAGCATGAGGATAAATAGTGAACCGGCAATAACAATTATTATTATGGTAAACGCTGAATTCATATACCGTTGATTATGATGTTCAATTGCTTGGCTGTCAAGAAATTACGTTGACAAGAGCCTGGAATGCATCTACAGTATAAAGGATAATACGTGATAAAAGGAGCATTTTATGGGTTCCGCTTCGATCGGCATCAAGCTGGCAGACGGTTCCTTCTTTCCGATTTTGGAGGAAGGCGCTCCGGCAAGCAAGGTTCTTGAACTTACTACCGTGCGTGATGACCAGACCAGCGTGCAGATCAACCTGTTTCGCGGAGAAGGATCAACTATCGAGGATAATGGTTATGTCGGTTCTCTGATTATCGAGGATATCAGGGCTCGGGCCTCCGGTGAGGCAACTATTGAACTGACCGTTTCTCTGGATGACTTGAACGAACTGTCCGCGGAGGCCGTCGATCATGAATCCGGCTCACGGCAGGTTTTAACTGTTTCTCTGGAGACTTTGGACAATGAGTCGGTCTACTCGCTTCCCGATTTTGACTTGACCCCGATGGGCGATTCCATTCAGCCGGGCATTGGCTCGGAGAATCACAATGTGGTTATGACAGGGACGATTCCGGGAAACGCCCCTGAAGGATTGTATGAAATGAACACAGTACAGGAAGAAAAGAGCAAATTTCCGTTGCCGCCATGGCTTTGCATTGTTTTATTCGTTGTTGGCGTGCTTTCGCTGGTGTTGGCTTTGTTGATTTCAGCCAGAACCATATTACTGAACAAGTCGATTGAGGACGCCGCGGCCTTAGCCCCGGTGATGATCGAGCGGCCGGTTACCACACCCGTCACCGAGACTCCCGCGCAGCCGGAAGCGGTTCCGCCTCCGCCAGTGGAGAGCACCACTCCTGAGACCCCGGTCGTGGTTGTCGCCGAGACACCGCCGGCCCCTGTTCAGCCGGAAGCGGCTCCGGCCGGAGAAGATATCCGCTATAAAATTAAATGGGGAGATACGCTTTGGGATATGGCAGATTCGTACTACCGGAATCCCTGGCTTTATACCAAGATTGCGACATATAACAAGATCCGAAACCCGAACCTCATCATCGCCGGAACCTGGATTACCATTCCTGCGCCCTGATCACCAATCGGCAGGCCGGCCCCTGTGGGCCGGCTTGTTCTTTCTCCTTCTTTTGTCCCCCTTACCGTTGCTCTCCTGTCGAGAACTCACCCTCTGGGGTTTGAGTGAGACGGAGCTTTTCGCGCGGCTGTCCCGTAAGGACTACGCGTTTATTGAGCAGCTTCCGGAACGGCGCTACGCGCAGACAGTGCGTCTGGGCGCGGAAGCACCCTGGTATTTCGCCCTGCATCTGCGCGACGCCGGAATGACCGGCCGGGCCCGCGCCATGTTCGCCGTCGCGGTGGCCCGCAGTCCGGAGCCCTGGAGTAAATTGGCCGCCCAGGATCTATGCCGTATTGGAAGCAATGCCG
The DNA here is from genome assembly GCA_942493045.1 of Treponemataceae bacterium. Taxonomy (GTDB): domain Bacteria; phylum Spirochaetota; class Spirochaetia; order Treponematales; family Treponemataceae; genus Teretinema. The sequence continues at coordinate 2,210,370 of OW818665.1, read as the reverse complement.
AACGGCTCTCTTCTATCCAGACCTACCGGAAAAATTGGCCCGATGACCGGCAGTTTGATGAGGCTTTTACCGCGCTTCAAGCTGTTCAGGCGATTCAAACCCCCGATACCGTTCTGTCCGTCGATCTCCTGGTCCGCTTTTTTACGGGCGCTGTTTTTAGCGTGGAAGCCGCGCCGCTGCTTACCCGGGTCCAGCCGGAGATCGACAGCGCTCTGTATCAAGCGGCGTCGGCCCGGTTGCAGCTTTTGAACCGTGATTTTCAGCGCGCCTGGTTAACCGCCCGTCCGCTGATTGAAAGCGCCAGTTCCTGGACTGAGTATCCGGCAGTGCTCTCGGATTTTGGTAAGGCTGCCCTGTACGGCTCCACTGACGATCTAGCTAACGCCGCTTTATTCGACAAACTCGCCGCTTCTGATCTTCCGAAGATTCGTTACATCGCTCTGTTTTACGCGGCCAGACTCTATGCCCGCTCCGGAGCGGCGGGGCGAACTCTGGCCTTCCAGCGTTTTGACGCGGCCATGGAAAGCGCGCCGGACGCGGCCGCCTTTGATAACGCCCTGTGGTATCGTCTGGCATTGGCCCGGGACAGCTCCGCGGAGCAGTTTCTCTCGGATATGCTGCGGTACGCGCCATCCTGGAAAAATGCCGCCTGGTACAGCGATTTGCTGGAAACCCTGACGCTGACCTTGACTACCGGACGGAATTGGAAGGCCCTGGCTTCATTGTACGCGGTGCTCCCGGATTCTGTCGCTCCGGCTCAGCACGCCAGACTGGCCTATTTGGCCGGACGGGCCAACGAAATGCTCGGACAGGACGGCGATCCCTTGTTTCAGGAAGCCTGGTCCTCGGATCATGGCAATTTTTATTACCGGGCGCTGGCGGCGGAACGGCTGAATCTGTCTATCGGTTCACCCGAACACAGTTTGTACGGCTCGAGGTCCCAGGTGAGCGGCGATGGCGCGGTCAAACCGGAGGAATTGCTGACGTCCGCTGTCCTGCAGGGTTATGTACGTTATCAGCTGCCGGAATTGCTGTATCCGGCGGTAAGGGATAGCTGGCCCGATATTTCCCTGGCCTTGGCCCGTACCCTGTCTGCCGAGCTGGCGGCCGCGGGGTACCTTCCGGATTCAATGCGCCTGATTTCGCATGCCCTGTTTCGTTCCAGCGAACCGATTACTGACGTGGACTTGCGTCTGGCTTACCCGCGGCCCTATCTGGCTGAAGTTTCCGCCGCGGCCAGCCGTTTTGGAATTAATGAATACCTGCTGTACGCGCTGATGCGTACCGAAAGCTTTTTTCAATCCGATGTGACTTCGAGAGCCGGAGCGGTTGGATTGTGCCAGCTAATGCCGGCTACGGCCGCTGATGTGGCCCGGAAGTTACGAATCGCTGAATATGATTTGAGAAATCCGGAAACCAACATCACTTTTGGCGCCTTTTATCTGGCGGAGCTCGTCGGCCGCCTTGAAAACCGGTATATGCCGGCCTTATTTGCCTATAACGCCGGCATTACGCGAGTTCGTACCTGGCAGCGCGCGGCGGCCTCCCTGGATGAGGATATCTTTTTAGAGACCATACCCTTTTTGGAAACCCGCGAATACGGACGGAAGGTTCTTGCGGCCATGGCGGTTTACGGTTATCTTTACTACGAAAAAAACAGCGCCGCCGTTGTGCGGGAAATTTTTCATTAGCGGATTGTTGAATAAAACAATGGGAGTTTTCTATGAATGTATTGCAGGGAGCGCTGTTGGGCGCTGTTCAGGGTTTGACTGAATTTCTGCCGGTTTCCAGCTCCGGTCACCTGGCCTTAATGGAACATTTTATGGATATCGGAACAGTGCCCTTTCTTTTTGATATCTCTCTCCATATGGCGACCTTAGTGGCCGTGTTGGTTGTTTTCCGTTCACGGATAGCCGCCCTGTTGGCCGTGACGGGCCGTTTTCTGATCCGCAGAAACCGTCCCGAAGATGCCGCCGCGCTGCGTCTGATTTTAGCATTGCTGGTGGCCACGGCCGTGACCGGGGTAATCGGGTTGACCTTGAAGGATCTCGTATCCCAGTTCCCGATCCCGGCTATCGCCGTTTTGTTTTTGGTAACGGCCTTGATATTGGTTGTTTCTGACCGGATCAAGCCGAAAAACACTGTCACCGTTCCCGGAATTCCCCAAGCCCTCTGTGTCGGTCTGGCCCAGGGTCTCGGAGTGATGCCCGGCCTGTCACGTTCCGGTTCTACGATCGGAGCTTCATTGCTCTGCGGCCTGGACCGCAAAGAAGCCGGCGAATTTTCCTTTCTTTTATCGATTCCGGCGATTCTGGCGGCGTTTATCCTGGAGCTGAAAGATGCCGATACTTTACTTACGGCTATTGATCCGGTAGCCCTGGCTGCCGGTGTGCTGACAGCTTTTCTGGTTGGTTTGCTGGCCCTGAAACTGCTGCTGACCCTGATCCGGCGCGGCCGTTTATCTTACTTTGCTTTTTATCTTGTGCCTCTCGGCATCAGTGTGCTGGTGTTGTTTTATTATTAGATTTGAGGAGTGTCGCGCATGATCTCTGATTCTGAAAGGATACCTTCCCGTATTCTGTCCGTGGCCGCGGGTTGTGTGCTGTTGTGCCTGGCTGCCCTGCTCACCTTATCCTTATTGATTCAGATGCTCGGCTATTCGTCTACAGTCGGAGTACTGACGAAAAGCGGCTGGTACTTACACGCCGTCTACGGTTATGCCTCGTTTTTTGTGCCGGCTTTTCTGTTATTTGCCTCTATATTACTGCTTGTTCCGGTTTGGAACCGCTACTACGCCGCGGTTCTCTCCGGTGGCCCGGTGACTTTTTTTACACTGGTTTTTGGTGAAAAACTGGCCGCTTATTTTTCTTCCTCTTCAAGTTCTTCCGGAATAGCCGCCGCGGCGGCCGGGGGTATTTGGCTTTCGGCGCTGATGCTGATCGCCCTTGAATATATCGGACTTTTTTATCTGGCCGACTGGTTGGCCTCCCGTACCGGCGGTCAGCGTAGCGGTAGTTCGAAACAGCGGCCGATAGCGGCTGTTCATAGAGACCGTTCAAAGAATGAACAAAAAAACGCGTTCCAAGAAGCTGAGCCGCCGCTGGACGTTATGTTTCGTGAGGACAGTACTGATGCGTTGATTGAAGACCTGCCGATTCTGGATGAAGATCAGCTAACCGATCTGGTTGAGGCCGATGAATTGACCGAAGTTCTGCCGGACTGGGAAAACTCGCCCTTTGATCTGGAAGCGGTGACGGCCCCAGAAACCGCCGCTCTTGTTGCTGAGGTCGCGGACGCAAGCGAAATTGAATATATGCCGGCGAGTTCTGACGCTGATCGGGATGAAGAACCCGAAGAGCTCGGCGAACTGGATGATCTGGACAATCTGGAATATTCCGCTGACCGGGACCTTCTTCCGGCGCGGAGCGTACCGGATGAGCTTGATGATCTGGATCCGGCCTTAGTGGATATCGAGGAAGATGACTTCTTCACGGATATCGATATGAGTCTGGAGACTGATATCGACGGAAACCCGGTACCGGAGCAGGATATACCGGTTCCTGAGCTGGACATTCCGGTACTTTCGGCCACTCCGCTGCCGCAGGCCGCTCCCGTTTCGTCCCGCAAGCGCGGCCCCTATTCCGTGCCCTATGACATTTTAACTACTTACCCCGACGGCGAGTACTGGGTGGTGGATGACGCCACCCGCCGCGCCGCCGCGGCCCTCAAGGAAACGCTCAACGAGTTCCGCATCCAGGCCGATGTCACCGGTATCCGCAAGGGTCCGGTTATTACCATGTTCGAGATTCTGCCGGCTCCGGGAGTCAAGCTTTCCAAAATTGTCGGCTTGCAGGACAATATCGCCTTGCGTCTGGCGGCTTCCAGCGTGCGCATCGTGGCCCCGATTCCCGGCAAGCACGCCGTTGGCATCGAGGTTCCCAATCAAAAACGCTCAATAGTAAGTTTCCGGGAGCTGATCGAGGGGGAAAATCCCTCATATAAAAAGATGGAAATTCCGGTGGTGCTCGGTAAGGATATTGCCGGGGAAGCCCAGCTGCTGGATTTGACAGCCACTCCGCATTTGCTGATCGCCGGTTCTACGGGGTCGGGAAAATCAGTTTGCGTCAATTCGATTATTTTATCCATTCTGTATAAGCGTTCTCCCGCCGAGGTCCGGCTGATTCTGATTGATCCTAAGATAGTCGAATTGAAACTGTATAATGATATACCGCATCTGCTGGCGCCGGTGATTACGGAACCCAAGAAGGCCTACCAGTCTTTGCAGTACTGTCTGTGCGAGATGGAGCGGCGCTACGCTCTGCTGGACGGTATGGGGGTGCGCGACATCCGCAGTTACAACCGGCGTATCAAGGAGCGCAATATCGCTACCGAGAAACTGCCGTACCTGGTGGTGATTATTGATGAGTTTGCCGATCTGATGGCGACTACCGGCAAGGAGCTGGAGTCCACCGTAGCCCGCCTGGCGGCCATGAGCCGCGCGGTCGGCATTCATCTGGTTCTTGCTACTCAGCGGCCTTCAATCGATGTGATCACCGGTTTGATCAAGGCTAATATCCCGACGCGCATCGCCTTCATGGTGGCCTCCAAGATGGACAGCCGCATCATCATTGATCAGGTCGGCGCCGAGAAACTGCTGGGCCGCGGTGACATGCTTTATGCTTCCGCCACCGACCCCTTCCCGGTCCGCATTCAGGGCGCCTATGTTTCTGAGGAAGAAGTGGAGCGGGTGGTGGAGCATGTTAAAACCCTCGGTGAACCTGAATATATCGATGATGAGATTTTCTTCGAGGATGATGATGACGCTGTGCTGGAACCCGGGCTTTTTTCGGACGGGGATGACCCGCTCTATGACAAGGCCCTGGAGATCGTGCTGCTGGCCGGAAAGGCTTCGGCCTCGTATATCCAGCGGCGGCTTAAAATCGGTTATAACCGGGCGGCCCGGCTGGTGGAAGACATGGAAGCCCGCGGAATAGTGGGGCCGGCTAATGGTTCAAAGCCCCGTGACGTTCTGCAGCACCCGCATTGAGCGGGTGCGTCCGCATTGAGCCGGCCTCAGCACTGATCCATTACCGGCATTGACGGCAGCGAAATACTGCCGGACGGTTCAGCGCGCGGGGCGCGGCTAGATAAAGAAGCGCAGGTCGCGGTGCGAGGCCATGTCCTGGCGGTGGGCGATCAGGTAGGTACCCATAATGGCCGTCAGGGTATCGATGACCGCCGCGATTGAACAGATAAAAAAGGCGGCCGGTTTCAGGATCAGATAACCGGCCTCAAAGCCTCGGCCGTACAGGGTGCAAACCGCCGCCAGGGCCAGATAGGCACCGCCGGAGGGGAAGCGGCCGAGCAGAAACGAGAACAGGATGGAGACGCCCATCAGCCAGAGCATGTCCTGGAACGAAATTCCGAGGCTGGAATATGACTTCAAAATCACAATAAAACTGATAGTTACGGTCATGGCCGTCCCGGAGCGGCCGAATACCGAGAAAATCGGCAGGGCCACCGAGGAAATCCGGCGTTTGACGCCGAGACTTTCGTTCATGTGGCGCAGCATGATCGGCAGCGTCATGTTGGCGTCGGCTGAGAAAAAGGCGGCCAGCATCGGTCCAAGCGCCCCGTAAAGGATGCGGTAGGGGTTAACCTTCGGTGAAACGAAGCGAATGACCAGCGGGTAAATGATCAGCGCCAGGACCAGGAAGAGCACCAGCAGCAGGATGATGAAGTCGGTGAATACCCGGGCGGCGAACATGGCGCGCATCTGCAGACCCCAGTAAACGGCGATGGCGATCATGCCGATTGAGATGATGTCCACAAAAAAAGTCATAACCGCGTAGAAAACCCGAGAAAGTGAGTCGAACAGTGTCAGTGTGGCCTTGGAGGCGTTCTTATCGACTGCGCAACCGGCCCCGGCGAATCCGGCGAAGATACAAAGCGGCAGGATGAACAGGCCATTGGAAAACACTTCAAAGGCGCTGGACGGGAAGAGTTGCCCGATGGAATTAAGGATGCCGAGACCTGAGGTTTCGGCGGAGCCTTCCACGAAAATCGGAATGCGCGAGGGGTTCCTGATGAGAACCGAGATTAAACCCGTGACGGTGAGCAATAATGTGGTTATAATAATAATGCCGGCGGTTACCAGCCCCAGGCGGAACAGGGTGCGGCTGTCGCGCAGTTCGAAGACGGCCAGGGTGAAGCTGAAGAAAAGCACCGGGTACAGCGAGAAGCGGCCGATCTGGATGGCCAGCTCCGAGAGACTACGGGCGCCTTCGGCAAAAAGCGGATTTTGGTGCGGGGCAATGAAGGCAAAGGCCAAACCGATCAGTACGCCGATTAAATATTTTATCCAGATTTTCATTGAGTCAGGATAACGGAAGAAAAACTTCCCGTCAATCCGAAGGAAGATATGCCAGACGCATTTTTGCTGACTACATTGGTTGTCATTCCGCTGTTTGTGGTCCTGGCCCTGCAGAATTTTATGGCCGGGAAAAAGGGCCCCGTTCCTCTGCTCTATGGCTCTCTGGGCCTCTCCATTTCGGCCGTACTGGCGCAGTTCAGCTTGTACAAACTGGGCTTTTGGTCTTTCTCGCCCTTGTTTATCGGCTCCATTTATTTTACCGGTCTTTCGTCCGCCGTAGTGTATCTTTTTTTTGCTTTGCAGCTCACCCGGTTCGGTTTGCCGCGCTTGGCTTATGCGGCCTCGCTGGGTATTGTTTCGCTGACCGCGGTAGTGCTGTTCGCGCCCTGGCCCTGGGGAGGCTACGCTGTTCCGACAGTGGTCGGCAGCTCCCTATTGGCCTTTTCGCTGTATCTGCTTGCCGACTGGATGCGTAAGGCCACCGATGAGCGCGCCCGCCGTGACGGCCAGTGGATGATACTGGTTTATATCGCATTCGCGATTGGGCTAGTGGTATCGGTTTTTCATGCCATGTACGGGGTGTACTGGCTGCTGTTAATCTGGTACGCGGTTTTTCATATTATCATTCATGTCCTGCGTATTTTTGAGCAGTCTACCAATCTTGAGAATCAGCTGATCATGGATAACGTCTTTGATTTGGTCATCATTACCGATCCAGAGGGACATGTGGTTCGGCTGAACCGGCGCGGACAGGTTCTGACCGGCTGGCCGGCAACCAATGTAAAAGGGCTGGGTTTGGAAGAGATGGTAATCGATAACGGGCTGACCGTCGAAACCCGTACCGAATGGCTGCGGGATCGGGCGCATTTTGACAGCGGTATTGAACGCACGCCCTCGTTTGACTGTTTTATCCTCGGTGCCGGCAAAGAAGAAATCCCGGTGGACATGCGTGTCGTCTGCCTCCTGGATCTGGCGCTAGAAGTTACCGGCTACATTATTTCGGCTACTGACATGCGTATTATGCATCAATTGATAAAGGAAATTTCAGATCGTGAATTCGCGGCCCGCGATCTGGCGCTCTCGGAAAGCAAGTTTTCCCGCATGTTTATTTTCAACCCGGCCGGCATCATCATTCTGGATCCCGAGACCGGGTATATTACCGATGCCAATCCGGCTATCGAGGAAATTCTGGATTCCGAGGCGGTTTTTCTGCGCGGCCGCCGGCTGCAGGATGTCGGTTTGACGATGGATGACGCGGCCTATGGGACCTTCATCGAGCAAGCTCTCATGGAAGGTTCTGTCGCCGAATTTACCTCAACTTTTATCCGGGAGGACGGCCGTCAGGTGCTGTGCCGGATCGCGGCTGTATCTTTTGATTTAAATAAGGCCCGACGCGTACTAATTTCGGTCACAAACATTACCGACGAAGAGCGGATGCGAGAGGCCCTGGAGCGCAAGAAAAAGCTGGAGACAATCGGGTTCCTGGCCGGTGGCATTGCTCATGATTTTAACAATATTCTGGCCGTCATACTCGGTCATATCGGCCTGGCGCGCCTGAGCATCACCGACGATAACATCCACGGCAGCCTGATGAAGGCTGAACGGGCCTGCCTGCGGGCCAGAGCTCTGACCGGACAGCTGTTAACATTCTCCAGGGGCGGTAAACCGGTGCTGGAGGTTTGCGAAACGGCTTCTCTGATACGTGAGCCGGCGCTGGAAGTATGCTCCGGCTCGACGGTTAGTTGCTCATTTGAATTGCCGTCCGACTTGTGGCCCGTGGTCGTAGACCGTATTCAGATCGGCCAGGTGATTTCCAATATCGTGGTAAATGCCATGGATGCTATGTCCGGTAAAGGCGATATTAAAATTACGGCGCGCAATTTCAAGTGTCTTTCTCAGCCGGCGCAAAAGCGCCCGGCCGGCACCGATGGCGCGCCCTTAGCGGAAGGAAATTACGTTGAAATCCGGATACGGGATACCGGGCCCGGGGTACCGCATAAGGTGGTAGACCGTTTGTTCGATCCGTTCTTCTCGACCAAACAAAAGGGTTCCGGCTTGGGACTGGCTATCGTGCTCTCGATCGTGCAGAACCACAAAGGCAGTATCCGGCTCGGAGAAAACGGGCCGGACGGAGCCGAGTTTGTTTTTCTGATTCCGGCCGATCCCTCCGGAGTACTCCCTGAGAGCGCGCTGACCTGCGCTATTGAACGCGGCCGCCGGTCAGTGCTGTTGATGGATGACGATCAGCTGGTGCTGGATACGGCCCGCTCCATGCTGTACAGCCTGGGCTATCAAGTAGTCACGGCCACCCATGGACTGGAAGCCCTGGACTTGTATATCCGGGCAGCGGCTGAAGGGTTCCCCTTCGACATTACGATTCTGGACTTGATCGTTCCCGGGGGGCTGTCAGGGGCGGATACCGCCCGTTCCATTCTGGAGTATGATCCCGCCGCCGTTCTGCTGGTGTCCTCCGGCTATTCCAATGAGCCGGTCTTATCAGCCTGGGCCGCGCACGGTTTCAAGGGTGTTATCCCGAAGCCCTATACGCTCGACGAACTGGCCAAGGCTATCGCCGCCGTGCCCAAGAAATCACCCGGAGCCGTTGAGGATTGACCATTGAGGTTTTGCCCTTTACACAAGGGCAATCGGCTTTTATACTGCCTGCATGAACAGCTGTACTTTGGTAACCGACGCCTCCATCCCCTTCGCGCAAATTCTGGCCGACACCGCCGCTTCTCTCGGCCGGCAGGTATGTCTGGCTGATCCTGCCCTGAGCGGGCCGCCAGTTGCCGCCGGGAAAAGTAAGGCTCCCGCTCTGGCGCTTGGAGCCGGTTCGGAGGCGCGGACTGTGCCCTGGGTACGTTCCTCGCCGCTTTCGGCCCGCTCGGTTATTTTAGCCTGTGAAAATACTGGAGTAAAAATACGGGACGCCGTGCTCATTTTTGACGGAGCGGCCCTTGCCGCGCACGGCGGCGCTTTTGACGCGGCCGGCTGCGCTTCAGTTATCGATACCCTGATTCGTCCCTATGCCTATCTGACTTCCGCGCTGCTGGAACGCTTCCGTAAACAGGGCGAGGGAACCTTGACCTTTGTGTTTCGGGATATTGAGGCCAGTCATACTGATATCGGCCTGGCTATGGCCGCTGGAGCCTTTAAGGCCCTGGCCGCGGAAACCGCGCGCTTTGTACAGACCGGCGTTAACCCGGCGGTTCAATCTGGTCTGTATGCGCTGGAAGGCGGAATGGACGGCGAAAACGCGGCCTGGATTATGGCTAAACTATCAGCACCCCCTTCAAGGGGCGCTCAGACTCGCTGGGTGAGAGCCGGATCGAACAGTCTCTTTTCGCTGCGCTGAACGGGCGAAGGAATGGACACTTTTCCGCGTCCAGTTTAGCTAGCCTTGATTATTCTTTTCTATTTTCCGACGCAAAAGCCGCTGAACACGACGTCCAGAATGTCGTCGGTGGTTACTTCGCCGGTAATTTCACCGAGGGTGGCGATTGCGTCTTCCAGATCCTGGGTGATCGCGTCCAGCGGAAACCCGGCTGCTTCGGCCTGCAGGGCATGCTGCAGTGACAGCCGGGCGCCTTCTATAGCCCGCTTCTGCCGCTCCGTTCCGGGTCCGATGCCGCAGTCCTGACCGCTTCCCGCCGCTGTGTCTTCCTTCAACGTAGTGACTATTGTTTCCACCAATTCGGCAATACCGGTGGCCTGTTTGGCGCTGACCGGACAGAGCGCGCGGATGACTGGATTGCTGAAAAGATCCGGTTTGATTTCCCTTGAGGGTAGCTGCAGCGCGTCCGGCCGGTCCGCTTTGTTCCAGACTAGAATGAGCGGAGTAGCGCTGTTCCGGCAAAAAGCTTCGTCTTCGGCGTTCAGTCCGCTCACGGCGTCTACCAGATACAGTACCAGGTCAGCCGAGCCGGCCAGGGCCAGGGATCGTTCGACGCCTTCGGCCTCAATGCTGTCGCTGGTCAACCGGATGCCGGCGGTATCATACAGGCGTACCGGTATTCCGTTAAAGTCCAGCCAGGATTCCAGCCAATCCCGGGTAGTGCCGTGAATATCCGAAACGATGGAACGCTCTTCCTTGAGCAGGGTGTTAAAAAGGCTGGACTTTCCGGCGTTGGTGCGTCCGGCCAGTACTATCCGGGAGCCTTCGCGGTACAGGCGCTCGGCCGACCAGGCCGACTCCAGCACGGAGAGGCGGTTGGCCGCTTCTTCGATCATGGCGCGGTCAAAGGCGCCCTTGGTAGTGTCCTCATCTTCCGGATACTCGATTTCGGCGCCGATGGCGGCCAGGGCGTGGATGGCCAGCGCGCTGACTTCCTTTATTGCAGCGGATAGACTGCCGGAGAGGCGGTCGGCGGCATGGGCGCGAGCGGTGTCGGTACGGGCCTCAATAATTTCCCGGACGGCCTCGGAGCGGGCCAGATCGGTTTTGCCATGAATGAAGGAACGGAAGGTAAATTCGCCGCGTTCGGCCGCCCGTAAACCGCCCCGCAGTAGCAGGCGGTAAATAGCCAGCACAGTAGAAGGTCCGCCGTGGCACAGGATTTCCACTGATTCTTCGCCGGTAAAACTGCGCGGGGCGCGGTAAACGACCGCTACCACTTCGTCGACGCGGCGACTTTGTCCGTCCGCGGGATCAACCATCCAGCCGTGCACGGCGGAATTGCCGGCGGCGGCGCGCAGCGCTTCCGGACGGGAAAAAAACGGGGTTATCAGATTGACGCAGTCCCGTCCGCTGGCGCGGACAATGCCGAGGGCCGCCGGCGCGAGGGCTGTGGCGATGGCTGCTATCGGGTCGTCCAGATTATAGGCCGATGGTTTCAAGAACGGCGCTCCTTGAGACAGGCGACGCAGTCAATTTCCAGGACCGCGCCTTTCGGCAGAGCCGCGACCGCGACGGTTACCCGGGCCGGGTAGGGCTCTTTAAAGAAGGTAGCGTACACGGTATTCACTTCGGCGAAGAAAGCCATGTCAGTCAGGTAAATGGTGACCTTGACGCAATCCTGCAGCGAGGCGCCCCCCTCGGCCAGAATGGCGGACAGGTTGCGCAGAGCTTGAGAGGCGGCGGCAGCCGGCATGGTTTCCAGAACCCCGGTTACGGGGTCGGCCGGCAGCTGGCCGGAGACAAAGATCAGGCCGTTAGCGACAATGGCCTGGGAGTACGGCCCTATGGCGGCCGGAGCCTGTGCGGTGGATAGTGCTTTCATGGCCGCCAGTATAGCACGCTGTTTCCGAAATGCGAAGAAGGCTATCGGCCTCTTGAGCCTTTGTTCCGGAGGGTGATACACTCGCCTTCATGAAAGGAATAATAGTTGCTGCCGGTTACGGCACCCGTTTTTTACCGGTTACCAAGACAGTGCCCAAGGAGATGATTCCCCTGGTGAATGTCCCCTCCATACAGTTTATAGTCGATGAATTTATCGCCTCCGGTATCACCGATATCGTGATAATTTCCTCGCGCCGCAAGAAAGTGCTGGAAGACTATTTCGATCGCGAGATTGAAATGGAGACGGTTTTTACCCGGGAAGGGAAAACCGCCCAGCTCGCGGCTATCGCGCCGCCGGCCGCCAATATCGCCTTTGTGCGCCAGCAGTCCATGCTCGGGACCGGACATGCCCTGCTGCAGGTGAAGAGCTGGGTAGGAGACGACGCCTGTGTGGTAGCCTACCCCGACGACCTGCACTTCGGTGATGAGCCGCTTTCGGCCGCCCTGGTACGCGTCTGGAAGGAAACCGGTTGTTCCGTGCTCTCTTCTATCACCGAGCCGGGTGACGTTTCCCGTTATGGGGTGCTGGATATCGCCGCCGACGGTAAGCATGTGCGGGCTATTGTCGAAAAACCCGCGCCGGGGAAAGAGCCCAGCCACGAGGTATCGATCGGCCGCTATCTGTATACGCCGGAGTTTTTTACGCTGCTGGCCGAAGGCTGGGAAGCGCATGTGGCGGAGGCCGCCCGAAAAGGCGCCGCGCCGGGAGAATATTTTCATATCTATGCTTTGAATAAATTGATGGAAAAAGGCCGGGTGGTTTACTGTCCGGCCGGCGGCCAGCGCCTGGATACCGGTGATCCGGCCGGTTTTCTGGAAGCCATCCTGCGCTACTCCGATACCCGCGCCGACCTGAAGCCGGTCATCGACCGTTTTATCGCGACCCGCAAAGGGTAAGCTTTTAGGAAAGAGCAAAAAAAAGGCTTCCCGGCGCCGATCGCGCTGGAAAGCCTTTTTTTATTTGGAAAGGGTCAGTTTTTGAAACAGCCGCGGCGCGGCGTAAGTTGTCCAGAATCCGACCAGGCCGTAGCGCATAAAGCGGAATAGCGGGGCTGAGTCCCCGGTGTCCGGGAAAAGCTGTTTCAGGCCGAAATAGAGCAGGGTGACGCCGGCGAGCCCCACCAGGCAGCGCAGCAGCTTTTGGGCGCAGGTGCCTTCCGCGGCCGAAAAGGGGATAAAGCTGTCTTCTTTGCCGCGGGGGGCTGTGGTCAGCAGGATGTAGCCGGCGGCCAGGCCGAAGAGGGCCCCGCCCATGGAGGTGTCGCTGCCGTTAAGCTGATTTACCAGGTAGGCCAGGGCAGCCGCCAGCGCCAGCTTGGCCGAGCGGGGCAGGTTTACCGAACTGGCCAAAGCTGCCGGAAGGCGTCCGACGACAAAGCTCTGCAGGGCGGGCAGGCCGAAAATCACCGTCAGCGAAATCAGCGCTCCGATCCCCCATCCGAACAGTACATCCGTTGGATAATGCACTCCCAGATAAATTCGGCTTAAACCGATCAGCGTTGGCAAGAGCAGGGCGACCAGCAGGCGGAATATGCGCAGCGCCGGGGTGTATGAAACGGTTATCGCGCCACGGTGTATTGGCTTTCCTGTCGGATTGGTTTTATCCAGCAGCAGGGCCGGCCAGAAGGCTGCCGAGTTTTGGGCGTGCCCGGAAGGCAGGGAAAACCCCTTGGCGTGGGTCAATTGCAGCTCGGGAGAGTGTACAAACGGTCGGTGAACGCCCAGACTTTCTTTCAACTTGATATTCAGGGCGTTAGAAAGGCAGACGGCCACTGCCAGACGGAAGGCTTTTTTTTGATCTACCGCCCAGAACAGCGCCGATAAAAGCAGAATGTAGAGCGCCGGCTCACCAAGATAGGTAACGAAGCGGGCGAAAGCGGTCAGCGCCGGATGGGCGGCTGCCTGAAAAAGGCGGATGACGGATATGCCCCATTCATATACCGGCTGGAGACTGTCGGTACGGGCGGTAAACAGCGTTTCCATTTAACGGCCTCCGAAAGCCGGCTTGAAAAGATAGGCCGCGGCTTCCGGCGAAGTCCAGGGATAGGGGGCGTTCATGAAAATATCCGGGCGGATATCGCCATAGCGGCCGGAATTATTCCAGTGGGTATAACCCTGATTGATGGAGTCGCGGATACCGAAAATCTGGCGCTGCACGTAATCGGCGTTATAGTATTTTCTGTCGTAGGAAACACCGATATAAAAGGCCTGTGTCCAGGGCCGGACCAGCACATGATTGCGGGCGATAATCAGGTTGCGGTAGGAACCGTAATAATAGATGCGGTACGGCCGCTCCTCCGGCGGATCCTGGGCCAGAAAAACCTGTTCAAAGTGGCTGGGATAGAACATCGGGCAGATGACATCGACATAGCGGGCGATGGTTTCGACATCCTGTCCGGTACGGCTGCCGGTGCGGTACCAGCCGTTGGCGCCGTAGATGTCGATGGAGACCGGCGCCTGTATTTCTCTTCTGGCATAGGCTAAAAAAGACATCAGGGCGCTTTCCTTGTCCATCCCGGGGTCCTGCCAGCGGTAGGAAGCGTTGTCGAGGTTGGTTCCGTCGGTCGGAAAGCGAATATAGTCAAACTGGATTTCGTCGAAACCCCGCGCGATCAGTTCCTTGGCGACGGCGGTATTATATTCCCACACTTCCTCGCTGTAAGGGTCTACCCAGTGCTCATCGTAATATTGGCGTACCTGCTCCGCCGGAGCCGTTCCGGACTCGGAGGCGGCTTCGATGGCCTTCGGTACCAGGCGGTATCCCTGCCAGGCCTTATTCTCGCGGCGGTCCCAAATCGCGTAACGGCCGCCTTCGCGCAGCGCGAGCGAACGGTCCTTGAAAACGACAATGCGGGCTACGGTATAAATGCCCTGGGCTTTGGCTTTGGCGATAAAGGCTTCAACGTCGATTGTCGGCCGGATATTGCCCTTGCGCAGTACCAGCGGGTCACGGGCGTTGTAGCGGATGGTGCCATAGTCGTCTTTCATGTCGATGACCAGCATGTTCAGGGCATTGTCGCGCAGGGTTTTAAGGTGACCGTCCAGACCGGCCGGGGTTCCGGCCTGGTGTACCGGAATATAGTTGCCCTTTTTTCCGGCGGCCGTCATAGTCCACTGACTGGCCGGGTTGCCGGGTGAAAGCAGCCACAGTTCGTTGAAAGCCAGATTTCCCCGTCCCGCGGTGCGTACGGCCGGTATCCAGGCCGAAAGCAAGTTTCCCGGAGCTGTATTTAGGGCTCTCAGCCAGTCCGCCGCAACCGCCGGGGTCTGGGCTGCCGGGTTCAGGGTTGGAATGCCCATGGCAGCCTTGGCGGCCGCGTTTACGGTGTCGGGAGCGATGGCCGCCGTGTTGCCGGGGATGGCCGGGGTAGAGGCGTCGCTGTCGGCGGCGGGCAGGGTAATTTCGCGAATGCCCGAGGGACTGACCGATAACAGCGTTTTGCCGGTATTGGCCAGACTTTCCACAGTATCCAGATGATTCGGGCCGCTCCATAGCGGCGTAAAGGCGCGTTTGGCCCAATCCAGCCGGTAAACGCGGCCCATAAAGGTCTGGGAGGCAAAAATATTCGGTACGGCGCCGTTCATGACCACCGAAATGTCGGCAATCTCGTCCGCCCAGCGGATGGACGGCACACTGGCCAATCCCGTGTTCAGATCCTGCCAGGCGCCGCCTCTGACATCGGGTCGTTTCCAGGAAAAACCGTAAATGGGGTGGGACATCAGCACGGTCAGCTGCATCTGCCCGGTGCTGTCCGGCAGATCCAGAACGGCTACGGCTTTAACTCCGGCGGTGACGGCGCTGAGGCCGAGGTTCTGCCAGGTGAGGCCGCCGTCCCTGGTCAGGTAAACGGCGTCCTTGGTGGCGGTAACCAGAATATTGGCGTTAAGGGGGTGGACTTCGAGGTCCTTGAGCTCCTGGATTTCGCGGTGGAAGTCTTTTTTTCCATCTACATAGTCCTTGATGACTTTTATAGGTAAACCGGTATTGCGTTCCTCAAAAACCGCGAGATCGGTGCTGCGGAGAATGCCGCTGCCGGTCAGAAAAAACCAGGCGTTGCCATTGCGGATTATTTTGCGGACATCGGCTCCGTTCCAGATGTTCTGGGCTGAACTCTGGCCGATTTTAAACAGACCGCGGGAAGTTCCGGCGAGTAAAATATCCTGCGCATGTAACTGTCCGGTCAGTATTATGCAGATGGTGAGGAGGGGCAGTGTTAGTTTCATATTAAAACAGATAATACCAGAAAAAAAAATATTGAAAAACCCTGGTATACGTTATACTGAAGCCTACAGGGAGCCTTATAAAAATGCCTAAATCGGTCACAAAAACTTTTGGAATACTTACCTCCGGCGGGGATGCCCCGGGATTGAACGCCGCCATCCGGGGCGTAGCCCGAACGGCCATCGATATTTACGGAATGAAGGTAATCGGTTTTGAAAACGGCTACCGCGGCTTGATTGACGGCCGCTGCCGGGAGCTTAAAACCGCCGACTTTTCCGGTATCCTGGCGCACGGTGGTACCATTTTGGGAACTTCCCGGGAAAAACCCTTTAAGGACAAAGACTGGCATTCCGAGGACGGGCTCGGCGCGGTGGATATGATAAAGGAAAACTATCGGCGCTTCGATCTGGATGCCCTGGTGGTGCTTGGCGGCAACGGCACTAATACCACCGGCCATTTACTGTCCCGCGAAGGCCTGAATGTGATCGGCCTGCCCAAAACGATAGATAACGATATTGTGGAAACCGATATCACCTTCGGCTTTCATACCGCCCTCTGCGTGGCCACCGATGCCATCGACCGGCTGCATTCGACGGCTTCCAGCCATAACCGGGTAATGGTGATAGAGGTGATGGGCCATAAGGCCGGCTGGCTCGGTTTGTACGCCGGGGTCGCCGGCGGCGGCGATGTCGTGCTGCTGCCGGAAATTCCCTATAACATTGACAGTATTGCCGCCCATCTGGACAGTCGCGTGCGCGGCGGAAAGACTTTTTCCATAGTCGTGGTGGCGGAGGGCGCCCTTTCCATGCAGGAATCGATGATGGACAAGAAAACCTTCAAAAAGTCACGGGAAACCATGTCCGGTTCGATAGGCTACCGCGTGGCCCGGGAAATTGAAGGCGCTACGGGTTTGGAGTCGCGGGTAACGGTGCTCGGCTACCTGCAGCGCGGCGGGACGCCGGTGGCCTTTGACCGGGTGCTGGCCACCCAGTTTGGCACGGCGGCGGCCAATATGCTGGCCGCCGGCGACTACGGGAAAATGGTGGCCTTGCGCGATAATACGATTGAAGGGGTGCCTCTGGAAAAAATCGCCAACCGCATCAAGACCGTGCCCTCCGATCACCGCATGATCGAGGCGGCCCGCGATGTCGGAACCTGCCTGGGAGACTGATCGACCGCGCGGCCGGTCAGTAGGAGCGCGGCCGGTCAGTGGGAGCGCGGTTTGGCCAGAAAGGGCAGGGGTTTGGAAATACCATAGCCCTGGGCATAGGTGACACCGATATCGGCGAGCATTTTTATAATGGTGTCGTTCTCGGCGAATTCGCCGATGGTCTGCAAGCCCAGAACCTTGCACATGCTGCTGATAGCCTGAACCATGGTGTAATCGACCTTGTCCTTGTCCATGTTTCTGATAAAGGACCCGTCGATCTTCAGGTAGTCCACCGGCAGATTCTTTAGATAGCCGAAAGAGGAAAAACCGGAACCGAAGTCGTCCAGGGCAAAGGAAAAGCCGCGTTCTTTGAGGATGCGGATAAAGCGGGAAGCCGAGGACAGATTCAATATGGCGTTGGATTCGGTGACTTCCAGGCAGACCCTGGAAGGCAGTACCCGGTATTCCGAAGCCATGTCGATGATAAAGCCGATTATGGACTCATCCAGCAGCGAGCCTCCGGAGAGATTGATGCACATGATGGTCTGGGCCAGCGGGTCTCCGGCGGTAGTCAGTTCGGCATAGGTACGCATGCTGTGGCGGATCACCCAGCGGTCCACCGCCGGCATGATATTATAGCGCTCGGCAATGGGTATGAACATGTTCGGCGGAATGATCGACCCATCCGGAGCGGCCATGCGCAACAGTACTTCAATTTTCGCGCTCTTGTTGGCCGGATCGAGCGGTTGGATGGGCTGATAATACAGCCGGAAGGAATTGCCGCCCAGAGCGTCCTGAATGCGGTTGATCCACTCGCTGATGCTGAGATGTCCTTCTTCGGCGGCTTCGTCGCGGCTGAAAAAAGTATAGCGGTTGCCGCCGGATTCTGTGGTGCGCCGCACGGTTTCGTTACCGGCGATCATCACCTCATGCTCGTTTTTGAACAGCGGGTCCAGCGGAACGATACCGATACTCAGTGAAACGGCGAAAGCCTTGCCCTTCCAGTTAAAATTCTGGGTTTGAGCCTCCACGGTCAGCACTTTGGCCAGTGTCCTGGTGTCCAGGACCTGCTCGGATGACGGATTATCAAAATGCACCAGTACAAAATCATCTCCGCCGACGCGCGCGGCGTAATCCGGGCCGCTTAAGTGTCCGCGCAGCAGTTCCGCCACCTGCCTGAGCAGCTGGTCTCCGGCTTCGGTGCCGCTGGAGTCATTGAGTACCTTAAAATGATCTATATCGATATACAAAACTGAGGCGGTTCCCGGTTTTTCGGCGGTTTCGGTCAGGGTTTCGTTGAGGCGGAGGGCCAGTTCATTGCGGTTCAACAGGCCGGTCAGGATGTCATGACTGGTCTGATAACGCAGGGTATCGGTGATTTCATGAATGGCCGAGATATCCTTGAAGGCCACAAAATACTGGGATTCCTTGCGGATGTCGGAGATTTCGCGGGTGATGGACATCTCCACCACGAAAGATTTTCCGCGCCGGTTGGTGAGGCGTAGATTCCGCAGTTTGAGTACTTTGAGGTCGGGCCCAAAAGCCGGCATTTTAAAGGGCGCGCCGCTTTCCATGTCCGAGAGTGTTAATATCTGGGTCAGAGGCATGTTTTTGGCTTCAGCGTCGGAAATTTCCAGAATCTGTTCGGCTTCAGGATTCAAAAAAGCGACCTGGGAGCGGGAGTCGGCGACAATAATGGCGTCGGTTGTGGAATTAAGGATGGCCGAGAATAACTTTTCTTTTTCGCGGATGCGGGTGTCGGCAATGCTTTTGAACAGGGCCATTTCCAGAACGGTGGCCAGTTCGCGTTCTTTGAAGGGTTTCAGGATATATCCGAGGGGATTGGCCATTTTGGCGCGGTTGAGGGTGTTAATGTCGGTATAGGCCGAAAGGAAGATAACCGGCGCGCCGCCTTCTTCCTTGAGTTTGACGGCCACATCGATACCGTCCAGGTCGCCAGGCAGCACAATGTCCATCAGTACCAGATCGGGCCGTTGGGAGCGAATGCCTTCCAGGGCGTCGAGGCCGTTAGTGGCTGAACCGCAGACCGCGTAGCCCAGCCGTTCCAGACGCCGCTGGAGGTCGATGGCGATAATGCGTTCATCCTCAACGATAAAAATTCGTTCCTTACTCATCTTGCAAATATCCTAACACAGTTTGTGCGACGGCAGCAGGCCCCATTGTTCCGGTTTTTACGCGGATATCAGCCATTTTAGCATAAGTTTCGGTACGCCGGTGAAAAAGAATCCGGAAATTCTGCTCCGGATCGGGGCCGGTCAAAAAAGCCGGCATCTCCTGATCCAGGCGCGCGCTTTCCAATACCCGCGCGTAGACTGTTTCAAAGTCGGTATCCAGGTATGCGAAACGGCCGGCTGCCGCCAACAGCGCGCAGGCGGCCGGATTGTCGGAAATTCCGCCGCCGGTGGCTACTATCGCGCCCGCTCCGGACAATTTTTCTACTATATATTCACAAGCGCGCGTTTCCCATTCCTGCATCAGAATCTGCCCGCCTCTCTGATATAATTCCCTGGCCGAAAGCCCGGACAGTGATTTAATTACGTCATCGGTATCGAAAAAAGGCAGTTGACAGCGTTCGGCGAGTAATTTTCCTACGGTGGACTTGCCAGTATGCTTCATACCGGTAAGTATTAGTATTTTTTTTGCGGTTTCCATGGGTATTACCGCAAAGTATATAACATTGAGGGTGCTTTTGCAAAAGCGTTCATTTTTTACTTGTCATCCTGAAGTTCCGCCGTTATCCTGCTTATATGCAAGTGCTCTGGTATTGTTTGGCCTCTTTCGTTCCGCTGATCTGCTGGATGCTGTACAGCCGAAGGGCACGCTCTCTTTCCTGGCGCCTGTTGCTGGGTTTTGCCTTTTTCGGGATTTTAGCGGTATTTCCGGCCTATCTGTTTACTACTGTCGTGTTATCCGCGGTCGCTCAGCGCGCTTTAAGTCTGCCGATCGTGGAAGAACTGTTCAAATTTGCCGCTATTTTTCTGGCCGGGCAACTGTTCAATACCGGGACAGCCCGGAACGTTTCAGCCGCGCCGGCGGTGGGCGCGGCCCTGGCCTTTGCCGGCTTTGAGTCGCTGGTGTATGCCGCCGCCGCTCCGGTTTTGCTGCTGTACCGGGCTCTGACCGCGGTACTGTTTCACGGCTGCACCGGTGTTTTTTGCGCCCGCGCTGCACAGCTGCCGGAAGCGGCCGCGCCTCAGCAAAGCCTAGCCGTCCGGGCCGCGCGCCGTTTTTGGCCGCTGGTTCTCGGTATAGCGCTGCATATTCTGTATAACGCGGCTCTGACGCATCCGGTTTTTTCCGTTCCTTTGGCTCTGCCGGTACTGCTGACTGCCCTGGCCGCCGCCCGGGTGTTATATTTTTGACAACCTTGTTCTACATTAGGGAGAATATTCTGAATGCAGAGACGTAGATCAACAATCCTGCTGTTATCATTGCTTGGGGTGACCAGCGTTTTGATTATAGTTTCGCTGTTTGTGCTGTTAGGCGCGACCTCACGGGTAGCCCTCTCGCACCGGGTTCCGCAGGGAGAATCTCTTAAATATCATATCGTGATGATCGGCCGCCGTACGGACTCCCCTTTTTCACGGGAAATCTATCAGGGAGCGGTTGACAGCGCGTCCTCGCTGAACGCGGTTGTCGAGCTGATCGGACCGGTAAACGACGCGGACCGCACTACCTTTGCCGAATATATGGATTATGCCATCGCGGCCCGCGCCAGCGGCATTATCAGCTTTGTGGTGGATGAACTCTCGATGCTGGAGCCTATCCGGCAGGCGGCCAGCAAGGGTATTCCGGTAGTCACGCTGGAGAATGACGCCATCAACAGCCCCCGGCAGTCCTTTGTGGGAGTAAGCAGCTATGAACTGGGCCGGCTGCTGGGAAATCTGGTGCTGGACGCGGCCGGAGAAAGCGCCCGGGTGGTAGTACTGCTCGATAATGAGGTCGCCAGTTCACCGGAGAATATCATGCTTTCCAGCATGCGCGAGGCGGTGCAGAAAAACGCGGGGATCCGCATAATACCGATGGGTATTTCCTACCGCAGCGAAATCGTGGTGGACGAGACAATCCGGAGGATTATTCTGAATGACCCTGAAATAGATGTTATCGTGTCCCTCTCGGTCGAGGATACCCTGCGGGTAACCCAGGCGGTGATCGACCTGAACCGCAGTGACCGCGTTTCCATAATCGCCTTCCGGGAAAGCGAGGAGATACTGGAGTTTGTGCGCAAGGGGCTGATACACGCGGCGGTGGTAATTGACGCTAAGCAGATGGGACGCCGGGCGATGGAGGCTATGGTCGAATTTTTGGAAAAAAAGCACGCCAATGACTACATCATCACGGACATGCATGTGGTAACTAAACAGAACCTCGCGGGATTCCTCGATGATTAGACGCAAGAATTACAGTATCCGCTCGCGCCTGCTGTACTCGTTTTTTCTGACCGCCGCGCTGATGTGCGTGATGGTGCTGTACAGTTTTATCAGTCTCAATTCCGTGGCCATCTCCATGACCGACGCTTACCGCTCTAATGTCAACCTCAAAGAATTTCATTCAGCGCTTACCGAGCTGGAAGGCAGCATGGAAAAGTATATATCGGTACGTACCTTTGAAAGTATCGAAACGTATTTCAGCCTGCGCGGAAGGCTGGATACTCTGGCGGCGGCCTTTAACAGCGAGATTTCCGCGGATGAAGTTCTGCTGCTGGAGTACAAGCTCCGGCGCATCATGGAAAGTTTTCTGGAATACGGCGACAAGGCCATCTACGCCCGCCGCGCCAATAATATTACCCAGTACGTTTCAAATTACAGCGCGGCCCTGCGGGTGTACGGATACTTGAGCGACACTATCGATGATCTGAACCGGCTCTACTTTGATCGCAACATCGCCAGCTACGGTCTGTTGTTCAATGATATGAAGGTTGTCGAGGGTCTCAGTATTCTCATTCTGGCGGCAATGATCGGGATAAATTTTTTGATGGTATATATTCTGATCTACAAAATTACCGGGCCGTTGGTGGATCTCTCCCATGCCGCCAACGAAATCGCCGCCGGCAACTTTAATGTTCAGGTGGTGGATGTGCAGGGCCAGGATGAGGTCGGCACGATTTTCCGGGCCTTTGACCGCATGACTGTCAGTATCCGGGAGTATGTCGATACCATCCGTACCAAGGCCGAGATAGAAAGCAACCTGCGCAACAAGGAGCTCCAGATCCGGGAAATGTACAAAGATGCCCAGCTTAAGACCCTTCAGGCCCAGATCAACCCGCATTTTCTGTTTAATACGCTGAACGCCGGGGCTCAGCTGGCCATGATGGAAGGCGCCGACAATACCTGTACCTTTATCGAAAAGACGGCGGATTTTTTCCGGTACAATATCCAGAATATGGACAAAGCCACCCTGCTTTCGGAGGAGCTGACCCTGGTCGATAATTACATGTATATCATGAAGGTGCGCTTCGCGGACCGGCTGGACTACGAAAAGCGCGTCGACTGCGCCGATCTGAACGTGCCGATGCCGAGTATGGTGCTGCAGCCGCTGGTGGAGAATGCCATCAAGCACGGTATCGCCGATATGAAATCCGGGGGCAAAATAACCCTTTCGGTACGCGATGACGGTGAGTTACTGGTGGTAACGGTATCCGACAACGGTAAGGGAATTACTGAGGAGCTGCGCGAGAAACTGCTGCACGGCGCCTATTTTTATCAGGAGCGGAATAATGGCGGCCCCTATGATCCGGGAGAGATTTCGGCGTCGCCGGCCGTGGGCATCGGTATGATAAATGTTATAACCCGACTACGGGTGTTTTATAATGACGAAGACATATTTGATATTGTCAGTAACAGTCCGCAAGCCGGCACCAGCTTTGTAATAAGGATACGCCATGTACAAGATTCTGCTCGCTGATGATGAACAGATTGTAATTGACTCTTTGACCTTCATTCTGGACCGCAATTTTCCCGGCCAGGTGGAGCTTTTCCCGTCCCGTAACGGCGCCGACGCGGTGTCACTGTGCCGTGAACACGGTATTGATATCGCCTTCATGGATATTAATATGCCGGGACTTAACGGTATTGAAGCCATAAAAGCAATCCGCGAATTCAGTCCGACGCTGGTGATTGTGGTGCTGACGGCCTTCGACCGCTTTGACTATGCCCAGCAAGCCGTAAACCTCGGCGTCTACGAGTATTTGTCCAAGCCGGTTAACCGCAATATCATCACCGCGACCCTGCGCTCGGCCATGTCGGAGGTGGATCAGCTGCGCCGCAAGCAGATCTCCGATATTCAGATCCGCGAAAAACTCGACTCCGTGGTAACTATCGTAGAGAGCGATTTCATTTATTCACTGATCTTTCCGTCGGACAAGAACAGCGACATCGAGTCCTATCTGGATTTTTTCAATATCCATGAAGTGCACTATTTTTTTGTGACGATCGAGTTCCACGACTATGTCGAATCGGACCGCTCGCAAATGTACGCCACCGTGCGCGACCTGCTTTCCTCGGTCTGTCCCTGCGTGATCGGCCCGCTGATGCGCAACCGGGTGGTGCTATACGTGCCGGCCGGCGAGGAGCTCTATGGCGTTCCGGACGCCCTGGAATCTTTTATGCACCAGGTGCATGCCCGGCTGTGCACCAGACTGGGCTTGCGGATCAAGATGGGCGTCAGCCGTATCGAAAACAACCTGTCCCGCTCTCTTTCGGCCTACAACGAGTCGCTGACAGCCCTCAATTCCAGCGAAGCGATCAATGAGGTGCTGTTCGCGTCGCTAGTCAAGGACAGCCTGCATGCCGGAGAGGAATACCCGGCCGATCTGGAAAAGAAAATGCTGGACCGCGTGCTGGCCGGCGACCTGCAGAGCGTACACGGCCTGTACAGCAGTATTACCGAATGGCTGTTCCGCCAGTATTCTTCCGATCCGGGAATTATCCGCTCGGTATTGTTCGAAATGCTGGTCCGGGTACGCTCCGTGGCCCGGGACATGCAGAGCGGTTTTGGCGGCTTCCATGTTTGGAAGGATACCTGGAAGCGCATTGACGCTATCGACGATCTGCCGGCCCTGGCGTCCTGGGTGCTTTCGGCTATCGATGAATGCCTTTCGGTGATCATCGAGCATAAACAGAAGCGCATGAGCCCGATCATAGTGAAAGCCTGTTCGTATATAGACGATAACCTGAGCCGGGATATCTCCCTGGATGACGTATCACGTAAGGTGGAGGTCAGCCCCTTTTACTTCAGCAAACTGTTCAAAGAAGAGACCGGCGAGAATTTTATCGATTATGTTACTATGGCGCGCATGCAGAAGGCTAAAACCCTGCTGCGGGATCTTTCGCTGAGCGTCAAGGAGATCAGCGCTGAATCCGGGTATAGCGACCCGAACTATTTCAGCAAGCTGTTTAAAAAATGCGTAGGGCTGACGCCCACTGAGTACCGGGAGCGATCATGAGGAAAATTCGGTTTGACGCTGGCTTGGCCTTCTTGCTGGGCGCGGCGGCGCTTTTTGGCGTTACCGCTTGCCGGCGGGAGCGGTCGGCCGCCCTTCCTCCGGAAAGTTCGGAAAGTTCGCGGATCCAGATCGGTTTTTCCCTGGATTCGCTGGTGGTGGAGCGCTGGATTCGCGATCGTGACGTCTTCGTGTCCACCGCGAACTCTCTCGGCGCCGACGTGATCTTCCAGAACGCGGCCAATGACGAGATCGAGCAGATTAACCAGGTAAAATATCTGATTGATAAGGGTGTGGACGTGCTGGTGATTATCCCCAAAAACGCCGATTTATTCACGGAGGTGATCCAGAAAGCCCATGCCCGGGGCATCAAGGTGATTTCTTACGACCGCCTGATCCGGAATTCGGCCGTGGATCTCTATATCAGCGTCAACAGCGTCGAGGTTGGCGAGCTGATGGCCGAAGAAATCGTGCGCAAGGTGCCCAGCGGAAATTACGTGTTTATCAATGGTCCCCGTGAGGATCACAATGTTTCGCTGGTACGGGAGGGACAAACCTCGGTATTTACCCGGTATCCCGGCATTTTCAGGGTCCTGGACTATCATGCCGAAAACTGGAGCTATGATCTGGCCTATGATCAGGTTTCGGCCCTGCTGGAGAAGCGTATCCGTATTGACGCCATTGTCTGCGGTAATGACGGTTTGGCCGGCGGCGCCATTCGGGCTCTGGCCGAGCGTAAATTGGCCGGAAAGGTACCGGTGGTCGGACAGGACGCCGATATCGCCGCCTGTCAGTATATCGTGGAAGGCAGTCAGTTGGCCACGGTTTACAAACCGATTACGGCTCTGGCCCGTCAGGCCGCGGTTTTCGCCGTGGATATGGCCCGAGGCGGACGCGTACTGTCAAATGACATTATTTTTGACGGCAGTAAGGATGTTCCGGTGTTCTGGCTGTCGCCGGTAGCCGTAAACCGCGGCAATATTGACGAAATTGTCATTGATTCCGGCTTTCATACCGCTGAAGAGGTGTATCGACTGCTACCGGTCAGGTAGTTTTCGTACCACAAAAAAAAACGGCTTCATGGCCGGACGGACCGGTTTTTACCTGAGTCAGTCCAGCAAGAGACAAAAAACTCCCCTGATTCAACGGTTGCGAGTCCGCTAAGCGTTTAGAATCAGAATCAAGGAATACGTTTATGATTCCTTAATTCGCAAGGAGGGTTTTTTATGAAAAAAATCGCAAAACTTTTGGTTGTAGCGACCGCTCTGTTGATGGTTGCTTCGATGGCTTTTGCCGGCGGTGGCCAGCAAAAATCAGTAGACATCGGTATTGTTCTGCCCACAAAAGATGAACCCCGCTGGGTCCAGGACGAAGCCCGCTTCCTCGAAGCTCTCAAAGGTCAAGCCAATGTTGAACTGCTGTTCAGCCAGGGCGACTCCGGAAAAGAAAAACAGAACGTAGAAGCCCTGCTTTCCAAGGGTATCAAAGTTCTGATCATCTGCCCGCAGGATGGTAATGCCGCCGCCGCCGCCGCTGAAGCCGCCAAGCGCGAAGGTGTAACCGTTATTTCCTATGACCGCCTGATCACCGGTACCACCGCCGTTGACTACTATGTAACCTTCGACAGCGTTTCCGTTGGTAAGGCTCAGGCCCAGTACCTCGTAAACAACCTGGTCGCCGGAAAGAAAGGCAATCCCCTGTATCTGTATGCCGGTGCCGCTTCCGACAACAACGCCTTCCTGTTCTTCCAGGGTGCCTGGGAAGTTCTGCAGCCGAAGATCGCTGACGGTACTTTCGTAATCAAGAACTCCACCGAAGCCGTTGCCCTCCAGAGCAAGCTGAACCTGACCCGCGCCGAAATGGGCAAGATTATCGGTCAGATCACCACTAACTGGGACTTCAACGCCGCCAAGAACAAAGCTGCCGCCAACCTGACCACCACAACCGCCGCTGACAAGGGTGTCGTATACATCCTGGCTCCGAACGACGGAACAGCCCGTGCCATCGCCGACGAATTCGCCAAGGACAAGGATGTTTCCAAGTTCTACGTAACCGGACAGGATGCTGAGAAAGCTTCCATCCAGTACATCATCGACGGCAAGCAGTCCATGACCGTGTTCAAGGACGTCCGCACTCTGGTTCGTGACTCTGTAAGAATGGCCACTGACGTTCTCGCCGGCCGCGTCCCCGTAACCACCGGTGCCTATGACAACGGCAAGAAGCAGGTCGCTGCCAAGCAGACCGAAGTTATCACCGTAACTCAGGCTAACGTGAAAGCTGCCCTGATCGACTCGGGATACTATCCCGCCTCTGATTTCAGCGGTCTTTAATTAAACCGCCGCGGGGAAGGCCGATAGAGACTTTTCCCGCGAAGTAGAAATCTGCTGTTTGGGCCGGAACTATACGGGCCTCCGGCAGATCACTGAAAGCTGACAGGCAAGTGCCGGTCTTCCGATTCGGAAGATCATGGAACTTGCCTGTTTTTTTATTTTGACAGGTGTTTTTTCTACCACAAGAAAAAACGGTTAAGGCCTTAATTAATGACTAAAAATAAGGCCTGTTTTCCAGCAAGAGACAAAAAACTACCCTGGAACGTTGTTTTTTGTCTCAGTTTATCGTCTAGAATCAAAAACAAGGAATACGTGTGGGATTCCGTAATTCGCTAAGGAGGATTTTTTTTATGAAAAAAATCTCTAAAATTGTAGTAGTAGCTCTCTCCCTGCTGATGATCGCCTCTGTGGCTCTCGTTGGCTGCGGTCCCAAAAAAGCCCAGGTTCAGGTAGGTATCGTACTGCCGACCAAAGATGAACCCCGCTGGGTCCAGGACGAAGCCCGCTTCCTCGAAGCTCTCAAGGGCCAGGCCAATGTTGAACTGCTGTTCAGCCAGGGCGACTCCGGAAAAGAAAAACAGAACGTAGAAGCCCTGCTTGCCAAAGGTATCAAAGTTCTGATCATCTGCCCGCAGGATGGTAATGCCGCCGCCGCAGCCGCTGAAGCCGCCAAGCGCGAAGGCGTCACCGTCATTTCTTATGACCGCCTGATCACCGGCACCACCGCCGTTGACTACTATGTAACCTTCGACAGCGTTTCCGTTGGTAAGGCTCAGGCCCAGTACCTCGTTGATAACCTGGCCGCCGGAAAGAAAGGCAACCCCCTGTATCTATATGCCGGTGCCGCTTCCGACAACAACGCCTTCCTGTTCTTCCAGGGTGCCTGGGAAGTTCTGCAGCCGAAGATCGCTGACGGTACTTTCGTAATCAAGAACTCCAACGAAGCCGTTTCCCTCCAGACCAAGCTGAACCTGACCCGCGCCGAAATGGGCAAGATTATCGGTCAGATCACCACTAACTGGGACTTCAACGCCGCCAAGAACAAAGCTGCCGCCAACCTGACCACCACAACCGCCGCTGACAAGGGTGTTGTATACATCCTGGCTCCGAACGACGGAACAGCCCGTGCCATCGCCGACGAATTTGCCAAGGACAAGGACGTTTCCAAGTTCTACGTAACCGGACAGGATGCTGAGAAAGCTTCTATCCAGTACATCATCGACGGCAAGCAGTCCATGACCGTGTTCAAGGACGTCCGCACTCTGGTTCGTGACTCCGTCAAGATGGCCACCGACGTTCTCGCCGGCCGCGTCCCCGTAACCACCGGTGCCTATGACAACGGCAAGAAGCAGGTTTCCGCCAAGCAGACCGAAGTCATCACCGTAACCCAGGCTAATGTTAAGGCTTCCCTGATCGACTCGGGATACTATCCCGCTTCCGATTTCACCGGCCTTTAATTAACCGGGTCAGGAACATTTAGTACGCTGTGCAGGTAAGGGCCGTCTCCTCCAACAGGCGAAAGCCGGCTCTTACCTGCTTTTTATAGAGACTGAAGGGAATGAGGAAGAATATGGGAAAAACCATTCTGGAAATGGCGCACATCACAAAAGAATTCCCGGGAGTAAAAGCGCTGGACGATGTAACCTTTAAGGTTCAGGAAGGCGAGATTCATTTCCTGGTTGGTGAGAACGGCGCCGGTAAGTCTACCCTGATGAAGGTGCTCAGCGGAGTATATCCTTATGGAAGCTATTCCGGTGAGATTTTAATTGACGGAGCCGTGCAGCGCTATCACTCCATCCGGGAGAGCGAACATGCCGGTTTGGCGATTATTTATCAGGAATTGGCTTTGATACCGGATTTATCGGTATATGAAAATATCTATCTTGGCAACGAGCAGAAAAAGGGCGCGCTGATAGACTGGAATGAGACTATTGCCCTGACTAAAAAACAGCTGGCTAAAGTGAAGCTGGACGTCGATCCGAGCGCTAAAATCCGCTCTCTCGGTGTCGGAAAGCAGCAGTTGGTGGAAATCGCCAAAGCCCTGAGCAAGGAAGTACGGCTTTTGATTCTTGATGAGCCGACAGCGGCCCTCAATGAGGACGACAGCGAGAACCTGCTCAAATTGATACTGGAATTAAAAAAGCAGGGTGTAACCTGCATTATGATATCGCATAAGCTGAAAGAGGTTTTGGAAATAGCCGATACCGTTACCATTTTGCGCGACGGCAAGACAGTCAAGACCCTCAAGCGGGAAGAATTGAACGAGGATATTATTATCCGCAACATGGTCGGCCGCGAGATAGAGAATATCTATCCTAAGAGGTCCAAGATCGAGATCGGGGAAACCCGTTTTGAGGTCAAGAACTGGAATGCCTATGACTACAGCGTCAGCCGCCAGATTCTGACCGACATCAATCTGCATGTCCGCAAGGGCGAAGTGCTCGGGCTGGCCGGGTTGATGGGCGCGGGACGTACCGAATTTGCCCTCAGTGTTTTTGGTAATCCCAAAAAATACAAGGTTTGGGGCGATGTGTTCGTGCACGGCAAAAAGGAAGAGTTGCATCATCCGTTTGACGCCATCAAAGTCGGTCTGGCCTATGTCTCGGAAGATCGCAAAAAAGACGGACTGATTCTGGACCAGGTAATCAAGCAAAACCTTTCGATAGTAAGCTTGAAAGATTTGGTGAAACACTTCGTTATTGACCGTAATAAGGAAATCAAAGTTGCCGAAGAGTACCGCACCAGCCTGAAGATCAAGACGCCTTCTATTGAAGCGCAGGTTAGAAAGCTTTCCGGCGGCAACCAGCAAAAAGTTTCGTTGGGAAAATGGCTGTTGGCTAAACCGGACATCCTGATTCTGGATGAACCGACCCGCGGTATTGACGTTGGCGCTAAGTACGAGATTTATACGCTGATTAACAAGCTGGTAGAGCAGGGCATGAGCATCATCATGATTTCTTCGGAATTGCCCGAAATTCTTGGAATGAGTGACCGGATATATGTTGTGAGCGAGGGTCGTATCGCCGGGGAAATCTCCGGGGCAGAGGCGACGCAGGAAAAGATTATGCGCATGGCAACGGTGTAATACGGAGGAAATGCAATGAATATTCGAGTATTGAAACAAAACGCGCGCGAATACGGTATGTATATCGCGCTGCTGGTAATCATGGTTTTTTTCACTATCATCACCGGCGGATCCTTCATGTCGCCCCAGAACCTGACTAACCTGTTTGATCAGACCGGTTACATAGCGGTGTTGGCGGTTGGTATGACCCTGGTCCTGATTATCCGGCATATCGACCTTTCGGTCGGCTATGTGGCGGGTTTGACCGGCGCTATCGCGGCGCTGATGATGCGCAACAGCGGGCTGCCTGTCGGTGTGGTAATTGTCATTACCTTGTTGATCGGTACGGCGGTTGGTTTGTATCAGGCTTTCTTTGTAGCCACGATGGGCGTTCCTTCCTTCGTGGTATCGCTGGCCGGTATGTTTATTTTCCGCGGTCTGCTGCTCCAGGTAACTGAAGGCACCGGTACCATCATTATTGAGAGCCCCTTCTTTAACGCTCTCGGTAACGGCTTTATCCCGGATCTGTTCAAGATTCCCGGTTTGCATGGTCTGTCGCTGTTGATCGGTATCGCCGGTGTGGTGCTGTTTGTGGCCGGAGAGTTCAGCTCACGCTACAAACGCAAGCAATATAACTTTGAAATCGGTACCATGGACATGTTCATCGGCAAGCTGGTGGTTATTTCTTCCCTGATTTTGTTTTTCACCTATCAGCTGGCCCGCCGTAACGGTATTTCTTGGACCCTGGTTATTGTGTTTGTAGTTGTAGCGGTTTATCACTTCTTTATGAACAACACGGTTCTGGGTCGTCATATTTACGCGGTCGGCGGTAACCCGGAAGCCGCTGAGTTGAGCGGTATCAAGGTTAAGGGCGTAACCGTCTTTGTATTCGCCTCGATGAGTACCCTGTCCGCCCTGGCCGGTATCCTGTACGCGGCCCGTCTGCAGTCAGCTTCTACCAGCGCCGGTAGCGGCTTTGAGCTGGATGCCATCGCCGCGGCCTACGTTGGCGGTGTATCCTCCTCCGGCGGTGTCGGTAAGATTACCGGTACCATTATCGGCGCCATCGTCATGTCCTCACTTTCCAAGGGCATGGATCTTGCGCAAGTGGGAATTTCATATCAATATATAGTACGTGGACTGGTTCTGGTTCTCGCGGTAATGTTTGACGTACAGTCCCGAAGGATGAAGATATAATATATGGCAAAACAGACCCGTCTTGGAGCAATACTAGTAATTCCGATAATTGCGGGTCTGTTGCTGTTCGGCGCCGGCGTGATCGTGTTCTCCTGGATTCTGGTGGACACCCGCGTCGGCGGTTATGTAGAAGCGGAGCTCCGTGAAAAAACCCGGGCCTTTAATGAGGACTTTTCACGGCGCGGAAGCGCTTTAGCTTCCGTCCTGCAGGTTTTTGACGGTTCGGATAACCTGCTGCGCATTTTTGAGTCCCAGTCGCGTACCGAGGGCTTTCTGTTTGCCCGGAACGCCGCTACCGGCATCGGCGCTGACTTTCTGTATTTAATTAACAATCAGGGGCGGGTAATTGCCCGCAGTACCGACGCCGCCTCCTCCGGCGACGATCTTACCGGACGGCCTTCGGTAAAATCGGCCCTGGATACCGGAAAAGTGCAGATTACCGTGGAGATGGACCAAACCCTGGGCCTTTCCATGATTGTGGCTTCTCCTTACTTTTACAGCGGCCGCTCCTATGGCGTCATTCTGGCCGGATACCGGCTGGGAAGCAACGAGGCCATGGATAAATATAAGAATATTTTCGGCGCGGAATTTTCAGCCTTCCAATATGATACCCGCATCGCTACCACCATCACAGCCGCTGACGGCGAGCGGATCGTGGGCACAAAAATGAACAATACGGCGATTGAGAGCCAGGTTACCCTGTATGGTGAGGCTTTCACCGGAACTAATCTGATAGACGGACAGGTTTATTCGGTATCCTATATACCGATAAAAAACTCCAGCGACAGCGTGCTGGGGGTTATCGCCATGGCTATGCCCCGGGAAGTGCTGCGGGCGACATCGCGCAGCGTAATTACGGCTCTGGCCGTGCAGGTGTCCCTGTTTGCCCTGCTGTTGATCGCCACCTTTGTGCTGCTGCTGAACCGCATGGTGATGAAACCACTGGCTCAGGCCAAAAAGACCATGCACGAGATAGCCTTCGGTAACGGTGATTTAACTCGCGTAATTGAGGTTAAAAACAGTACCGAAATCGGGCAGATTATCGGTGACATCAATCATTTTATATCGATGCTGCGCGCGATCGTGGCGGATCTCAAGCAGCGTCAGGATGAGCTTACCGTTATCAGCGACTCGATGAGCGCGACTTCCACGGAAAGCGCCAGTTCGATAACCGAGATTATGGCCAATATTAGCAGTGTGCATAATCAGTCTGCCGGACAGATGGACAGTGTCGCCGAGACGGAACAGGCTATCAGGCAGTCTCTGGACTGCATCAGTTCCCTCTCCGAGGCCAGTCAGGTGCTCTCCGGAGCCATTGAGGCAACCTCGGCTTCAGCCTCGACCATGTCCGCCCAGATGAGTTCCCTGATCACCAGGGTTTCGGCGATGAGCGAGCGTTTTGCGGAATTGGAAAGCGTAACTACCGAAGGGCGGGAAAAGCAAAACCGCGTGCATCAGGGCGTTCAGGAAATTGCCGCCGAGTCCCGGCTGCTTCAGGAAGCGAACGAGGTTATCACCAAGATCGCCAGCCAGACCAATTTGCTGGCCATGAACGCGGCGATAGAGGCCGCTCACGCCGGAGACGCCGGAAGCGGTTTCTCGGTGGTGGCCGATGAAATCAGGAATCTGGCGGAAACTTCCGGACAGCAGTCCAAGACTATCCGCACCGAGATAAAAAAGATTCAGAGCCTGATCGGAACGGTGGTGGAAACCACGGCCGAGTCTACGACGGCCTTCGCCCATATGCTGGAAAAGATTCAGAGCACCGGTGAACTGGCATCTTCTTTCTCGGGTTCGATTGCCGAGCAGCAGGAAGGCGTGCAGATGGTGTTCACTTCCCTGAAGGCCATGGAAACAGCCTATTCAGCGGTTAATTCCCGCTCCTGTCAGCTGGACGACGGCAGCGCCACGATGCGTAACGCGCTCTCGCGGCTGCGCGAGGCTTCTTCGATGATCAGCGCCAGTATGGATGAGATGGCGATCGGCGCCGGCGAGATAAACACTACCGCTCATGAAGTTTCAAACCTGGCCATCCGAACCAAGAGCACGGTGGACAGTATGAATGAGGTAATTGGCAAATTTAAAATAGATTAAAAAAAAGGTTTCTTAAACAATGTTCTTTCGGTCGGTTCGTGGCCACTCCTATACTGGAACGCTCTTGCTCGTTTCACGGCGCACGAACCGGCTTTTTATTTTTAAAGTGTCAGTCGACTAGAGAATTTCGGGCAGTTTGTACACGTCCTGGACCCCATCCACCAGAATACCCCCCATTCCGAGTTCCAAAGGCAGGGCAATGTCGATATCAAAGCGGTCGCCGACGGAGAGACAGTGCTCCGGCCGCGTGGCAGTGCGCTCGGCGGCCAGCAGGAAAGGTGAGCGGTGCGGTTTGGAAACACCGCAGGTGTCCAGTCCGATAATCTCCGCGAATAGATCCGAGACGCCGAGGGCCTGCACTGTTTTGCGGGCCGGCAGAACCGGATTGTTGGTGACCGCGATCAGTTGATAGGACTTGGCAAGATGAAGCAACGTTTCGCGCAGTAGCGCGTCGGCTGTCAAAAAGTCGGCCGGTTCTATCAGCGTTTCCCGCCAGGCGATACTTTCCGAGATGGGGATGCCGAAATGGATCAGGGTGTTTCCGAGACTGATGGTTTCGCCGGTGCGCAGTTTCCAGGCTACGCGGAAATCATCAATTATTTTCCTGGTAGCGTCCGCGCTCTCGCCGCGCAGGCCGGAGAGGTGCCGGATCTGAATGTCCACCTGCTCGGCGGCATATTCACTATGGGTGTACAAGGTAGAGTCGATATCAAAGATGATGGTTTTAACCGTTTGTGGCAGGTGGTATATCTTCATGTTTTGAGAAATTTTTCGGTGTACAGGGCGGCGCGTTTTTGATCCGGTTCCCAGGTGCGCGTGATGCGCACCATCGTCGCGGCGGCTTCAGAAAGATCGGTATAGTGTCCGAGGCTGACCGCGGCCAGCATGGCGTTGCCCATCAGCTCGCCGTCGGGGGTGGCGGTGATCTGGAAAACGGAACCGGTGCAGTCCGCCTTCATCTGGTTCCAGATTTCGTTACGGGCCTGCCCTCCGGAAAGCACAAATTGGTGTTTTTGTTGGGTGAGGATTTCGATCGCGGCGATTCCGCGGCGCAGCGCGAAGGCTGTTTCTTCGGCGACGCGCCGGCCTTCATGCAAGCTTTCTCCCGGAGGCGGCAGAATCGGGCTTTGAACTATGTCTTTCATGATATCCGGGTAATTGCGCTCCGACTGTCCGCTTTCCCGCCGGTAGCTGTTAAAGCGCGCTCCGGAATCGCTGAGCATGAAAGAGAGGTTCCAGTGGCCGGTAACTACGGCGGGCAGGGTGCGCAGCCCGGCTTTTTCCAGTCGCGTCGCGGTGCATACATTGAGGCCCTCGCTGGTTCCGGCGCGGTCGCAGGCCTTTCCTGCGCTGATGGTCCCCGTACCGACTAAGGCCGCGATAAAGTCCGGTCCGGCGGCGAATACCGGCACCCCGGCGGGTATCCCCAGGGCTGCGGCCCGCTCAGGCCGGAGTGTTCCGGCTCGAGCGCCGGGAAGTACAAAGGGCGCCAGTATGCTCCCGTCGATTCCGGCTTCGGTTAGGGACTCGCTCTCCCAATACACCGGCTTATAGCGCTCTTCCGGCAGCACAGTCAAGGCGTTTCCGGTTAAGTACCAGACCAGGTACTCGGGACCGGAGAGCAGGTATCTGGCGCCGGCGAAGTCCGCCGGAAAAAGGGTAGCGAAGGCCTTGATTCGCGGGATAAACAGGGACGGGCCGATCGGCTCCGCTGGCACTGTGTCATTCCAGAGCAGCACCCGGGTGTCGCCATTGCCCGCGACGCTGACCAGGGTGGGTCCATTACCGGAGATGGTGATTCCGGCCAGCTGAGCCGGAGGGGAGAGGTAGACAAGGGCTTCGTGAAAGGCTGAAACCCAGTCACTGGTTTGCCGTTTTCCGGAGGAGAAGCGTACCCTGGCCGAGGCGATCACCTTTCCGGTGACGTCGATCAGGGCGGCTTTCAGGGATGAGGTGCCGATATCGGCCGAGAGGATGACGGGATTCATTATTCGGGGTCGGCGGGTTTTTCCTGCTTGACCAGTTTTTCGATAATATTACGGTTGTCCAGAAGATCGCTTAAGGATTGGTTATGGTGCAGACGCGAAATAACCTGGGCAAACAGCCCGGATACATTGGTCTTGATATACCATTCTTTTTTGAGCAGCGCTTCGTGATAGACAGCATTAGTACCGATAATCCGGAAGAAGTTACCCTTGGCATAGGCTTCATCGAAGAGCTCGATGGCCGTTCCGGTAAAAAAGGGCAGGCTGATCGCGGCGATAACCTTGGTAGCGCCCTGTTCTTTCAGGAATTCCATGGCTTTCAGCAGGGTGCCGCCGGTGCCGAGCATGTCGTCGGCCAGGAAGGCAACCTTGCCCTTAACGTTACCGAGCAGTTTGACGCTCATGATATTGGTGGTTTGGGCGTTCTGGGTGACCACCGAATAATCCCGTTCCTTATAAAGCATGGCCAGGGGCCGTTTCAGTCCGGTGGCGTAGAATTTATTGCGGTCAACCGCGCCGGTATCCGGTGAAACGACGACAAAGTCATCTTCTTCGCTGGTCAGATCTACGATTTTGGAAAGTTCACGGATAATCTGGTAACTGGCGTGCAGGTTTTCGATGCGCGCGGTCAGGAAGGCGTTCTCTATTTCGCGGGAATGAATGTCCAACGTGATAATCTGCTGCACGCCGAGGCTTTCATACAGGTGACCCAGCAGGCTGGCTGTTAAGCCCTCACGACCCTTTTTTTTGTGCTGGCGGCTGTAGGGATATACCGGTAGAACCAGGGTGATGCGGGTGGCGCCGGCATGGCGCACGGCGTCGATCGTCACCAAAAGTGACATCAGGTGGTCATTGACCGAAAGCGACATGGAGTTCTTGCCTTCGTTCAGTTCCAGTTTCTGGTGGTTTTCGACGTCCTGAAAAATAAAGACGTCCTTGCCGCGGATTGGTTCCTTGATTTCGGTTTTGAACTCGCCGTTCATAAACCAGGTAAACTGGGTTTTGACCTTGAACTCCGGCGGGCGGTATTTGGTAATATCGCCGCGGATGCAAATGTCGGAGGTGGTCAGATCGTTATAAAAATTGATGTCCTTAACCAGGCTGATACGGTCTACCTCGTACCGCTTGGCCAGCACGTCGCTTTTTTGCCGGAACCGCCGGTTGTAGATATGATTCAGGTGTTTGATGGTTTCATCGGCAAATTTCTCGCCGCCTGGACAGGCGACAATCGCAAGATTGGTTGGCTCAGAATATGTCATCAATGCTCCCCGCTACCAGTACCGTTACCTATATGTAACATTTCTCGGCAAAACATGCAAGGTAACGGAGGTGTTCCATGGCCGTTCACTGCTCCAGTATGGTAATTTCCACCCGGCGGTTGCGCGCGCGGTTCGGTTCGGTCGTGTTCGGGGCAATCGGCTTCTCGGCGCCGAAGCCGCGGGTGTAGACATTGTAGGGGGTGCGCACGCCCATATCCACCAGGAATCTGGCGACGGCCTCGGCGCGCTCCTCGGAGAGCTGCTGGCGGGCGCTGGCCGTGCCGGCCAGGGCGGTGTGCCCGGAAATCAATAATTCCTTGTCCGGATAGCGCTCCAGAATCGCGGCGATTTTACGGATTTTCTCCTGTTCGGAGGGTAACAGCCGGGCGGAGTCGGCCTCGAACTGGATATTTTCGATACTGATGGTGACCCCTTCCTCGTTGGCGGTAACCGTGGTATTGGTGATACCCATGTCCTTGATTTCCTGGTTCATATCCCGGACCATCGAGTCCCGGTCCAGTAACTCGGTTTCGGTAACCACCGCTTCGGCCGTTCCCCGGAACTCAAAGACCGTCCCGGAGGAAAGCTCCAGCTGAATGCGGAATTCTTCCGTATAAAAGGGAATCATGCCCAGTTCATTGTCCCAGTAGATACGCTGTTTGGAATAACCCATGGTGGTAACCGGAACATCAGTCTCGCCGGTAACGCTTTCCGGAGGGGTCGGGCTTTCGTAAAAAATGGTATATTCGGCCCGGATCAGGTGCAGGGCGCGGCCCTCGCGGGTTACCGGCCCTTCATAGGTATAGGTGACACTGAACGGCACCGTAAAGGGCTTGGCGATGCCGAAGTGGTCACGCAGGTCGTGGGCTTCCTGTCCGATTCCGGTCCAGCTTTCTCCGACTTTCACGTCACGTCCGGCAAAGGTCGGGACGCTGCGGACCACCGGCATAAAGTATTCATCGCTGATGGTGTAGGCGCCCAATTCGTCGCGCTGGAAAACGCTCGCGTATTCCCGGCCCCAGGTAAAGGAACGGTTGGAATTGCGCTCGCTGGTCATAAAGGT
This sequence comes from Treponemataceae bacterium, assembly GCA_942493045.1. GTDB lineage: Bacteria > Spirochaetota > Spirochaetia > Treponematales > Treponemataceae > Teretinema. Next base: position 2,172,893 of record OW818665.1, on the reverse strand, counting down.
ACAGTCGTAACGGGCGGAGGCCAGCGCTCCGGCGGCGGCGGCCAGCGCCTCGGAGACTTTGACGGTGATGCGGTTGGTGATTTCGGCGGTATGCGAGAATACCCGGTTAACATAAACGCTTTCGCGCACCGTGGAGTTGATGCGGTAATTGTCTCCAGCGGCAAATTTATAGCGAAAGTCCTCGGCCGCGGTTTGGGCAAGCAGGGCGCAAGCCAAAGCGGCGCTTAATAACCAAAAACGATACAGCTTCATGTTGCCAGTATCGGCAGATTACCCCCATAGCTGGAGTTGCTTATGCGAAAAAAAACCGCTAGTATCGAAATCATGCGCACCATGACCGCCGGCCGGCCCGCCGCCCTGATATTCAAGTTTTCACTCCCCCTGCTGGCCGGAAACGTCCTGCAGCAGATGTATAACCTGGTGGATTCGGTAATCGTCGGTAATTTTGTGGGAAAAGAAGCCCTCGCCGCCGTCGGCAGCACCTTTATCCTCAATTTTTTGCTGGTTTCGCTGTTTTCCGGCCTGGCGACTGGCTTCAGTATCGTCATCAGCCAGTTTTTCGGCGCCGGTAACCATGACGGCGTCCGCCGTACCGTGGACACCGCCTATGTGGTGGCCGTGCTCGGCGCGGCGCTGGTGACAGTTGTCGGCATCGCCTTATCCGGCGTCCTGCTGGACATTCTGAACACGCCCGCCGGTATTACTCTGGAAATGTCGCGGATCTATCTGATCATTTTGTTCGTCGGGACTATCGGAAATTTCGGTTACAACCTCAACGCCGGTATTTTGCAGGGTTTGGGCGACTCAACATCCTCCCTGATCTTTCTGGCGGTAGCCACCGTCATCAATATCGCGCTGGATCTGATCTTCGTCCTTTTTCTCGGTTGGGGTGTGGCCGGCGTGGCCCTGGCTACCATCATCGCGCAGCTGCTGTCTTTTTTGGCCGGCACCTGGTTTATCGTGAAGCGCCGCAAGCTGACTACTCTGCAAAGAGCGGATATCCGTTTTGACGGTCAGGTGCTCAAAGAATGCGTGCGTATCGGCTTGCCCGGCGGCATCCAGATGATGCTGTTCTCGGTCGGTACCATCGCCCTGCAGCGCCTGGTCAACAGCTACGGCCCGACCTACATGGCGGCCTTCGGCGCCTCCAGCAAGATCGACTCGCTGGCCTTTATGCCGGTAGCCAGCTTTGCCACCGCTTCCATGACTTATACCGGCCAGAATTTCGGCGCCGGCCGCCTGGACCGCGTCCGTAGCGGCTTCCGGTCGGCCCTGCTGATGAGTGTCGGCAGTTGCGCCGCGGCCAGCGTCTTCGTTCTGGTTTTTGCCCGCCAACTGATGGGCCTGTTTTCCCCGGAGCTGGAAGTCGTGACCGCCGGCATCGAAATCCTGCACCGCCTGATGCCCTTTTACGTGCTGCTGGCCGTGCTGTTCAGCATTAACGCCGTCCTGCGCGGCACCGGCGAATCGCTCTGGCCCTTTATCGCCGCCTTCACTTCATTTATGATTATTCGCCTGCCCGCGGCGTATCTGCTCAATCATTTTTTCGGCCGCAGCGAGATCGGCTGGTGCTTTGCCCTGGGCTGGATCGGCGGCCTCGGCGTGATAGTGCCCTTTTACCTGCGCGGCCGCTGGCAGCGCCGTTTTGTTCCGCCCTCGGCCTCCGAACAATAAAGCTGATTATTATGTTCCGCCTTTGTAACCTTTCCCCTGACCAGAGCTTTATTAGGCAGATGTTGCGGTACTGAATGAGCACGGGAAACAACACCCTCCTTTAATGCCCCGGCAGGGTTTTGGTACTCCTCCTTTTACCTGCCGGGTTTTTTATTTTCCGGCGTCCCGCGACCGCATAAAACCGTAAAAAACAGCATAAAACGTCAATCGCCCATTGACCAAATCCACTTTTGGTGGTAACTTACTTGAACACGACGCAGGATAGAGCAGTTGGCAGCTCGTCGGGCTCATAACCCGGAGGTCGTAGGTTCGAGTCCTACTCCTGCTAAAGATTTTTATGGTAATAAGTCCTTACCTGGTAAGGACTTCGCCTTCCCGAAACCGGGTGGTATAACACGCTAATGCCTAGAGTAGCACTAAAAGTAGCACTCAGGTTTTTACGAGGTGGATATGCCCCCAAAAAACAATCACTCAGCGTACAGTCTCTACAAGAAACCATCCAAAGATGGGCTGCCGGTTTGGTACGCCCGCTTCTGGGATGAGGTTTCGCAGCGCTATGCCGTTACCCGTTCGACCGGTGTTGAGGCTGAAGGTAAGCGGGAGCGCAAGCCGGAGGCCGAAAAGCGGGCGCGGGAGATGCTTGCGGAAATCAAGTTCCGGGTGACGCTCGGTGATATGCTGTTTACCGATTTCCTTCTGGATTTCTGGCGCGCGGACAGCAAGTATTCCCGGGAGCATGCGCTGGTGTACAAAAAACCTTTAAGCGGCGCATACATCAGGGTGGCCCGGGGTAGTATCATTCTATATGCCCTGCCGTATCCCAAGTTCAATAAAATGATTCTCGATGACCTTACTCCGGCGGCGATCAGGGACTGGATGACCTGGGCAGCGGAAAGAGGTTTGAGCGGCAAACGCATAAATACCGTCTTTGAGGCGATGCGGGTCGCGGTGCGCTGGGCGTATATGCGGGAGGAGATCAAGCATAATCCGTTTGCCCTTATCAAGAAGGCGTATCATGAAAGCCGAGAACGGGGTGTTCTGACGCCGCATGAAGCCGTGAAGATTATTAATCTTGAAGATTTTGAGCCACACCGGAAACTGGTGGTGCTGCTGGGGCTTTTGTGCGGTATGCGCTGCGGTGAGATTCGCGGGTTGCAGTGGGGCGATATCGATGTCGAGGGAAGGATGATCGATCTCCGGCACAATTTTGTCGCGAACGACGGGCTGAAGGGTCCCAAGGCCGGAAGTTCCCGGAAGATTCCGTTAGCCAATTCAGTTCTGACGCTCGTGTCGGTCGTGAAGGCGCGGTCACTTTGGCGCGACGACAGCGATTTTGTTTTTGCGAATGATACAGAGCGGGCGAAGCCGCGAAGCCCGATTTATTTCCGTTATTCGCTCGAATTGCTTTTGATTGAAATCGATGTCACGAAGGATATGCAAGTGGCGCGGAATTTAACCTTGCATGGACTCAGGCATACGTTCGTGACGCTCGGACGGCTTTCAGGAATTCCCGATCTGGTCATTCAGGCGCTGGCGGGGCACAAGTCGAGCGCGATGATGGAGCATTATTCTCACGCCTCGCAGGTTATCGATTTTGATGAAGCCCGGAAAAAACTTGAGAGCTTCAAGGAAACTACGAATCGGGTAGGAGTGGTTTGATATTTTTTGCATGCTCCCCATAATGAGAGGATGCCGCATCGGAGGAAGGGTCGGGACACAGTGTCCCGGCCCTTTTTCGTTATACGGCGATACTGAGTGCGATATACTGTTTTTTTCCTGCGTGCAAAGTTGCGCGAACGAGCACGTGCGTGAGCCCGAGCCCTTTGATAAAAAACGGCGCGCTGAAGTCGAGGCGCCATGAGTTCTCCGTATCGAGATATACGTGATACAGGAAGGCGTGGCAGAGGCTTGCGATTCTCCGGATCGTGTCTTCCGTCCCGTCGCATAGCCATAGTTCATAGAGATCCCAGGATACGTACAGCGGTGTTTTGACTCCGTGCTGTCGCGCCTCCACCGAGATGTCGACCATAGTTCCCGCCCTGTCCTCCGGTTCGATCTCCGGGAACCGGAATGACGAGTCCGGATAGCAATCTTCTGGCTTCCGCTGCTCAAACCTGCTTGGCATTCGCGACGTTACGCGCGCGACCTTCTCCCCTACTACTTCGATCTCGATCATGTGACGCTCCTTATAAAATGATTTCAAAGCTGAACCCGCCTTGAAGTTTCCGGGCAGAACTCGCCCGAAAAACTATTCTTCCGGGGGACGAAAAAAATATTTGGACAGGGACGGGTTCACGCAAGGCCGAATGAGGGAGCGGAGGCGAAGACGAAGCGACTGAATGAGCTTGCAAGCGAAACTACTGTTTCGCAGGCCTTGCGGGGTTCCGTCCCTGGCCGACACAATGACCCTTCCCCCGGAAGAATGCTTGAGCGTGATTGCAGGAGCGACACGAGTTATTTCTTGGGGCGAGGTGTCTGCCTTTGATGTGTGACGAGATCTTTTAAATCATCTAATTAATTCGACTCTTTTTCAGGCTTTATCTAAAAACTAGGTACGGCGGACTGTAAGTAGAGGTGCTACTGTTGGTATGTCGGGAGACAACAAGGAGGGCGACGGTTGAAATGTACGGATGCGGGACTTGATGTGTTGGTTAATGTGGTGATGCTGATGGAGTGTTTAGGATGCTCGCGGATGAGCGTGTACCGGCGGTGCAGGAGCGGGGAGTTGCCTTTTGTGAAGATCGGCGGGCGCGTGATGTTCAGGCGAGTCGACGTTGAGGAATGGATTGCGCGAAATACGCATAGAGCAAAAGTGGCGATGGCGGAAACAAGGGAAGGAGGTTGCTCGTGACGCAGCAGAGCGAGGCGATACGCCGCGAAGTGAATGAGTGGCTCGACCGGATGTTTTCGTCGAAGAAGTTCGGGAGTTTTGCCGTCGAGATCAAGATGCATGATGGGAAGCCGGTTGCAGTCGAGAGGTCGGAAAGGGTGATGTATTCGGGTCGGGATGAAGAGTTAACCTAGAATTAGTTCGGGTGTTTTGCGGGTCAAAATGAAGAAATGGGTAAATCAGTGAAGCGAGATTCGCTATAGACTGAGTGAAACGGTGAGTCAGGGTTTATCGTAATTGGAGTCTGAAAATTCAGAGTTTCATGCAAAACCCATCTGAAATAAAGGGAAGCCTGAGTTCTATGTTGCGGAGATATACTTAGTATGCAAACAAGTGAATGTATTTCGAATTTGTATATATTTCGACAAGACCTGTTTTTGTTTCGCAAAAACACACCATCGCACGGTGCTGATTATTAAATATTCTAGGAAGTGTGCGGTTCGAGATACACACAATGAAATTCGATACTTGTGGAGACATGATGAATAACGGATGGGGTATCAATATTTATGCATGAATTTTTTGATGAACTTCTGAAAAATGAGTAAAAAGGGATTATGAAAATCTTGCTATGCTTTAAAGGGAAACGGGAGGTGGACGAGACAAATCAGGCGTGGAATGCGTTTTGTCTGTATCACAATTACAGAGCAAAGGGTGGCTTCATGAAGGCGATCGGGCAGATTTTGAATTTGAACTGTTTTCGACAGCGACATTTTTTTGTCGAAAAAGTAGACCATCGCATTATGTAAATTGTCCGGTACATAAGTATGTGTGAGCTTTTATCTAGGTTTCATGATTTGATACAGCGAAAGACGTAAAAAACTGTACAACACGGATGGGGCGTTGTAGCGATAGAATAAGAAGCGGTCTGGGAGTAATTATTTATTTACAGTTTTTGTGTTGATTTTGAAAAAATGTATAAACAGAAGTTTTCGGGGTTGGGCTATGCTTGAACGAAACGGGAGGTGGATCATTCCGGAATTGTGGGAGCGACGGGCGGACGAGACGAATCAGGCGTGGAACGCGTTTTGTCTTTATCGCGATTACGGGAGCGAGCGCGGTTTCATGAAGGCGATCGAGCTGAACGGAATTCCGTCGACGCGGTACGGGGTGTGGTGCAAGTGGTCGGCGAAGTTTGACTGGGTGAAGCGTTGCGGTACGTATGACACGTATCTCGATGCGTTGCGACGGGCGGAACGCGAGAGGGAATTCGCGGAGCGGGAAAAAATTTATCGCAGGATTACAGAGAAAGCTCTCGCGATCGTGGAGAAGCGGCTCGACGGGTTTGACCCGGAAGAGCTTTCGCAGGGAAATGTGATGGAGTGGCTCCGGGGATCGATTGACATTGAGCGTACGGCGTTCGGCAAAGAGAGCCTCGACGAGGCGGACGGGAAGGGTGGTTTTAACGGGCAGCTCGAGATCAATTTTGTGAACGATTTCGAGGGGTTGTGAGAGGCGGTGCGAGACAGTGAGCGTTTAGGAGGATGGGCGGGGTGACTTCAGGCAACATGCGGGAAAAGTTGATGGCGGAAAAAGCTGAATGCACGGCTCTCAATCGGGTCATTCTGCTCGGGTTCGATGCCACTGAATATTTTTCTGCGTATTCTGTTTTTGTTGACGCTCTAGGGCCCTGTACTATCGAGCGGACGATGGACATTACGACGATCTCGGAGCGTGATTCCATGGTACAGACAATCGTACTGCAAGTGAGTTTTATCGCTTTCAAAGGGGATCGTTTGATTCGGGATATCAAAAAGCATTTTCCGAATGTACCGATTATCTGTTATTCATATTTCACGATAAACGTAGCGCTTGGCGTTCGTCTGGCAGACGCTGGCGTAAATGTCATCTTTGCCAATTTTACCAAAGATACGGAGTTCCAGAACTGTATCAGCCTGATCCGTGCGAGGTGTGTCTATTATCCGCCTGATGTGAGAGCGAGGCGAGAGGACCGATTCCCTTCGAAGATGGACATGTTCAAAACTTTGACTCCCCGGGAGTGGGAAACCCTTGATTACTCGATGCAGGGACTTTCGCTCAAGCAGATTGCAGAAAAGATGGATGTGGCAATCGGGACTGCCGGTACGTATCGTGGAAATATCAGGGACAAGCTGGGGCTGGAGAATTTTACGCAGGTATTGCTTCTTGCGAAAGAATATAGGGCAGGCTGAATCGTATTCCGAACAATGGTGCTATACTGTTTCTTATGAGACAGGATGCGGAAACCATGCTTTTTGACATTATTGACCTGATGCGGCGGCCCGGCGGGGTAAGCGTCAATGAGATTTGCGGGGAACTCGGCTGCCAGCGCACGACGTTCTACCGGTATCAGGATAAACTGGCCGCCTATGGGGTTCCGTATTACGACAGGGACGACTACAACGGGAATACGAATTCAAAGCGCTGGTATATAAACGAGGAAGACTACACGCGGACGATGCCGCTTCGGTTTGACCATGTGGAGCGGATGATGCTCCGGTCGGTGCTCGGACGGACGAGGCTTTTCGACAATACCCGGCTTGCGGAGCGCATGACGATTCTCAAGAAGAAACTCAATTCAGCCGTTATCCATGATCCGAAAAAGCGGGTAACCACCACCTACTACAGTTTCAAGGGAAGTATCTCCTACGACGGCAAAGAGGATATCATCGACACTCTATGCTCGTGCATCGAAGACGGGACGCGGGCGGTCGTGACCTACCAGGCGGCGAAGTCTCCCGAGCCGAAAACCTACGAGTTCGATCCCTATACCCTGGTCGACCACACGAACGCGCTCTATGTCATCGCGGGGGTGCCGAAGCACGAGGGGAATATTCGGATTTTCGCCGTTGACCGCATAAAGAGCCTTGTCCCGACCAAAACCACCTATACGATCCCCGAATCCTTTGATCCGGGCCTGTATCTGAATCCTTCATTCGGCATTTTCATCGAAGAACCGGTCACCCTACGGGTGAAGTTTTCAGGCGACTCGGCTTTCTATGCGCGGGAGCGTACCTGGGGCAGGGATCAGACGGTCGAGGATGGAAGGGACGGCTCGATCATCCTTTCGTTCACGGCCAGCGGCGTCGAGGAGATGGTCCGGTGGGTGCTTTCGTTCGGGAAAGGCGCGCGGGTGCTGGCGCCGGAAAGCATAGTCCGGAGAGTGAAGGAAGAGCTTGAGGAAGCGGCGAAGGGATATCAGGATTAAATGAGAAGTGTCTCGAAAACAGTATGGTTTTCGAGACACTTTTTTTAGTGAACTGTTACAGGAAGTGATACAGCTTGAGGTGATACTGTAATCAGGACATAAAAGGATATCAAAGTATGCCGAAAATAATGTGCCCATATTGCGGAAAGCGGAACACTGTGCCGATGGTATATGGCTATCCCGGCGCTGAATTGGCAGAGGCGCAGGAACGGGGCGAGCTGCAGCTTGGCGGGTGCTGCATAGGCGATGATATGCCAAAACGGTTTTGCAAGGACTGCCGAGAGGAATTTGACCGACAGTCGAACAAGCTTCCTTTGTGGACGGGTTTTTCCTTTTCTGTAGGCGGGCCGGTCGGGGAAAGCCATTCAGTAGTGATACGAAAGGGTGAAGCTGACTGGCCGGTGCGGTATCTTTTTTCTTCCGGAAATGACGACGTCAAGTTAGACAACGAAAGCTGCGAGAATGCACCTCCAATACAAACCCTTGATGATGAACAGTGGAACGCTTTCTGCGGGAAACTGAAAAAGTGCTATATAGCGGAGTGGAAAAAAGAATATAGAAACGACGACTGGATTGACGGAACGTATTGGAGTTTGCAAATAGACTCGTTGACTGAACCACAGCTCGTTATATACGGAAAAAATGACTATCCACCCTATTTCAACAAATTGCTTCGGATTCTCAGCGAGCTGACCGGGAAGACAATAGCGTGAATAGTGTCATACTAAAAGGGCTTTTGGGATAGGGTGAAAAGGGTCAGAAAAGTGATACCTATAATTGATAGATTCTGATTGAGTTAGTGGAGATACCTTGGTATACTGAAGATGTTCCCTATCAAAAAAACCGCTATCCAGAGGCAATTATGGAAAAACTCGATCAAATACTTCATTTGCAGCTGGTTGTAGCCCGATTGGGCGAAAAAGAGCTGCAAGCCTGGTGGAATACCGATATTGCGTACAAGCTCGGGGGGGCCGCCTTTCTTGCCAAAATTACCGGTACCGAGATGGTACCATTCGCTGCGGGGGAAGGTATTCTTGCCGCTTCGCGGCTCAAGGAAGAAGAGCTGGTCGCGGCTATTCCCGGCGAACCCCGATTTTCACTTTTTTGCCCTCCGCTTGCGCTCAGGAATGAACTTGCGTTCCGGTTTCATCACTTTAAGCGATATCCTGACGATACTCCGGCGGAGATCCTGTCCATTCTGGACAGTTTTACCGAGTGGACCGTGGCTTCGCTGCGCGCTTTTCTCGAGAAATTAACGGCAGGTGCCCCGACGGATTATGAAGGGACGTCTTTTGGGCGGGAGCTTACCGGAATCGGTGAGGGACGGTTTGCAAGCGATGAGGCCGCGATACAGTCTCTGGCGGCGGCATACCTTGGCCTTGAAAAGGGCCGTTTTGTTCTTCCTTATTGCAGGAGTGGAACGGATGGGCGGTAGCTGTTACCGGACGCAGCATAACGCCTCTCTCATGAAAGCGAGCGCGCGGCTTCCCGAAGCGCGCGAGTTTATCGCCGGGTTCGACGCTAAGTTGACGCCTGGGGAGAACGCCGAACGCGCTCTTAAGGGGCGCTGGTACGGGAACGCCTCGGAGGCAGTAAGCCGAGAACTGACCCGCTTTTTCAGCGAGCGATTCAATTTCCATTTCGGCCACCTTGAGAGTCTTAGGGCTTTTCTTGCAGCGGACGGGAGCGCAAGCTTTTCCGTCCTGAATCATTTTTATATGGTACTTACCGATCCGTATTATCGCTGGGCAGCCTCCGATTGGCTTCCTTCACGCCTGGAATCGGGGCTTGCCGAAATTTCCCGAATCGGTTTCGAAAACGAGGCTCGTCTGATTCTGCCCGAAATACTTGGGCCGAAAAGCGTGAACCGCTATTGCCGAAATATTTTGACCGCTCTTCGGGACAACGGCTTTCTGGTCGGCCAGACGAAAAAGGAAATCGTCTCGCCCGCGCTATCCGCGAAGGCGCTCGGCTTTATGCTATATAGCCTCAAGGAATTCGGGGAAAGCTTTAACGATTTTGACGGATCGCCGCTGTTTCGCGCGCTTTTAAAGCCGCGGGACCTTTTGGTGCCGTTTTTTCGCGAGGGCGAACGGAATCTTTGGTGGGAGTTTACCGGGGACCGCGAGCGGCTTTCCGGCTCTTTCAATCTTGATGGTCTTCAATCATTTCTTCGTGAGGTGGGCGCATGAGCCTGGAAACAAAGCTTGCCGAGCTCCGTAAGGACCTTTTGGGGCCTGAAGGGCCGGCGATCAGCACGAATCGGAGCTATCCTTTCGCGATTTTTCAGTATTCGCCTTCGGAGGAATTCAGGGCGCGAGCGGAGGTAGGAAACCTTGCCCAAGAATTGCAGCTGAAGGGCTGGCGGGTACGAACAGTGGATCTTTTTGCCGTACTTGCCGACTATCTTGCTGAACAGGAAGGCGGCGAGCTCGTTCAGGCGATGATTGAGGAAGAAAAACTTCAGTACACCTCCTACGGCGAAGACTGGTCAAAAGCGCTCGATTCGCTCTCGAACGCCCTCGGTCAGCATTTCGAGCGGCTGGACGGATATCCCGGGCGAGTGCTCGCGCAGATACAGGAAGTGGCCGCCGGAAGCGATCCGTCACGTACCGTCGTGTTTCTTTCGCGCGTCGGATCCCTGTATCCGTTTTACCGGACTTCGTCGCTGCTCCGATTTCTTGACGCAGGGATCAAGATTCCGACCGTCATACTCTATCCGGGAAGCCGCGAGAATCCGCATTATCTTTCGTTCATGGGAATTATGAGCGCCGACCGGGATTACCGGCCGCGCATTTACTGATACGTTCGAGGAGAGAATAGAAAAATGCCGAATATCAAAGAAGTCTTCGCCCGCAACATCGAGGATAACATCGCGCCCGTCATATACTTTCATACGATTGACCCGGAGACCGCCTCGCGGGAAGTGGGCGAATATGTGTTCACGAGCAGGGAACGGGACAGTACCCGAAGGATCGGCGGTATCCATGAACAGATGGAGGATCTCCTCAACAACCTGTATATGGCGCTCAAGGACGGCGCGAAACTTCCGGCGAGCTGGATATCGGGGTTTTTCGGTTCCGGTAAATCATCCTTCGCAAAGCTGCTCGGCCTTGCGCTTGACGGTATGGTGATTCCCAAAACGGACGCGAAGGGAAACGTGATCGGCGAGTGGACGATGGAAGAGGCGCTTGTCGCCCGCGACGACACCAAAAACGGCGACCAGCTCGCTGCGGCTTTCGCGCGGCTGAAGTCGGCTGTCGATCCGATGGCCGTTATTTTCGATATCGGTACGATGGCCAAGAACAACGAGGTTATCCCGCACACCGCATATCGCCAGATTCTTGTAAAGCTCGGCTATTCGAGCCTTGACGGCGTGGCGCACTTCGAGTTGGCCCTTGAGGACGAGGGGCGCTACGATGAGTTTGTCGAGCAGTACCGTGCGCGGTACAACGCCGGATGGGAAACGAAGAAAAATGGCGGACTGGCCGCTCCGCAATTCCGGGCTATCTATAAAGAGCTTTTTCCCTCGCTGGGCGAGCTTCTTGAGATTGCGACTTTCAAGGCAAGCTCGCTCGACGTCAAAACCATGGTAGACAATATCCTCCGCGCGTTGGACAGGAGAGCCCCGGGCAAAACGATATTCATCGTGGTGGACGAGGTGTCACAGTATATCACGAGCCAGGACAATCAGAGCAAGGTTAACCTTCAGTCCTTTATTTCCGAACTTGGTTCCCGCTCAAAGCCCGGCGTATGCCGCCTGTGGTTTCTCGCGACGGGACAGGAAAAACTCGAGGAGCAGAGCAAGGACTCCGTCCTTTTCAAGCTGATGGACCGTTTTCCGCAAGCGCTGCGCGTCCATCTTGACCGCGCGAACGTGAGCGAGGTCGTCGAGCGACGCCTTCTCAAGAAAAAACCGGGTTCCGTCCTTGAACACTATCTGACCGACGCTCATCTCGACCTTCTGAAATTGCATGCCTACGGCTGCAAGGATATTACGCGGGAGAAACTAATCGAGGACTATCCGCTTTTAAGCGAGCACATTCCGCTTTTCATGGACATTACGCAGAGCCTCCGCAACACTTCTGCGCGTACGCAAAGCGATTCGGGAGGCGTGCGCTCGGTGCTCAACAATATCTGGTCGCTTTTCAACGAGCAGCCCGTTTCGCTCAAGGACAAGCCGCTCGGCACGCTGCTGACGCTCGACATGCTCTTTGACATGATCGGCTCGAGCGTGGACTCGGACGTGCTATTGACCCTGCATCGGCTTTTCGAGCGAACGGAAGGGGATTCAATGGAGCGGAAGGCGGCCAAGGCCATCGCCCTTCTCGAGATGAACGGCGACGCCCAGCCGGTAACGAAGGAACTGCTTTCGAGTCTTTTATATCCCGCGCTCGGCGCGCAAGGCGTGGACGCGCAGGTCGAAAAGGCGCTTGAGGCCCTCCGGAAAGACAACTGGATACAGTATGGCGAAAAGTCCGGCTGGAGTATCCAGAACAACGCCGCGCAGGAATGGAACCGCCAAAAAGCGGCCTTCTCCGTGTCGGCCGGGGAGCGGGACGAGATTCTCCGGAAACTGACGGCCGAGATCGTCGAGCCCGTCGCGCAGCCGGTATTCCCGCGCCTTGGGGTCCGCTTCCCTCTGGCGTGCTTCTGGGACACGGACCTTCCTGAAGACCGCCTTACCGGACGCGGCGAGGCGACGTCCGTGGACGTCTGTTTCCATTGGGTGCCAAACCAAGGGCGGCGCGAAAAGGCCGAGGAATGGCTCGATCTGAGCCGGGATAAAAAGAAAATGATTCACCTGGTATCGGGCGAGACAAGCGTGATGGAAAGCCTGGTGAATGACTGGAAAAAAGCCCAGAAGATAATCACGCGGTATCGCGGCCAGTCGGGCTTGACGCCGGTACAGTCACGGCTTCTCATCATCGAGCAAGGAGCGGCCGAGACCGCGTACGAAGCCCTCCGCAAGGAACTTCGTACCGCATGGCTTGATGGTTCCTTTTACTTTGACGGGAGACGCGAGGCCGCAACCGGCTCGGGATCCACCTTCGACGCCGCGCTCAAGGGGGGAGCCGAGGGGATAATCGCGCGGCTCTACCATCAGTTTGAAGCCGGTAATGTCCATATTACGATAAATGATTTCAATCAGCTTTTCGACAAGGACACCGGCGGGCTTTCTTCCGTATTCCTCTCGGTTCCCGGCGGACTCGGCATCGCGCGTTCCGACGGCGGAAAAATCGTCTTTTCGCCCGACGGGCCAGTACCCACCGCCATCCTTGCCCATATACGCGAGCGAAGCTTCGTGACCGGCGAAGAACTTTTCAAACTTTTCGCGAGCCCTCCCTATGGCTGGTCGCGGCAGGTTATCAAGTCTTCGGTGATCGCGCTGCTCCGCGACGAAAAGGTTAAGATCGGCGCGATTACGGCGATCCGCGATCCTGACGCGAGAAAGCTTTTTGAGGGCGACCGCGAATTCGCCCGCGCCGAAATAGAGACGCGACACGTCGACGGGGACAGCATCAGCGCGCGGGACCGGAACGCGATGTGCCAGTTTTTCGAGAAAACGCTCAAGGCCTCGAATGTGGACAACAACTCGGACTCCCTCGCCGATCTCGTGTTCGAGAAATTCCCGAAGATAAAGGACCAGATCGCGGTGATCGAACGCTCGCTTTCATCGCTCAAAATTCCCCTGCAGGCGCCCATAGCCGACTTGAATGCCGCGCTTACAGAATGCCTTTCGAACCGGCTCGCGGAAGTCGCTCTCTATCGGCTCAAGGCAAACCTTGCCGTTCTTGAAGCGGGCTATCCCCGACTCGTGCAGACAAGCGAAGCGCTGGGAGAGGCGACCGTGAAGGAGCTGAAAAGCCTTCGGTTGGCTCTTGAAGTCGAGGCCGCCCAACTTGGCGAAATCGAGGAAGACGATGCCATCGTATCTGATATACAGACACTGAAGGATCAATTTGCGCAAGCGGAGCCCTGGAAGGGATACGCCGATTCCCGACCCGCCTCGGATGCGATCAGGGCAACCTATAAAGCGCGGCGGGAGCTTTATGCGCGAACCGAGCGTATCCTGTACGACGAAACTGTTTCCCGGCTCAAGGCACGGCCCGATTTTGCCCATCTCGATTCCGATGCGCAGGACGGGGTCCTTTCTCTCGTGTCGTCGGTGTTTCAGGACATCGACACGGACGCGACGCAACCCTCTCTTGTCTCCCTTTCGCGCCTAGAAAGCCTCATCAGGGAAGCCGAGGACCGCGCGCAGCGGCTGATCGATCAGGAAATCAACCGGGCGGTTACCGGCGAGCGCGTACAGACGGTAAAAACGGGCTTACGCAACAAAATGGTTTCGAACGAAGCCGAGCTCGAAAGCGCGCTCGGTACGCTGCGGGAGCGCTGTTTGACAGTACTCGCAAGCGGCGACAAGGTAAGGTTTGAGGAATGAAAAGCGCAAGCGACTCTTCGCGCGCCGCGTTCCGCTCCACGATAACGGCGGCGAGAAATAAACTCCTCGAGGACATCAGGACCGAAACCGCTCACCGTTATTCGCTTGCGGCCGGCGACCGAACCAAGATACATTTACGCCCCGGGGAAGAAGCCGACTGGGCGATACTCGAGCCTCACATAGGCGAACTCGATACTCTTATCCGGGAGCGCGCCTACACGACCGCGAATCGTCTCGCATTTCTGTTTCTTCTTGAGGCGCGCGGCCTTCGCCCCATCAATCTCGTGCTGCGCGGTACGGCGCTTTCCCCGCTTAAAGACAATTACGCCTTTTTTACCGATCTCTTAAAAGGGCCTGACCAAGGCTGGGCCTATTTTCTCGATCAAGTGTGGGATTCGCTTTCCGGCGACCTCCCCGCCCTTTTTACGCGCACGCCTCTTCAGGACTGCGTGCCTCTCCCGGGTACTACGCTCATCTGGCTCATAAACGAGTTCGCCAAAGCGGAACTCGCCGACGTTTGGCTCGACGACACAACCCCCGGCTGGCTCTATCAATACTGGAACGATCCGGACCGTAAGGCCGTCGACGAAAAGCTGAAGAACACGACGGGCAAGGTAGAAGCGGGCGAACTCGCGCACAAGACACAGCTTTTTACCGAGCGCTATATGGTTGAGTGGCTGGTGCAGAATTCCCTCGGCGCGCAGTGGCTGTGTCTCTGTGCAAAAAAAAACTGGCATTTTTCTACAGATCATGGAAGCGATTTCTGGAAGTTCTACGTTCAACAGGATCTTTCCTTAGAGGCAATTTCTTCTTCCCCGGACCGGGTTGCCGACTTCCGCATACTCGACCCGGCAATGGGCAGCGGACATTTCCTCGTGTACGTGTTCGATTTTCTTTTTATGCTGTACAATGAGGAAGCACGCCTTTCCAACACGTCAATTTCCGATGAAGCCATACTCGATTCGATCTTCGAGAACAACATCCACGGTATCGACATCGACTCCCGCGCGGTGCAGATTGCGGCCGCCTCTCTTTTCGTAAAGGCGTGGGAGCATGCAGGCGGCTATCGTTTCAAGAAGCTTAATCTGGTGGCGACCGACTTGGGGCTTTCGTCACTTGCGGACGACGATGCGGCGCTTCTTTCCTTTATCGAGATTATGCAGAAGGAAGCGGGTATCGTTTCTTCTTTGAGTCTCCGCATCGTTCATATGCTCAAAACCGCGGACTACATGGGTTCCCTGTTGCAAGTAAACGAAGAGATCCTTAAGATAGCCACCCTTTACAGCACCGATGAAGACATCACCGACACGATCATGCGCGCTCTCGCGAGGTTCGTAAAAAAACACGACTCCGGAACCGACCTCGGCCTCCATACCCTCGCCGAACAACTCGAAAAAGGCATCCGCCTGATTAAAATCCTCGACACCAAGTTCGACGTAATAGTAGCAAACCCCCCGTATCTGACCAGGGGGAAAACAGATGAAAAACTAGATTCCTTGTTTTATACTGATGATAACGAATTGTATCAGGTTATGGTAAAAAGGGCTAAGACGCTTCTTAAGAAAGCAGGTTATTTGAGTTTTGTTACTACCCATAATTATATGTTTCTGGATTCATACAAGAACTTTAGAGCATTCTTACAAGAAAATGGGAAGATACATATTATTTCTCAATTAGGCGTGTGGACCTTTGCGGACGTAAGTCAGCCTGGTGCCCTAGGTATTGCTTTGTTGATTTGGCAGAATGGAATACAAGATAATAAGCCCGCAATGTTTCAACGAATTGGTACCGGGCAGCATCGTACCGACCCCAAGTTCAATGATAAAATTCCATATCTCATCTCCCAATGCCGCACCTATCCCTTCCCCCAGGAGCGCTTCGCTGACATTCCCGGCTCCCCCATGATCTACTGGTGGCCAGAAGAATTTCGCACGGTATATTTAAAGGCGAAGAAGTTGGGGGAAGTGGGTGAAACTTGGGTAGGTTATCAAACTTGCTATAACGATAGGTTTATACGATTGATAAGTGAAATTCAAATCAATGATATTGAAATAATTGAGATAGATAAAGAGAATTGTGTTATTAAAAATAAAAAATGGATGCCTTACATGAAAGGGGGTAAAGGCCAACGATGGTTTGAACCACTAGTTCACGTTATAAAGGATAGAAACCTTATGGAGGTTGATATATTTCGAGATCTAGTTATACATACAACACAAACTCCAAATCGAGAACATTTCTATGAACAAGGAATATCATTTAATAAAATTGGTACTGGAAATTTTATTTGTCGCTTACGAAAATATAAATCAATATATGATAATGCGGCCTCAACAATATTTCTTGAAAATAATAATCTAGGTCAGGTTTTGCTTAGTTCATCGTTATTAAATTATGTATTGCAATCAATTAATCCGACGATAAATAATCAAAATGGAGATATTGAGAAACTTCCAATACTTGATCTTGTTCAAGACTATCAAACCTACCTCAATCGTGCCTGCTCCCTTTACGACGAACTCTTCGCTTCCACCGAATCAAACCTTGAGTACCGCTATGGCGAGATGGAAGAAGAACGCTTTGAAGTTGAAGAAGCCCGTATTCGGGACGAGATTGATAAAGAAATACTCTCCCATTTTTCCGCAGCCACCATAGCTTCAATTTACGAAGAAATCGGCGAGTCGCCGTTTGACTACCCTGCGCGCACTGAAGGATTAATACCTGCGGACTTTGCAGACGCCTATCAGAAATCCGACGGAATACTCGAACTAGCCCACCGCTACCGGCTCCACCCGGACAGCATCATCGACATCAAAAACGAAACGGGACTCATCCACCAGAGCCAGCGACAGGCAAAAGCCTTCAAAAACTTGAGCTGGGCACTCGGCGTACTCATGGGCCGATTCGACATACACACCGGCGGACTCCTTGATCTTGGGCCAGGGATTGTAGAGGAAAGCCCGGAGGGCAAAACTGCGGAGCAGTTTCGCACGAGGACTTGGAACGGAAAGCCCGGTGATGAGAAATCCGCTACTGCGGATTTCTCGGCGGGACCCCAACATCCCCATGGACTCATATACCTGTCGATCCTTGACGATGACGAAGGCTTTACGCGCGATCTTGACTGGAACTCCGGAAAGGAATGCATCGAACGATTGCGCGCGATACTGCGAAAAAGACATGGAGAAGAAAAGGAAGATGCCATCTGGCAGGAAATCAAGGAAGCCCTCGTACAGGCGGATGGATGCGAAAATGTCGGAGAATGGATACGACACGACGCATTCGCACGACACAAAGAAATCTACGAAAACCGCCCGATATACTTCCCCCTCGTGTCGGCGAAGAAAAACTTCTTCCTGTGGGTGAACATCCACCGATGGAACGACGGAACGCTGAACGCCATACTCGCCAACTACCTAAAAAGGGACCGGGACATGCTTGAGGCCCGCGTACGCCGCCTCCGCGAAGACATCGTGCAGACGGACGACAAGCGGGTCAAGATCGAACTGGAAGATACGGTGGACACCCTCGGCCGCCTGTACGACGAACTCGTCGAATTTGCCGACTTGGTCACCAAAATAGCTCAGAAGGGACCCGCACCTGATATACAGGAAGTTGAAGCGCCCTTCACGATGGACCTGGATGATGGTGTGATGGTCAATTCTGCCGCTATCTGGGAACTTGTCTTTCCGCTCTGGAAAGACCCCAAAAAATGGTGGGAAGTACTTTCCAAACCTTCCGGAAAAAAAGATTTTGACTGGTCTCACCTCGCCATGAGGTATTGGCCAGAGCGTGTGTTGGTGAAAGTGAATACAGACCCGTCGCTCGCGGTCGCGCATTCGGACTATGGTGTGTATAAAGGAAAAGACTTGTTTGCCAAGTTTCATCCGGCTGCCGCGAAGAAATGGAAAGAAATGCAGGGGAAGAAAATCGAGGAGAAGTTTGTGAAGCGGGATGCGGGGGAGTTGGAGTTTTAGGGGGGGGGATAGGTATAGGTGTGTTTAGGTTAAAGTGGATTTTTTATGCAGGAGGCAGAGGTTGCGAGATATTAGATAATATAAGGAGAAAATAAATAATGACTTTTAACACTCTGGATACCGTAAGCCTTAATGATTTAGAGGGACGTAAATTTATCATCCCGGAATATCAACGTGGATATCGTTGGACTGAAACACAGATAACAAAATTACTGGAAGATCTTGTGCAATTTGAAGAAAATCGAACGCCAGGTAAGACATATTGTCTTCAGCCTTTAGTGGTTTACAAAATTGAGGATAATATTTGGGAAGTAATAGACGGACAGCAAAGATTAACTAGTATCTTCCTGTTAGCAAAGTATTTTGAGGTGGCAGAGCAACTATTTGATATTAATTATGCAACACGGGAAGATAGTGCTAGCTATTTGAAAAATATTCAAGTAAGGAATGAAGCAGATATAAAGACGATTGATTTTTATTTTATGTGTAATGCATATAATACAATAGACACATGGATGAATAATGATAAATCAGCAATAAAAAAAGCAGGTAAAAAAAATAGAATCATTAGCTGTTTATCGGAAAATATCCGGTTTATCTGGTATGAAGTAAATGAGAATGTATGTGATCGTATTGAAATATTTAATCGTTTGAATATTGGAAAAATCCCTCTTACTAATGCAGAATTAATCAAAGCTTTATTTTTGAAGGAAAGCAATTTTCCGCTTATAGATGAAGATGTAGATACACAAAAACTACTTAGACGACAAATGGAACATGACCGTTCACAACTGGCGCTTGAATGGGACGACATAGAGAAAAAACTTCATGAAAAAGAATTGTGGGGATTTATCAACAAAGAACCAAACGATGTTTCGAACAGAATAGACTATTTATTTTACCTCTATTTCCTTACTAAAGGTGGGAAGCTTGAATATGAGCATTCAGTTTTCGATTTCTTCGAACCAAAAGTACGTATTGAACATTCTGACACAAAGGCACCCGTATTAATCATTTGGGAAGACGTAAAGAAACTGTTTTTTACTTTCATGGACTGGTTTGACGATCGAGAAATGTATCACCTTGTCGGATTTCTTGTATCAACAAGTAAGCCGATTTCGGAAATATACAGTTTATGTATAGATAAAGGCAAGAAGGCTTTCAAGAAGGAACTCGTAGAGATAATAAAGTCAACTATTCCTGAATCTCTTGAAGCTCTTGAATATAATAAAAACAATCCAGATATTGAGCGAGTTCTTCTTCTGTTCAATATTCTTACTATAGAGGAAATTGAGACAAGCCTCGAACGAATTTCATTTCATAACTATCATTCAAAAAATCAAAAATGGAGCCTTGAGCATATTCATGCACAAGATTCAGAATTGCTTACAAAAAAAGAGCAGAGGAAAATTTGGATTGATGAGCATTTGTTCTTATTAATAGCGAAACAACAAGAGACTGAAAGTACCATAATTACAGCATTAATCGATAAAATCACAGATATAAATGATGATATTCTAGTAACAGATGATTATTTCCGGATTATTTACGATGAAATATTTAAAACATTAGCAGGAGTGCAATTAACCCTCGATATGAATAAATTGGGCAACCTTGCTTTGCTAGATAAAGATACAAATAGTGCTTTCAATAATTCGGTGTTTGAAGTGAAAAGTGGGATTCTTAAAAAAAGGATCGCAGAAGGGAGCTATATTCTACCTGCTACACGCAATGTATTTTTGAAGTACTATTCAAAGACCCCAACAAACTGGTGCTATTGGTCGGAACATGATTTTAGTGATTACCAAAATCAGATTGTTCAAAAGGTTAATGCTTTTCTTGGTAGAAAAACAGGAGTCATTTTATGACGAACGCGATTTATTCTTTGTGGAGTATTCTAGATAACTATGAAATTGAGATTCCAATGATCCAGCGGGATTATGCACAAGGCCGTGAAGAAAGTAAAATTCCTTATATACGAGAGAACATTCTCAGGAGCATTCATAAATCTTTAGATGACAGTTCCAGAAGATTGGATTTTGACTTTGTGTATGGTAAAATCGAAAAGACTAATAAAGGAGAAAAGCTAGTTCCAATTGATGGACAGCAAAGACTTACAACATTATTTCTAATACACTGGTATTTAGCTGTAAAAGAAGGGGCGCCCTGTCAGGAATATGAAAAATTAAACCGGTTTAAGTATAACACTCGTAAAACAGCAGAATTATTTTGTACAAATCTGATAAAAAATGGTGAATATTCAAAGGAAGCAGGACAAACAGTTGACGAACAGATAAAGGATTCATCCTGGTTTATTATGTCATGGGAAAAAGACCCAACAGTTCATGCCATGCTTGTGATGCTCAAAGGCATCGAAAAAGAATTTATCAACTCAAATATTCCTTATTTTAAAAAGATGATTGACACCGAAAGTCCCCCTGTCTATTTTCATTTTAATGACATGAAACTGCTTCAGCTTGATGATGATACATATATAAAAATGAATTCACGAGGAAAACAACTTACCGAATTTGAGAACTTTAAATCGCGTTTCGAACAATACCTACAGGACAACGATTCCTTATCAGTAGAACATAAAGAGTTTTCCGGTAAAATTGATTCTGTTTGGACTGATTTTTTTTGGCAACATAATTCATATAAATTATTTGATGAAGCATTCATGAATTTTACAATTTTTATTCTCGAAATAATTCATTATAAACAGTTTATAGATAATGAAAACTTATTTACACCTTTCAAGATTGATGTAAATGATCCGGATTTCTGGAAACCCTATCTCATTAAAAAAGTAAATATTGAGTTTTACATTAAAGCACTTGATACCGTTACTTCTTGGGGTTCATCTGAAACATATTTTGGTTCGTTTTTAGGTAAAAATGTATATCATGAGGGAAAGATATGTCTGTTTAGCGATGAGGTGGATTTGCTTTCTTGCTGCACAAAAAAGAAAGGTTTTACAATTCGAGAAAAAATACTTTTATATTTCTGCCTCATCATTTCTCCGCGCCTTAATATGAACGAGCTTGAAAATGGAGAATTTCATAGACGTTTCAGAATATTAAGGAATTTACTACAGTATGTTCGTCAAATCAAGTGGCCTGTTTTTGATAATAATCTACGATATGAGTTTTTTCAACGATATATAAATGATGCAGAAATAATTGCGAATTATCATGGTTTTATTGATACGTGGTTGCAAAATGGAGCAACTCTTTCTGGCTTGAATGCGTATATTCCTTTCGAAAAACAAAAGTCAGAAACACGGAAAAATATTTTTGTTCAGAAAACCCTTGATTCCGTTGAAGACGATCCTTTGTTTAAGGGATTAATACATAATATTTGTAATGATTTATCCAATGATGAGCTTAGTATTATTTATGCTATTCTCAAAAAAACGTGGGAGAACGTTGATACTATTGTTATAATTAAGGCCCTTATTGCATTTGGATTTGATGGCGCTGATATGGGCTACAGTGGTCTTGGCGAGCGTTGGTTCTGGGGATCCTCGGATAATTGGGAAACTGTACTTACCTCGGAAGTTGAAAAATGCAAAGGATTGAATCTTGTAAAATTTCTCAAATCTATTAACGCTCAATTGTTGAGTGGAAAAGAAATACCAAATATCCTTGAAGACATTATTGAATTAAAAAAATCTGAGTATGACGGTTCAAGAACAAAAGATTGGCGTTATTATT
The DNA here is from genome assembly GCA_942493045.1 of Treponemataceae bacterium. Lineage (GTDB taxonomy): Bacteria > Spirochaetota > Spirochaetia > Treponematales > Treponemataceae > Teretinema. Next base: position 2,151,004 of record OW818665.1, on the reverse strand, counting down.
TTCTTCATTACCCAGAAATGCTGGGTCTGGAAGAATGCCAATTTTCTTGGGTTAATGATTTTGAAGTACGTCGACTTACAACAAAAACAGCACGGGGATATCATATCAACCCTTATGTTTATACAGTTTCCATAAGGATGCTAACAAAAGGTTCAATTATTGTGAAGGGAAATAATTCTTATGGGCTGGGAAATGATCCGACTCCATTGATATTGACCAACGGAATAAATATGTTTTGTGAAGCAGAAGGATGGCTTATTACCAAACGGGATGGGTGTACAGTTGACTTTTCAAGAATTCAATCACTAGAAATTTTACCTAATGGTGAATATATCCTTCGTGATACAGATACAAATGATCGGATTCAGATAGCAGAAATATTTATAGCAAATCTAGAGGAATCAAAGATATAAACATTATTCTTCGTATGCTTACAGCATACGAAGAATAATGGCCAAGCGTCAACTAAATTGATTCCGGCTTGATTTTCGTGTCAGGAAAATATATCATTTTCCTGACATACTATTTGATAAAGAGAGGTGTTAAATGCTTGCAGAGCAAGTAATTGCACGCATTTATGGAATGAAGAGGGGTTGGTGCTTTACCCCAAAAAATTTCCTCGACCTTGGAACCCCTTCGGCGGTATGGCAGGCGCTGTCCCGGCTCGAGAAAAAGGGGACAATACGAAAAATTATGCGTGGGGTATACGACTATCCCGAGAAAAATACCTACCTCGAAGGATACGCGAGCCCTGATCCGGATCGCGTTGCTCAAACCATTGCGCGAAGTAACGGTTGGCACATCGTTCCGGACGGAAATACCTCACTCAACATTCTCGGACTTTCTACCCAAATTCCCGCAGAATGGAGCTACCTTACCGATGGACCGAACCGCCAATATCAAGTGGATACGATCCGCTTAATATTCAAAAAAAGGGCAGCCAAGGAAACCTCAAAACTCACATGGAATTCGGCCGTACTTGTGCAGGGTATCAAAGCCCTTGGACGGGAAGCCGTCACGGACGAAGAGCTCCAGCGCCTCGGAAGCTACCTGACCCCGTCAAACTGGAAAACGACGATAAAAGAATGCCGCTATGTTACCAATTGGGTTCTTGAAATCATGAAAGAAGCCGCCGCCAAAGCCGAAGGTAAGGAGTCCGCATTATGATCGATATTGCAAGAGGACCTGACCAAAAGCGGCAGGAACTTTTCCGCGAAACCGCACGGAAGATGGGCGTTCACGAAGCAATCGCCGAAAAGGACTTTTGGGTATGCGTGATCCTTGAAATCCTTTTCAGCTCGAGGACGTGGGGCAGTAAAGTCATTTTCAAGGGCGGAACCAGCCTATCAAAGGCATATCACCTGATCGACCGCTTCTCTGAAGACATTGACTTGATTCTTGATTGGCGTGAGCTCGGATTTTCGAAAGACGACCCCTGGATACCGGAAACCAACAATAAAAAAGACCGTTTCGTAAAAGAAACGAATCCAATAACAGCTTCCTATCTTGCCGGAACATTTGTACCTTCCTTTCAGAACGAATTGAATGAACGTCTCGGCCCGATTATTCAAGCCGAGTTTTATAAGGATATCGTAAAAATAACATATCCCGGAACTTTCACGAATCCGGCGATTCTTCCCTGGATCATTCTGGAGATAGGCCCTCTTGCCAGTTGGACTCCGCATGCTACACATACGATAACTCCGTACGCTGCCGAGTTTTTTCCGCAGTACTTTGTAAAGCTCTCGGGTGAAGTTACCGTTGTCACATCTGAACGAACTTTTTGGGAGAAGGCAACCATACTGCACCAGGAATATCATCGTCCCTCGGACAAAGCAATTCCGAAGAGATACTCCCGTCATTACTATGATCTATATAAAATGGGGTTGACTCAATGCGCTGACTCGTCAATTGATCAGATTGACCTTCTGCCCAAGGTTGTCGAATTCAAAGAACGATTTTACCGCGCGCCATGGTCAAATCTTGCCAATGCGAAACCCGGAAACTTGTATTTGGTTCCCCCAAAGTATCGGGTGCCTGCGTTGGAAGAGGACTATGAAGATATGAAAGCGATGTTTTTCCATGAGGAGCCTCCTTTTTCCGTTATTCTTGAGGGGCTCAAGAACCTGGAAAATCGCATAAAGGATATAAAATAATGGGTATCATTACCGAGCAAGTAAGGCGGGTTGTCGAGGAAGCAGTCAGAACTCAGTCTCCTTTGGTATGGCTCGACAAAAGCGGTGAATATGCGCCTCTTGTCCCGAAATGGCGAGCCTCCCAGCTTTCTTTTCCGTACCCGGTATTCAGTTTTGATGGCTCATTTCTTGAGCTCATGCTTGCGTCGAAGGATCCTCTCGGGAAGAAAAATGCTTCACCCTGTGTCATCTATATGAAAGGTTTCGATGCCAAAGATATCGCGCATACTCCGATGTACGAAGCCTGCAAGGCAGGGCAGTCCTGGTCGGTACCGCTTAAACGTATCGTCCGGGAGGCCGGCGAAGCGGTATTGTCCAGCGAACAGATTGAACATATTCTTGCCCGCGAGGGACTCGACATCGAAATGGCCGAAAGGCTTGCCGACTGCATGACTGACCGCGCGCCCGAGATAGACGAAGAGATTGACCGTCTTGGCGAGGATGGCTTTATTATCGCCTTTCTTGAAGGAACAATAGGGAATGCTATCGGTCTTCCCTTGCTCAGGCGACACTTTGACAGAGTCTTTGGCTGTACCGACCAATGGATCGCGGCCTGGACACGCGAGGATGCGTCCCTCGTTTCTGCGCACGATCTTGAAAGCGCCGTTGCCGCCTACCTATTGTGCACTGAGTATGCATTTGATCTTTCGGGTACGCTTCCCGGCGAACGGCTTCCAGGACTTGCTTCGCGACCGGCGGAATACCGCATGCGAATCGGACGATTCCTGAAAACGCTGCGCCGTGAAAAACCGGTGCTCTATGCGGCCTGGGCGGAGCGTACAGAGTTGGGACTGACTGACATCGAGAAGAACGTGAGTGCCGACAAACTCGGAAAACTCGATACGTTCCGCTTTGAAGCCGATATTATGCTCGATGCGGCCCTTGACTCGCTGAGCGCCGGAGACTGGGTCAGGACTGCCTCGTATGCAGAACCCCGATTCGCGGAAGATGCTCCGGGGGAGAATGCCCGCACGTTCTGGCTCAAAAACGATGCAGCCAGGGAACGGATGTGGAAGTGGATTGACGCGACGGCGAAGCTTGGCCGCGAGATCAGGAGCGCCTCGGGAGAGGGCCTGAAGGCGGAAAGCGTTATCGCTGCATTTGGGGTATATGTCTCACATGAGTGGCAGATTGACCGGCTGCACCGGGAATTTCGGCTTATTACCGCTACTATTACTACCGCCATCGTTCGAAACCGGTATGAAGATTTTCTGGAGATCCGGTCCGCGATGAACAAGCTATACCGATTTTGGGCGGACGATCGCGCCCGGTCGTGGAACGCCTTATGCGCGCGAGACCGATTCGCTTTACACCGGGAGAACGCGCAGCGGTTCTTTTTTGAACGTACGATAGAGCCGATGCTCCGCGCGGAGAAAAAGACGGCACTTCTTCTGGTTGACGCTTTTCGCTATGAACTCGGCGAGGAACTCGCCACAATGCTAGCCGATTACGCAAACGGCGGGAAAATTATTTCCGCTATGCTCGCCGAATTGCCGACAGTTACGGCAGTCGGCATGAACGCCTTAATGCCCGTCACGAAAGACGGAAGTCTTGATCCCGTTTTCGACAAGACCGGAAAAAAAATTCTTGGCTTCCGTGCAGGCGAGCGACAGATTACGACGCCCGAAACCCGGCAGCGCTCCTTGGCTGAATATGCCGGCGGTCGTTGCGAGTGGACGGATCTTGCTTTATTTCTTGACTCGAAAGGAAAGGATCTCGCGCGGCTTTCATCTGCAAAGTTACTTGTCATTGCGACACCGGATATTGACACGATGGGCGAAAGTGGTACGGGTACGCTCGGTATCGATTACTTTCAACCGGTTCTCGCGCGACTCAAGCAAGCCGTCGAAAAACTCAGGGATACGGGCTTTGACCGGATCGTCATTACCTCAGACCATGGTTTTCTTCTGGGAGACGAAAGCGTCGAAAATGGGCATGGAGCCCGGCTCGAAAAAGCCGACCGTCGCCATGCCTTTGACATTAGCCGAAACGGTGAACAGCTCGTTTCGGTTTCCCTGACCGAACTTGGCTGGAAAACTGCAGATAAAGAAAGCGCGCTCGTGCTCGATACCGGCACACACCTTCTGACCTCGGCAAAGCCGGGGACTTTCTACCATGGCGGAAACAGCTTGCAGGAACGGGTCATTCCCCTGATCGTGCTGTCCGGCGGCGCTCCCGTTCAGATTACAGAGGGAACCTACCGGATAAAGCTCAGTGCGCAACCTCCTGTATTCGGAATCAACCGAATCAAGCTTACCGTGGAATGCAGCGGGACGGCGGAACTCTTTGCTCCCGAGACCGTGGAACTCAGACTGCTTACGGAAGCCGGCAGCCGCATAACGATCGGAGACGCGGGCGGGATGCGATTTACAGGCGATACTCTTGAGATTATCATTGGCAGAGAGACTCTCGTGTCGTTCAGGATCGAGTCCTCGACCGGAGAAAAAGAACGAGTTACGGTTTGTCAGGCGTCATCCCTTCTGAAGATCCAGCCGGTAATTACCGCCGATTATTTCGAAACCGAAAGACTGACTGCCTTCATGGCGCATGATGAGGAAAAGCCGAGCGGGAATTGGCTTTTTCCGACTGGACTCATCCCCGGGGAGTACGAAGCGTCAATCCGCCATCTCATTAATCACGGGGCGCTCTCGGAGGCATTCATCCGGAACTCGCTCGGTGGAACGCAGGAATCTTCGCGAAAAGCACGTCGATTTGCCCAGAAAATCTCCGAGTGGCAACAGTATCTTCCGTTTACTGTAACCGTCCGGCAGACGGCAGACGGCACCGAATACCGAAAAGCATGAGGGAGACAAAATGATTAACGAAACCGAACATATTTTTGAGCGTTTACGAAGCGGAACAGTTCCTGAAAAAGGACTTGATCAATTCGCCGTCGGCATAGACCGGCCTCTTTCCGAAATCAAGAGGCAACTCGATCTTGCCTCCTCGGGCGAAGGATGCTTCAAGTTTCTGCGGGGCGGGTACGGCTGCGGAAAAACATTCATGTCCCAGTATACGCTCCTCGAGGCGATGAAAAACAACTTTGCCGTGTCGTTCGTCGTCGTTTCGCCGAATGATACGCAGTTCCACAAATTCGACGATGTGTATCATAAAATAGTTTCGAATCTCCGCACTTCTATGACGGAAAACGGCGCGCTTGAGTTCATGATTGACGGGTGGATCGCCCGTATTGAAGACCGTCTCGCCGAGGAGATCGGTGATAGCGACCCGGATTTTGACAAAAAAGTGAAGGCCCGGTTCGAGACCGAGCTTGTCGAGCTTACCCGCGAGGCGACAGGCAGTGAGTTTATCAACGTGCTCAAGGCATATTTCGATGCCAAGCAGGTAGGCGATTACCAGAGTGCGTCGAGCCTTGTGGCCTGGCTCTCCGGCTCAAAAAACATAGCCGCGAGCGTCAAAGGCAAAGCCGGAATAAAGGGCGAGATTTCGAGTTCGTCTGCCATGCTTTTTCTTAAGGGAATCGTCAACATTGTCAAGCGCGCGGGCTATCAAGGGCTTGTCGTGGTGATTGACGAGCTTGAGACCATTCTTCGTACGCGTACGGACGTACGGCAGAAATCGCTGAACGGCCTTCGACAGATCATCGATGCGGCAAAAGACTTTCACGGTATGGTGTGGGTGTTTACCGGAACCCCCGAGTTCTTCGACAGCAGAAAAGGCGTCGCAGGGCTTGAGCCCCTCAATGACCGCATCAAATTTACCGCTTCCGGGGGCTTTGTCAGTCCGAAGCAGCCACAGCTCGAGCTCAAGCCTTTTGACGTTATCCGGCTCAGGCAGGTCGCGCTCAAACTTCGGGAGATTTTTCCGACCCGTGACCGCGATCGGATATACCGGCTTGTCGATAACGAGTTCATTGATCGTCTTTCTGCCTCTGTGACCAGCGGTCTTAGGGGTGATGTGGGCGTCATTCCGCGCCATTTTCTGCGGGATCTTGTAACGGTTCTCGATAATGTTGAGGAATTCGACGGTATGGACGGAGGGAAGGAATACATCCCGAAGGACGAGTATCATTTCCCGATGAGCGAGCTTTCAGCGGATGACAAACGGATCATGACCGGCGAGACAGAACCGGATACCGAGAACGATTCGGCCGGATACCAAGTCGAGCAGCTGGAATGGTAGCATGACGGCGTTTTCACGGTTTGATCCGCGTTTGCAGGAGAAGATAGTCAACAATCTGGGATGGACCTCGCTCCGCCCCGTTCAGGATCTTGCGGGACAGGCAATACTTGACGGCAATAATTGCGTGGTTCTCGCTCCTACTGCGGGAGGAAAAACCGAGGCATCGATTTTTCCGGTACTTTCGGGATGCTTGACGGACTCGAAGGATGGTCTTCGGGCGCTCTATATCTGCCCTACGCGTGCACTAATAAATAATCAGGAAGAGCGGCTCGAGCGTTACGCGACGATGGTCGGGTTAGGAGCCTTCAAATGGCATGGGGACGTGACTCCGGCGCAGAAGAAGGCGTTTCTCAAGGAACCGTGCGAGATCGTGCTGACGACTCCCGAGTCTCTCGAAGTGATGCTCGATTCGGGCTCTGTCCCGACTGCGAAACTTTTTGAAAATTTACGGTATGTCATTATTGACGAGATTCACGCGCTTGCCGCGTGCGATCGGGGAAATCATCTTTTGTGTGTGCTCGAGCGCATTCGCGCCTACGCCAAAGAGGATTTTCAGCGTATCGGGCTATCCGCGACCGTCGGCAATCCGGACGATATCATGCGCTGGCTTCAGGGAAGTTCCGCCCGGTCCCGCGCGTTGGTCGATCCACCCAAGAAACCTGCCAAAAAGGACGTGTCGATTCTGCTTTCCGGGGATGCGGGAGAAATCGAAGCTCAGGTTCTTGCCGCTACGCATGGGCTTAAAAGCCTCTTGTTCTGCGAAAGCAGACGGTTGGCCGAGCGAATCGCGGGAACGCTCAAGAAAACAGGCGAGCCGGTGTTTGTTCATCACTCATCCTTGAGCCGGGAGGAGCGTGAGTATTCCGAATTGCAATTTACCCGCGGGAAGGAAGCGTGTATCGTGTGCACTTCGACAATGGAACTCGGTATCGATGTCGGAGATCTCGATAAAGTCCTGCAGATAAACACGCCCCATACCGTGTCGAGCTTTTTACAGCGAATGGGTCGTACCGGTCGTCGTGACGGAACCGTTTCAAACACTACTTTCTTTATCGAGGAAGAGAAATATTTCCTTCAGGCGCTCGCGATTGTGGAACTTGCGCGATCAGGATTTGTGGAATCCGTGAAGACAAACGGCGCGGCCTGGCATCTTCTTTTGCATCAGACAATGGCTCTGTGCCTTGAAAGAGGCGGCATCGGCCGCGGCGATCCCTTTCGGCTTCTTGGCAAGACTTCATGCTTTACGGAAATATCTGCCGAAAAATTCGACCAATTCATTGAGTTTCTTCTGTCAAAGGAACTCCTACATGATGACGGCGGTACGTTGTCGATGGGTCTGGCCGCCGAGAAGGCTTTCGGACGGAAGAACTTCATGGAACTTTATTCGGTATTCAGCACTCCTTCAGAGTTCGAGGTGATTGGCGTATCGGGAGATGTGATCGGATCGATCGAGTGGAGCTTCCTTGAAAAACTTCTCGAAGACGACGCGTCGTTTTATCTTGCGGGGCATGCGTGGTCGGTCGAGAGAATTGAATGGAAGAAAAAGGCTGTATTCGTCGTACGGTCTCCCGCCGGAAAGATTCCCAAATGGGGCGGCTTGAGTCCGGGCTTCCTCGGTTATGACCTGTGCCGGAAAATGCGCGATATTCTCATTTCGTCGGATGAATTTCCCTTTCTTCGCGATGACTCACGCGCGCTTCTCGCCGCCATTCGGGCCGATAAACGGGATTTTCTCGCGTCATCCTTTGCTCCTGTCGAGCACGATCATAAAGGCGTTTTGTGGTATACAAGCGCCGGCGGATATGTGAATAGCAGTTTGCGTTTCGCGCTTAAAATTGAACTTGGCGTCGAGGTGCAGGCAACGAACGAGTATGTGAAGATTTCAAGCGAGTCATTGCCCTGGAATGATTTTACCGCAGCGGTAGAGAAGATCTCCGTTCCGGGGTATTGGGATAACCCTGAATTGCTCCGGAAAATGACGGCACTCATGCCCAACTATCGAATGAGCAAGTTTCAGGGATATCTTCCCGATGAGCTTCAGCTAAAGCTGGTAGCGGATACGTTGCTTGATATTGATGGGGTGAAACGGTTTCTTGCCGAAGTGTAACAAACTGTAACAGGAAGTGCTACAGCTTGGGTGTAAGATAAATATTAGTCGGGAGGATCATGAAAAAAACTGACCGAAAAATAATTTTTGGACTTGATATTGATGGCTCTCCGAAGGATCTCGGCGATTCGCTTTTCACAAGCCGGATGGGACCGACTGGGTTTCTGGGCTTTCTTGAGACGCATTGCGGAATAGTATCCTTACAGCAATCCCAAATCGAGCGGATCGCGGCCTTTATGGGCATCCTTGCCGAGAACGAGAGTGTTTTTCCGTCATACCACGAATCCTGGCTCAACGCGCCGCTTGCCTCTGCAAAACGTATGCTAGAGTGGATTGATGCATGGTATCTTTACGGTTGGGACGGAAGCGAGACAGCCCCTGCGGGAACAGATGGCGATGTCCGGCGTATCAGGGAATTGATGCTGATCGAGAGGGAGTCGCGCTCGGTTGTTGTTCCGGGAACCGGACAACGGCTTCTTGGCGTTGCACGCGCTCTCCTTGACGGTGTCCATGTGCCGATTTCTTGTGTCGAGATCGTCGACGACAAAGAAGACTGGCCTGTTTCCTGGCTGCGCGTTTTTGACACTCTACCCTGCAACTGGCGGAGTTGGCATATAAAGGATACTTCTCCGCAAGTTTCCGTTGTAGCGTTCGATTCTTCAGTAGCTTCCGCGCGGGCTCTCGGAGATCCTTTGTTTTTCGGGGAACTGAGCGGGAAAACATGCAGACTTTTCGAGGATGATTCCTCTCTTCGCGACGAAGTCCTCTTCGATACAGGACGTCCACAAACCGGTACACGTGGAAGCGTAACTGCCGGCCCCGCTTCGCAGATCCTTCCGCTCGCCCTTGCCTTATATCGCGATCCGCCCGATATGAAAGATTGGCTCGGTTTTCTTTCGTTGCCGGTTTGTCCGCTCGGAAATATGCGGCACGCTCTCGCTCGCTCTATTGCCGAATCGGGCGGAATCAACGGTGAGAAATGGCAGGAGGCAATCGGGGCTGCGCGTTCTTCGTGGATCGATAAAGGACGCACCGGTGAATCTTTCGATGATTTCCTTACCGGCTGGCTTCCTGAAACAAGATATTCCGATAAAGCGTTCCCCCGTTCGGTGATAAACGAAATCGCAAACCGTGTCGCCAAATACCTCCGTTCGATAGACGACGGACTCGACACCGACAATTCCTTGCAGCGTATCTCCTCGTTTACCCGTTCGATTGGACTGCTTGGGCCGTTATTTGAAACCGTCAATTGGTCAATCATCGAGGATATTCTCTCGATAGTTCAGTCTACCGGCGGAGCGGATAGCGGCAACCGCAGGGAAGCAGGATCAGGCCCGGTTTGGAGAATGCCCGGCGCGATGACGGAACCCTGCGATACACTCGTCTGGTATATGCCGCAAACTTCCATCCCTGTCAGTATTTGGCCATGGTCAAACGACGAAAAAAAATTCCTTTCTCGAAGCGGGTGTACATTTCCCGATCTGGCGGCCATGAGCTCTCGGCCTCTTAAGGTGTTGCGGCGGCTTATCTCTTTGGTAAATAAGCGGATCATTCTTGCCCTTTCTTCGGGTCATGGCGCGCCGTCGCTCGCGGAACTTGTCCTGTCCGGTAATGGGGGAAGTACCTTTGAAATGATTGTTTCCGGTGAGGAGAACATACTGACGGGGAATGCACGGGATACCGTACTGATAAAAGCTCTGCCGCTTCCCATGCTTACCCGGTGGTGGAACATTAAGATGAATCTCGTTCCCGAGAGCGGCTGGAACTGTTCTTTTACGGCTCTCGATGATTTTCTGGGGCGTCCGGCAAAGTGGCTGCTCAAATACAAGGCAGGGATACGGAAAGGGTCGGCTCTTTCACTTCCGGACACGTCACGGTTTACCGGAACCTGCGCGCACAAAATGATCGAGGATTTTTTCGCTACGTTTAAGGATGATACCCTTTCGAAAGGAACCGATGAGTACCACCGATGGTTTGATGGTGCCTTCCCTGTTGTCCTCGAACAGCTCGGCTTTCCCTTTCTGTCCGCCGATGCGGTACATGAGCGGATCGCGTTCGAGAACCGGCTGAGGTCTTCCATCTTGAGCCTGTGCAATTTCTTGAGGATAATCGGCGCCCGGCATATTCGGTTCGAGGAGCGGGTAACAGGCGAAGGCTTTGATGCCTCGTTTAAAGGATATGTCGATCTTATTTTCGAGAATAGCGAAGGCCGGACCGGAATTATAGACATGAAGTATTCGCCATGGCTGAAAATTTTCAGGGATAAGATGAAATCAGACACGGATATCCAGCTGACCATTTACGCAGAATTATGGCGACAAACCCATGGTGAGCTTCCGGAAACAGCATATTGGCTTTTTCCGAAAGAAAAGCTCATTGCGCGAAACGACGCGTTTTATACTGGCTCTGTTATGGTTTCGTCAGGTAGTTCCCATGAAGACCGCTTCGGCATGATTGCCGAAAGCGTTGACTGGCGGAAAGCGCAGCTAGCTGAAGGGCGTATCGAGGTTGTCTGCAACATGACGGATGCGCTCGTCGACGCGGGAACCGAGACTGGAGAAGAGTCGCCCGAGGGAGGACTTCCCCTCGGTGAAACAAACGACGGATTCGACGATTACATAAGCCTCTATGGATGGAGTGATATGGCATGAATATTCAGTTTATCAGCGCGGGCGCAGGATCGGGCAAAACACATAAGTTGATGGAACTTGTTTCGGCGGAAATCGCTTCGGGCGTTTCGCCCGAACGGATACTTGCGACTACTTTTACCGTAAAAGCAGCGGAAGAAATACGGAGCCGTGTACGGAAGTGGTTCCTGGACAAGAATGATTTTGAAACTGCGGGAAAGGCAGGAGCCGTACATATCGGAACCGTCAATTCGGTCTGTGGGCGACTTGTTTCTGATTTTGCGTTCGAGGCAGGATTGAGCCCGGATCTCAAGGTGTGTGAAGCGATTGAAGCGTCGGCTATTCTCTCTCGTGTGATCGGCCGTGATATTGACCCTTCCGTTATTGATGAATTTAATCAACTTGAGCGCAAATTCGGAATCGATGCGCTGTTTTCATCGCGAAAATCTGCAGGCAAGCCGAAACGGAAAAACGGCGAGTCAAAGTGGAAAGCACAGCTCGAAGAAATTATCAAGCTGTCCCGTTCGTATAATATAAATCCGAGTGAGTTCTCCATAATGGCGGAACATAATGCCGACGATATGCTTGCAGGCATCGGAGCGGAACTTGTCGACTGCGACGAGCGAGTAACGAGCATTATTGAAGATGCGCTTTCGGTGATGGATACCGAACAACGCGAAAAAAACATCGGTACAACGGATACCTATATTGAACTCTGCAGGGAATTCCTTGCCGCACTTAGGTCCGGAAAAGATTCCTGGAATATGTGGGTTAAGCTTGAAAAAACGCGCCCAGGCAAAACACACAAGAAAAGTACCATGGCAGCGGATGGGATCGCCATGGAAGTTGCCGCCTGGCGTACCCATCCCCGGTTCCATCGTGAGGTAAGGCGGTATATCACGCTTCTTTTCACAACGGCTGCAAATACCATGATACTCTATGCGGAGGAGAAAGACCGGACCGGAAAAATAGATTTCACCGACCAGGAAGTCAAGCTTTATGAGCTTCTCGAACGTGAAGATATCCGTTCCCGGCTTGCCGAACGGGTTGAGATTGTTTTTGTGGATGAATTCCAGGACACGAGCCCGATGCAGCTCGCGCTCTTTCTCTCGCTTGCCGGAATTGCGAAGAAAACCTATTGGATAGGAGACGTCAAGCAGGCTATCTACGGTTTCCGGGGAAGCGATTCGTCGCTCATGAAAAGGATACTATCCGGGCTCGGACAGGATTCGGCTCCCAGTATTCCCCTTGAGTTTTCGTGGCGGTCCCGTCCGGCACTTGTCAAACTCTGCAATGATATTTTCTCGAAAGCATTTTCTGGAGAGCTGACTCCCGATGAGATAACACTCAAGGCAAAACGCGAAGAAATCGACAGCCCTTATTTTGCGCGCTGGAATCTTGAGAGTAACGTTGATGAGCAGCTGTCTGCGATCGTCGTCGGGATGCAAAAATTGATCGATTCAGGAATGAAGGTAGTGGATCAGGATTCAAAGAAAGAGCGACCGGTCGCATGGAACGATATTGCAGTTCTCTCTTTTTTTAACGTGACCTGCGACAGTCTCAGAAGCGCATGCCGGAAGGCGGGAATTCCTCTCCGCTCTTCGGGTACCGGGCTTCTTTCGACGCCTGAGGCCTGTCTGGCCGTAGCATGCCTCCGTCGGCTCAACGACCGGGAAGACACTCTTGCGAGTGCAGAGATTCTCGGCCTTTCGTCCGGGATTTCTCCGGAGGTATGGTTGGCAGACCGCATCAAACTGGCAGAATCGAAAGACTATGAAGCGAACGCCCTGTGGAAATGCACGGGATCGGGCGCAAATCCTGTCCTTGTTGAGCTTGAGAAAATGAGACCGTTGGCGAGGGAGCTTTCGCCTTCTTCTTTACTTGATACGGTGATCGTGCATTGCCATCTGGAAGATTTTTTGATCGGGTGGACTAATTCGGTAGACCGGGCGAGGGAACGGCTTCAGAATCTTGAAGCGCTACGGTCCCTTGTTGCCAGATACGAGGAAGAATCGCGCGGGAAAGCTGTGAGTCTCGCAGGTCTTCTTCTTTGGCTCGAAGATCAAGGAAAAGCTCGAGTCGATGAGCTTCCTCCTTCTGTTATCGATGGCATAACGATTTCAACCTGGCATGGGGCAAAAGGACTCGAATGGCCCGTCGTTATCCTTCACCAGTCAGCCAAGGAAATTAAAAGCCGGATCTGGGGTTCGGTAAAAGCAGTTGGTACCGGTGAATTTGATATACACAAGCCTCTTGCCGGTACGCTGTTACGATTCTGGCCATGGCCATGGGGCGCACAGGAAGATATTCCCGGGCTCGACACTTCGGGCAATAGCGTATGCGCACATATTGAAGAACAGGCGGTCAGTGAAGAGAAACGGCTTCTCTATGTCGGTTGCACGCGCGCCCGGGATTTCCTCGTGATTACGCAGAGCGTGAAAGCAGTTAAAAATCCAGGGTACGCATGTCTCGGTCCCGAAGCAACGGAGATGTTTCTGGGTGCTCCCATCGTTGAGACATTATGCCCTGAAGAAAACGCAACAATGCTATCAGGAACAGAGTCCACCGGCGAACAGGAGATCACTCCAGCGATTCACTGGTTTTCTCACGATGTGCAGCCCGCAGTATTTCCTCTGGCGGCGATTATTCCGTCTGAATCGGATGGGCATAATGGAACGTCATCACCGGAAATTCGTATTCTCCGGAAGGAACACTATGGTAACGCTATTCCGGCTATATCGAAAGAGATGATTCGCGAGGAAGGAACGAGATTTCATACCGCTTTTGCGTTTTACGCAAACAATCCGGAGTATGGGGGAATGAGCGAGTTTCCGGCAGAATGGAGAAACTCGGTCGGATTTTGTCTGAACGCTCTTGAAAGATTGTTCCCGGAAAGCTGTTTGCATACGGAGCTTCCGGTGCTCGTCGATGCGGGAAACGGGCAGTATATTGATGCCCGGCTCGATCTCGTCGTAGAAACCGCCGAAGGTTTTCACATTATCGATCACAAACTGTCCGAATCTGCCAGTGACGATTTACAGGCGATTGCAGCCCGTTACGCAACGCAACTCTCACTCTACCGGAAAGCATTTGAATTGAAGAGTGGGAAGCCGGTTCTCGGGGTATGGCTGAATGTACCGATGGTTGGACTGCTCGCGGAAGTTGGCGGGGTTTGAAAGAAAGTATTGATACAAGAAGTCATATGAGTGAATAGATAACGAATTATTCTCTCAATCCCATAAATTCATCCAGTATTTTCCCATCAGTTCAAACCCGCGCATCGCCCTTTTTGTGTTTGTTTCCGAAGTTGTTCTGTCATATTTATACTTTCCGTATCGTGGGTCATCATGTGCTACGCGCCATGACTCGAATGTATATTCGCGCTTGAGTTGTTTGTCGATTGCGTCGGTATATTTTTTATCGTAGTCGGGATTTATCATTTCAATATAATCCGATTCTTCGTCATCATACTCGTACTTTAAGGCGAGCTCGATTTCACCCAATACCCAGGCCCATGCTTTCTGGGCGGCGTCGGAAGTGTTGGCGTTATTCGGGTCTTCCCAATCGCTTTCAGTGCAGTCTTTGAAAAACTCATTTATTTCCGGAAACGTGGAATCCTTGAAACTCTGTTGATACGGATATCCGTGCAAATGCTTTTTGTAATAGAGAAAGGGTTTGTACATTTTTTTGGCAGCAGTAGAGTAAAAACTCCAGTACCAATTCCGGGAGAAACCGTTTCTGAGATAAAAGAATGCACCGCGAAACAGTGATAGAAAATCAGGAAAACGCATTTGAACCTTCCTTTGCGGTAAGCGCTCTGTTTCTTACCGTATCCACTCGACGTATTTCTTTCCAAATTCAGTTCTTGTTACTGTCTCATGGGCCGTGTTGGAATAATCCTCCATCCGGGCAGGGAGGGGATTGGGCTTTAAAATCCCGAGTTCGCGCGCGGGGAGAATCGCGTCTTCAAAGATGAAGAACGAAAGCCCGTCTTCGCTAAGGTCATTAAAGTTTTGCGGAAAGGCTCGGAGGTACGCCGTGCAGAGGTCTTCTACGGGTATGGTGTCACTCTTGCTGAGAGAAATTAAACGAAGCGCAAAAAACGTCGTTTCGCCGGCCCCGTCCATCATTCGATTGTTCACCGGATTATCTGTGTCATTATAGAGAAGCATCATGCTCGTGAAGAGTTCGCGGTATAATGTTTGCCAGTTTTCGCTTTCAAGAAGCGCTAGGCCTTTCTCGGTAATAGACAGTTTCGAGGCCTTTTTTTCGGCTAAACCCGCGAGGCAAACGCACGAACGGAAGCGGACGAGCGGAAGGTGGTCAGACTCTGATTTCGGTTTCATGATCGACCTGACCCGCGGGGATTCCTCAAGCGCAAATGCTTCGTCGAACCATCGGCCGGCTGCCTCGGGCGCAAGGTACCCGCTTGAAGTCAGACGGACCGGATTTCGCGCAAGCTCGCGGAGAAGCGCAATCGCGGCCCGAAGAACCGGTATATCACGCGTTTCTTCCGTTGGTATGGGACCGTTAATTGTTATGAGGCTGTCGCAGAATCGCGCTTTATCTGAAGACATGAGATACATGTCTTCAGGAGAAAGACCTTCGAAATCCGCGACTGGCTGACTGTTTTTGATTGCCATATAGGATTCGAGAAAGCCTTCGAGTTCTTTCGTTGATTTGAATTCTTTGTCGCCAATAATACGGCGCATATCGTTGAGGGCATCGGTCGCGAGGTTCGGCGTCCCACGCATTTCCATTTCTGTCGGACCGTCAGGAAAACTGGTTTTGCCCAGGCAGCAGTTCTTATATTTTTGTCCGGAGCCGCAAGGGCACGGATCATTTCGTCCGATTTTCATAGGATCTGATTTTCCTTTTTATCTGATTTCAGTCAATACTGCATCGGTCACCCTGGCGCTGATTCATGACCGGCGGAATAAAAACTTGAATGAAATTCAATATTTCACCTGAATATAGCCCGGTTTAATATGGTCGTCAATCATAGCATGGTTTTATGTTGTTTTCTGTCAAATTTATTCGACTCACCTCATATTTTTCTCTAAAAAATCGTAACACACATGACGCGTCATGACCGTTATCTTCATCATAGCGGATGTATACATCCAAAGGGAGGAGGCATGAATAAAAAAATGACGCAAGGAATATCGGGGGCGAAGGAAACGTTTGCAGGTAAAGACCGGTTTACCGATCTTGCGCTTGGCAAGGCGTTCGTCGAGCGTTATGCGGAGCGCGTGCGGTATTGCCCGGTATGGAAGAAGTGGTTTGTCTGGAACGGGACGGTCTGGAAAAAGGACGAGAGTAATGACATTCACGAACTGTTAACCGAGTTTATCCGGGGGATGTATTTCAAGATCGCTGATGCAGGTGATTACCGGAAGGCGCTGGAGACGCAAAACCAGATTGTCAAATGTGAGTCCTTGAGACGTCGCGAGGCCATACTGACGAGCGCGCAGCTGGAGAAAAGCATCAAGATCGAACCGATCCAGCTTGACCGGGATCCCTTTCTTTTCAATGTGCTCAACGGGACGATTGATTTACGAACAGGTGAGCTTCATGAACCGATGCACGATGCGCTTGTCACGAAATGCGCGAATGTCCGCTTCGAGCGCAACGCGACGTATCCTGAGTGGGACCGGTTCCTCGAGCGGATCATGGCGGGAAACCGGCGGATGATTGGCTTTCTTCAAAGAGCCATTGGATGGGCGCTTTCCGGGGACATGAGCGAGCAGTCGATGTTTATTTTGTTTGGTACGGGTGCGAACGGGAAGAGCACGTTCCTTAACACGGTCATGGAGATTCTCGGGAATTACGCGAAGGCAACGCAGCCGGAGTCGTTCATGAAAAAACGGGGCGAAGGTATCTCGAACGATATTGCGCGTCTTTGCGGGACTCGTTTTGTCATGACCCACGAGATTGACGAGGGGCAGCATTTGAGCGAAACGCTCATCAAGCAGATTACCGGGCAAGATCTGATGACGGCGCGGTTTCTTTACGGGGAATTTTTCGAGTTTCTTCCGACCTTCAAGGTATTCATGGCGACAAATCAGAGTCCGGCGATCAGGGGCAATGATTACGGGATTTGGCGGAGAATCAAGATTATCCCGTTTCCGGTGCGGATTACATACGAGGAGCGCGATGTCGATCTTGTGGACAAGCTCCGAGGTGAGTATTCCGGTATCCTTAATTGGATGATTGAGGGTTGCCTTCTCTGGCAGAAGGAGGGGCTCGGTGAGCCCGAAGAAATGAAAGCGGCGATAACCGAGTACCGGGAAGATATGGACATCGTGAATGGGTTTCTTGGGGAATGCTGCGAAACCGAAGGACATCAGAATGCGAAAGTTCCATCTGGTGAGCTGTATGCTTCATTTGTCGATTGGTGTCTTAAGGTTGGTGAAGAGCCGTATAGTCAGCGGATGTTCTCGATTTACCTTCAAAGCCTGGGATACGGGAAAGGCAGGGACAGTCAGAAGCGATACTGGAAAGGGATCGTATTGCGGTAATCACCAGGCCGGCTCTTTGGAGCTGGTATTTTTTTGTGACGGGTAGTGACGAGTGTGGAATGACGTAATTGTATTGTTCAAAATTTGGTTATCGAAAGTATCAAATGCGGTCAACGAGGGACAGGGTATTTCAGCGTTGGAGTTTCTGCGTCTTTATCTATTATTTTTTTTGAGTGACAATTAAAAGGAAAAAAAATAGAAACAAGAATATGAATAAGAAGAAAGGTTTTTTCAGTATCTGGAGTGACGGATACCGATAAAGGCAAGCCATGGCAAGCGGAACCGCGCGCTCCCCGCATTATAATTTTCCGATGATAAAAAAATTGCGCGCGGGACCCGTCCGCGGAACGCGGACGGGTTTGGGGGGAAGATCAGGAAAGAAGCGCTTTGTCCGTATGATCTCAGGGAATGCAGATAGGAGCCTTGCCGAGGGTTACTCATCAACTCTTTTTTGCGTCCTCAACAGAATTAAGTGTCAGTTAAACCGGGTGTCGTCGGTTGGATACCGGAAAATCGGTGGAATGAGAGGCCTCATGGGAGCGGCCTGGAGGCAACCTTTGATAAATCAGTAAAGGAAGTGTTCCGGAGCCGAGGGCGCGAATGCGCTTGAGGCGGAGGATCGCTTCCGCTCGAGTAAGCTGTTGCCGGAGGGGCGCGGGCATTTAGTTTCGGAGATTGATGCAAGGAGCACAAAATAGCTGCCGCTTTCGGAGTTGGAGAAATCTCGGAATGAGGGCCCGGGAGTACGAGGCCATGGATGGCCGAAGTACGGAGGGACCGAATGGAGGTGGAGCCGCGCAGGGACGCGCGGTGGAACTCGAGATACAACTAGCACTGAGGGACAGGTAACGAGATACGAGTGGAAGAAGGCTCTGCGAATACATAACCTTCGCTTAACCCGCGAGTGGCAAGGCCCGAGTCGAGTTGAAGCGCGGGTTATGTATTCGCTGCTACTGTAACCAAATGCAGAATGCAGACGATAGATTCCTGGAAACAACAACAATTTGTCGAACGGAGGAGCGACCGAGCGACGTAGAGAGACAAGTTGTTGTTGGTGACTTGCGAGAGGGTTTCCCGGAAGTGGTGGGGGAGAAATGCGGACGGAGATATCTTGCAAATGAGAGCCTGCATGACTCCTTTCCCTCAAATTAGCAGGAGTAAGAAATAAACCTGCTATTTCATGCTTACAAGTCACGCTGTAGCAGCCTTTTGCACTTACAAACGCTTAAATACGGTATTAGACCCAGAAATAAGTAATTTTCCGTTTCAAATACTATTTTTGCCTAATATCAGAAAGATTTCGCCGGCGTTGACAGTTTCGCCTTGGCGAAAACTCCACGCCAGATAAAAAAGACATTTTATCCTCGTGACTTATCGTCTTTTTTTATTTGCCGGACTGTGTACCAGGTTTATACTGTCTATATGAATCAGCAGAAAGAAAATATCAGCCGGGGTGAACTATACCGCAAGGTATGGGACGAGCCAATTTCTACGCTCGCTGCTTCGTTTGGTGTGTCCGGTTCCTATCTTGCCCGTATTTGCCGGGAATTACGAATCCCGACGCCGGGGCGGGGATACTGGGCACAAATAAAAGTCGGGAAGCAACCGCTTAAAGAGCCGCTGCCTCCTCTTGCCCCCGGAGATCCTTCCGTCTGGATAAGATCGGGGCTCGGTTCGTTTTATACTGATAGCAGACCCGTACCGCCAGAAATAAGAACAGAAATACCGATCCTGAAAAAATCCGGAGCTACGCATGGATTGATAACCCATGCAAAAGAAATTCTCTCGCAAGCCACAAAAGATTATTCTTCCCCATATCTTCATCCGCGGCACCGTAAACTCGCGCACCTGCTGACCACACAGGTCCATCTTGAAAAAACCATTGCGTTTGCCCATAAATTGTTTACAAGACTTGAAGACTATGGCTACCGTGTCCTTCTTGCAAATCAACAGGATACTTTCATTGTCCCCCAAATCGAGAGAGAGGAAACCCCGCACAAACCAGACAATATGTATGGGCCACTTATTTGGTGGCCGCAGTCAGGTACGGTCGCATATTTTGGCACGGTTGCAATAGGACTGATCATCGTCGAGATGACGGAATTGGTAACGAATGAGGGCAGATATTCGTCATCCGAAGTCGGTTCTGGAAGATATCGGCTCTATGCCTATTCTCCCTACAGGCATACGAAGCTGGTCACTAGTTGGCAGGATACAAAAGATTTGCTCCTGACGGCAAGACTCGATGAAATCATCGGTGAAATGGAGAAGATGGCACAAACGATTCCTTCGTTGATAACGGAAGGAGAGCTGCGAGCCGCTGAGGAAGCAGCCGAGCGCGAAGAAAAGTACAAGGCATCACAGAAGGAATCCGCGTTGAAGGCACGCCGGGAAACCGAATTTGAAAGCCGAACCAAGCTTCAGAAATTGATAGAAGATTGGTCAACGATTCGGAGCCAACGAGATTTTCTGAATGAACTGAATTCGATGTTGGATGATCTTCCACCGGAAGAACGGCAAGAAATCCAAAGCAGAGTCGATATCGCCAAAAATCTTTTAACTATGCCATGCCTGCTGGATTTGATCAGAACATGGAAAACGCCGGAAGAGCAATATAAAGCCTTGCCAAGCTGGCGGCGTTACGACGAAGACTGAACAATTGGGGATCGCTTGCGAGTGAGCCAAACGCCTTTCTGATCCAGGGAATCCTTCTACTACCGTGTACCGCCTGATCGAAAAGTTAGATGAGGCGCGAAGGTAAATAAAATTTGATAAAATGCTACTTTTAGGTGTTTTTCAGTGTGAAATATGATTGTTTTGACCGGTTATTTTTACCGAGCTGTTTTTTAAATCTATATACCATAATATTTTACATGACAGAAAATTGATTTTGCAGAAGTAGGTGTTTGACCTAAGAAAGTGAAAAAAAACTTTCTTTTCCGAGTCGCACAAAAAGTAGCATTATAGTTTTGGAAAATTTAGAAAACCGGTTTTTGACTTATTTTTTAAGCTGTTATTCTGTAAAGCAGCAGACATTGTAAAAGTCGTACAAAAAAGTCGCACAAAAAGTAGCATTTTACCCTTGCAAACGCTGATTTATGGTGTTATACTTTGTTATGAACTGATGGGTTAATTCCTTACAGGATAAGGTTTTAACGTCACTTTTGTTAGTCAGTGTTATACCATGAAATAGGAAAATTTCTGCTTCGAGTCCTACTCCTGCTAAATAAAAAGACACCCTGACAGAAAACTGTCAGGGTTTTTTCATTTTAAAGCCTTACAGATTTCAGAGTAGGACTCGAACGTGAATTGCCGCCGAGCGAATGCGAGGATGAGCCGCCATTGATGGCGGCGGCAGGCAATGAGCGCGGCCCGAAATGAGGCAACAGGAAGTTGCCGAATGCAGGGCGAGTCCTACTCCTGCTAAATAAAAAGACACCCTGACAGAAAACTGTCAGGGTTTTTTCATTTTAAAGCCTTACAGATTTCAGAGTAGGACTCGAACGTGAATTGCCGCCGAGCGAATGCGAGGATGAGCCGCCATTGATGGCGGCGGCAGGCAATGAGCGCGGCCCGAAATGAGGCAACAGGAAGTTGCCGAATGCAGGGCGAGTCCTACTCCTGCTAAATAAAAAGACACCCTGATAGGAAACTGTCAGGGTTTTTTCATTTTAAAGCCTTACAGATTTCAGAGTAGGACTCGAACGTGAGATTCCGGCCGCGCACGTGCGCGGCGAGGCCCAGGGCCGGGCCGAGAGGAATCGAGCGCGGGCTGGAAATCCGAGGCACGATGCCGAGGATTGGAAGCCGAGTCCTACCTGACGGGCGCCCCGCCGGAATACCGGCGGCCGGGCTCTGCGCTTGTATCTTTTTGCTGGAAGCAAAAAGGATACCGCTTCAATCCCTGGCGCGAAGAGAAGCCTGCCTCCTCAATGCGTCATCCCTAAAAGCCAGAGCGGAATCGCGTTTCCCCCGGGGAAATCGATATCGTCCCGGATGACGAAATCCGCACTCTTGATTTTTTTTGACGCGCCACCCACCTCGAGTTTCAGCTTTGTGGCAATTCCGGCAACATTCCGGGAAATGACAAAATCCCCCTCAGTTTCGTTTCTTACTGCTTCCACCAACCAACCGCCTTCCGCACAGAGGGCGGCGACAAGGGCTTCGCGGGCTGTTCCGAAATTTCCGCGCAAAACCGGGTAGAAGGCAGGATCGGAAAAGAAAAGTTTTTCGCCTGCGGTTTTTGCCTTGGTGTCATTTTCTATCCGGATGATGCGGAGGATGCCGACCGACTCCATCACATTGAGAATCTGGTAAAGTTTTTCGGCTCCGATGCCCCAGTCCGCGCAGAGAGACCGTACTTGAACTCGGGGAATAGACGCGTTTGCCAACGTTCCGGTAATCGCTTTCATAAGCCTGAGATTTCCGTCCGTTACATTGGGGAGAAAAAACGGGATATCGGCATAGAGCGTTTTATCCAGCACCGCGAGCATGCGCTCCTCGAAATTTCCCTCGGCAAAGAAAGGTCGTGTGCCGGTACTGCGGTATTCGCGGAAATGGCTAAGAATTTCTGGCGTTGGTTGAATAGGCAGTTTTGTATCCCCTATGAAGGGGTCAAAAACCGGATAGGCTATTCCTGTTTTCAAAAAAAGAAATTCGCGAAAGGAAAGAAGAGGCATCCGTATCGGGACGAATCGCCGGGACAGATCCCCGATTCCGCTTCTGAGCACCAGTGCCGAGGAATCGCTTACCCAAATAGAATGAGTAGGGAAATCGTCGAATAGAGCTTTCAGGTGCACGCTCCAGTCCCGGGCAAAGTGAACTTCATCGATGATGACACCGGAGAACCCTGCGAGAAAGATGGTCTTGACCGTTTCATATAAGGGTTCATCCGCCAGGGTGGGGTTATCTGCCGAAAAATAGAGCATTTTCTGAGCTTTGCTGTGATGAAGCAAAAATGTGGTTTTTCCGACACCGCGGGGGCCGGTCAGGAGAAAGGCCCGTGGAAGTGAATCAGTTTCATCGGTAAAAGGACGAATCCTCAGCGGTATTGATTCCCTGCGGCGACGCATGTTTGTTTCCAATTCGGATATTTGCAGGTTAGTCATGATGAATAAAGTATAATTATGCTATGTTCCTATGTCAAGAACATAATCTTTCTTTCGTTTCTATAGCAGGAACGATTTAACAGTCTTATTAAGGAGTTTATTGTCAGCTTTGTGTAAGCACAAAATTGCTAATAATCCGTATCCATGCTTTGTTGAATCAGCAACCAACTTTCTGCTATCATTGTAAACATGAATAAACTAGTTGGCTTGTTTTGCTTTTTGTTGCTGCCCTTATTTCTGGCCCATGGAGAGGATTTTATCGCGCCGGCTGAGTCAGGACTGATTATAGATGCCAACCCGTCATCGCCCACGCTCCGCAGCACAGATCTGCCGAAGAGTTTATGGTTTCTTAACGACTATGGTAAGCCACAGCTTGTACGCGTTGTTCTCGAATTTAACGATGGTTCCCGGGTGGATTATGCTGGATATGAGCGCTTTCATGTGGATGCGGGAAATATCAGAAGAATTACCAAGCTCCATGTGATGGGTTGGCGGGACGGAGAGCCATCCCCTCCCCAGGAACAGGAAATCTTTAAAAAGGAGCTGGGCGAGCGGGCCAATCATGTGGTTCTTTATGTCCGCCCGCAGGGTATCCCCTTCACGGTGGATCTTTCTGACTATCCAGCTGATACCTATATCATGATTCTGGAAACGTATGATATTGACTTGTAGTCTCTTTTGAATCACTGCTTGAGAATATAATTGACAATTTGTAAAGCACGCGATTGCCGGGGAATAAAGTTTACAGTAATAAATCTTTCAAACAAATAATTTTACTGCCTTTACTCTCATAATAACGGAGCATTTCGTCGATTTTCCTTTTGTCATAGCTCGTAACGCAATCCGACAGGACCGTAACGCCATAGTTTGCCTTGCGTAAATTGAAGCAGGTTGATTTAACACAGGCCACAGCATCTGCTCCCGCCAGGTAGAAATCAGCTATTTCATTTTTATTGATAAAGTCCGTAAACTCATCACAGCTTAAAGCGTTTCCTTTGGATTTTGTAAAAAGATTTTTTGATACGATTTTCAAGTCCGGGGCAAATTCTGCGCCTTTTGTATTGGGTTTAAAAGTTCTCGTGCCCTCTGATAAATTTTCATGACGTATATACACAACATGAATCTCATTCTTGACCGCCCAATCAACGGCTTTATTGATAGCGCCGATGATTTCCTTGTAATGCTTGGTTATGTCGTTTTGAATATCGATTATTACCAAGGCTTTTTTCTGCATACGGTTTCCTCCGGGTAGTTAGATTGCGTTCACTCTTCGTGTAGTATACCCGGCGATTGTTGACAACTGTATGGCAACAATCTATAAATATTACAAGAAACTTTCGTTTGGCGGCTATCAGTTGAAAATTGACAGACTTGTCAGCATTATTATGATACTCCTTGATAAAAAACGTATCGGCGCCCAGGAGCTGGCGGATATGTTCGAGGTATCAAAGCGCACAATCTATCGCGATATAGACACTGTCAACTTGGCGGGCATTCCGGTTCGCTCAACATCGGGAGCGGGCGGCGGCTTTGAAATCATGCAGCAGTACAAGATTGATAAAAGGATTTTCTCGACTGCCGATCTTTCCGCTCTCTTGATGGGGCTCTCCGGTCTTTCCAGCATGATACGGGGAGATGAACTGGTAAACGCCCTTGCGAAAGTCAAAAGTTTTATCCCTGCCGAAACAGCGAAAGATATCGAATTCAAAGCTAATCAAATATATATTGATTTAAGCCCGTGGATGGGCAACAGGAACGTTCAAGCATATTTGGAAATTATCAAAACGGCTTTACGGGAAAGCAGCCTGCTCTCGTTTGAATATGCGGACCGCTATGGTAGTCAGACCGCGCGGACAGCCGAGCCGCATCAGCTGGTTTTAAAAGGCAGTCATTGGTATTGGCTGGGGTATTGCCGTACAAGAAATGATTTTCGTCTTTTTAGATTATCCCGCACATCAAACCTGCGCATGCAAGCAGAGTTTTTTACGCCGCGGGACTATCAAAAACCGCAGTTTGATTTTACTGAAGTTTTGGAAACTATGCAGACACACATCAAAATACGAATTCATACATCTGTCATGGACAGAGTACTTGATTATTGTGCGTATGAAAACTTTACCCCGGACGGCGATGAGCATTGGATTGTCAGTTTCCCTTTCATCGAGAATGACTATTACTATAATATTCTTTTTAGTTTTGGGGATAAGTGCGAGTGCCTGGAGCCGATGCATATCCGCGCGGAAATGAAGCGTAGAATACATGATATAGCCGCTCTATACGAAGAGTAAAAAAAACGGAGAATCGCGCAAGCGCTAGCGCACTAAACAGTTTCACCTGGAAGATGTAATATCGCGCAGAACTATCCCTTCGGGGTCTGTTACAATTAGTCCTATGAGCGACACGAATCCGCTTTTTACCGAGAAGCCATTTACCTGCAAAAAGCTGAAAGACAAAACCGCCGAAATTCGTTTGCGCGGCAAGCCGGTGGCCATGCTCTCCGGAAAGGATTTTAACAAGTTCGAAAGGGTTGTGGCGATGGACAACGTCTTCGAGCTGCAGCTCTTTCTTTCCAAGAAAACCGGGCTGAAGTAGCTCCTAACATCAGACCGAAAAAAAAGCTTAGAAAATAGCCAAAATTGCGTCTGATTGGATACATGTATTGTACAGATAATCAGCGCTGTCTTTGTGAGTTACGTTGGACAGAGCTGTTGGATGATTTCATTCTTTTTCGGCGTTCGGTTAAGCAGGTTACCGGTTTTAAATTACGTGAGGAAATTCATACACAGGTAATGTGTAACGGTCGGCTCGATAAAAATAGTAATATTCAGCGTAATCAACGATTTATGATTTTGAGAAATACCCTTGACTGGATTGCTTTGCAGGATTCAATCGGAGTCATGACGGTAGTTGTATGCAAAAAGAATTTTACCGATGCAAAAGAAGTCTTTGAGTACGGCTGGCGTTCATTGATACAGCGCTATGAAAACACTATTACCTCACATAACTTTCCCGGCCCGCAAAGACTGGACGATCGAGGCATTATTATTGCTGACAACACAAATGGCGAGATATTACGAAACTTGCATCGAAAAATGCGTAGATACAATCCCGTGCCAAGCAAATATTCCGTCACTTCAAGAAACTTACCGATTAAACTTATTGTTGAAGATCCCGTATTGCGGGATTCAAAACATTCCTATTTTATCCAGATGGTTGATATTATTTCGTATTTTACCGCTCAGTACATCAGGCCGAACAAGATTGTCAAAAAACAAGGGGCTAAAACTTACTTTGAGCGATTAAATCCGGTTTTGATAAAAAAAGCGGCGCCTTCGGATCCTTTTGGACGGGTCTGGGTAAAAAAATAGGGGCGCTTTCGCGTCCCGGGGGAACCCTACTAATCAGTCATGCCGAATTTCAGGTTCAAAGTAAGTATACAACGCTTTTGTGTTTTTGTCAAAGTTATCTTGGAGTTGCGATACAAACCTCCTTCACGCCTCCTGGGCGGCGCGGCGGGACCGGCTGAGGTCGCAGAGACTGCCGATGATGTAGGTCGCGGTGACTTCGCTGTTGTCGAGGTAGTCGGTGCGGCCTTTGAGGGAACCGAAGTCGCCGGCTGTGAGAGTGCCCTGGGTGTAGAGGGTGAAGATCTGCTCTTCGCTGAAGGTGATTTCCGGGTAATAGCGCCCTAGCAGCAGGGGGATGCCGTCGAGGCTCAGGGGGTGGAACTCGACTGTTTCGTGAAAGCGCCGGGCGAGGGCCGCGTCCAGGACCGAGGGTAAGTTGGTGGCGCAGATCAGGATGCCGCTAAAATCTTCCATGCGGGTTAAGAACTCATTGACGAGGCTGCGCTCCCAGGAGCGGGTGGCTTTTTGGCGGTCGTAGAAAAAGGAGTCGGCTTCGTCGATCAGCAGGATGGAGTGGCTGTCTTCGGCCTCCTTGAACAGGGCGCTGACGTTCTGTTCGGCGACTCCTACCCAGGGTGAGAGGATGTCGGAGGCCCGTTTAATGAGCAAGGGTTTACCGAGCTCTTCGGCGATAAAGCGGGCAAACTCAGTTTTGCCGGTGCCGCTCTGGCCATGGAACAGGAAACGTAAGCCGGCGCGCTCTCGCGGGGCGCCGCCTGATTCCCGCGCCTCCGCTCTCTGGATGGCGCGCCTTACCGAAGCTAACAGCCGCTCCGCCGGCACGGACACGTTCAGGGCTTCCATGGTGTAAGCGGGGTTGGTTTCGGCGCGCGGGGGCAGGCTGCCGGTTAGCAGGCGCACATTGGATTCAAACAGGCTGCGTACCCGCGCGAGGGTGCGCTCATCGCTTTCGCCCTTGTCCACAATACTTGTCAGGGTATCGCGCAGGTAGCGCAGGGAGGCGGCGGTTAAACCATAATTGCCGGTCAAGCTGATGATGCTTTCGCGTAAGCTTTCTGATAGGGGCAGGGCGGCAATATATTCCCGGGCCAGATTCCGGATGGCCGGGGGCGGCAAGGCGCTGAACTCCAGGGAAAAAGAAAACCGTCGGCGGGTGGAGGCATCGATCTGGCGAACGCGGTTGACTATCCAGATGACGCTGCACTGGGCGTTGTCGAGGATGTCGTTGACTCGGGCCTTGGGAGTTTGAGGCTTACCGAACAATCCGAAAAAAGGCGAGGGGGCGGTGGATAAGAGCTCATCGGCCTCATCGACCAGCAGTACGGCTTCGCGATTGTCGATCGAGGCGGTAACGAGGGCCAAATTGAAGCAGTCTTCGCCCTGGGTGAATTTAAGCAGTTTTTTCCCGGCGGCCTCGGCGAGGGCTTTGGCGAATTCGGTTTTGCCGCTGCCTTCTTTGCCATAGAGCAATATGTGGGAGGGTACGCTGCCTTTTATTAAATCAATTATAGTACCGCGCCGCAATTCATCGACGCAAAAGCTGTCCAGCTTGTAGGCCTTTTCGGTTTCTTCGGTGAGCAAGGATTCGTGGAGGTGCTGTTGTCCGGTCATGGTCAAGTAAGACGCGAGGCAATCGGTAATGCCATACACTCCCGGCTGCCGCCTGGAGCTTTCCACAAGGTTGCAGGTTATTAAAAGCGAGCGCGGCGTAAAGCCTTTCTGGCACTTTTCCAGGGCCACGCCGGTCGCCAGGGAAACTCCATGATAAAACTCTTGCACAGTCCAGTCGCTGACGAGGTTTTCCAGGCTGTCCCAGGAAGAAACGGCGAACAAAAAAGAAAGGATTTTCAGGTCATCCCGATCCAGCTTGAATACTCTCGCTAACTGTTGGTAGGCGGGTATGGCGTCCAGGGCGTTTTCATCAGCGCCGCCGCTTTCCCCAAGCGCCTCCTCGACGCGCGCGAGAATGGCCGGCCGCTGTTCGCTTCCATCAATATACAAAAAGAGTTCTTCTATCTGGCGTATGGCCGGCAGCATCGGCCGCTCTTTTCGCTCAACGGTGGCCTCGAGGCAATCCCGCAGGTCGTCATTCTCGGCAATGTCCTCCGCCAGCAGCTCCGCGATGCCGGCCATCAGGTCAATGAGCTCTCCCTCCGGCACCAGGGTGAGCAAGAAGCCGGTAAAATCATCCGTAACATGATAATCCCCCAACAACCCCCGCGCATACCGCCTGAGAAACGCCTGCTGGTCCCATTCAGTTTCCCTCCTGGTAAAAAAATGCCCCCTCAACGATATCTGTTCCTGCTGTGCCCGGTGTCTATAGTGTTTTCTTTGCATGCCTTCACTATAAAGAGAAGTTGTGGTATTTACGGGAGGGTTTTGGTGGGGGGGAGGCTGAATGATTTTTATCAAGATATTTAAAACGTGAGTAAGTTTTACTGGAGTGTTTCTGTAAGGCCGTATTAATGTCTGTCAGATAAAAGAATTTTTTGCTAATCAGATAAAAGAAACCCTGGCATAAAAAAATCAGCTTCTGTGTTGTTTTTTTGCTGTACTACGCCGTAAGGGGAGCGTTGACACTGATCGATGAACCCGTTAATTTTTTCGAGTTGTGCTTTCGCTGAGGGTACACTTATAGATGATACAGATCAGCTTGCTTTCGTAATGGACAAGGTTTTTTATCTTGTGCTGTGGAATTAAACCTGGTATTATTAGGAAAAGGCAGTATCAATGAAACATGTAGAGGTTGTTGCGGCAGTAATTATTAAAAACGGAAAGGTTTTTTGCGCTCAGCGCAAAGATATTGGGGAAACTGCAAAAAAATGGGAATTTCCAGGTGGTAAAATAGAAGCAGGGGAAACATCTCAAAAAGCACTCGCGCGCGAGATTCTTGAAGAACTTAATACCGAAATAAAAGTCGGCGATTTTATAACCACCGTCAACCATCAATACAATACCTTTTCTATAACCATGCACGCTTATCAAGCTACCGTTATCACAGGTAATTTAAATCTTTCCGAACATCTTGATTCCCGCTGGCTTTCACAAGATGAACTTAACTCACTTGATTGGGCCGCGGCTGATATTCCGATCGTTGAACAAATCAAAGGACTTTTAGGTGATTGACCCAATCAGGTTTGAATCCTCATATTCCGACAATACAAAGTTTATCCATAATTACGGCTATCGCACTTTTTTCGGGGAATTGGAATCAAATCTGAGTAACTGTTCGTCATTCAAGATGAGCGTTGCGTTTATCCGCTTTTCCGGAGTACAGCTACTGCTTGATACTTTCCAAAAATTAGCAGAACAGAATATTCCGGGTCAAATTTTGACCTCCACATACTTAAATAGCACAGAGCCGAGTGCATTGCTCGCCTTGAAACGCTTTCCCAACCTTGAAACAAAAATATTCGTTCCTACCAGAGATAAAGGGTTTCACTCAAAAGGGTATATTTTCACAACCGACACAAATCATAATATTATTATCGGATCCTCGAACATTACCCAATGCGCGCTTAAAAGTAATGTAGAATGGAATGTCTTGAATCATGCAAAACAAAACGATCCTTTCGCTCAAGATGTTCTCAATGAGTTCAATACTCAATGGAATGACAAACACACCAGGGAATTGTCAGATGCTTTTATCGAAGAATATGCCCTGTACCTGTCACGAGCAGGCAAACGCGCTATTCAAGAAAATGCATTTGAATTTGATGAAGATCGGATCCGACCTAATAAAATGCAGATAGAAGCAATCGACAAACTTGACAGACTGCGAAAAACCGATGAAAAAAAGGCTCTTGCTATCGCCGCAACCGGTAGCGGAAAAACATATATGGCTGTATTTGACGCTTTGCAAGTAAAACCTAAAAAACTTTTATTTGTTGTACACAGGGAAGATATTCTGGTGAAGGCAAAAGAATCCTTCGAAAAGATTATTGATACAGAAATATTTTCCACAGGCTTTTTTACCGGAACTATAAAAGATAAAGCCGATTATTTATTCACTACCATTCAAACCTTGCAAAACCATTATCTTGAATTCGATGTAAAAGAATTTGAATATATCATTATTGACGAAGCGCATCATGCTTCCAGCCCCAGTTATCAAAAAGTTCTTTCACATTTCACTCCCGCCTTTCTGCTTGGCTTAACAGCAACGCCGGAAAGATCCGACGTTGGTGATATCTATTCGATTTTTGACAATAATATCGCGGTTGAAATACGACTCAGGCAAGCTCTTGAATACGAACTGGTTACCCCCTTCCATTATTTTGGTATTACGGATTTCAGCGAGATTAATTATGCAAACGTGGATATAGACGACGTCTCCGCAATCGCAAAACTTCTTATGGTATCGCGTCGAACTGACTATATTCTGGAAAAAATGCGATTCTATGGTCATGACGGGCTAAAACGGAAAGCCCTCGGCTTTTGCGCTACACTCGAGCATGCCGAGTTCATGGCTGCTGAATTTAATAACAAAGGAATTCCGTCGTTATTTCTCTCGGGCAACAATTCAATTCCCGAACGTAATGCCGCTATATCCAGACTCGAATCAAATCATGATACTTTGGAAGTTATTTTTTCTGTAGATATTTTCAATGAAGGCATCGATATTCCATCCGTCAATATTATACTAATGCTTCGACCAACAGATTCCTCAATTATCTTTGTCCAACAGCTGGGACGTGGCTTGAGGAAGTTGCCAGACAAAGAGTTCGTTACTGTACTGGATTTTATCGGAAATCACAGAAAATCCTTTTTAATGGCAATAGCGCTCAATGGCAGTAAACAATTCGACAAAGACAGCCTGAAGGTTTCTGTAAAAAGCAGTTTTGCCGACATTCCAGGAAGTTCGCATATACACATGGATAAAATCGCCAAGGAACAAATACTGGCACAATTAGAAAATGAACGCTTTTTCTCGTTCAAATACCTAAAAGAAGAATATCTTGATTTCAAACGAATACAGGGAAATAGCATTCCTATGCTCGTTGATTATCTAAAGGTTGACGGCGCTGTTGACCCAATCAGTTTTATCACCCTCTCTAAAACGTATCTGAATTTTCTGGAAAGAGTAGAAAAAACTGAGGCATTAGCAACTATTTTACTAAATCAAGACTTCGTGATTTTACTCCGTTTCTTTTCGGACCTTTTACCCTGTAAAAGAATTCATGAATTTGTAATATGCGAGTATTTATTATGGCATAACTCAATTACACTTGATCAAGCGTCACATGAGCTCGCCAAGCATATCAGCACGCCATCAAAAGAAACGATAAAGCACTCTTTTGCTTATCTTTCACAGGCATTTTTTGACTCGAAAGAAAAAAAAGACTATCAAGGATTGCTTTTTATTCATGAGGATGATAACTTACGCACTTCATCAAGAACCCAGGCTATCTATTCCGATCCGACATTTAAACTATGGTTCTCAGATATTTTCCACTATGGAATAATCCGATACGAACAGGAATTCGGAAATACTGATTATGGTTGTCCGCACTTTAAACTCTATTATCAATACAGTATGCGGGAT
This sequence comes from Treponemataceae bacterium, assembly GCA_942493045.1. Taxonomy (GTDB): domain Bacteria; phylum Spirochaetota; class Spirochaetia; order Treponematales; family Treponemataceae; genus Teretinema. The sequence continues at coordinate 2,119,390 of OW818665.1, read as the reverse complement.
ACGGCTCTTTTATCCAACTATAAAAAATCGCACAGTTCTTTCCGCGGATCCGGATTGATTACAAATGGCAAGGATTTTTTCCTTTTTATTAACTTGCACAAAGGAGCTGATATCAAGGAAGCGATAAATTATCAGGATAAATTTTTAACACCGAAAATATTCCAATGGGAATCTCCTAACACTACGTCCCGGGATTCTGAGCGCGGGAAAGACTTGGAGTTTAATTATAAACGGAATATTAACCTTCATGTATTTGTCAGAAAATTCGAAAAAATTGAACAGGTCTCTCAACCATTCGTATATCTTGGAAAAGCTATTTGTCAGAGTGCCGAAGGTGACAAGCCCATAAAAATGATACTGGTTTTCGAACATGAAGTTCCCGCGGATTTGTATTATGAGTTTCTCGCGAAGGTAGACTGAATTTCCCTATCAAGACTCTGCACTTGAAGCTCTACGCATTCATCTACAAATTCACCGTTATTTAATACGCGACTAGTAAACCATGCCCAGAAATCTCCATATAAACTCTCGGTATAACCGATTCCATTGTCATAAGAAGGCTCTCCTAACCATTCCAAGAAAGCAGCCCCATATTCAGCATATAAGACTCCTTCCAAGCTTAGGTCTCCAATGCGTGCCACTAATAATATTTTTTCATTATATTCTTCCGTAGTCATCACTTAATACTCTTTACCAATAATTAATATATGAACAGCTTTTCGGAACTTCATATACACCCGCCTATGATTTGCAAATCATCTCATTATCGGACTGATGATTATTTATCCAACATCACCCATACAACCCACCCGCCATCAGCAACTCCTTCTTCACGCTTTCCACCAGCTCAGTCGGAAACAGGACTTGGGCGGCGGCGCCGAAGGAGAGGATCCAGCGTTTAATCTCGTCTTTACCGGCGGCCGTGAAGGAGAGGGTGAGGGACCCATCAGTATGAAATTCTATAGATTGCTCCTGACCCCAGGTGCGTTCCCGGGCGTAGAGGGAAGCTGACGCCGCGAAACGGACCACAACCCGGATCAGATCCTCGATCACAATACCGAAAGAAGGATTCAGATAGATCGCCGGATCAAACGAATCCGGAATGGAAAAACGCTCCGTAGGGGAGCGCTGAATCTCCACCACCCGCTCCACAGCCAGAATCCGGATGTCCCGATCATGCTTCGGTACCGCCACAATCACATAGAGTGAATTGCCATGCTCAACGAGCGTGTACGGCTCAATGGCATACGTCTTCGGCTCCGTCGCCTTTGCCGCCAGGTACGTTACCGTCGCCACATGACTCGTCTCGATACAGTCAAGCAGCGTATTGACCACCTCTTCCTTACCCTCATAGCTCTTTGAACCCTTAAAATTGCAGTACGTCGTCTTGATCCGGTTCTTTTTATCACCTAACAGAGACGACTCAACCTTACGCTTGATTACCTTGAGCATCTTCCTGGTTTCCGCCGACTCAAACAGCCGGGAGCGGCCCAACAGCATCCGCAGCATCAAACGGTACCGCGGCTCCAGCACCAGAGGCGTGGGATTTGACCAAACAGGGTCAATATACCAGCGCTTGGAATTGGTATTGCCGTCATAGTCATCCTTGTCGTAAAAAGGAACCCCATACTTTTCCAGCTTGGCCTTTTGCACATAAAAAGTCTTCGGATTACAGCCTAAAACCTGACATATTTCCTTCACGCTCGCCCCTTTCGGGCTTTGCATCAAGTCAATAATGGCGAATAAATTAGATTCAGCGTCACTTCTCATATTTTTTACGCGTCCTCATCATTTTACTAATTTCTCCATTATAACACGCGTTTTTGGAACCGGGCAAATTAAAAAAGCGCGCATTTGAGTAGTATAGGCGGAAGCACTGACAATTAGGGGAGAGTTTGGAAGGGGAGGGAGCGGTCAGAGTTCCTGGGATGAGTGTTCATTGCTTTTATCTTGCTGTTTTCCTAAACAGCGACATATTGAGCAGATCGGTTTCGGTATGGATGCGATAGTTTATCTTAGCTAGATTTCTACGAATATCCCAGAGTGTTTTCTAAATCCGTCGAATTCGACGGGTTTAGAATCGGGATTATTAAGCTGCTCCCATAAACCCAATAATTCAATAGTATTACGATTTCTAATCCAGTTTTGACTTTTTGTGGGGTGGTAAAAAGTTCTCGCCGGTGACTACGCTTTTACCGGTTTTGGATTCAAGTTCCAGTCGGGCGCCTTTGGCGATTTTTCCGCCTTTTTTACCGGCCTCCGCATTCTGTCGCATGCCAGTGGCATCGACACTTTCGGCAATTTGGCGGGTTGAAAGTTCAGCGAGAGCGGTAAAAATCAGTTCGGCCTCACTCATGTGATCCCGAAGATTTTGGGTCTTGAGTCCCTTGATTTCTTTATGTTTATTGACTGATACACCCGTCCATTCCTGATGAATGATATTGGTCAAAATAGCATACTCGTCTTCTTTGGTAATTTTGTGCTCTTTCCAGTAATCGGTCAGCTTATTGCGGGTTTCTTGTCCCATCATCCGCTGTTGAATCCATTTTTCACTTCGTCCATGCTGTTGCCAATATTCACGCGCGCGGTCGAGGGAAAGAGCTGGATCGCTCATATCCTGAATTCGTTCGTAGCCCACTTTAGCGAGCCAGAGCTTGATCGGCTCGGCCTTGGGACTGGGTATCGACTGGATCAGCCTCAAGAGGGTTTCTGGATCGGCCACATCGGTTAGCCGTAATTTTCCATCTTCGGCAATCATTTTGAACTGGTGACAATTTGTCACCGTTTGACTGCCTTCCTTTTTGAGTCGCTCTTTCAGTTTGTTCCAATATTTGCGAGCGGTTTGATAGTCGGCTTGAGCGGTAAGAACCGCCACAATATCTACAACAGAGAAGAGCCAGATTTCTTTTCTATCATCATAGATCCGCCGGATTTTATAGTCTTCGAATACGGCCAGCGCTGTTTCTGTGTTCATTATTAGCCCCCCCCCCATACTACCGGTAGTGTAAACCGGCATGATCCTTTGTAGCCAAAATAATCAATTATTGCCCAGGTTTTTTTAAATAATTCCAAACATCGCGAGCTAGAATCCACATAGTCTTAGTCGATAATACCATATGTTTTGAGTAGTATACAGGAAAGCTCTGACAATTAGGGGAGAGTTTGGAAGGGGGATGGCTGTGCCGGTTAAAGTTCCTTGCGTAGCTTCAGCAATTCTTCGCGGCGCTCTGGGGTGACTTTCGGGTAGCTCATTTTAAGGTCTTTCAGCGCGTCAACGATGATCTGGGAAATGAGCAGCCTGGCGTTTTTCTTGTCATCCGCCGGAATTACATACCAGGGAGACTCCTTTGTGCTCGTGGCACTCAGGCACGCTTCATACGCGCGAGTAACCGCTCGCGTTGCTCATCCTTCGACAGGTGCAGGAAAAACTTGATCACCCGCGTACCGTTGTGGCTCGGTTGTTTAAAACTGAAAACCTGACAGCCTTGTGGATTCACGCCCGACATGACATGGCGAATTGCCCCATCCTTGCCGCTGGTATCCATACCCTGCAACTCGCTCAGTTCGTCGACCAGATCTTCCAGTATCTTGCTGTATGCCTTCTTGGAGTGGCAGAAAAGCGGATTTCTTAACTTATGTATGGTTTGATGTTGGAAAAATGTTGGGGATTTTATCCGTACTTTTCCATCTTCAGCTGTCATTTTGAACTGGTGACAATTTGTCACCGTTTGGCTGCCTTCCTTTTAGAACCTCAAGCAATGTATCGATAGAGTAAGGGCTTTGTGCATAGGGATATACCGGTGTATACCGCATGAGGGGGCCTAAAATAGTGGTAGCTGAGAAACGCTTTCAAGGAATTACAGAACCGGGAAAATAGATCCCGGCTTTGACTGATAAGTCAACTTTTCTGTAATGTCTGTATTTCTTCGGCTGTAAGTCCGGTGACTTCAGAAATCAGGGCGATTTCAAGACCTTTCTCAAGCATTTTTAGAGCTGTCTGATGCAGGGTTTCAGCTTTTCCTTCTGCCAACCCTTCGGCTTTTCCTTCGGCCAAGCCTTCGGCCAACCCTTTTGCCTTGCCTTCTTCCATGGCTTCATACTCGTATTGCGCCTGGTCGTGCAGCCATTTTTCGTGGTCTTCGGCCTCGTAGCGCAATTTTAGATCGGCTACAAAGCGGTCATATTCTTCTTTTGTTCGGTGCAGCTCCGGTGTTGTTTTGATAATTGTCTGTACCATAGGATCCTCCGGATTATCAATCTCTTTAATTAAGTATAACCACTTTTCGACCATTTTCAAAGAGGTTGAAGGCGCGGGCGAGTCGATCAATTTAAGCAACTTCGGCAGCTCAAGATAATGCACGGAAATATCCTGGGAAAGCTCCAGTTCATGCCGGTCATATTCCCGAAAGGTAAAAAAATGATGAAAAGCCCTTTCTTCGGGAAAGAGTACAAAGTCGAGAATATTGATGCTGATGCAGGGTTCCAGAAGCTCATATTTATCCCCCCGCAACAGCTGAAAACCATACATGCGGCTCAGATAATAAAGACTCCGTTTGACGTAGGCTTTTTGCGTGCGAACCTGTATCTCGATATCAAACTGTTTACCTTCGGGGTCGACGGCACGCACATCCAGGATGCCCTCCCGCTGTGCCCGTTCCGTTACCTGCAAAAACGGATTTGCGGATTTTATGCCGACCGCGCGGGGCAACTGTTTTGCCTCCAATACCGAATTGATCAGCGACAGCAGAATATCCGCATTTGCCTCCGCCCCGAAAATGTAACGAAAAATAAAATCATTGGTCAAACTGAAATTTCCCATTAAAATCCTCCGCACTACTTATAGGGAGGATCTGTGTTTTTGGATGGAAATTTATTAAAAGAAAGAATCCCCTCTTATGAAGGAAAATATGACAAGAGTAGGGTTTTATTTTGCTGCAGCAACAAGCTTACACTACGCACCCTGAATCGCCGCAGGCTTCCAGAAGACTCGATGTGGGCCAGAACCTACTATCCCCAGATCGCATCGCCAGGGGGGGGGCTTGCCGTCTAGGGCTTTCGTATTTACACTCCTGGAGCGGAGGATGAAATGGCAGTACGGTTTCGGTTGGCAAATCTGGCGGACTCGGGCGACGCGGAGAGGGTGGCGTCGCTAGTAGCGCTGTTCGAAGAGAACCAGAGCGGGAGTGCGGCGCCGGAGAGCGGCGACCTGGTAGAAAAATTACGGGCCTTTCCCACCACCCGCTGTTATCTCTGCGAGGTTCACGACGCGGAGGCCGCAGAGGTGGAAGGTGGGGGAGCGCCGGTGGCGGCGGGCATGGCGCTGTGCTTTATGGGATTCTCAACCTTCCAGCGCAAGACGCTGCTTAATCTGCATGACTTTTTTATTCTGGACGCCTATCGGGGGCGGGGTTTGGGCCGCGCCTTTTTAGCCTTTCTGGAAGCGGAAGCCCGCTCTCAGGGCTGGGGCCGGTTGACCCTGGAAGTGTATGAGGACAATGCTTCCGCTCTGGCCCTGTATCAGTCCTGCGGCTTTAGCGGCTCCAGGCGCGGCGAAGAGCGCGTCAGTTATTTTCTGCAGAAGAATCTGGTGTAGGGGGGAGTGGAAAAGGATTTTTTCGGATCTCTAAAAAATGGTGTATGCTAAGTGTCTGTAGAGTAAACAAGTTCAAGGAGAATATCGTATATGCGCATCAATCGGTCTCAAGTTTTATCGACAGGTACTGTGTTGTTTTTGGCAATTGTCCTGTTATCGTCCTGTCTTACTCCTTCCGGGTTTCCCGAGATTTCCTATTTGAGCTTTCCGAGTCCCGAATCCATTATGGAGCAAAAAGAGGGAGGGTTTCTTTTTGAGACTTACCTGTATAAGGGCCGAGTCGTGGATATGGGAACTATCCTGGTTCCGGAAAACAGAACCAACCCGGAAAGCCGTCTCATAGCCTTGCCCTTTTTACGCTATCATGCTGATACGGCCAAAGCACTGGAACCGGTTTTCTATCTGAAAGGCGGCCCGGGTGGAAAAAACGCAGACGGGCTTCTTTCGATCGGGGAGTTCTTTCTTGACGCTCATGAGGTAGTCTTTGTTGGGTACCGGGGTATAGACGCTCTGACGAATCTTCCGACACCCGGTTACTCAAATCGCGTTTTGAAAATGTTCTCAACGCAAGAATCCGTATCGGTGGAATTGATACAGCAACTCGCGCAGAGTTTTAGTGAAGACCGCGCGATCTGGCAAGAAAGCAACATTGATAGTGAGGGTTATAATACCATTGAGGTGGTGGATGATCTTAACGCCGTTCGCTCCGCTCTTGGGTATGGGAAGGTAAATATTGTTGGCGAAAGCTTTGGAACCCGGTTAGCTTATTCGTATTCTTTACGTTATCCGGAGAGTGTGAATCGAGTCATCCAGCAAGGTATAAACCCTCCGGGCCGATGCTTCTGGGAAAAGGATCATCTCGAAAAGGTTCTCGGTCTGTATAATCAAATTTGGCAGGCCGACCCCGCAGCGCTGAAATTAAGTCCGGATCTCTTTGAATCCTGGAAGAACGTTATTGCGCTTCTTCCCGTAACGGTAGATGGAACGACCATTACCCGTGAGTTTCTCTCGTCGGCCCTTCATATGAGTCTCTACAAAACCGAAATGGCCCCGTTGGTGTTTAGCGCCATGCTCGCTGCCGAACAGGGTAACTTCAGGCCCCTCGCCAGGGCTCTGTCTCAGTTTCCCATAAACCAGATTACCAGTGGGTACAACGCTGACCGTATACTTAAGGCCGCTCAAGCTGATTATAATTCTGAGATCGACTATCTGTCTGAGATAGCGGAAAACAATCCTGGAACCATGCCCTATACTTTCTTGCAATGGGCCATTGCTCAACAAGATCCCTCCTTTATAAAACTTATTCCCGAGGAATACCGGATATGGCGTGATACAGACGTGCAAACCTTACTTATCAATGGGACGCTGGATCCTTCATCGCCACCCTGGGGGCTTGAGGACTATGCGACACACTATAAAAACGGCCGGCTGATTTTCGTTCCTGAGAGAAGCCATAGTGACGTATTTTCCGCCGACCTGAAGGTCTGGAAGCGGTTGTTGCTTGGCTATTTGCGGACTGGTGAGTTTGATGAGAAAAAAATACCCTACGTTAGGGTTAAGTTGTATTGAGGGTGTTAATGATTTATGGAGGAAACTCTTGACGATTAATAAGTGTACACATATACTGTGTATGCGGGGGATTTATGAAGAATATAACCTTATCAATCGATGAAGATATTTTGCAAGCAGGAAGAGAGTATGCCCGCTTACATGATATGTCTTTTAACGTTTTAGTCAGAAAGCTAATTGAGCAAACTGTTGTTCCTCAAAAGGAAAAATGGCTGACAGATACTTTTGCGCTAATGGATAAGTTAGATGTCGCCTCAAGTGGAAAAAAGTGGACTCGGGATGAGTTGTATCGTGTCTAAAATATTTATAGACACTAATATTCTGGTTTACTCATTGGATAAAAATGATCCAACTAAACAAAACAGAGCGAGAGAAATTCTTAAAATTCTAATCGATAAGCATCAGCCGGTAATCTCTACTCAAGTAATAAATGAGTTTTATGTTATTGCGACCAAAAAACTTCAGGCTGATCAAATAATAGTAAAAAACATCATTCATAACTTTAGAAATATGGAAGTAGTTAATTCTGATTTGCAGTTAACCGAAGAGGCAATAGATATCAGTGTAATATCGCAACTCTCATTTTGGGATTCATTGGTCATCGCGGCCGCCGAAAAAGCAAACTGCGAGTTTATTTTCTCCGAAGATTTAAACGCCGGACAAAATTATCGCGGCGTTTTATTGATTAATCCGTTAGTTCAAGATTTCTAGCCCCTCTAGCAGAATGGTTTATCAGTACAGGAGGAATAAATGCCAATTGTGCATATTAGTTGCCAAAATGTGTGGAGCAATGCTCAGTTAAGCAAGATTTCCGCCATAATACATAAAGCCCTGGTTGAATCCTTTAAGATTCCTGATTCAGATTTTAATCACCGCTTTTCTGTATTTGCCGCGGAGAACTGGACTATCCCTCCAGGCAGGTCAAACAAGTATCTTCTGATCGAGATGACCATTTATCCCGGCAGGTCAAAGCAGGCAAAAAGCTATTTGTATAAAACAATTAACACTGAGTTGACAAAGATCGGATTAAACGGAAGCGAGATCACAATCATTCTTTATGAGCCGCCCTTAGAGAATTGGGGTGCTAATGGAATTCGCGCGGACGAGGAAGATATCGGGTTTAATTTAAATGTGTAATCTGCTCTTGCCCGCGCGGGCGCCCATTTGAGCTGAGTGGCTACGCTCAGCTCAAATGGCGGGCTTTGCCCTTATGTTGACCTCTAAAAACTGCGGTTTTTCGAGGTGCCCTTGTATCTTTTTGCTTTGAGCAAAAAGGATACCGCCTACAACCCTGGCGCGAAGAGCGATAAAATAAATGTCAATTATTTAAAATGGGTGTAAAATAGAAAAATGGAAACAATGAAAGCGGTTATCTGCACCAAATACGGTCCGCCGGAGGTGCTGCAACTGAAGAACGTGGCAAAGCCCAGGCCGAAGGATAATGAAGTACTGATCAGGATTCACGCCACCACGGTGCATGTCGGAGATACTAAGATTCGTGGTTTTAGGCCTGGCCTAGGCGCGGTTCAGGATTTTTTCTTCAAGCCCTTGATGCGTCTGCTCCTTGGTTTTACCGGACCCCGGAAAAAGATATTGGGGATGGAACTGGCCGGTGAAATTGTAGAGGTCGGCAAGCAGGTAGCAAACTGGAACGTTGGCGACGCGGTATTCGCGGCTACCGAGATGAAATTTGGTGCTTACGCGGAATATATTTGTCTGCATAAAAACGGCGTCATTGCCAAAAAACCGCACACTATGACCTTTGACGAGGCCGCTCCGGTTTCTAATGCCGGGATTGTGGCCTTGCTGATTCTCAGAAAAGCCGATATTCAGCAGGGTCAAAAAGTGATGATTTACGGCGCTTCCGGGAGCGTCGGCACTTATGCGGTGCAGTTGGCAAAGTTGATGGGCGCGAATGTTACGGGAGTGTGCAGTACGGCTAACCTGGCAATGGTTAAATCGCTCGGCGCTGATCGGACAATTGATTATACCGTTACGGATATTGCCCAAACCGATGAATCTTACGACGTGATTTTCGATGCCGTCGGAAAACTGTCTCGCCTGAAAGTTAAGCGGTTACTGACTGAGAACGGGAAGTACTATAGCGTTCTCAGCGCCTCGGATTCGCTAAAGATGATGACTGCCGATCTGCTCACGCTAAAGGAGTATGTCGACGCGGGAAAGTTGCGGACTGTAATCGACAGGCGCTATCCGCTGGAAGAAATTGTAGAAGCCCACCGCTATGTTGACCAAGGGCACAAAAAGGGTAATGTTGTCATCGCTGTGAAGTAGCGAAAATGAATACAAGGGGTAAGATCAAATGAATATTGGCACTATCATTATGTTGGCTGTTGTTTGGCTGGTTCTGATCGTTCTGCCGATTTTACTGCTGGTATTTAGGAAGAAAATGAAGCCTTTCTGGGTAAATCAAAAAAAATTAATCCCGGTTCATGTTGTGTTTTTAGCTGTTTTGGTCGCCGCGTTGGTTTTGATTAGCAAAAGTGGTATGTTCACTGAGAGTTATAGAAATCTGCTGGATAAATACCGAACGCCATTTGATCTCCTCGAGAATGGACATTTATATTATCAAAACGCCTTGGCATTTGACGCAATGCTTACTGAAGCCGTTCCCTATACGCATTCCGGGGTTCTTGACGAGGACGGCAAGTGGATTGTTGATGGTGTCGTCAGCTCGATCTATATTGATGGAGACTCAGTAGTGAGTATCGTAATCGGCGATACTACAATATTAATGCCAAAGGGTTTATTGGGTGTCGTTCCTGAAAAGCCAGTGAATTTTTTGGCCGCGCAACTCAGTGAGCGTGGTAATAATAGTTACTTGCCTCAATACATGTCCGGCAACCATGTTCTTGAATTTTTTAAAAGTGATATCCAAAGTAATGAAGCGCATAATTATGGGTTTGCAATTCCCTTTTATAAATGGGAGCCTTATACTATTACTTCTTCGGGTGACACAAAAACTATTGCTCTGAATTATAATTTGCCCACTACAATTATTGTTGAGATTAAAAACGGAGTTGTTAATCGAGCTAATCAGTATGGGTTCGTCATATCTTCACTGGATTATAAAGAGATAGTAAAAGAGAGCAATACTGCTATTGAGTACCTATCTTTCCTTCAGGATCAAGAGCGAAATTTGAGGTATAACAATCGGGATAATTTCCAGGAATATCGATTTAAGGCTTTGCTCTCGGTCGGGAACGCAATGTTGGTAGTATTGCTATTTCTGACTTGTTTGTTCATCAAAAGAATAAGAAGGCTCAGCTTTCTTGGGTTTGCGATAATTTGGTCGCCAGTACTCTTTTTGCTTATGCTTGCTTTGGTCTCATAAACACCTCGATGAAAGATGGCGATGCATAAGTTTGGCGATTGTTTCGAGCTGTAATTGACTGTACGGTGTTGACGTCGGAGGCGCTGTAATGAAAAGCTATGTCTACAAAAAGGTTGATGCTTTTACCTCCGGTTTTTCAAGAGGTAATCCCGCGGCATTTATGGAGTTGGGTGATGATTGCCTGACAGAAGCAGAAATGCTGGCAATTGCCCGGGAGCATCAAGGCTTTGTTTCTGAGTTTGTGTTTGTCTCGCGGCAAGCCGGCCGAATGAAATTAGCCTATTATTCTTCGGAATGCGAGGTCGCTTTCTGTGGACATGGCACCATAGCCGTAATGCATGAATTGATACTGAATGATCGCTCTTTGCTCGGAATGCCGGAAATTGAAATCGAGACGAACAAAAAGGGGAGCCTTACTGTCTATAACCGGCTGGCAACTGACAATGCCGTTTTTATAACCGCGCCTGATGTTCTGTGGCTCAAGATGACGGTCGCGAAAAGCGAAATTGCCGAAGCGCTGAACATATCCGAGAGCGCTCTAGCAACTGCCTATCCGATCGATTTTGTTGATGCCGGTTTAAGAACGCTGATCGTTCCCATAGCTACCCTGCAGGATGAAATTGAAATCTTGCCGGATAAAGATATCCTTGAAAGATTCTGCATCGTTGCCCAAATTGATATTATCCTGATATTCTCAATGGAAACCGCTGGCGCGAAATATTTCGCGCACACCAGGGTATTTGCCCCGAAGTTCGGCTATCTTGAAGATCCCGCGACAGGTTCAGGGAATAGTGCCTTTGGGTATTATTTGATTAAAAACAAACTCTGGGCAGAAGGTCAGATTGCGATTGAGCAGGGCGGAAGCACAATGATCTATAATGAGGTAAAGCTGATGCGGTTACATGACAAGGTTCTCTTTGGTGGACAGGCTAATAGGAAAATTGATGGGAAGTATTATTTGTAATGCGTATCGAGACGCGCTCGACGGGTGTCTGATAAAGAGGTAAAAAAGATGAGCGTTAACGAGGAATTAGGTAAGGAGATATTCGCTCTTTATACCCGCAATGGCTTTGGGCGGGTGCTCAAGTCCGAGATTGATCAGGCGGTGTTTCATTGCTTTTTGCTGGCGAACCTTGACAAGCGTTTTGTCAAAGACGGTAGGATCCGCTATTTCCATATCAATAAAACCGAGCTGCGCGCGCTTTCGATACGGGCCTGCGTAACCGAGACTCGCGTTAAAAACTTGCTGGAGACCGACTTCTTCCATTACGGTAATGACTCCCGGATCGAGGACTTTCTGCTGGAAACAGTCAATTCGACAACCGCGCGAAAGGGTCTGCTCCGGGATGGCAAGATCAATCTGCTCCTTCCTAATCCCATCGCCAAAAAATATATCGAGGAACGGATTTTCGCGGTGGGCGGCATTCCGGACTACAGTTTCAACAAGGATATTCTGTCCCTCGAGATTATCGATTTTCTGAAGATGGCTCATTATAATAACACCGAAGAGATTGCCCGCGTTATCGCCTTCAATATCCTTTCCAAGGCCAAGAGCCGGGAGAACAATCCGGAGATAACGGCGTTCTTAAAGGAGCTTGAGCAGGTACCCGTCGGCGAGCGGCTCAAAAAAATCGCCCGCGGCGCGGCCGAGAAATTTATCGGCAAGGCCGGCGACGAGATCATCGGAGCCGTTCTGGATTTGGTGGGTTCCGCGCCTCCGGCTCAGTCCTAGCCGATCGGCTCCCCAACCTCTCTTACAACCCTTCCAACTTTGTGATATCGGCTTCCAGCAGGGCTTTCAGGTTTTTCTCGAGCTCGCTCTGGTTGCCGGCGGCCATCACCCGGGCGCCTAACTGATGCAGGCGTTCGAACTTCGGCGAGTTGATGTCAAAGCCGATAATGCTTATAGTATCGATCGCCCGAGTTTCCAATCTTTCTACTTGAAAAAACTGTTTGACAAAAAAAACCTCAAAGATCATAATGATTATACAGTCGTTGCATGATACTACATTGACTTATAAAGTAGAGAAACGTTAAAAAAAATTGTAGTAGTTGGTCAAAAGGAATCATGTATACATAATTCTCTTTTTTTTATTTTCCCTATTAAAAGGTAACGTTTTCCTCAACACTGGTGGCGTTTTTAGTCGGTAAAACGTTCTTGAAAGTAAATTCTTTGTAGAGTTGGCCAATTGCAATCGTTCAGCAAGACTTCAAAAAAGAAGTTGGCAATTTCTTGAATGAAATGACTGCCTGATGGAGTGGAAGAGTGACCTTTTTATAGATCTTTCTTGCGTTTTATTTCTTGCTTGGGATATACTCAGGTTTAGTAATATAAAGAATTGCTCAGTTTTTAAGAAGTAGGAGTCTGTTATGTCCGATTACACTAGAAAGTCCGTTTTCCTTTTTATTTTGGTTTTAATCGCAGTCTCGTTATTACCGGCACAGATTAGAGAGTATATCTGTGTAGTTCGTCCTGTTTATTCGGAACAAACGCTATCCATGATGGAGTCGCTTTCAGGGCAGGTGGCGCAGGCGGGATACCAGAGCCTTTCGGAGTTCATCAAAAAGGGTGGGAATCAGATCTTTGGATCAGGTTTTGTCGCAAATGCCCCTGATGGAAGCGTTGTTGTAATTACCAATCATCATGTAGTACTTGATGCGGAGTCAGCAATTTTACAGTTTGAGGCTGCTGACGGGAGCATAACTGAGTACAAGAACTGCCTGATAATTGCGATTGATGATGAACTTGATTTGGCAATGATTCGTTTGCCAAGTGATTTTCCACTAAAAAAAGGATTGACAGTTTCTTCTGTGGGAATTAGGGATGGCTCGGATGCATGGTCAGCCGGATATCCTGGACTCAGTGGTGAGCCTGTTTGGCAGCTGGGGAAAGGGACTGTCACAAACGCGACCGCGCGTATCCCCAGGTTGGTAGATCCCCAGGTTACAACGTTGCTTCAGCATTCTGCTCCTGTTGATTCCGGAAACTCCGGTGGGCCTCTGTTAATGGAGAATCGTACTGGTACAGCTGGATATGATGTGGTAGGTGTAAATACCTGGAAGAACTTTTATAGACAGGCGACGAATTTTGCGACGCCAGCCCAAGCTATATCTTCCTTTATCCAGCGTGGACTTGCATCCGGTACCGACGCTACAGCTGAAGATTTGTTAAAAAAGCGTACTACATCATTTGCGCAAGTTACCGCGATCCGCAATACCGACGACCGGAATGAGCGTATACGGAAAATGTCACGCTATCTGTCTTTAGCCTATGTTAATGAATATGCTCCTGATTCCTTGCTGAAAGTGCTTTCCTCGGCGCCAACAGTAGTACGCAACGAGGTTCTTGAAACTCTGTCCGGGTCCGCTACTCTGGCCGGTCTTCGGCTGGCGAGTGCTTGGCAATTTGATATTGGGTTACAAGCGTTGGGTGACGTGATCGAACTCGGTGAGCCTGGAAATATACCATCGATAGGTATTGATGGACTGACGAACGTTATCTTCCCAGTCACCGGTAAAGATCCTGTTTCTGTGTCCTGGATAAGAGAGAAGTCCTATTGGCAGATCAAGTCTGCTTCTTTCGACAGAGCCTCCCCAAATACTATAGCTTCCGAAGATAGCAGGCGCACCGGTTCGGATGTGAAGAAGTCTGGTTCGGGAACTACTGTCTTCTCTTTAGAACAACCTTTTACAATCATGTTGTTTGCTGAACGTACCCTTGACCTGGATCATTCAATATATGGTACTGGAGCCTTGGTTTCGTTGGCTAAATTCTTTGCTTTTGGTGCACTCTTTGCTGTACGGGAGGTGGAGTACGAAGAAAGGGACTTTTATGGAGATGTGACAGAAATGACAGCTAAAGTACAGGGTCCTGGTGTAATTGTGAGAGGCCAAATTCCAGTTGCAGTAAGCAAGATTATTATCGTCCCCTACATCGAGGGAAGGACAGGGATGGCAATGCCAGAGGGTTTAGTCGAGGAGATAAATACCGGTTCATATAATACATTAGGAGTCGGCGCTCAGTTTATTTTTGGTGATATATTCAAATTTTGTATTAGTCCCTCTTGGCAACGATATACAGGCCCTGATAAAAAAGAAATAGATTCGATAGTGATTTCAGCCGGAATAGGACTATAAAAAGGAGGAGAAAATGAAGAAGAACGAACCTTTTAGTGGCTTGCTGCGAATTATACTTTTAGCTGGATGTTTTTCAATGTTATTTTCGGGCTGTGTGCTGTTTTGGCCGTCGACGGCCAATTGGGAGCGGTTCTTAGGGGTCACTCCAGAACCAAAAGAAAACGCAGAGAACGTCAGTAATGTCGACCTGCGATCACCTGAAAAAGCTACTTTGTTTTTCGGATCAACAGATAGCGTGCAAGTTCTGAAAAACAGTTTTTTTGTACAAAGTAATCCGGAGACACTGGCTGTGGTTTGTTCTCCCGGAATAGAAAAATCTACCTTTTGGTTTTACCCTTTACCGGTAAGCAGTGCAATTCATTTAGTATACTTTAGCTACTCAGAAGGCAGGACAACATATATCGCAAGTTATCCGATGAATAGCGCTTCCGGGCTTTCCTTTTTTTCTTTAAAACCCGGATTGCATTACCTGGGTAATAATACGCATAAGGTGCTTGTTAAAGGGCAGGGCTGGACAGGTGTAGATCAGTATGGTTTTGTCCGATCAGAACTTGGTAATGAAGAACAGGATTTACTTCGTATTCTGAAATATTATGAGGGAACCGATTGGGAAGCCATCATTCTTGCGCGTTTGGAGGAATTAAAAGATGTTGACT
The DNA here is from genome assembly GCA_942493045.1 of Treponemataceae bacterium. Classification (GTDB taxonomy): domain Bacteria; phylum Spirochaetota; class Spirochaetia; order Treponematales; family Treponemataceae; genus Teretinema. The sequence goes on along the minus strand of OW818665.1, from coordinate 2,104,083 downwards.
AAAAAGAAATGTATTTTTCCTCTGGTTTTTATTTTTTTGATTATGTCTTTGGCAGCTCAGCAGTCTTATCCACGGCCGCGGGCATCCGATGTAGTGATTGTAACGCGGGTGGTCATTAAACCTGGTTTTGATTCTCAGTTTTACAGACAATATTGGCCGCTTTTTTCAACTTCTCAGGATAAAAATCGTGGGCAAAATGAATATCTGGCGACAATAAAATACGGTAATCGCTATTCTGAAATATGGGCTTTTGAGAACGAAAGTGTGTTTCTTGCCGGAAAGGTAGCTATTCCCCGGGATAGAACCCTGTTTCTTTCGGATTTTGAATATCTACTGGATGGAAACGGGCGCATAAAAATAATACTGCCTGTTGGTGCTGCTTTTACGGTTCCCGAGGGAATAAACTACGTTTATCTGGGTACCTTTGAATATTCTTGGGATGATTCCAGTTTTGATGTAGACGGTATTCAATTACTGGATGAGTTTGAAGATGCCCAAGCCTTTATCACGGAGACCTATGGCTCAGGAGCAACTCTGGTTCGTGTTCCATTAAGAAGTCCCGAGGAATAAGATTTAAAACCGGAGTGGATAGCTCCGGTTTTTGTTTATCGGGGTATGGCTGAAGGGCAATGGCACTCAGTCCTAGCCGATCGGCTCCCCAACCTCTCTTACAACCCTTCCAGCTTGGTGATATCGGCTTCCAGCAGGGCTTTCAGGTTTTTCTCGAGCTCGCTCTGGTTGCCGGCGGCCATCACCCGGGCGCCTAACTGATGCAGGCGTTCGAACTTCGGCGAGTTGATGTCAAAGCCGATAATGCTTAACAGCTGGGTGGAGGTGCGCACCGGGTATTCGGAGGTTGAGCGGTTGTTGCGGTTTTCGTAGATGGCTTCTATAACTTTTTCCGGGTCGGTGCCGCTGGTGTTTTCACCGTCGGTCACCAGGATGAGGCTGTTGAAAATTGTGCCGGACTGCGCCAGAATCTCGGCTCCGCGCTCCAGGGCCAGGCCGATAGCCGTGTTGCCGCGCGGCAGGAACTGCTCGCTGACGCAGACGGCTTTCAGGTTCTGAATGCTCTGGGCGTCCAGTACGGTCAGCGGGAACACCGTCGAGACGGTGGTGCTGAAACGCAGCACCGCGGCGTTGATTTTCAAATCCGGCTGGGAAGAAGCCAGGCGCTCCAGATAGTCGGCCACGGTGGCCAGCGACCCGGCGGCCTGGATAAATTTTTGCGGGCCGCCGGTTTTCGGAACCTCGGACATTGAGCCGGAAACATCCATCACAATCACGATGCTGATGCCAAGATCGTCAATGTAGTTTTTTCCGGCGTTAAAGTCCTCGGAAAACTGCAGTTGATAGGCGCCGCTCTTTTCGCCTTCCTCTTCCTCTGCCGACGACGACGCGGAAGAGGCCGGCCGTACGCAGGAAACGAGCAGGGCGGCGGCGCTTATCAGTATGAATAAAAAGTTTTTTTTCATCGCGGCCTACTCCAGGGAAATGAAGCGGACTTCAACCCTGCGGTTTTTGGCCGGATCTTCCGGGTCGACGGGATTGTCCCAGCCGCGGCCCTCGGTAAAAATGCGCTCGCTTTCGATGCCGTATTCTTCGACCAGCACCTTTTTAATAAACTCCGCCCGCCGTTTGGACACCAGTTTGGCCTGGGCGCTGGCTTCGATAAAGGCCTGCGTACCCTGCGATTTAAATTCTTCCACCTTGGCGGTATCCAGATGCCCGACCAGCTTGATGATGGTGGTCGCCAGGAATTTCCCCTGCTCGGAAACCTGCTCGAGCAGACGCAGATTGGCTCGAATCTCGCTGGCCTGGGAGCGGATATCAAAGTCCAGCTTCTGGGCTTCAAAGTACAGCTGTACGTCATTGGTAAGCACCACCCGCTGGTTTTCCAGGTCCGAAATATCAAAGGCCGCCTTTTGGTTAAAGGAGTCGGCGATGCGGTTTTTCTGGTTCGGGAACAGGCCCTTCGCGGCAATAGCGGCCATCAGCTGAGGCACGAGGACCCGCTCGCTCTCGTAGGAAACCGAGGGCGCGAGCAGTCCGCTCTGCTTGTAGTACTCCTGGGCCAGCAGGAAGATCTTGTAGGCGCCGATCGGGTTTGCGTCATCAAAGAACATCGCCGCTTCCGGATAGTTGGCGATATGCACCTCATCGAGCATGCCGCGGGCCTCGGAGGGGCTCATCTTGTAAAAGGTGCCCATATCGGCCCAGGTTTTCTCGCCGATCATTTGCGAGCCTTCCAGCATGGCCTCGACGAAGGTTTGCATCATCGGACCCTTGTCCTGCAGCAGGTCATTGCGCACGATATAGGTATCGGCGATCAGCTGGTTGGCGTCGCGCGAGGAAATCAGCAGCCGGGATGCCGGCACGTAATTGGGCGAAGAAGCATCGGTGACCTCGGTGATAAAGGGCGTCCAGGAAACCCAGGCCGCGATGCGCTTATCGTTTTTGAACATTTTCAGCGCTTCCTCGCCGTCGTCTATCCAGACCACTTTAACCTCAGAAGCGTTGATGTTGTTCTGGGCCAGATACCACAGCAGGAAAAAGCTGTAGGGCGTATTGCTGGAGGTGAGGATGATTTTGCCGCGCAGATCCGAGGGACGCTTGATGACGTCCTTGACCAGGATACCGTCGCCGCCGACCGACCAGTCAAACAGGCCCAGTACCCGAGGCAGTACGCGCTTGTCGTTTTTCAGGGCGTCGTATAGCACCGGCAGGCTGTCCATCGGCGCCCAGATAATCGGGTAGCGGCCGGCGGCATAGCTGGCGAGCTGTTCTCCGGCGCTTTCTTCGTAGACCAGCTCGACGGCAAACTTGCCCTTTTTATAAAAGAGAGAATCCTTATTCGGCGCGCTGCCGCCGTTGGCCGCGAACAGGGCCGCGTAGCCGCCCCAGGTGTCCAGCGGGACGCGCAGCAGCGGAACGCTGCCTTCTCCGAGGTCAACGGTGGACAGCTGATACCCGCCAATCCCGGTAACCACCAGCGGTTCCGCGGTAGCAAAAACAAGCTCGCCGCCGCTACCGCCGACCTTGCCAAAGGGCAGCTTGCCGTCGGTAAAAGCTTTATAGGCTACGCCGGCGACAATGGCCAGCGCCAGTATGATAATTCCAACAATATTCCGGTTCATGGCGAACTCCTTTTTATATCAGATGCCTGGCTAGCCGCGCACCCGGTCGGTCGCGCACCCAGTCAGCCGCGCACTCGGTCAGCCGCGTACCGCGATCAGTTTGCTTTTCAGATCGCCTTCCAGCTTAACCAGCTCGGCCTCGGCTTGCAGCCGCTTGGCCTTGCCTTCCCGCTGAATGCGGATGGTTTCATCGATGGTAGACAACAGGTCTTCGTTGACCTTTTTGAGGGTTTCAATCTCGACAATGCCCCGCTCCATTTCCGTGGCCACGGCCACCGTGCCGGTTTTCAGCAGCTCCGAGTTTTTGGTCAGCAGGTTATTGGTGGTGTCGGTGACTTCTTTTTGCAGCTCCACGGCCTTTTTCTGCCGCAGCAGGGTAATGGCAATCACGATCTGGCTCTTCCACAGCGGGATGGTCGTCAGGATGGAGCTTTGGATCTTTTCCACCAGGGCCTGGTCGTTATTCTGGATCAGGCGCACCTGGGGCGCGGTCTGAATGGCCACCATCCGGGACAGCTTCAGGTCATGGATCTTCTTGTCAAAGCGGTTGATAAAGTTATGCAGGTCATTCAGTTTCTGGGTGTCCGCCGGATCGCTGGAGGTTTTTACCAGGGCTTCGAGGTCCGGAAGGTTCACGCTTTTCAGTTCATCGAGCCGCAGCTGTCCGGCGGCGATGAATACGTCGAGGTCTTTCAGGTACTCCAGGTTTTTTTCGTAGAGTTGGTCCAGCATGGTAATGTCGCGCAGCAGCTTCATGCGCGCCCCTTCCAGCGCCTGGATAATCTTCTCGATCTGCGTCTCCAGTTTTTCGTAGCGGGCGATAAAACGCTGCACGCTGTTGAACAGGTCGGTAATCCAGTTGGTGCGGGTGGGGGAGAGGCTGTCAACCTTGACGTCCTTAATCTTAAACATCAGGTTGGTCAGGCTCTCGCCGACATAGCCGGTGTCGTGCGAGCGGATCTGGCCCAGCATGGTGTCGGCAAAGCCGGAGATCTTGGACTGCGCCCCGACGCCGAACTGGATAATGGCCTGCGAATCGCCGACCGCGATAGTCCGCGCGATTTCTTTGGCCTTGGTCAATTCCCTTTCATCCAGGGTAATGGTAATGTCGCTCACGTTGTTTCTCCTCTAAAAAAATATTTTTCAGGACTCGCCGAGGCCTTCCATATCAATTGTTTTTTCAAGCAGGGACAGTTCCGAATCCAGATTCATGACGTCGTTAGTCAGTAAATGCGCGAGCTGCTTCTCAAAGGCGGCATTGAGCGTATCCAGCATTTTCTCGGCGCGCTCCAGGGAGGCGGCGATCGCCGGATCGCGGATGTCCTGGCTGGAGAGGGTGCGGTATTTGTCGAGAATGCTGATTGTGGAGTCGAGGTAATAGGAAAGAAATTGCCGGGCCCGCTTGAGGTCGTCCGGGTCGCGCTTGATCTCCTGCAGAATTTTGGTGATCGTCTGACAGATGGAATGCACCCTGCCCTGTAGCTCGCTGCCCCGCGTCGGGCTTTGCAACAGCTTGCCGGAACTGCGGATAAGTTCCAGCTTGCGAGCGCCTTCCTGCAGCGCCGCTTCCACGTCGGCCTTGCGGATTCCGCCGGAAGCCGTTTCGGGGCTTTCCTTCTTGCCGGAGAACAACAATGTCCCTGAGACAAAACAGAGCGCGCTGATCGCCAGAGCGGGGCCGAACGCGATGCTCGCGAATACATAGCTTCCCAGAAACCCGGCCGAACCGAGCAGAGCCGCGCGAACCCAATCGGGAGAACCCTTCATACGCACTCACCTTCTTTCATGGCCTTTATTGTACAGCTATCGGTCAGCGAATGCAAGATTTCCATAAAAATGCCGGGCGTGTCCGGCGCTTTCGCGCCGGCCGCTCTGTGCGGGGCTGCGCTGCGCTCCGGCCGCCTGAGGGCGGCCCCTTACGGGCCCCTCCCGCCGCTCACGCGGGAGAGCTGGCCGTGTATTTTGCGGTCGGCAGTGTTTGACACCTTCAGGCTTTTCCCCCGATAATTACCGGTAAGCGGGGAGGCCCCTATGGAAAAAAGTAAGTATGAGGATTTGTTACGGACTCTGGAAAAACGATTTGAAGCTAACCGGCGTCGCCATGCTGAGCTTATTTGGGAGACGTTTGTAAAGAAGCTGGACAAACTCCCTGCCAGGCTGAAAACCATTAATGAAATGGAAATTACCGGCGGTGAGCCGGATGTGATCGGTTTTGACGTTAAAACCGGCGAATATCTCATCTGCGACTGTTCCGCCGAAACCCCGGCCGGCCGTCGCGGTCTGTGTTACGATCAGGAAGCCCTTGACTCCCGAAAGGCAAATAAGCCGCGCGGCTCGGTAATCGCTGTGGCCGAATCGATGGGCATAAAATTACTCACCGAACTGGAATACCGTAAACTGCAGGAATTGGGGGAGTTTGACCGCAAGACTTCCAGCTGGATAGAAACTCCGGCTACTATCAGGGCTCTCGGTGGCGCCTTATTCTGTGACCGCCGGTACGGCCAGGTTTTTGTATATCATAATGGCGCCGAATCCTACTATTCGTCCCGGGGCTTCCGGGGAAGTCTGAGAGTTTGATTTGAAAATGATATACACAGAGAAAAACATTATCAGATTTGAAGAAATGGCGTTAAATGCCTGGCCGGCGCTTAAGAATACTTATTTCATGGGCAGTGTGCTGAGGTACTCGAACGGCTATACCAAACGGGCTAATTCAGTGAATGCCCTCTATCAGCGCAGGGGCATTAACAAATTAATCGCATTCGCCGAGCAGTACTATAAAGGCCTAAAGGCGCCGGTGGTGTTCAAGGTAATCGACTGCAAGCAATATCGAAGGTTGGACAGGAAGCTTGAGAACCTGCAGTATCAGAAAAAAGATACCACCACGATTAAAACCCTAGACCTCGAACAACTGGAGATTGTACCTCCTCCGGAGGTAACTGTTGCCAACTCCTTTTCAGAAAAATGGATAACCGGCTTAGCCTGCTGTAATAATCTTCGATCAAAAAAAGCGGTTATTGCGCGATTATTAAAAAGTATTGCTGTCGACACCCTGGTGGCTTCAATACAAATCGACAATGAACCGGTTGCCTTTGGCTATGCCGCTCTCGAGAATAACTGCGCCGGTTTTTTCGATGTGGTGGTGGATGAGGCGCATCGCGGCAAGGGTTACGGCAGGAAAATCATGGAAGGCCTGCTGGCCGCCGCCCAAAAATCCGGGATTCAATACGGCTACCTTCAGGTAATGGATAATAATGCAGTTGCCAATAAGCTGTATGACTCTCTGGGTTTCAGGGAGTATTACAAGTACTGGTATCGGGTGAAATGAGGCGCGCGGTATTATGAAGGTCCTATTACTCCTTCCCCGGGATTCAACCTATCGATATCATGGCGGTTTCACCAGGGGTATATCCTATGCTCCCTTAACCTTATCGGTACTTGCGGCTTTGATACCGGCATCAGCAGGGGCCGAGGTCACTCTGGTCGACGAAGGCGTCGATAAACCGGTTCGCGCCGGGGTTTTCGACATCGTAGGCATAACCTGCGTCACGGCCTCCGCCAACCGGGCTTATGAGTTGGCCGATTACTGGAAGAAAAAAGGCAGTTATGTATTGTTGGGGGGAGTGCATCCCACACTCATGTGCGATGAAGCCCTAAAACACTGCGACACGGTGTTTACGGGATTGGCAGAACAGAACTTCCCTCTTTTTTTTGAACATTATCTCCAAGGTAGTCCCCGGCGCCTCTATGCCTCTGATTCGGGAGAAGCTCTGCGTTCCATGCCGGTTCCGCGGCGTGATTTAATCAGCAGCAGGTATATGTCCATTCCGACGGTATTGGCTAATCGAGGTTGTCAGAATAACTGCGGTTATTGCTCGATCCCGGGCCTTTGGGGCAACAAAAATCTGACGCGTCCGGTGGAGGAAGTGATCGAAGAGATCAGGGGCTTGCGCACTGACCGAATCATTCTGCTGGATCCGAGCCCGACTTCGGACAGAGAATACGCTGTTGAGTTTTTCAGGCAGTTAGCGCCTTTGAAAATAAAATGGTCGGGGTTGAGTACCATTGACGTAGTCAATGATGGTCAGCTGTTTGATCTGATGGTTCAAAGCGGCTGCGAGGGGATACTGGCCGGATTTGAGAGTGCCAATAGGGTCAACCTGCAGCAGGCTGGAAAGAAAACAAACAACATTGACAATTATCAGTATGCCGTAAAACAGTTCCATAACCATAACATTCCGGTGTTGGGCTGCTTTATCGCTGGGTTCGATGAAGATACCCGGGAGAGTCTGCGGGATACCCTGGAGCTGATCGACACGATCGGTATCGACTTACCCCGGTTTTCTATATTAACCCCTTTTCCGGGGACAGCTTTGTTCGCACAATTTGAAAGGGAGAACAGAATATTGACCAGGGATTGGGCGCTCTACGATACCATGCATGTGGTTTTTCAGCCACGGAGAATGACTCCCGCCGAACTGCAGGAAGCCTTCTACGAACTCTGGAAGCAGTCATATTCCATCCGGCGGATAATCAGTCGGATGGGCAATACCCGCAAAGAGAAAATCATTAAACTGGCGGCAAGTTTGGGTTTTAAATATTACGGATGGAAGTTGCGGCGCAATCGCTGAGAAATAACGAATTAAAAAGTCAAAAGGCTTCTAGTCCCATTATTGTTTTCAATGGTAAAGGTTCCGCCCAGTTGCTCGGAGAGCATCTTTACTATTGTAAGACCGAAACCCTGTGATGTGTTTATGTCGAATCCCGGGTCAATCCCAAGGCCATCGTCTTGAATCGTGAGTGTCACCCGGTTTTCAGATTTCTCCAGCATAATCAGGATATGGCCTCCGGGTCGCCCGATGAAGGCATACTTGAAAATGTTGGTGAGCAGTTCATTAATAATGATGCCTACACAGAACACTGATTTGGTACTGAGGGAAAAATCCGCAAGCCGCTTTTCAATTGTTACTTTCCCGCTTTCATGGAACACCGAGGCAATGGAATCAATGAGGCTCTCAGTATAGGCTTTAATTGAGACTTCTTGGTAATCACTACTGACCAACAGCTTGTCATACAAGATACGCATGCCTTGAACCCGGGCGATGGCATTTTGCAGCGCGGAAATGGCCTCCGGGTTGTTGAGGCTTTGCAACTGCATCGATAACAGGCCTTCGATTGAGGCGATGTTGTTTTTAATGCGGTGATGTACTTCCTTTAAAAGTACGGTTTTCTCTTCCAGTTGCCTGACAATCAGTTTCTCGTTGTTAATTTTCTCGGTAATATCTTCAAACGTCGCTACCATGCCGGACAGCCGCCCGGCTTTATCCCGTATGGGGCTGGCGTTGACTGACAAAATGACGCTCCGCCCATCAGGCCAGATGATGCCGTGTTGAATATTATATACAGTCTGTCCGGTTGTTTTTACCAGTGAGAACGGCAATTTTTCATCCGGGAAAAAGCCGCCGTCTATATCCGTGTGTCTCCATTCCGGGTCATTATACTTCCGTGAGGTAATATCGTCTTTTTTGATGCCGAGGATTTGCTCGGCGCGGGAGTTGGCGTAGGTAATGCCGCCGTCCATGTCCACCGTGGCGATTCCTACCGGACTGGTTTCCATGACCATCGCCAATAGCGTGTTTTGGGATTTGCTTCTTTCTTCAGACTGTCTTTGCTCAGTAACATCCGCGGTGATAACGCCGATGCCAATAACTCGTGACTCGTTATAAATCGGGAACTTGCGGGTCAGGTATGTCCGTGTCTGTCCATCGGCCGAGGGGATATTTTCCTCTCGTAATAAAAACTCGCCCGCTGCTAGCTTAAGTGCCGTAAGGTCATCAAGCATATAGGAATGGACCGGCTCCTGGTCTTCCGGAATACCCAGGATCTCCGAGTCGGTTTTGCCTATCAGTTGTGAAAGGGAGTCAAACACTGAGGCTCGCACGAAGTTTTTGTTGCCTGATACGATTCGGCGATCAAGGTCTTTGACAAGGGCGATATCGTTAGAGTTCTCGATAAGAGCCGAAAGGGCCAATTGCTCCTGTTCGTTTTTCTTGCCGTTATCGTTACTACTCATAGCCACCTCCAGTCCATTACAGTTTCATCAGGGTACTGACTGTCAGCTCGCGGATGCTTTGCACTACCAGGTCGGCGCTACTTAAGTCCTGGTTTCCGGATGTCGGGTTCTGGAAGCCGACGCACTTCATCAGCGCCCGCTTGGCGGCTAGAACCCCGTTGCGGGAGTCTTCAATAACAACGCAGCCGGAAGGGTCTTCGCCGAGCAGCTCGGCGGCCCTCAGAAAGATATCCGGTTCCGGTTTGCTTTTCGGCAGGCTTTCGCCGGAAACCCAGTCCGCGATAAAGCGCTCCAGGCCGAGTTTTTTTACGGTTTCTTTGATAAGTATTCCGGCGGAGGAGGAGGCAATAACGGCCGGTATGTCATGCCGGCGCAGTTCCTTGAGCAGTTCGACTATGCCGTCAATGGCCTGCAGGTCGCTTTTCTTGAGCAGCTTGAGCTTGATCGAAAGCTGGGCGTTCAGTATTTCCTGAAGATCAGTTTCTATAGTATGGGTTTTGATGATATCTTTCCACATGGCTGAGTCCGTCGAGCCGATGTATTTTTCCAGCGCGCTTTCCGGCAGCTCAATACCAAGCTTCTGAAGCATCGCCTGGTCAGCCTGCAAGTGCAAGCTCTCGCTGTCGATGATCACTCCATCCATATCAAAAATTACTGCGTTCATTATGATTTCCTTTTTGCGCGGTGACAGTGGTGTCGTCTTTAAGCATAGCTGATTATGCAGGAATTGGCTATGAGGACAGCCTCTGTGGGGATCATTGTTTAGCCCCTCTCTTGAACCTGAATTACAGCCCCGAACCCAGAAAGTCAAAGCCGATCCGCTTTTGCAGCAGGGTGGCTTGCTCCAGGGCAAAGCCGAACAAGGCCGTGTTTCTGCCGCCGGAGGTTTGCCTCGCAATCTCGTGTATCGGCTGAGCCGTGTTTCGGCAAGCCAGTTCGCCCCGCATCAGCATTACTGATTCGAAAGCCGCTTTTACGTCCGACGCGGCGCCGGGCTTAAAAATATCCTTTTGGACGAGGGCATCCATCCGCGCCGTGGTTCCGGTTTCGGTAAGGTTATGCTTCAGGGCATACAGGCGCACAAATCCTGCTAGGGTCGCGCTCAGTTCCTTTAACTCCCGCTCACTTGGCTGTTTAGTTGCCTGTCCGGGAAGCCGTCGTGTTCTGGCGGTTTGGGCCAGCAGCAGCGTCACTCCAAGCTCGGCGGCCGCAGTCGTAATGATGAAAGAACGCAATTCTTCGGCTAGATCGCGGGAGCCGGCGCAGTATCTGAAGTCGAACAGTATTTCAAGATCTAAAAGGCGCTCTGGTTCGCTCTCACGGAAATCCTGTAGTATTCGGCTGCGCCAGGCTGTTAGGGGCGCGTTCCACAGCGGATTGGAAGCCATTACGCCGGCTGGACAAAGCGGTATACCCGTTTTTTCGAGGGATGCGCACACTAACTCTCCGAGCTCCAGAAAATAGAGGCGCTCCGACTCAGCGTTCGCTCCCCCGGGAAACCAGACTAGGGCATTGTCCTGATCCGAGCCAGGTAAGAACTCCTTGCGGCCCAGACTCCCCAAACAAAGGAAGGCCCACTGAGATGGCGGCTGGCCCAACCGTTTAATGGCCTGTTCGGTCGCCGTTTGGATTGCCGCGTCGATTATCCGCGCGTAGTCATGCACCGGCCAGATACCGCGTGCCGCGGATGAAATGCCGAAGCTCAAAGTGGCGGAGGCCCGCTCGATTATACCGGAAAGTTCGGTAATCGAAACAGCTGAGCCAGCTTCCAGGCATTGCTGTTCAACAGAGTGCGAATGCAGCGTAGCGATATCGGAAGCGAGGATTACGCCGACGGTCTTCCCGTCGAGGGAACGGATTATCAAACGATCTACAGCGGCCTTACGCATCGCCGCAAGCGCGTCGATAAGCGTGCAGCGGGTGTCAACCGCCATGACGGGAGCGGTCATGGCCATGCCGGCTGTCTGAACCGTTGGATCCAACAGGCTGCGCGCGTCAAGCATTCCGAGTTCATGACCGTCGGCATCGAGCACAATGGCCGTTTCCCCGGTACTGTCGCGAATAGCCGCCGCGGCTTTTTCAAGAGTATCGCCGGTTCTGCAGAAGGCGACTTCTTTGGAAACTGAGAATACCGACTCTCTGAGCCAGAGTGATTTACTCTGGAGATGTACAGTCAGTTCTTCGATATGTCTGGCAAGCGCGGCGGTTTTGCTGTTGCCTGACTCAGATGTCTGTAGCTGGGAACCGATATCCTTAACCGATAAAACCAACCCCTGGTGATAGCCCATCGCAAAGGGTGTTCCTGACACGATCACCGGCAGCTTTTCCCCGGAGCGCGTGCGCAGCGGGCATTCAATCGTGGTGGGTTTTCCGACGCCCAGAGCGCTGGTAAAGTATTTTTCCAGGGAGGCCGCGACGGAATTATGCATCAGTATTTCGTCAGGCAAATCCAGCAGTTCCTGAATCGTTAACAGCTGAATTTCTTTGGCCTCGTACCCGGTCATGGCCAACAGCGAATTGTTCGCGAAGGTACAGGACTCTCCCATAACAATAATTGTGCCGTCAGTAGAGCCGTCGGCCAGCGCGCGGTAGCGCTCGTGCGATTCCCTCAAGGCGTCTTCGGCGGCTTGTTTGTGGCGTTCGACCGCCAAACCCTGCCGGACCATCAGGGCGATGAGCAGTGAAAGAAAGACCGAGATGACCGCGCAGAGCGTCACCAGGTTGGCCGAGAGGGCATCGATCTCGGCGTTGACGTCCTCAAGATAAATGCCGGTGCCTATCTCCCAGTCCCAGGGCGCGAAGCGCCGCACAAAAGAAAGCTTCGGGACAATCCGGTTTCGGTCGTCCTCCCATTGCCAGAAGTACTCCACATAGCCTTCTTCCTTTTCGCGTACCGCCTTTACGAACTCGACAAAGACGGCATGTCCGGCGGCGTCGCGAAAGTCGGTGAGGTCGGTGCCCTCAAGCTCGCTGCGGTACGGATGCATGATCATGCGCGGGACCATGTCCGTTATCCAGAAGTAGTCCTTGTTGGCGCTGCCGTAGCGCAGGTCACGCAAGCGCTCTACGGCTTCGCGTTGGGCTTCTTCCAGGCCCATGCTTCCGGATTTCGCGAGCGCGTCATACTCCGTGAGGATGCTCATTGCCGAATGCGTGAGATCGCGGATAGTTTCCTTTTTGCGGTCCAGCAGCATGTCCTCCACATAGGGCACCATCAAGAAGAAAAATGAAATAATAAAAAGCAGGATTGTGGTCAGGGCGGGGACAATAATGCGGGCAACGGTTTTCCCCGGTAAGGCCAACCTGGCGGGTTTCCGGCCCGCGGTGACCCTGGTCTCAGTGGAACTGTCAGATGGCTTCCGGGCGCGAAAAAAAAGAACCTCCCGAAACGCCAGCCAGCGGCTTTCACTCATCAGTACGACCGCTTTCTGGCCGGAAATTTCTTCGCCGTGAAAATCGCCGCCCGCGCTTACGGCGAGGCCGTGACGGTCGGCGAGGGCGGTCAGGGTTGATTGTTCGGCTTCGGTATAAACTGAATAGATGGCTTCCAGGCCGTCAAGCCCGGCGGGTTTTAACTCGCCGCATAAGGCGTCCAGTTTTTGCATGTCCCGCGCCAGATGCAGCGGGTGAGCCAGAAAGGCCGCCCCGCCGGCCCGATGAACAATGGATAGCGCTTCCCGGATATCCGGAATAGTGGAAACCCGCTGTCCGTTCAGCGTAAATTGTCTGAAGAGGGCCATGAAATCCGGATTGTCAATATCCATGCCGTAGGCCAGCAGGTGGGCAATCCCTAAGCTGGTTTGGACGCTGAGTTCGATCCCGTCCACGCAGCCGACACCGAGACGGGTCAGGGTTTCGCGAAACCGGCTGAGCCCGGAGACGGTGTCGTGGTCGGTAAGGGCGGCGAACGAAACTCCCCGGGCGGCCAGGGCGGCGGCCAGCTGCTCGGGGGTGAGCGTTCCGTCACTGACGGACGAATGGGTGTGAAAGTTTACCTTGACCGTTTTCTCATTCATCCGCGTCGGGCAAGCGATCTCGTTTGGTCAGTAACGACACCACAATGATCGTGATAAAGCTCAAGGGTATCGAGATTATTCCGGGGTTTTTCAGCGGGATCGGCGCGGTGGCCGGATCCTTTCCGAACAGCTCATACAGCGGCGGGGAAAAGACTATCAGTCCAACCGAAGCGACAATACCGACCAGGATCGAGGCGCAGATACCCTTTGAGGTGGTACGTTTCCAGAACAGCATCATGATGATCGAGGGCAGGTTTGCCGAGGCGGCCACGGCGAAGGCCAGGCCTACCAGGAAGGAAACGTTGATGCCCTTGAACAAAATGCCGAGGATGATGGCCAAAAATCCAATAACGAAGGCCGCTGTCTTTCCGGCGAGTACCTTTTGCTTATCGTCCTTAATGACGCCGCCAAAGCGGTCCATCAGGTCGTGGGCGACCGCTCCTGAGGCGGCGATAATCAGGCCGCTGACCGTGCCGAGCACGGTGGCGAAGGCGATAGCCGAAATCATCGCGAACAGGAAGGTGCCGAAGGAGCGGGCCAATAGGGGCGCGGACATGTTGTTGTCCGCCAGGTTGACGACTCCGTTGACCATCGCGCCAAGGCCCATGAACAGGGTCAGCACGTAAAAGGCGCCGATGGCGGCAATGGCCACTATCGTCGATTTTCGCGCGGCCTTCGGGCTGGGCACGGTATAGTAACGGATCAGAATGTGCGGGAGGGCCGCGGTGCCGAGGAAGAGGGCGATCATCAGCGAGATGAAGTCGATGCGTTCCAGGGGCGTGCCCTCGACTTTAAAACTCAAGCCCGGGCGCATAATGCGGTTGCCGGGGACGGAGGTGCGGTAATAGACGGAGACGCGGTCCGGCCCGTCCTTGAGCTTAGCCTCTTTCCAGAGCACGATGCTGCTGGTCTTGTCCCCGATCAGCGCCAGCAGGCGCACGGGGCTGATCGGTCCGGTGGCGGCGGTCTCGCCCGTTTCCCCGGCGATGCGTTCCATGTTTCCGACAAGGGCCAGCTTGTTGGTCGCGGATTCGGGACTGCCGTTTACGACGCGGGTGCCGTCGGCGGTTATGGTAAGCGACTGGGTCTCCTGCAGGGTAACCGCGCCGCCGGCTTCGCTGACCTTCCACCAACTGATCACTCCGTCGCTTTCCAGCTTGGCGTATTCGGCCGTTTTAACTTTCATGACGGCGAGCACTTTCCAGTTCCCGTCGGGTAGCGTCAATGTCTCGCCGGAGCGGGTGGCCTGCATCGTGGCATAGCTGCGGAAGGGTACCCGTCCGCCCTGGTCGGGTTCGGTGGACAGTCCGCGCACGCTCAGCGCGATTACCAGGATGGCCGAGAACACGATCAGCAGAGCTCCCTTGATAAACTGCACGTAGGTGGTGCTGGTCATACCGGCCGTGGCCACAATCGTTATAACGATGATGCCGACCATGATGACGCCGACAAAGTGCGGCAGACCGAGCAGCGGGGTAACCAGAACGCCCGCGCCGACCATTTGGGGGATCAGATAAAAGAGCGAAACTATCAGCGTACTGATAGCGGCCATCAGTTTGATGCCGCGGCTGTTGAATTTGGCGTCCAGGGCGTCCGTAAAGGTATACTTGCCAAGGCGCTTCAAGGGTTCGGCGACAATAAACAGGGCTACGATCCAACCGGCCAGGTAACCGATGGAATATAAAAAGCCGTCATAGCCGGCCGTCGCGATCATGCCGCAAATACCGAGGAAGGAGGCCGCGGAGAGGTAATCTCCGGCGAAGGCGATGCCGTTTACGCCCCAGTGAATGGAGCCTCCGGCCGCGTAATATCCGGAAGAGCTCTTGGCCTTGCCGGCGAAATAAAAGGACATGGCCAGAACCAGGCCGACTATCAGCACAAAAAGAACAACGGGCAGTATTTCAACCATTATTTTACTTCTCCAATGCCGGACATGGCGTTTTCCAGGCGGGTGCATACGGCGCTGTATACAAGAGCCATGATCAGGGCCACGATGATCAGTCCGAACCCGTAGACTACGGCCAGATTAAGGCCGGCGAAGACGGTTGTTTCCATCAAAGAGGGTTTAACAACATTGATGGCGATGAACACCACATAAATGAGCGCGTACACGCCCAAGAGCTTGACGCCGAGTTTACTTTTAAGCTTGAAGGCGGGATCCTTACCCGACTTCGCGGCTGGTTCGTGCAGCATGGGGCCTCCTGATTGGAAATTCGTTTCTATATGAAAGATCTTACTCAGTATCGATGGACTGGCTGGAATTGTCAATTTGAATTTATGATAGCGTATGCCGCCCCTGTCCGGCCGCGCCGGGCGTTTGCCGGCCGCTTCGCGCCGGCCGTTTGCCGGCCGCTTCGCGCCGGCCGTTTGCCGGTCGCTTCGCGCTCTATCAAATTTTGCCGGTCCGTGGTATTTTTTCAAGCATATGAACCCACGATTTTATTTTGCGACCTGTCAAATTGGCGCCGAAAAGGCGGTAAAGGCCGAAGTGCTTGCCCTGCATCCGCAGCTGCGCTTCGCGTTCTCGCGTCCCGGTTTTATTACCTTTAAAGAGGCCGAAGCCGGCCCTGCGCCGCTTATCCTGACACAGGCCATTTTTACGCGGTTGTGGGGTGAAGTGCTTTTTCAAACCCGGGAGCGGGAAAGCTTTGCTGAATTGCTGGAGAAAATCCCGGCCGGCTCGATTGTGCATTGCTTTGACCGCGACGAGTTTCTGCCGGGCGATGAGCCATCCGACTTTATCCGCAACGGGCACATTCAGGTTTTGCTCCGCGACCGTCCGGCCCTGAAGAAGTCTGCTCCGGCGGTGAGCGGTCAGCCGGTTTATAATGTCATCTGGGTGGACGACTTTCACGTTTTTCTGACCCGTCACATACACTCCGAGAACCTCTCTCCGGCTCCGGGAAATATTCCGGACCTGGAACTGCCGGCTGCAGCTCCCTCACGGGCCTGGCTTAAAATTGAAGAAGCGCTGTACCGCTTTAAACCGGCGCTGCGTAGCGGCGAGCGGGCGCTGGAAGTAGGTTGCGCTCCCGGCGGCGCCACCTTCGCCTTGTTGAGCCGAGGTTTGACGGTCACGGGAATCGATCCGCAAAAAATGGACGATCTGGTTTCGGTCAACGCCTCTTTTAAGGTGGTTCGCAAATTCGCCCGCTACGTTACCGCCGATGACCTGCGCTCCTGCAATCCGGATATCCTGGTGATGGACATGAGCATTCCGCCGGCCGATGCGCTTTCCGAGCTGGCTCATGTGCTGAACGTGCTGCGCGCCCTGTACGGTAAGGAGCTGCGCCTGCGCTGCGGGCTGTTAACGCTGAAGCTGAACGACTGGAAATTTTCCGAATCGATTCCCCAATACCTGAAGCGTCTGGAGCAGCTTGGTTTTAAGGACCTCCAGGCCCTGCAACTGGCCAGTAACCGCCAGGAGTTCTTTGTATACGCCGGAAAGTTTGTATGACCGGAGGAACCACCCGATGAGCGACATTAATCCCCTGTTTACGGAAAAGCCATTCACCTATAAGAAGCTCAAAGACAAGACCATGGAAATCCGGCTGCGCGGTCAGAGCATAGCCGTCCTGTCCGGAAAAGAGCTGAACAAGTTCGAGCGGGTGCTGGCCATGGACAATGTCTACGAGATGCAGTTGTTTCTCTCCAAGGTGACCGGCCTGAAGTAGGGGCGTCCGCGACCCTTCCCCCGCATAATCAGTTTTTTTTCCCCGCGTATATCGATGAATTCCCGCGCCCGCGATTTTCGGATATGCTTCAGATATGAATCGAAGTATGCGATTGCTAACTCTCCTGATCATCTCCTTCCTTTTATACGGATGTTTTTTTCGCGCTCCCGTGCCCGTGCATATCCACGACCGGCATAGACTGTCCTATCAATTGATAGCCGAGGCCGCGCGGCGTAAAAGCGGAGGCACTCTGGTGCTGCTGGATTATCATCACGATTGCGGAGCTGATAGCCGAGCCGGCGCGGTCGGCGCGGCCGGCGGCGAGTTCGTTGCCAGCTATAATTGGGTCGCTCGATTGCTCGAAGAGGGCTTCGTGGACAGGATTGTCTGGGTTTCCGGACGTACCCTGCTGCTGCCCAACCGTAATTCACGCATGGACTGGCTATCTCGTTCCCTGAGCGGCCTGGCGCCGTCCGCTTCCGACTATATCCGCTCCCGGGTGGTGCTCGCTGATTATCATGATCTGGTCAACATGTCTTTTCGCGGGCCGCTATATATTTCACTGGATCTCGATGTGCTTACCGTGGACCCCGGTCCATCCGCCAGCGCTTTCCTCGATGAGTTGGCGCGCTGGATATCGGCGCGGCGGCCGGCTTTGCTGACCATTGCCTTTTCGACAGCCTATCAGCGCTCCAGCGCGCAAGCCTGGCAGCATTTGGCCCAGGCCGTAACAACCCTGGATCCCGAGCCCGCTTCCGGCCGCTACCGCTGGTTTCTGGAGGCCGAAGGGCCGGCCGGGGAAGCTGAAACCCGTGAAGAAGCCGCGGCCTGGGCTAAATGGGCCGCCGCCGGCCCTGTGTACCGCCCGCAGAGCGGACCGTTTTATCCTGGCGCTTCGTTATGGGTGTACGCGCCGCCGGAGGTTCGTGCGGTTCTGCTTGAACGTCAGTTTCAAGGCGCCGACGAGGCTGGAGTAGCTGTGCTTGAGGGTTGGAGAGATCCGGCTTTAGCGGCTCTGGAAGCAGCTTATCCCGAGGAGCGGCTGAGCGGTATGGCCGGCGCGGCGCGCGAAACCGCCCAGCGCCTCTGGTCCGCGGCGTCCCGTGGCGAAACAACGGCAGCATCGGCTGGAGAGGCTTGGCTGTCGGAATTACCGGCGGCTTTATTTACGAGGGATGGTACGGGCGAGGGTCTGGCTGTCCGACTACTTAATGCCGGCATCGACCGCGGCTGTTTAGCCCTGTACCGCGGACTTTCTGATCCGGAAGCGGCCGTTTCTTACTGCACCGAAGGGGCGCTGTTCGACCCGCGCTATGCCCGGGTGAGCGCCGCCGAGGCCGAAGCCCTGGATATCGAGATTTCAGTTTTCGGGCCCTGGCAGGCGATGACCGGCCCTCTGGACTTCCGCCCGGGTTTGGACAGCCTGATGTTGCACGGTCCGGAGGGTGACACCCTGTTACAGGCCTCCCTGGTCCGGGACCGGCAGTATGGCCGGGAGCAGTTTCTCGCTACGCTTTCGGCAAAGGCCGGTTACGGACGCGACGGCTGGCAGGATGGGCAACTGCGTTTTTCGCGGGCGGTGACGCTGGTTTACCGGGTGCCTTTTTCGTCCCAGAAGAACGTAAAAAAATAACTGGTAATATCGTGACTATCCATTCCGGAGATTTTAAATGAGTCGGTGTGAAACAGCACCGCGCAGCGGCTGTCCGCGGTGAGCAGGCGGGATAGGGCGTAGATGCCCGGCCGGTTGTCGCAGCCGGCGAATATCCAGGTTTCCCGGCCCGGTTTCGCGAAGAACAGCCGGGTGCGTTCGTCCTTTAGCGCCGTCCCTTCCGGGCTGCCATGATGGGCAAAGTCCGCCGATATCAATAGAAAGTTTTTTTGGCGCCCGGCGCTGTCAAAGGCCGGCGCGAGCGCAGCAGTGAGCCGCTCGGCCAGGCCTTGGTTCAGAGGCGGCTCACCATGGTAGGCCATGGCCACTACCCGGGCTGAGGGAAAGTAGCGGGCAATATAGGGGATTAATGTCGAAATCCCGTGTTCCGGCTCAAATACCCCCGGTTCAAGAGGGACCTCCAGGTCCCTGGCTATGCGGCGCACTTCAGCGGTGTTCGAATACACCAGACCGCCAGCAACCTTCCAGGCTCCGTCGGTCAGTGACCAGTCTTGAGACGAAAGCCCCCAGTGCGAGGGACTGAGAATATAGAAGGTTTCAACTTTTCTACGGTTGGCCAATTCGGAGAACCAATGTTCGATCTGGCTGTTGGCCAGCAGATGATGGCTGACCGTCCCGGCCCAGGGTTTTGAGCCGGGCGGAGGAAGCGTTTCAACTTCGCCGGCGGGACGGCTGTGCGCCGTGTCCCCGAGTGACTCCCAGGTGAGATAAAGCCGGGAAGGGGCGCCCTGCGCCGGCTTCCGGCAGGAGCTGAGCGCCAGGCCGCAGCTCAGGGCCGCGCCGCAGATCAGGGCCGCGCCGCACAGCGCGACCAGACCGTTTCGCCCGGCGCCGCGATGTGGACTGATCCTCATTTTCGCGCTTCAGAGGGCAGGATGCGCCCCTTCGACCAGAACGGCATATAGGCATACAGATTGGCGTCTTTGGCGTACACTGTCGACTTCCACTCTTCGTTGGTCAGCCGGTTGGACATCGTCTGCGGGAACTCAAAATAACTGAAGCAGTAGCCGACCGCGATGCGCTTACCGCCCTGCAGGTCATTAAGCGGTACATAGACACGGTAGGGAATACCGACCGCCGTTTCCAGAACCAAACCGAGTTCGACATTGGTAAAAACGTCGGCTATCAGGGCCATGCGCATTTGGTCTTCTTCCATCATGTCGCCGCGGCCAGTATGCACCAGGATCATGTGTACCAGCTCCGCCGGTATGGTGGGAATCCAGCGGATGTCTTCGGCGGGAACGTATTCGTTGCGCACTTCCTGCTCAACGATGCTCAGTATGCGGGTCAGCAGTGTCCGCAGTCCCACCAGCGCGCGGCTGGTTTCATCGTCCAGCATTTTATACTGCTCGAGAGTGGTCAGCAGGGTGTTCGTGGCGGCGCGGGCGGCCTGCCAGTAGGCCAGGTTCGGTTCAATGTAGTGCACCGGTTCAGGGATGGGTTCCGTCCGGAAGGTCGGCGCGAAATCGCCGTCACCGGCCCGCTCGGCTGCGGATTGCTTGACGTACAGCAGGGTGTCGTGGCGCAATTCCGCCCAGGTGCCGTGGGCGCTGAGCATCGCTTTCAGTCCCCAGCCGCTGCCTTCGGTAAAGTAAAAACCGCTGCCCGGTTCAAAGCGGGCCAGGGCGCCGATTTCGCGCAGTACCTGGGTATAGTAATTGGCGTTCCAGAAGGCATTGTCCCGGCCGGCAAAGGCCTGTTCAATGCCGTCCAGCCGCTCTTTTAAGCCCTCCATGACCGGGTAGTCGCTCTGCAGCAGCAGGGCCTCGGCGGTGTGTGAACCGAAGGCCTTCATGATATCCAGGCCGCGCACCATATCGCGGCTCATCAGCCGGGGCGGGGAGACGCGGTGGTGCACCCAGGAGTCCCAGGTAAAGCGCTGGCCGAACAGCCGCCAGCCCATCAGCGGGGCGCGTTCCTCGCCGACCGAGGGACCCCAGAATACGGAGTTCCCGGAAATCGCCGGGGGGCGCAGCTGGTCGTTGGCGGCCCGCATCAGGCCTAATAAATTGGTTTTATCGGCTACCCAGTCGTTGAAGTCGGTGACCTGAAAGCTTTTCCAGAGCGGCAGCAGTTCCTGAAAGGAGAGGTCGTCGGAGAGACCGATCAGCGTGGTGATCGGGTCATAGAGATCCGCCCACTGGCGGTACAGGGCGTTATCGGCGCGGACCAGATCCGTCAACAGCAGGGCTACCGGCTGCATCGCCAGGGTCAGCGTCAGCGAGTCGGAGGCGCTCTGGCCGTCCGCGAGGCTCAGCGGGGTGTCGCCGCCTTCCGCGATCAGGAAGTGCATGCGGCCGAACCACATCATCGCCCTGAAATAGGAGGACAGTACGCCGTTTTTGGTGTAATGCCCGCGCGGCCGGTACTGGGAATAGTCTTCCACGGCCTTGGCGCCGTTGGCAAAAGTGAAAACCGGCGAGATGGTCAGCCCTTCGGCCTTGTCCATCAGCGCGATTTCGGCGCGCACTTCCGCGGGGTAATTCATCAAAATCGAATTCGCGTCCCTGTCTTTGTAGACAATGGTCGGTCTCCCCCATGGATCGTTTTCCATCGCCCTTTCCGGAGCCAGTTCCAGCAAGGCTGAAGCTACCTGAAAATACAAAATGGCTTTTTTATGGGTTTCAAGGGCCACCGGTCCGGTTAGGGTTCTGACCGTTTTTGGGTCCTGCAGTTTCTGGATAAAGGCGTCGCACAGCGCTTTCAGGCGCGGCGTAAACTGATCCTCCTCCAGGTATTGGAGGGTGCGGTCAAAAATCAGGTGCCGGGAGTGCGAGAGCAGATCGGTGGTGATAAAAACCGGAACCTTGCGGGAAACCGGATTGGTGGTGTTATCATAAGCGCGGTGTTTGAGATACAGGGCCAGCATGTCGTCCGGCTGGGAGGCCCATAAATTGTATTCGGATTCATCTACCGCTTGAATAGCTACCCGTTCAGCGCTGATCCGCTGCTGGACCGCTTCCGGCAGCGGCTGGTAGCCCAGGATGGGGTAGAATTCCGGATATGAGCCGGCGGTATTGTAGAGCTGGGCGGTAATGCGGTTGTTTTCGGCCGTGTCATTCAAGCCGGTCAGGTCGGCGCCGAACACCACGCCGGCCGTACCATTCCATATAGTCGGATAAAACCAGTTCCAGTTATCTTGAAACTGAAACATACCGGTGCCGTAATTGTTCCCGTCAGCGCAGTTCAGCCGTTCTCCGGTCATCGGCAGAATAGTTCCGAAGGGAACCGCGATGCCTTCCGGTAATTTAGCCAGGTCCGCCAGGGCCGCCGGTTTGGCGAGCGGGTAAAAGAGGCAGACCCGGCTGCCGACAACGGCTGTTTTTGAATCCGTCACAGCCTGGTCCGGGATACTGGCGAAGATCATCGGATCGGCTAGGTGCCGCTGGTGGTTTTCCGCGGAAATCGCGGTCGGCTCATAGCCGTCCAGGGTGACGAAGCTGTTCCCATCGGCCGGCTCGGCGCTTTCCATCGCCTGCTGCTCGATGGCTTTATTGCGGGCACATCCTGCGATCAGGGTCAGAGCTAACATGATGGGCAGAAGTATCTTATTGTGTATCATTTTGTGCTCCTTGGGCGTTTTTTACATTGTGTATGCCGAAGACGGTACTGTCAATGTGAAATATCGCAATTGAAAGCATCACTGATTTTCGCACGATTTTCCCAAAACTTGACAGCGGTTAATTTCTACCTATATAATGCCCTTTTAGAAGGAAACGCTTCATGTCCATTCCGGCTTTTGGATTTCCCCGCTATAATTTGGAATTTTTTACCTCCAGCCAGAAACTGCTTGACGACGCCGTCGCGCGCGGACTTTCGGTCGCCAAGCTGGAAGCCTTTCTGGTCAATTTTTACGCGGAACAGAGCAAAATAATAAACCCCGAACTGGCGCAGGATGTGAGCATATCTTCCCTGGAGGGCAAGATTATGCGTCCGCGGCAGGATCTTTACCTTTTTATCATTTCAAACTGGCTGCGCTATATTTTTATACCGGCCCTCTCGCCCAAGGTCAGCGGCTGTCTCTGCGTTTTCGGAGTCGGCCGGATTTTTTCGGCTTACAGCAATATGGGCGTGCAATACTGTACTGATGCCGACCTTAATTTTGTGGTCGGTGACGACCTTTCCGCCGCGGCGCTGACCCGCCTCAAGCAGGAAGTTCGGAAGATGCAGCAGTATATCGGCGAGCTATTCAATATTCTGGTAGAAGTTGACTCCACCTTTACCGTTTTGCGGGTCAGTGAAATCAAAGCCCGTTTTACCGATCCTGATCCGGTTACCCGGCTGTGTTCCACCCTGTTTTACAAGGTTAATGCCGACAGTCTGTGCGTTTTGCATCATAATGAGGCCCTGCTGCAGGAAGTTTTTGCCCGGGTGCGGCAGCTGCCGGATTCAATGTTTTTTGAGAACTTCCTGGGAGATAATCCCGCGAAATCGACCTATCTCCGGTTACGCGATGAGATAGTGCCCCTGGATATCGTGGACGATATCAGCAAAAAAGTGGTATACGCCGAATTTGTGATCGGCACCCGCAAATTCGCGCGCAGCTGCCGCTACCTGTATTCGGTACATCCGGAGCTGTACCCGCCGCAGTGGTGTTTCTCCATGAAATACTGCGTGAATCGCGTGTATGACTATATCAGCGCCATGCAGCATTCCGGGTACCGTCTCTCGCAGCTGGGTTTCAGCGGTCCGTCCGACCCGGACTATCATTTTGTCTGTCAGGCCCATCGGCTGATGCTCTATTTCCAGGAGTTGATCCATCTGCAGCTGGATTCGTTCAGCGGTCTCAGCGACTACTCCTATATTTCGATGGAGCGGTTTACCGATTTTATGAGACTGCCGAAAAGCTCCTTTGTCAAAGACTTTGACGGCATCGTGCTCAGCCGGAATTTTCTTTATGCCAGTCAGCGGAATCAGTATCGTAACTTAAAAAGCGCCATTCACGCTAAAAAGGATCTGCATCTGTACCTGAGCAGCGAGCAGGAACACGAGTTGGCAAACCTGTTCGGCTTCAAGTTCCATCACTTTGACAAAGGCTCCGGGAAAAGCGCGCTGACCCTGCCGTACTCCTGGGGCGGCCTTGGATTTTTTGTCTTTAACGCCGTAGAAACCAGACTATCCCAGATCATCGACACTAAACTGTATCCGGCCCTGGGTCAGCACTGCCGCGGCGCCTGCGCAAACGCTCGCGCGGGCGCGCAAACTTGACAGCGTCAGGGTCAGCCCATATACTTATTTCTAACAAGGGAAACTGACACATGCATGCAAACCGATTCTTTAATAACTCAGGTCCCGTCAATGACATTGATCATTTTTGCGTTTCACCCATCAAGCGTTTTGACAATAATAAAATCTGGCAGCTGATTCTCCAAAAGAAATATTTTCTGATTTGCGGGCCAAAGCAGTGCGGTAAGACGTCCTATCTTTTAGCCCTGGCAAACGTGATCAATCAGAAAAAGCACGCTAAGTGTCTGTACTTTAACGTTGAGTCGCTGCGGGGTGTCCAGGAAAATATCGAGGAGAGTATCCGCTCCATTCTGTTTGAAATATCTTCCCGGGCCCGGGATACCTTTGACGATGAGTATCTGGAAGAACTGGTGCCTAACATTCTGCAAACGCGCGGTCCCTATCAAGCCCTGAACGAATTGCTGACCCAATGGGCCAAGCGTTCAGAATTGCCCATTGTGCTCTTAATAGATGAGCTGGATACGATAGAGGGGCCGATACTGACCTCCATTTTAAGCCAAATCCGGGCCGGGTACGACAAGCGGCCGAAGCTGTTTCCGCAGAGTATTATTTTTTGCGCCACCCATGATGTTATCGATAAACAGTTTAACATCAAAGACACCACCATCCGGCTTGGTAACTTTGAGCGTGAAGCCGTTGCCGGTATGTTTGCCGCCTATACCGCGAACAGCCACGTAGAAATTACCAAATGGGCTATCGACCGGGTCTGGCAGCATTCTTCCGGCCAACCCTGGATCGTCAGCAGTCTGGCCAGTGAAATTTTCCACGAAATCATGCCCGCTAAAGGCATTAAAAAGGTGACGCCGGAACTGGTTGATGAGGCCTTCGGCAATATTCTGGCTAAAATGGGCAATCATCTGGAATTCCTGGCTTCGCAATTGCGCGATGAACGGGTAAAACGCTGTCTGATTCCCATCCTGTCCGGCGGTTCGCTGGCCGAAGCCATTCCGGAGTCCGATTTTACCTTCACCCAGGAACTGGGCTTAATCTCGGCGGAACGTAACAGTTTTGACAACGGGCTCTATTCTGAAGTGATTCCGCTGGTACTGTTTACCCCGGTCACCTATATGATTAACCTGGATACTGACCAGTTTCTCGCCGAGGACGCCTCGCTGGACAGTCTAAAGGTTCTGCGCTACTTTCAGGAATTTTTCCGTAAGCATATTGAGCGTCTGGTCGCGATAGTGGATTATGGAACGGCCGCCTACACCCTGGTCTTTCAGGCCCTGCTGCAAAAACTTTCTGACGGCAATATCAGTATTGTGCGTGAACAACGGGCCAATCAGGGACGGATTGTTCTTAAACTGCACCGCATCTATCCGGTGGACCAGCGCATTACCTTTCTGGTAAAACAGGCCAAGGTCTGGTCCAATGAGCGTTTTAAGCAGACCCTCGGTGTCCTCTCCGAAGAGGCTGCCGCCTATGCCGCCGCCAATCCTGACACCTGCGGCACGGTACATATGGTGCTGATCAATACCAATCCCGAATTTGACTGGGATGGACGCTATCAATTTGAGCGCAAGGGCACCCCCGCTCAGCCCATTTTTATTTGGGGTTTTTAAGGCTTTTTTGGTAAACCGTTCCGGAACCTGCTGGTAATCCGCTTAATAGATATAATTGACAGAATTCAATGTGGGCTGTATTGTTAGGTAGAGTCAAATTCCCGTGTTTCAAGTTTTGAGGTTACCCTATTTGAAATCAGATCAGGCTGATTACAGCAGCTTTAAAATATTAATAGTTGGACCGCTGACACTGCAGAATGAATTTCTGTGTTATGTTATCCAGAAAGAGCTGGAAACGACCTGTTCAATCTATGATCGCGAGCTGAATTCCTTTTCTGGCTACCCAAAAATAGAAAGCGGTACCGATTTAACCAAGAAGTTAATACTCATTGATACAGAAGACCAAAGTTTTGAAGAAATTCTGAAAACCATAGCTACCAATGCCAGTCTTTCCGATTGTTTTTTGGCCCTTTTCAACCTCAAAGAGGACGCCGGCGTCGAGAAAAAGGCTCTATCCCGCAATATCTGCGGTTTCTTTTACAAGGATGATCAGTTTGAAATATTCCTGAAAGGAATACGCACCATACTAAAGGGTGAGGTCTGGATATCCCGCGCGGTGCTGCTCAAATGCGTCTATGACAGCTTCAAGGAAAAGCAGGTCGCCATTGAGGAAAAAACCGCTCTGACGGCCCGGGAGGTCGAGATTCTTTCGCTGGTTAGCATGGGCTCTACTAATGAGGAAATCGCCGCCAAGATGTTTATCAGTACCAATACCGTAAAAACCCACCTCTACAACATTTTCAAGAAAATCAATGTCGGTAACCGGCTGCAAGCCGCGCTGTGGGCCGCCGCTAACCTCTGATTTTCATGCCCGGGTAGTACCGGGTAATACTTTTGCATGAGTATTCCCTAATACATTTTAACTCAAAAATCTCAATAAAATCATGCTTTGAAATGATTGTTTCCGGACGATTTTCGATATAACCTGCTGTTATGGATACCTGTGCGTTAGAAAAACGGAAACATCCAAGATACTCCCTCTCCGCTCCGATTTGCATTAAGTGCGAGAACGGAGAGAGCTGTTCGGTTTTTCAGACCACCAGTAAAGATATCTCTTCCTCCGGAGTGCATGTCCACACCGCCGGGATTGATTTGCCGTTTATGCAAAAGGTTGAACTGGAAATGACGCTGACGATCAATAAAATTAAGGAATTATTCGGTTGTTCCGGCCGTGTTACCTTGCAAATTGTTGGTTCAGTGATACGCTCTCATAAGGACGGACTGGTAATCAAGTTCGATAGAAAATATTCGATTTTTCCAGCGCAGCTGGAAACGCAAAGTGAATATAGTGCTTTTATTCCCGCGTCCGGGAAGGAGAGTTGGTAAATGGCTATTACGAAAAAACGGTATAGAAAACCAAATGTGTTAAGAGTGCGGCTTTCGACGCAAAACAATGTCTTTTCTCCAGATGAATTTAAAGCCCTGGTACGCTATGAGAGAACCAGATCCGACCGGAACGGCAGCGCTTTTTCCGTGGCGCTTTTTCAGATCGAAGATGACAGTAGAAAGTCGTTAAAAAGAAATATTTCCGAAATATCACAGTTTACCCGTTCCATTGATTGTATCGGCTGGGACGAAGCCGGACGCATCTCTGTTTTGCTTCCGGATACGGTAAAAGAAGGCGCGGCAATCTTTGCCCAAAAAGTCGTGAACGGTCTGGCGACCGTTCGGGCCCTCAACATTACCTTTGATCTCTATACTTATCCCGAGCATTGGCTGGCGAACTCCGCGGACATTGAAGACGAACCGGCTTCCGAGATCAGGAAAACCCGAAATGTACGGGAGCGCATCGAGTCTCTTTTTGTAAAAAAGATTCCACTCTGGAAACGGTTGATGGATATCGCGGGTTCCGGATTGTTACTGGCGTTTACCGCTCCGCTGTTTTTGTTTACCGCTCTGTATATTAAAATTGTTTCTCCGGGGCCGGTTTTTTTCAAGCAGACCCGGATCGGTTATAAAGGCCTGCCCTTTACCCTGCTTAAGTTCCGGACTATGAAATATGATAACAACCAGAGCTTTCACGGAAAGCATGCCCAGAATTTCATCAAGGACGGCGATGTGCCGATGGAAAAACTTGACGCGCAGGATACCCGGATTTTTGTGGGCGGCAGAGTGCTGCGCAAAGCTTGTGTGGATGAACTTCCGCAGTTGTGGAATATACTGTGCGGAAAAATGAGCCTGGTAGGCCCTCGCCCCTGTATTCCTTATGAGGCACAGGAGTACCTGCGCTGGCATACGCACCGCTTTGACACCATGCCCGGATTGTCGGGATTGTGGCAGGTAAGCGGTAAAAACAAGCTGACTTTTAAGCAAATGATTCGCCTGGATATAACTTATTGCCAAAAGATCACTTTCTTTGGCGACTTGCTGATTATTTTTCGGACACCAATAGCCATTTTGAAGATGGTGCTGGACTCTCTGGCGGCCAAGAAAGAAGAGCGAAAAGCGACGCTTGCGGCTCTCGCCGGGAACGGTGAACAGACTTATCCGGAAGACGTTCGAAATTTGGCCAGTTCTTGAATTTGTAGATACTAAAAGGAGGCTTATATGAAGAAAGTTTACAAAGCACCGCAACTGAAAACCGAGAAGATTGAAATTGGTGTTTTCGGTAGCTATGGCGGTGGCGCTTGGGGCACAGTGATCGGATGGTTTAATCCGCTCTTTGGGCTCTGCTGTGGTGGTTGATTCGTTTTAAGAACGATTGACTTCCATAACAAGGTTGCTGTAGATAACCCTATGATCATCATCCGTTGATTATCGACAGCAACTTTGTTTTTTTTATTTTCCGGCCAGCTTACAGGCCGATTGAACCGCGGACAAGCAGTTTCCGGTTTCAGAAAAGGCCAAGCCCGGACAGCGGCGGCACTTTTTTATAGCCTCGCAGGCCTTACATTCCAAGGCCTCTTCAGCATTAAAAGATCGAATAGACAGCAGTTCGGGGACGGCTCCGCCGTGCCAGATGGACTGAAAGCTCTGCTCCCGAATATTTCCCACTAATTGCCGCCATATCAGACACGGAAAGACCTCGCCGCGCGGTGATATGCCGCAGATGGTTTTTCCGGCGTTACAGGTCAGTCGGGCTCCCTGAGAGGTGTCTTCATTGGGGATTAAGCCTCCATTTAACAGTGCCGGGTCCAGCGCCGCGGCGGTCTCGAAATCTACGGCGCAGGCCTGAGTGCCGGTGCTGCCATCCATTTTCGGCAGCACGCTTAAACTGGCGCTGAAGGGTATACGGAGCTCGGCGGCGATGGCGGCCATTTGAGATAGTTCGGCGACGTTCTGCTTGAGAATCGAGTTTTTCAGGACAACTGGTATATCCCTTTGACGCAAAAGACGGATTGCCCGCATGGTTTTCTCGAAGGCTCCGGGATGACGCATCACGCTGTCATGCGTTTCGGCCGTGGCGCCCATCAGTGAAATTTCGACATGGTGGATTTTGTAGCGCTTAAGCATATCGGCGGCTTTTTCATCGAGCAGAATGCCGGTTGTCAGTACATAGGTTAAGAAACCGCGCCCGGCGGCCTCCGCGATTATGGTTTCGAGATCGTTCCTCAGGAAGACCTCACCCCCGGTTAGCCCCAGGTCTAAAACGCCCTCTTCCTTCAGTTGATCGAGCAGCGCAATTATCTCCGCGGTGGAAAGTTCGGCGCTCTGATAGTCATCGATATAGCAGTGCACGCAGCGGCAGATACAGCGGTAGGTCAATTCCAGCATTACCGCGTAAACCCGGTTTTGCGCGCGGTATTTTTCGTATACGGCGTCGAGCAGAATCGACATTAATTGATTTCCAGAATGCTCTGGGCGATTAGGTCCCCGATAAAGCGGTGCAGGTCGGTTTCGGCGGTCTTTTCATCCACCTCGTAGGTATCGGTTATGGCCTGCAGGACTTCAGCCAGGGACTTTTGTCCGTCGATCAAGTTATAAATAAAGCCGCCGACTTCATCGGCTACATGAACTGAAGATCCGTCTGGATCCAGAAAAAGAGTTTCATCTCCCAGACTGCGAACCGTAAAGCCGTCTTTTTTGTGTAATATTGCGGTGTTATCCATGGTAGAACTCCTTGCTGCCGTGGGTTAGGGGAATTTTTCTAAAATCAGCGGCCAGAAACCGC
Source organism: Treponemataceae bacterium (assembly GCA_942493045.1). Taxonomy (GTDB): domain Bacteria; phylum Spirochaetota; class Spirochaetia; order Treponematales; family Treponemataceae; genus Teretinema. Next base: position 2,074,591 of record OW818665.1, on the reverse strand, counting down.
CTTCAACCGGAAAGTATAACAGATATACCGGAACCGTTGTTACAATATTTACTGCGATATTCATCATTGTAGAAGCGACTGCCGGTGTGAAGCTGTCCTCCAGACCGAGCGGCGGGACAACCTGTCCGGTAATTTCCGCGGCGGCCTTCGCCGGGGAAATCTGTTCAAGGCGGCAGCTTTTAGCGTGGCGCAGCAGGAATATTGCCCGGACCGGGGACGTTTCAGCGCTTTTCTGCTTGAAGTAGGCGTTAAAGGGGCTGGAATGCAGATAGAGCTTGTTGTCTTTGGGACTAAGTATATTCATTTCATCGTTTATTACACCATAGTTCCGGCTCAACTCCGCGATAGTGCTTTTACCCATACCCGATGCGCCGACAAAAAGAAATCCTGAGCCGTTGACGGATACGGCGGAGGAGTGCAATAAAAAGGCATTTATACCGACTTTGACACAGGCCGAGTAAAAGGCCTGATACAGGAATTGTTCAAAAACACGGGTAATCTGTCCCTTGGTCATTATGGCCTTGACTTCAATTTCCCAGCGTTTCTTTTCCGGATTATTGCGACCCCGGAATAAATTATCAGCTATTGAAAAGAAACCTTCGTTCCACTGTTTTGTCTGAATCAGACTTTCCGGAATGTCCGGGTACTCGGCATGATCGACCAACGTAAAATCAAGTAACAAATCAGGATTGCCTTCCTGCAGGGGGGCGTCAAAATACCGGGCGACGGCTTCCGTGTTCTCCCGGGTATTAAAACGTACGCCCAAGGTTACCGGACCGAGTATCAGCGGGAAATAGGGCCCTTTTTCAGAATCCATGAAACAAATCTCCTTGCAATGTATTTTAGCAGGCGTACTCTCTGCTTGCCGGCCAGGACGCGGTTACAACGGCTGTCAGTGAGCGGGAACTCTACTCCGTCGCGTTTGAGTTTCACGGCTCGACCAACCACTTTTTCCGGGGTCGTGAAATCGCCGTCGTTCATGCCGTCTCCCTGCTGGAAAAACAGTGTCTTCCCCGGTAGGCGCACCCGGCATATGAACCGATGGGCGGATAGAGTGGCGCCTTGCCTAAAAATGATGATATCGCCGGGGGCGCAATCTTTAGCGGTGCAGCCCTGTACAAGCACAGAATCTCCCGGGATGAGGGTTGGACTCATGCTTCCGGACAACACCGGCAGCCATAGCGGCTCAATCGCAGAGCCGCTTAAAAGTTCCAGAAACGATTCAGCCGGGGTTTTGGTACTCATCGTTTTGCGCAACTCCCTGATTTTTACGCTCTTAATCCTAGGGGCGAAGAACGCCGCTGTCAAGCATTATTATCTTGCTATTACACGGTATAGAAGTTATCATCGCCTGATATGGCAACAGTAAAACCCGACTGCCTGGTCTCTCTTCGGGGCCTGACCAAGACATTTAAAGAGCCGATCAGCAGCCCCTTCCGTAAGCCAAGAATCAAGCAGGCGCTAAGCGCCGTAGATATGGAAATCCCCCAGGGGCAGATCACCTGTCTTCTTGGTCCGAATGGGGCCGGTAAAACCACATTGATAAAGATTCTTTCCTGCCTGATAACCGCGGATTCCGGAGAGATCCGTTACCGGGGCGCGGTGCTTGATGCCGCGGGTAAAATTGTCCAGGGCAGAATCGGTCTGGTAACGCCTAATGAACGCTCGTTTTATTGGCGGTTAACCGGCCGTGAGAATTTGGATTTTTTTGGATCACTGCACAATCTTCATGGTAAAAAACTCCGGGAAAGGGTGGCTGAGGTCTTAGGGGAAACGGGAATGACCGATTCCGCCGATAAACCGTACCGGCTCTATTCGGCAGGTATGAAGCAGAAACTGAATATTGCCAGGGCTTTGCTCGGTTCTCCGGAACTGTTTTTACTTGATGAGCCGGCGGCCCATCTTGATCCCCTGGCGCGTGAAGAATTCTGGAATTTTGTGTCCGGGACGCTGATTGGTAAACGGGGGGCCACTGTTTTTTTGTGTACGCACGATTTGCAGGAAGCCAGGCGGCTGGCCGATCAGGTAGTGGTTCTGGACGCCGGCCGGATAGTGGCGAAGGGCAGCCTTTCGGAATTGCGTTCCCTTCTGGATACGCGCAAGGAATTGGTGATCCGCTTTCGCGGTGAGCTACCTCAAGCCTGGCTCGCGCGATGGGACACCGCGGTTCGCCCTGATGGCCCGGACGCAATCCGGGTGCGCTTTGATGAGGCGGTGGTCGCGCAGGAAGAGGTTATCCGGAGCTTTGTAGACTCCGGCGGGTCTCTCTATGAGGTGTACGCTTCGGCGGATGATTTGCTTTCGCTGCTGCACAGTAAGGTGGGCCGGAATGTTTAAGCTGCTAAGTTTTTTGAAAAGGGACTTACGAATCAAGCTCAGCTATCGTTTTAGAATGATTTTGAGTCTGGTGAGCATACTGGCCGCGGTTTTTATGCTTTTCTTTATGGGCAGGATGTTTCAAAACGGTTTCTCAGATTATCTTTCCCGGTATGGTAATGACTATTTCGCCTTCGCCTTGTTGGGTATGTGCGTCAGTACCTTTGTTTCTACCGGCCTGTATTCGCTTTCCGGCTCGGTGCGTGAAGCCCAGACGCAGGGCACGCTGGAGATTCTGCTGGTTACTCCGACCGCGGCAAATTTAATTTTATTCGGCAATTCGGTGTGGTCTTTTATCGAAGCGCTGCTGTTGAGTACCCTGTATCTCGGGGCAACTATTCTGATCGTTGGACTTCAGGTTACGGTTACTCAATTACTGCTTGTCGCCCTGGTGTTAGCCCTGACTTTCGTAAGTTTTTTATCCTTGGGAATGCTGTCGGCGGCTTTTATCATGATGTTTAAACAGGGAAACCCGATTAATTTGATCTTCGGCGCATCCAGCTACTTCTTCGGCGGTATTCTTTTTCCGGTGGAGGTGCTGCCTGCTCCGCTGCAGAAATTCTCCTTTGTTCTGCCGATGTCGCACGCTACCCGCTCGGTACGCGAACTGTTACTGGTCCCTTCCGGAGAAGGTCAGTGGCAGCAAACGGTTTTGTATCTGGCTGTTTTTTCACTGGTCATGTGTCCGTTAGGTTTTGCCTTTTTACGATTGGCTCTCTCGCGGGCTAAAAAAGACGGAAGTCTCGTCCAGTTCTAGTATTCGGCTGACAAAATCGCGTCGTTGGGATACAGTAGACTTATATGAAAAAGTCGTTTCCCTGGCGTTCGGTACTCGTTACTATACTGATTGTGATAGCGGTCATTATACCGGGCTCATCGATTCCGGAACTTACCGGCAACTGGTTTGGTATTGATAAAATTATACATTTTGCGATGTTCCTCTTCTGGGCGCTGGCGATTCAGGCGGATTTCAAGATTGTAACTACAAAAAGAGAGCCTCTCGCTTTTTTATGCTGTGTAGGCTTCTCTCTGATAACCGAGGTTTTGCAACTTTTTGTCGAAACCCGTTCCTTTGATTTTTTCGATATGGTGTTTGATTGTATTGGATTTCTGGTAGGTCTATTGCCGCAAAAGTACATCAACAGTAAAAAAATGGTTACCGAGAGTTGATAGCGCTTTCCCTATTCCAAGTAGGTGTTCGCGATGAATAGTGTTTAGCTTGAAAATATTTTCTGGGAGAGTGTATGAAAAAAGTATTCGTTTCTTTTTGTGTGGTTTTTTTTGTTGCGCTATTGGCGGGTTGTCCTGATTTGATTCCGGCTCAAGGCGCTTCTGGCGCTGATCTTTCAGAATTGTACGTATCGAGCGGCGTGCTTTCACCGGTTTTTTCCGCCGGGAACCAGGAATATTCTGTGTCGGTTTCGAATAGTGTATCAACTATTACCGTGACAGGTATCCCCGCCGATTCAACAGCCACGGTTGGCGGGTTGTCGGGTCAGAGTGTGTCGCTTGCGGTAGGCAGTACGGAAATCGAAGTTATTGTCACCGGCAGTGACGGGGTCACCGTAAAGACCTATATAGTCACGGTGCATAGATCCGGTTCCGGGACGGGTGGCGGCGCTCGTATTGCTGATCACACGATAGTGCATCAATTGTGGGACGGCCTTATTCCTGAATCTGATATTGTATTGGCCAAAAATACTTTGCATATCGGGTATGGCCACACCTCTCACGGATCGCAGCTGGCGACCGGCATGTCCGGCCTGATTGGTTTTGCCAATGGCGGGAATTTAGGCGGAACCGAGTACTCCGACAACTTGTTCGCTTTCAATGCCTCCGGAAGCGGCGGTGCCCTCCATTTCTTTGAGGGTTCAGGATATGAGACTGGCTGGCTTGAGCTTGACGCGGGTTATTATCCGGGTTGGGTCAGCGAAACCGAGGCCTTTTTGGCCGAAAGCGCTCATGCCCAATACAATGTGATTATGTGGTCGTGGTGCGGTCAGTTATCCGGAATGTCGGAGGTAAACCTAATTAACCGCTACTTGAACGAAATGTCCGAGTTTGAGGCAGCGCATCCGGATATTACCTTTGTGTATATGACCGGCCATCTTGATGGAACCGGTGAGACCGGCATTTTGCATCAGCGTAATCAGCAGATTCGGAATTTTTGTATTGCCAACGATAAATGGCTGTATGATTTTGCTGATATTGAAAGCCATAATCCCGAAGGTGTTTATTTCCTTAATAGAAGAAGCAATGATGAATGCGGTTATGACAGCAATGCGGACGGCGCGGTGGATTCGAATTGGGCGATCGAATGGCAGAATTCACACACCCAAGGCACCGATTGGTTTGCCTGTAGTCCGGATCATACTCAGCCGGTAAACGGCAATATGAAAGCCTACGCTGCCTGGTGGTTGTTTGTTCAAATAGCCAGGGAGCGCACCGAGTAGCGTGAACCGATTCCGGAAGACACAGCGAAGAAAGTGAAGTGTTAAATACCTTCCCCTTCTTCGCTGACAAATCGGCGTATTTACAAATTTGTAATTTTTATGTTGAAAAACGTATTTTGATTACTGCTTATTTTGGCGGCTAACCCTCTCTCGGGCAGTTATATAAACATTTTCGAACTTTTTTTCCGCGTCAGACTCTGATCCGACTTATTGGTTATTTATTTAACTTATTGCTCTGTAAGTAATTACAAATCTACAGTCATAAATCAGCTTCGATTACAACTCCTCTTTGGTTAAAAAATCTTATTTTTTCTTATTTAGGGCATTTGGCACAATTATTGCTAAATAAGAGTTGTTGTTACTGCGTTTAACTACTGTTCAACGCATGGGGTGTCGGTTGCTGCTGATTGTCAGGCAGTCAGTTACTTGAGGAGGAAATATGAAAGCGGCGATGCGTTTTGGATTATTAATTAATGTTATGCTACTGCTGATGATGATATTGGGTTGCGCCATTCCGTTGGAATCCGGGGTTCTATTTGGTAGCTTTAAGGTCTTGTACGATGGGAATGGCAATACCGAGGGAACAGTGCCGGTTTCCGAACAGAGTTACGCGAGTGGTGAGACAATCATTATTGCGAGTAACACGGGTGATCTATCTAAAAATGGAGTGTCGTTCAGTCACTGGAATACCCGCAAAGATGACAGTGGCGCGGTTTACACCGCGGCTGAGAAGATGATTGTTCCGCGCTCTGATATTGTATTGTATGCGCAGTATAGCGATATTCCCCCGGTCGAGGATCCGCCGGTGGTAATTCCGCCTGGTGAGATTGATGAACAAGGCTGGACGGAGTTCGCTGCGTCTTCTGCCAGCCGAATCGTGTATGTATCAAGCGCTGGAAATGATTCGACGGGTCAGGTTTACTCCCTTTCTCAAGTTCCGGATCCATTCAATCCGGGAACAGTTAACGCTTTTGCCACTATCGCGGCTGCTTCAGCGCGAACCAGAAACGCGTCTCCTGACTGGATACTGTTACGGAGAGGCGATACTTTCTCGGCAAACATTACCCTGAAATCCGGGGCTTCGGCCGGACAGTACGCTTTACTTGGGGCTTATGGTAATTCACTGTCGATGCCCGTTGTGCATCCCTTAAATACATCTGTGAGCGCGGTAACTATACCCAGCAATACCCAGCATTCCGTAATACAGGGGATCGACTTCTACGCGGTCAGGCGTAATCCCGCGGTGGCCGGCTACACAACAGCTGGAACGATGGGGATCAGCGCGGTTACAAATCAGATTATCAACAATATACTGATAGAAGGCTGCCGTTTCCGGTTCTTTACGGGTAATCGTATTCAGGGTACGGATGGCGGCGTCGCTCAAAACATTAAAATCCGGCGTACGGTGATTTCGGATAATTATTCGAACGGTACCGGTCACGCACAGGGCTTGTACATGGCCTTCAGTAACGGGATAGTGCTGGAAGAAAATATTTTTGATCATAATGGTTGGTATAACCAGGCCCCTGGCTCTATCGGTACCGCGACCATCTTTAACCACAATACCTATTTTGAGGGTTGTCACAATGTACTTTTCACCAAAAATATTTTCTCGCGTGGCTCTAGTATGGGTAACAAGTTTACCGCGAATACCGGTATAGCCAGCTCAACGAATATTACGCTGACTGACAATTTGTACCTGGATGGCGAGATTGGTATTGGAATTGGCGGTAATACAGTCGGTCAGTATCGTTTCAGAAACGTGGTGATTGAGGGAAATATTTTTACCGAGATCGGCAGATCGCGTCCGACCAACCGCACTCTGGCTTGGGCTTTAGACTCTGTCGGCTGGGATGGCGGTTCCATATCCGATAATTACTTCCTGCATTTCAGCAATGCTGTTGTGACAAATGCTTACGGTATTCGGTTGGAGGGGGGCTCCAGGAATGTGCGTATTGAAGAAAACGTGGTTTATAATCTGAATCCCCATGGAAACAGCAGCGCCGTTCCGGCTCTGTTGCTGGCTGCTACCCGGACAGCCGCGTCCGACAATATTACCGTAGCCCGAAACCGCTTTCAGGAACCCGTTAACCAACTGAGAGTCATTCAGGTGGACGATCAGGATGATTTGGGAGCGTATACTTTTACCGATAACCAGTATTTTACCTCGAATCAGGGGACTGCATTCCGGGTAGAAACTACCAATAGGCTGCTGGCGGCTTGGTCAACCTTGAGCGGAGATAATTCCACCTTTGTTCGCGCCGTTTTTCCTGATCCAACCAGAAGCATTGTTGGCTACATGCGCAGTCTTGGCGCCACCGAAACGATTGACGCTTTTATCGGCGCGGTCAGAAATCAGGGCCGTAATAACTGGGACAACCGGTTTAGCGCAGCGCTTGTCGTGCAATGGATAAAAACCGGATTCCAATAATAACGGTATCGACGGGGTAGCAGCAGCTGCTGCCCCGTCTTTGTCAGAATAGAAGATCTTTCTTCATAAATGGACAATTTTGACCTTTCATCTTGCTTTTTCTTATCGTTGGGTCTACACTAAGCCGTAAAAGGGCAGGTAGACATGAAACAAAAAGTAGCTATTGCGCGTTTTTTTGTCATTCTTTTTTCAATCCTTTTGATTGGTTGTAAATCAGCATCCGTTGAATCTCCAAACCCAACCTATAAGGTAACATATAATGATAACGGCAGTACGGGCGGGCTCGTTCCGGTAGATAAAGCGGTGTATGAAAACGGCATGACGGTGTCCGTATTGGGCCGCGGAACGCTCGAGAAAATCGATTATACCTTTGTCGGTTGGAATACGGAGCCGGATGGTACCGGAACTGAACGGTTCGCGGGCTCGACTTTTACCATGGGCAACGCTGCGGTTATTTTATACGCCCAGTGGACTACTAACGCTACCTATACCGTAACTTATGACGGGAATACCAATACCGGCGGTGGGGTTCCCACTGATGATAATCGCTATAAAACCGGATCGCTTGTTACGACATTTGCCGCCGGAACCCTGCGAAAAACCGGCTCTACCTTTGTCGGCTGGAATACACGGGCGGATGGAACCGGCGCGCTGTACGCCGCCTCTACTCAATTCACCATGGGAACCAGCGATGTTGTGCTTTACGCGCAGTGGACGACGAATCCGACTTTTACGGTAAACTACAGTGATACCAATAATGCCGGCGGAAGTGTTCCTGTTGACGCTAACCGGTATGAAACCGGCGCGGTAGTTATTACGCTTGGAGCCGGAACCCTGAACCGACCCGGGTATACCTTCGTAGGATGGAATACAGCTTCTGATGGAACCGGTGTACTGCATATTCCGGGAAATCCCTTCCTGATGGGTGCCGGGAACATTATTCTTTATGCCCAATGGACAACCAACCCGACTTTTACTGTGAGTTATTTCGGTAACGGTAACACCGGTGGCGGGGTGCCGACAGATAACAATAGCTATGAAAGCGGGGCTCAGGCTCTGGTGCTGTCTTCCGGGCTTCTGGAAAAACCCGGTTGTGCCTTTGTAGGCTGGAATACCGCGCCCGATGGTTCCGGCGCTAATTACGACGCAGGGGACACACTTGTTATTGATAATGCCGATGTACTGCTTTATGCGCAGTGGGAATTAATACCTGTTTTTGCGGTGATTTACTTTGACAACGGCAGTACTGACGGTGAGGTTCCTGTCGATGCCACGTTATACCCAACCGGTTCAAACGTAGTGGTTTCAGGCAGGGGTCTGCTTCTAAAGAGCGGCTATACCTTTGAAGGCTGGAATACAGTCGCTGACGGATCCGGCGTCGCTTATGCCCCTTCCGACACCTTTCAAATGGGATTGGCGGATGTAGAACTGTATGCCCAGTGGCAGATTTTGCCATCGTACTCCATTATCTATCTTGGAAACGGTAATACCGGTGGTGCAGTCCCCGACTCACAGACAAAGTACGTTGATACTCCGTTAACCATAGCCGCGAATACAGGGGGACTTGTCCGTTCCGGTATGAGCTTCGTGGGCTGGGTAACCGCCGATGGCACAAGCTATGATGAAAATGAGGTATATACGGATAACGCCACTCTGGAGCTTTACGCCAGATGGGATTTGGGGATAAGCCTGATCAGCGTGCCGGCCGGGACTTTCCACCGTGACGCCTCTGAGACCAATACCAGTACGGTGTCTGCCTTTCAGATCGGTCAATATGAAGTAACGCGTGAACAGTGGGTCGCGGTAATGGGTTACGATCCCAGCGTGACGGGTAGATCCACCGGAATAACCGATCCGGTTCAGAATTTTAATTGGTATGCGGCAATTACCTTCTGCAATAAACTCAGCATCGCGGAAGGACTGATTCCGGTATATACGGTAGAGGGTGTGGATTTTCGAACGATTACCTTCGCGGAACTGCCAGGGGATGTATCGATGCCGGTATGGGACGCGGCTATCGTTAATTACAGCGCCAACGGTTATAGACTCCCAACTGAAATGGAGTGGATGTGGGCGGCAATGGGCGCGACTGACAACCGGTTGAAGGCCTTTGCGGGTTCCGACGGTGCGAATTTTATCGGTGATTACGTGGTATTTGGCTCAGGTACAGTGGAGGAGGGTCGGACATTGCTCTCAACAACCTCCCCTGTAGGAAGTAAATTGCCCAATGAGCTTCAAATTTATGATTTGAGCGGAAACGTGATGGAGATGACCTCCTGCTGGAATGGCGCCTATCCGGTCGGTCCACTGGTAGATTTTCCCGGACTGGCTCGAGATCAGGTACCTTATGACGCTATGTCGGACCCGTATCGGGTTGTGCGGGGCGGAAATAGAATGCAGGAAGCCTATTGGTGCAGCGTGTTCTATAAATATGGACGACATCCGTATGATTCCCTCTCAATACTTGGAATTCGCGTTGTAAGGCGTTAGTTTCTACGCGGTTTTTATTCGGGATACGGCTTCGGTCGTATCCTGTTTTTTGCAGAGGGTTTTATCTATTCCTTATTTCTAAAAGTGCCAAGGTGTAATGTTTATGAAGAAGATTGTTTTTGGGACTATTCACGCGGACTATTTAACCATGAACGAAGCGGTTGATGGAATCGTTGAACTGGCGAAAGCCAAAACCGGTGGGTTTGTGGTAACGCCAAACGTGGACCATATTGTGATGGCTGAAAAACAGCCAGCCCTGAGAGCGGCGTACGCAGACGCTTCGTTTTCACTAGCAGATGGGAAACCCCTAATCTGGATGAGCCGCTTGCTTCATTGTCCGCTTCCGGAAAAAATTTCGGGTTCCGATCTGGTCGAGCCCTTAATGAGGAAAGCCGCCGAGACCGGTTTGAGGGTGTACTTTTTGGGCGCGGCACCGGGTGTCGCGCTGAAGGCCGCCACCGTTCTGGAAGAACGTATTCCCGGGTTGCATATAGTCGGTACGGACGCTCCGGCGCTTGGGTTTGAAAAACAGCCTGAAACTGAAAAAGAAACATTGGAGAGGATGCTTGCCTCAAAGCCTGATATTGTACTGTTCGCATTAGGCGCTCCGAAACAGGAACTGCTGATGCATAAATGGAAAAAAATGGGGATTACGCCGGTTATGCTGGGTATCGGTGCGAGTCTTGACTTTCTTGCCGGTAAGATTAAACGTTCTCCAAGGTGGATGTCGGAGAGAGGTCTTGAATGGTTGTTTCGCTTAACCCAGGATCCTAAACGGCTGGCTAAAAGGTATCTGGTTCAGGATACGGGCATTATCCCGATTTTTCTCGGCATGCTTTTTAAGCCCAAAGATCAGTTGACCTCGGGTCAGTAAGGGTTTTTTCAATTCTTGTCGTTACTCCGCTTTTTTTTCGCATGACTGAGCGAACAAGAGCCCGGTTGAAAAAACGGCGATCCTGTACACAGTCCATTTTTATTAAGGAGAGCGTTTGTACACACCATTGGTTCCAGTAGTCATGTTTGGCTGGATATTCGTTACAATCATTCTTTTTTTTATTTTCACACCCCAACGCGCGGTAATTATTTCCGTTGTCGGCGGTTTGTTGTTTTTGCCAATGGCAACATATAGCTTCCCAATTATTCCGGACTACACAAAATCAACTGCCATCGCGTACGGCTTGATATTCGGAGGCCTGCTTTCCGGTGTTTCCGGCAAGTACCGTTTCAAGATGACATTATTAGATGTAGGAATGCTGCTGTGGTGTTTTGCAGTGCCCGTGTTAACATCTTTGTCCAACAGTCTCGGTTTATATGACGGTATTGCGGGGATTGTGCAGCGGTACCTAACGTGGGGCGCGTTCTTTTGGGCGGGCCGCCGGTATTTTACAGCGCCTGCTTCATTACGCGAATTGACCCTTGGCATAGTAATCGGCGGAATGCTTTATTTCCCCCTGATTCTTTTTGAAGTTCGCATGAGCCCACAACTCTCAAATATTGTATATGGTTTTTTTCCGCATTCATTTTTACAGCATGTACGGTATGGTTCATATCGTCCAATTGTTTTTATGCAGCATGGGTTGATGGTTTCGCTCTGGATGGCGGTGTCCGCTACCTGCGCTTATTGGTTTTGGCGCACCGGCCGGGTTAAGCGCGTAATGGGCATTCCCATTTCGGTAGTGTCCATCTGTTTAATAATCGGCGCGGTGCTCTGTAAATCCGCTAATGGATGGATTTATCTTTCAATGGGTGTGCTTTCTTTGCACTATTACCGTCATTTTCGTTCAGTGACAACCTTTCGACTTCTTTTAGTTCTCGTTGGCGGATATATTATTGTGCGTCTTTCCGGAATTATTACCTATGAGTTCGTGCAGCGGACAGCATCTTTGGTGTTTGATAGTGAAAGAGTCAGTTCCTTGGCCATCCGCCTGAGGCAGGAGGATTTGTTCGGGCAGCGGGCTCTGCTGCGCCCGTTATTCGGTTGGGGCGGTTATGGCCGGGGCTGGCCGGTAGATCCTGAAACAGGGCAGCGTTTAATTAGAATGGTTGACGCGCTTTGGGTTATCTTTTTTAGCAGTAATGGGGCACTTGGACTGATCAGCTCTTTTTTCGCCCTTGGGATCGGTCCCTGGAAAGTTCTTGGACATTATACTCCTCGGAGGCTGTCGGGACAGAGTATGGCTAATGAATATTACATTGATGCTTTTGTATTGAGCTTGGCAAACCTGTTTTTCCTGCTGGACTGCTTGCTTAACGGGATGATTAATCCGGTATATATTTTATCAGCGGGAATTCTGGTAAGCTACTATCTATCAATTACAAACACAAACACAAACACAAACACAAACACTGCTATACCGGGGGTTGTCTCGTGAGTTTGAAATACAGAATTGCTGTGGTTATAGTAAACTATAAAACCGCTGCCCTAACGCTAAGTTGCATTGATACTTTATTGGGAGAGCTTGATCCGGGCAGGGATCATATTGTGGTGGCGGACAATTGCTCCGGGGCTGAAGATGTTACGTGTTTGCGCGAAGCCTTCGCTCAGGCAAAATATTCAGGATGGATAACCTTGGTCGAGGTTGACTCCAACAGAGGGTTTTCGGCCGGAAACAATGCCGCTCTGGAGGTTCTGGAAGCAGAATACTATTTACTGACTAACTCCGATACCGAGTTCAGGCCCGGAGCCATCGAGGAATTACTGGAAGGCGCTTCACGAAATCCCGCTGCGGGAATAATCAGTCCGCGGCTGATATGGCCTGATGGTACCGCTCAGGTGTCCTGTTTCCGTTTTCATAGACCGGCGACAGAGTTAATCCGGGCCGCTTCAACGGGTGTAATTACCGCCCTGCTCCGGCCTTTTGTGGTTCCCTTACCGCCGTCAACGAATATCTCGACTCCGGAATGGACCAGTTTCGCCTGCGTGCTGATCACTGGTGACGCATTGCGGCGGGTAGGTTTATTGGATGACGGTTTTTTTATGTACTTTGAGGATGTTGATTATTGCCGGAGAATCAGAAGAGCCGGTTATGATATTGTAAATTGGCCATCTGCCCAGGTGGTACACCTCCAGGGGAAAAGCTCCGACGTAAATCGCCTTTCAGAAGAGAAAAAACAGTTGCCGGATTATTATTACTATGCGAGGTCCCGTTATTATCGCAAGTACTATAAGTTGGCGGGCTTGTTGCTTGCCAATTTTTTCTGGCTGACGGGGCGGTTGATTTCGGTTTCTCGCGGATTATTGCAGCGGACAGCGCGTCCCGTACCGCATAAGGAATCCCGGGGCATTTGGCTAATAAAGCAGAAGAAACCACTGTGGTAATGCGCAATAGTTTGGTTGATATACGGAGGAATGTATATGTTTAAGCAAATGGCAGCTGATTATAGGCGACACGACCGTTCGGTTTTAAATCCAGCGTTATGGGCCGTGTGGAATTACCGTTTCGGACGTTTCATTATGAAGATACGATTTCCTCCCCTGCGTTGGCTTTTAAGCAAGTTCTATGGATTGAATTTATTTATAATACTGATTAACAGCGGTATCCGTCTGTATCGCGAGACGGAGATAGGTAAGGATTTTCACCTGATTCATTCCGGGAATATTTCCATACATCCTAGAACCGTCATCGGCGATCGCTGTGGTGTGCAGCAGGATGTGACTATAGGAATTAATATGACCGGAGGCGCTCCGGTGATCGGTAATGATGTTTATATCGGGGCCGGCGCAAAGGTGCTGGGCGAGATCACTATAGGAGATCATGCCATAATCGCGGCAAATTCCCTGGTAATAAACGATGTGCCCGCGCACGCTACCGCGATGGGTGTCCCGGCAAGAGCCTGGAAATTTCCGGCGAAAACAGAAGAGAAATAATTCTACGGAAGTTCAAATCCGGCTTTTATCCAGTCGATTACTTTTTCCGCCTCCACCTTGTCATCCCATGCGTATCGAGTCTGATTGCGGCATGCGGTTATAAAATCGTCGATGGCGGGTCGGCGCTGGATGGATTTCATATAGGATTCGATACTGCGCGTTGGGTCCGGAAAAGTCGGTGCTGCGCGGCCAGCGGTATCTCCCGTCTGCTCCGCCCAGGCCGGGAGCGCACGGTTGGCATTTCCGACACGCACAGCCGTAGAAGTGTTGATGCTAAAATAGTTGTTATCTCTGAAAGCTATACCGACCAGTTCATTCGGCCCATCTACCTGAAGTAAGCGAAACTGTTTGTTTGGCTCATAAAAAGTGTTCCTTGTAATTAAAATGCCCTGGGAGGCAGCCGTTTTGGTAGCGGCGATTACCATTGCCTGAGCCATATTGCTATTGCCGTGCGGATTAAGCCTGTAAATTACATTTTGAGCGATGCGTACATTTCGGGAACCGCCTTCCAGACGGATGGCGTAAATATTGGTTACCGCGGGATTGCTGAAGTTGAGAAAGTAATTGCCGGATATTGAGCCGCCATCCCAACCTACGGCATCAAGCGCCCAGCCGAGCGTTCTGCCGGTTGGCTGAGATCGCCCGATCTCCGTAAAAAGATTTCCTTCGACTGTAACATTTTTAAAACGATATTGTCCGACCTTGTTGCCGCCGATGCCGATACCGATCTCTCCATCAATATATATGTTTTTTTGAAGCGTGATATCACTGGAACTGCCGACTCCGGAGTTGGCGGTAAATTTATTCCCCATGCTTGATCCTCTGGAAAATACATTGCCCCTGAAGATCACGGCATGGCAATCCTCGAAATAGGTATTATGATTGAACATCGTGGCTGTCCCGGGTGATCGCGGGCTTTTACTATACCAGCCGTTATGGTCAAAAATTGATTCTTCGATCACCACTCCCCGGGCGAAAGCCATATATAATCCCTGCGAATGCCCTTCTCCTGTTGAGTAGTTATCTGATATGACGGTTCGCCGGATAGTGATATTTTCCAATCGTCCGTTGTCCGTTGCCTGCAACCGGTTGCCGGAAAAGAACCGGAAACGGCAGCCTTCAATCAGAATGTTTTGAATTATCTGTCCGGTTACCCCGCTAAAGCCTGTTTCTCCGGCCGTAGTATATCCTTGTATCTCGGGATTTCTTTTGATCGCGTAAAAGTCCAGCCCGCTGATAGCTGAGTGTTCTGTTCTGCGCGGTATCACGACCGCGCTGGCCGCGGAGTTCAGGGGATGAATAACCGGCATGCTTCCGGTTTGGCCGTACGCGGCGACGAGCGCCGGTTCTGCGGCGTTTCTGCCTGACCGAAGGCTTATATTCGCGGAGAATGTATCCCCCCGGAGAAACAGAATCCAGTCAGGGTAGCCTGGGCGTGTCTGCAGAGAGGCCGCCGCGAATGTTGAGTAGGCATTAACGTTGCCTGGATTAAAAGGATCCCGAATAGTTGAGGTTGAATATATCTGTCCAGTGCTGTCATTGCCATTATTAGCGACGTAAAGTATGCGGCTGTCGGCGGAAGGCTTGAACTGTGTCCAGCCGGAGGCGTCTCTGGGCAATTGGGCGAAAAGAAGACTGAACGGGAAAAGAAACAAGAGAAAGGCCGTTATTCGCAGGTTTTTTTTGTTGTCGCGGAATGAGGCCGACTCTCTGTTAAGCAATCCAGTGTTACTCATGGGTATCTCCGTTGTCATAGTGAGAGTATATCAGCTTTTTCCTTGAAATCAAGGTGAACGTTCAGTGGGTATTTAATATTTACGAAAGTGGTTTTCCTTGGTATGATGGGTTAGTTTATAAGTCATTAACGAGCAGGATAAAATGAAAAGTTCTGACATAAAAACAGGAATTGTCGTTATCGGACGAAACGAGGGTGATCGGCTGAAACGCTGCCTGCAATCCGTTTTACCGCAGACCGCGAATATTGTATATGTAGATTCAGGCTCTTCTGACGGCAGCGTGGACTATGCGCGCCTCCAGAAAATCGAGGTCGTCGAGCTGGATATGAGCGTTCCATTCAGCGCCGGCAGGGCGCGCAATATCGGATTTGACTGTCTGCTGGATAAGCACCCTGACCTCGAGTTGGTTCAGTTTATCGATGGCGATTGTGAATTACTCTCCGGCTGGATTGATGCGGCCGTCTTATTTTTGGCCGAGAATAGCGGCTATGCGATAGTGACCGGACGAGTGAAGGAACGTTATCCGGAGCGGTCTCTGTATAATTGGCTTTGTGACATTGAATGGGCGAAAGAGCCGGGCGATATCCTGTCTTGCGGCGGGATCTTTATGGTGCGCGTTCCGGCATTTCGCTCTGTCGATGGTTTTAACGCATCGATGATAGCGGGAGAGGAACCTGAACTTTGCTACAGATTACGGCAACGGGATTGGCGGCTACATTCTCTGTCGCGTTTGATGACTCTCCACGATGCGAATATTCTGCATTTTTATCAGTGGTGGAAAAGAATGATTCGCGGCGGGTATGCGTATGCGCAGGGATATTACCTGCACCGTAAGGAGAAAAATCCCCATCAGAAGCAGCAAACAATCCGGATTGTTTTCTGGGCCGCGGTTATACCGCTGTTTACGCTTTCTTCTTTCTTCTTGATAGGCTTCTGGGCGTTCTTATTCTTAGGTCTATACCCCGCGCAGGTGCTGCGGCTGGTTCCTCAGATGACTAAACGCGGTGGTTCTTTTTATGGCGGCCTATTACTGGCTTTCTTTAACGTGCTGTTAAAATTTCCGCAATTTTTCGGAATCCTGCAGTTTTATAAAAGAAAATTCTTGTCAGAAAAGCAGCACATAATTGAGTATAAATAACCCGTTCACGTGAATTATCGTGATTTAGTTCCGCAGGTAAAAATGGGAGTTTCTATGGAAAGAAAAACCGTATTGTATGTGGCGGCGATATTACCGGCGCGATCGGAAACATTTGTGTATCGGGAGCTGTTCGCCTTGCGTGAATGCGGTCTTCAGGTAATGGCGGCATCGATTAATCCCAGTGACCGTCAACTGGGATCAAAGGAACTTGAGGCCCTTGCTGATCAGGCGATTCCGGTTTATGGAACCGGTCTGCCGTCACTTCTGCGGGATGCTTTTTTTCAAATACTCCGCCATCCGCTGCGCTCTTTCGGTACCTTCGGACGGGTTATTGGAGACTTTATTCTCGCTGATGATGTTCATGGAAGCCGGCGTTTGAAGATTTTCATGCAGGGAGTTGCAGCCCACGCTCTGGCCTGGCGCCTGAAATCGTTTGGAATCTTCCATATCCATGCGCATATGGCTCATGTACCGACTACAATCGCGATGTATACGGCCAGACTCCTGGGGGTATCCTTCAGCTTTACCGGACATGCGAACGATATCTTTACCAATCGATCGCTTTTAAAACAAAAGCTCTCCCGCGCCTTGTTCGTTTCCTGCATCTCCCGTTGGCATCGGGAATTCTACAAATCAATTTTCGTGCGGGATGATGTTTTTTTCCCGGTTATCCGCTGCGGCGTAGACACTCGCAGGGAAGTGTATATCGACAGGGCGTCTTCAGAAGAATTTAAAATCCTGGCAGTGGGCCGCCTGGTCGAGAAAAAAGGATTTGATATCCTGATTACAGCCGTTTCGCGTGTCGCTTCACAGGCCAGCTACCCAATCGTCTTATCAATAGCCGGTTCTGGTCCGGAAGACGCGCGCTTGCGTTCCCTGGCCGCGGGACTGCCTCAAAACGCGAAGATTCATTTCCTTGGCGCGACGGATAACGACCGGGTTATGAGCTTAATGGCAGATTGTGATTTATTTGCTTTGCCGCTCCGGGTTACCGCCGAGGGTGATAGGGACGGTATTCCTGTCGTATTGATGGAGGCCATGGCCAGAGGGCGTTGTGTCGTTTCCGGGGATTTGGTGACTATCCGCGAGCTGATAGATGAGGGTCAAACCGGTTTCCTTGTGCCTCCGGGAAACGCGGAGGCCTTGTCTTCCGTTATTCTTAAGCTGATGGCTGATAGACAGCTCATAACCCAGACTGGCCGGAACGCGCGCCAAAAAATCGTCGCGGAATTTGATACCCTGCAAAACGCTCACGCCCTTATCGGGGTAATGCGACGTTTAGGGTTACCGGTATAGTAGGTTGTTTTTTCCGGAATGACAGGTTTATCGCTGCCTCAAGCGCCTGATTCATTCGCCGAAGGGGGCGGGTTTTTTTCCCGAGACTCCCAATACCCAGTTATAGATGTCGATAAACTGATGGGCTTTGGCGGCCCAGGTATATTTTTCATTAATTCTGGTCAGACATTGAACCGAGAGCTTCTTGATATCATATTCACCGTTTACAATTTTTTCCAGCGCAACCCGATAGTCCCGGATAATCGCCTCTTTAGAACCGATGGCAACCTTGATTCCGACTTCCTCATCGACCAGTTCTCCCGGTCCGGCATAATCCACAACCACCGGGACAATGCCTAAAGCCATTGCCTCTAGAATTACTCCGCCGCCGAATTCCCTGATGCTCGGGAAGGTAAGTATGCTTGAATTGCACATGATTTCCTGTACTTTAGAGTGCTCTACCCAGCCGAGTAAATTGACTTGTTCTTGCACTGCGTGTTTTTCAATCAAGGCGTTTAGTTCTGTCCGTACCGGTCCATCACCAATTATGTCTATAATCATGCGCTTGGCTTGCAAAAGAGGCGCGGCGGCTTCTATCAGTAAGTCCAGGCCTTTGCAGGGAACCAACCGGCCCACAAAACAGGCGCGTAGCGGCGCCGTTCCTGTCGCGGTGACCTGCTTGTTGAATCTTTCGGGATTGATGGCGTTTTCGGGAATGTATACGCACTTGTCTTGATATTTAATCGGAAGCTGGCTCCGGGTTATTTTTGACGCGACCAAAATTGCTTTGCTGTATCGCAAAGTGGAGCGGTAGCCGGGCAGCAGTTTATAAGCCCCGCGAAAATATGAAAGCCATTCACCTTCGCCGTGCCGTTCTTTTTCAAAACCTTTCGGCCAGGGGACTCCGCCGTTAAGCGGACCTAAAATGAAGGGAACGCCGACCCGGTCGCATTTTTTTGCCAATAGGCTGGGGACGGTTTGGCTTAAGGGGGTTACCCGGTGAACTATGTCAAACTCCTGATTTTTAATGTTGGATTTAAATTTCTTCCAGACTATTTTCTCAAAGTAATAGTAGCTTAACGCGGCAAAGGCCATGCTGGTTGTCCATCCCTTTCCTTCCCCGCCGGTCAGAAACGTCGCAAGCCGTCGTAATGGTCGGGCGAATTTTTCGGAGTCGATGGCGGTAAAGTCTATTCCCTCCCGATAGCCATTGTCGATGAAAGACTGGCGGTTACGAATCTGGGTGACGATATGTGTTTCCGTTATTTGATGAAGAGCATTGGCTATAGACCATCCGACCAGGGGTACGCTGACCCACTGGCTGTTGGCTGCTTCCGCGATGAGCAGGATCCTCAGTTTTCCGGGTTGTTTTGCTGACATTTTATGCTCCTGTGAGAGAGTGTTTCGATATCCTGGGAATGTTCTGTGATTGATCCGGCCTGGTTCAAATCAGACAGCCGCCTGCGCGTATTCAGCGAGCACTCTCTTTTTGCCTTTAAGCAATATCGCCCAATGATATTTCCTCAAGAATTTCCGGAAGGCAAGATCCTCGTAACGTGGTTTGCGGGCGCAAAAACTGATAAACCAACCCCAAAGCATCGCCGCGCTTCCAATAAAATAGGGTTTTTGCGTAACGCGGGTAAGGGCGCTGGCGAGCATAAAAATAAAGCTGGTACCCATAAAATACTGGCCAAATCCATTGCGCATCCGGCCCGTCAGAATCCCGACCTGACTGGAACCCATCGGCCGCAGGTGCACAAAGCGAAGATCTTCTTCGTCCCAGCTGCAGGCAATCCATCCGTTCATTCGGCATTTATGGCAATCAATTCCATCCCACATAACTTCCCGAACGAATCCGCCAATAGCCTGGAGGCGGGAAACACGGTAGAATTTAGTCATGCCTAGAGACATGTCGTCGCCATGGCGCTCAAATATCAGTTTTCCGTTGTCCTCTATGTATGCTTTGCCGCTGCAGGTTGCTATTCGCGTGTCGGCGGTCATCTTCGACATCAGGATTTCAAAATAACGCGGCGGTAAACGGAGATCCAGATCCAGCTTACAGATGTACTCATAGTCGGTTGGCGTGACCGCTGCATAACCGGCATAAAAAGCGTCAATTACACCAGGTCCGACTGCCCGATGACCCCGATCCGCGCGGGTAATTATTTGAATAATGGGATTCTTAGCCGCGTATTCCCGCAGTATTTTTGGCGTTTCATCGGTTGACCCATCATCGACAATGATCCACTTAGCCGGCAATATCGATTGGGCTAAGACACTGTCCAGGGTTTGCTTCATGTAGTCCGCTTCGTTTCGACAGGGGGAGATTAACAGATATTTTCCGTAAGTTGAGTTTGTTTGATTCACTTTTTACTACTTCCTGCGCAGCTATTTTTTTAGTAATCCATATTTCAGGTGCAGAAAAACGGACAAAGTAATGAATTACTCCAAAAAGTATACCTCAGCGGTATTGGTTCTGCAAGCAGTTTCCCTGACTTGAACAACTAGT
Organism: Treponemataceae bacterium; assembly: GCA_942493045.1. Lineage (GTDB taxonomy): Bacteria > Spirochaetota > Spirochaetia > Treponematales > Treponemataceae > Teretinema. The sequence goes on along the minus strand of OW818665.1, from coordinate 2,054,315 downwards.
GTGATATGATTATATTCAGAAAAGCCTTTCAAACGGCGTATAAAAAAATGTTACGGCTTGTAAGATTGAGCGCGCGCGAGGCTTTATAAGCGGAAAGCATGAGGGGAATCAATGAAAATCGGAAGAATATTTTATCTGGTGCCGCCGAATCCTAAGCCTTGCGGGGGAATACTTACCAGATATCTACATTGCAGTTTTTTGAGGAAGGCCGGTTTTGAAGCCTACCCGCTGCATCGCGACAGTAACAAGGTGTCCTGGTTTGACATGCCTCTGGAGGTTCTCAGTTATAAGGATGTCGGTTTTACCTTGAATCCGGATGATATTGTTGTTGCCTCCGAGGTGTTTCTCTATGAGGGATTGTTATTCAAGAACGCGCATAAGCTGATGTTGGCTCAGAATTGGTTTTCCATATATCACCAATTTTATGAACCCAAATGGTATCAGTTCTCGCTTCGACGGAAACGGGCGCTACTTGGCGGTTTTAAACCGCGGGACCGCGGGCGGACATATTTGGATTTGGGATATGAGAAAGTTATGACCGTTTCCCAGTATGTCAGTGACTATATCTTGAAAGAGATGGGCGTGGAATGCACCACCATCACCAATGGCATAGATTTGACGCAGTATACTTATCAACCTGAAAAAAAGACGCGGAATACCATTCTATGTCTGCCGAGAAAAAATAAGGCCGACATCGAACAGATCAGGGCTTTGGTTGAGAGAGAGTACACCCTTTCGCCACTCACCTGGATTTACGCGGACGATCTGCCCCAGAAAGAATTGATTGAAAGGTATCAGCAGGCCGATATTTTCCTTTCGACCGGGTATCCGGAAGGCTTCGGCAGACCGCATATCGAAGCGATGGCTTGCGGCTGCGCCGTGGTAGGTTTTACCGGAGGCGGGGCTTCCGAATTTATGCGGGATAATGAAACTGCCTTGGTTGCTGCTGATGGCGACTGTACGGCGGCCGCCGGGATGCTGGTTCGTCTGTTGACCGATAACGCCTTAAAGGAAAGAATCCGGGCCGGTTCTCTGAAGATGTCAATAAAATATGGTTTGGACAGTATGGAAAAAAAGGTAGTGGACTTTTACCGAGCGCTGGAGAACGAAGGTTGAGTTGTAAAAAAGCGCTAAAACAGTATGGAACGGAATTTCTCAGGGAGAAAGCGCTGGATTGTTAAAACCAACAGCAACGAGCACAGGAAGGTCAGCGGAGCTATCAGAACGGACTCCCAATCCCGGATGTAATAAAGGCATCGAATGATAAAGGGATGTACCAGGTAAATACCGAATGTCGCGCCGGAGATTAGCGTGATAGCCTGGCTTTCCGGGATGATGGACCTGGTGGACAATAACGGTAAACACATGATCAAACCCGTCAGGTAGATAGCGCCGATTCCCAGCTGACCGACGGCAATGCATAGCCCGGACGCCGCGAACAAGCCAATGAGCAGTATCAGCTGGGTCTTCAAGGCAAGCTCTTTGCGCCAGGCGAGAAAAAGGCCGATCAAGGCGGCTGCCACGGTTTGCGCGTATTGTGCGTACGGTGCGGGGATATCAATTTTGCGCCAGAAGGGGGCCGTGCTGATGATCGCGATGGCCGCTGTCGCGCTGATCAGGGCCATCAATTTCTTTTTGTTGATCTTTTTTATAAAATCTGCCGCAATAAGCGCTACAGCGATGAATGGCAGGAACCAGAGATGAATTGCCGTAGGGGCAAGGTAGTCCCGGTAATCTCCATGGGTTTTGGGAAAGAATGATCCGTCGAAGAATAACTCAATCATTCCATAAAAAAGAAACCAGAAGGCAAAGGGTATTCCGTTTTCGAGCAACCTGGATTTCACCGAGTGGTCTTTCGACGAAACCGCGGCGAAGTAGACAGCCAGCGTGGCAAAAAAAACTACTCCGAAACTGAAGAAGATTATCCAGCTGCTGCGCATGGTATGAAAAACAACTATGCAAAAAGCGGCAATGATCCTGAGTAATTCAATATCAGTACGTCGTTTTGACATAAGGTTCTCCTTTGTTCAGTTCATAGCGCGGTATTAACTGACCGCGGTCAGAAATGCCTCTTGCCCGGGAAATCCAATGCCAATTACCAATCGAATCGCAATTAAAAGAGCGGTAATGCATACCAAAATAATTGTCATCAGGGCATCCTGCTTCAGCATTGACAGCTTCTCCCGATATAAACCGTAATTGATCACAATATAGGATGGCAGGTCGTTTAGTACAATGACCAGAATGACGCCTGGCTCCCCCCCGAGACGGTATGCTACGGGAATAAGTATAGCCATGTACAGGAATTTGGTAAAATTCGCGGAAGCCATATACTTGGGTTTCGCGATGACATAGAGGGTGCTGTTTATCGAGGTGGTAAGCAGAAAAGGCCACATGCCGATCGCGAGCATCGGGAAAATCCAGGCTGCCGCGGCGTAGCGTTCGTCATAAAGGCTGTAAATTACAAAATCTCCGAAACTGGCGAATAGCGCCAAAGGGATAATCAGCAGTAAAAGCATTTTTCCGCGGGGGCCTATTATCTTGAGGCGCAGGTCCGAGCGTGAAAGATGGGCATATTTGGTTATCAAAGGGTAAATGACCTTTCCGCTCAGCTGTTGAGTGACCTGTTTGGGAATTTCTGCCAAAGTGGCTGCTATTGTGTAGACTCCGAGACCCGTCATTGTGAAAAGTTTTCCGAGCAATAAGCGGTCGGCTTGGGCCGCCAGGAACATCATCGCCGTCGACACCAGAATCCATTTTCCGAAGCTGATCAATTCGTGGGTGGCCTCTTTTTCCATTTCGAAACGGTTCGGTTGGCCCCGGTTGAGCGCGTGGCTCCAGAGAACTCGCAATGTTGAGCCGATTAACTCTCCGGAAAGCAGAGCCCAAATTGTTCGGAATTTGTAGGCGGCAAGCACTGTACACCCGAGACTGATGATCTGGATGCTGATTTCCATAAATATCATTTTGCTTTGCTGCAGGTCCCTACGCAGCAGTGATAGCGAAGTTGATTGGAATCCGGAAATCATCGAAAACAGACCGATCACCGGAATGACGGCCATTAAGACGGGTTGCTTATAAAACAGAGCGACCGGAATCGCGATGATTATGGAAATGAGCGCCAGCAGCGCGCTTCTGATAATTTGCAGGGTCCAGGCAGTGTTGAGAAAGTGAGAGTCATGCGAGCGCGAACTTCTGATTATAGCGGGTTCCAGACCGAAATCCGAAAAAAGGGTTAATCCGATTATAAAAACTCTGGCCAGGGTTACCAGTCCGAAAAGCTCCGGGGCGAGAAGCCGTGTTAATACGATATTTCCGCCCAAACGGATTATTTGGGAGAGTCCGAATCCGAATACGATATAGAGTGCTGCTTCGAGAGCCTTGGTTTTATAGTTGACTGGTGGATTTTGTGTATCTGACGCGGCCTGTTGGAACGATGATTTCGGGGTATGGGGTTCTCTCATGTTTATTCCTGTTTTACCCGGTTGTGGCAAACTTTTAGGTGAAATTTGGCTTTTCAGGCATTAGTGTCGCCGATCAGCAGTATTATTTTAACCGGAATGCTTCGGCAATGTCTATCGCGTGTAAAATCTGTATTCTGTATCAGATTTTGTACGCGATTAACCTGCTTTAAAAGCTCCTTTATATGCAAAATCTTTATTTTTTTAAGTCCTGAGGTTGAAAGAATTGAATAACTACGCTAATATTTTAGAATGACAAAGCAGAATAGTAAAAGTCAATATTCATTCCTTATTGCAGGGTTATTATTGCTCTTTTTTTCAAATTCAGCCTGTAGTCAGGTTGTTCCAGTGGATGATTCGGAGTTTAGTATGATTTCGGCTGAAATAATTCAAAGTATTGCGCAAAAGAGGATTTATTTCGCGCATCAATCTGTTGGTTCGAATATATTGGCCGGTGTCAAAAGAATAACCGGGGACTCCCTGACGGTGCAGGATGGTGTCGCGGATTATAACGGAGAAAACCCGGTTTTTTTGCATTCTTTGGTTGGCGAAAATCAGTACCCATTGTCCAAAATTGAAGAATTCAACCAGATCCTGTCCTCGGGCCTGGGAAAAGAAATTGACGTCGCTATGCTGAAATTCTGTTATGTCGACTTTTCCGCGGAAACAAATGTTGCAGCTGTGTTTGAAGAATATGACAAAGCAGTACGCTCGTTAATAAGTCAGTATCCTGCCTTACGGCTGGTCCATTTCACGGTGCCTTTGACGACTGTGCAAACAGGTCCTAAAGCCTGGGTGAAAAAGCTATTACGGCGCCTTCCGGGCGGGGCCCTGGAGAATTTCAGGCGGGAAGAGTTTAATAACCTGATCCGTTCGCATTACCCGGACGTATTTGATCTGGCGTTGATTGAATCTACTTATGCTAACTCAAGACGCTCCGTGAAGATTCATAATGGAGTTGAGTACTTTAGCCTTGTTCCTGAATACACAAACGATGGCGGACATCTTAATCAAACAGGGGCTTCGTTGGTAGCCCATAAATTATTGCACTTCCTATCCTCTCTGGATTAGAAAAATGGAGAAACAAATGGCGTCAAAAGTAGAAATCACAAACACGGTAAAAAAGTACATTGTTGCGAATTTCCTGTTCGGAAACGAAAACGAAATAATAGCCGATGATGATTCTTTTATTGAAAAAGGAATTATTGATTCAACCGGCATTATGGAGTTGATTGAATTTGTGGAGCAGACTTTCGGTATCACGATGGATGATAAAGAGCTTATTCCGGAGAATCTTGATTCCCTGAATAATCTTTCCCGGTTTATTCTGTCAAAGAGCTGATTCGCTGGTGCCGCTGATAAGATGCTCTATGCGTTTTACTAGGTGCATTAATGCTGAGTAACAGAAGTCCGGTAAGGCTTATCGAAGTGAAGCTGCTTCTGGCCCTGCTGCGCGGAGAGGCTCTGTTGCCGGAGCTTCTTAGGTGTGAACCGGATGTACTGACACGTTTGTCAGTCAAGCATAGAATTAGAAGCATTTTAGCCGAATCGATTTCTTCTCTGTCAGAGGCACCGTTCGCTTGGGTCAAGTGGGCAACCTTTAATGGTATGACAGCGGAGCAGGACAGAAAACTGTGGGCCAGGGCAGCGAAAAAAACCATTGCCTTGATTGTTGAAACTTCCGTATGTCCCACTTTATTGAAAGGTGAAAGTCTGGCCCTTGGTAATCCGCGGGACATGGGCGATGTGGATTTGCTGATTCCTGAAGGGCAGCTCATTTCGACTATACAGCTACTGGAGTCGAATGGATACGCGTATGTCGGGTTTGAGCGGAACATGTTTATCAAAAATTGTGAATACCGGAATTGGGACCGCCTGTTAAAATGGTCAAACCAATTCGAGTTCCGCGAACCGGAAACTGGGGTGTTGATCGAGTTGCACACCTCTTTTTTCGAAACTGCCCGGGTGTATGACGAGAAATTAACCGGACTGCGGTATGCGTTGAATGATTTTACCGCGTCCAGCATTCTTGACCCTGTCAGTGAATGCCGATATTTGTGCGCTGAAGACAGACTTATATTACTGGCGCTTCACGGGACACTGAAGCGATCGCCGGTACGAAAGGATTTTATCCTGCGTCACCTTTTTGATTTGCGGAATCTTGTATCGGCGGGAATAGACTGGTGCGCGCTTGAAACCCGCGCTGTAAAGTTCGGCTTGATTTATTATCTTGCCGCTTTCCTTCGTCTCAATGACTTGTTCAGTCAGCCTTGTTCGCCTCCGGGTTTTATAGAAAGGCTTGAAAGCCATTTAGTTCCGCGGCAATTGTGGCTGCTGGGAAGGCTGTTAGCCTGTATTAAAGACATCGACGTTTATGACCGCTTCGCGATTTTTCAATATCGGCTGGTTGCCCCTTTTATATTGCAGGGATCAGTGAGGGCCAAAATAAGGTCAATACTGTTGTTCCCTTTGTTTATGCAACCGACATACAAACTGGCGCGTTTGTACGGTCTCCCGCAGCGGTCTGTTTTCGCGGTATTGTTATACGCGCTGGAGCCATTGAGATACTTGATTCGCCTGATTCGCAAGATAGCAAAGATGCTGTAAGCCTGATGGAATGATTACCTTTACGGCAATATATCCATCATGTATACTGGCAAAGAGGATGTGACAGCAAATGGAAACACGTTTTACCGAGGAAGAGGAAAAACCAGCGTTTGAGATTTTTCTATCCTATTTCGCGATATGGTTGCGCTACAAATGGTTTGTAATCATTACAACTTTTCTTCTGACGTCAGCGGTCATTGCGATATGTGTTGTCAGTCTGCTGTTGCCGCCGAGCGAAAGTTTTATGCCGAATTATTATACCGCGCATGCTAAAATCCTTATCCAGCAGAGTAATCAGAATGATATCAGCAGCAGTATTCTGTCCGCGCTTGGCATTAACCCCACGAATAGCATGCGTGGTTTTGATTATGGCGCCCAAATTATGGAGCTGATGCGCAGCAGGACTATCGTTGATCAATTGATAGATGAATTTGACCTTATTAAGGAAAACGATTCCAGAACTAAGGGTCAGATTCGCGATTCGATAATTGCCCGCTATCAGTTTAATTATTCTTCGACAACCGCGATCATGCGAATTATGTACACGGATAGTGATCCCGTGCGTGCCAAGGATATGGTGAATCGATTGATTGGCTTGCTTGAGGAATGGTATCAACAGAATCGTAACCTTGCCAGGCAGAACCAGCAGCAGATTCTGGAAGAAAAGCTGGAAGAGGTAAAAAAAGACATTGCGACGTTAACCTATCGGTTGAAAACCATTCCCGATATCCATCCTTCTTATTCACAATATGCCTCGGAACTTGATGTTCAGCAGCGGATTTATGATACTTTATCGCCGCAATACGAGGCTGCCCGACTGGCTCCCGAAAGTCAACCTGTGTTCCAGGTTTTTGAACTGGCTGAGGTTCCTGATATGAAGGCCGGACCAAGCAGAAAAAATTATGTAATTATTGCTTTCTTGATGGGATTCGGAGGCAGCTCGGCAATGGCCTTCGCGATTAATTTTTTAAGGACTTTTAAGAGAAAATACCTGGTCAAGGAGTGACTCTTTTCAGGTTGCTTCCTTAAAAAAGATAACGGAGTAAAAAAGTATGGAAAAAAGCAGAATTGACGCCTTGCTGAGCGATTATTCAGCCTCTGCCACTGTGCTATCCGATCCTGAATTGCGGGCGGTAGAATCGGCAATGTTTGTCGAGGAATGTTTTAAGTTGGGATTAAGCGATGATGAGATTTCGCCCATCAACTTGTCGAAACCGGAAGACCTTCGAAATTTTGTATACAAAAGAATGGGTGTATAACGATGTGCGGTATATGCGGATTTGTATCGCCCTATCAAGTGCCCGATCCAGAACTAATCAAAAAGATGATCGGCCGGCTTGCTCATCGTGGTCCAGACGGCTCCGGTTATTATCGTGACGGTCGTGCTGCTCTTGGACATACCAGGCTCGCGATTATCGATACCGCGGGAGGCGTCCAGCCCTTGTCAAATGAAGACGGTAGTATCTGGATTTCCTTTAATGGTGAGATATTTAATTATATCGAGCTTTCACGGGAGTTGACAGCTCTTGGCCATCGCATGAAAACCGCTTCCGACACTGAAGTGATCGTGCATGCCTGGGAGGCCTGGGGTCCGGACTGTTTTTCTAGATTCAATGGGCAATGGGCCATCGCTCTGTGGGACAATAAGCGGGGGGAACTAATCCTCTCCCGAGATCCGGCGGGAATCGCTCCCTTGCATTATGTTTTCTCGGGACAACGTTTTTTGTTCGCTTCCGAAGTAAAGGCGCTTTTCGCCGACGCGACGGTTACCCGGGCCTTTGATCCGGCAGGTTTGGATCAGACCTTTACGTTTTGGTCCACCGTAGCGCCTCAAACAATTTATCAGGGCGTCTGTGAGCTAGAACCGGGTTATTGGGCGATACTGAAAAATGGAAAACTTGAAAAGAAGCCCCATTGGAAAACAGAATTCCCAAAAGCCGTTGATATTGTCGACTCAAGTATAGAAGAAAACGGGGCGCGATTGCGACAGGCTTTGGTGGATTCTACCCGCCTGCGTTTTTTACGCAGCGATGTTCCTGTTGGCGCCTATCTATCCGGTGGAATCGATTCTTCCGTCACCTCGGCGATTATCAGCAAGTATACGGATGTGCCCTTACACACTTTTTCGCTGCGTTTTACAGATGCGGAATTTGACGAAGGCATTTATCAACGTGAAATGTCCGAACGCCTGGGTACCGAGCACCGCAGTCTAGAAGTTTCGGCAGCTGATATCGCCGCCGTTTTCCCGGAAGTGGTTTGGCATGGTGAACGCCCGATACTGCGAACCGGACCGGCGCCCATGTTCTTGCTGTCGCGCTTTGTGCGCGACGCCGGTTATAAGGTGGTCGTTACGGGAGAGGGTTCGGATGAAATGCTGGCCGGTTACGATATCTTCCGTGAGGCTAAGGTGCGGTTGTTCTGGGGCAGAGATAAAACTTCTTCCAGACGGGCTAGAGCCGCTGAACTTTTATATCCTTGGATGGAGCGTTCTCCCGGCAAGGCGCCTGCCTTTGCCCAGGCCTTCTTCGGGCGAAATATGGATACTCAGGATCCGGCGCTCTCGCATCGTCCGCGCTGGGACGCAACCAGTGCCCTCAAGGGTATGTTAAAGGCCGAGTTCCGCGACAGGCTGGAAGGTTATTCGGCTGATCAGAGTTTTCTAGCTGATTTGCCCCGCGAATTCTCGGAGTGGGAACCTATTTCCCGGGCTCAATGGCTGGAGTTGACGACACTCCTTCCCGGATACATTCTCTCCTCCCAAGGCGACCGCATGTTGATGGGGAACTCAGTAGAGGGCCGCTTTCCATTTTTGGATCCGGATTTTATGAAATTAGCGCACTCGCTTCCCTCCTGGCAAAAACTGTTTGTCCTGGATGAAAAGCATATTCTGAAAAAGGAATTTGCTGACGTTGTTCCTGCTTCAATCCTAAAACGGCCTAAACAACCGTATCGTTCCCCTGACGCATCAAGTTTTTTTTGCGGTGAAGGTGTAGACTGGGTAAAAGAGTTGAGTTCCGAAACTGCGTTGCGCAAAGCGGGCGTTTTTGATCCCTCTATGGTAACCCGTCTTTTTAGCAAGTGTGAAAAGGTTGGTGGGGAGAAGATGAGTAACACCGATAACATGCGCGTGGTATCCATTCTGTCTACCCAATTAGCGCATTCCTATTTTATAGCTGGCGATGGATCCGGTTTTGGGACGGGAGAACCTCCAATGCCGATGGCAGTCTTTGATATGCTGACTAAATTATCATAAACGAGGAGAAAAGTAATGAGCGGACAAGCAAAATTTGGACGGGGTTCATTGGTTATTGACGCGCAAAAAGAAGCAGACCGGATCTGCGACGGAATTCGTGCCTATCTGGTTCAGAATAAGCGCAAAGGGGCTATTATCGCCGTTTCCGGTGGAATTGACTCCAGTGTTTCAGCGGCCCTTTGCGTGCGTGCACTTGGAAAAGAGCGTGTGTTCGGACTGCATATGCCCGAAAAAGAATCATCTTCTGAAACGATTATGCTGAGCAAGTTGTTGACCAACTCTCTAGGCATCAACTCGATAGTAGAGGAAATATCTCCGATGCTGGAAGCGGCTGGGTGTTATCGCCGCAGGGATGACTCGATTCGCATTGATTATCCGGAATTCGGGCCGGGTTATAAAGCCAAAATAGTGCTGCCGAGCGTTGTGGATTCGGATTCCTTCCGGATTTATTCATTGGTAATTCAGACTCCGGAAGGCAAAGAATTTAAAATACGCTGTTCGACTGAAGCTTATCTCGGTATAGTCGCCGCCACAAATTTCAAGCAGCGTGTACGTAAAATGATGGAATACCACCATGGCGACCGCCTTAATTACGCTGTCACCGGCACGCCGAACCGGCTGGAGTATGATCAGGGATTTTTCGTAAAACTTGGAGATGGCTCTGCCGACTTTAAACCGATCGCGCATCTGTATAAGACACAAGTGTATCAAATGGCGGAGTACCTGGGCGTACCGGAAGAAATTCGCAAAAGACCCCCTACGACCGACACCTATTCTCTGCCCCAGTCACAGGAAGAATTCTATTTCTCATTGCCTTATGATTTGATGGATCTGTGCCTGTACGGAAAAAATAATAATATCCCGCTGTCTCAAATTGCCGAGGCGGTAAAACTAACCGAGGAGCAAGTGCAGCGCGTCTTCCGCGATATCGACCAAAAGCGCAGAACGACTGAATACTTGCATCGTTATCCGGTTTTGTTCGGAGACGTTCCCGAAATCGCGCATTAGTTCGTAACTTCCACAGTCAATTGTTTTGGTAATTGACTGTGGAAGATTTACCGGTTTCTGGTTTCGATTTTCAGGCGCGGGGAATACCCTCGGCAACCGCGGTAGCCGTTGCGTATTGATCGGTGTGGGAAATGCTCAGGTGCAATGTGGTAACTCCCAATTCCCTGGAGCGTTCTAGGACCTTTCCGCTAAGGACGGCCAGCGGGGCGCCGTTTTGATCATGCTCGACTGAAATTGACTGCCAGGTTATCAAGGTTCCGGAAGGCATCCGGATTGCCTTAACAATTGCCTCTTTGGCCGAGATTCTGGCCGCAAAGTGAATGTAAGGCTTGGTTTTTCCCTGACAATACTTGATTTCTTCGGGACTAAACCACCGTTCCAGGAATTTGTTTCCGCCGCTTTGAATCAAGCGCAGAATGCGGTCTGTTTCCAGGATATCTGTACCTATCCCTATAATCATAGCTGCAGTTTATCAGATTTACATTAAGGTTGCTACCATGATTTCTTTGGGGTATAATCAACTTGAAAATTCGGGTGCTGCCCTGAATGACTTATTAAGGATGGTAAAAATGCTGAAAAAAATCGGCTTGATACTGTATTGCTTTATTCTGGGAGGGATGTTTATTGCCGCCCAGCAAACCTCTTCCACCGGTTTTGCCCAACCGACAGCAGGCACTTTGGCAGCAGAACGTCTGCAACTGGCGGTATCGAGCCGCGATTATCCCGTTACCTTGGGTGATATTTATCGATTAACTTATCGTCAAACTGCCGGAACGATGATCAGTATGGATGTGCAGGTTGACGGCTCAGGAATTGTAAGCCTGGGAGTTTTCGGCAAGATGGACACAAACGGACTTGTTTTCTTTCAGCTTAAGCAAAAGGTTGAGGAATTGATATCCCGCAATTATTCCCATAGCCTGCCCGATCTTTCAATTGTGGCTCCGGGCGTTTTTCGGGTTACGATACGGGATGGGTCTTCAAGAATCCAATATTACGCGGCATGGGGTTTGTCCCGCCTCAGCGAGGTTACCTCAGATTATATTAACAGTTCAATTTCTTTGCGTAATGTCGAACTGGTAGCGGCGGGCGGTGAATCCCGCCGTTTTGATTTGTTACGAGCCGCCCTCACAGCCGAAAACGGTTCTGACCCCCTGGTCAAACCGGGTAATATAATCATTTTGCATCCTTCGGAGAAAACCGTTTTGCTCGTAGGTGAGGTACGGCGCCCGGGTCGATATGAATTGCTTGAAAGCGAAAGTTTATCTGATCTGATTGAGACTTTTGGAGGCGGCTTAACGAGTCAGGCTGACTCTACCCGTGTTCGGCTGGATCGTAGACTCGGCGCTGTGGACCGAACCGATTATGTCTCCTTGCCAGCAGCTTATGAACAGAAGTTGGAACTTAATGATGGCGATTCGGTTATTGTGCGCGGAAGAAACGAAAAGCTGCCCTCCGTCTGGTTTGAGGGCGCGGTCAGATATCAGGAAGATTCTGACGCCTCGACACTTTTAAATGAAGAGTCCCTGTCCGTTGGGTTGACAGCAACAGTACCGGATATTGAACGAGGACGCTTTAAATATTCGATCCGCGAGGGTCAAATGCTGTCCGACGTACTGCAGGATGTCCGTACTTCATTTATCCAGCTGGCTGATCTCGGGTCGGCTATCTGCTACACCTCTAATGAAACCGGCTCCGGAGTTCCCGTTGATATAGAGGCCCTCCTGTCTGGATCGGACATGTCCACGGACCTGCCCCTGTCAGCAGGGTATCGAATTGTAATTCCCGCGGTCAGAAACAACGTGATGGTTTCCGGCGCGGTCTATATTCCCGGTGAAGTCCCCTTTAAGCCCGGAGCGACTTCGGCGTACTACATCATATTGGCCGGCGGGGCCGATCCATCCCGGAATACGCTGCGCTCCTGTATTGTCTATGATCAGAATGGAAAACGTAAGCGTTCCTCGGCGGCGATTCTTCCCGGGGATCATATTCACGTTCGTGAAAATGATCTGGGGTATTTTCTCGAACGCCGGGTTCCTTTAGTAACCTCAATACTTACCCTTGTGGTGTCATTGGTGACATTCTCGGTGGTTACGCAATAAAGAGGGCCTGAGCGGCACTCTGGCCTGAGTTTGTAAGGGTAGAAATAAAACCGGCCGCGGATAGCGCGGCCGGTTTTTTTTATAGCTGCGTTCCGCTAATTTCCGCGGCCATTTTACGCAGTTCATTTTTAACAACCTTGCCGTTGGAGTTCAGCGGCAGGGCTTTAATGATATGCACCGCCTCGGGAACCATGTGTTTGCCCAGTTTAGAATGACAGTATTCGATGATGGTTTCGCCCAAGACTGTCGCTTCCGGTCGCACAGTAATAAAAACGTGAATGGCCTCGCCGGAGGCCAGGTTAGGCACGCCGATAGCCGCGGCGGATACGACGTCCTGGTTTTCCAGAACGCAGGATTCCACTTCCTGGCTGCTGACCCGGTAGCCCCAGGACTTAATAAAGTCATCCTTGCGGTCCACCACGAAAATATAGCCTTCCTCGTCCACGGTGGCCAGGTCGCCGGTGCGCAGTTCTCCGTTAATGAACTTGGCGGCCGTAGCCTCGCTGTCGTTCAGGTAGCCCGGTGAAATATTGCCGCCGCGCGCGAAAATTTCGCCGACCTCGCCGGGTTTGATCGGCTGTCCATTCTCATCCAGAACGCGCAGTTCCACACCGGGAATGCCCTTGCCGATCGAGCCCAGCTTGCGTCGGACATCCGCCGGCGGAAGATGTGAAAGCCGGGCTGTAGCTTCGGTTTGGCCGTACATCACAAAGACCCTGGCCTGGGGTTTGGACTCCAGCAGTTCCTCGATGAGTACGGCATGCAGTTTGCCGCCGGCCTGCTGGATCAGCCGCAGGTGGGGGAGATTGCGATTTTTGAAGCTGCTGATGCGCAGCAGCAGCTGGAAAGAGGAGGGAACGCCGGCAAAACCGGTACATTGATGGGTTTCCATCATATTCAAGGCTGTTTCCGGGAAGGTAAAGCTGTTGCAGACCGCCAGGCTGCCGCCGACGCGCAGATGGGTGTGCAACAGCGAGGTGCCGAAGCAGTAGAAAAAGGGCAGGATAACCAGCATGCGGTCGTCTTTATTGAGGTCGAGGTATTCAATGATTGAATTGGTGTTGCATTGCAGGTTGGCGTGGGTAATGCGCACAGCTTTGGGGCGGGCTGTCGTGCCGGAGGTAAACATCAGCGCGGCGTCGGCAGAGGCGTCAAAACCGCTGACCTTCTCCGGCCACAGAGAAACGCCTTCGGTACCGAGTACGTCATCGTAGATCAGTTTTACCTGATCCGGAAAGGCTGAGCCGTAGGCCCGCTTTTGGCGGCGATCCATAAGCACAGCCTTGCAGTCGGCCCATTCGGCGTTACGGCGCGCGTCTTCGGCGGTCAGGGTAACAGAAAAGGGAACGGCTACCAGCGACATTTTCATTACCGCCAGATACGATGCCACCCAGAACAGCGAATTCGCGCCAAGAATACCGACGCGCTCTCCCGGTTTCAGCCCCAGCGCGGCGAGCTCGCCGGCCAGTCGGGCGGCGGCTCTTTTGAGGTCGGCATAGCTGCTGCTGCCGCCGGCTTCGATGAGGGCGGTCTTTCCGTCCTCGGCTTTTTCCAAAAGATAGTCGCTGGTATTCATGGTTTCTGCACCTTCTTTTTTATGTATCGGGTTTATTGTATAGGCGTGATTTCTACCGGCGGGCCTTCGCTGTAGCTGAGTACTTTGGCGAAAATTTCGACCACTTTCGGATCAAATTGGCTGCCGGAGAGGGTTTTTATTTCCGAAAGGGCTTCTTCCTCGGTTTTGCGGGTGCGGTAAGGCCGCTCCCAGGTCATGGCCTCATAGGCGTCAACCACCGCCAATATCCGGCTGAGTACCGGGATTTCACCCCCGGCCAGTCCGTCCGGGTAGCCGGAGCCGTCGTAGTGTTCATGATGGTGGCGGATGTGCGGAATGACCTTCTGAAGCATCGGCACGCTGTTGATCATATTGATGCTCTCCAACGGGTGCTTATGCACCAGCTCGAGTTCCGCTTTTTTGAGCGGCGTGGATTTGAAAATGACGTGCTCCGGTATCCGGAGCATGCCCAGATCATGGAGCAGTGCGCTCAGCTCCAATATCAGCATGTCTTCTTCTTTTAACCCCAGTTCACGGCCGATACCCATGGACAGCAGGGTTACTCGCCGGTTGTGGCCCTGAGTCCGGGCATTGCGCTCCTCAATGGCCTGTACGACCATCGTGATAGTATCGATATAGGAGCGGTACATCTGCCGGTTTTTCTGGGTGAGGAAGGATACCAGCAGGGCGCCGGTCTCGCGGAGACGGGTACTGAGTTCGCGCAGTATCCGGTAGGCCAGAACCGGAGCCATATACAGCAGTTTTTCGAAATCATTTTTTTGAATTTCCAGAACGGTAGTCGGTTCCAGGGCCGTTACCGTGGCGGAGCGCCGGCCTTCGTCCAGAATCGACATCTCGCCGAAAAAAGCGCCGTCGCTCTGTATTGAAAGCACGGCTTTTTCGCCGCCTTCAAACCGCTTGGAGATTTCTATTTTTCCCTTATGGATGATAAAAAAACAGTCAGCTTCGGTTCTTTCCTCAATGATGACGTCATCGGTGCCATAGAGGTGCTCGGTGACTATCTCGTTAATCTGACGCAGATCGCCGTCGGACATATTTGAAAAAAAGGAAATTTCCCGTAACTTGTTTATTGTTGTACTTTTCTTGATATGCTCACCTCTGCTATGATACAGCGTCTACATAATAGAAAACTAACCATTTTTTGGCAAGATATCCTGACGCCAGCGAGGGAGGTATCGTGGGAAAGATTCTGATCATTGATACTGATGAGGAATCCTGTGACCATATTTCACAGTTTTTTAACGGATTGGACCATTCTACCAGTCAAGCCTCCTCCTATATCGAAGCCCTCCGCTTGCTGGATACCAGCTCATATGACGTGGTCATCAGCGACGTGGACATTCCCGGCACGGATATCCGCTCCCTGATCCGCAAGATAAAGGAAAAGCTGCCGACCTGCTCTTTGATCATAATTTTCCCGGACTACCGGAAGATTCAGGATGAACTCGGCGATACGGCGCCTCTGGTTTTCAGGGTGCTGCAACGGCCCTTTTACGACGCCGAGCTGCATTTTCAGGTGAAACGGGCCCTGGAAGATATGCGCAATCAGGGAACCGTTCCCGAGGAATTCGAGGAAAACGTCAACCTGTACAGCGAGTTTATCGGTCAGAGCCCGGCGATCAGCAAAATATTCCGCGTTATCGGGCGGGTGGCAAAAATTGATGTCAGCGTGATCATTCTCGGGGAAACCGGTACCGGAAAGGAACTGGTGGCCCGCACCCTGCACCGCGACAGTCTGCGTTCAGCCGGTCCCTTTGTCAGCGTGAACTGCGCGGCCCTGCCGGAACAGCTTTTGGAAAGCGAGCTCTTCGGATACGAGAAGGGCGCCTTTACCGGGGCGGACCGCATGCGCGTCGGCCGCTTCGAGCACGCCAACGGCGGCACCATCTTTCTGGATGAAGTCGCCGACATGAGCCTGGTGACCCAGGCGAAACTGCTGCGAGTCTTACAGCAAAAAGAATTCGAGCGGCTGGGCTCCAATACCACCGTCAAAACCGATGTGCGCATCCTTTCGGCGACGAATAAGGACCTGATGCGCCTGATGCGCGAAGGCCAGTTCCGCGAGGATCTGTTTTACCGCCTGAACGTAATTTCCATCCGGTTACCGCCGCTGCGCGAGCGCGAGGGCGACATCAGCCTGCTGTTGCTGTATTTTTTGAAGCGCTCCAGTTCCCGGCTGCGCAAGTCGGTGCGGGGGTTCAGCCCCGAAGCTATGGAGATTCTGACAAATTACCGCTGGCCCGGAAATATCCGTGAGATGGAAAATACCCTGGAGCGGGCTGTGCTGATGAGCGATAGTGATATCATTTCACCCGAGGATCTTGATCTCTTTTTTATTGATGAAGCAGCGGACACTGTTGACGTCGGCGTCACGCTCCCGCCTCAGGGTATTACCCTGGAGGAGGCCGAACGGCAGTTGATCGAGCAGGCCCTCTCGCGCTGCGGCGGCAGTCAGAAAAAAGCCGCCGAGCTGCTCGGGGTTTCCGGCCGGGTGCTGAACTATAAGATTATGAATATGCGGCGCGCTCAGGAAGGATAGTCGCTTTCATTTTTTATCACGTCGTTTGAGTCTTTCCTGAACATAGGACCACCCGCTCTTTTCATGCACAAGGGTACATGCCGAACAGTCTTTGACGTCACCGATCATGGTGAAATTTCCGCCGCAGTCCATAGTGTAGAGCGGACAGTAACAGAACAGACAGTTCTGGTTTTCCAGTTTGTGGCAGGGGTAGAATTCGCAAGCGCGGTGCGCGAAGAATTCATAATTAGGGGACAAGAAAACTAACCCTGATCATCTTCATGTTCGAGCAGGCCGTTGACCAGGTCGTCGATATCGCTTTGGGCCATATCCGATTTGCGCTCGTAGGCCAGCTCCTGGTTGGCCATGCGCAGCTTTCGCAACAGGCCGTAAATGGTAATCATCAGTATTTTATTTCCGGCCGACGGATGGCTGCGGATATATTTGGCGAGGCTGCCGCGGGTCAAACGAAAGACCGTCGTTTTATCCTGGGCAATTACCGAAGCCGTGCGTTTGATTTTCAGAAAAAACCCGGCTTCTCCGAAAACTTCGCCCGCGCCGAGGGCGCAGATAAACACATCTTTGCCCTCATTTTCCTGAACGGACACGCTGACTGTTCCGCGGAGGATGCCGAAGAAACATTGGTCTATTTCCCCCTCGCGTACTATCGGTTCTTCGCCGTCGTATTCAAGAACGGTTCCGGCTTGTATCAAGGCTGTCAGTTCATCATCCCCGAGATACCGGAAGGTCATAATATTCCGTACTGAGTCCCGCCATTGGGCGCTATCCTGTAAAGTTGTCATACCGCTAGTTTAGTTGATAACTGATCTGATTTCAAATTTCTCCGGGGAAAATAAAGGACAGGGCTTCCGGAAGCCGTCTGGCCCAGGCGGCTTCGTTGTGCGGGTCCCGCTCTATAATCCGGTACATCAGGTTGCGGCCCTGGGTGTAGCCGTTAACCTGCAGGAACTCACCCATAGCCCGGGACTCAGGAAGCAGCTGGGCGTCGACTCCGGCTGTGCCGCAGTCCAGGTAGATGCGCAGGTTCAGGCTGTCCTTGAACAGCCGTTCGCGGAGAATGCGGTAGGGGACCTCGCCGCCGGCAAAGGCCAGAACCCGGCCGTAGGTATCCGGATGGCTGAAGGCCATATACAGGGCCATCATCGCGCCGGCGCTGGAGCCGCCGATAGCGGTGTGCTCCCGGTCGGCGAGGGTGCGGTAAGTCTGGTCAATGGCCGGTTTGACCGTATGCAGCAGGCGGGCCTCCTCAGAGGCGCTGCGCTGGCGGTATTCTTCAGACTCACTATAGGGCCAGTTCTTTCCTTCAGGAACCGGAGCGGCCCAGCCGCTGTAATCGTTCATGCGCCAGGCCGTGTTGAACACGCCGACCTGGATAACCGGTTCCAGCAGTCCTTCACTGATCAGGCGTTCAGCGGTACTGTCGGCTTTCCATCCGCCGTAGGGAGCGGCCGTGCCGGCGGGCATGTTCTGCCCGTCCAGCCAGTATATTACCGGGTATTTTCGAGTGGTTTCCCGGAAGTAACCGCCGGGGAGCATCACCAGCATTTGGGTTTCCGGGTAATAGTGCAGCACCGGACGACTGGTATCCGGAGCATGGTAAACGCTGGGTCGTCCGCTGCTCCAGAGCGCCGCCTTGTTGTACGGATCGTTTTTGCGGGTGATTTGCCCGTTCTTCGCGGTAACGACAAAGAGGTAGTCAAAGCCTTCCGGATCGCCTGAGCTTACCGAAACCGACCAGCTACCGCCTTTACGGCGCAGAGGAAGTTCTTCCGGCAGCCGTGAAGAGCGCAGGGTGACGGATTTTGTCTCCGGCTCCGCGGGGTAATAAAAGATCAGCTGACCGTCTTGATAAAGCGGGCCTGCCGGGTCCGGGACAGTTTTTACCGCGGCCTGTTGAGCTCCAGACAGGCAGGAAGCTGTGACAGAGGCGACAATAAGCAATAGCGTAAGAATGCCAAAAGAAATTCCAGTTTTCATATTTTTAATGTTACAGCCACTTTGGGGAAGCCGCAAGTGGTCGCTCTTGCATACTTGATCGTCTCCGGCGACAATTCAGGCTATGGATAAAAAAGAACAGGAAAGCAGACTGGACAGTACTCATCCGGTGGAAATTGAAAAGGGCTTGTTTTGGGTCGGGTTTGCCGATTATGAAGCCGGTTTTTCGAATAATCCCTATCTGCTGCTGGATGACGATGAAGCGGTCCTTTTTGATCCCGGTCCGGGTCATCCGGTGTTCAGGGATATGATCATGCACAAGATCGCGGAGATAATAAATCCGTCGCGCATACGGTATATTGTGGTCCATCATCAGGATCCGGACCTCTGCGGCATGATTCCATTGATAGAAGATCTGCTGCACCCCGAACTGGCAATTATCGCGCACCCCCGCTCAGCCCTGTTTCTGCCGTATTACGGCATACGAAAACCGCTGCTTCCGGTGGGCGACGGAGACTCCCTGGTTCTCAAATCCGGAAAACACCTGGTTTTTTATCATACTCCGTATGTGCATTTCGCGGGTTCAATGGTCAGTTATGCTCCTGAAAGGCAGGTGTTGTTTTCCTCTGATATCTTCGCGGTCTTTAACCGGGACTGGCGGTTATACGCCGACCGCAGCTATGTGGAAATGGCTAGACAGTTTATCGAACACTACGTGTGCAGCAAGGAAGCTGTCAGCTATGCCTGGCGCAGACTTTCAGCCTTGGCCCTTAAAAAGATTCTGCCCCAGCATGGCGGAATCATCCTCGAAGAGGATACGCGCTATTTTATCGATATGCTTAAGGATACGAATCCCGGCATTCTAATTCGCGAACTGGAAAACCGTCCCGACGCGGCGCAGCTTGCCCAGCTGCTGGAAGCCGCTACCGCCTGGATAAAAACCTGGACGCGTATGGATGTCAGCTTTTCCGGTTTTGATGAACTGAAGTATTATGCCCTGTCAAAAGGTCCGGCTACCGTATCGATGCTGTATGATATTCTGACACGGGAAGCCCAAAGGCTTGGGGTGTCGAACCCGCTGACTGAGAGCGCCGTGCATCAGTGGAACCAGAGCGAAAGCACCAGCGTGAATCACCTGGTAGAAGGTTTCCGAAACCGGTTGCTGACCAGCCAGTACAGTATGCTCTATGGCGATGAACCGAATATTGACCGGCTGATACAACGGCGTTTCAACGCCCTCAAGATGAAACTGGCGATTATTTTTATCGATATCCGGGGCTTTACCGGCTGGTCCGCCCAACGCTCGCCTGATGAGATTATCGGGATGCTCAATAAGGAACAGAGCCTGATCCTGCGTATCATTAACACCACCGGAGGACGGTTGAACAAAAGTATGGGGGACGGGCTTCTGGCCTATTATTCGGCAGATAAGCTTCCGGAGTGCCTGATGGCCGCCATCAAGATTCACGGCGAGATTGAAAGCGCCGGTTTATTGCCGGTTGGAATCGGAATTGACTTCGGCGAGACCGTGCTCGGGGACATCGGAGAGGAGTTGCGCATCGACTTTACCCTGATCGGCGCCGCCGTAAATAACGCTTCCCGCTGCTGCGACGCCGCCGGGAAGCGTCAAATTACGGTAGGAGAAGACTTTTTTGCCGCCTTAAGTGAACCAACCAGGGACGCGCTGCGCGGCCGGAGCGGCTATGAAATAGTCTCTTCCCGGCAGAAACCGCTGGACCCGGAACATCGCGCTCACCGTTTTACGGTGCAAAGCGAGGCCGAGACCGGTTTTTTAGCCGAAGTTTGACAACTGCCTCCAGCCGTGTGATACTTTTGAGCATGGCAAACAAACAATCTCTCTATCTGAGCGCCTCTGAAGACCGGCTGGAAAAATTGATCGAAGCCCGGCTGGCCCCCGGCGCGGACAAGAAAATGATCGATGAACGCATTTGGGATTTATTCGGAGAGGAATGGTGCGTCATGTTCACCGATCTTTCCGGGTTCTCGCGAAATGTTGCCAAATTCGGCATCATCCATTTTTTACAGACCATTCATGAGGCCGAGCGGCTGCTGATACCGGTAATTGAACAGTACGACGGCATTCTTTTAAAGGTGGAAGGGGACAGTTTTCTGGTAATTTTCCGGAATGTTTCCAAGGGCGTGCAGGGTGCTCTGGCCATGCAGCGAAAGCTGGCCGTGTACAATACCGATAAGCCGGATGAAGAAAAAGTATTGCTCTGTGTCGGTCTCGGTTACGGCAAGATGCTGCGCATCGGCGACGCCGACGTCTTCGGCGCCGAGGTCAACGCCGCCAGCAAACTCGGCGAGGATACCGCCAAAGCCTGGGAAATTCTGGTGACAGACGGAGTAAAGCACCTCTGCGACGACGTACCGGATATCAGTTTCTCCGAGATTTCTGATGTTCCTGCCGGCGCCCAAAAAGCCTGGAAAGTTAAATATTCATTGTAATTGGGAGATCCGCATGAAAAAAAGTTTTCCGACAACGCGACTGTACCTGTTTGTAGCGCTCCTGTTTACCGTAGTACTTTCCTGCAAGGCTTCCCGCGCTGAACCCGCAGCTCCAGCGGAAATAAATACTCTGATCAGTCAGATAGTTTTTTTTGAACAGGCGCCGGAGTTACAGCGATCGGGCGCCGCGGTTCCTGTCGAATTCGGCACGGCCCTGCAGCCGGGCGATATCATTACTACCAGCGTGGACAGCTCCTGCGAGATTCAGCTGGAGGGCTTGGGCCGCCTGCTCATTGAAAACGGTTCAACTGTCGCCCTGGACGGCTTGCGTCCGGCTGAACAGCGCGGCGCGGTTTCCTTGCTGCGCGGTTCGGTGGTGGCCAAGATCAACAAGCTGACCAATTCGGATGATTTTGTGATCCGGGGTCCCGCCGCCGTAGCCGGTGTGCGCGGGACGGAATTCAGCGTCGCCCTGCGAGAAAGCGGGGACCTAGAAGTTGACGTGCGCGAAGGCATTGTTTCGGTATTTCCGGATTTCCTGATCGTCGCCGGTTTGCATCCGGCGGCCGAGCTTGTCGGCATAGAGACCCCTGCTCGCCTCGAACTGGCCGAGCTGGCCGAGCTGCCGCAGCTGAGCGCCGGAGAGGGCATCACCATACCTGAAGCTGCCTATCAGGACGCTGAAGCTGAATTCCGCGCCGCTCCGGCTTCGGAGCCGGCCGAAACTCTCCGGCTGGTTCGCTCAAAAACACCCCGCTCTCGTCCGGCTGTGCTGAAACCGGCTCTGCCGGATGCCCCTTCAACGGCGCTAACCTCGTCTTCTGAGCCGCTCCAACCCGTTCCGACCACTGACGCGACAGGTTCTGAAGCAGCCGTTTTAACACCGCCTCCCGCGGCTAAGCCAGCTGTAGTAGCCATAACGGACTCTCCCGCGGCCGCGCAACCGGCTCGGGCCGCCCCTGTTGTGGCCGCCCCAGCTACGGCTGAGGTTAAACCGGCCGCTCCGGTACCGCCTCCCGCCAAAATAATTCAGCGGCCGGGATACTCGATATCCATTCAGCCGACCGCGCCGCCTGTCGCCTATGAGGCTCCCGGAAGGCAGTTCCCCCGGCCCGGTTTCCCGCGGCCGATGAGAATCTCTGACGAAGTCCGGCGGCCGATGACGGACCGCAATTACGGCTTCAATCTGATAAATATCGGACCGGATACCGCTCGAGCCCGTTTTCAAGACGGCCGCGCTGTCGTTGATGTCCTGCGCAAGCCGGACGCGGCTTGGGCTGTACTGCTCGAGGGTACCGCTCCCCTGCAGACCTATCAGACCGGACGGTTATATGCCCTGGAATTCACCGGTTGGAGTATGCGGGACAGCTTTGATATCGAACTGCATTTCAAGGAGTTCGGTACGGACCACGACGGGGATGGTAACGCCTACTCAACGTATCACGACACCCAGCCGATCCGGTTGAGCCCCGAACCGCAGCGCTACCGGGTGTTTTATTATCATCGGGGACCGACCGACACCACCGGCTCTTTCAGTTTCTTGCTGGGTGGCCAGACCGGCTCCGCGCGCATCCAGGATGTAGAAGTGAGCGAGCTTTTCGCTTTTGAAAAGCAGGGCCCCTGGCGGTTTGACCTGGTTAACGGCGCTTTTGATTATGGTGTGGCCGGCTGGGATCCCTTATTATGGAAGGGTGAAGGGGCGGTGGATTTTTTACGGATGCCTTTCATGGTACGTAATGGTATTATGGAATTTCAAGCCGAAGCAGCCCGTCCCGAATTCTGGCATGCCCAGCTGGTACAATGGGTCTCGCTCAAGAAAGATCAGGTTTACGAAATCGAGTTTGACGCCCTTTACGAAGGTGGGGGTGAGTTTTCCGTGGAATGTATTACCTTCAAGGATAAGATTTACATGTGCAGCCCGCGCATGATACTCGAACCGGGGGAGAGGGGCTGGACGCGTTATGTGATGCGCTTTACCTGTATGGAAAACGCTATTAAATCACGCTTTCAGTTGAACTTCGGACTGGTCAGCGGCCGTTTCCTTTTGGATAATGTGAGAATCCGCGAAGTACAGTAGCTCCGGTTTGTCAGGCTGTTGAAAAACGTATGACTTTCAGCAGCCTGTCAATCCTTCAGAAATTGATAGACCTTTTCGATCTTGCGCTGCACAAAAACCCGGATGGCATTCTCAAAAAGATAGGTCTTGATTTCCTCGTCCAGCAGGGCCAGGTAATGGTCGCGAATCTGTTCAATTGTCGCAGAAGCCGAAAGTGTTTCATTGGTTACCGTGTGCAGGTAGAGGCTGACGCCTTTCAGTTCCTGGTGGAAAAGCGCCGAATTCTGCAAGTACACATACTCGGTAACCTTGTCTTCAATATGCTTTTTTTCCAGGAATTTGCTCCAGGAGGTGATATCATCTTCCAAGTCTTTCAGTTCGGCGAGCAGTATGCGGTGAAAGAGTTTAAATTTGTCGCTCATAGTTACCCCCTCTGCTTACAGTGTAATGCCCGGAAGCTAAAACTGCAAATCAGAGGAAGCCGGAGCCGCGGTCAGCCGTTCCAGATTGCCTATCCAGGCCGCGGCTTCAGCATAGCTGTGGCCGCACATTTCCTCCGACGGCGCGAAGGAAGCGCAAATTGCCGGGTACTCCGGCGTTCCGTGAATAGAACAGCTTTTTTGAGAGGTCAGATTAACGCAGGGGATTCCGGCGGGTTTGCCCTTCGGCATTCCGGGCAGGGGCGAGCTTATCGAAATATCAATGCAACAGGCGGCGCAGTTGGGGCGGCACTTCATGCGCACAGCATATCAGAGTCCGCTCTTCAGTAACAGCGTGTCAAAAAAGAACCGATTGACCGTATTTTTTAATTAAATTCGGGCATTTCATGCTAAAATTAAAGCATCCCTCCAACAGGAGAATCCTTTGATAGCCGAACTGCGCTGGAACATAAATTATGAGATCAGTGCTCTTTTATTTCTGACCGTTGTGGCCATTTCTTTTTTTATTAAAAAGAACCTTCCGACACGCATGAACCGGCTGTATCGAAACCTGTTGATAGCTTCGCTGGCCGCGGTGATTTTTGATATTTTAACCGTCTTTACCATCAGTTACAGCGAAGCCTTGCCGGTATCTCTGAACATCGCCGTAAATCTGATCTATCTGATCCTTATAAATTTTATTCCGGCTCTTTTTTTTCTGTATGTGCATGAAGTTACCCGTCCGGTGCGCGCGTCCAATACCCTGCTGTTCGCGGTTTTATTCGCCCCGATTGTTTTTTCAGGAGTAGCCCTGCTGGTCAGCCCCTTTACCGGTTTTGTTTTTTATTTTGACAGCGAACGCCAGTACCATTGGGGCCCCGGCATGCTGTATCTGTATGTCATCTCAGAATATTTTATTCTGCTCAGTCTGGCCTATATCGTGCGTTTCAGAAAGGCTATCTCGCTGGGCAAGCGTCTGGTTTTATACTTTTTTATACTTTCCAGCATATTCGCGGTGGTATTTCAATTCTTCTTCCCGGCTTACCTGATTCTGGGCCTGGCTTCTTCGGTGGCGATGCTGCTGCTGTATCTCAGCCTGCAGAATCCGGAATATGAAATTGACAGCGGCACCGGTACCTTTAACCGTTTGGCCTTCATTACCTCATTAAATCTGATGACCAGACAGGGGAAGCCCTTTCAGATCATTACCGCGGCCCTGGATGATTTCAAGTTTATTAATAATACTTTCGGAATCTCCAATGGCGATACCCTGATTCGATCGGTCGGCGAATTCCTGTACCGTACGGCGCCGGCGCACAGCGCCTATCGGATCGGCGGCGATCAGTTCGCCGTCCTGGTGCCCTCTCCCGCGGAGGCCGGCTCTTCCATGCTCGAACAGCTGGTGTCCCGTTTTTCCCATCCCTGGGATGTCAACGGAGTAAACGCTTCCCTGTCCGCGACCATATCGGTCCTTGAGTTTCCCGAAGACGCCCGCAGTGTCGAGGAAATAATCGACGGTATCGATTTTTCGATTCTTGAGGCGAAAAAACAGCGTAAGGGCTCGGTAATCAAAGCCTCAGAAATATCCGTGCATCCCGGAAAACGCTCCGCCGAAGTTGAGAAAGCCATCCGCGATGCCCTGCAGAATAACGGGTTCAGTATTTTTTACCAACCGATCCACTCTGTAGCCGAGAAGCGCTGTGTTTCTCTGGAGGCTCTCATCCGGCTCAAGGATCCGGTTTTAGGAAATATCTCGCCGGATGAGTTTATCCCGCTTTCCGAGAAAAACGGACTGATCGTCCAGATCGGTTTCTTTGTGTTTGAGAGTGTTTGCCGCTACATTGTCGAAGAACATCTGGCCGACCGGGGCATCAAGTACGTTGAGGTTAATCTGTCGGCGGTGCAGTGTATGCAGGTCGACCTGGCCGATCAGCTGCTGGCGATTATGAAGCGTTATTCCATCCCGCCGACCATGATCAACCTGGAGGTAACCGAGACCACGGCTATCAATTCTCCGGAGGCCCTGATGCGCAGTATGAAGTTGCTCGGAGCGCAGGGCGTTACCTTCGCGCTGGATGACTACGGTTCCGGCTATTCAACGCTGGACTACGTAACCAGCTATACCTTCACGCTGGTCAAGATCGATAAAAGCATCGTCTGGTCCTTTATGGACAATCCTAAGGCCGGCATCGTGCTTGCGCATACCATCCGGATGATTAAGGCCCTGGATATGCATATTGTGGCAGAAGGTGTGGAGACTATCGAACAGTCCGACGCCCTCGTCTCAATGGGCTGCGACTACTTGCAGGGCTATTATTACTCACGGCCGCTTTCCGGTTCCGATCTGCCGGCCTATCTGGAAAAAGAAGCGCCCTGAGCCCGTTCCGATCAGGTCGCGTAAAACTAAAACAAACTGAGGTGTTACATGAGGAGAATTTGCGCTTTGTTGCTGACCACGCTCACTGTGCTCAGCGCTTACTGTTCGGGGGTCGCCGCGACCGGGAACAGTACCAGAGCGGTCAGCGCCCAATGGGCCGTGCCGGCTCTTGCGGGCTTTGACAGCGCCGCGGAGCAGTATTTCAGTCCGTATACGGTCGGCGAAATTCACCTGTCCTTCAGTCTCGCGGAATGGAACAGCCTGCTCAACGATTACGATACCAATCATCGCAACGAGCTTTTCCGTGAAGCTTCCTGTGTGGTGACCGGCGGCGGACTGGCTGTGCCGGCACGCTTTACCAGCGTTGGTGTGCGTCTGCGCGGAAACACCAGCCGGCAGCGGCCGGAAGCCGGAGAGCGGGGCGCGCCGCACAGTCCTGCTTCCGCCCTGCAGCGGGTTCATTTTAAAATCAAGTTTAATCATGACTTTTCCAGGCAGGAAGATGTATACGGCGGGATTTCGCAGGAAGTCCCGACCCGCGCCGGCAATAAGGGCCAGGCCCTCTTTCCGGAAGTCAAAGCTTTGAACCTGAAATATAACAAGGATGATCCCTCCGCTATCCGGCAGGCCCTCAGTTATGAAATCTACCGCGGTTTCGGCGTGCATGCCGTGCGCACCACCTTTACGCGTCTGTATATCCGGATAGGCGAGGAGAATGAGCGTTATCTGGGAGTGTACCTGGGCTTTGAAGATATCGATAAAAGCTTTTTGAAGAAACGCTTTGAAAGCGGCAAGGGCGCGATGTTTAAGAATCTCTGGCAGAGTTATGGTCCTGCTGACCTTGCCCGCGCCGATTATGACGGTGATTTGACGGTCGGAAGAATCGGAGAGGAACGTACTGATCCGGAGAGTCGGGAGGAATTTATTTCCGGCGCTTTTATCGATTACCGGCCGGCTTATGATCTTAAAGAAGATCCTGACGGCGACGCGGTAGAACGCCTGAATGTCTTGATGGAACTGCTCTCCGGTTCGCCCACCGCCGCCCGGCTGGAAGAGTTTATTGACGTGCAGTCCTTCCTGCGGGCCATGGCGGTGAACGTTATGATCGGCCAGGCTGACGATTACTGGCGCGGCGGCAATAATTACTATCTGTTCATCAATCCGGATACCGGCCTGTGGACGTACCTGCCCTATGACAATGACCGTACCTTCGGGATTAAAACCTTCGGACCGGCAACGGCGAATTCTTCTGTACTGGATTGGGGCAGCGGTTCGGTGCCGCAGGTTAATCCGGTCCTGGTAAAGCGTATACTGGAGATCCCGGAATACCTTTCCGATTACAAGGCCTATCTGGTGGAGCTGGAGCGCAGCGGCCTGTTTACGGAAGCATCCATCGAAAGGCGGGCGCGGGCCATGCAGGACGCGATCGCGCCGTATACCGGCGGTTATCAGGTCGGGACGGATGACTCTCCCTTCGATCCGGATGTCCGTTCCTTTACCAGGTTTGTCGGCAGCAGGCTGGACGTCATGCGCCGGGAGTGTCGATAGATGAGCAGTTATCCGGCAATCTGGTCACAAGCCATCATTTTAATTTTTATAATTGATCCCTTCGGAAATATTCCGGTGCTGCTGGCGATATTGAAGGATCTGAGCCGGCCCCGCCAGTATTACATAATCCTGCGCGAAATGCTGATCGGTCTGGCCGTGATGGTGGTATTTCTGTTTTTTGGTCGCTCGATTCTATCGGTTTTTCATCTGGAAACCGCGGCCATCCGTATTGCCGGCTCGGTCATCTTTTTTATTATTGGCCTGCGGATGGTTTTCCCGGCAGCGAACAGTTCCCTTTACGACTCGCGGGGTGAGCCTTTTATCGTGCCGATAGCCATTCCTCTGGTCGCCGGCCCTTCGGCCCTGGCGACTTTGATCCTGATGACCGAAGGCCAAAGCGCCGCCCATGCTACGGTGCTGCTGTCGCTGGTTATTGCCTGGGCGCTCTCCTGCGGTATTCTGCTGCTGGCCCCTGTGCTGTTCCGGCTGATGGGAGAGCGCGGCCTGGCGGCCATGGAGCGCCTGATGGGCATGCTGCTATTGATGCTCTCCGTGCAGATGTGCATCGACGGCCTGCGTACCCTGGGGGTCCTTTCCTGAAAAGCCCTAGCGGGTGTTCAGGAAACCGCCTTTAGGGCACCTCTAAAAACTGCAGTTTTTAGAGGTGCCCTTTAGGTACACTTGCTGTAACCGCAGGACGGGCAGGTGATGCAGCCGTCCCGGAAAGCCAGGGCCGCGCTGCACTCCGGACACTGATTGTCGCTGGTGATCACCTCTTCGCCATTCTTGATATACTGCTTGAGCACCCGGGCGATGCTGCGCTCTACGGCGGTGAAGTAAGTGTCCTTCTGCAGTTGCGAAATGATAAACTGCAGCGGGGTACCGTGCCGCAGCGACATCGAGATCAGCCGGGCCAGAGAGCTGTCCGGCGAGTCAAAGGTCTTGGTGAAATTTTCCAGCCGCACTTCCTCGCTACCATTCACGAACACCAGGTCATACTGGCCTTTGGCGGCCTTGCGCACCAGGGGCTGCTTATGGGTGGTCAGGTCGATGCGCTCGTCCTTGTCCGTAATCACGAATATCTCATAGAGGCTGCCGTTCAGCAGACCGGTAATGATTAAATAACTGCCGCCTTCGGCTTTTACGCGGTGTATCTCGCAGGGCAGGTCTCTGGGCCGGACCGGCGCCACCCGTCGCTGAATCTGTTCCTTCTGTTCAGAGTACTCCAGGATGCCCTTCATGCTGCCTTCCGGATTGAAGGTGGTAAAGCCTTTCAGTCCTTTGTCATAGGCGTACATGAACAGCTTTTTATATTCCTCAAAACTGGTGCCCGGCGCCAGGTTCAGCGTTTTGGAAATACTGTGATCAATATATTTCTGGACAATGGCCTGTATATCGATGGCCCGGTAGGGGTCGATACCGGCAGTCGTGACGAACCAGGGCGGGGTTTCGCTCGCGTCCGCGGCGCTGTCGCTTCCCTGCGATGAATTAGCGGCCAGGGCCAGCCATCTTTTCCAGGCGTAATCCATAACCGGTTCGGTCCGGGTTTCCTCGCCGTTGCCGGTACGGATGGTGCGGTTGAAGGACAGGGCAAAGATCGGCTCAATGCCGGAGGAGCAGTTTTGCCCCATGGACAGCGAAGTCGTACCGGTGGGCGCGACGGTATTGAGCTGCACATTGCGCATGCCCTGTTTTTCGATTCTGACGCGGATGTGCTCCGGGAGGGTTTGCACAAAGTTGGCTATCAGGTATTTCTTGGTGTCGAAGGCCGGGAACGAGCCTTTTTCGGCCGCCAGGTTACTGGAGGCGATATATGAGGCGTCCCGCAGGGTGGTCGCGATGCGTTCGGTAGTCGCGAGGGAGGACTCATCGCCGTAGCGTTGGCAGAGCATTGCCAATACATCCCCCAGGCCGGTAAAGCCGAGTCCGATGCGGCGCCACTGACGGGAGAAACTCTCAATCTTGGCCAGCGGATAGGCGGTAGCGTCCAGTACGTTATCCAAAAAACGCACCGCGATCGCGACCGACTTCTCAAAAGCCTGATAATCAAAGGCCGCGCGGGCGGTAAAAGCCTCCGAGACAAAACTGACCAGGTTGATCGAGGACAGGCAGCACAGTGAATACGGCGGCATGACCAGTTCCCCGCAGGGATTCACCCGGTCCATCTTGAAAGCCCAGTAGCCGTTGTTAAAGCGCTCGACAGTGTCGGCGTTGAAGATGCCGGGTTCATTGTGCAGGAAGGCGTTTTTAGAGAGCTGATCGTAGAGGTAGCGGGCCTTCAGCGTTTTGTATACCTGGCCTTCAAAAACCAGATTCCAGTCGGCATCGGCCTTGACCGCCTCAATAAAGGCGTCGGTTATCTTTACCGAAATATTGAACTGGGTCAGTTCCTTATTCTGTTCACCCTTTTTTACGGTGATAAAATCCTCGATCTCGGGGTGCGAAATGTCCAGCAGGGCAATATGAGCCGAACGGCGCTGCCCGCCGGTCATGATTGTTTTCGCGGACTGATCGAAGATACGCAGAAAGGAAATTACACCGGAGGATTCTCCGCCGCCTTTCAGTTTGGCGCCCTTGGGCCGCAGCTTGGAGATATCAAAACCGACGCCGCCGCCCATCTTGCTAATGGTGGCGTCTTCTTTCAGAGATTCATAAATCGATTCCAGGGAATCTTCGATATCGATGGTAAAGCAATTGTTGTAGTTCTTCATCAGACTGGCCGGACGGGCGTTGGCTAAAATCCGGCCGGCCGGCATTATGCGTCCGCTGACCAGTTCAGTGTAAAACAGCTCCGTCCATTTTTGACGGTTTTCGGTGGTTTTCTCTACAGAGGCGATTTCAGCGGCAACCAGGCTGAATACTTCTTCAGGACTCTTTTCATTGTGCAGACAGTATTTCTGCTCAAAAATATCCTTGCTGATAGCTTGTTCCCATATCCATTGTGCCATTGGTTCTGCTCCCCGCTACATATAGCGTCTATTGTTGGAGTAGGTATAATGCTTTTAGGGCTGTTGTGTCAACTCAGACGACTACAATACGGTTTTTGCCTTCGTGCTTGGCTTTATAGAGCGCCATATCGGCCCGCAGCAGGAAGCCGTCGAACGAGTCGTCCATCCGGGTGCCGGTTATGCCGATGCTGATGCCGCAATACAGGTTGTGCTGCAGGCCGTAGTGTTCGTGTCCTTCCATCAGAATGCCCTTACGCACGTCATCCAAAATGGATTGGGCGATGCGCTGGGCAATATCGGTGTCGGCGCCCGGAACAAGAATGATAAACTCATCGCCCCCCAGGCGGCAGGGGATGTCGGTTTTGCGGATTCGGGAGCGGATCAGTTCGGCCAGGCGGATCAGCACGGTGTCACCCGCGGGGTGGCCCAGGGTATCGTTGATCAGTTTGAAGTCATCAAGATCGATCATGATCAACGAAATATCGGCAAAGCCATCCTTTTCCCGTTCCAGACGTTTAACGGTTTCATTAAGGTAGCGGCGATTATAGAGGCCGGTCAGGGTGTCAACGCGGGAAAGCGTTAGATAATATTTCTCCCGGGCGGCCCCTTCCTCTTTTTCGCGGAGCTGGGTGCGGACCAGGTCAAAAATCGCCAGGGTAAACAAAAGCGAATCCAGAGCTGTGCCGATCATGAAGAAATAGGCGGCCGGGATCAGCGCCGTGCGGTAGGCCGCGGTAGCCCAGATTACGGTGCCCATGAATTGCGGAAACCAGGCCAGCAGATAAAAGCGGGCTTCCTTGAAGCCGCGCAGATAGACGGTAATCGTGGCGCTCAGGATCAGGATGGGTACGATAAAACCGGTAATGTAGGCCAGTTTGTTCGTAAGGTATCCGAATCCGCTGATTCCGGTGACCAGCTGTACGACAAACAGCAGTATGCCGATCCACAGCAGGATATTTATGACCGGCAGCCGTTTACGCAGTCCCAGGAAGCGCTGCGCGAACAGGATCAGAAAAATACCCATGCCGCTGAGCGCCGGCCAGACAGTTTTGTCATAAAGCGAGTGTGGCAAATTAAAATAGTATAAAAAGCCGTGAACCCTGAAGGCGTACAGCAACAGGAAGAAAAGATATCCGGCATACAGCAGGAATACCTTGTTGCGGATCAGCATATATGAAAAAAGGTTGGTAATAAACATGGCGCACAGAATTCCGAAGAAAATCCCGAAAAACAGATTTTCCTGAATAGTGTGCCTTATCAAGATTTGAGAATCTATGACTCGCAGCGGAATCCACATTATGGTGCTGGTTTGCACCCGGATGTACACCGGCAATTCCTTCTGGAGGGTATCCGGAATCGGTATCATCCAGATACGGCCGGGTATCTGGATCCGGTTAATGGGAACTTTTTTTCCGGCTTCAATGACTGTCCAGGTCAGCTGACCCTCGGGTCCGGTACAGGGGAAATACACGCTGATCTGTTGCAGGTTGGAATTGCGGATTTCCAGGTAGCGGTCTCCGGCGGCAATGGCTTCCGCCGGCGCGTCGATCAGGAAGCGGGCCCAGAGCACCGAGCGGGTGATACCCCGGTGGATGGTAGTTCCCGCCGTTTGATAAAAGAGGGTTTGCGGGCTGCTTACTTCTTCGAAAGCCAGCGACGCTGACTTATCCTCAAAAGCCGCCAGGGCGATGATACCCGGTTTTGTTTGGGGAATAGGAACCGGTGCGAAATAGGCTATGTAAAAACAACCCAGCACGAAAATACCGATGAGAAAAAAAAAGGTTTTTAGTAAATAAGAAGATTTCATAATACTGGAAGTATAGCACAGGAATGTTCAATATGTGTGGGCAATATATTCCCGTCCGAGCACATATTACCCCTGTTAATCCGGCCCGATCGGCCAATAATGCCTGAATATGGGTAAAATCGGGTCAAAAGGGTCGTTTTTAGGTGAATTTCATACCTGGCACGATTTTTGCAACAGTAATGGTGTCGGGATATATATCCTGACAGATGTTTTATACCAAGGAGTTTTATATGAACAAGAAATTGATTACCGCTATTGCCGCGCTCTGCCTGCTGACCGGCGTAGTCTTCGCTTCCGGCGGAAAGGATACCGATGATTCCACTGCTCCGCTCGGAGCCGGACGGGGCCCGCGCGGCATGATGGATGGCCGGGGACAGCCGGCGCGTCCGACCGCCACTGAGGTTGAGGTTACCGGTGTACTGGCTTTGGTGGATTCCATTCCGGTTTTGCGCGCCGCGGACGCGGTTTGGGCGCTTCCGGCCGGCCCGTTTTACCGGATTGCCTGGGAAAACGGAGTTAAAGAGGGCGATACTATTTCGGTAAAAGGCTTTGGTTACGCGATAACTGAAGATTGCCCGCTGGAAGGTGTTACCGGAATGCTGGATCCCGCCAATCTGACGGTCAACGGCAAGGTTATAGACCTCGCGGATATCGCGCCCCGCGGTCAACGCGGAAGCCGTGGCGGCGGACAGGGCGGTATGCGCCGCAGATAAATAAACCTTCCATACGGAATTCGATGTGAAAACTCGTGGACTGCAGGACGGTCCGCGGGTTACACTGTTATTACAGGGGATAGGTGAATGAAGTACAAAGGTTTGTCCCAACTCGTGATCGGTTTGGTCGTTACCGCCCTGTTGGTTTCGGTTTTACTGGTCGGTTTCTTTTTCAGACAGGAAACGGTTCGCCGCCAGTCGGAAATCAGATTTCAGGCCTATCAGGTGCTTTCTGCCCTGGTGGAAGCTTATAATTTGTCAGGCCCTGAAACTTTGCCGCTCTGGCCGGAGGTACGGGGTTTCGGTATTTATAATTCCGATGGAACGCCGCTTTATGTATACGGCTCGGCGCCTCTGCTATTAACTGATTTCTCAGACCCCGAATTAGGCCGTGATGAAACTGCGTCGCTTCAGGTACTAAAGATTATCCGGCGTATGGGCGGCCTGCCGCCTTCAATGTCCATGCCCCCTCCGAGGCGGGGCTACCGGCAGATGATGGACAGTATGCGCGGCTCACAGCTCATCTTTTTGGAATATGACGCTTCCCGGTTCTACCATGCCGGCCGGGTAACCCAGCTGGTAGCCATCGCTCTGATCGCCCTTTTTGTGGGCATTTTCGCGGTCCTGGGATTCCTGCTGCGGAAGATCGATATGTATCGGGACCGGGAGCGGCAAAGCGCCCATTTAATCCAGCTCGGGGAAGCCGCCCGGACTCTGGCGCATGAGATTAAAAATCCGCTGGGTATAATCCGAATTCAGTGCGCGACGCTGCGCCGGATCAGCGGGGAAGAACAGCAGCGCAATATCGGCGTCATCGAAGACGAAACCCGGCGATTGACAGAATTAACCGATCGGGTGCGTGAGTACCTGCAGACTCCGGAGCTGACCGTTCGGTCAGTGACGGCTGCCTGGTTTTTGGAACAGAGCCGGCTGCGCTATGGGGAACAGGTTGCCGTAGAGGGGACAGTGCCGGCTCAGGCAATGCTCGAATGCGATTCGGACCGCGTTTTACAGATTCTTGATAATTTGATTGCCAATGCCTGCGAAGCTCTCGGTGAGAATTTGAACGGCAGTCCCACCTCCGATCGGGTGACGCTCAGTATTTCGGCCGGAAAAAAACAGATACGCTTCATTGTCCGCGATGGCGGCGCCGGAGTGCCCGCGGAACAGCGTGGCCGCCTCTTTGAACTCTTTTTTACCACCAAAAGCCGGGGCTCCGGTATCGGTTTGGCCTTATCCCGGCGCTACGCCGAACAGAACGGCGGAACCCTCGAATACAGTCCGGGTATGGAGGGCGGCAGTGTGTTTACACTGATCCTGCCGCTGCGCGAGGAAGGAAAAAAATAAATGAATGTAACAGCGGATGAGTCTACCGTGAAACGGGTGCTGATTGTGGATGACGAGGCCAATTTACGGTCCTCTCTCTCAGAATATCTGACAATGGACGGTTTTGAGTGCGCCGAAGCCGCCGAGGGCGCCGCTGCTTTAAACCTGCTTTCCGAGCGGGTGTTCGATGCCGTGGTATTGGACCTGCGCATGAGCGGAATGGACGGCATGACACTGCTTGGCCGTATGAATGAGGGTGGGATAACTGTTCCGGCGGTGATGATGAGCGCGCACGGCGAAATCCGCGACGCGGTGGATGCGATGAAGCTGGGAGCCGTTGATTACCTGGTGAAACCTTTTGATCCGGCGGAGCTGGTGCTGCGTTTGGAAAAAGCCATTGCCGGCAACCGGCTGCGGCTTTTAGCCGAAGCCGGACTGCGCTTAAGCCAGCATTCACTGTTGGGCGAAGACCCGGCCATGGATCATGTGCGCTTTTTAATCGGAAAGGCCGCCCCAACCGGCTCTACAGTGTTAATTACCGGTGAGAGTGGAACCGGTAAGGAGGTTATGGCCCGGGAAATTCACCGGCAAAGCCGGCGCGCGGAGGGTCCTTTTGTGGCGGTCAATGTCGGCGCCATTCCGGAAACGCTGCTGGAAAGTGAGCTGTTCGGGTTTGAGAAAGGCTCTTTTACCGGAGCCCACGCCCGGAAGGCCGGTTTGTTTGAGCTGGCCAATGGCGGAACCCTCTTTTTGGATGAGGCGGGTGAGATGCCGCCGATGATGCAGGTGAAGCTATTGCGGGTATTGCAGGAACGCTGTATTCAGCGTCTGGGCGGTGTTGTGCCGATTCCGGTCGACGTGCGCATTCTCGCGGCCACCAACCGCGACCTGGAAGCCGCCGTACGTGACGGCAGTTTTCGTGAAGATCTGTATTTCCGGTTGAACGTTATTCATCTCCATGTACCGCCCCTGCGGGAGCGGCCCAGGGATATTCCTATTCTGGCAGGTCGTTTCGCGGCCCGTTTTGCCGCTGAAACCGGGAAAACCGTGCGCGGTATCTCGCCTTCGGCCCTAGAGCTGCTGGCCGCCTATCCCTTTCCCGGCAACGTGCGGGAACTGGAAAATGCCGTGGAACGGGCCGTAATTCTTGGAGAAGGCGATGTCCTAGAACCCTCTGATTTTATGCTCGGTACAGCGTTACACGTTCATGAATACAGGAAAACTGAGCCGTCGCCGCAGGATAGCAGTCTCCCGGAAATCGAATTGTTGCGGTTATCCGATCTGGAATCCGCGGCCATCCGCAAGGCTCTGCTCAGGAATGGCGGACACCGCGAACATACGGCCGCTGAACTGGGCATATCCCGCCGCACCCTGCTGAACAAGATGCGGGAATACGGCATCCCGCTGTCCTGAGTTCTGGCATGTCTAGAATTTAATGGCCGCTTTTCCGCCGACATAGAATACCATGGGAACGCCATCGAAGCCTTCCGCGTCGGTCATTAACCCAAGAACTCCGCCGCCAAGCCGGAAGGTTTCGCCGAGTTTGAACCAGGCTGAAAGATCCGGAATAAAAACCGCCCCGGTATTTACCTGACTGAACAGGCCGAAGAACAGGAAGCCGCCGCCGCCGAACTGGCCTTCCAGAACGAAGCGGCCCGCTTCAAATTCAACTACTGCGTTCGGCCACATGATTGTTTCGATTATAAAGGTAAAGCCTCTGACGCCCAGTCCGACACGGACCGGTCCGGTGGTAAAAAAGTAGTGGGCGCCGAGCTCCGGGAAGGGCAGGATGTGGCTGGTCAGGAATTCAGAAACCTCTGAGTTGATAAATTCACCCTCGTAGCTCAGTCCGACGGCCAGCGGAATGTCAACACCGATATCCAGCCGGAATTGGCCGTAAGCGGCTGGAACAATCAAAAAGAAAACCATCAATACCGCAAGCATTGTCTTTTTCATATTTAGCCTCCTGAAGCAGGTTGAAGCCCTGTTCCTACTTACATTATACACCCTGAGGTTCCTGAAGATACAATTTAATACATTTTGCGTGCTTTTTTTTCACAGTCCGCATACAATTAGCTCATGAACAACAAGCTGCTTTTTGGCAACGAAATACCCGCAAAAATCGCGAAAAAGGCGGAGCGCCGCTTTCGCCATTATGCCGGTAAATTTCATTTTAACCCTGATGACTGTCCGCACCTGGGCGTCGAAGAAGACGGATACGGCTTCAAGGATTTCGGAATCATGTCCGTCAAGGACAAGGATCATTGCGCGACGCCGCTGTCCGACTTTGATACAGAAAAGGGAATTATCCTGGGAACCATCCGTATGGGTTTCGGCCATTGCCGGATGGCCATCGCCCTGGCTTCGGCGGCGCACTCGATGGGTCTGACCCCTTACTGGATGGATTTAATGTCCTTTCCGGAAAGCGCCGCCAGCAAGACGATTAAGTATCTTGAAGATCTATATAATCTGGGCTCCCGCATCTCGCAGCGCTCCAAGCTTTTTGACAAGTATATCTGGGAGTATGTTACCAGCGATGCGGCGCGGAAACTGTCTTTTGCCGTGGAAGAGAGGGCTTTGTCGCAGATCTACGTGCCGCTGTATCGGGATTTACCCAAGAATATGCCGTTTTTCTCGACGCATCCCTGGACAGGGCACGCGGCCGTAGAGGCCGGCATGACCAATATTGTAACCATCGTGCCGGATAACTTTCCGTTGGCCTTTCATGTCGTGGAAGGCAGTACCCTGGTGGTACAGTCGCCTTCGGCCTACATGGGCTACCGCACCTTCCATTCGATGGGTACCGGGTTAAACCTCAAATATACGATGAGCGGCGATGATATCGCCATGGTTGGACATTATATAGACCATGAGATAGCTTCCGGTATTGAGGAAGACTGCGATGCCCGGCTGCGGCGGCTGCACGACGGGAAGACCCGGCGCTTTCTTTTAACCATGGGCGGCGCCGGAGCCCAGGTGTTGCGCTTTGCCGATATTGCCCGCACGGTAAAAGACGCCATTACCGAAAAGAAGGTAGCCCTCTTTATAAATATGGGCGATCATAAGGGCCGCTGGGCCGATCTTGAGGCCCTGCTGCGCGCGGACGGCATAAAATATGTGATGCATACCGATTGGGATGAAACCCGGGCCTTCATCAAGGAAGCTGCGGTTTCCGAAGTTTCAGGAGTGCATATCTTTCTGCATGAATTATTCTATGCGGCCGTGTACGCGACGAATCTGCTGATGCGTATTTCCGATGTCATGATTACCAAGCCCAGTGAGCTGTCCTTTTATCCCGTTCCCAAACTCTTTATCCAGCGGGTCGGCCGGCATGAGGCCTGGGGCGCCATCCGGGGTGCCGAAATCGGCGACGGCACCATTGAAACCGCCTCGGTTACCGGGTTGCACAGAATTCTAAAGTTGCTGATCAGCGACAAGGATCTACTGCAGCTTTACTGCCGGAATATTATGCTGAACAAGAAGGTCGGTATTTATGACGGTGCCTATAACGCCGTAAAACTGGCGCAAAACAGACGTACTTAAAAAAAAGCTCTCAGGGTACCCGGATTACCGAGGCTACCCTGCCGTCGCGGGTATAGACCTTTGTTTCGCTGGAGTTATCGGCGATCTGGCTCATTCCATCAAAGAAAGCGTAGTACCAGGTACCCGGCGGCAGCGGCAGACTGATCTCGTAGCGGCCGCTGTTAGGTACGGTTTCGGTCATCTCGTACATGAAGGGGTCCCAGTTATTAAAGGTGCCAGCCAGACGGATGGTTTGACCGCTTCTACCCTCATAACGGAAGGTAACTCCGTCAGTCTTGGCCGCGACGGTGGTAAATTCATCATCCAATTCCACCGGCAACACCGAAAGTGACAGGCCGGTGGTGTAATCATAGAAAACATTGGTGTTGAGCGGGTCGGTTGTCCAAAGGCCGTCTATCACCAGGCGATAGCGCAATTCGGTCAGCCCCGGCGGAATGGTACCAATCCAGAAAAGCACCTGAGAGCGCAGACTGCCGTCGGCTTCCTTTTGGGGGTTTCCGGCCATGTCGCGCCTGATGATTCGCTGAAAAGAGTGAATTTGGCGGAAATTCTCGTGTTCAAAGGCAATTCCGACATGGCGGGCTTTTCCATCCGCGGTAAAAGCGACCATCCTGCCGGAAATTAACGGGCTGGACGGTTTAAGGATGGAGGCGGCGAGGCTATGGTAGGCGACGGCCTCTACTTCGACGGCAGCGGCGCCGGTAAGCAGGATCATGCCTGCGGCAATCAAAATTATAAGTCGTTTCATATTCTTCTTTACAATTGTCGGAAAATCCTTCAGAATCTTGAGTTGACCTGTACTTCCGCTGTGAAAAAAACATCACCTTTGGTAATCGCCAGTTAAAGAAGCCCTGTTTTACTCCGAAGATGTACTATAGGTCTTTTTGTAAAGGAACAGCATGCCGGGAATCAAGGATTTGACACTCTTCAGAAATGAACTCAGCCGCCTTGGCAAAGAACGCGAAGTCATGGCCGAACGCGGAGAGACTTATGAAGAGATGCCACTGCCGTCGGCTGTCCCTTTGAACACCCCTGAACTGGACGTCGATTCCATCCTGTCTTCTCTGGGTAACGGAGCTGAAGAGGAGCTCGGAACAGGCCCTGCCGATGATGGTCCAGACCTTTCAAGTTTTGATTCTCTGTTAGCCGATCTGCCCCTGGAAGAGCCTGATTTATCACCTCAGTCTGCTCAAATTGATACCTTGCCCGAAATTTCCGGAGAGCAGGCCTTTGATATTCCCATGGCTTCCGGTCCGGCGGACGTACCAGAGATCGAAGGCTTTGACGATTTTTCAATGCCGGCAGACTTGCTTGCCGGATTCGGCGCGGAAATTGAGGCTGGTCGTTTGGAAGATTCCCTGTCACCGGTTGGCGACGCCAAACCCGAAACCACTTTCGAATCTCCCATTGAAGCCGACGGAACAGACCTGCTGGATCTTGAAGCGCTTGAAAACCCGGAGCCGGAAAGCGAAAGGCCCGCCGATCTGACGGACAACGCGATCATCGATTCTCCATTTCCCGAGACACCGGAACCGCTGGAAAGCTTCGGCGGGATAGAAGATGCCGCCGTTCCTGAATTTACCATGCCGGATTTTGACGCGCCGGAAGAACCCGATGCTCTGGAATCGCTGGGGGATTTGGATGTTCCGGACGCTGAGTTTAAGCTCCCGGATTTCGGCGCCGGTGATGATATCGAATTCCCGTCGATACCGGACTTTGAGATGGAAGCTCCCCCGACCGGCTTTTCACCGGCTGCCGCTTCGGAAGAGATCGCCGACTTCTCCATACCTGATTTGGAAGAAACTACCGACAGTGGTTTTGGCCAGGCTCCTTCCGGCATGTTCGATGTGGACAGTATACCTGGTCTGGATGCTAGCCCGGGTAAACGGCCAGGGACTCCTGAACCAGTCGGCGCAAAGTCCGGCTTTGATCAGGGTTTTGCCGACTTCAGCATTCCGGATGATCTTTCTATTGCCGAGCCTGAAAGCCCCGCTGCGGTTGAAATGGACAGCTTTGACGGTTTTAGCATGGATGAGGATTTTCTTAAGTCATCGGCCGATGATGATGAATTCCATATCCCGGGCTTTTCCGATTTTACCGGTGATTCGTCCAAAAAAGGTTTCCCGGATTTTGGGGCCGGTATAGGAAGGTCCGGAAAGAAAGAAATACCGCTGACTATCTCTGACGAAGATTTCCGGTTCCTGATGGATACTGTTTCCGGCTATCCCTTGAACCTGCGCCTGGCGGTTGAGGAATTTATTACCGGGGATGAAGGCACCGAGCTGCAGAAAATGGAGCTGGTGCATCAGATTGTGACCAAGGCGCCGATCCGCAAGGTCGCTTCCACTGTCGGCAAACTGCTGTCGCGGGTGGTGGAAATCCCCAAGGATTATGAGAAGAAGAGCGTCGCTGATTGGGAAAAAGAAAAAACTTCCCTGAAATACGTATTTATCAACAGAATACTGCCGGCGATGATCCTGTTTACCATTATAGCGACTTTGACAGCCTGCACCCTGTATCTTTCATATCGCTTTATCTACAAACCGATCGTCGCCGAGCGGCTGTACCGGGAAGGTTATGACGCTATCGAGGAAGGACTGTATTCTCAGGCCATATCCCGTTTTAATGAAGCGGTGCGCTTTTGGGATATGAAGAAATGGTACTTCCGTTATGCCAGGGCCTTCCGGGAAAAGAGGCAGTACATTGCCGCTGAAGATATGTATGAACGGATATTGTCGCGCTTTAACAATGATAAAGCGGCCGGCCTGGAATATGCCGAGATGTTGCGCTCCGATCTCAGGAATTTTGAAAAAGCCGTTATGATTCTGCGCCGCAAGGTGCTGGATAATTATGTCAACGATAAAGCCGGTCTGATGCTGCTTGGCGACACCTACCTGGACTGGGCAGAGGATGATTCTTCGAAATTTGAGGAAGCCCGTAAGGTATACGCCTCCTTAATCGAGCTCTACGGTCGCTCCGACGAGTACCTGGTGCGCATGATGCGCTATTTTATCAGGACCAATAATCTGGCTCAGGTCCTGCCGCTCAAAGAACATTTTATGAGCAAGAAGGCCAAGATCGGTTCGGACGACCTGATCGAACTGAGCGGTTATCTGTTGGACAAGCGCTATAATCCGCTGCCGGAGGACGCTGAGTTTCTACGGAATCAAATTGATGATCTGCGTATTCTGCTGGAACGCGCGGTCAAGGCCGATAGCAGGAGTCCCGAGGCTCACTATAATATGGGCCGATTTTTCCTCTATAATTACAATTCCCGTTTGGCTGACCTGGCCCTCAATGAATCCCTGCAGCGTTTCAGCGAGGTTCGGCAAATGTATCCCAAACGGATTCTGCGGAATATCGACGCTTTCCGCCTGCTGGGCGGGATACGCGCCGCGGATCGTGAGTATCTGAAAGCCGAGGCCCTGTATACCCAGGGGATTTCGATGTATCAGGAATACTCCGCCAACAGAAGTGTTCGACAGGATCCTTTGGTGGGAAAACTATACGCCGAATTTGCCGACATCCATTATTTTATATCAAATGATCTGGATACCGCCTTGATTAATTATACGAGGGCCACAGAGGAACTCAACGATACACCCTCTATCCGTTACCGGATGGGATATATCCGGTATCAAAAAGCGGACTACGAGAATTCGATGCGTGAAATGACACTGACCCACGCCCAGCGTCCGTCAGACCGTAATCTGCTGTTCGGTTTTGCCAATACCCTGTTCCGCCGCGGCGATTACTTTGCCGCCCAGG
This sequence comes from Treponemataceae bacterium, assembly GCA_942493045.1. Taxonomy (GTDB): domain Bacteria; phylum Spirochaetota; class Spirochaetia; order Treponematales; family Treponemataceae; genus Teretinema. The sequence continues at coordinate 2,012,863 of OW818665.1, read as the reverse complement.
GCTATTACGAACGGTTGATGGCTATGCTCGAAGCCGAACGGGTCCGCAAAGGCATACTGTTCCCGCAGGTACGCACCGATCACGGTGAGTTCGTTGAACTGTACATGAAAACCGGTAATAATCTCGGTGTGACCTTGAACCGGTTGGCCCGACGCACCGGTAATCCTGCCCAAAATTCGCGGGCCCTCGCAGAACTGTCTGAATCCACCCGCGCCTGGGATGCCCTCAGCCGCAATCAGGAAACTATGGTGCGGGCCACCGGTACGAACCTGGCTTATCTGAATATTCAGAATATTACCCACAGCCGGCCGGATTATATTCCTGAAATTTACGCTGATATTCCCAAGACCCTGGAAAATGAAAAGATTCTGCAGCAGCGGGTGGACCGCTGATTACTGAAACAGCCGGAGCCGGAAGTGCCACTTGCAAAAGCATCCTTGAATTGCTATTATTAAAGAAGTTGCTTTACAGACCTGCTAATGGACGTTTAACTCAGTGGTAGAGTGCTACCTTCACACGGTAGAAGTCACTGGTTCAAATCCAGTAACGTCCATTAGCAGGTTTTTTTTATACCGTTGCCGGTTTTTCCGGAGCGCGGTGGGGTTCACACGGTAGATGAAGTACCGCGCAAGCGGTACTTCGGAGTAGCCGGCGCAGCCGGGTACTCAAGTCACTGGTTCAAATCCAGTAACGTCCATTAGCAGGTTTTTTTTATATCGTTGCCGGTTTTTCCGGAGCGCGGCAGGGTTCACACGGTAGATGAAGTACCGCGCAAGCGGTACTTCGGAGTAGCCGGCGCAGCCGGGTACTCAAGTCACTGGTTCAAATCCAGTAACGTCCATTAGCGGGTTTTTTTTTATATCGTTGCCGGTTTTTCCGGAGCGCGGCGGGGTTTCACACGGTAGATGAAGTACCGCGCAGGCGGTACTTCGGAGTAGCCGGCGCAGCCGGGTACTCAAGTCACTGGTTCAAATCCAGTAACGTCCATTAGCGGGTTTTTTTATCCCGGCGCCGGTTTTTCCGGAGCGCGGCCGGTTTTTACACGGAGGCATTCATGCCGGACAAGTTTAAGAATATCGCGGTATTAATCGACGCGGAAAATATTTCACACAATTACCTGGAAGAGATTTCTGAAAACGTCGCTCTTTACGGCATAGTATCGGTGCGCCGCATTTACGGAGACTGGACTTCTGAAAAAATGAAGAACTGGAAGACCCATCTGCAGGCCTATGCCATTCAGCCGATTCAGCAGTTCAGCAATACTGTCGGAAAAAACTCAACGGACAGCGCTTTGATAATTGATGCCATGGATCTTTTATATCTGCAGCATTTTGACTGCTTTTGCATTGTTTCCAGTGACAGCGACTTTACGAGGCTGGCCAGCCGTATCCGCGAGCAGGGCAAATATGTCATCGGCATCGGCGAGAAAAAGACGCCGACTTCCTTCGTGAATGCCTGCAATGAATTTTTGCATATTGAGCCGCACGCCCGCGAGAAGCAGAGTTCGAGACCGGCCAGCGAAAAAATCAACAAAACCGAAATGTTGCTGGAAAAAGCCGTTGATCAGTTATCTGATTCTTCGGGATGGGTGATGCTTTCCCAGTTGATGCAGTATATCCGGCAGGTTAAACCGGACTTTGATCTTCGGGAATTGGGAGTGCGTAAGCCTTTTGACTATTTTAATACCAGAAAAGAAAAGTATATTATCAAGAAAGAACGTGACGATGCTCCCGGTGCCATTTTCATTTCCCGAATACGATAAGCTCTATCGTTTTCATGCGCACAGTGTGCTACACTTCAAGGCAAGGAGCAGCCGGTGAGTTTTTTAACTGATCTGCGCTATCGGAAAATTTCTCAATCGGCGACCGTAAATGACCTGCTCAAGGAATTTTTCAGGAAGTCTATACATATTTGTACCGCTTTTGTGCCCTTATTCGCTCTTTATCATCAGACCGGCACGGTCGTAGCTTTGGCGGTGGTTCTGGTTTTTTATCTGATTGCCGAGCATTTACGTATCCGGGGCCATTATCTGCCTTTTATTTCAAGAGTGACAGCGATTGCCGCCCGCCGGCGGGATGAAGGCCGGTTTGTGCTGGGCCCGGTAACGCTCGCCCTCGGTGTATTGGCGACGCTGATCCTTTTTGAACCAGCGGCGGCCAGAATCGGGATTTTCGCGCTGGCCTTCGGTGATGGTATCGCCAGTTTAGCGGGTAAGCTGTTCGGTCAGCGCAAGATACCCTATACCCGCGGCAAAACCGTTGAAGGCAGTTTAGCCTGCTTTACAGCTGTGCTGGTTGCTGTCGCTTTTGTTACCGGTTCACCCGCACACGCGCTGCTTATCGCGGTAACAGCGGCCCTGATCGAATTGATTCCACTTAATGATTATGATAATCTGCTGATTCCTGTCTCGATCAGTCTGGTCGCTGTCGCTCTGGGCTATTGAGGGCGGTGATTTTTCTAGCTGGTTATTGCCACAGGTAATAATTATGAATGCTTTTCAGATAAATGCGGGTGCCGGTCAGCAGCAGCAGAGCTGATGGTACAAATGTTATCCAGGTATCAACCCGCATCAGCAATAAATAGCCACCGATCAGTAATAACATACCGAATGCCGCTTGTCGGTAGTTTTCGATTGCCCGGGTTGTCCCGAGTATATAGTAGGTCGCCACTGTCATAACGCCCAACAGCATATAGATAATCTGGATGGTTTGGTTATATCCGGACAGCGCCAAAAAATTCGAGGTTATGCTGCTGGTATTAATCGGGACGGAATTAGCCAGGCTGAATGAGAAGAAAGCCAGTATAAACAAACCCGGCCCGATTTGCTGCATCAGCATGCCGTTCGCGAAAATAGCTCCGGCCAACAGCACCAGTAGAATTAAAAAACGCGAAAAGAAAACCAGGCGCGATACCGAGATCAGGATAAAAATACTGTCGGCTCCATTGCTGTATAGAGGGATCAACAGACGCGCGGATTCCAGGGCCAGGGCGAAGGCACAGACAGCGAAAAAGGTTATTTCTGTGGTATGGGTCTTTTCAAAAAAAATCAGGATGTAAACGAGAATGGCTAAGGCTAAAGACGGAAGGATCAGAATGGAAAGCAGTGTCGCCAGCGGACTGTACGTAGCGAACCATTGCTTAGAGGTAAATGCGATAGGACGGATTCCGGATGAAATTTCCGGGGTCATGGCCTTGGCCAGAATGATTATAAAGCAGGCGATAGCGGCGACAAGAATGGCGGTGGTCAGAGCCAGGGCGACCGTAATAAACCTGTTTCTGGTGGCGATTGTCATGGGCTCATGATAGCATCAAAAAGCGATTAAGTCAGCACGAAAGTATGTCGATAGTAGTGTCAGGAGATAGTATGCGGAAATTCTCGGGTTTAGTTTTAATGGTTTTTCTGACCTCCGGATTACTCTTTGCCGGCGATGTAGCGCACTTTGTAAGTCTCGGCTTTTCTCCGGACGGGACGCGCTTCTGTTTTGGTCAATACGGACGTACTGACGGAGATTTCCAGGCCTACGCGGAAATTTACGGTGTAGATGTGGGGCGTAACCGTTACCTTGAAGGCGGAGTTTTCAAGACTGAACCATCGCGCTCTACCGCGGGTCAGGACGCCAAGGGCGTTTTTCTCGCTCTCCAGAATCAGGCGGCCGCCTTTATTCGATCCAGCGGAATCGACAGTTCCGCTCAGGGCCGTCCGTTGTTTGTGCAATCCGACGATGACGCCGGTATATCCAGCGTGACGCTGCGGGATTTTGAAACCGGCGCCTCCTATGTGGTTAATCTGCATACCCTGACTCAGGGCAGCGGCGCGACAGTGAAGTCCTCATTTTACCTGCAGGTGGAACGCGCTCTTCCGGGTGCCGCTACCGTAACCAAAACCGTAGGACTGCCGGGCTTTCAGCGCTCTCCGGTTAAGGGTTACCGCATCCGGCGGATAATCACCGACTCCAGCGGGAAATCTCTGGTTTTCATCATCGAAAAGATCCAACATGATCGTAATGGTGATTCAACCCGTTACATGGTAGAGACGGTGCGCTTTTAAGCTTTGATTTCTCGGAAAATCTGAAACACAATTCTATTGTCTTCATTCAGGGTCCGTATCAGGACCCTGTCGTTTTTTAAAACGGTCTTCCTCCAGATCGATTCCAGCCAAACCGCCTCGGCGGCGCTGCGATATTCATCTTCTTTGGGGCCCTCCGGGCTCTGGACTCCCTGTGTAAACAAATAGAACCCTACCTGGATGGCAGGGATACTCTCGGCTTCGCCGCAGAGCTGACAGGCCCGGTCGGCTTCCAGGTTCTTCTGGGAGGCTTCGGTGCGCCAGGATCGCAGAGAAATTGTGCCGTCACCGCTTCCGTCAGTGTCCGGGAAAATGGCGCGGTTCAATTGCAAAAGATGCACTGTGTATGACATGGGTTTTTTATATCAGAATTTTTAGAAAAAGTCCCGCCATTTTGATCTCCGTGGCCATACAGAGGTCTTGGAGGTTTAAAATGATGAAGATCTGCGGATCGCGGTTGCTTTTATCGGCGCCGACGGTGATTGTAGGGGTTGCGGTGCTCTTGTCGGGTTTTATTCAGAGCTGCGCGCTGGATCAGGCCCTGGTGAATATGTGGGGCGGAGATATCAAATCGCCCGTTTTGATTTCGGTGCGGGTGGAGTCCGCTACGGCCATTCGAGCCCTGTTTTCCGCGCCGGTGCAGCTGGGTAATTCAGTGTTGAGCTGTCCGGAGACCGGAGAGGAACTGGTTGTAGAAGGGCTGCGAACAGCGTCCTCCGCGGCGGTTCCGGCGGACTCGATTGCCGGTGAATCCGGGTATTTCAGTCTGGATCTGACCGTGCGGCCCCGAATGGATGCCGGAAAGAAATATGTGTTCAACGGCACGGTGCTGGATGAACATGGCAACAGCCTGGCCTTCGCCGTACCTCTGACCGGCTATAATGACCGCCTGCCGCGGATAGTAATTAATGAGATCCGCACTGATTATTCTAAACCGAAGGTTGAATTTGTGGAATTTTTCACGCTGAGCGCTGGTAACCTGGCTGGAATGCGCCTTTTAAACGCCGCCAACACGGTTGATCCGGTCTATGAATTTCCGGCGGTGGAGGTTGCGGAAGGGGAGTACATTGTGCTGCACTTTCGCAGTATTGAGGAAGGTCTGCTCGATGAATTGGGCAGTGACCTGGCTCTTTCGGCGGGAACGGAGGCTTTGCCCGGCGCCCGGGACTTATGGGCGCCCTATGACCGGGCGCCTTTGAAAAAAACAAATGTTCTGCAGCTGGAAGAGCGTTCCGGGGGCGCTGTTCTGGACGCCTTTTTGGGTTGTGAGTCCGATAAGCCGGCCTGGCCTACCGAGGTTATCGCCGCTTCGGCGGCTGCGGCGTTTGAAGCGGAGGCCTGGCAGCCGGATGCGGAGGTGGGCTCTGCTGTGATAATGACCGGAACGACAACTACCCGGACAATCGGTCGCGATCAGCTCTCCGCGGACACGGACAGCGCCGCGGACTGGAAGATCGCCCCGACCAGCGGGGCCAGCCCGGGACGGGTGAATATCGCTCACTGAGAATGGCGTATCGGGAGGTTTGCATATTAGTCCGTTACCGGCTATTATAGGCGGGTATGGGGGCGAAAAGATGGCAGAGTTACTGGCACCGGCCGGAAATCCGGAAGCACTGGATGCGGCAATTAATGAAGGGGCCGACGCGGTCTATCTCGGACTGAAGAGCTTTAACGCGCGCATGCGGTCTTCCAATTTCGCCTGGTCCCAATTTGAGGCCGCTGTCGACGTGCTGCACCGCCGCGGTAAAAAAATACTGGTAACGGTCAATACGGTGCTGCAGGAAAGCGAAACCGAGCGCATGTACCGCTTTCTCGCCTATCTGGATAAGATTGGTCCGGATGGCCTGATCGTACAGGATTTCGGAGTACTCAAACTGGCCCGCGATCATTTCCCGAGTCTACGCATTCACGCCTCCACCCAGATGAATATCGCCAGCGCCCGCGCGGCCAATACCATGAGCCGCTCCGGCGTCTCCCGGGTCGTTCTGGCCCGTGAGCTCGGACTGGAAGAAGTCCGCGAAATAAAAGAGCGCACTTCCTGCGAACTGGAAGTTTTTGTGCATGGCGCGCTGTGCGTCAGTGAATCCGGTCTCTGCCTTTTCTCCAGCTATCTGGGAGGGAAGTCCGCCAACCGCGGCATTTGCGCCCAGGCCTGCCGCCGGCTGTATACCGCCGAAGGCGCCAGCGGAAAAAAACAGGGCTATTTTTTCTCTCCCCACGACCTGCAGCTGGTTGACCGCATTCCGGACCTCATTCAGGCCGGGGTACATTCCTTCAAAATTGAAGGCCGCATGAAAAGCGCCGACTATGTCGGTACGGTGGTTTCGGCCTACCGCTATGTGATGGATCACTGGGAAGAAGACCGAAAAGGCGCGGTGGAAACCGCCCGCCGCATTCTGGCCAACGATTTTGCGCGGGCCAAAACCCGCTATTGGTATGATTCATCCTCCGCGGAGCACGTGCTCAATCCTGACCAGGCCGGCGGCACCGGAATTTATCTGGGCAAGATCGACAAACTATTCAAGATCGGTGAGTTCCAGATGGCTTCTCTCAAAGGCGGCAGCTATGGACCGGAAGTCGGGGATTCGTTGCGTTTTCACCGCAAGGATGATTCGGACCGTAAAAGTCACAAGGTTCAGGAAGTCGCTCAGGAAAACGGCCGTTTGCTGATCGATATACCGGAAGGTTTTGGCTCGGGAGACCCGGTATACCTGATTCAAACCAAGAATATGTCCAAGCGCTATCCCCGGGTACTGCCCAACGACATGAAATCTTACCGCAAACAGCCCGGTGACGATCATCTGGAAGAGTTGCACCTCGCGCCGCTGGTCAAAGCCGAAGAGGCGCGTAAATCGACTAAAAAGTCCGCCAAAGAAGGCGATCACGAATTTCCGTCCGGCCTGTGGGTGCAGGTTTCATCGATTGAAGATGTCTATCAATTGCTTACCGACCGGCCGATACGGGTGATTCTGGAGCTGAATCAGGCGACAATTAAGGCTCTGCTGGGCATCGAAGCTACGGCTACCGGTGACAGTCCGGCCCATGAGACCCCGGATAAGGCTGTCGCGCCCCTGCCGTTTTCCAAAAAAGAACTGATTCTTTCGCTGGATCCCTATCTTCCGCAGGCTCTGGAAGACGGACTGTCCACTAATTTGGAAAGCCTGATCGAAAACGGCTATACCCAGTTTATCGTCAATAATCCCGGTCATATCGGCATGCTCCGTAACCGTGGTCTTAAATTAATCGCCGGTCCCTATCTGTATGCCTTCAACCGCTGGGCGGCGGCCTGGCTGCAGGATCAGGGCTTATATACCATAATTTCCCCGCTGGAAAATTCACGGGAGACATTAGAAACCACTTTTGACCCGGAATACCGCAGCAATGTGGCCCTGACCATCTTCGCCTATCCGGCCCTGTTCAGAATGCGCTTTAAATTGCCGGCCAACTATGACTTCACACTGTTTTCGGACCGGCAGGCTGGGAATTTCCGGGCCCTGTCGACCGACGACGGCTCCTTTGTAATGCCGGAAACCCCCTTCTCGATCACGGACCGTTCCGCGGCCCTGACGAAGGAAGGCTTTTCGCGGCAGATTATCGATCTTTCCAAAACACGGGTAAACCGGCAGCTTTTCAGGCAGATTATGGATTCCATCCATAAGGGCGCTCCTCTGACCGGAGCCTCGCGGTTTAACTGGAAAGACGGTTTTTACGACGCGGACAAAGTTGAGGAATTGCGCAAAATGGGTGAGCGCAGCGCCGAACAGGCCGCGGCCATCGCGGCTTCCGCCAAGAAGGGTAAGGGCCGTAAACCGTCAGCGCCGGGTTCTGCCGCGGGCCGCGAGCCCGCTAGTTCGGGTAGAAAACCCACCGCGCGCGCCGGCGGAGCCAAACCCGCTCCCAGAGGCGGTAAACCGAGCGGCGGCAGAGCTAAGCCCGGTAAGGGCAAAAGCGGCGGAGATGTTGAAATCAGACGCCCCGGGCGTAAAAGCGGCGGCGGACCGGGCGGCATCGGCCGCTCTAAATACTGAGAGCCGTTCGGCTAGTTGATGTTTTTAACCAGATAAATGATGTACAGCTTTACATACAGCTGTAGAGCATCTCTGTTTTTAATTTTCATTAAATTCGGGGTGTCCACCAGGGTTGTAGCCAGGTTGTCCACCCGGGCTTCATCGAAGGTTGAGGCTTTCAGGGTTTTTACGACCCGGCGCACATAGTCCCGGATCAGTGAATTAACATCCTCGGTGAGGTTGGACTTGGAGGTGGGATCCAGGGTGCGGTTCCAGCGTTCCAGATGCAGAGCCATCTCATCTTCCAGCGTTGAACCTTCCGGCACCAGCTTTTTCTCGATGATGGAAACGGCGCTTTTCAGTTCGATCTTGCGCTGCAGCCGGACATCACCCCGCGTTTCATCGCGCTCGGCAGTCGACTCGGCGGCCGGATGGCTGCGCTTGTTTGTTCTATCGATTTTTTTGCGGCGCGGCCGGCGGAAAAACGTAATGATGGCCGAAATAATCGGCAGGGTGTACCAGAAGGGCAGCAGAATCTTGGTATCAGTCAGTAGTTCCTGACGATTGAGCATCAGCAGCTCGCTGTAGGGTAGCAGCCGCCCGTGGTTGAACATCCGGAACCCTTCGGTTTCACCGCGATTATTCATACCGCCCTCGGCGGCCATCAGCGGGATAAAAGAAGAGCTCAGTACGGCATGCATGATCGGGGCCGAAACCCGGCAGATTTCTTCCAGTTTCTTTTCAAAATCCACCTGGTTTTTCATGGCCATTTCCATTCCATAACCGGTAAGGATCTGGTACCACTGGCGGATGATGGCGTCTTTGATGGGTTTACGATTATCGCCGCAGAGCTTGATAACCAGCGGTATGACTTTTTCCTTGAGTACGAAGTAGCGGTTGCCGCTTTCGGTCCTGAACACCAGCAAGGCCGGCAATGAGCCCGGGGCCTGGTCGACGCCGGTTTTTTCCCGGATAAAACTTTCCAGATCGGTTTGCTGATACTGGCCGAGCAGGGGGACGCCGCGCGAATCCGAGAAACGCGAGATATTGTCCATGTCGTAGAAGTAGGGCGGTTTTTGAAAGGCCAGTTCCAGATTTTTAAGGGCGGTTTCGCGCTGCAAGTCTTGCTGCACCTTGTTCCGGTAATAATTGTTCAAATATTCTGTAATAAATACGCTCTGGATCAGGGCTATTTCTTCCGGTGTCTTGTCGGTTTTTTTGCTGTAGTCCTGACGGATGAACGAACAGAGATAACTCCAGAACAGATAGGCGTCGCCGGCGTGTTTAAGGTTGCGGATGGACTCCGACGGGCGGGTCAGGAACTGGTTTAATGAATCCTTGACGCTCAGTTCCTTGCCGGGATTGGCGATCATCAAGCGTTTTTGAATATAGTCACGGGACTCGTCCTTGCGGAAGAAAAACCGCAGTTTGGCCAGGGCCAGATCCAACAGCTTCTCCGGTGAGACCGAACCCGGAAAGAGCATCGGCGGAGTTTCGTCCGGAAATATCAATTGATACAGGAAGGTATTGGAGCGCTCGCCTTTTTCGATCAGCATGATAAAGTCGGTGGTGATATGAATCGGCTTCAAGAAGGTGCTGGTAATGCCCTGGGGCAGTTCGTTGGAGAGCGGGAAGGGTACTTCAGCCTTTTCGTCGAGATCCTTGAAGCGCTGAATTATCTTATCAATGTAGAACTGCGGCACAAAAACCGTTTTACGGCCCTTTTGGTCGGCCGAGATAATCACCCGGCCGTCCTCTTCCAGTTTCCGTAAACCGGACTGAACAAAACCGGCGGTGTCCTCCAGGTAGACAACCAGTTCGGGGGTTTCTTCTAGATAGTGCCGGGCATATTTTTGCAGGTACTCGCAAAAGTCGGCAAACATGATGGTTGGAGTATCCTGTTTGCCGGTATAGAGGCGTAAAAGTACTGAAAGATCGCTTGGGGCTGCCATAGTACCATTCTATCCTACATTTTCGGTTTCCTCAATCGCAAAAAAAGCCGAAAAAAGAAAACCTCTGGTCAACTCTGAAAAAACAGTGTACTCTTTTCTCATGTTTACGAGACGTTTTGCCGCCTTGAACCCCTATGTGCCGGGTGAACAGCCCAAGGATAGGGTCTACATCAAGCTGAATGCCAATGAGAATCCCTATCCGCCCTCGCCGCGGGTGCAGGACGCCATCCGGGACTTCGAAGTCGCTTCGTTGCGTTTTTACCCGGACCCTGACTCCTGCGAACTGCGCGCGGCCATCGCGGCCATGCCCTGCAACCGGGTCGGAGAGGATATGGTGTTTGTCGGTAACGGCTCCGACGAGATCCTCTCCCTGGTTTTTTATACCTTTTTTGACGATGACCGGCCCTTGTTTTTTCCGGCGCACACCTACAGTTTTTATCCGGTGTACGCCGGCTATTACGCCATTCCCTTCCGGAAAATCCCCCTGGAAAACGACTTTTCCATAAATATCGAAGCGCTGCTTTCCGAGCCCAGCAGCGGCATTATCTTTGCCAATCCGAACGCGCCGACCGGAATTTTTCTGCCGGTACCGGCAATCCGCGCCCTGCTGGAGAGGTATGAAAACGACCGGGTGGTTGTAGTGGACGAGGCCTATATCGATTTCGGAGCGGAGTCGGTCGTGCCGCTGTTAGCTGATTTTCCCAATCTGGTGATTGTACGCACTTTTTCCAAGGGTTTTTGCTTCGCCGGAGCCCGTCTGGGCTATGTGATCGCCAATCCGGCGCTGATCAAGGCCCTGCATACCGCTAAGAATTCCTTCAATCACTTCCCGGTGGACGCCATTACCCAGAAAATCGGTATTGCCTCCTGCCTGGATTGGCCGTATTATAAATCCATCAACAGCATGATCGCCCATACCCGGGACCGTTTTGCCGCCGCTCTGCGCGCGGCCGGCTGGGAAGTGCTGCCTTCACTGACCAACTTTGTCTTTGCCCGCAAACCGGGTCTTGAAGGGAAAGCGATTTACGAAACTATTAAAGCAAAAGGCGTTCTGGTGCGCTTCTTTAATCACCCGGGGATTACCGACTTTGTGCGTATCTCCATCGGGACCGCGGAAGACATGGAACACCTGCTCGCGATTATGAAAGAGGTGTAATGGTGAAGATTCTGATTATTTCGGACGGTCACGGAGCGATCGGGCAGCTTAATAAGCTGGAAGCTGAGTTTGCCGATGCCGACCTGGTTCTGTTCGGCGGTGACTTTGCCGCCTTTGGCGATCCCGAGACCGGTTTGCCCTTTCTGGAGCGGCTGACCGCCCTGCATGACCGGGTTTTCGCGGTCTCCGGGAACTGTGACGATATCGATTTCCGGGATACCCTGGATCAGTATGATATCGGTGTTGAGGCCTGTTTTTCCTATTTTAACGGATTGATGTTCATCGGTTCCGGCGGCGGCAGTAAGCATACCGGCGTGACTCCCAATGAGCGCGCCGATGTAGACCTGGCCGCAGATTTACGGCTGGTCGGCGAGCAGACCGATTACAGCGCGGAAGCCGGCGCCGCCGCGGGCGGCTCTGACGCTGAGCGGGCGGTTCCGGACGGGGCCTGGAATAATTTAATCGTCATTGCTCACAACCCGCCGAAGGATACCAAACTGGACCTTGTCAGCGGCGGTATCCATGTCGGTTCCCCGCTGATCCGCGCCTTTATCGAAAGATTTCAGCCCCTGCTGGTGCTTTCCGGCCATATTCACGAGTCCTTTGCCATCGACACCCTCGGCAGCACTACGCTGATTAACCCCGGTGCTCTGGTCGAGGGCCGCTACGCGGTGGCTACGGTCAGCGGCGGCGCCAAGCAAAGCTGGAAAATCGAGAGCATTGAGCTGAAACAGCTGTAAGACCGCCGGTTTACCGGTTCGCGGCCGGGCTTATCCCGCGCTTTGTTCGATGGCCCGCAGCAGCCGGTACAGCATGGCGTTGACCGGTACGGCGATGCCGTGCCGGGCGGCCAAACTGATCACTGTATACGAAAATAATTCCACTTCGGTCTTGCGGCCGGCTTCCACATCCTGCAACATCGAGGTTTTCCCGTCCGGGGAAAGATCGTCCAATACCGGATAAATGGAAAGCACATCCGCTTCGGTGAGCGTCTGGCCCTCGGCCGCGGCGACGGTCACGACTTCGCGCATCGCTTCTTCCATCAAATTGGTGGCTTCCGTGCCTCTCATCGAGCCGCGGAGGGCGCCGTAACCCAGGCGCAATACCGCGGTAATCTGGTTTAGCCCGACATTTATCATGAATTTGTACCACAGCCGGTTGAGCATGGCCGCCGGTACCTGATAGCGGATCGCTACGCTGTCGAAGAAGTCGGAGATCAGGCGCACCCGCTCCGAGCAGGCGTCGGTCGCGCGGCCGTTAGCGGAAGGGTTTTCGGTGTCGCCGAAGAAGATGGTGCCGGTATTGGTCCAGTCAGTGCGGTTGCCACTGTGGCCGGCATCAGTTTTCAGTATCATGGCATAGGGTACCCGCCAGCGGCCAAAAGCTTCGGCGAGTATGTCTTCGCTGGAGATACCGTTCAGCAGAGACAGGATCAAGGTCTGTTCGGCAACGTGACCGGCCAGGTCGGCGATTACCTCTTTCAGGTGATGGGCTTTGCAGGCGATTATAATCAGGTCCGGCGCGGAGCGTTCCCGGGCGTCGGTCAGCGGGAAATCTAAGCGACTGCCGTTAATGATAAAACCCTTAGCGCGGTAGCGCGCCAGACGCTCGCCTCCGGCAAGAATTGAAAGACTCTCCGGACGGGCTTGGAAAATTTGGGCGGCGACCATCGAGCCGATGGCTCCGGCTCCGGCGATCAGCACACTGTTGATTTCTTTCATAAAAACTCCTTGCCTCCCCCGGCCGTTTTCCATATTATTGAAAAATGCAGAATGTGACAATGTTGATAGCCATAATAGCCTTTTCCCTGATACCGGTATTGACGGTGGCCCGCTTTTTATTTTTGCGTTCGGCGATCCGCCGTCTCGGTGAATTACGCACCGCCCTGCCGCGGGAGGGTGTCCTGCGCTACGCCATAGCCCTTTTTTCCTCCTGCCTGCTGATCGCTCTGACCACCATCCGCAGTATCGGCCTGATCGGTACGGCGGCGGTTTGCGGCGTCGGGGTGCTGGGATTTGTAATGAGTTTTCAGGAACTGTACAGCAGCCGGAAAAACGGAATTTACCGGCAGGGCTTTGTCTACGGCTCAATGCAGGTTTTTTTTCCGGAACTGGACCACTTGATCCGGGAAAATCCCACCACCATAACCGTACAGCTTAAGGATCTCAGCCGTAAACAGCTGGTAATCGAGGACACCCGGGTGCTGGACCTGCTGTGCGAGTCCGCCGGAAACTGAAACTCCGCCCTTGCGCCGGCTGTCCTCTTCCGTTATTATGGTTCAATGAAATCAATCGTAATCGGGTCTGGCGGACGTGAGCACACCATCGCCTGGGCCTTAGCCTCATCTGACCTCATTTCCGAAGTTATCTGCATTCCCGGCAATGGCGGTACCGCTACCGAAAGCAAATGCCGGAATATCAACGCCAATATCGCTGAGATCGAGAGTCTGGCCGAATTGTGCCGCGCCGAGCTGCAGGACGCGCCCAAGGGCGGCTTTGTAGTGGTCGGACCGGAAGACCCGCTGGCCTCCGGCCTGGCGGACGCCCTCGCTGCTCTTTCCGTCAAGGTAGTCGGCCCCTGTCAAAAAGGCGCCGCCCTGGAAGCCAGTAAGGATGTGGCCAAACATTTTATGGCCAAATACGGCGTATCCTGCGCGGCGAGCACCAGTTTTACCAATGCTCATGAGGCGATCAGCTACATTAATGAACGCGGCGCCCCGCTGGTAATCAAGGCCGACGGCCTAGCCGCCGGCAAGGGCGTGGTTGTCGCCAGCACTGTCGACATGGCTATTCAGGCGGTGCGCGATTTTATGATCGAGAGTACCCTCGGCCCGGCCGGGCGCAAGGTCGTTATTGAAGATTATCTGGAAGGCGAAGAAGTTTCCATTCTCGCGGCCGTCAGCGTCAAGGACGGCAATCCCTCCTCCCGGATTGTGCCTTTTGTAACCGCCAGGGATCACAAGCGGCTCAAAGACGGCGCCGAGGGTCCGAATACCGGCGGTATGGGGGCGATCGCTCCGGCTGACGGAATTTCGGCCGAGGATATGCGCCGTTTTGAAGCTGATATCCTGCAGCCGACCCTGCGCGGCCTGATTGCCGAGAAATTTGACTATCGCGGATTTATCTTCTTTGGATTGATGCTTACCGCCAAGGGACCGAAGCTGCTGGAATACAATGTGCGCCTTGGCGACCCCGAAACCCAGGCGGTTTTTCCGCTAATGGACTTCGATTTTGCCCGGCTGTGCCTTTCCATCATAGACGGGACGCTGGATACTTTTCCGGTGGCCTGGAAGAACGGATATGTCTGCGCTCCGGTGGCCGTTTCCCGGGGTTATCCCGGTTCCTATCCTAAAGGACTGCCTATCGCGGTGAATAAGGAAGCCCTCGCGCGCAGCGGTGCCCGTATTTTTTACGCCGGGGCTGCTCAGGATATGCGCAAGGCTTCGCCCGCTGCGGCACCAAGAGCCGTTCCGCCCTTGCCGGGTCGTGTTCAAGCCGCCCCGGGCGCTCTGATCACTTCCGGCGGCCGGGTGTTAGCGGCTTCCGCTCATGGCGAAACCGTCGAGGCGGCGCGGGAAGCGGCCTACGCGGCTTTGAAGTCGGTTAATTTTGAGGGCATGTTCTACCGGCGCGACATCGGTTTGCCGGGCGCGGCTGTCTCCGGGCATATTTAGTGAAAAGGTAATTCCAGTGAGCCTGCCCCGTCGATCTTATTTCTGGCGGCTGTTAAATGCCTTTTTTATCGGCGGGCTGATACCCTTTATGGTGTTAGCCGCTGTTTTCGGGGTAATGAGTTCACGCTTTCTGGAATCGGCATTTCGGGAGCGGGCTGAGGAAGCCGCCCGCGGCGCGTCCGTGCTGACCGGGCAGTTATTGGATGAGAGCGCCGCTCTGGCCGGCAGTCTGGCTGCCGAAGACGCGGTGATTGAGTATGTCCGGTCCGCTGAAAAAACACCCTGGCAGATGTCGGAAATCCATCGGCTTTTTTCTTCATTCAGTTCTTCGGCTTCGTTTTCACCGTTTATCATCCCCTCTGACGGTTCGGCCGTCTGGTCGCGCTCTCCGGTTCCGGAGGAATATTCAATTACGCATTATCCTCAATGGGGTGTTTTCGGGGCGCTTTCACGGTCGGTTGAGCCAACTGTATTCTTCGGGCCGCCGCATCCCCGCTCCGGCGCGGCTATCGCCCTGGCGGCAGCCTGCCGTATTTATTCCGCGGGCGAGGTAATCGGCTACAGCGTCATTGATATTTCCCGGGAGCTGCTGGTTTCACGAATCGGCGCTGTTTCGCTTTCCGGAGGCGCGTTAACTGATCTGATAATTGCCGACGGTTCGGACTGCGTGCTGTTCAGCATGCTGGAGCCGGCCAATGAATCCCGCTTTTTGGAAGATTTGCCCGTTAACTTTAATCAGTATTTTATGAAGGCAATTCCGGTACGCTATGGATTGACGCTGTACGGCCTCTATCCACGCAATTCCGTCCGTGAATATACCGGCCGCGTTACGCTGCTGACCTCGGTGATCGCGCTGTTCAGTGTATTAATCGCTCTGCTGATGGCTGTACTGCTTTCCCGCTCCTTTTCCCGGCCGATACATTTTCTGACGGTGACCATGGAAGCCGTGGCCGCCGGCAATCTGGAAGCCCGCTGTCCGGCTCTGCCGGGCTCGGAGCATGGTGACGAACTGGCTGTGCTGGCCAACCGCTTTAATTCAATGATCGGACGGGTATCATCGTTGATTGATAATCTGGTTGCCCAGGAGCGGGAGTTGCGCATGGCTGAATCGCGCGCTCTCCAGGCCCAGATTAACCCGCACTTTTTATATAACACCCTCAACTCTATACGGGCGATGGCCAAGCTTTCCGGATCGACCGAGATTGCCGGAATGACCACCGCTCTGGCCCGGATCATGCGCGAAGGCTCCAATCCCGGGAGCGGCTTTTCTACCGTGGAACACAGTCTCTCCGTAGCCCGCGATTATTTCTCCATTGAATCCTGGCGCTGGCCGGGGCGGTTTGAAATGCGCGAATCCATCGAGCCGGTCGTATTGGAAGCCCCTATTCCGCGGCTGGTCATTCAGCCGCTGGTAGAGAATGCCCTGGTACATGGACTGGAGAAAAAAAACGGCCCGGGGATTCTGCGCATTGCCGGTACTCTGAATGAAGGCATCGTGACCCTGGAAATCAGTGATGACGGAATTGGAATCAGCAGGGAACGCCTGGAGACAGTCCGCGCTAAAATGGCCGAGGCCGACAAGAATCCCCTGGAAGCGTCGGTTTTCAGTTCCGGGAACGAGGACTCCTCCGGCATCGCCTTGATTAATACGCACCGGCGGCTGGCGCTGATCTACGGCCGGCAGTACGGTCTGAGTATCGAGGGCGGGGAGGGGACCGGCGTGACGGTGCGCATCCGCTTTCCCTTTTCCAGGGAGGGCGAAACGACATGCTGAAAGTACTGGTCGTGGAAGATGAACCGGCCGTCCGCCGGGAGCTGGTACTGTTGACTCCCTGGGATGAATACGGCTTCATGCTCTGGCATGAGGCCGGCAGCGCCGACGAGGCTTTGTCGCTGATCTCGGCGGAGGATATGCCCGATCTGATAATCACCGACATCCGGATGCCAGGTATGGACGGTTTGCAATTTATAGAAGAGTTACGGCGCCTGGCCTTGCCGGAGGCCGGCCCGGCGATTATTGTGTTATCCGGGTATCCTGAATTCGAATATGCGCGCAAGGCGATGAGCCTGGGCGTCAGTGAGTATTTGCTGAAGCCGGTGGAAGATGAGGCTCTGATCTCGAGCCTGTTGCGGATGCGCGAAGTTTTAACCGCCCGTTCAGCGCGTCACCGGACAGAGAAAGCCCTGTTTATCGAGTATTCAGGCGGTGCGGCCGCCGATCAATACGCGGGTTATGTGGACGGCGCGGTGCGTTTGCTGAAGGAACATTATATTTTGGGAATCAGCATCGATGAAGCCTCTTCCCGCCTCGGAATTTCATCCGGACATCTCAGCCGTCTTTTTAAGCAGAAAACCGGATATACCTTTGTCGATTATTTAATGCATATCCGGGTCAAAAAAGCCGCCGAACTGCTGCGCGACCGGAACATCAAGGTGTATGAGGTGGCCGATATGGTCGGCTACGCCGACGCCCGCTATTTCGCGCAGGTGTTCCGCAAGATTACCGGTTTAACGCCCAGTGAATTCAAGGAAGCCGGGAATTATACCGAGCGCTCCAGCGCGAAAGAATAGCTTCCCGGCCGGCCGCCG
Organism: Treponemataceae bacterium; assembly: GCA_942493045.1. Lineage (GTDB taxonomy): Bacteria > Spirochaetota > Spirochaetia > Treponematales > Treponemataceae > Teretinema. The sequence continues at coordinate 1,995,420 of OW818665.1, read as the reverse complement.
CTTCGGATATCGAGTAGTCGATCAGATTCATAGTGGTGCGGGCGGTCAGGACGGCCGGCAGGGCTGTGGTATCAGTGCGGACGCTGCGCCGCTGCCAGCGCGGCATCAGCAGCTCCTGGACGTCGCGGCTGAGCGCGAAGTCGATAAACAGGGCCGCCTCGGCGCTGTGCCGCGCGTCTTTGAGCAGGGCGATACCGTCCGGCAGCGCGCTGGTGCCCTCTTCCGGATAACACCAGGAAATATTGGCCCCGGTTTTCCGGAGTTCCAGAACCGAGTTTTCAAAGGTTATTCCGGCAAAGAAATCTCCTGAGGCAACCGACTGGAATACCAGGCTGGAGCTGGAGGCCAGTCCGGTTGAGCCGAGCTGGTGGATGAGTTTTTCGACATAGTCCCAGCCGGCGTCATAGTCGCTCTGTCCGGCGCTCATGGTTTGCAGGATGGTACACAGGATTGTATAGGACGAACCGGAGCGCAACGGATCGGCGATGATCAGCCGGTTATGATAGTAGGGGTCCAGTAGGGAGGCCCAGGATACCGGAATGTGTTCCGGCGGCACAAGTTTCTCGTTGTATACAATAACCGCCGGGAGTACGGAGAAGGGGTACCAGAGGCGGTGCTCCGGGCGCAGGTCCGAGCGTATGTACGGGTCGGCGTCGCTGACATAGGACTGGAACAGCTCTTTGACTGTCTCCAGGGAGTCCACCCCTCCGCCCCAGAAAATATCGGCTTCGCCTTTGCGTCCGCTTTGCCGCATCCGCTCCAGCAGCTCTCCGGTTCCGGCCGAGATAATCTCGACCTGAATACCGGTGCGCTGCCTGAATTCCCTGGTAACATATTCAAGAATTTCTTCCGGATGCGGTGAGTAGATGACCACGGAGCGCGCGGCCGCCGGTTTAGCCGGAGGCTTGGCGCAGGCCGGGAAACCGGCGGAGGCGAGTAAAAGACAGAGGCCGATCGCGCAGCATAAAATCCAGGGTTGCCGGTTCTGTTCACACATCCGCGCCGCTCCTTCTTTCATTCCTTGCCGGCGGCGTACATTGCCGAACCGCCGAGGAAGTACTTTGACAGAGCCAAGAATAGAATGAAAACAGGCAGCGAGGCAATTACCGCCACCGCCATCATGGCTCCCTCATCCGAATAGCGTTCCGAGGCGAAACGCACGATGTAACCGGGGATCGTTTTCATTTCTTCGCGCTGGGTAACCAGCAGCGGCCATAGCAGATTGTCCCACTGCTGCCGGAAGGTCAGTACCGCCACGGTGGCGATCACCGGAGCGGCATTCGGGAAAATCATGCGGGCGAATATTCCCGGCTCGCTGGTGCCGTCGATGCGGGCCGCGTCCAGGATATCGTCGGGAAAGGTCATCAGATACTGGCGCATCTGAAAGACGGCGAAGGCGTTGATCATAAAGGGAATAATCAGTCCGCAGTATGAGTCCTGCAGGCGCAGATTCAGCACTACCATGAACAGCGGGATCATGATCGTCTCAAAGGGTATCATCATGGTGGCCATGATGGCAAAGAATACGACGGATCGCCCCTTGAAATTGAATTTGGCCAGGCCATAGCCGGTTATGGAGGACAGGAAAACAGTCAGAATCGTAATTGAGAGCGATACGATCAGGCTGTTGGCGATATTTCTGGCAAAGACGAAACTGTCGTCATTGCCGGCGATAGCCCGGAAATAATTCTGCCATCTCAGGCTCGACGGAATCCAGCGGTAGGGCATGGTCATGATTTCTCTTGAATCCATCAAGCTGGCTCCGGCCATAAACAGCAGCGGAGTGAGTATCAGGGCCGCGAACAGAATCAGGAATATCCAGATCAGCATTGAACCGGTCGTGCTGCGGGGGTGATTCATAAAAACTCCTCTTAATAGGTGGTGTCGTCGCTTTTACTGAAACGCAGCTGCACGACGGTCAGGGTCAGCATGATAAAAAACAGGATGATGCTCATGGCGCTAGCCCGGCTGATATTGTTATCGCGGATCGCCGTATTATAAATATTCATGGTGATCACGTTGATCGGTCCGGACGGCGCGCCGCGCTGGGTAAACAGATACTGGGTGCTGAAGGTTTTCAGGCACTGAATCATGGCCATGATCGCGACCATTACCGTGGTCGGCTTGAGCAGCGGCAGGGTAATCAGCTTGAAGCGGTCCAGGGCGCCGGCGCCGTCGATACGGGCGGCTTCGTAGATTGAAGCCGGTATTTTGCCGATACCGGTAATGAACAGGATGGTAAAGTAGCCGATATATTTCCAGAAATAGACCAGCATCGTGGATATCTGGAGCATCACCGGGTTGGACATCCAGCGGTGGTCGATACCGGGTGTATTGGCGAGGGTGTTGACGGCCTGATTCATGATGCCCCGCGGGTCAAACATCAGCAGCCAGATCAATGCCGCGACGGAAGAGGACAGCACGGCCGGTGAATAATAGATCAGCTGCAGGGCGCGCTTGTGGGAATGGCGGCTGGTAATCAGTAAGGCCAGCAACAGGGAGACGCTGACCAGCGGAATGATGGTGCCGGCCGTGAATACGGCGGTAGCGCGCAATGAGTTCCAGAAATCTTCGCTGGCGAACAGCCGGAGGTAGTTGGTTAGTCCCACAAAATCGGGAGTGCGCATCGAGACCAGCCGCTTGTTAAGAAAGCTAGTCCAGAAGGCATTGAGGATAGGGTAGAAAGAAAAGGTACTGAAGAAAAGTAGCGCCGGAGCCGTAAACACCCAGCCCCAATTTGCCTGCTTCGTCTCAAACGATGTAATTTTTTTCGCTCTGGTCATATGTACTCCTGGCGGCGTAAGGCATCAAACCCGCTCGATGTGATAAGGCCTGGAAGCCACCGGAGCGTACTGTTCCGATGGCCTTTTTGACGTGTCTCTATCTGTCGTCCAGAGCTTCCTGGGCTTTGGCGCGCAGTGTTTCGAGGGCCTTTTCCGGGGTAGTGTTCTGAAGCATCACCGATTCGACCGCTTCCTTGACCAGGTTGTTCAGCAGCAGCGAGTTGCTGCCGTAGTAGACGACGCTGGCCTTGGCCAGGTCAGAGGCAAAGACATTGGAATAAGGCATGGCTTTGAAGACGGCGGAATCAAACAGCGTCCGGGTGGGCTGAACGAGCGCTACCTTGTCCAGATACTCCTCGCCATGGCTGAGCATGTAGGCGATCAGTTTCCAGGCGGCGGCCTGTTTGGCGCGGGAAGCCTGGCTGTTTACCATGTAGTAATGTCCGTAGTAATGGTTGGGGGCGACGGCGGTGGCATTTTGCCACCGGGGGTAGGGAATGACCATCCAGTCCGCGCTGTTGTAGAATGCCGGGTTGGCGCTTTTCATGCGCGGTTCCTGGTACAGGCCGGACAGGTGCATGGCCACTTCGTTGTTGTTGTTATCGAAGATGCGCCGGGCGGCGGTGTAGGTGGGTGAACCCAGGTTGCGTCCGTTCGGCCCGAAATCGGCCATGAAGCGCAGCGCCTTCAGCCAGGCAGCGTCATTGATGATGGCGGTGTTTCCGTCGGCCGAGACCAGCCGGCCTCCGAGCTGCTCGACCATCGGCAGCCAGCTGACCAAATAATCGCCATAGCGGAAATCAAAGCCGCGGCGGGTGATAATCTGCCCTTCGCGCTTTACCAGTTTTTCCGAAACGGAGAGCACTTCTTCCCAGGTTTTCGGATAGTCGCGCTCCGGATTCAAACCGGCGTCAATAAAGATTTTCTTGTTGAGATAGATGCACCAGTTGGTAAGTTCCAGGGGCAGGCCGTACACCTTATTGTCTTTCATGACCACCGGGGTGAGCATGCCTGGCATGTAGGCGTCAATAATCTCGCGGTGTGAGCGGTAGCCGGCGGCGGCGAGGTCTACCGGAGCTACAAAACCCTCGGCCAAAAATGGATAGGCTTTCTGTATTTCCATGTTGAAAAGATCCGGTCCGTTGCCGGCGGCGAAGGCGGCCTGCACAATGTCCTGGATCTTGTCCGAGGGGTAGGTTACATAGCGCACGGTGATCCCGGGATTCGCGGCGGTAAATTCGGCGATATAGCGCTCTTCGAGGGCCTTGCGTCCGGCGTCCTCATGGGTCCATAAAATCAACTCTATCGGACCGGTTGCCGCGGCTTCCGCCTGCCCCGTGGCAAACAGCGGCAGACTGGACAGAACCAGAATCAGGGTCGCTAGGGCAATAACTGCTCTTTTCATACTTTTCCTCCTGGAAAAAAGATTGTGATATCCTGATTTTCAGCCCGATTTTCGCTACCGGCAATGCCGGAATACTCCCAATTTGTGGACTATTCTGATATACTTTGCTCAGAGAGTAAAAAAATGAGGAGCCTTTGATGTTGAAAGGACGCCATCTGATTGAGCCGGGGGATTTAACTACCGCCGAGCTGGAAGACCTGTTCGTGCTGGCAGGCAATATTATTGATAATCCGGGTAAATATGCAGAAGTGTGTCGGGGAAAGATTCTCGCCACACTTTTTTTTGAGCCGAGTACCAGAACCCGGCTGTCCTTTGAGGCGGCCATGCAGCGCCTCGGCGGTACTACCCTGGGTTTCGCCGAGCCGAACGCCAGTTCCGCCTCCAAGGGTGAAAGTCTGGCCGACACCATCCGCACCGTGTCCTGCTACGCCGATATTATCGCCATGCGTAACCCCAAGGAGGGCGCGGCCCTGCTGGGCACCCGCTTCAGCTCTGTGCCGGTTGTCAACGCCGGAGACGGCGGCCACCATCATCCGACTCAAACCCTGACCGACATGATGACTATCCGCGCCGCCAAGGGCACCGTGGACGGCCTGACCATCGGTCTGTGCGGCGACCTGAAGTTCGGCCGTACGGTGCACAGTCTGGCCAAGGCCATGTCGCGCTACCGCAATAACCGTTTTATCCTGATCAGTCCGCCGGAACTCGAGATTCCGGACTATATTATCAGCCGGGTCTTCAAGCCGGCCGGGATTCACTTCCGGCAGGTGCGCCGCCTGGAGGACGCCATCGGCGAGCTGGACGTGCTGTACATGACCCGTGTCCAAAAAGAGCGCTTTTTCAACGAGCAGGACTATATAAGGTTGAAGGACAGCTACATCCTTGACGCCGAGAAGATGACCCTGGCCGGGGAAAACCTGGCTGTTTTGCATCCTCTGCCGCGCGTCAACGAAATCTCGCCGGAGGTGGATGCCGATAAGCGGGCCCTGTACTTTGAGCAGGTCAAATACGGTATGTTCGTGCGGATGGCCCTGATTGCCAGACTGCTGGGCGTCGGCCCCGCGGAGGGGAAAAAGAAATGAACATTCAGAAAATAAAAAACGGCCTGGTTATCGATCATATCCGCGCCGGTACCGGACTGCGCATTTTTAACTGGCTGAAGCTGGACAAGGTGCCCTTCAGCGTGGCCCTGATTATGAACGTTACCTCCGGGGCTTTGGGTAAGAAGGATATCATCAAGATCGATAATGTCCTGGATATCGATTATTCGGTGCTCGGCTTTATTGACCCGAATATCACCGTAAACGTAGTGGAAGATGAGCATGTGTCGCGCAAGATTACCCTGACTCTGCCGGAGCAGGTGGAAAACGTCATCCGCTGCCGCAATCCGCGTTGTATCACCAGTACCGAGACCGGCATCCCGCATATTTTTCATCTGGTAGACCGCAAGCGCGCTGAGTATTCCTGTCTGTACTGCGATGAACTGTACCGCGCCGGCATTGGGGAATTCCTGTAATGGCCGCCCGTAAATCCGGAAGTCAGCTGCCGTCAGCCGCCGGAGCCACCCTGCTGATCCGCAATGCCCGCCTGGTGGACGCCGCCACGGACTCCCCGGGTTCTGTCTTTATCCGCAACGGTATTATTGAGTCCGTCTGCCTCGGGCCGGAAGCGGCGCGCCGGGACTTGCCGGCGGACGCTGAAGACGTGGAGATATACGATGCCGGGGGCGCGGTACTGATGCCGTCGTTTGTGGATCTGCACGCCCATTTCAGGGATCCCGGTTATACGGAGAAGGAAGACCTGCTTTCGGCTTCGCGGGCGGCGGTGGCCGGCGGTTATGGCACTGTTGTGCTGATGGCCAATACCAAACCGGTAATTTCCACCCGTTCAGCGGCGGTGGCCATCCGCGGCCGTGCCGCGGAAAGCGGCCTGCTGGATGTGTTTCAAACTGTCAGTCTGACCCGCGATTTTAATGGAACGGATATTTCGGCCCTTGAGGAATTGGATTCCGCGGATGTGCCGATGGCTACCGAGGACGGCCGGGAAGTCGCCTCGGCCTCGGTAATGCTGCGGGCTATGGAAATCTGCGCCCGCAAAGGCGTGATAGTGTCCTGTCACTGTGAGGATCCGGATTTGGCCCAGGCGGCCCGCCCGTTCCGGGAAACAGCCCTGCGTCTGGGTCTGCCTTCCGGTGTCAGCGCCGGCTCGGCTTCCGGTTCTTCGCGCTTCGACCTGTCTTCGCGGTTTGCCTCATTGACCGGTTCGGCCGATTTTGAGCCGGTACGCTCGAATCTCTCTCAGGCGAACCGCCTGTTGCGTCTGGCTGAAGATACCATGACTGTGCGGAATTTGGAGCTGGCGGCCGCGGCATCCTGCCGGGTGCATATTGCCCACATCAGTACCGTCGGTTCCCTGGAGGCGGTGCGCAAGGCCAAAGCCGTCCGTCCGCAGATGGTTACCTGCGAGGCGACACCGCATCATCTGGCCCTCAATGACCTGATCCCGGCAATCGTCAATCCGCCGCTACGCAGCGAAGTTGACCGGCTGGCCCTGGTGGAGGCCCTGAGCGACGGTACCATCGACGCCATCGCCACCGATCACGCTCCGCATACCGCCGCCGACAAGGAAGCCGGCGCGCCAGGTTTTTCCGGAATACAACTGTCTTTCGCGCTCTGCCATACGGTGCTGGTGCGCACCGGCCGCATCAGTCTGTCCCGGCTTTCGGCCCTGCTGTCCGCCAATCCGGCAAAAATACTGGGTTTGGCCCGGGGTTTGCTGAAACCGGATTACGCCGCTGACCTGGTGCTGGTGGAGCCGGATACCGATTGGGTGGTTGCTCCGCAAAACGCGTCCCGTTGGTTTTCGCGCGGTAAAAATACGCCGCTGGCCGGTGAACGGCTGAGTGGTAAAATTTGCGTCACCTTCCGGCGCGGCGTAAAGGTCTACCAGGCGGATTGAAATCAGCCTTTGCTGAATACCAGCCGGTCGCGGCCGGCGGCTTTGGCCATATAGAGGGCTTTGTCGGCCAGAATGACCAGATCGTCGCAGCTCTGTTCGCTGGTCGGTACCAGAGAGCAGCAGCCGGCGCTGATGGTGACATGGTCGGCGGCTTCCGAAAAACCGTGGGAAATGGCCAGACCGCGCACCGCGCTCAATAGACGCTCACCCACTTCCAGCACGCCTTCCGGGGTAATCTCCGGTAAAACCGCCAGAAATTCCTCGCCGCCGTAGCGCCCGATCATGTCTCCGGGACGCAGCAGGCTTCCTTCCATGGCCTGGGCTACGGCGTTCAGGCAGCCGTCACCGGCGACATGACCGTAGTTATCGTTATATTTTTTAAAGAAATCAATATCCAGCATGATAAAGCCTAGTTCCCGCTTCTGCCGCACTGCCCGGGCAATTTCCCGCTCCAGAAAATCAAAGATAGCCTTGCGGTTGGCAATACCGGTTAAACGGTCGATGTTGGAAAGTTTAAACAGATCGTCCCGGGCTTTTTTGAGCTCCAGGTGATTGCGCACCCGCAGCTGCACAATGGCCGGGCTGTAGGGCTTGCGGATGTAGTCGATGGCACCGAGACGCAGCCCCTCGGTTTCGTTTTCCCGGTCATTGAGCGCGGTTAGAAAAATTACCGGAATATGCCGGGTTAATTCGGTGCTTTTCAGTTTTTCGCACACTTCATAGCCGTTCATGTCCGGCATCATGATGTCCAGCAGAATCAGATCCGGCAGGCTTTCCTGGGCCATTTCCAGAGCCTGGTGTCCGCTGGTGGCAAATAGAATGCGGTGTTCATTTCCGAGGATGCCGTTCAGGAGCTGGATATTGGCGGTAATATCGTCGACGATCAGGATAGTTTGCTTTTCACTCATAGTTTATTTCCTCTTCGAGCAGCTTGATTCTGGTCAGGGCTTCCGGGAACAGCAGCGCGTTTATTCTGGACTGGATCAAATTAACAGTATCGTCTGTAGCGGTGTGCTGTAGCAGGAATTTCCGGTCTTCAAAAAATTTTATCACTGCCAGATCATTCGCTTCCAGGAGCCGGATGGTCTCGGATAAGAATTGCGATGCGGCTTTTTTATCGGCCGGGTTTTCCCGGTTCACAAGTACGGAGCCCGCTGGCGGCGCGCTGTCTGGCTGCGTACTGTCCGCTGTAGCGCTATCTGGCGCCGCGCTGTCCGCCGGCGCGTTGTCGCCCGTTACGTTTTTTTTCGGTCTGTTCTGCCCTCTTTTTCCGGCTCGTTCTCCGAGGTTGCTGAGGTATTGCAGCAGTTCGCGGGACTTTACCGGTTTGGGGATCCAGAAAATGACAGCGGCGTTTTTATCCTGATCGAACTCCGGCGGTTCCTCGGCGGAACTGTGCAATATCAGCACCGGCAGGGAAGCGAAGGAGGAGGCCATTTCGGTACGCAGCTTACGCACCGTTTCCAGACCGTTCATTACCGGCATATGGTAATCGATTATCAGTACATCAAATTCCGGATTGCTTTTAAGTATGTCCAGGACTTGCTGGCCGTTAGCCGCGGTTTCGGTGCTGATGCCCCAGCCTTTAAAAACGTGCTCCAGAATCAGCCGGTTGGAGGCATTGTCATCGGCGATCAGCGCGCGTTTGATAGCCCTTACACTGGTGGACTCAAGCTGCCGGCCTTCGGCAAAGCCGGTGTTGACGCAAACGCTGAACGTCGAACCCCGGCCGGAGGCGCTGATCATCTTAATATGGGCGTTCATCTTTCTGGCCAGCATATCGGATATGGTCAAACCCAGCCCCGTGCCGCCGTACCGTCGGGTAATTGTAGAGTCGGCCTGGGTAAAAGCGTTAAACAGTTTGCGCTGTTGCTCTTCGGTGATCCCTATCCCGGTATCCCGGACCTCAAAGTTAAAATCGCCCCGGCTTCCGTTGGATGGGCTGAAGCTCAGTTTTAATTCTACTTCGCCGGTTTCAGTGAATTTCACGGCGTTGCTGAGCAGGTTGATCAGAATCTGCTTGAGACGCAGCGGATCAACAACGGCAAAGCGCGGGACGGAGGAGTCGATATTCAACAGCAGCTCCAAACCTTTTTTGGAAGCGTGGTATTTGATGATGTCCGTGGCTTGTTCGGCCAGTTCGATGATATCGGTGCGGATTGGATCCAGTTCCATCTTTCCGGCTTCTATTTTAGACAGATCCAGAATGTCGTTGATGATTCCCAGCAGCGAATGGCTGGCGGTCAGGACGTTTTCGGTATACAGTTTCTGGCTTTTGTTGAGCGGGGTGTTTTTGAGCAGTTCCGTAAAGCCGATGATGCCGTTTAAGGGCGTGCGGATTTCATGACTCATGTTGGCCAGGAATTCAGACTTAGCCTTATTGGCCCGATCGGCTTCATTGCGGGCGCTGATGGTCTCGGCCTCAAGTTTTTTGCGCTCATCGATATTGCGGCTCACGCCCACTATCTCTATTTCCCCGGCCTCGTTGTAGCGGAATTTGGTGGAGACTTCCACCCACATCAAACGGCCGTCCTTGTGCGGCTGCTGAATCTCATTGAAATAATAGGCTCCGGATTCCGGCGCGGCTAGAAACTTCGGCAGATTATTTTCAATGGCTTGATTGACTATCACCAGGGATTCGGCAGTCATGGAGTTCTCCAGTTTTTCGGCCATAGCCTCGGCCACTGTCAGACCGCGTAAGCCCATGATCGAGGGGCTGATGTAGGTAAAGCAATTTTTGGAGAGGTTTATTACCCAGATCACGTCGGAGGCAAACTCGGTCAGCAGCCGGTACTTGGCTTCACTTTCGGCCAGCGCCTCCGTGGCCCTTTTCTGTCCGGTAATATCCTGATGCGTGCCGTACATTAATAGCGGTTTCCCGTCAGCGGTACGCGATACCACTTTTCCGCGGTCCAGGATCCAAATCCATTCACCGTTTTTATGCCTCATCCGCGACGAGAATTCATAGCTGTCCAATTCTCCGGCGAAGTGCTGTTCCAGCAGCCGGTTACTTTCGGCCTGGTCGTCGGGATGGGCAAAACGCAGCCAGGTTTCAATGCTGACCGGTGATATTTCTTCCAGGGTATAGCCGATAATCTCGGCCCAGCGCTCGTTAAAAATTGTCTCGCCGGTCTGAATATTCCATTCCCAGGTTCCGGCGTTGGTTCCAAAAAGGATATTCTGCAGACGTTCCCGTTCCAGACGCAAGTCCTGGTCAGTGCGTTTGCGTTCTACGATTTCCCAGGTGATGTCGGCCAGGAAAGATACCGTCTCCAGGTCTTTTGCGGTGTACTCCGTGCTCTTGTTACCCACGCCCAGGATGGCCACGATTTTATCCTGACGCAGTACCGGAATCACCATTTCCCGGATCAGGCGGGCATGTCCCTGGGGAAGTCCCTTTTTGGCGGTCATGGCTTCATAGTCGTTATGAATGACGGGCTTGCGCTCTCTGACGCAGTCCACCCATATTCCGGCTTCATCGATGCTGTAATGAGCTCCCTTGCCGGCGGCATGGCAGTAGTCGCGCAGGGTGGCGGTAGACCATTGCTGCAGGGAGAGCGTCTTCTGATCGGCGTCCACAAAATGGTAGAAACCGATGGGGCTGTGTACCAGTTCTCCGATAAAGTCCAAGGCAAAGGTGAGCAGTTCATCCAGGCTGTGTGAAGTCGAATACTCGATCAGTTTCAGGCGGATTTCGGAACTGTGCGAGGCCAGTTTTTCCTCGGTGATGTCGCGGTTTACGCCGAACACCCGGCAGGCCCTTCCGTTAGTGTCAGTCTCGATTTCGGCCTGGGATTCGATAATTCGGATCTCGCCGTTGTCTTTTTTGATGATCTGCGTTTCAATGCGGTAGGGCTCTCCGGTGCGGATGGAAGCCTGTAAAGTTTCCCGGACGCGCAGTCGGTCGTCAGGATGGATGCGTTCGCTGACATCGCCGATGGTTATTTTTTCTTCCGGGGTAAAGCCCATCAGGCGGCGCGCCGACAGCGAGCTGGAAAAAGTGTCGGTTACGACATCCCAGCTCCAGCTGCCGGTATGGGCGATCTCTTCGCTACGGCTCAAGCTGTCCAGGGACTGTTTAATGGCGCGTTCATACTCGATGCGTTCGGTAATATCCCGGGCCGCGGCGTAGATCAGGTTGTTGTGCGGATGCGAACGCCATTCGATGAAGCGGTAAGAGCCGTCCTTGCTGAGATAACGGTTGGTAAAATTGAGCACATCCTGCTGATTGCCCAGTTCGGCCATGGCCTTCAGCGTGGCCGGCAGATCCTGGGGGTGTACAAAGTCCAGAAATTTCCGGCCGGCGAGTTCTCCCTGGCTATAGCCGAGAATTTCTGTCCAGGCCTGATTGGTCTTGATAAAGTTGCCTTCAAGGTCGGCAATGCACAGCAGGTCCAGATTAACCGTAAAAAAGCTCATTAATTCTTCAGACTGAAGTTTATCCCGGGTAATATCAATAAAAATGGTACTGAAGTACAGGCGTTCAGGAGAATGGACGGTCACTTTGTACCAGCGCCCTAAATGCGCTGAAAACTGCTCGAATTCGGCTTCGCCGCCGTTTAAGGCTATGCCCCCGTAGTAACCGATCCAGTCAAAAGGATCGTCTTTTATAGCCGGAACGGCCTCGGTGATTGATCGTTTGAGGATGTCGGCGGCTTTCAACCCAGTCAATTTTTCGAAGGCGGCGTTTATTTCCAGGAAAATATAGTCAACGGGTTTCCCCTGGCTGTCCAGGACTATTTTATGGTGGGCAAAACCGAACGGAGCGGTGAGCAACATTTGTTTGTAAAAAACTTCATTCATATACTATCAGTATATGCTTTAAAGTGAATCTGGCAATTGCCGGCGCTTTTATGATAGAATCCGGGCCATGGAAAACCAAGCCTATGCGATGACCCGTCTCCGCCAATCCTGCGAACAGCGGGGCCCCCTCTGTGTCGGTCTGGATACCGATCCAGCCTATCTGCCTCCGGAACTGCTGCGGATGTATGAGAGTCCTTCCGCGGCCGTGAGAGCCTATAATCTGGCGCTGATTGAGGCTACCGCTCCGCATGCCGGCTGTTTTAAGGTTCAGATCGCCTACTATGAAGCTATGGGACTGCCGGGCCTCGCCGTGTATGCCGATACCCTCAGGGCCGTACGAGCGGCCGGCCTGCCGGTGATAGCCGACATCAAGCGCGGCGACATCGCCGATACCGCCAAGGCCTATGCCCGCGCCCATTTTGAAGGCGATTTCGAGGCTGATATTATCACGCTTAACCCGTATATGGGTTTTGATACCCTGGAACCCTTTTTAGAATACGTAGAAAAGTCCGGCAAGGGTGCCTTTGTGCTGCTGCGCACCTCCAACCCGGGAATGAAGGATATTGAACATCTGGAACTCTCCGGTTCAACCGGAGGAGAAAAGCGGGTGCTGGACGCTGTCGGGGCCAATCTTAAAAAGATAGCCGCCCGCTTCGGAACCGCTCCCGGAGCAGTGGGGCCCTTCGGCGCTGTAGTCGGCTGTACCGAGGAAGCTGATGCCCGCGCTTTGCGCTCCCGCTACCCGGAGCTGTTCTTTTTGATACCGGGCTATGGCGCCCAGGGCGGGGCCGCGCGCATCGCCGCGACATTGCTCGATGGCGTCGGCGGTACCGTTAACTCCTCCCGCGGTATTTTAACCGCCTGGATGAAGGACGAGTCTCTGACCATCCGCCGTCACTCCGGTGAGCTTTGCTTAACCGATATCGTTGCCTCCGCCGCCCAGGCCGCCTTCGCCGCCAAGGCGGAACTGCTCGGAGCCAAAAAAAATCTTACCGGAGTCCTTTAATGTGCGCCGGAACCGAACTTGAAACTTTTCCGCGGACAGCCGCAGCCGCCCGGGTCGTTGCCTGCGTTGAACTCGCTCCGGAGGTTTATTCTCTGGTTCTGGAGCGCTCCCTTCCGGAAAGCCCGGTTACCGCTGTCGGCGAACGGCTGAGCGCTCCGCGCTGCGGGCAGTTCTTTATGCTGCGCTCCCGGCCCTCCGGAGTGCTGCTGGGTCGTCCGATCAGCGTGTACCGTTCCGACGATAAAAGCATTACGTTCCTGATTCTGCGCAAAGGAGCTGGCACCGCGGAGCTCTGCGCCGCCCGGACCGGTGATCTCGTCGACGTGATCGGACCGATCGGTAATCGTTTTCTGACGCCGGCGGAGCTGCTGGCGGACGGCGCGATCCGCCGCGACGCAACCCCCGGCCAGCCGGGCTCCCCCAGCCAACGCGCGCCCCTGCGGGTGGCCGTTGTCGGTGGCGGTATCGGCATCGCTCCGGTAGCCGGTTTTGCCCTGCAGCTGCCCCCTCAATCCTTCGAGTTTTACGCTTCTTTCCGGTCCGCGACTTATGGTCTTGAATCTTTGAGTGAACACGCCGCCCGTCTGACCATTACCACCGAAGACGGGTCGGTCGGGGTAAAAGGCATGCTCCCGGCGGTTTTCAAAGCCGCGGACTATGACCTGGTGTACGCCTGCGGCCCGACGCCGATGCTGCGTTATGTCCAGCAGGCCTGCGCCGCCGCGGAACACCCGCCGCTGGCTTTTTTGAGTCTGGAAGAGCATATGGCCTGCGGCGCCGGCGCCTGTCTGGGCTGTACGGTGCGCACCATTGCCGGCAACCGGCGCTGCTGCGTGGACGGCCCGGTATTCAACGCCGCGGAGGTACTGCTGTGAGTGACGATTTTACCCCTGAACTGGAAGTGAACATCGCCGGGGTGTCTTTCGCCAATCCGGTGATCGCTGCTTCCGGAACCTTCGGTTACGGCACCGAGTACTCCCGCATAATAGACATCACCTCCCTCGGCGGAATTTGCTCCAAGGGTCTGACTCTGGAAGCCAAACCGGGAAACACCGGTATCCGGCTGCACGAAACTCCGGCCGGCCTGATGAATTCGATCGGACTGGAGAATCCCGGCATCGCCCATTTCATTGAACAGGCCCTGCCGACCATGCTGGCCCTCGGTCCGGTAGTGCTGGCCAACCTGTCCGGCTCCACCATGGAAAGCTATGTGGAAGGAGCCCGCCTGCTTGACGCCACGGCGGTACCGATGATCGAGTTGAATATTTCCTGTCCGAACGTCAAAGCCGGCGGTATGGCCTGGGGTCTGGACTGCGACGCCGCCGCCTCGATTACCGCCGCCGTCCGCGCGGTGACTTCCAAGGCCCTGGTGGTAAAACTGTCCCCGAACGCTCCCCAGTTGGTAGCCGTGGCCCGCTCCGTAGTGGCCGCCGGCGCCGACGCTCTCAGTCTGGTAAATACCTTCCAAGCTTTTGCCGTGGATATTGAGCGCGCCCGTCCGGTTTTTGACAACGTCACCGCCGGTTTGGCCGGGCCGGCCATCAAACCGCTGGCCCTGCGCCTGTTGCGCGATATCATGCTGGGCGTTCCGCAGTGCGCCGACTATTCGGTACCGGTGATCGGCCTGGGCGGAATTGCCTGCTGGCAAGACGCCGTTGAGTTCATCATGACCGGAGCCTCGGCCGTGCAGGTCGGAACGGCAACCTTCGCCAACCCCCATGCCATGCGCGAAATTATCGCCGGATTCAATGCCTTTATGAAGCGTAAAGGCTACCAGAAGATAGCGGACCTGCGCGGAGCGGCCCTGCGGAGCCGATAGCGCCTTAGCCGCGCTGATGCGAAATTACAGCCGCGATTACGGCAGCCGCCCTCGCCAAAGGGGCTGACTTCTGTTATAATTAGTTTCTGATACCAATTATCTGGAGGCTTAGCCATGTCCCGTTCAAAAGTATACTGGATCGATCTTCGTACCACTCCGTCCCTGACCATTCTCGGAAAGCTGGAAAAGCTGTTGCGGGCCTCCGGCCTGACGGGTCTGGATCTGAAGGATAAGTACACCGCTCTGAAAATACACTTCGGCGAGCCGGGTAACATGGCTTATATCCGGCCGACTTATATCGGCGTGCTCTCCCGCCTGGTGCGCGAGGGCGGGGGCAAGCCCTTCTTAACGGACTCCAACACCCTGTACTCCGGACGCCGGCACAACGCCTACGACCATCTGCGCGCCGGGTTTGAAAACGGGTTTTCGCGCGACGCCACCGGTTGCGACCTGATGATCGCCGACGGCTTGAAGGGCAATGATTATGTCGATATGCCGGTAACCGGCGGTGAACACTGCGCTACCGCTCTGATAGGCTGCGCCGTAGCGGAAGCCGACGCCGTAATTTCCGTCAATCACTTTAAAGGCCATGAACTGACCGGTTTCGGCGGCGCCCTCAAAAACCTGGGTATGGGCTGCGCCAGCCGCGCCGGCAAGAAATTCCTGCACGAAGTTTCGCATCCGGTAATTGACCGCGATAAGTGCACCGGCTGCGGCCTGTGCGTCAAGAACTGCGCTTCCAAGGCCATCACGCTGGACGGCGAGAGACGGGCGGTGATTGACCATAATCTGTGCACCGGCTGCTGCCAGTGCGTAGCTGTCTGCCAATTCAGCGCCGCCCGGGCCTCGGAAGGCTCGGCCAGCAAGGTTTGCAGTGAACGCATCGCCGAGTACAGTGAAGCAATTCTGCACGGTAAAAGCGCTTTCCATATCAGTTTTGTGATGAATGTGTCACCGAACTGTGACTGCTGGCCGAACAATGACGCTCCGGTGGTGGCCGATATCGGCATTTTTGCCAGCCTGGATCCGGTAGCCCTGGATCAGGCCTGCGTCGACGCCGTAAACGCCGCCCCCTGCGTTGGGGGGACCGCCCTGACGGACAAAAACTATTCCGGCAGCGGCGAAAAATTCGGTCATATTCACCCTGATACCGATTGGTCCGCCGGTCTGGACCACGCCGCGAAACTGGGTCTGGGCAGCCGGGAATATGAGCTGATTAAGGTGTAAGTGTAAGTACCGATAGTACCGCTTTTTTATTTTTGACGGATTCTCCCCTCCTATGCTACCCTGTACCTGACGGGGGTGAGACATGAATGAAGAGTTAAAGGCCATCGGCCAGCGGATCCGCGGTTTGAGGGAAGTGGAAAACCTTTCCGTTGCGGCTGTGGCCGCCTCCTGCGGTTTGACCGAGCGGCAGTTGGCCGATTTTGAGGCCGGCCTCGCGGATATTCCCGTGGGTGTGCTGCATAGTATCGCCAAACGCTTCAAAGTTGAACTTACCACATTGTTGACCGGAGACGAACCGCATCTGCGCGGGTACTGTCTGACACGGCGCGGCGCGGGCGTGCGGGTCAGCCGCCGCCGGGAGTATCAGTATCAGAGTTTAGCCTATACCTTTGCCGACCGTCTGGCGGAACCTTTTTTAGTCACTGTTGAACCGTCGCCGGTAGAAGAGCCGATTCCCCTGAACAGCCATGCCGGCCAGGAATTTAACTATGTGTTGTCAGGTACGCTGCAGGTGTGTATCAGCGGGCGCGACTTTGTATTGGAAGAAGGCGACTCGCTTTATTTTAACGCCGGTTTAGACCATGGTATGAAGGCTCTCAACGGGAAAGCGGCGCGCTTTCTGGCCTGTATTTTTTAGCTCAATGAGTATTATACGAAGGGAGCCCGTATGTTACTGAAAGAATTTGTGAGCGGCGATTTCAAGTCCTATGAAGACATGAAATCTAACTTTGCTATCCGGATACCGGAAAATTTTAACTTTGCCTTTGACATTGTGGACCGCTATGCCCGGGAAGAGGGCGGGCGGGAAGCGATGGTCTGGTGTAACGACGCCGGGGAGTCCAGGCGCTTTACTTTCGCGGACCTGGCCGAAGCGTCGGCCCGAACCGCCAATTATCTGGCTGCACAGGGTATCGGCAAGGGCGACGCTGTCCTGTTGGTTTTGCGGCGGCGTTACGAGTTCTGGTATTTTCTGCTGGCCCTGCACAAACTGGGGGCAATCGCCGTTCCGGCTACCCACCTGTTGATGGAAAAGGATTTTGTGTATCGCAACAATGCCGCCGCCATCAAAATGATCGTTACGATTGATGACCCGGCTCTGCAGTCGCGCGTGGACGCCGCCCGCGGTGAGTCTCCGTCGGTAAAAAAGCTGGTGACAATCGGTCCGGATCGCCCGGGATGGGAAAGTTTCCTTAGCGGTTATCAGGAAGCGTCCCCTCTTTTCGAGCGGCCTGCCGGGATGGCTGCCGCCGGTAATACCGATATTTCACTGTTGTATTTTACTTCCGGTACCTCCGGCTATCCCAAAATGGTGCAGCACGATTTCACCTACCCGCTGGGGCATATTGTCACCGCCGCCTACTGGCAGAACGTAAAGGACGGCGGCCTGCATCTGACGGTGGCCGATACCGGCTGGGCCAAGGCCATGTGGGGCAAGATTTACGGCCAGTGGATCGCCGGCTGCGCTGTTTTTACCTATGACATGGAAGCCTTTGTGCCGAACAAGCTGTTGGCGAAATTAGCCGAATTCAAGGTTACTTCCTTTTGCGCGCCGCCGACTGTCTACCGCTATCTGATCAAGGAAGACCTGAGTAAATTTGATCTTACGAATTTAAAGTCTTGCAGCATCGCCGGTGAACCCTTAAATCCGGAAGTCTATAACCGGTTTTTGGAATTGACCGGCTTAAAACTGTTTGAAGGATACGGCCAGACTGAACTGACGCTGACGATCGGTACCTTTCCCTGGATGGAACCGAAACCCGGCTCAATGGGTAAACCTTCTCCGGGCTACGATATCGCCATTGTCCGGCCGGACGGTTCGTCTTGCGATACCGGCGAGGTCGGTGAAATAATAATCCGGTTGGGCAGCGGCGGCCGCGAAAAAGGCCGGCCTTTCGGCATGTTCGCCGGTTATTACCGGGATGAGGAGCTGACTGGAAAAGCTTTTGCGGGCGGCATCTACCATACCGGAGATACTGCCTGGCAGGATGAAGACGGTTATTACTGGTTTGTCGGGCGTACGGACGACATGATCAAGAGTTCCGGTTACCGGATTGGACCTTTTGAGGTGGAAAGCGCCCTGTTGACGCACGAGGCGGTACTGGAATGCGCGGTAACCGCCGCCCCCGATCCGGACCGCGGTCAGGTAGTCAAAGCCACCGTAGTCTTAGCCCGCGGTTATACCGCAGGGCCGGTCCTGGCCAAAGAGCTGCAGGAGCATGTTAAAAAGACTACCGCCCCCTACAAATATCCACGGATTGTGGAATTTGTCACGGAACTGCCTAAAACCATCAGCGGTAAAATCCGGCGGGTGGAAATTCGCGAGGGCGATCAGACCTGAGGGGCGCGCAAAAAGTCAACTTTACATTTTATGTATTACTGTTATAATGGGCAGATATGATAACCCTTGTGGCGCCCTGCGCTATCGGCGCCGAAAAAGTACTGACTAACGAGCTCAAACAGAACGGTTTTGTTCCCGGCGGCAACGCTCCCGGTCGGGTACTGTTTTCACCGTCGCCCGCTGATTCCGCCGATCCCTTTGGAATAGCGGCTATTTACCGCGCCAACCTCTGCTTGCGTACCGCCGACCGTATTTACCTGCGTCTGGGCAGTTTCCCGTGCTTTGATTTTGACGCTCTTTTTGAAGGCGTGCGCGCTATCGCCTGGGAAGACTGGTTCCGCAAGGACAGCAAGGTGGTGGTGGACAAGGTGCGTACCCACGGCAGTAAACTGACTTCCGAACACACCATTCAGTCCATGACACACAAGGCTATTTACGACCGTCTGGGCGGCGCCTGGAAGATGAGTACTATGCCGGAGACCGGCGATATCGTACAGGTGCGCGTATATATAGAAAAGAATGAAGCCTCCATCCTGTTGGACCTTTCCGGTATGCCCCTGCACCGCCGCGGCTACCGTACCGCCGGCGGCGAAGCCCCCATCCGCGAAACTCTGGCCGCGGTGCTGCTGCATCTAATGGCCTGGCGGCGAAAAACACCGCTGCATGACCCGTTTTGCGGCTCCGGTACCATTCCGATTGAAGCGGTGCTTTACGCCCACAATATCGCGCCGGGCCTGGGTCGCTCTTTTGCCCTGGAAAAACTGACCCCCTTTACGACGGGCGCGGCCCTGGAAATTATGCGCGCCGAGCGCCAAAAGGCTGCCCTGTCCATCCGCACCGACTGTCTGGTGCGCGTTACCGGCTCGGATATCGACGAGAAGGTGCTGCTTTCGGCCCGCTCCAACGCCGAGCGCGCCTGCGTCATTGCCGGCCGGGCCCTGCAGGAAGCCGGTCGCGCCGATCGCATTCCGCGCCCGGACTTTGCCTGCGCCGACTTTAACGAACTGGCTGCCCCTTACCCGGAGGGTTTGATTATTTCCAACCCGCCCTATGGCGAGCGCCTCGGCGATGTGGCCACGGCTGCCAGTCTGTACAGCGCCATGCAGGGTTTGTTTGTCAGCTTCCCGAACTGGGAGCTGGGTTTTATCACCAGTCATGAACTGTTCGAGCAGTCTCTGGGCCGCCGGGCTACCAAGAAAAAGCCGCTGAAAAGCGGAAACCTGGATACCAGTTTTTATATGTTCAACAAGGAGGCGCCGTAAATGGCCATTGTTGTCGAGCACGAAAAACGCCGCTACGAGATTCTGGAGCGGGCTTTGGACGTTTTTACCGAAGAAGGCTATGAAGACGCCACTTTTCAGAAAATCGCCGACCGCTGCGGCATAACCCGGACTACCCTGTATCTTTATTTTAAGAACAAGCGTGAGATTTTTGTCTGGAGCATCAAGCAGATGACCGAACGGGTCGAAACCGATCTGCGCGAAATGATGGCCAGCGAGAATCTGACCTATACCGAGCGCCTGATTTCCGTGATGCACAGTATTGTGGACCGCTGCGTGGAGAATCGCCGGCTGTTCAATGTGGTGTTGACCTATCTGCTGGCTGCCCAGAAAACCGGTAAGGATCCCGATTCGCGGGTAAAGCGCCGCACCATCCGGCTGCGGCATCTGCTGTCGGCCATGGTGATCGCCGGACGCAAGGCCGGTGAATTCCGCGCCGTCAACGTCAAGCAAGCCAATGAAATGCTCTATGGGTTTATTGAATCCACCATCTTCCGCATTGCCATACTTGACCGTACCGAAGCCGCCGATGTGAAGGACGCCATTACCCTGGCGGTACGCAGCTTATTGGCCGACCCGGCCTCCGCTGACGGCGCTCCTTCCGAAAGCGCGGTTTGATTTCGACATTACTATTGACTTTTGTCACGAAAGAAAGTAAAAATGACAGTGTAATCTGACGTATTGGCGCTAAATGTCAATATAAATCGCGCAGAGGGGGCTGGAATGGCTATTTTCTTGTTTCCGGGGCAGGGTGCCCAATTTACCGGCATGGGTATGGATCTCTATGATCTGGATACCGACGGTTCCAGCGGGGTGCGTGATCTTTTCGCCCTGGCCGACCGGGTTTTGGGACTTGATGTCCGGACCCTGCTCAATGCTGACCCAGAAACCCTTAAGCGTACCGATGTCAGTCAGGTAGCCATCACTGTGGCCTCTCTGGCCGCCGCCCGCTTTCTTTCTTCCCGCGGCATACTGCCTTCGGCCTGCGCCGGTTTCAGTCTCGGCGAATATCCGGCTCTGGCGGTTGCCGGAGTCATTTCCGAAGAAGACGCCATCCGCCTGACCAAAGCCCGCGGCGATATTATGCAGGCCGTCTGCGAAACCATCAGCGACGCCGGAATGGCCGCAGTGCTCGGACTTTCCCCCGAACAGGTTGATTCGGTAATCGCCTCCCTTGGCCTCGACGGCCTTTACGGCGCCAATTATAACAGTCCCCTGCAAACCGTAATCTCCGGAACCGCCGACGCTCTGACCAAGGCCGAAGAAGCTTTCAAAGCCGCCGGCGCCCGGCGCGTGCTGCGCCTCAAGGTTGCCGGTCCCTTCCATTCACCGCTGATGGCCGCCGCCGGCGAAAAGTTCGCCGCCGTTTTGGAATCAGTGACTTTTGAAGACCCGGCGGTACCGCTGTTTTCCAACGTTACCGGAGAACGGGTCGCTTCCGGAGCCGAGGCCAAGAAGTGCGCGGTACTGCACATCTCCAACGCCGTGCGCTGGACCACCGAAGAAGCCGCCCTGGCGGCCTTTATCCAGGAAGCCGGTTTGAGCGACGAACCGTTGTTGGTGGAAGCCGGCCCGGGAAAGGTACTGACCGGATTATGGACTGATTCAAAACTGGCCGGTGTCTGCCGTCCTTACGCGGAACTGATCGGCTGACCGACAGCCCTGTACAGATAGGCCGAACCGCCCTGTGCGCTTCGGTAAACAATTTTCGTAAATGGAGTAAAGCATGTTATTAAAAGGAAAAACTGCCCTGGTTACGGGCTCAAGCCGCGGAATTGGCAAGGAAATCGCCCGCCGTTTTATAGAAGAAGGCGCCGTTGTATGGGGCCTGGCCACCAAGCCCTCCGAGGGCGGAAAAGAACTGGCTGCCTATGCCGCCGAGAAGGGCACGGCCTTTCATGAGCTGGTAGCCGATATCGGCGACGCCGACTCGGTGGTCCCGGTAATCACCGAAGCCGTCAAGGCTTCCGGCGGTTTCTCGATCCTGGTTAACAATGCCGGTATCACTAAAGACGGTCTGTCCTTCCGCATGAAGAAGGAAGACTGGGACTCCGTACTGCGCATCAACCTGACCGGAACCTTCCTGGTTACCCAGGTAGTCTCCAACGACATGATCCGCAAACGCGCCGGTTCGATTATCAACCTTTCCAGCATCGTCGGCGTGCACGGCCAGGGCGGCCAGGTCAATTACGCGGCCAGCAAGGCCGGTCTGATCGGCTACACCAAGAGCCTCGCCAAAGAGACAGCCAGCCGCGGCGTGCGCGTCAATGCCATCGCCCCCGGCTTTATCGTGACTGAAATGACCGACGTTATCCCCGAGGCCGCCAAGGCCACTTGGCTGGAGACCATCCCGATGAAACGGGCCGGCTCGGTAAGCGAAGTGGCGAATGCCGCCGTTTTCCTGGCCTCGGACTTATCTGAATATATTACCGCACAGGTTATCGGTGTGGATGGAGGAATGGGAGCATGAAAAGAAGAGTAGTTGTCACCGGACTTGGAGCGGTTACCCCGCTTGGAAATAGCGTCGATGAAACCTGGGCCGGCATTCGCGAGGGCCGCAGCGGTCTGGGACCGATCACCTTGTTTGATACGACCGATTTCGCGGTAAAAATCGCCGCCGAGGTCAAGAACTTTGAGCCTTCGCAATGGATGGACCGTAAAGAAGCCCGCAAGATGGCTCGCTTTTGCCAGTTTATCAATGTCGCCGCCGTGCAGGCTATCGCCGACGCCGGCTATGACAAGGAAAGCATTTCCAAAGTAAAAAGCGGTGTGATGGTTGGTAACGGTATCGGCGGCTTCGAAGTTATCGAAGCCTCGATGAAAAAATATTTTGAAGCCGGCAACGCCCGTGTGCCGCCGCTTTCCGTGCCGATGATGATCACCAACGAAGGCGCCGGGAACATCAGCATGATGTTCGGAATTACCGGACCGTCCTGGACGCTGGCCACCGCCTGCGCTTCCGGTACCGATGCCCTGGGCGCCGCCCTGGACATGATCCGCTCCGGCCGGGTGGACGTCTGCGTGGCCGGCGGTTGCGAAGCTTCGATTACCGGTTTCGGTATCGCGGGCTTTACCGTTTTGCAAACTCTGGCAACATCCTATAACGATAACCCCACCAAGGCCAGCCGCCCGTTCGACAAAGACCGTGAAGGCTTTATCATGGGCGAGGGCGCCGGCGTGCTGATCCTTGAAGAACTGGAGCATGCTCTGGCCCGCGGCGCCAAGATTTACGCCGAGTTCGCCGGTTATGGCGCTTCCAGCGACGCCTATCACATCACCAGCCCCAACCCGGACGGTTCCGGCGGCGCCCTGGCTATTACCCGCGCCCTTGAAGACGCCGGTATCAAACCGGAAGACGTTCAATACTACAACGCTCACGGTACTTCCACCCCGGTCAATGATCCGGCGGAAACCCTGATGGTAAAGAAAGCCTTCGGCGATCACGCCTATAAGATGAAAATTTCCAGCACCAAGAGCATGACCGGCCACTGTGTCGGAGCCGCCGGCGCCATCGAGGCTATCATCGGAATCAAGGCCATCAACGACGGTTTCTACCCGCCGACTATCAACCTGGACAATCCAGACCTGGAACATGGCTGCGACCTGGACTACGTCCCGAATAAGGGCGTCGAAGGCAATATCGACTGTATCGCTTCCGGCTCGCTCGGATTCGGCGGACACAATGGTGTCGTGGTTATGAGGAAGTTCAAGAAATGAGTTTGATGGATCTTACCAACGCCGCGACCCGCGCCGCCGGCCGCGCCGAAATCGAGAAGCTGCTGCCGCACCGCGATCCTTTTCTGTTTATCGACTGCATCGATTCAAACGAGGAAGCCGGCATCGTGGCCCGGCATATCTTCGCCGCTGATGAGTTTTTCTTCAAGGGCCACTTTCCGGAGTATCCGGTAGTGCCCGGCGTCGTGCTGATCGAAACCATGGCTCAGGCCGGTGGCGCCGGTCTGGTACGCCGCAAGATCATGGCCGACGAGGCCCTGTTCTTTTTAGCTTCAGTTGATAAAGTAAAATTCCGCCGCCAGGTCCGTCCCGGCGACGAGGTGCGCCTGGAGATTGTTAATCTGCGGGTATCGCCAAAAATGATCAAGCAGTCCGGCAAGGCTTTTGTCGGCGATGAACTGGCAGCCGAAGCCGAATGGCTCTGCCTGGTTGGAAATAAGGGAGATTTGTAAGCATAATGATCGTGTCACCAATGATTCGCAGCAATATCTGTTTGAACGCGCATCCCGCCGGATGCGCCCAGGAAGTCGAGAACCAAATTCGCTATATCCGCGAGAAAACCTCGCACCGCAATCTGCATAAGGAAAAAATTCATGCCGCCCTGGTACTGGGCTGCTCCACGGGCTTCGGCCTGGCCAGCCGCATTACCGCGGCCTTCGGTTACGGCGCCGCCACCGTCGGCGTTTCTTTCGAGAAGGAAGGAACCGAGACCAAGGGTGGAACCCCCGGCTGGTATAACAATATGGCCTTTGACCGCGCCTCCGCGCGCGAAGGTCTGCCCTGCGTAACCATTAACGGCGACGCCTTTTCCGACGCCGTGCGCGCCCAGGTAATTGAAGCCGCCAAGAAAATGAATATTAAATTTGATCTGGTAGTCTACAGTCTGGCCAGTCCCGTGCGTACCGACCCGGACACCGGCGTGCTGTACCGCTCGGTGCTCAAGCCCTTCGGCGAGCGCTACTCCGGCCCGACGGTTGACCCGTTCACCGGCAAGATCACCATGATGCACGCCGAACCGGCCACTGAGGACGAAGCGGCCCAGACCGTAAAGGTGATGGGCGGTGAGGACTGGGAGCGCTGGATCGATCACCTGACCGCGGCCGACGTACTGGCCAAGGGCTGCGTAACCGTTTCCTACTCCTATATCGGCCCGAAGCTTTCACACTCAATTTACCGCAACGGCACCATCGGCGGAGCTAAAAAGCACCTGGCCAAGACTGCCGAGATTTTGAACGAGCGTATGAAAAAAACCATCGGCGGCTCGGCCTACGTGTCCGTGAACAAGGGCCTGGTAACACGGTCCAGCGCCGTTATCCCGATCATCCCGCTGTATCTGGCGGTGTTGTTCAAGGTAATGAAGGCTAAGGGTACCCACGAGGGCTGCATCGAGCAGATCGAGCGCCTGTTCGCCGAGCGGCTTTATACCGGAGGCGCTGTGCCTCTGGACAATGAAAACCACATCCGGATCGACGATTGGGAGATGGATGACTCGGTGCAGGAAAAAGTCTGCGCCATAATGGATATCATCAACGAGGAAAATGTCCGGGATCTTGCCGATCTGGACGGATACCACCATGACTTCCTGGCCGCCAACGGCTTTGATGTTCCCGGTATTGATTACGAAGCCGATGTAGCGCGGCTGGATACTATATAATTCTATGACCACTACAGGAGAAATTAAGATGGACGAAAAGACCCTTTTGGCACTCTTCGACAAGTTCGAAAAATCAAGTGCGGTAGAGCTCAAGTTTTCCGGCAACGGAAATACCTTCGAATTGCGCCGCAAGGAAGCCTTCGCCGGATCTGCCCCTGTGGCCTTCGCGCCCGCTCCGGCTGCCCATGCCGCGCCCGCCGCGCACAACGCCCCCGCTCATGAAACCGCCCATGTCGCCTCACCGGCTCCGCACAGCCCGGCTCCGGCCGCTTCCGGCGCCGCCTCCGGCAACGAGCTGATCAAGAGCCCGATCGTCGGTACCTTCTACCGCGCCGCTTCTCCCGACACTCCGCCCTTCGCGGAAGTCGGCAAGCAGATCAAGAAGGGCCAGAAGCTCTGCATCATCGAGGCCATGAAGATGATGAACGCCCTTGAGGCCGAGTTTGACTGCGAGATCGTCAAGCTGCTGGTCAACAACGGCGACATGGTCGAGTTTGACCAGCCGATCTTTGAGGTTCGTCCCATATGATTAAAAGATTGATGATTGCCAATCGCGGCGAGATAGCAGTACGGATTATCCGCACCTGCCGCGAGCTCGGCATCGAGACGGTCGCGGTATATTCCACGGCCGACCGCGACGCCCTGCATGTGCGCCTGGCCGACGTGGCTGTGTGCATTGGCCCTGCCAAATCAGCACTCAGTTACCTGTCAGTCTCCGCGCTCATCACCACTGCCGTGCGCACCGGTTGCGAAGCCGTGCATCCCGGTGTCGGCTTCCTTTCAGAGAATTCTGACTTTGCCCGCGAGGTCAAAAAAGCCGGCTTGATCTGGATTGGACCGGATGCCGAAATAATCGACTTGCTCGGAGACAAGGTTACCGCGCGCGATACTGCCCAAAAGTACGGACTCCCCGTTACCCCCGGTTCTCCCGGTCCCATTGCCACCAAGGAAGAAGCCATACCGATAGCCCGCAAGTGCGGTTACCCGGTGATTATTAAGGCAGCCTCCGGCGGCGGCGGCAAGGGCATGCGCATTGTCTGGAAAGACGAAGAGCTCGAAGAAAACCTGAAAATCGCTTCCCGCGAGGCTGAGGCTAATTTTGCCGACGGTACCGTGTTTATTGAGAAGTACATGCAGAACCCGCGCCACGTCGAGCTGCAGGTGATCGCCGACGGCAAGGGCGGCGTCGCCATCATGGGCGAGCGCGACTGCTCAGTGCAGAAGAACCATCAGAAGCTGATCGAAGAAAGCCCCTCTCCCGGTGTGACCCCGCTGATGCGCAAGAACATGAGCGACGGCGCCCGCAACCTCTTTTCCAGCCTGAAATACTGCGGCGCAGGAACTATCGAGTTTCTGGTAGTGGGCGAGGAGTTTTTCTTTATGGAAGTTAACGCCCGTATCCAGGTTGAGCACCCGGTCAGCGAATACGTGACCGGCACCGACCTGATCCGCGAGCAGATTCTGGTCTGCTGCGGCGAGCGCATGTCCATCGATCCCGATAAAATTGAACTGCGCGGTTGGTCCATTGAAGCCCGCATCAATGCCCTGTCACCCGGAAAGGTTACCCGCCTGGAAGTACCGGGCGGTCCCGGTGTGCGCTTTGACAGCTTCCTGTATAACGGCGCCACCGTTTCCCCGCACTATGACTCAATGGTCGGAAAACTGATCGTGTACGATAATGACCGGCATCGCGCGATCGCGCGTCTGCTGCGCGCTCTGGACGAACTCAAGATCGAGGGCGTCAAGGTGAACATCGAATCGCAGAAGAAGATCCTTTCCGACGCCACATTCCGTTCGGGCCTGTTCGGTACCGGACTCTATGCTCAACTGGAGGCCAGCCTGTGAGTGAACAAGTTGTATGCCCTGCCTGCAAGGTCGAGATCGACAAGCAGGCCCTGACCGCGAACCTGATGGTTTGCGAGTACTGCTCCTATCATTTCCGGATGGAGCCGAAGGACCGCGTAGCCTATCTGGCCGATCCGGGAAGTTTTGTCGAGTACTGCAAGAATATGACCAGTCTTAATCCGATCGACATGGACGGCTACGAGGAAAAATTAACCGAAGCGGCCAAGAAGTCAAACATGGCCGACGCGGTGGTTATCGGAACCTGCACTATCGAGAAAACCCCTGTGGTTCTGGGCTTAATGTCGTTCAGTTTTATGGGCGGCTCGATGGGCTCCGTGGTCGGCGAAAAGATTACCCGGGCTATGCTGATGGGCGTCGAAAAAAACTGCCCGGTCATCATTTACGCTACCTCCGGCGGCGCGCGCATGCAGGAAGGAATTTTTTCCCTGATGCAGATGGCCAAAACCGCCAGCGCCGCGGCCGAACTGGATCGCGCCGGACTGCCGCTGTTTTTGGTGCTCTGTGACCCGACCACCGGCGGGGTAACCGCCAGTTTCGCGATGCTCGGCGATATTACCATCGCTGAACCGCGGGCCCTGATCGGTTTTGCCGGACCTCGCGTAATCGAGGGTACCATCAAGCAAAAGCTGCCCGAGAATTTCCAGCGGGCCGAGTTCCAGATGGAAAACGGTTTTGTGGATCTGATCGTTGAACGCAAACAGCAGCGCGCTACCTTTATCAAACTGCTGAAAGCGCATTCCCTCACTGGAGGTGCCTCATGAGCGCTCAAAAAGTCGTACTGGGCAGAGTAGAAGAGCTCGCCAAGCTGGCTGAAGAAGCCGGCGTGGATATTGCCGCCGAACTGAAGATTATCAACGATAAAATCAAGTCTAATTCCAAGTCCGCCAAGGCCTGGCAGCAGGTCGAGCTGGCCCGTAATCCGGACCGTCCCCGCACCCTCGATATTATAGAAAATATCTGCGATGACTTTATCGAACTGCGCGGTGACCGTTTCTTTGCCGATGACCCGGCCCTGATCGGCGGAATCGGTTTTATCAACGGTATTCCGGTGACCATTATCGGCAACCAGAAGGGACGCAACCTCAAGGAAACCATGGCCCGCAACGGCGGTATGGCCAATCCCGAAGGATATCGCAAGGCGCTGCGCCTGGCTAAACAGGCCGAAAAATTCCACCGTCCGATTATCACCTTTATCGATACCCAGGGCGCGTACCCCGGGCTGGGCGCCGAACAGCGTGGCATCGGCGAGGCTATCGCCGTCAATCTGCGTGAGTTCAGCCAACTGAAAACCCCGGTCATCTGCATCATTATCGGTGAGGGCGGCTCCGGCGGCGCGCTCGGTATTGGTGTGGGCGACAAGGTCTATATGCTGGAGAACGCCGTATACTCGGTTATTTCTCCGGAAGGTTACGCCTCCATCCTGCTGCGCGATTCCACTCAGGCCAAGCATGCCGCGGGTATGATGAAGATCACCGCCGCCGACGTGCTGCGCATGAAGATCTGCAACGGTATCATCGCCGAGCCGGAAGGCGGAGCCCACCTGGACAAAAAAGAATCCAGCCGTCTGATCAAGGAAACCATAGTCCGCGATCTGGAAGACCTGATGAGCCGCAATCCCGCGGTGTTGGTGCGTTACCGCAATCAGAAAATCCGCAAGTTCGGGCATTTCTCCGAGGAATGCTGAATATGAACCGCGGAGATTGAAGCGCGGAGACTGCCCCGTTAAGGGCTAAAAAAAACCGGAAGCGATGAGCTTCCGGTTTTTTTTTGTCTTTTCGCGGAATAAATCAGTTCTTACCGCCGATAATCTCTTCTTTTTTCTCCAGCATGTGCGTGTTGCCGCTGGTAATTATTTCGTGCTTCATGCGGCATTCCGGCAAAGCGCTCTCCAGGAAATGCTTGGCAACATCCTTCTTGCGCTCCGAGCGGGTGGCGTCACCAGCCATCAGGCAGGCGATGGCGCACAGGGTACACATTTCCACCAAGCGGCGGGAATGATATTCCTGATAGTTGCCGTCATTCTTGTCCACCACGTACTTAACCGCGGAGGCAAATAATTCCATCATGGCGTTAATCGGCGTGAGCAGGTAATCAATGGTCGCAAAATCAACTTCGCCCTTCATTTCGGCAAGATGCTCAACGGCCATGCCCTTGATGATGCTGCCGATGGCGGCGACGATCTGGAGCTGGGTGGTGCCTTCGTAAATATTGGTGATTCTGGCGTCGCGGTAATGACGCTCGACATTGAACTCCTGCATATAGCCGGTTCCACCGTGAATCTGAATACTCTCGTAGGCTACTTGATTGGCCATCTCGGTGTTGTAAGCCTTGACCATCGGGGTGAACAGGGCCGCTATCGCCGAGTATTTTTTGTACTCGTCCTTGATGGAGCGGGCCTTTTCGCTGTCGTTGTCGTAGATATGCTCCAGATGGTTTTTGATGTCGACGACGCGGGCAGTGTAGTACAGCAGGGTGCGGCCGGCTTCGATCTTGACGCGCATGTTGGTCAGCAACTCTGATACCGGAATGAACTCACGGATAGCCTTGCGGAACTGGACGCGCTCTTTGGAGTACTTGGCGGCTTCGGCGTAGGCGGCTTCGGCGATGCCGAGGGCCTGGGAAGCGATGCCGAGGCGGGCGCCGTTCATCAGCGACATGGTGTACTTGAAAAGACCCATGCGCCGGTTACCGCACAATTCCGCCGGAGCGTCGTTAAACTGCAGCTCGCAGGTCGGGGAGCCGTGGATACCGAGCTTATGCTCAATGCGGCGGATCTTCATTTTCTTGTCGCGCTCGTAGATGAACAGCGACAGACCGCGGGCGTCGGTGGTATCGGCTTCGCTGCGGGCCAGAACCAGAGAAATCTGGCCGTTGCCGTTAGTGATAAAGCGCTTGACGCCGCGCAGCAGCCACTGGCCCTTGTCGTCCTGGTAGGCCTTGAGCATAACAGCCTGCAGGTCGCTGCCGGCGTCCGGTTCGGTCAGGGCCATGGAGGCGGTAACCTCGCCGGTGCAAAAGCGGGGTAGGTAACGCTGGCGCTGGTCTTCGCTGCCGAAGCGGCAGATGGTCTCGGCGATCTCGCCGAGGCCGAACAGGTTCATCAGGGCGGCGTCGGCGCGGGAGATCAGCTCGGTGGCCATCATGTAGATGGTGATCGGGCAGTTCAGTCCGCCGTACTTGCGGGGCAGGGACATTCCCATCAGCTCGGCTTTGTTGAGCATGTCCAGCGCTTCCTGAGTGCCCTTGGCGTAGCGTACCTCTCCGTTTTCCAGGCGGGCGCCTTCCACGTCAACCTCGGCGGCCCGCGGCGCGATAAAGTTGGCGCAAAGGTCGCCGACAATTTCCAGCACGCGGTCGTAGGAATCCATGGCGTCGGCGACGCTGGTGGCGGCATGGGGATACAGGCCGGCGTCGGCAAAATCGTTCTCGATATATTTGACGACCTTGTCCATATTCATCGTGCGCATATGGAACATGATATCGTCATTGTCTTTGTAAAAATTTGACATGATCTCTCCCTACTTCTTCAACGATGTGTAAGCTTCGATAAAACGGGGAATGACCTCGTTCAGGTCGCCCACGATGCCATAATGAGCGCTTCCGAAAATCGGCGCGTTCGGGTCGGCGTTGATGGCGATGATGCGGTTGGACTCGCACATGCCCGCCAGATGCTGAATCTGCCCGGAGATACCGATGGCGATGTACAGCTTCGGACGAACCGTAGTACCTGTCTGCCCGACCTGATGGTCTTTGCCGATAAAGCCGGCGTCCACCGCGGCGCGCGAACCGGCCACTTGCGCTCCCAGGGCATGGGCCAGCTTGTGCACCAGCTCAAAGTTTTCCTTTGAGCCGACGCCCATTCCACCGGATACGATAATCTGGGCGCCCTTAAGGTCAACGGTCTTTTCCTGCTGAATGCGCTTGATGACCTCGGCTACCAGCAACTCTTTTTTGATAACCGGTTTGACTTCCACGATCTCGCCGGTGCGGGACTTGTCGATGGCGTTCATCTTCATGACGCCCTCGCGTACCGTGGACATCTGCGGCCGGTGATCGGGAGTCACAATGGTCGCGATGATGTTTCCGCCGAAGGCCGGCCGGATCTGATACAGGATATCGTTGTAGGTAACGTCCTTTTTCTGGAAGTCGCCTATTTTGAGATTGGTACAGTCCGCGGTGAGGCCGACCTTCAGTTCGGAAGCCACCCGGGGAGCGATGTCCCGGCCGGTGGTGGTCGCGCCGAACAGGATAATCTGCGGCTCGTTGGTGCGCACCAGATCCGCGAGGATGGCGGCATAGGGCAGGGTGCGGTACTCTTTTAATACGGCATCCTCGGCCAGATAGACCTTGTCGGCGCCATAGTGGTAGAGCGTGTCGCAGAGACCCTTAACGGCGCTTCCGATCAGTACCGCGCCGACCTTGACTTTGAGCGTCTTGGCGAGCTCACTGCCCTTGCCGAGCAGTTCCAGGCTGACATCGGCGATTTTCCCGCCGTTTTGTTCTATATAAACCCACACTTCGTTCGTTTTCATCATTCCACCCTTATCCGATAATGTGCTCGGCGATGAGCTCCCGAACCAGTTCCGTAATGCCTTCCTTGGTGCCGGTAATTTTTTTGGCTTCCCGTGCGCCGAGCACTACGCTTTCAATTTCCTTAACCTTAGTCGGAGAACCGGAGAGACCGCACTGCTCGGGATTGGCGCCGATATCGGCGGCGGACCAGAGCTTGATCACGGCGTGGTTCTGGCAAATTCCGTTTGCGCAGATATAGGTTTCATCCAGATTTTCCAGCTCCAGCGGTGTCATGGCGTGCTTGAAGGCCATCACTTTCTTGGCGGACTTCGGACGCGGAGTATTGGCTTCAGCGGTAATGGTCAGCAGCACCGGCAGTTTGGTTTTGATAATCTCGTAGCCGCCCTCGATGGAGCGCTCGACGGTGATGGAATCTTTTTTAAGTTCCATGATCTTGTTAACGCAGGAAACCTGGTCAATTCCGAGTTTTTCGGCGGTCTGAGGTCCAACCTGGGCGGTATCTCCGTCGATAGCCTGCCGGCCGCAGATGATAATGTCGAATTTCCCGACCGCTTTTACGGCCATGGAAAGGGCGTAGGATGTGGCCAGGGTGTCGGCGCCGGCGAACAGCCGGTCGGAAACCAGCACGACGTCGTCCGCTCCGCGGAACAGCGAATCCCGCAGAATCTGGGCGGCGTTCGGCGGACCCATGGTGATGACGGTAATTTTCCCGCCATGCTCGTCCTTGATTTTCAGGGCTTCTTCCAGCGCGTTCAGGTCTTCCGGGTTAAAAATCGCGGGCAGGGCCGCTCGGTTGACGGTCCCGTCTTCTTTCATGGCCTGCCCGGTAATGTTATGGGTGTCGGGAACTTGCTTCGCCAACACCACTATCTCGTAACTCACCTTTTACCTCCAGTTCAAAATTACAAAAATGTGAAAATTGTCACCTGTCAGTTGTATCATTGCTACACTGTGCCGTCAAGTTTAAAAAAAAGAAGTATCTCCCCTTAGCGGGCGGCGCCGGATTTGTGTCTGAAATCGCAGTTTTAACCGGTTTTTAACACAACTTTTATGCATCCGTAACATGGAAGGTCTATTTTTTGGTTCATGAATACATTCAGTGTGAGCGGCATGGATTTCTGGTACGGAACCCATCAAGCTCTAAAAAACATTACCATGGATATCGACGCCAACGCCATCACCGCTTTTATCGGCCCTTCCGGCTGCGGCAAGTCTACCTTTTTAAGGACTCTCAACCGCATGAATGACACGATTCCACTGACCCGGGTGGAAGGTACCATCTTATATCGCGATCAGGATATCTACCGTGATTACGATGTGCTGGAACTGCGCAGTCAGGTCGGCATGGTCTTCCAGAAACCGAATCCCTTCCCGATGAGCATTTATGACAATATCGCTTATGGGCCGCGTCTGCATAACCGCCATATCGCGCATGCCGAGCTGGACGCCCTGGTGGAACAAAGCCTGAAGGACGCGGTGCTGTGGGATGAGGTCAAGGACCGCCTGCACAAGAGCGCCCTTGGGCTTTCCGGAGGCCAGCAGCAGCGCCTGTGCATAGCCCGCACCCTGGCCGTAAAGCCGGATGTCATTCTGATGGATGAGCCGACCTCGGCCCTGGATCCGATTTCCACGGCGCGCATTGAGGAACTCTGTTATTCGCTCAAGCAAAAGTATACTTTGATAATCGTGACGCACAATATGCAGCAGGCTTCGCGTATTTCCGACAATACAGCCTTCTTCATGATCGATGAGCAGCGCTGCGGCTACATGGTAGAATTCGGCGCTACCCGCGAGGTATTCTATAATCCGAAGGATAAAAAAACCGAAGCCTATATTTCCGGCCGGTTTGGCTGATAACCTAAAAAGGAGAGCGCTCGATGCTTACTCAATTTGAAGAAAAACTGGCCCGTTATTATCAGAATATTTTATATATGGGAACGATGGTCGAGCAATTTCTGCTGGACGTTAATCAGGCCTTCGCCGCCAACAATATCGAAAAGGCCCGTTCTCTGATCGAGACCGACCGCAAGATAGACGAGCTGCAGGTGCAGTTAGAGCAGGAAAGCGTCATGTTGTTGCTGCTGCAGGCTCCGGTAGCGCGGGATTTGCGCAAGGTGGTTACCTCCATTAAGATCGTGGCCAATCTGGAGCGTATCGGCGACTATGCCGTGCATCTGGCCAAGCTGACCGTCAAGGGCGACGCCACATTGTATCCGCAGTTTATACCGCGGATTTCCCAAATGGCCCAAAAAACCTCCGGCATGATCCGGGACTCGCTGACCGCCTATATCCAGGATAACCAGGAATTGGCCGGAGCGACCGCCGCCCGGGATGCCGAGATAGACGCCATCAAAAAGGATATTATCGGGGAACTGATCATGCTGCACCCCGCGGACGAGACTCACATGCGCCAGATTGTGCGCTATCTTTCAATTTGCAAGGACCTGGAGCGGCTCGGCGATCATATAACCACGATTTGCGAGTGGGTGATATTTACGGTCAGCGGAGAGATGGTGGACTTGAACCGTTCAGCTAAAGTGGTGGAGTAGGGTTGAT
This sequence comes from Treponemataceae bacterium, assembly GCA_942493045.1. Classification (GTDB taxonomy): domain Bacteria; phylum Spirochaetota; class Spirochaetia; order Treponematales; family Treponemataceae; genus Teretinema. The sequence continues at coordinate 1,961,457 of OW818665.1, read as the reverse complement.
TGCCGGCCGTTCAGCCGGCCGTATCGGTGCCGGGGGCGCGCACGATGTAGCGCTCCTGAACCGGTTGCTTCGTGCGCAACAGGCAGGGATGCCCATGACAGACCCATTCGCGCGCCTGCCCGGTTGCCGGATCGATTAATTGATAGTCCGTATCTTTCAGACTCAGAATGTCCGGCCCAACGTATTCCAGCGGGGTGCCGGAATCAATTTTATTCATCGAAATAAATTCCCAGTCCGTTTCCGATACCCGCTTGCCGATTGTCCCGGCCAGAATGTAGGGCGAATCGCTCGACCCAACGGTGGTCTGGTTGGCTTCGGAGCGCGAAAAATAAAAACCGGTAGTGAATTCGCGGTGGGCGGTGTTGTACAGCTCATCGATGAAGGCCCGGCTTTCCGAGGCCGGGAGCGTGCCCTGCAGGGTGTCCAGGGCCTTGCGGTAAGCCCGCGTAACCAGGGCGGTATAATAGAGGCTTTTCATACGCCCCTCAATCTTCAGAGAATCGACTCCGGCTTCCCGCATGGCCTTAAGGTGGTCAATCATGCACAGGTCCTTGGAAGAAAGGATGGCGGTATAGTTTTCACCCTCGTAAACCGGAAAATACTGGCCGGGCCGCTCTTTTTCCTCGAGCACGCGATAGTCCCAGCGGCAGGAGTGGCTGCAAAAACCGGAATTGGCGCTGCGGCCGGTCAGGTAGGCGCTCATCAGGCAGCGGCCGGAATAGGCGATGCACATGGCCCCGTGGCCGAAGCACTCCAGCTCCATTTCCGGCACGGCGTCCTTGATCTCGCGGATTTCCTGGAGGCTGGCTTCCCGGCCGAGTACGATGCGCTTAAAGCCGCAGTCCCGGTAAAAGCGCGCCGCCTCGGCGTTTACGCAGTTGGCCTGGGTGCTTAAGTGTAGGGGCACGTCCGGGAAGTTTTTGCGCAGGATGGCTATCATGCCGGGGTCCTGGATAATAAAGGCGTCAAAGGGATAGTTGCGGAAGTAGTCGGCTTCGGACAGGAAGTGGCGGATATCTTCGTTATGAAAAGTAATATTCAGAGCGCAAAAAAGTTTCTTGGGTTTACCACGGGCGGCGTAATCTGCCTTGAGGGCGCGGATATGTTCATGTTCTTCGCCGTAAAAATTGTCGGCCTTGATGCGCAGCGAAAACTGCTTTAAGCCGATATAGGCGGCGTCGGCGCCGTATTCCCAGGCATAGGTCAGTTTTTCGACATTTCCGGCGGGTGCAACCAATTCCATAAAATCGGCCTAAAAACCGGAGGCGTGCTTGAGGCCTCTGATCCACAGACCCAGCTGCTTAATGGCCAGATGTGCCTGCGGGCTGAGGCTGTCGATAGCCTGGAACAGATGCCACATACCGTCCCATATTTCCAGAGTAACGTTGACGCCTTCTTTTTTGGCTTTCTCGGCCAGACGGACGGAGTCGTCCAGCAGGGCTTCTTCGGAGCCGCACTGAATAAACAGCGGCGGAAAGGTATTAAACGATCCCAGCAACGGTGATACCTGGGGATTTGAGAAGTTGCTTTGATAGGTGTACTGATGGGCATGGATGGACAGAATTTCTTTGGAGAGAATCTGGTCGGCCTTGCGGTTGGTCTGCAGGCTGCTCCCGGAGAGGGTCAGGTCTGTCCAGGGCGAAATAAGGGCCAAGCCGGCCGGCAGGGGTACATGGCGGGTATCCAGATAGCGCACCAGGGAGAGGGCTAAGGTTCCCCCGGCGCCGTCTCCGGCTATCACAATATCGAACGGCGAGATTCCCTCGCGCAGCAGCCAGGCATAACTGTTATACAGGTCTTCCAGAGCGGTGGGAAAGGGGTATTCGGGGGATAGTCGATACTCGGGCACCAGGACCTTACAGGCCGACTCATGGGCAATGGATGTGCAGAGGTTGCGGTAGGCGAAGCGCGAGCCGGAATTAAAACCGCCGCCGTGGGCGTAGAGCACGGTTTTGTTGCCCAGGGCCAGTTCCGGAACCAGACAATCGCAGGTTACCGTTCCGGCGGTTACTTCCCGGCGGTCTACATTGTTGGGCAGACTGCGTACTCCCAACAGGGCGTCAAAATGAGAGCGTACTGTCTTTAGTGGAATCTTCCCGGAGTACACCGCTTTTTTGAATAGTTTGGCAGCCTCGCGGGCCGCTTTTTGTTCGGCTATACCCATAATTCATAAAAGTATAGCATAAGCGGTAGCCTCATTGCTAGCAAGGTTTTCCGGATATCCTTTGCTAGTTGAACCGGATATCCATGATGGTGATGTCGTCCGGTAGCATGGCTTCCAGAATCCAGCCTTCGATGGTATTGGTATAGATTTCCCGGGTTTTAGCTTCGGATTTACCACAAGTCGCGGCAAACAGCTCCTTGGTACGTTCATCGTCAAAGCGCACTCCGTCCGGGGTGACCATATCGGTCAGTCCATCGGTATACAGCACAATGCGCAACCCTTTGCTGATGGGTACGCTATAGTCGGTATTTTCCTCGGCCTTGATGATACCCATACCCATGGGCGGCAGGTTAGGGTTGACCGTTTTTCCGATGATACGGTTACCCTCTTCCGGCACAAAAAGATAGATCGGTGTATGTCCGCAGTTTTGAATGTGCACCAGACCCTTGGCGAGATCAATATAACAAAGGGCCGAGGTTACGAAAACGTCGCCTGGCGTGAGGTCCTCGACATACTTGTCCATCAGCAGGGTAACATTCGTGCCGAAACCGTCTTTGAGGTCAAAATAACGCAGCGCCGTGAAAAAAGAGCCGATTGCGATGGTTGAAAGAGACGCCGCCACGTTTTTACCGGACACGTCAAAACAGCCAACGAGATGATAATTACCGTCGGGAGTGCTGTAATCCTTGTAAAAGTCGCCGCCGACTTCATTGGCCATGCGGTTCCAGGTAGAGAGGGAGTAGCGGGGATCTTTTTTCTGGTCAAAGGGTTCCAGGATGTTTTGCTGGAAGGTGCGGGCTTTTTGCATGTCGTGCTTGCGGATTTCAGTGACGCGGGCGAGCATTTCATGCAAACCGACAATGCCGAAGAAACTCTTCCGGTAGTAGACCGCGAAAAAGCGGGCGCCTTTTTCGGTGTTCAGCTGCATAACCTTGTCGATATGTTTTTCTATATAATCGTCGGCGCGCAGCGTCAACAGCGGGGCATGGATATAGGCATCCAGTTCCTTTTGCCAGAAGCGGTTCCAAGCCGACTCCCCCACCTGCTGGATAATTGAGCGGTCCAGAATGCCGATTAACACACCGTCGCGCTCAATCGGCAGGGCCGGCTGGTGTGGATTGTTCTTGAAATAATTCAACACAAATTCCACGGAAGAGCTGGCGTCAACAGGGTCTACCTGATTGGCAATCGAGCCAATCTGGCGGTGGGCGAATTCTTCCTGGAGATTGGGCTTATCTTCAACTTGGTTAATGGTTATCATAACAGATAGTATCGTCCTCTGTTTGTCTGCCGTCAAGAATATTTTCCTGAAACTTTCGCAACCCGGTTCCGATCCATCTGTGGTAAAATAAAAGCTGCTTTTTTTGAGGAGTTTAGAATGAAGAAAATCGTTACATCCGGCGCTTTGCTGCTGGGCATCGTCCTGTGTTTTTCCTGCGCTTCCGGTAAGGTTTCCCAGGATATTCAGGATTATCTGCATGTTCCGTCCCCGGACTGGTCCGAACAAATTGTGTATTTTATCCTGACTGACCGTTTTTATGACGGCAATACCGCTAATTCGAACCAAAAAAAGGGTGAATATGACCCTTCGACCATCGCCAAATATTCCGGAGGCGACCTTAGCGGCGTAACCCAAAAAATCGACTATATCAAGGGTCTGGGAGCCAGCGCGGTCTGGATAACCCCGCCGGTGGCTAATCAGTGGTGGGATCCGCTGGTCAATTATGGCGGCTATCATGGTTACTGGGCCGAGAACTTAATGAAGGTGGATCGGCACATGGGCACCCTCGCCGAATACAAGCAGCTTTCGGCCTCTCTGCACCGCAATGACATGTACCTGATTCAGGATATCGTCCCGAATCATATGGGTAATTTTTTCCGGATCAATGGCTCCGGCGACGCTATCGACTTTACGCGCAACCCGGAGTCGGTACCGGTCAGCGCCCCGAGCCAGCCGCCTTTTAACAAGAACAACTGGAATAACGCCGCTCACCGCGAAGCCGAGATCTATCATTGGAATGGCAATATTTCCGACTTTGACAATGACAACAACCGCTATACCCACCAGCTTTCCGATCTGGATGACCTGAATACCGAAAACCCGGCCGTAATTGCGGCCTTGAAGGAAAGTTACGGCTACTGGATCAGGGAAGTCGGCGTTGACGCCTTCCGGGTCGATACCGTCAAATACGTGCCGCACGCCTTCTGGGAAGACTTCTTTCACGGACCCGGCGGGATAATGGAAAGCGCCCGTTCTACCGGACGCACTGCCTTTACGGCTTTCGGCGAAGCCTGGTACGGTTCGGCTCCCTTCGACGACACCGGAGACCGCGTTACCGCCACCTACATGGGCCGCGAAGAGAACCCCCGGTTGCCGGCGATGCTTAATTTCTCCCTGCAGTCCGATATGGTTGACGTTTTCGCCCGGGGCAAGTCCACCGACCGCATCGCCTATCGGTTGACCTCGCTTAAAAAGCAGTTCCGGGACCTGCGCAAGCTTTATAATTTTGTCGACAACCATGATATGGACCGCTTCCTGGGTTCGGCTTCCCTGGAGGACCTGGAAACCGCCCTGTTGTTCATGTATACCATCCCCGGCGTACCGGTAATCTATTACGGCACCGAACAGGGCTTTACCGGCGTACGCGACTCCATGTTCGCCGAGGGTTTTGCTTCCGGGGACAAGGATCATTTTGACGCCGAGAGTCGCATTTACCGCTATTTGGCCGATCTGGCCGCCCTGCGCCGCTCCAGCCGGGCGTTCACCCAGGGCGACGTGGAGGTCTTTGCCTCTACCCGGCAGGGCGCCGGTATTCTGGGTTACAAGACCGCACAGGGTGAGACGGTGCGTCTGACCCTGATCAATACCAGCCCGAACACCGTTTTGGCCGGCAACCTCCAAACCGGATTACCCCGCGCGATTCTAAACCCGGTTTTTGCCCTGCGCGAGGACAAACAGCGCATTTCCACCGACGAAAACGGTATTGTGTCACTGCTGATGCCCCCGAAAAGCGCCATCGTTTATGAAGTCGAAACAGAGCGTTCTACCGGCGAAAATCTGCCGGTCGGCAGTATTTCTGGACCGGCCGGTGTCTGGAAGACAGCCCGTACGATCGGCGGTTCGGCCGCCGGCTTATCGCAAGCCCGGGTGGTTATTGACGGTAACTGGCGGCTGGGGACCGCGGTAACAGGCGAGTTTGAGGTGCCGGTATCGATCGACTCCCTTTCCGCCGGCGAGCACTCCGCGGTGGTGGCCGGCTTTGACCGGGTCGGCCGGCTGCTGGTTTCCGCGCCCTATGTCTTCACCGTGGAGCTGGAATTCAAACCGGTGGTGGCAATTACCGATCCCGTTGGCGACGACAAGGGCCCCTCTGGAAGTTACAGCTACCCGAAAGACCCTACTTTTAACGATAAACAGTGCGATATTGCCCGCGTAGACCTGCTAACGGCCGGTTCCAATGTCAAACTGGTGCTGACCATGAACTCACCCATTTCGAGCGCCTGGGGTCCGCAAAACGGCTTTGACCACGTTACCTTCTATATTTACTTCAGCCTGCCGGGCTCGACCAGCGCGGTTTCGGCCATGCCCCGGCAAAATGCCGCTTTACCGGCGGGTATGAAGTGGGATTATTTCTCGCAGATCGGCGGATGGATGAACTTCTTCTATAATTCCAAGGGCGCCGACGCCGCCAATCCCGGAACCGCCATGGTGGCCGGCCCGGATATCAAGGTGGATAAGGCCAAGCGCACTATTACCTTCACCTATTCCGGAGAATCCTTTGACAGCCCGGAGTCGATCCGGGGGATGAAGGTCTATATCTCTACCTATGATTACGACGGCATGTCCAGCGCCAACCGGCTCATGGAAGCTGAAGCCGGCGACTGGAGTTTCAGCGGTGGCGACTTTAAGAGTTCCCCGCTGATCATGGATCAGGTTGGTCCGCTGCTGATACCGTAAGGAGAAGGGCCTTAACCCAAAATAAAAGGGCTGTCCGTCATTTCGCTGGCGGACAGCCCTTTTTCATTTACGCTGCTGATTCCTTAGAAAATCTTGCGGGAGCCGGGTTTGACGGCCGGCAGCCGGCCTTCTTTGCATAGCGGGCAGTCGCCGCTGTCGTAGAGCACGGCAGGAATGCGGGCGGCGGCGTACAGCGGCCAGGGGAAGGGTTCGGCGCTGTTAGCCGGACGGCGGTCCACGATGCAGATGGCGGCGACAACCTCGCCCCCGAGCTCCTTGATCCGTTCGGCGGTTTCCAGTGTAGACTTTCCGGTGGTGACCACGTCTTCGGCGATAATGATTTTCTCGCCCGGTTTAATCTCGAAGCCGCGGCGCAGGCACATGTTTCCTTCGTCATCGCGCTCGGTAAAAAAGGCCGACAGGCCCAGTTGGCGGCCCAGTTCGTAGGCTACGACAATGCCGCCCATGGCCGGCCCGATAACGGACTCGCACACAAAGCCCTTGGCTTTCTGGTCGGCGCGGATGCGCTCGACGATGCCGGCCACTACCGTGGCGGCCTGGTCCGGGTACTGCAGCAGCCGGGCGCACTGGAAATAGCGTGAAGAATGTTTTCCGGAAGAAAGTAAAAAATGCCCTTCGAGCATGGCTCCGCATTTGACGAGAATCGGTTCAACTTGGCTCATAATTTGCCTCCGGCCTGCCGGCCTACCATAATTTTGATGCAGTATAGCCTATTGATCAGAGCTGAGGCAACGCCCGCTCCGGGGTGCGGAACCAGGTCAGTTCATGCTTGTTGGCGCTGAGGTGCATAATATGACTGCCGGGAATGGCGGCAAAGGCCCGCGTCGTTTCGTGATCGGCCGGACCCTGCATTTTGATAGTACATACAAAATTGTCGCACAGGCCGCTGTCCAGCCACTGGCGCACCCATTCCAGCAGCCGCGGCGGGTAGCAGATTACGTCCGAAAATACCCAGTCCTGCCTGCCAAGTTCGGCGGGCTTCAGGGTAAAGGCGTCATGGCGCTTAAAACTGATGTTTCCCTTGGCCAGCAGCCGCTCATCCAGATCGCCCTTGTCGATAGCGGTGATCGTGGCCCCGATCCTGTCCAGTACCCAGGTCCAGCCACCCGGAGAGGCTCCGGCGTCAACGCAAACCGTGCCGGCCTGTGGTACCAGCGCGGCGATTTCGCCCTCGCTGAAACCGCGCTTCCGCAAAATCCAGGGCAGGATGGTCAGAATCTCGTACATTTTCAGGTAGGCCCGGCTGGGAGGATTGATATGGTCTTCCTCAAAGCTGATTTCCCCGGCCGGGAAGGGGCTGGAAGAAGCGGCCGAGGCAAAAAGGGTGTGTTCGTCCAACAGGGTCCACAACCCGATCGGGCTGTCCGGAATCTGCCAGGGAAAGGGCCGCGGTTTGAGATTCATGTAGGGCAGGCGCTCCTGGACCAGGGCGGCGCGGCGGAAACAGGCGGTGGGGTGATAGGCCCAGTTGCGCTGCAGCGAGCGCAGGATATCGGCGGCTTCGGATACGGAGTCAAATTGGGCGATAAAGGGCGCGCTCAGGATGGTTTTTTGCCAGAAGGTTTGCGGGGCTGTCGGGCGGGCGTAGTGTACCAGGTCGCCGTAGAGGCGGATATCCGGACCCGGATTGAGGGCGGTGGCGCCTAGTTCTTCCAGCAAGTGGTCGCGGAAACCCTCGACGGCCAAAAAAGCGGTGCCGCCGGTATATTGAAGATCAGGCTTCCTGGACTTCGGCATTGCATTGATCGGCGAGGCATTCTACGTATTTTTGGTATTGGCGCACGCCGGGGCAGTGCAGGACTGAAAAACCGACTTCCAAGTTGGTCTTTTCGCTGACCACCCATTCCGGTTTGACTACCATGGTAAAGGATTTAAGCCCGGAACGCAGCGACGGCAGGATAGTCAGGTCGTATTCAGCGTCGGAATCGAGTATAAAATTGTCCGAAAAACGTACCCGGCAGCCGGTTTTGCTGACATCTTCCAGAAATCCGGGCAGATGCGACACTCCGTCAATTCTGGCGCCGGCAAAATCGCGAAAGCGCGGCAGTTCTCGTTTATCAATACTCATGGTGTCTTTGAGGATTCACTTTTTTTCTGTCTTTGTCAATCACCGGAAGATGCAGTATACTGATAAGCAGAACACCATGAAAACGAACCTGTTTTTGAAAAGATTGATTTTCTCAGCCCTTACCGGCGTCTCCCTGACGGCAGCAAGCCTGCTTATCCTGTCCGGCTGCGACCTGTTTACCTCTAAAAGGGCCTTTCCGGACGCCTATTATGACAGCAATTTTATTGAAGCCATCGGTTTTGACCAGTATATCGGCGACCAGCCTTATGTCCCGCCCGTACCCCCCGCCGGTGAGGTGAGCGGTTCCTGGGACGCGGCCTATCGGGGCGTGGACTGGGACGGCTATAACTATATTACCTTTGTAGACACCACGGATACAGCCGCTGATTTCTCAGCTGTCCCCGCCGGACTGGACCCCACGGCTCCGGTATATCGTCTGAGTTTGGTGAATCTGATTTCGCCTAATCACTTTGAGGCCGGGATACCTGGGTCTTGGTCGGGAACCGGCGGTCGTGTGAATGATTTTACTACTCGACTGACTGGTCCCGGGTCGCTCGATTTGGATGTCGGCGTCGGTCAGTATGTGCAGTATGACGAGGCCGCCGCTCTGGATACCGCTGCCAATTACCGGTGGTTTTTCCGGTTGCTGCGCGCTACGGGTACTCCGAACGTCTCGGGTCTAGGAGCGCTCACGAGCGACGGCTGGGTAAGTTCGACCTACACCGCCGTAAGCCCTGATTTTTCTCTGCGCCTGGAGCCTCCCGCGGAGACCTTTTTCTCGGCTTGGATTGATGACCTGCAGCTGATAAAGCAGGGCGGAATTGCGCTGCGCTTGCGCCTGCGGGCTGCTGATACCTCACCAAGCCTGGAAGGCGGAGTGTATAGTTTTTCCATTTGGGTGCATAGCGACCCCGATTCGGACCCTGTCGGTGTAGCCGGTCTTTATCCCCTTAATCAATTTACTATGACTCTGGTCAGTCCCGACCCTGAAAACAGCGCTATCAAATTGGCTGCCGTTCCGGTTGACTATCAACCGGCCTCCGGATGGCGGAAGTTGACTGCCACTCTGGCCAGTCATGCCCTGCAGTTCCCTACGGGAAACCTGCCGGTATTGGATTTGGTTATCGACCTGAGCGCGTCCCGTTCCGGTTCGGTTTTACTGGCCGCTCCCGAACTGCGTTTTCACCCCGACGGCTTGTAAGGACCGCGGGGCCGCCGCCGGTTATTCCCTAATTACCATTACCTTGCGAATCTCGTCTATCTCCGGACCCACTACGCGGATAAAGTAGATGCCGCGGGCCACCGGATTACCGGCTTCATTGCTGCCGTCCCAGTTATAGGTATAGGTACCGCCACCCAGTCGGCCGCGTTCCAGCACCCGGATCAGGTTTCCATCCAGGGTGAATATCTGAATGACTATATTACCCGACCGTGGCAAGTCAACCTGGATACTGGTGCGTTCCCTGCTGCTGGCGTTGATGACGTTGTTAAAAATCGTTACGCCGCCACGCTGTCTTTTGGTTTCCGAGATGCCGAAGCGCCAGGGCGCGACACTGGTCAAGTCTCCGGGCGTATCCAGCCGGACGCAGAACAGGTTGCCGATACGGAATACCATTTCAACCATTGCGCCCGGGACAATTTCCGAATCTGAGTCCGGAATATGGAAGTTGCGCAGCAGATGGGTGGCGGTATTGACGCTGTACACCGGCTCCAGGGCGCGAGCCTCGCCATTACCCTGACTATTGAAACCGGAGAGTGCGCCGGGCAGCCAAAGACTGCTATTCCGGCCGGCCGCGGCATTGAAGGGCTGCGGCAGGGTTTCCGGCTCCGGAGATACGTCGTAAAACAGGTTAACCGGCTCTATAATACCGGCGGTTTCAAGTACACCGTATACAGTAACGGTTCTGTCCAGCAGCCGACCACTGCCGTCAAATACGCGCAGGGCGCCGGCTCCTTCTCCCAGCAAACCATCCTGATTAACTCCGTCAGAAGCCGAGAGACCGGTAACAATGTTAATCCCCAGGTCAGTGACACGCGGGTAAGTTGTGGGCAACAGGAAGTTGCCAGCTGCGTCGCTGAAATAAGTGACGGATTCGAGAGCTCCGGTATCAGGGTTAGGTACTTGGACCGGATCGGCCGGGAAATCGATCAAGGAGCCTGTATCCAGAATTTGGCCGACAGCTATCGGATTGTTCAGTCTGAACAAGAGTCCCCGGCCATTCGATCCGGGAGAAATTCCGACTGCGCTGGCGGTAACCGTGGCTGGTGGATTTTGAAGTTGCAATTCAATACCGAGCGGGCTATAGGTATCGATCGGTTTGGAAAAAAGCAGATATAAATCGCTGCCGCCGGCTGCCGTTAGCGCCATTACCGGTTGTGGCGGTGTACGGTTCAGGGTATCGCGCTCAATGCTGCTCGGCATGCGGTTGCCGGCCAGGTCGGTAATAAACCCGCCTCCGGCTTGAGAATACTCGATAGTCGGTAGGGCAGTGGCTATTGGCCAGGTTGCTGGAATATTCACCGTAAAGTATGGAGTGTCGGGGCCTGTCAGAGGTCCGGCACCGGCTGTCATGAACGGCGAGGATACGCTGAAGGTGAATGAACTGATGACCGCGTCAGCGCCCTCATTGGTAATGATCAGGGCTGTTTCCGTTAAATCATGCAGACTACTGGCACGGATACCGCCATGTGTACGAGTGGCTCCACCCTGAGGGCGGGATCCGCCGAAAGTTTCCGGAGCTGCTGCCCCGGGACTAGCTAAATAAGTTCGAGGTGGATTTTCCCACCATCCGGTACGCGACTGCCAACGGAATGTTTCGAAATTATTATATAGCGGAGCGTTGTCCAGGAAGTGCAATTCAAGACGATCAATTAAACCGCTGCCATTATTAAGCGGTAGTACCTCAACGGTGTCCGGGACAGTATCCCAAGCGGCTGAAACCGGTTTAACCCCCGCGAAGGCCGGCGGCGTGGTGTCCCAGGTGCTGTATAGGTCGGTTGTAGTGCTGTTTATGGTGAGAGCCGGTTTTTGCCTTCCGCCGGCAGCGCTGTCAAAGTTACCCCAGGCGGTTGATAAAGTAGCGGTTTCTGTCGCGAGGTTGTAAATGGTCGGTTCGAGGATGTTCGGTGTGTCAGCGCGGTCGAGGATATACTGATTGCTCGGTATGGTAACGGTTCCAGATGGTGTTGTGGCGTTATCGATATACCCCTGATAATACCACTTCCAGCTTTCGACATGTGTTATCAATGTTTCCTCGGCCAATCCGGCGATGGCGATTCGCAGACGGTGGTCTTGATCTGCGGCTATTGCTACACCGTCGATTGAGAAATTGCGGTAGAGAGCCTGAACGGTCGGATCGTTGGCGGCGTTTCCTAAACCGGCTGCGTAATTGCCGCGGTTCCCGGTGGCAAGTGCGCCGGTAGCAATGCTGGCGTAGCCGGTAACTACTAAAGGATTACTGCCGCTGATTGCTCCGCCCCACTCGGTTGCCGTCCCGAAGGTAGTCTGGGAGCGAGTATAGGGAATGGGAAAGTTTGGCGCCGCACCCTGGGTGTCGAAATCCCCAATATCCACCGGTTCCGACCAGCGGAACTCGATAAAGTTATGGGCGTCATAAGGACGCTGATTTGCCTGTACCGTTTCATGCAGTTCCTGTCCGGTGCGTACTTCCACAACGACAGGGCGGCAGCGGTCGGCGGTGGCGCTATAGACCGGCTCTCCGTGAGCGCCATAGTGCGGGCTCATGGTTTTGCCGTTAGCAGCGCGGAAAAGGCCTTTCAGGAAGGACAAGTCCGGAATGCCTGTTTGATGTACTCCGTGACGGTCAGTACTTTCAATTGCGCCTTCTGACAGGCCGGTGGCGTCCGTATTCCAACGCTGAGTGGCGGCGGTGCGGATATAGAAAATGTCTGTATCGGCATTATTGGGTAACACTGTTGTGCAGTCGGCGTTTGAGAAGACCCCATCAAAGCGGCGCGCGGTTTCGGTTGAGTCAAACCAGACGCCACCGGCGGCAAGACTGGCCCAGGCGGTTGTAATGACAGAATTGATTTCACCGTTAGAGTTTTCAATATTCATATCAAAATCGACACGGATAACATCGTCATACCAGGTTTCGGCCGCTGCGATGGTTGGGCTGTCAAATTGCCAGTTGGTTCCGGACCCCGTGACGTCCTGTGCTGTTGCGGCGTTTACCCAGCCGCCGGCAGCTGTGGCTCCAGTTACATTCATATTCAAGGCCACTGCATAAGGTGTGCCCCATTGATTGGCGGTAGCAACGTTAGTGGAGTTAAAAACCCAGACTGAAGCGTCATTGTTTGGAATAGTAAGGGTAAAAGCCCCGGTATTCATGTTGGATCCATTATTATAGAAGTTTCCGGTGAGGTTGAAAGTTGTACCGGTAAGATTGGTGAAAGCGGCGCTGTGCGCACCGGGGATAAACACACCGGCTGCGGGAGCAGGGTTTGTGCTCAAAGGCGGCGCGTATGCAAGACCGGTGGCAGGTGCGTAGTAGGCATAGCGGGTATCCACACCTGTCCATTGAGTATCATCGGATGAATAGCCCGCGCCAAAGATGGCCATAGTTCCGGTTGTAATGGTGCGGGTTGCAAGGTTGAGATTGCCTTGATAGAAGTAAAGGTTACGGCAGGTGAGATTTGTTAACAGAGTTAATGTGTAAGTCGGGGCATCGATATATACATCGATGTTTCCCATAGTGTTTAGCCCTGCTCCTGTCAAGTTTCCCGCTGAGAAGAGCCTTATGTTTGCCAGTCCAGAAGTACCAGTTACATTTCCATTGAACTGGACTTCTCCAGTACCTGCTGTAATCGTCAGGTATTGTGCTCCGCATGCCAATGTGTTTCCGAAGGTAATGGTGCTGTTTGTTGTGGTAAGAGTGGCGTTTGTTCCGAGTGTGACATTTCCGGTATAGAGCTGTGTGCCTGAAGAAGTGATGTTGGTAGTGTTGATCGTGGAAGCGCCGGTCACAGTCAGTGAGGTTAAGCCCGTGACGGTGTCTGCGGCGCCGTTACCGAAGACGGCGTCACCGGTGACATTCAGGGAGAACGTGGTGGCGCCTGAGACAGTGCCGTTGAAGGTAACGGTCGGACCGGTGAGAACGGCATTCGCGCCGAGTGTGACATTTCCGGTATAGAGCTGTGTGCCTGAAGAAGTGATGTTGGTAGTGTTGATCGTGGAAGCGCCGGTCACAGTCAACGTGGTCAATCCCGTGACGGTGTCTGCGGCGCCGTTACCGAAGACGGCGTCACCGGTGACATTCAGGGAGAACGTGGTGGCGCCTGAGACAGTGCCGTTGAAGGTAACGGTCGGACCGGTGAGAACGGCATTCGCGCCGAGTGTGACATTTCCGGTATAGAGCTGTGTGCCTGAAGAAGTGATGTTGGTAGTGTTGATCGTGGAAGCGCCGGTCACAGTCAGTGAGGTTAAGCCCGTGACGGTGTCTGCGGCGCCGTTACCGAAGACGGCGTCACCGGTGACATTCAGGGAGAACGTGGTGGCGCCTGAGACAGTGCCGTTGAAGGTAACGGTCGGACCGGTGAGAACGGCATTCGCGCCGAGTGTGACATTTCCGGTATAGAGCTGTGTGCCTGAAGAAGTGATGTTGGTAGTGTTGATCGTGGAAGCGCCGGTCACAGTCAACGTGGTCAATCCCGTGACGGTGTCTGCGGCGCCGTTACCGAAGACGGCGTCACCGGTGACATTCAGGGAGAACGTGGTGGCGCCTGAGACAGTGCCGTTGAAGGTAACGGTCGGACCGGTGAGAACGGCATTCGCGCCGAGTGTGACATTTCCGGTATAGAGCTGTGTGCCTGAAGAAGTGATGTTGGTAGTGTTGATCGTGGAAGCGCCGGTCACAGTCAGTGAGGTTAAGCCCGTGACGGTGTCTGCGGCGCCGTTACCGAAGACGGCGTCACCGGTGACATTCAGGGAGAACGTGGTGGCGCCTGAGACAGTGCCGTTGAAGGTAACGGTCGGACCGGTGAGAACGGCATTCGCGCCGAGTGTGACATTTCCGGTATAGAGCTGTGTGCCTGAAGAAGTGATGTTGGTAGTGTTGATCGTGGAAGCGCCGGTCACAGTCAGCGTGGTCAATCCCGTGACGGTGTCTGCGGCGCCGTTACCGAAGACGGCGTCACCGGTGACATTCAGGGAGAACGTGGTGGCGCCTGAGACAGTGCCGTTGAAGGTAACGGTCGGACCGGTGAGAACGGCATTCGCGCCGAGTGTGACATTTCCGGTATAGAGCTGTGTGCCTGAAGAAGTGATGTTGGTAGTGTTGATCGTGGAAGCGCCGGTCACAGTCAGCGAGGTTAAGCCCGTGACGGTGTCTGCGGCGCCGTTACCGAAGACGGCGTCACCGGTGACATTCAGGGAGAACGTGGTGGCGCCTGAGACAGTGCCGTTGAAGGTAACGGTCGGACCGGTGAGAACGGCATTCGCGCCGAGTGTGACATTTCCGGTATAGAGCTGTGTGCCTGAAGAAGTGATGTTGGTAGTGTTGATCGTGGAAGCGCCGGTCACAGTCAGCGTGGTCAATCCCGTGACGGTGTCTGCGGCGCCGTTACCGAAGACGGCGTCACCGGTGACATTCAGGGAGAACGTGGTGGCGCCTGAGACAGTTCCGTTGAAGGTAACGGTCGGACCGGTGAGAACGGCATTCGCGCCGAGTGTGACATTTCCGGTATAGAGCTGTGTGCCTGAAGAAGTGATGTTGGTAGTGTTGATCGTGGAAGCGCCGGTCACAGTCAGTGAGGTTAAGCCCGTGACGGTGTCTGCGGCGCCGTTACCGAAGACGGCGTCACCGGTGACATTCAGGGAGAACGTGGTGGCGCCTGAGACAGTGCCGTTGAAGGTAACGGTCGGACCGGTGAGAACGGCATTCGCGCCGAGTGTGACATTTCCGGTATAGAGCTGTGTGCCTGAAGAAGTGATGTTGGTAGTGTTGATCGTGGAAGCGCCGGTCACAGTCAACGTGGTCAATCCCGTGACGGTGTCTGCGGCGCCGTTACCGAAGACGGCGCCACCGGTGACATTCAGGGAGAACGTGGTGGCGCCTGAGACAGTGCCGTTGAAGGTAACGGTCGGACCGGTGAGAACGGCATTCGCGCCGAGTGTGACATTTCCGGTATAGAGCTGTGTGCCTGAAGAAGTGATGTTGGTAGTGTTGATCGTGGAAGCGCCGGTCACAGTCAGTGAGGTTAAGCCCGTGACGGTGTCTGCGGCGCCGTTACCGAAGACGGCGTCACCGGTGACATTCAGGGAGAACGTGGTGGCGCCTGAGACAGTGCCGTTGAAGGTAACGGTCGGACCGGTGAGAACGGCATTCGCGCCGAGTGTGACATTTCCGGTATAGAGCTGTGTGCCTGAAGAAGTGATGTTGGTAGTGTTGATCGTGGAAGCGCCGGTCACAGTCAGCGTGGTCAATCCCGTGACGGTGTCTGCGGCGCCGTTACCGAAGACGGCGTCACCGGTGACATTCAGGGAGAACGTGGTGGCGCCTGAGACAGTGCCGTTGAAGGTAACGATCGGACCGGTGAGAACGGCATTCGCGCCGAGTGTGACATTTCCGGTATAGAGCTGTGTGCCTGAAGAAGTGATGTTGGTAGTGTTGATCGTGGAAGCGCCGGTCACAGTCAGTGAGGTTAAGCCCGTGACGGTGTCTGCGGCGCCGTTACCGAAGACGGCGCCACCGGTGACATTCAGGGAGAACGTGGTGGCGCCTGAGACAGTGCCGTTGAAGGTAACGGTCGGACCGGTGAGAACGGCATTCGCGCCGAGTGTGACATTTCCGGTATAGAGCTGTGTGCCTGAAGAAGTGATGTTGGTAGTGTTGATCGTGGAAGCGCCGGTCACAGTCAGCGTGGTCAATCCCGTGACGGTGTCTGCGGCGCCGTTACCGAAGACGGCGTCACCGGTGACATTCAGGGAGAACGTGGTGGCGCCTGAGACAGTGCCGTTGAAGGTAACGGTCGGACCGGTGAGAACGGCATTCGCGCCGAGTGTGACATTTCCGGTATAGAGCTGTGTGCCTGAAGAAGTGATGTTGGTAGTGTTGATCGTGGAAGCGCCGGTCACAGTCAGTGAGGTTAAGCCCGTGACGGTGTCTGCGGCGCCGTTACCGAAGACGGCGTCACCGGTGACATTCAGGGAGAACGTGGTGGCGCCTGAGACAGTGCCGTTGAAGGTAACGGTCGGACCGGTGAGAACGGCATTCGCGCCGAGTGTGACATTTCCGGTATAGAGCTGTGTGCCTGAAGAAGTGATGTTGGTAGTGTTGATCGTGGAAGCGCCGGTCACAGTCAGCGTGGTCAATCCCGTGACGGTGTCTGCGGCGCCGTTACCGAAGACGGCGTCACCGGTGACATTCAGGGAGAACGTGGTGGCGCCTGAGACAGTGCCGTTGAAGGTAACGGTCGGACCGGTGAGAACGGCATTCGCGCCGAGTGTGACATTTCCGGTATAGAGCTGTGTGCCTGAAGAAGTGATGTTGGTAGTGTTGATCGTGGAAGCGCCGGTCACAGTCAGCGTGGTCAATCCCGTGACGGTGTCTGCGGCGCCGTTACCGAAGACGGCGTCACCGGTGACATTCAGGGAGAACGTGGTGGCGCCTGAGACAGTGCCGTTGAAGGTAACGATCGGACCGGTGAGAACGGCATTCGCGCCGAGTGTGACATTTCCGGTATAGAGCTGTGTGCCTGAAGAAGTGATGTTGGTAGTGTTGATCGTGGAAGCGCCGGTCACAGTCAGTGAGGTTAAGCCCGTGACGGTGTCTGCGGCGCCGTTACCGAAGACGGCGCCACCGGTGACATTCAGGGAGAACGTGGTGGCGCCTGAGACAGTGCCGTTGAAGGTAACGGTCGGACCGGTGAGAACGGCATTCGCGCCGAGTGTGACATTTCCGGTATAGAGCTGTGTGCCTGAAGAAGTGATGTTGGTAGTGTTGATCGTGGAAGCGCCGGTCACAGTCAGCGTGGTCAATCCCGTGACGGTGTCTGCGGCGCCGTTACCGAAGACGGCGTCACCGGTGACATTCAGGGAGAACGTGGTGGCGCCTGAGACAGTGCCGTTGAAGGTAACGGTCGGACCGGTGAGAACGGCATTCGCGCCGAGTGTGACATTTCCGGTATAGAGCTGTGTGCCTGAAGAAGTGATGTTGGTAGTGTTGATCGTGGAAGCGCCGGTCACAGTCAGTGAGGTTAAGCCCGTGACGGTGTCTGCGGCGCCGTTACCGAAGACGGCGTCACCGGTGACATTCAGGGAGAACGTGGTGGCGCCTGAGACAGTGCCGTTGAAGGTAACGGTCGGACCGGTGAGAACGGCATTCGCGCCGAGTGTGACATTTCCGGTATAGAGCTGTGTGCCTGAAGAAGTGATGTTGGTAGTGTTGATCGTGGAAGCGCCGGTCACAGTCAGCGAGGTTAAGCCCGTGACGGTATTGTTAAAAGTCGCATTATTTCCAATTGTTAATGAATTCCCTGCACCAACCACTGTGCTGAAAATAGCGTTTGCTGTAGTTTCTAAATTTCCGTCCAGAGTGAGTGTGCCTGCGGTGACGGTAAGATCCCCGGTTAAAGTTGTCAGGGTACCGGTATTCCAGTTATCTTGAACAGTCAGATTTATTAGTGTTACGGGGATATTTGTGGTAGGTACCCCAAAGCCGACAGCTGAAATCGTCGCGCTGTCACCAGCACCAGGGGAGAATCCATCAGGTAATCCGCTTAAATCTTCATTCCAGTTATTAGGTTCTGCCCAATCGGTATTTGATGAACCAGTCCATGTATAATTTAACCCCCACGCCTCCATCCCCGCCGTCAGCAACAGGGTGGCCAGTATCGCGATATATTTGAATTTGCCGAATTTCATCATTTGTGGAACTCCTGGTTCTAATTGTACTCCCCTTGCTCCGAAAAACCAAACAGTTAATTGAAGAAATGAGAGTTTCTTGCCTATCGATTATCGGCGTAAATACTGTTATTTCAAGGGTTAACCGCCTTTTAGCGGATGTGGAACTGGAGTAAATCTCCCCAAAACCGAAAAACTTCATTTGCCAGATGGCCCAAACACCACTAGAATGGAAGTTATGACTAGTTATACACGCCGGGTTTCGCTGGCTTTAGGGGCCCTGATTTGCATCGTCTGCTCGGCGGTTTGCGCTTTGCTTGCGGCTGCGGGGGTTTTTGCGCCTGTTTTACTGGCCCTCTCTTCTGCCGCTCTCGCGCTCTTCGGGGCGGCTCTCGGGTTTTGGGTGGTTGGCAAGATGAACCGGCTCTTCCGGGAATTGACCGCCTTTTCCGCGGCGGCCGGCCTGGTCAGCGAAAATCATATTGAAATCTCCCGGCTGGTGGACGCCAACGGCATTCACGGAAAATTCGACTCCCTAGAAGGAATCGACAAACTGATGGAGCATATCAATGACGATATCGATGTCCTCCAGCGCTCCGCCACCAAATTCGACCTTTTTTCTTCTGATATTTACTTTTCCGCCCAAAACCTGGCTAATCAGGCTTCCCGCCAGGTTGAAATGCTTATCAACCTGCGCTCCCGGGTGGCTTCCTATTTTGAGGGACTGACAGCCACCAATCAGGAATTGAAAGCGCTCACCGCCGCCCTAAAAGAAAATCAGGCTCAGGCCCGCGAACTGCGCGAGCGGGCCTTATCCTCCCGGGAAGAGCTCTCGGAACTGGTTGAACAGACCAAATCGGCCTCGGCGAACGCCGCCGGCGGCAAGCGGGAAGTACAGCGTACCCAGGAAGCCGCCGAAGAACTGGCCAAGGGCTTGCGCAACTTGACCGTAACGGCCCAGAAAGAGTCTGAAGAAGCCAAAAAGATAACTGAAAAGCTTAAAAACATTGCCGATATCGTCGAACAGACACATATTCTGGCCATTAACGCCTCGATCGAAGCCGCCCGGGCCGGAAAAAGCGGCAGCGGCTTTGCCGTTATCGCCCTGGAGGTGAAGGCTTTGGCCCATTCCAGCCGCCTGGCCCTCGATGATATTGAAGCCGTGCTGGCAAACGTTAAAACCGGTATCGACCAGTCTACATCCCTGGTGGGCACCGTGGCCGGGGCCGCCGAAAAACTGGGCGTGTCCGTGACGCGCACCCGCGGCAGCTTTGAAAGTATCGGCCTGTCTGTCCAGGACATGGCCGGCCGCATCGACCGCTTTGACCGGGTTTTTTCGGATCAGATTGACAGCGCCACCCGCGCGGCCGACTCCTCCGAGCGCGATGCCGCCAAGATTGAAGGCTTTGCCCGCGAGTATCATGCCCGGTCCGCCGAATATGAAGCTATCAATACCACCACCGTGGAGACCGAGGAAAACGCCGTCGACTCCAACCGCTCCGCCCGCGTCCTGGCCCAGCTGGCCGGCTACCTGAAAGTCGGCGGCTCTGAGCGTAACCGAATTTTGCGCAAGTATCAGGTTGACCAGGAGTGCACTACCCGCAAGTTCAACCGCAAGCACCAGCGTCAGGTGCTGTTATACAACCTGGAAGTGCTGGATGCCGACGGCGAGATGTTGGGGAATCTCGGCGACCTTTCGGCTTCCGGCCTGAGCCTGATTGCCCGGAAGGATATGCCGATCGGTGTAAACCGCCAGGTGCAAGTAGTACTGCCGCTGACCTCCGAAGGCGAGCGCCGTTTGCCTCTCAGCATCCGCACCCGGCGTTCCGAGAGCGACGGGGACAGTTTCCGTATCGGTTGCTCCTTTGAAGGCAGCTGCGCCGTTCAGGCAGCCAGTATCAGCGAGCTGATGCAAACCCTGGCCCTAGGCTCTCTGGCTGCCCCGCAAAAAAAAGTTCTAACCGTCGAGACTGAGGAAATGGCGGAGATGGAAACGATGGAGGAAATGGAAGAGATCGAAGCGGTTTAAATTGATGGAATCGCGTCAGTCCGCTAGATCGGCCAGCTCATAGGCGGTGCTGCGCCCGCCGGCTTGGCCGCGGCGCAGGATACCGGCTTCCAGCAACATGGCAATGTCCCTCCCGGCGCTATCCTGGGAGCACTTGGCAAGCTGAGCCCATTTACTGGAGGTCAGTTTGCCCTCGAAACCGTCCAGCAGCTTTTCCAGCATCAGGCGTTGGCGCTCATTTGCCCCGATCAGGGCTAACTTCTCCCGGTACACAGCCTGTTTTTTCAAGGCCGATAAAGATACTCCAGCCTGGGCTATCGCTTTCCGGAAACATTCCAGATACCAGAGCAACCAGCCGGTTATATCGAGCTCGCCTTTTTGCGTTTCTTCCAGAATGGCATAGTAGTCGCTGCGCTGCCTGCGGATTTCGGCGGACATGCTGTAATAACGCTCGGCTGTGCGGTCCGAGCGGCAGAGGGCCATCTCGGCAATAGCCCGCGCGATGCGGCCGTTACCGTCGTCAAAGGGGTGGATGCTCACAAACCAGAGGTGGGCAATGGCGCTGTGCAGCAGGGCGTCCAGTTGGCCTTCCGCGTTAAACCAGTCCAAAAATTGTGACATTTCCCCATCCAGCAGATTGGCCGGCGGTGCCTGATAATGCACTTTTTCGCGGCCCATGGGTCCAGAAATTACCCGCATCGGCCCCTCGCTATCCGTGCGCCAGCGGCCGACACTGACTTTGAAGGCTCCGGAGCGGCCTTCCGGGAAAAGCGAGCTTTGCCAGGCGCACAGCCGGTCCTTGGTCAGCGCTGAGCGGTAGTTCCGGGTCGCGTCCATTACCACGTCCACCAGACCTTCCACTCGCCGGTCTTCAGGGGCCAGAGCGCCGATGTCGATACCCAGGCGCCGTGCTACCGATGAGCGAACCGCATCGGCGGCCATCAGTTCACCCTCTATTTCACTGGTTTTTTGAATTTCATCGGTCAGGGTGGACAGGACTGTGTTTTGCCGTCCGGGAAAACCCAACGCTTCAAGGCGTCCCAGCAGCAAGCCCTGCTCATGACGGGCGGTGCTCAGGGGTTCCTGGAGCGCTGTTTCGTCCCAGCGGAAATGCGGCCACTCGTTTTTCTGCCAGATATAGCTCATATTTCAGATTATAGGGACACTTGCGGAGAATAACAAGCTATTCTCCGCACATTCTGCGGAGAATACGGCGCTAATCTCCGCATGACCGCTGAAGCCGGCTGATATTAGTAAGCAATGCTGTCTACGGTGTCCGTGTCGGCGGCGCCGGTGACGCGGATGATAATCTGATTGGGCAGGCAGGCGGACCACTCACCTTTCTTGGAAATAGGCGGCGCGGCGATGCAGGTTTGGTTGGGGCAGGGCGAGGAGTGAATGCTGGCCTGGCCTTTTTCGATATGGATATGGGTGTCGCCGAGCGGCCCGGGTACGGCAATTTCCAGCGCTTTGTCCAGGGGATAGATATATGAGGCGCCGGGGGCGTCAATAGCCAGCTGCAGACGCTCGCCGGCGCCACCGTACACATACAAGCCGGATACTATCCCGACCGTCGCCACAGCGGCGATCAGGAGTAGATCCATCAGTTTTAGGTGACGCAATTATAGATCCGGCTTTCCGGCGGGACTGACTCGGTCAGCCACATATTCCCGCCGATCACGCTGCCCCGGCCGATTACCGTTTGCCCGCCCAGAATGGTGGCGCCGGCATAGATCGTGACATTATCTTCAATAGTTGGGTGCCGTTTTTTATCGGCCATCGTTTTTTTGACGCTGAGGGCCCCGAGCGTTACGCCCTGATAAATCTTGACATTCCGCCCGATAAGGCAGGTTTCGCCGATAACGACACCGGTGCCGTGGTCGATAAAGCATTCCTCGCCGATGCTGGCGCCGGGGTGGATGTCGATACCGGTGCGTCCGTGCACATATTCGCTCATCATCCGCGGAATAATCGGGACTCCGTGAGTATAGAGAATATGGGCGATGCGGTGCACCAGCAAGGCTTCCAGTCCGGGGTAGGAGAGGATCACTTCTTCAATGCTGCGGGCGGCCGGGTCCCCGTCCATGGCGGCCTTGGCGTCGGTGCTGGCCAGGCGGCGCAGTTCCGGTATCTCGTCAATCAGCAAGAGCACTATCTTTTCGGCGTATTTGTAGCATCCCGAGCCGTCGCGGTTGGATATCTGGCAGATGTGGCGGATAGCCTTAAGTACCTCGGCGGTCAGGTTGCGCACGATGCGGTGCAACCGCTCGCCGGTGGCGTAGCGCAGGTTTTCGGTATCGATGGCCGAGTCTTCTCTGAATCCAGGAAAAACCACGTTTTCGATATCCTGCAGCGCGGCTACCACGCCGGCCCGGTTCGGGAAGTTGTGGGTATCGGTCAGGTTGATGCCGCCCCACTGTTCGTAGCTGGCGATAATCTTATCTATCTTTTCATCTAAAAAACTCATTTAATTCTCCCTCTATGTCGTCCGAAAAACCGCCGGATGCGGTCTTGCTGTTCTCTGGCGCAGTCCCGGCCAAAATCAATCTGTTTGTCCGGATGCCGGAAATCCAGCGGTGAGCGGTCGTTATCCGCTATAATCGTCGCGGTCGGCCTGTCCCGATAATGTTCTGTTTGGCGGTTCATGGCGCAGTCGAAGGCTCTGAGCAGCACATCTACGGCTGTGCGCATGGTACGCTGGTTTTGCCGGTTAAAATCGGCCAGATTTACGGCCAGTATCTTGCGGTAGCCCTTCTTGCGGGCTATCCAGACTGGCAGGTTGTGGCTGAGGTAACCGTCCGAGAGCAGCATACCGTCTTTTTTATACGGCGCGAATACCCCCGGAAAGGATGATGAAGCGCGCAGCGCCTCAGCCAGCGGACCCTTATCAAAAACAATTTCTTTGCCTGTACACAAATCCGTGGCGTTACAGCAAAAGGGAATGCGCAGCTGTTCGATATTGATATCACCGGACATATCCCTCAGTATCTGCAGGGCCCGTTTCCCGGAGTCGATTCCCGGGGCCGAAAACAGGTTGGTTATGCCGTTTCCGATGCGAAAAACCTTGCCCAAGGGCAATTCCGCCGGTTTCCATTCCGCGTCGCTCATATAATCGGTGAGATCGACGTGTTTTCCGACGTATTTCCGCATTTCTTGCGCGCTCATACCGGAGGCGTACAAACCGCCGATTATCGCGCCCATGGAGCAGCCGACTATCAGGGAAGGCTCAGGAACGTCCATTTCCAGCAGGGTTTCGAGTACTCCGATGTGTGCCAGGCCGCGGGCTCCGCCGCCGGCTAATACCAATGCCCATTTCATTGTTCTACTATACGCAGAGAAACCGGCTTTGCCTACCGTAAAAAACGCCCGTTTTTCAAGTTTGTCCGGCTTGACAAAACCGATGGCCTCTGGTATGTTTGCCGAGCAACTCTAAAACGGCTCCTGGCGGGCTGTTCATGAATTGACGCAACGTGTTTTTGCTCCTGTAGCTCAGTCGGTAGAGCGCAACCATGGTAAGGTTGAGGTCAGCGGTTCGATTCCGCTCGGGAGCTGTACCATGCAAATAAGGGGACTATAATGGCCAAGAAATCATCTGTAGAAATAATCGCGATGCAATGCTCAGAATGCAAGCGCAAGAATTATACCACTCAGAAAAACCGCAAGAACACCCAGGCGAAGCTTGAGTTGAGTAAGTATTGTCCTTTTGACCGCAAGCACACCCTGCACAAGGAAACAAAGGTCAAATAAGCATTGGTGGAGCGAGGTCAGTAATGGCTGAGCCCTGTGGAGTTTCACGTAGTGAATACTCCAGGGTCAAATAAAGAAGTCTTTACAAGACTTCTTTATTTGACTAGGTCAGTAGCTCTAATGGTAGAGCGTCGGTCTCCAAAACCGAATGTTGCGGGTTCGAGTCCTGCCTGGCCTGTATCTTAATAATAAATGGGGACTGGCATGGCGAAAATCGTCCAGTTTTTTAGAGAGTGTGTAGCCGAGCTCCGCAAGGTTGTCTGGCCGACTCGTGATGATGTAATTTCCTCTGTTAAGGTAGTTGTTGTTTCAACAGCTATCGTTGCCATCCTGTTAGGTTTACTCGACGCGATATTAGTGGCCGGGGTAAATGTTATTTTCTAGGCGTAACTGATGACAAAAGGTTGGTACATTCTGCATACCTATTCCGGGTATGAGAATAAAATCGAGAAAACAATACGTTCTCTGATCGAAACCGGAGACATTTCCCCTGAGGTGGTCCTTGATATCAAGGTGCCTGTTGAGGAAGTTGTCGAGGTAAAAGACGGAAAAAAACGAACCCTCACCAAGAAATTTCTGCCCGGTTATATCCTGATCGAAATGAATCTTCCCGAGCTTGGCTGGAAGGCTACTTGCTCGGCTATCCGCAAAATACAGGGCGTGACCGGTTTTGTGGGCACTCCCGGCGGAGTCCGGCCTCAGCCGATCAGCTCTGACGAAGCCCGCGCGATTCTGCAAAAGGCCGGCGAGTTGAAAGGCGAAAAAGCGCCGCGTGTCAAGCAGAGCTTTGAGCCCGGCGAGCAGGTCAAGATTATCGACGGTCCGTTTGACTCGTTCACCGGCGCAATCGAAGAAGTTAACATGGAGCGCGGAAAGCTGCGCGTAATGGTCGGCATATTTGGCCGCGCTACTCCGGTAGAAGTTGATCTATTACAGGTAGAAAAGATCTAGTTGTTAAGAGCCCGATTCTTTCGTTCGCGATAGAATTTGGGCGTTCTTGATATGGGAGGAATCGGTAGGGCGTCGCCCGTTACGATTCCGCTATGACCACAGAGGAGAACCTTATGGCTAAGAAAAAGATCACTGCCATGGTCAAGTTGCAGTGCCCGGCGGGAAAAGCTACTCCAGCTCCCCCCGTCGGACCGGCGCTTGGTCCCCATGGTGTCAGTGCTCCGCAGTTTGTGCAGCAGTTTAACGACCGCACAAAAAGCATGGAAACCGGACTGATTATTCCGTGCGTAATCACCGTTTACTCAGATAAAACTTTCACGTTTATTCTGAAAACACCGCCCGCATCAGTACTCATCAAAAAAGCCTGCAATCTCACCAAGGCGTCGGCCAATGCGGCCAAACAGAAGGTTGCCGTTTTGTCCAAGGCTAAGCTTGAAGAGATCGCCAAGATCAAAATGCCCGACATCAATGCCAATGATATTGAAGCGGCAAAAAAAATCATCGCCGGTACTGCCCGCAGTATGGGTGTAGAGGTGGAGCGATAATATGAAACACGGAAAAAAATATCGCGAAGCGCTCAAAAAGTATGACGGTACAAAATCTTACGACCTGACCAAGGCCTGTGAATTGGTTAAAGAGCTGAAGTTCGCCAAGTTTGATGAAACCGTCGAAGTTCACGTTAACCTGAAGCTCGGCAAGAGCCAGTCACTGCGTGACACCGTCGTTCTGCCGCACCAGTTCCGCGGCGAGAAGAAGGTGATGGTATTCTGTAAGGAAGACCGCGTTGCCGAGGCTATGGCCGCCGGCGCCGCTTATGCTGGTGCCGACGAATATATTGAAAAGGTTAAGGGCGGCTGGCTCGAATTCGACATTGCCGTTGCTACCCCGGATATGATGAAAGACGTCGGCCGTCTCGGTATGGTTCTTGGACGCAAGGGTTTGATGCCCAATCCGAAGACCGGTACCGTAACCAACGACATTACCGCCGCTATCAATGAGCTCAAGAAGGGCCG
This sequence comes from Treponemataceae bacterium, assembly GCA_942493045.1. Taxonomy (GTDB): domain Bacteria; phylum Spirochaetota; class Spirochaetia; order Treponematales; family Treponemataceae; genus Teretinema. Next base: position 1,935,665 of record OW818665.1, on the reverse strand, counting down.
CGTGGAGTTCCGCGCCGACAAGACTGGAGTAATCCATCTCGCCGTCGGTAAGGTATCCATGGACGCCTCGAAGATTGTCGAGAATATCGACGCCTTCCTGGTGGAGATGGCAAGAAAGAAGCCGGCGGACGCCAAAGTTGACTTTGTGCAGTCTGTGTCGGTCAGTTCGACCATGGGCCCCGGTGTCTGGGTTGCCTACAAGTCAGGAGAGTAAACATGGCTGTAATAGCGAAGAAACTCCAGCCTGCGAAAGCCCAGGCCATTGCGGATATCAAGGCCCGGTTCCAGGCTGTACCGAACTACATTTTCACTGAATACCGCGGACTTACCGTTGAGCAGATTACTACGCTCCGCGGCCAGCTGCGCACCAACGGCTGTTCGTTCAAGGTTGTAAAAAACAACTTTGCGCGCATTGCCTTCCAGGAGATTAACGCTCCGGATATGAGTAACTATCTGCTTGGACCCACGGCCATCGCGCTCTCCGGAGAGGATGCCAACGTGGTCGCCAAGGTGCTCTTTGATTTCGCCAAAGAAGTTCCCGCTCTGAAGATTAAGGGCGCTCTGATTGCCGGCGAGATTTTCGACACTGCCAAAATCGAAGCTTATTCCAAGCTTCCCGGCAAGAAAGAACTCATCTCCATGCTTATGTCTACTCTCAACGCGACTGCGGCCAAACTGGCTCGCACGCTGCAGGCCGTGGCAGACAAGAAAGCCGAGGCGTCCTGATTTTTTTGTAGTAAAGCGGATCAGGCTTCATAGCTGTCGTCCTGTTCCGTGAAATAAAGCCCTTCGGGGCACTCAGTTCGTATGAACTGGACAGATATTCCTATTAAGGAGAAGATAATATGGCAGCTCTCACAACAGACCAGATTCTGGAGGCAATCGCCTCAATGACCATCCTTGAGGTTTCCGACCTCGTAAAGGCCATGGAAGTTAAGTTCGGCGTTACCGCCGCCGCCCCTGTAGCCGTTATGGCCGCCGGTGCCGCCGGTGCCGCTCCCGCCGAAGAGCAGACTGAATTCACCGTAACCCTCAAGGGTCTTTCCGCCGACGACAAAAAGATTTCCGTTATCAAGGAAGTCCGCACTGTTACCGGTCTCGGACTCAAGGAAGCCAAGGATCTCGTAGAAGGTGCTCCCAAGACTCTCAAAGAGAACGTTTCCAAGGAAGAAGCCGCGAAGATCAAGGATTCCATCACTGCCGCCGGCGGTGTGGTTGAGGTTGCCTGATTTTTTTAAGGGTGTCCGGCTCACGAAGCCGGACACTTTTCGGAGCGTCCTTCAGGGACGCATCCGCTTAAGCCGAATTTTCCCGAAAAGTTCCTCCATTGTGTGGCAGGGGCTTTTTTGTAATATATAGACTCGGCAGATGTTTGGGGTTCAGAGAGCCTTTTAGCGTCTGTTAATTTGCTTTTTTAGGGGGTATGGGATGTTCGCAAGAAATCAAGCGATCAACCGTCAGTATATCGGCAAGAATATCCATAATTTTATGGAGCTGCCAGACCTCGTTGACATTCAGCTTTCTTCCTACAAGAAATTTCTCCAGAATGGATCCGATCCGGCGTCCGACTCGACGCAGGAGATCGGCCTGGAAGATGTCTTTCATTCTACTTTCCCGATCGAAAGCCCGAATGGCGACATGCTCCTTGAGTATGAATTCTACAAGCTGGATGAAGAGAATATTAAATTCTCGGAGCTGGAATGCAAGCAAAAAGGCCTGACCTTTTCCGTGCCCCTCAAAGCGCGTATTAATCTGATATTTCAGCAGACCGGAGAAATCCGTCAAAAAGATATTTATATGGGCGACATCCCGCTGATGACCGAGCGGGGTACCTTTATTGTCAACGGCGCGGAGCGCGTAGTGGTTTCCCAGATTCACCGCTCTCCCGGCGTCATTTTCTCGCACGAAAAAGGTATTTATTCCAGCCGCATCATTCCGTACCGCGGAAGCTGGCTCGAATTCGAAATTGATCAGAAAAAAGAGCTGGTTTACGCCAAGATTGACCGCAAGAAACGCATTCTGGGCACTCTGTTCCTGCGCGCCCTCGGTTACGAAACCCGCGAAGACATAATCCGCTGCTTTTACCAGGTTAAAAAGGTAAAGGTAAAGGATGACCGATCCTCCCGCGAAAAACTGGTCGGTAAGGTGCTGGCCAGCGCTGTCGTGCTGCCGGCCGACGCCGAAGGCAACGTCAAGAAGCTGTTCCGGGCCGGTGAGAAAGTTCATCCCCATAACGTTGATGAGCTGGTCATGAATAAGATCGGCGAAATCACCGTTATTGATTTTGAGCACGAAGATTCTCTGAACTCTCCCATGATCATTAACTGCTTTGAGCGCGAAGAAATCCGCTATTCCGGCCGTGATTCCGAGTCCGACGAGCCCACCAAGGAAGACGCCCTTTCCGCCGTTTACTCGGTTTTGATGCCCGGCGAGCCGATCACCGTGGAATCAGCTGAAAAAGACCTGGTTTCGATGTTCTTCTCCACCCGCCGCTACGATCTGGGCCGCGTGGGACGTTACAAGCTCAACAAGAAATTCGACTACGCCGAGCCGGTCTCGGAGTATACCCTGGTCAAGCCGGATATTATCGCCACCGTAAAGTTTCTGATTAAGGTGTATATCGGCGATGAGTCCATTGATGATATCGATCATCTCGGCAACCGCCGCGTGCGTTCGGTTGGCGAGCTGATGACCAATACTCTTAAAACCGCCTTTTCGCGCATGGAGCGCATCGCCAAAGAGCGCATGAGCCTGAAGGAAACCGAGACCATTAAGCCGCAGGATTTGATTTCGATCAAACCGATCGTCGCGGCCATCAAGGAATTCTTCGGATCCAGCCAGCTTTCCCAGTTCATGGATCAGGTTAATCCTCTGGCCGAATTGACTCACAAGCGCCGTCTCAACGCCCTCGGTCCCGGAGGTCTTTCCCGTGACCGCGCCGGCTTCGAGGTCCGCGACGTTCATTATACCCACTACGGCCGCATGTGCCCCATTGAGACTCCTGAAGGTCCGAATATCGGTCTGATCGTTTCCCTGGCCAACTACACCCGGGTCAATGACTACGGCTTCCTGGAAGCCCCGTACGTCAAGGTCACCAACGGTGTGGTAACCCGTGAGATTGAATATCTTTCGGCCATGGATGAGGACAAATACTACATTGCCCAGGCCTCTACCCCGATCGATACCAAGGGTGCCTTCCAGGCCGACCAGATTCCCTGCCGCCGGCACGGCGACTATACCACCCGCACCCCGAAAGATGTGCAGTATATGGACGTTTCGCCGAAGCAGATTATCTCTGTTTCAGCCTCGCTGATCCCCTTCCTGGAGCACGACGACGCCAACCGCGCCTTGATGGGCTCGAACATGCAACGTCAGGCCGTACCGCTGCTTTTCCCGGAGCCACCCCGTGTCGGTACCGGTATGGAAGGCAAGTGCGCCTATGACTCCGGTGTTCTGATCAAGGCCAAACGCGCCGGAACGGTTGAATACGTTTCCGCCGAGAAGGTGCTGATCAAGCCGGCCGGCGTCAAGACCGCCGAGCTGGACGAATATCCGCTACTCAAGTATCAGCGCACCAATCAGGATACTTGCTATCATCAGCGCCCGGTAGTCGCTCTCGGACAGAAAGTCGACAAGGGTACTCCCTTGGCTGACGGTCCGGCAACTTATCAGAGCGAGCTGGCCCTGGGACGCAATATTCTGGTCGGCTTCGTGCCCTGGAACGGTTATAACTATGAGGACGCCATCCTGATTTCCCAGCGCGTCGTCAAGGAAGACCTGTTTACTTCCATCCATATTAAAGAATTCGTGACCGAAGTCCGTGAGACCAAGCTCGGACCGGAGAAACTGACCCGCGACATTCCGAATACCAGCGAGAAGAGCCTGGATAACCTGGACAGCGAGGGTATCATCCGCATCGGCGCCAAGGTGCGCTCCGGCGATATCCTGATCGGTAAGGTCACTCCCAAGAGCGAGACCGAAACCACTCCCGAATTCAAGCTGCTTAACTCCATCTTCGGCGAGAAGGCCAAAGAGGTTCGCGATTCTTCCCTGCGTGTACCGCACGGTGTCGAAGGCACCATCATTGACGTGCAGCGTCTGAAGCGCACCGAAGGCGATGACCTGAATCCCGGCGTCGACGAAGTGGTCAAGGTTCTGATCGCCACCAAGCGCAAGCTGCGTGAAGGTGACAAGATGGCCGGACGCCATGGTAACAAGGGTATCGTGGCCCGCATTCTGCCCGAAGAGGACATGCCTTATCTGGAAGACGGCACCCCGCTGGATATCTGCCTTAACCCGCTTGGTGTACCAAGCCGTATGAATATCGGTCAGATCATGGAGTCCGAACTCGGACTGGCTGCCAAGCTGCTTGATGAATGGTACGAGAGCCCGATTTTCCAGTCGCCCACCAATGAGCAGATTGAAGCGAAGCTCAAGCAGGCCGGTTTGCCGACCAACGCCAAGGTTACTGTCCGTGATGGACGCACCGGTGTGCCGTTCGCCAACCCGGTTTTTGTCGGCGTAATATACTTTATGAAACTGCATCACCTTGTCGACGACAAGATGCATGCCCGTTCTACCGGTCCTTACTCGCTGGTTACCCAGCAGCCCCTCGGCGGTAAGGCCCAGTTCGGTGGTCAGCGTTTGGGAGAAATGGAAGTCTGGGCTCTGGAAGCCTATGGCGCAGCCAATACCCTCCAGGAACTGCTTACCATCAAGTCCGATGATATGAATGGACGTTCGAAGATCTACGAGTCGATTGTAAAGGGTGAGCCTTCTACAGCGGCCGGCGTTCCCGAGTCATTCAACGTTCTGGTGCAGGAACTGCGCGGTCTCGCGCTGGACTTCACTATTTTTGACGCCAAGGGCAAGCAGATCCCCCTCACCGAGCGTGACGAGGAATTGATTACCAAAGCCGGTTCGAACTTCTAATTAAGCGTTCGCGCTTTTCGGAAGGAGGGGTTCAGGGACTTTTCAGTTCCTGAACCTATGGACTTTATAACGAGGAACTGAAATGAGAGATATCCAGGATTTTGACAGTCTGCAAATAAAGCTGGCCTCACCGGAAACCATCCGCGCATGGTCCTATGGTGAAGTCAAGAAGCCCGAAACAATCAACTACCGTACCCTGCGTCCGGAGAAAGACGGATTGTTTTGCGAACGCATCTTTGGTACCACCAAGGAATGGGAATGCTATTGCGGCAAGTTCAAGTCCATCCGCTATAAGGGTGTTATTTGCGACCGCTGCGGTGTAGAAGTTACGCATTTCAAGGTCCGTCGTGAGCGCATGGGTCACATCGAGCTGGCCGCCCCGGTTTCGCATATCTGGTATTACCGCTCCGTGCCCAGCCGCATGGGTTTGCTGCTCGATCTGCAGGTGGCGGCCTTGCGCTCCATCCTGTATTACGAAAAATATATCGTTATTGACGCCGGCGACACTGATCTCAAGAAAAATCAATTGCTGACCGAAGAAGAGTTCCATGAGGCTCAGGACCGCTACGGCGGAGCTTTTACCGCCGGCATGGGCGCCGAAGCCGTTAAAACCCTGCTCGAAAACCTGAATCTCGATGAACTGGCCGCCGAACTGCGCGCCAAGATGATCGAGAAGGGCGCCAAGAGCGATAAGCGCCTGCTGAAGCGCATCGAAATCGTCGAGAATTTCCGCGCCTCCACCAACAAACCCTCCTGGATGATTCTGGACGTGATCCCGGTCATTCCGCCGGAGCTGCGCCCGATGGTTCAGTTGGACGGTGGCCGCTTCGCGACGAGCGACCTCAATGACCTGTACCGCCGCGTAATCAACCGCAACAATCGTCTTAAGAGACTGATGGGTTTGAACGCCCCCGATATTATTATCCGCAACGAAAAACGCATGCTTCAGGAAGCCGTCGACGCCCTGTTTGACAATTCCAAGCGCAAACGGGTTATCAAGGGCGCCTCTAACCGGCCGTTGAAGTCCATTTCGGATATGCTCAAGGGTAAGCAGGGTCGTTTCCGCCAGAATCTGCTCGGAAAGCGCGTTGACTATTCCGGCCGCTCGGTAATCGTGGTTGGTCCGGAGTTGAAGCTGTGGCAGTGCGGTCTCCCGACCAAGATGGCCATGGAGCTGTTCAAGCCCTTTATAATGAAGAAACTCGTCGATAAAGACGTGGTATACAATATCAAGAAGGCTAAACTGCTCGTCGAGCAGGAATCCCCCGAGGTATTCGCCATATTGGACGAGGTTGTCCGCGAGCACCCGGTAATGCTGAACCGCGCCCCGACTTTGCATCGTCTCGGTATCCAGGCTTTCGAGCCGGTACTGGTGGAAGGCAAGGCTATCCGCCTGCATCCGCTGGTTTGCCGCGCCTTCAACGCCGACTTCGACGGTGACCAGATGGCTGTGCATGTTCCGCTGACCCAGGCCGCCCAGATGGAATGCTGGACCTTGATGCTTTCCAGCCGTAACCTGCTGGACCCTGCCAACGGTAAGTCCATCGTTTATCCCTCTCAGGATATGGTTCTGGGCCTCTATTATCTGACTAAGATTAAACCTTCAGGAAAGGGTACTGGTCACCGCTTCTCCAACGTTGATGAAGTAATGATGGCCGCCGAATACGGCACCCTCGACTGGCAGGCCGAAATTTCCGTGAATTACCGCGGAAAAGACGTCAAGACCACCGCCGGCCGGCTGATATTCAACGAAGCCATGCCCGAAGGCGTCCCCTTTACTAATCTGACCCTGGACGACAAGGAAATCCGCAAGCTCATCGAAAAGGTGCACAAGGATTCCGGTCCCTGGCTGACCGTACAGATGCTCGATATGCTCAAGGCCACCGGTTATAAATACGCCACCTTCTTCGGCGCGACCCTCAGTATGGACGATATCCTCGTTCCGCCTGAGAAAACTGAGATGATCGAGAAGGCTAACAAGGAAGTCGACGCCATCCAGAAGCAGTATCAGCAGGGTCATATTACCCAGGATGAGCGCTATAACCGCGTAGTTGAAGTATGGTCAAAAACCAACGAAGAATTGACCAACATAATGATGAAAACCCTCGAAGGCGATAAAGAAGGCTTTAACACCATCTTTATGATGGCCACATCCGGTGCCCGCGGTAGCCGCAACCAGATCCGCCAGTTGGCCGGTATGCGCGGTTTGATGGCCAAGCCGAACGGCGACATCATCGAATTGCCGATCCGCTCTAACTTTAAAGAGGGGCTGACCGTTATCGAGTTCTTCATTTCCACCAACGGTGCCCGTAAGGGTCTGGCTGATACCGCCCTTAAGACTGCCGACGCCGGTTATCTGACCCGCCGTCTGGTCGATATTGCCCAGGACGTGGTTATTAATGAGGAAGACTGCGGTACAATCAATGGTATTGAGTACGCCGCCATCCGCGAAGGCGATGAAGTGGTTGAGGCCCTTAAGGACCGCATCACCGGCCGCTATACGCTGGAGCGCGTGCTGCACCCGATTACCCAGGACATCATTATCGATGTCAACGAATACATTACCGACGAAAAAGCCGAGGAAATTGACTCCTCCGGCGTCGAAACTGTCAAACTGCGCACCGTTCTGACCTGCGAGTCCAAGCACGGTGTCTGCGTGAAGTGCTACGGACGCAACCTGGCGCACAACAAGATTATTGAGATTGGCGAGGCTGTCGGTATTATCGCCGCCCAGTCCATCGGCCAGCCGGGTACCCAGCTGACCATGCGTACCTTCCATGTCGGTGGTACCGCTACCAAGATCAGCGAAGAAAACCGCATCGTGCTCAAGTTCCCGATCATTGTGAAGGAAGTCGCCGGTACCCACGTTGACCTCAAAAACGGAAACTGGCTGTTTACCCGTAAGGGTTTCCTGACCTTTAACAAGGTCGTGCGCGAGTATGCCCTGGAAAAGGGCGACAAGGTGCTGGTTGAGGACGGACGCCGTATTCTGAAGGGCGAGTCCCTGTACGTGCATAACGGCAAGGATGTCACCGCCACCGATATCGCCTACGTTGCCGTTCGCGAGAAGATGATCTACCTGGTCAGCCAGGATCAAAAGGTCGAAATCCGTAACGGTTCCGAGATGGTCGTGCGCGCCGGTGATTATGTCGCCGCCCAGGAAACCATTGCCTTCTTCGATCCCTTCTCCGAGCCGATAATTTCCGAGTTTACCGGTTACGTGCATTATGAAGACATTATTCCGGGCTCTACGCTCAGCGAGGAACTCGACGAGGAAACCGGCAAGGTTGAAAAACGCATTTCCGAATTCCAGGTTGAGACCAAGCAGCCGCGCATTCTGATTACCGACGAATCCGGTAATACAATCGGTTCCTACTATCTTCCCGGCGGATCCTATCTGCTGGTTGAAGATAAGAAAGCTATCTCGGCCGGTATGACTATCGCCAAGATGCTGAAGGAATCAGCCAAAACTAAGGATATTACCGGTGGTCTGCCGCGCGTTTCCGAGCTGTTTGAGGCCCGCAAGCCTAAGACCCCCTCGGTTCTGGCGCAAATTTCTGGCTCTGTATCCTTCAAGGGCATCCTGAAGGGCAAACGCGTCCTGATCGTGCGCGATCAGTATGGTAAAGAGTTTAAGCACCTGGTACCGATGGGTAAGCGATTGCTGGTGCGTGACGGTGATACCGTTGAGGCCGGCGAGCTGCTTTGCGACGGCGCCTTCAACCCGCACGATATTCTGGCGATATCCGGAGAAAACGCCCTGCAGAACTACCTGATGGATGAAATCCAGCAGGTGTACCGCATGCAGGGTGTAGCGATCAATGATAAGCACATCGGTGTTATTGTTCGCCAGATGCTCCGCAAGGTCGAAATCGTGGCTGTCGGCGATACCCGCTTCATCTACGGGCAACAGGTTGATAAATACAAGTTCCACGCCGAGAATTCCCGGGTTATGAACGAGGGTGGACAGCCGTCCATCGCCCGTCCGCTGTTCCAGGGGATAACCAAGGCCTCGTTGAATATCGACTCCTTTATCTCGGCCGCTTCCTTCCAGGAAACGACCCGCGTTCTGACCAACGCGGCCATTGCCGGAGCCAGCGACAGTCTGCGGGGCTTGAAAGAAAACGTCATTATCGGCCATCTGATTCCGGCCGGTACCGGCATCAAGCAGTATAAACATGTCCGCCTGTTCGACCGCGAAAAGGGCGATCTTGACCTGCAGATGAACGAAATCCTGGAACGCCGCAAGCTGGAGAAGGCTACGGAGCAGATTGAGGACGATTCGGACTTCGAGCCGGAAGAAAACGACTAGGGTTAGCGGAGATCGGGCGGTGTGTCGGTTGACACTCCGGTTCGGTCTCCGGTAATATGTATCCCACTGGTATAGTTATCAATTACATCCGGAGTGCTGGCCGGATCAGATATAGGAGAAAAGGCAGATGCCTACAATAAACCAACTTATAAAACAGGGCCGCAAGGATGTGCAAAACAAGACCAAGAGCCCCGCTCTGCAGTCCTGTCCCCAGCGACGCGGAGTGTGTACCCGCGTAATGACGGTAACCCCCAAGAAGCCGAACTCGGCTCTTCGTAAGGTAGCCCGTGTACGCTTGAGCAACGGAATTGAAGTTACTGCGTATATTCCTGGTGTCGGTCATAACCTTCAGGAACATTCTGTAGTACTGATTCGCGGTGGACGCGTTAAGGATCTTCCTGGTGTGCGTTATCACATTATTCGCGGTTCCAAGGATACTCTTGGTGTCGCTGACCGCAAGCGCAGTCGTTCTAAATACGGCGCCAAGCGGCCAAAGGCTTAAGGAGATACTGAAATGGGAAGAAAGAATAAGACAATTGATCGGCCTATTGCTCCCGATGCCAAGTATCACAGCGTAGTCCTTACCAAGTTCGTAACCCGCATGATGCTGCAGGGCAAGAAGGCCACCAGCGTGCGCATTATTTATGATGCCATGGACAAGATTAAATCCAAGACCGAAAAAGAGCCGCTGGAGGTTTTCCTCAAAGCTCTGGATAATGTCAAGCCGATGGTGGAAGTAAAGAGTCGCCGTGTTGGTGGCGCTACCTACCAGGTGCCGATTGAAATCCGTGATTCCCGCCGCGAGGCTCTTGGAATGCGCTGGATTATCAACGCCGCCCGGGCCCGTTCCGGCCACGAAATGTCCGAACGTCTGGCTGCTGAACTGGTTGACGCGTTTAACAGTACCGGTACCGCCTTCAAAAAGAAGGAAGATACCCACAGAATGGCAGATGCCAACAAGGCTTTTGCTCATTACCGCTGGTAGAAATACCGTGTTTTTTCAGAAACCGCCGTTATACGGCGGTTTTTTTTATCCCTTACTTGACACTCCGGACTGTTAAAGTGTATACATACCCTTGTATTGAAGCGACTGTCCTCGGGTAGTTGCTTCGGTGTTCTTTGAGAGTCAGGGCGCAACCGTAAAGCCGTAACTGGCAGGAATGCGCAGCCCTTGATATCGGTCTTCAAGACGCCGTTGGCGGCTTTGAATATATACATACAGGTGTCAGGGGAGAATATTGTCGCCCGTAAGGGTGCGCAAGGCTCTTCAGGATGCCAAACCAGTCATCAACAGAATGAAGTATGTGATGATCAGGTGGATCCGGCAAAAGCTGTCCGAATACCTATGGACGGCCCTAGTCTAGAATGTTCTGCTTTACCGCGGGCTTCGTTTCCTTATCTGATTACCCCACACCCCTCATTTTCCTCTTGAATGGTTTACTGTATGCGTTCTGCTGGATGGCAGTTCTCTTGAAAAAGAGCTGACTATTCCATATAATGCGGGAATATTTTTTTGTATTTTGCTTATAAACTTGTAGGAGGAATCAAATGGCAAAGGAAAAGTTCGAAAGGAACAAACCCCACATGAATGTTGGTACCATCGGTCACGTTGACCATGGTAAGACCACCCTTTCTGCCGCTATAACCATGCATTGTGCTAAGAAGTTCGGTGACAAGGCTCTTAAGTACGATGACATCGACAATGCGCCGGAAGAGAAGGCTCGCGGTATTACCATTAATACCCGTCACCTGGAGTATCAGTCAACCAAGCGTCACTATGCGCACATTGACTGCCCCGGACATGCCGACTATATCAAGAACATGATTACCGGTGCTGCCCAGATGGACGGCGCTATTCTGGTAGTTTCTGCTCCTGACTCAGTTATGCCCCAGACCCGCGAGCACATCCTGCTGGCCCGTCAGGTAGGCGTTCCTTCAATGATGGTATTCCTGAACAAGGTTGACCTCGTTGACGATCCTGAGCTGCTCGAGCTGGTAGAGGAAGAAGTTCGCGACGTTCTCGTAGCCTACGGCTTCCCTGCTGATACTCCTATTGTTAAGGGTTCTGCATTCAAGGCTATGGCCGACGGCGCCAGCGCCGAAGACACCAAGTGTATCGATGAGCTGCTGGATACCATGGATACCTACTTCGCCGATCCCGAGCGCGCCGCTGACAAGCCCTTCCTGATGCCGATTGAAGATATCTTCACCATTCAGGGACGCGGTACTGTAGTTACCGGACGTATCGAGCGCGGTATTGTAAACCTCAACGAAGAAGTCGAAATCGTTGGTATCAAGCCGACCAAGAAGACCGTTATCACCGGTATTGAAATGTTCAACAAGCTGCTGGATTCCGGTATGGCTGGCGATAACGTCGGTCTGCTGCTGCGCGGTGTTGACAAGAAGGAAGTTGAGCGCGGACAGGTTTTGGCCAAGCCCGGCACAATCAATCCTCATACCAAGTTTGAAGGACAGATTTATGTTCTTTCCAAGGAAGAGGGTGGACGCCATAGTCCGTTCTTCTCCGGCTATCGCCCCCAGTTTTATTTCCGCACCACCGATATTACCGGAACGATCACTCTTCCGGCCGGTGTTGACATGGTAAAGCCTGGCGATAACACCAAGGTTATCGGTGAACTGATTCACCCGATCGCTATGGAAAAGGGACTGAAATTCGCCGTTCGCGAAGGCGGACGCACTGTTGCTTCCGGTCAGGTAACCGAGATCGTTTCGTAATATTGATTGGCTGACTTTGGGAACGGTTTAGTAACCGTTTCAGCGGGGTTCGGATACCGGACCCCGCTTTGTCGCTGCCTGGAGGAAAAATGGCTAAGGAAAAAATCCGTGTAAGACTTCGCGGATTCGATGTTGAGTTGATTGACCAGAGCTCCAAGGCTATTGTACAGACTGTACAAAAAGCCGGCGCGAAGGTTTCGGGTCCCATCCCGCTTCCGACCCGGATCAACAAGGTAACCGTACTGCGGTCACCTCATGTTAACAAGAAGTCCCGTGAACAGTTTGAAATGCGCACACACAAGCGCCTTATTGATATTATGGAACCCTCCGCGGAAGTTATGGATTCGTTAATGAAACTCGAGCTTCCCGCTGGTGTAGACGTAGAGATCAAGCAGTAGTTTATTGGTAGACGGTCCCCCGGATCAGGGGATAACGTACCACGAGGAGAGTAATCAGAATGATAGGTCTGATAGGAACGAAAGTAGGCATGACCCAGGTTTTTGACGAAAGCGGTAATCTGATTCCGGTAACCGTGATCCGCGTTGAACCTAACACTGTCGTGTCTCTGAAGAAAGAGGAAACTTACGGATATGACGCCGTGGTGCTCGGACTTGAAGAACTCAAGGCCAGCCGCACTACCAAGCCGTACGCCGGTCAGTTTCCTGAAGGTGTCGCCCCGACCCGGCATTTGAAAGAGTTTCGCGGTTTTGAACGCGAAGTTGCCGTGGGTGACAAGATCGGAATTGAAATCCTGGAGTCTCTGCGATTCCTGGATGTGACAGCAACTTCCAAGGGTAAAGGATTCCAGGGCGTTATGAAGCGCTGGGGTTTCCATGGTGGACGTGCTTCTCATGGTTCCAAGTTCCATCGTGAACCTGGTGGTACCGGACAGAGCACATACCCCGGACGTACCTTCAAGAATGTCAAGCTTCCCGGCCGCATGGGTCGTGAACGCGTGACAGTCCAGAATCTCAAGATCGAGAAGATCGATCCTGAACTGAAGGTTGTGATGGTTCGCGGGGCTGTACCCGGGAATAAGGACTGTACGCTGATCATCAAGTCCGCAGTCAAGAAAGACATCTAAGACAGGAGAAGACAATGGAAAAGAAAGTCTATTCGGTCGATGGTAAGGAACTGAGGACAATCAATCTCGATGATAACGTATTTGGCCTGCCGGTCAATGAAGACGTGATCTACTACGCCATCAACAATGAACTAGCAAATATGCGTGTCGGAACTGCATGTACAAAAACCCGTGCTGAGGTTCATGGCTCCAATGCCAAGCCGTACAATCAGAAAGGTACCGGACGTGCCCGCCGCGGTGACAAGAAGTCTCCGATTCTTGTCGGTGGCGGTATCATATTCGGACCCCGTCCGCGCGATTACAGTTTTGCTTTGCCCAAAAAGGTAAAGCGCCTGGCAATGAAGTCCATTCTCAGCCTCAAGGCTCAGGATGACAGACTTACCGTAATTGAAGATTTTACCGTTGAAAGCGGCAAGACCAAGGATCTGATCAAGATTCTCGACAATTTCGCAAAGGGTGAGCGCACCGTAATCGTTCTGAAAGACGATGACAAGCGCATTCGCCTTGCCGGTCGGAATATTCCGACAGTGTCGTTTCTTTCATTCAACAGGCTGCGTGCCCACGATCTGTTCTACGGACGGAAAGTGATTATGCTGGAGTCTGCGGTGAAGAACCTTGCTGCGTTTTACGGTACAGATGAGGGGGCTGAGTGATGAACTACGAACAAATACTCATAGAGCCTGTTCTGTCCGAAAAATCAAATGAACTGCGCGAGCAGGGTAAGTATGTTTTCAAGGTACTGCCCTCCGCCAGCAAGATCGAGATCAAGGAAGCGGTTCGCAAGCTGTTCAACGTTAAAGTTGTAGACTGCACCGTTATCAATGTAATGGGAAAGATGAAGCGGGTTCGTACACGGGCCGGCCGCACTTCCAGCTGGAAAAAAGCCATCGTACGGCTTGCACCTGGCGAGACTATTAAGGTGTTCGAGGGCGTGTAAACGCTTTCGATTCCGCGTTAAAGAAGGGGAACCAAATGGCTCTTAAAGTATATAAGCCTTATACGCCGGGAACCAGAACACGTATTGATCTGCGGAGAGACGAAATTACCGCCGACAGACCCGAAAAGAGTCTGACACACGGTAAAAAGTCTCACGGCGGTCGCGGTGCTGGCGGACGCACAGCCGTTCGTCATCAGGGCGGCGGTCACAAGCAGAAATACCGCGATATTGATTTCAAGCGCAATAAGCACGGCATTCCTGGTACCGTAAATACCATCGAATACGATCCGAACCGCAGCGCCAATATCGCTCTGGTGTTTTATGCCGACGGTGAAAAACGATATATCATCGCTCCTCGGGGCCTGGTTGTCGGACAGAAGATTCTGAGTGGCGAGAAAGCTCCGTTAACGGTAGCTAACGCGCTTCCTCTGGAAGTAATCCCGGTAGGATTTACCATTCACAACATTGAGCTGACTATCGGGAAGGGTGGACAGATGGCACGTTCCGCCGGCGCTAGCGCGCTGGTGGCCGCGAAAGAGGGCGAGTATGTAACAATCAAGCTTCCTTCCGGAGAAATGCGCCTGGTGCACCAGAAATGCTACGCCACGATTGGTGAGGTCGGAAACGAAGACCACATGAATACCAGTCTTGGTAAGGCCGGACGTTCACGCTGGAGAGGTATCAGACCATCCGTTCGCGGTATGGCCATGAACCCGGTTGACCATCCGTTGGGTGGTGGTGAAGGCCGTGGAAAGGGACGCAATCCTGTTACTCCTTGGGGACAGCCCTGTCGCGGTTACAAGACCCGTAAAAAACGGAAAGTGTCGAGCAATTTCATTGTTTCGAGACGCAAGTAGGGAGACTGACCGTGTCAAGATCTGTTAAAAAAGGGCCTTTCATTGAAAAGAGCCTTTACAAGAAAGTAATTGAGATGAACAAGGCGAGCGAACGGAAGATGATTAAAACATACTCCCGTTGTTCGACTATTATTCCTGAAATGGTAGGTAATACCATCTCTGTGTACAATGGCAAAGCTTGGGTTCCGGTATACGTTACTGAAAACCTCGTTGGTCATAAGCTTGGCGAGTTTGCGCCGACCCGGATTTTCCGCGGTCACGCAGGTTCCGACAAGAAGTCAGGGAGATAAATAGGTGGATATGATGGCTGATAAAAGCGGATATATAGCCACTACGAAGTTCCTGATTGCATCGCCTACAAAGGTTCGTCCTGTGGCCAATGTAATCAAGCTGAAACCTTATTCCGAGGCTTTGGCCATTCTGGAGAATATGCCCCAGAAAGGCGCTCGTCTTCTGTATAAAACCATGAAGTCGGCGGCTGCAAATGCCCTTAACCGGAACAAGAAGCTCGACGAAGATATGCTTTTCGTCAAGGAAATTCGCATCGATGAAGGCCCGCGCCTCAAGAGATTGTGGTGCCGTGGTCGGGGACGTGCTGACATGCTCATGAAGAGAATGTGTCATATCACCGTCATCGTTGACGAAAAGGCGGGGGAATAAAGTGGGACAGAAAGTAAATCCTATCGGATTACGGCTTGGAATTAACAAGACTTGGTCTTCGCGCTGGTATGCGGATCCGCGCGAGTATGCCGACCTGTTGCATGAAGATCTCAAGATCAGAAAAATGGTCAAGGATCTTCCCGAATGCAAGAACGCGGATATCGCCGATATCGAAATCGTTCGTCACCCCCAGCGGGTAACGATCGTGATTCATACGGCTCGCCCGGGTGTAATCATCGGTATCAAGGGTTCCAACATCGAGCAGATCGGTGTGATAATCCAGAAGAGCGTTACCAAGAAGGTGCAGATCAAGATCAAGGAGATTAAGCGCTCCGAGACCAACGCCTCTCTGGTTTCCCAGAATGTGGCACGCCAGCTGATGAGCCGCGGATCTTTCCGCCGTGCTTTGAAGATGGCGACCTCCGCTGCTATGAAGGCAGGAGCCCAGGGTGTAAAAATCCGTGTCTCCGGTCGTCTCGGCGGCGCGGAAATGTCCCGTACTGAAGAACACAAAGAGGGACGCGTTCCCCTGCACACTCTGCGTGCGGATATTGATTATGGTTTTTCCGAGGCGCACACCACATACGGCAAGATCGGCGTTAAGGTGTGGGTTTATAACGGAATGATGTATGGTCACGAGCAAAAGGAAGATGCCGGCGCACTTCTGAAAAAGCAGCGTCGTGATCGTCCCGAGCGCTCAGAGAGATCTGACCGTCCGGAACGTCCAGCACCCGCTGGAAGGAGTTAAGCGATGGCACTTAGCCCTAAAAGAGTAAAGTTCCGAAAGGTACAGCGCGGCCGCGTCAAGGGCAACGCTACCAGAGGAAACAACATAGACTTCGGTGATTTCGCCCTGGTCTCCCTGGAACCCTTCTGGCTGACCAACCGTCAGCTGGAAGCAGCCCGTGTGGCTCTGAACCGTAAGGTAAAGCGCGGCGGAAAGCTGTGGGTTCGTGTGTTCCCGGATAAGCCCTTCACCAAGAAGCCGGCTGAAACCCGCATGGGTAAGGGAAAGGGTGCTCCCGAATACTGGGTAGCAGTTGTAAAGCCGGGAACCATTTTGTTTGAAATGGCCGGTATTGACCGGGAGCTCGCTGCCGAAGCGATGCACCTTGCTGGAAGCAAACTGCCCTTCAAGACAAAGTTTGCCGAGCGCGTAATCGTAGAATAAGGGAGGTTTAAGATGAAACTGAAAGAAATGAAGAGCTTGTCTTACGCCGAACTTGTTTCCAAACGTGACGAACTCAGTAAGAAATTTATGGATCTCCGGTTCCAGATGGTAATCGGACATGTTGAAAATCCCCTGCAAAAGCGGATGATTCGCCGCGAGATTGCGACGTTGAATACGCTGATTGGCCAGCACAAGATGGCTGAACAGGGAACGAAGTAGGAGCAGGCCCGTGGAAGATCAAGTTGTTCAGAGCAAAACCGGGAACCGCGAGTTTGTTGGCGTTGTAACCAGCGACAAGATGGCTAAAACCATCGTTGTCCAGGTCAGCACCAAGAAGCTTCACAGACTGTACAAGAAGTACGTCTCACGCAGCAAGAAATACAAGGCTCATGATGAAAAGAATGATGCCCATGTTGGGGACACTGTACGAATTGTTGAGTCCCGGCCGATCAGCAGAGAAAAATGCTGGCGCCTGGTCGAGATTATTGAGCGCGCACGGTAAACGAGGAGTATCGACATGATTCAGATGCAAAGTAGATTGAATGTCGCCGACAACTCGGGCGCCAAGCTCGTTCAGTGTATCAAGGTTCTCGGCGGTTCACACCGCCGTTATGCCGGTATCGGTGACATTATTGTGGTGGCTGTCAAGGACGCACTCCCGACATCCACAATTAAAAAAGGTTCAGTGGAAAAGGCCGTTATCGTACGGGTTTCCAAGGAATATCGCCGTCCCGACGGTACGTACATTCGCTTTGACGATAACGCCTGCGTTATCATCGACGCGAACAAAAACCCCAAGGGTAAGCGTATTTTCGGACCTGTGGCCCGTGAGCTCCGTGATACCGATTATATGAAGATCGTATCTCTGGCTCCGGAAGTTCTGTAAGGGGATTGAGTATGGAAAAGAAATTCAAGATCCGGAAGGACGACACGGTAGAAGTAATCGCCGGAAAAGACAAGGGAAAACGGGGCAACATCATCCGAGTCATCCGTGACAAGGATCGTGTTCTGGTTGCCGGTGTAAACCTGGTCAAGAAGGCCATGAAGAAGCGCAGTCAAACCGATCGCGGCGGAATTGTCGAGATCGAAGCGGCGCTGCACGTTTCCAATGTTATGATCGTATGCAAAAAATGCGGTCCTACCCGAATTGGTTACAAGATTGAAGGCGACAAGAAAACTCGTGTCTGCCGGAAATGTGGGGAAGCACTGTAATGAGTAATATCGTACCTCGGCTTAAGAAAGTCTATCTCGAAAAGATCGCCCCCGAGCTCTTCAAGGAGCTTGGATACAAGTCTGTTATGCAGACACCGCGGCTTACCAAAATTGTGGTGAGCATGGGTATTGGCGAGGCGCTTGCAAATAAGAAACTCCTTGATGCCGCAGCTGGTGACCTTGGTTTGATTACCGGTCAGAAGGCTGTGAAAACTAAGGCAAAGAAGAGTATTGCGAATTTCAAGCTCCGCCAGGGCAATGAAGTGGGCGTTGTGGTAACGCTTCGCGGCGCAAGGATGTACGAGTTTCTCGACCGCTTTGTGAACGTAGCCTTACCGCGCGTTAAGGATTTTCGCGGCATCAACCCGAATGGGTTTGATGGACACGGAAATTATTCATTGGGTATCACAGAACAGATTATTTTCCCGGAAATCGACTTCGACAAGATCGAACGCATTGCCGGTTTGAATATCAATGTGGTTACCACTGCCAAAACTGACCAGGAAGCCAAGGCTCTTCTGACCAAGTTCGGCATGCCCTTCCGGAAATAAGTGAGGAATTCATGGCTACAACAGCGATGATTAATAAGGCCAACAGTACGCCCAAGTATGCAACCCGGAAATATAACCGGTGCAGGGTTTGCGGTCGGCCGAGAGGATATCTCAGGAAGTTTCAGATGTGTCGTATCTGCTTCCGTAAATTGGCTAGTGAAGGTCTGATTCCAGGCGTTACTAAATCCAGCTGGTAGTAGGGAGGACAAAAATATGAGCGTTTCAGATCCCATAGCAGATATGCTAACCAAGGTCCGGAATGCGGCAATGGCCCGCCACGAAAAGGTAGACATTCCCGCCTCCAAACTCAAACTGGAAATCGTGAAGATTCTGAAAACCGAAGGGTTTATCAAGAACTTCAAGAAGGTTAACCAGGATGGCTTGAACTTGATTCGCGTTTTCTTGAAATATGATGAACAGGACACTCCGGTGATTCACGGTATCGAAAAGGTTTCGAAACCCGGCCGGCGTGTATATGCGAGCTACAAGAACCTGCCCCGTGTTTATAACGGGTATGGTACCTTGATTGTATCGACTTCACTGGGCGTTACCACTGGTAAGAAAGCCCAGGAGAAGCAGGTCGGCGGCGAGCTGATCTGTACCGTCTGGTAAGGAGGAAGTTATGTCAAGAATTGGAAAGCTTCCCGTTACCATTCCGGCGGGAGTCAAGGTTACTGTTACCGCAGACACCATTATGGTTGAAGGTCCCAAGGGGAAACTCTCACAGACCTATGAACCGAATGTTACCGTGAAAGTCGACGGAGCCATCGCTGTTGTTACCCGCAAGGATGACACCAAGCAGTCCCGCTCCAGTCATGGCTTGTATCGGAACCTTCTGAACAATATGGTAATGGGAGTAACAACCGGTTTCTCGAAAGTACTTGTTATTAACGGCGTCGGTTATCGTGCCGAGGTCCAGGGCAAGCTTTTGGTAATGAATCTCGGTTACTCGAATGACTTTATCGCTGCCATTCCGGAAGGGCTCGCGGTTACCGCCGATGCCCAGGGCAGGATTACCATTACCGGCATCCGGAAAGACGAGGTCGGCGAGTTTGCCGCCCAGGTTCGGAAGCTTCGCGGTCCCGAGCCCTACAAGGGTAAGGGTATCCGCTATGATACCGAAGTTATCAAACGGAAAGTCGGTAAGTCCGGCGTTAAATAAGGGTGATGCGATATGTTCAAGAAACTTAACGAAAAAGACAGAAAGAGACTTAAGAGGAAGATTCATATCCGCAAGCGCATTCACGGTACCGCTGAGCGTCCCCGCATGACGGTGACGAAAAGCAACTGGAACCTTTCGGTTCAGGTTATCAACGATGACACTGGATGCACACTTGCAGCTGTTTCTACCCTGGAAAAGGACCTTGCGGCCCTGAGGACAAATATTGCCTCCGGTTCCAAGGTTGGTGAGGAAATCGGTCGCCGGCTCAAGGAAAAGAATATTACTTCCGTTGTTTTCGACCGTAACGGTTATCTCTACCATGGTGTAGTGAAGGCCGTTGCCGAAGGTGCCCGCAAAGCCGGGATCGACTTCTAGGAGAGACTATGGAACACAAAGATTATAACAGGGACCAGCCGAAAGAATTTGTTGAGAAACTGGTCAAGCTGAACCGTACGGCGAAAGTCGTAAAGGGCGGACGCCGCTTTTCCTTCTCCGCGCTGACTGTTGTCGGCGATCAGAAGGGAAAGGTCGGTTTTGGATTTGGAAAGGCTAATGACGTTTCCGAAGCCATCCGCAAGAGTATCGACAAGGCCAAAAGAAACATGATTTATATTCCGTTGAAAAACGGAACCATTCCTCATGAAATTCAGGCTGAATTCAAGGCTTCCTCTGTACTGCTCAAGCCGGCTTGTTCCGGTACCGGTCTTATCGCCGGCGGCCCGGTTCGTGCCGTTCTCGAAGCTGCGGGTGCAACCGATGTGCTTTCCAAGTCCCTCGGTTCCAACAGCTCCGTCAACGTCATCCGCGCTACCTTCGAAGCGGTCAAGAGTCTTATGAGTGCCCGCACCGTGGCAAAGAACAGGGGTAAAGCCCTGAAAGATCTGTGGGGTTAACTATGGCAAAAAGGATTTGTGTCAAACTCGTACGCAGTACGATTGGTCAGAAACCGAAGGTTAGCGCAACAGTTCGTTCTCTGGGCCTGAAAAAGCTCAATTCAACAGTGGAGCATGACGCTACCGACCCGATTCTCGGAATGGTAGCGGCCGTATCTCACCTTGTTGAAGTCAAGGAGATCAAATAATGTCTGATTTTAACCTTTACGCTCCGGAAGGAGCTAATAAAAAGAAGCGGATTGTCGGCCGCGGTTCCTCATCGGGCCGTGGTACTACCGCTGGCCGCGGTAACAAGGGACAGCAGTCCCGCTCCGGCGGCAAGGTATATGTTGGTTTCGAAGGCGGTCAGATGCCTTTGTATCGCCGCATCGCGAAGCGTGGTTTTTCCAACTATCCTTTCCGGACCGATTACGAAGTGTTCAATCTTCGGGATATCGAGACCCGGTACGTTAATGGTGAGACCGTCAGCAAGGAAACCCTTATTCTCAAGGGTCTGCTCAAGAAGGGCAGTGCATTGGTAAAACTTCTCGGCGATGGCGAGATTACCAAGAAGCTTACTGTTCAGGTTGACAAGGTTTCTGCTTCTGCGAAGGAGAAGATCGAAAAGGCTGGCGGCTCCGTCGTCCAGGCCGAAGCATAATCGGGAGCGGGTGTAGAGACATGGCAAACAATGCTTTTCTAAATATGTTCAGAATCAAGGAGCTTCGCGAGAGGATCCTTTTTACTGTCATTGTCCTTGCTGTATACCGCTTGGGTTCGGTACTGACAATTCCAGGTATTGATCCCCATGCCTTGACGGCGTTTTTCAAGTCACAGCTGCGCGGAAACGCGTTCATTGATTATATGGACTTTTTCGCCGGCGGTGCCTTTTCGAATTTCTCCGTATTCATGCTTGGTGTGATGCCGTATATCTCCACCCAGATTCTGATGCAGCTTGCGCTGATCATTTTCCCCAGTCTTAAAAAGATTGCCGAGGAAGACGGTGGCCGCAAGAAGATTCAGTACTGGACCCGCCTGGCGACAATCGCTGTCGCCCTTATTCAGTCTTACGCGACAACCGTCTATGCTTACAGCATTCCGGGAGCCGTAGTGCTGCAGAGTAAGCTGGCCTATACGCTGATCGCTATGCTGACGGTAACGACCGGTACAATGATCACTGTCTGGCTGGGCGAGCAAATCACCAGCCGCGGTATCGGTAACGGTATCTCCATGCTGATTTTCGCCGGTATCGTCGCCCGTTTGCCGAGCGCCGTATGGGAGCTGATCAAGCTGGTGCAGACCGGTGACCTTAATCCGGTGTTTGTAATTGTGGCTATGTTCATGTTTGTGGCGATTGTGGCACTCGTTGTCTATGAGCAACAGGGACAGCGCAAGATTCCGGTGCATTATGCCAAGCGGGTTGTCGGACGCAAGATGTATGGCGGACAGAATACTTATATTCCGTTCAAGATTAATCCTTCCGGAGTTATTCCGGTAATTTTTGCCTCATCTTTCCTGACCTTCCCGCTGCAGGTGGCGTCCAGTATCGGACCGAACGTTCGCTGGCTGAACAGCCTGGCGACCTTCCTCAGACCGAATGGTTTGTGGTACAATGTCTTTTATGTTCTTCTTATCGTGTTCTTTGCTTATTTCTATACACAGGTAACACTGAACCCCACGGAAATTGCAAAACAGATCCGGGAAAACGGCGGCTCGATTCCCGGCATCCGAACTGATAAGACGGAAGAGTATATGCAGAAGATCCTGAACCGGTTGGTTCTTCCGGGATCCTTATACCTGGCGATGATAGCGGTGTTACCGACGATCATCCAGCGGTTATTCGGCTTTCCCCAGTCCATCGCGATGTTGATGGGCGGTACTTCACTGCTGATTCTTGTCGGTGTCGACCTCGATACCATGAGTCAGATTGAGGCGCAGCTCAAGATGCATCACCACGAAGGCCTGGTCAAGAAGGGCAAAATCAGGGCGCGGAACCTGTAGATCAAGAGTGGGAAATGGTGTATTCTGTACGCCTTTCCCAAGGGGGTTTTTTATGAAGGTAAGAACAAGTGTAAAGCCCATATGCGATAAGTGCAAGATCATCAGACGGCGCGGCATTGTCCGAATAATCTGTACCAATCCCAAGCACAAACAGCGTCAGGGCTGACGGAGGAGTTAGAATGGCTCGTATAGCGGGAGTCGACCTCCCTAACAAGCATGTCAATATTGCGTTGACCTACATCTACGGAATCGGCCGTTCTTCAGCGGATGAAATCTGCGAGAAGACCAAAACTGATCCGATGAGGCTGATCAACGACCTGAACCAGGATGAACTGGCCGAAATCAGAAACCTGATTGAAACCGAGTTCAAGGTTGAGGGCCGTCTCAGGACCGAAATTGGTCTGAACATCAAACGTCTCATGGATATCGGCTGTTACCGGGGTCTCCGGCACAGAAAGGGTCTTCCGGTTCGCGGACAGCGCACCAAGACAAATGCCCGCACTCGTAAGGGTAAAAAGAAGACTGTCGCCGGTAAGAAGAAGTAATCGGTAAAGTGGAGGTAGAATCAACGTGGCAACCGTAAAAAAACGGAAAGAAAAAAAGAGTGTATACGAAGGTAATGTGTACATTCAGGCAACGTTCAATAATACGATCGTTACAATCACCGATCTGAAGGGAAATGCCCTGGCATGGGCATCTTCCGGCGGTCTCGGTTTTAATGGCGCAAAGAAGTCAACTCCTTTCGCGGCACAGACTGTGGCAGAAACAGCAGTTCAGAAGGCCCTTCCTTACGGGCTTCGCGAAGTGCATGTTTTCGTCAAGGGTCCCGGCGTTGGACGCGAGTCCGCTGTCCGTTCCCTTGGAGCCCTCGGTTTGCGGGTCAAGTCCATCAATGATGTGACCCCCATTCCTCACAATGGCTGCCGTCCCCGGAAGACCCGGCGCATCTGACAAAGGAGAAGTAAATGGCAAGATATACAGGACCCCTTTGCAGACTCTGCCGCACCGAGCAGAAAAAGCTTTTCCTCAAGGGCGACCGCTGCAAAACTGAAAAATGTCCTATTAACAAAAAACGCCCGATTCCCGGCAAGGACCCCAAGGCCCGCACCGGCAAGAGAAGCGATTACGGAGTTCAGCTTCGCGAGAAGCAGAAACTCAAGAGAAGCTACGGTATGCTCGAAAGACAGTTCCGTATTTTCTTTGACCGCGCGCTCGGAATGCCCGGTATTACCGGCGAAAACCTCATTGGCCTTCTGGAACGCAGACTGGACAATGTGGTATTCCGCATGCATTTCGCGGTTAACCGCAACCAGGCCCGCCAGATCGTACAACATGGGCACATCCTCGTTAATGGCAAGCCAGTCAACATTCCAAGCTATATCGTTAAGGCCGGTGATACTGTCGAAGTTAAGGAAATCAGTAAGAAACTCAGCGTGATCAAGGACTCCCTCAAGGAAGTCTCTAAATCCGGTGTTTGTTCCTGGATCCAGATCGACGAAGATAACCTGAAAGGAACCTTTGTGTCCGTGCCTCACCGCGCGGATGTGACCGACCTGGCCGACATTAAAGAACAGCTCGTGGTCGAGCTCTATTCCAAGTAAGAGGAGTTCGAATGGCCCGCAAAAATCTGCTAAAGGGATTTAAAAAGCCGAAGGGTCTCACCTTCGAGCATGACGAGTCGACACCCGACTACGGCAAGTTTACGGCTTCTCCCTTCGAAACCGGTTTTGGTACTACGGTTGGGAATACATTGCGGCGCGTTCTTCTGTCATCGATTCAGGGGTATGCAATTTCTGCAGTGAAGATTACCTCTTACGATGCTGATGGCGTACCTCATTCCATTTCCAGCGAGTTTGAAACGATTCCGAATGTTGTAGAAGATACCTTGGAAGTCCTGAATAATCTGAAACAGATTCGTTTGCGGCTTCCCGAAGATGTCGAGCAGGAAACGTATCTGTACGAGTTCAAGGGCCCGGTAACCGTATCCAGTGATATGCTTGCCAAGGACTCTCAGCTCGAAATCATGAGCGAACCGGTTCCCATTTTTACCATGATGGAAGGCGGCCGGGTAGAATTCGAAGTTCAGGTCGACTTCGGCCGGGGCTATGTTCCTGCCGAGGTTAACGAGCGCTACATCGAAGTTGTCGGCACCATCCCGATGGATGCCATCTACAGTCCCGTTACCAGGGTTAAATACAGCATTGAACCCTGCCGTGTCGGGCAGCGTAATGATTATGACAAGCTGATTCTTGAAATCTGGACCGATGGTACCATCAGTCCGGAAGACGCTCTGGCCGAAGCCGCCAAGATCTCGAAAGAACATTTTTCGATCTTCGTCAACTTCAACGAGAACGAGATCAGCAAAGATGACGATTACGATGAAGAGGACGAGCGCGTTCGCCAGCTGCTCAACACACCCGTTGAGGAACTCGAACTGTCAGTCCGTTCGTCAAATTGCCTGAAGAACGCCAATATTCGTACAATAGGCGAATTGACCAAGAAGACCGAGGATGATATTGCCAAGACGCGCAACTTTGGCAAGAAGAGCCTGCAGGAGATCAAGGAGAAACTTTTAGAGTGGAACCTTGGACTCGGCATGACCGACTACAGTCACCTCAAGAATTCAATCAAGTTGCCCAAGCAGAAGGAAGAAACTGATGAAGCATAAGAACGGCTTTAATCCGCTTTCGCGTAACGCATCGCACCTGCGTGCCATGCACCGCAATATGGTTACCTCTCTTTTTAGATATGAAAGGGTAACCACAACACAACCGAAGGCTCTTGAAGTGCGCCGCACAGCTGAAAAGCTGATTACCCGCAGCAAGGTCGACTCCGTGCATAACCGCCGCCAGGTTGCCCGCTTCATTTCCGATGAAGCCGTACTGGCCAAACTCTTCAACGAGATTGGCCCCCGTATGAAAGACCGCAAGGGTGGTTATACCCGTGTTTTGAAGCTCGGCTTCCGTGAGGGAGACGCCGCTGAGGTTGCGATTCTGGAGTTGGTTGACTATACCCTCGACACCGAGGAAAAACCGGCCAAGAAGGAAAAAGCTCCCGTAGCCAAGACCTCCGAGACCAAGAAAGCCGCTCCCGCGAAAGCTGCTCCCAAGAAGGCCGCTGCCCCTAAGGCCGCTGCCCCGAAGGCTGCCGCAACCAAGAGCGCTGCAGAAGCCAAACCCGCTGCCGCTAAGAAAGCCCCGGTGAAAAAAGCTGCAGAGAAACCTGCGACGGAGGAATAAGCTATGTCTAAAGCCCACAGAGGAAAAGGAATTCGCGGAACACCGAATTGCGGCCGCGGCGTATGCCCTGTCTGCAAGCGTGACGCCGTAAAGGTTCTTTACGAACAGGAAGTAGCCGGAGTTAAATCCAAGATTTGCAAGACCTGCAAGGCTGCTATCAGCAACGGTAAGGCCGTCTGATTTTCCGGCATTGCCGGCAACGGCAATATGTTTCTATAGGTAAGAACTGGCTTCCAGTAAAGCCTGATGAGGGGTTGTCCATAAGGGAACAACCCCTTTTTTTTGCGTAAACACCAATAAATCTTGAGTCCCTAATATAGACAGGAATGAATACAGCCCTTAATATAGTTCTGTGTGTCTCACACAAATTTCAGGAGGAGATAAGTAAATGAAAAGAATGCATGTACTGTTCGCGGTGCTGGCCCTCACACTCGTTGTAGTGACTGTCGGCTGCGCAAAGAAAGACACTTCGGTGATCAAGATCGGTGTTGCCGGCGCTCATACCGGTGACCTCGCTTCTTATGGTTTGCCAAGCGTCAACGCTGCCAAGCTGGTAATTGAAGAAGTTAATGCCAAGGGCGGAATTGACGGTCGTTTAGTTGAACTGGTTATCGTTGACGATCAGTGCAAACCCGAGCTGGCCACCAACGCCGCTGCCAAACTGGTAAGCGACAACGTAGTTGCTGTAATCGGTCACATCTGCTCCGGCGCCACCAAGAGCGCCCTGGGAATCTACAAGGATTCCAACATCGTGACCATTTCTCCCTCCGCCACCAACCCCCCGCTTACTCAGAGCGGCGAGTATCCTAACTTTTTCCGTTCCATCGCTCCGGACGATGCCCAGGCCCGCCTGGCTGTTAACTTTATCAAGGACACTCTCAAGCTGACCAGCCTGGCCATTCTTCATGACAAGGGTGACTATGGTAAGGGTTTCGCGGACCTCGTAAAGACCTATGCTGAAGAAGCCGGTATTCAGGTTCTGCTGTTCGAAGGCGTTAACGCCGGCGCTCCGGACTATTCGGCCGTTGTTAACAAGATCGGTAATGCCGCTCCTCAGGGCGTTGTCTGGGGAGGATATCATCCCGAAGCTTCCAAACTGGTACAGCAGATGCGCGATAAGGGTATGAACATTCCGTTCATCTCCGATGACGGCGTGAAAGACAATACCTTCATTGACGTTGCCGGAAAATATGCCGAGGGCGTATATGCCACCGGTCCCACCGACACCAGTGCTCTGCCGATGGCCATTAAAGCTATTGAAGCCCACAAAGCCAAGTTCGGCGACGAACCCGGCGCCTTTTTCAAAGAGGCTTATGCCGCTACCCAGGCTCTGGTTAACGCCATTGATAAGGCCAATTCTACCGACTATGAAGCCATTACCAAGGCCCTGCGTTCAGAATTCGTAGACACCTCTCTTGGAAACATCAGTTTTGATGCTAAGGGCGACGTTATCGGATTTGGTTTCTCTGTATTCCAGGTTCAGAGCGGCGCCTACGTAGAGATCAAGTAAGTTTCGCTTTCGGGCACCGGGTTCCGGTGCCCCGTCGTTCCTGTCCGCCGCGCTCTGTTTCGGACAGGAACGCTTCTTCTATTCAAACCTTAGGATTTTACATGGACTATTTTGTAAAACTGTTTTTAAGCGGTACGACCAAGGGCAGCATCTACGCCCTGATTGCGCTCGGATATACAATGGTGTATGGAATTGTCCAGTTAATCAATTTCGCCCATGGCGAAGTCTACATGATCGGCGGCTTCACGGCCCTGATTCTGGGCGGCTTTTTGTATACTCTCGGCATGCCGATATACGCGGTGCTGCTTCTTTCGGTGCTGGCCTCCATAATTTTTTCCGCGGCTTTTGGGTATACCATTGAACTGATAGCCTATAAGCCTTTACGCAACAAACCACGCCTTTCGGCTCTGATCAGCGCGATCGGTATTTCGATGATACTGCAGAATTTTGTTCTGCTCGCTCAAACCGAAAAGTATCTTTCGTTTCCCTCTTATTTACCGGAATTTGCCTTTCTGCAGCCGGTACGCGAATACATCAATTCGACCCAATTTATCATTTTAATAACGACAGCTCTGATTATGCTGTTTCTTATTTTTATCATTAAGTTTACCCGGCTGGGAAAAGCGATGCGCGCCACCGCCCAGGACAAAGACATGGCACAGCTGCTCGGGGTAAATATCAATCAGGTAATTTCCTTTACCTTCGTCACCGGCTCGGCTCTGGCCGCTGTCGGCGGTGTGCTGATCTGCTCCTACATGGGCCAGATAAATTACTACATCGGTTTTGTGGCCGGAATCAAATCCTTTGTCGCGGCGGTACTCGGAGGGATAGGAAGCATTCCCGGCGCCGTGCTAGGCAGTTTTATCCTGGGTTGGACCGAGAGCCTCGGAACGGGCTATATCTCCAGTGATTATGAAGATGCCTTTGCCTTCGTGATCCTGATATTGATTCTGGTTGTCAAACCCGCCGGTATTCTCGGCAAGAATCAAAAGCAGAAGGTGTGAAGATGGACAAGAAAAAATTCCTGCATGATTTGTTCGACAGCCTTCGGGTAACGCTTTGGTTCGTGATCCTGCTTTTTCCCCTGACCGTTATGAAAGTTTCGGTTACCTCCGGAGCTGCCACGGTGGCCTTCCGCTGGGGGGCCATACCGGTTGTGGCTGTCGCTTCTTTTATAATGTCTTTTATCTGGAAAAAGGCTCTGGCTTGGAATGATAATCGCGCTTCCCAGGCGGCGGGCTCATCATGGTACGCCCAGATACAAAGCCGCCTTTCGCCCTACACTAAACTCAAGTCGGTGCGCTACACAACGCTGGCCGTAATGGTGGCCCTGATTATCGCTTATCCCTATGTTTTGGGCATGTATCATACCAATATCATGATTACCGCTCTTATATACGTAATTTTGGCTCTGGGGCTGAACATCGTTGTCGGTTTGGGCGGCCTGCTGAATCTGGGCTACGCGGCATTTTTCGCGGTAGGGGCCTATACCTACGGCCTGTTATGGAAATACGCCGGGCCGATTTTTGTGGAAGCCGGTATTCAGACCGGCTGGCTGTTTTGGATTGCCCTGCCGCTCGCCGGAATTCTGGCGACCCTTTTCGGCGTCCTGCTCAGTCTGCCGGTGCTGCGGCTGCGCGGTGACTATCTGGCCATTATTACCCTGGCCTTCGGCGAAATCCTGCGCATGTTCCTGCAGAATTCCGGAGACCTCACCGGAGGCGCCTCCGGAATCAGTCTGATTCCCCGGCCCTGGTTTTTTAACATTAAACTTAAACCGGCAGCCGCGGCCACTTACATCTACTATATAGTGGTCGCTCTGGTTATTCTGACGATTATAGTTGTGCGGCGTATAGAAGACTCCCGGGTTGGACGGGCTCTGGAAGCTATGAAAGAGGACGAGATTGCCTGTGAGGCCATGGGCGTGGATCTGGTACGCAATAAACTGATCACCTTCGCGATTGGCGCCTTCTGGGCCGGAATCGCCGGCGTGGTTCTGGCCGCCCAGACGACCTTTATCAATCCGGACAGCTTTACGCTTTGGGAGTCGATCATGGTGCTGATGGCCGTGGTAATCGGCGGCACCGGCTCAATTCCCGGTGTCATCTGCGGAGCCCTGCTACTGAAGCTGCTGCCCGAATATTTCAGGGCTCTGGCTCAATACCGTATGCTGATTTATGGCGTAGCCATGATCGTGATCATCATTTTCAAGCCGGACGGACTGATACCCCGGAACCGTAAGCAGTATAAGTTTAAAGCATCCGAAACACCGGGAGGGACAGACTGATGGCCGAGCGAAAACACGCGATACTGGAGCTGGATAGTCTTTCCATGGTTTTCGGCGGATTGCGGGCTATTGATAACGCAACCATGGATATCCGCAAGGGCGAGATTACCGCCCTGATCGGGCCGAACGGCGCAGGCAAGACAACAATTTTCAACTGCATCACCGGTGTATACAAACCGACTTCCGGTACGGTGACCATCTGCCCGGATGGAGTTAACAAACAGAAGATTCAGGGACAGAAACCGAATGTGATCAACCGCAAGGGTCTGGCGCGCACCTTTCAGAATATCCGTCTTTTCTCTAACATGAGCGTTCTGGAAAACGTGATGATAGCCCGGCATAATTCCTTAAAAGCCGGTATTTTCCGTTCGATTCTCCGGGACGCGCGCACCCGCGAGGAAGAAGAGCGGGTGATTTATGACAGCTATGAAATCCTCAAGAAAATGAATCTGCATAAGTTCGTCAATGAGGCTGCCAAAAACCTGCCGTACGGCGCCCAGCGCCGGCTGGAAATTGCCCGGGCGCTGGCCACGGACCCCTTCCTTTTGTTGCTGGATGAGCCGGTAGCCGGCATGAACCCGCATGAAACCCGTGAACTTGAGGAAA
This sequence comes from Treponemataceae bacterium, assembly GCA_942493045.1. Taxonomy (GTDB): domain Bacteria; phylum Spirochaetota; class Spirochaetia; order Treponematales; family Treponemataceae; genus Teretinema. The sequence continues at coordinate 1,905,536 of OW818665.1, read as the reverse complement.
CGATCCATTTAATCAGTAATCAGGAAAAAGTAACGATATTACTTATCGAACATGATATGAGCCTGGTGATGAGTGTTTCCGAGAAAATTTATGTGCTCGATTACGGGCGGATGATAGCCGAGGGAAAGCCGGACGAGATCAAGAATAATCCTGAGGTAATCAGGGCCTATCTGGGAGAGTGAGATGTCTTTATTAGAACTCGAAAACGTATGTACTTTTTACGGAAATATACAGGCTCTGCGTAATATCTCTCTGGATGTCGAGGAAGGCGAAATCGTGACCTTGATCGGTGCCAATGGCGCCGGCAAGTCCACAACCCTGATGTCCATTTGCGGCATTACCGCGATACGCAGCGGTCGAGTCCTGCTGGACGGTGAGGATATAACCAGACTCAAACCGAACAAGATTGTCGAGCGGGGTATCTCGCAGGTTCCCGAGGGACGGCGAATATTTCCCCAGTTAACTGTCACCGAGAATCTGGATATGGGTGCTTTTCTCCGCAAAGATAAAGCCGGCATCAAGCGCGACCTCGACGAAGTATTCAGCCTGTTTCCGCGACTTGCCGAACGCCGCCATCAGAATGGCGGGACCCTTTCCGGCGGCGAGCAACAGATGCTGGCCATTTCCCGCGCCCTGATGCAGCGCCCGCGGATTCTGCTGCTGGATGAGCCCTCGTTAGGGTTAGCCCCGATTTTTGTGCAGCATATTTTTGATATCATCAAGAAGATTAATAGTGAACGCAAGACAACGATTTTCCTGGTGGAACAGAATGCGCACATGGCGCTCAAAATTGCCCATAAAGGTTATGTGCTGCAAAATGGCGCGATCAAAATTGCTGATACCTCGGAGCGGTTGTTAGCAAATGAAGAGGTTCGCAAGGCTTATTTGGGAATATAATAGTAAGGACCTCGAAAACTGATTTTTGCCTTTCGAGGTGCTCTAGTGTCTTTTAGATATGGAGGTAACTGATGATTGTAGCTGATGTAATGACCCGGAATCCTTTGTTTGTGCATCCTGAAATGACAGTGCCAGATGCCCGCTCCTTTATCAAAAAAGAAAGAATCGGTCGTCTGCCGGTGCTGGATAAAGCCAACAAGCTGGTTGGCATTGTTACCGAGTGGGATCTGGTGAATGCCAGTCCTTCGGTAGCCACTACCCTAGATATTTATGAAATAAGTTATTTGCTTTCCAAACTCAAGGTAGAGGATGTCATGGAACGACGGGTAATCACGGTTACCGAAGATGTCGTTGTTGAGGAAGCCGCGCGTATCATGGTGGACAACAATATCAGTGCCCTGCCGGTCATGAAGGGTGATACACTGGTCGGCATAGTTTCTGACGGCGATATTTTCCGGCTTTTTATTACCCTTTTTGGCGCGCGCCAGGAAGGTATCCGTTTGACACTGTTGTTACCCGAGCGCCCCGGGGAGCTGCATTTGCTCACCGAGGTAATTGCCGATAAGGGCGGAAACGTCATCTCTCTGGTAATTTGTGACGGTTGCGATGTCACTAACCGCACCTGCATTTTCAAGGTCGGAAATATTGATCGCGACGTGTTACTGGAAACCGTAAAGCCCTATGCTATCAAGGTGCTTGACGTGCGTTGAGTTCGCCCGATCAGCTTATTCATCTTCTAGCCCTTTTTCCTGATTGGCCGGCCGCCTGGAAGTTTTTTTCCGGTGTACCGGCTTTTCTTTTGTTTCCGGTACTTCCCATTCCACAGAAATATTGCGCATGCTGATCTCCGGGATACGGGATAAATTAGTGCAGTCCGAGCGATGAATAATAATCCCTCTTCCGCGAGAAACGTATCCGGTAATATTGACCGGCGGGACCGGACGGCAACAGTTGGCGAATTTAAAGAGGAAATTGGTGGTTTCGCCGACCTTGATTTTAAGTACAGCCGTGTCGAATTCCTGCGGTGCGGCCTTGAAGGATTCCTCGCCGCTGCCTTTTTGGTGCGTGTGGGGTTTAGCCGTCGGGGGTGACAGAATCCGGCCCGCCTTCTTTTTTCTCGGCAATCGCGCCGCTGTCGTTGGTTTGCAGCCAGGCGCGGATTTTCTGGCGGGCCTTGGCAGTGCGGGCGGCATTAAACTGGTTGATCGTCGGGTGAGCTTGCGGGTGGGTCAGCACTTCGACTACCTGGGTGTTATGCAGTTCCATTGAAAGCGGAATGATCGAGCCGTCGGCTTTAGCGCCGACAATTTTCTCTCCCACTGCCGAGTGGATGTGATAGGCGAAATCGATCGCTGTTGAGCCGGCCGGCAGTTCGATAATATCCCCCTTCGGGGTAAAGACATAAATCGAATCGCCAAGCAAGTCGGTTTTAATGCGCGAGAGAAAGTCCTCGTCCGTAAAACCGGTTTTGGAAAGTTCGCGTAACTGGTTGATTATTGAGAGCTCATCGCCCTGGGCACTATCCCGGCTCTTGCCTTTTTTGTACAGCCAGTGGCTGGCAATGCCGTTTTCGGCCACTTGATGCATATCAAAGGTGCGAATCTGGATTTCCAGCGGCTGGCCGCCGTAGCACATAACGGTAGTATGCAGACTCTGGTAACCATTAGCCTTGGGCATGGCGATATAGTCCTTGAAGCGCCCGTCCAGCGGTTTCCAAATTGTGTGTACTAGTCCCAGCACCGTATAGCATTCGTTGACCGAATTGGTCATGATGCGCAACGCCAGGAGATCATATAGTTCATCGATGGCCTTGTTGCGCTTTTTGATCTTCTGGTAAATCGAGAAAAAGTGCTTGGCTCTGGATTTTACCTGGACTTCAATTCCGGCCCGATGCGCCGCCTTGTAAATTTCCTTTTCGGCGGTCTCCAGGTACTGGGCGCGCTCTCCCTTTTTCAGTGCCACCAGGGCCTTGATCTGGTCATGCGCCTCACGATTGGTGTATTTGAGGCTGAGGTCCTCGAGTTCGTCCTTCAGAGAAGATATACCAAGCCTGTTGGCTAATGGCGCCCAAATATCGATTGTTTCCTGGGCGATTAATTTCTGGTTTTCGGAAGTGAAATGCTTGAGTGTGCGCATCTTGTCCAGCCGGTCTGCCAGCCGTACCAGAATGACCCGAATATCATCCACCATGGCAAAAAACATCTTTCGAATAGACTCGGCTTGGTGCGCGTTTTTATTTTGCAGCTTCATTCCGGAGATCCGCGAAGTACCCTGGAGCATTCGGGAAACCGCGGCGCCAAAGCGTTTTGTCAGTTCTTCATCGTTTAAACCGATATCGTCCAAAGCTCCGTGAAGCAGGGCGCAGACAATGGTCTCGGCGTCCAGGCCAAGCCCAGCTAAAATGCGGGCTACCCGCAGCGGATGGTTCATATAGGGCTCGCCGCAGTCGCGCAGCACATTACCCTTGCACTGTGCCATCAATTCATAGGCGTCGGTTATGGTTTCAATTTCCTCAGGCTTCCAGGCCGGGAAATCCTTAAAAAAAGCTGCTAAGGACTCGCTCATGGACGTCTCCCTTCTATAACGCGATCCTGGCCGGCAAGATCGCGGTGCGTCAGTATATCAATAAAACCCAGCGCTTTCAAATAAGCGGCGGTTCCGGCGGCATTATATTCGCCGGTTTCAATAAGCAGATAGCCGCCTTTTTTTAAGGCTTTGAAGGCGTGTTGCGCCAACGGTTTTATCAGGTCGAGCCCGTCAAGTCCGCCGTCCAGCGCAAGCAAGGGTTCGCTGCGGCCGTCCTCCAGGAGGCCGGTGGCAACTTTAGAAGGCACATAGGGCGGATTGGAGATAATCATATCCCAGGATTGGATTTCTCCTGGCAAGCCGCCTCGCAAATCGGCTTCAAGAAAAGTGATTTCCCGTCCGCAGAGCAGTTTGCTGGCATTTCCCCGGGCAACAGAGAGCGCCTTACTGGAGATATCCGTTGCGGTCACGATAACCGTCGGGCAGTCTGCCGCCAGGGAAAGTGCAATGCAGCCAGAACCGGTGCAGACGTCCATTATGGTCACTGGTGAATTCTGAAAGTTTTGAATCAGTGTAATTGCGCGCTCAACCAGAATCTCGGTATCCGGTTTTGGAATTAATACATCTTGGGTAACTCTGAATGTCCGTCCCCAAAACTCTTTTTCACCGGTAATGTAAGCCACGGGCAAACCAGCCTTCCGAATCTCGATCGCGTTGAAGAACTTTTCCTCAAGAGCGCCCAGCTCCCGCTCGGGATGGGCCAACAGCGCGCTGCGGTCTGCTTGCAGTAAGTGTGACAGTATCAGTGCGATATCCAGGTTAGGACTTTGGCGTACAGATGGATGCGGTGTTGAGGAAAGAATTTTTAGTGCCTGAATTCGAGCATCGCCAATATTCATGGTGCAAGTTTAGCAGGTATGCGCTGGATCTGGCAATGCGTCTCAGAGCGCGGTGGACTTGAGCTGTTCTTCCCGGGCGGCCATGCAAAGACCATCGATCAGTTCGGAGATATCTCCCTGCATGACCAGATCAAGTTTATACAGCGTCAAATTGATACGATGATCGGTCAGGCGGTTTTGAGGAAAGTTGTAGGTACGGATACGCTCTGAGCGGTCTCCCGATCCAACCTGGCTTTTGCGGTTGGCAGCGCGTTCGGAATTCTTTTTATCTTCTTCGAGCTCAAAAAGCCGGGAACGCAGTACGCGCATTGCCTTAGCCTTGTTTTTTATCTGGCTTTTCTCATCCTGACAAATAACAACCAGTCCTGTAGGAAGATGGGTCAGGCGCACCGCCGAGTCGGTTGTATTGACGCACTGGCCGCCCGGGCCTCCCGCGCGCATCACGTCGATACGCAGATCTTCTTGTCGGATGTTAATTTCAGTTTCCTCGGCTTCTGGTAGCACGGCGACCGTAACGGCGCTGGTGTGAATGCGCCCGGAGCCTTCTGTCGCGGGAACCCGCTGCACGCGGTGCACTCCGGACTCATAGCGCATACTGCCGTAGACATATTTCCCGGATATCGAAAAGGATATTTCTTTATAGCCGCCGAGTTCGGTCTCGTTTGCGGACAGGATTTCATATTTCCAGCCCCTCTGTTCGGCGTAACGGGCATACATTCTGAACAGGTCAGCAGCAAAAAGCGCTGCCTCGTCTCCGCCGGTACCGCCGCGAATTTCCATGATAATGTTCTTTTCTTCCATGGGATCCGGCGGAATTAGCAGTACTTTAATTTTATCTTCGCTGGCTTTCAACTGTGACTCAAGATCGTGCAGCTCTTCTTTGGCCATATCGCGTATCTCATGATCGGTTTCGGTCTGAACCAGAGCTTTGGTTTCCAGAAGATCTTTTTCGATTTGAAGATAATGCTGATATTCTTCCATCAAACCGGACAGGTAGGAGTGTTCTCGCATGGTTTCGCGATAACGCTTGGCGTCACGGAGTAGTCCGGGGTCCTGAATATCCTGTTCCAGTTCTTTGAATTTATTCTTAAGACGTTCAAGTCTGTCTTTCATTACTGATCCTTGGGCGAGTGAGCCTTGTGAAAAGTAGTATACCAGATTGAAGCTTGCGCTTCAATCTGGCGGTTATTTGGTCTTTTTGAGGCGCACGCCAGCTGTTGCGTTTGGCGTGTTATCGGCCTTGGCTGCGGCTTTGCGCGGCGGTACAGCATTGTTCGGTTCAGCGTTTTTTTTTCTGGGAACCTGATTTGCGGATGCCGGCGCGCGCTCATTAACTGCTGCACGGGCAGGGGTACTTTGGCGCGCCGAAGCGGGTGAATGAGTGGCCGCGGTAGAGCGTGCTGTCTCCGGTGCCGACCTGGCTTTTCGCACTGTCTTTTGCGGTTTGCCAGCCGGGACACTGTTGGCGGGAGTGCGTGCAATGGTTGTGGTGGACGAGAGGCCGGCTCTCAATTGCCGCTTGCCGGGCCGGAAAAAGCCGAATAGGCTGCCGCAAAGTCCACCGGCCAGGTGCGCAAATTGTGAAATATCATCCTCGCGGATCACATTCAACAGTTCCCGACCGAGGTACAAAAACACGATTAAAATGAAGGTCAGCGGGACATCATCTTTGCCGTGATTGGTGAACGAGGCCAACAGAATCATCATGAAGACAACGCCGGAGGCTCCGAGTAGCGGCTGGGGGAAAAAACAGACATTGAGCACTCCGGTCACAAAGCCGGTAACGATGATCATTAAAAACATCGTGAAGGAACCGTAGGTTTCTTCAAGCATCGGGCCCAGCAGCAGCAGATAGGCCAGGTTGCTGATCAGGTGGTTCCAGTCGGCATGGCCGGCGATGTGGGTAAAAAGCCGCAGATAGTTCAACGGTACGGTCAGGTCAAATGCATCATAGGCCGGTACGGTGAAAAAGGCTCTGGTCAGCGTATTCAGAAAAAAAGAATCCAGGCCGACAACCAAAGTGCAAAAAAAGGCATAGGTCAGGGTTGTCGGGGCATTATATTTAATCCGCATAGATTAATTTTACCGGGCAGTGATCCGAACCGTAAATGTCCTGTAAAATGGTTGACGATGTAACCCTCGGGACGAAAGCGTCGTTTACACAATGGTAATCGATGCGCCACCCGATATTTTTTTCGCGGGCATGGAAGCGGTAGCTCCACCAGCTGTATTGACCGGGAGCGGACGAAAAGGTACGGAAGGTGTCTGTATAACCTTTCGAGAGAAAACTGTCCAGCCAGGCGCGTTCTTCAGGGAGGTACCCGGGGTTTTTTTCGTTTGATTTGGGATTTGCCAGGTCAATGGGTTTATGGGCGATATTGTAATCGCCGGTGAGAATGATGTTTTTTCCGGATGCTACCAGTTTATCGGTGAATTCCTGCATTGCGGCGCAAAATTCCAGTTTATAGCCCAAGCGGGCGCCGGCTTCCTGGGAATTGGGAAAATAGGCTGAAATGATTACTACATCGGGAAATTCGGCCAGAACGACACGTCCCTCATCGTCGAATTCGCTGTAGCCCATGGTGCGGATATCCAGCGGTTCGGTTTTACTGTAGATGGCCGTTCCGGAATAACCGGCCTTTTTTGCCGAACTCCACCAGGACCGCCATTTTCCGCCGGGCAGATCGGGGTTAATCAGTTCTTCGGTGACTTGCCCCTTGTGAGCCTTGGTTTCCTGAAGGCACAGCACATCCGGTGATTCGGCTGAAAGCCATTCCAAAAAGCCTTTTTTTTCGGCGGCGCGGATACCGTTTACATTCCAGGAGACGACTGATTTCATAAGCCCATAATGGCATGAAGGACGGCCAATTTCAAGCCTGAAAAAGCTTGTTAAACGGATCGATATGCAGTATTTTTTAGGGTATGGGAATACTACACAAAGAAGAACACCAGGTTTCCTTCTCCGAGGAGCTGCAGGAACCTGCCCAATTCAGGGTAGTTCTGCTTAATGATGATTTTACTTCCAAGGATTTTGTGGTTGCGGTGCTTGTGGCCGTTTTTCACAAGAACCGGGATGAAGCCGGGAATATAATGGAAGATGTACATAAAAAAGGCCGGGGCGTTGTTGGGGTATATACCTATGACATCGCCGCAACCCGTTGTCTGCAGGTACATGAAGCAGCCCGCCAGAACGGATTTCCGCTCAGGTGCGTAATGGAGCAAACGTGAAAATTAGAATCAGTACTGTGGTACAAAAAATACTCGATCAGGCTTATGCCGATGCCAAGGCCAGGGGTCATGAATACGTAACTCCCGAGCATGTACTGCTTTCGGCTTTGGATCATCCCCAGGTATTAAAGTTGCTGGCTCTTTGCGGCGGTGACATCGCCTTTATCCATGATGCCGTGGACGAGTATCTGCGTAAAAATATTCCGGTGCTCACTGGCAATGCTCCGGTGCAGACTATCGGGTTTCAAAACGTTTTTCAGCGCGCGGTCTTGCACTGTGAGAGCGCCGAGAAGGGTGTTGTAGAAGTCTCGGACATACTGGTCAGCTTGATCGATGAAAACAAGAATCACTCGTCGTTTTTTATGAAGCGCGGCGGAATTGATCGTCTGGTATTGCTGGAAGTGATCAGTCATGGTGGTTTGGAGCACGATACCGAATTGACCGATGATTCGCTCGAAGCCTCCCGAAACCAGAAAACTGATTTTGGCGGGGATGACCCCTTTAATCTGGATGCCGGTGCGCGTGATTCCGGAACCGAAGGGTTTGAGGGCAGTGCACCGGAAAATTTTGCCGCCTCGGATAACGGCGAGCGGCCAAAGCAATCCAAAAAATCTGCTCTGGAACGTTTTACCGTTGAATTGACGGCACTGGCCCGAGAAGGGCGTTTGGAGCCGCTGATCGGCCGCGAAGATGAACTGGAACGCACCATACAGGTATTGTGCCGCAGAATGAAAAATAATCCGATTCATGTCGGCGAAGCCGGTGTTGGCAAGACCGCCATCACCGAAGGTCTGGCACAGCGGATCGTGGAAGGCAAGGTACCCTCATTATTGAGAGACTATGAAGTGTACAGCCTGGATATGGGCGCCCTGGTTGCCGGAACCAAATTTCGCGGCGACTTTGAGGAACGCATCAAGCGGGTCACCGATGATCTACTGCGCAAGGAAAAAATCATTCTTTTTATAGATGAGATTCACACCATTATCGGCGCCGGTTCAACCGGGGGCGGCACTCTGGACGCCTCGAATCTGCTTAAACCGGTGTTGTCTTCCGGTAAAATCCGCTGTATCGGTTCAACCACCTACGACGAATACAATCGATACTTTGAAAAAGATCATGCCCTTTCCCGGAGATTTCAGAAGATCGACATCGTCGAGCCTTCTACAGCAGACTCCATTGCCATCCTCTCCGGTTTGCGCCGCCGGTATGAAGATTTTCACCATGTGCGGTATACCGATGCAGCCATAGCCAGCGCGGTGAATCTCTCGGCCCTGTATATAACTGACCGTCGCTTGCCGGATAAGGCCATCGATGTCATTGATGAGGCTGGCGCTCTGGCAAGGATCAAGCGGGAAAACGAGATTGCCGTTACGACCCCGCCGAAAGGCGAGCTGCTTACCGCGGAAATTGCCGCGGATTCGGCGAGCATCGACCTTGCGCCGTTGCCGGAGCTTACTTCGCTGAAAATTGAAGTTCCGGCGCCGGCCGCTCCCGAAACCCAGATTGTCGATGTCGATCTGGTAGAAAAAGTGGTGGCCAAGATGGCCCGTATTCCGGAACGCTCAATTACCCGCGGAGAGACCGACCGGCTGCGTGAACTCGACCCGGTGCTTTCGGCGGCGGTTTTTGGACAACAGTCGGCAGTAAATGCGGTCGTTAAGGCCGTTAAGCGCTCGCGCGCCGGTTTCCGCGCTCCCGGGAAGCCTGTGGCCAACTTTTTGTTTGTCGGACCGACCGGTGTCGGAAAAACCGAGCTGGCCAGAAAACTTTCCGAAGTGCTGGGGATCACTCTGCATCGGTTTGACATGAGTGAATACCAGGAAAAGCATACTGTCAGTCGCTTGATAGGTTCACCTCCCGGCTATGTCGGTTTTGAGGAGGGCGGTTTGCTGACCGATGCGGTACGTAAACAGCCGCATGCCGTGGTGCTGCTCGATGAAATCGAAAAAGCCCATGCCGATGTGTTTAACATTTTACTGCAAATCATGGATTACGCCACTTTGACTGATAATCAGGGGCGCAAGGCCGACTTCCGCAATGTGATACTGATCATGACCAGCAATGCCGGCGCACGGGAGATTGGTAAGCCGATGATCGGTTTTGGGGAACGTGAAGTAACCGAAGCAGCCATCAATGAGGCTGTTGAACGCACTTTTACGCCGGAATTCCGCAATCGCCTGGATGCGGTGGTGCGATTTGGCCCTCTCAGTCACGAAATTATGCAATCCATTGTACGCAAGGAACTCGATGCGCTACGCGTGCGCCTGTCCGAGAAGCAGGTAAACTTGAAAGTCTCTGAAGAAGCCGTGGCTTTGTTGGCTGAACAAGGGTACTCCCCTGAGTTTGGCGCCCGGAATGTAGCCCGTGTTATTGAAGAGCAGATCACAGCTCCGCTGGTTGATCAGGTGCTCTTTGGAGAACTCGAGCACGGCGGCACCGCTTTCTGTGAACTTGATGAAGCTGGTGCGATCCGGATAGGGGTTGTGGAAACCGTTAGCTGATGCGTGGTGAGTCACAAAAATCCTGGTCGGCGGAGAATCGCAGCGATCCGGATTTTCCCTATCTGGGCCCGGATGAGCGCATTGCTTTTCCGGATCCTGAGGGAATTGACGGTTCACTGATCGCGGTCGGCGGAACCTGTCTCCGGGTGTATTGATTTCGGCCTATATTGCAGGCCTTTTTCCCTGGTTTAACGATGATGACCCGATTCTCTGGCATTCGCCAGACCCGCGCTTTATAATTTTACCGGAAAGCTTGCACATTCCCTCGCGCCTGAAACGTGAGCTTAAAAGTCGGCGTTTTGAGCTGCGTACCGACTCAGCTTTTGACCGGGTGATCCGTCTCTGCGCCTCGGTCGGCCGCTCCGGGCAAAATGGCACCTGGATCACTGATGATATGGTTGCTGCTTATTGCGCTCTGCATCGGGCCGGAATTGCGCACTCAATTGAAGCCTGGCAGGATGGAGAGCTCGTTGGCGGTTTTTATGGGGAGCTGATCGGATCGGTATTTTTTGGGGAATCGATGTTTACGCGGGTACCGGAAGCCTCTAAGGTCGCCTTTGCGAGTTTTGCGCGGTTCTTTTTTAATGAAATGGGCGGGAAAATGATCGATTCTCAGGTTTATACCGATCATCTAGCCCGGTTCGGGGCAAAAAAAGTTACCCGTACAGCGTATCTGCGGTTACTTTCTTCGATGATACAACCCGAAATGCCGGTTGTTCGAGGTCTTTGGCCGCTGCGGCTGTTAGATCAGTCCGGCGGCGTGAATTTATAGCCGATTCCCCGAATGGTATGAATAAAACGGCTGGTATCCTGCACATCCCCCATCTTTTGTCTGAGCCTGGCGACATGGACATCAATAGTTCTGGTACTGGTATTATTCTCATATCCCCACACAGAATTGAGCAGTTCTTCGCGAGAAATACTGTTGTCCCGATGCTGGTAAAAATACTCCAGCAATTTGACTTCCTGGGCGGAAAGCGGAAAAATTTGGCCATTTGTATTGATAAAACCCTTATCGAGATCGATAACCGGAACTGCATCCGCTTGGCGTTTCAGAACAGGGTTTTCCATGCCGTCTCCTTATAAATAAAGGTTGTCGAACAAGTAACAGCGCTGTTACACAACGCTGCAGATACCACTAAATTTATTATAAGCAATTTTAGTTCCGCATTGGGGAGTCAGAGGACTTTTTTTTATCGTTTTTGAGAAATGGAACGTAATAGCCGGTTATTCGGCTTCTTTTGCCCAACGATTCAGCAGCCAGATTATGCCCTGGTTGATTAATTTCAGCGGGACCCCACAGGTACGGCAGCGAAATCGGCCATCGTCGTCCAATTGCTCCTTGGCGCAGCCGATGCAATAGTGTTCGCCGCATTCCGGGCAGGTTCCGGCCGGCAGATCGTCCGGTGGCTGGGCGGTCAGGTGCAGCGACCCCTGAGCGGGGATATCCCGGGGAATCCGCCAGGTTTTACCGCACATCGAGCAGTTAATGGCTGCGGTACTGCCCTCCAGAATATCGACAAGCAGGGTGCGAGCCCGCTCTTCGGCGCCCTCTGATAGCATTTGCTCGGCAATTTCACGGGCTTTTTCGGGCTTATTGGTGGCCAGATATACACCGGCGAGGTCATAGAGCAGATCGGAATTGCCGGGATAGTCGGCCAAGCCCTGTCTGAGAGCTACTTCGGCTCGGGTGTATTCGCCTTTTCTTCCGGAAAGGTAACTGATCAATTGATAGATGCGCACCGACCGTTCCTGCTCGAAAGCCCGGCCGAGCAGGTCATCGGCCTCGCTGAGCTGATCGAGCTCCAGACAATTGGCTGCCCGGTCGGTGAGCAGTTCGCTGTCGAAGGGCCGCAGTCTTTGTGCCCGCCGGTAAAAATCCTCGGCGTCGGCATATCTGCCGTCAGCGACCAGCAGATTGGCTGCGGCACGCAGGGCGGTGCAGTGATCACTATTCACTGCGCTGTCGCATCTGGGGCTGTCCGGGTCCAGAAAGGGTAGCACCTCATCAAGTTTTCCCTGTCGGCGGCAGACTTCGGCGTAGTTTATTAAAACAGTCAGTTCCTGGGGTAGTTTTTTTCTGGCCACAGAAATTGCCTGCTCGGCCGCTTCGAGATTATCGATGCTGAGCGCCTGGAGGGCCGCGAGATTGTGAACCCAGCCGTTTTCCGGGTCGGCGCGCAGGGCGGCGTCGAGTTCTGCTGCGCAGTCCTGATCATTCTCAAAAAGGACTTCGGCCAGGCGGAACCGGTACAGCGGATATTCGCTCTCCAGCGCGACGGCCTGGCGGAAGCAGGTCAGGGCTGCTTGCCGCTGTTCCTGCGAGGACAGAATCATTCCCCGTAAATACCAGATAGCCGAGTCCGTGGTTTCCTGTGTGCAAAGGGTTTCAAAAAAAACAATCGCTTTTTCATGATCGTCTTTGGCATACCAGTATTTGCCGGCGATCGCCTGAACCAGCGGGTTATCCGGCGCGCTTTCCAGTAAACGGGGAATCAGTGCGTCAAGTTCGTCATAGTTTTCATCAGCGAGAAAAAGCCGCGAGGCTTCCAGCGCGCAGTCCAGTTCTTTGTCAGCATCGCCTGCTCCGGCATGGGCATTGGCGGCGTTTAAAAGATACAAGCCCTGATCGCTTTCGCAGAGCGCTGCGCGGTGATAGGCTTTTGCTGCGCTGGCGAAGTCCTTGTTCCGGTAATACAGGTGTCATTGGAGATTAGAGAGAAAAGCCGAACCTTCGATTACACTGTGCTCGGTTTTATCAAGCACCGCCTGAAGTTCGTTCGCGCGTTCCCCGATATACAACAGGGAGCAGAGCAGGGTAATCGCCTCAGTATTGGCGCTGTCTTTTTCCAGGGCTTTCAGGACGTATTCTTCGGCATCGGAGAGCATATTCTGGGCCTGATATATCCGGGCGGCAAGCAATAAATCCGCAATTGATGCATCGATTTTTTTCCAGGCCCGTTTCAGTTCGATCAGCGCCGGCACATATTTTCCCATGGCATACCAGGAGCGGGCCAGGGCGATGCGCGATGCGGGAGCAACCGGGAGATATTGATTCCAGCGGGTATAAGCGGTCTCGATTTCGTATGGCCGGGAGTCCAGAGTTAGTGCGCGTAGCGCGAATACCGGGTCGGCGGTTTCTCCCCAGTTTTGAGCGGCAAAGGCAACCTTACCGGGGGCCTGGATAGAATCATCTTCACATTCGGCAATCCAGATATCGTTCAATATCAGGGTAAAAGATGTTCCCTGGGCGATGATGCGTAATGAATATTGATTTTCTGGAAGCGTGAGACCAGTGTTCTTGAGTTCTTCGGGAATGGCAGTCCACCCAAGTACGGTCAGCGGCAAACCGTTCAGCACGGCATCCATGCGGATCATTCCCTCATTGGAGACCAGGATGCTGTAGAAGGTTGATTCATTCAGATAGCGGATATTAAATCCGGCTGCAACTGCTCCAGCCCTTGAGGCGGCGGCTTGACCATTTTGGACATCAGGAAATTCGATCTGGGCTTCCAGGACGAGGTTGTGGTAGCGGTAAAGCGGATTCACTGTCCAGGCAAAGACATGTCGTTTGCGAATTGCCAGTTTGAGGGCATTTTTAATCGCTGTCTGGTAGGAATCGGTTTCTTCCGTTATAAAGCGGGCCTGTTTGCTCCTGGAAAAGTCAGTTTGCCAATACTCGTAGACTGTATCCTCGCTCTCGAAAGATTCCGGTCGGGAAATACCAAAAAAACGTTTTAAAAATGTAAACATGTCATAAAAAATACCCCAAAAGGCTTTGATCTGTCTATCCGTAATGTGCAAGTCCTGAATTTGACAGATCGGCTATCGGCAAAGATACTTAAGAGCAAGAAAAAACAGAGGAGATGCATTTAATGATTGTCTGCTCGGGAAGACTGATTTTAGAGATTTTAGTGGTGTCGGAGCGCTACTGATGAGTCTGTTGGCACCTCGTACGCGTACCCTGATTTCCGAAATGGAAACCATGTTTTTGATTGTGTCCACCGTGATCATCGTCGGTGTTCAAATGATATCCCTAACCATAATTTCCTCGGTAATGACTGCAGATTTGCAGGATAGGGCCAGGACTACCGCTGATGAAATTCAGACGCTGCTCGCCGAACCAATGTACAATGTTGACGACTCACAGGCGGCCCGCATTGGTGAGGCCTTACTCTATTCCGGGCGTATTTCCGGCATTGAACTGGAATCTCGGGTATCCGGAATATTGCTGTCCACTCCCGGAACGGCCGAAGACAGCCGCTTTATTGAACCACAGCAACGGGAAATCAGCCTGAAGGGTATACCGCTCGGTTCGGTACGGCTGTACTTCAGTGCCGACGAAATACACCGCACCAGAATCCGCTTTTTTTGGGCTGCTGTACTGGTAATTGCGGTTTTAACAATGGCCATTCTGGCTGTCAGTCGATTTGTCGTCCGGAAGCGTTTTAATCGCCCCATGGTACTGATAACCAGAGGTGTCGATGACATTGCGGCGGGGAACTTCGAAGAGCGGATAGCAGATACCGCATTTCGGGATCTGAATATGCTCGTACACGTGATCAATGAAATGTCTGCTAAAATTTCCGGAAAGAATCGCGAGTTACGGGAAATGAATGCTTTTCTGGAACAGCGGGTTACGGAAAGAACCAGAGATTTGCAAAAATCCCTGGCCGATCTAAAACAAGCCCAGGAACTATTAGTGGAATCCGAGAAAATTACGGCACTGGGGCATTTGGCTGCGGGAATGGCTCATGAACTGAATACGCCTCTGGGGGCTATCGCTTCATCCAATAGACTGGTAGTAGATTTTCTTAATGGTAAATATCTGCCAATCGCACAGTTCTTGACCAGTGCCGCCGAACCGCACAAGGCGCTTTTCCTGAAAGTTCTGGAAGTTGCCATGAGTACTGGGGTATTGGAAGAAGGCCAGCTTACAATGCAAATCCGCAAGGCGGTGCGTAATACTTCTGTCGAATTGCGTAAACGAGCCATTGAGCCCAGCGACGAGATTGCCGAACTGTTGGTGGATGCCGGCTTGTCCGACAAGCTTCCTGAGTTACTTGACTATTTGGTTGTTCCTGAGGCCAAGCGTACCCTGGAATTGGCTGCCCAGGGCGTAATTGCCCTGCGTATGAGTGAGGTAATCGGTATTGCCGCGCATAAGGCGTCATACGTCGTATCGGCTTTGCGTTCCTATGTTTCGCCGGAACAGCAAGCAGGCGATGTTCCTGTTCAAGTGGATGAGGAAATTAAGAAAGTGCTGGTGTTGATGCATAATATGCTGAAATACGGCGTGCAGGTTCACTGTGAATTCGGCGGCGTGCAAGTTATCGGTTCCTCCGACAAGCTTGGGCAGGTTTGGCTGAACTTGATCAGAAACGCTGCCCAGGCGATGCAATTTAAAGGCGAGTTACTGATCAGAACACGGGTGGAGGGCGGTTTCGCGCTGATTTCGATAATCGATAGCGGTACCGGTATTGCTCCCGAGATTCATAATCGGATTTTTGAGCCCTTTTTTACCACGAAGCCGCAGGGTGAGGGTATGGGCCTCGGGCTGGATATCTGCAAGCGGATTGTGGAGCAGCATTGCGGTTCGATCGATTTTCTATCAATTCCCGGTCATACCGAGTTTATCGTCAGGCTTCCGGCCCTGATTTCCGGGACGGAAAAAGTGGCTGAATAGGGTTGCGGGCAGAAAAAATTAAGACGATACTCGAAATAGTAGTGTTTCTTCCAAAGTAGCCTTTTCCCCCGGGGAAGTGAGAATGATGAAAGAAAAAGAATACATCCTGTGCGTTGATGATGAATATATCGTTCTCCATAGTCTCCGGCAGGAATTGCGTAGCGATCCTTTCCTGGCCGATTATAACATTGAAATGGCCGATAGCGCCTCGGCTGCGCTTTCCTTGATAGATGAAATTTTAAGTGAGGGCGGGAAGATCGCGGTGATCATCTCCGATCAGCGGATGCCGGGAATGAATGGCGATACTTTTTTAGCTGCTGCACATCAACGCACACCTGCGAGCCTCAAAGTTTTATTGACCGGTTTTTCGGATCTGGAGGCGGTGGTGCGTCTGGTTAACGGTGAGGTGCTCTACCGATATCTTGCGAAGCCCTGGGATCGGCATGATCTGCTGCTGACAGTCCGGGAGGCCTGCCGGACTTTTACGAAAAGCATGATAATTCTTCAGCAGAATTCCAAAATCGAGAATCTGACCCTGGCGATGGTGACGGCATTGGAAAGCGCAAATTTCTTTTTTGATGAAGATACCGGAAACCATATTTTGCGCATATCCAAGGTTTCCGAGTTTATCGCGCTGCGTTTTGGCTGCGACGAAGAATTTGTCAAGCTGATAAAATTATACTCGCCATTGCATGATATTGGTAAAGTTGGGGTTGGCAAGGAGATTTTGCTTAAGCCCGGTCGGCTCACACCCTGAAATTCTGAACGGATCAGGGATCATGTAACGATCGGGCACGATATTATTAATAATCCCGGTATTGATGAGATGGCCAAGAATATCGTGCTGTATCATCATGAAAAATGGAACGGTGCCGGTTATATTCATGGACTGAAGGAGCTGCAAATCCCCCTGGAAGCCCGAATTGTCTCAATTGCCGATGTGTTTGACGCTCTGGTGAGCAAACGGGTATACAAACCGGCTTATAGTTTTGAGGAAGCTGTGCGCATTATCCGTTCCGAAAGCGGAAAAAGTTTTGAGCCGGCTCTGGTCACTGTTTTTCTGGATGCAATGCAGTCAGATTCCGAATTCAGAAAAATGTACACACCGGAGACTGTCTAGGGAACCCCGGGATAACGTTAAAAAAAAAGACCGGCCTGACAGCCGGTCTTTTTTATTCAGTAAAAAACGTGCGCTTCCGGCTTAGTACATGCCGTCCATGCCACCCATTCCGCCGCCGCCAGCAGGCATTGCCGGCGGGTTTTTCTCGGGGATATCGGTAATGGCGCATTCAGTGGTCAGCAACAGGCTGGCAACCGACGCGGCGTTTTGCAGGGCTGAGCGGGTAACCTTGGCCGGATCGATAATTCCAACCTTGATCATGTCCACCCATTCCATCTTGGCGGCGTCAAAGCCCAGACCTTTCTTTTCGCTGCGGGCGCGTTCGGCAACAACTGCTCCGTCGATTCCGGCATTCTCGGCAATCTGGCGGATTGGCTCTTCCAGAGCGCGGCGCACAATCTTGAATCCGACGCGTTCGTCATCGGTCAGAGCAGTTACATCGGCTTTTTCGAGAGCAGATGCGGCCTGGATCAGGGCCAGACCACCACCGGCGACAATACCTTCTTCGAGGGCGGCGCGGGTAGCGGAGAGAGCGTCTTCCACTCTGTGCTTCTTTTCCTTCATTTCAACTTCGGTTACGGCGCCGATATTGATTACGGCGACACCGCCGGCCAGCTTGGCAAGGCGTTCTTTGAGTTTTTCCTTGTCGTAGTCGGAAGAAGTTTCGTCAATCTGGGCCTTGATCTGGGAAATGCGTTCTTTGATTTCCTTGGCTTTGCCGGCGCCATCGATGATGGTGGTGTTATCTTTGTCGATTTTGACGCTCTTTGCCTGGCCGAGCTGGGAAATGTCGGTAGCTTCGAGTTTCAGGCCGAGTTCTTCGGAGATTACTTCACCGCCGGTCAGAATGGCGATATCCTCAAGCATGGCCTTGCGGCGGTCGCCGAAGCCGGGGGCTTTAACGGCGCAGGTCTTGAGAGTGCCGCGCAGGCTGTTCACAACCAATGTCGCCAGGGCTTCGCCGTCAACATCCTCAGAAATGATCAGCAGCTGACGACCGGACTGGGCAATTTTCTCGAGCAGCGGGAGCATATCTTTCATGTTCGAGATTTTCTTGTCGTGGATCAGGATGTAGGGGTTTTCAAAAACTACTTCCATGCGGTCCCGATCGGTTACGAAATAGGAGGAAATATAACCGCGGTCAAATTGCATACCCTCAACATAGTCGGTGGTGGTTTCCATGGTTTTGGATTCTTCTACGGTGATAACGCCGTCTTTTCCGACTTTTTCGATGGCATCGGCCAGAATCTTGCCGATTTCCTCATCATTGTTGGCGGAAACCGAAGCAACATGGGCTACTTCGTCTGATCCCTTGATTTCCTTGGAATTCTTGCGGATTTCCTCCTACAGCGATAATCACCGCCTTGTCCATGCCGCGTTTCAGCTCGATCGGGGTCATCCCGGCGGCAACGGCTTTGAGGCCTTCTCGAACCATTGAATAGGCCAGTACAGTAGCGGTAGTCGTTCCGTCACCGGCGACATCGTTGGTCTTGGTGGCGACTTCTTTCAAAAGCTGTGCGCCCATGTTCTCATAGGGGTCTTCAAGTTCGATTTCTTTGGCCACTGATACGCCGTCCTTGGTGACGGTCGGGGCACCGAACTTTTTGTCCAGCAGCACGTTGCGGCCCTTGGGTCCCAGGGTACCTTTTACAGCCCGGGAAATCTGCTCGACGCCCGAAAGCAATTTCTTGCGGGCTTCCTCATTGAACATTAACTGTTTAGCCATTTTCATTTCTCCTTACAGCCTTTTTTGGCGATAAAATGTTTGTATGGGAATAGGTCATTCCGCAAAAACGGAACCCTTGCTCTAAAATACCGAAAAAGTCGTAAAACGGCAATGATATTTAGATAAAAAGCGCTGTACACGGCCCCCTGTTTTTTATTACTGTACAGCTATGGTTAAAGATACAAAAATACGGGATGTCCGCATCCTTGAATCACAGCCGCTGCCCTCTCCGGAGCTGATGTCTACCCGGTTTCCGGCAAGCGAAGCTGCCGTCAATACAGTAATTACTGGCCGGAAAGAGATTCAAAAGATACTGCGCCGTGAAGATGACCGTTTCCTGGTCGTTGTGGGGCCCTGTTCCATTCATGATACCGAATCGGCTTTGGATTACGCCGCCCGTCTCTCTGAGCTGCGCAAGAAATACGCCGACAAGATGTGCCTGGTAATGCGGGTCTATTTTGAAAAACCGCGCACCACGGTTGGCTGGAGAGGCTTGATTGTCGATCCGGGGCTGGATGGAACCTCCGATATTACCCGTGGTCTGACCCTGGCCCGTGAGTTGCTGATCAAGGTAAACGAACTGGGCGTTCCGGCCGGCTCGGAGATGCTTGACCCTATCGTGCCCCAGTACACGGCTGACATGGTCAGCTGGGCTTCGATCGGCGCCCGCACTACCGAAAGCCAAACCCACCGCGAGATGGCCTCCGGCCTTTCCATGCCGGTAGGTTTCAAGAACGCCACTGACGGCGATATTCAGATAGCGGTAAACGCTATTGTTTCCTCCCGCCAGAGTCATTCCTTTATCGGTATCACCCGGGAAGGCAATGCCTGCATTATGCAGACTCTGGGAAACCCGGACTCGCATTTAATTTTGCGCGGTGGACGTAACGGTCCGAACTATGACCGTGAATCGGTTGAAGCCGCGGTGGCTTTGGAGAAAAAGGCCGGTATCCGGCCGGCTGTCGTTGTGGACTGTTCGCATGGCAACTCTCAGAAAATCGCCGAGAACCAGATCGGCGTTTTGCTGGAAACCATCCGGTTGCGTACCGACAAGCAAAAACCGCTGGCCCCGCTGGCTGGTTGCATGATCGAAAGCTATATTGAAACCGGCTCGCAACCGATTCCGGCCGATCCCGCCGATCTGGCCTATGGCCTTTCGATCACCGACGCCTGCATCGGCTGGGATATGACGGCCAGCGCCCTGGCTGAAGCCTATAAAATGCTCGGAGGCGGCCGGTGAGCGAGGAGCTGGCCATTTACACGGACGGCGGTTGTTCCGGTAATCCCGGTCCCGGCGGCTGGGGTTTCGTGCTGGTCGGTTATTCGGCCGACCCCGGTTCGTCTTCAACGATCGGAAGCGGCGGCGAGAAGATGACTACAAATAATCGTATGGAACTGACGGCTGTCATCGAAGCGCTGCGCCTGGTACGCTCTACCGCGGCTCTTTCCGGCAGACCCCTGGCCGTATATACCGACTCCCAGTATGTACAGAAGGGAATATCCGAATGGATTCACGGTTGGAAGCGCAATGGCTGGCGCACGGCGGCCAAGGATCCGGTCAAGAACCGCGATCTGTGGGAACAGCTGGATAATCTTACCGCGTTGTTTTCACTGCGCTGGGTGTGGGTAAAGGGTCATGCCGGCGTGGAATATAATGAAATTTGTGATCAGCTTACCCAGCAGGAAATAGCCAAACACCGCGCCTGAGCTATTGACCGCCGACGGTTAAGCCGCCCAGCAGTTTTTTAAGGGCGGCCAGTTCTTCGGCTGTCATGGTAACACCCTTGCCCATTTTAAGGTGGTCGGGGGACCAGCTGCGGATATCATACTTTGGCGGGCGTCCGCCCCAGGATACTGTGTTAAGTTCCATCGTCCATCCGTTTTTGCTTTCCGATAAAATTCCAAGTTTCTCCACAATCTCGAAGCTAAAGTCATCGGCCATTTTTAAACCTCCGGTAAGTCACAGTTTATCAATTATACCACAGGGTGTAAAAGAAAAATTGTTGTAAAATGCCTGATTTCAGTGTATCGTTGAGGCACCACTGTTGGAGGTTTGAATGAAAAAAATGAGACCCTTAATATTAGTACTGTTGCCGCTGTTGCTGGTACTGGCAATTGCCGGCTGTAAAACAACCCCGAAGGAAACTCCGGAAACTGCTCCCGACACAACGGTCGCGACTGTCGTTCCGGCAGACACAACGCCGGACGCGGCTCTGGTTGCTCTGCGTGATAAGATGGAAGCGCTGCGCAATGAATGCGTCAAATATGGAATTGATAAGCATAATCCAACTGAATGGGGCGTGGCCGAAGCGACCCGCCAGGCCGGTCTGGACGCCTATGGAAAAGATTCCGCGGTAGCCACTGAAAAGATAACCCTGGCTATCAGTCAGTACGAGGCCCTCAAGCTGTCTTCGATGCAGGCACTCTCAACCGAACTGGAAAATGAAGTGGCGGCCATGCGCCAGGCGGCCATCGACGTGAACGCCCAGGCCTATTATCCGGAGCAATTCGCTCTGGCGGACGCTACCGGAACGACCGCCCGTACCAAACGCGCTGACGGCGATTATGAGGCCGCCTATAATTCCGCCAATCTGGCCATTCTGCAGTACCGTACCCTCATCAAGGGACGGGAGGCCGCCGAGCTTAAGAACAAGATTGATCGCAATGATTTTGCCGCGCTGATGCCCGATGCCTACCGTGACGCCGGTGTCAAATATACAGAATCATTGACGATTTACGGCACCATGCACGCTGAATCGCTTTCGGCCATGGAAGAGTCCGTGGCCCTGTTCTATCAGGTTAAAAATGAAGGTTACCGGCTGAAGACCGAGGACATGGTTCTGCGGGCCGATGAAGTGCGCGCCCTCTGCGACTCAATCCGCGCTCAGCGGACCATGAAAGCCGCATACGATGAGGCTGCCGCTCTCTATCAGAACGGTGAGAATGCCGCGACCGCCAAGGACTATGAACTGGCTTACACCTCCTATTCCGACTCTACCGTCGCCTTTACCACGGTGTATCAGGAAGTAACCCTGAAGCGCAACGCCGCCGATCTGGCTATTGAGGCTGCCCGCAATAAACAGGCTGCCACCTCCGCTCTGGCTCAGGAAGCCGATCAGATAGCGCCGCTGCCTGAAGGAACTCCCGGATTTGAGGAAGAACCGCTTCCGGATGCGGACGCTGCCCAAGAGGAGGAAGTACAATGAAAAAGTCAGTATTCTTTATTACGATGGTTATGCTGCTCGGCGGCCTGCTCCCGCTTGGAGCTATCAGTTACGATAATAATGAGTTCCAGCGCCAGAGCCGGATGTATAGCGCGATGGCTGCCACTGCTTATGACGAGGGTGATTACGATACCGCTGTCGAGTACGCCACCGAAGCTCAAAAAAACGCCGAACTCTCTGAGGCTTTTATTCGAAAAATGCTCGCTCGAGCCGAAGCCGAAGAGGCTTTGCAACGGGCGCGGACCCGTTTGGCTTGGGCCGAGGAATTGAAGGCTGAGCGGAATTTCCCCACAGCCTTTGCCAGCGCCCAGTCTTCTGTGGCCAGCGGTTCTTCAGCCTTCGACGCCGAGCAGTTCGCCGACGCAACCCGCTACGCCCTCGCGGCCATTCAGGCTCTGGAAGGAATACGCGAGATCATTCCGCTGCCGGCTTACTACCGTGTTGACCGCTGGCAGCTGACCCGTGACTGTTTCTGGAATGTAGCGGCCTTGCCAGCCATATACGGAGACCCCTTTAAATGGCAGGAGCTGTATCAAAACAACCTGGACCTGCTCCGCCAGCGGACCAATCCGCATCTGATCATGCCCGGTATGATTATGCGGATTCCCAGCCTGAAGGGCGAATACCGTGAAGGTATCTATGATCCGAAAAACAAGTACGAATCCTTCAAGGACGTGACTTCCGCCAGATAATCTTTGCCTACAAGACTAAGACAGGGAAAGGGTATGTTGCCGTTCACACGGTGATGTACCCTTTTTCTTTAAGAAACAGAAAGAGTGCCGTTCCCATCAGACTATGGCGGAATTCCGCGCTGCCCATTTTTTGGACGATCTCCACAACAGGCATCTGAAAGACATTGATAAATTCATCGGCGTCCGGGTCCTGACTGCTGGTCAAATGCAGGTCTTCAGCCATGAAAATGTGGCAGGTGTTCGCCATGATAGCCGGATTCGGAGAAACGGAGGCAAGATGTGTCATTTTTCGGCATTCGTAGCCGGTTTCTTCGAGTAGTTCGCGATGCGCGGCTTCTTCGGGTGTTTCGCCATCATCCATCACCCCGCCCGGAAATTCCGTGCTCAATGCGGCGGATCCATGCCGCCATTGCCTGACCATCAGAAAAATGGGATTCGTCGCTTGGTTCAGAACCGGAACGGTAATTACCCAGTCGTGGGCCTCCAGTACCAGAAAACTACCGGTACTTTCATCCGGAGCGGTGCTTTGTATCTGATTAACATTAAAAACCCGACTGGAAAAAACAGGTGTCCTTTCTCCGGGAATCCATTCGATTTTTTTCTCGCTCACGTCGGTAACTCCTTTGACAGATCGGTCGCTGAGTCTTATGCTTAGTTCGGGTGTACTACCTTTTATGAATAATACACCAGGATAAGGAGGTCCGATATGGCAATTATTACTGTTTCGCGTCAAATTGCCGCTTATGGCGATGAGGTTGCTTCGGAACTAGCCAGAAGTTTAGGGTACTCTTTTATTAATCGTAAATTACTGGAACAGGATTTGCTGGCCTTGGGCCTGTCGCCGGAGAAACTGCACAAGTATGATGAACGTAAGCCGGGATTCTGGGCTTCCCTGGCGAGGGATCGGGATGAGTATTTTGACTATTTACGGCAGGCAGTGCTGGAAAGGGCCAAAGATGGAAACTGCGTTTTTATCGGCAGGGGCGGCTTTGCCATTTTGAAAGACGTTCCCGGCTGTTATGCGGTGCGGCTGTGCGCTTCCGACCCGGTTCGGGTGTATCGTCTGATGCAGGAATTTTCCTGGCCTGAGAAAAAAGCCCAGGCTCTGCTTACGGAGAGTGATGAAAACCGGCGTGGTTTTCATAAGTGTTTCTTCAATATAGATGATGACGCCGCCTCCAGCTATCATATGATATTGAATACCGATACCATTACGGCGGAAACAGCCGCGGATTTAATCCGTTACGCGGCTTCGCGGTCTATAACGGCGGGTCAGGAGTCAGCGGGCGTTACCAGAGTTCATGAACTACTGGAAGCTCAGAAAATGGTCAACCACATTGTATTCCAGCTCAAATTACCGGTACATTTCCTGGAAGCTACCGCCACGGAGAATGAAATAGTGCTGCACGGAGTAGCTGATTCGGCCTCGGTAATCGAGAGCGCCCTCGCTGTTGCCCGGTCTCTGGCGCCCGGCAAGAAGATTACCTCGGCTATCAGTATCGTACAGGACTATAAATCCTATCCTTGAGCAGTTTTACGGGTTAAACCTTAGCGTCGCCGGGTAAGTCGACGCTCTGTTTCCATCTCCGGTAAAAGATTACCGCCTTCTCGAAAGAGAAAACCAGGATGATGGCGCCGCAGAGATATTCAAACACGATGAAGGCCGGCGCGAATTCCAGCGGTAAAAACAAGCGGAACAGTTCTATTACATATAAGACCATGGTGGTTGCGATAGTAATCTTACCGCCGATGGTGGAAGTGGTTTGTATGGGTTTTTTCAGCAGAATAAAAAGAAACATTCCGGCCGCCTGGAAAAAAAGGCGGGCAAAGATCAGGTAGAAGAACCATTTTGGCACAATACCGCTTATGAAGTAAACAATCGAGATCAACGCGAGTAAAGAATAATCACTGATCGAGTCCAGCATGCTGCCCATGGTGGTAATTTGTTTGCGTCTGCGGGCGATTTGGCCGTCAAAAGTGTCAGTCAAGAAGATTAGCACAAGTAAAACGGGCAGTAATATCTGGATCCGGTCGATTTCTCTATAGTAGAGTAGAAATGCGATGGTGGGTATGCTGCTGACCCGTAAAAGGGTTACTTTATTCGCGGTATTAATTTTTTTAAGCTGTTTTCCGGTTGACTGATTATAAAAATCAGACTTAAAACGCAGCAGAAAGAAGTACAGGGCAAAGTGGAAGATAATCGACATTGAGCAGAAGGAAAACAGCTCGGAAAGGCCTATCTCTGACCAGAGAGACACCAGAATGATAAAAAGGAGCTGAACGGCAGTATTGGCCAAAATCGTTCTGGCAATGCTCTTTTCCATCGGTTCAGTGTATAGCTTGACACTTCCTTTGTCAAATAGGATATTTATTAGATGAAAATAGCAGATTTTTTTACGGCTTTGCGTATTGCTTTGGCTCCGGTTTTCTTTTCTCTCTTTTTTTTCGCGGAATGGACCGGTACCGGGTCCCAAATTACTATTCTGATCGCGATTCCGTTATTCATATTTATGGAGTTTACCGACTATCTGGATGGCTATTTCGCGCGCAAGAATCATGAAGTCAGTGATTTTGGAAAGATATTCGATCCTTTTGCCGACGTTCTGGCTAATATTACCGTTTTATTCTGTTTTGTTCTTTCCGGTTATTTGCCTGCCGTTTTTTTCATGATCATCCTGTATCGCGAAATGGGGATTATGTTTTTACGGATGATGGCGTTGCGTAAGGGTGTAGCCATGGGCGCGCGCAAAGGCGGCAAGACAAAAACAGTTCTCTATATAACGGGTGCGTCAATTTCGCTGGTTCTGGAAGCGCTTGCCCGGCTTGGTCTTACTGTTCCGGGGCAGATCACTGTGCTTCCTGTCGTAAATATGGTGGTGTATTCGTTAGCCGTGCTGGTGTCGGTTTTCTCTTTTCTGGATTATGTCTTCTATTATAGAAAACTTTCCAGTCCGGAAACTTTGTCCGGAAAACGCAGTTAATACGATAGTGTAATTACTTATTACGGTTGTTCATTTTTCGCTTGACCAATTAGCTGATAGAGTGTATAAATTACCTCGCGGCGAGACCGGACGGACAACAGTCAAATCGCGGCAAGAAGAAAAATCCAGCAAATGCTGATATTTCTCGCATCTGATACTGAACGGCTGATGCCGTTTTGGTTTTAGAAAATAAAAATCTGAAATTACTTCAAAAAGTGATTGACGAAGTGTTAAGAACCGTGATATAGTCGATTCACTCGCCTCTACGGCAAAAGCCGAGGGAAGCGGGTAAACAATACGAAGTACTGGAGCGAAAGCCGGTACAGCGAATGGTCTTTGATAATAAAGGGAAGGGAAAGAAGGACGCTATTTGATAAATAGATATTTCCAGAGATGGGAATGCCTGAAGTCAGATGGTGAGGTTCGAAAAAGACATTGATACAAGCCGTGTTTGAAGTATCTGAAAAGGTATGGAGACACAATTCCTTTAATATTAAATTTGAAGGGATGAGGCTCGCAAATGATATCAGATGCCCTAGTGGCATTTGAAATATATCATGGAGAGTTTGATCCTGGCTCAGAACGAACGCTGGCGGCGCGTCTTAAGCATGCAAGTCGGACGGCAAGGGGAGCTTGCTCCCCCTAGAGTGGCGGACTGGTGAGTAACACGTGGGTGACCTACCCTTGAGTTGGGGATAGCCATTAGAAATAGTGGATAATACCGAATACGATCGCGACACTGTGGTGATGCGATGAAAGGAGCTACGGCTCCGCTCGAGGATGGGCCCGCGTCCCATTAGCTAGTTGGTGAGGTAACGGCCCACCAAGGCTACGATGGGTATCCGGCCTGAGAGGGTGTACGGACACATTGGGACTGAGATACGGCCCAAACTCCTACGGGAGGCAGCAGCTAAGAATATTCCGCAATGGACGAAAGTCTGACGGAGCGACGCCGCGTGGATGAGGAAGGCCGAAAGGTTGTAAAATCCTTTTGCTGATGAAGAATAAGTGTGGTAGGGAATGACCGCATGATGACATTAGTCGGTGAATAAGCCCCGGCTAACTACGTGCCAGCAGCCGCGGTAACACGTAGGGGGCAAGCGTTGTTCGGAATTATTGGGCGTAAAGGGCATGTAGGCGGTTTGGTAAGCCCGGTGTGAAATCCTGCAGCTTAACTGTAGAATTGCATTGGGTACTGCCAGACTTGAATCACAGAGGGGAAACTAGAATTCCAGGTGTAGGGGTGGAATCTGTAGATATCTGGAAGAATACCGGTGGCGAAGGCGGGTTTCTAGCTGATGATTGACGCTGAGGTGCGAAAGTGCGGGGAGCAAACAGGATTAGATACCCTGGTAGTCCGCACCGTAAACGATGTACACTAGGTGTCGGGGCATGAGTCTCGGTGCCAAAGCTAACGTGATAAGTGTACCGCCTGGGAAGTATGCTCGCAAGGGTGAAACTCAAAGGAATTGACGGGGGCCCGCACAAGCGGTGGAGCATGTGGTTTAATTCGATGGTACGCGAGGAACCTTACCTGGGTTTGACATCTAGTGGAATACAGTAGAGATACTGTAGCGTAGCAATACGCCGCTAGACAGGTGCTGCATGGCTGTCGTCAGCTCGTGCCGTGAGGTGTTGGGTTAAGTCCCGCAACGAGCGCAACCCCTACTGCCAGTTACTAACACGTTAAGGTGAGGACTCTGGCGGAACTGCCGGTGACAAACCGGAGGAAGGTGGGGATGACGTCAAGTCATCATGGCCCTTATGTCCAGGGCTACACACGTGCTACAATGGTTGCTACAAAGCGATGCTACACCGCGAGGTCACGCAAAGCGCAAAAAAGCAACCGTAGTTCGGATTGGAGTCTGAAACTCGACTCCATGAAGTTGGAATCGCTAGTAATCGCGCATCAGCACGGCGCGGTGAATACGTTCCCGGGCCTTGTACACACCGCCCGTCACACCATCCGAGTAGAGGGTACCCGAAGTCGCTAGTCTAACCCGCAAGGGAGGGCGGCGCCGAAGGTACGTTTTGTAAGGAGGGTGAAGTCGTAACAAGGTAGCCGTACCGGAAGGTGCGGCTGGATCACCTCCTTTCTAAGAGAAAGGCAACATCATCCTGGCGGATGAGGTTAACAGAATATTGTTCTCACGAACGTGTTCTGGCGGTATTAAGGGGTAACCCGAAATATCGCACAAAAAAAAGTCCCTGAAGTACACAGGGCAATTCATTACTGTCTTTTAACAATCTTTTATCCTTCTTTCCCTTTTCCTTTTTTATATGGGCCTGTAGCTCAGTCGGTTAGAGCACTTCTCTGATAAGGAAGGGGTCATTAGTTCAACTCTAATCAGGCCCAGTAAACGGTACGCAAGTACTGACGCGTAAGTTTTTTCGAAAGAGAAAGCCCGTCGCGATTGATCTTTGACACAACATAGGGAAGGGAACGTAAACGCAGAAATGAAAGTTTCTGTTGTAAAGTTGTAAAACTATTCTTGAGTCGAACGGACGGCAAAAAAAAGGAGGTGCGCAAGCAGCTCTTTCGTTTTGACGGACCAGATGAGAGCCGGAATTGCCTGCAGGGGCGAGCTTGAACCACCGGCGAAAAATCTGAGATTTGATTTGAGAAAAAACGATAATATGGTCAAGCGAATATAGGTGTATGGTGGATGCCTTGGAGCTACGAGGCGAAGAAGGCCGTGATAAGCTGCGAAAAGCTGCGGGTAGGAGCACATATCCTGTGATCCGCAGATTGCCGAATGGGGTAACCCACTGGGAGTGATTCCAGTATTCTGTACCTGAATAAAATAGGGTAAGAAAGCCACACTGAGTGAACTGAACCATCTAAGTAACTCGGGAAAAGAAATCAAGAAGAGGAGCGATCCTCCGGAGATTCCGAAAGTAGCGGCGAGCGAAATCGGAAGAGCCCAAACCCGTTTAACGGGGGTTGTAGGGCCGCATGGGGATAACCCGAAGAGTGATAAAACACATGTATAGTGGAACGGTTTGGGAAGGCCGGACGAAGAGGGTGAAATCCCCGTACACGACATGCATGAGTCTCTTTGATGCGGTACCTGAGTACGGCGGGGCACGAGAAACCCTGTCGGAATCTGGGTCGACCACGATCCAAGGCTAAATACTCCGTAGCTACCGATAGTGCAGAAGTACCGTGAGGGAAAGGCGAAAAGAACCCCGGCGAGGGGAGTGAAATAGAACCTGAAACCATACACTAACAAGATGTCACAGCCCGAAAGGGTAGTGGCGTGCCTTTTGTAGAATGAGCCTGCGAGTTACGGTATGCAGCGAGGTTAAGGAATTGAAGTTCCGGAGCCGTAGGGAAACCGAGTCTGAATAGGGCGAAATAAGTTGCATGTCGTAGACCCGAAGCCAAGGTGATCTAGTTACGAACAGGTTGAAGCTCGGGTAATACCGAGTGGAGGACCGAACTCTAATCTGTTAAAAAAGGTAGGGATGATTCGTGATTAGGAGTGAAAGGCTAAACAAACCTGGAAATAGCTGGCTCTCCCCGAAATGCCTTTAGGGACAGCCTCATACAAAACTTTCGGAGGTAAAGCACTGGATGGACTAGGGGACTTCACCGTCTACCAAACCCAATCAAACTCTGAATGCCGAAAGTCAACGTATGGGAGTGAGACTGCGTGCGACAAGGTTCGTAGTCAAGAGGGAAACAGCCCAGACCGTCAGCTAAGGTCCCGAAATACCGCTAAGTGTAAAATGAGGTGTGAATACACAGACAGCCAGGAGGTTGGCTTAGAAGCAGCCATTCCTTTAAAGAGTGCGTAATAGCTCACTGGTCGAGTATTCATGCGCAGATAATGTAACGGGGCTAAGCGGTATACCGAAGCTACGGATTTGTACCTTAGGGTACAGATGGTAGGGGAGCATTCCATGGACCGATGAAGGTGTACCTGTGAGGGGCGCTGGAGGGGATGGAAGAGAGAATGCAGGTATAAGTACACGAAAAGACGGGTGAGATTCCCGTCCGCCGAAAACCTAAGGTTTCCTGGGTAAAGGTCATCTGCCCAGGGTAAGTCGGCCCCTAAGGCGAGGGCGAAAGCCGTAGTCGATGGGAAACTGGTTCATATTCCAGTACCTCTTATAATTTCGATGGCAGGACGCATGAGGTGAAATCCGGCCGGGCGACGGTTGTCCCGGTCTAAGCAGCAAGTTGATGAGAGAGCCAGGCAAATCCGGTTCTTGAGATGAGCTGTGACAGCGAGCGAAGCTACGGCTTAGTGAAGCGGACGTAATCATGGTGCCGGGAAATACTGTCTAAGGCTAGGTTATAAGAGACCGTACCGTAATCCGACACAGGTAGGTGAGATGAGAAATCTAAGGCGCTCGAGAGAACTCGCGTTAAGGAACTCGGCAAAATGCACACGTAACTTCGGAAGAAGTGTGGCCCCTGTTTGGTTAAAGAGTGGGGGTGGCACAGAGCAGGCCCAGGCGACTGTTTATCAAAAACACAGCCATCTGCGAACCAGTAATGGGACGTATAGGTGGTGACACCTGCCCGGTGCTGGAAGGTTAAAAGGAGAGGTTAGGGGAGCCCCGAAGCTTTGAATTGAAGCCCCAGTAAACGGCGGCCGTAACTATAACGGTCCTAAGGTAGCGAAATTCCTTGTCGGGTAAGTTCCGACCCGCACGAATGGTGTAACGATTCTGGGCACTGTCTCAACGCGAGACTCGGTGAAATTTATATACCGGTAAAGAAGCCGGTTACCCATAGTTAGACGGAAAGACCCCGTGAACCTTCACCGTAACTTATTATTGGGACTTGGTTTAGCATGTGTAGAATAGGTGGGAGACTGTGAGACATGGCCGTCAGGTTGTGAGGAGTCATCAAGTGAAATACCACCCTTGCTGAATTAGGTTTCTAACCCTATCCATGAAGCTGGAGTGGGGACAATGATAGGTGGGCGGTTTGACTGGGGCGGTCGCCTCCTAAACAGTAACGGAGGTGCGCGAAGGTCACCTTACGCTGGTTGGAAATCAGCGCACAAGTGTAAAGGCACAAGGTGGCTTGACTGCGAGAGTGACAGCTCGAGCAGGTACGAAAGTAGGTCTTAGTGATCTGGCGGTAGCGAGTGGAAGCGCCGTCACTTAACGGACAAAAGGTACTCCGGGGATAACAGGCTGATTTTCCCCAAGAGTTCACATCGACGGGAAAGTTTGGCACCTCGATGTCGGCTCATCGCATCCTGGGGCTGAAGCAGGTCCCAAGGGTTTGGCTGTTCGCCAATTAAAGCGGTACGTGAGCTGGGTTCAGAACGTCGCGAGACAGTTCGGTCCCTATCTGCTATGGGCGTTGGATGATTGAGAGGAGCTGCTTTTAGTACGAGAGGACCGAAGTGGACGAACCTCTGGTGTATCTGTTATCCTGCCAAGGGTAAGTGCAGAGTAGCTAAGTTCGGAAGGGATAACCGCTGAAGGCATCTAAGTGGGAAGCCCACCTCAAGATAAATCATCCCTGGGGGTTCAACCCCCCTAAAGACTCCTGGGAGACTACCAGGTTGATAGGTTGGAGGTCTAAATACAGTAATGTATGAGCCGACCAATACTAATAAGTCGTGAGGCTTGACCATATTATCGTTTTTCATTACAACTTTTTTACGTTCCGTTAAAACAGGTGACATACCTGTTTTAATATAACCATTGTTAGTACTGAAGGATTTTAAGCTAAATAATGAAACTCGTAATGAGTGTTAGTTATTTAGTCAGGAAGCAAACCTGTAATAAAAATAAGCAGGGATGAATCTCACTGAGGTTCGTTCCGCGGAATTTGCGTTCCGCACCTGGGAGAATTATTTCATAATTCTCTGGCAGAACATCAGTTCTGCATTACATTATGTTAATAATGCCTGGTGGCCATAGTGGAGAGGTAATACCCGTTCCCATCCCGAACACGGAAGTCAAGCTCTCTAACGCCGATGATACTGCTGCAAAGTGGGAAAGTAGGAAGCTGCCAGGCTTTTTTTATTTTATAGCCTGAAACTGAATAGAACTTAAAAAAAAGTGAAAAGAAGTTGAAAAACCTCTTGACGAGATAAACAGAAATAGATTATAGTCGATTCACTCGCCTCTACGGCAAAAGCCGAGGGAAGCGGGTAAACAATACGAAGTACTGGAGCGAAAGCCGGTACAGCGAATGGTCTTTGATAATAAAGGGAAGGGAAAGAAGGACGCTATTTGATAAATAGATATTTCCAGAAATGGGAATGCCTGAAGTCAGATGGTGAGGTTCGAAAAAGACATTGATACAAGCCGTGTTTGAAGTATCTGAAAAGGTATGGAGACACAATTCCTTTAATATTAAATTTGAAGGGATGAGGCTCGCAAATGATATCAGATGCCCTAGTGGCATTTGAAATATATCATGGAGAGTTTGATCCTGGCTCAGAACGAACGCTGGCGGCGCGTCTTAAGCATGCAAGTCGGACGGCAAGGGGAGCTTGCTCCCCTAGAGTGGCGGACTGGTGAGTAACACGTGGGTGACCTACCCTTGAGTTGGGGATAGCCATTAGAAATAGTGGATAATACCGAATACGATCGCGACACTGTGGTGATGCGATGAAAGGAGCTACGGCTCCGCTCGAGGATGGGCCCGCGTCCCATTAGCTAGTTGGTGAGGTAACGGCCCACCAAGGCTACGATGGGTATCCGGCCTGAGAGGGTGTACGGACACATTGGGACTGAGATACGGCCCAAACTCCTACGGGAGGCAGCAGCTAAGAATATTCCGCAATGGACGAAAGTCTGACGGAGCGACGCCGCGTGGATGAGGAAGGCCGAAAGGTTGTAAAATCCTTTTGCTGATGAAGAATAAGTGTGGTAGGGAATGACCGCATGATGACATTAGTCGGTGAATAAGCCCCGGCTAACTACGTGCCAGCAGCCGCGGTAACACGTAGGGGGCAAGCGTTGTTCGGAATTATTGGGCGTAAAGGGCATGTAGGCGGTTTGGTAAGCCCGGTGTGAAATCCTGCAGCTTAACTGTAGAATTGCATTGGGTACTGCCAGACTTGAATCACAGAGGGGAAACTAGAATTCCAGGTGTAGGGGTGGAATCTGTAGATATCTGGAAGAATACCGGTGGCGAAGGCGGGTTTCTAGCTGATGATTGACGCTGAGGTGCGAAAGTGCGGGGAGCAAACAGGATTAGATACCCTGGTAGTCCGCACCGTAAACGATGTACACTAGGTGTCGGGGCATGAGTCTCGGTGCCAAAGCTAACGTGATAAGTGTACCGCCTGGGAAGTATGCTCGCAAGGGTGAAACTCAAAGGAATTGACGGGGGCCCGCACAAGCGGTGGAGCATGTGGTTTAATTCGATGGTACGCGAGGAACCTTACCTGGGTTTGACATCTAGTGGAATACAGTAGAGATACTGTAGCGTAGCAATACGCCGCTAGACAGGTGCTGCATGGCTGTCGTCAGCTCGTGCCGTGAGGTGTTGGGTTAAGTCCCGCAACGAGCGCAACCCCTACTGCCAGTTACTAACACGTTAAGGTGAGGACTCTGGCGGAACTGCCGGTGACAAACCGGAGGAAGGTGGGGATGACGTCAAGTCATCATGGCCCTTATGTCCAGGGCTACACACGTGCTACAATGGTTGCTACAAAGCGATGCTACACCGCGAGGTCACGCAAAGCGCAAAAAAGCAACCGTAGTTCGGATTGGAGTCTGAAACTCGACTCCATGAAGTTGGAATCGCTAGTAATCGCGCATCAGCACGGCGCGGTGAATACGTTCCCGGGCCTTGTACACACCGCCCGTCACACCATCCGAGTAGAGGGTACCCGAAGTCGCTAGTCTAACCCGCAAGGGAGGGCGGCGCCGAAGGTACGTTTTGTAAGGAGGGTGAAGTCGTAACAAGGTAGCCGTACCGGAAGGTGCGGCTGGATCACCTCCTTTCTAAGAGAAAGGCAACATCATCCTGGCGGATGAGGTTAACAGAACATTCGTTTTTACGAACCCTGTTCTGGCGGTATTAAGGGGTAACCCGAAATATCGCACAAAAAAAAGTCCCTGAAGTACACAGGGCAATTCATTACTGTCTTTTAACAATCTTTTATCCTTCTTTCCCTTTTCCTTTTTTTTAATACCGACTAGGTGTTATTTAATACTTAAGTCATTTATGGGGATATAGCTCAGCTGGCTAGAGCGGCGGCTTTGCAAGCCGTAGGTCAGGGGTTCGAATCCCCTTATCTCCAATATTCTGATAATCTCAGGATTAAAAGAATGTGATCTTTGACACAACATAGGGAAGGGAACGTAAACGCAGAAATGAAAGTTTCTGTTGTAAAGTTGTAAAACTATTCTTGAGTCGAACGGACGGCAAAAAAAAGGAGGTGCGCAAGCAGCTCTTTCGTTTTGACGGACCAGATGAGAGCCGGAATTGCCTGCAGGGGCGAGCTTGAACCACCGGTGAAGAATCTGAGATTTGATTTGAGAAAAAACGATAATATGGTCAAGCGAATATAGGTGTATGGTGGATGCCTTGGAGCTACGAGGCGAAGAAGGCCGTGATAAGCTGCGAAAAGCTGCGGGTAGGAGCACATATCCTGTGATCCGCAGATTGCCGAATGGGGTAACCCACTGGGAGTGATTCCAGTATTCTGTACCTGAATAAAATAGGGTAAGAAAGCCACACTGAGTGAACTGAACCATCTAAGTAACTCGGGAAAAGAAATCAAGAAGAGGAGCGATCCTCCGGAGATTCCGAAAGTAGCGGCGAGCGAAATCGGAAGAGCCCAAACCCGTTTAACGGGGGTTGTAGGGCCGCATGGGGATAACCCGAAGAGTGATAAAACACATGTATAGTGGAACGGTTTGGGAAGGCCGGACGAAGAGGGTGAAATCCCCGTACACGACATGCATGAGTCTCTTTGATGCGGTACCTGAGTACGGCGGGGCACGAGAAACCCTGTCGGAATCTGGGTCGACCACGATCCAAGGCTAAATACTCCGTAGCTACCGATAGTGCAGAAGTACCGTGAGGGAAAGGCGAAAAGAACCCCGGCGAGGGGAGTGAAATAGAACCTGAAACCATACACTAACAAGATGTCACAGCCCGAAAGGGTAGTGGCGTGCCTTTTGTAGAATGAGCCTGCGAGTTACGGTATGCAGCGAGGTTAAGGAATTGAAGTTCCGGAGCCGTAGGGAAACCGAGTCTGAATAGGGCGAAATAAGTTGCATGTCGTAGACCCGAAGCCAAGGTGATCTAGTTACGAACAGGTTGAAGCTCGGGTAATACCGAGTGGAGGACCGAACTCTAATCTGTTAAAAAAGGTAGGGATGATTCGTGATTAGGAGTGAAAGGCTAAACAAACCTGGAAATAGCTGGCTCTCCCCGAAATGCCTTTAGGGACAGCCTCATACAAAACTTTCGGAGGTAAAGCACTGGATGGACTAGGGGACTTCACCGTCTACCAAACCCAATCAAACTCTGAATGCCGAAAGTCAACGTATGGGAGTGAGACTGCGTGCGACAAGGTTCGTAGTCAAGAGGGAAACAGCCCAGACCGTCAGCTAAGGTCCCGAAATACCGCTAAGTGTAAAATGAGGTGTGAATACACAGACAGCCAGGAGGTTGGCTTAGAAGCAGCCATTCCTTTAAAGAGTGCGTAATAGCTCACTGGTCGAGTATTCATGCGCAGATAATGTAACGGGGCTAAGCGGTATACCGAAGCTACGGATTTGTACCTTAGGGTACAGATGGTAGGGGAGCATTCCATGGACCGATGAAGGCGTACCTGTGAGGGGCGCTGGAGGGGATGGAAGAGAGAATGCAGGTATAAGTACACGAAAAGACGGGTGAGATTCCCGTCCGCCGAAAACCTAAGGTTTCCTGGGTAAAGGTCATCTGCCCAGGGTAAGTCGGCCCCTAAGGCGAGGGCGAAAGCCGTAGTCGATGGGAAACTGGTTCATATTCCAGTACCTCTTATAATTTCGATGGCAGGACGCATGAGGTGAAATCCGGCCGGGCGACGGTTGTCCCGGTCTAAGCAGTGAGTTGTTGAGAGAGCCAGGCAAATCCGGTTCTTGAGATGAGCTGTGACAGCGAGCGAAGCTACGGCTTAGTGAAGCGGATGTAATCAGGGTGCCGGGAAATACTGTCTAAGGCTAGGTTATAAGAGACCGTACCGTAATCCGACACAGGTAGGTGAGATGAGAAATCTAAGGCGCTCGAGAGAACTCGCGTTAAGGAACTCGGCAAAATGCACACGTAACTTCGGAAGAAGTGTGGCCCCTGTTTGGTTAAAGAGTGGGGGTGGCACAGAGCAGGCCCAGGCGACTGTTTATCAAAAACACAGCCATCTGCGAACCAGTAATGGGACGTATAGGTGGTGACACCTGCCCGGTGCTGGAAGGTTAAAAGGAGAGGTTAGGGGAGCCCCGAAGCTTTGAATTGAAGCCCCAGTAAACGGCGGCCGTAACTATAACGGTCCTAAGGTAGCGAAATTCCTTGTCGGGTAAGTTCCGACCCGCACGAATGGTGTAACGATTCTGGGCACTGTCTCAACGCGAGACTCGGTGAAATTTATATACCGGTAAAGAAGCCGGTTACCCATAGTTAGACGGAAAGACCCCGTGAACCTTCACCGTAACTTATTATTGGGACTTGGTTTAGCATGTGTAGAATAGGTGGGAGACTGTGAGACATGGCCGTCAGGTTGTGAGGAGTCATCAAGTGAAATACCACCCTTGCTGAATTAGGTTTCTAACCCTATCCATGAAGCTGGAGTGGGGACAATGATAGGTGGGCGGTTTGACTGGGGCGGTCGCCTCCTAAACAGTAACGGAGGTGCGCGAAGGTCACCTTACGCTGGTTGGAAATCAGCGCACAAGTGTAAAGGCACAAGGTGGCTTGACTGCGAGAGTGACAGCTCGAGCAGGTACGAAAGTAGGTCTTAGTGATCTGGCGGTAGCGAGTGGAAGCGCCGTCACTTAACGGACAAAAGGTACTCCGGGGATAACAGGCTGATTTTCCCCAAGAGTTCACATCGACGGGAAAGTTTGGCACCTCGATGTCGGCTCATCGCATCCTGGGGCTGAAGCAGGTCCCAAGGGTTTGGCTGTTCGCCAATTAAAGCGGTACGTGAGCTGGGTTCAGAACGTCGCGAGACAGTTCGGTCCCTATCTGCTATGGGCGTTGGATGATTGAGAGGAGCTGCTTTTAGTACGAGAGGACCGAAGTGGACGAACCTCTGGTGTATCTGTTATCCTGCCAAGGGTAAGTGCAGAGTAGCTAAGTTCGGAAGGGATAACCGCTGAAGGCATCTAAGTGGGAAGCCCACCTCAAGATAAATCATCCCTGGGGGTTCAACCCCCCTAAAGACTCCTGGGAGACTACCAGGTTGATAGGTTGGAGGTCTAAATACAGTAATGTATGAGCCGACCAATACTAATAAGTCGTGAGGCTTGACCATATTATCGTTTTTCATTACAACTTTTTCTTTTACGTTCCCCGCGCAGCGCGCTCATTTACGCCGCTGACCCTGTGTTAGGAAGTCCATCCTGAAAACGGACCGGAATCGAACACAAGATTCCAACCAACATTGTTAATAATGCCTGGTGGCCATAGTGAAGAGGTAATACCCGTTCCCATCCCGAACACGGAAGTCAAGCTCTTTAACGCCGATGATACTGCTGCAAAGTGGGAAAGTAGGAAGCTGCCAGGCTTTTTTTATTTAAACGGCTCACCCTTCGGGTGGGCCGTTTAAATAAAAAAGGTCTCCAAGTATCCTATGCAGTTTTTGACACCTATCGCTTTCTCGGCAGTCCGTTTTTCCCTCGCTGTCAAAAACTGCAAAGGTGGAGCCGCAGGCGACACCTGGAAGCTGCGTCCCGCATATGAAAAGCCGCACAAGCTAGGCCCTCCATTCGGAGGGCCTGTAATATAAAAAAAGCCTCTGGAGTTTCGCATTCGCGAAACTCCACGGCGACTAACCGAAAGCTTGCTACGCAGTTTTCGATATGTATTGTGCCATCTGTCCCCTTCCTAAGAAACAGGGAAATATTGTATAATGATCAGATGAGTATTCGTTTGTCATCGGATAAAGTTCAGCTATTCATGTATTTTTCTATTCTTTCAATAACGGGTTCGTTATTGTTAATGCTTCCGTTTATGTACAGATCTGGATATTCGGTTTCTTTCATCGACGCTTTGTTTACATCCGTTTCGGCAGTTTGTGTAACAGGTTTGTCCACAATTTCAATGAATGAATTTTCCTTATTTGGTTTTATTACGATTATGGTTTTGATAGAATTCGGTGGTTTGGGAATACTTACTTTTATAACTTTATTTGTTACAGGCCCGCAACGCAAAGTTTCTTTGGTAACCCGAACAATGATCAGGGAATTCTTTGTCGATGAAGTAGAATACGAACCTCGAAAAATTCTACGATCAATCATGATCTTTACCTTAGGGATCGAATCGGTCGGTGCTATCATTATGTATTTTGGATTTTTATCCGGCGGATCAGCAAGGCCTGTCTTTGACGCGATTTTTCATTCGGTTTCGGCATTTTGCAATGCTGGGTTTTCTACTTATGCTGATAGCCTTGCCCCATTTCGTTCAAATACACTCGTAATTGGGCCAGTCGCCTTTTTAATTGTGTGTGGGGGTGTGGGATTCATTGTATTAAAAGATATTATTAAAATCCCGCAAAAACCGCGAATGGCTCAACCGTTAAGTTTTCATTCCCGTTTTGTACTTGTTTCGACTTTTATATTGATTATATTCGGCACTGTTTTTTTCTTTCTGGCTGAGTATAGATATTCGCTGTACAGTTATTCATTGACAGACAAAATACAATTTTCACTGTTTCAGGCAATCACCCCTCGTACAGCCGGTTTTTCGTTGATCGACCAGGCTTTGCTATCACCGATTAGCAAGTTTTTTACGTTCTTGTTGATGTTTATCGGAGGATCTCCGGGTTCAATCGCCGGTGGTGTTAAAACTACAACTTTCTTTATTGTATTGTTGTACGCAATCCGGGGAAACTATGAAAGAAATGGTTTGAATGTTTTTAATCGGAATATCAGCACAGCCAATGTGGAAAAAGCTTTCAGTATTGTGGCTAAAAGTTTGTTAATGATCATCGGTGCAATAATGCTTTTGCTGTTTTTTGAGCGAAACGCTTTATCATCCGGTCTTTTTTCTTATTTTGATCTCTTTTTCGAAGTCGTGTCAGCTTTCGCGACTGTTGGTTTATCGCAGGGTCTTACTGGAATTTTATCGAGTCCCAGTAAAGTTGTAATAATCTTTACGATGTTTATTGGACGTACCGGGGTATTAGCGATGGCTTTGGGATTTGCGCAAAAACACTCGGACCGTTTTTCAACTTACCCGTCTGCCAGCATTATGATTGGATAAGGAGTTGTAGATGAAACAGTTTGCCATTATCGGGCTTGGTACCTTTGGATTACGAATGCTCGAAGAGCTGCTAACGATTACAAATGAGATTATTATCATCGATAAGGACCGTGAGATTATTGACCGGTATAAAGATTATGCCAAAGCCGCGTTTATCTCTGACGTTATCAATGAGGCCGCGTTAAAGAGAATTGTGCCTCCGGAGATCGATGCAGCGATAGTTGATCTTGGCGGAAAAATCGAAGTTTCCATTATGACGACTAATTACTTAAAAAAGATGGGAATCAAGGAAATTCTGGTAAAGGCGCAGACCGATGAACATGGTGAGGTTTTGGAGATGGTTGGCGCGACCGAAGTGATCTATCCGGATTTAGAGGCTGCAAAGCGCATTACACCAATGCTGGCATCTTCATCTTTGTTTAACTATTTGCCGATATCCAATAATTTGGCTTTGGCGGAAGTACAGGCAAATGAACATTGTGTAGGAATGAGCTTGCTCGATGCAAATTTGCGAAAAGCCTGGAAGTTAAATGTAGTTGCCATGCGAAAGAAAGATTCTGATGACTTTTTCTTCATTAACGATCCTGCGTATCTGTTTACCAACCAGGATATTTTATTAGTAGCAGGAAAAGAAGAAGATATATTCAGGTTCTCGAAAACGATCAATACAGAAAACAAAAGCAATCTTTCTACAGTTTTCAGGAGAATCTTCTCTCGAAAATAAAAAAAAAGGAAAGAAGCCTTTCGGTTTCTTTCCTTTTCGGTGTCAGGACAATACTTTATTTGCCGGTTATATTGCGGCCGTACATATGGGAATACTTATCGATCCATTTCGCGGCGTCCGTATCAAAATGTTTCGTCTGCATTCTCCAGGACCAGTTGTTGCCCAGGGTAGAAGGCGTATTCATGCGTCCTTCGGAGCCAATCGCGAACAGATCCTGCAGCGGGAAAATCGCGAATACAGCGACGGACATAAGAGCCGTACGGATTAATTCCCTAACCATATTATCTTTCTTTACTGAACCGCCCAGGTAGTCCTGGATAAGTTTGATTTCGGGTTCGGTCGCATGATCCAACCAACCCTGCATGGTGTCGTTGTCATGCACTCCGGTATATACCAGACAGTCCGGAGTATACATGTGCGGCAGGAAGGCATTGGTAAAGCCTTCTTTGCCTGCTTCGTTGATATCAAAGGCAAATTGGAGAACCTTCATTCCTGGAAGGTTGAAATCGTCGCGCAGGCTCTGAACTTCCGGTGTAATCAGTCCAAGGTCTTCTACAAGAATCGGCAGTTCTCCGAGTGACTTTTTGATTGATGCGAAAAAGTCATGATCCGGCCCTTTAACCCACTTGCCATTTATTGCGGTTTTTTCCGCGGCCGGGATTGCCCAGTATGCTTCAAATCCACGGAAGTGATCGATGCGGATAAAATCAACCATTGTCAACATGGCTTTGATGCGCGATAGCCACCAGGAATAACCGTCTTTTTTCATTTCTGCCCAGTTGTAGAGCGGATTGCCCCATAATTGACCGGTGGCGCTGAAGTAATCCGGCGGTACTCCGGCAACGACCGTGGGATGACCCTTTTTATCAAGCTGGAAAAGGTGCTGGTTAGCCCACACGTCAGAGGAGTCGGCGGCTACGAATATCGGAATATCGCCGATGATTGATATTTTTTTGGAGTTGGCGTATTTTTTTAGCGCTGTCCATTGTTCAAAAAAGAAGAACTGCACAACTTTTTGAAGTTCAACGCTCTCGGAATTATCCTTCAGCCATTTTTCAATAGCGGGCTTTTGGTAAGTCGCCAAATCCTCAGGCCAATAGTTATTCCATAATTTTCCGAACAGCTTTTCGTCCTGGGCTTTTTTATCAAAAAATTCTTTGATATCCATGAATAGAGCGTAATTATCCAGCCAATAGGCCTGTTCTTTTTTAAAGTCAGCGTACGCGGCAGATTTTGTATTGGCTAAAAAATTATGAGCGGCTTTCTTTAAAACCGGGTTTTTCCACCAAACCACAGAACCAAAATCGATTGGCCCGCTGTTTTTAATATATTCAGGCGGATTAGCGTCGCTGGCGGTGAGATAGCCCTGGTGCACGAGCATGTCCAAGTCGATCAGCAGCGGATTGCCGGCAAAAGATGAAAAGGAAGCATAAGGGGAATCACCGTATCCGGTAGGACCGAGCGGGAGAATTTGCCAAAGAGTCTGCCCGGCTGATTCCAGCCAATCAATAAATTTATACGCTTGTTTTCCAATAGTTCCGATGCCGGGGGTTTCCGGTAAGGAAGTCGGATGAAGAAGAATTCCGCTTGATCGCGATAATGACATAACATACTCCTTGGTGATCTCGGTAAGGTAAACCGGTTTACTTCAATATAAATCATAACACGGTTTTCTTCAATAGTGAAATAAAAAAACCGCCCGGAGGCGGTTTTTTATAGACTTTTCTGACAAAATCGCGGTTATTTGTCGGCAATCAGCAGGGTTTTTACATCGAGTTTCAGGTCGGTGTTGTAATCTGCTTTGTCATGTTCCTTTAATACCTTGATCAGGATGCAGTCACTTCTGGGATCCAGGAAAATGGCTACATCAATATCGGAAGCGAAGGGAGCAAGAATTGCCGGTAAACCTTTATCTGAGGTTTCGATATTGGCGCTGTACCAGATGATACAGTTCATCTCTTTTGCGAAAGCCTTCATTTCCTTCATGCTTTCTTTTGAAGCCCGGGCAAAATCGAAGCCGTCAATAATCAGTGCTTCTGGTTTGACGCCGCCTTCAGTTAGGGCCTTGAGGGTTTTGATAAGCTGAGTCGCGGTCACCGAATCCTGGTTGAAGTTAAGAACGATCCGTTTGCGGATCAATTCATTTTTGACTTCGGTGGCCTTATCGAGATTCTTCTTCTTGGCCAGCTCGTTAAATATGTCTTCATACCAGGTTACGACGTGATCAGCCTGCTGGTTGAAGGAAACATGGATAACCCCATTGCCCTGAAGCAGCTTGTCGATACCGATTTGAACCAGAATAGAAGTCTTTCCGAGACCTTTTTTGGATGCAATTACACCGATTTCGCCGGGCTTTACTCCGCCGCCCAGGGTCTTTTCGAAATTCCGGACCGGGCTGCGTTCTATAAGATCCTGCTTTACCATTTGTATCTCCTTATTTCTGTTCTGCCCGGCGTTTGGCTTCATACTCTTTGATCAGAGTGTCTGCAACGCCCTGGGGTACTTTGCCGTACTTGGCAAATTCCATGGAATACTCGGCCTTACCCTGGGTTGATGAACGCAGAATTGTAGAGAATCCGAACATCTCGCTCAGTGGAACTTCAGCGTCAACACGGGCAAAGTTATCATCTTCGGTAGAGGAGATA
Organism: Treponemataceae bacterium; assembly: GCA_942493045.1. GTDB lineage: Bacteria > Spirochaetota > Spirochaetia > Treponematales > Treponemataceae > Teretinema. Next base: position 1,863,288 of record OW818665.1, on the reverse strand, counting down.
ATTATACCACGGCGCTGATTGATAAGTCCAAACATATTTCCCTGGAATTCCTGAGGACCTTCGAGAGATACCTTCATGATTGGTTCGAGAATAGCCGGCTTGGCCTTCATATATGCTTCCTTAAAGCCACCCATGGCGGCAATCTGGAAGGCAATATCGGAAGAGTCAACGGCATGGGAAGCGCCATCATTGATGGTGGCGCGAACGCCGACGATCGGGAATCCGATCAACTGGCCTTTTTTAAGCGATTCTTTGAATCCCTTGTCACAGGAGGGGATGTATTCGTTAGGAATAGATCCACCTTTGATTGAGTCTACGAATTCGTAATCGGCTTCGATCGGCTCAATAAAACCGGCGACGCGGCCATACTGTCCGGAACCACCGGTCTGCTTCTTGTGGGTATAGTTGAAGTCTGCGCGCTGAGTGATGGCTTCGCGGTAGGCTACCTGCGGTTTTCCGGTCTCGACTTCACAGTTGTATTCGCGCTTCATGCGCTCGACATAGACTTCAAGGTGCAGCTCGCCCATTCCCTGGATGATGGTCTGATTTGATTCAGGATCAACATAGCAATGGAAGGTCGGATCCTCTTTGGTAAAACGGTTCAGAGCTTTGGCCATCTGGTCGCTGGATTTCTTGTCCTTCGGGGTAATCGAGAGATCGATAACCGGATTGGGCACGAACATCGAGCTCATGGCGTAATTCAGGCCGCCGCCGCAGAAAGTGTCACCGGAGGCACACTCAATACCGAAGAGGGCCACGATATCGCCCGGCAGTCCTTCGTTGATATCTTCCATGTTGGCGGAGTTCATACGCACCAGGCGTCCGACTTTGAATCTCTTGCGGGCACGGGTGTTATAGAGTTCATCGCCTTTTTTGATGAGTCCTTGATAGATGCGCACATAGGTCAACTGACCGTACTTGCCGTCTTCCAATTTAAAGCCCAGTGCAACGGTCGGCGCGTTTTCGCTGACAGTTAAGGTGATTTGCTCTTCGTTTTTATCCAGATCGAGGGCAACGTTTTTGACCTGGGAGGGATCCGGCAGATAGTTTACTACTCCGTCCAGCATGGACTGGATACCCTTGTTCTTGTAGGCTGAACCAAGGAAAACCGGAACAAGCTGTTCGGCCAGGGTACCCTTGCGGATAGCGGCGTGAATCATCTCCTCGGTTTCGGTTCCTTCGAGGAAGGCCTCGGCCAGGTCGTCGGAGAACATGGACGCGGCGTCCAGCAGTTCTTCGCGGTATTTTTTGGCGTCGGCGACAAGGTGGGCGGGGATTTCGGCGATGCGAATATCGGTTCCGCTCTCGCCTTCGTAATAGACGGCTTTCATGGTAACCAGATCCACAACGCCCTCGAGCTTGTCTTCAAGACCGATGGGGAGCTGCATCATATAGGCATTCAGACCGAGCTTTTCGCGGAGCTGCATGCGTACCTTCAGCGGGTTGGCGCCGGTGCGGTCGCATTTGTTGATAAAGGCGATGCGGGGTACATGGTAGCGTTTCAGCTGACGGTCAACGGTGATTGACTGGGACTGCACGCCGCCGACGGAACAAAGTACCAGAATGGCCCCGTCAAGTACGCGCAGGGAGCGCTCTACTTCAATGGTGAAGTCAACGTGTCCGGGGGTATCGATAACATTTATGGTGTAATCTTTCCATTGAACCTGGGTTGAGGCTGACTGGATGGTAATTCCACGTTCGCGCTCAAGTTCCATATTATCCATAACGGCACCCACACCATCTTTACCGCGGACCTCATGGATCGCATGAATTTTGTTGCAGTAAAAAAGAATTCGTTCGGAAAGAGTCGTTTTTCCCGAGTCAATGTGGGCGCTGATACCGATATTCCTCATCTTGGAAATATCAATACTCATATTCCTGTACCTCACTCATTATTGATTTTGCGATATCCGCAATGCTTTTCATAGACATGTAAGTCTACGCATTATATCGAAAAGACTAATGAGTTTCAAGACCGCGTCAAGGGTAGGATAAGATAAGGGATAAAGTATAACCCACTTTTCCGCTTTGCGGCAGGGGTATAGTAAGTTCGTTACTCAGGGAAATGCGAATTTTGGGGTTTTTTAGGGTTATTTGACTGGAAATCCGCAGTTCATTTTTCGTGCTTTCGTTCGAACAGGTATGAACCTGACAAGCGGAAAGCTCTGCCTGCAGCATACTTTCTAGTTTAAGCTGTAGTTTCTCGGTGTATATCTGTTTTTCCGGTTTAAAATCATGTCCGAATGACTGAACCATTGATCCGCATAGCTTGAAACGTCTCTGCGGCAGCAGCGGGAGTTCCAGAGTCAGTGAGTAATCTGTTTCCGTGTCGAGAGCGGATAAAAGATGCATAACGGAGCCTTCTGCTGCCAATTTTTCAGTTACGATCCTGATGTCTCCCAGGAACCGCCAGCGTTCTTCATAAAGAGCATTAAAACCTTCCGGAAGAAAGATGGAGTGTTCAGCGAGTACCGCGGTCCGCAGGGTCAGTCCGCTGTGATTTTTTCCTCCTCCGAAGCTGAGGCGTGGAGCAATGAATTCCCGGCTGATTATCCTGGTACTGGAAGACAAAAGGGTGCGCAGGCGGCCTGTGGACTCATAGAGTCCGGCGGTGACGCCGAAGCTCCCAAAGTTCAGTTCAGTATCGGCGCGGACGGCAAATACCGGGATCTGAAATTCGCGCAGCGAAAGGTACAGGGCGCCGTGCTGACTGAAATTCGGGCCTTGGAGAATATATTCCAATCCGCTGAGGTTCCCCGTTCTTTCTGGAAAATTCTGTTCTGGTGAGTACCAGCTTTCCGCGCTGTCCGCGGGAAGGGTGTTCATTCCGCTAAAAAAAGCCGCGGTCGCTTCGAGTTTGCCGGTTTTATGTCGCGGAGAAGTGAGGCTGACGCTTCCCCACAACGGGCCGTCCCGGACGGCCCAGGGATTGAAACTTCCGGCCAGGCGCAGGCTATTTAAAGAGGATTCCAGGCTTAGGCGATGATAGTCCAGACCCTCCCCGGGACTGAAAACCGGCGCGCGCTGAATTCTGGTGCCATGAGTGAAGGCGCTGCTCAGCGCTCTGACCGGATTCATAGCCCGCGCCGGCGCGCCGGAAAGAATCTGCGCTCCGGCGTAGACGGCAGTGTTTTCGGAGATTCTGACGCGGGCTGAGAAGCTGCGCAACTGCGCGCTTTGGTATTGATCGGGATCGACGTTCCAATGCATTTCTCCGCGCAGATTTTGGGTAGAGAGACGCGAACCGGCTATCCAATTTCCGGAGGCCAGTAACTCAGTGCTTAGTCGCAGCCCGAATTCCTCGGCGGAGAGTGAACTCCGCATAAAAAAAAACAAGCACAATCCGAATAGGATTGCGCTTGTTGTTATAAAAGATTGTTCTTCGTACATGCTCTGTCTGTATACAGAGCGCAGTCCTTTTGCCCTGTTTAGCGCGAGGTTTTTACCTCGGATACATAGCTGGAGGAAAAATCCGGCAGATCTTTCACAATGCGCAGCCAATAGTCGGCTTCGGCTTTGGTCTGATACGGGCCGACCCGCACCCGGTAGGTGGTAGCGCCGGAAACCAGCTTGGTGAAGATTTCGGCGCTGAGGTGGCGTTCCCCGAGCGTGGTACGGGCTTTTTCGGCGTTCAGCTTGCTGCTGAAAGAACCGGTTTGAATCCAGTATTGGGTAACGGTGACCGGTGCCGGCTGCCGCGGTCGGGCTGTTGTGGTGGCTGAGGCTGTAGTCCGGGGGGCTGCCTGTGTCGTTGTTGCCGGGCGGGTTACTGTAGTAGTTCCCGCGCTGGCGGAGGCTGAAACGGCCGGAGCGGTACCAGTTGCCGCGGTAGCGGCGGCTGTGGTGGCGGTGGCAGTGGCGGTGGCTGTTACCCCAGAAGTACTGCTGGTTTCGGTTACCGCGGGAGGAACCGCTCTGGTAATGCCGTTCACATCCACTGTTCCCCAGCCGCCGTTGTTCTGACCGGTAACAATAGTCAGGTTGATATCGCCCCGGGGCGCGTCCGTATCGGTTACCAGGCCGGGCGTGGTGGAAGGGTCACGAACCCAGGAGTCAGGATCGGCAGTGGTGGCCGCGGGTCGGGAGGTGATATTTTGGACCGGCAGGCTGTTGGATAGCTGGGTGCCGGAATTTCGTGAGGGACTATAGAGAAACAAAGCGGTTCCGCTGACGATCAGCATGAAAACACCTACTGCCACTATAATCCAAAGTGTCTTGTTTTTATCCATAAGCTGGCCTCAAAGTCCTTTTTGCGCGAGCAATCTTGCGAGCTTCTTTTCCAGAGCTCTGATACTTCCGCTATTCTTCACCTTCAGAATATCGACATTTTTTAAAATGTATTGAGCGAAGAAAGACTTTTGGGCGCGAAATCTGGCGATTATCTGTCTGGCGGGCAGTTTGTCGCGCCGGAGGGCCCGAAAAAACCTGATAAGGTAGCCGGCGTCGATGTACAGCACGAATTCACACCTCGCTAAAGTGGCGGATTTATGCAACGTCGGGGCATTGAGGACGATGTTTTCCGAAGAATGATCGCTGATAAACTGCGTAATGCGCCGGTCAATTTCGGGATACACCAGGGCCTCATGCCGTGCCAGTAGTTCCGGATCCGGGAATACCAGCTCGCCGAGGGCCCGCCGGTTCAGGGTGCCGTCCGGTTTTTGCAGAGACAGTCCCCGCAGCAGCGCCTCCTGGGTAAACTCCCGTAGAATTGACGGCGTCAACGCCTCAAGAGCCTGGTGGGCTATCTGGTCGGCATCGGCTACGGCAAAGCCCCGTTGCGCCAGAATCGCGGCGGCGGCGTTCTTGCCGGAACACATTGGTCCGGTCAGTCCGATCACCCGGCCTTTCAATGGAACTCACCCCAGGACGGACCGGATTCGACGCTGACCTTCAAGGGAACGGACAGGGATACAACCGCTTCCATTTCCCGTTTCAGCAGGGCTTTGACGGCTTCGGTTTCGGAGCGCGGGGCTTCCAGTATCAGTTCATCGTGCACCTGCAACAGCATCCGGGCTGCCAGTTTTTCCTTTTGGAGCCGCGCGTCCACTCGCAGCATCGCCGCTTTGACAATATCGGCGGCCGAACCCTGGATGGGGGTATTCACAGCGATGCGCTCGGCTCCGTCGCGCTCATTTTTATTGGAGCTTTGCAGGCCGCGGATATAGCGCCGCCGGCCCATCAGTGTTTCTACATAACCGCAGTTCCGGGCTTTTTCTTTGGTTTCGGAAATAAAGTCGGCGACCCCGGAATAGGTTTCAAAGTAGGTATTGATAAAACCGGCGGCCTGACCGCGGGGGATGCGCAGTTCGTTGGAAAGGCGGAAGGCGCTCATGCCGTACATCACGCCGAAATTGATGGTCTTAGCGATCCGCCGCATTTCGGCGGTTACGGCCTCTGTTTCTACCCCGAAGATAAGGGCGGCGGTGCGCCGGTGCACATCTACGCCGCTGCGGAAAGCTTCTCCGAGGTTTTTGTCTCCGGACAGGTGCGCCAGAATTACCAGTTCGATCTGGGCGTAGTCCGCCGACACCAGCGCGAAACCCTCGGCGGTGCGGAAGGCCGAACGGATGCGGCGGCCGTTGTCGTCCCGGATCGGAATGTTCTGCAGATTGGGATCACGGCTGGAAAGACGGCCGGTAGCCGCGCCGCTTTGAATGAAGGTTGTATGAATGCGGTCGTTTTTATCGGCCTGGGACGGCAGTGTATCAACATAGGTCGATTTTAATTTGGCCAGTCCGCGGTAGTCCAGAATCTTCCCGGGGACGATATCTTCAGAAGCCAGTTCTTCCAGAACCGAAGAGTCGGTGGAAAAGCCGGTTTTGGTTTTTTTGCCGGTGCTGAGCTTGCGCTCGACAAACAGAATTTGCTGGAGCTGCTTGGGTGAGGCGATATTAAATTCATGGCCGACGATGTCGTAAATTTCCTGTTCGGTGGCCGCGATTTTCCCTTCCAGTTCAGTGGAGAAGTCGGAGAGAGCCCCTTTTTCAAGCCGGATACCGGCGATTTCCATTTCGGCCAGCACCGGCAGCAGCGGCATTTCCATGTCCTCAAACAGCCGGTTCAGACCGCTCTCGGTTAGTTTTTCCGAAAACTGCTGGTATAAGCGCAGCGTCAGATCGGCGTCTTCGGCGGCGTATTGGACAGCCTCGGTTATCGGAACATCAGCAAAGGTTTTTCCCTTGGGCACCACATCGCCGTAGGCAATACTGGTGAGACCCAACTGGCTTTCGGCCAGGCTTTCCAGCGAAAAGGAACTCCAGTCCGGGTCGAGCAGCCAGGCGGCTATCATGGTGTCGAAAATCTTCGATGTAATGCGGCCTTGCAAGCCGTGATTGCGCAATATGTGATAATCAAATTTTCCGTTGTGAACTATCAGTGTGAAGGCCGGCGTGGTTAAAAGCGGCATGATGGCCGCCAGCGCCGTGGTCCAGTCCATTAGTACCGGTGGCTCTTCTCCGAGTTCGGGAACCGGTCCGCGGATCGGGATATAGGCGCCGGTGCCCGCGCTGAGAGACAGCGAGAACCCGCACAGTTTGTCGTTGTAGACGTCCAGACCGGTGGTCTCGCAGTCAAAAGCCGCCCAACCCTGAGCCAGAGCGCTCCGCACCAGGACGGAGAGTTCCTGCGGATCAGTGATGGCTCGGTATGTGCCGCTGCTTTTTACCGGCGGCCTTTCCGGCAACGGGGCAGTGAGCGGCGGCTCTGAATAAGAGGCGGCTGCGGTGGCGCGCTTGTTTTTCGGGACAGCGGTCGCTTCAGAGGCTCCCGTTTCGGCTTTGGTTGGGTTGCGAGAAGAGTTTTGATCAGGGGTCGGTCCTTCCCCGATGGCGCTGTCATAGAGTTTGGCGATACTGGGCAGGCCGTGCCGGGAAAGCAAACGGGCTCCGGCGGCCTTGTCCAATGCTTGAACGGCATAGGCGCCCAGATCGGCATCCAGGGGCACCTCGGTACAGAGGGCTACCAGTTTCCGGGAGAAAAAGGCCATGTCCCGGCCGTCGCGAATCTTCTGACCGGCCGCGCCGCTCAGTTCATCGGCATGTTCGTAGATTCCTTCCAAATTACCATAGGTCTGCAGCAGTTTGATGGCCGTTTTATCGCCGACGCCTTTCACGCCCGGAATATTGTCGGAAGCGTCGCCGGTCAGAGACAGCAGGTCGAGCATTCCTTCAGGCTGTACGCCCCATTCCGCGAATACCGCGGCGCTGTCGATATGCTCCCAACCGCCGGTTTTACCCGGTTTCAGGACGGTTACCGGGCCGCCAACCAGCTGCATCAGGTCTTTGTCGGCCGAGATGATTACGCAGGGCCTGTTTTCAGCCTTGCAGCGCACGGCTACCGAGGCGATGATGTCATCAGCCTCAAAACCATCCTGCCGGACAAGCGGAATGCCTGTGGCGGTCAGTATTTCTTCTATTACAGGCACCTGGGCATGGAGATCCTCGGGCGTTTTTTGGCGGGTAGCCTTGTACTGATCGTACAGTTCATGGCGGAAGGTAGGGGTGCGGGAGTCAAACGCGGCGATAAACAGCGGCGGCTGGTACTCCGTAAGGAAGTTGTGCAGGGTGCGGAAAAAGCCGTAAACGGCGGAGACGTTTTCGCCGGCTTTATTGGTTAGCGGTCGATTGATAAAGGCAAAATACGATCGATAGATCAGACCGTAGGCGTCTAGAATATATAATGGTTCTTTCATACTTTTTTATTGCTTGATGTCGATCACCGAAGCGCTGTGGGAGTCTGAGGCGTAAATGCTGGAACGGTTGGCGGACGGTGAGCGCAGCGATACCACCTGGTTGCGGAGCAGCTGCATTTTCCCCTTGAGCAGTTCCCGGTTCTTTTCGTTCTGCTGCAGTACCTGCTCCCGTAATTGGGAAAGATCGGCGTGAATGCGCGGAATTTCGGCATCGGTGGTACCGGGATGGGTTTCCCTGTACATATCCTCCAACGGAGTAATTACTTTCTGGATGGTGTGTATTTCGGAAAGGATGCCCTGCTCAATCTCGGTGTGCTGGACCATGGCTTCGACATTACCGTTTTCGATCACACTGGCCTGCTTTTCCAGCACGCCCAGGTATTCCCGGAATTTATGGCGTTGCTGTTCCAGCATTTTCCTGAAGCGGCGCAGTATCGCTTTGCGTTCTTCTACCTGTTCAGGACTCAGCTTTGGTGCTGCCATTAACTCTCCATTAACCGGCAATATTTATGCCGGCCGGGGCGGCCTGCATATGCGAGGCTTTTGCCGAAGTATTGAGTGTCTCGGCCCAGGCCATGCGCAGTTGTTCCATCATTGTTTTTACAAAACCGATTTTCACCGGATCCTTGGCCACGTTGCCGGTCAGCAGTTCCTGATTGAAATAGCTGTACAGCGACAACAGGTTGCGGGCGATTTCTCCGCCGGCTTCCATATCCAGGGAGGCCATTAGCTCGGTTATGACTTCCTGACTCTTGAGTATGCAAATGTTGATTTTTTCGATGCGGGCCGGTTCCTTGCGGAGATCGCCGTCCAATAAGGTCATCGCCGACGACAGCTGTTTAATAGCTTCGTCGTACAGCATCACTATCAGTGTGCCTTGACTTGCGGTCTTGATCCTGGTTTCCCGATATGCACTAAGTGCCTGATTGTAACTCAAAACGCCCCCCTCTTTAGCCGTGTTTATTATAAACCGACTACACCTCTGATAACCTTATCGGTAGCGTTATAACCTACTTTAGATGAATTCACAAAAAAATGCCAGTAAAAGGCTGAATGTTTCACTCGACTCCATTGTTTTTTTTACGTATTATTTAGGGGAGGCGGTACGAGACCAATGAGTAACGACAACAATGGCGGCAACAAGCAACCGGATGATCCGTTCGGTTTTTTAAAGATGGGCAACGGATCAGGACCGTCGGGCGGTGGAAAAAAGCCACCGGTGAACCGTTTTCCGGTCTGGCTGATGGTCAGCGGCTTTTTTCTGGCGATTATGCTGTTCAATATGGCTCTTTTCTCCAAAAACGATACGGTTATTCCCTTTTCGGAATTCAGGGAACAGATAGTCAAGGGCGAGATACGCCGCGTGGTTATCGGGCCGGTGTATTTTACCGGGTATGCCCAGCCGGCGGCAGAAGCCGAAGAACAACTGTCGCCCCTGCAGCAGCTCTCGCTTTCCCGGACAAAGACCCGTTCCACCCGCACCGTAGGCCTGTTAACCGATGACTTTGTAAAAATGCTCGATGAGCTCAATGTTTCATATTCCGTACAGGCCACCGAACGCAATGTTCTGCTGGATTTTATCCTGCAATGGATAGTGCCCTTTGCCATTTTCTTTTTTATGTGGCGATTTTTGATGAAGAAGATGGGTGGCGGCATGGGCGGCGGACTCGGCGGGAGCATTTTTTCGGCTGGCCAGGCCCGCTCCGCGGCTGTTGAAGAAGGGAAGGTAACAACCCGGTTCGTCGATGTGGCCGGTGTCGATGAGGCCAAGGAAGAGCTGGTCGAGGTAGTCGACTTTCTGAAATTCCCCAAGAAATATCTGGATATCGGCGGAAAGATTCCCCGCGGCGTGCTGTTGGTCGGACCTCCGGGTACCGGCAAGACACTTTTAGCCCGGGCCGTGGCCGGAGAGGCCGGGGTGCCCTTTTTCCGCATCAGCGGCTCTGATTTCGTGGAGATGTTTGTAGGCGTAGGCGCTTCCCGGGTCCGTGACCTCTTTAAGCAAGCCCGCGAAAAGGCTCCCTGTATTGTGTTTATCGATGAGCTGGACGCGATCGGCAAGTCACGCTTGAATACCATGTCGTCTAATGATGAGCGTGAGCAAACTCTCAATCAGCTACTGGTGGAAATGGACGGTTTTGACGCTACCACCGGATTAATCCTGCTGGCGGCCACCAACCGGCCGGATGTACTGGATCCGGCTTTGCTCAGGCCCGGCCGCTTTGACCGTCAGGTGGTAGTTGACCGCCCGGATGTGAAGGGGCGTGAGCAGATTCTTAAAATTCACTCGAAACTGGTAAAACTGGCACGGGATGTGGAGCTTTCTTCGATTGCCCGCACCACCAGCGGTTTTTCCGGGGCCGATTTGGCCAATGTAATCAACGAGGCGGCCCTGTTGGCGGTGCGCGGCGGCCGAAAAGAGGTTCAGATGATCGATCTGAACGAGGCGGTGGAAAAATCCATCGCCGGTTTGCAAAAAAAGAGCCGGGTCATCAAAGAGGAAGAGCGTCGGATAGTAGCCTATCACGAAACCGGCCATGCCCTGACGGCGGCCTTTACCGAAGGCGCGGACAAGGTGCACAAGGTGTCGATTATTCCCCGCGGTCTGGGAGCTCTGGGTTATACCATGCAGATGCCGGAAGAAGACCGTTACCTGCGCACCGAGCAGGAACTGCTCGGCGAGGTCGATGTGCTTTTGGGCGGTCGGGCCGCCGAACAGGTAACCTTCGGTCAGATATCTACCGGCGCTTCCAATGACCTGGCACGTTCGACCGATATTGTGCGCAGGATGATAACCGATTACGGGATGAGTGAGCGCTTCCGCAACGTAGCCTTAGGCGCGCATGGGGCTGGATACGGAGTACCCGGAGCGGAGCCGAAACTGGTGCGGGATTATGCCGAGACTACCCAGCAGTATATCGATGAGGAGATCGCCCGGGTAATCGCGGAGCGCTTCCAGCGGGTTTTGGACCTGTTGAACTCCAAAAAAGCGCTGATTGAGTATCTGGCGCAGCGGCTGCTGGATAAGGAAACTGTTGACGGCGCTGAATTCAGGGAAATTCTGGCCGCTGAACAGGGTGTCGCAAGGCCTTAGTAGAGAGAAAAGTAAAACAATTGACGGAACAGCTGCTTTCTGCTTTACTGACAGGATGAATAAGTCTATGTTCCGTCGTTTGTTTTTGTTGGCTTTACTGGTTCTGGGCCTGACCGCCGCGGCCTTCGCGCAAACCATCACTACCGCAGAATCTTTTTTTGCCTCGGTTTCGGAAACCTACGGGGGGATTAAGGATTATTCCGCTAACCTGAATATCACTTCCAGCTCCGGCTCCTCCGCCCAGCGCCGTTCCGATGTGATGACCGGCCGGGTGATCTTCAAAAGACCGAATCTGCTGCGGATTGACTTTTCCAACCCGGATCAGCAAACCATCGTTTTTAACGGTGACACTTTGATTATCTATTTGCCGGCCTACAATGTCATCCTGAATCAGTCCGTCGACGGCAATTCCGCCGGTTCCGGCGCGAATCTGGCTACTCCTCAGGGGCTGGCGCTGCTGCGGCGTTACTATACCATCGCTTACGAAACCGGGCCGGATCCGGTGCCGATGGACGCCGGTTCAGCGGAGCAGGTGGTGGTACTGACCCTTTCCCGCCGTTCTACCAGTGAAATGTTCCGTACTATCCGCCTGTTGATTTCGCCGACAACCAAGATGATCCGCCGTATTGACGCCCGCTCCATAGCCGGTGATCAGATTGTATTTGATTTCTCTAATTACGCTCTCAACCAGGGGCTGCTGGACAACCGTTTTGTGTACGATACTCCGGCCTCTGCCAATACCTTCAATAATTTTCTATTCAACGAATAACGGAGAAATAAAAGTATGGAATCGCTTGGAAAAAGATTAACTCAGGCAAGAACTGATAAAGGACTGGAGTTTGATCAGGTTTCGCGGGAGACCAATATCGCCCGCCGCTACCTGGAAGCTCTTGAAAAAGAAGATTTTTCGGTTTTTCCTGGCGAACCCTATCTGTTAGGCTTTTTAAGAAATTACTGTGATTATCTGGGTTTGCCCGGCAATGATTTTATCTCTGCCTATAAAAACCATAAAATTCAGGAATCTCCAATCCCGTTGAAGGATCTGATGCCCAAGCGCCCGATTACCGACCGGCTGCCCTTCCGCGTCGGTATTTCTCCCCGTGTAGTCACGATTTCTGTCGGCCTGGTAGTGATTGCCGCCCTGATTTTCGGCAGCGTGAAACTCATTGGCGCTCTCTCCCGCCCCGCCGAACCGGGTGAAACCGTTTCTGCGGTCCGCCAGGCGGTATCGTATACCTTGGATAATACGGCTTTCGCCGAACGCCTGTATGCCGGCGACTCCATTAAAGTAAATGGAACCGGAACAGAGTATCTGCTGGAAGTTGAATCTACCGCGCCGGTGCTCAAATTGAATACTCCGGTCGGACCGCAGCTGGTAGAGCTGGGACAGGATCTGTTTATTGATTTGTCCGGCGACGGATTCCCGGACGTTAAAGTTTTCGTAGCCGATCTGTTCAAGTCTGATCCGACCAAGGGCGCCGATGTCCGCATTTCCACCGGCCAGGAGGACTTGGCCGCAGCCGTTCCCATCACTGCCGCGGCAGTCACGGAAACCGCTGCCGCTGAAGCCGCCGTTCCGGTGGTAGCCGCCTCTGCCCGTCAGACTGTTTTATTTGAAGGCGGTTCAGCCTATCCGGTGACGCTTAACGCCACTTTCCGCGGCTATTGCCTGTTTCGCTACGAAGCCGACCGCAACAACCGCGACGAACGCTATTATCAAAAATCCGAACAGCTGACCGTTCAGGCCAACAACGGGATTCGTATCTGGGCTTCTAACGGCAACGCCGTCAAGTTGCAGATTGTCGGCGGCGGAAAGACCGTCGACCTGGAATTGAGCCGCCCCGGTGAAGTTATAGTCCGCGACATCAAGTGGATTCGTGACGAGGCTACCGGACGCTTTAAATTTGTGGTAATGGATATTGACTGACATGACGCGCGTAGTTCAGTCCGGCCCCGGGGCCGGACTTTTTTTTCTTGATCAGCACGGCTGCGCCAAAAATCAGGTGGACGCCGAGATTATTTCCGGCCTGCTGCTGGAAATGGGCTGGAAACGTACCGAGGTTTCCGGTGACGCCCAGCTGATAATCGTTAACTCCTGCGGCTTCATTGAATCAGCAAAAAAAGAGTCAATTGAAGCGGTGCTCACCGCCCGCGCTTCCTGTCCCCAGGCCAAAGTCCTGCTCGCCGGCTGTCTAGCTGAACGCTATGCCGATGAACTGAAGGACTCCCTGGTCGAGGCTGACGGCTTTTTTGGCAATGGCGACCTGTCCCGCCTGAGCGAGATTGTCGCGGCCCTGTTTCCGCAGGGCGTAAGCGGTAAAGCGACCGTCAGCGGTACGACTGAGTCCGTAACTGCCAGTAGTACTGACGACCCGGCAGCGGCCCGTAATGTCCCGGTGCTGAGGCCGCCTCAGCGGGGCGTCTGCGGCGGGGAGCGGCCGGAGCTACTGTCCTTTCCGCGATCGGCCTATGTCAAAATTACCGAGGGCTGCGACAACTGCTGTTCCTTCTGCGCGATTCCCCTGATCCGGGGCGCGCTGCGCAGCCGGACTTCCGCCGACATTACCGCCGAAATCCGGCAGCTGCTGTCCCGCGGGGTCTATGAGTTTAATCTGATCGGCCAGGACCTCGCTTCCTGGGGCCGCGGCCAAACCGACCCGCAGACGCCTGCCAACGCTACTGTCGTTCCCGCTAGCGCCGAGCTTCTTGCCGGTCCCGCGGTTAGCGAGATGCCGAGCCCGCTTTCGACCCTGCTGCGCGATATTTCGGCCTTGCCGGGTGATTTCCGGGTACGGTTGCTGTATATTCATCCCGACAAATTTCCGCTTGATATTTTGCCGGTGATGACCGCGGACGCTCGTTTTTATCCTTATTTTGATATTCCGTTTCAGTCCGGCTCCGAAGCTGTGCTGAAGCGCATGAACCGCCGCGGTTCGGCGGAAAGGTACTTGGCGCTGGTTTCCGATATCCGCAAAGCCTTCATGGGCGGTCCTTATGGCCGCGCTGTTATCCGCACCACTTTTTTAACCGGTTTTCCCGGCGAAAGCGACGCCGATTTTGAGACTACCGCCCGCTTTCTTTCAGAATTGCGCAGTCTGTGGTCCGGCTCCTTTATGTGGTCCGAGGAAGAGGGTACCGCCGCCGCCGATATGAAGGCCCGGGTTACCAAAAAAGCGGCCAAAACCCGCCAGCAGAAATTGCAGGCTATTCAGACCGAGATTACGCCGGTAGAACTCGCGGTTTTTGTCGGCGAGACCGTGGATGTATTGGTGGAGGAGTTGATTCCCCAGGATCAGCAAAACGGCCGTTCCGCCGAAGAAATCGAAGATGACTCGTCCTTGGCCCTGGGCCGCGCCTGGTTCCAGGCTCTGGAGGTTGACGGCGCGGTGGTGCTGCAGTATGAGCAAAATAAAACCGCGGTGGACGGCGGCGTTATCGTTCCGGGTTCGATTGTGAAGGCCAGGATAATCGCGGTAAATGGAGTGGACGTGGAGGCGATTGTCGTCTGATGGGAAATCCGCAGTACCTGTCTGTGCTGAATCCCGAACAACTGGCCGCCGTCACTCACGAAGGCTCGCCCCTGCTGATCCTGGCCGGAGCCGGATCCGGCAAAACCAGGGTTATTACTACTAAAATCGCCTACCTGATCGGGGAGCGCGGCTTGGATCCCGAGTCTATTCTGGCCGTTACCTTTACCAATAAAGCCGCCCGCGAGATGTCCGAGCGGGCCGCGCGTCTGGAAAGCCGGGCCGAGCGCTCGGTATTGCGGACCTTTCACTCCTTCGGCGCCTGGCTGCTGCGGCGCAATGCCGCCCTGGCCGGTATCGATTCCGGTTTTACCATTTATGATGATGATGACGGGGTGACCCTGCTAACCAAGGCCATGCCGGCCCTGACCCGACAGCAGGCTTCCGCGGCGGTGCACAAGATCGCCCGGGCCAAGGACTACTGTCTTGCTCCGGATTCGCCCCTGCTTACCGAGATTGACAGCGACCCGGATTTCCCCGAAGTCTATCGGATATACGAAAAACGGCTGCGCGAGACCGGTAATCTGGACTTTGGCGACCTGATTCTGCTGCCGGTACGGCTCTTGAACGAGCACAGCGAGGTGCGGGAGCGTCTGCACAGCCGTTTTCCGGTGGTTATGGTCGACGAGTATCAGGATTCCAATGTAGCCCAGTTTGAACTGCTCAAAGCCCTTACCGGGCCGAGCACTTATCTGTGCGTGGTCGGCGACGATGATCAGTCCATATATCGATTCCGCGGCGCTGAAGTCCGCAATATTTTAACTTTCCCGGACTTGTTTCCGGGTACGACCGTGATCCGCCTGGAGCGCAACTACCGCTCGGTAGCCCCTATTTTGGCGATTGCCGACCGGGTGGTCTCTCATAATCAGGGGCGGCTTGGAAAAACACTGAGCGCCGAGCGCGGGTCGGGAAAAAAACCGGTATTGGCCTTTTTGGACAATCAGGATGATGAAGCCTCCTATTGCGCCGAATTGATTCGCGCCTCTCACAAAAAGGGCTGCCCTTACGCCGATTGGGCTATTCTCTACCGCACGAACGCCCAGTCCCTGGGTTTTGAGACCGAATTCCTGCACCGCAAAATTCCGTACCGGGTAGTCGGTTCCCTGAAATTTTATGAACGCGAGGAAATCAAGGATGCCCTGGCTTTTCTGGCTTTGACCGTCAACGGCCGCGATCAGGTTGCTTTTTTGCGGGTGGTGAACAAGCCGGTCCGCGGTATCGGCGAGGCCAGCCGGGACAAAATTCTGGACGAAGCCCGTTCCCTGCTGCTGGACGCGGAAGCCGCCGCCGCGGACGGCGCTTTCGACTTCGATGAGCACAAGGACCTTTTAACTGCCGCTTCCCGTATTCAGGAGTCACTGCCCAAAAAAGCCCGCTCCGGCCTTGCTGAATTTATTCACATTATCAAGACCTTGCGCAGCCGGATTCCGGTTGAACCTGAAGGTAATTCAGATTCTGAGTCTCTCGTTGGCGCTGCCGCGCTACCGGTTCTACCTTCCGGGCCGGCAGTCCCGGCGGGATCCGACAAGGCCAGCGCGCGCAAGGGCAAGGGAGCTGTCGGTCTGGCCGGTTTTGTCGAGGAACTGATCGAGTCCTCAGGCCTATTGGCCTATCATCAGGGGCAGGACGAGATTGCCGGAACCCAGCGGGTCGCCAATCTTGAAGAGCTGGTTAACGCCGCCAGCCTGTATCCGCTCTCGCGCGCCGGTTTGATCGAATTTCTGGAGCACATCGAACTGGACCGCTCCATGGCCAATGAAGAGGAAAATCCCGACTCCGTAACCCTGATTACGGTGCATAATACCAAGGGTCTGGAATTCCGACGGGTAATCGTTACCGGCCTGGAATCCGGTGTATTTCCGCGGGAGGACAAACAGGGCGATGACCTGGAGGAAGAGCGCCGGCTGATGTACGTGGCCTGTACCCGGGCGATGGACGAACTGTACCTGACCAGCTGTTCGTTCAGGAGACTCTACGGCCGCACGGCGCTGATGAATCCCAGTCCCTTTCTAACAGAAGCCGGGTCGGAGGTGATGGAAGTGGTCGGCCGTACGCCGCGCTCTTTTCTCTCTCAGCCGGCCTTCCGTCAGCAGCCGGCCTTCCCGGCGCAGACTGGAACTGCCTTGGCCGGCATGTCTACCGCGCGTGAGGCGGCGACATCCATATCACGCGACGCCGCCGCCTCGGTCAGTATAAAAAAGCCGGCGGCCCCTGACCCGCTTGCCGAGCGCTGGGCTAAGGGCCGGAAACTCTTCCATGACGATTACGGGTATGGTACTATTACAAAGTCTTTTTTCGCCGGAAATGAACTGGTGATCATGGTACGTTTTGAAAGCGGCGGCGAAAAACGCTTTATGCCGAAATATCAGGGGAGAGACTTGCTTTTGGTAAATGAGTAAAAGTGAATTCGAAAAGAATTTGCAGAACCGGGATATCGCGATACACTTAACGAAGAGGCATTATGGAAGACATACAGACCATTGATCTGATTCAGGAAATCCGCACGCGTTACGGTTCGGTAAACCGCGCGGCCGGACCGCATTTATACACCGCCAAAGGAAAGCGTCTGCTGGACTTATACCAGGAGGGCGGCGCGGCTATTCTGGGGTGGCGGGCCGGGCGGGCCAAGCTGATGTTTAAGAATATTCTGGACCGCGGTCTGACCGGTTCCTTTCCGACCGACGCCGAAGCCCGCCTGGTTCGGGCTGTGCAGGCCCATTTGCCGGAATACGAGGCGGTGCGTTGGTATGCCACCAAAGAAAAAGCCCGGCTGGCTTGCGGAAAAATTTCTGGATCTCTGGAGCGACATCCCCCTGATCGAGTCGCCTTTTTTGCATCCGGAGGCTTCAATCGATATCGGTCCGCCCGGTGATTCTCCGCTTTCGGCCGCCAAAAACCTGCACGGGGTGACTCTGTGGCGCCCCTGGCTGGACGAGGCTTATTACAGCATGGGCGAGCGCGTTGACGCTTCTTTTTTGGCTTCCGCCAATACCGCCGTGAATGCCCAGGTTGTCTGCTCACCCTTTCCCTGGGCCGGAGCCCCGGTGATAGCGGTTTTCTCGACTGACCCGCAAGAGCGGGTCGCCCCCTCCGATCCTATCTCTCCGGCCCTGCTGGCGGCCATGGCCCGCTCCTTCGCGGACCTTTCGGCCGCCCAGTATCAGCGTTCGGAAGCTGACTGGGCCCGCTTTGACAAACAGGTTGAACCCTGGTGGGAACGGCGCGGTCCCTATCTGGTGCCGAAAATGCGCAAATCCCGCTATAATGAGTTTTTCGGCCGGGCCCTGGACGCCGGCATTCTGATTTCACCGGTCTATGAAAGCCCTTCAATAGTGCCCTATAAGGCCGACTCCGGCGAGTTCAAAGGCTTGAATCCGTGAACAGCGGCCCGCTTTTTGACTCCAATGTGTTGTTTCTGCTGATCCGGCTCTGCCTCGGCGGTTTAGCCGGGTTTTTAGCTATCATGCTGTGGACCCGTATCCGGGACGCGGCCTGGTTGCTGATTATCGCCGGAACCCTGGCTTCCTATGCCGCTTTGTTATACGAAATACTGTCCCTTTTCGGGTTTTTTCACGGTCCGGCCCTGACCTTGTGGGGCTTGGATGTGGCCCGCCTGCTCTCTGAAAATGTGCCTGTCCTCTGTTACATCGGCGCTTTTATACTGATGATCCGAAAGAATCGGCATTAAGGGCCTTTCCGTCCGCCAAATTATTACCCTCTTTGTTGACAATAATCTGTTAAATGTCTGTTTTAAACCGGTTAAGTAACGGTTAATCGGCTATCTCCCCCAAAAAAAAAACTTGACTGCGTGATTTGACGAGGCTATACTAATCCAAACAGAGTCCCGGACCAAAAAACCGTCGGTTTTCCGGTTCTTTGCAAAGTTAAGGAGGATTTCCTAAAATGAAGAAAGCTCTTGCAATGCTTATCGTACTGGTACTTTTAACCGGTGCCGTGTTCGCCGATCCCTTCGGTAATGAAGCTGCTGTCGCTGTAGAAGGCGACGCCACCCTGACCTGGGGTTTTGACCTCGACAGCGAAACCCACGGTTTCAAGAACGAGGCTAACTGGAAGATCACTATTCCGCTGCTGACCAAGCAGACCTTCGGAACCCGCAGCGAAGGCGACGCTTATGCCGAGATCAACATTGTTGACGCTCAGTATAACATCGTCGGCGAAGACGGAGATAACGACGGCTTTGAAGGCGGAGACAAGAAGATCGACAGCGTCAATGCCAAACTGCATTTCGGCAATGTCTACATGACTGTCTATGACAAGCCCGGCTTCAAGACCAACTATGCCGAGATCTGGGCCCCCATCAAGAACGACGGCTACTTTGACGACGACAAAGAAGGAAAGGTTTCTTTCCGCTTTGAGCCCGGTTTTGACGGCGCCGGCGGAACAAAGCTCGGTTACAAGACCGACATGTTCGACATCGGTGTAAAACTGGCTTCCCAGTTTTCTTGGGGTGGAGTAGACGCTACTGACCCAGTTTACGGTTGGGTAGATGATGATGATGATCCCTCAACAGTTCCGGTGTGGGGAATTGTTACTCCCGCTGGTGCCGCTGTACCCGCTGATCATGATAATTACTATGCCTTCGGTGTTGACCTCAGCGCCACCCCGAACGACATGATCGCTGTCGCCGCCACCTTCAACTACGCTTCCTGGGAAGGTTCCAATGGTGATAACGGTGTAATCAGCGTCGGTTTTGAAGCCAAGTCAACCCCGGTCGAGAAGCTGGACCTGAAGCTGGCTATGGACGCCGGTGATGACTATGTGAACTTCGAAGGCGACGACACCTTCGCTTTTGACCTGCTGTTCAGCGCTAAGTATGACTTTGTGGAAGCCGGTGCCTATTACTACACTCCCGAAGCCATTCCCTTCGCTGCTGGTTTTAATTCCGATTTTGAACCGGCCAATGACATGGCTGTGTACCTCAAAGTTACTGATGGCGGAAAGGTTGAGAATCTGAGCGCCTGGGCAACTGTTATGGCATATCGTGTGCTGTCCGCTTGGGGTGACCTTCCTGTTGATATGGCTACTCCTCTGGCTATCGGTACCGGCGCCAGCTACAAGGTTGCCACCAATGACGTCAACTATGTGAAGCCCTTCTTCGAGCTGTATGCCCAGAACATGAGCGCTCTCGGTGATGAGCTTACTGATTTTGTGACTGCCGCCAACCTTGGTGTAGACTACGGTCTATTTACCAATGCTGTGGTGACCGCTAAGTACGAAGTTGGCGCTACTCAGGATAACCTGGCTATGGCATTGATCAAGACCGCTTCCAAGGACACCAAAGGCCTGTTCACCCTGGCTGTGAAGGTTACTTACTAATCCGTTAATCCGGATGATTGCTGTCTGATTGATAAATTGGACGGATTGGGCTGCCCGAAAGGGCGGCCCTTTTTTTTGAGGTGGAGCAGTGGTACACTGAGCTGCAGGAGAATACGTTCATGAATAAAAAGATTGTAGTCTTGGTATGTATATTGCTGGCGCTGTTTGCGGCGGCCTGTAAAACGGTTCCGAAGGAAAATCCTGATTTTCTCGGCGATTATCCGGAACGGGAATTGGCCGTGATTATGCTGAATACCATAGCCCAGGGGAAAAACGAACTTTTTCCCCGGGAACTGCGGTTTGTCTTTCATCCCGCGGTTAATATGGTGGAAGTAAATTTCAAGTACGGCGTGAATAACATTACGCTGGCCCTGACCGAAGCGAATCGCGCGGTGATGCTGGAGGCCATGAACCGCTATCTGGCAGAATACAAGGCTGGTGCGCTGAATAGCTCCAATAACATGCACAAGGGTTATTTCGGCTCAACTCCGACTCTGATGATGTGGGGCGTGATGGCCGCGGCCTATTACGCCAAGCCGGAGATGCGCTTTGAATATCAATTGATAACCGAAGATAGGCCCTATTTTGTGATAGGCAACCAGAGCGCTGTCCAGACATACGCAAGCGGTAATCCGGTACGGGGCGGAATAAATTCGCCGGCGGTACGGGTGGCTTTTTCGCCGTTGCAGTGCGCCGAAGTGCTGAAGTTTTTGAACCAGGAATATCTGCTTAATCTGGTAAAGGAAATGGAGGCGGAAGCCGCTCAGTTTGACATCCCCGAGGATGCCGAACCGGCCGCTGATCCGGCCGCCGAAAAACCGCTGTTCTGAGGAACGGGATTAGCTTTCTATCAGGAAACGAGAACAGCCCCGCGGCGCGGCCGGTGAGATATACATCTTGTCGACTGTGGAGGCGGGGCTGCCTTGTTTGAGAATCACGGCGAAGGCCTGCAAAGAGGCTTTATCGCCTTCGGCGTGGATCAGAACTGAGCCGTCGGCCGTATTGCGTACCGCGCCGGTCAAACCTAAGAGCCTGGCCTGTGAGGCTGCCCAGGCCCTGAAGCCGACGCCTTGAACGTGACCGGTAACATGAATGGTACAGGCGGTCTTCGCGGTGTTCATCCCGGTCCTGCTAGACGGTAATATTCCAGCCCCTGGTGTCGGCGAGGCTGCCGTACTGGGTGCCTTTCAGTATGCCCTGCAGCTTGGTTCCCAATTCGCCGGGCTTGCGGTTGTTAAAGACAAACTCTTTACCTTGATGGGTGATGCTCTCAATCGGGGTAATACCGGCGGCGGTGCCGGTCACAAAGCATTCCACGCATTTCGAGGCTACTTCACGGATACTGATCTTGCGCTCGCTGACGCGTACGCCTTCGGCCTTGGCCAGATCGATCACGGAAGCCCTGGTAATACCCGGTAAAATGGTGTCGCCGAGAGCCGGGGTAACCAGCTCACCGCTTTTCAGGCGGAAGAAGATGTTGCAGGAGGAGCCTTCCTCGATAAAGGACTGTTTTTTGGCGTCCAGGAATACTACTTCCATGAAGCCGGCTTCCTCGGCTTCTTTTTTAGCCAGGGCCGAAGTTACATAATTGGAGGCGCATTTAATCCAGCCGGTACCGTTGGGGGTGGCCCGGATGCGCTTGGTGGTAACGGCTTTATTGTTCTGGCCTTTAAAATAGCTGGATACGGTAGTCGCGCAGATTATTACGTAGGGTGAGTGGGAAATACCGACACCGATGGCGCCTTCCGAATACATGAAGGGCCGGATATAGACAGCGCTGGCGCTGGCGAAGCTGTCTTTTTCCCAGTCGCTGCTGTATTCCGGAATATAGCCGAGGGCGCGGTTTTTAATTATAAATTCCCGGGAGGCCTTAATGAACAGCTCTTCCGGAAAGGCCGGAGCGTAGAGGCCGGCCATCGAGGTGGCAAAACGTTTGGCGTTGCGGTCCGGACGGAAAAGAGTCAGACTGCCATCCTTGTGCGGGTAGGCCTTCATGCCCTCAAAACAGCCCAGGGCGTATTGAGTTGTGTAATTTACCAGAGGCAGGTTAAAGGTATTTCTTTTGGCATAAACTTCCTGGCGCTGCGCGTCGCTCATGGCCGAAAGTTCCTTGAAGGTGATCGAGTCGGCCTCGTACCACTGTTCATCCCAGGAACCGGATGAGGGATTGTAACGGGCGATATAAGAGATCGGATACATTGCCAGATTGAAAGCCATTTTTTCCTCCGGAAAAATCAGTACAAAACGTATTTTTTTATTATATATTTCTTCTCTTTAAATTTAAAGAGGGCTTTAAAATATTCAGCGGGGCTGAATATCATAAGGCACGAAAAATTTATCCCGGCCCGGTCGTTTCGCGCGCGCCGGTTGCTCTTGAAGTTCATCCGGATAGCCGGTACACTGGCCTATCATCAATCCGAAGGATTATACATGGCAATTAACTGCGGTATTGTCGGACTCCCGAATGTGGGCAAGTCGACCATCTTTTCCGCGCTGACCAGCGCTCCGGCCGAAGCGGCCAATTATCCCTTTTGCACAATCAACCCAAATATCGGTATCGTAGACGTTCCGGACAGCCGACTGAATTTTTTGGCCGATTCATTCAAGCCCAAGAAGGTCGTTCCGGCGGCGGTCGAGTTTGTGGATATCGCCGGTCTGGTTAAGGGCGCCTCTAAGGGCGAAGGCCTGGGCAATCAGTTCCTTTCGCATATCCGCGAGGTCGGAGTTATCGCCCATGTGGTGCGCTGTTTTGAAAACCCGGACATTATTCATGTCGAGAACCGGGTGGATCCGGCCAGTGATATTGAAACCATTCACATTGAGCTGGCCCTGGCCGACATCGATACCATCGACAAAAAAGCCGAACGGGCGACTCGCGCGGCCCGGGTGCAGGGTAAGGACGCTCAAAAGGAAGCCGACCTGGTGCTTGGCGCCATCGCCAAGGTGCGCCCGCTGCTGGAAAACGGCAAGGGTGCCCGCCTGGCTGAGTTAAGCGATGAAGAGCGCGCGGCGCTGTATGACTGTCATCTGATCACCATGAAGCCGGAAATGTATGTCTGCAATGTTGATGAGGCCGGCATGAAAAACGGTAATGCCCATATCGAGACGGTACGCCGGATCGCGGCCGAAGATAAAACCGACGTGGTGGTCATTTGCGGTAAGTTTGAATCAGAATTGGCAGACCTGGAAAGCGAAGAAGAACGTCTGGCCTTTCTGGATGAGATCGGCTTAAAAGAATCCGGCCTGACTACCCTGGCCCGGGCTGCCTACCACCTGCTTGGTTTGCGGACCTTCTTTACCGCGGGAGAGGATGAATGCCGGGCGTGGACAATACACGCCGGGGACACCGCTCCGAAGGCTGCCGGTGTCATACATACTGATTTTGAGCGCGGATTCATCAAGGCTGAAGTGTACAGTTACGCCGACTTTGTGAAATACGGTACCGAGCAGAAAATCCGGGAGGCCGGCCGCTACCGTCAGGAAGGCAAGGAATACCTGGTCGCGGACGGAGATATCATTTTCTTTAAATTTAACGTCTAAGCCGGTTTTTTTCAGGCAGATTCGTTCATCAATCACTACAAACGGTCGCGGAGGTGCGTATGCCTGTTCGCGACCGTTTTTTTTATCGAATACTCTGTGTAATACTTTCTGTCTTTCTCTGTCTTTGGATGGTTAGCTGCGCCGGCTGTCTTTTACCGGTGGCGCCGGTTGACGAGCCGTCGTCGCTGTCGCTTTTGACCTGGAATACCCAGCTTTTTTTTGACGCCGTGGAAGACGGCTCTGAATTTGAGGAGTACCGCGGCAGTTCTTCGCGCTGGAGCCGGGAGCTCTATGAAAAACGGCTGGCCCGGTTGTGCGAGGTCTTGCTGCTGGCGGGTGTCGCTTGCGGCGGGGGAAGACAGAGTGTGCCGGATATTGTGGTCCTGCAGGAAATTGAAAACGCGGGTGTGCTGCGGGATATCTGCTCCCGACTGCCGTTCGGCGCCGGTTTCGCGGAAGCTGTGTTTGTGCCGCCGCCGGCCGGCAGCGCTTTTGGCAACGCCCTGCTCTCGCGTTATCCGGTGCTGTCGGTGCGTTCGCATTCGGTCATCGCGCCGGTTTCTGTCCGGCCGACGCTGGAGGTGCGCCTTAAAATCGCGGATACTGAAACCGTTGTTTTTGCTTTACATTGGAAGAGCCGGCTGGAAAGCGGGGTGGAAGGTATGGACGCCACCGCCATCCGGCAGTTGCAGGAACAACAGCTGTATTCGCGAGTCGGCGAGCTAAGGCAGAGCGAACCCGGCACCCTGGTATTAGCCGCCGGCGACTGCAATATGAACTGGGAAGAAAGCCAATCCTCGCCATTTTTAACGGATTGCTGGCCTGAGTACCTTGCGCGCCTGAGCGATGGCATGGAGCAGGGGCCTTCGGGATCGTATTATTATGACGGTAAGTGGGAAACGATTGACCGCGTTTTTTTAAGTAGTGATCCTGGCGGCCGTACCGGCTATCGGAACGCGCGCTTTACCGTACTCTCAGAAGCTCCCTTGACCGGTTCTTCCGGCCTTCCGGCGCGCTTTGAGTTGTATTCCGGGGCGGGATATTCCGATCACCTGCCGCTGCTGCTGCAAATGCAAAGAATCGATTGACCTTTTCCCTGAATAAGGTACAATGTTCAGCATGGAAGAAACTACAAAAAAGCGCCGTAATCCCTTGCTGCGCCTACTTTTCGGGTTGTTGATACTGCTCCTTGTTCCGGTAGTGCTGCTGGTTGTCATGGCCGGCCTTTCCCTTATCGGAAGAATCAATTCAAGCGCGGTCATTCCCGCGACATATGTGGCTTACGTACAAATACCGGCTCCGGTAGATACCGTTCAAAAACTGGTAGAAGAAGAGTCTTTCGCGGTATTGCTGACCGAGCCCGCGCTGTCCGGACTTGCGCCCCTGGCTTCGGAAATGCGCGAAAGTGGAATATTAAAGAATCCGCTGGTACGCTTTGCCGGGAACCGGAATGTAGACGCCGCAGTGTTACCGGACGGCTCTTATTTGGGCTGTGTAGACCTGGGTATTTTTTCTCCTCTGGCCGGGCTGCTGCCGTTCATCACTTCCAGGATGTCTCTGAAGGAATTGACCTTTCAGCCTAACGGACAATTGAGCCGGTTTGAATACCGCAGTCCGCCGCCTAAGGGTTCGACTGTATCCGGTACTGTGTTGTATCTCGCGGTCTATAGAAACTTAGTTTTAATCAGCGGCTCAGCTACGCTACTCGATAACGTCCGCGGCGGTCAGACGATGGCCGGGACGGCGTTTTTGGGAAGCCGCCCGGAATTCAGGCAGGATAATCACGATGTCGGAATTTTACTTTCCTCCGGTGATATGGTGGCTCCGTTTCTGGCCTCCGAGGGTTTGCTGGGTACCATGCTTTCTTCCCTGGATTTTTCCGGTAAAAGTGAAATTGCCCTGACTGTCGAGGAAAATAAACTGCGCGTAACCATGATGCTGCCGGTATCTTCTGCCGGTTCGGCTCTGGCACCGGTTCTTTCCCGTCAGTCCGCCGTACCCGGTTTGTACTCCCTGTTGCCGGCGGATACCCAATTCAGTACCGTGCTTTCGACCGGGACGCTTCAAGAACTGTTGACTCCGATACAGACTTTCGCGGGCGCCGAATTCGGAAGAGCCTGGCGGCAAGCCGACAGTGCCAGTAAAATGGTGCTGGGAATCGATATCGCCGAATTGCTTTTTTCCTGGACCGGAACTGAATTCGCGGTATTCGGCCTGGCCGGCCGTCCGCAACCGGTTTTTGCCGTCCAGGTAGCCGATGAACGTAAGCGGCAGGAGATTTTCTCTAAACTGGTTAAGTCCTTTGCGCTGTCCGAAGATGACTCCGTGGTTCTGGATGGCATTCGTGTTCCCCAAATACGCCTGCCGGACTTTTTGGCCGGTTTGGTGCGGTTATGGAATGTTACGCTCCCTTCGCCGTATTATATTGAACAGGATGGTTTCCTTTTCATTTCTGAATCTCCGGAAAATCTGGTTTCGGCCGTTAACGCCATTCGCCGCAATCGGGTGCTGGTTAAAACTGGTCCCTGGAAGAGTCTTTCCGGCGGCGTTTCCTCCCGATCCGCCGTCAGTTTGTTTTATTCGCTGGATAGGGCCGTTCCTTTTTTCCTGAAGGGAAACGGGACGGCCGAAAAACTATTAAAGCTCTACCGGCAGGGTTTGGCTAGCGTCTCGATAGAAGATGAGCAGTTGCGGCTTTCGCTGACGGTAATATCCGGTACGGCGGAAGCGGTGCGCCTGCTGGGCGGTTTCCCGATTACCATGCAGGGCCGGCTGGATAACCGGTTGGATATGGCCTTGTTCTCCCGCAAAGGCGAAAGCCGGATTCTGGCGGTGGAAGATAGCCGTCGGGCGGTATCCATCAACCCGGTCACCGGTCAGCGCTTCGAATATGCCTCTTCTGACCCGCTGTGGGTGCTCGCGGGAGCAGGTCTTGAACCTGATTCCGCCGCGGATAACGCCTTGTGGATACTGAGCGAACGGGGTACCGTTGCCCTGGCTTCCGGCGATCTGGAAATTCACGCGCCGTTTCCGATTGCCACCGGCAGCCGGGTCACTGCAGCGCCGCGGGCGGTTGGCGGGAAACTGTATTTTCCGGATTCCGAAGGCCTGTTAAATGTTGTAGACCGAACCGGAGAGATAACCCGGCTGACATTGCCTTTCACGGAAGTAATGCGCTCCAGTCCCGATGTGCTGATAACTGAAAAGACCGGCTATCTGGCCTTGTATCCAAAAAGTTTCTTTGCCGGTTTATATTTGACCGATTTGACGGGAAATTTGATGAGCGGCTGGCCGGTTTCCGTTTCCGGAATCGCCTTCGGTTCCCCGGTATTACTGACCGTCCGAGATAAAGTGCTGGTCGCCTTTTTGACCCAGGCTGGTGAGCTCTCGCTCTACAATACAGACGGTTCTCCGGCGCCCGGCTTTCCCCTGCAGCTTCCGGGCGTATTCTACGCCCAGCCGGTTTTCGATGGCGCGGTGCTGTGGGCGCTGTCCGAGGACGGAACCCTGTTTCAGGTATCACCAGACGCCCTAGTGCTCTCGCAGTCCGTCCGTTCGCTGACAGTTTCCAGCGGCTACTTAGTGGCGGCTGATATCGATAATGATCGAAGCAGTGAGGTTATTCTGAGCGGTGACGCCAATGCCCTGTATGCTTTTTCGAAGAACTTTACCCTGCAGGATGGATTCCCGGTTCCAGCCTGGGGGCGACCGTACCTGGGTGACTTTAACGGCGATGGGAAAATTGAATGTGTCGCCGCCGGTTTGGATAATAAAATTTACGCTTGGCAGATAAAATAGGGAGCTGTTCATGAGTGGTCAACAAAAGATACGGATGCGCCTTCAAGCCGCGCTGTCTATGTGCATAGCTGTGGTACTTGCCTCCTGCGCTTCTCTGCAGACTGATAAACTGGTCTCCAGCGCCGATGATCAGTCCAGCCGGGAACTTCTGGCTCTGGAAGCGGCAATTGTACCGCTGGATACCCTGCCGGACCGGCAGGTGATTCTGGATACCCGCAAGAAGATTACCGCCTTGGAAGCCTCATCAATAAAGGACGCGGTTTATGAAGCCCGGCTGGCCTCCTGGTCCGGACGGTTGTTTTTAATTGAAGGCAATACAGCGGAAGCTGAGCGGCGGTTACGCGCCGCGCAGTCGCTTTTAGCGGGTGATGTTTTCAGCAGCATTCTTTCCAGCCGGCTGGCCGGCACGCCGCAGCGGAAACTTGAGGTCATCGAAACAGCGCTATTGTATAGCGATGAAAAGGGTCCTTTGCTGATTGAGCGGGGCCGGGTTCTGGTTAGCTTGAATCGTTATCAGGAAGCGGTGGCCTCTTATGATCAGGCTTTTCCGCTGCTGCCGTCGTTCTATGAAACTGTGTATCGCGGCGAACGGGACGCGGCCTGGCAATTGCGCGCCGTTGAAGCCGATGTCCCCGTTGACCAGATCGCTATTTTGGCTAAAGAAAGCATTACCTGGCGGGAAGCCCTGATGCTCACCCAAAGCGAAACCAGTTTGCTGCAGTATCTGACCGCGGGCAAAAAATGGAGCGCCGAGCAGCTGCATTCACGTCTGTTGCGGGACGGTGTGCTGCTTGCCGGTACAGAGGCCGTTTCTCTTGATGCTCTGCTGACCCGTTCGGCCCTGGCCTACTACCTGTGGCAGCTGACCGCGCTAAAACGTTCCGATCCGGCTATCCTGGATACTTATTCCCGCCGAATTTTACGCATGCCGGCGCCGCGCAGTCCGGTTCCCGACGTATCAATTGACGATCTATGGTTTGATTCAGTGATGGGCTGTATTGAGAATGAATTTTTGTCACTGCCGGATGGACGGAATTTCATGCCCGCCGGTACGGTACGCGGTACGGACTTTCTACAGATGATAAAACGCATTAGATAGGTACTTTGAAAAACAAAAAAAGCCGGAGTAATCCGGCTTTTTTTGTTTTTCCAGTTTTTATGAATTTGTGTGAAAAGACCGCGGAACCAGATTTGGTTTCCGCGGTTATCTGAATCAGCCCAGTCTGCTTTCCAGACCTTCCATTTCAGCTACCAGCTCTTTGGGGAGCTTGTCGCCGAACTTGGGATAGTGATTGGCGCGGACGTCGGCGATTTCGGCCTTCCATCCGGCGGTATCCACAGAGAGAATTTCCTTCATGGCTTCAGCTGAAACCTTCAGGCCGTCCAGGTTGAGGGCGCCGGGTTTCGGCATCCAGCCGATGGCGGTTTTCTCGGCATTGTCCTTGCCGTCGCAGCGTTCAAACACCCAGGCCAGTACGCGGCTGTTCTCGCCGTAGCCGGGCCACATGAACTTGCCTTCGGCGTTCTTGCGGAACCAGTTGACGAAGAAGATTTTGGGAAGCTTGTCTTCGGTGCTCTTTTTACCGATGTTGATCCAGTGCTGGAAGTATTCACCCATGTTGTAGCCGCAGAACGGAATCATGGCGAAGGGGTCGCGGCGTACCGATCCGACCTTCAGGTCGAGGGCGGCGGCGGTGATTTCTGAACCGACGATGGAACCGAGGAATACGCCATGGTTCCAGCTGGTGGCCTGGTGTACCAGCGGGATGGTGGTCGGGCGGCGTCCGCCGAAGAGGATGGCGTCAATCGGCACGCCTTTGGGATCGTCCCATTCCTTGGCGATAGCCGGGCACTGCTCGGCATGGGCGGTAAAGCGGGAATTCGGATGAGCGGCGGGCTCCTGGGCCTTGTTGGCCTTGTCCTGATTCCATTCGTTGCCCTTCCAGTCGATCAGCGTGCCGGGGGCATCGTAGCCGATCTGTTCCCACCAGATATCTCCGTCTTTGGTAAGTCCACAGTTGGTGAAGATGGTGTTTTCCTTGATGGAATCCATGGCGTTCTTGTTGGACTCATCGTTTGTTCCGGTGGCTACGCCGAAGAAGCCGGCTTCCGGATTGATGGCATACAGCCGTCCGTCTTTACCGAATTTCATCCAGGCGATATCGTCACCGACAGTCTCAACCTTCCATCCGGGGATGGTGGGGATGAGCATGGCCAGGTTGGTTTTGCCGCAGGCTGAGGGGAAGGCGCCGGTTACGAATTTGACCTTGCCTTCGGGGTTGGTCAGCTTCAGGATGAGCATGTGCTCGGCCAGCCAGCCTTCTTCGTGGGCCAGGACGGAGGCGATGCGCAGGGCAAAGCATTTCTTGCCGAGCAGGGCGTTTCCGCCGTATCCGGAACCATAGGACCAGATGGCCCGCTCTTCCGGGAAGTGGGAGATGTACTTGTTGTCGATATCGGCGCAGGGCCATTTGCCGTTGTCGCTCTCGCCGGCGGCCAGGGGCTTGCCGACGGAGTGCAGACAGGGGACGAAGGGACCGTCGGTGCCCATGACGTCCAGCACCTTGGTGCCGACGCGGGTCATGATGTCCATGTTGCATACAACGTATTCGGAGTCGGTGATCTCAACGCCGATTTTGGCGATATCGGAACCGACGGGACCCATGGAGTAAGGGATTACGTACATTGTGCGGCCCTTCATACAGCCGGTGTACAGTCCTTTCATGGTGGCTTTCAGTCCTTCGGGCTCGATCCAGTTATTGGTCGGACCGGCGGCTTCCTTGGTTTTGGAGGCAATATAGGTGCGGTTTTCTACGCGGGCAACGTCAGAGGGCTGGGAGCGGAACAGAACGCTGTTGGGGCGTTTCTTCAGGGGAATTGCAAGACCTGAATCGATCATCTTTTTCATCAAAGTATCGTATTCTTTTTGTGACCCGTCGCATACATGGATGCTGTCCGGCTGGCACATCTTGGCGACTTCTTCGACCCACGCTTTGAGTTTGGGGTGCTTGATGTCATTAATCGTCATAATTGCTCCTTCTGAAATAAAAAAATATTGAAGACGTCGTTGCGCTCCAATCGATAAAAACATAGCGGAAAAGGAGCTTTTATTCAAGACAGTAAAGGTGTTGCACGCAGGAAACAAGGTTGAAATGGGGGTTTTATCAAAAAAAAGGCAGTCAGGCGACGAGATTAACTACTGTCCCGGTTTGGGGCATCACCGGTTTGTACAGCAGAGTTTCGGCGGTAGCGGAGGCGGTTTTTATCTGTTCCTGGTACTGGGTGATCAGGGCGTCAATTTGCTCACCGGAGAGGGCGTTGCTGAGCTCGGCCTTGGGTAGCACCGGTTTCTGCTTCATATTTACCAGACCGTCGATCAGACTGTTCAAGATGCGTAATTTGTCGAGAGAGATGCCTTCTGTATTGTTTTTGGCGGGAATACCGGCGACGTACTGAAACTGGGAGAAAATATAATCCCGGGGTTTAACGGGCATGTAGGCCCGTCCGCCGGCGTTAACTTCCGGTAAAGCGGCTTGAGAGACGGTTTGGATTGGACCCAATACAGCAATCATATACTTTCCTCTTACTTTTATTATCGGAAAGTAGAGGAAGGTATATTAGTTTGATTTTAACCATATTTTGATGCGTTCGCCGAGTTCCTGGACAGTCTCGTTTTCAGTTGTTCTGGAGGTGGCCGCCGCCAGATAGGGGATGATGATCTCCTGTTTGATGGTTTCCCAGTTATTCGGCAGGATGCGCGGCACACCGAGGCTTTCCGCCGGAGGCAGGTGTCCGAGCAGGGAAGGATAGTAGAGCGGGAAAACTTTTTCGTTAACTGGCCGGATCGAGGAAAAGCCTCCGGAGATACCGAAGCTGCGCTGCATGGTTTTCAGATTCCGGCTGCGCTCCAGCATCTCGCGCTGGGTTTTTTCGTTAAAAAACCAGACGATAAAGGCTTCGGCGGCTTCCTGGTTCCGGGAGCGTTTGCAGATTCCGATGTACAGAATATCTTCGTTAACCGGGATACGGTTATCACGGCTGAGATAACGGAAATCGATATTCTGGAGTTTATCGCCCGGCAATAAAAACAGCGCGGAGCTCGGCATATAGGCGAAAAGGCTGCGGCCGCCGCTGACCAGTTTATTGGGCGGATCGTAGAGATACTTAAACTGAAAATCATCTTCGTCGCGCAGGGAGGTGTTCACCTCCTGTGTCCAGTCGCGGATATAGCGGGTGGTTTCCTCCAGCGCCCCGTTGTTCCAGTTGATCAGCTGGTTGTTTTCCTGAAAGCGGACATCAAACAGCCGGGTTGTCAGATACAGGAATTCACGGTCCCAACGCGGCGAGAACCCCATTTTGGTAAAAAGCGTTTTTTCACG
The DNA here is from genome assembly GCA_942493045.1 of Treponemataceae bacterium. Taxonomy (GTDB): domain Bacteria; phylum Spirochaetota; class Spirochaetia; order Treponematales; family Treponemataceae; genus Teretinema. The sequence continues at coordinate 1,831,923 of OW818665.1, read as the reverse complement.
GGTGTTGAAACCGCTGGCAAGTTCCCTCATGGTATCGAGTTCCAAAATAAAATTGTTGTCGATTAATGCCGCTTTTTCACGGAGAAATATCACTGTCGGCAGGTTAAAGCTGACCGGTAGCAGATATTGGCGGCCGCCGATATTACCGAGATCGAGCAGCGGTTGGTAAAAAAGTTGCGTGCTGACGCGCAGTTCGCTGAACAGGTAGTCGATGGGCACCAGTTTGGCCCGGGCTTTTTCGCCCTTCAGCCAGGAACCAACAACCAGATCGGGCAGGTTTCTTTCCGAGATCAGGGCTTGGGCCGGATTTTCCTTGTAATCGACAACCAGTCGGTGCTTATTCTGAGAACTGTTAAATTGTTCGGCATAGGCGGCGAATTCCGGACGATTCGTCCAGAGTACGGTGACTTCCGGTTTTCGGATCTGGCATGAAGGGCTCAGGATTATCAGCAAAACGATAATTAAAAGGCAACGGCTGCGGGGCGATCTATACATTTTTATAGAGTATGGCAGGATTTTCCGTGTTGTCAATCCCGCTTCACGGCATTATACTAGATGCATGATTGTAAAAGATGCCGCCATAATGGAATCCGTGACAAAGATCGCAGAACATTACACTGCCAATATCGCGTCCAGGTTTATTCGTCCCTTTCTCTCCGGGGTGCTCTCCGAAACCGAGATGTCCAACCGGATAGCCGAAATGACCGAGCGTCCGGACTCTTACAGCCTGCAGGGCTATCACCTTGATGAGCTGTATGTGCAGATACTGGCTATGGCCCGGTTTGTTTACCAGGTACGGACCGAGATTCTGCCCAACCTGCGCCTGATGGCTAATACCTCAGGATCTTCGAATAATTCGGATCGTATTTTCCGGGATATGGCCATTAATAACTTCGGGGCCAACCTGCAGATGCTGGCTGACTATGTCAATGAATTATACATGCAGACCGTCAACTATGACCGGATTAATAGTCCGAGCGGGAAAACCCTGTATAAGCAGATTCAGGGATTATCCGAGATTGGCCGTTATCTGATCGGAAACTGAGCAATCGCAGTACTGCCAGGAGATAAAAAAAAGCGGGAGAGTCCCTTGGGGACCGACCCGCTTTTTCTTTGCCGTGCACGATTTGCCACTCACGATTTGTAACGTGAGTGCTACCGTTTTTTTACTGTGCGGCGGCCAGCTCGGCGGCTACCTGGAAAATCGTGGTAAAAACCGGCACGATTTTATCGGTATCTACCGACGAAAAGGCCACCCGCAGGTGCGAGCCGTCAATCGCGATGGTGCCGATACCGTGATCATGCAGCAGTTTGACGCGCAGGGCTTCGGCTCCGACTCCGGTGCACTTCATGCTCATAAAGTAACCGGAATTGAAGGGCAGGGCCCGCAGAACCGGGTGGTTGGCGTTGGCGGCCAGGAATTTCTTCACAGCCCGGTAGCGCTCTTCCAGCATGGCCTTGAACTCCTGCTTCTCTTGTTCAATCCCGGGTGTGCCGAGGGTTTTAAGCATCAGCGACTGCGAGGGCGTGGCGCTGCAGGAGACCGAAGAGCGGATGGCGCCCATCAGTTTTTTGACCAGCGCTTCATACTGCGCTTCGTTCATGCCCTTGGAACCGAAGGTCAAAAAGCCGCTGCGCAGGCCCCAGACATAGTCTTCTTTGGTGGGACCGTCAATCTTTACGGCCAGGACCTTTTCATGGGCGGAAGCCAGTCTGGCGAACAGCGATTCCGGTTCGACATCGTCTTCGTAATTTAAACCGAAGTAGGCATCGTCGCACCATACCAATACGTCGGCTCCGCTTTCGGCGGCTTCTACTATGGCGCTGACAATGGCGCCGGCTTCGGCGCGGGTGGGGGTGTAGCCGGAGGGATTCTGGGGGAAATTAAGCAGCATTCGGACGGCGCCGGTGCGGGCCTGTTCCATGACCGCCGAGCGGAAGCCTTCTACGTCAAAACCGTTGCCCTTGAACAGGGGGAAGCCTTTCAGTGTGGCGTTGCGACGGGCTTCGACGATCAGTACATAATTATCCCAGGCCGGGTCGCCGGTAAGCAAAACAGTACTCTCATCCAGAAAGAGATCGGCCAGATAGGAAATGCCGGCAGTCAGGCCGGGAACCAGTACCGGCAGGGACACCGCGGTGGAACCCAGGGTTGGGTTTTTGGCGCGGATGGCGTTGAGCCAAAGGGCGCGCAGATCATCGTTGCCGGCGGTGGGCGCGTAGGCGACTATCTCCGCGGCGCTGAGGGAGGGCATTTGATTTTTAAGCGCGGATAGAATTACCGGCTTACCGTCTTTAAAGGCCATCCCGATCGTGGCGTTGGCGGTTTTACCGAATTTTTTGGCTTCTCCGCTCTGCGCGATAATTCCCTTCGGGAAATAAAGGCGAGTTCCGAGATCCGACAGCAGCCGTCCGGCGATACAGGGGGCGAGGACGGCATTGAGCTCTTCAGCTAATGTGTTGAGGGGCTTTTTGTTTACCATAGCTACCATATACAACGGAGGGGAAGCGGTTGTCAATCTCCTGCAACATGCGTACAATAGGGTTTCACAGTATTACACAATAATGGGGTGTATTTATGAAAGTAACGGAAGATATCCGGTCTCTGATAGACTCTTACCGCGCCGGAATGCGTACGCGGATTGTCGCTCAGGATGAGATGATCGACGGTATTCTGATCGGCTGTATCGCCGGCGGCCATATCTTGCTGGAGGGTGTTCCGGGACTTGCCAAAACCCTGGCCGTTAAAACCTTCGCCGCTCTGGCCTCTCTTTCCTTTAAGCGCATCCAATTTACTCCGGATCTGTTGCCTTCAGATTTGATCGGTACTTTGATCTATGATCAGCAGCGCATGAGTTTTTCGGTTCGCAAGGGTCCGGTCTTCGCGAACCTGGTCCTGGCCGATGAAATCAACCGCTCTCCGGCCAAGGTGCAGTCGGCTCTGCTGGAAGCCATGGCCGAGGGCCATGTTACCATAGGTGATGAGACTCATCTTCTGCCATCACCTTTTTTTGTGCTGGCAACCCAAAATCCGATTGAACAGGAAGGCACCTACGCTCTTCCTGAAGCTGAACTGGATCGCTTTCTGCTCAAATTGGTCGTGCCTTATCCATCTCCGGCCGAGGAAGCCCAGATCGTCCGCGCGGCCTGCGACAGTCAAGCCGGTACCGACGCCGTAGCGCCGCTGCTCAGCGCCGCTCAGATTACCCGCCTGCGCGCCGCGGCCGAAGCTGTGCGTTGCGATGACGCGGTTCTCGCTTATCTGGTCTCGCTGGTCTCGGCCACGCGACCGCTCGGTGAGTCCCGGCGGGACCGGCACCTGCGTGATGATTACCTGAAATACATTTCCTATGGCGCTTCTCCCCGCGCCAGTATTGCTCTGCTAAGCTGCGCCCGGATTAAGGCCCTCTTTGACGGCCGGGACTATGTGCTGCCCCAGGATGTTAAGGACGTGGCTCTCCCGGTGCTGCGGCACCGGCTGGTGCTTTCGTATGAAGCCGGCGCGGACGCCCTCGGAGCGGATGACATCATCACCCGCATTCTGGGCATTGTTCCGGTTCCCTGAACGGCAGACCCTGATGCAAACCCACGGAATAGCTGAACGCGCCCGATACCTCAAACTGGCGGCCTTTACGCTTTCGGAAGGACTGCGCTCCGGCACGTTCCGGTCGGCTTTCAGAGGGCAGGGTCTTGAATTTGACGGGGTGCGTGAATATGAGCGGGGGGATGATATCCGCTCGATCGACTGGAACGTCACCGCCAGAAACGCCAAGCCCTTTGTTAAGCTGTATCATGAAGAGCGGGAGTTGACTGTTTTCTTGGTGATTGATACCTCCCTGTCCCTGGACGTCGGCGCGCAGAGCGCTACCGTGCGTGACCGGGTGTTGGAAACCGCCGCGCTGCTTTCGTTCGCGGCCGGTCATGCCTCCTGCCCTTTGGGCGCGGTGCTTTTTGACGGGGAGCTTTCCCGGGTGTTCAAACCGCGTTCCGGTCAGGATCAGATTATGTCCATTTTAGGCGCCCTGGAACATCATATCAGTATAGTCCGGGGTTCAGCGCTGTCCGCGGCTCTGGCCGGAACCGGACGTCTGCTGCGCAGCCGCGCGCTGGTCTGCGTGATTTCCGATTTCAGGATAGACGGTTACGAGGACGCGCTCGGTCTGATTGCCCGTAAGCATGATGTGCTGGCTGTCCGCATCAATACCCCCCTGGACGCCGCGCTGCCGGCCGCGGGCTTTTTATCTTTTCTTGATCCTGAGTCCGGCGAACGTTTGGCCTGTCCGACCTCCTCCGTGGCCTTTCAGAAGGCCTGGGAGCAGGAGAATCGCGAGTCTGTTTCCCGCTGGGAACATGTCTGCCTGCGCCGGGGAGTTCATCCTTTCCGCATGGAAACTACCGAAGATCCGGCAGCGGCTCTGCAGCGCTTTTTTATCCGTGACCGCGGCGGTGCTTCATGAAACTTGACGCCGGCCTCTTGCCGGGCAGCGGTGTGCTGATTCCCCAGGAAATATTTATCGGCGATCAGGCGGCTTATCAATATCGGTTTAATGTCGCTTTAAACGAGGGTAACGCGGTACTGGAACTACCCGACAGCGAGCTGCCGCTTTCGCCGGATATGACCGTCAACGCGGTGCGTATTACAGTCACTCCCGGCGAGGTCGCGGTTCAGATCAGTTTTATACCGTGGAAGACCGGGACAGTTTCCTTTCCGGCCATCGTCAGCGGGGATTTTGCCATTCAGCTGCCGCCGGTGCGGATAGCTTCTATTCTGGACCGGACCGGCATCACGGTGCTTCAGGAGGTGCGTCCTCCCCTGCTGGTGCCGGGGACCATGCTGCTGCTCTATGGACTGGCGCTGGGTTCGCTGGCCGCGCTGCTGGTGTCAATTACTATGTTTATCAAGCTTCGACGCTGGTATCTGAAATCCGCCGGTAAGCACTCCGTAGAGCGGCACAGCCGTGAAGCCCTCAAAAAGCTGCGCCGCCTGGAGCGCGCCGTATCGCGGACGGCCCTTGACCCCTGGTACGCTGCCTTTCAACAATTGGTCCGTCAGTTTCTCTCCGGTATAACCGGAGTGGCGATGACGGCCTGTACAACCCCGGAGGTCACCCGGCATCTGGAGGTCCTGGAGGACGGACGGGATGAGCGTGTATTGAATGGCTTTGCCGAATTATTGGCGGCTACCGATGTTATCCGTTTCGCGGGAACGGTCACAGCCGATCAGCGGCAAAGTCACTGCGCCGTGCTGCGCGGTTTGCTTTCTTCAGCCGCCGCGTTCCGCCTGCCGGAGGAAAAATAATGTTCGGTTTTGAAAAGCCCCTGTATCTGTTGCTGCTGCTGTCTCTTCCCCTGTATTACCTGATTCGCCGATCAGGATTGCTGGTGTATACGGAATTCCCCCTTACCTTAGGTGACTGGAAGGGTCGCAGTTTCCGCTGGCATTCTATACGCATCCTGACAGCCATGCTGGCTATGAAAGGCGCGGCCGTTCTGGCTGTGGCTTTAATCATTTTTGCGATCAGCGGTCCGGTGCTGTACCGGCAGGAACTGGTGTACAGCGGTTCGGGGACCGAAATCTTTTTTGTGCTGGACATCAGTCCTTCGATGGCGGCCAGGGATCTCTCCCTTCCGGGAACCAACCGAACCCGCCTGGATACGGCCCGGGAGTTTATCGGGAATTTTGTGACTGGCCGGCCCGGCGATTCTTTTGCCCTGGTGGCGGTTGGAAATCAGGCTGCCCTGCTGGTCCCCCCGACAGCGGATCACGAATTGTTTAAAAGACGGTTGAATGACCTGCGTATCGGCGAGCTGGGTGATGACACAGCTTTCGGCATGGGCCTGGCGGTAGCCGCGGCCCATCTGGCCGGCCGGCAGGTTAACCGTTCCTTCGTTATCCTGCTGACAGACGGCGAAAACAACGCCGGTGAATTGACTCCCGAAACCGCATCCCCGCTGATAAAGAAGCGCGCCAGCGGTTTTTTTGTAATTGGCATCGGCAAGCGGGGTGAAGTGCCGCTTGAATACACCGATCCGCTGACCGGAAAGCAGTACAGCGGTTTTCTTGATTCGCGCTATAATGAATCCGCGTTACGCGAACTCTCTTCCTCCGGCGGTGGTCTTTATTTTTCGGCGGCCAGTCCCGAATCTCTGCAGGATGTATTTCTGGATATCGGAAAGAGTGTGCCTTCCAATCGCACCGCCTGGCCCAGGGTGTATGGCGAACCGCTGGAGCACTATTTCATCATAACCGCGTTGATACTCGCCGCACTATCCTGGTTTTTACGGCGGATTGTACTGGGGACAGCGCTATGAGCATGATTTTCAGATATCCGGCCGTTCTGTTTTTATGCATCCCGATTCTCCCGGCGCTGCTGTTTATCCGTTTCCGTTTTAACAGGCTGCTGCCGCTGCTTTCTTCCTTACTGCGGTCCGGGACAGGATCAACGGTGCGTTCGCAGCTACGGGCCCAGGTACTGCTGCGCGCAGTACTGTGGTCTGTGGCCTGGCTGGCGCTGGTCACGGCGCTGGCCGGACCGCGCTGGGGTACTCGCACCGTGGCGCTTCAAACCCGCTCAACCAATGTAATTATGGTTTTTGATATTTCCCGAAGCATGATAGTCGATGATCTGAAGCCGACACGGCTGGATTTTGCTGCGCGTTACGCGGTGATGCTGATGGAACACCTGCAGGGAGTACCGGTTGGTGTAGTGCTGGCCCGGGGCGACGGCGTGCTGGCCGTCCCGGTGACTGAAGACCGCCGTACGGTACTGACTCTGGTAGAAAGCCTCTCCCCGCTGCTGCTCTCCGGCACGGGCTCAAATATCGCCGAAGGAATCCGTACCGCCATGAATTCATTCCCCTCCACCCGAGGAACATCCGGAACCATTATTGTCTTTTCAGACGGAGATCAGACTTCCGGTTCTTTAAGGGATGCTGCCGTGGAAGCCGGCAATGCCGGCTGTTCGCTGATTTTTGTCGGAGTCGGAACGCTTTCCGGCAGTGAAATCGATATCTATCCGGGGGAGAGCGCCTCTCCGGTAGTGCAGACGGTATTGGCAGAGACGGAATTAATGGCCGCGGCGCGCCTGGCCGGACGGAACGGACTCTATGTGCAGGCGCTCGAGCCGTCTTCGGCGCGCAAGGTGCTTCAGCAGATAGTACCTTCCAATGACGCTACCCATCAGACAACTTACACGGATTCTCCGGTACTGCGGTACAGGGAGTTCTTGCTGTTGGCCCTTGTTTTTTTCGCGGCGGGACTGGTTTCGGGAGGTCTGGCGTGGAAAAGAAAATAACAGTATTTGCACTGGTTGCGGTTCTGGGCCTGCTGACCTCCTGCGACGCCGATTTGGCCTCGTCTTTGTCCATTATGTCCGGGACTCTTTCCTGGGCCCGTCAGGATTGGCCCGCAGCCGCGGCCAGTTTTCTGGAGACAGCCGCGCTCTCCCGTTCCCGCTCCGATACCGAGCTCGAGCAATATGCCCTGTACGGTTTGGCTACCACCTATCTTTCGCAAAATGAATACAACGCTTCCTCCTCCAAGCTTAAGGCTCTTGCCGATACGGCCCCTCTGGACCTGCTGGGGAGTGTTTGGTATCAGTCCGGGATAGTTGCCTATCAAGGCGGTGATTATGAACGGGCCGCGTTCTGTTTCCGGAGCGCCCTGCAGTATGAAAGCGCGGCCATCGACGCCAAAATCAATCTGGAAATTTGCTTGAGGGCCGCGCAGGAGCAGCAGCAGCAACCAGCCGCGGGAAATTCGGCTGTGTCTGAACGAGAGCAGCCTTCCCTGGCTGAAGAAACTATTTACGATTTTATCAGAAAAAAGGAGCAGGATCGATGGCAAAACCGGGAAGACACCCCGCGCGCTTCATTACAGCCGGATTATTGACGGCTTTTTTCTTCCTGACTCCGGGAGCGCTTTATGCGGATTTAAACAGTCCGCAGGTCACGCTGACGGTAGCTCCGCTGGAGGCTGATATCGGTTCGACCCTGTCCGTGGAATTGACAGTAACGGGCGTCGATCTGCATGATGTGTCCCTGGAAGTACTGAACGTACCTTCAGCACTGCTGCTGAGCGGATCCCGCCGGGGCCGGGGTCTTGTCGAAAATAGTTCCGCGGAACCGGCGGTCTCGGCGATGGCTTCGGTGATAACATTTGAGTATCAGTGCGCTGCCGCCGGTGAGTGGAAACTCGGTCCCTTTATGGTAACCATTGCCGGAAAACAAACGCTGTTCCCGGCGCGGGAATTACGCGTGCGTCAGCCCGTGACAGAAAGCATTGGCTCTCTACGTTGGAAAAGCATCCCGGCAAACGTCTACGCCGGAGAGCCGGTTACGCTGATCCTTGAAGGCCGCCTAACGGGGACCCCTTCGGAAATTAAGGCCGAACCATCTGTGGACACCCTGCTGGAACTGATCCGCACCTGGCCGTACAGCGCCGGAGCCGACGGTTATACACTGCTCGCAGAATACCGCTGGACTGCGCTGCGGTCCGGCCGCTATCAGCTGCCCCGGGCAGTGTTGGTGTATAGTGAAAACGGACAGCCGGTAACACTGGAGAGTGAACCGGTTGTGGTTGTCGCGCAAAAAGAACGATCCGCATCGCGTAACGGCGGGGGTCAGTCTGTTGTTTCTCCTGTGCTGGAGCAGGCTTTCGCGCCGCTTATTGAAGAAGCGGGCCCGACAGCCGCTCCGCCCGTGGAACCGGCGGCGCTGCAGGCGCTTGGGGATGGAGGCGGTGGCGGCTTGGACGGCGAGCTCAACGCAATCCGTTCGGACTGGAGAAGCGGCCGCTATGCGGCCGCTCTGGCCGGTATTCGACGAGCTGAGTACCGCAGTCTGTTTCAGTCCTCCTGGACAAAGGCCCGTCTGGAAGCTGAAGCCGCGCTGGCTCTTGAACATACCCATCCGGTGCCGCCGGGCGGACGTAAGTCCTTAATTCTGATTCTGGCTGTTTTGTTTGGAATCAGCGGAGTGCTTCTGTATCTTGCGGGTATTAAGCGGCCGGTGGTGCGTTACGCGGCCCTTCTGCCCTGGGCTGTTTTTTTGGTTATGGCTTTTTTCGCGCTGACGGTGTACATTCGGGACCGTCATGAAATTGTGGTCTGTTCATCCGGCAACCTGCTGACGGTTCCGGACCCGGCTTCTTCGGTTACCGCGCGTATCGCGGAGGGTGAGAGCGCTCTGGTACATTCAGCGGCCGGAGAGTGGCTGTATGTTGAGACCGTGACCGGACAGCGGGGTTGGGTTGTATCAAGCCGGGTATTTTTTTATCGCGACAGGGGGGCGTCTCATGGACTTTGGTGATATTCTTTCGGAATGGGACAGGCAGACTTCCAAGCCATATGGCAAAAAACGGATTGGACCCCGGCCGGAGAGTTCCCTCTCCAGCGGTTCTGCCGCCTCTGATGACTTCCAGAAACAGGCCCACCCGGTAGATGTCTGGATTCGCCGGCATGGTCTGGTGGATAAGGATGAAGAAACCGAAAGCGGTCGGATCGATCCGGCGGCGCTCCGGAGGGAATTGCATGCGTTGAAGCCTCAGGCGGTCATTGATCTGCACGGCTGCACCCGCGATGAGGTCTTTCCGCGTCTTGACGCTTTTTTCCGGGGCGCCTTGGCTAAGGGCTTAAAAAAAATACTGATAGTGCATGGTAAGGGCACGCATTCAGAAGGCAGTCCGGTTCTGTTGCGGGAAGTGCGTCTGTTTTTGGAAAAAGAAAGCCATGCCGGAGAGTCCGGTTTTAGCGATAAAACACTCGGGGGCAACGGCTCAACCTGGGTGCTGTTAAAATAAAGCCGGGTTGTGATACTTTTTTTATTGAAACTGGATCTTTTTATAAGTACTTTAACTAATAATACAACAGATTGGAGTAGCAAGCTTGAGCGACTATTATTCGCTTCTCGGAATTACCCGTGACGCACAGACTGATCAGATAAAAAAAGCCTACCGGGATAAGGCTTTGCAATATCATCCGGACCGCAACCCGGGAAACCCCGCGGCGGAGGATATGTTCAAGAAGATCAATGAAGCTTATTCAGTACTCGGCGATGAGCGTAAGCGTTTCGATTATGACAATGGAACCGGGGCGTTCAACCGGACGGCCTGGTCTACTCCTGGTCGCGACGCCGGTACCGGCGGGTACGGTCAGTACACCTGGACCTGGCAGGGACCCTTTCCCGGTGAGGAAAGTTACCGGGAAAGGGCGCCGCTCCGCAAAAAAGACGCTTATGATTTACTGTTCAGAAGCGTCGGTACGGTAGTACTGGGAGTGCTGTTATTCAGATTTTCGTTGGTTTTCGGTATTTTCGGCTTGATACTGTGCGTTACCGCGATCGGTCGTGGGTTGGTAAATACCCTCCAGGCGGTGCGTTTGTTGTTCAGCCTGAAGGAATAGCGCACCAGGCGGCAAAAGGATCCGCTGGGTGTTTTTTATTTTTCGCGGTAAATAATACGTCCGCGATTCAGGTCATAAGGCGAGAGAGCCACTTTTACGCTGTCGCCGGGGACGATTCTGATGTAATGCTTGCGCATTTTTCCGGAAAGATGTGCCAGGATGACATGTCCGTTTTTTAATTCTACTCTGAACATGGTATTTGGGAGGGATTCTTTCACAATACCCTCAACCTCTATCGCTTCTTCTTTCGCCACAAGTCCTCCATAAAAACATGAGAAATGTTCAAAATTCGTTTGCTTTTTGCACATTTCATTCGTATAATTCTATGGTCTATCAATACCTTTGTCAACTATGACGCAACGGAGAGTTTACATGGAAAAGGAATTTGTCGATAAGATGAAACAGTCTCTTTATGACCTCAAAAAAGAGATAATTGATACTCTCATTGTCAATAATGAAGATTTCAAGGCGATCGTGGACGAGATGGATCCCAAGGACTTCGCCGATATTGCCGCCGATGATATGGACAGGAAAATGCTCGAAACGGTCGGTTCCAAAGATATGAAGCGCATGCGTCTGATCGATTCGGCTATTACGCGCATCGAACAGGGAAAATACGGTCTGTGCATGAAGTGCTCCAAGAAGATCCCGAAGGAAAGGCTCGAGGCTATTCCCTACGCCCTGATGTGCATCGAATGTCAAACCGCTGACGAGCGCCGCAACCGCTGACGAGCGCCGCAACCGTTCGTCCGGTGCTTAGAGTTCCGGAAACGGACCTTCCCGCCAGAGCGGTCCTTCGCGATACATGACGCCGTGGTAACCGGCCCCCCGGGCGGTATCCACGGCTTTTTTGTAGGCGCACAACAGATCTTTGGGATGGTGGGCGTCCGAACTGATGGTCACCGGCACCCCCCGGCGGCCAAGCAGGCCTAGCAGTTCCGGTGAAGGGTAGACCGAGTCGATGGCCCCGCGGGCAATCCCGCCGGTGTTGATTTCCACTACCTTGCCGGATCTGGATATGGTACGGACTGTTTCCTCCAATTCCCGGCGGTACCAGCGCTCCCCCTCATCAAAAAAGCGTAGATCACCGTTGCGTTTGCGGATGACGTCCAGGTGACCGATCATGTCAAAATTACAGGTGGCTATCATTTCGCGTACCGCGCTCCAGTAAGCTTGGACCATTTTCCGTCCATTACCGCGGAAGCATTCTTGCAGTCCGCGCGCCACTTCCGAAGCCGGTCCGTCAATACTGCATAAATAACCCTCTGTTCCCGGTTTCTGCCGGGAAAGAAAGTGCACCGAACCGATTAAAAAGTCCGGATCGAAATCCCGGTAAACGCAGTAGTCGGGGATGGAGGCGCCTTTCAGATAATCCGCCTCCAGACCGCAGAGCACTCTGATTCTATTCTTGAATTCTGATTTTAAGGCGTTGATTTCCGCGAAATAAGCCTCGTATTTCTCGGTGGCCATATGCCACTGGGAAGCGAATGGCCACATGGCGTGCGCGGTAAAGGCGATATCGGTCATGCCGAGCGCGCAGGCCGCTTCCAGCATTTCCCGCGCCGAGGCGCTGCCGTCGCAAAAGCGGGTGTGAACGTGGTAGCTGGCCAGACGTTTCATAGTTTTGATACCTCGGTTTCCAGCTTGGAAAAAGCAGCTTCGATAGACTCTTTGATTTTCATCAAAACAGCCGGTTCGGCCTTTGGAGCGGCCTCTTCCAGCTCTAGGGCCTTGGCGGCCAGGGCTCTGGCGGTGACATTTAGGGCGCTGCCTTTGATCAGGTGCGCGGTTTGGCGGACGGCCTCGCGCTCCAGTGCGGCGATATCGGATCCGATCAGAGCGACGTGCTCCCTAGTCTGACTCATAAATTCCGCGAGCAGGGAGCGGGCCGTTTCGGTATCGCCCATCAGAATTTCGGTGAGTAGCTCAAAGTCCAGAATGGGGTTGTTTTCGGTGTTTTCCAGCATGGGTGTTTCGGGCCTCCGGTGGTTCTTCCACTTTGATAATATTGATAAAACATCCTGTCTCCTAAAGGGTTTGGCCAAAATATCGTCCATTCCATAGAGCAGGCATTGCTCGCGTTCATTTTCCTGGGCGCTGGCGGTGCAGGCGATTACCGGGCCGAGGTAGCCCCGGGCGCGCAGTTCGCGGGTGGCCAGGTAACCGTTCAGTTTGGGCATCTGGATATCCATGAATACCAGGCCGAAGTCGACCCTGGCGGCGGCTTCCAGCGCCTCCATACCATCGTTGGCGGTGCTGACCAGAGCTCCTTCTTTTTCCAGAAAGATGCGGATCAGCTTCTGGTTTACCGGATGATCTTCGGCCACCAGTACCGGGAAGCCGCTGAACGCCGGTTTTACGGGCGCGCTTTCAACTTTTGTTACGGCCGGCGTCGCGGCGGCTTCTTCGGCCTCTTCAACCGGTTTGAGGTCTTCTACTACTTCCAGGTCGATCGAGTTCTGCAGCTGCTCGCTGAGCAGCTGGGACAGCATGCGCCGTTTTACCGGCTTGTACAGATAGCCGTTAAACCATTCCAGCAGTTTCATTTTGGCGTCGACGCCGAAACCGCCTTCCGGCACCATCAGATACAGTTGCACCTGGTTGATGGCGCGATTGTTGTTGATTTCGGCCGCCAGCCGCCAGCCGTCCATTTCCGGCATCACCATATCGATAAAGGCCAGGTCAAAGGGGTGATGGGACCGCTCGGCGGCATGCAGCATGGCCAGGGCGAAGTTGCCGGAGGTTGCCTGCGAGACATTGGTATAGCCGAAGTAGCTGAAGGTCCGGGCCAAGGCCCGCAGGGTGTACTCGTTGTCGTCGACCAGCAGGATACGCATCCCCGGCCGTCCCGGCCGGGGTACGCTTTCCATGGATACGGCCGGGCGCAGTAGCGGGATTTGAAACCAGAATACCGAGCCGGAGCTCTCGTGCGTGCGCATGCCGATATCGCCGTGCATCAGGGTAACAATATTCTTCGAAATTGCCAGTCCCAGGCCGGTACCGCCGAACTGGCGGGAGGTAGAGGAGTCGGCCTGATAAAACAGGGTAAACAGTTTGGCTCTGGCCTCGAAGCTGATACCGATGCCGGTGTCGGCGACCTCAACCTTCAGGACTTCATGGTGTTCCTGTCCGGCCTCCGCTGCCGCCGGGGCTTTTTCGATAGTTACGGCTACCTGAACCATACCGTTAGCGGTGAATTTGACGGCGTTTTTAACCAGATTAAGGACGACCTGCCGGACGCGTCCCGGATCGCCGATTAAGGCTGCCGGAACCTTCGGATCAATATCCACCACCAGTTCCAGACCCTTGCGGTGCGCCTCCATGGAGACGAGGTCCACTGTTTTTTCGATGCATTCCACCGGATCGTACTCAATCTGCTCAATTTTTAATAGGCCGGCCTCGCCCTTGGAGAGGTCCAGGATATCGTTGATCAGTGTCAGCAGAACATCGGCGCTGAATTTTACCTGCCTGTTATACTCCTGCTGCTCTTCATCCAGCTTGGTGTCGCTGAGCAGTTCCATCATTCCGATGATGGTCTGAATGGGGGTGCGGATTTCATGGCTGATATTGGCCAGAAACTGGCTGCGGGTGGTGCTGGCTTTTTCGGCGTCTTCTTTGGCGGTAACCAGGTGCCGTTCTTTAATCTTTTGCTGGGTGATGTCGTCAATGATGGCGAACCAGGTACCGTTATCTTGCAGACTGACGATGAATTTCAGCCAGGTAAAGTTGTTGTCCGCTCCCGGAATGTGCAGTTCAAAAGTAAAGTGCGGAATGCCCTGAGCGACCAGGTACTCGATGCGGATGGCTTCTTCGGCTGTGCAGTATTGCTGGACATATTCATGGACACTGTGGTCGCGGGGGCTGATGCCCTCCGGTAGCAGCCTTTTCAGAATACGTTCGGCGGCCGGATTCCAGTGTTCCGGTATGCCCATCGAATCAAAGACGATAAAGGGCACCAGCGAGCGCGACATGTATATTCCGAGAACGTGCGTATCCAGATTCATAGGCGCTCCGGTCGGCTTTTCATATTCGGGCGTTTAATACCTCTAACGCTTTTTTCAGAATCGTTTCCGGTTTAAGGGGTTTGATCATGTAGCTTTTTACTCCGGCCGCCAGAACCTTCATGACTGCTTCGCGTTTGCTGATGGCGGAGAGTACTATCACCGGGGTGGGAACGTCCTTGTCCTTCATGCGCAGCAGTACTTCATAGCCGTTCAGGCCGGGCATCATCAGGTCTAAAAAGATCAGGTCATAGGTATGCAGTCCGGCCTTTTCCAGGAATATGGTACCCGACTCAAAAAGATCAACCTTGGCGTTGATGGCGCTGAATGTTTTTCCTAAAATGCCGCGGATCACCACATCGTCGTCAATGACCGCGATTCTAATTCCGGGCGCCACGGCATTGAGCACTTCGGTGTTTTTTTTGATTTCCTTATCGGTTTCGGAGCGGAAACGCATCTCCAGGGTGGAATCTTTTCCGGTGCCGCCGGAGAGCAATTTTTCGCTGATCAGGGTGGAGGCGTCCAGGCTGACCGGCACGTCCTTGATCAGACCGTCCAGGGCCTTCGATAAATCCTTGACAACCTGGATATCGGTATAGCGGCGGTCTCCGCGGATAAAGTCGGTAGCGAAGCTGTCCAAAGTCAGAATTTTGACGTTCTTGACGCGCACCCGGTTGTCGGCCATCAGGCTGGCCAGCAGCAGTTCCAGATTGGGTCCGTCCACAAAGCTTAAGGAGAGATCGGTCATCATCACCAGTACTTTGGGCTGACTGAGGTTATAGAGCTCAATCAGTTCAACAATCTTGTAGCGCAGTAGGTCCAGTTTTTCGCGATTCAGACCCTGGGCTATTTCTATGAAAATGATGTTGTCGTTGACCCTGGCCTCAAGGATGCAGGGGGTAGTATCGATATCAAACTCTATGCCGAGAACCTCTGAGATCGCTTCAAAAAATTGATCGATTTTGAGTGGTTTGGGGAGAATTTTACGGATATTGTAGGCGGAAAGTCTGGTAACGGCTTCTTTTTCAATTTTCTGGGCTGTCAGAATAATCGGAACGGAATGGGCGTTCGGGTCGTTTTTTTTGGATTCCAGCAGGTCAAAAACAAAGCCGCGGTTCAGGTTGTAATCCAGCAAAATAAGATCCGGAACCAGAGAGCGCATCTTGGAGAGGCTGTCAGGCAACCCGACACCAATATCTACGGTGATTCCCTTTTCGCTGAGTCTGTTTTTGATAAAATCTTTAAAGATGCTCGATTCATCGATCAGCAGAACCTGTTTCATACCACTGGATTCCTTTTACTTTATCGCCCCTGGCAGTATACTATAACTATACCACAAAAACAGTACAGGAGTATATGATGAAACAGGTTTCTGTATTTCTGGCCGAGGGGTTTGAGGAAGTCGAAGCTGTTACGCCGATCGATTACCTGCGCCGCGCCGGCTTGTCAGTAACGGTGACCGCCATAAGCAGCCGCACACTCCAGTCCTCGCGAAAACTTACCGTAGTCTGCGACAATACAATCGAGACAGCCTCCTATGAAGAGCTGCCGGACCTGGTGGTGCTTCCCGGAGGAATGCCCGGTTCTTCCAACCTGGCCGCTTCAGTGGCTCTGCGCGATCTGGTAACGCGTATGTTTTCCGCGGGTAGACTCGTCGCCGCCATCTGCGCCGCGCCGGCTGTCGCGCTCGGGCAATGGGGCTTGCTGGACGGCTACCGCTGGACCTGCTTCCCGGGGATGGAAGGCGGTTTTGGAGGGCGGCATACCGCGGAGCGTCTGGTGCGGGACCGTAATCTGATTACCGCCCGCGGCGCCGGAGTGGCCGAGGAATTCTCCTTGAAATTAGTCGAAGAGCTATGCGGTCGGGAGAGCGCCGCGAAAATTCGCTCGTCAATAATGGCCCGATAGTGTATTATTGGGAAAATGGAAAAGCGGGATAAAAAGATCACAATTCGCGATATTGCCGCGCTGGCCGGTGTTTCCATCGCGACGGTTTCCTATGTTTTAAATGGTAAAAGCCAGCGCTACAGCCCCGAAACCCTGGAGCGGATCCGCCGTGTAATGCGGGAATCCGGCTACGAACCGGATTTTACGGCCCGCAGTCTGGCCAGAGGCAAGACCCGGTTGCTGGGTTTGATACTGCCGCTGTCCGGCGGGCATGCGCGGTCCAGCGCCCTGCTCCGCGACAATCCCTTTTACACCGAATTGGCCGACGGAATAATGGAAGTGGCTTCCGAAAAAAAATATGATCTGATTATCAGCGGTATGGAGTCGGGGGACGAGGCGATTACCTGGATCAGAAGACGCAAGCCGGACGGGTTGATCTATCTGGGCTTTTTCCCTGAATCCGAGGAAGCGGACCTCAAGCGCATCGGCTTGCCGGTGGTGCTGATTGATTCGGAACCGGGTATCGCCGCCGGCTATTTTCATGTGCGTACCGATGAAGCGCAGGCCGGCTATGACGCGGTGGCGGCGCTGATTTCTCACGGGCACCGGCGGATTGCCCTGGTCTCCGGCCCCACCGCCAACAGCCGCATCAACTCGCTGCGCCGCTCCGCCTGGGAAAAGGCCCTGCTCGATGCCGGACTTTCCATCGACAAAAAATTGATATTTGAACAGCCCGTCTCTTTCGAAGGCGGCTACCTGGCTGCCCGTGATATGCTGGCCGCTGACCTGCCCTGCACCGCGGTGTTTTGCGTGGCGGACATCATGGCCTTCGGTTTGATCCGCTCCCTGAATGTTGCCGGAGTAGACGTGCCCGGCCGCCTCTCGGTTATCGGTTTTGATGATATCGGGCTGTGCCGCTACTTTGTGCCGGCGCTGAGCACGGTACGCCAGGATATCGCCTTGAAGGGGCGGGAAGCGGCCCGTCTGTTGATCGGCGCCATTGAGGGCTCCGGAGAAACCGGCGATACTCTTTATATCCCGCACAGTCTGCAGCTGCGCGATACAATACGGCGGATCGAGGGTTGAGCCTAAGGCTCAGCCTGATCCGCCGTAGTACATTAAGGGCACCTCAAAAAACTCAATTTGTTTTTAGAGGTCCCCATAAGTCCGTTTATCGCAGAATGCGACCCCAGAGCGCCGGAATACTGATTGTAAGGCTGCCGCTGTTCAGGGCGTGAGTGGAATTGTCCAGCAAATCTTTCAGCACAGCGCCAAATTCCTTTCCGGTAAGGTTCACCGTAACTGACTGCGCTGTTGCCGAATTATTAAGCGCGACCAGGGCTCGTTGATTGCCGAGCGTCCTCAGCCAGATTATACAATGTTCATCAGTGTACAGCGGTTCTACTGAGCCGCGGTTCAGTACCGGATTGTCTTTGCGCAGTTTAACCAGCCTGGTAAGTTCCTCACGCAAATTCTGATCCGGCTTTCCACCGCGGTCTGCCCAGGGGTAGGGGGCACGGTTCTCCGGATCATCTCCGCCGGTCAGGCCGACTTCATCGCCGTAAAAGATGGCCGGCGCGCCCGGATAACTCATCTGCATTAAAAAGGCCAGCTTTAATTTCTTGACGGCTTCTTCATAGCCGCTGCCGCCGTTTTCGCGATAGCCGAAACGGTGCAGAGCCCGGGCGGCGTCGTGGGTGGATAGCAGATTCATCAGTACGTCAAAGGCTTCCTTCGGATAGTTTTCACGGATCATTTCCAGCAGATTATTGGAGTCAGCCGCTGTTTTGGCTCCGGAGACATAATCATAGACCGCCTGCCGGAAGATATAGTTCATGGTGGCGTCAAACATATCGCCGAGCAGATACTTGGAAGAATCCCACCAGGTTTCGGCTACGGTATAGGCTTGCGGGTCGGTGGCTTTTACGGCTTTACGCCAGTCGCGCCAGAAGCTGTCGGTGACCCAGGGAGTGACGTCCATACGCCAGCCACTGGCTCCGGCTTTCAGCCAGTAGCGCGTCACCGAGTCGCTACCGTTAAACAGAAATTCGCGCAGCGAGGGGGAATTTTCGTTGAGGTTCGCCAGGGTTGGATTGGCCCATTGACCGTACTTACCGTCGGCGGTAGCGGCGCGGGGATTAAACTCATACCAGTCATACCAGGGTGAGTCGGTACGGATGGTTTCGTTTTCGTACGCCCCCAAGCCTTCGTATTTTCCGTATCGATCCATATACACAGAGTCCGAACCGGAGTGATTAAAGGAGGCGTCCAGGATTACCCTGATACCGCGCCCTCTGGCGGCCTCAGTCAGGGCTTTGAAATCATCCAGGGAGCCGAAGCCGTCGTCAACTTTCAGGTAGTCAGCGGTATCGTACTTATGGTTGGAAGGAGCCTCGAAGATCGGGTTGAGATAGAGGGTATTGGCGCCCAAGGAGGCGATGTAGTCCAGTTTCTCAGTGATGCCGGCCAGATCGCCGCCGTAGAAGTCGTTACACCATTCGGCGTCATCGACGGTATTGCCGTCGGCGCTGCCCGGCCGCCAGGGCTTAAAATCCAGCCAGTTGCTGTGGAACTCCACCGTTTTATTCGAATAAAAAGCGGTTCTACCGGGTACCGGATCATTGGCCGGGTTGCCGTTACGGAAGCGGTCCGGGAAAATATAGTAAAAGATGGCATCCTTGGCCCATTCCGGGGTACGGAACGCCGGGTCGTAGACCGTCTGGATAAACTGGCCTTCGCGAGGCAGGGCCGCGCTGACTGTGGCCGCGCCACCGGTCAGCGGCAGCTTGTAATGCGCTACGCTGACTTTTTTGCCGTCACCGCCCAGATAGCGGGTTCTTCCATCGGCGGTGATTTCGAAGTAATAGCCGTAGACCTGGATATCGGCGGTTTGCCATTGGACTTCCCACCAGGTTTTATCCGTGTTTATGGTTTTGGTCATCGGCAGGCTCAGGTAATCGATATAACTGATGTTGCGGTCGCCGGTGATCACCTGCTTTTGGATGATCAGTTTGGCGCCCTCGACATATCCGTCCGGCGCTTCAAAACGCCAGGTAACGGAGGTGCCGCGCGGCACCGCTCCGTAGGGGCTCTTGTAGCGGCTGTCGCGCGAATTAAAAAGAATCGCGCTGTCCCGGGGATCGCTTTCTTCAGCTGCGCCCGCGCCGGCGGCCGCTGCGGTTCGAAGCAGACCGTCTTTGGTAATCCAGATTTCTCCCGGTCCGCCGGACCAGGAGAAGTCGGCGCCGTCGCTGTCACAGAGTTTATCGTCCCAGTCACCCTTGTTGAACAGAAAGGTCAGCGCCGCGGTATCTTTAAAAACCCGGCTGTGCCAACCGTCGTTCTGGTCGGTCAAAAGGGTGTTTTCGTCACCGATAACGGACGTTTCCCAGGATCCGTCGGCATGCTGATCGTACCAGATATAGATCTTTTCCCAGCCATCCTTCATCTGCACGTTTACTTTCAGATCGGTTTTGGGGTTGAAGTCATTTAGCGGAGCGGCCTTTTGGGATCCTGAGGCGCAGCCGGAAAACGCCAGAATGACTGCCAGGGCATACCACAGCGGCAATGAACACTTTCTCATAGTTTTCTCCTTAGGTTAAGCGGTTAACCTTATATCACAATAAGGTCAGTCAGGTCTGTTGTCAAGCTGCGATTGTTAAAAAGCGTATAAAAAGAGACGTTGTCGCGCGGGGGGTTGAGGTAAAAATCAGAGGCCGGGTTGCGGTATGCTTATTTCTTTTGCCAGAACCGCGAATTCGTCTTTATCGAGCCGGGAACCCGGTACCTGCAGTATGGCGGAAGCCGCGCGGTTGGCAAAACGCAGGCTGACCGGAATACTCTGGTTGGAGAGCCTGGCTGACAGAAAGGCGCCGGCAAAGATGTCGCCGGCGGCGGTGGCGTCCAAAGGGGGTACCGGGACCGTAGTGGCGGAATAGACGGTACCGTCGCTCCAGGCATCCGAGCCGGATGGACCCCGTTTGCGGACGATGCAGGGAAATTCTCCCCGGCCGCGGGTCAGGGCGGTGAAAACAGCGGCGCTGAAGTCCCTGGTTTCCGGATCGAAGGTTCCCTCCGGTAATTCCCGGGCCCAGCGGTTCGCTAATACCATTGCTTCTTCGTCATTGGCAAAGAGAATACAGTTGGCTTCCTCCAACAGGGTGCGGACGGAACCGGCATATTCTGAGGCCAGGGCGGTGGTACCGATGTCCAGTGAAAGGATAATTCCTTCTTTTTTACAAGTGTCGGCAATCGTGGAGAGCAGGGCCGGATGGCGCAGCAGCTGTCCGTCAATATGCACCACACGGGCGGCTTTGATCAGGATTTCCGGAATTTGATCGCTACGGAAGAGAGTCGCGGCGGCCGGGGCGCAGGCGATGGAGGTCAGGGAGCCGGGCATGTGCAAGACCAGGCACCGTCCGGTGGTGGCATGGCGGCTTTCCAGATAACAGTGCACGCCGTATTCGTGCAGGTCCCGCTCGAACATCAGCGCCCAATGGTCTTTTTCGCGTTCTTCGGTACCGGTGCAGCCGGCAAAGGCGCAGGAAAGTCCCAGCGCGCTGGCGGCCTTGGCGGCGTTGGCGGCCGATCCTCCGGCGACGTAGATTACCGGAGGCAGAGTCGGCAGAATCTCATCCAGCCGCTCAGTGGTGACGTGGGTGGCGTTGTTGGGGTGCAGGGCCAGGGACAGCGAGAGCTCATCGTCTGTAAAACAGAAGATGTCCAGCAGGGCGTTCCCAATTGTCAGAATGTCCAGCCGTCCGTGTCCCTTCATCTAGTTTTTCCCCGGGACGCGGACAATCAGGCTTTCAAGCGCCGGATTCTTTTCCAGATCGCGTTTTAATCCTTCCAGCCGGCCCTTGTTGACATAATCCGGGGATTGGAATGAATAGGTAAAGTTGGTATGCACATCGTAGGTGCCCATCATCAGGGCATAGGCGTCTTCGGTCATTACCAGTTCTTCGTCGGTCGGAATTATCATTATTTTAATAGCCGAGTCATCAGTGCTGATACAGGTTTCGGCGTTGCGGGTGCGGGCAATCTGGTTTTTTTTCGGATCAAGCTTGATCCCCAGATGCTCGAGTCCCTCGCAGACCCCGGCGCGTACGCCGGCGTGGAACTCGCCCACCCCGGCCGTAAACACCAGGGCGTCCGGTTTGGAACCCATGGCCGCGATGTAGGAACCGATATATTTGCGCAGCCGGTAGCATTCAATTTTATAGGCCAACTCGGCGCGCTTGTCGCCGGCTTCCATAGCCTTAGTCACGTCCCGGCGGTCGGCGTATTTACCGGTAATGCCCAGAATGCCGGACTGGCGGTTCAGGGCGGTATCGATTTCCTGCACGGTCAGGTTGGCCTTGCGCATCATGTAGAAGGCCAGAGCCGGATCGCAGTCGCCGCTTCTGGTTCCCATTACCAGGCCTTCCAGTGGTGTGATACCCATAGAGGTGTCAAAGCTGACGCCGTTTTTGACGCAGCAGATGGAAGCGCCGTTTCCGATATGGGCGATGATGATATTGGTTTCGGCCGGTTTTTTGCCGAGCAGAACGGAGGCGCGTTTGGCGGTGTACAGGAAGCTGGTGCCGTGAAAGCCGTAGCGGCGCACCCCGTAGGTTTCATACCACTCGTAGGGCACGGCGTAAATGTAGCTGGTATCCGGCATGGTCTGGTGCCAGGCGGTATCCATGATGGCGCAGTGCGGTACGTTAGGCAGGACTTTCTGGGCGGCTTCGATGCCCATGATGTTGGCCGGATTATGCAGCGGGCCGAGGTCCTGAACGGCCCTGAAGGTGTCGATAATTTCCGGGGTTACAATGACGGATTTAGTGAATTTGTCGCCGCCGTGCAGTACGCGGTGACCGACAGCCTTGATGACGTTCATGTCGGAAATTACGCCGACTTCCGGGTCAGTCAGGGTTCTGATGATCAGTTCTACGGCAACAGTATGGTTGGGGCATTCATGATTTACGGAATACTCGCCCTTGCCTTTGGCGTTATGAGTGATTGACCCGCCGTGCTGGGTGACGCGCTCGACGACACCGGAGGCAATAACGTCCTTGTTATTCCAGTCAAATACCTGATATTTCGCGGACGAGCTGCCGCAGTTGAGTGTGAGAATGACCATAACCGACTCCTGAATATAATGAAAGAAATGTTTTGTTGGCCTCAGTATACGGCGAATATGCTATACTTGCAAGCGAGCGGCGGTGGCCGGGAGGTACTTGAAATGGATAAAAAACGCGATTGGTTTGAAAATGAATCATTCTGGGCACAGTACGCCCCGGTACTTTTTGACGCCCAGCGCTGGGCGGAAGCTCCCACCGTCGCCGAGGGCGTGCTGCGCATTATCGGCGCGCCCAGCCATGAAGATCCGGCCCATGACGAGGCTATTGAGCACGAAGGTCCGGCCATTCTGGACGCCGGCTGCGGTCCCGGCCGCATTGCCGTGGAACTGGCCAGCCGCGGGGCCCGGGTTACCGGTGTGGACTTAATCCGGCCGTTTTTAATGGCGGCCCAGGAGTCGGCCCAGGACGAAGGCGTGGAGCTGGATCTGGTGCAGGCCGACCTGCGCGCCTTTTCCCGGCCCGAGGCCTTTGACGCGGCGGTAAGCCTGTATACCAGTTTCGGCTACTGCGACACTATTGAAGAAGATATGCAGATTCTGCGCAATATTTCGGCTTCGATTAAGGCCGGCGGCTGGTTTATTCTGGAGATGACCGGGCGAGAAATAGCGGTCCGCGACTTTACCGAAGGCGAGTGGTTTGAGCGCGGCGGCTTTACCGTGTTGACGGAGTTCGCGGTGGTCGGCGCCTGGGAAGGCCTGCGCTCGCGCTGGATGCTGATTGACGAAAACGGCCGTAAGGTTGACCATTCCTTCGTGCAGCGCCTGTACTCGGCCGTGGAACTTAAGCGGCTGATGATGGCCACCGGTTTTTCTTCCGTGGAAATTTATGGCGATTTTGATTTCTCGCCCTATAACGAAAAAGCCCGCACCATGGTGCTGGTCGCCAGGAAATAGTACTAAGGGATGGCTTATTTAGTTAGTGGGGAATTTTTTTTAGGGATATCTCGTTTCGTTTAAACGCCTGGCATCTTCGAGGGCTGTAAGCAGTTCTCCTTCACGCAGGTGGATATCGAGTTTGATGCCACTGAAAGGCGATTCATCGTTTTGTATCGGTGATATTCTGAACAGGCTTCCGTCAGCGCGCTTGATTAATACGCTTCCTTCCTGTTTGGCCTGATCCAGCACCGCCGCGAATGTTTTTCTGGCTTCCATGGTTTAATTATATAACTATGCATAGGGAGCGTAAAGTTAAAAAATCGTTTGTAAAATGATCATATGTGAGGTATATTTGATCATAAGAGGTGATCATGGAAACCTGGAAGGCAACAGACGCCAAACGGCATTTCGCGGATGTTATGCAACGCGCCGAGCTTTCGCCGCAGTTGGTGCTTTTAAGGGGCGAGCCCCAGAGTGTAGTAATCTCCTATGAGACGTTTACCGAGAATCAGCAGATTGTCGGCAAGAAAAGCCTTGCGCAATGGCTGGCGGAAATACAGCTTTTACATGAGGATGAAGGCGATATTGAAAGTCCTGCGAGGCAGAATAGAGCTGATCAATTTGGAACCGACTGGAAATGAATTATCTTTTGGATACAAATATTGTCAGTGAGATAATGAAACGGAATCCCGACGTCCGGGTTTTGCAATGGGTCAGTAAGCTTGATCGTTTGCTGATTTCTGCCATTACGCTGGAAGAACTGGTTTTTGGGCTTCGCCGTCGGTCTCTTTTGCAAAAGGAAGCTTGGTTAAGACAACTGTTGTCTGATAAAGGGCAGGTTTTTCCGATAACCGATGTCGCCGCGCATTGGTGCGGGGAAAAACGGGCTTTGCTGGAAGGGGAAGGCCGAACGGTAACTCAGGCGAACGCGCTGATTGCCTCTTGTGCCTGGGAGCTGGGCCTGGTGCTGGCTACCCGAAACGTCGGTGATTTTAGTGGTTTCGGCATTCCCTTACTCAATCCGTTCGAGAACTAAGAACACCTCAAAAAAAGTAAAGTCAAAAAAATAAGTGGGGGTAGCTGAGTCTGATGTTTTCCATCCATGGAAAACATCAGACATTGAAGAACGGGCAAGCCCGTTCTTCCGGCGGCTTTGCTGCGCCATCCTTGGCGCAGAGAAAGCGTAAATCCTCTCTTTTCCCGAAGTGGGGTCAGTTCAAAACGATGAGTACACAGGCGCTCCCCCGGCTCTGGGCCGGGGAAGGTCAGTGCATTATTTGATAAGAATGAACTCGACGCGGCGGTTCTTCCACCAGTTTTCGCGGTCGGTGCGGGTTACGACCGGGCGGGTGCCGCCCATGCCGATTACCGACAGGCGCACGGAGTCTACGCCGTTGTCGATCAGGAAGTTGCGGACGGCGTCGGCGCGGGAGCGGGACAGCGGGATCAGTTCGGTGTCCTCCTCGCGCTGGGTGCCGGTGACGTTGTTAGCGTGGCCTTCCACCTGTACCTTGTAATCCTTGAACTTGTTCAGGATCTCGGCGATACGGCGCAGTACCTGTACGTTTTTATCCACCACATCGGTCGCCAGGCCGTTAAAGTCAGCGGCGTTCTCGCGGAAGATGATTGACGGAACGGCGATTTTAAGCTTGTCGCCGTCGCGGATAATCAGTACGTCTACCGGAATATAGCCGCGTACCACAGTCGTCATGCCGACGGCGTCCTTAACCGTAAAGGTGAAGGGGTAGTCGGTGGCGGCCTGTACCAGCTCGCCGCGCTGGGACCTGCCGTCCCAGACAATGCGTTCGGTGATGGTTCCGGTGCCGCCGGTTTTCCAGAAGACGTTTCCGGCGCTGCCCTGGGGCTCGCGGATCTCGAATGACCATTCGGTAAAGCTCGATACGGATTGGGCCAGCAGGCTGATATAAAGTTCATCTTCTATGCCGTCGTTATCCGGGCTGAAGTAGCGCGGGGCCAGTCGTACGGAGACCGTCGGTGCGACCGAGTTGACCTGGAAGGGCGCGGTGCTGACCGATATGAGGTCACCCTTGATGTATTTGAGGTTCAGTTCGGCGTAGAAATTGCCCTGAACAACCGTTCCGGCGTTGTTTTTTCCATCCCAGTTGATGGCGGCCGGCAGGCTGGCGCGGTCGGCCGAGGTCCAGGTTTTAACAGCGGTTTCCGGTCCGGTACCGCTGCCTTCCGGCTTGATCAGGATGGACCAGGATTCCAGACCTTCAGGTATGCTGGTGGTCACGGAGATGCGCTGGGTATCCTTGATGCCGTCGCCGTTCGGAG
Organism: Treponemataceae bacterium; assembly: GCA_942493045.1. Lineage (GTDB taxonomy): Bacteria > Spirochaetota > Spirochaetia > Treponematales > Treponemataceae > Teretinema. The sequence continues at coordinate 1,806,337 of OW818665.1, read as the reverse complement.
AGAAGGCCGGCAGTTCAACCGTGATAAAGGCTTTGGGAACGCGGGCGTCCACCGTAACTCCGGTCAGCTGTTGAGTAGTGCGGTTGCCGGCGCGGTCTTCGCTCATGATGATGTATGAATAGGTACCGTCAGATACGCGGTTGCCGGAGTCGTCCTCGGCGTTCCAGGTAAAGTCCGCGACCGCTCCGTTCCAGGTGCGGGTGCGTACTACGGCATTGCGGGCGTTGACGAAGGTGCCGGTCCAGCGGTCTTCTATTGAAGATTTCTGGGTAATCGGCAGGCTGTCGTTTTTACCGTCGGCATTCGGCGAGAGGGCCAGATACGGGGCGCTGATTTCGATGGTCGGGAATTTGGTGTCGATCTCAAAATCCGGGCAGGCCGAGCGCGAGGTCTGCTGATTGACCAAGGTTACATCCAGAACCGCTCCATAGCTGCCGTCCGGGGCACGGGTGCCGGTGGCGGCTCCGCCGGCGGGGTCGGCAATGCCGTTCCATGTTAAGGTTGCCGGTACCCGGCCGGTGCCGGTGATTACCTTGACGGTCTGTTTTTCGGCGTTGGTGATGGTCAGGGTATAGCGCTCCACGGCGGTGGCGGCCTTCAGGATCGGGGTAAAGACGATGCTGTCCTTGACGTTGTCGCCGTTCGGGGAGAAGGCTACAGTATTGGCCTGCAGGATCAGGTCGGCTTTTTCGGTATTCAGCTCGACTATCGAGAGGTTGGCCTTACCGGTGTTTCCGGCCCGGTCGGTACTGGAAACCAGGTAAGCGTAGCGGCCGTCGGTTGCCAGGCGTCCGGCGTCATCGCGGCCGTCCCAGACCACGGTGGCCGGCGGGTTTCCGCCGAAACGGAAGGTGCGGACAGCCTGATCGGCGGGTTTTCCGGCGGCGTCAACGGCGTAAATTGCGCCGGTCCAGTCGATTTCGGTGGACATCTGCTGGGAGAAGGTCACTGTATCCAGTTTACCGTCGCCGACCGGGGAGAATATCGCGCCGGAAGAGCGGACCTGGGCATCCGGGGCGGTGACGTCCACGGTGAAGTAGGGTGAGCGGGCCAGGGGCGAGTGTCCATTGGTGTACTTGGCGGTGATCACGGCCTGGTATTCACCCTCGGCCAGTACCTTGCCACCGTTATCTCGGCCGTCATAGACAATTTCTGTCGGAGTACCGGTGCCGCTGATGGCGCGCAGGGCAATGCCGGCGCGGTTTTGAATCTGGACTTCCCAGCCGATCAGGCCGGTAATTACCGGAACGCTGGGGCTGAGACGCACGAAATCGCGCGTGCCGTCGCCGTTCGGCGAGAAGGCGTTGATATCGATACTGATATTTATGGAAGGTTTATCAGTGTCTACAATAATATTATTGATGGTCGCCTCGGCGGTATTACCGGCGCGGTCGCGTCCGAAAATCCGGTAAGTATAGACGCCGTCGGAGACGATGGCATTGTTGTTGTCTTTTCCGTCCCAGGCGTACAGAGCCGGCGCGGAATCCCGGGTTTCCACGGTGCGTACGATTGTTTCAGCGCTGTTCAGGAACGTTCCGGTCCAAAGATCCTCTTTCGAGCCGTCCTGGGCTATCGGGAAACTGTCCTTGTTGCCGTCCCCGTCGGGGCTGAAGATCATGGCGTTGGCGCCGGAGGGCGCCGTTGCGGTGACTGTCGGCGCGGTATTATCCACAAAGACCTGGAATTTCTCGGTTATGGCATTGTTGTCGTTATCGTCAACGGCGGTGATATAAAAGAAGTAACTGCCGTCGGCGGCGGTTTCTCCGGAGTCGAGGATACCGTCCCAGCGCAGGGTTTCCGGCAGGGCAATGCCCTGTTTTACCCGGGTCAGCAGTGACCAGAAGGATTTCAGGTTTTGCATTTCCGGGCGGACTTCTTTGTTGGCGATGGTTCGCACCACCGCTCCGGTAGCGTCTTCAATCATAAAAGACCAGCCCAGTACATAACGCTGGTCGCTGATTTTAACCGGGAAGAGCAGTTCATCCTGGGTGCCGTCGTTATTCGGGGAGATATATACCGGAGAGGGGTAGTCAACCTCAATTTGCGGCGCCCGGGTATCGGAGACGCCGAGACGGATGTTCAAGCCCGCGCCGATACCGGTAATACCGTTGTACATAGGTTTGAAGGCGGCATGGGGGGTTATCTCGCTCTGGCTCCAGCCGTTGCGGGCCAAAAAGGACTCAGAGTTGCCGGATTTAAGTTTCAGGTTTACGCCGAGGCCGACGGAGGGGATCAGGCTGGCGCGGTCATTTACCGATTCCAACAGATTAAAGTTCCAGCCGCTTTTCAGCGTGATAATGTCCATGATCACCGCTTCGAGACCGGCATCCACTATCATGTTTTGGAAGGTAGGAGCCGAGAGATCCAGCGAAGCGCCGATTTTAACCTTGCTCTCGGATAGCAGGGTGGCCGCTATTCCGAGTCTCGGTGTGGCCAGAGAGGTAAAGCCGGTGGCCGCGCCACCGTTGATTCCGGTGGTCGCCGGGGTAAAGGGCCGGCCTAAACCGGTCAGGGCGGCGCCGAAGCGGATGTTTTTAAAGAAGGCTTTGTCACCGGCCAGATACAGGGCGCCAAGATCTCCGGCCACACCCCAGTTATCTCCGGCGCTGGCAGTTAGGCCGGCTCCCAGGTAAAAATTATCGGTGAGATCTTTGGAGATGGAGGCGTTAATGGTGCCGCTTGTCCCAAGAGGCAGAGCCTCAAATGGTGAGGTTAAAAAGTTCAGGTTCGCGGCCACAACAGCCGCGCGGGTCGGTATTAAAAATCCGAGATTGACAGAATGGCCAAGCCCTTCTTCGTCTCCGGTGCCCAGTAAACCGATCCAGGAGGCGTCAAGCACGATGCGCTGCTCGCCGGCGCCCAGGGCCGGGTTGGCGGACAGTCCGGCGGGCAGGGCTGTGCTGCTGGTCGCGCCGAAGGCACCACCGGTAACGCTGGTGCCCCCGCCGAGCAGGGCCGGGGATAAAAAGATATCGGCGTTGTCGCCGCCGACGGGCGGGTCATAGGCAAAAAGAGCCGCCGCCGTGAATAGTATCAGAATTGTGCTGTAAAGATTCTTACTTAACTTGAACATTTAGTCCTCCCGAGATTCATATTGTTTTAATATAACATATTTTGATTACGGGACGTTACTTTTTTTTCAGGGTCCACTGGGGTATAGATAAATAAAGGGCGATATGTCACTTGACGCATTTACCATCCATATATACTATCTGGCTATGACAATCAAATCCTTCAAGGGCGGTGTGCATCCGCCCGAGCACAAAGATGAAACCGCTTCCCTGCCGGTCAAGCGCTGTATGCCTTCCACCGGTACAGTCTGGATTCCGGTGACGCAGGGCGGCTCGCCTAACCGCGTCCTGGTTCAGGTCGGAGACGTGGTCGCCCGCGGGCAGAAACTGGCCGAGACGGACGCTTTTATCGCCGCTCCGGTGCATGCCTCAATTGCCGGTACGGTCAAGAAGATCGAAACCCGTCTGGTAGCCGGTAATATGGATGCCCTGTGTATCGCCATCGAAGCTGATGGTTCGGATCGCACGGCTTTTATGGACGTGCTGGACCCGGCGCTGTGCGGCCGCGAACAGGCTCTCGCCCGGGTAAAGGAAGCCGGTGTTGTCGGTATGGGCGGCGCGGCCTTTCCGGCCCATGTCAAGCTGAACCCGCCGAAGGGTTCGGTGATTGACTTTGTGATTGCCAACGCCGCTGAGTGCGAACCCTTTTTAACGATTGACGCCCGCACCATTATCGAGCATAGCGCCGCGATTGTGGACGGCCTGGCCATAGCCATGCAGATCACCGGCGCGCCCTCCGGCATTATCGCCATAGAAGCCAATAAACTGTCGCTGATTCCGATTCTGGAAAAGGCTATTGCCGGTCAGCAGTTCTTCCCGAAAGGGCTCGATGCCCGCTCTATCTCGATTGTCTGCTGCAAGACCAAGTATCCGCAGGGTGGAGAGAAAATGCTGGTCAAGGCCGTTACCGGCCGCGAAGTTCCTTCCGGTGGTCTGCCCTCCGGCGCCGGCTGCGTGGTTCAGAACGTCGGAACCCTTAAAGCTATTTCCGAAGCCTTCCGCCAGGGCAAGCCGCTTATTGACCGCTGCTTGACCGTTTCCGGCGGCGCCTGCGCCACGCCGAAAAATATCGAGGTGCCGATCGGTACCCTGGCCGGCGACCTGATCCCCGGTGAGATCACGCTGAAACCCGGCGTGGCCAAGATTATTTCAGGCGGCCCGATGATGGGCGTGGCCCTGAAGAACGCCAACTTTCCGATCCAGAAAAATACTTCCGGCCTGCTTTTCCTGACCGCTTCCCAAACCTCCCTGGTGGAGGAGTCGGCCTGCATCGGCTGCGGCCGTTGCCTGGAACACTGCCCCTGTCGGCTTTCCCCGGTCTTAATGGTCCGTTCCCTGAAGGTCAACGAACTGGACGAGGCTAAGCGCTACGGTCTGATGGACTGTATGGAATGCGGTTGCTGTTCCTATGTCTGCCCCTCCAGGATCAAGCTGGTGCAGCGCATCCGAATCGGTAAACACCAGGTACGCGCTGAACTTTTAAAGCAGTCCGAAAAAACATCCAAAGGAGGACGATAATGGGCGAGTCCGATAAAAACGAAATTTACCTTTCTTCCAGTCCGCACTTTGTCAGCCCCTTTACCTCAAAGCAGATCATGTTTACCGTGGTCTTTACCCTGATACCGATCGCGGCCTGGGGCGTCTACCTGTACGGTCTGCCGGCCCTGATTACGCTGCTCGCATCCGTACTGACCTGTCTGGCGGCCGAGAGCCTTTTCCGCCTGGTCACCGGTCAGGATGTGCGCGCCGGTGACGGTTCGGCCATCATTACCGGTTTGCTGCTGGCCATGGTGCTTCCGCCGACCATACCGGTATGGATGACCGTGCTGGGCGCGGCCTTTGCCGTCGTCGTCGGCAAGGAGTTTTTCGGCGGCTTAGGCGCGAATGTCTTTAACCCGGCGCTGATTGGCCGGGCCTTTATGATTTTAAGTTTTACCCAGGCCATGACTACCTGGGTAGCACCCCGAACCGGCTTTATCGCCGACGCCGTATCCGCGGCCACCCCGCTGTCCTTCATGAAAAGCGGTGAGGGCGGTCTGCGCACCGCCGCGGCCCTGGCCGAACGCACCGGGTTCAGCTCGGAGGCGGCCCTGTACTGGGACCTGTTTGTCGGCACCCGCGCCGGCTGTATCGGCGAGTCGGCCATCTTCCTGATTTTCGCCGCCTTTATCTTTTTGACCCTGGTCCGGATTATAGACTGGCGCGCTCCGCTGACCATGATGGCCACTACTGTCGCCCTCACCTGGATAGCCGGGTTTGACCCCCTGCTGACACTGTTGGGAGGCGGCCTGGTCTTCGGCGCGGTATTTATGACTACCGACTACGCTACATCCCCGGTTACCCCGACCGGGCGGGTGCTGTTCGGCTTCGGCTGCGGCCTGATTACTGCCCTGATCCGCCTGTTCGGCGGCTTCCCCGAAGGCGTCATGTTCAGCATCCTGATTATGAACGCCCTGGTACCCTTTTTGAATAAACTGATAACGCGCAAATACGGCGCTCTGCGAGCGAAAAAGGAGAGGGCTGCCAAATGAAGCAAATGTTCAAACTCGCGGCAATACTGGCCGCCTATACAGTCATCGCCTGTGTCGGTTTGGCTCTGGTGTATAATGTCACCAAACCGATGATAGACGCGGCCAAGGCCGCTGAGGTGCGACTGGCCCTTACAAACATCTTTCCGGAAGCCTCGGACTTTACGGATGTCAGCGCCGCTCTCTCCAGCGGCAGTACCTCCATCAAATTCGAGAAGGCCTTCGTGGCCGTCAAGGACAGTGATACCCTCGGCCTGGTCATTCAGGTAACCGGCCCGACTTATGCCAGCGCCACGCTACTGGTGGCGGTGGACGCCGCCCGGCAGATCAGGGATATCGTGTTTATTACCCTGACAGACACCGCCGGCCTCGGCACCAAGGTGCGCGAGAGCGCCTACATCGGACAATATCCCGGAAAGCCAGTTGATTCGGCCTTCACGGTCGGTACCGATATTCAGGCCGTCAGCGGCGCGACCATCTCCAGCCGCGGCGTCGCCGCCATCGTCAAGCTGACCGCTCAGGCGGCCGGCGCATACCTTGAAAGCGCTTCGGCTGCGCCCGGCGCCGCCGATGCCGATGCCGCTGAAGCCGCTGAAGCCGTCGAGAAGGATAATTAGCATGAAAAACTATTCTACACTTTTTACCAACGGCTTGATCCGCGAAAATCCGCTGCTGGCGCTGATGATCGGCCTGTGCTCCTCGCTGGCCGTGACCACGACCGTGGCCAACGGTATCGGCATGGGACTGGCCATGACCTTTGTGTTGCTGATGAGCGAAGTTATCATCAGCCTGTTCCGCAAGCTGATCCCGGACTCTATCCGAATCCCGATTTTCATTATCGTCATCGCCGCTTTTACTACCATAGTGGACTTGCTGATGCAGGCCCTGGCTCCGGACCTCTCCAAGGCCATGGGCGTCTTTATCCCGCTGATCGTCGTCAACTGCATTATCATGGGACGGGTGGAGAGCTTTGCTTCCAAGCGTTCAATGGATGAAGTGGTATTTGACGCCCTGGGCATGGGCGCCGGTTATACCTGGGTGCTGGTCGGTATCTCCGCCGTGCGCGAACTGCTCGGCGCCGGAACTGTCCTGGGCTTTGCCATCATCCCCGAAGCCTACAAGATCGGCTTCTTTGCCCAGCCGCCGGGAGGCTTTTTCGTCTTCGGCTTGTTTATCGCGCTGAATGTGGCTCTCACCAAAGCCATGGCCGGAAAGAGGAGTACCGCAAAATGAACAGTAACAGCTTAATCGCAATCTTTCTTTCGGCAATGCTTGTGGAAAACGTAGTGTTGATGCGCTTTTTGGCGCTGTGTCCCTTCATCGGTATGTCCACAGATGTTAAAAAATCCGTGGGTATGGGTGGCGCGGTCATATTTGTGACGGTGCTGGCAACTATGGTAACCTGGCCGCTGTACCACTTTGTGCTCAAGCCCTGGAACCTGGAGTTCCTGAAAATCCTGACCTTTATCCTGGTAATTGCCGCGCTGGTACAGTTAGTGGAATTTTATCTCAAAAAAACCGCTCCGGCTCTGTACAGTTCCATGGGCGTGTACCTGGCCCTGATTACTACCAATTGCGCCATTCTGGCGGTTACCTTCGACGTGATCATCAAGGAATACACCCTGACTCAGTCTGTCGTCTACGCGGTTGGTGTGGCGTGCGGCTTCGTACTGTCACTGCTGCTGCTGGCCGGTATCCGCGAGCGGCTGAAGAGCTCGCCGATTCCGCAGTTTTTGAAAGGCACGCCGATCCTGTTTGTGGCGGCCGGTCTTCTTTCCATGGCCTTCGGCGGTTTTGCCGGACTGATCAAGTAGGGGTATGCAGATGCAGATTGTACTGATAACACTGATTGTTTCCCTGATTCTTTCTGTGGTGCTCGGCCTGTTGCTGGGCTTTTTCAGAAAGATGTTTTATGTTGAACCCGATGTGACCGTAGCGGCGGTGCGCGCCGCCCTGCCGGGCGCCAATTGCGGCGGCTGCGGCTATCCCGGCTGTGACGGTTTTGCCGCCGCGGTCGCCGGCGGTGAGGCCCCGGTTAACGGCTGCACCGTGGGCGGCGCCTCCTGCGCCGAGGCTGTCGGCAAAATCATGGGCATTACGGCTTCCTCCGATACCCGTGTGGCCGTGCTGCTCTGTCAGGGCACCTACGAGAAATGCCCGACCAAGGCCGAATATGTGGGCGTGCGCACCTGTCGCGCGGCCAAGATTTCCACCAACGGTACTAAGCAGTGCGACTGGGGCTGTATCGGTTTTGGCGACTGCGAACGGGTCTGTCCCTTCGACGCTATTCACGTCGGCAAGGACGGCATCCCGCACGTTGACTACGCCAAATGTACCGGCTGCGGCCTGTGCGTGGCCGAGTGCCCCCAGAAAATTCTGACACGTACCTCGGTTACCCGCACCGGAGCAATCGCCCTCTGTTCCAACCGTAATCCCCGCAAGGCCCAGGTTATCAAGGACTGCAAGACCGGCTGCATTAAGTGCCTGAAGTGCGAAAAAGTCTGCCCCAAGCAGTGCATCAAGGTTACCGACGGTATTCCGGTCATTGATTACGCCCTCTGCGACTCCTGTGGTGAATGCGTGGCGAATTGTCCGACAAAGGTGCTCGCGCTGATTGAACAGAAAATCGCTGTGGTGTAATCTCTGACACATGTCAGATGTAGTAAAACGCACCGCTATGGTGGCCATTGTCGGCCGGCCCTCGGCCGGCAAGTCCACCTTTTTGAATACCGCCTGCGGCGAAAAGGTTTCGATCGTTTCTCCCGTACCGCAAACCACCCGTAACGCCATTCGCGGAATCGTGAATGGCGAGCGCGGCCAGCTCGTCTTTATCGATACCCCCGGGTACCATGAATCCGAAAAAAAACTGAACCTCCGCCTGAAGGCTATCGCTCATGAACGGCTTTCCGAGGCTGACTGCGTGCTGTACCTGTTGGACGCTACCCGCGACCCCGGCAGCGAGGAGGCTCTGGTCGCCGCCCTGGTCGCCCCGTTGGCCGCCCGCACCGTCATCGGCATCAACAAGATTGACTCGGCCGACGCCAAGCCCGGCATGATCCGCTTGTTTTTGGAAAAAGCCCTTCCGGCCGTGCCTTCAGAGAGGATTTTTGAGATATCGGCCCGCAAGGACACTAATATTGATCCCCTGCTGATCGGCTTGTTCGCCATCGCGCCGGAGGGACCGGCCCTGTACCCCGAGGAATTTTATACCGACCAGGACGTGGACTTCCGTATCTCCGAGGTGATCCGGGAAAAAGCGATGCTCAATACCCGCGAAGAAATCCCGCATTCGCTGTATGTCGAAATCGCCGACATGGAGATGAAAAAGAACGGTAAGGAACTGTGGGTGCGCGCCTTCCTGATTACCGAGCGCGAGAGTCAAAAGTCCATGGTGATCGGCAAGGGCGCCAGTATGATTAAAAAGATCCGCCTGGAAGCCGTCAAAGACTTAAACAAGATTTTCTCGTACCGCATTCAGCTGGACCTGCAGGTTAAGGTTAATACCAACTGGCGTCAAAAAGATCCCCTGCTCGGTCGACTGCTGCGCTGATACTTATCGGCCGTTCCTTATCTTTTTTCGACGGTGCCGTCGGCGCGCGCGACATACACGATGGGGGTGTTACGCGTAAAAAAGCCGTTTTCTACCACACCGGCGATTTCGTTGATGGCGCTCTCCAGAATGGCCGGGTCCGGTTTTTTGCCGGTTGACGGCCAGAGGCAGTCCAGCACCAGGTTGCCGTTGTCGGTGATCACCGGTCCAGCCTTGCGCACAGCTTCCCGCAATGTCACTTCGGCGCCGAGTTCGCGCAGGGCGCGCGTCACCGCCAGGCGGGCTTCCGGAATAATCTCCACCGGCAGCGGAAAGACGGTTCCCAGAGAGTGAGAGACCACCTTGCTTTCATCGGCTATTACCACAAACAGCGCGGCGTTATAGGCCACAATTTTTTCGCGTAGCTGGGCGGCCCCGCCACCCTTGATCAGATGTTTTTTATCAGAGATTTCATCAGCCCCGTCGATGGCCAGATCCAATTGTCCGCCGATTTCCTTGGTGTTCATTGAATAGACCGCTATGCCCAGTTCCTCGCACAGTACGCTGGTCTGAAAACTGGTCGGTACGCAGCGTAAGCCGGCAAGTTCTCCGGAAGCCATCAGCTCCGAAACCCGGCGCACGGCGTGGACGGCGGTGGAACCGGTTCCCAGTCCCATTTTCATGCCGGCCCGCAGCAGACCGCTTGAAACCAGATCATCTATGGCATGGCGGCCAACCGCCGCCTTCTGTTCATTTTGAGAGAGATTGTTCTTCATATTCCCTGCCTGTAAAGAGTCGGTATTGGAGATAAGCCTGATACTGCAGCATGCTGTAACCGTTGCAGATCCGGCAGCCGGCTTTTTCAGCCCGCCGCAACAGCCGTGTTTTTTCAGGATGATAAATTACGTCGTAGACCGCTTCCCGTCCGGTAAAAGCGTAGAAGTCCAGCGGATCATCTTCTGTTTCCGGGTACATTCCGACATTGGTAGTCTGAATGATCACATCGGACCAGGATTCCAGCAGGATGCGGTTGCCGGCGTCCAGGGCCGCCCATTTGAAATTGTACTGAGCGGCCAGCTCCCGGGCCTTGTCCGAGGTGCGGTTGAAAACACAGGCCTTGCCCTGCAGTTCCTTGACCGCGTAGGCCACGGCCTTGGCCGCTCCGCCGGCGCCGATTATGGCAACCCGCAGGCGCTTGAGGTCCTTGCGTCCCAGAAATTCGAGCAGGGCCCGGGCAAAACCCGGCGCGTCGGTATTGTAGCCGGTCCAGCCCTCATCCTTGCGGACTATGGTGTTACAGGCTTGAATTTCGCCGACCTCGGCGGAAAGCTCCTCGAGCGAGGGCAGAATTGTTTCCTTAAATGGAAAGGTCACGGAAAGACCGCTGATGCCGACGGCCTCGGCAAAGCCGAGGGCTTCCTCGACTGTTTCGGCCTTGACCGGCAGGTAGACGGCGTCGACGTTCTGGTTGGAATAGCCGCGGTTGTGAATCAGCGGGCTGGAGGTGGCGTTGAGCGGACTGCCGGTTACCCCGAAAATCCGGGTGTGTTCGCCGATGCGACGGATGTGGTAAATCTCGTTGAGGGTGATCGGATCAAGCTGCCCGATGCTGTTAGTAGCGCGCTTGATGTGTTGTTCGCTGACGGCATAGGTGATCGATGAGCCGATTACCGGGGCCAGAATGCGGCTGGGAACCCCGTAGGCGCCCATGGCTATCAGAATAAATTCTTCACAGGACAGTTCCCGGGCTTCCTGAAACAGGCGGGTGACGTCGGACAGGTTGCGGGGCATAAAGGCGATCTTGGCGATTTCGTCGGTGGTACGGCAGAGCTTTTGCACGCGCTCCTTGATACCGGTGATCGGGCTGGTCATGTCATGTACGCTGCGAATGATGCGGGTACCGAAGGCCCGGGCGGCTTCCTCGATACTGGGCACCTGCAGGTCTTCCTCCAGATCGATATAGGCGAAGTTCTTGGTGTGATCGGTATCCGCGAAGGCCAGAGCCCGGGCCATCAGCACGGTACGGGAGCCTTCGCCCTCAATGAACTGCCCGCCGTCGGACTGACGGCGGATGGTTAGAATCACCGGCATCTTGGCCAGCTCCGGAAAGCGCCGGATTAACAGCCGCTCATCGGTTGCCAGACAGTCTGCCCGCAGCTCAACCATATCGATCCAGGGGCGGTATGATTCCAGAACCGCCAGATTGGCGGCCAGGGTAGTTTCGTTCAGGACAAGACAAATTCTGGTTTTCATTTCCGATTCCCTTAAAGCCGGCCGCAGCCGGTTATTCGCCCGTCGCCGGAGCGCGAACTTCCACGGTGGCCACTTCCTTGTTCAAAATGGTGAGGATCAGCAGGGTGCCTTCCGGGACGGCGTAGGGAATGGACAGCGGTCCTCCGGGATGTTTAAGCGTAACCAGTTCATAGCGGTCGCCGGTTGGAGAAACGGCGTCGAGTTTGATCTGAAAGGGGTAGGGGTACAGGGGCAGGTCTTCCTGGAAGATACCGTATACCCGGCCGTCGGTAGATTTAACCGGAAAGGCCAGTACAGCTGAAGCCCGTGAGTAGGCCGCTACCGGAGACTGCTCCGAAGGCAGCTGTGAGACCACCGTACCGCTGCGCTCCATGCCTTCCGGGGCCCGGAAGCTGAAGTCGAAGATAACCTTGGAACGGCTGATTTTTACCAGGGTGTCGGTTATGGAAAGGCCGATCAGGGCCGGAACGGTGACCTTTTCATTTTCGGGGCCGCGGCTGATCACCAGCTCCAGCTCGACGGGGCCGGTGATGGCGGTGTCCGGCGGCGGGTTTTGCTCCAGGATGGTACCGGCCGGCGCGGTGTTGAATTTATAGAGGGCCGGTTCCTTGATTGAAAGCAGCGGTTTTACCATGGACGTGAACAGGGTCTGCAGGTGCATGCGCACCTCATCGTAATTCTGTCCGACAAAATTCTCGACGCGGTCAACAATGATGCCGCGGCTGACTATCAGGTTGATACGCCTTCCGGCCTTGACTATCGAGCCCGGGGCGGGACTCTGTTCCAGGATGGTACCGCGGTCGTTGGGGTTGTCGGAATAGCGCAGCTGGATCTTGGGGTACAGTTCCTTGACCTGCATTTCCAGCATGGCCACGGCCAGGTCCTTGCCGATAACATGCGGAACCATCACCTGTTCACTGCCTCTGACGCTCATCAGAAATACGATGACACAGGCCGCGACGGTCAGACTTAAAACGGTAATGGCGGTAATCAGTACGGTTTTGCTCTGTTCCCGCATTTTTACGGTCAGGTTTTCAAAATCGGTACGCAGGTCATTAATGTCAAATTTCATGATTTATTCCTTTCTACGAAAGCTTCAGGGTGGTAAAATCGCGTGAGCCGTTCAGGAAGCTCTTCCAGTCCAGAGGTTTTTTGGTACGCCATTGCAGGCGGCGCAAGGCCAGGATGCCTGCTCCCGTTTGTACCAGAATTCCCGCTGCCTTGTCTATGCCAAGCACGGTTCCGGGCGTAGCGTCCGGGCGCCCGGCCTGCTCGAGGGCTTCGGCTTCCAGGATGATCAGCGTCTGACCGCCGGCATCCGTATTGGCTCCGGGCCAGGGGGAAAAGGCCCGGATGCGGGCGTCAATAGCGGCGGCCGACTCCGTCCAGTCAATGCGGCCGTCTTCTTTTTTGAGCATGCTGCAATAGGTCGCCTGGGCGCTGTCCTGGGGGACGGGCTTTTCACGACCCGCTTCGATGTCGTTGAGCACTTCGGCCATATGCGGGGCGCCGAGCCGGGAAAGGGTATCCAGCAGCCTGTCGGCGGTTTCGGTGCCGGACAGGGGATAGCTCTCCTGATAGAGCAGGTCGCCTGCGTCCATTTCCAGAGCCATGCGCTGAATGCTGATGCCGGTTTCGCCGTCTCCCGCCAGTATGGCTGCCGGAACCGGGGCACAGCCCCGCCAGCGCGGCAACAGTGAGGGGTGCAGATTGATGGCGCCCTTCGGAAAGAGGGCCAGCGTTTTGGGCCCGAAAATTTTGCCATAGGCAAAGCAGGCCATAATATCCGGCTGGACGGCCGCAATCTGGGCGCGAACCGCGTCGGTGATTTTTTCCGGCTCTATTATCGGCGTGTCCGCCGCCAGCAGTCCTTCGCTGATCAGTTGGGCGGCGGCCGCGGCTACCGCGGTGGGAGACGGGCTGCCGGAACGTCCGGAGCGGGAAGGCGGATTGGTCAGCACGGCTACAACGCGGTGCGCGGCGGCTATAGCGCGGAGGGCGGGTACGGCGCATTCCGGACTGCCGGCAAACACTACCTTCAGCATCGGCGCCTATTCCCCGGACACTTTTTCGGTTACGCGGAATTTGGCTTCGGCTTTTTGCTTTTTCGCGGGGCTGAGCCGGTCGATAAACAAGACCCCTTCCAGATGATCATATTCATGCTGGATGACCCGGGCCAGCAGATCCTCGGCTTCCAGGGTAAAGCGCCGGCCGCGCTCATTGATAGCCTGCACGGTGATGCGCAGCGGTCGGATTACGTCTTCGTAAACTCCGGGAATGCTCAGACAGCCCTCTTCATAGGGGCCGGTTTCCGGTGAGGTGGAGATGATCTGCGGATTAATGAATACCCGCTCGACATTATCATCAATTTTAATTACGAAAAGTCTCAGGCTCTCGCCGATTTGGGGCGCGGCCAGTCCAATTCCCTGCTCGGCGTCCATAGTTATGAACATTTCGCGGATCAGATTCTGTAATTCCGGTGTGACGGTATCGACGGGAAGGGCCTGGCGGCGCAGGACTTCCTCGCCTAAATGAACTACTTTCATACTATATAAACTACCGTTTTCGCCCTGTATGGTCAATAACAGGTCTTTTTACCTCTATCCGGCTTGACAAAAATTCTATAAAAATCCATTTTTAGGTATGCAAACTACTATCTTCGAACAAGATGAATCCATGCCCGCCGAAGTCAAACACGCCGTCTCCCAGATTCTACCACTGTACCTTACTTCCGAGGACCGGGATGTGCTTGGCAGCGCCGCGGTAAAACTTGCAGCAGCCTTCGGTGATCAGGGTATGTTTGCCTCGGTTGTCAGTCCGAAAGGAGCTGACCGCGACGCTTCCGAAATGAAACTGGTGCAGAGCTTTCAGAAAAATCTGGGCTTGCTGGTTCAAAAAACCTGGGTGGAAAAAGCTGATGAGGCCATGAAGGAAGAAATGCTCTTCCGCATCAACACCCTCTGCGGAAATCTGTCGCGTTACGACTATCATACTTCGCTTTCCGAGTTTCTGCCGGTGCTGCACGATGTGGTGTATCTGCTGTTTGGAAACCTGGCCAAATCGGACAGTTTCCTGGATTATGCCGTGCGCATCGATCCTGATTTTGGATTTTTCTGGTACTACATCAATATTCTGCCTTCCCACAAGGATTGGTCTGAGGAAAAGTGCCGCATCGCCGTTTTGCTGGGAATCTGCTTCCTGGCGAATTTTTAATACTGATAAGAAGTGTGGAGGGGCGGAATGATGGATCTTGATGCGGTTTGCGCTCAGCTGCGTTCGGCCTCCGGACGACTGGCGCTGTGCAGTTCCGCCGAAAAAAACCGCGCTCTTGAAGGGGTTTCCCGCGCCCTGGATGCTGCCCGCCCCGAGATTCTGGCGGCCAACGCCCGGGATGTGCAAAAAGCCCGCGCCTCCGGCATGAAAGAGTCCCTGATCGCCCGCCTGGCGCTGACTGAAGCCGGAATGGACGAAATACGCGACGCTCTGCGCGTGCTCATCGAACAGACCGATCCGATCGGCCAGGTTGTGAGCGGCTGGAAGGTGCCTAACGGATTGGAAATCAGCGCCGTGCGCGTGCCCCTCGGCGTAGCTGCCGTCATTTACGAATCCCGACCTAATGTTACCGTAGACGCCTTTGCCCTCTCTTATAAAAGCGCCAACGCCGTGCTGCTGCGCGGCAGTTCTTCGGCCCTGGAGTCCAATCAGGCCCTGGTCAAAGCCATCCGCGCCGGCCTGGAAAGCTCCGGCGGCGTCTCCGATGCTGTCGCGCTTTCCGTTTCCGACACCCATGACGACGTAGACTGGATTTTGAAAGCTACCGGTAAAATTGATGTGGCTCTGCCTCGCGGCGGCGCCGCCCTGATCAAGCGGGTTGTGGAAACCGCCCGCGTGCCGGTGATCGAGACCGGTTCCGGTATCTGTCATATTTACGTCGATCAAAGCGCTGATCTGGCCATGGCCGTCGCCATTACCGAAAATTCAAAGATTCAAAAACCCGGAGCCTGCAACTCGGTGGAGTGCCTGCTGGTGCACCGGGATCGCGCCGCGGAGTTTCTGCCCCAACTAAGGGCGGCCTTTTATAAATATGCCGGGAAAACCGGACGGACCGGCGGCGTGGAATTGCGCTGCGACCGCGAGTCAATGGAAATCCTTAAACGCTCCGCCACGGCCGGTGAACCGGACAATCTGGTGAACGCGGTGGAAGAAGACTGGGGCTTTGAGTTTCTGGACTATATCCTGGCGGTCAAGATTGTCGGCTCCGTGGATGAGGCTATCGCTCATATTAACCGCTATAATACCAAGCATTCAGAAGCCATCATTACCGACTGCCGCTCCGTTGCCCGTCGCTTCAGTTCCGAAGTTGACGCTGCCTGCGTCTATGTCAACGCCTCTATCCGCTTTACGGACGGCGGACAGTTCGGCATGGGCGCGGAACTGGGCATCAGCACCCAGAAATTGCATGCCCGCGGCCCGATGGGCCTGACGGCTCTGACGACCATAAAATATCACATTGAAGGTGAAGGACAGGTTCGACCATGATCAAGACCGCTATAGCGGACGCCCGCAAGATTGTCATCAAAATTGGATCAAACACCCTGGCCAAGGCCGACGGTACCATCAATCCGGACTTTATGAATGCCCTGGCCCGGCAATGCGCGGCTATGGCCAAGGAAGGAAAACAGATCGTGCTGGTTTCTTCCGGCGCTCAGGTAGCCGGGCTTTCCACCCTAGACCGCTGGGCCCGTAAAAAAGACATCCACTACCGCCAGGCCCTCTGCGCTATCGGACAGGTTGAGCTGATGGACTATTGGCGTACCGCCTTCGCGGCTCAGTCGGTGCATATCGGACAGCTGCTGCTCACCCGTGAAGACTTTGCCGATGATCAGCGCACCTTGAATATGCGCAACACCATCTTTACGCTAGTCGATGAGGGCGTCGTGCCCATTATCAACGAAAACGATTCCGTCTCCTATGAAGAGATCAAGATCGGCGACAATGATAACCTCAGCGCTCTGACGGCCATCCTGTGGAGCGCGGATCTATTGATCCTGCTCAGCGATATCGATGGGGTCTATAACAAGAACCCCAAAGAACATCCTGACGCCGTTCTTATCGAGGAAGTGAAAGACCTGTCCGAACTGCGCGCCAGCATTTCCATCGGCGCGACCAACAGCTTCGGTACCGGAGGCATTTCCACCAAGCTGGAAGCCGCCGACAAGGTCACCGCCTACGGTATCCCGATGCTGCTGGCCAACGGCGGCCGCCCGGACTGCCTGGCGGCGTTGGCTTCCGGCGCCCAACCGGGCACGCTTTTTTTAGCCCGCGACTGACGGATGAGGAGATAACAAAATGAGCAAGCGAAAAGCAGGATGTATCGGTACCGGCGTGATGGGCACCGCCCTGATGCGCTCTATTCTGGCCGTAGCCGGAGCAGAAGAGCTGACTGTCTATGACCGGGATACCAAAAAGGCCAAGGATTTCGCCTCGGAAAGCGGCTGTGCCCTGTCCAGTTCGGCCGTTGATTTGGCCGGTTCGGTAAAGTTCGTGTTTCTGGCCGTCAAACCTCAGGTTATCGCCCAGGTCTTGCAAGAAATAGCGCCCGCCCTGGCCGCCGACACGGTTATCGTATCGATGGCCGCCGGTATTACCCTGGACACTATAGCATCTCACCTTGGAAATCATACTCAGCTGATCCGTATCATGCCGAATACGCCCTGCGCGGTAGGTGAGGGGATGATAGCCATTGCCCCTGCCGCGACCGTCAGCCCGGAGGATGTTGCGGAGCTGTCCGCCCTGCTCGGAGCTTCCGGCAAGACCGAGAAAACCCCCGAATCGCTGATGGACGCCGTTACCGCGGTTTCCGGCTCCGGTCCGGCCTACGGTTATATTTTTATCGATGCCCTCGCCGACGCCGCTGTACGCATGGGGATGAGCCGGGATCAGGCTATCCGCTATGCCGCCCAAACCCTTAAGGGCGCCGCCGAGATGGTGCTGACAAGCGGCAGTCACCCGATGGTGCTTAAGGACGGCGTCTGCTCACCGGCCGGCACCACCATCGCGGCTGTAAATTCCCTGGAAGCCACCGGCTTCCGTCACTCGGTGATTACCGCCGCCCTGGCTGCCTGGGAGCGTTCCCGCGAACTGGGCAAAAAGTCTTGACCTTTCGCAAGCCATGAAGACGGCGGAGTCCTCCGAATACCTATCCGGTCAGCTCATTACTTATTTAGGAAACAAACGCGCGCTGCTGCCGTTCATCGGGACGGCTGTGGATACTGTGCGCTCTGGTCTTGGCCGGGAACGGCTTTCGGTCCTGGATATCTTTGCCGGTTCAGGTGCGGTTTCGCGCTTTTTGAAAAGCTATGCCCATACCCTGCGCGTCAACGACTTTGAAGCCTACGCCGAGGTCATTGCCCGCTGCTATCTGGCTAACCCCTCCGACATCGATATCGCCCAGCTCAGGCAAACCCATCAGCAGCTGCTGGACGAGCTGTCCGAAGAGCGCCTGCGGCCGGGCTTTATCGCCGAACTGTACGCCCCGCGGGACGATAGCGACATTA
Organism: Treponemataceae bacterium; assembly: GCA_942493045.1. Lineage (GTDB taxonomy): Bacteria > Spirochaetota > Spirochaetia > Treponematales > Treponemataceae > Teretinema. Next base: position 1,788,399 of record OW818665.1, on the reverse strand, counting down.
AGAGCGGCGAGCGGGTGTTTTATACCCGGCGCAATGCTTGTTTTTTGGATACAGCTTGCCGCCTGATCGGCGAACTGGAGGCGGCACAGCGCCCTTTTTTTACCGCTCCGCTGCTGGCCGCGGCCTCCGTACATGCTAATACTTCCGGCGTTTTTAAGGGCTTTCATAAGAACCGGCTTACCGGGGTCGGCCAGTTCGGCGGTACCGGCCGGGACGCCCTTTCCCGCATCACCCGGCCGATAACGCTGCCGTTTCCGTTGTTCAGCCGCTTCGATTCGCAGGTAGAAGTGTACCGCCGCGACGCTTTAGACCTGGCCCGGGACTTAGCGCGTTCCGGAGAGACCGTCGACCTGGCTTATTTGGACCCACCCTATAATCAGCACCCCTATGGCTCCAATTACTTTATGCTGAATCTGCTGGTGGATTACCGCCGCCCGGAAAAAGTCAGCCCGGTTTCCGGCATTCCGCCGGATTGGCAACGTTCGTCCTATTACCGCAAACAGGCTGCCGCCGCCGCCCTCGCTGAACTGATCGAGGCCCTGCCGGCCCGTTTTGTATTAATCTCTTTTAATTCCGAGGGTTTTATCGCCTTGAACGAGATGCAGCGCTTGCTGGAGCGATTCGGGCCGGTAAACGTGTCCGAAACCGGGTACGCCACCTTTCGCGGTAGCCGCAACCTCTCCGAACGCGCCGTGCGGGTAACCGAATATCTTTTTTTACTGGAAAAAAGGGACTATATTGATAAACGCACACTAGTAGTGTGAAAATAACTAAATTAATTCAGGAGCTTTTTAATGAAACCTGCGTATCTGTATGCTCTGTTTGCCGCGTTGGTATTGCTCTCCTGTGATCCGGATGCGGCCGCTCCCGGATCTACAACCGATTCTGAGACAGACTCCGGAGCGTATATTGGCACCTGGGAAAGTTTTTTTGGCGATCGTTATGTGCTTACCTCATCTACTTATGAACGGGCTCTCTCTTTTATGGGAGAAGTCACCTATCAGGACAGGGGCTCGCTGACTGCGACGGCCACCACTCTTACTATTACCAGGGAATTTGTAAAACCTGATGGCACGGGGGACTGGCTTTCAGCCGATTTCAATGCTCAATTCGAGCGCGACCGCCTCTCCTGGAATGAGTATTTGGCAAGTTTTGAATTAGGTCCGGTAAACGCCGATGAATACTGGGATATTCACTATACCTGGGCAAATGATGAACTTGAGGGCGGAACAAGTGGTAGTCCTTATGACGGCTTAGAAGCGGGGATGACCCTCGAAGAATACAAAGTCTCGGCTATGGCCGCGTTTACCGCATCTTTGACGGAAATAATCACCTGGAGCGTATCGGGTAATGAGCTTGAATTGATTACCGTTGATGGCCCTGACCGGTTTGCGAGACTCTGAAATTGCACCCGGTTTTCATAAAAAAATGACCGCCTGTCCAAGGCGGTCAAACGGCAAGGCGAGAAGGATTGTGCTCAGCTGGCGTGCAGATATTTTTGGATCAGTTCGTACAACTGCTGCGGGCGGAAGGGTTTATAGAGGTAGTCGCTGATATAACCGCTGTGCTCGGCAATGGACTGGTCGGTAGTGTGAGTGGCGGTTTGGGCTATCACCGGCGCTTCCATGGCCAGCTCTTCCTTGATCTTGCGGGCGGCGTCATAGCCGTTCATCCGGGGCATGTGAATGTCCATCAATATGATCGAGTAATAATCCTTTGGTTTTGAATTGCATTTGTCTATAGAGTCCAAGCCGTCAACAGCCAGCTCATTCGGAAATCCGTAGGATTCCAAAAGGGCGGTAATGATCTCGGCATTGATTTCATTATCTTCTACTACCAGTATTGGTGCCAAAGCTATCTCCTGCATAGCTGTAATTATAATGATCAAGGTTTTTTTTTGCACCCTTTTTCGGGAAGAATCGCATTTTTTTTTACAATCGGCGGCTTTTACCTACAAATCAGTAGTAACTGATCCTGAAATGCCCGGCCGGTCTGAAGCCTGCCCGTTCATAGGCGTGGGCGGCGGCGGTATTGGTTAGATTGACAAAAAGGGCGACTCGGCGGCCGGAGCGCAGACGCTCCCGGGTAACGGAAGCCACCAGAGCGGTGGCCAGACCACGCCGGCGGAATTGTTTGAGTGTATACACTCCGCCGATCTGATCCCAGTTCAGGCCCCGGGCGTTGGTACCGGCCTTGGCCACGGTTTGCGCTCCACAACGCGCCGCCATAATAACCTGCTCGGTAAGGTTGACCCGCAGGGCCTGCCGGCAGGCCCGTTCATTAAACAGCTCTCCGGGAGGTAATACTTCTTCTATTTCATAGCCCCGCTGCAGGGGGAACAATTCATCGAGCATTTCCGGTTCAGCGCGGATCAGCGTGAAGGGCGGCTCCCCAGCCGCCGCGGAGGGCAGAGCACAAACCGCCGCAGCCGGTGATTCGCTGATGGTCATCAGGCTGAAGTCCTTGACGGTCAGGGGTTTGCAGGTCTGCAACCCTTCCAGAAACAGCGAGGAAGCGCTTTCGCCCATAATACAGCGAACCGGCCTGGCGGCGATCCGGGGCCCGAGCAGCCGCCCGGCTTCCAGCAGTTCTTCGAGACTGAAGGCGCTGATTTCCATAAAATGGAGTAGTACCCCGTTATCGGAAAGATGAAACAGGGCACAGCAGTCGCCGTTACGGCGCAAAGCTAATAAGTGCCGATCCCCGGCCTCGGGAAGAACAGCTCTGCCGTTGGTAATGATACGGGAAGCAAGCGTGACGCAGCAGTACTCATGCGGGACCAGAAAGTCCAGTACCGCGTTCAAATCCTTTTTTTCCGGATAGTAAAGTTCGAGCATTCAGTCCAGTCCGCGTAAGGGGAGCATACCCCCGGGGAGAAAGTCGCCGCTCAGCGCGGCAAAAGCTGCCTGAAAGGAAACCGGTGAATAGCTGTATACCGCCAGAGCCGTTTTTACCCAGGGTACCCGGGCCAGATGTACCGGGGCCAGAGCTGAAATAACAATGACGCGTTTACCGCTGTAGCGGATCGAATCCAGGGCCGCGAGCTGTTCGGCGTAGGCCAGGCAGAAAATGACGGTATCCACCGCGCCGGCGCGGCGGTAGAGGTCGCCGGAGCCGGAAAGCAGGGTTTCGGCCTGCGGATACCGGCGCGTTCCAGCTGCCAGAAATTCCCGGAAGGGACCGGTAATCAGGATTTTTTCATCCGTTGCCGGCCTCCAGGGTAAGCCCTCCGGCCGGATAGCGGTAACCGAGCGGGCCGCCTGGGACAGAAAAAAGGCCTGGCCTTCGCGGTCCGGTATCTGGCTTTCAATTTTATCGATATCCGGATATATGGGCACGGCGTTTTCGTCGCGAAAATAATTCAGTTTGGCTAATACCACCCGTCTGGCCGCGTCGCGTACCCGTTCCGCGAATTCGGGAGAGCGGCGCATGCGCTCCAGGGTATTTGTCCAGAGCGGGTCCGAAAAATGCGGGGTAGTGGAGGATTCGACAATATCATTTCCGGCTTCGATAGCCTGTTGGACTGCCCGGGAGACGCTGCCGGCCCAGGCCGTCGCTCCGTTCATCATGATATCATCGGTGATGATCAGCCCCTGAAAACCCAGTTCCCCGCGCAGCAGGTCATGCAGAAAGTAGCGTGAAAAGGTGGCTGGGACCCCGCTGTCCAGGATCAGCGGAAAGCTCAAATGCCCGCTCATGATCGCCGGCACGCCGGCTTCAATCAGTTTGATGAAAGGAACCAGTTCACGTTCCCGCAGTGTTTTTTCGGTAATGCGGATCACCGGAAGCTGTCCGTGGCTGTCCAGACCGGTGTCTCCGTGGCCAGGGAAATGTTTGGCGGTGGTCAAGAGGCCGGCGGTCCGGCTGCCGGCGGTAAAGGCGGCACCGAGAATACCGGCGGCGGCGGGGTCTTCCCCGAAAGAGCGCGGCCCGATCACTGTCGACTCATGATCGGTATATAAGTCTACCGTTGGCGCGAAATTCAAATTAATGCCCAGGGCGCGCAGCTCCCGGGAAATATAGAAGCCGGAGTACCAGGCGTCCATCGGCAGGGCCGAGGCTCCGATAGCCAGATTGCCCGGAGTTTCGGTGGTTCGTCCCTTGATGTGCCGTATCCAGCCGCCTTCCTGGTCGGTGGCTACAAAAAGGGGAATGTGGAAGCGGCCGCTGACGGCTTTTTTCTGTAAAAGACTGATCGATTCAGCCACTTTACGAGTATTATCCGTGTTCCAGCCGAAAACCTTGATGCTGCCCAGGGAGCGCTGCTCCACCCATTCTATTACCTGAGGACTGGGATCCAGCCCAGCCCAGCCGAACATTAGAATCTGGGCCAGGCGCTCTTCATCGGTCATGGCTGCTATGATGGCCTCGGCCAATTCCTCCGCCGGAACGGTGTCGTCCCGGAAATCAGGCAACCGCGCCGCTGTTTCGGCGCTCAGGCTCAGGGGCCCAAGTGCCAGTGTCAGCGTCAGAAGGACGGCGATACAGGCTGCCAGGCGGATAATAGGGGCTCTTTGCGCTTTGCTCACTGAGCCGATCCGCACAGCTGCTCGTCGATACAGGAGGCCGCGCTGTGAGCCGCTATGGCCCCGTCGGCCGCGGCCGTAATAATCTGCCGGAACGCCTTGGAGCGGATGTCTCCAGCCGCCAGCAAACCCTGAATCGAGGTGCGCATTTCTTCATCGGTGATCAGGTAGCCGGCCTCGTCTTTTTTGGCCAGTGAGGCCAGATCGGTCTGCGGTACCATGCCCACAAAGATAAATACGGCGTCGCAGTCCAGCTTTTCTGTGGTACCGCTTTTCACGTCCTGGAGCATCACGCCGGTGACTTTTCCGGAGGGGCTTCCGGAGCCCAGTATTTCGGTTACCACGGTGTTAAAGCGGGTAGTGATATGCGGATTGTGCATTGTGCGCGTAGCCAGGGCCTTTTGGGCGCGGAAGCGGTCTTTGCGGTGCACCATGGTTACCCTGTCCGTCAAACGGGCCAGAAAACCGGCCTCGTCGCAGGCCGCGTCGCCGCCGCCAACCACTACAATGTGCTTGTTGCGGAAAAAAGGCCCGTCACAGGTGGCGCAGTAGGAGACGCCCCGGCCATAGTATTCTTCTTCGCCCGGTACTTCCAGATGACGGTGGGTGGCTCCGGTAGCCAGCAGTACGGTGCGGGCTTCGAAGGACTGCCCTGTGCCGCCCTCGGCTTCCAAGGAAAGCACGAACTGTCCGTCTTTCTTGCCCAGACCGCTGACCCGGCCGGTAGTAAATTCGGCTCCAAACTCCACGGCCTGCTTTTTCATGCTGGCCGAAAAATCATAACCGGAAATTGGCTCAGCTATACCGGGGTAATTTTCGAGGCGGTCGATCAGTATTGCCTGACCGCCTTCGCTTTTTTCTTCAATTACAAGGGTTTTGAGGTTTGCCCGGCCGGCGTACTGGGCCGCTGAAAGACCGGCGGTGCCGGCTCCGATTATTATCAGGTCGTAAAGTTTTTCCATATTTTCTAATGTACGAATACCATCCGTCCTCTGTCAATTGCCCGCTGTTTTTCTCATCAATTTTTCATTCTTTCCAGAAAACCTTGTCCGGGGCTTTTTCGTTCATGAATATCTTCTGATAGCGGCCGGAGTGCTCCACGCGGATGTCCTGGGGAAAGTACACCGAATGAAAAAACCAGACCACATCGATAATATCCGGGAAGGAATTGGAAATGGTATAGCGGTAATAGAGCTCGGCGTCTTCCAGCTCGGCCTTTTTAACCGGGTCGCTGGTGGCGTCCGGGTCAATGGCTTGGCGGATCTGGCTGCGCAGGCCGCCATACCAGGCGTGGGTTACCGAAAGCAGGTTCAGTTTTTTTTCGCTGTCCATCTTGTACAGTTCGTACATTCCGGCTACCGAAGGCACTTTCAGGGTGATTTCGTACTTGTCGGCCTTTTTCAGGGCCGACCACACCACGGTGTAATAGACTGCATCTTTTTGTTTCCGGGAAGAAATACCGGGTGTCATCTCGAACATGCTTCAATGATATACTACTTTGCCAGGTTTTCCTATCAGCTTTTTTTCCCTTTCCGCGGGACTTGCCATAAACCCGCTTTTTTGGTACTTTAGCTATACGCAATTGGCGCCTGTCCTCGGAGTACCTCGGGCGGCGAGAGGAATGGATTTGAGGTAATTGCTTCGCAATTGGCGCCGTCCTCGGGAGTACCTCGGGCGGCGCAAGGAAATTGATTGACATTTGGCGCCGTACCCAAGCGGTAAGGGAGAGGTCTGCAAAACCTTTATGCATCAGTTCGATTCTGATCGGCGCCTTAAAACCAAAACCCGTCACCTGTGGCGGGTTTTGTGCTTTTAAACACCATTTTAATTTTTGGGGCGTGCCCTGCGGGCTGGGCTTTCCATTCCAGAATGTAAATCTTATTTGACAAACGAAATTTCAAAGTTCATAATCAAGTCACCGGCTCAGTTTTTTCATCCTTGCCCAGTCTTGTTACACTCCAGTGCCAGTAATCTATTTTTTAACACTTACATTTATTAGAAAAAGGAGAAATGCGCCTATGCCCCTCTATCAAACCCCTGGCGTGTATATCGAAGAAATATCTCACCTTCCACCGTCGGTAGCGGAGGTTGCGACTGCAATACCTGCCTTTATCGGGCATACTGAATTTGCCCGCCAAAAAGAGGTGAATGTGACCGGAAAACCGATAGTCATAACCTCGCTTATTGAATATGAAGAAACTTTTGGTAAGGGAAATGCCTTAACGCCCCTTGTCGAACTCGATGCTGTAAATGCAATCGTTTCGATTGACCTGAATACCGCTGGTGTCAACTATTACCTTTATGACAGCATACGGCTTTTTTTCGCAAATGGCGGCGGCAGGTGCTACATCCTTTCGATTGGTGATTATTTGACTGAACCTGCTCTTGGTTCAGAAACAACTGCGGAAACCTTTCTTTTCGGTTTAAAAGCGCTCGAGGATGAAGATGAACCAACCATTATTTGTGCTCCGGACGCAGTATTGCTTTCATCGTCCGATCTTTATGCCTGCCAGCAGGCAATGCTCGCGCACTGCGCAACACGGCAGGATCGTTTTGCTGTTCTTGATCTGAATGAAGCCGGTGTTGTTGATGGCCGGGATCTTTCGGTAAAGGTGGCTGAATTTCGCTCTGGAATAGGCGTTGATAATTTGAAGTATGGGGCAGCGTATACGCCCTGGCTGAAAACGGCGTTTCAGAAAAGCGTCGATTCCCATGAGATTAGGGTGAAGAGCGGATCCATTACCACTCAACTTTCCGAACTCACGAATGATGCAGCGTTGCAGGATTTTATTACCGGTAAAGTTCTGGAGGCCATTTCAGCAGTTTCTGTTGTTCCCCCATCGGGCGCGATCGCCGGCCTTTATGCGAAGGTCGATCGTGAGCGGGGTGTCTGGAAAGCGCCGGCAAATGTTAGTCTTTCAGCGGTTATCGGTCCATCGGTTGAGATCGACGCAAATCAACAGGACAATTTAAATGTCGACGCGAATGCCGGAAAATCAATTAACGCAATCCGTATCTTCGCCGGTAAAGGGACGCTGGTGTGGGGTGCGCGGACGCTGGCCGGCAATGATAATGAGTGGCGATATATCCCGGTGTGCCGCTTTTATAGTTTGGTGGAAGAGTCGGTTAAGAAATCAACAAATTGGGCAGTGTTTGAGCCCAACGATGCCAACACCTGGGTTAGGGTGAAAACGATGATTGAAAACTACCTTACCCGTAAATGGAGAGAGGGCGCGCTTGTGGGCGCTAAGCCAACTGAGGCCTTTTTTGTCAGGGTAGGTCTTGGAGTGACCATGACCGCTCAGGATGTTAATGAAGGAAAAATGATTGTTGAAATTGGTATGGCGATGCTTCGCCCGGCGGAATTTATAGTGCTCAGGTTTTCGCAGAAGATGCCGGTTGTTTAGTATTTCTCGAGAAAAAATGGTGTTTCTGGGATAATAAATACTTTAAAATCAAGCTCAATCCAGTAATGTTTGATTTTGCAAGATTACTACAGGCCGTGTTTTGCCCGGCCCTGTGCCTCGGTCCGGGTCGGGTAAGGAAATCTTTCACGCTTGAAAAAATAATTCATGGCGAAAGCAGACAGTTTTTTAGATCACAAACCCCGCAGTCAGCACCGCGACCACGATCAACGGCGCGGGAATTTTCCGCGAGAATAAAGCTATCGTCGTTAGCAGCATCACGAGTGTTGTGTCAAACGCGAATCCGGTTTTTTGCATCAGGATTAGGGCAGAAACCGTAATCAAACCCCCGGCTACCGCTGTAATGCCTTTGAGCGAGATTTTAATGCCCCGTATCTTTTTCAGGTTTTCCCACACCGGATACACAAAAAAGATTAACAGCAATCCCGGCAAAAAGATTCCGATACCGCCTGAGAGGGCGCCGAGCATTTGAAGGGCAGCGCTGCCCCCGCGGGCGGCCATTCCGCCGGCATAGGCGGCAAAGCTGAACATCGGGCCGGGAAGCCCCTGCACAAAACCAAAACCGGTTAAAAATTCCTGACTGGTCATATAGCGGTTTACTTCCACCAGCTCGCTGTACATCAGCGGTACTACCACCTGGCCGCCGCCGATTACCAGATAGCCATAGCGGTAAAAGCTTTCAAAAAGATGGACTATCCGGTTGTCCCACGCAAAAGTCAGCAGCAAGCTTCCCAGCGCGAAAAACCCAAAGGCCGCCAGTGCTAACCACGGAGGGTTGAGCGGTACCCGGTTCCAGACTTTTTCTTCTTTAGAAAGCAGCACACTCACCGCGCCGCCGCCAAGCAGCACCAGCGGATAGATCCAGGGTTCCCGGATAAAGTAGGTAGTCAGCCCGCCGAACAGCAGCAGCGCCAGGGTGGGGATATCGGTGACCACCTTGCGCCCGATGCGCCAGGCGGCTATCACGATAAAACCGACGGCCATCGGTCCGATATAGCGCAGTCCAGCGCTCGATACATTCAGGCTGTCCAAAAATTGGCTTAAAAAAGAAAGCGCGCTCATCAATACCAGTACCGGCGCGGCCCATACCAGCATCGTCAACAGGCCCAACACCGGCCCGCCGGTTTTATGTCCGACAGCCACGATTGTCTGCGTACTGCTCGGTCCCGGTAAAATTCCGGTGAGGGCGATCAGCTCAACCAACTCCTCCTCGGTGAGGTATTTTTTCTTGACCACCAGCTGCTCTGTAAATACCCCGTAATGAGCCTCCGGACCGCCATAGGCTCCCAGGGAGCATATAAAAACATCCTTGAGGAAGACGCTCCATTTGACTGATTTTGACTGTGTGGCCGGCGTTTGATTTTCCATAGTATATTTTTAAACAATCTTCATCCCAAAATCAAATTTTTTTCAGGAAGGGGAAGTCTCCCCTTAGGTCTTGAGCCTCCGCTACCGCGGCAGTCTCAAGCCTAACCCCTCGCCGGGGGCGAGGGCCCCCGGACCCCCGGATGGATGCCCCCGGAGGCCTTTGTGTCTCCCTCTCCTGTTCGTTTTACCTTGCGCCCGGCCTGAAATCGGTTATAATTAGGTACTCGAAAGGAGTTCCGGTATGGTGAAATTCCAAAAACAACCGATGATGCGCAAGGTGTTAATCAGTCTTGTGCCTCTCGTCCTTCATTCTCTATGGCTTTACGGAGTCAGGGCCGCGGCCGTGCTTCTGGTTACTTTTTTCTTCGGGATTGTTACTGAGCATCTGTTTGAGCGGAAGAAGCCGAATGGAAAGGTCTCTGAAGCTGTTCTCGTGACCTGCGCGCTGTTTGCCCTGTCCATGCCGCCGGCCGTACCACTGTGGATTGTAGCCGTCGGCATTGTGTTCGCGGTTTTTATGGCCAAGGAAGTGTACGGCGGTTTCGCGCGCAATGTATTCAATCCGGCCATCTCCGGTCGGCTTTTTGTCTATATTTCCTTCGCCGCGGTGCTGGGCAAGTCCTTTGTCCCCGCGGGAGCCTTCGGGACCCTTGGTGGTCGCTTTTGGACCGGCACCCTCGCCGGACAGCCGGATGTCATCAGCGCGGCCACACCCCTGGCGGTGATGCGCGGCGGCGGCTCGGTGGATCTGTGGTCATTGCTGACCGGTTTCCGGGTGGGTTCAATCGGGGAGGGCTCCATAATTCTGATAGCGGCCGCCGCCATCTACCTGATCGCCACAAAAACGGCGAGCTGGAGGATTATCCTTTCGGCCTCGCTCGGAGCGCTGATAACCGCGGCCGCCCTGCTCTACGGCGGTGTGTCAAACGCCCTGCCCCTGGAAAGTCTTTTGTCGGGCAGCCTGGCCTTCATGATCGTGTTCATGGCTACGGACCCGGTTACCGCGCCCAAGCGGCCCCTGTCGCTGATCCTGTACGGCCTGATGATCGGCTCAATCACCATTTTTATCCGCCAATTCAGCGCCTTTCCGGAAGCTACCAGTTTCGGCATTCTTTTGGGGAATGTCTTTGCCAGTATGATCGACAAGCAGGTAAACGCGTTTAGGAAAAAACCCGCGGTCGTCCCTACCAGCGCGGTGAAGGAAGGTCCAAAATGAAAAAAGATTCAGCGCTCTATGTAGCGGTTTTCATTTGTATCGTCAGCTTCGCCTTCGTGCTGCCCCTTTCTCTGGCCAACGAATTTACCAAACCGGCCGTAGCCGCCAATAAACTGTTCGCGTCCCGGAAAGCGGTCCTCGACGCCTTCGGTATCGCCTATGATTCGCCGGAGCAGGCCGTCGCGATTTACGCCGACAAGGTAACGGAATTGCCGGGAACTCCCGCCTCCTACCGGACCGTGAAAGACGGCGCGGAGCATTTCGCCGTGGAGATCAGCGGTCCCGCTCTTTGGGGCGCGGTGACCATCATTCTGGCAGCGGATAAAGAGGTTACCGTGCTCGACGGTTTGACCGTTCTTTCCCAGCTGGAAACACCGGGCCTCGGCGGACGCATCGGCGACGCCTGGTTCCAGAAGCAGTTCAGCGGTGAGAAACTGTCACCGTCCGGTATCTCCATCACCACAGGAACCGAGGCCCTGGGCAAAGGGGACACCGATCCGGAGAACTCCGTCATTGACGGAATCACCGGAGCCAGCCGTACCACCGACGCGATCGAAGCGCTGGTCAACAGCGGTATCGTTGAACTCAGGAGAATTGGAGGAAGTGCCAAATGAATAAACAGGCGATCAAGGTATTGAAGGATAATCTTTGGTACAACAATCCGATTTTCATCCAGGTGCTGGGGATCTGTTCCACCCTGGCCGTTACTAACAGCGTCTTGAACACCCTGATCATGACGCTCGGGGTTACCTTCGCTACGGCCTTTTCGAGCATCACCCTTTCCCTGATGAAGGATTTTATCCCCCGGAAAGTGCGGATGATCGTGCAGGTGCTGGTCATTTCGTTTTATGTAATCATCGTCGACATTATCCTGCGTGCCTATCTCCCGGATATATCCCGGCAGCTGGGGCCTTACGTCGGCCTGATCATCACTAACTGCATCATCATGGGCCGGGTCGAAACCTTCGCCCAGGCCAATAAGCCCCTGATCTCCTTCTGGGACGGGCTGACCAGCGGCCTGGGTTACATGGCGGTGCTGCTGGTAATTTCGATTATCCGTGAGTTTTTCGGTTTCGGAACCCTTTTGGGCATCAAGCTCACCGGCGACAGCTTTGTCCCCTGGACCATCATGGTACTGCCGCCCAGCGCCTTCTTCATTCTGGCCCTGCTGATGTGGGCAGCCAACAATTACACCATTGCCCATGACCCGAAAAACAAGAAGGGAGGCGCCAAATGACACCGCTGATCAATCCGGTAACGCTTTTATTCGCTTCGGTTTTTACCAGCAACATTCTGCTGGCGAACTTCTTGGGGATGTGCTCTTTTATCGCCATTTCCAAGGAACCCAAGAGCGCCTTCGGGCTCGGGTTCGCCGTAACGGTCGTCATGACCGTTGCCTCGGCGATCAGCTGGGCCGCCCTGAAATACGTGATCGTTCCCTTCGGGATTGAGTATCTGTCCTTTATTCTGTTCATCATTCTGATCGCCGCTGTGGTCCAGGTGCTGGAGATGGTAATCGACCGCAGCGCGCCGACCCTGTATATGACGCTGGGAATTTTTCTGCCGCTCGTTACGGTTAACTGTGCCATTCTCGGCGCGGTGCTCTTCATGCAGATCCGCAATTATTCGTTCACGCAGACCGTCACCTTCGGCTTCGGCTCGGGACTCGGCTGGTGGCTGGCGATCATGCTGCTGTCCGCGATCCGTGAAAAGATCGACAACAATCCCGTGCCGGCCGGACTCAAGGGAAAGGGTATCACGATCATCACCATCGGTTTTATGGCGATGGCCTTCATGGGCTTCTCGGGTATGATCCCCGTTCAATAAGGAGAGACGATGTCTGCTATACTGATTGGACCGTTTTTAATTTCGCTGATCACAGTCATCCTAGCGGTGTTGATTTCCGTAATCGACAAGATTGTGAACAACTACGGGGAAGTTGAAATCAATATCAACAAAGGAAAAAAGATACTGAAGGTGAACGGCGGTTCGAAGCTGCTGGCCACCCTGTCCGCGGAAAATATCTTTGTTCCCAGTGCCTGCGGCGGCCGCGGTTCCTGCGGGGCCTGCAAGGTGACCGTGCTCTCCGACGTCGGTCCGGTGCTGCCGACCGAAACCCCCTATCTGAACAAATTCGAGCTTGAATCGAATGTGCGACTCTCCTGCCAGATCAAGCTCAAGAAAAATATCGAGATCATGCTGCCGGAGGAGATATTCTCCGTTAAGCGCTTTGCCGCGGTGGCCGAGACTATCCGGGACGTGACCTACGACATCAAGGAAGTGACTTTCCGCCTCGATTCGCCCTCCGAGATTGACTTCGTTCCGGGGCAGTATGTTCAGGTGGTCGCGCCGGCTTACGGCGATATTCCGGAATCCACCCAGCGGGCCTATTCAATGGCCTCGCGGCCGATGGATAAAAACCATGTCCAGGTGCTTATCCGCCTTGTTCCCGGCGGTATCGTTACCTCCTGGGTATTCAAATACCTCAAGGAAGGCATGAAGGTGGAGCTGATCGGCCCGTTCGGCGAATTCCATGTGCACGACACCCCAGCCACTATGATCTGCGTCGCCGGCGGTTCGGGCATGGCGCCCTTCTGGAGCATGTTCCGCGATATGTTCGAGCGGAACACCTTTCCCGAAAAGGAAATATGGTACTTCTACGGCGCCCGGACTACGCGGGATATGTTTTATCTGGATGAGCTGCGCGCTCTGGAAAAGAAGTGGCCGCGTTTCCATTTTGTCGCCGCCCTTTCCGAACCCAAGAGCGATGAAAAATGGGAAGGCGATGTCGGCCTGATCACCGACGTGCTGGACCGCTATTTTAAGGAAAAAATCGGCACAGCTGTTACCTGCGAGGGGTATCTGTGCGGCGGCCCGGGCATGATCGATGCCTGCGTGCGCGTAATGAAGAGCAACGGCGTAACGGAAGACAAGATTTATTTCGACAAATTTGCCTGAGAGCGGGGGGAACTGCTGCGATGAAAATTACCGAAATCGACAAGAAAGCCTTTGAGCGGATGAAAAGCGGCGTCATTACGGCGAACGGTTTTTTGGGAAAAGACAACCGGGCGGTGAGCGAATTAATCCAGTCTGATATTGAAGAGATGGGCCGGCTCGGCCTGGATTTCGGGTCTACGGCGGATGCCCTCGAACGCCTCAGAAATGAAGGAGCCAAAGGATTGGGCGAAAGCGTCACCGTTGACGGCCATTTGCTGGTTAAGACCGGCGACGCCCGGGGCGTCCTGCCCTGTCCCTGGGACGACGGGGTGTTTCACAAGAATTCGGTTGAGGTGGAGAATACCGTAACCAAGGTCAAGCTGGTGTATTCCGACCTCTCCATTCATCTGTTGCGCGCCCATCATTTTTGCCAGGGCGAGGGTAGCGATTTCCGGCTGGATCCGAAAATCCTCAAGAAGCTGCTCGGCTGAGTTTTCTTGTTGCGCGCTACAAGGCTGCTAATACAGTGGAAGCTCGAAGACGTCGAACACCTTAAAATCCTGCGGATTTGCGGTGAACAGGCGGGAGACACCGGCTTCGGCATAGGCTGAAGCCATGTGTGTGTCTATCAGCCGCTTTCTTCCGAGTTTCCAGGCTGAAAGCCACAGTTGGCCTCTTTTAAAGGATACGTCATTCGGATAGATAATTCGCACGCGGTCTTGTTCTGCCCAGAACCAGCAGCGTTCAACAGCTTCGGCCATGCTCAGGGGCCGCTCGAATCGCCGCTCGTCGGTCACGATATGCTGAAATTCTAAAAACACCTGATAATAAATCGCCAGCGCGCTGGTACGTTCCTTTCTCCAGTCGTTAAACAGAGCAAGAGAGTCTGCATGCCGTGGAGACTCGACTACTTCAAGATCAATAAGCCATGAGGTGTCGACGCCGGTCATGGGCGATACCGCTCTTCCAGCATTTCATCCCGATAGGCGCTGTCTATCCAGTCCTTCCTTATTGCGCCTAAAGAAACAGGCTGCCAAGTATCGAGCGCCGGACGGGTGCGCAATTTTTCTACTGCGTATAACTCCATCGCCTCGCGTATCAGCTCCGCGGTTTTTTTGTCGCGCTTTTTGGCTTCGGAGCGAAAAATGTGATATATCGGCTCTGAGACATTGAATGTTATCGGTTTCATACACTAATTATACATCGTTTTAGATAGATTACAATGTATCATTTCCTAATTCCTCTCTACATCTTTAGTATGAAAATGACTTTTTTCTCCGAAATCAACTGAAATTCTCCATTTTGTGAATTAATCTGAATACTGTTATCAACCTTATGGAGGACTTATGCGCGTATCGCGAATGCTGCTTTGCTCTGCTTTGTTTACTGGTTTAATCCTGCTGCAATCCTGCTGGTCTCCGGCCGGCACTGTGCCATCTAGGGCTGACAGCTCCGAATTGCCCAAGGAGCGGGTGTGGCCCGAACTGGAGACGATTCCTAAATTGCCGATCGGCATGAATATTTCCGAATTGAATTATTATACCCCGTCCATTTTGTTTACGGACGTGATGACCACCGCCGGTGATCTGATGAGCGTGCATGCCGGTAGCGGCTGGGATTCCGGCAAAATTGACCGCATTCCCCGCGACATCAACGGTTATCCGCTGTCTTTGCCGGTCGATATCGACGGGAACAGTTCCTGGGTGCGGTTTATGATCAATAATCATTACAGCGGCACCTACCGCATCCTGTTCGACGGAACCGGTACTCTCGGCGCCAGCGCTTATCAGAATGCGGGCCTGTGGTATGTCACGCTGGACGGCACCGGTACTCACCAATATATCGATATTGAAACTTCGGCTTCCGGGGATCCGGTCAGGAATATCCGCATCCTTCCCGCCGATTTGCCGGACTTCAACGACTATCCCTTGTTTCTTGAGCCGGTGGTGGAAACGCTGCGGCCGTTTCATGTTATCCGTTTTATGGACGTATTCCGGACGAATTTCTCAATTCAGCGCGATTGGGCTGACCGTTCCACAACTTCTTATTTTACCCAATCCTCGGCCCGGGGTATGGCTCATGAGTATGCCATCGCCCTCTGTAACGAGCTGGATTCCGACGTCTGGATCTGCGTGCCGCACATGGCCTCGGATGATTACATCCGGCAAATGGCCGCTCTGTGGCGCGACAATTTGGAACCGGGTTTGAATATCTATCTGGAATATTCCAATGAAGTTTGGAACTTCGGTTTCGCCCAATTTTCCTGGGTTAACGATAATGCCGTCGGTGGTAACTACTTCGGCTACCCCTGGCCGGCGGCGCGTGATGCCTATGTGACGGCGGATCTGCAGGCTCTCAGCGCGAATCCCGATAATAATTTCCCGGAAAAAAACGCCTACATGATGGAGCGGACTTTCCGGATCTGGAACCAGGAATTCGGAAGTCCGGATCGGGTTATCAACGTTGCCTGCGGCCAGGGGCCCTGGTTTGATGTCACCGAGCGGGTGGCCCGCTATCTGGATCAGAACGCCAGCGGGAACGCCCGAGCCGAGGCCCTGAGCGTCGGCGGTTACTTTGTGTATACCGAGGCCGATCATAACTATTGGCTGGCCAATCCGACACATGCCACTCCGTCGCTGATGATGGACCGGGTGCTCACCGCCCAGGAAAATAATGGCGCCTACAGCGCCTGGTATTGTGCCAGGGAGACGGCGAAAATCGCCAGAACCTACGGCCTTGACTTTCTGGTCTATGAAGGCGGCCAGCACCTGCAGCCCTTTAACCAGGAAGAATGGCCCTATAACGAAGCGCTCTACGCCGCCCAGCTGCATGAAAAGATGTACCGCATGTATCTGTTGAATTTTGAAGCCCACGCCGCAGCGGATGTTGACTGTAAACTTTTCATCGCCTGGAATTTCCTGAATGAACGGAAATCCAAGTACGGCTCCTGGGGTCATTTGGAAAATATTTCGCAGATCGGCTCTGATTATTCAGTTACCGCGCCGAAGTTCCAAGCCCTGCTGGATGTGAATACGCCGAAGTAGGATTCGGCGCCTGCCGGCGCCAATGTATACATGACCAGACAAAAAAAAGACCGGAACTGAAAAGTTCCGGTCTTTTTTTCACTGGTACGAGTCGGCGTAGAATTAGCGGCTGGCGGTGAAAGTTCCGTCCAGATTCACAGCATCGATTACACCGGAATAATTACCTTCGATGTCGCCGCCGCTCAGTGTTCCACTAAGAACGATCATGTCACCCTCGGCTTCCTCACCTACGGAGAGCGTGATATAGGCCTCATCAGACTGCGGGGCATAAATGGCGGAAATATAATATTCAACCGAATCTACTTCCGCGGATCCTGAATACGCTTCAAAATTAATGCCCTCGGCTTCAGCTTCTCCCACAAAGCTCAACTCGACCACGAATTCCGGGAGTACAGGGGTAGCTTCGGCAGCAGTTGTATTAACAACCCAGGTGCCGGATATTGTGCCTGTCGGTTCCGGCTCTTCTTCGCAGGAAGTGAAGGAAAACAGCGCTGCGGTCAGTAAAAGGGCGAAAAAAATGATTTTTTTGGTCATGGATACTCCTGAATAAGATTGGTAGTAACAGTATCCCCCATAAAATTATAATTGTCAAATTGGGTTGATGGCGTTACTGTCGCAGGCTTGTTGCTGCCGGTTTATTAATTCTATTAGTTTCCGGTCTTTCTGGAGAACTGAATTGCCCTGGTGGGACAGACGCTGCCGCATTTGCCGCATGAGATACAATCCTGTGTGCGTATCCGGCGTTTGCCGTTTTCTACTGTATCGATGACATGCACAGGACAAACTGTCTGACATTTTCCACAGGCGATGCACTGCTTTTTGCGTATCCGGTATGTACCAATTGCCAAGCGCGAGCTCACGCTCAGCAGAGTGCCAAAAGGACAGAAGGTGTTGTGCCAAAAAGCTTCCTCAAAGATCAGCGTAAGCAGAAAAGCGGCTATCGTCATGAAAGCCAGAATAGGCACTGTAACACCGGAGCGGCGCATGACGATCATCAGAGCCCCAAAAATGACCAGCGGTATTATCCGCAACCAGGGATGCCGGATCAGAAACTGGGGCATGGGGAGCCGTTTCAGTTTTGTTTTTGTATAAAACCAGGAGACCGGCCGAAAGAGGGTATGCATCGGGCACAGCCACCCGCAATACAGCCGGCCGAGAAAGGGAGACAGCAATACGCCGAAGGCGAATACGGCAAACCAGAGCTGTAGTTTCCCGGTGTAGAGTAGCAGGCCGAAGAACGCGAGCATCAATAATTGTACCGTCAGGCGTACCAGCCAGATCGGTCTTTGTTTCTTTTGTGTAGGCATGTTTTCACTTCCTTAAAAGTAGTAAGCGGCGGTGATGAAAACTCCGTTGTTGCCGGAATACTGACCGAACTGGCCCGTTTCACCGAGAAAGAACCATCCGCCGGCTACGGCCTGAAAACCGTTACCGGGAATCCAGCTTAACTGCGGTTTGATCATCGACTCCGGTTCATTCAGGCCCCCATACCAGAGAACTTCTGCCTTAAGGGTGTCACGGAAAAAGAAGCGGCTCGCCGCAAGGGTCGCGGTGGTGAGCAGTTCATCGCGCGCCAGGGCTTCCTCGAAATCCAGGACATAGTCCTGAATGAACTGCACGGAAACGGTCGTGCCCAGAATTGATCCTTCCACGCCGGCCATGTACAAGAGCGTGTTTTTAGCGCTCCAGCCTTCGGGATACGTGCTCATTTCGGCCTGTAGCCGCTGATCAAGGTTAGCGGCCGCTTCCGCCTTCAGCATTACTGGTCCTGCCGGCAGGGATGCTGCAAAACCGGCGAGGGCGGTTTGGTAATATTCCGGTTGAATCGTTATTCCGGTCAGTCCGACTCCCGGTGTCATTTGCAAATCCGTGATGGTCGCGACCGGTGTGTCGCTCCAGAACCATCCGCCAACGAGCTGAATGTCCGCGGCTGAACCGGACCATGAATAGCGTAAAAAATACTCCGCGTTTTCCAGGGATGCCTCCGGCAGTACAGCTTCTTCCATTACGGGAGGTACCGGAAATGGTTTTGTCACATACCAGATCGAGTCTGCCGCGGGGAGACGTGTCGGCGTGAAAACCGGCAGATAAACGAGCTCCAGTCGGTGAGCCCCTCTGAAAATATCGAGCTTCGCTCCGGTAACGGCCAGACGTAAATCCGCAAAATCGCGGGTCAGGAAATCTTCCAGGTTCTTCGGGCTCACCTGATCGGTAATGAAAACGGCGTCGGCCTTACCCCATATTACCGGTTGTTTACCTAACCGGAGATCGAAGGAATCCCCGAACCACTGTATATACAGTTCTTTCATTTCGAAAGCGGCCGCGCTGTTCTCGGACGCGGACAGCGTCAGTAGGGTATGCATCGCGATTTCATCAGTTTCCCAATCGATGGCCGTCTCCAGAGAATGATCATTAATAAACAGCGTACCGTCATCGGTTTGGAATCCGAACCTTGACTTTCCAAAACCGGAAATCTCGGGAGACTGGGCTTGGGCCGATACTGTGACCGCAAACAGCATTATTGAAACGATGGCCAGTGTAGGCCACTTGGTGGTGTTGGCGCGCATTTTACAGTCCCCTCGTCAGAGTACGTTCGGTAAAAGTCTCTTCTGGAATTTCCGTGTCAGCGGTTATCTTTCCAAAGAGCATAGTGGTGCGGTGTTCTCGTTGGACATTATGCATCTCGGTCTGCGTGATCATCAGGTATCCTTCCACGACGCTGCTCTCGCGCACAGTCAGCACCTTCAGTAGCTTTCCGGAGCGGTCATAATATTCGCGTTTTACGCCCATCACCCTTTGCTGAGAGATCCAGCTGATCGTCTTTGAGTAAGTTTCCCCAGCCGCCTTGGGTGTGCTTTCAATAATCCAGCAGAGCTCATTGTTGACGCTTTCCGTTCCGATGATTTTATGCGTGTCCCTATCCGGATGACGCTCGCCGAGGTCGTCGTAGCTGAAATCCGAACCCATGAAGGAGTCGCCCTTTCCGTCTGAGGAAATACGGCGGACGCGTTGTAGGGCAGGCAGGTATATCCATTGATCGTCACTGCGTGAACTCTCGCTGTAGCTCCAGTTCATGAAGGCTGTTCCGCGCACATCGGCCGGTTCAAGGAACTCCATGATTTTTTTATCAACGCCCTGATAGGACGATGAAATCTGTTTTAGCTGACGGCTGCGTTCCCGTCCCCGGGAATCGGTCAGCGTCATCGTCAATTCGGTGGCCAGTGTCCGCGGCTGCGGACGGTTGAATACCTCGGCCATGATACTGTCGGCCGTTTTTGCGGCTTCCGCTCCCTGAGCGTGAATGCCGGCCAAGGCGATCAGCGCCAGTAAAATGAGGGCTGCTGCCGGTTTGCTTTCCTTCTTGATAATTCTTGACATAGTATTTGCTCCTTAGATGATTCGGGATGATTTCCTCAAAATGAGGAACATGATTGTAACGGTAGAAATAAAGGCGACCAGCATATTTAGCGAGACCAGCAGCCCTACCTGTCGGTTTGGAGGGAAGACCGAGAAGGTCATTACCATGAATCCGGAGATAACAATCACCGCGTTCAGCAGGACGGCTTTACCGGTCAGGCTCATCGAATATCGTGCTGCGTCTGTTTCGTTTCCGGTTTCACGCAGTCGCTCACGGTAATGGGAGATAAAATGAATGGCATAGTCCACGCCGATGCCGACAGCGATGCTTGAAATCAGCGCGGTTGAGGTGGTGAGGGGTAGCTTCAGCAATCCCATAATCCCGAAGTTAACCGCCATGGAGATCAGCACTGGAATGGTCGCGATCGCCCCGACCAGGAAGCTGCGGAAGAGCAGGGCCACAAGAAAGAAAACAATTCCCACCGAGAGCAGCAGGCTGGTCACCTGGCCGGAGAGGATCAGATCCGAGAATACCAAAGCCTTGTATCCTGATCCCGCGAAATTGATTGTCACTCCGTATTTTTCGAATTCCGCGCGGAAAGGTTCGACTGTTTCCAGTACTGCGCTTATCGTTCTGCTGTCATCGCTCTTGAGTTGTACCGTTACGTTGGCGCTCAAGAAGTCCGGATCGACTACTTTCCAGAGATTGTCCGGATCGCCTGACATTTCATACAGCAGCAAATATTGCGCCACCAATTCAGCTGAATCTGGAATAACTCGGTATTCGGGCTGTTCGGCGTTCATGGCAAAGTGCATCTGTTTCAGATAGGTGGCCAGGGAAAAACTGTCCCCTACCATAGTGTGTTGTTCAAGCACTGTTTGCAATCTGTCCACAAGAGACAGTACTTCGGGATTCTTGAAGGTATCGAATTCGGTTCCGTCGAGGATGATGTTTACGGTGGACGTGCCGCCAAAATATCGGTTTACAAACGCATCTGTTTGGACGATGGCGCTGTTCTTTTCAAAGTTCGCGAGAAAGCTGGAGTTGATCCAGACTTTTGAAATTCCAAACAGAGACACTGCGATGATTACGGCGGTAATGGCGTACACCGCGAAACTGTTCCGGCTGACGCCATCGGCGAAGCGCTCTCCGAAAGGGCGCTTGCTGGGAGCGGCAACTGTTTTTATCGTTACCTCTTTGATCGGGTCTGGGCCGGTCTTTTTTTGCGTGACCAGCAGCATCGCCGGTACCAGGACCATCGTCAACAGCCATGAGACTGCCACACCGAAGGCCGTAAACAGGCCGAAGTACTTCACCGGATATACTCGCGAGGTCAGCAGCGCGATAAAGCCGGCGACGGTGGTAAGGGCCGCATATAGGGCTGGGGGACCGATGATCCGCAAGGACTGTTCAATCGTCTCGGACAGTGAATCCTGTGGATGCTCCCTGCGGTAGTGATCGACCTGTCCATAGAGATGTATGGCATAGGCAACCCCGATAGCTACCAGCATAACCGGTAACATGATGCTGACCGAATAAAGCGGAATGCCTAGGATGCTCATCAGCGCGAATGCCCAGATAGTGCTGGCCATAACCACGAACAGGGTAGTGAGCACCCGGCTGGCTTTTTTCAGGACCAGGAAAAGCACAAAGGCAATTACCAGCAGCACTAGGGGACCCATGCGCGCCATGTCCTTGGGTCCGAGTTCCGCCAGGGTGCCCTCCACGATTGGCCGGCCCGCTACATACACTTTTTCAGGACCTTCGTAGGAGACGGCCAGTGCAGTTACTTTGCGGTATAATTCTTTAGAAAAACCGGTCTCCGGAAGTTCCACCACGACGAGCGCGCTTCTTCCGTCGGAGGCGACCAGCCGTCCCCAAATCATCGGGTTTGCCCGCGCCAGCTCGCCAATGGCTGAGGCCTCATCTTCTGTTACCGGCGGTTCAGTATAAAAGGGCCGGACGTCCAAACCCTGCTCCGTTCCCAGAATGTTGTCTCCGGTATGCAATGATTGGATACGTACGGCTGATAGTTCCGGAATCTCGCGCAGTTCGGCCTCTATCGCGGCAAGCTTTCGCAGTGACTCCTTGTTGAAAATCGACTGGGGGTGTTCAAGCGCGATCAGAATGCCGTCCCGGATCTGAAAGCGTTCTTCGGCCTCATCGCTAAAAACGAAGGCAGGATGATTATCAGGCATATACTTGTCCAGATTTGTTTCCATGCGCAGTCCGGTTTTTATCGGAAAAATCGCGGCGATGGTAATCAGCAATACCAGCGCGATACTGAGTCCCGGATGCTTTATTACCGGTGTAAGCCAATGCTTCATGTTTTTCTCCTTGTAGAATCTATGTTTAATGTTAGTTATAAATAACTAACATCATTTTAATAAAATTGTCTTGCTAACCTGTCAGGAGCCATAGTGTTTCGCTTCCTGCTATTCCAGCATTTTTAGGGTTTGAGAAAGGAACTTCTCGGTAAGTCTGGTCAAGCTATCTTCGTGGCCGTGTTCTTTTTCGAGCCTCCAGGTCGATACCAGCATTCTGAATCCGCCGAGGAGCATCAGGCTGACCGTTTGCGAATCGATATTTTTTCTGATATCGCCGCTTTTGCGCGCCGCCTCGATCAGTTTGGTGATGGTGTTGCGTGTTTCCGCCATCAAGCCTCGAATTCTGGTAATCAGCCCGACATCGGTGCGAAACAGGTCCTCAGGAGAGAGGATTATACTTAGTGGCGGAAAGATTTCGAACTCACTGGCTTGGTGCGAAAAAAAACGTCGTAAGCAAAGTCGTGGATCAGCGTCACCGGAGCGAGAAAATGCCAAGGTGCGGTTCTTTACGGCTGTAATCTCATCGACAATTCCGGAAAGAATTTCCGCCTTGGAGGCGAAATGTCGGTAAATAGCCGGCTCGCTTACTCCGATAGCCTTTCCCAGGTTCTTGATTGTTAAATCCTGTATGCCCTGGGTTGAGATCAGGGTAAAGGCGGCGTTTATGATTTCTTTTTGTCTTTCTGTCGTTTCCATGGCATCTCTCTTGGCTTAGTTAGTGATCGATAACTAACTATACGCCGGTAAATCCGATTCGTCAAGCGATTTTCGCTGATTTCTGTCCATCAGGCTTTCTTTGGCGAATGTCCTGCTTGCCGCCCAGGGAAATCATTCGTATATTATATATATTGCTTTCGCAAAATATAATGATGAGGTAACGCCTGTGTTTCCCCATGCGCAGCTTTTGCTGGCTCTCTCCGTTTTTCTGGCCCGCGTGGCCGATGTCTCTCTCGGGACTTTCCGGCACGCCATGGTCATTCGCGGTAAAAAACTGCATGCTTTTTTTATCGCCTTCGCCGAATCCATTATCTGGATATTCGCCGTTTCCCGCGTACTTGCCGATATTACCGAGCCGCTGACCGCGTTTTCTTTCGCGTTCGGATTTGCGACCGGTACTTTTTTCGGCATTGTCATTGAAGATTTCTTCAAGATCGGTGAACAGGTAGTACGCGTTTTCAGCGCCCAGGGGGCTGCTATCGCCGATCTGCTTCGGGATCAGGGTTACCGAGTAACCTCTTTTGAGGGGCAGGGCCGTGATGGTAAAGTAGAACTGTTGTACATGCAGGTTCGCCGTCGCGAGGTCGCCAAAATCTGCGCTCTCTCCCGTAACGTCGATGCCAAGAGTTTTCTGGTCGTCGACGATATACGGGGCGCGACTTACGGTGATCCCGCGATCGGGAAGTAACTTTTCAAGGAAATACGCATATGCTACTCACAGCTGTCGCGCACAACGATGTGACGCGGACTGATAATCTTTTTCAAAGTGGATTCTGGGCTGATTTCCGCGCAAGCTCTGGAATTGAGAGCCGATGCTTTACCGTCTCAGACGGCAAGAGAGAATTTTGCCTGGTTGTACTACTGCGCGCCGGCTCTTCCGGGGTGCGTTACGCCTATGTCCCCCGGGGACCGGCTATCGAGCTTGGCGATGACAGCCCGGGCTGTTTTCTGGAAGAGCTTTCCGAAGCGTTGCGCGCGGAATTGCCGCCCGATACCGCCTGCATTCGTTACGATACCGTTTTTCTCTCTCCTTATACCGACGGTGATTATTGGACAGCTTCCGGGCAATGGAAGGGCGCGCCCCGGTCCGGTTTACGCGAATTGCGCATGAATTACGGTACGCAGTACCGGGCACTGCGCAAGGCCCCGCTCGATCATTTTAGTCCGGATACTGTTATTGTGCGTGTAGACGAAACCGATGAGGTCCTGCTGTCCCGCATGCGGCAGACTGCACGTAATTGCCTGCGACGCTCCTGGAAAAGCGGCTTGCGGATAACCAGCGGCGGCGCGAAGGATCTGCCGGTATGGTATCAGTTGTACGCTGAAACAGCGCGCCGCAAGAAAATATATTACGAGCAGAGTGACTACTTTACGCGCCTCTTTGAGCGGGCTGGAGAATATGACGGACTCTCTAAACCTGACCTGCTGGTGCTGACTGCCTGGAAGGATGAGCGCGCGCTTGCCGGTCTGGTACTGGCCGTGAGCGCCCGCCGGGGCTATTATCTGTACGCCGGATCGAGTATTGAAAACCGCGAGTGCATGCCCAATTACGGCTTGCAATGGGAAGCCATGCGGATACTCCGGGAACGCGGCTGCCGGGACTACGACCTGATGGGCGTTCCGCCGAACGGCGACCCGAATCATTCGATGTATGGACTCTATACCTTCAAGACCGGTTTGGGCGGCACCGTTGTGCATTACAGTGGCTGTTGGGATTACCCGTTGGATAAAGATCGTTATTCACGGTTTTCCAACGGCGAGAATCTGGTCGCCCGGTAAGGTTAGCGCCGGTCAGGCTGCCGCTTAGTTTAACTGTATCCATTCCCGCAGCAGAGCCGCTACCTTACCCATGCTGACAGGTTTAATCAGATAAGCCAGCGGCTTAAGCGCTTCGGCGCGGGAGCGGGTTTCGGCGTCGTCGTAGCCGGTTAGAAAGACTAGGCCGGGTTTACCGAGTTTCTGTATCCTCGCGGCGGCTTCAATACCGTCGATACCATCACCTAAGTTGATATCCATCAGCACCATATCCGGCATGACGTTCTGAGCCTGTTCCAGGGCAGCTTCCCCGGTACAGGCATGACTGGTATCTGACAGGCTGGCTTCTTTCAGTTCATGCCGCAACAGCATGGCGTTGACAGTTTCATCTTCCACAATCAGTATTTTCATTTTTGCACCGCCCGTTAAACCCGAATGACATGCAGTTTTGTGTTGCACCGCAACCGGTAGCTTACTCCATTTTGCGAAGCGAACTCAACCTTGCCCTGCAACTGATCTTCTCCGATGCTGAAAAGCAGCTTCATGCCGAGTCCCGAATTCTGACGCGGATTTTCACCCGGCGGGAAACCTGAACCGTCATCGTTGTATTCCAGTAAAACACCCTGATCGTTTTCCTGCCGGATACTGATAACGATAGTTCCGGTCGCGCGTTCGGCAAAACCATGTTTCAGCGAGTTGGTCATCAACTCGTTGATGATAATCCCGATGGGTACAGAAGTATCGATGTTAAGGGAAATGGGATCGATATGATTTTGCAGCGTGACGTTTAAGCCGGGCCGCTGGTAGCTTTCCATCACGGCCTGACTGAGGCTGGATACATATTCCGGCAGATGAATCATTGACAGATCCTGTCCTTTATATAAAAGCCGGTGAACCAGGCAATCGCTTCCAGGCGGCCCTCTGTTGTTTTGACAAAATTGGTGATCACGGTGTTTTTGGGGAGCTCTGCCGCCTGCAGGACCAGCAGGCCATGAATTACCTGAAGTGTATTTTTAGTACGGTGATACAGCTCCCGGATCAATGTTTCTTTTTCCCGCAGACTGGTTTGTAATCGTACTTCCAGATCTTTCTGGTTACTGATGTCTACCAACAGGCCGTCAAAATATTTTTGACCGTCAGAGGTGGTTCCGGGGGTGGCGCGGATGATTGCCCAATGATAGTTACCGTCGCGAGAGCGTATACGGCACTGGTGGTTCAAAACTGAATGCTGATCCAGGGCCAGCTGCTCGGCTTGAAAGAGAGGCTGGAGATCTTCCGGATGGATATGGCTGTAAACTCGTTCAGAATCCCGCAACGCTTCGTCGACCGGGATACCGTAGAAGGATTCGATGGCCTCACTGATATAGGTAAAGCGGTGTTTGCCGTCGGCCTCTGCCAGGGCCTGATAAATCACGCCGGTGGTAAGATTACTGCTGATCGAACGCAGCTGCTGGTAGCTTTGAGAAAGCGTGCGCTCGGCCAGACGCCGTCTGCGGATTGTGGTAACCAGCAGTCCGATCAGGATGGTTTGGACTGCCAGAACCGCCGCCGCCGCGATTACCGCGCCGCGGTAGTCCTGCCAGAGTGTCGGTTCACGGTTAATAAAGCGGCTTCCGGGAGAGAAATCGCCCTGGCTCAGTCGAAGCTGGCGGGCTACCTTCCAGTCAAAAAGCGGGTACAGAACCGTTGCTTGTGTTGCCGGAGGGTCCGGGTGCCGCGGATCCAGGATTGTGATACAGACATCAAGAGTCGCCTGGGCATAGGATTCTATACTGGTAAGTATTCCGCCCAGCAGGCCGTAACCCAGTATGGTTTCATAAAAGGTGTATACCGGTCTTGATGTGGCCTTGGCCAGAGCCTGAGCTATCATTGTTGAGTTGTTAATACTACCGTTGTGGTCCATTTCGTGCGAGAGGAAGAGCACCGCGCCGCGCTCATCGAGTGACGCGGCTTTTTGCTGGAGTTCAGAAACGGTATCGCCGATCCAGTATTCTACTTCAAACGGCCAGCTTTCATTGTCCACCACTTCCTGAGCGGTTTGCAGATAGGCCCTGTCATTGTCGGACATTCCGCTTACCAGTACCAGTTTTTCTGTCAGAGGATATTGCCCGACCATCAGGCGCAAAGTCTGCCGGATGGCATCTGGAGAAGCGCTCGGAATGACCAGGTGATTCGGCAGCTGACGCAGCTGCGGAATGCTGAGACTGTTCGGCAGTACGTGTACTTTTGTGGCGTCGGGAAACAAGGCGTCACCATACTGCCGCAGGAAAAGGTTGGCGGAGGGCAGTACGGCGATAACCAGATCCGCCGGGTTGGCGGCTGTCCTGCGCCTGATGTCGGCGAGCATGCTTTCCCGGTCGCTGTCGCTTTGATTGCTCTCGAATCCCAAATTCTCCGAGAAAAGTATATAGCGGTTCGTGATTTCTTCGTTCAGCAGCCGAACCAGAGTCGCTTCAAATTCTGATTCCCAGCGACCGCGTGAGGCGAGGCCGTTGAAAAGGTAGATGGTAATTTTTTTGTCCTGGCTTTGATTTTCAGCGGCCGCGGGAAGAAGGGAGCCAAACGTTCCCGAAAGCGCGAGGATCACTAAAATAAGCAGACGCTGTAAACGGTAATTACGCATCAGAACTCCTTGACGCGGGTAATATATTATACAGATTATAATGCATCTCTCCTGAATTAACCTGATTATCTCCAAAATCACAGGATGCCTGTCATATAGGGCGTTGCCGGAACTCTACCGTCCGGAGCGAGTTGACATTTTAGAAATTATTCGTTATTGTCTGCTTCAGATAACAATAAAAAGTCGTTCCTTTCTGTTAAAAAACGCAGGGAACGGCTTTTTTTTATCTGCGGTGACTGGCTTACAGCCGCGAAACCGGCGGGGAGGGGCAATGCGAAACTGGTCAGTGCTTTTATATTTACCGGCCTTGATGGCTCTTTTGGCTTCCTGCCTGAGTACCGGGCGCTCTGAAACCGTGACTCCCGCCGCTGTTCCGTCTTCGGTCACGCAGGATTCAGCGCGGCAAACTTCGCGGCCGGCTCAACCCCAACCGGCGCAATCACTGCCGGCGCGGCCGCGGACCGTGACGCTCTGGCTTCCTGAAACCGCGGAAACCCGCTATCCGGACGGTGTGTTAACCTCAGCCGTCCGCTATGGTTATGCCGCCAATGGCGATCCCCTGACCGAAGAACAGTTTGACGCGCGGGGCACCCTGGTTTCACGAAAACTGTACAGCTATGCTGAGAACGGTGTCCGGATGATCAGCACTACGGACTCCGGCGGAGTCCTGACCGGCAGAATCATACAAGAGTTCCGTTCCGGTTTACTGAGCGTCGAAACCGTTGAAGACGGGCGCGGGCAGCGGAGATCCACCGCGGAATACGGCTATGACGACGCCGGACGGCGAATATCGTATCTGGTACAGGCTTCTTCCGGGAACCGGGTGGAAACGGTGTATATCTATGAAGACGATCGGATCGCGCGTATGCTGGTGCGCGGCGGTAATGGCGAAACCATCAAGCGCTTTGAGCGCCGGTATTCAAACGCCGGTCTGCTGGAGACGGAGCGGGAATATGACGGGCGCGATACCTTGCTTCGCCAGACCACCTATACGAATGAAAATGGTTTTTTAGCCGGAGAAGAGGTGCGCGGCGCGACAGGTGCGTTGCAGTCTTCGGTTCGTTACCGAAATGACCAGGCCGGTAATCCTCTGGAAACGGAGTTTTATAACCGGGCTGGAAAACTGATCGAGACAAAAAAACAGACCTGGCTTTCTTTTACCCGCAGCGGCGGAGAATACTGAATATGGGGAATCAAATGATGAAGAAACTGACTCTGATGGTGTTGATGCTCGGTGTACTAGCTGGTTCAGCTTTTGCGCTGAATGAAGATGTAGTGATGTATGAGCAGTTGTATAAAAATGTTGCTTCCGACGAACAGCGCGTCAATGTGCTGCTGCAGGTAACCGCCAAGGATGACCGGGAGTTTATTCCCTTTTTGGACGGCGTGCTGGACACTGTCGTGGCCAGTCAATTTACCATCGGTACGGTAGCGGAGCGCGAGGCCAAAATCAAACTGGCTAAGCTCGCTGTCCAGGAACTCGGCGATCTGAACAGCCGTGAGTCCGCGGAACTGATCTTCAGCGTGTACACGGATTCCCCGGACCCGGTACTGAAAAACGACGCGGCCCTCGCCCTCGGTAAAATCCGCGCTACAGAGTACGCGCCGCGCCTGGCTGTGGACCTCAACGGCCTCAATAACGGGCCGGTAGCCTCCAAGAGCCGCGAACAGGAAACGGTAGCCGCCGGCCTGGTCAGCGCGTTGGCGGCAATGCGTGATGAATCCGGTTATGAGGCTGTTTTCCTGGCTTCCCAGGGCTGGTATTCATCCGCTTCCCGCATTCGGTCCGACGCCAAGGCCGCGCTTCTTGATATGATGGAAGACCCGACCGACAGCCTGCTTAAAATTCTGGAGAGTAATCCGTCCATAGATATCAAGGTGGCCGCCCTGGAAGCCTCGTACGCCTCAAGGGCTCCCGCTCCGCGCAAAGCCCTGGTGGCAAAGTGGGCTTTGCGGATCGGCATTGACCGCGTTGCTCAGGATGTTTCTTCCCGCATGGCGCTGGTAAAGCTGCGCGTCGCGGCTATGAATGCCCTGATCGGTTTGTCTGACAAGGGCGAGGACGTTGTTCCGGTTTACATTGAACTTATCCGCCTGGACCGCAAAAATGACGCTTCGCTTGAAGAAACCCTCAAGGCCTATCAGGCTCTGGGTGTTAACGGCGGTGATGAAGCGGTACGTTTTCTTTCGACTCGCCTCTCCGAATATAACGTGATGGAAAAGGTGAAGGGCAATACCGTACGCGACAAGAGCTTGATCCGCCAGATTATCGCCAGCATTGCCGCTTCCGGTAATCCGCTGGGCCGCGGTGCCCTGCAGGAGGCCAGGTTTATCGATTATGACGCGCACATTCTGCGCGCCCTGGATGAGGCCTTGAAGAGTTTCCCGAACTAAGGGAAATCCGCCCGTTTTTTGTTGCGCGCCGGCGCCGCTGTGGCTTACACTTCCTACAGAAAGTTTTCTTAATCTGCAGGAAGGAGTAAGCTATGAAATTTAACATTGAAAACGGACCGGTTTTTACGGTATTGCGCGTAATCCTCGCCAAGGGGGAGACTTTTAAGGCCGAGTCCGGCGCGATGGTCGGCATGACCAGCAGCATTGAACTGGCGGCCAAAACCAGCGGCAAGGGCGCCTTTGGGGCCATCAAGGCGGCCATCGGCGGCGAGTCTCTGTTTTGTTCCCTGTTCACCGCCACCGAGGAAAACAGCGAACTAATTCTGGCGCCCACGGTACCCGGCGATATCATCGCTTTTGAAATGAATACCAACACCCTTTATGCCCAGGGCGGTACCTATCTGGCCGGTACCGCCGATCTGGAACTGTCCACCCAGGGCTCGCTGAAGGCACTCGTATCCGGAGAAGGACTGTTTCTGCAGAAGATCAGCGGCCGCGGCACCCTTTTCCTGAACTCCTACGGCGCGGTGATCAAAAAAGAATTGGCCGCCGGCCAAACATATCGCGTGGACACCGGTCATATCGTGGCTTTCGAAGAAAGCGTTACCTACAAGATACGGAAATCTTCCAAGGGCTTGTTCTCCACCTTTGCCTCCGGCGAAGGCCTGGTCTGCGAATATACCGGTCCCGGCGCGATCTGGCTGCAGACCCGCAATGTTCCGGCTCTGGCTCATGCTCTGGCTCCCTTCCTGCCGTCTAAAAATAATTGAGGTGTTTCACTATGGTAAGGTTCAACATGCATAAATTGATGCGGAGATGTGGGGCTGTGCTGCTGGGCCTTGCTTTATTGACGGTGGGCTCCTGCCGCCCCCGCGGTGCCGACGATGGCAACGAAACCGCGGCAGTCGCCATGAACGCTGAAGACCCGCTTTCCGGTTTTACCTTGTACAGCCACCCTTCCGCAGTGTTCCGCATTGCCGTCCCTGAAGGTTTTAGCGCCACGGCAGTTACCGAAACCAGTGTACTCCTGAGCAATGGCCCGCTGGAAAGCATCTACATCGAATTTGAGAAATTTCCGCAGCCCATCGACGCATCAAGCGCAGAGCACAAGCTTTCAATTCTGAACGCCAGCGCCGAGCGGGTAGTGCGGGACAGTCTGGTACGCGACGCGGTTATCCGCGCTCCGGATATGAATCCCGTTTCACAGTACAAGCAGGCCGGATATATCGGCTCTTTCAGTTATGAACGCGGCACCGGCTCTAGCACCGGCGGGCGGGTATTCGTCTTGATGGGTGAAGTATATTATTTCGCGATAGTACTGGCCACCGACAAAGAGGATGAGGCGGATCGCGTCATTCAGACGATGGTCGACTACATGGGCCTGGCTCGACCGTAAGCTCCTGCCGGTCAGTATCCGATTGCTCCCAGATCCAGGGAGATAAACGGCGTATATTGATTGGCGGTATTCCGTGAAATTCCGGCGCGCGCGGCCAGACCGAAGGCATCGCTGAACCGGATTCCGCAGCCGCCGGCCGCGTTCCAGTGCAGCAGGCCGCTGTTCCATTCAAAGTGCTCCGGATCCTGAATTACCGACCCGGCGGCCGCGTTGAGTATCAAAAAGGCCGGCACTGTTATGCCCCGGCTGCTCCAGTTTAGTTGGTGTTTTATTTCCAGACCTAAGCCAGCCACATGACTGCCGATGCGTTCGCCGACGGTCAGCGGAGCGGGAAAAAGCCGGCGGTTGGAGAGATCCGGTTTGTAAAACGGCGGGGCGGCATTGTCGGGAGTCAGACTGGTGCTGAAGTCGGTGCCGGCGGTCCACAGCAGCGCTACCGAGAAGGGCGTTCCGAGGGACAGGAAAGTGCTGCCGCTGGTCTGCAACACGGCAAAGTTCCGCTCTGAAAGCCATTCTGTCCGGGATACCCGGTACTGGACTCGAGCCGAAATTCCGTCCATTGGAAAAATCGGCGCGTTCAGGCGGCACACTTCCAAATTTCCCTCTAAAAGCAGGGCGTAATCCACCGAATTTTGATCCGCCACCTCGCTCAGCCGCTCACGGTCCACAAATTCCAGGGTGGCGGCCAGAGCCAGATTGACGGCCGGTACCGGCAGCGAGCCGAGAGCGACGCTTACGCTGCGGGACGAAGTTTGAAACTGATAAGCCAGAGAGTCTTCGGTAATCCAGGTATCAAAGTCTTTAGCCGCTTCCAGGGCCAGCGCGGCGTAGAAATGTTTTCCAAAAGGCTGAATAAAGTCGATATATAAGCCGGGCGCGTCCAGTAGCCGGGCATTGACGGTTAAGCGGGAGTCCGCGGTTGTCAGACCGCGCAGCACCACGGCCGGCTCAAGTATCATATTTGAAGTCATGTAGCTGGAATAGGTGGCTTCGTAAAGTACTGCCAGACGCAGGGCATGGCCCGCCTTATTCGGGGCCTTCAGTTCGACTACCAGAGTGGGGCGTTCAGCGCCGCTGTCACGGTAAACCCGGATGCCGGCCAGCGGAACGGCGCGATCCAAGGCGGCGCAGAGGTCCTGCAGTTCCCGGGCCGAGGGTACGCGATGGCGCACAACCTCAAAAATCCGCGCCGCCTGGAACTGGCTCTTTTGGTCTCCGCCCCGTATTTCAATGCGCTCGATGGCGGTAGCCTCAAGCCGCCGGGGTAGTTGATGCTGCGGCGACGGGGCAGATGCGGTTTCGGTAGCTTCGACTGCCGCAGCTTCCGTGGTAATTGCTTGCGCGCTCCCGCTCAGGGTCCGCTCACGCAGCGCCGCTATCTGTTCTATGGACTGCCGGGCGGTTTGTTCGCCGCGTTCGATTAATTCGATAGTTTTGGAAAAATCAGCTTGAATGAAATCTTTGACATCGACCGTCAGTATCAGATCGGCCAGCGGCAGTTGGGGATTTACGTTGTTGCGCAGCATGATATCGAAGGTGCGCAGCAGGGTAGTCAGCGGTGTTCTGGTGAGCTCCTCCGGTTCTGGAATGCTGCTGTCCACCAGGTCTACGGCGATCACCAGATCCGCGCCGATGGAGCGGGCGGCGGCGATGGGCAGATTGTCCACCAGAAAGCCGTCCACCAGATAACGGCCCTGATGGAGGTAAGGCTCGAAGGCCCCGGGTACACCCATACTGGAGCGCATGGCGTCGGACAGCCGGCCCTCGCTGATTACTACCCGCTGACCGGTGGAAATATCGGTGGCTACGGCCCGGAAGCGGCGCGGTAGCGTATCAAAGTCAAGCGGCGCGGGAAT
This sequence comes from Treponemataceae bacterium, assembly GCA_942493045.1. GTDB lineage: Bacteria > Spirochaetota > Spirochaetia > Treponematales > Treponemataceae > Teretinema. The sequence continues at coordinate 1,755,457 of OW818665.1, read as the reverse complement.
ATCGGCCGTCAGTGTGTCCACAAAGCGCAAGATTTTATGACCACTGACCAAACCTCCGGCCAGTTTAATGCCGCGCCGGTCGAACTCCGCGCCGACCGCGTAAAGCTGCCGGTCCCGCGAGTCAAAGAAAGACTCATTAGCCGGGGCGTTGGTTTCGGCGAACAGTTCAACCCACTGCGTTTGGAGGGCAATCTCCTCCAATTCGCCTGAGTTCAGGCCGGTGGCGTAAAAGCCGCCGATAATGGCGCCCATGCTGGTTCCTACCACCATATCCACCGGGATGCCCATATCCTCCAGAACTTTGATGACGCCGATATGCGCCAGACCCCAGGCGCTGCCACCGGCCAATACCAGGGCCACAGTCGGCCGTTGTTGAGCTTCCTGGGCGCAAAGCGGCAGCTTTACCGCGCCGAGTAGGGTCAGGGACAGGGCTATACCGGTGAGGGCGCGACGGGCGCGGCCCGGGACTCGATCATTGTTCATTTACTCTCCCGCTTTTTATTTTCCCGTCCATTGTATACGGACTTTTCAACTTGTGGAAACGAAAAAAGAAGCATAAACTGATAGAATCAGTACAAATACTTGTAAGGAAGTACGGAGTGTCTACAATCAAGGATATCGCCCGGCAGGCCGGGGTTTCAATCTCAACTGTTTCCTATGCCCTGAACAATATTCCCAAAGTTAACAAAGAAACCCGTGACCGCATTCTCGCGATAGCCCGTGAACTGGATTATCACCCGAATACGATGGCCCGCAACCTGAAAATGGGCTCCAGCCACCGAATCGGCGTTTTCCTGCATGAAATTACCGGAGCGTACTACACCGATATTATGAAAGGCATTCAGGAGACCCTGGTGCCCTACGATTTTGACCTGCTGGCTGCCAGCGTCACCACCAATAACCGCGAACGGGCTTACAGCCTGCTGCGCGAAAAATGGATGGACGGCGCCATCCTGGTCAATTCGGCCAATATCGAGCCGGAACTGCTCAATTCGGTTTCCGGAGTGCTGCCGTTGGTGCTGATGGACCGTGAACCGGACACGGCCGTGCTGGATAATCGAAATATCTGCACTATGATAGTCGATAATTATCAGGGCGCGGCCGAAATGACTGCCCACCTGCTGCGTTTGGGCCGTAAAAAGATCGTGTACATGGCCGGTGATCGTTATTCTTATGATAATAAAAAGCGTTTTGAAGGCTTCACCGATACCTTGCGCGCGCATGGGTTGCAACTCGATTCGCGCTGGTACCTAGAGGGCGATTTTCATAATTCGGTAGCCTATACCCGGATGCGCCTGTTTTTGGAAGGCGGCAACCGTCCGGACGCCGTGTTTTGCGCCAACGACGAGATGGCCCTCGGGGTGATGCATGCCCTGGGTGAATTCGGCTTAAAAGTGCCGACGGATGTGTCGGTCAGCGGTTTTGACAATATCGAATTTTCGCAGTACAGCAATCCGCCGCTGACGACGGTCAGTTTTGACCGCCTGGGGATGGGCCGCACAGCCGTACACGCGCTGATGGACATGCTGCGCCGTAACAGTACCGGCCGGGCTATCACTATTCCGACCACCCTGGTGCTGCGCTCTTCGTGCAGTGTTTAACCGGTAAACTAAACCGGTTTGCTAAAAAATCAATGCAAATATCAAAAAAATACTCTCTTTTTTTGTTGACAGAAGAAATAAAGCCTTTTATAGTTTGAATCGAAACGTTTCGAATTGGTTTGATTGTGTAGAGGAGGATCTATTATGAAGAAATTGGTTTTGATCGGTGCCGTACTGTTAATGGTTATGGCAGCGCAAACCGTATTTGCCGGCGGCGGTCAGCAGGCTCCGGAAGGCAAACGCACGGTAACAATGTGGAGCTTTGCCGCCAACAACGTGGCGGAATGGGAAGCCAGAAAAGCTGATATCGAGCAGAAGTTCAACATCACTCTCGATATCCAGACTGTTCCCGAAAATGCCTTTGTGCAAAAACTTCAGGCAGTAATGCTGGAAGGCAAGAATGTTCCGGACATTATCGAATGGAAGATCGAAGCCAACCAGATTCTGAACGCCGACGCCCGGAAGTCCTTTGTGCTTCCCCTGAACAGCTATGTGAACAACTCCGCCGCCTTTAAGAATGTAGTACCCGGCCGCGTAGACTGGGTACGCTATGGTTCCAACATCTATGGTCTGCCCCACGATGTACACCCGGTAGTACTGGTTTATAACGATACCCTCTGGAAATCGGTCGGCGTCGATATGGAAAAAATTGTGACCTGGGACGAGTTCTTCCAGGCTTCCTTGAAACTGACTGCCGAAAAGAAAGACGGGAAGCCGGTGCACTACGCGCTGCCCTACGGTAACGACGGTCTCGGCAACACCATGTTCATGATCTGGCAGCAGACCGGTTCCCAGGTGCTCGATGCCCAGGGCCGCCCGACCTTTACCTCTCCGGCCTTTACCTCCTTTGTGACCAAATGGATGGACTGGCAGAAAACCGGCGCCTTTACCGCCTGGGACTGGGGTAATTTCGCGGCCTTGCTGAAAAACGGCACACTCGCTTCCTATACCTCTCCTGACTGGTGGGTCTCCCAGGTGGATGCCGCCGCCGCTGACGGCAAGTATCAGTTTAAGGTACGCGCCCTGCCGCTGTATCAGGCCGGTGGCCCGGCAACAGCTTCCTGGGGTGGATCCTTCCTGGCCATCCCCAAGACTGCCCGCAATCCAGAGCTGATCTATCAGGTTATGGAATACATGCAGTATGACTCCAGCGCCATCCGCACCAGATTTGTGGAAACCGGCATGCTGCCGCCGTTCGCCTCAGTCTGGAATGACGCCGTATTCAAACAAAGTGATCCCCGTTTCGGCGGACAAAAACTCGGCGAACTGCAGGTGGCTATGGCCAAGGTAATGCCTTCCGTTAACACCGGCGACGTCTTCTGGGATGCCCTGAGCGACTTTACCGCCGAGTATTCCGAAATCGCTTCCGGCCGTAAAACCATCGCTGCCGGTCTGGCCGCGACTCAGGCCCGTGTTGAGGAACGTCTCGCGAAAATGCGCTGATAACGCACACTAAACGGCGCATGGCGGTGCCGCCTCCCGCGAGGGGGCGGTACCGCTTGCCAGGAGAAGGAATAAACATGACACACGCTCTTGCAAAAAATAACAGCCTGGCGCGTCAGGACGCCATCAGTGCGTACATGATGATCGCGCCGTTTTTAATTCTGATGGTCATTTTTTCGTACTACGTATTCGGTACCGGTTTTGTGCTGAGTCTGACCGATGCCCAGGGCATCAATGTCGGCGAGTTTATCGGCCTCGACAATTATATTGAAGTACTTACTTCCAAAGATTTTTATCTGGCGATTAAGACCACGGTACTCTATACCGTCGGAGCCCTGGTTACCCAGATTCCGGTGGCTTTTCTGCTGGCGTTTTACCTGAACAGCATGGCCAGCAAGCGATACAGCAGCGTGCTGCGAGCCTCCTTCTTTTTACCGGTATTAATCAATACCGTAATCATCGCCCTGCTGTTCCGCATGTTGTTTAACCGCGACCAGGGCATCATCAATTGGGTTCTGGGATTGATGGGCCTGCCCAATCAGACCGAATGGCTGATGAATTCTTCCTTTGCCATCCCGCTGCTGATTTTGGTTTCATTCTGGCAGTGGACCGGTTTTCATATGGTATATTTTTTGGCTCAGTTGCAGACCATCGACGTGTCGCTGTATGAGGCGGCCAAAATCGACGGAGCCACCAACTGGTCGACCCTGTTCGGTATTACCATACCGCTGATGAAGGGCGCCTTTGCCTTTGTGCTGATAACCTCGGCCATCGGCTGTCTGCAAATGTTCGACCTTGTCTTTATGCTGTTTCCAAACGCCCAATACGGGCCGGGCGGGGTCGCCAAGACCCTGGTGGCCTTTATCTTTGACGAAGCTTTCAGCCAGAACTTCCGGCTGGGTTACGCCTCGGCCATCGGCTGGTTGGTGTTTGTGATTATTCTGAGTGTCAGTGTGTTCCAGCTCCATTTTATGGGTGTCGGAAAAAAGGAGGAGGAATAATATGCATAACGCCGCGACCTTCCGCTGGAAACAACCGTTCTACGCGATTTCTCTTGTTTTCATTACCGCGATCGCCATTATATATCTGTACCCGCTGGTGTGGCTGGCTGACTCCTCGTTCCGCCCGGCTATCGAGATTTTCCAGGTTCCGCCGGTGTTCCTGCAGGAACCGGCCTGGGAGGCCTTTTCCTCCTGGAGTCTGACCTCCTTTGTGACCGCCTTTACAAAATGGAAGATCGGTACGGCTTTTCTAATGTCCACCCTGGTGACCAGCGTCGGCATTCTGCTGACCCTGGGGGTCTGTTCGCTGAGCGCCTACGGTTTTGCCTTTCTGGAATTCCGCTTTAAGAAGTTGCTGTTCACCTGCGTGCTGGCTTCGATGATGCTGCCGATGACTACTATGATCGCGCCGTATTATAAGGTGCTGAACCGGCTGGGGCTGACCAATAATCTACTGGGACTGATTATACCGTATGCCGTAAGCGCCTTCGGCGTGTTCCTGCTGCGCCAGTATTATATCAAGATTCCGCGGGCCCTGATCGAAAGCGCCCGGATCGACGGCGCCGGGCATCTCAAGATCTGGTGGTCGATCATTCTGCCGTTGTCCAAGCCGGCGCTCTCGGCCCTGGCCATCATCCAGTTCCGTCAAATCTGGAATGACTTTATGATGCCGCTGATCGTGCTACGCAGTGAAGAGCTGTTTACCCTGCCGGTAAAGATACAGGTCATGGACAGCGTGAATATCGCGAAGCCCTATGACGTGATTATCGCCAGCGGTTTTATTACCGCCCTGATACCGATGATCATGTTTATCATGTTCCAGCGCTACTTTATCGAAGGCCTGACCGGCGGAGTCAAGCAGTAGCGGTCACCCGAAGACAGTAAAGGATTTTTCCCATGAAGTACGGCTATTTTGACGATGCTCAAGCCGAGTACGTGATAACTACGCCCAGGACGCCGGTGAAGTGGATCAACTATGTCGGCACCCTGGCCTTCGGCGGTTTTGTGGACAGTACCGGGGGCGGCCTGCTCTGTAAGGGCGACCCGGCCTTGAACCGTATCGTAAAGTATATTTCCCAGATGCCGGCTTCGGACTTCAAGGGTCAAACCCTGTATGTCCGGCGCCGGGACGTTTCCGGCGGGGCCTCCCGGCTGATCGCGCCCTTTTTTGTGCCGGCTCTGGCACAGCCGGATAAGTGGGAGTGCCGCATCGGGCTCGGCTACACCCGCTTTCTCAGTTCCTGGGATGGTCTGGATTTTGATATTCGCGTTTTTTGTCCACCGGAAGACAGCGCCCATCCGTTGGCCGCCAACCGTGAAATCCGCGACATCCGGGTGACCAACCATACCGGCAAGTCCGTGGAATTGGATTTTATCCCGGTGGTGGAATACACCCATTTTGACGCCCTAAAGCAGTTGACTAACGCCGACTGGGTCCCCCAGACCATGCAGAGCCGCGCCTTGCGTGAAAGCGACGGATTCGTGACCCTGTGCCAATGCGCCTTTATGCGAAAGGGCGTCGCCGAGAATTATTTTACGGCCAACGCGCCGGTCTCCAGTTTTGAGACTGACCGCAAGCGCTTCCTCGGCGACAACGAATACGGCACCTGGGCCCATCCGCGCGCTCTGGATGAGGCTGAACTTTCCAATTACGAAGCGCGGCGCGGCGATAACATCGCCGCCCTGCTGTGCCGCGCCGGAGTTCTTGCCGCCGGAGGATCCTTTCGCTTGATAACCCAGTTGGGTCAGGAAGCCGAGCCCGAAAACGGCGAGGTCCGCGCGGAAGCGCGCCGTTGGCGAGATCCGGCCGTGGTGGACAGGGCTTTCGCCGTTCTGGCTGCTTTCTGGAAGAACTACCTTTCAGCCTGCGCTTTTGAAAGCCCTGATCCGGCCTTCAATTCCATGATGAATATTCATAACCCGCGCCAGTGCCGGATTACCCGCATCTGGTCGCGTTACCTTTCTTTGTATCAGCTTGGCTTCGGCAGCGACCGCGGCATCGGCTTCCGGGACACCAGCCAGGATATTATGGGCATTGTCAGCCATGACAGCGACAGCGCCCGGACCCTGGCCGCTCAGCTGCTTTCGGTACAGCGGCGGGACGGCTCGGCCATGCATCAGTTTAACCCGCTGACCATGGTGGGCACTGCCGGGGACAGCCATGAGTATCCGGACCGTCCCTCTTTTTACAGCGACGATCACTTATGGATAGTGCTGGCGGTGACCGCCTACCTGCGGGAAACCGGAGATACCGCCTTTTTGGATGAAAAGATTCCGTTTTATGAAAAGGACAGGGAGGGCCACGCGCTGGAACAGGGCAGCGTGTTTGAGCACCTCTGCCGGGCACTCTCCTTTACCGCCAGCCATTGCGGCGCTCACGGCCTGCCGCTGCTGGGCTTCGCCGACTGGAACGACACAGTCAATTTAAGCACAGGAGCGGAAAGCCTGTTTACGGCGAATCTGTATGGCCGGGCCCTGCGCGACATGATTGAGTTAGCAGCCTATCGCGAACGCCAGTTGCCGACCGGCCAGAATGAATCGGCCGACGGGCAGAACTCGCGCGATTATATCGAAGACTGGGAACTCTGTTACGCGCTGATGTCCGCGCGAGTTAATGAAAACGCCTGGGACGGTCAATGGTATGTGCGCTATTTTACCGCCGAAGGCGAGGCCATCGGCAGCGCAAAATCAGAGTTCGGCAAGATCTGGGTAAACAGCCAAAGCTGGGCGGTGTTGAGCGGTTTCGCCGCGGACGCCGGCCGGGAGCGCCTCTGCATGGACGCCGTGTTTACGCGCCTGAATACCGTCAACGGTATCAAGCTCAGCGCTCCCTCTTATAACGGCTATGACCGCGAACGGGGCGGGGTGAGTACCTATCCGCCGGGAGCCAAAGAAAACGGCGGTATCTTTTTACATACCAATCCCTGGGCCATTATCGCCGAGTGCCTGAATGGTAACGGCGAGCGCGCCTGGCAGTACTACTGTCAGATAAACCCCGCCGTCCGTAATGACCGTCTTGACGAATTTGAATGCGAGCCCTTCGTGTATCCGCAAAACATGCTCGGCGACGAGCATCCCCAGTGCGGCCTGGGCCGGAACAGTTGGCTCTCCGGTACGGCCAGCTGGGTATACCAGGCTGCCAGTCAGTATATCGCCGGAATCCGCGCCGGCTATGACAGCCTGATCATCGATCCCTGCATTCCCCGCTCCTGGAAGACACTGCGCGTGCGCCGACGGTTTCGGGGCGTCAGCTACGATATCAGCATCGACAATAGCGGTTCGGTAAACCGGGGAGTGCGCTCCATTACTTTTGACGGCGAGGCCTTGCCGGTCTGCCGTGAAGGGAAGTCGCACGCCTACGCCCGGGTATCGCTACTCAGCGGGGCGGCAACAGGCGCCGGCGATGTAGCAGCGGTACGCGCCGGCGGGACGGTACATAAAATTATCGTGGTATTGGGAAACTAGAAAATGAATCTAAGGAAGAGAAAATGAAAGCAGGAAAATTTGGTTACTTCGATGATGAGGCCGGTGAGTATGTAGTTACCAGGCCGGATACACCGCTCCCCTGGCTTAATTACCTGGGGCAGGATGAATTTTTCGGACTCTGCACCAATACCGGCGGGGGCTACAGTTTTTGGAAGGACGCCAAGCTGCGCCGTTTGACCCGCTACCGTTATAACAATGTGCCCTATGATAATGGCGGGCGTTATCTGTATGTACGTGATGGCGACTCTGTCTGGAACCCGGGCTGGAAACCGGTTAAGTCTCCCGGTGTGCGTTATGAGTGCCGGCAGGGCTTGGGCTATACGCGCATTACCGGAGAAAAAGACGGCCTGGAAGTGGAGACGCTCTTTTTTATCCCGCCGGGCGAAAATATCGAAATCTGGAAAGTACGGGTGCGCAATAATTCAGCGGAGACCAAGACCCCGCGGTTATGGAGCTATCAGGAATTCTGTTTTTATGAAGCCCTCAACGACATGACCAATTATCAGAGAACCTGGTCGATAGGCGAGGTGGAGGTGGAAGGCTCGGTTATTTATCACAAGACCGAATACCGCGAGCGCCGTTCGCATTATACCCTGTTCGGCTGTACCGCCAATATTTCCGGCTTTGATACCGCGCGCGAAGCCTTTGTCGGTATTCACGAAGGCCTGCATGAAGCCAGGGTGCCGTTTGCCGGATCTTCCACCAATAGTATGGCTTTCGGCTGGAACCCCATCGGCTCGCATCAGGTGGACCTGAAACTGGCCGCCGGTGAGGAGGCGGAGTTTGCCTTTATCCTGGCCTATATTGATCAGGGCGATAAGGAGAAATTCGCGGCTGACGGTTCGCTGAATAAAGAAATCGGCCGGGCCCTGATGCGGCGCTATTCCCGGCCCGGCGCGGTTAATGAAGCCTTCCTGCTTTTAAAAAACCGCTGGAGTGTTTTGCTGGATAATTTTCAGGCTACCTGCCCGAATGAACATGCCGAGCGCATGGTTAATACCTGGAATCAGTATCAGTGCATGGTAACCTTTAATCTGAGCCGGGCGGCCTCGCTGTACGAGACCGGCATCGGCCGGGGAATGGGCTTCCGGGACAGCAATCAGGACCTGCTCGGCTTTGTGCATATGATACCGGACCGCGCCCGCGCGCGCATCCTGGATATCGCCGCCACCCAGATGTCCGACGGCACCTGCTATCATCAGTATCAGCCGCTTACCAAAAAAGGCAACGCCGAAATCGGCGGAGATTTTTACGATGATCATCTCTGGCTGATTTTATCGACCTGCGCCTATATCCGCGAGACCGGGGACGTTTCCATTCTGGAAGAGGGCGTCGGTTACGCCGACAGGACCTATGCCGATAAGGGAAAGGCCGAGACCCTGCTGCATCACCTGGAGCTTTCCCTCGGCTACACCATGGCCAAGCGCGGTCCGCACGGACTGCCGCTGATCGGCCATGCCGACTGGAATGACTGCCTGAACCTGAACTGTTTTTCTACCGAGCCCAACGAAAGTTTCCAGACCGCCGGGGACGTATCCGGCTCCAAGGCTGAATCGGTGATGATCGCCGGCCTGTTTTTATACGCCGCCTTGGATCTGGCCGCGCTCTATGACTACCTCGGCCGCCAAAGCGATAAACTGCGCATTGAGGCAGCTTATGCCGAGATGCTGCGGGCTGTTGAAAAAGAAGCCTGGGACGGCCAGTGGTACACCCGGGCCTTCGACGCCGGGGGTAAGCCGGTTGGCTCGGCCGTCAACGAGGAAGGCAAGATATTTATTGAAAGTCAGGGCTGGGCGATTTTGGGCGGCGCCGGTATGGATAACGGCCGGGCCCGGCAGGCTCTGGAAAGCGTGCACCGTCTGCTGTATACCCCGAACGGCATCATGCTGCAGCAGCCGGCCTATTCGAAATACCATGTTGAGCTTGGAGAGGTCAGCTCCTATCCGCCCGGCGTAAAAGAAAACGGCGGCATTTTCAGCCATAATAATACCTGGATCCATTTGGCGGCCTGCCGCTTCGGTCTGGGTGAGCGGGCAATGGAATATTATCTGTCCATTTGCCCCTCGGCCAAGCAGGATCAGATTGAGAGGTACCGCAGCGAACCCTATGTCTATGCCCAAATGATAGCCGGCCGCGACGCTTCCTGCTTCGGGGAAGCCAAAAACTCCTGGCTGACCGGCACGGCGGCCTGGACCTTCGTGGTCATTTCGCAGGGTATCCTGGGCATCCGGCCCGAGTACAGCGGCCTGCGCGTTGATCCGTGCATCCCCTCCGCCTGGGACGGTTTTACGGTTAAACGCCGCTTCCGAAACGATACCTACTTGATAACCGTTACCAATACTGCCCATGTTTGCAAGGGCGTGCGCACGGTAATTATCGACGGTGAAGAACAGCGCCTGAACGGTCTGGAAACCGCCGGCGGCGTGACCATCCCGTATCGGGGTGACGGCAAGGTGCATACGGTACGCGTTGAAATGGGTTGAACGGCTGCCACGATAGATCTTGACTTTGCCGAACTGCTTCGTCACAATGGAAGAAACTGTGCCGATTGGCGCCTGAAGGGAGTTTTTTTTAACATTATGGAAGACGAAGCAGTATATTCTAATGATTTTATCCGCGAAGCCGTCAAGGAAGATCTGGCGAGCGGTAAATGCGACACGGTTCGTACCCGTTTCCCCCCCGAGCCCAATGGCTGGCTGCATATCGGCCATGCTAAGGCCATTGCCGTGGACTTCGGCGTCGCCGACCAGTTCGGCGGAACCTGCAATCTCCGTTTCGACGATACCAATCCCGAAAAGGAAGACCTTTCCTATGTCGAAGCCATTAAGCGCGATCTGCGCTGGCTGGGCTATGACTGGCAGGACCGCGAGTATTTTGCCTCTGATTATTATGAATACCTCTACGATTTGGCCATCCTGCTGATCAAAAAGGGCAAGGCCTATGTTGATGATCTGACCGACCAGGAAATGCGCGAGTATCGAGGCACGGCTGTGCCGGACAAGAATAATATTACCCTGACTCCGCCCGGCCGCAACAGCCCCTACCGGGAGCGCGGCGTCGCCGAGAACCTGGATCTGTTCGCGCGGATGCGCGCCGGCGAGTTTGCCGACGGTGAGAAGACCCTGCGGGCAAAGATCGATATGGCCCACCCCAATCTGGTAATGCGCGATCCGGTGATGTACCGCCTGCGCCGTGAGCCGCACTACCGCACCGGATCGGCCTGGTGCATCTATCCGATGTATGACTTTCAGCATCCGCTGTCCGACGCCAAAGAAAAGATTACCCATTCATTGTGTTCCCTGGAGTATGAGATTCACCGTCCGTTGTATGACTGGTTCGTTAAGGAATGCGAGGTGTATCCGTCCCGGCAGATTGAATTCGCCAGACTTAATATTACCCATACGGTGCTTTCCAAGCGCTGGCTGCTACAGCTGGTCAATGACGGTCGGGTTTCCGGCTGGGATGATCCGCGCATGCCGACTATCGCCGGTTTAAAGCGCCGCGGTTATACGCCGGAGGCAATCCGGGACTTCCTGTCGCGCATCGGCGTAGCTAAGAGCGACAGCATGGTGGACATTCAGCTGCTGGAGCATTGCCTGCGCGAAGATCTCAACAAGCGCGCCTTCCGGGGCATGGCCGTGCTGCAGCCCCTGAAATTGGTAATCGAAAACTGGGAAGAAGGCCGCATTGAAAACATGGAAGCGGTGAAGAATCCCGAAGACCCGGACTCCGGCTCGCGCACCATTCAGTTTGGACGCCATCTGTATATCGAGCGGGATGACTTTATGGAAGTGCCCTCGCCCAAATATTACCGCCTCTGTCCCGGCGCGGTGGTGCGCCTGCGCTACGGCTACATTGTCACCTGTACCGGTTTCACGAAAAACGAACAGGGCGAGATCACCGAGGTGCGCTGTACCTATGATCCCGAGACCCGCGGCGGCAACGCCCAGGGCGAGAAGAAGGTCAAAGGCACCATTCACTGGGTTTTGGCCGACAACGCCGTTAAGGCTCAAATCAATCTTTACGAACATCTGTTCGCGCCGGAGTGCCCGATGGAGCTGGAACCGGGAAAAACCTTTCTGGATAATTTAAATCCCGACTCGCTGAAGACTCTTGGCGACGCCCTGGTCGAGCCCTTCTTGGCGGAAACCAATACCGGTATAGCCTTCCAGTTTGAGCGCACCGGCTACTTTGTGCATGACTATACTTCAACGGCGGCTGCGCCGGTTTTCAACCGGACGGTGTCGTTGCGCGATTCCTGGGCTAAGATAGAAAAGAAGAACGCTTGAAGTAAGAAAAAGCAAGGACCTTCCCTGGCGGGAAAGTCCTTGCTTTTCACGGTATGATACCCCTTCACCAGCGAGCTGTTGCCTTACACCTCAAAACTCAGTGTGCAGGTGGTGCCGCCGGTGTTCTGCATTTGAAAATTTCCTTTCAGCTGGTCGGCGAGAATCCGGACAATGGTCAATCCGAATCCCGGTTTTTCGCTCATTACCAGATCCGGATCAATACCGACCCCGTCATCTTTGATGATCAGGGAAACCCGTTTCTCAATCTTTTCCAGAACGATTAAGATGTGCCCGCCCGGCCGGCCTTTGAAAGCATACTTGTAAATATTGGTGAGCAGTTCATTCAGAATAATACCGACCAGTGTCATGGTCTTTGTGGAAATGGTAAATTCGCTAATGCGTTTTTCAATAGTGATCGACAGATTTTCCGGAAAAAGAGCAATGATCGCCTCAATCAATTCCTCGGTATAGGTTTTTATGGAGATGTCACTGTAATTTTCGCTCATCAGCAGCGTGTCGTACAGCACGCGCATACCCTGGACGCGCGAGGCGGCGTCTTCCAGGGCGGCTTTTATTTCCGGGTTCCCTGAAGAGTCGGCCTGCAGCGACAGCAGTCCCTGCACAGAACTGATGTTGTTTTTAATGCGGTGATGCACTTCCTTGAGCAGGGTTTCCTTTTCGGCGAGCTGTTTGGCGATTTCAGCTTCGGCCTTTTTGCGCTCGGTAATATCAATAAAACTGACCAGGCTGGCATAGACCTCTCCCTGGGCGTTTTTGATCGGGGACCCGAATATTTCCAGCAGGGTTCGCGTTCCGTCCGGCCGCACGACTTCCATGTCATCAATATGTATCGACTGTCCGTACATACCCAGGATTATGGGCATTTCCTCGGGGGGATAGGCTTCCGAGGTGTTGTACTTGAAGGCCTGATAGATCTCGGACAGGTTTTTTTTGGTGACGTCCGGTAAAATACCCCGGCCCAGCAGTGTCATGGCGGCCTGGTTGGCCAGCAGCGGCTTGCCGCTGGGCGCTTCTACCATAAAGACTCCGACCTGCAGGTTGGAAAGCAGGGTGTATAACAGGGTGTTCTTTTGATTGAGATCCTCTTCAGCCTTGGTGCGGTGCGCCAGTTCCTGCTGTAGTTTGCTACTGGCCTCAAAAAGGCGGAACGCCATTTTTATGGAAGCGTCCAGCACGGTGATGCTGGAGTTCTTAACGACATAACCATAGGAAGTCACCTGTTCGGTTTTCTCGACAATCTCCGGTTCGGTATGGCTGGATAAAAAAACGATCGGTACTTCCCGGTGTTTCAGGATAGCTTCCGCTGCCTGTACTCCGGTTATGCCCGATCCAAGATCGATATCCATCAGCACCAACTCTATCTGCGGGTGGCCAGCGATCATGGTGACCGCCTGCTCTCCGGTATGGGCGAGCTGTACCCGGTATCCATAGCTTTCAAGGTCTTTTTTTTCTCTTAACGCTACTACCGCTTCATCTTCCACGATCAGCAGGGTATGTTCGGCTGTTGCTGTCATTCAGGCGCTCTCCATTGTTATCAGGTGTCCCGGTACTCGTTGGAGATCCGGAAAAAATCAGCGTGTTTTTTTTCGAACAGGCTGACCAGATAGGGGTCAAAATGCTTCCCCGCTCCGTCATGGATGATTTTGACAACCTCGTTATGCGGAATGGGCGCCTTGTAGGGGCGGGAGGAAATACAGGCGTCATAGACGTCGGCGATAGCCATGATCCGGGCGCTCAAAGGAATGTTTTCGCCTTTCAGCCCATGCGGATAGCCGCTACCGTCCCATTTTTCGTGGTGGAATTCGGCAATTTCGCTGGCAAAGTTTAAAAATGAATTTTCCGAGAGCAGTTCTTCGGTACGCCGGATGGCGGTGCTGCCGTACAGCGGATGTTTTTTCATCTCTTCAAATTCTTCGTCGGTCAGCTTTCCGGGCTTCAGGAGAATGCTGTCCGGAATGGCCACCTTACCGATATCATGCAATGGCGCTGAGTGCCAGATCAGTTCGATTTCTTCTGGGCTGTAGGGGGCTTTGTCGCCCAGCTGTTCCAGCAGCAGCTTTACATACAGTTTGGTGCGCTGGATGTGGGCTCCGGTATCGGTATCGCGGAATTCGGAAATGATGGCCATGCTGTTGATCGTCGCCTCGCGGGTATTGGCGAGTTCCCTCACCTGCTCGCGCAGCAGGGCTTCTCTGCGGTTGCGTTCGGTGACGTCCTCGAATACGGTAATGATTTGATCGCCAATCAACCGTATTGAAATAATGACTTCTTTTTCTGATTTATCCTTGCAGTGGATGCGGTACTCCCGGGGAATGGAACCGGTTTTTTTATGGATCGCGTCGTTAACATCCGCTATCCATTTTTTTTCTGAAATTTCCCGATATACCGGATCAGGATAAGCCAGTGTTTTCCATTCATTTATAGTCGGAATATCCTGGAGGCCATAGCCATAGGTTTCGATAAAACTGCGGTTGACGTGCAGTATTCTGCCATCGCGCCGGGCAATACCGATCGGGGAGGGTAGATATTCGATGGCTTCACGGAATTTCTGCTCGCTTTCTTTCAGCGCTTCCACGTGCAGGCGGGTATGAACCAGATTGGCTAAAATCTTACCCGCCAAAACAGTGGCCAGGGGGTAAAAGAGCAGTACCGGTAAGGCCATATTGGAAAAGGTGCTGATGATCAAGTTTTCGGGGAGGGTGGCCATGCAGCCGATCATTAAGATATGTACCGTCAAACCGAACAGATACAGATTGAAGCTGCTCGGCGGGCGGAGCACCGGTTTGATACGCACCCGGAATAACAGGCCGGTTACGGCCGAGGTGCAGATGACCAGAATGCCCATGATCATGCCGCCGCCGCCGATGCTGATGCGTAAGGCCAGGGCCATACCGGCGGAAATCAGGGCCGCTACCGGTCCGTAAAACAGGGCGGCCAGGCTGATCATGACCGAGCGTCCGTCGAATATCAGGCCGTTACCGAAATCCAGGGGCCGCAGCATGCCGATCAGGGCGGCGCTGCCGAATAGCAGACCCTGTAATATAATTCCAGCGGCGCTGTGTCTGGCCCAGCGCTCTTCAATGAAGCTGGAGACAATACTCAGCGAAATCAACAGTGTGAGGTTCAGTATCAAGTCTATGTAGAACATACAAGATGCCTCTGCAGTAAGGATAAGGAGCAAACAGCCGCTCTGCAAGTAGTTTTCTGCTTAATTCTGATTTTTTCAAAAGAGGTGCGGGGACGATCCGAACCCCGGCGGGCGGCGCCGGGGTTCAGCTTTTGAGGTCCGGAAATCAGGCCGATCCGTCCGGAAATCAGGTTTCATCCTCGGCGAGGGTGATCAGCGAGTCCTCGGGAGAAAGCGTAAACTGGTCGGATTTAGCCGGATTCAGGTAAATTCCGTAGTGCCGCTCAGCCTCGTCTTCTTCGGCCTTGAGACGGATTCCGAAACAAGTTTCCCCGCGCTCCAGAGCCGCCGCGCAAATGTCGGCAAAACTGCGTTTTTCGCCGAAACGTTCAAAGAAGAGGGCCGCGCTCTTCAGATACACCTCGCTGCCTTCGGAGCAGAACAGGTCTTCGTAGATTTTCAGGACGTCCGGTTCTTCGGAGACCTGGGCGTAAATCTTGGACACAAACTGGTTGGATATCAGGAAGTCCTTGACGCCGGCTTCCTCGATAATCTCGATATTTTCGGAGTCGGCTACCTCGGTGATCAGCTGGGTTTTAACCTTGCCTCCGAGATTTCTGAAGTAGTTGCGGAACTCCAGTAATGTGGCGATGGTTTCGGAGTCCAGCAGTTCGGCGTCCGCGCCGTCACCGGCCAGCAGTATGATATTATCATACTGTTCCGGCTTCAGCTTCGCGACTACGTCGGAGAGGCTGACATCGGCCTTGATCATGCGCATTTTGATTGTGGGGTGTTTGGCCTGGATGTCGCTGAATTCTTTTTTAATTTCATCCGGGGTGTCGGGCACTACTACATCGATTTTTGAACCTTCAAACAGATAGTTGCTGTATTCATCGACAATGATAGAGGTCTTTCCGCTCCATCCTACTATCAACTGGCTCTCAATATTCTTGGGCTGGGGCTGGGCCGGTTTTCCGGTCGGTTTGGTGTAGGCGACGGCCTTTTTCTCGAACCTGATGACTGAATCGTCCTCGGCCAATACCACCGCTTCATCGTTTTCCTGGAGCATCGTGGCGGGGGCGGGATTAATGCGGATGACTCCCTCGGCGGTTCTCAGGCCGAGGACGCTGCAGTTTGCGTAATGGAAAAGCAGGTCGCGGTAGGCGAGTGTTCCCCAGCCTTCTTCCGGCCGGTGGAAGTAAAACTCGCAGCCGTCAAAGCCCACCAGGTTGTCGTAGACCTTAGCCAGGCCGGAAATGCGCGACGTTTGGACCATCAGTTTGGCCAAAATCGACTGGTCGTCAATGATGGAAATTTTACCGGGAACAATATTCAGCGCCAGATTCTGCTTGGTTTTAAGGTGCAGTTCGGCCAGTACCGGCGGCAGATCGGCCTCTCCGGTGCAGGAGACAACGGCCAGAATGCTTTTAAGCACCCGGGCGTCGCCGAGCGCTTTTTCGGAAACCGGGGCGTCGTCGGCCACCTGGTTGAGGATAATCACGGACTTGGCGGTGTTCACCCCGGCGCGGCGTAAAAACTGCAGGGTGGAGGGCGGTCCCTCGCGGGTGACGATGCGGGTTGTTTTCCAGTCCTCAATGCGGTCCCGGAAAAACTCATCCATCTCGTCCTTGGGCACATCGGCCAATACGACGATGGCCGGACTTTTTTCGCTTTCGTTGGCAATGATCAGTTCCCGGATTATTTCCAGAACCCGGTCGCCGAAACCGAGGATCAGGGTATGATCATTTTCTATAACGTCGCTTTTTCCTTTTTTCAGTTCTTCCATCTTGGCTTCGAACTGGCTGGTGATAAAGGCCACCAGACTCGAAAACAGGATCAGGCCCAAAAACATGGTTATTATACCGACGATGCGGTGCAGGAAATTGCTTTCGGCGTCTTCGGCGATCGAACCGCCGTCGGCTACCTGGGTAAACTGGATCCAGAGCACGCTGAAAAAGTCTGAGAACTTTTCCTGAGGCAGTATCAGATTTGCCACAGCCCGGGCTACGGACATGATTAAAATGGCGCCGACAAACAAAACCAGTAAGGCCATAAATACAGAAAAACCGCCTTTTGACATAAAATTGTCAAAGGCATACTTCATTTTCGCGGAAAAACGCTGCTTTCCCTTGCTCATTCAATCCTCCGGATGCAATATCTTATAAATTCACAGCTCCAGTGTAACACCTCTTGGCGGGATATTCAAAATGTTTTTTCCGGACAGGTTGGCGGCTTTACCGCGTGGCCGCAATTTTCCGGCCGCGGCGCGCCAGATAAAAGATTATTCCCGCGGCCAGCATTCCGGCCTCGATGGCAGTGGCAATAATCGAAGGCCGGTTAAATCCGGCGTCGGCTAAATTAAAACCGATCGCCTCATAGAGGCCGAAACCGGCCCGTAGCGTCGGGTCAAAGGTTAGCGGATTGTGCTTCCAGACGATAAAATCCAGCAACCAGTGGCTGAAGATGGTCAGCGCGATGACAACTGACGTTTTAATCTTTTGATAGATCGCGAAACTGATCAGGGCTCCCAGGGCGGACCACAGCGCGGCCATCAGCAGGCTGTGTGACCAGGGGGCAAAGTCCGCTGAATCCAGGCCCGCAAATTGGAATACAAAATAGAGCAGATCGATAGCCCAGGACGCGGTCAGCAATAACCACAGGGGGATCGCCCTGTCAATCGCTTTCGCCGCGAAACCCATCGCGAAGTGTCCGGTTGGTGACATACATAACTCCTGTTTCTTGAGATATTAATTGATAGCCGTTCGGGCGGTCTGTCTGGCGCGGAACAGCAGGCCTTTGACGCAAAGGGCCAGCCAGAGTATGGCCAGAATTCCGCCGGGCGCCGCCAGCGCTGTTACCGCGGTTCTGGTTTGAGGAGCGAAGGTCACCAGGGCTAAATAGACAAAAAGCGAGGCGTTGCCGATGATGCCGAACCAGGAGCTGAGCGCGCTGAATATTTTACCTCTCAGCATCAGAGAGGCTACAATGATATTGGCCAGGGTCGAAAGAATAAACCCGGGGAAGACTCCCAGGCTGCCGTGTTCGCCGCGGGCCAGTATGGCCTCTCCGGCGGCGGCTAACAGGGCTTTATGGTCGGGAGCGGCCGCCGAATACTTACGGCTTAGTTCGAGCATCGGCAGCGCCGGGTTGCCGGATACAAATACTGCGGTGCCGATAAGCGCGACCGCGAAGGCCAGGGTTGCCGCGGCCGGAAATGAATCGCGGTGCGCGTAGCACAAGGCCAGGGTGCAGGGAACCATTATCAGGGCGGTCAGCAGATTCAGGAAATCCAGCATATAGATGCCGATAAAGGGAGTGGCTGATATCTGTTCAAACCTTCCCGCCGCCGTAGCGGGCAAAGCGGTCAGGTCTCCGCCCAGCATCATGCTCACCGCGATATCCAGCAGACTTCCGGTTAGTACCAGGGCCGCCGCGACGGCGCCGGTGGTATAAATAATTTTGTCGCTTTTCATTTTTCCCCCTTATCGATTTACCCGCTGATAGTATTCTTTCAGCTGAGACTGATGACGTTCTATAAATTGGTGATAATAGCGTTGAATATCCTGAAGCGCGTAATTTTCAGGCAGATATTTCGCGGGTATCGGAAATTCATTGATCTGGCATATTTCGTACTGTATCGGCGCCAGATACAGAATGCGGCGGGCCGTTTCATGATCGCTCAGCGCCGCTTCAGACAGAAACGTTTTCATTTGCGTGTGGAAGTTGCGCAGCTCCTCGGCGCGCGTTTTGATGTTGAAGAGCGTCAGAATTTTGCGGATCAGTTCCGGATTATCAATTTCCGGGCAGTGAAAAAGATAAAAGGATTCTTCCAGACCGAACTCCCGCATCGACTCCAGCAGTCCTTCCGTTTCGATCTCGCCGTTAATGTAGGTGTTTTGGGACAGCTTTCTGAATCCGTAATTCTGGAGGGTTTCGCGCACGGCCTTACGCTCGCTGACGGCGTTGTCCGTAAAAGAAAAAACCGCCAGCAAAAAACCCTGCCGGTTGTGCCGCTCAATGGCGGCGCGTCCCATATCAAATTGGCGTTGGGCCATCCGGTAACGGGTGACGCCTTTTGAATCTTTTTCGCTGATAATCAAACCGGCCGCTTTTTCTCTGGACAGGGCGGTGCGGATGGCGCCGTCGCCTATAGCGGCAAAACCGGCCAGATCACGGATGCCGTTCAGCGAGGTTTCCGGAACATCGCTGAGAAAATCCAGACCCATCCGGAAGGTCAGCGGAGCGTATATCGCGGCTTTGGGCGTGAGCGGATACAGTGATTTAAAACTCATGATTCCTCTGTTACAAGATATAGCATAAGTATACTAATATTGCAACAAAGAAATCATGGTCGATTCATTTTTATCTGTTTTGTTTTGCGATGTTTTTCCAGAAGGCGCGCCGCTTTTCCTGGTAGGCGGCCGGGTCACTGTTGAATTCAGACTCCTTCAGCAGTTTTTGATACCGCTGCCAGCGCTGCAGCTCGAGGCGGCCATCCTGCAAGGCGGCGTTGATGGCGCAGCCCGGTTCGCTGCCGTGAGCGCAGTCGGTAAACCGGCAGCCGCCCAGCAGCGCTTCGATCTCCGGGAAGGCCGCCTGGAGGCCGGTTTGAGTTTCGCGGAGACCAAGCTCCCGGATACCCGGGGTGTCGATGATGTGCGAGCCGTTCGGCAAGGTGATCATCTCACGGACTGTTGTGGTATGCCGGCCTTTGCTGTCGACTTCCCGTACTTCCTGTACCTTAAGATCGGCGGCGCCGGTGAGGGCGTTGATCAGCGAGGACTTGCCGACGCCGGATGAACCCAGCAGCAGGGCTGTTTTTCCCGGCCGCAGCAGAGCGCGCAATTCTTCCAGCCCCTCTCCGGTGCGGGCGCTGACGGTAATCAGCGGAACTCCCGGAGCGGCCGAAGCGGCTTCGCTTTCCGGGACTTCACGGTCGGCGCTCAGGTCGGCCTTGGTGAGAATCAGCAGCGGCTGAGCCCCGCTTTGCCAGCCCGCCGTAATGTAGCGTTCGATGCGCCGGATATTAAAATCCCGGTTCAGGGAGGTTACGACGCAGAACAGGTCAAAGTTCGCGGCCATGATCTGCGCTCCGCCGCCGGGCGCCGGGTCCAGCCGGCTCATTTCGGTTCGGCGGCGCAGTACCCGGTAAATCAGGGCGTTCCCGGCTTCCCGGCGTATCAGCACAAAATCGCCGATTACCGGAAATAAAATACCGGCCTCGGTAAAACCGTTTTTTTTGAGTATTCCCCGGATGGCGCCGGTTTCGGTAATCAGGCTGTAGCTGTCGCGATGCACGCTTGTAACCCGCGCGCTTTCCAGATTCAACCCGGTAAAAATACCGGCATTCAGACTTTCGGCCTCCCGGCTGAATTCGTCAGAATATCCATGGGTGGATAAAATAGACATCAGAGTAATTCCTTGTGTTAATTAAACGGAGAGCAGAACTCCAGCCCTTTTCAGGCGAGTTCAATGCTCACAATGAGTATGCGTTTGGGGAGGGATTCAGACGTGAATCCCGGATGTGTTAACAATCATCTTGTTACCTCCGGTAAGTCCGTAGTTACGGAACTGAGGTAAGTATAAAGCCGCTTTTAACTTTTATCAAGTAGAAAACGCGGCGGTTTGTATCAGTTCATACTTACGTAAGTCGTGGTTAACCCATTCAAGGTCAGCGACAGAACCATGACGTCATCGATGGCGTTTATCGAATAGTGCTGAATCAGGTTTGTCTGGTTCGGCCATTTTTGGGTAAGTGTGGTGGTACCCGCGTACCATTTTCCCTGCTGGGTAATTTGTACGCCTTCAATGGTTGTTCTGCGGATAATAGTGCGGTTAGCCCTGATTTCCAGAATGGTGGCCATGCCGCCTTCGGTGGTGTTCCATACACCGATCAGCGGGGTGTAGATGGATACGGCTTCGGTTTGACCGGAGGTAGCGCAGCCGGCCAGAACTGCCATCATCATTACAAACATCGTTCCAAATAATTTTTTCATCGGTTACTCCTACTCAGTGTCATGAAGTTACGAAGGGCAGGAAGCCTGGTCTGTTAGATACCGAACAGACCTTGGAGACCGCTCTGATTACTTTAACCGTAACAAGGGTTGCCAACAATTGGTACGAGAGGATTGTTGCTCCCGATCACAATGAAACTCGGAGGACACAATGAACAAGGATCAAGGAAAAGGACGCGCGAAACAGGTTGAAGGCAAGGTTGAAGAAGCGGCCGGCAAGGTGCTCGGCAACAAGGAAATGGAAACAGAGGGTAAACTGAAGGGTGTTATCGGCAAAGTTCAGGCTCGTTTCGGCGATCTGAAAAACGACCTTTCTAAAAAAAAGAAATAGGTCCCCTCGATGCATTCCGCATCCGTTGGTGGCGCAGATTTTTCGCAACGACAGAAAGATCTGTACTATTATTTGGCCCGTGACAATCTGACATGCGCCAACCGCTATTCTGAGACCGGTACGTTGACGGCAGCGGAGCGGGAGCGCATGGCCTGTATTCTAAACATTAAGGAAAACGAAGGAATGATATTATGAAGAAAAAATTTACAACCGTATTTATCGCCGGCTTGTTTGCGCTGGTTTCACTGACGCTGGTGAGTGCCTGCGCCTCGTCCGCGGAAAAGTCCGCTCAGGTCTCCGGCAATGAAAGAGGTGAAGCCGCCAGCAATACCATGGAGCTGGTGGAAAATGATATTAAGCAGCTGGTGCTGCAGATCAATGCCACTGACCTGGCTTTGGCAGCCGTTATTAACCCTGAACAGAAGAATATTGCTGAAGCCTATAGCACCTATTCAAAAAATGTCGCGAACATTGAAGTTTCAAGCGCGCGTTTTCTGGAGCAGTCTGAAAAAATGCGTCTGCAGGGCCGGGAGTATTTTGATGAATGGCAAAAGCAGGGAACCACTTACAGCAATCCCCAGATTCAGGCCTTAAGCGAACAGCGCCGCGCCGAACTCGGCGCCGTGTACGCCCAGATTGCCGAATCCAGCGTCGGAGTAAACGGCGGACTGAAAAGTTATGTATCCAATCTGACACAGATGAATACCTACTTTTCTACCGACCTTACGCCTAAGGGTATTGAGGCAATTGCCCCTCTGGCCCAGAGTACGATTATTGACGGGTTGAGTTTGAATGCCTCCCTGGACGCCGTGCTGGTTTCAATCGGCGCCGTGCGTTCCGAGCTGGCTCCGCCGGCTCCGGTAAAATAATAAAAAAATAGAAATGTGAAAGCGAAATGAGCGGTCTGTCAGTATGGCAGCCCGCTTTTTTTTCTCTTAATTCCCCATCATATTTTTTACTCGTTGAATTCCAGCGCGATACTGGTTCCGCCGGTTCGCTCAATATGGACTTTCCCTCCCAATTGGGTAGCCAGCGCCTGCACCAGAGTAAAACCGAAGCCGGTGGAGTTTGAAAAATCGATCGAGGGATCAATTCCGGCCCCGTTATCCTGCACGGTTAGCGTGATTCTTCCATCTCTGTTCTTTACCGAAACCTTAAGCAGGCCATTGCTCCTGTCCGCGAAGGCATACTTCATGGCGTTGGTTAAGAGCTCATTGATGATTATTCCGATCGGCTGCAACCGTTTGGCGTCCATCATAAAATCGTCGATGTCCTTCTCCAGAGTTACTGATCTTCCCTGTGGGAAGTTGGCTATAACGGCGTCGACTAAGGGTGTGAGGTAGGTTCTGATGGACAGCCGGGAAAACGACGCGCTCTGGTACAGCTGATTATAGAGGATTTCCATGCTCTGCATCCGGTTGCCGGCTTCTTCAAGGGCCGCCGCCGTCGCTTTATCGCCGCTACTGTCAGCCTGCAGCAGCAACAGGCTTTTCATGGCGTGCATGTTGTTCTTAATACGGTGGCTCACCTCTTTAAGGATCAGCTCCTTTTCCGCGAGCAGAGCCGCTATCCTGTTTTCTGCCTGCTTGCGGGCGGTAATGTCTCCTATCAGGCGCGCGGAAGTAGACAGGCGCTGTTTCGCCAGATCAATTATGTATGGCGGGCGGGACTCGTATTTCATAGCCTGTTCGCGCAGCTCATCGTAGCCGACCTGGTAATCGGCGGCCAGCTGCCGAAGCTTTCTTTCGTCCCGCGGCGGGTCGCCGTAACCAAAGTTAATAGCGCCGATAATCTCGCCGCTCAGGCGGATTGGCTCGGCGTAAAGCCGGAGCCCGCCCTTGCATTCAATGTCTACCGGCTGTCCTGTTTCGATGGCTTTTTTCGAGGCGCAGGACCAGCACGATTCATGACAATGCCATTGTCCGCTGTCCAGAGCGATCTGGTTATTCTCGCTCTCGCAGAGCTTGCGCGAAGCGGCATCCATGAAGCGGCACCATCCGGAAGAAAAAAGACCCAGCGCGTAATCGCCGTTTTTCTCATAGACCGCGCTGGAGGTGTCCAGCAGCTTGAGATAGTCGCCTACAATATCGCGCAGCGTCTGTCCGCCCACCGCATCAAGAATGAGCCGGCTGGTATTAAGCGCAACTAGGTCTCCGTAAGGCGGAATGTAGACTTCTTCAGCTGTTTGCAGGGGTTGCGGTCTGCTGGTCAGAAGCCATTCGATGCGTTTAAGCTCTTCTTCAGCCAGCTTTGTTTCGGTGATATCCATAAAGCTGATGATTATCTCGGTAATGTTTCCCGATTTGTCCAGCACGGGAAAACCGTTGACGGACAGCCAGACGATCGAATTTTTTTCGCTTTGCCGAACACCCAGAATCTGCGTTCTAATCGGCTTTTCGCAATTTAAGATCCGGTTGACCGGATATTCGGAAAGGGGCATCGGAGTTGTGTCAGAATGCACGAAGTGCCAGGCCGGGTCTATGGCTGTTTTTCCTTTTAATTGAGCGTCGCTTAAGCCCAACAGTTCGCAGGCCTTCGCGTTATTCATGATGATCGATGTGTCCGGCGCGTGCACTACAATCCCGGCTTCAAGATTGGCCAACAGATTCCGGTAACGCTCTTCTCCCTGCCGGATGCTCTCGTATGAATGAAGCAGTTCTTCGTTCTGGGCTTGCATTTCCTCGTTCGCGGCCTGCAGTTCTTCTACTGAAGACCGGAGTTCCTCGTTCAATGCCGAATAGGCTTCGTTCTTTTCCTGCAGGGCGATTTCCACCAGCTTGCGTTCGGTGATATCCTGAAAGAATCCGAAAATTCTGCGGTTTGCCATGTCGACTCGGCCGATGGTGTGCACGTACCGCAGGTTTCCTTTGGCGGTGTTAATTTTAAGATCCAGGTCAAAAGGCTCATGATACTTCAGTGCCCGTTGTACGGCGTTTTCAATGAGCGGTTTGGACTCAGGTGTATAAAAATTGATACCGTTTCCCACGGTGTGATTATAGGTAAGTTCAACTTCATGAATGCGGAAGGTTTCCTCGGTCCAGTTCTGTTCTAAAGTATCAATATTGAATTCCCATCCACCGACTTTACCAATCTGTTCAGCCTCGGAAAGCAGCGCTTTCGTTTTTATCAAGGCGTCTTCCGCCAGCTGGCGCTCGGTGATGTCTTCGCCGGAGCTGAACATACCGACAAATTGACCTTCTTTATTGACCAGCGGGGCATTATGCCAATGAATCGTTCTATATGCTCCTGTTTTTGTGAGTACCTCATTCTGATGCTCAAGAATAATCTTCGCCCGGCCCGTTTTCAGCTCTTCAAAATAGTTTCTGACAGTCACCCGGTTTTCCTCCGGCAGACAGGTCTCAAACCAGTTCTTCCCGATCAGCGCCGGCGATTCATATTCCAATATGCTATGTCCGCTTTCATTCAGCAGGGTAATCTCTCCTTGATCATCCAAAGCTATGATTATTTGCGCGGCTACATTCAACAGCATCTCTGTGGTTTCCTTGCTCTCGAGCAGCGCTGCTTCTTTTTCTTTTTCTTTTTTGGACGCGTCATACAACTTGAACGCCATTTTTATCGAAGCGTCCAGGACGGTAATGGATGAACTCTTCACAACATAGCCGTAAGAAGTGATCTTCTCTGTTTTTTCTACTACTTCGCGTTCGCTGTGACTGGACATAAAAACAATGGGAATATCATGGTCGTTCAGGATAATTAAAGCGGCTTCCGTTCCGTCAATGCCCTGTCCAAGATTGATATCCATCAGAACAAGCGAAATCTCAGCCGACGCTTTGACAGCCTCAATTGCTTTTTCGCCGCTATTCACAACAATCACCTTGTAACCGTACTGTTCGAGAGACCTTTTTTCAGTGAGTGCTAAGATAGCTTCATCTTCTACAAGGAGGATCGTTCTTTTGGCTGCCTCGTTCATTATGCAAGTCTCCTTAGGTGGCTTGTTTCCGTAGCAAAAAAAAACGAGTGAATTATGGTTCTAGTATAATTATTTTTTATCGCAGATTAAAGCTGTTCCTTATCATTTAATCTAAAAAACTTCAGCGCGGCTTGGATAAAAAAGATTATTATGTTAGTTGTTGGACGCGCAGGCTGATAAAGCGCTTGTTATACGCAGGAAGCTTTCCATTTGATCCTGCTGAGAAAGCTGGGCCGAGGCTGCCAACTGCTTGGCGCAATATTTCATTTGTCCATGTAGCGCATCTTCGGGGAAAAGATCCGCAAGCGGTACTCCCGGTTTCTTGGAGGCAATTATCAGTTTTTCTTCGGATAGAGCCAAATGCCCTACAAAATGCAAAGCGAAATCGAAACCCAATAAATTGGTGAGATCCTTTGATACTGTCGCGAAGAAAACGGCGGCATCTTCCAGTTTTACAGTGTCGCGGATAATAAGAAATACTTCAGGGTAGTCTTCTTTCTCGGTTTTTATCTTTTTTAAGATCGAATAGATAAAAGCGGCTGCTGAGGAGTCCGGTTTGATCATGCATAGGATGCGGGGAGTGAACTCGCGGCAGCAGGACAGTAGCGCTTCTTCTCCGGTAATAAAAAACCGCAAGTTCGCCAACTTGGTATGGAATCCGTTTTTCTGGGCAGCCTTGATCAATGCATGCAGCTGGTTTCGTGAAACATAGGGTATATATCCAAGCACAGACTGTTTCAGCGTTTTTTGTAGGATGTTATGTGAGTCTTTTGCCCAGCTTCCTACCCTGAAGTGCTCTGCTCCGGGAGCTTCGGACAAAAAAGCCTGTAACATGCCGCTTTTTTGTCCAACCAGTAGCATTTCTTCAAACAGCGACAGGCTTGAGGCCTTATCACCATTCCAAAAAAGTAAGGTGATTTGATCCGGATTCACACTTGACCTCCGTTTGATCTGATCACTTTTTCAAGGGCCGCGATAATATCCTGGTCAAATTTACGGCGGGAACCATCCTTCACAATGGCAAGAGCATGTGATGATTCCATTTTCTCCCGGTATGACCTGTTGGATATCAAGCTGGTAAAAGTCTCACAAACGCCGACAATTTTGGCCGATAAGGGGATGTCCTCGCCTTTCAATCCCTGCGGATAACCTGATCCGTCATTTCTTTCGTGATGGTGAAGTATGCATTCCAGTATTGTCAGTGGGACTTCCGCGTCGCCAAAGTACAGCGGCCCGTTTTGGACATGACTTTGGATGAAAACCCAATCTTCATCATTGATTTCGGGTTTAGCTATAACCTGTTTAAGTTTATCAGCATCCAGAATCAAGTAACCGGCATCATGAGCGAGAGCCCCCTTGTAAATGAGGTCGCAATCGTTCTTGGAAAGACCGAGAGCCTTGGCAACGCCCATCGCCAGTTTCGCCGTTACTAGGGAGCGGTCTTTACCACTCAAAACTTTTTCAAGCTGGGACGGAATGCGTAATAAAGCTTGCACGGCGAATAGCGAATCGGCGTCTTCACAACCTTTTGATTCCTTGCTGCTGGTCAGCGCTTTATGGGCAATGGCTTGGGCTTTGTCGCTGATATATTCGTCAAAGTCTGTAATGAAAGGAAAGAGGATTGGCAGGGCCGATTCCGGTGTGATAAGCGCCCCCGATTCCAGTTTTGCCTCGACTACTTGCAAGATTTCAACTCTCAAGGCCTTGTCAAGATCATCAATGTAGGCTCGGATTGTATCCCAGTTCAGATTTCCTGTTTTCACATCATTATACATTTTATTAAGATGATCAGCCTTTAGCAGCGCTGTTCTCAGATTGATGTCATCATGATTGGCCACATCACGAGACTGGCCGGTGTACTCCAGCAATCCGGCAGATCGAGAGTCCGGCAGGTATCCGATGGCTGACTGATTCTCCGTATTTGCGGTGAGCTTGGCAAAGGAAGCCGCGTAGGGGTCCGGCATGCTGTTCTTGTTTGAGCGTCGGGCCCGAATGGCCAGAATAATAATTATGGCTATCGCTAACAAGATTAGGCTCATTACTATCAGTGCCATAGTTGTTATGACATTGCGGGAGCTAAAGGGATTATTGATGTCTTTTCTTTCCGCTGACAGTTCCTGAACCAAGGCTTGCAGGGCTGGATCGCTCTGGACAACGATTGGCCGGGAAGCGTCTCTTTCAGCAATAACAGAAAGTAATTTAATGGTTTCCTGTAATTGCGCGGAATCGGCGGTTTCTGCCGGCGTGGCGCGTTGGGTTACCAGCATTTTCTCCACAAGTTGGCGTTGAGATTCCAGCTGATTGCGCAGTAAGTCATTGTCACTGCGCACCGAGCTGGAGGCGTTCTCAGTATTGGCAATACGGCTTTCAGCGGCCCGCAATTGCGCGATCAGAATCTTAAGGTCGTCTTCCTGATTAGCGGCTTCCTGACTTGCTGTTGTAGGCGCAGTACTGGCTGAACCACTCTCTGCCGCAGGTGTCCCGGGAGTTCCAGTTGCCGTCACCTGTGTGCTCTGAGTTGAAGCGGTATATTCATTTCGTAAATTATTGATATCCATCTCCCGCCGCATTCGTAAATAATACTGCGTGGCGGTCTGATTAGTGGATTGAATCTTCAATGCTTCCCGAAAGGCCTGGTAGGCATTCTTATAATTTCTTCTGTTATATTCGGTAACGCCAATTTCGGAAAAGGCTTCAGCGACAGCTGTGTTGTTGCCCGGAAAATCCGCCGCTGCCTCTAGAATTGTTTTACTGGCGGCAACGAAATCTCCTTCGGCGAACTGGGTGCGTGCGGTATTTAGCGATGAGGAAATATCCTGCGCCCCGAGTACGGCTGTCAGAAGGAAAAAGGCGCAGAGAAAAAAAATGTGTCTCGTTAATACCATATGAAGCTCCTGATTCAGTCCAAGTTAATTTTTACAGCCCGGTGACCGTAGCGGCCACGGGGCATTGCTGTTCCGGTCTGCCATGTCAGAGAAGGAAAGGTGGACAGGTTCGAAATAAAGGTTGTACTCATTCCGCTGGGTGGTTGAGTGGCCGGAATTCCGGTTTTGGTGCCACCGAAAATGTAATAGACGTCATTGACGATAACCCCCGAGCAATAGGCTGTAGTGTCTGGAAGAGACTGCGGCATAGTATTCCATCCAGATCCATCTACTACGGTACCGGTAAAAGGCGCTTGAATATACTGCACGGTTTGCAAGGGCGTAAAAGCAGTTCCGGCGTTGAACACATAGTTGGCGTTCGCTCCGGTCATTACTGAAACACCGCCGGCAATGATCAGGTAGGAAGTTCCGGAGGGTTTTGTGTATACATCGGCGGCTATGCCAATCTTTGCTAAAGTCATATCGGTTGGGGTTGTATACAGGGCGTCCGTTCCCGTCGGGACTGGTAGATAACCTTCATGCATTACATTGATGGTGGCATTCGCAGTGCGGGCGCCAAGGTAATAAACAGTGCCGCCATAAGCATATTGGGTAAGATTGATGCGATTTGTACCTGGTGCTGTTCTGGCAACCCAGCTGTCCGTTGTTATATTATAGCGGTAAGTGGTATTGTTTGATGAATATGTGGTGTTATTCGCCGGAGAGCTGGAACCGCTCAGTACATAAATGTATCCGTCATTAAGACTGGCATCGATGTTGGCGCGAATGGCCGGTAAGGGTGATCCGGAGGTCCAAAGTCCTGAGCTGGTGTCATAAATTTGAACCAGATCACGGGCTGTTCCCGTGCCATCATAACCACCGATAATATATATCTTCCCCTGATAACCAACCGCCCCGAAAAAACTAACCGGAGTGGGCAGTGTGGTTATGGCGGGATGCCACTCGTTTTCGATAGGGTCATACAAATCTATTTCAGATACAACTGTACTGATTCCATTTCCGCTTAAGCCCCCAACTATATAAATGCCACGTAAATTCAAAGGCGGCAGACTGTCATCAACAATCTGTTCTTGCGAATCCAAATTGAATAGCAAATCTCCCGTGCAGGAAGAAAGAACAAGAATCAGCGCGAACACCAGCATTAGTTGTATTTTTTTCATTTTCCGACTCCTTAGAATCCGTAAAGCATACTGATACCGGCTTTTGGTACGATAAAAAGACCGCTTTCCTGTGTTATAAAGGCCGCCGCTCCATAGCCGCGCAGAGACAGAGCAGAGCTCAACCGGAACTCCAGTCCAGCCTGAGCGCCGAAGCCGGCTGTCAGATTGGCCTTGGGGGAGGCTGCCTGACTTTCATGATTATCATTTACCAAGACTAATACCGCTCCGGCAGAAACCCTGGCGTAGGGTATAATGAAAGAAAGTGCCGGAAGGGAATCGCCCAGTTGATTCAGCTTATAAAGACCATACAGCGAAAAATCAATTACGTTGAAGGTAACGTCCGTATCCCGGGTATATTTTAATCCTGTCCAGCTCAGCTCGGTTCCCCAATATACTGAACGTTGATTAAGAAATCTGGTTTCGGCCAGCAGGTTGACTCCCCAGCTTGTCGAGTAGTCATTGGTAAGCGGGAAAATAACACAGCCGCCCGCCCCTACGGCATTTTTTCTTCCGGAATAGAGCGACACGGTTTCCGGGTTGCGGATAGAGCTGACCGTGCTGCCGGGCAGCGCCAGGCTTCCAAAACTGATGTCCACAAACAGGCCGATTTCCGCGTCGTAATCGACTATTTTACCGCGAATTATTGTTCCGTCACGGAGTTGGATTTCCAGAACCATATCGGCGATGGTCGCGAGATCGGTTTCTGTCCTGATAATCGCTCCGGCGTTCACTTGCCGTTCCTGCCCCAGGCTTTGAATGGAGACTGTTCCGGCTGTGGCATTTGCGAGCGTGCCTATTATGATCTCTCCGGTTCGCAAAAAAAAGATTTCTGCGGACAGCATGCTTCCGGCGCAGAACAGTAAAAGTGAAACTAAAAAGATATTTTTCTTCATGTATAAAACCACCCTTGTTATAAGGTACTATTTTATTATCGTCGAAACAGCACAGAAATCAAGTTAATTAGCTATACCGCATCCGTTGAGGAGATTGATTAGCTTCCTATTGCGAGATCTGAACGTTTTATTGAGTGAAGACATAGAACAGGCTCTTAGGAGTCCTTCATCATCAGGCGCAATACGTACGGGAGTATTCCGCCATGCATAAAGTAACTGACTTCGATTCCGGTATCCAGGCGGGCTGTTACCGTAAAACTAATTACTTGACCGTCGCTCTTGCGGGCCTGGACCTGCAGCCTTTGGCGGCTCGTGATGTTTTTTAAACCGCTAATGCTGATTTCTTCCGAGCCGTCCAGGCCGAGCGTGCCGCTGTTTTCGCCTTCCGCGAAGACCAGCGGCAGTACACCCATGCCTACCAGGTTGTTGCGGTGAATGCGCTCAAAGGATTCGGCGATAACCGCCTGGACGCCCAACAGGACCGTGCCTTTTGCCGCCCAGTCACGGGAAGAGCCGCTGCCGTATTCTCTGCCGGCCAGCACAACCAGCGGCCGCCCCTCCTGCCGGTACTGGACAGCGGCTTCATAAGTAAACATTTCCCGGCCTTCCGGATACTTGATGGTATAACCGCCTTCTTTAGGCGAGACCATACGGTTTTTTATGCGGATGTTGGCAAAGGTGCCGCGCAGCATTATTTCATGGTTGCCCCGCCGTGAGCCATAAGAATTAAAGTTCTCATATCGCACTCCCAGCGCCTGCAGGTATTGCCCGGCCGGATAGTCCTTGTCGATGGCGCCGGCCGGAGAGATATGGTCTGTGGTAACGCTGTCACCGAGCAGCAGTAGTGACCGGGCCGCTACGATATCCAGCTTAGGCGCGGGAACCGGAGTGAAGTTTTCAAAATAGGGCGGTTTTTTGATGTAGGTTGATTTCTCGTCCCAAAGGAAGGTCGTGTTTTCCGTTACCGGCAGCGCCTGCCAGAAGTTGTCGCCGCTGAAGATCTGTTTGTACTCCCGGGTAAAAGCCTCAGCCCTTACATGCTCCCGGACAAGGTCATCAATACTCTGTTCATCCGGCCAGATATCCTGTAGATAGACCGGCTGGCCGTTCGGATCGAAAGAGAGTGGCTCAGTTGTCAAGTCGATATCCAGACGGCCGGCCAGGGCATAGGCCACTACCAGCATCGGGGAGGCCAGAAAATTGGACTTGACCTGTTGATGTATACGGGCTTCAAAGTTGCGGTTGCCGGAGAGCACGGCGGCGACGTTGAGGCCCTGTTCCCTGATGGCCTTTTCAATTTCCGGTCTCAGGGGACCGCTGTTGCCGATGCAGGTAGTGCAGCCGTAGGCGGCGATGTGAAAGCCCAGGGCCTCAAAGTAGGGCAGTAAGCCGCTGGCCTCGAGATACCCACTGACTACCCGCGAGCCGGGAGCCAGCGAGGTCTTAACGGAAATGGGAACCTTCAAGCCCCGCCGCACCGCCGCCTTGGCCATCAGGCCGGCGCCGATCATTACCTGGGGGTTGGAAGTGTTGGTGCAGGAGGTAATGGCCGCGATTACCAGACTGCCGTCGCTGAGCGTTAACGGGTGGCTGTCGACGGTAATTTCCACGGTCTTCCGGTTTTTGCCGGCAAGGTTTTTTTCGAACACCGCGGGCAGCCCCGCCACTGTTACGCGGTCCTGGGGTCTGGAAGGACCGGCCAGGGAGGGCTCCACTGAAGAGAGGTCAAAGTCGATCACCGCCGTGTACTCGCGCGTTTCCTGATCAGAATAAAAAAGGCTGTTGCGTTTGGTATAGGCCTCGGTAAGTTCAGCCTGCTGTTGACGGCCGGTTAATCTGAGGTATTGGACTGTCTTTTCGTCAACGGGAAAAAACCCGACCGTGGCGCCGTATTCCGGCGTCATGTTGGCGATGGTGGCGCGGTCGGGGATGGAGAGGTTCTGCATGCCCGGACCGAAGTATTCGACGAACTTTTCCACCACGCTGTTTTCGCGCAGTACTCTGGTGAGGGTTAATACCAGGTCGGTGGCCGTAATCCCGGTCTTGAGCTCTCCGCTGAGGCGCACGCCGATAACTTCCGGAATGGAAAAATAATAGGGCTGACCGAGCATCACCGCTTCGGCTTCGATGCCCCCCACGCCCCAACCTATCACGCCGATCCCGTTAATCATCGGGGTATGGGAGTCAAGTCCGACCAGGGTGTCCGGATAGGCGAAGCTGTGGCCCTCGACGGTGTCTGTGATTGTCACCCGGCCGAGATGCTCCAGATTGACCTGATGGCAGATCCCGGAATTAGGCGGTACCACCTTGAAATTGCTGAAATTCTGTTGAGCCCATTTCAGAAGCGTGTAACGTTCGCCGTTACGCTCGTATTCCTTGGAAACGTTGTGCTTCAGGCTATCGGCGGTGCCTGAGAAATCGATCTGCACTGAATGATCGGCCACCAGTTCAACTGGTATGCTCGGATTAATCTTCCCGGGGTCGCCGCCCAGTGCCTTTACGGCGTCGCGCATGGCCGCCAGATCGACTACCGCCGGTACCCCGGTAAAATCCTGCATCAGCACCCGGGCCGGGTGGAAGGGTATTTCTACCGGAGCGGCATAGGTCTTCTGCCAGTTGAGTATGTTTCTCAGATCGAGCTCTGTAACGGCGTGGCCGTCGAGTTTGCGTAGCAGATTTTCGGCCAGAACGCGGATGGAGTAGGGTAGACGGTCAATCATCCTGTTTTCGGCCTGTGCCGCCTGGCGTATATCAAAATAGCCGTAGGTGACACTCCCTACCGTGAATTTCTGTATGAATTTATGATTTGTCATAAGTCCCCGCCTGTCCTCTATTGTAAACGGTGAATACCTTTTATGCATAGTACTGGTTTACGGTGTATCGTTTAACTGTTACTATTGCGAAGATAAAAAAGGGTGGTATACATGATTAACCGTACTTTATTATTTTCAGCGCTGCTGGCCGTCTTCTTGTGTATCGGCTGTGCTGAAAAGACAACAGCGGCGGTAGTCTCGCCGGACACTGCAGTGTCTGTTGATGAAACCGTGCTGGCAGGGGAGTCCGACCCGACCTTGTGGATCGAGCAGGAGTACGAAAGAAAAATTCAGGTATTGCATAATTCTTTTTATTTTGTTAAAGGGGAGTCGATTACCCGGAAAATCGAGCGGTTCGGCATTCCGTTCACAAGCAAAGTGGAAGAACAGCGCACGCCATACGAACCCAACGACGTTTATGGAAGGTTGATTTATTCAGAATACGCCGATTTTGCCATTCGATATTTTGTTCCCGATGATCCTGAGCAAGAAGAAATATTGCTGTTCCTTGATATATTCGGAAACAATCCGTTGCTTGATACTGACTTTACGATTGGAATGTCCCGGGGCGAGGTTATCGAAACTTTCGCGCTGGAGCCGGATTTTGAGAGTGAGAACGATATGGAATATGAAATCGGCCTCGGCTCACCTGACGGTAAAATTCTTTTCTCTATGCAGGATGGTTTGGTCTATAGAATGACGCTAACGGCATATATGTATTATTAGGAATGATAGAGGGAGTGTTACCTGCATTGCTGCCAAGGGTTCCTCAGAAACTTGGTTGATTTTAACATTCGGGCGTAGTACTATTTTGAGCATGTTACGGCGTATGTATCCGCTTATCCTATTTTTTGCCTTCGTACTCGGTCTCTCTTCCTGCGGCGGTTTATCTTCCGGTTCGCCGGCAACGGGATCCAATTCGGCGCAGCCTTCGACTGAATTCGGCCGGGCGGACTGGACCGATACCGCGGAGTATGGAGCGGCTTCGCCGGGGTCGGATTTTTACATCGGGGCATGGACCCATACTGTCGAAGCCATGGGTATTCAAACGGGCACGGGCAACGATTATCCCTTTGTCAGCAGCTGTTCGGAAACGGTGAGCGGCGAGGCCCAGCTCCTGCTCACGATCTCGGGCAATATCGGGTATGACGCAATGCTCGGAACCTACATGTATAACCAGAATATTACTACGAATACCGGAGACTACTCCGTGGCGTACATTGATCCGGGCGAGTACGGAGTCGCGGGCCAGCCGGATGAGGCAACTATGCGCGGCTGGGTCTACGTGGCCTGGCACTACCGCCGGACTGCCGCCGGTACTGAGGTCAAGCAGTATACAAAGTTCGGTCCCGCCGGCCCCGTCATCCTGAGCGCCGAGTCGACGATCGACGGTACGGGCGGGTGGCCGCCGGCCGAGACGCCCACGCCTGAATTCTGCACGCCCCTGTCCATCAGTCTGGGCGGCGGGGATCGGGCAAACGGGCGGATGTATATGCAGTACGCGAAGGTTTACGCCATGACAGAGGCTCCGACCCTGGATGAGGTTAACTCCATCGCGCTGATGACGGCGCCGGATACGGCCGCCTGGGCCGACTGGCCCCTCGTCGGCGGCAGTATGATTGATGTCTCGGGAAACGGGCGCGACCTGATAAAGAAGGGCTCCCCTACGTCCGGCATATCTGGACCGGAGCTGTAAAAAAAGGAAAGCCTGAAAATGATTGTTCTCAGGCTTTACCGGTTCAGTGCCCGCAGGCTTTGACAGCGGTATTGGCGATTGAATTAGGGTCGGTAATGGCGACCTGTTCCCCGTAATCGGTGAATATCCTGGCCTCGGCGTCGGAGGTCATTCCCTGATGGCCGGTAAAACCCCAACACCACCACAACCAGCCCACCTGATACTGTTGGGCCGAAGCCATGGCCCCCAGAAAATCCATATAATAGTCCGGTCCGGCTTCCGTGTACTTCTCGATACCGATCTGGACAGGAAAGTTCTGTAGCGAGGCTTGCCTGATGCCCTCATAAAGAGACATGCCGAACTCGCTCTGGTAGGTCCAGTAGTCGGTGCCCCATTCGGGATTGTCTTCTATAAACCAGTAGGCTTGCCATCCGAAGATGGTGGCGTGCAGGGGATCGGCGGCTTCGATCTCGGTCCCGTGGGTTAAAATCAGAGGTAGCTTGCGGCCGCACATCCCGGTGATGACGTCCAGAGGGCAGTCGTAGCCCCAGCCGCGCAGGGTTTGAATCCTGGCGATGGCCGCCGGTGCCCAGTCGGCGTCGGCGCCGTTCCATTCCTGCATGGCGTCCACGATAATCCACTTTTTATACTTCTGATAGAGCGCCTTTACTTCGGGGAGGTTCCAGTAGTTGATGTCGGTGTAGCCGGTCAAGCCGAGTCCCGGAGGTACATCGTAGATTGACCAGTAGAATATCATCTGGTGTCCGGTAATTTTGGCGAACAGGTCATCGACGTCCTGCCAGGTCATGGCCGGATGATTGACAATGACCCGCATGGCGTTCGCTCCGGTTGCGGCGATGTGGTCCACGACGGCCGCTTGCGATTCGGCCCACCACAGACCCTGCTCCACTCCCCGGATCAGCAGCCGGTTTCCGCAGGTATCAAGCAGATACCTGCCCTTAACCTGAAGGGTCTGTGACGGTTTTCCGGAAACGGCCAGCGGGCAGGAGAGAAATAAAACCAGCGAAATCGTGAGAATGCTAAAACGGAAAACAAAAGATTTTGAGCGTGATTTATTGATTGATTCTGCTGCCCTTCGATGCATAGGAGGAGCCTCCTTGACGACTTTTTATACCCAATAAATATAATCACTAGTGTGGTACCCGCGCAAGGTGTACGGATTGGCGGCAGTGAATTGAATAGCGGCCGGAGTTCCTTGAATTATTGAAAGCTGCTTCTTGCGGCCTTGACGTATTCCTGGAGTGGTTATATAGTTAGTTATACTAACTATTAGCAAAGCTAACTATGGAGCTTTATGAATACTGATGATGAAGCTAAATCGATCCGTGAAGTGGCCGAGCGGTTGTTTGAGGCCTTCAGAGCAGTCGGGCCGTTCAGGCGCCGCCCGGGCTTTGGCCACAGCGCGCGACCCGGTGAATTCCAGCTCCTGCACCGGCTATCTCACGAGAGCGCCGGTGAGGGTCTGCGTACCGGAGACCTGGCGGCCTGGATGTGCGTCAAGCCGCCGACGGTAACGCAGTTCGTGGACGCGCTCCAGTCGCGCGGCCTGGTTGAACGCTTCGCGGACAATGCTGACCGGCGAGTCACCCGGGTCCGGCTGTCGAGCGCAGGCCGCGCTCTTGCCGCCTCCTTCCACGAACGGGCCATGACCGAATCCGAGGCCCTTGTAGAGTACTTGGGAGTCGAGGACGGCGAGCGCCTGGCGGAGCTGCTTTCCAGGACCGCGGTGTTCTTGTCCGCTAGACACGGTGACGTCTGCCAATGCCCTAATCACCACGCGCATTTCCATGAACCGACAGGAGAAAAATAAACCATGCTAAAACTATTCCGTCATTTGCGGCCGTATGCGCTGTCTATTTCCATCACGCTCGCGCTGGTCTTCGCCAGCTCCCTGGCTGAGTTGAGTCTGCCCGCGATGATGTCTATCATCGTCGACGAAGGTGTCGCCAAAGGCGATACCGCGACCATCTGGCGCTCCGGCGGCATCATGCTGCTTGTGGCTGTCGCCGGTATCGCAGCCAGCCTTGTCGGAGGATTCCTGGCCTCCCGCACCGCGATGAGCTTCGGCCGCGACCTGCGCGCTAAGGTTTTCACCCGTGTTTCGTCTTTCTCGCTCCGCGAAATTGACCGGTTCGGCACTTCCTCTCTGATTACCCGAACGACCAATGACATTACTCAGATTCAGCACATCGTGTTCATGATGCAACGCATGATGGCGCACGCGCCGATGATGGCCATAGGCGGAATTGTTATGGCGCTGACCACCGAACCGAAGCTGTCCTGGATTCTGTTCGCCGTTCTGCCGCTGCTGGCCCTGGTGATCATCGCTCTCGCCTTGAAGGGTATACCGATCTTCAGGGAAATCCAGATAAAGCTGGACGCGCTGAACCGGGTGATGCGCGAGAACCTCACCGGTATCCGCGTAGTTCGGGCCTTCGATCGCGTGGAGCATGAGCGCGCGCGTTTCGACGCGGTCAACGCCGACCTGACGGCCACTACGCTGAAGGTGAATAACCTGATGGCTTTTCTGTTTCCCTTCGTTATGTTGATGATGAATGTCACCACCATCATTATCGTCTGGTTCGGAGGATTAGCCATCGGAGCCGGCGATGTCAAGATCGGATCGCTGATGGCATTCATTCAATACGCCACGCAGATCATGTTCTCCGTGGTTATGGTAACGGTTATTTTTGTAATGATACCGCGCGCGCAGGTCTCGGCGGTGCGCATCAACGAAGTGCTGGATGTCGACCCCGAGATCAAAGATCCCTCCGTCCCGAAAAGCGCGGAGAAACTCACCGGCGTCGTCGAGTTCCGCGACGTCAGCTTCGGTTACGGCGGAGAGGCCGAGCCGGCCATCCGCGGGATCTCTTTTACGGCGAGGCCGGGTACGACAACCGCCATCATCGGCGGAACCGGTTCGGGAAAGAGCACCATCATCAATCTGATAGCCCGCTTTTATGACGTTGACTCCGGAGCCGTCCTGGTAGACGGCGTCGACGTGCGTGAACAGAGCCAGGACGCGTTGCGCTCCGGACTCGGTCTGGCCACGCAAAAGCCCATCCTGTTCTCCGGCACCATACTGAGCAACCTGCGTTTCGGTCGCTCGGAGGCCACCGCTGCGGATCTGGAAAAGGCCGCCGGCACAGCCCAGGCCAGCGCTTTCATCGCGGAGAAGGAGGGCGGCATGGACGCGCCCGTTTCTCAGGGCGGGACCAACCTGTCCGGCGGCCAGAAACAGCGGCTGGCGATCGGGCGGGCGCTGGCTAAGAAGCCGCGCGTGTATCTTTTTGACGACAGCTTTTCCGCGCTGGACTTCAAGACCGACGCCGCTCTTCGCGCCGCGCTGCGCAGGGAGACCACCGGCGCGACGGTCATCATTGTCGCCCAGCGCGTCGGCACTATCCGGGATGCCGACCAGATACTGGTGATGGATGAAGGTTGTATTGTCGGCAAGGGAACGCATGCCGAGCTGATGGGCTCGTGCGGTGTATATAAAGAAATTGTCGCGTCTCAGATGTCGGCGGAGGAAGCGGTATGAGCGGCCAGCGGGAGAACAACCCAATGTCCCGGCCCGGCGCCGCTCTGGGCCGCGGACCCGGCGGTCACGGCTTCGGCATGCCCACCGAGAAGGCCAAAAACTTCAAGGGAACCCTGCGCCGTCTTGTCGGTTACCTGAGACCGCACCGTCCGGCGATGGTGCTCGTTTTCGGCATGGCCGTACTGAGCACGGCCTTCTCGGTGGCCGGTCCAAAGATCCTCGGTCAGTCCATAACGATTCTTTTTACCGGTATCGCGGCCAAAGCCGGCGGCGTTCCCGGTGGTGCGATAGACTATGCCAGCGTCGGAAGGATACTGCTGACGCTACTGAGTCTGTATTTGCTGTCGGCCGCCTTCAGTTATGCCACTCAGTTGGCGATGGCCGCTGTTTCGCAGAAGACCGTCTACTCCTTGCGCAGGGACATCGACTCTAAACTGGCCCGGCTGCCGTTGATGTACTTTGACGGGCGCACGCACGGCGAGATACTGTCCCGCGTCACCAACGATGTGGACACCATCGCCAACACCCTCCAACAGAGCCTTGTGCAGATGATTACTTCGGTTGTCACCCTGATCGGCTCGGTCGCGATGATGCTTTCCATCAGCCCGCAGCTTTCACTGGTCGCAATCGGCACCCTTCCGTTTTACGTGCTGACCACGACAGTCATCGCCAAAAACTCGCAGCGCTTTTATAAGAGCCAGCAGAAGTACCTGGGTGAGCTGAACGGTCATGTCGAGGAAATGTATTCCGGCCACGCCGTCGTTAAGGCCTTCGGCTACGAGCGGGCCTCCGTCGAGCGCTTCGCTGAAGTCAACGACCGGCTGTACGGCGTGGCCTGGAAAGCCCAGTTTGTCTCGGGTATCATCATGCCGGTAATGAACTTTATCAACAATGTCGGCTATGTGCTGATCGCGGTAGTCGGCGGCGCGATGGCTGCCAGGCGGCTGATCACATTGGGCGATATCCAGGCCTTCATCCAGTATGCCAGACAGTTTACCCAGCCCATCATCCAGACGGCCAACATCGCGAATATACTGCAGTCGACCATGGCCGCCAGCGAGCGCGTCTTTGAGGTACTCGACGAGACCGAGGAAATCGCAGACGCCCCTGCCGAGTCCGGGGCTGTCGAGCAGTTCAGGGAAGCTCAAGGTGATGTCGCGTTTGAAAGCATAGCGTTCGGGTACGACGAAAATAAACTCCTGATGGACGGCCTGTCGCTGACCGTCCCCCGCGGCCAGACCATCGCCATAGTCGGTCCCACCGGCGCCGGCAAGACCACCCTCGTCAACCTGCTGATGCGCTTTTACGAACTGAAAGGCGGACGCATCACCGTCGGCGGCGTGGATATTCGTTCCATCCCCCGCGGCCTGCTGCGTCGCTCCTTCGGTATGGTGCTGCAGGATGCCTGGCTGTTCGGCGGCACCCTGCGCGAGAATATCGCTTACGGAAGGGAGGGGGCCACCGAGGCGGAGATAGTCACCGCGGCCACCGCCGCTCACGCCGACCACTTTATCCGGGTGCTGCCCCAGGGTTACGATACCGTGCTCAATGAGGACGCCACCAACCTGTCTCAGGGACAGAAGCAGCTCCTGACCATCGCCCGCGCCTTCCTGGCCGACCCCCGCATTCTGATCCTCGACGAGGCTACCAGCTCCGTGGATACGCGCACGGAGACCGTGGTCCGCAAAGCCATGGAGCGCCTGATGGAGGGCCGCACCAGCTTCGTGATAGCGCACCGGCTTTCGACCATCCGTGACGCGCACACCATCCTGGTAATGAATGAGGGCCGCATAGTGGAGACGGGCGACCACCGCAGCCTCCTGGCCGCTAACGGCTTCTACGCCGACCTCTACCGGAGCCAGTTTTTAGGGATAGCGGAGAACGAAAGCGCGCCGGCCTGAAGAGTCGCCGGCGATCCTGCGAGTCCTTGTTTTGTATTTATCCTTCTACTCTTTTTTTACCATTGGTTTTTGCGCGGTAGACCGACGCATCGGCACTTTGGACCAAGCTTTCAACGCTGGCAATTTCTGGTGTCCATGCTGCCATACCAATCGAAGCACCAAGCCGCTGAGTGCCGATGGTTTTTTAAATCATAGCCTGCAGCGTGCGATTCTCGCAGGAAACCATCACGTGGGGCACCAGCAGTATCTCTGTGGTGTGCGTTGTCACGTTTTTCAGACGCAGAAACAAGCAGTCTGGAGGAAGACTTTTTTACCGTGTCAAAGGAAGAAGGTACTAATCCTAACAGTTCACCCTTTCGCTACTCAGAATACAGGGCCAGTTTGTCCTTTGTAAAGCTGTCCGCCGTCTTTCAGGATCAAGTTACGCGCATTACCTGAAATATCGAGCAGGTTAGGTCCGTCACTGGTCCATTCGAGGTCCCAGGCGGCCCAGTCTGTACTTGCCGGTCCGGTTCGAGTAGCAATGGCATTTAGTTCTTCCGGTGTGGGCATGGCCGCTAGGGATTGCATCTTTGCTTGGATCAGGTTGCTGTAGTCTTTACCAATTTGGAACGCCACCGGCTGGGAAGGAACCCAAGCGGCAGCCTGTTCTTCGGTCAATCCTTCGCCGTTATTATAGAACCATTCATTGTTTTCGGGGATCAAGAGGAAAGCTCGCAGCTCGTCAAAGCTGACTGTGTTGGAACCGGCTTCGATGACCGGACTGTTGGGGCCGAATTTCAGCCATTGCCGAATAGTAAAGGCCTCATTCTCCACTAAAGTCTGCCACGCCACCCATACCCAACCGGTGCATTCTTCGGGGCTGTGGCGGTGTTCCGGCCGTGTCGGGTACATGCTGTAGTCCCCTGCCCATAAGCCTCCGTCATTTCTGTTAAAGATCATAGAATTGGCGTTGTAGACCGTTTTCTCTTGGCTGATATTGCCTACGAGGAACCTGATATGCCAATTTGAACCCCTCAATATGAAAACGTCCATATTGTGTTCCCAATATTCCCAGTCTTGGGGGAGTTTGGTCCACACCGAAAAAAGAACGCCACCTGGAGGGGTCCCCTCAAAGGTCACACTATCGTTAAAATTATAGTCCCTTGCGTTGCCGAATACGAGGGATTTTCGAGTTTGCGGAGTATTGCTTGAATCGGAAGAGGGGCAAATTAGCGCGCAGGAAGAAAACATAACCATTAATCCAAAGAGTAGCCCGGCATATCCGGACGTTTGCAATAAACTAAAAACCCCTTTGATCTTTAAGTTTGGCTCATATTGATTACGTTTCATCAGGCCTTATAATTACCCGAAATGAGGCCGCTGTCAAGGACAATTGTTCTTATACAGTCACCTTCCAGGCCGCCTTCGGTCACTGCCGCCGCCATCCCTGGCGGCTTATCCTCGCTATCGCTCGGCGTTCCCTCAGGTTCGATTCCGCTTCTTGGCAAATAAAAAAAGCCCGTCTGGATACCAGATGGGCTTTTTAGCCAAGAAGGAGAATCGAACTCCTGACCTGCACGTTACGAGGGTGCTGCTCTACCAACTGAGCTATCTTGGCGTTGGTTCCAGCATAGTAGCAAAAAGGGGCCGGCGCGTCAATTCGAAGTGGTTTATGCTAAAATCTGAAGCTTGATTTCAGGGTGGATTTTAGGTCGATCCGGTCATCTCTATCGCTGAATCTGATTCTGCCCATCAGGGAGACTGAGAATTTCCCCATTGTGTAGGTTGCGGTGGTTTGAAAAACGCTGTTGCGGATTGAATCGAATTCCATCCAGGGTTCGCCGGTAAGGCCCAAAAAGAACTTTTGGTATGAGGCTGATAGGGATAATCGGCCACTGTAGTCGGGTCCGGTTTTAAGCGATACGGCGAGATGCAGATAGTCACTCTGGTTCAAAGAAGGAGTTTCCGGAAAAGCGGCAAAGGGACCGTCGGCGCTCAGGCCGAAAACCAGGGCCTCCTGAAAGAGCAGGTAATCGGTTTTGGCGTACCAGGCATAGCGAATTCGGCCGCTGGAGGGCTGGGCGCTGGCGAAAATCCGATCCGCGCGGTACAAGTCGTAAGAGGAATCAAAGTAAGCCGGTAAAAACCCATCTTCAAGAAAACGCAGCTGAGCGTTATAAAGCAGGAAGCCGGCTGTCTTCCCGGAAATACCAGCCATTCCGCCGGTGCGCTCTCCTTCCTGAAAACCGATGTCGCCGATGGCCAGAATTGAAAACGACTCGCGCTCCACTATCGGCATATTAAAATCAATTCCCCATACCCGCGCATATTGATACGGCCCGTATCCACCGTAACGGTATGGCTTGCGATCAATAACTCCCTGCACCGCGATTTCTAGCTTGTGTATTGGTACCTCTGAGAGTTCGTGAAGGGGCCAGATGGCGAGCCGCGCGCCGGTAACATCAAGAGTCGCCAGGTCACCGACTACCGCCTCAAAGCCGAAATAGGGATGGGCATAGATTCCCAGGGTTCCGCCGACGATACGGGTTTCCGGCATAAAACAGCTGTTTGAGTAATTATGCATCAGAAAACCGTTGCCGAGAGTCATGTCATCGATGCTGCCCAGTTTTACATAAAAAAGATCTCCCGGTTCTCCGTAGCGCACATAGTTCAGTTTGGGCAGGTACACATCCAAAAAGGTTCTCCCATTTCCCAGATAATCAGGAATCCAATCCGGAAGATAGACTTTAAAGATGTCATCGTCAGTGCTGATCAGTTTGATCCGCAGGGCCACATTCAATCCGACGCCGAAATTCCCCAGGCTGACATCCGGCGAAAAACCGAAATGCTGATACATTTCGGTCGCGCCGGTGGTATCTCCGGGGATCGGAAGGATGTCAATGCCGATATCGAAGCCGTAAATAAACAGCAAAATCGCTACATCCATCGTCTCCTGGGACATCTCGCTGAGGTTGAGGGGACGATCGAGCGGCAGGCTTTGGGAAGCGAGATTCGTTAACGCGGTGATGAGGAATAGAACGACTGCGGAACGGCGTAGAGCTGACATAAATGCCTTCTTCAAGCGGTTCCCTGGTCATTCCGGAACAGTACTCCCCTTGAAGATACTCAATTCTATCCGCTCTTCCTAATCCGCGGCCCTGCTCCGCAATCGCTCAGGCTTCGCGGTTGCGGCGGGCGTTTACGTAGCGGGTCATCTCGGTAATGTTTTTGATGACGATGCGGTCATCAAAAATTTCCACCTTACCCTGATCGATGAACCGATCAAGCTCATCCTGAACTTCCTCGCTGGAAAGGCCGGCCCAGCGGGCTACTTCATCGGCGGTGATCGGGAAGGAACGCATTTCGGTGGATTTATCGATGTTGGGCTGAGTTTCGTCGAGCATCAGGAATACATCGCCTATTCTGGCCATTTTCTCGGGTACGGTCAGTACCATGAAGCGGCGTTTTTGGGCATAGATGCGTTTTACAAAGGTTTTCAGGAGCTTCATGGCGATGGCCGGATTGCCGGTCATCAGCACCTCGAAGTTGGCCTTGTTGAACTCCAGAGCGATGACATCGTCATAGGCAATCGCCGTCGCGGAGCGCGGGGTGTTTTCCAGAATGGCCATTTCGCCGAATATCTCGGAGGGCTGCAGGATGTCCAGGTTTTTTTCAAAGCCGTTGACAATCTTAATCAGCTGCACCCGGCCGCTCTGGATCAGATAAAAGGCGTCGCCGGGTTCAAATTCGGAAAAAATTACCGTACCGCGGGGAAAAGATTTGGCAAAGCGCGAAAAGGCGGCAAAGGCGTCGCTCATTTAGTTTTCTCCTTCACAGGAAGCCAGCAATTCCATGACCCGCGGAACCAGGGTGGGGCCGGCCATGACACGGGCTTTCGAATAGAAGGCCTTGGCTTTATCGAGCTGATCCATGCGCTGGTAGGCCATGCCCATGTACATCAGAACCTCGCCCATCTGCAGAGATTTCGGTTCCTTGGCGATAAACTGGGTCAGCAGCTGCACGCAGCGGATATATTCTTCCTGCTCATAGAGGCAACGGGCCGCCCCGACGGAAGCCTTGCCGAGTTCCGGGCTGTCGCCGGCTTCCAGCACTGAATGGTATTGTTTATAGGCTTCATCCCACTTTTCCTGGCCTTCCAGTCCCTGGGCTAATGTCAAGGCCAGGGTGGGGTCGTTGCCGACCGGACCGCCGGTCACGCGGCGTCCGCCCTCGTTTTCGCGGGCACCGCCGCCGCCGCCGCCGAAAGAGCGCCCCGCGGCGTCGGCGCTGCGGGCGATCTGCTTAAGCTCATCGACATGGCGGCCGGCGGGGTACAGCCGGAGGTAGCGCTCGGCGACCTCCGCGGCGGCTCTATATTGCTGGGAACTGTAAAAAACCTTGGAGACCGAGTATAGTCCGTCTTCCGGATTGGTCTGCTGCTCGCTGTGCAGCATGGATTCGGTCTGATGATGGATATGACGCAGCTGGTTTGAAAAAACTTTCAGCATCTTAAGGATAATGCGGGTATTATTCTGTACAAAGGATTCGAATTCAGGCGTTGAGAAAGCTAAAACGATGGAATCAGTCAGTACCATGACGCTTTCTTCCCGGGGAAAGTGGCCGAGAGCGGACTTGACGCCGAAAAATTCACCT
Source organism: Treponemataceae bacterium (assembly GCA_942493045.1). Taxonomy (GTDB): domain Bacteria; phylum Spirochaetota; class Spirochaetia; order Treponematales; family Treponemataceae; genus Teretinema. Next base: position 1,710,689 of record OW818665.1, on the reverse strand, counting down.
TCTTTAATGTATTCGGTTACCTGTTTGCCGGTCTCGATATCTGTGGACGTAAGCGCGATCCGGCCGCGTTGCAGGAGATAGACACGGTCATCAACATCGCCCGCGAAGTAGACAACTGAATTAGGCTTGTACTGGACAGCTTTCGGCATGTAGACCCCTCAAGACAGATATACGCTAGTATAACACAAACTCTGGTAATTAGTCTATTTTTTGTGTTAGTATCATTTTATGATTGACCTGCATACCCACTCCCGAGCGTCCGACGGTTCCTTGTCTCCCGGGGATTTGGTAGCGCACGCCGCCTCCGCCGGTATAACCGTTCTTGCCCTTACCGACCACGATACGATCGACGGTCTTGCCGAAGCCGCCGCGGCCGCGCCAGCCGCCGGGATCAGGTTTATACCGGGTATTGAGGTTGATATCGACTGGAAACCGGGTGAATTCCATCTGTTGGGCTACGGGGTCGGAAATGCCGGCCAGGCTTTGCGGGACGGAATGTCCGCCCTGATCGGCGACCGAGGACGGCGCAATGCCGAAATCGTAGATTTGATGCGCTCCGACGGCCTGGATATCGATATGGCCGCCGTGGAAGCCATTGCCGGCGGCGGAACGGTGGGCCGTCCGCATTTTGCGCGCCTACTGGTGGAACGCAAGTACGCTAAAAACGTCCAGCAGGCTTTTGACCGCTACCTGGGTATGGGCCGGCCTTATTATATCGGCCGTAAAAGCCTCAGCCTCGAGACCGCTATCGCGGCCATCCTGGAGTGCAAGGGTGTTCCGGTTTTAGCCCATCCCATGTCCCTGTATCTTTCCCGCCCCCGTCTGACGGCCTTACTGGCCGATTTTAAGGATAAGGGCATAGCCGGAATTGAAGCCTGGCATCCGGGAGCCAGGGTGGCGGAGTGTGAATTTCTGGAAAAACTGGCGCTTTCGCTAGGGTTGTTTGTCACCGCCGGCAGTGATTTTCACGGCGCTGCCCGCCCGGACCGCAAGATCGGCCACACCGCCGGTTCCAAGAAAATTGAGGACCGCTATTTTGAAGACGGTTTAGCCCGTTTCCTGTAATTGGTTACAAAAAATCCGGCAGACCGCTCTGCCAGCGCCGCAACTGAAAAGCTTCCATTATATGATATGGTCCGATCTCTTTTTCCGCTTCCATATCCGCTATGGTGCGCGCCACCTTAAGCACACTGTGGGCGCCGCGGCCCGAAATGCCGGAGAGCCGGGCGCCGCGCACAAATAAACTTCTCGTCTCTTCAGTCAGCTTGCAATATCGGCCGATGTCAGCGCTTTCCAGACAGGCGTTCAACGTTCCGGCCGGCAGGCGTTTAGCCTGGGTGTTGCGGGCCAAGGCAATGGCCGTGCGCAGGGCGGCCGTGTCCACTGTGGCGTTTCCGGCTAATTCTTCCGGCTCGGGGCTCTGTACCGGTATACGGATATCGACGCGATCCAAAAGCGGCGCGCTGAATTTGCGCCAGTATTGATCGATCATCTCCGGGGTACAGGTGCAAACCCGGTCTTTGGCGGTGTAATTGCCGCAGGGGCAGGGGTTAACCGCTAGAAGTAGCTGAAAGCGAGATGGATAGGTACTGATGCGGCCGGCCCGGCTGACGGTGACGCTGCCGGTTTCCAGCGGCACCCGCAGGGCTTGCAGGACCGAAGTTTTGAATTGGCCGGCTTCGTCCAGGAAGAGGGCGCCGCCGTGGGCCAGGCTGATTTCTCCCGGCAGGCAGAGCCGGCCGCCTCCGGTAATGCCTTCCACGCTGGCGCCCTGATGCGGTTCCCGCAAGGGCGGCCGTCTGATCAGCAATTCCGATATCGGACGCTCGCGCAGCAAACCGGCGATACTGTGGATACGGGTAACCGTCAACGCGGTACCCTGATCCAGATCCGGGAGCAGGCTTTGAAAACGGCGCAGAGCCAGGGTTTTCCCGCAGCCGGGCGGTCCGTAAGCTATCAGGCTATGACCTCCGGCCGCGGCTACCTGCATGGCCCGTAGCAGTTTGTTCTGGCCGCGGATATCGGACAGTTCCGTATCCGCGTCCGGGGCGCTCCAATGTGCCGCTCGGATGCCGGAATTTTCGGGATGTGCCGTACCCGAGATAGGGTATCCTGTTAAAAGTTGTCCCTGTGACGGCGGCCGGCGGGTCAGTTCCGTCATCCGCTCCACCGCCTCGGCCAGGCTGGTTACCGCGATTACTGCACAGCCGCTTTGTATGCCGGCTTCCTCGCGGTTTCCGGCCGGTACCATCACGTAATGGATTCCCCGTTCCCTGGCTTGCGAGACCGCCGCCAAGACTGCCCGTACCGGGCGGACCGCGCCGGACAGTTCCAGCTCGCCGACAATCAGAATACCCAGGTCGGCCTCGCTCAGCACTCCGGTGCCGCCGGAGGCCGCCAGTACGGCCAGGGCGATTGGCAGGTCAAAGCCGCTGCCTTCCTTTCGCAGATCGGCCGGGCTTAAGTTGATTAAAATGCGCTCCCGCGGAAACTCCAGACCGGAGTTGCGAATAGCCGCCCTCATGCGCTCCCGGGCTTCCCGGACGGCGCCGTCCGGCAGTCCGACTATTTCCACGGCCGGTATTCCCCGGCGTAAATCGGCTTCCACCTTGACCAGTTCCCCCTCATAGCCGAAGGGCGAAAACCCGAAAATTTCCATCTGTGCCTCCGCTTTTCTGTATGGTTATTTTCCGGTTTTGGCTTGACATTCAGTATAAAAACGGTACGATTAAGTAATAAGAAAAAAGTAGGAGTACTGATAGTGAAGGCATCGCCAATTCATCCGGCGCTTGCGGAACAGCTTTCCGCGGCGGGTGTGAATATTGAAAAACTTTTATCTTTTATGGAAGATCTCAACTCCGGTAAATTCAGCGATGCTCCGGCGACAGCGGTAGCCTCGGTGCCCGGTATTGATCATCCTTCCATAATAGACCGCCGCGATCGTAAAACCTACCGCTTTCCGGGAGTGACGGCCCGCGAACGGTTTGAGTCTCTGCGGCTTCCCTTCAGCTGTGAATCCGTATCCCGGGTTGAGGGGGCAGAGCTGGAATTTACCGTTGAGCAGCTGGAAAAAATCGGTATTTACCTGTATCCGAAGACTGCCTACGGTTTGCTTAACGGGGGGTCGGCGTCCAGCTATGCCGACACCAAAAAAAACCGGACTCTGGATCCGGCCGCTTTTCAGCGCCATGAGGCTTTTTTCAAGGAACTTTCCGGGCTTTGCGCCGGCCGTCCCAAAGGAGTGACTCCGGCCTACATTAATCCGGACGGCTCTCCGGGATACAGTTTTTTGCTGATGAAACTGCGCATGATCTTGTTACATCGCCAACGCTATCAGCGCCTGACTGACAAGGCGTCGGACCAGCTACTGCCCGTTTTTCAGATGACCAGCGTGCACACTGACCCAGCTATTCAAGAGGCTCTGGAACAGTATCGCGGTTCGGCTGAGCTGAAGGACTTAAGCGACAGTCTGGGGGGTACTCCGGTGGAAGTTTTGACCGGTATACAAACCATGCTGGCCGCGATTACGCATTCTTCGGAGGGTAATCCGCGGCGGATCTTTGACAGGGCTTATGGTAACCAACATACCGGAATCGCCATGCCCGGCGGGCACGGTCAGAACTTTGAGGTGCTCGCCCCGATTTACCGTCAGTTGTATCAACAGGGTATCCGCTACATCTGGATCGGTAATATCGATAATATGGGTTACACCGTCGATCCGGTTTCTCTGGCGATTTTCGCGCTCACCGGAGCGGAAGCGGCTTTTGAGGAGTCGTTTCGCACTCCCATTGATGTAAAAGGCGGTATTCTGGTCCAAGATCAAAACGGGCATTTGAATTGCGCCGACATCGGGCCGGTAATATCAACTGAGGAAATGCTGGCCTTTGAGAAACAGGGTAAGCCGGTATTGTTTAATTGCGGTATTGGGCTATTCGATCTGGAGAAGCTGATTACCCGGTTGAACGAGATTCCCTGGAAGCTGCCCCTGCGCGTCACTGATCAGGACAAAGACGCCGGCCGTTATGCCCAGGCTGAACAAATTACCTGGGAAGTCATCGGCTTGCTTGACACTCCTGTTTTTTTCGCCGTTAATAAGAGCCGGCGATTTATCGCGGCCAAGATGCTGCTGGAGAACCTGATGACCAGCCTGGTTGATGAAAAAGCCGCAGACGCGGCCTCTTTGGTGACCCGCGAACTGCACAGCGGGTTGGAGGATTTATTGCGCAGTGAGTATGGTATGATATTAGATGGCCGTAAATGGAAACCAAGTGAAGCGAAAAAATAGTTTTTTTTGTGCTTGACAAATAGGTAAACCGGTTTAATAATGTAAAAAACGGTAAAAATTGCCGTTTAGTATATTGATCAAATGTCTTTGTAAATGGAGGAGACAAATGAAGAAGATTCTTATTGTTGCTATCAGCCTGGTGCTGATCGCTGGTGTAGCCCTTGTCGGCTGCGCCAAAAAAGCTGCTGCTGTGTCAATCGAGGGCAGTACCCTGACTCTGATGCAGAATAAACCCGAAATTGATGCCCAGCTCAAGGCCTATGCCGCTGCTTGGGGTGCCAAGAACGGTGTTACTGTAACCATCAAATCTATCGGTGGAACTTCCGGTGGAATGGGTCCCCAGCTCAAGAGCGACTATGCCGCCGGCGATATGCCCGACATTTTCGTGATTGCTGGTGTTGAAGATTACAAAGAGTGGGAAGGTTCAATCCTTGACGTTTCCAACGAACCCTGGGTTGCCAAGACCGCTGTTGCTTTCAAATATGACAACAAGGTATTCGGATTCCCGGTTGCCGTTGAAGGTTGGGGAATGGCTTTCAATGCCGACATGCTTGCCAAAGCCGGTGTTGATCCCAAGACTCTCGTGAACTATGCCGGTTACAAAGCCGCCTTCGAGAAGATGGACGCTATGAAAGCCGAGCTCGGAATCAACTCTGTTGTTTCCATGGCTGCCGCTGTTGAAATGGGCTGGGTAACCGCTCACCACAACTTCAACTCCCTGCTTTCCAACGGTCTCGCTTATGGCGACCTCTCCGTTGTAAACGCCCTGCTCGCCGGAACTGTTGACGCTCAGCGCCTGTCCGAGTATGCCGACTGGGTCGAGCTGCTGTTCAAGTATGCTGACAAGGGCGTACTGACCACCGGTAACTATGATGCCCAGGTTGGCGCCTTCGCCACCGGCAAAGCTGCCTTCCTGCACCAGGGTAACTGGACCGACGGTAACATGAAAGACGTAACTTTCAAGATGGCCTTCGCTCCCCATGGATCCATGGCTGCCGCCACCGACGGTATCTTCGTTGCCGCTCCTTCTTTCTATGCCATCAACAAGGACAGCAAGTACGTCGCCACCGCCAAGGCTTTCCTGAACGACATGGTTAACACCCCCGAGGGACATGCCTTCATGGTTACCGAAGCCGGTATGATCCCCGCTTTCTCCGGTATCGCCCTTCAGCCCGCCGGCCAGCTTTCCAAGTCCGTACAGGAATGGTCTGCCGCCGGTAAGGTTTATTCCTGGAGCCAGTACTACTTCACCGGAGATTTCCGTGACAAGACACTGACCCCGATCTACAACCAGTTTGCCGCTGGCAAGATCACCAAAGCCCAGTTCATCGACCTGATGACCAAGGCTTTCATCGCCAACAAGCAGTAAGCTTATTGCCGGACTGGTCGCCTTCAAAGCAGCCAGTCCGGCTTTTTTTTCACGCAAGGAGAAAGCATGAACAGCAAGAAAGAAAAGGCGCTCATTTTTTGGTTGTTTTTAGCGCCGGCGCTCATCGCCTTTATGGCCGTTATTATCGTTCCCTTCTTTATGGGTGTGCTTTATTCATTTACCAACTGGACCTCATCCTCCAGGGTGGGTAGTGAACTGCGGTTTATCGGATTGGCTAACTTCACTGATAGTTTTAAGGATCCGGCCTTCGGTTATTCCTTCGGTTTGACTATCGTTTATACGGTGATAAATATGCTGGCCATCAATTTTATGGCTTTTTTACTGGCCATGCTCGTTACCAGCAAACTTAAATTCAGAAAAATATATCGGGTTGGTTTTTTCGTGCCGAACTTGATCGGCGGACTGATTCTTGGTTATATATGGCAATTCGTATTCAATAGTGTGATTCCCTCTCTGGCCAGGGTAAACGAAATATTCGCCTCCCTCGGTCTGCCGGAAAACCTGATGCTCGGTAACCGCAACGCCGCGGTAATCGCGCTGGTTATTGTCGGTACCTGGCAGTACGCCGGTTATATTATGATGATCTACATCGCCGCCATCGAAGGCGTTCCCGTCGAGCTCCATGAACAGGCCATGATCGACGGCGCGACCAACCTGCAGCGCATTAAAACCATTGTGATGCCCATGGTGGCCCAGGCTTTTACCGTCACCATGTTCCTTACCCTGGTACAGTCCTTCAAGCAGTTTGACGTCAACGTTTCGCTGACCAGCGGGGGCCCCTCGGTAATGCACAGTGGAGTGCCGATTTTCGGTACCGAACTGCTGGCCCTCAATATTTACAACACCGCGTTTATTTCCAATAAACTGGCTATGGGTCAAGCCCGCGCCGTTATCTTCTTCCTGGTATTGGCTATCGTTTCGCTGATACAGGTTTACGTCAACAAGAAGAAGGAGCTTGAATTATGAGCAACACTAAAAGAAGCGGCCGCGTAGAAGCGGAGATCGTTACCATCATTCTGTTCATTTTATTTTTGCTGCCCTTTGTGCTTGTGGTAATCAACTCGGCTAAAACCTCCAATGAGGTTTCCCGCTTTCCTCTGGCCATGCCCGAGAACTGGGGTAACCTGTTTACGAATATCGCCACCATCTGGAACAGCCCGAATATCAAGTATTCCTCCTCGTTGTTTTCTTCGGTGTGGATAACCGTTCTGTCTCTGGTATTCCTGAACCTCTGCGCGGCCCAGGCCGGCTGGGTACTAGTGCGCGCCAAGACCAAGCTTTCCAGCATCATTTTCTTCATGTTCGTAGCCGCCATGGTTATTCCGTTCCAAATAGTCATGTTCCCGCTGCTGTCCTGGCTGCGGTCGATTACAGTACTTACCGGAATTAAGCTGTTGCGTACCTACACCGGTATGATCATTTGTTATATGGGTTTCGGTATTTCGCTTTCAATTTTCATGTTTCACGGCTTTATCAAAAGCATTCCTCTGGAACTGGAAGAGGCCGCCACGATTGACGGCTGTAAGCGCCATCAGATTTTTTACCGGATCATTTTTCCGCTGCTGACACCGATTCACGCCACCGTGGCGGTACTTAACGGCATCTGGATATGGAATGATTATCTATTGCCCCTGCTGGTCCTTGGAAAGGGTAATGCCATCCAGACCATCCCTCTGGCGGTATCGAATTTCGTCGGCGCCTTCGTTAAGCAGTGGGACTTGATCATGACCGCGATCTTGCTGGCGATGATTCCGATCATCATTTGTTTCCTGTTTGCCCAGAAGTATATTGTGAAGGGTATGCTGGCCGGTTCCATCAAATAAGGAGCCTGCCCTATTGGCGTTGAAAGCGGACCAGTCAATGGACAGTGCCGCTTTCCGCCAGTTTTTTTTATTTATTTATTGAGAAAACGTTAACACATGTCGCTTTTGGTGGCAGGTAAAGGGTAGGAAGATGCGGCCAACCATTAATGATATTGCCCGGCAGGCGGGCGTTTCCAAGACGACAGTTTCGTTCGCCTTTAATAACCCCTCAAAAATTTCCAAAGAAACTTACAATAGAATCATGAATATCGCCGGGGAACTTGGCTATGTACCGGATCCGGTAGCCCGCACCCTGGCCACCCGTCAGACCGGTTCAATCGGTTTGCTGCTGCCCCAGTCAATTCATGAAGTCTTCAGTAATCCCTATATCTCTGAAATCATGCGCGGCATCGGCTTTATTTGCGATCAGGCCGGGATTTCTTTGGGTGTGCTTTCACCGGTCCGGGGCGTCTTGGAGCAAACCATTCGCAACGCCGCGGTGGACGGTATTATCACCCTCGGTATCGGACCCGGTATGCGGGTTTTGGAACTGTTCAATTTGCGTAAAATGCCCTTTGTGACGATAGACGGCGCCGATGCCGACGGACTTGTTAATGTCGGGATTGATGACGCCCAGGCCGCCTACAATATGATGAAGGCGGTATTGGACCATGGCCACCGCAAAATCGCCGTTTTTACGCTTAAGGAAGTTACCCTTTCCGGTTCGGAAGACCGCTTTAGTTTAACGAATGATCTGCGTCTGGCCGGTTTCGAAAAGGCTCTGGCTACCAAGGGTTTGTCTTTACGTGCCGATCCGGTCATACTCTGTCATACCGATGTTACCGTGGAGAGCGGACAATTGACCGCCCGCAAGCTTTTCTCCCGGGCCGAGAAATCTACGGCCATTATCTGCATGGGTGACGTGCAGGCTATCGGCGTCTATCAGGAATGCCGCAGCCAGGGTATACGCATCCCGGAAGACCTGTCGGTTGTCGGTTTTGACGATATTCCCTTTTCTTCCTTTTTAATGCCTTCCCTGACTACGCTGCACCAGCCCGGATTCGAAAAAGGTGAAACCGCCGCCCGCTTGTTAGTGGAAATGATCGCCAAAAAGCCGGTCACTTCCGTGCGTCTGAACACCTCGGTAATCCTGCGCGACTCGCTGAAACAGCACCTCTGACCAGTTGAGTGTTTCGACATAAAATGCTAATTTGTCCGCTAGTATTCTCTGGAGGAAACTGTGTTTTCAAGAAAGACAAAGATAGTATGCTCGATGGGCCCAACTACCGAAGACATCAACATTCTCTGCGATCTTTTACGGTCCGGAATGAATGTGGCCCGCTTCAATTTTTCGCATAGTGATCATGCCTATCATAAGGCTAATATGGAACGGGTGCGCGAGGCTTCAAAGCTGACCGGAATCCCCTGTGCCCTGCTTTTGGATACCAAGGGCCCGGAAATTCGCACCGGTGAGGTTGCGGACGGAAAACCGGTCAATATCCGTACCGGAGACCTGTACCGGGTAACGGTTAACGGGGAACTCTGCACTGAGGCTCCCCCCGCCGAAAAGGGTCAGAGTTCCGGTTACGGCACAATTTCCCTGAGCTGGAAAAAACTGCCTTCCGAAATCAAAAAAGACTGTCGTATTTTGATAGCCGACGGCCTGGTGGAATTGCTGGTGCTGGAAACCGACGGGAAAGCGGTCATTACCTGCCGGGCGATGAACGACGGCAAGATCGGCAGCCGCAAGAATGTCAACATCATTGGTATCCATCCGGACGTGCCCATTTTAAGCGATCAGGATAAGAAAGATATTGAATTCGGTATTTCGATGGGGGTGGATTATATCGCGGCCAGCTTTGTGAGTACGCCCGCCGATGTGGTATCCATCTTGCGCTTTATCGAACCGCTCAATTCCAAGGTCCGCCTGATTTCAAAAATAGAAAATGAAGAGGGCCTGGACAATATTGAAGATATTATCGCGGTGTCGGCCGGTGTAATGGTTGCCCGCGGCGACCTGGGTGTGCAGCTGGCTACCGAGCGCATTCCCTTAGCCCAAAAGCGCATTATCACAGCTTGTAACCGCGCCGGCAAGCCGGTAATTACGGCCACCCAGATGCTGGATTCAATGATCAACAACCCCCGGCCGACGCGCGCCGAGCTGACCGACGTGGCCAACGCCATTTTTGACGGAACCGACGCGGTAATGCTCTCCGGTGAAACCGCCAATGGCGCCTATCCGGTGGAAACCCTGCGCATGATGGCCAAAATAGCTGTTACCGTCGAGGCTTCTGAGGAATACCGCCAGAAAATGCGTCAGCACCAGAACCTGCACCGTGAGCAAAGCAGTATCGCCGAGATTATGGCCCATTCCGCTTACCGCACGGCCACCGAAATAGGGGCCGCGGCCCTGATCTCCCCGACCCTCAGCGGAAATACAGCCCGGCTGCTCAGTACTTTCCGGCCGGAGCAGCCGATTATCGCCGCCACACCCTCTGAAACGGTCCAGCGTCAGCTGTTGCTGAATTGGGGCGTGGTCCCCCTTTTAGTTAAAATGGCCGATGACTCCGAAGAAATGACCCAGAACGCCATGCGGGTAGCCCTGGACGCCCACGCCCTGCGCCTGACTGACAAGGTCGTCATGGTCGCCGGCGTACCGATCGTCAGCCCGATGATGGTAAATACCATCCGGGTGCTTTTTGTGGGTAACGTATTGGCCCGCGGCGTTTATGGCGGCGGCTACAACAGCGAGTGCACCATCGGCGAACCGGAAAAATCCTGTTTCCGCGCTACCGGGCGGGTAGTGCGGGCCGAGACCCTGGAAGACGCTTTCGTGGCGCTCCGGAAAAAGGGCGGAGAAATTCTGGTTACCAAAAACCTGGACATGTCCTTTGTACCGATATTGCGGGTGGTTGACGGTCTGGTCATCGAAAACCCGTCCGAGATCAGCGAGGATGTGCTGACGATGATCAATCCGCGACTGGTATGGGTTTCCCAGGTAACCAACGCCATGAAGATCCTGGAGCCCGGATTTACAATTACCCTGGACTGTAAGGAAAAGATCGTTTACGAAGGTACAATCTAGCAAAGTACTTTACATTGACCGGTGAATTTGTTATTATGGGCTTCCGTTGCTGGAATTTACAAGGGCCGCTGGTCCTTTTTGACGAAAGGTAGGTTTAATATGTCTCGGAGATGCGAAATTTGCGGAAAAGGTACCATGAGCGGAAACAAGGTCAGTAAGGCCTATAATCATTCCCGCCGCCTGTGGAAGCCCAATATCGTCCAGGTCAAGACCGAGCTGGGCGGCACAACCATGACTATCAAGATGTGTACCCGTTGCCTGAGAAGCGGATACGTAACCAAGAAAGTTTAATTTTCTTCGGTGGAGCTGAAAGGTTCCCACGGCGATGATCTGAACTGAGCTGATTCTTGTTACCTTATGGTGATACAGAGCCCGTCAAAAGCGGGCTCTATTTTTTTGCCCTGGAGCTCAGGATGCGCGTTCTGATATTCCGCTATCCAGCGCCGGACAGCTTCATGGCTGAAGTCATGGCAGAGGTGGGTAAACCAGGCTTCTTCCACATCGAGTCGAGCGATGATTGCCATTGCCTGGCTGAAATTGAAATGGGTAGAATGAGGCCTCTGGCGTAGCGCGTCGATTACTATTTTTTTCACATCTTTTAACAGGTCAATCGATGTTTCCGGTATATGGTTGCAATCCGTCAGATAGGCGGTATCACCGCAGCGCCAGCCGGTAATCAGCAGTTCGCCATGATACAGCGGTATCGGGAGCAACTGGATATCCTCGACTGTAATGAGCGCGGGATCGATTTGGCCGCCATCAATGTTGATCTGAATCAGTTCAATATTCGGCTTGCCGCCGCCCTGCTGCGTTTGCCTGAAAATATAGGAAAAGCGCTCGCGGATTTCGGCGCTGGTGGAGCGCTCGCTGTACACCGGTATGGCCCGGGTTGTGGTAAAAATGCGGATATCATCCATACCATGAATATGGTCGGCGTGCGGGTGGGTCACCACCACGGCATCCAGCCGACTCAGGCCGGCGCGCAGGGCCTGGATGCGGAATTCCGGTCCGGGGTCTACCAGCACCGTGGCGCCGCTTACGGAGCGAAACAGGGCGCTGGCCCGCATTCGGTTGTCGTGGGGATCGGTAGAGGTGCAGACGGCGCAGTTACAGCCGATAACCGGAATACCGTGGCTGGTTCCCGAGCCTAAAATAAGCAGTTCCATTTATGTAAGAATACGCTTCGCACCTCCTCCCGTCAAGTGCAAGAGCGTGTTCACGGACGGAACTCGCGCTTGCCTATTGGCATTTTTAGGGGTATCCTTAAGCAGATGAAAAATGATACCGCTAAACATGAACTGATGGCCGCTCTGGATTACATACTGAACCGCTGCACGCTGCGTGAAATGGATGCAATTGAGACAGCCGTCGACCGGCGCCGCCGCGAACTGGAAGCCAGTACCGGCATTATTTCTCTGGATCCTAAGCGGGCTGCCGGTAAGATGACTTCGGTCATCAATGAGAGTGTCAATCGCAGCATGGAAGGGATGCGACGCAGTCTGCGCGAGTTTGCCCTCAATATTATTTCCAAGGAAGCTCCGGAACTTACGGAAGAACAGGCTGACGAGTTGATTGACAGCTGGTTCCCGCCGCAGATGACCGGCGGAGTAGCCCTTTCGCAAAGCGGTCGCGGAGCGGGTAGTGGACGCGGAGCCAGCGCGGTCGGTTCCCCCGGCGATGAGGCCGATCCTTCTTTCGCAAAACCGGGTTTGGCCCGTCATGGTTTGGTAAACGGTATACCGGCGGAGGCGATGTGCGAGATGGTACTGCAATTTGTGTCCTACAGCGCCGGAAACATGAACCTTTCGGAGCAGGCCTCGCTGCGCGACGCGGTCGGTGACTGGACGACCATTTACTGGAAAAAATTCCCCGCGCCGATACAGAGCGCGGTGCGCGACTTTCTCGCCGGCGCGATCAGCGCCGATGAATTTCAGCAGCTTTTATCTGAGTTGCTGCGCTAACGGTTTTTAGGACGCCGAGGTGTTCAGCTTCCCATTTTTTTGATTTCGATAATGCGGTCCCGAATGGTGGCGGCTTCTTCGTATTGCAATAGTTCGGCGTATTCGGCCATCTGTTTTTCCAGTTCGCGGATCAGTTTTTTGCGTTCCGAAGCGATCAGCAAATTATAGCTGTTGATCAGCACTTCGGACTCGGTCGTCGCTGCTTCCTTGCGCATCTCATGTTCCCGCACCAGTATATCGTTAACAGCCTTGTGCACAGTAGTCGGCGTCATGCCGTTGGCGGTGTTCCATTCTTCCTGGATGGTACGGCGACGGTTAGTCTCGCCGATGGCTTCCTGCATGGCCGCGCTCATGCGGTCGGCGTACATTACCACCCTGCCGTTCTGGTTGCGCGCCGCCCGCCCGATTATCTGGATCAGGCTGGTGGTGGAGCGCAAGAAGCCGATTTTATCGGCGTCCAAAATTCCGATAAAGGATACTTCAGGTAAATCGATTCCTTCGCGCAACAGGTTAATTCCCACCAGTACATCGAACTCACCGGCGCGCAGGCCTTTCAGAATTTCCACCCGTTCAAAAGTCTCTACCTCAGAGTGAATGTACTTGACTTTCAGCCCCAGGCTGGCCAGATAGTCGGTCAGGTCCTCGGCCATGCGCTTGGTCAGCGTCAGAATCAGACTGCGCTCGTTAGCGGCGGTGCGCGCGGTGATCTCGCGGTAAATATCTTCCATCTGTCCTTCGCTGGGGCGCACTTCCAGAATCGGGTCAAGCAAACCCGTCGGCCGGATAATCTGCTCAACAACGCGGGTGGAGCATTTGACTTCTTCCTCGCGGGGCGTGGCCGAGACAAAGATAGCCTGTTTGATCATGGCCCGGAATTCCGCGGCTTTCAGCGGGCGATTGTCCATGGCGCAGGGCAGGCGGAAGCCGAAGTCCACCAGATTTTGCTTGCGCGAACGGTCGCCCTCGTACATGGCGCCGATTTGCGGTAACGTGACATGGCTTTCGTCCAGGAAGAGCAGAAAGTCTTCCGGGAAGTAATGGAACAGCGTGGCCGGCGGGTCTCCGGGTTTGCGCTTGGCGATCGGGGCGGAGTAGTTTTCAATGCCCGGGCAATAACCCATTTCCGAAAGCATTTCCAGATCGTATTCGGTGCGGGTTTTGAGCCGCTCGGCCTCAAACAGTTTGCCCTGGGCCTTTAAGGTTTCCAGGCGTTCTTCCAGCTCGGCGCGGATTCTTTCCAGCGCGTCCGGAATGGCGTTTTCGGCGAGCACAAAGTGTTTGGCCGGATATATGGAGAGCTCATCGAGCTCGCAGGTAGTTTCTCCGGAGACCGGGTTAAAGCGGCGGATGCGCACGATATCTTCCCAGTCGAATTCGATGCGATAGGCTTCTTCCAGATAAGCCGGATGCAATTCCAGCACATCTCCCCGGCTGCGGAAATTACCGCGTTCCAGCACGGCGTCGTTGCGCCCGTACTGCAGCGAAACCAGTTTCTTTTTCAGCTCATCAGGATTGGTCTTGGTGTTTTTGTCGATATGAATGCGTAAGTCGCGCCAGGACTCGGGCAGCCCCAGGCCGTAAATGCAGGAGACGGTGGAAACGACGATAACATCCTTGCGCTCCATCAGGCTGAAGGTGGCCGAAAGACGCAGCCGGTCAATCTCTTCGTTTATAGAAGCGTCCTTTTCTATGTAGAGGTCGCGGGAGGGTACATAGGCTTCCGGCTGATAGTAATCATAATAAGAAACAAAGTATTCCACGGCGTTATCCGGGAAGAAGTTCTTGAACTCGCGGTATAATTGGGCCGCCAGGGTTTTGTTGTGACTGATCACCAGAGTCGGTCTTTGCACCGCCTCAATAATTTTAGCCATGGAGAAGGTCTTGCCCGAACCGGTGACGCCCTTCAGCGTCTGATAGCGGTCGCCGGCCCGTAAGCCTTTCACAAGTTCCGCGATGGCCGCCGGCTGGTCGCCGGCCGGCTCATAATCGGCTACAACCCTGAATGGACGCATCTTCAGTACGTCCGTTCGGCCAGCGTCATGGTAATTGATATCTCGCGGTTGGCGCGCTGTACGGTCAACACGATTTCCTCTCCCGGCTTGCGGCTTTCCAGGGCGGTGTAATAATCCGTCAGACTGGTAACGGGCGTTCCGGCTATCGCCGTGATAATGTCGCCGCCGAGATAAATGATCGAGCTGTTGCGGCTGGAGCCGTAGCGCACCCCTTCGGTACCGCCCCGCAGGCCGGCGCGTTCGGCGTTGCTGCCCTTGCCGACCCGCGATACCATCAAACCGCTGCTGATCGGCAGCCGGGCGTATTGGGCAATTGCCGTATTGAGCTGGACCAGTTCGGCGTCGATAGAGCCACGGCGAACCTTGCCGTACTGGATCAATTCGGCGACCACGCGCTTGGCGGTGTTAACGGGTACGGCAAATCCGATTCCGGCGCTGCTGCCGGAGGTTGAGTAGATCATGGTATTGATACCGATCATCCGGCCTCTGGTGTCCAGCAACGGGCCGCCCGAATTTCCCGGGTTGATGGCTGTGTCAGTCTGAATCATATCTTTGATGATGGTGTTAGCCTGGGTCTGTATCGGTCTGCCCAGGGCTGAAACAATGCCGGTGGTTAAGGTGCGCTGCAAACCGAAAGGATTACCGATAGCCAGAACTTTCTGGCCGACTTTCAGGTTGGAGGATTCTCCGAAGGCAATAGTTTTTAAGGTCATGCCGCGGGGCGGGTCGAACTTGATAACGGCGATATCATTTTCCTTGTCGGTCCCGATAACCCGGGCCTCATACTGGCTGCCGTCGGAGAGTGATACGAAAATTTTTACGGCTCCATCGATGACGTGAGTATTGGTAACTATATAGCCTGCGGCGTCGATGATGGAACCCGATCCGGAGCCGCCTTCCTGGGGGACTGGTTCAAGAAACCAGTTAATGCCGACGGTCTCGGTGGTGATATTGACAACGGCCTCATTAGCCCGCTCGTAGACAGAAATATTCTGGGCTTCATCCTGGGTATACAGGTCGGTATTGTCAGCCACGCTGATGGCCGGTAAAACGCTGCCGGTTTCGTCCGCGACTATCAGATCCGGGTTTACTAAATCCCGCCCTCCTGAGGTTCGGCTGAGGTTCCCGAAGAAGAAGGCGCCGGTAAAGGCGAGGGCTGTCGTGATGATAACGATTACCGCTACCTGCTGTCTGCTGTATAAGCGCATGGCATAACTCCTTGAAGTGCTACATACATAAATATAGGGCAATAACCGCGCTTGGGCAAGAAAAAAGCCCGGAGGTTGTAGCCTCCGGGCTTATTGGACAGAGCGTTTTTACTTGGCTTTTACAGTTTTTTTGGCGGCGGGTTTTACCCCAGCTTTTGCGGCCGGTTTGGCCTTGGTGGCCGGCTTGGCTTTAGCGGCGGCTTTCACTTCCGGCTTAGCCTTGGTAGCGCCTTTGACTGCGGCTTTGGCAGCCGGCTTGGCTTTGACGGCGGCCTTTACTTCCGGTTTAGCCTTGGCGGCGCTTTTGACCGCGGCTTTAGGGGCTGGTTTAGCCTTGGCAACCGGCTTGGCTTTGGCAGCCGGCTTGGCGGCGGGTTTAGCCTTGCCGCGTTCCAGCAGCAAGGTAGCGGTTCCCTGGTTGCAAACTTCATCCGGACCGTAGTACTGGATGGCGCCGGGGAAGAGGTAACTGGTCTTCACAGCCCATTCATCGCGGCTCTTGGCGAAGGCCTTGAAAGGCTTGCCTTCGAGTTCAACCAGAGCCTTACGGATAACCGGCTTCTTGGATCCGTGGCGCTGTTCCATATTCATCATCATGGTCAGGGGTACTCCACCGGCTATCCACTCCTTGGCAGGCGCGGTCAGGTTGCGTACTGATGACAGATAACCGGTCAGGCCGCCGGCTACCAGGATGAATGCGGTGAACCCGAGAGCATAGCAGTAGTCGGCGTCGAAGTTGGACGGGAAGGCACAGCGGCCCTCATAACCGAAGAAATGATTGTAGGCGCTGAATTTACCTTTGTAGGTTCCGGCCTTCTTCATGGCTTTGAGCTTGGACTCGACCAGACTGATAAGCAGCTTCTCGGTTTCGATGCGTGAGACCTGCACGTTGCCGTGCGGGTCGCGATCCATCAGGAACTGGCGGGCTATTTCGACCGGCAGGGTGTTAAAGGCTTCGGCTGAATTCTTGGAGAGGTTTTTTCCGAGCCATGTGGCCTGGGCTTCGAAGGTTTCCAGCTTGTTGAATTCAGCGGCTTTCACGGCCATCAGGTCATTGAGCTCGGCGATCAGAATTTTCATCTCGGGAACGAACTCGACCAGGCCCTCAGGTATAAGAACAACGCCGAAGTTTTCGTTGTTGGCGGCGCGTTTGGCGATGATGTCGGCGATATAGTCGGTGATGGCGCGCAGCGTCATTTTTTTGGCTTCGACTTCCTCGGAAATGAGGCAGACATTCGGCTGGGTCTGCAGGGCGCATTCCAGGGCGATATGACTGGCGGAGCGGCCCATCAGTTTGATGAAGTGCCAGTATTTTTTGGCGCTGTTGGCGTCGCGGCCGATGTTGCCGATCAGCTCGGAGTAGGTTTTGGTGGCGGTGTCGAAACCGAAAGAGGTCTCGATCATTTCATTTTTCAGGTCGCCGTCGATAGTCTTCGGAACTCCGATAACCTGGGTGTTCATGCCGGCGGCCACGAAGTGCTCGGCCAGCAGGGCGGCGTTGGTGTTGGAGTCGTCTCCGCCGATTACCACGATGGCGTCAAGTTTTAATTTCTTGGCGGTGGTCATGGAAGCGGCAATCTGGTCGGCTGTTTCGATCTTGGTACGGCCTGAGCCGATAATGTCGAATCCGCCGGTGTTGCGGTATTCGTCCATGAACTTGTCCTTGATTTCGACGTAATCGTTATCTACGAGGCCTGAGGGACCGCCGAGGAAGCCATAAAGCTTGGAAGCGGGATTGCCTTTTTTTATGCCGTCATATAAACCGGCGATGACGTTGTGACCGCCGGGGGCCTGTCCGCCGGAAAGGATTACTCCGATGCGCAACTGTTTGGTCACGGATTTATTCTTGCCCTTGACCAGCGTGACCATCGGTTTGCCGTAGGTGTTTTTGAAAATTAATTTAAGCTCTTCCCCGTCAGCGACCGCTGAAGTGGGCTTGCCGGATTCAATGGCGATTCCGGTAAGTTTGGCGGTAAGTACCGCCGGAAGTTTTGGCGCGTACTGATAGCGCGCGGTTTGTAATGCGGAAAGTTTCATGTATGGCTCCTGTGAAAAGAAAACTTGAGATAGCGTATGTCAGACATGATACCTGAAAGATTCAGCCGTTTCAACCCAGCGCTATACCCGCTTCCACAAAACTGAAGTAACCGCCTCGCGGGCTGAGTATCAAATGATCCAGTACCGCGATGCCCAGCAGTTCTCCGGCGGCGGCCAGCCGCTTGGTAATATTGCGGTCTTCCTCGGACGGCTCCAGCTGACCTGAAGGATGATTATGGCAGACGATGATCGCAGCGGCCCGGTCGGAAAGCGGATCGCCGAATACCTCGCGGGGATGCACGATGGTTTTATTCAATATGCCGATACTCACTACCCGCACAGCCAGCACTTCATGGGCGCCGTTCAACGAAACGCACATGAACTGTTCCTGCCGGCGGTCGGCAAAATGCTGTACCAGCGGATAAACGTCCGCCGCCGTATGCACTTTTTTTTGAATGATGCCTGAATAGCGCCGCCCCAGTTCCAGGGCCGCCAGCACCGAGCCGGCTTTGGATTCGCCCATTCCGGACATTGCGCTGAGCGCTTCAAAAAGCGACTCGCCGGAGACTGTGTCCAGTATCCGCAGTACCTGAGCCGCTAAATGCAGTACCGGCCGGTCTTTGGTGCCGGACCGTAACGCCAGCGCGATCAATTCGCTGTCGCTTAGGTGCTTTGGTCCGCGTAGTTTGATTCTTTCCCGGACATCCGGTTTGTTTTGTATATCCATTCGCAGGAATTCCCCCGCCTGCATATGTATATCGGATTTGATTTGTTGCTTGTTTACGCCGATGAGAAATGTATGAAACTTTTCCGATTTCAATTTATGTTTTTGCTTGTGGCGCTGGTCTTTCTGTCTGCCTGTGTCAGCTCAAGGGCTTTGCCCGCCGTCCGTCCGGCGCCGCCGGTGCCGGAACTGATTATGGGCAACGGTTCAGTGGTGCCTCAGGATTTAGCCGCGTTTTTATTGATGAATAATCCCGCAGCCGACGCTCAAAAAGCGCTGCGGCTGGCCTGTTATTATCTGGAGGAATCGGCGCAGGAGGGGGTAAACTCCGATGTGGCCTTCGCTCAAATGTGCGTTGAAACGGGGTTCTTGAAATTCGGCGGCCTGGTTACCGCGGAAATGAATAACTTTTGCGGTCTTGGTTCGATAGATCCGCAGCAGCCGGGGCTGTCTTTCGAAGATGAGCGCACCGGGGTGCGCGCTCACGTACAGCATTTAAAGGCCTACGGTTCGGCCGAGCCCCTGGTTAACGAGTTGGTTGACCCGCGCTACCGCTATGTAAACCCGAAGGGTAAATCACCGGCGGTAGCGGGTTTGGCCGGCACCTGGGCAGCGGATCTCCAGTACGGAGAAAAGCTTAACCGGATGCTCGGCCGGATATACGCTTTCAGCCTATAACGGTGCCGGTGAACGGCTGGTCATGCAAAATCGCGCTCAGGTTGGCGATGTCCCGGCCGGCGGCGCAAATGACGCGTAAGCCGGCTTTTTGGGCGTGCAGACTGGCAACCGGATCGAAGGGTACATTTTTTCCCGGCACCCATTCGTCGCCCACGATTTTACGGAACTCTTCCCAGGAAATGGCGTCGATCGGTTTTGCTTCGGGATTCACGCGCGGATCGTCGGTATAGACTTTGGCGATGTTGGACAGATTGATAACCGTATCAGCCGAGAAGCGTTCTGCCAGCAGCACAGCGTCGTTATCAGTGGAAAAGCCCGGCTTCCAGCCGGCGGCGACAATAATGCGTCCGGCAAAGACTTCCACGGCTGTTGGATCGTAGACCACGTCTCCGGGACAAATATCCGCGAATATTCCTTTTAAAAGCTGGGCATTCAGGCGGGTGGCCATGATGCCGATCCAGTCGGCCTGATCATTGGTCCCGTCGGGGCGTACTTCACGGAAGGCCTTTTGATAGGTGCGGGCCGGTCCGCCGCCGCCGACTACCAGAATCAGTTTACGGGAGCTGTCTTCGGCCAGCCAATGGCGAACCAGAGTGCTGAATTCGACCAGGAAGGCCGTATCGGGCGCGTCGGGGGCAACGATTGACCCCCCTAAAGAAACAACAGTAACCACGTTAAAACTCCTTGATGATGCCTCTTAATAAATACCGGTAATGACAGGATTACCCCAGAACGATGTATAACTGCGGATATTGCCGCCGGCTTCTTCCCAGATGGGCTGGAGCGCGTAGCTGCGGCTGCGGTAGACAATCTTGCTGTTGGGGGACATCGGTTTCTGCTCAATCCAGCCCCGTGAAAAAGCGATGTGGCGGTTGTCCAGATTTCCGAAATTCCAGGTTCTGCTGTTGGAGTCGGCCTCTGCTCCGGTCATTCCAGCGGCGGCTCCCGGATCGACTGGTACCCACCCAAACCCCTCGATATAAAATTCGGCCCACCAGTGGATGCGTGAGCTGCGATTCTCATCCACCAGAATGCCGGATACGGGCAGCGCGGGAATACCGGCGGCCCGGGCGAGCGCGCAGAACAAAATTACCCGCTCATAGATGTCGGCTGTTCCGCTGGTCAGGCTTTCTACCGGCAGCCGGTTGTCGTCGGAGAGCGGCGGTATGGTAAAGTTGTCTATCAGCGTATTGTAAATCAGGCGGGCTTTCAGATAGGGATTGCGCTCCCGTCCGACAATTTCCGCCGACCTCTTGATTACTGCCGGATCATCGGCCGGTACAAGATAGTCTGCCGCTGTATAGGTGGTGTAGAGCGGGGAGCCGAGATCGGCGTAGGGTCTTACCAGCGCCGGTTTGATGTCGGAGATTACTTCATAGTTGGTCAGCATCAGTGAATGGCTGACTTTCTCATTCCGGCCGGAGCGTATGTTTTCTATCTGATGCAGGATGCTGCCTTTGTAGTTTTCGATATACGGCCGGGGACTGGAGGCGGTTACCTGGACGTTGCGCTGCGATGGGGTAGACAGCGGCAGCGGAAGAAACAGAAACAGAATGTTGCCTTCCGAGGCCGACACACCGGTAATATCGATCTGCTGTGAAAGCACATAGGTGGCCGGTTTGCCGTAGCGCTTGGTGCCCGGCGGACTGACAGGCTGAACCGCGAAGGCATTGCTGATGCCTCGTTCGGTATGTACCTGGATGGTACCATTGGCGGCTCCGTCCGGCACCCGGATGCGTATTTCCTTGTCGCTCCAGAACTCGTAATCAAAATCGCTTTCTGAACAGCTGACGCTGAAATCGCGCAGCTGAGTTCCGGGACCCAGGGGTATGGCGGGTTCATTTGCCCAGCTGAAAGTAACTGAGGAAGAGTTTCTGGAAATACCGAAGTTGCGGCCGCTGATCGTCAGTTGTTTTCCGATCTCCGGCCGCGGGTTGTCAATGGCGTTGATTACCGGCAATCCGGTATCAACCGTGATAACTGTTTCGACCGGAATATTGTTTTTATTGGCGAATATTCTGGGGTTGCTTTTACCGCGGCCGTTATGCACATATACCAAACCGTCTTTGACCTGTTCCGGTATCTGCATCAGAATGGTATTATCGGACCATTGAATATAGGCGGTCGCGCTGATACGGTTGCCGGCGATTTCGATCCAGCCTTTTTCCGCGCTGTTTCCGAAATGTGAGCCGCGCAGGATCAGTACCTCTCCGCTTTGGGCTATCGGAGGATCGATTGATTCCAGATAGGGATCGCGGTTGAGAACGCAGGTTGAAACCATAACCAGTGAATATACCAAACCGAAGGCCAGCGGTATTAATAGAAAGCGCAGGACGGATGATCGCTTGAACAGTCTGCCCAGAAGCGAAAGAATCATCGCTGTGATTCCGAAAGAGTATTCAGTGAGTCGAAACCGGTAATCAGGCTGGTATCAGAACCGTCAAAACCTTTGGGAGTGGGCAGTTTGATGATGATGATATCTGAATCCTGAAAGACTTTCTCATTGGCGGCAAACTGTTCGGCTATCTGCACCAGACGGAAAATCTGGCGGTCATCCTGGGTGGTAATTTGACGGCTGATGGCCGAATAGGGCAGGTCCGGGCTGTAGATCGGCGAGCCGGACACAATGGTCGCGTAGGGTTGTACCGCTTGGCTGTACAGGCTCGGGATGTTGGCCGCGTTTTGCTGGGCGCGAACAGCGAAAAACGAAGGAATGAACACAGCAGCGAACAGTGCGGCGGCCAATACCGGAACGGGAAGGCGGACCGAGGTGCTGAACCAGTTGCTGAAAGAGCTGCCGGCCGGTTCGGATTTCCGGAACAGCAGAACAGCGCGTTTTTGCATGAGACGTTCGAACGAAGCTTCCAAGCGTTCTGTCCCGAGCGGCGCCGGTTGATTTTGGGTGAGCCGGGCTGAAATCGATTTAAATTTCGACACGCGGGACGCGCATTCCGGACAGGAATTAAGGTGCTGCTCGAGTTTTTCTTTCCAGGGGGAAGGAACCTCGTTATCCAGCCATGCTGAGTACAAATCCGCATTAGGGCACATAGACATCCTCTTCTCCTATCAGTTTCGACAACTGCTCTCGTGCTCTGAATACCCGGACTTTTACATTTCCTTCGGTAATACCAAGAGCCTCGCCGATATCCTTGTAGTTCAATTCACCATATTCTTTCAGAAATAAAACCGAACGTAAATTTTCGGGCAGTTTTTCCAGGGCTGCCTGCACCTGACGGACCGCGTCTTCCTTGAGAAGGGTTGTCTCTCCGGTATCGATGACGCGCTTTTCTTCGCGCAGCGCCCGCTCATAAGCCTTGCGTTCGCGGCCTTTACGCTTGGCATAATTCAGGGAAGCGTTTTTTACCACCCGGATTAGCCAGTATTTGGCGTCATTGACTGTCGGAAAGCGCATCGCCTTCTCGGTCATTTTTATGAGAGCATCATGACATAAATCTTCCGCGGCTTCTTCCGAGGACGCGATTCTGAAAGCCACCTTGAAAAGTACCGGCATGGTAGCGTCATAAATGGTGCGGAAGTCCCGGTCATTACAGGCGTCCAGACCCGTCGGAAAGTCAAACAAGCCGGGCCCCCGTTTTGTTACAATGTAAAATCATTTTTCATCCGCCTTTTTTTATATCCGTTTCCAAATGGTGCCCTGAGGGCTGTCTTCAAGAATAATCCCCTCAGTTTTCAGAGCGGCGCGGATTTCATCGGCCCGTGCCCAGTTCTTGGTTTTCTTGGCTTCGTCGCGCTCGGCAACCAAAGCCTGAATGCGCGAGTCGCTGTCTCCGCCGTTCTGCTTTGAATCTTCCCGCATTTTGCAAGCGGAGTTTAGCAAGTCCAGACCGAGTACTCCATCCATCAGCTGCACAGCCCCCAGCGCTTCTTCAGGAGCGATCTTGACGTCTTTGATCAGCCCCTGCAGCTCCGACAGGGCCCGTGGTGTGGACAGATCCTGTTCGATATGCGAGCGGAACCGTTCAAGATAGGCCTGGGCCGGCGAGCCGGCGGCGGGCGCCGGAAAAATCGGCGCAGCCGAACCGGCGTGTCCGCTGGCTTCCAGGAGCCGGGACAGCCTCTGCAGCAGGTTCCGCCGCGAGTTGCGGGCCCCGTCCATGGATTCCCAGGAAAAGGTCAGCTGGCTGCGGTAATGCGCTCCCAGCAGAAAGTAACGGTAGTCCAGTCCCTCATAGCCCGCATCAATAACAGTCTGAAGAGTGAGGAAGTTACCGCCGGATTTGGACATTTTGCCCTTGTCCATCACCAGGAATTCATTGTGCAGCCAGTAGCGCACCCATTGTTTGCCGGTGGCCCCTTCGGATTGGGCAATTTCATTGGTATGATGAATCTGAATGTGATCGATGCCCCCGGTGTGAATGTCAAACTGCTCGCCGAGATACTGCATGCTCATGGCCGAGCACTCGATGTGCCAGCCCGGGTAACCGGTACCCCAGGGAGAATCCCAGGTGAGGGCCTGATTCTCGAATTTGCTTTTAGTAAACCACAGCACAAAGTCGTGCGGATTTTTCTTATTGGCGTCAACTTCGATGCGCGCGCCGGCCTTGAGGTCTTCCATGTTCAGCCGGGCCAGCTTACCGTAGTCCGCGAAGGTGGTGATATCAAAATAAAGATTCCCGCCGGATGAATAGGTGTGTCCGTTTTGTTCGAGGCGTTTGATCAGGCTGATCATCTGCTCGACATGATCAGTGGCCTTGCAGACCACGGTGGGCCGGCGGATATTCAGGCGTTCGGTGTCTTTGAAAAAGGCGTCGGTATAAAACTGGGCAATTTCCAAAACCGACTGTCCCCGTTCCTGGGCGGTGCGCACCATCTTGTCTTCGCCGTCATCGGCGTCGCCGACCAGATGCCCGATGTCGGTAATGTTCATAACGTGCGTAACTTTATAGCCGAGAAAGCTCAGGGCGCGATTGAGGGTATCCTGAAAGACATAGGCCCGCAGGTTACCGATGTGGGCGTAATTGTAGACCGTGGGACCGCAGCCGTAAAAACCAACCTCGCCGGATGTAACCGGTACAAAGTCTTCCAGCGCCCTGCCCATCGTATTGTAAAGCTGTAATCCCATCTGGTCCCCCTGTGCTGCGTTTCCGGTAACGTCTTTTGCAAGCCTTTATTTTACTATATACTGCGATAAATATGAATAATGTACGGAAAATATGGGAAAATAGCAATATAACCGAACCGGCCTTCCATTTTGATGGAGAAGCGCTGTTCGACGAGCGCCTTTCCAGCCATACCACCTTCCGGGTGGGTGGCCCGGCCGATCTTTTTTTGCTCCCCGCGACCGTAGACGCGCTGCGCTCGGCAGTCTGCTTTTTAAAGAAGCAGGCTGTTCCGGTGCATATACTGGGCGGTGGCTCGAATCTGCTGGTTGCCGACCGCGGCGTGCGCGGCGCGGTGCTGTCCCTCGCGGCCCTGAACGGAATTTCAGTTCAGGATCAGGCCTCTCCATTAGCGGCTTCTCCCGATCGGCCGCTGAACGCCGATACCGTACTGGTGCGCTCCGGAGCCGGCGCTACTGTAGAAGATCTGTTGAAGTGGTGCGCCGAGTGCGGCCTTTCCGGTCTGGAGCGCCTGGGCGGTTTGCCGGGCAGTGTCGGCGGGGCTGTCTTTATGAATGCCCGCTGTTATGATTTTTCAGTCTCAGACGCGTTTTTTGGCGCCGATTTTATGGAATTTTCGCCCGCCGGGTGTACACTTAACACAACCGGCTTTGAGGCCGGCCAGTGGGACTACAAGAGGTCTCCCTTTCAGAGGCGCTCCGGCAGTTCGCACTTTGAGCTCGCTCAGGGCGAGCCGGTGATCGTTTCGGCGGTTTTTAGCTTGCGAAAAGGCGATTCCGGCTGTATCCGCTCTGAAATTGAGCGGTTTATACAGGATAGGGAAACCAAGGGCCACTACCGGTTCCCTTCGGCGGGAAGTATGTTCAAGAACAACCATGCTTTCGGCAGTCCCTCCGGCAAGATTATCGATGAAGCCGGTTTACGCGGGTTTCGGATAGGAGGAGCGCAGGTCGCTCCCTGGCACGGCAATATTGTGATTAACGCGGATAACGCCACTGCGGAGGATATCCGGCTTCTGGTTGAACAGGTTCGGTCGAAGGTTTTCGCTCAGACCGGTTTTATGCTGGAAACAGAGGTTGTGTTCGCGGGTGAATGGTAAGGAGATTACAAATGAAAAAAGCACTGCTGATGTACGCTGTTTTAGCCTGTTTCGGCGCCGCTTCCCTTGGCGCTCAGGTTATTGGCACAATCGATTATCTTGAAGGCGGTGTAGAGATCACCCGTTACGGGGCGCGCCTGAGCTCTCCCGACATCGGTACCCGTATCGAGAATCTGGATGTCATCAAGACCGGACCGGACGGCATGGTCAGCATCGTTTTTGACCGCAGCACCAATATTACCGGTACTGTAAAGGTCGTTCCTTCCTCTACCGCCACGCTGCGCACCGAGCAGCTTTCCGGGCGCCCCGCTAACCAGGTAGAAGTGATGGCCGGTTCAGTTAATCTGAAGGTCAAGCGCCTGGCCGGTATGGACGCCGGTATCCAGGTGCGCACTCCCTCGGCCGTTTTGGGCGTTCGAGGCACTGAATTCGTGGTAATGAGTTTTAACGGTACTGCCCTGGTGGCCTGTAATGAAGGCGAGGTGTTTTGCTCTTCTTCATCTACCAACCGCAACGGTGTATCTTCGGTTCCGGGCGTGATGGTTCAGGTTTTTGAAACCGGAGCTCTGGATTCCGGCCGTTTCCCGGAAGGCGATTTTTATGAGAATTGGGCCCAGGTCAGCGAACGCTGGAAGGGTCTGAAGGTTGAGATTTTCGTTGAGGAGCCGATGCCCCTGCTGAATCAGCTGGTTCAGGCCTGGGATGTAAACGCCCCGAAAATCGCGGTCAGTCTGAATAAACTGAAAGCGAATCAGACCATTCAAACCTGGCTGCGCGATACTTCCACCGGGACACCGGCCGGGGGCATGGCCCAGTGGGTAGTAGAGCGTCCCAAGGTGATGCAGGACCTGATCAGCGTGCGTCCGGATCTGGTAATGGCTATGACCACATATTTCCGCCTGTCGGAACTGATTCCGCACGTACCGGATTCGGCCATGAATCAGCGCCTGAGCAATGGCAAAACTTTCGCGGCTTTTCTCCGTGAGTTTAAACGGAGCGAGTCGGCCATGATGGAAGCAATGAGCATTTTCCATGCCGCCGAGAAGCAGTATATGCGCCGGAATGACGGGATTTCACCCTTTACCGACTTTTAAACGGGTTTTAGCCCCGTATTGAGGCAGTCTCCCCGTCAGGCAGTACCGGCTTTTCGGGGATTCTACCTTTGACAAGAACCCAAGACGCTTTTATACTTGCTACAAAGGCGGTACGAATTGTTACAGCTAGCGTTTGTTAATTTCAGGAAAGGCTCCTATATTCTCGTTGAAGGGAAGGCCGAATCCGACCGTTTTTATATCATTCAGGGCGGAAAGGTCCGCATTACCAAGGAAACCGAGGTAGTAGCCGAAGAAGGCGGTAATATTCTCGGTCCGGGCGACTTTATCGGCGTTGTTTCCAGCATGAGCGGTCACAGCCAGATTGAAACCGCCGTGGCCCTGACCGATGTTACCCTGATATCAGTCCGACGCGATCAATTTTCCGAGCTCATCGAGAAGAATACACCGGTAGCCATGAAGATCATTTACTCCTTTACCCGCAAGATGCGCTATCTGGATGAAGCCTTAACCCGCATTACACTCAAAAAGAATATCGAAACAGACATTTCGCACCTCTTTAATATCGGGGAGTACTATGCCAAACAGGGTAAGTATAATCTGGCCCTCTACGCTTACTATCACTACCTGAAAAACGCGCCGAGCGGAAAATTCGCGGCCCTTTCCCGAGAACGCTTTATGGCTTTAAAGTCGATGGGCGCGGACGCCAGCCGGCTCGAGCCCAAGGCCGGAGAAATGTCCCGGGTTTTCCCCAAAGAAACGATGATTTTCTGCGAAAACGAGCCCGGCTCCGAACTGTACATTATCCAGAAGGGGCAAGTGAAGATTACCAAGATTGTGGATAGCAATGAGGTTTTGCTGGCGGTGCTGAAGGTAGGCGATATGTTCGGCGAGATGGCCCTTTTGGAAAATAAGCCCCGTTCGGCCAGCGCCATTGCCTTTGACGAATGCCAGTTGCTGGCCGTAAACCGCCAGAATTTTAACCAGATGGTTTCCACCCAGCCGCAGCTGATCGCCCGTTTGACCACCACGCTGGCCGACCGCATCTGGCTGATGTACAAACAGCTGGCCAATACCCTGATCTCTGACCCGGTCGGCAGGATGTATGACATGCTGGTTATCCAGCTTGAAAAAACCCGAGTGGGCTTTCAGGCCGGAAAAACGCATACCTTTGACTTCGGTGTGTCCGAGCTGATGAACATGTGCGGCTTGCCCAAGGAAAATACCCGCGCCCTGTCTTCCGATTTCCTGAAAGACCCCACAATCCGCCTGATTGACGAGCGAATTTCCTGTATTGATATTCTGGAATTGGCCAAACAGGCCGCTTACCGCAAGAAATTGCTGGATATGGAACGGGCCCGCACCGAATCCCGGGCCCTGAACAGCCCGGCCTGGTAGGGGCCTGGCTGTGCTTTTCCTTAATAGAGTCTCAAAAAGCGCCGAAATTGTAGGTATGAAAACCGTTTTTTCCTTTTCTTTGGTTGCGCTGTGTTGCCTGATGCTCTGTACTCCCCCTCTTGTTGCCCAGGATGGCAGCGCAGAGCCCGCTCCCGTGCCTGGCAGCGCAGAGCCCGCTCCCGTGCCCGGCAGTTACCGCGAAATAAGCCTGGGCATGACACTGGAAGCCGTGCAGGAAGCCCTGACAGCCGATACCCTGTTCGGGTACCGGGGCGAGCGCGACATTTCGCTGCTGCCTACCAGAAACCGCACCCTTATCGAAACCGCCGGCGCTTCCTTTATCCGCCGCTCCTGGTTTCAGTTTCATAACGAAATTCTGTATACAATGACATTTACCCTGGATTCCTCTCGGGTGGATTACTATTCCATTTACAGCTCCCTGGTATCCAAGTATGGCGAGCCGGATACCCTCGACCCGGCCAAGGCCACCTGGTCCGATGACCTGGTGATTCTGACCCTGGAGCGGCCGCTGACGCTGCGCTATATCGATGTCAAAATTTTTAACGAGCTCGTCGACCAGAGCGGAACGTCCCAGGCGGCCAGTGATTTTTTGAGGGAGAGCTTTATCAGTGAATTTTAGAGTAGGACCGGCGCGATCGCTTGCCGTTTTTTTTTGTATTGCCCTGATACTGCAGAGTCTTTCCTGCAGCGGATCGACTCTTCACAAGATTGACTTGGACATTATCCGGGCCGACGGTAATACCGTGACCGTGTCGACGGAGTTGGCCTTAAGCGCCGCCGAACAGGAGCGCGGCTATATGGAACGCCGGAATATTCCGGATGATACCGGCATGCTGTTTGTGTACAAAGCCGACCGGCAGATGCGCTTCTGGATGGAAAATACGCCCTCGGCGCTGTCTATTGCCTTCATCGATTCCCGGGGTCGTATCCGTGAGATTTACGATATGCAGCCGCTCAGCCGGCAGACAATTTCCAGCAACGGGTCAGTGCGCTATGCCCTGGAAGTGCCCCAAGGCTGGTTCAGCCGCGCCGGAATTGCCGTCGGTGACCGGCTCTCGCAGTCCTCTCTGGCCGACGTGGCCGGGCGGGCCGTTGAATCAGACTTCTGAGAGCTGTGCCAGCATCTCCCTGGCCAGCTGGTCGCGCGGATCGATCTCCAAAACAGTGCGGAAGAACCCGGCCGCTTCCTGCTTTTTGCCCTCTTTCAGCGCAACCATACCCAAATTAGCGATAATCTTGGTGTTTTCGCTCTCGGTTTCCAGGGCGGAGATCAGCCATTTGCGGCTGTTAACCAGGTCGCCGGTTTCCATCAGGCAGATCGACAGTTCATTGCAGATATCAGTATAGCCGGTTTCAATGCCGGAACCCTCTTTTTTACCGAGCTCCAGGGTTTGCAGAAAGGCCGCCTTGGCGTCCTCCCAGCGTTCCAGCCGGCGCAGAGCCCAGCCCAGCAGGAACCAACCGTTCCAGACCGCCGGGTGATGTTCTAGAAAAAGCCGGATTTTTTCCAGCGCGGATTCTTCGTGACCAAGATTGATCTCGTCAAAGGCCTGCTTGAACAGGTCATCTTCCAAATCACGGGTACTGATCCCATCGATTATCTGGCGGGCCTTGTCCTTGCGCTGGTGGACGGTGACCGTATCGCGGGTTTCGATGCTCAGATACGTTTCCAGGGCTTCGCGGGCTTTGCGGTAGTTTTGCTGCTTGATATAGAAAAAACCGGCGTTAAAAAAAGCGTCCGGCAGCGGCGGTTCGGCGATCATGGCCGCCTTATAATACCGGAATGCCTCGGCGTCACAGGCCTCCGCGTCTTCCTCCAGCCCGGCTCGGCGCAGGTTGTCGGCGCGCTCATCCAGTAGCAGGGCCAAATTCAATACCGGCAGGCTGTCTTCAGGGTCCAGGCCGTGCAGGGCCAGGAAAATTTCCTCGGCCAGTTCGAAATCGCCGTTGCGTACTTTCAGTATGGCGGCCTCGGTCAGCTCGGTGCGGATTTCGCTTTTCGCGGAAAGCAGCAGGGCGCGGTAGTAGCCGAGATGGGCGTTATCCTTGTCATAGGCCAGTACGGTGAGAATGCCAGCCAGGATCATTTCCAGGGTTAGAGTTGAGGCTTCGAATTCGGTGTCCCGGCTGGTCAACTGAACCGGCAGCGGGATGGACGAGTCAAAGGACGGGTGTTCGACCGAAAGATGATGGGTTTCCGGTAAGGTAATAAATACAACAGAATCAAGAGGATGAGCCATAATGAACCTCGGAATTAGGGTTAGGGTTGCAGGGCGACGGAACGCGCTGGTTTTTAGTTTGCTACAGGATCGAGTTCTTCGGGTTCCTGTACTGACTGCTCGATTTTCTCAGTTTTCTCAGGTTTCTTGGCCTCGCCGGGCGCCGGGGCTTCCGCTCCCGGTACCTTGCGCTGCTGCCCGATATAGTTATTGATGTGCATCTTATAAGCCATCGGCACTTCATTCTCATTGAATTTGAGGGCCAGCGCCACCAGGTCTTTTCGGCCTTCAACGTCTTCGGTACGTACGATACTACCCTTAATGCCTACAGCGGTCCGCGGCTCATCGAGGTCAATGCGCAACACGATTTCCTTATTCTGGAGAAAGGGTGCCAAACCGACCATGATTACCTTGGCGCCTGAGAAGGAAACATCGCGCAGGATACAGCGGCGCGGTACTCCCTGGATAAATATTACGGTTTCTTTTTGAATTATGCCGATTTTACGCATCGAATCTGTATTGATGGTGATGCGCTCTTCGCGGCGTTTGGTGGAGTTGATATTGGCTTCGAGCAGGGCTCCGAGAATTTCAATCAGATCATCCGGCGGCCGCTGGGTATAGGCCAGGTTGATCAGCATTAATCCGGCTGAGCCGGCATAGGGCGCGGCGCCTGTTACCTTGGCGGCCACGAAAAAGGTAATGGGCTCGTTGTTTACCTGATCACGGAAGCA
This sequence comes from Treponemataceae bacterium, assembly GCA_942493045.1. Classification (GTDB taxonomy): domain Bacteria; phylum Spirochaetota; class Spirochaetia; order Treponematales; family Treponemataceae; genus Teretinema. The sequence continues at coordinate 1,679,906 of OW818665.1, read as the reverse complement.
GAACCGCAGGCTGACTGAATTGCTGCCCTGTTGAATTTTGTCGATGATACCGCTTTTAGCGCCGGCAATAACCTTGGCGCCGAGCAGCGAAGAGGAGTTAATCACACAGGGCCATTGGTTTCCGAGGCATTTAATGAACACCTGTTCCGGCACAAGGCTGGTGGCCTTGATGACTTCTTTTGTGAAGGTAACATCTATATTTTGGTATACCTCGAAGTATCGAGATAACTGCTGGCTTGTTGCGAAACCCATACCATCTCATAATAGAGGGGATCATTTAAAAGGTCAACCAAGATCGGACAGGAAGATTTCCTGAACGCTCGGAATACCGTGGCGACAGGGGTACAAATAAAAAACCCGGTCGCGGGGACCGGGTTTTTATTACCGAGTAAGACTAGAAACCTTTGTGGTCAGTGGTCTTTCTGGTTTTCTTCATCAGTTTGCGGCGGAGGGCCTTGTTCTTCCGGTTAAGGATGGTGGAAGGCTTCTCGAAATATTCGCGTTTTTTCCATTCGCGGATAATTCCCTCTTTTTCGACCATGCGCTTAAAGCGCTTGATAGCCTTTTCGAGGTTTTCGGACTCGTCTACGATAATATGAGCCATGTTAAAATCACCTCCTCCCGGATCTAACCGTCAGTGTAGGGCATGACTATACCAGAATTGAGCTTTCCTGGTCAAGCTCCACAGTCTGCGTCCGGTTAATGCAGTATCCGGCCGATAAACCAGTCCGGAGACACAGCCACGCCGTTAACCCGGAATTCCCAATGCAGATGCGCTCCGGTGGACAGGCCGGTGTTGCCGGAGCGGGCGATCTGTTCGGCTGCCGTGACGGTTTGGCCTTCGCTGACCGCGACAGAGTCCAGATGATAATACATGCTGTAGACGCCCGGTAAATGCTCAATAACCACTGTCCAGCCGGTTGTCAGGCGGTTCTCGGCCATGACGACCTTTCCGTTTCCGGAAGCGAAAACCGCTGTACCGACCGGTATGCCAAAATCAACTCCCCAGTGTGTGCTGGTATCGGTACGCCCGTTGGAATAGCGGAATAACCGGGAGTCGGCGAAGGCTGAGGTGCGGCGGGTGGAGCTGACCGGTACCACCCAGGGCCCGGTAAAGCGCGCAGCTGTTTCATCGCGCGAGGCGATTAGAGCCGAAAGCTTTTCCAGCTGCTGAGTCTTCTCGGGGCTGGTATCGGTGCGGATGGCGGTATTGACGGCGTTCAGCCGGATTTCTTCGGTATGAAAGGCGCTGGCGCTGATTTCTACCGCGGCAGTTAAGGGCGTTGTTTCGGCTGTGGTGCTGTCGGAGGCGGTAACGCTGTACGTGCCGCTGAGCAGCGTTACCGGCAGCGCGATCAGGGCTAAGGCGGTGCCGCCCTCGGCGTCCAGGATAAAGGCCTGTGCCGAAACCGGCTTTGTGCCATCCGGGGGGCTAAGGATAACCGTCCAGTTGCTGCCGCGCCGTACGTTTTCGAAACGTACCGGCAGTACATCGCCAGAGGCTGCCTTGTCGGGTACCGAGAAAGTAGCGGGCAGGGGTAACTGTCCGGCTTTATAAGAATCGTCGCCGCGGGAGGCGCAGCCGCAGGCCATCAGACTGACGCTGAAAAGCAGGGCGGATAGAAGCTGTACGGCTGGCGGTACTGTTTTTTTGGAGTGTGCTTTCAGGAGAGGCTCCTTTTAATATCGAGTAGAATCATCTGCGGGATTTCAGAACCATTGAAGCTATTGCGGTTAACCTGGAAGACAGCGTCAATGCGGTCTCCGAGGTCAAAATCGCGCCGGAAACGTTCGGCGGCCTGCCAGAAGATAGCCGGCCATTTGAAGGCGCCGCAGTCCAGGGTCAGTTTGAGATGCTGTTTTTCGGTCTTGCCCATGATATCCGCGGTCATGACCCGTAGGCCCTTGGCCATGAATACCAGCTGGTCGTTGCCTTCTCCATAGGGCTCAAAGCGGTCCACCAGCTCCAGCAGCTTGGGCTGCAGGAACTCATGAGGCAGTTCCGCGTCGATCAGTATTTCTTCTTCGGCCTCGCCGACCGGGAATTCAATGACGGCTGAAAGGCGGGTAATGCGGTCGGTAAATTCGGCCAGACGTTCCCGGGGAAAGCTGAAGCCGGCGGCAAAGGCATGTCCGCCGTGATCGTTGAAAAGGTCCGCGCAGGGTTCCAGCAGGGCGCTGAGGTGCAGGCCGCGGGCTGAGCGCATCGAGCCGACGGCAGTGCCGTCTTCCATAAAGCAGATTACGATGGCCGGAACCTTAAAGCAGGAGGACAGCCGGTTGGCCATAATGCCGGTTACGCCGCGGTGAATCTGATCGCTGGCAGCCATCACCAGGTTGGAGTGCAGTTTTTCCAGACTTTCGCGGGCCAGGGGCTCGATTATCGCCCAGCCGTCCGAGCCCAGCTGCTTGCGGTCGTTATTCAGACTGAGCACCGCGTCCGCGAGAACAGCGCGTTCCTTGGCGTCCTCTTCCAGCAGCAGGGCCATAGCCGCCTCGGGCTTGCCCATCCTTCCGGTAGCGTTGATAGCCGGTGAAATCTGCCAGGACAGGTCGGTGGTGCCGACGCGTTTTCCGGCCAGGTTCTGTTTCAGCAACAGTTCGGCCAGGCCGGGCCGGGCGCCGGCGTTAATGGCCGCTAAACCCTGGCGCACCATGATGCGGTTTTCGTTAACCAGGGGCATCAGATCGGCCAGGGTTCCCAGGGCTACCAGTTGGAGTTCTTCGGCTTCGCGCTTTCCGAAGACGGTGTTGCTCTTCTGCACAAAGCTGATGAAAATATTGAGGAAACCGTCCAGTTCGCTGACCGGTTTATCCTGATAGCGCCCGATGCGCGACAGATCTTTCAGTTTTAAAAGACTCATCCCGCGTACCTGGGGTATGAGCTGGCTGACCTGCGGTGCGATATCCAAAAAGTTGAATTCCACGGTCTTGCCGAAAATGGCCTGCAGCTGCTTGAGCTGAACGCTCTCGTCCCAGACAAATATCTGCTGACCCTGCAGGAAGGGCAAGAGGCGTGTTTTGCTGATCGGTACCATGCCGGGGATGATCGTTTCGCTGATTCGCGCGGTTTCGGTCATGTTGACGACCTTAACCGCCTCAATCAGATAGGAGTCATTGGCCGGTCGTACGTTTAAAAGGCAAATTTGCTGCTTATACAGTTCAAGGGAGGCAAAGCGTAGCGCCGTAATCAGTTTCCAGACTACCGCGCAGCCGGCCAGGTCCCGAAACGGATAGCCGCAGTCATCGATTTTGGGATTGATGATGGCTACCGCGTCCGGCACGGTTTCCCGCGGATTGTGGTGGTCTACAATAATTACGTCGACGCCCTTACTGTTGGCGTAGGCGATTTCCTCGTGGTTTGAAATTCCGCAGTCCACGGTGATAATCAGCGAGCCGAAATTTTCCAGGTGGTCGTCGATCGCCTTGATTGACAGACCGTAGCTTTCGTCGCCGGAGGGCAACCGCCAGGAGACTTCCAAGCCGAGATCGCTGAGCGCCCGGTACAGCAGCGTGGTGCTGGTAATGCCGTCCACGTCGCGGTCGCCGAAGATCAGCACTTTTTCACCCTCGTCGCGGGCGTCGAGAATGCGGTCTACCGCGTCTTCCATTGTCTTAAAAAGGAAGGGATTGTGCAGGAAGCGGGTGTCTTCTTCGAGGAAGAACAGCAGGTCTTCACCTTCAATTACGCCGCGGCGTGATAGTACCGATGCGGTCAGCGCGTCGCAACCGTAGCGGGCGGTGAGCTCTCGCACGATTTCGCGGCCTATTTCTTTTTTATTCCAGATCATAACTCGATGATTTCCTTGTAGATCAGCGGTTGTTTTTGAGGAGCGGAGGGGCCGTAGCTGACGGCCGGTTGGAGCAGTTTCATGGCCGGCTCAAGGCTCGCCGCGTCCTTTCCCCAGACATCCATGATCAGCTCACCCTTGGTGACGCGGTCTCCGGCCCGGCGGCGGATCAGCATGCCGGCTTCGGCGCAGACAGCCTCCCCGGTGCGGTTGCGGCCTACGCCGAGGTAGACCCCGGCCAGTCCGGTTTTAAAGGCGTCGATACGGGTGATATAGCCGTCTTCGGCGGCCAGCAGTTGCGCGTGATGGGGGCTGCGTCTGACTCCGCGATCGGCGAGCAGTTTTTGCACATCGCCGCCCTGCTGCTGGACATTTTCTAAAAATAATTCCATTGCCCGGCCGGAACTGACCGCTTCCTTGCAGAGGACCAGTCCTTCGGCGACGTTAGCGGCCTTGCCGGCCAGCACCGTCATCCAGGCGCCGAAGGCAAGGGTCAGCTCGGTGGTGTCGGCGGGGCCCTTGCCGTCCAGAATATCCATAGTTTCTTCAATTTCTAGGAAATTACCGACAGCGCTGCCGAGCGGTTCATCCATGTTAGTAATTAAGGCGACTACTTTTTTGCCCATGGCCTTGCCGGTACCGGCCAGACTGCGGGCCAGGCCTTCGGCGTCCTGCGCTGTTTTCATAAAGGCGCCGGAGCCGCATTTGACGTCAAAGACCAGGGAGTCAGCGCCTTCAGCGACCTTTTTGGACAGGATGCTGGCGGTGATCAGGGGAATGGATTCCACCGTGCCGGTTACGTCCCGCAGGGCGTAGAGCAGGCGGTCGGCCGGTACAATTTCGGTTGTCTGTCCGGTCATGGCGAAACCGGTGCTCTCGATAAATGAGCGGAATTCCTCGGGGGTAGGGGTGGTGCGGTAGCCGGTAATTGATTCCAGCTTATCCAGCGTACCCCCGGTATGCCCGAGGGCCCTGCCGCTCATCATCGGCACCCGGACGCCGCAGGCGGCGGCGATCGGAGCCAGGGGCAGGGATATCTTGTCGCCGACTCCGCCGGTGGAATGCTTGTCCACGAAGGGCCCGCTGATTCCGGAGAGATCGATGGTCTTGCCGGATTTGAGCATCACGTCCGTCAGAATGCCGGTTTCGGCGAAGGTCATGCCGTTGTAGAAAACCGACATCAGCCAGGCCGATATCTGATAATCCGGAATTTCGCCCTTCACATAGCCGCCGACCAGGAATTCGATTTCTTCCCGGTTCAGCTCTTCGCCCTTCGGCGCCGCCGGTCCGCCGCGTTTTTTCATGATGATATCAACAGCTCTCATGGGACGCTCCTTTAATTGTTTTTTCGAGGCGCTCTACAGTATGCCCGCGCCGGTTTCGATGGTCTTGAGCGTTCCGCCGACCATCCGTTCAGCCAGAAAAAAAAGCAGAGAGCGCAGCGCGGCGTAGTCCTCTTCCGCGAGGGGCAGGGCACGTACGGCTCCGGGCGAAAGGGTGTTGATCGCCGAAAGATAACCGCGGGCGCCTTCCGGTAGAAGGAACAGCCTTTCCTCGCTGCGGGCGCATGAAACGCACAGACAGGCTTCTTCATGCGGTGAGTAATATAATAGCCCATTTCCGGGGATAGCGCCACCGGAAGCGAGGCAGCGGCAGCATAAATCGATTTCCGGCTGAATACCGGCGGTTTCCAGAAAGCGCCATAAAAAGCGCAGCATTCCCCGGCGGCAGTCATCTTCCCCGGAGATGTCCAAACCGTCCAGAAAGGCGTTGGCCAGCTTCCAGTCGGCGGTGCCGTGACTTTTGGTGACCAACTCCGAGCATAGCGATGCCGCCCAGGAGCGCACCAGGTTTTCCCGGATGGCGGAACGGGAGACGGTGACGCTGAAGTCGGTGATTTTATGGGAAGAGCGCACCGGGTCGGAATAGAGCCAGACGGTGCCGGTTTGCCAGGGGGTAACCAGGCCTTTCAGTTTGCTGCGTGAGCCGCCGAACAGGGCGGCCCGGATGATACCGTCGGTCTCGGTCAGCAACTGGGCCTCGCGGTGGCCCTCCCCGAAAGCGCTCAGAGAAAGAATTAATGCCTGAGTACTCCAGGAACGGTTCGCCATGGGTTTATAATCGTATAACCGCCCCCTGCTGTCAACTCTCCGCCTGCCATTATCCGGCTACCGCCGATTGACAGGCCGGTGTCATTGTAGTACTAAAGACCGCATGATACTTCTTGTTCTTTATATTTTCTGCGGTCTGCTTGCCCTTGGCGCGGCTATTGTGATCCAATTCCGCCTTCCGCTCTATCTGACTGTAACCGGTCTTGCCCTCCTGAAAAGAGAAGACCGACTTTATATCAATGAGAACGCTCTGCGCCGCCGTGTCAGTCTGGTGTATTATTTATTCTCATTCAGCCTTTTTGCAGCCTGTCTGGCTTTGTACTTAAACCGGCTTGATGAGCGAGCGGTGGTGTTGGCCGGCCTTGGAATGTGCTTTGTGGCTGTCAACGCGATTTATCTGATTTTGCGGCGCTGTGACGGCGCTGAGCGGACTCCCGCCAGAGTGAAGGGCAGCCGGCTCGGGATTCTCACGGTAGACCTGCTGATCTGTATCTTTGCGCTGCTTACTTTCTTCCAACGGTAAGAAAGTGTTGTGAAGGCTGTGCGGGTAGGATATAGTTACTGCAGCAGGAGGATTCATGGGACAGAATCGGCTCTTCCGGTATTTTTTATGCGCGATGGCCATCAGCGCTGTGTTTTTTAGTACTGCTCAGGAAGTATCTGAACCTGTTTCTTCCGGCGCCGCGGGCCTCTCCGGCATCTGGGAAAACCCGACCCGCTTCGTGGCGCTGTCGCCGGAAGGCTCGGCCCGTATCATTCTTAAAACCTATTATGGATTTGTCTTTGATAATGCTTTTAGCGCATCCTGGACAGCCAGTACCGGCGATTTCCCGTCAATTTATAACTTGGAAATACGCTATCCCGGGGAACGGGAGAGCGGGAAAATTCCCGTCGCGATTATTGATGATTTTTTCTATCTTCGATTCTACCGGCGTTTTCTGAATGAGAGCTCAGCACCCGCGGAAGCGGCGCTTGCCGGTCTGAGCGGCCTGTGGCTGCCCGGTGGTACCGGAACGGATATCCTGATTTACCGGCGCGAGGTTCCAGAATCATTTCATGCTTTCTACTTTACTGAATCCGAATATTTTCGCATCCGCTACTGGAAGACTGATGCCCGCCCGCGCGAACTGAATGCCCGCTTTCAGGACAGCTCTAGCCTGGAACACGGCGTCCCCAAATTTATGACGGTTTCCGGAACGCTGTACACCTGCGTTACCGGCGGCAGTACCATCCTGCGCAATTATGAGCGCGGCCGCTATAGCTATACTGACGGAAAACTGAAACTGGAGCCCTCGGACGCGGAAACTTCATCCCCGCCTTTTTTGGAAGATATTCTGGATTTGACCTTTTCAGAAGATGGAATGGTTTTCGCGGTCGGCCGTCCGGCTTATCAGCGTTCCGCGGTTACGGACCTGGACGCCGCGATCGCTGCGCATAACAGTTTGCGCCGCCCGCCGCGCAAGCCGCTGATCGAGTTTATGGACCTGGATTTCCGCTGGGATGATATCGAGCGGATCCGCAATAAAAAATAAAAAAGGCGGCCACGAGTGTAATCGTGGCCGCCTTTGTATTTGTCCGGCTCTTTCAGTTATTGCTGGACGACGATTTTCGAAAGAATGCGCCGGGACGGTAACTTGGTACCGTTCGCCAGGATCATTTCTTTTATTTCCACCAGTCCGGTGAGGGTGATTTCACGCTGTTCAAAAAGACGCACCGCTTCTCTGTCGGTTTCCGCGATGTACCAGTCATTGCCGGCGGCATCGCTGATGACCAGCGTTGTCAGCGGCGCGCTGCCGACCAGCCGGATTCGGCCGATTACCTGCACTGTCTGACCAGTGGCCGCAGTATTCCAGTCCGCGCTGGTTCCGCTCTGGAACACTGTTGTATCGGTCTTTTTCTTCGATTCCTCAGCCCTGCCCCAGGCGAAGGCCGCCTGGCTCAGGCAGAGTAACAGGATAGCCATACAGGCGAATTTTAAGCTGGTTTTCATTTTGCGGCCTTTTTAACCGAGGTCAACGGCTTAAACGCGGTTCGGGCACTGTTCAGCAGGTCCCGGGTCGCCGGGTTTACCCCGCCGCCTGGCGCTATCTGAACATCGATTTTCCAAGAAGTTGGTAATGGATTGACCGCCACATTTCTCGAACTCAGCTGTGTAAGATATGAAATGTTTCCTAGCGCGATATAACCGGTTTGGTCGGCACTTTCATTGTCGGAGTTCGCATTAAATGTCAGTACATTTAATGCGGTATACGGTGCGGTAGTGTCGAGTGTGCTGGTGGCGGGTGTGACACCCAAATAACGGATGCTGGCGCCGCTTCCGGTAGTCGGCGTATAACCGCTAACTGGAGCGAGTGACACTATGGATTCACCGGGTGAGAAATACCATCTTGCATTATTTGCATTTGGTATAAAAACCGGTGTTGATACATTGATAGCATTGAGGTATCCGTAATAACCGGTGGTTTCGCAAATCAGGTTTGCCAGGTTCCAGGTTTTAAGGAGGGTCTCCCAGCTGCTGAAGCTACTGTCAATTCGGGCTGCGGCGGCCGAGGTGACGGCCTGGTAATCGCGGTCGCTGGAGGTCAGGATTTCTTTGTAAATGCCGGTTCCATTGCTGGCATGCAGACGCAGCCACTGGAAGAACAGGGAGACTGTGGCATAGTTATCAAGTACTGAAGCAGGATAATCCTCTTCCCAGTAACCGTTCCAAACAAAGAAGTTGTTGCCCACCGCAATTGTTCCAACCGGATCGGCATTATACCACTCTATCCGGCTCTCGCTGACTGCTCCGCTGTAGACATATTCAGCTCCGGAGGAAAGTCCTTCGTTTATCCAAAGATCTTGTTCGCTGCCGCCTATGGGTAGGGCTGTGTTTGAAAAGTTGATCAAATGCTGGAACTCATGCGCGATAGTTTCATAGCACGCGCTGGTTCCAGGTTCTGCCGGCGATATATCAATAAAAAGCATTTCAGCTTCATTTGACACGGAATATGTGGTTTTTGAAAAAAGATGAGTCGGGTCGAAATAGCCGGCAACATAACCGCCAGTACCGTTATACCCGTCCTGAATATCCAGGAGAAAGATGATAATCTTGCCATTAGTGTCTACATCTGCAGGCGTTCCAAAATTGGTTTCAATCTGAGCGTAGATATCGTTGTCAAACTCAGTGGCTATCGCTTGAGCTGTAGCAAGCGATACAGATGCGGCCGTTTCCATGTAAACCAGACTCCTGGTTCCTTCAGCTAAAAGCAGTGACGGAATATCATACCAGCTTCCATTGGTTAGATTTTGGGCTTTGAAGGTCCGGGCTGCTCTCCAATCTGCGGTGAGTGTGACGCTGTTGGTTACTGTCATCGTGCTGCCGGGACGATAATCAGTCCCGCCGGCAGTTTTCCAAGAAAAGAGACCATATCCACTGCGGGCGAGCGTGCCTGTTCCATAGATTACAGCTTTTTGACCGCTTGTATACAAGTTTGAGTCTACAGGAATATCTCCTGTAGTTGCTTCCAAATTTGAATAGGTAATTTGAATCGGAGTGGTGCTATCTGGTATCCACCGGGCATACAGAGTAATGTTTTGCGTTAATAGTATCGGTGTTCGGGGTGTATAGTCTGATCCGCTCAGATCCGTTGTTGTAGACCAGCCGCTGAACCAGAAACCTTCCTTTTCCAGTGCGCCGCTATTTCCGGCTATCAGAGCCTGCTGGTTGGCGTTACTAACTGTGGCTGCAGGCACGGAGCCACTGTCAGCGCTATTGGAGTCGTAAGTTATTGAATATGTGACCGGCGGTGGTGGACTTCCGGGACTGGTAGCTGAAGGACATCCTGAAAGTCCTATGATTACTGCCGCGGAAAGTATCAAAATAAGATATTTCTTCACATTGCACTCCTGTATAGTGTGTAGGTATATATATCTATACACTATACAGGCCTATTTTGTAATTTTCAATAAACTGTCAAAAATATAATTAATATTGTGGGTTTATCTTGTAATTCCTTCTAGATCTTTCTATATATCAAACTTCTTCAACGCGCCCTTGTACAGCTCGTTGCGCAGGGCTTTGACCTGTTCGTCCTGGACGTAGTCGTCGAAGGGCATCATGCGGTCGATTACGCCGTTGGGGGTAATTTCGATGATGCGATTGGCTACGGAGTTGATGAACTCATGGTCATGGGTGTTGAACAGCACTACGCCGCCGAATTCGGTCAGGGCCTCGTTGAGGCTGGTAATGGCCTCGAGGTCCAGATGGTTGGTCGGTTCGTCCATGATCAGCACGTTGGCGCCGGAAAGCATTAGTTTGGAGAGCATGCAGCGTACTTTTTCGCCTCCGGAAAGGACCTTAACCGGCTTCAGTGAATCGTCGCCGGAAAAGAGCATCCGTCCGAGGAAACCGCGGACATAGCCGTCGTCCTGTTCGGGTGAATATTGGCGCAGCCAGTCGGTGATGTTGCAGTCTACCTGGAAAAAACTGGTTGTATCTTTCGGCAGATACGTGAATTTTGCTGTTTGACCCCAGTAGATGTCCCCGGAGTCGGCTGCGCGTTCGCCGGAGAGAATATCGAACAGGGCGCTTTTGGAATTGTGCTCAATGCCGACAAAGGCAATTTTGTCGCCGCGGTTGACCATCAGGTCAAAGTCCTTGAGCAGCTGGATACCCTCAACATTACAGTTCAGTTTTTCGGTACGCACTACATTGTTGCCGATCTCGCGGTCGCTTTTGAAATTGACATAGGGGAATTTGCGGGTAGTGACTTCGATACCTTCCAGGGCCAGTTTGTCGTAGACGCGCTTGCGGCTGGTAGCCTGCTTGCTTTTGGAGGCGTTGGCCGAGAAGCGCAGAATGAACTCGCGCAGGTCCTTCATCTTGTCCTCGCGCTTTTTCTGCTGGTCGCGGGCCTGACGCTGCATGATCTGGCTCATCTGGTACCAGAAGTCGTAGTTGCCGGAGTACATGCGGATTTTACCGAAGTCGATATCGCAGATATGCGTACAGACGGCGTTCAGGAAGTGGCGGTCATGGGAGACGACGATGACGGTGTTGGGAAATTCGATCAGATATTCTTCGAGCCAGTTGATGGACTCCAGATCCAGACCGTTGGTCGGTTCGTCGAGCAGCAGGATGTCCGGCGAGCCGAAGATCGCCTGGGCCAACAGTACCCGCACCTTCTGGCTTTCGTCGAGTTCGGCCATCTGCCGGTCGTGGAAATTTTCTTCGAGGCCGAGGCCGGAGAGCATTTTCTCGATCTCATTGTCGGCTTCCCAGCCGCCCAGTTCGGCAAATTCGGCTTCCAGTTCCGAGGCCCGCAGACCGTCGGCTTCGGTGAAGTCGGCTTTTTCGTAAATGGTTTCGCGGGCTTTCAGGGTTTCGAAAAGTTTCGGATAGCCCATCATGACGGTGTCTTTGACAGAATACTGGTCAAAGGCAAAGTGATCCTGCTTCAGGACGGCCATGCGTTGGCCGGCCGGAACGATAATATCGCCACGGTCGTGTTCGAGTTCGCCGGACAGTATTTTCAAAAAAGTGGACTTGCCGGCACCGTTGGCGCCGATAATGCCGTAGCAGTTGCCCGGCGTAAATTTGAGGCTGACATCCTTGAAAAGGGGTTTGTCGCTGAAAGTGAGACTGACGTCGCTTACTGTAATCATGGGGTAAGGATATACGAAATGGGGGATTCCGGCAATATAGGTTCAGTTTTTCCATCCTGGAAAAACTGAACCATCGAAGAAACGCGCTATGCGCGTTTCTTCGGGTGGGTTTGGGGCGCCGTCCTTGGCGCCCGGATTACACCGAGGTACGCGTTTCGTCGGGTGGGTTTGGGGCGCCGTCCTTGGCGCCCGGATTACACCGAGGTACGCGTTTCGTCGGGTGGGGTGGGGGCGCCGTCCTTGGCGCCCGGATTACTGGGTGATGAGGGCGCGCGGGAGCGCGTTTCGTCGGGTGGGTGGGGGGGCGCCGTCCTTGGCGCCCGGATTACACCGAGGTACGCGTTTCGTCGGGTGGGTTTGGGGGGGCGTCCTTGAGGTTATTATTGACAGCTGAACTGCTACATCGGTTTATCTGATCTCAGTTTCCCCGATTACCTTTCAGTACCCCTACAATCTCTCCCAGCATGAGACCGGCCAGCAGCAGTGCCGTTCCAATAAAAAAGCGCATCGAGATACCCTGTGATAAGAAAACCGCGCCGGCAACAACAGTGAGCGGTATTTTCAGGAAGGTGTGGATACTGCCGATGGTGGTATCGATGTCGCGCAGCCCGACCGTGATGGATATCTGAGCGGCGTAAGCGCCCAGGCCGGCCAGCAGCAGCAGCATTACGGATGACCAGTCCAGTTTCGCGGCTTGGGGCATCGCGAAGGCGTTTAGCATCATCCCGATAAAGCAAACTCCAAGGTAGATTACAATCGGGTTTTCGGTTAAGGAGGCGCGTTTGTTGAAGTGATAGGATATACCGGCCAGGATACCGCTGGACAGACCGGCCAGGTCGGCTACGAGCGCTGTGGTACCGCCGGTGGCATGGCCTTCCCAGAGCACCACTAATACGCCGGCAAAGGATATCAGTATCCCGGCTATGGTGATGCGCTTAACGGGATCGCGCAGAATGACAATGGCGATCAGGGCGACAAATATCGGGAAACTGTTGTTAAACAGGCTGGCCCGTCCCGGTGTCCCGAGTTCGATTGACAGATAATACAGGGTCATTGCCATGGCGCCGAATATACCGCGTCCAAGCCATGGCTTTATTCGTACGATTTTGAAAGGGGTGCGTGAGGCGGCTAATTGCCCGAAGCCCAATAGAGCGCCGACCAGGAAACGCGCAAAAGAAGTAAAATAGCCGTCGACTTTGCCGCTCAGCGCGCTGATGCAGATCGCGGTCGCCGCGAACAGCACATTGGACAAGTGTATGAACATCAGTGCGCGCAGTTTTGAATTTATGACCTTAAGCAAGGTTTTCTCCCGAAAATAAAAAGCCTGTTGAACTGTTCAGTCAACGGGCGCTCGCATACGATTGTACTGAAGGCTCTATTTTTTGCCGAACAGTTTTTTGATCAGACCGCCGAAACCGCCGGCTTTTGCCGCGGGTTTTGCAGAAGCGGGCGCGGCCGCGGCCACGGGTTTGCCCTGGTTTGGCACGTTCCGCTTTCCCTGGGTCGGTCGCTGAGTGGACGGAGTCCCATTAGTTGCGGGCGGCCGGTTACCGGCTGGCTGCTGGCCGCGGCTGTCCTTGGAGCGCTGGGTACCTTCGTCGCGGCGCTGATCGCCGTTACGGTTTCCACGGTGTTCTCCCTGAGGGCGGCCGCTCTGGCCGTTTCGTCCGCCTTCGCGGGGCGGTCGGGGAGAGGAATTGGCGGCCGGGTGCGCGCCTGCCGGTCTGGTTTGACCGGTTGGTTTGCCTTCGGTGCCGTACTTGTTTTTATAGTAAGCCATGCGCTCCTCAAAACTGAGTTTGGCTAACTCGCGCTCTTCGCGTCCCTCATCCCGAACGGCTTCGCCGCCCGCGCGCTGGTCGCGGGGCGCTGTACGCGGTCCCTGGTGGCGGTCGTCTCTGCGGGGAGCAGGACCGTGGGGCGCGGTTGCGTGTGCGCTGCCTTCCTGACGGGCCGGGCGGTCACCGGCAGGGCGGTCATCGCGGCGCGGACCTCTATCGTCACGCCTCGGGCCGCGGTCGTCGCGTCTCGGACCGCGATCTCCGCCTCTTCCGCCGCCTGAAGATCGGCTGTCGCGGCCTCTGCCGCGTCCGGCGTCGTCGTAGTCGTTATCATAGCGGTCGGTGCGGATATAGACGTGGGCGCTCTTGTCCTCGATAAATAGATCATCGGTGGCGGAAGTAATCGGAATTTTCTTCTCGATGTATTTTTCGATGGCCGGGAGGTTGTAGACATCCTGCTCGGAGCAGAAGGAGTAGGCCTTACCGGTTTTTCCGGCGCGGGCGGTACGGCCGATGCGGTGTACGTAGTTTTCGGCTTCGTTGGGCAGATCATAATTGATAACCATGGCCAGGTCGTTGACGTCAATGCCGCGAGCGGCTACGTCGGTAGCGACCAGGCAGCGCAGCGAACCGGATTTGAAGGACTCAATGACCTGCAGTCGTTTGGACTGCGGCAGGTCACCGATAATAAACTCCGATTCAATGCCGTTGATCTTCAGCCGTTTGGAAACGATTTCGCTCATTCGCTTGGTATTGCAGAATACGATCATGCTTTCCGGCACTTCTTTGCGGAATATGCCCAGCAGCAGCTTCATCTTCTCGTTGCTGGGTACGTGGAAAAGCTGTTGATTGATTTCGTCGACGGTGATGTTGTCGCTTTCGATGGTGACTTCCCGGGCTTCAACGGTGTATTCCCAGGCCAGGTTTTTAACATAGGAGTTAAGGGTGGCGCTGAACAGCATGGTCTGGCGGTCGCCGGACTTCGGCAGAAAGCCGAGCAGGGTGCGCAAATCGGGATAGAATCCCATATCGAACATACGGTCAGCTTCGTCGATGACCAAAAAGGCGATTTTGCTGAGATCCATGGTCCGGGATTGCTGCAGGTCGATTACCCGGCCGGGGGTACCGATGATGATATCGACACCTTGCTGGAGCTGTTCCTGCTGGCGGCCGTAGCCGACTCCGCCGTAAAAACTGGCGGCTTTAAGACGGGTATGGGCGCACAGGATTTTAGCCTCTTCTTCGACCTGGACAGCCAGTTCGCGGGTGGGCACCATGACCAGGGCGTTGCGGCCGGCCAAGGCAGGGTCGCTCATCAGGCGCTGCAGTATCGTTATCAGGTAAGCGGCGGTTTTTCCGGTTCCGGTTTGGGACTGGACATAGAGGTCGGCCCCTTCAAGGCCGTTTTTCAGAACCTGTTCCTGGACAGGCATGCAGGTTTCGTAGCCTGCGTCGGCGAGTCCGCTCTGGATCTCGCTGTGTAAGGTAAATTCGGTAAATCTCATGTGTGGCGAAGTTTATCATAAAGGAAGAAAAATGAATAGGCGATAGCGGCCGCCTGGACTGATTCTCAGACGGCCTGATATGGGTTTGAACTACCAGCTTTCCTGGCGGATCAGGATGTCGGTATAGCCGGCCAGGCGCAGCTTTTCTTTAAATGAAGGTAATTCACTGTCCCGGATACCGGAAAGCACTACGCGTACCATGTTTTCGTGCCTCTCGAAAGCCGGATTGAAGCCTTCGTTGCGCAGGCGCACAACCAGGCGGGTGGCGTTTTCTTCCTGGGAAAAGGATCCCAGCTGAATTCTCCAGCTGACGCCGGTAATCTGAGCCGTTGCGGTAAGGGCCGGCGGAATCGCTGATACAGAGACGGCCGGCGCGGTTGCCGACGGGATCGCTGTTATTGGCGTGGCGGTCATAGAGTTGGCCGTCGAAGTAGCGCCGGGGCTAACCGCGGCGTTGGCCGTCACGTTAGCCTTCGGTTGCGCCGCTTGATTTACCGCCGGGGCTTGTTTGACCGGAGCCTGAGAGGCGACAGTTTGACTGGCGGACGGCGCAAGTGTCGCGGCAGCGGCGGCAGAAGCAGCGTTGCCGGCCAGGCGCATTGAAACCCGGGCTGTGCCGGTTTTCAACATGTCCAGCTGTTCAGCGGCGGCTTTGGAAAGATCGATTTCCCGTCCATCGATATAGGGTCCGCGATCGTTAATGCGTACCGTTACTTTGCGTCCGTTAGACAGATTGGTAACTTCCACCATGGTGCCGAAGGGCAGTGTCTTATGGGCGGCGGTAAGAGCGTTCATATTGAAGATTTCACCGCTGGAGGTCGGTCGGCCGTGGTAATCATCGCCGTAAAAGGAGGCGATGGCATCAGATTTCAGAATTTCGGTTTGCGCTGAAAGCGTGGCCGGAATCAGAGCGGTGAACAGCGCGATGGTCATATATAACAGATTTCTTGTTGATAGTTTCATACGTCCCTCCCATTGGATATCATTACTATCGGTCTTTTTTCCCGTTGACTTGACATCCGCGCTCAGAGAGCGTACTTTTAGGGTGATGACAGGCTGTAGCCGAAAGGCGCGCAGACTGTTTGCATTGTTCCGGGGGTGCACCGGTTTCGACTGGGGCGGCCGCGGTCTTGGGCTGCAGGTGGAGTGCCTATCTCCTGATTAGGCAAAAACTTATAACTGCCGAATCTAACGACAGTTTCGCTCTCGCTGCGTAAGTAGCAGAGCGCGGAAGCCGTACTGTGCCGCTCTGAACGGTACGAACTTCTGACGCCAACCAGAGCTTGCTTTCCGCCGGACCCGAACGGCGGCTGGGACTTTAACCGGGGTACGGATCCGACGCTTGCGGTGCTGCCACCGGGTCCCGACAACCACCTCGCATCGCTACACCTGTAGACGCCCCTGGCCCCCTCCTCAGGACGCGGGTTCGATTCCCGCCATCTCCAAAAACAAAAGACCTCCCGCTGGGAGGTCTTTTTGTTTTTGGGCGGGAATCGAACGTGAAACGGCGCCGAGCGAAAGCGAGGGAAAGGTGCCATGGATGGCACCGTCAGCCGTTGAGCGCGGCTTGGAGGTCGGCGGCTGGTGCCGCCGACCGGAAAGGATTCCCGCCATCTCCAAAAACAAAAGACCTCCCGCTGGGAGGTCTTTTTGTTTTTGATAAGGAGATGGCGGGCTCCGCAGCGAAGTTTCGAGCGAGCGAACCGGAGGCGCGTAAGCGGCCATGGATGGCCGATTAGCGCCGGAGGCGGCCTGAAGCGAACGGAACAGGATGTTCCGCCGCGGAAGGCGATTCCCGCCATCTCCAAAAAGAAAGGGCTCTCTGGAAAACTTACCAGACAGCCCCTTCTTTTTAAGCGCGTTGCGCCATTTTAGCCGCGAAGCGTTCAATTTCATCTGGTTTCAGTTTTGAATAGCCTTCTTTTACCCCGAAAATTTTCAACAGTCCCCTCAGAAAGGGCGACAGCCTGGTAAGATCCAGTTCTCCGCCAAAGTTGGCTCTCTCCCGGGCCACGGCAAGCACAGCTGGCGGGAAATTGGTTTGAAAGTAAGAGGGCTCTTCGCCGCCGCTGCATAAAAACAACCCCACATCTTTGGCAGCCAGTTCCCGCCCGTAGCGCTTCAAAAAGGAGCGCATCGATTTACCGATCTTACCGGCTTCAATGCCACTGCCCAAAATGATCCGGTCAAAGTCCTGCAGGCGCATAGCGCCACAATCACGGGCCTTAAGCAGGGTAACCTCGCTACCCAGCTTGTCCGCCACCAGGCGGGCGCATTTTTCGGTAGCCCCGAAGTGACTGCTGTATACAATCAGCGTTTTCATCATCTTACCTCCTGAATTTCACTTAAACGTAATCCAATGGACAAATTCATCAAATCCGGATAACCG
Organism: Treponemataceae bacterium; assembly: GCA_942493045.1. Taxonomy (GTDB): domain Bacteria; phylum Spirochaetota; class Spirochaetia; order Treponematales; family Treponemataceae; genus Teretinema. Next base: position 1,662,683 of record OW818665.1, on the reverse strand, counting down.
GGCACAAAACTGGTCGAGATCGCCCTCTTCTCGTCAATAGCGTAATTATACTCGAATTCTCCACCGTACCAAATGAAGCGCCGCTGCCAGTAATCCTGCGGACTACCCCGGAAAAAACTGAAGGAATCATCATAGCCCTGAACTTCATACCAGTTGCGCCGGTACAGCAGGGTCGGGCCGATCCCGCCGTTCAGCGAATGCTGCCCCAGCTCGAAAATCCGGCCGCGCAGACCGATATGCGTAAAGCCGGCAAAGCGCGCCAGGCAGTCCGAATACAGCCCCTGGATAAATTTCACCGAGACGATATCCTCCCATAAAAAAACTTCAACATTAAAAGTCAGCCCGCGGTTCAGAACCAGTACTCCGCCGCTATCCAGTTTCAACGGCATCAGCGGCGCGTTGACCGCCCCTTTGGGATGGATACTCAGGCCGAAAAACTTCAGGCTCAGGGAAACACTTTGCGAAAAACCGGGCAGCGCGACCATCAGCAGCGCTAGAGTGCAAACCACGCGTAGCAGGATTATTCGGAACATTCAATAATTATCCCGGTTTGAATTGCGCAGGTCAATGGAGCTGCCCCAGAATCCAACTTTATCGGGCCGCTGCAATCGTTGCCGCGAGAGAGAAAAAGCTGAAAACCTTTGCAGCTTAATCAGCGGAGTATATACTGGAGATGTACGGTTAAGAATTTCCGAAGGAGTATATTGTGAAAAAACGGTCAAAGATAGTGCTGATTTGCGCGGTGGTTTTGTTTGTGGTGCTCTTTGCATTCCGGTTTGTGAATGAATTGAGCAGTAGTTCATCAGATTCGGTGTTCGGCGCCACGCTGACAAATCAAAATGCCGTGTTTTCACAAAGTTCATCCGATATACCCTACGCGAAGACCCGCAATTATTATGAAAGCAAACGCATCGAGCTGCCTCAGGCCGGTTCCGCCAATCAAGTGATCGATCAAAAGTATGAACGCGTCGCAACCATGAGCGCCGCCAGCGCGCAGTTTGAGAAAGATGAACTGTTGATTCGCGGCATAATCGAAAAGTACCAGGCTATCGTTCAGCAGGAAGATTCAACGGGTTTGGAAGGCTCGCGGTTCTTTCAGTTATCGATTGGGGTTTTGCCAGATAATTTCGAGGCCATGGTGTCGGCTTTCAAGGGTGTGGGAAAACTGCTGTCCTTCAATATCACCAAGACCGATCGGACCGCGGATTATCAGGCCTTGCAGGCCAAACGCATCAGTCTGGAAAAGACCCTGGAAGGCCTGAAAGCCCTGCGCCAGGCCAACGCCAATCTGGCTGACTTAATTACCCTGGAAAACAATATTCTGGAAATTGAGGGTCAAATTCAGGAACTGGGTATTTCGCTGGGCGATTTTGGGGAGAACAATTCATTTTCCACGATTCATATTTCGATAACCGAAAGCAGCGCGCCTGCCTCTTCGGTCAATGTTCTCGCGGCGGCCCTGGACGCGTTCGGCTGGACCGTGTGGACCTACTGCGGCGTGCTGGTCGGCCTGCTGCTCGGTGCCCTGGCCCTATTATTGTGCGGCATTATAATCGAAAAGGCCCTGGCCTGGAAAAAGGCCCTGGAAAACGCCCGGGGTAAGGATTAATAAGGGAGGCGCTTATGGCAGAACCGGGTTTTACGACAATCGATCAATATATCGCGCTTTTTCCTGCGGCCGTTCAAACAAAGCTGCGGGAACTGCGGGCGTTGATTCTGGAAGCGGCGCCGCGGGCCACCGAGAAAATCAGTTATCAGATGCCGACATTCTTTCTGAACGGCAATCTGGTACATTTCGCGGCCTATCCGGGCCACATCGGCTTATATCCCGCGCCCAGCGCCATCGAGAAATTCAAGGATGAGCTAAGCCCCTACAAACATGCCAAGGGTTCTATCCAGTTTCCGCTCTCTGAACCACTGCCGCTGGAATTAATCCGGCGGATTGTCCTGTTCAGGGTTTCGGAAGCGTTGCTTGACAGAAAAACTCAGAAACAGTAAGTTAACACTGTTAACGTGAACGGTGTTAACTTAAGGGGCGAGGGAAATATGTCAGTCAAACGCAAAGCTGCGGAACCTCGAAATACGGCAGGTCGGATTCTTGATGCCGCGGTCGCATTACTGCTGGCCGATGGCTACCAGGCGCTGTCGATGCGCAAGGTGGCCACCAAAGTCGGTATTTCCCAGGCCGCTATCTACCGGCACTATACTGACAAGGCCGAACTAATGGGTGCTATCGTGGAAAAAGGCTATAGCCAGTTGAGCGTTACCCTGGAAAAGCTGTTGGATCCGCAAGCCGGTACGCCGGCACAGCTTGCCGCCGGTATCCGGGGCTATGTGATTTTTTCTCTCGAGCACGCGGTCCTGTTCAAGGTAGTGCTTCTCCAGAATATCGGGCCCGCGCAGGAACGGATTAATGCCCTCGCTCCCGGCGTGGCGCGGCAGCGGAAAACCTTCGCCCTGCTTTCCGGCCTTATTGCCAAGGGCATGGCGGATGGCTGTTTTACACCCGCCGATCCCGAGATTACCGCCCAGGCGGTTTGGGCCGCAATGTTCGGTCTGGCTGCGCGGTTGGTTCTGGAAATGGGGATGTCGGGGACCGAACCGGACTCCCTCTGGACGGAACGCACACAGCTGATAGTCGAGCGTCACATTGCGATTATCCTCGGCGGATTGCGCGGGGAAGAGGAGAATATATGAATGCTGCAAATAATCCTAGCCTGGCGGAGCGTCGGGTCACGGCTTTACGTTCGGCCAGAAAGCTGGCCGTTTTTATTTTTGCCGGAAGCCTGATCGCCGCGCTGGGCGGTCTGTTGCTCCGGTCTTCTGATGGATTGATCCTGCGCCAGGTTTCACCGGACCGCTCTACGGCCGCACCGGCAGCCTTTACCAGTCTTTTTGGTCAGACAGTACAACTCGACGGCCAAGGGCTATATCGCAGGGACTCCATTTCGTTCGCGGCCCAGGAACGGGCCCAGGATCTTGTCACCCTCCTTTTCGCCCTACCGTTGTTGGCCGCCGGCTTTTTTCTCGCGGGACGCGGCAGTCTTGGCGGACGGTTGATTTTTTCCGGGGCACTGGGCTATTTCCTGTACTGTTACGGAATGATGGCGGTGGGAACGGCCTATAATGAGTTTTTCCTGCTATATGTCTCGCTGTTTGCGGCGGCCCTGTATGGCTTTATTCTTTCGCTGTACGCCATCGACGCTGATGAACTGGCTTCGGCCTGCCAGAATCGCTATCCGAGAAAATCGGCCATGGCTCTATGCCTTGCCGTCGGTTCCTTTTTGGCCCTGGCCTGGCTGAAAGGCTTGGTTTTACCCTCCCTTATTACCGGGCAACCGCCCACCGGCCTGGATATCGCGGCAACCCTGTTTGTGCAGGCCTTTGATTTGGCGATCCTGGTTCCGGCCGCCGCGCTTTCGGCCTTCTGGCTGTATCGGCGCGACAGTCGCGGTTATCTTGCCGGTACGGTACTGCTGGTGAAGGGCGCCGCCGAAGGTCTGGCCGTATCGGCTATGGGCTTTAACATGCTGAGGGTCGGTGTCTCAGAATCACTTCCCTTAATACTTGGCTTTTTAACCCTGGCTTTAGGCGCGCTGGTAATAGGCTATAAGGCGGTACGCAGTACCAATAGTTGGTGAACGTAGGAGTGAGGAATGAAAATAACCATCATCGGCGCGGGTAATGTCGGCGCCACGGCGGCTAAGGTGATCGCCGACCGTAACCTGGCGCGGCAGTTGGTGCTGCTGGACGTAGTGGAGGGCATGGCCCAGGGTAAGGCCCTGGATATTGCCCAGAGCGCTCCGCTTGCCGGCTTTGATACTGAGGTTATCGGAACCGCTGATTACGCTGATACGGCGGACTCCGCCATTGTGGTGATAACCGCCGGCATGGCCCGGAAGCCGGGCATGAGCCGTAACGATCTCGCTCATTGCAACGCTAAAATCGTGCGGGGAGCGGTGAGCGCGGCCGTGGCCCATTCCCCGGGTTGTATCATATTGATGGTGACCAATCCTTTGGACGTGATGGCCCAGCTGGCCCTGGCTGTGTCGCTCTTTCCCAAACAGCGGGTGATCGGCATGGCCGGCTTACTTGATACCTCGCGTTTCCGGTTGTTTATTGCCCGGGAACTGGGGGTCGCTCCGCGCGCGGTAGACGCTCTGGTGCTCGGCGGCCACGGTGACCTGATGGTGCCCTGCGTGTCGCAGGCCCGTGTCGGCGGCGTGGCCCTGACGGACCTGCTGCCGGCCGAGACCATCGAGCGCCTGGTCAAGCGCACCCGCGACGGCGGCGGCGAGATTGTCAATCTTTTAAAGACAGGCTCAGCCTACTACGCGCCGGGTGAGGCGATCGCCGAGATGGTCGAAGCCATGGTTTCGGATACCGGCCGCCTGCTACCCTGCACAGCCTACCTGGAAGGCGAATACGGCTTGGACGGCGTCTACTGCGGCGTGCCCTGCAAGCTCGACCGCTCCGGCCTGGCCGGAATCGTGGAACTGCCCCTCACCGAGACAGACACTCTCGCCCTGCGCGCCTCGGCCGCTCTGGTACGCGAGCAGTACGACATTTTGACGCGGACCATGAACAGCGACTGAGCTATCTGGTTTTGGCGATTTCGGCGATGAGCTTCCAATAGGCTTTGGCGAGCTTGAGCGCACCGGCGTCATTAGGATGACCGCCATCCGCGGAATAATCCGTCGCCAGTAGTTCCCGGTTTTCAATGTCTTGTTGGAGAACCCCCGCCTCAGTATGGCTTTCAATGGAGGCGATGTCAAAAAGCCATTGATCGTTCTCGGCGCAGTAGGCGCGGACTAAATCATTGTAAGCCTGACGGCCGGTTTCTCCGTTGGTTTCAAGCGGCATTGTCCACCAGACAAAAACCACATTTGGATAAGAACTTTGCAGCTGCTCCATTGCCGCTCGCTGAGCGTTAAAGAGCTCTGCTGCCGTAAAGGTATTGCCCCAAGTCGAACCTTCGGACGCTGGGGCGTCGATATAGCAGAACTTGAACATTGCCACGTCGATCTTTCCGCTCAGCAAGCCGGAATCCGCGTTCAGTGAAGAACTGAAACCGGAGATTTTAGTCATTCCATCCGGATTACCACGGGAATTATCACCTAAACCGTTATTGGTATCAAACCAGGTAGCCTCCGAGGTGTCGCTCCAGGTTCTGCGACCGCTGCTGTATCGCGAATTCAAGGCTTCCAGGTCGGCCAATCCATTGCTCGGCCAATCCGGTATCGGACCCACAATATAGCCGCCGACGGAGGCGTGTTCAAAATAGACATCAAGGGCCGCGGCCTGTGTGATCTCCGCGTCGGACAGGGAAGCCGGGTCATAATTGGTGTAGTCGATAATAATACCAGGAGCAGCTGAACTGTCCCCGGCACCGGGACAACCCGAAAAAACGAGCGCGAACGCGAGAAAGCCCAAACCGGTATAACTTTTTTTCATAGTATCTCCTATGGAATTGCATCTTCCTTAGTCAGAATTATAACATGAAGTGGTAGGGATTTCTGTAAATTTAATGTGATAGTTTCTTCCGCGTGAGCGGCGGGAGGGGCCCGGGAGGGGCCGCCCGTGCGGGCGGCCGGAGCGATAGCGCAGCCCCGTACAGAGCGGCCGGCGCGCGGCGCCGGACACGCCCCTCTTGGTTTTATGCTGTTTTTCCCGCTATACTGCACGCATGTCTAAACTGAATGTTATTTCCGATATGGACGGCGTTTTATACCGCGGCAAGGACCTGATTCCGGGCGCGGCCGAGTTTGTGCAGCGCTTGATCGACAGCAAAACCAAATTTCTGTTTTTGACGAATATTTCGGAGGTCACACCACTGGACCTGGTGCGCAAGATGGAAGGACGGGGCGTGCATGGGCTGAAGGAAGAGAACTTTATTACCGCGGCCATGGCGACGGCGATTTTTCTGCAAACCCAGCATCCGGGGGCCTCGGTTTACGTGATCGGCGGGGCCGGGTTGTCCACGGAGCTGTACCAGCGGGGCTTCAGCATTACCGACAGTAAGCCGGACTACGTGGTGGTCGGCAAGACCAATACCTTTAATTACGATATGCTTAAGAAGGCCGCCAACCTGATTCACGGCGGCGCCAAATTTATCGGCACCAATCCGGATATGATCGATCCGGTGGAAAGCGGTTTTGAGCCGGCTGCCGGGGTGCTGCTGGCCTCGATTGAGGCGGCTACCGGCAAGAAGCCGTACATCGTCGGCAAGCCCAATTCGCTGATGATGATGATTGCCCGCAAGCAGCTGGATGTGCACTCCGCGGACACGGTGATGATCGGCGACCGCATGGACACCGACATCGTCGGCGGGATGGAAGCCGGCATGAGGACGGCCCTGGTGCTTTCCGGGGTTTCCAGCCGCGAGTCCATCGCCGCCTTCCCGTATCAACCGGATTACATCTTCAACAACGTCGGCGAGATAGACCTTGAGGGTTGGTGACAAAGCGCGGGGCCGGTGATACACTCCGTTCATTATGATACTACCTTTAATTGCGGTGATTGGCGGTCTGGTGCTGCTGGTGTGGAGCGCGGACCGGTTTGTGGATGGCGCGGCGGCTACGGCCCGGCGCCTGGGGATGCCGGCTTTGCTGATCGGCATGGTTATTGTCGGGTTCGGCACCTCCGCGCCGGAAATGTTCGTTTCGGCGCTCTCGGCGGCTCAGGGGGCCCCCGGCATCGCGCTCGGCAACGCCTACGGTTCCAATATTACCAATATTGCCCTGATTCTCGGCCTGACGGCCTTGTTGTGCCCGATCGCGGTGCATTCTTCTGTTTTGCGCAAAGAGCTGCCGGTATTAGCCGCGGTCACGGCCCTGGCTGCCTTTCAGAATTTTGACGGTACGATCAGCCGCCTGGACGCCATTGTAATGTTGGGCGTGTTTGCCGCCCTGATGACCTGGACGGTGTGGGAAAGCTCCCGTAGCAAGGCTGATCCCCTGGCCGCCCAGCTGGAAGGTGAACTTGAAATCAAGGATATGAGCCTTTCCCGCGCCCTGCTGTGGGTGGGAATCGGTCTGGTCGGCCTGATCGTCAGTTCGCAGGTGCTGGTGTGGGGCGCGGTGCAGATTGCCCACCTTTTCGGCATCAGCGATCTGATTATCGGTCTGACCGTGGTGGCCGTCGGGACCTCGCTGCCGGAACTGGCCTCTTCCATCGCCGCGATCCGCAAGAATGAACATGATATCGCCCTCGGCAATATAATCGGTTCAAATCTGTTTAATACGCTGGTGGTGGTCGGCATCGCCGGCACCATCAGCCCGATGACAGTCGGTCCGGAAGTATTCTGGCGGGACATTATGGTGATGGCGGCCCTGACGCTTTCGCTTTTCGTCTTCGGTTTCGGCTGGAAAAAGCCGGGCAAGATCAACCGCTTTGAAGGCGCTTTGTTGATGGCCGTGTATGTCGGTTATACCGCCTATTTAGTGTATTCGGTGATCCGGGGCGGAGCGGTCTGATTTTTTGACCATGCTCGTTTTCAAGCACAGATACGCCGCCGGCAATCGGCGGCTTTTTTTTATTTACCCCGGTAACTTGACAAACCTGGTCCCTGCATCCAAAATCGATACAGGAAGTAGCCATGAATAATGAAAAACAGAAAACTATTCTGTTGGTCGAAGATGACCGAATCATCGCCTTAGCCGAAACGGCGCAGCTTAAGAAACTTGGCTATAACAGCATTCCGGCCTATTCCGGTGTCGAAGCCGTTGAGGTTTTTACAAACAATTGTACGGGGATCGACCTGATTCTGATGGATATAAATCTCGGCAAGGGCATAGACGGCACCGAAGCCGCGCAGCGAATTCTGGCCCTGCAGCACATCCCGATTGTTTTTTTAACCTCGCACGCCGAAAAAGAATATGTTGAAAAAGTTAAACAGATTACCCGCTATGGCTATGTTCTGAAAAACTGCGGTGATTTTGTGCTCAAATCATCAATCGAAATGGCTTTTGAGCTCTTTGATACCAATGAAAAATTGACCAAGAACGAAGAGCGGCTGACCTTCGCGCTCAATGGCGCCAATGACGGCTTGTGGGATGTCCAGATGGATACCGGTGCGGTATATCTTTCCAAAAGGGGCTGTGAGATCCTGGGCTACGCCGAGGATGAACTACCGGATATCGTACGGGTCTGGCCTGAACTGGTGCATCCGGAGGACTTGCCGGCAACACAACAGGCCTTGAACGCCTATCTTGAAGGCCGCAAGGATATATTCCGGATTGAGCAGCGCTTGAAAACCAAATCCGGCGAGTACAAATGGGTGCTGGCCCGGGGTAAAGCGGTTTCTTTTAACGCCGCCGGGAATCCGCTGCGGATGGTCGGAACGCACACCGACATCAGCGAGCGCAAAAAAGTAGAGCAGAAGCTGCATGAGCAAACGATTATGTTCCAAGCCTTCCTCGAAAATAGTCCCATTTATGTCTTTTTTAAGGACAGTGATATCCGGGCGGTGTATCTCAGCCGCAATTATGAAAAGATGCTCGGAATGCCGTTGGAAAAGATTATCGGCAAGGATATGAATGAGCTTTTTCCGTCCGATCTGGCTAATTCAATGATCGAAGATGACAAAAAAATCCTGAGAGAGGGAAAACTGGTTGAAGTAGAAGAGTTTTTTAACGGCCGGTATTTTTCCACGATTAAGTTCCCGATACCGCTGGAAAACGGTTCTTCCTATCTGGCCGGTTTTACCATGGATATTACCGATCGAAAGCAGAATGAGCAGCGTATCAACGCGCTGCTTGGCGAAAAAGAGCTCATTCTTAAAGAAGTGCACCATCGGGTAAAGAATCATATGTGCTCGATTGAGAGCATGTTGTCGATACAGTCGGATTTGCTGACTAATCCGGATGCTCTGCGGGTTATCAAGGACACAATTTCCCGCATCCACAGTATGGGGCTGTTGTATGAAAAACTTTTCCAGTCCGATAATTTAGTAGATACTTCGATCGCGGATTATCTTTCCTTATTGATTGATGAAATAGCGCAGATATTTCCCAACGCGAAAAAGGTAAAAATAGAAAAGAATATTGAGGTTTTTTCAGTTAACGGGAAAGTGCTGTTTTCAGTCGGCATTATCGTCAATGAAATTATGACTAACGCCATGAAATACGCTTTTGCGGGCCGGGACAGCGGACTGATTCAGGTTTCTATCGCGAAAAACGAAAATCATGTCACGCTGATTATTCAGGATGATGGAATAGGTATTTCAGAAAGTAAAGCTGCTACCGATACCAAAGGCTTCGGGTTGTCACTGATTGATTTATTGGCGACTAATCTGAAGGGCAGTTTTGAGACGGAAACCGCTAACGGCACGAAGTGCATCTTAAAGTTTGATATGTAATCGCGGTGTTTCCACCGCGATTCGATCAGTAGCTGTCTTTCCCGGTGTTTGTTTTATCAGTGCCGGGACTGCCGGCTTTTCCCAGGGTCAGGGTTTCGCTGGCGGTGTAATTGGTTCCCAGCCGGGTCGCTCCCATCCTGAGGTAGGTGAGGGCGGTTTCCTGGTCGCGGATGCCCCCGGAGGGTTTGACCTGGATGCGGCCGGCGGCGGTGTCCAGCATTGTCCGGACGGCCTCAACGGTGGCGCCGCCGGAGGCGAAACCGGTAGAAGTCTTTACGAAGGTGGCTCCGCAGGAGACGCAGATTTCGGTGGCGCGGGCAATCTGAGCGGTATCAAGATAGCAGGTTTCAAAAATGACTTTCAGCGGAATTTTACCGGCGCGGCAGACATCGGCTACGGCCTGGATATCCTTTGCCACATAGTCCCAGTCCCCGGAGCGGATCATGGCGTAATTGGCGACCATATCGATCTCGTCGGTTCCGACGCGGATGTATTCAGCGGCCTCAAAGGCCTTTACCGCTGTGGTGGTGGTACCGTGCGGAAAGGCCAGTACGCAGCTGACTCCCGTTTCGCTGCCGGCGCACATTTTTTTGGCCAGCGCTATGTCAAAGGGGCGCACACAGACTGTGCGGGTTTTCCATTTAATGCTTTCGAGGATGGCCGCTTCGACTTCGGCCCGGGTAAGCTCCGGTTTTAAAATGGCGGCGTCCAGATATCGGTTTACAGTTTCCATAGGGTTTATGGTAACACAGCCTGAGACAAACGGAAAGGGTGCTTTGCTGACTGGTTGGCGCCCGAAAATCAGTTTTCTCTGCAAGTTTCGTTGCCCGAAAGGGTGCTCTATGATATAGTAAAACAATGTTACGCAAAGGCTCCTTTGTTACGGCGCGTGCTCCGGCAACCATCGCCAATGTCGCGGCCGGTTTGGATATATTCGGCTTTTCCATGGACTCTCCCGGCGACACTGTGACCTTGCGGCTGGCCGAGGGCAATGGATTTCAGCTCGGGGCGATTTCCGGGATCGGTATTGAGCATTTTGAGGATATTGACTCCAATCCGGCAGCTCTGTCGGTCTGTCTCCTATTGCGCTCTCTGGCCCGCTGTTGCAGTAATGGTACCCCTTTTACGGATCAGGCCTTCTCGCTCTGCGCCGGAGAACCGCTGGTGTTCGCTCCCCGCTCGCTGTCCAAGTCCGCTCAGGCCCTGGTTTCCGGTAAATATAAACTGGAAATGGATATGCGCATCGGTGTGCCCCCGGCAACCGGCGCCGGTTGGGGTGTTTCGGCTACCGCCGCGGCCCTGTTGGCCGCTAATCGTCTGCTCGGCGGAATTTGTACGCTGCGGGAACTGTTGCTGGTGGCCATGGAGGCCGAACGTTCCATCTGCGGCGAGATTCATCCGGACTTAACGGTTCCGGCCCTGTACGGCGAGTTTTGTATTGTACGTTCCTATTCACCGCTGGACGTAATAACCATTCCGGTGCCCGATGAATTATGCTGCGCCCTGGTCAGTCCGGATCTGGAAGTGCCGACGGAGGTACTGCGCGCCGCCTTGCCGGATCAGGTGCCGCTGAATATGGCCATTTCCCAGGCCGGAAACGCCGCCTCTCTGGTAGCCGGCTTGCTGCAGTCCAACTGGTCGCTGATTGCCGCTTCCTGCCGCGATTATCTGGCCGAGCCCTACCGCGCGCCCTTAATCAGGGGCTTCCCGGCAGTGCGTCTGGCGGCCATGGAAGAGGGCGCCCTGGGAGTCGGAATTTCCGGCGTCGGCCCGGGAATTTTTGCCTTAGCCCGCGGCATGGGCAATGCCGAAAAAATCGCCGCGGTAATGAGTGATGCTTTTAAAGCCTCGGGCGTAAATTCCCGAACATATGTTTCAAAAGTAGCCGGCGGAAAGCCGCAGATAATCGAGGAGACCCTATTGTGAAATATCAGGATACCCGGGACGCTTCCCGACTCGTTTCGTTCAGAACCGCTGTTTTGCAGGGTATGGATCCCGAAACCGGCGGTCTGTACATGCCTACCGAGATTCCCGCCCTGCCGAAGGCTCTGCTGTCGCGCACGCCGTCTCCTTCTTTTCGGGATATCGCGTTCGAGGTGGCCAAACCTTTTGTTTCCGGAGAGATAGCCGACGATGAACTGATGGCCATTATCGCCGACGCCTATCCCTTTACCGCCCCTGTCGCGCCGATTGACCCGACCAGCTATGTGCTGGAGCTGTTTCACGGGCCTACCTGCGCCTTTAAGGATTTCGGAGCCCGCTTTATGGCCCGGATGATGGCCTATTTTAACCGCGGCGAAAAAGAAAACCTGCATATTCTGGTTGCCACTTCCGGAGATACCGGCAGTGCCGTCGGCAGCGCTTTTTACGGCGTGCCCGGAATCGATGTTACCATTCTCTATCCCACCGGCCGCATTTCCCCGCTCCAGGAAAAACAGTTGTCCACCTTTGACGGCAATGTCCGCGCCCTGGCCGTCAGCGGCTCTTTTGATGACTGCCAGAAGATGGTAAAAACCGCTTTCACCGACGAATCCTTGCGCAAGAAGTTCCGGCTGTCCTCGGCTAATTCCATCAATATTTCCCGGCTTTTGCCGCAGTCCTTTTACTATATCTACGGCTCCTTGCTGGTGCACAGCCGTTGTCAGTATGACAACAAAATCGAGTGCCCTTCGCTGATCGTGAGCGTGCCTTCCGGAAATTTCGGGAACCTGACTTCCGGCCTGATGGCCCGCAAAATGGGCGCCCCGATCCGCGGCTTTATCGCCGCCACCAACTCCAACCGTACTATTCCGGATTGGCTGGAAAGCGGCGTTTACGAAGCCCGCCCCTCGGTCGCCACCCTTTCCAATGCCATGGACGTCGGCGCTCCGAGCAACTTTGAGCGGATGCAGGCTATGTATTCGGTGGAGGAAGCCCGGCGCCTGATCGCCGGTTACTGGCTTGACGACAGCGGTACTATGGAAGCGGTACGCGCCTGCCATGACCGTACCGGTTATACTATTGACCCGCACGGCGCGGTCGCCTGGAAGGCCTGGGACGACGTGCGCTCCGGCGCTATGGCCGCCCTGCTTTCCGGCAAGCAGATTCCGGCCGGCAGACCAGGTCTGCGCGGAACGGCGGCCCAGGCTCCGGAATGGGCCAAGGACTGCGCCGAAAAGCGCTGCGTCGGCCTGATTCTGGAAACCGCCCACCCCGCGAAATTCGGCGAGACGGTTAAGGACGCCATCGGGCGCTCGCCTTCGCTGCCGGAGCGCCTGGAAAAGGTGATGAACCTGCCGGACCGCTCTCTGCCCATGACAACCGATTATGCCGAGTTCCGGCAATGGCTGGTGGAAAATCTGTAAAAAATACTGAAGCTACCTTCAATATAATCGCCCGCCGTTTCCCTCCGGGATTCGACGGGCGATTTTTTTTAGCCCTTTTGCCCGGAGTAGTTTTCGGTCTCGTCGACGACATGCTCCAGAATCACGCCGGCGGTTTTGAACATGGCGATGGTGTCGGCCGAGTCATGGTAGCGCTTCTCGGCTACCACCCGCTGTATGCCGCAGTTGATGATCAGCATGGCGCAGGTGCGGCAGGGGGTCATTTTGCAGTACAGGGTCGCGCCGTTAATGGCTATGCCCATTTTGGCGGCCTGGCAGATGGCGTTCTGCTCGGCGTGGACGGTGCGTACGCAGTGTTTGGTGAGCGAGCCGTCCTCGTGCTGCATCTGCTTAAATTGATGGCCGATCTCGTCGCAGTGCGGCAGGCCGGTCGGCGAGCCGACGTAGCCGGTTACCAGGATCTGGTGGTCGCGGGCGATTACGCAGCCGGAACGTCCGCGGTCGCAGGTGGCGCGCTTGCCGATAGCCCGGCAGACTTCCATAAAATACTCGTCCCAGGTCGGCCGTATATATTCCGCGTCTTTTTCCATTTTTATGCCTCCGGATAGTCTGTGTTCGAGTATAACATATTCAGGCTCTTGTTTGACTTTTTTGCGCAAATTCCGGATATTGTTAGCTATGGCAGAACAAACTATCGTACCCATTGAACAACTGATGCCCAATAAACTATTTCTGATACCCCTGATGGGGCGTCCGATATTCCCCGGCATTTTCACCCCCGTAATGATCAATAATCCGGAAGACGTTAAGGTAGTCGAAGAGGTTTACTCTGGCGACGGCTTTATCGGCATCGCCATGCTCAAAACTGAGACCGATACCCCCGGCGTATCCGACCTGTACCAGATTGGCACGGTGGCCCGGATCATCAAAAAAATCAATCTGCCGGACGGCGGGCTGAACATTTTTATTTCGACCCTGAAGCGCTACCAGGTGCGCAAGATAGTCAACGAACGCGGCCCGATGGTGGCGGTGGTTGAATACCTGGAAGACGAGGATGCCGGTACCTTCGAGGTGAAGGCCCTGACCCGCGCCCTGATCGGCGAAATGAAGGAAATCTCCGAGAACAACCCGCTTTTTTCCGAGGAAATGCGCCTGAACATGATCAATATCGATCATCCGGGAAAAATCGCCGACTTTATTACCAGCATTCTGAACATCGAAAAGGCCGACCAACAGCGCATTCTGGAAATTCAAAACGTGCGCCAGCGCATGGAGCAGGTGCTGGTCTTTATCAAAAAAGAACAGGAACTGCTGCGCGTCCAGAAAAAGATCCAGAACGAGATCAATGACCGCATCGAAAAAAACCAGCGGGAGTATTTTCTGCGCGAGGAGCTGAAGGCGATCAAGGAAGAGCTGGGTATGACCACCGACGCCAAAAGCTCCGAGTACCAGAAGTTCAAGGAAAAGCTGGACAGCTTCAAGTTTGAGGGCGAGGTCAAGACCGCCGTTGAGGGTGAGCTGGAAAAGTTCGCCCTGATGGACTCCAATTCCGGCGAATATATCGTGACCCGTAATTACCTTGAGACCATCATGAACCTGCCCTGGCAGGAACCGTCCAAAGAAGCCTGGGACCTTAAAGAAGCCCGGGCGGTGCTGGACGGCGACCATTATGGCTTGGATGACGTCAAGAAACGCATCGTGGAATACTTGGCGGTACGCAAGCTCAAAAACGACACCAAGGGCTCGATCATTTTGCTGGTCGGTCCGCCCGGCGTCGGTAAGACCAGCGTCGGCCGCTCCATCGCCCGGGCTATGAACAAGCCCTTTTTCAGGTTTTCAGTCGGCGGTATGCGCGACGAAGCTGAGATCAAGGGCCACCGCCGCACCTATATCGGCGCGATGCCCGGCAAAATCATCCAGGGCTTAAAGATCGTTAAAATGAAGGCTCCGGTGTTTATGATCGATGAGGTCGACAAGATGGGCCAGAGTTATCAGGGCGACCCTTCCAGCGCCCTGCTGGAAGTGCTGGACCCGGAGCAGAATATCGCCTTCCGCGACCATTATCTGGATTTGCCCTTTGACCTTTCGAATATCCTGTTCATACTGACGGCCAATACCCTGGATTCGATTCCGGGGCCGCTGGTGGACCGGGCCGAGGTCATTCATCTTTCCGGCTATATCGATACCGAGAAGCTGGAGATCGCCAAAAAATATCTGGTGCCGCGCAGTCTGGATAAAAACGGACTCGGGAAAAAACAGGTCAGTTATACCCGCGACGCCCTGTTGTTTATCGCCAACGCCTACGCCCGCGAGGCCGGCGTGCGCAATTTTGAAAAGAACCTGGACAAGATACACCGCAAATTCGCCACCGAGATTGTCTTCGGCGAAAAAGACGCCAAGTTCAAGTTTGCTCCGGACAATGTCCAGATAGAGAAACTGCTCGGTAAGCCGCACTTCCGCGACGATGACGTCAAACAGGCCGACCGCCCCGGCACGGCCGTGGGGCTGGCCTGGACCAGTATGGGCGGCGATACCCTGATTATCGAAGCCATCTCGAATCCCGGTAAAGAAGGCTTCAGCCTGACCGGCCAGATGGGCGACGTCATGAAGGAATCGGCGGCTATTGCCTGGTCCTGGGTTAAGCATTATACGGCTCAGCAAAAGATGCTTCCCTCGGAATGGTATGCCAATAATTTTGTGCATCTGCATATCCCGGAAGGCGCTACTCCCAAGGACGGTCCCTCCGCCGGAATAACCATGGCTACCGCCCTGCTGTCCCTGGTGCAGAATAAAACGATTAAAAAGAACCTGGCCATGACCGGCGAGCTCTCCCTGACCGGACAGGTTCTGCCAATCGGCGGCCTCAAGGAAAAAACGGTGGCGGCCCGGCGCAACAGGGTTAAGGAAATCATTATTCCGCAGGCCAATGTGCGTGATCTGGACGACATTCCGGCGCACATCCGCAAGGGCATTACCTTTCACCCGGTCAGCCGGATGGAAGAGGTGGTGGCTCTGGCCCTTGGCGCAGCGCGCAGTAGTCGAAAATCTGATCGTCCATAACGATAGAGCGGGCGGTTTCGGCGAGGCGGCGGTTGCCGCAGAGCGCCGTAAAGCCCTCCGCGCCGCCGTCTCTGAAAAGATCACGCAATCGTTCTGTCAGGATGCGGGTAATCGGGAAGGGGTCGAGGCTGTTGACCGCGATGCGCTTGCGCCGCAGGGCGGTGCGGTTTTCCGCGAGCCAGGCGGCGTAGCGCTCCGTGGCGGCCTGCAGCGGCCGGGTGTCCACCCCCCGGTAACTATACAAATCTTTCATATGCGCGAACAGCACAAAGAGGCTGTCCGACGGGCTGAGCAGTTGCCGGTGAATATGGTGCGGGATCATGGCCGGTATGTCGAGCTCCCTGAGCTGCGCGGCGGCCGCGCGCATCGTCGGTTCGGCATAACGCAGACGCGGCATGCCGGAGGCCCGGTTTTCACCATAGACATCGTCATATAAACTCACCAGACGCGGATATTCCCGTTTTACCAGATCCATGAACAATTCTTTTTGACGGCCCGGCCGCAGGGTAAGGCCGCCGCTCCAAATGAATTCGCCGCCGGCCTTTTTTATGGCGCTGAACAGGGCTGATGTGTCCTCACCGGCGTCGCTGATGGCGGGGCACAGCGGCATGGCCATCACCCCGCTGGAAAAGCCGGCCTCCCGGGCGGCTTTAATTACCGCCAGACGGCGCTCGGGGGCGACTGCCCCCGGCTCCAGCAGGGCGGCAACGCCGGCATCGAGAGTCGTTATCGTCAGTATGACCAGCACTTTTGGAAAGCGGGCAAGAATGTCAAAGTCTCTCAGGATGGTGTCGCTCTTGGTCAGGATGACCAGCGGTAAGCCGGTGCCGGAAAGCGCTTCCAGGGTGGCCCTGGTCAGCCGGCGGTTTTTTTCCAGCCCCTGATAGACGTCGGTGACGCCGGAACCGATGCACAGCGCTCCCCACTCGCGCGAGGCGTAACCGGCAGCCGCGTCGGCTGCGGCGAGGGCGGGCAAGTTGGCGCGCACGGCGATATCGCGCTCGAAGTCGCCGTCAACGTAATATTTCTCGGCCCGGCCGTCGCAGTATTGGCAGCCGTGACCGCAGCCGCGGTAGGGCGCGGCGCAGCGGTAGAGGCTGGGTAAAAAGACTTCCGGCAGCACGGCGCGGGTCAGGGCGGTTTTGGCGATAATTTCTGTGACCATCGCTTTGATTCTAGTCTCTTTCGCCCCTTGAGAAAAGGTCGCCAAAAGGCTATTATACTCAGGCGCCGTTATCGCGTTCAGGAGAATGACTATGCTGGATAAAATGAGAAACATCGGAATCATGGCCCATATCGACGCGGGCAAGACTACCACTACTGAACGCATTCTTTTTTATACCGGTAAGATTCACCGCATCGGCGAGATTGACGACGGCGAGGCCACCATGGACTGGATGGCTCAGGAACAGGAGCGCGGCATTACCATTCAGAGCGCCGCCACCACCACCTATTGGCGTGACCATCAAATCAATATTATCGATACCCCGGGTCATGTCGACTTTACCGCCGAGGTAGAGCGTTCGCTGCGCGTGCTGGACGGCGCCGTAGCCGTACTGTGCGCCGTCGGCGGCGTGCAGCCCCAGACCGAGACAGTCTGGCGGCAGGCCGACCAGTACAAGGTTCCGCGCCTCTGCTTTGTAAACAAGATGGACCGCGTCGGCGCCGATTTTTTCGCCGCCGTGCAGGATGTTCGCGACAAGTTCGGCGCTGTCTGCGTGCCCTTGCAAATTCCGATAGGGCAGGGCGGCGACTTCGAAGGCGTGATTGACCTGGTCAATATGCGAGAAATCCGTTGGGACGCATCCACCGACGGCGAAAAAATGGAATATTCCCCGATAGCCGACAGCCGTCTGGAAGAGACCCGCGAATGGCGCGAAAAAATGCTGGACGCTGTTTCTTCCCGCTCTGACGAGATAACTGAACTGATTCTGGAAGGCCAGGAAGTACCGACCGCCCTGATTATCAAGGAGATCCGCCGCGCGGTGCTGGAACATAATTTTATTCCCTTTCTTTGCGGCGCCTCCAGGCGCAACCAGGGTATCCAGCCGCTGATCGACGCCGTGGTCGACTATCTGCCGGCTCCCGACGAGGTTCCCTCCGCTGTCGGCTTCCATGTAAAAAAAGAACAGGAAATCGCCGTACCCTGCTCTGTTGACGGCGTGGCTCTCGGTCTGGTTTTTAAAATTCAATACGACCGTGAAGCCGGTTCGCTCTGCTATGTGCGCATGTACTCCGGCAAGATCAAGTCCGGCGACCAGATTTATAATGTCGGCAAGAAAAAGCGCGAGCGCGTCAACCGCATCCTGCGCATGCATTCCAATAAGTCCGAGCAGATGGACTCGGTCAGCGCCGGGGATATCGCCGTTATCATCGGCATGAAGTTGGCCCAGACCGGCGATACCGTCGGCAGCGAGGGTATGCCCATCCTGCTGGAGAAGATGCATTTTCCGGAGCCGGTTATTTCGGTGTCAGTCGAACCGAAAACCATGTCCGAGCGCGAAAAACTAAAAGAAACCCTGGAAATCCTGTCCCGCGAGGACCCCACCTTTACCAGCCGCGAGGACGCCGAGACCGGACAGCTGGTCATCTCCGGTATGGGCGAGCTGCATTTGGATGTACTGGTGACGCGCATGATCGACGACTTTAAAGTGGCGGCGCGGGTAGGCAATCCGCAGGTTACCTACCGCGAGTCGGTTACCGCTACTGTTGAGCATTCTGAGGCCTTCAGCCGCAATCTGGGCGGCAAGGATAATACCGCTGGCATTAAGCTGCGGGTTGAACAGCTGCCCCGCGGTTCCGGCAACCGCTATACTTGCCAAGCCAAGAAAGGCTCGGCTCCCGAGGAAATCCTGGACGCGGTGGAGCGCGGCATTACCAATGCTTTCCCCTCCGGTATTCAGTACGGCTACCCCTGCGTGGATATCGGGGTGACGCTGCTTTCGGTTGATTATAATGAGCTGACCTCCACTGTGTTCGCCTTTGAGGCCGCGGCCTCGATGGGCTTTGACGACGCCTGTCGCAAGGCCAGCCCCGAGCTATTGGAGCCGATCATGCATGTCGATATTCTGTGCCCCAAGGACTTTGTCGGCGAGGCCATGAGTCAGGTCACCCAGCGCGGCGGCATGATCTCCAGTCTGGAATCGAAGCCCGCGATTGAGGTGGTGCACGCCCAGGCCCCGATGGCCAAGATGTTCGGCTTTTCCACGGCCCTGCGCTCGGTTACCCAGGGACGGGCTTCCTTCGCGATGAGCTTCAGCCACTTCGAGGTCAAAAAAGGCGGCCTGGGCTCGGCGTACTGAGCGGTTTCAGATAAAAAAACGGACAAATATTGGTAAAAAGAAAGCGCCTGCACTACAATTGTTAAATGATTGTGCAGGTGTTTTTTTCAGCGGCCGCGGTGATCTTTTCATCCTTAACCCTGTTTTTAGTACTCTATCCTTCCCCTACAGACGGCGCTTTCGCCAGTGTCGCGGCGCTTTGCGCCGCGGCGCTCTCAATAGTCTCGCCAGTGATCTGGTCGCGTTTTTACCGAAAGGGGCGCGCTTCCGGACTAAGTACCCTCGCCACGCAAGCTTCACAATCTGAGAACAGTACTTTTCCGGAGCTGCGGGACAAACTGCGCGCCCTTTTGCCGCCTCCGGCCGACGGCTGCGCCAGTATGACAGACCTGCCGGTGATCGCGGATATTCTGAGTTCCCAAACACTGGATGAAGCGGTTGGCCGCCTGCAGACGGCGCAACGGCGAATGGAAAAAGCCGAAAAACTGCTGACCTTGCTCTCAGAGCAGCTGTTGATTGACTGCCGGGTTTTTTTGCCGCTGGCGGATGCCGTAATGGGTTCCGTTCCGGAAAAGACCGAGGCGGCGGCCATGGTTTTACTGGAAAAATTTATGGTGGTGCGTGACGCTTCATCCAAGACCGCCCGCTCGGCTGCCGAGCTGCAGAAGGAACTGGATGATAATGTGAGCGTTAATTCGGTGCTGTCTACCGCCGAACAGTCCCGCCTTTCGGTGCAGGAAGAACGCTCGGTGATCCGTGAATTGGCTGTATGCATCCGGGAAAACAACGAAAGCCTGCAGGCTATGGGCCGCGAGATCCATTCCGGACTGGAACTGCTCAAAAATATTACCGAGATAACCGAACGCTCCAAATTGATCGCTTTTAATATGTCGATTGAAGCGGCCCGTATGGGCGAAAAGGGCCGCGGTTTTAAAGTCATTATTGTAGAGCTGCATAAGTTGAATGAACGCACCTTCGATTTCTCGCATAAGGTGGCCGAACTGCTCGGACGGTTCCGTCAGTACAATACCGTACTGGTTTCCAACATGGATGAGAAGGCCAGCGCCGTAATCACCAAGGTGGAAAAAGGGATGGACGCCGCCGAACACGCCGTTGAATCGCTGATTACCGCGGTATCGCGTACCGGCACCCTTACCAAAGAAGTCGCCACCATGTCTCAGATAATCGATCATGATCTGGACGGTATTCTGGAATCACTGCAGTTTCAGGACATAACGCGGCAGATGATCGAAGGAGCCCAGGGCATTTTGGAACTGCTCAGAAATACAATGAATATGTGTCTTTCCGCGGAGCCGACAAACTTGAATCAACAAATGGTAGAGGATCGTTTCCGGACGATAAAAAATAAACTGATCAGCGAAGCCAAGACCAATGGCGAGAAGCAGGCATTAATGGAGGTGCGATTATGAAATTTCTTTCTGTTGACGATTCCGCGACCATGCGCAAGATTATTTCTTTAGCCCTGAAGGGCGCGGGTCATGAAGTGATAGAGGCCGAGAACGGACTGCTGGCTCTAGAGGAGCTAAAGAAGGGTCCGGTAGACGGCATTATTCTGGACATCAATATGCCGGAAATGAACGGTATCGAATTTCTGAAAGCCCGCAAAGCAGTCCCGGCGATTTCCGGCATCCCGGTATTCGTACTGACTACCCAGGATGAAGAGTCGCTGAAAAAAGAAGCCCTCGGTCTGGGCGCCAAGGGCTTTATAATTAAGCCGTTCCAGAAGGAAGACCTGCTTAAGGCAATCAGTAGCGGTATCTGACGGAGGTGAGGGCGACGGAAAGCTCCTCGCCCTCCGCGTCCATCAGTACGTTGGCTACGGTTTCTCCGGCAGTCTGTTCGGTGAAGTACAGGTAGCGCGGCAGCTCCAGCAGAATATCCGAGCCCGAACCGAAATAGGCTGAGAGAAATGAGCCGGCAATAATGTTCAGCATTTCCAGAATGGTATCCTCGGCGCTGTTGCGCTCCACGGATTGTAATTCCTCACCAAAAAGATTTTCCACAATTTTATCCTGCAGGCTCTGATTCAGCCGCAGTTCAATACGGCAGGAGAGCGGCGCCAGTACATCGATGGCCACAACCCGGACTCCTTCGGGCAGGGGTGTTTCCGGCGCCTCCGGCACGGTGACGGTCTTACCGGTATTAGCCACATCAATAAAAGCCATATCCGCGAAAACAGAGCTTACCGCTTCCGCCAGCAACGCGGCCGAACGCTCAGCATTGATATTCTGTGTCATGCTTCCTCTCCCAGTACCCGTAATATTTTTTCCGGCGAGACGGGCTTTTTAATAATCGCGGTGATGCCCAGACCCTTCATGGCCGCTTCTACCGAACCGTCGGCGATGCTGGAAGTTATGACTACCGGAATCGCGGCTGTAGCCGGTTTGTTTTTAATGAGCCTGATAAAAGTTTGTCCGTCCATTTTTGGCATGTTGATATCGGAAAAGATCAGGTCGATGTTTTTGTTTTCATCCAGCATCGTCAGCGCCTCGATGCCGTTTTCCGCGTATAAAAACAGATCTACCTCGATACCGGACATTTCCACGCATCGTTGGATTATCATCCGGGAAGTCGGCGAGTCGTCTACTATCAAAACCGCAACATAGTGTGCCATTATTCCGCTCCTAAATCTGCCATTGTTTGCTGCCGGAGGAAATGGTAGTTTCTCCGTCGCCGACTCGAACCGTTACGGTTCGGCTGATGGTGCCCCCGGTATCTTCCGCCACGGCTCCAAGGGAACTTTTCCAGAGTATCCGCTTGGCGGCCAGCAGATTGCGTTTGCCGATATCAAAGAAACCCTGGTCATCCATTACTGAGGCTCCTCCGGCCATTTTTATTTTTATATGGGCGCGAACCGATCCGCGTTTTTTCATTTCTTCGATCATCAGCGGGATACCGGTGTCCGCGAAATAACCCGGAAGTTTACGGCCCTTTTCCGGATCGATCGCCGAGTCCGGCAAGGCGATGTGGATCATCCCGGCGATTCCGAGTTTTACGTCCAATATGATTACCGCGACGCAGGAGCCCAGGGCATAGGTTTTAATCAGGTCATCGCGCTGCGAAACAACAATCCACTCTCCAATGCCTACGGTATGGGTAATGCTCATTGCGGACTCCGTATTTTTTGGGCGTTGGTCAGACAGGCGAGAAGTTGAGGTGTCATTTGTTCGATATCCAGGGATCTTTCTGAGCCGCCGTTCTCCCTGGCTTCTTTGGGCATTCCGTAAACCACGGAACTGGCCTCGGACTGGGAGAAACAGCGCGCGCCGGCGCGGCGCATGGCCAGCATGCCGTCAGCGCCGTCCCGGCCCATGCCGGTCAGGATTAAGCCGATAGCTTTTTCTCCGGCGGCCGCGGCTACTGAATTGAACAGCACGTCCACGGATGGGCGGTGACCGGAGACTTTTTCACCCGGCTTGCACTGCACCCGCCATTCAAGGCCGTGCTTGTGCACCGTCATCTGCAGATCTCCGGGCGCGACTAAAACCAACCCGGTTTTAACGATGTCACCATCGGCGGCCTCGCGTACTTCCAGCTGGGAAGCCTTGTTAAGCGCTTCGGCGAACAGCTTGGTAAATACCGGCGGCATGTGCTGGACTATTACCGTCCCCGGCATATCTTTGGGAAACTGCGGTATCAGAGTGTTCAGGACAGACGTTCCTCCGGTGGAGGCGCCGATCGCGATCAGGCGCTTCGCCGCGCCAGGCGGCAGGGGACCCGTCCGGGCCGGTGAGGCTTTTACGGTCGGTCCTTCATGGCGGGCACGCATTTTGGCTATATCGGCGTTAGCCGCTTCCTTGACCTTGGCAGTCAATTCCGCGAGCATCAGGGTAAGGCCTTCACGGTTCGCGCCGTCCGGTTTTCCGACCACATCCACCGCCCCGGCTTCCAGGGCTTCCAGAGCCCGGCGCGAGCCTTCCAGTGTAACGGCCGAAACGATAACCGTTGGTACCGGATATTGCGGCAGGAGGCGCTTCAGGAATTCGAAACCGTCCATGCGCGGCATTTCCACGTCCAATGTCATTACGTCCGGTTTGAGCAATACTATCTTGTCGCGCGCCGCCCAGGCGTCGGAGGCTTTTCCGACCACTTCTATAGCGCTGTCCTGGCTGAGTCCACGCTCCAGCAGGTCGCGGGCAATGGCCGAGTCGTCTACTATCAGTACCCGGATTTTTTCCGCTTTTTTCATAAGGCGCTTCTCTTAAGACGCTTGATATCGCTACCGTCTGTCAGGATCAGCATGTCTCTCTCAAGTTGAATTGAAATGGAAATGGGCTCGGTGCCGATCGGGAGTTCCCGGATGCCGGCGCTTTTACCGTCCAGGCTGGAACACTGGTAGCCGATCAGCGGCAGCGCGGTAAGCGTGTCGCCCTTAATATCACAGGAGAGTACCATGGTTAAGCGATACTCATAGAGCACGCTCTCGCTTTCTTCATCGGCAAAGAGATCGCCGGTAATGCTGACCCGCTTGATGCAGTTGCCGCGCGTGAATTCGTAAGTCGCGTCATACTGTACATTTTGGGGCGGATTTTGACGGAAGGTGCCGCGGATAAAAAGCTCGGCGTAGGGTTCGCCGGCGACCGTATGCTCATCTATTTCCCAGAGACCCTGCAGCGTTTGAATCCTGAGTCCGGTAAAGGTCGATGTGTATTCGTACTCTGACTGGGCATTACCCTTGAAGGAGGAGGAAATTGAACCGGTCAGTTCTTCAAGCTTGTTTTTAAACTTCCTGTTGCTCATTGCGGTTTAAAAATCCTTTTTCGATAATTCTTTCATAGTCGCGGGCGGCGTAACTGGCCGGTCCGCACTCCCATATTGTACGCGATTTCTCCAGAGAACGGGTCATATATTCCGATTTGCATACTTCAAAAATCGGTATATGGAACGAGGAAAAAACCTCGCGGTAGGTGGTGACCCGGTTCAGTTTATTTTCGGCCTTGGTGAACATCAGGGAGTGCACTTTTATTTCGCGTCCGGTCTCTTCGCTGCAGGAGCGTACTTCTTCCAGAATTGACTCCAGACCGGCGACCGAGAAAAGCTGAAACTCGAGCGGGATAATCACGGCGTCGCTGGAGCTGATCAGCAATCGTTCCAGGGGGCTGTTTGACGGAGAAGAATCAATCAGTATCCAGTCATAATGTCGTTTGATGGAATTGATGAAGGCGGCGAAGGGTTGGTAGGCCTTGATAACCGCTGTGTCCTGTATATCCATGCGCATTTTGCGGTTGCGAATCGGGATGAGGTCCAGGTTGCGACGCACCTTGCGGTGGATATAATCTTTGACCGGGATTTCGCGTTCGGTTTGCAATGTTACCAAAAGGTCGCCGAAATCTTTTGGAGATTCTGAACCGAAGAACATGCTTAAATTCCCCTGAGGGTCGCCGTCTATCAGCAATACCTTTTGACCCCGTCGAGCCAGACCGGAGGCGATCTGGATAACGGAAGAAGTTTTCCCGACCCCGCCTTTTTGGTTGGCGACGGTTACTACTTTGAAGTCGGCGGTTTGGATGGTTTGCTCCACTTATTCCTCCCTTTTTTTATATACGGCCGGTTTGACATAGTCAAACGGACAGGTTTCTCTTTTTAGCGATTCGGAATGCCCGATAAAAAAATAGCCGCCGGGCTTCACGTAATTGTACAAAGTGTTAACCACCTTGTTCCGGGATTCCTGGTCAAAGTATATCATGACATTGCGGCAAAACACGGCGTCAAATTGTCCTTTCAGCGGAAAGGTGTCGGACATCAGATTCAGTCTTTTGAATAATACCATCTTGCGAATCTGGTCGCTGATGGCAAAACTGTCCGGTCCATTTTTCTTAAAATAATTCATGCGGTAATTCGCCGGCAGCTCGCGCAATTTGCCTTCGCCATACTCGCCCCCCTCGGCTTCCTTCAGGGCTTGCAGTGAAATGTCGGTGGCCAGTAAGCCGTAGTCCAGGCCGTCTAGCGCGCTGCCGTAGTGTTCGCGCAGCAGCATAGCCAGTGAGTACACTTCCTCTCCGGTGGCGCAACCGGCGCTCCATATCCGCAGGGGATAGCGGTTAGCGGCGCGGATCTTCTTGTCCAGTCCCGGAAGCACCGTTTTTACCAGGAAGTCGAAATGCTCGCGTTCCCTGAAAAAGAAAGAGTGATTGGTGGTAATCCGGTTGATCAGCTCGCTCAGCTCGGCGCCGGAGGAGTCGGCCATCAGGTACTCTATATACGGGCTGAACGAGGCAAAGCCAAGCTGCTTGACGCGCTTGGTAAGGCGCCCGGCGACCAGAATGCGTTTCTGGTCGCTGAGGTGAATACCAAAACGGTCGTACAGCAGCTTGGTTAGAAAACTGAATTCAGTATCCGAAAGCTTGATCAGGTCTTCATTCATCAGGAGCGTTTCATCATGCTGTGACAGCCGCGGTCAGGTTTTCATCGCGCACTATCTTTTCAACGTCGATCAAAATCTTGATGGCTTCGCCGACCTTGCCCATTCCGGAGATATACTGATCCTTGCCGGACACCGTTTTAAATTTCGGCGGCGGCTCAATGTTTTTTTCCGGAATCTCCATTACTTCTTCCACTGTGTCGACCAGACAGCCGACCAGTACGTTGTCTACCTCGGTGACAATGATACAGGTGCGGTCGTCGTATTGCCGCTCTTCCATATCAAAACGCAGCCGCAGGTCCACTATCGGAATGACCTTGCCACGCAGGTTGATGACGCCCTTAACATAGGCCGGCATATCCGGCACGGCCGAGATATTCTGCAGCTCGATTATCTCGATAACGTAGCGGATGCCGATGCCGTAGGATTCTTTTCCGATCCGGAAAAAAAGGTACTTGTTGGCCTGGGTATCCTCATTGTCTTCGTCGTCACCAAGCAGGTCATCCTGGCTGTCATATTTTCTGTTCTCTGCCATAGGTCCCTCCCTGGTTAAAACTTACCGAAGTTGTTGTCATCGAGCGAGATAATGTCCGCCGGATTCAAGCCGGTAGCCTTGGCGCGGCCTGCCGGAACGGCTGATTTCTTTGCCGGTGCGGCGGTTCCAGCGGCCGGTAAAGGCGCGCTTTGCCGGTGCGCGGCACCGTCGCGGTGAGCCAGTTCGGCGCGCAGCATAGCTATAACCTCTGAGCTATTCAGCTTGTTCTCACTGGCCTTCAGCTTGAAGCGGGAGAGCATGGCCTTGACCTGCTGAGCCTGGGATGACAGCTCTTCGGAAGCCGAGGCGCTTTCTTCGGCGCTGGCGGTATTACTCTGGGTGACCTGATCGATCTGGTTCAGTCCGAGCGCTATCTGGTCCAACCCCTGGGTTTGCTCGCGTCCGGCCGTGGCGACTTCCTCGGCCAGCGAGGCTACCTGGGCCGCTCCACCGACGATCTCGTCCAGCTGTTTGGCGGTGCCTTCCACCAGCGAGTTGCCGCGCTGGATGTTGGTGATGGTGCCCTCGACCATCAAGGTGGTGTCCTTGACGGAGTTGGCGCTGCGTACGGCCAGGTTACGCACTTCTTCAGCGACAACGGCGAAGCCCTTGCCGTACTTTCCGGCCCGGGCGGCCTCGACATTGGCGTTCAGGGCCAGCAGGTTGATCTGGAAGGAGATGTCGTCAATCGTCTTGACGACCTTCTTGATTTCCTCGGCGCTGGTATTGATGTCGCTCATGGCCGAGACCAGTTCTTTCATCTGGTTGTTACCCTTTTCGGCGTTGGACTGGGCTTCACGGGCCAGGCCGTTAACCTTGACGGCGTTCTCGGTATTCTGTTTGGTTTGACTGGATATCTCGGTAGTGGAGGAGGTGATCTCTTCCAGAGAGGAGGCCTGTTCGGTCGCGCCCTGGGAGAGGGCCTGGCTGGCCTGGGAGACCTGGATGGAGCCTTCGGCAACCTGATCCACCGCGGTGTTAATCTGACCGAGGGTGTCATTGATGGAGTTTAGCGAATCGTTCAAGGCAATCTTCAATACATCAAAGTCGCCTTTGTAGTCGCCGGTCATGCGCAGTGTCATGTCGCCTTCGGCCAGGCGCTTCAGAATGGCGATGGTCTCGTTGATCGGTGTGATCACCAGGTCCAGTGTCTTGTTGACGCCTTCGACAATTTTGCGGTAATCGCCTGAATGTTTGGTGGCGTCGGCGCGGGTTTGCAAGGCGCCGGCTACCGCGGCGTCGGAGAGCATGTTGGCATCGGCTACCAGAGCCCCGACTGCCCGGATACAGGCATTGAGGTTTGTCTTGATGATGTTATACTGTCCCTTGTAAATTGTGGTGATTTCTTCGGGAATCGCGCCTTTTGATATTTTGTCAACATAGTCGGCTGTAACCATCAAAGGATTAACGATATTGGTGATCGTTTCATTTATTCCAACGACCAGTTTATTCCATCCTCCGAGGAACTTATCCGCGTTCGCCCGTTTGTCGAGCTCGCCGTCGGCGGCGCCGTTAATTATGATATCGGTTTCGGACAGCAGTTCACTCATCATTTTAACAACAGCATTCAAGTTGTTTTTGATGAGATTGAAATCGCCGTTGTAGTTATCGGTAATAATCGGCGGTATCACGCCCTTGCTGATATCGTCTACATACCGCGCAGTGACATTCAGCGGACCGATAACGGCGTCGAGTGTTTCGTTGACGCCGCGGACGATGTTGCGGAAGTCGCCGGAGTGTTTGGTCTCGTCGGCGCGGGTTTTCAGACGGCCTTCCACGGCCGCGGTAACCAGCATGGCCGCGTCGCTGACCATGGACTTGATAGCGTCGGTCATGGTCTTCATAGCCCGCTGCAGGGCGGCCAGTTCATCGCTTCCGGAGGTATCAAATTCCAGGGCCGTATCGCCCTTGGCCAGCTTGTCGGCGGCTTTGATGCACAGCGACAGCGGATTGACGATGGAGCGGGTAATCAGGATGGCGAAAAGGATCGCCAGTAAAACGGCTGAAATACTCATGACCATGATGATCATGATGGCGTTATCAGTCAAAATCTCGGCCGCCTTAGCGTCGGCTTCGGCCAGACCGGTTTGAAATTCTTTGAGAGACTCCCAGGTGGCAATATAGGCAGTTTGCAGGTCTCGGTAGTTTCCGAGCAGCAGCGCGGTGGCCTGGGCATCAGTTTCAGCTTGACCGATCTTTGCTAAGTCAATGATTTTATTTTGTTCCGTGATGTATAATTGACGAGCCGCATTCAGTACTGCTAATCGGCGTTTGCCTTCATCACTGGTAATGGCCGCGGTCAAGTGGTCAATGATTTCTGTGGCTGTTGCGCGTGATTCAAGAATGCGCTTCTCTTCGGCAGCGACTTCCTGCAGGTTTCCACCCCAAAGTATCATATTGCGCAGGGCCCGGGCGATGATGTTAACCTGATCAATGGCATCATTAACCTGGATAACCTTGGCATAGCGGTCTTCAACCAGCACATGTATTGAAGACTGCAAATTTTGCAGCCTTACCATCGACAGAGCAGCGATGACCACCAGCATAATGATCATCAGCACAAAACCGAGAGCGAGACGCACTCCAACCTTCAGATTTTTCAACATGACATTTCCTCCTGAATTCTCTTTTTCCCGTAACAATAGTAGTAACCGGCTACGGGTTACTCGAGACGCATCGACAATAATTTTCCGGTATCGATAATAAAGCTGACACCGCCATCCCCGAGGATGCTGCAGCCCGAAATCCCTTCCACCTTTCCGAGATATTCCGAAAGCGACTTGACCACGATCTGCTGATTGCCGATGACCTCGTCGATCAGCAGGGCGGCCTTGCGCCCGTTGTTCTGCACGATAATCACGATGCCCTCGCAGGGATCGCTGACCGCGTCCGGAATTTTAAATACTTCGCAGAACTTGATCAGCGGAATGAACTCAGTGCGTATATTGACCGTTTCCTCGCCCCGTTCGGTGTGCGAGATCTGGGCGGGAACAACCTTGAAAAATTCGATAATGTCGTTCAGCGGCAGCGAGTAGCGGTTTTTCCCGGCGCGCACGGTGATGCCGTCGATGATGGCCATGGTCAGCGGAATCGCCAGAATGAATTCAGTGCCTTCGCCGGGTACGGATTTTATGTCGATGCGGCCGCGGATGCGCTCCAGGTTTTTCTTGACCACGTCCAGTCCGACCCCGCGGCCGGAAACTTCGGAAACAACCTCGGCGGTGGAAAACCCGGGCTCGAAGATAAAGGCCCAGACATCTTTGTCGCTCATGGTTTCCGGGTCGGCTTTCAAGAGGCCGCGGCTCTGGGCTTTGGCGATTATTTTAGCGCGGTTCAGTCCGGCGCCGTCGTCTTTTACGCTGATCCAGATCTCCGAGCCTTCGTAGCGGGCATCCAGATGCACCGAGCCGTTCTCGGCCTTACCGGCGGCCAGCCGTCTTTCGCGGCTTTCGATGCCGTGGTCCAGGGCGTTGCGCAGAATATGCACCAGGGGGTCTGAAATCTGCTCGATGACGTTTTTATCCATTTCGGTGTCCTGTCCCGAGACCTGGAAATTAACCGGCCGGTCAAACTTGCGGGACAGGTCGCGCACCAGGCGCGTCATTTTCTGGAACAGGCCGTCCAGCGGTATCATCCGGATCATCATCGTGGTTTCCTGGATTTCGCGGCTGATCTTGTTCAGGCTTCCGAAGGCCTTGGTAAAACTGTCCAGCTTCAGTCCCAGAATATCGGGATTGTTGATGACCATAGACTCGGCGGTAATCAGTTCGCCGACCAGTTCGAAGAGCTTATCCAGCTTGGCGGTGTCGACGCGGATTTCCTTACGCACGATATCTTTTGAGGCATCGGCTTCCGCGGCCGGGTTCTGGGCTTTCTGGATTTTAAGGGCTTCATCAATTTGACTTTTATTGACTATGCCTTTTTGCAGCAGAATTTCGCCTAACGGGCGTTCCTGCTCGCTCAGCGCGGCCTGCACAGTCTCATCCTGCACGGCGCCCATGTCCACCAGAATCTCGCCCAACGGTTTGTAGGGGTTGTTCTGAACCGGTTGGTTCACGCTGATCTGGGCGGCTGCTTCCTTCTCCTGCGGTTCAGAAGCCGCTGGGGCCTCTTCGTCCTGCTCATGGATGATAACCGTCCGCAGCGCGGAGCGGATGTGATCGATGCGGTGCATCACCGTGTTGGTGAAGGCTTCGCCCAGCGGAGCGGCGGTCTTGCGCGCCGAATCAAGAAGTGACTCGAACTGCATGCAGACGCTTTCCAGGTAGGCATAGCCGAAGAAACCGGAGTTACCCTTGATGGTGTGAATGGCCCGGAACATATCGTGAACGGCTTCCGTCGGCGAGCTTTTGGGATCCAGGGACAGGGCTGTTTTTTCGGTGCGGTCCACCAGGTCGGCGCATTCGCCGAGGAACCGCTGCACCATGTCGCGGGATACCAGAGTCGAGATAAAGATTTCATTGATTATTGAAGGTTCGGTTTCGTCAGTCGCGGGCGGGGGAGGAAGGTCAATGGTAATTTTGTCCGACTCCGGCCGGGGTGGTTCGGGAATAATCGGGGGCGGATCGGCCTGCTTCAGGTTCGGTTCCGGCGCCGGGGTCTGTTTTTCTTCCGGAATGTCACAGCCGCGCAGGGTAGCAATGGTCTTACGCAAAACCAGGGTTTGCTTTTGGGCCCGGTCCGCGCCCTGCTCGTCGGTATATTCGGATTCAACGAGTTTTATCAGGACGCGCAGTTCATCGATCGTGTCATATACCGCGTCCAGAGCTTCAGGTGTGACCGCGATTTTCTCTTTCAGAAAGACGTCCAGCAGGGTTTCAGCTTCGTGGGTAAGTGTCTTGATATGGTTCAGTTCCAGATAACCGGCAGACCCCTTTACAGAGTGAAATAACCTGAAGACAGAATTAAAAATTAAGGTGTTGTCGCCATCCGAGAGTTTCGAGAGCTGCGCTTCGGAGTCATCGAGCCGCTCATAAGCCTCTGAAACAAAAGAAACGAGAATCTCTCTCGTTTCTTCATCAATTTTTTTTGGCATCGGTGTTTTTTTCTCCCTACGGTATTGTTAAGTGTATATACTCAGCCGGGGAATGCAAATTTTCTGATACTTTTTTATTGTTTTCCCTGCAGATAAATCCGCAAGTGTTCGCTGATGGAGTGAAAACTGCTTTTTAGTTCGGGAAAGGTTTCGGCGATGGTGGCCCTGTCCTCTTTACGGGCCGCTGCTTCCAGAATCTGGGCGGCGCGCATCATCTGCATGGCGCTTAAGTTTGCCGAAGCTCCCTTAATGCGGTGCGCGCTGTTGCCGAAACCCTTAAAGTCCGCGGCGTCCAAAGATTTTTGCAGCTTATCGATCTGCTCAGGAATGTCCGTTAAGTAGGCGGAGATAACCATTTTTGCCAGTGCGTCATCGTTCATGGTGCGCTTCTCGAAGGCGGCCTGGTCAAACAGTTCTCCCTCCAGGTCCTGATCAATCTGTGAATCCTTTGGGAGCCCGGCCTCTGTCCCCGGGAACCAGCGCCGTAGCAGCGCGCACAGCTTTTCCATTTCCAGCGGTTTACTCAGATAGTCGTCCATGCCGGCGGTCAGGCAGATTTCGCGGTCACCGCTGAGGGCATGGGCGGTCAGTGCGACAATCGGCACATGCTGACCATTTCGGCGCCGGGTCTCGATTTCCCGGATACCGCTGGTGGCGGCAAAACCATCCATGCCCGACATTTGACAGTCCATAAAAATAATGTCATAGCCGTTTTTTTCCCAGGCGTTGAGGGCTTCCTGACCATCAGCCGCCGCGTCGACCCTGCAACCCAGTCGTTCCAGAAATTTAACCGCGATCAGTTGATTGGTAAGATTGTCCTCGGCTACCAGCGCGTAAATCGGTTTGGCCTTTATGGTCAGGGCGCAACTCTGAATCTGTTCGTTTCCGGCAGGTTCGGCCGGGCTTACGCCGTCAGCCGGAACGGGCAACGAGGTAAAGGGGATGGTGAACCAAAAGGTTGTCCCGCGTTGCGGTTCGCTGATTACCCCGACTTCTCCGCCCATCAGGTGAATGATCTGCCGTGAGATGGCCAGCCCCAAACCGGTGCCGCCGTATTTGCGGGTGGTAGAACTGTCCAGTTGCGAAAAGGGGGTGAACAGGTTTTTTTGCTTTTCTTGTGGAATGCCGATACCGGTGTCGATTACCGAGAAGCGCAGTACGGTCTTTCCGGTAATGGACGGCTCGGGGCCAACCGCGACCGTGATGGAACCCTCTGTTGTAAACTTGACCGCGTTGCTGAGTAGATTAATCAAGATCTGGCGGAGCCGATTGGCGTCTCCGGAAAGTTGAAGCGGGGTAGCCGGCTCGACGCGCTGTTCCAGGGAAATCTTTTTTTCCCGGACCTGCGGTGAAAAAAGAGCGAGAATATCAGTGATCAGATCGGAGAGCGAGAAGGAGATGTTTTCCAGTTCGACTTTTCGGGCTTCCAGTTTGGAGAAATCGAGCAGATCATTCAGTATCGCGAGCAGCGACTTGCCGCTGGAGCGCAGTAACTCGGCGTAGGTATGCTGATTTTCGTCCAGTTCAGTATCCAGCAGCAATTCGGACATACCGATGATGCCGTTCATCGGCGTGCGGATTTCGTGGCTGATCGTTGCCAGGAAGCTGCCCTTGGCGACATTGGCGGCCTCAGCCTGCATCAGTAGTTCGTTAGCCCGAATGCGCGACAGTTCCAGAAACCTGTTCGAAGCGACCAGTTCTTCTTCGACAATCTTCTGCCCTGTAATATCCTGATTTGTGCCGATCAGACGCTGCGGCAAGCCGTCGGAATCATACTGGATGCTGGCGAGCGCCATGATATTATGCACGCTGCCGTCCGGCCAGATAATCCGGAATTCAGAATTATAATCGGAGCGCGTGTCAATCACCGCCTGAATGGCTCGCTCCTGTTCGGCTTTGTCCTGGGGATGAATGCGGATATTCCGGGCGGTGTTCCCATCAGGATATTCTTCACGGTTGAGTTGGTACAGTCTGTACATCTGGTCATCCCAGATTTCCATGCCGGAAGCGATATCGCGCTCCCAGATGCCGATTCCGCCGGCGCGGGTAGCCAGGCGCAGTTGTTCTGTGGCGGCGTGCAGGGCAAACTCGGTCTGCTTGCGGTCGGAGATATCCAGAAAACACTCCAGAATTTTGCGCTCGCCGTCAAGCTCAAAAGGGATGACAGATTTCAGTACCGGGACCAGCGAACCGTCGGGGCGGAAAATCCATTCTTCGTGATTGCGGATTGTCCGGCCTAAATCGCAGACCGGGCAGGAGCCGGGGTTCGCGGTGCACAAAAAAGAATGACAGGACTTTCCCATAATGGCGTTGAGCTCAGAGCCGTAAAGCCCCAGAAAAGCCGCATTGGCATATTCGATTTTTCTGGTATCCCTATTGAGCAGTACCATGCCCATCGGCAGGATACTCAAGATTTCTTCCTGAAAACTGACGCGCCGCATCAGTCTTTGCGAAATCGCGGTTTGTTCGGTGAGGTCTTGAAGCATTCCGTTGAAAATCTGCGGGCTTTCACTGCCGGATATCCGATCATCCAACAGATTGGTTAGTACCAGGGAACGCTTTCCTGTCTGGGGGTGTTCCAGGGTAAAGGCGCAGCTGTCATCTGCTTTCCTGTTCAGCAAGGCCGTCAGCGCGTCCCGCTGAGCGTTGTCCGGGATCCTGTTCAGTAAAGCCTGTAAATCCTCTCCCGGCTTGGTTCCGGTCATTGTGTACCAGAGGGCGTTGGCGTCGAACTGCGCGGTTCCGGCATTGAACGAAAGTAAACCCAGTCCGGCTTTTCCCAGGGCGAGGCCCAGCAGTCTGATATCAGCTTCTGGTTTGGAAGTTTGTTTTGGTGGCATTACGGAGACTTCCAGTATTTCAGGGCATTAATTCCAGAGAGCGCAGACTCTCCATCAATTTATCGCGTTCAATCGGTTTTACCAGGTAGGCGTCACATTGTTCGCGGAAGGCGCCCATCACATTGGACTTGTCATCCAGGGCTGTTATCATGATTACCTTGACACCGTCGCTGGGTATGATTTTTTTCTTGTCTTCAATCTTGCGGATTTCCCGCAGGGTTTCCTGTCCGTCCATCTCAGGCATCATGATGTCCAGACAGATCAGGTCATAGGGTTCACCGCTGTTGAGGGCGCTCTCAAAGGCAAAAACGGCTTCTTTGCCGTTGGCGGCGCTATGGCAGACCCCAGTGGACTGTAAATAACCCTGAAGCAGCAGCCGGCTGGCAAAATCATCTTCAACTATCAGCACTTTCATGAGTAGCCTCCCAATGTACCCTAGTATAAGGGATTTTTTTTCGGCATGCGAGGTTTTCCGGAAAAATCGTTTTTAATTTTTATTCCGGAGGTTGTGCCGTTCAGACGAATCTTGTCCAAAAGGCCAAAAATACCTATAATAAAATTCTTTTTAAGGAGACTCCAGTGCAAGTTCGAGTTCGTTATGCCCCTTCCCCTACCGGAATGCAACACATCGGCGGTGTGCGTACCGCCCTTTTTAATTATTTATATGCCCGCGCCACCGGCGGAAAATTTATTTTGCGTCTTGAAGATACCGATCAGACCCGCTCCAGCGCGGAGTATGTCCAGAATCTGTTCGACACTCTGTCCTGGCTGGGCATTGACTGGGATGAGGGTGGAGAAAAAGGCGGACCTTACGCGCCCTATACGCAGTCGCAGCGTTTTGAGCTGTATAAGAAATACGCCCTGGAGCTGGTGGAAAAGGGACAGGCCTATTACTGCTTTTGCGACGAGGAGCGTATGGCCCGGGTGCGCGAGATCCAGACTAAGGAGAAGACCAATCTGGGCTATGACCGGCATTGCCGTAACTTGAGCGCCGAAGAGGTGCAAACCAATCTGGCAGCCGGTAAAAAGCACGTGATTCGGCTGGCGGTTCCGGCGGAAGGCGCCACGGCCTTTCATGACGAGCTGCTCGGCGACATTGAATGGAAAAACTCGGATGTCAATCCCGATCCGGTGCTGCTTAAGGGCGACGGCTTCCCGACCTATCATCTGGCCAATATTGTTGATGATCATTTTATGGAAATTTCCCACGTGATGCGCGCCCAGGAATGGATTCCCTCCACGCCGCTGCACGTGATCATGTACCGGGCCTTCGGCTGGCAGCATCCCGACTATTGCCATTTGCCGATGGTCATGGGACAGGATGGTCAAAAGCTTTCCAAGCGTCACGGCGCGACCAGCTGTAATGAGTTCCGCAATAACGGCTATCTCAAGGAAGCCCTGATCAATTACGTGGCTATGCTGGGCTGTTCCTACGAGGACGGACGCGACATGTACAGCCTGCGAGAACTCGGGCAGCTGTTCAAGATGGACAAGATCAACAAGGCTCCGGCGGTGTTCGATTATAAAAAACTGGAATGGTTTAACGGTCAGTATATGCGCCTGAAAACTGATGAGGAACTCTTTGATCTGGTGTGGCCCTTTATCGCCAATTCCGGTCTCTTCGGCCAGTGCGGTCCGGGTGAAAGCAACAGTCCCGAGGCCCGCTCCGCCGCCGGTATGCTGTTCGCCGATCAGACTCTGCTTGCCCCCAGCTCCGAGCAAAAGGCTTTGCTGGTCAAGGCCATGCCGCTGTTCAAGGAGCGCCTGCATTACCTGACTGACGCCCCGTCTATGATGCAGTTTTTATTGGTGGAGCCCGCTGTTCCGCCGCTGGAAGAAATTCTGCCCAAGAAGATCGATGCCGCTAAGGCCGCCGACATTCTGCGAGAGGCTAAGGCCGTTATCGCCACGCTCGCGGACGTCAGCGAGGAAGAGGCCAACAGCCGCTTTCACGCCGCCGCCGAAAAACTGGGAGTTAAGATGGGCGACATGATGATGCCGATCCGCATGGCCGTTACCGGCAGCCGGGTCAGCCCGCCGCTGATCGGTTCAATCCAAACCCTCGGAATCGAGAAGGCTGTCGCGCGCGTCGAGCGTACCCTCCGCGAACGGTTTTCCAGCCTGAGCTGAAAACAAGCGTTTTATTCCGTGCGGGTGTAGACCATGGTGGTCAAGGGCGTGCCGGGCACGCCTTTGGCGCCTTCAAAGCGCACGAAAAAGCCGTCGGTTTCGCGGAACCAGTACATAAAATGGAAGAATAGCGCCGGCACGCCGTTGATGGTCACGCGTACCTTGACGGTATCGGTTTTTTCGCCGGCCACTTCGATAATTTCCCGGGCCAGCACTTCCGCCCTCATCTTATAGGCTTTTAGATTATCCGGCAGAATATTCCAGAACTCCACGCTTTCTTCGCCCCGGCGGAAAAACTGGCTGAGGCCGTATTCCATGGAAGCGTACCAGGGGGCGTCATCGATTTCCCTGGTTACGGTTTGCGGGCGACCCTTGCGCGTAACCTCGGCCGTTATGCGGTTGCCGGCGCGGGTGTAGACATCGACGGTACCGTCTTCCCGGGTATTGACCCATTTAACGGTCGCGAAGTTCCCGTCCAGGGAAATTTCGTGGGCGTTTTTGGTTATCGGGCTGTAGATGTAAAAACCGCGTATCAGATTACGCTCTCCCCAGACATTGCGGTAGATCAGGTCGGCTTCGCTGTCGGCGGTGTTTTCCCGGTACACAAAGTTCTGGGAAAAAACCGCCGGCGCGGTAATAAGCAGAATTACGGCCAGTATCGCGCTGCGGCCTTTCATCGGCGGGTCCGGGGATGAAAGGTTTCAAACTCGACAGTCAGAGTCGTTCCGGTTAAATAGAACCGGTGGCGCATGGTGTAATGGGCGTCAGCGAAAAAGTCGGTGTATTCGGTACGCAGATACGCGTCGCCCTTGGGCAGACTGAGGTTAATTGGTACTCTGGACGATCCGAAGGGGTGTCGCACCGAAAGCTCGCCGGTTACCAGTCCAGCCGCGTCGCGTTGGGCCGTGATGCTTACCGTGGCGGTGTGCTCGCTCTCGTTCCAGTCGGCGTCAAAGAGCTTAAAGCGAAAATCGCGGGTAACGGTCATCGGCGCGCCGGGTTCGGAAAAATCAAAGCGCTGTTCCAGTTCCGGCAGCTGATACTGGGTAAAGCGCGGGCTGAAGCGGTTCACGCCGCTTTTCAGCTCGAAGATGAAGGCGTACAGCGAAGTGTGGTTTACCCACCAGATGGCATGCTTGCCGAGGCTGAGCTGGTTGCGCAGGATATAGTTATTGGTACCGCTGGCCTGATCGAGCAGCATGGTTTCGCGGTTATCCAGATACAGGCCGGAATCCTGCAAGCCATACAGGTAAATGTCCGTCGGCGGAGACAGGGGCAGGGCATGGGAGAAGCGGGCGGTGGTTTTTTCGCCGGCGTTGATGTAGACATTGCGGTTTTCAACCTGACCGTCGCTGTAGCGCACCCGGATATCCAGGGCCCCGGCGGCCAGATCATTGACCGGCAGACTGCCGCCGGCCGGGACTTCCACGCTCTGGCCGAGCAGGGTAACCGTTCCGGGGCTATCCAGCTGGATGAGCAGGGAGCCCTTGGCGACGCTGACCGGGCCGAAGGACGGGTTAGCCGCTGTGAGGTCCGCGCCCGCGCCGGCGGTTTCCGCTCCGCTCTTAAAATAGAAGGTTTCGAAATACTGTTTGTAAATGGCCGGGACTTGAGCGCCGCGGGTAACGCGCTGCACGGCGGAGGCGGTTTGATCCAGGATACGGTTCAGGTCGCTGTTGTTCTGTTCCAGGTTGCGCAGCAGTTCCGCGGTGAAGATACCGTTGCGGCCGCTGCCGTCCTGGGCAACGCTGCCGGCGCTGGTGGCGAAGACTACGATGCTTCCCGGCGGCTGGGAGCCGATCATGGTCAGGCCGCGGGTACCGCCGCGGGCCCAGCTGTAGGGGTTGTCGCGGCAGGCGTCCAGGATGACCAGATTCAGGGCATTGCCGGCATTCTGCATTTGCTGGAGTACAATCTGGGAGGCTAGAGCCTTGGTTTTCAGAAAGGCCTCGGCGGCGATTTCGGCCTGGCTGGGTATCAGATAATTAATTCCCTCGGATTGGATGCCGTGCCCGGCGTAATAAAACAGGCCGACAGCGCGCTCGTCCCGGGAAAGGTTCCGTGAAAGGTTAACCACGGCGCGTTCCATGGTTTGCAAATCGGCGTTGGTCAGTACCTCTACCGTAAAACCGAGGCGGGTCAGGGCCTGGGCTAAATCCTGGGCGTCATTAAC
The DNA here is from genome assembly GCA_942493045.1 of Treponemataceae bacterium. Classification (GTDB taxonomy): domain Bacteria; phylum Spirochaetota; class Spirochaetia; order Treponematales; family Treponemataceae; genus Teretinema. The sequence continues at coordinate 1,624,566 of OW818665.1, read as the reverse complement.
CGGATTTTTTAAGGCAGTCAGATTCTGATACTCGGCGTTGCCGATTACCAGGGCGTAACGCGGTCCATCCTGGGCGGTGGTGTTTAACAAGGGTAAGACCAACAGGGCTGCCAAAATCAATATTTTAAGGTGTGTTTTCATAAGTCTGATAGCTCCAATACCATCAGTATCAGGCAGGTTGTTTATGTAAGTCAAGCAAACACGATTTTTTTTAATACAGGAGTTTCAGTTTTAGACCCGGGAATCTTTGGAAATCGCGATCTCCGGTGGCTACCGTGGCATTTTGCTCGAGGGCCAGAGCGGCGATATGAGCGTCGGTAACCAGATTGCCGCCGGTGCCCAGCATCAACAGCAGGTGCCGGAGGATACCCGGATGGGCCGGACCCGGGTTGAGCATGCGCACCGCGCTGTGTTTTTCCAGCGCATCCAGCCATTCCGCGGCCGCCTCGATGCTTAGCGGCCGGGGAAACACTTTAGGATTGGTGGTTAGTCTGAGAAAACCGAGGTGTACAACCCAGGGAATGCCGATTTCTTCAGCTCCGGAGTTGACGGCGTTTTCAAGCCATTGTACTGCTTCTTTGTTGCGGGCGGAGGAGGAATCCAGAGCGTAGAGCAGTATATTTAAGTCCGGAATTATCATTTTCGAAGATCCATTTTTTCGCTGACCGCTTCGGCTTCCAAATCCTCCAAACGCTGCCAGGCTTCGGTGTAATCAAAGCCGCCGCCCAGGTTGGCGCTGACGCATTTCCATTTTTCCCGGGTAGGCAAAAGCCGCCCCAGACCAATATTCAGCGTTTCATTGATGATTTCTTTGAGTGTAATGTGCTGTTGTGCGGATAAATCTTTTAAAGAAAGCATCACCGCATCTTCTATATCTAAAGTACTTCGCATATACACATATTAAGCAGAAAGTTTTCCGCTGTCAAGTAAATCAAATGCCAACGCCGGTTTCCGCGATCTTCTGTACAATTGCTCCATAAATATGATATTATTCCCCCCTATAAGTATGTGCCCCGTAACCAGCGGGGCCAAAGGAGCATCTTAAAATGGAAGATCATTCAACAACCATGGAAAAAATCGTCAGCCTCAGTAAACGGCGCGGTTTTGTATTTCAGTCCTCCGAAATTTACGGCGGCCAGAACGGTGCATGGGACTACGGTCCGCTGGGCATCGAGCTTAAAAACAATATCCAGAAAGCCTGGTGGCGGGAAATGACCCAGCTGCACGACAATATTGTCGGTCTGGATGCCTCGATTCTGATGCATCCCCGTGTCTGGGAAGCTTCCGGCCACGTCGAGAATTTTACCGACCCGCTGGTAGACTGCAAAAAGTGCAAGAGCCGCTTTCGCGCCGACCAGATTGATCAGGATAAACTCGCTAAAAAGATCTGCCCGGACTGCGGCGGTGAGCTCACCGACACCCGCAAGTTCAACCTGATGTTCAAGACCAGTATCGGCCCGGCCGAAGATACTTCCAGCGTGATTTACCTCCGCCCGGAAACCGCCCAGGGTATCTACGTCAACTACAAGAATATTTCCCAGTCCAACCGCCTGAAGATTCCCTTTGGTATTGCCCAGGTTGGCAAGGCTTTCCGCAACGAGATTGTCACCAAGAACTTTATTTTCCGGACCTGCGAGTTTGAGCAGATGGAGATGCAGTTCTTCGTTAAGCCCGGCGAGGACGTAAAATGGTTCGACTACTGGCGTGAACAGCGCTTTGCCTTCTATAAGAAGCACGGCGTACGCATGGAAAAACTGCGCTGGCATCAGCACGGTCCGGACGAGTTGGCGCATTACGCCAAGGACGCCTGGGACGTTGAATACGAGTTCCCGATGGGCTTCCGCGAGCTGGAAGGCGTGCATAACCGCACCGACTTCGACCTGAAGCGCCATACCGAGTTTTCCGGAAAAGACTTACAGTACATTGATCAGGATAACGGCAACGAGCGCTATATTCCCTATATTATCGAAACCTCGGCCGGCCTGACCCGCAATCTGTTGATGTTCCTGTGCGACGCCTACGACGAGCAGAAAGTGGCCGACAAGGGCAACGACGACGACTGGCGCACCGTAATGCATTTCCATCCCAAAATCGCCCCGATCACCGTAGCTGTGCTGCCGCTGATGAAAAAAGACGGTCTGGCTGAACTGGCCAAGGAAATCCAGAACGAGCTCAAAGAAGACTTTATGACCGACTATGACCAGGCCGGCGCCATCGGTAAACGCTACCGCCGCCAGGACGAGGTCGGGACCCCCTTCTGCGTGACCGTGGACTACGATTCCAAGGAAGACAATACCGTTACCCTGCGTTTCCGCGACTCCATGGAGCAGGTACGCGTGAGCCGCAGTGAGCTCTCCGCGCGCATTCACGACGAAATTAAAAAATACCAGCGGGTAAAATAACCGTGGCCGACAGCAATCGCCTGCATAGCGTGAATACTTCCCGGGTTTTGAGGGCTATACGCCAAAATCCGGGAATCAGCCGTATCAAGGTCGCTGAATTGCTTGATCTTGACCGCTCGACTGTCACAAAAATTATGCAGGTGATTCTGGACCGCGGCCTGGTCTGCACTGCCGGTAAAAACACCGAACAGAGCGGAGTGGGCCGCCGCCAGATCAATCTGGAAATCAACCAGGAGATCGGCGTGGTGCTCGGAATGGAGATTCAGGAAACCTGTTATCAGGCGGTTTTGATCGATCTCTCCGGCACCATCCTGCAGGTTTTTTCCGGCGAATACGCGATCAGCCCGGAAACCCTGGATACTACCTTAACCGAAATTATCCGGGGCGCCCGCGCCGCCGCTACGGCTACCGGCCGTTTTTTGCTCGGCGTCGGTATCGGCATTCCCGGAATAATTGACCCTTACTCCGGGTCAATCCGCAATTCCTATCCCTTCTGCGTCGAATCTCCCTATCCGCTGCGCGAACGGCTGGCCCTGCTGTGCCCGGAACCGGTGTTTATAGAAAATGACGCCAATTGCTGCTGCTGGTCGGAACTGGCCTTCCGGCCGGGAGAGGAAAACCGTAATTTTATCGCGGTACTCGGAGAGTTTCGCAAAAACGTATTTCCGTCCAAGGGGACAGGGCTGGCCTGCGGTCTCGGCTTTGTAATCCGCTCGCGGGTGCTGCACGGTGACCACTTTACCGCCGGCGAGTTCCGCAGTATTTATTCCTCCCGCACGGACCCCCAGTTTCGGGCCAACCGTAAAGACCTGTCTTCGCTGCCGGAAAACACCACTCTGCTGCGTCAAATTTACCGTGAACTGTGCGACAATCTCGGCTTTTTAGCCAATTGCGTCGATCTGAATAAAATTGTCTTTGCCGGCGACTTACCGGCCTATCGTGAAAATCTGGAAAAAGCGATGGCCGACTCGTTGGCCAAGAATTGCGCTTGCGGGCCGAACCGCCCAGTAAACGTGGAATTTTCGCCTTATGGTGAGAAGGCGGTTTGCGTCGGGGCCGCCGGTATGTTTATAGAAAAACTGTTCACCGTTCCGGATGTTGCCGATCACTTCAAGGAAACCGTCGGTTACGACTTATTCGAACGAATTTTGAAAGGACGGAAATAATCCATGGAATATGTCTCTCTCGGACGAACCGGTTTGATGGTTTCCCGCTCCGGTTTCGGCGCTCTGCCGATCCAGCGGATCAGTTCACATATAGAAGCGGCCTCCTTGGTGCGCAAGGCTTATGAGGGCGGCATCAATTTTTTTGATACGGCCCGCTCCTATACCGACAGCGAAGAAAAAGTAGGCCTGGCCCTGGACGAGATCCGCCATGATCTGATTATCGCTACCAAGTCTTCGGCCCGCAAAGGTGAAGATTTGGAGCGCGACCTTGAAAACAGTCTGATAAGCCTGCAGACTGATTATATCGACCTTTATCAGTTGCATAATCCCTCATTTGTGCCGCTGCCAGGTGGAGAAGACGGTTTGTATGACGCCCTGGTTAAGGCCAAAAAAGAAGGCAAGATCCGTTTTTTCGGTTTTACCAATCACTCGCCGGTTTTAGCCAAACAGGCAGTGGCTTCGCGGCTGTATGACACCCTGCAGTTTCCGTTTTCGTATCTGGCTGATAAAAAAGAAACCGAGCTGGCCGATTTATGCTATGAAACCGATACCGGCTTTATCGCTATGAAGGCTCTGGCCGGCGGCCTGATTACCAACATTCCGGCGGCCTTTGCCTGGATCAAGAAATACGAGCATGTCATTCCGGTGTGGGGTATTCAAAAAGAGTCTGAGTTGGAGGAATTTCTGGCGCTGGAGGCTGATCCGCCGGTCCTGGACACCGCTTTGCTGGCGGCAATCCATGCTGACCGCCGCGCCCTGTCCGGGAACTTCTGCAGGGGTTGCGGTTACTGCCTGCCGTGTCCGGCCGGCATTCCGATCAACAATGCCAACCGCATGAAGCAGCTGCTGCGGCGCTCGCCGCCGGACCAGTGGCTGACCAGTGAGTGGCAAACCCTGATGGCCCGGATCAAGGACTGCACCAAGTGCGGCCTGTGCGGAAAACGCTGCCCCTACGGCTTGAAGCCCTGGAAAACCCTGCCCGGTCACCTGGCCGACTATCTGACCTTTATCAAATAATCATCCACTGGCGGTAGAAGTGTCTGCGCCAGCGGTAACCGCTCAGTCGACACCCTTACTCTTCCAGACTTTCAATTTCCTTAAGCCACAGGGCCGCTGAGCCGTCACTGGGCATGCGCCAGTCGCTGCGCGGCGAAAGCGTGACCGTACCCACCTTTGGGCCGTCCGGCATGCAGGAGCGCTTGAACTGCTGGGAAAAGAAGCGGCGGTAAAAGACTTTCATCCATTTAAGAATCTCGGCGCGGCTATAGCATTTTACCGTGCCTTCTTCCGGTTTGGCAAAAGCCTGCTCGGCCAGGAAGAGAATTTTAGCCGGCGAAAATCCCCAGCGCGTCAGATAATACAGGAAAAAATCATGCAGCTCGTAGGGGCCGACAATATGCTCGGTCTTCTGGGAAATTTTGCCATCGGCGGGCGGCAGCAGTTCCGGGCTGACCGGGGTGTCCAGAATCGACTGCAGCAGTTTGCCGAAGCGTTCCGGCCACTTGTTGGCGTTTTCCGTCTCACTGCCGGACGCGAAGGAAGATGGAAAGTCCGCGCAATAGCGCACCAGGTGGCGCACCAGTGTTTTCGGAATCGAGGAGTTGACGGCGTACATCGACATGTGGTCCCCATTGTAGGTTGACCAACCCAGGGCCATTTCAGAAAGGTCGCCGGTACCGATTACCAGGGCGGACTCGCTGTTGGCCATATCCATCAGTATCTGGGTGCGCTCCCGGGCCTGCGAGTTTTCATAGGTTGTGTTGAGCACTTCCGGATCATGGCCGATATCCTTAAAATGCTGAGTGACAGCCTTGTTAATACTGATTGTCCGCGTGCTCACGCCGAGCAGTTCGGCGAGCTTCAGGGCATTGCCTTTGGTGTGTGTGGTGGTGCCGAAGCCGGGCATGGTTACGGCGAGGATGCCGCTCCGTTCCAGCTTGAGGCGGTCAAAAGCGCGCACCGTGACGAGCAGCGCCAGTGTGGAATCGAGACCCCCGGAAAGACCGATAACCGCGGAGCGCAACGCGGTATGCGCGAGCCGCTTGGCCAGGCCGGCGCTTTGAATAGCGAACACTTCCTCGCAGCGCTGTTGCAGCTCGGCGGAGCGCGCCGGCACGAAGGGTAGGGGAGAGATAGAGCGAATGAGCTTTAGGGGCGCGCCGTCCGCGGCTTCCAGAAACGGAAAGCGCACGGTGGTGTAACCGGAACTGTCCGGCGCGAAGGTATTCAGCCGTCGCCGTTCCTGGAGCAGACGCGAACAGTCTACTTCGGCGCATAGCAGACCGGTGCTGAACAAAGGGCTCTCGCAAAGCAGCGCCCCGTTCTCGGCTATCAGGTTATGCCCCGAGAAAACCATGTCAGTGGTGGATTCGCCCGATCCGCAGTCGCTGTAAACATAGGCGCAGATGCCGCTGCCGGATTGACCGGTTACCAGGGCGCGCCGGTAGGCGGCTTTCCCGATGATTTCGTTGCTGGCCGAAAGATTGGCGATGATCAGGGCGCCGGCGCGCACATGGGCTGAAGATGGCGGGGCGGGCACCCACAAGTCTTCGCAGATTTCCACGGCGAAGGCGATATCGCGGTTTTTATCATCGGCAAACAGCAGCTTGGTACCGAAGGGCACGGCCTCCGGCCCGAAAACACCGGCGGGAATCATTTCGGTTTGCGCGGGAGCGGCGGTGAAATGGCGCAGTTCATAGAATTCGCCGTAGGTCGGAATATGGCTCTTGGGTACGATGCCGAGCACCCGGCCGCCGTGGATGACGGCGGCGCAGTTGTAGCGGGCGCTGCCGTGGGTATAAGGAAAGCCGATGACGGCCGTTATCGGCAGATTTTTAGTTTTTTCGGCGATCAGGGTGATGGCGGAGGTCGCTACCCGGCCGAGCAGTTCCTGGGCAAAGAGATCCCCGCAGGTATAGGCGGTAACGGAGAGTTCGGGGAAGACCATCAGGGAGACCTGTTGTTCTACGCCCTGGTGCAGCAGAGCCAGTATGGAAGCGGTGTTTTCTCCGCAATCTCCGACGGTGCATTCGGGGGTGGCGGCGGCTATTTTCAGAAATCCGTGTAGCATCAGGACGCTCCTTTGGCGTGTAAGCGCGGTACCGTGCAAGTTACTGATAAGTGTATACAAGAATTCCCAAAAAATATATACTTTCGCGCATGAACAAGGCACTTGAAACACTCAAAGAACGCGGATTTTTCCAGCAATGCACCGATGTCGAAGGGTTGTCCCGACTGATGGACGCCGGCCCCGTGACATTTTATGTAGGCTGTGATCCGACCGGCTCAAGCCTGCATATCGGACACATGGTTCCCTTTTTTGCCTTCCGGCATCTGCGCGAAGCCGGTCACCACGGTATTGCCCTGGTAGGAGGCGGAACCGCCCGCATCGGCGACCCTTCCGGAAAGACTGAAATGCGCAAGATGATTACCTATCAGGAGATCGACGCCAATTCCGAGGCTATCCTGGCTCAGCTGAACCGCTTTATCGGTTTTGACGGGAAAACCGCTCTCAGCGATAATAACAAGAACTGGCTGGCCGACCTTAACTATATCGACTTTTTGCGGGATATCGGGTCTCATTTTTCAGTTAACCGCATGCTGACCTTTGAAGCCTACCGCAAGCGCCTCGAAACCGGCCTGACCTTTGTCGAGTTTAACTATCAGCTGCTTCAGAGCTATGACTTTCTAAAACTGAATGAGCGCCATGGGGTGACGCTGCAGATCGGCGGCGACGACCAATGGGGTAATATTGTCGCCGGCATTGAGCTGGTGCGCCGCATCAACGGGAACCAGGTCTTCGGCCTGACCTTCCCGCTGATTACCACCTCGGATGGCAAAAAGATGGGCAAGACCGAAAAAGGCGCCCTGTTTTTGGATCCGGCAGTTACTACGCCCTATGAGTTCTTCCAGTACTGGCGCAATGTAACCGACGCCGACACCCCGAAATTCCTGCGGCTGTTTACCTTTCTGCCGATCTCTGAAATCGACACGCTGATGCAGGGCAATATTAACGAAGCCAAGGAACGCCTAGCCTTTGAGATTACTACCCTGATTCATGGAAAAGAGGAAGCTGAAAAAGCTCTTGCCGGTGCCCGGGCGGCTTTCGGCGGAGGCGGGGACAAGGCTGCCATGCCGACGTTCGCCATAGAGCGTACCCGGTTGGAAGCTGGACTTACCGTCATTGACCTCTTTTTCGAAGCTGGTCTTTGCGCAACCAAAAGCGACGCCCGCCGCCTGATCGAGCAGGGCGGGGCAGCGATCGCGGAGAGTACGGTCAGTGACGTAAAAGCGGTCGTGGATGGTTCAGCGCTGGACGCTGACGGTGAAATGATTCTGCGCGCCGGAAAGAAAAAACTGCTGCGTCTGATTGTAAAATAAAAGCAGTGGGGCACCTCGAAAACCTGCAGTTTTTCGAGGTGCCCAGTGATCAATACCAGGGGCTGAACAGCATCTTGAAGAAGTTGACGATGGCCCGCCAGATCCGCAGGAAAATGTTCGGATTGCGCAGTTTTTCCAACCGGGCGTAGGCGGCCATCAATTCTTCATCGGTAAAGTCGGAGCGTTGGGTGTTTTCTTCTATTTCAATTTCCAGATCGCTGATCGCGTCCTGAGTCTCAATCACGTTGGCGTTGATGGTATGCCAGCCCAGCTGTTTGGCGGCTTCCAGACGTCTTCTTCCGGCAAGCAAAATAAACTTAGAATTTACAGTCACCGGATTCAGCAGGCCGTAACGCTTCATGCTGTCCATTAATTCGGATATATCTTCAGTCTTGTGCCTTACTCTTTTTTTTATCTTGATGTCTTCAATTGGCACCTGCATGCGTGTCTCCTTATCTATAAGGATATGTCAATAGAACGGATTATTCAAGCAAAGGATTATAAGATGGATCGTTTTCGACTTCCGGCGGCGTCAACGGATCTTCTGTCACAGGCTGGGTAACCGTTATCGGTGGAATAACCGGTTGCTGTACAGGTGGTTGCTGAATAGGTGTTCTACCGCGGGGTAGCGGATCTTCAAAGATCGAAGGATCGAGCAACAACTCCGAAGTATCGACATCAATCGGTTTTTGTCCGGCGGCGTAACCTTCCTGACGCAAGCGGTCTACGACAGTGCGCTTAATATCGGCGTCATTCTCGTGCAGATCGCAGTAGCTGGTGGGCTGGGTACCTTCAAGATACGGCATGGTGACGGTGCCGTCGTCGCAATAGCTGGTCGGCAGCAACCCGGACTTTTTGCATACCGTCGCGCTGACCAGGCCGTTTTGCGGTTTCATAAAATCCCGGAAAGGCAGGCCCTGATGTATCTGGTTCATGTAATCGCCCCAAGCCGGTCCAGCCAGGGTCGCTCCGGTATTGTCCAGGCCGAGCGAGAGACCGCGCCGGTCAAAGCCGAACCAGATGGCGGTGGTGTAATACGGCGTATAACCGACTGTCCAGGCGTCGGCCCAGTTCTGGGTGGTTCCGGTTTTACCGGCGGCCGGCATTACGAAGGAACGGCCGCTTTCATCCTTGAAGGTGAACTTACGTTCGTACCCTGAGGCCCAGCCCAGCGTTCCGGCCCGGATGGTGTTTTTCAGCAGCTCGGTCATGATATAGGCGTTCTGCGGACTGATCAGCTGAATGGCGTTGCCCCGGCGTTTTTGTTCCAGGCGCAGTTCCTTTTCGGGATCGACAACAGTTTTGCCGTTGCGGTCCTCGACTGACCGGATGGCCATCGGGGTGATGGCGCGGCCCTGATTGGCAAAGGTACCGAAGGCTCTGGCCATCTGTATCGGGGTTACGTCGATTACGCCGAGACCGAGGGGGTACACTCTCGGAAAAGTCTGCTCTATCTGCTGCTTATCGGTATAGCCCAGCAAGGTGGCGGCGCGATTGATGGTCGCGTCAAAGCCGATACCGTCCAGGATGCGCAATGATGGCACATTCATAGAGTTGGCGAGGGCTTCCCACAGCAGTACGGTGCCCTTCCATTCGCCCTTGAAATTGAGCGGGGTATACGGTACGCCGCTTTCGTTGTAAAAGACGACCGGAGTATCGTTGATCACTGTGGTAGCGGTATATTTTCTGGTGTCGATGGCCGCCGAATAGTACAGCGGCTTGAAGGTACTGCCCGGCTGAATGGCGCCCTGGGTAGCGCGGATGGTTTGGTTAGCCTGGTCAAATTTGCTGCCGCCGACCAGGGCGGTAATGTAGCCGGTATCGTTATCCAGGGATACCAGCGCGCCTTCCACCGTGGTTTTGGCGGCGTCGGCCTGCACGGCGGCATTGGATTTATTCGTTTGTATCTTGAGGCTGTCCAGGCCGAACATCAGGGACATGACGTCCACGATCGGGTTGATCTGGGTCTTATAGGTGCCGAGGCTCTTGGCATGGATGCGTTCGGCCGAAACGGCCAGCTGGGGGAGATCAAAGGCCAGGGCGATTAACTCGGTAATCTTTCCGTAGGAGTCGGCCTGGGTAAAGCGGGCGGAGCTGGAGTTGCGGAAACGCTTGTTGGCGATCTCCAGGTATTCCTGCATGACCTTGTCGGCCGCTGCCTGATGGTTTAAGTCCAAAGTTGTGTGTACGGTAAAACCGCCGGAATAAATATCCATGGTGCCGTAGATCATGGTTTCCAGCTGACGGCGCACATACTCCGAGAACCAGCGGGCTTTGTCGTCGCGGGTCAGCCAGGCTGAAGTAGCGGTACGGGTATAGTCAAAGGCCGCCCAGTAATCTTCAAAGGATTGGTCAGCGCTTTCCTTATCCAGATAACCGAGTTTAACCATTTGGCGTAACACGTCTTGTTGGCGGTCCATAGCCCGGTTGGGATGCTGGAAAGGATTGTAAAAGGCCGGATTGGCCAGCTGGATGACCAGCAGGGCGGCTTCGGCCGGGGTAATTTCGGTCGCGGAATGTCCAAAGTAGAAGCGGGAGGCGGCATTAACACCGTAAGTACCGCCGCCGAAATACATTTTATTCATGTACAATTCGAGAATTTCATTTTTGGAATAGCGCCGTTCCAGCTGCAGGGCCCACCACAGTTCTTTGATTTTTCGGGTGATGGACATTTCACTGCGGTCCAGGTACAGGGTCCCGGCCAGCTGCTGAGTGATGGTGCTGCCGCCGCCCAGGGATTGTCCGGTCAGTTTACCGTAAACAGCGCGCAGGATGGCCTTGAAGCTGAAGCCGCCGTGTTCAAAGAAAATCTGGTCTTCGCGGGAGAGCAGGGCGTTGACCATGTGCGGAGGGAGCTGGTCGAGGGTAATTATTTCACGCTTTTCTTCCGAGGCGAATTCGGTGATCAGGTCGCCGCGGATATCAAGTATGCGGGTCGGCAGGGCCGGATTAAAATCGGTGAAGTTTTCCTGATTGCGGAGGTTGTGGGTCAGGGCCAGACCCAGGCCCATCAGGATTCCGCTGACTACCGCGCAGATAATGACCAGGATTAAAATAACTGAAAATACCCGTGTTTCTTTGGCAAACATATACCATATAAAAGCATAAACACGGCATTGTTACAAGTCGCTATTTATAACCGCTGAAAGTGGGGTGGAGGGTTCGGGGGAAAAAAAAGGGCCGGTTGTAAAACCGGCCCGCCCATCAGGCACCGGACAGACAGTGGGTGGGAGGGGTACCATCTGCCCGATAGTTATTTATCGGATCAGCGCGAAAATACTTGAGAATAAATGTTGTCAGGGGCTTTCCTGAACTTCAATATCGACCAGCATGGAGACGGTATAGTGCTTGCCTTTTTCGGCATTTATCTGGCGGATCAGTTCATAATCGCCAATCTGGAATTTAATCAGATGTTCACCCGTTTCCAGGACTAGGCCTTCACGCTCCGCTATAACCGGGACATTGTCCAGAAAAATCTGGACGTTCTCCGGAGCGACCAGAAACAGCCGGGGTTCGGTCCCCTGCATCTGCACTTCCAGGCTGGTTATCCTGGCCGGTTCAATTTTGAACATCCGCACCTCATTGCGGTATTCGGTTGAGGTAATCGACAGATGATGTGTTCCGGGAGGAAGCAGAATCAAGGATGTATTTCCCTGCAAGACTTCGTCGATGCGTATTTCGACCGGTCTGACCGTATCCTGCGGGTGTCTGAGGCTCAAGCGCAACGCGCCTTCCTCAGAAAGAATCGGCCGGATGCGGATTTGAAAAACCATGGTTTCGATATTTTCAGGCAGGCCCTTCATGACCGGCAGCAGGCGGAACAGCAGCGGACCGCGCGTGATTTCATGGGTAAAGGGCATTACGGTGGCGTAGGGACCAGTGCGCAGATTATGGACCCGCCGCAGCGGAATCTGCATTACGAAAGATAATCGGGAAGGTAGGGTCTGCATGGTCAGCTGCTCACCTTGATAATCTATCGTCCTGGCCGTGGGTGTCGGTCTTGGGGAACTGTACATGGCATAGGCCATGGTGTCTCTGAAGGGCAATAAATCCTGCGGAATTTTGATTTCAATTTCCACACCGCGTAAAAACAGATCATCAGAAAGAAATTCAAGTGAAATGGCGTCGTTGTAGCCGAGATCCAGGGCTCGGGCTTCGGCTGACTGGCTGTTTATCGGAATAACGGTCATGGATCTTACCCGGAAGGACTGGGCAGCGACCGGCGCGGAGAGTAACAGGCACAGCAGTGCGGCCATTGCGACTTTTATCTTGCTCATGAAGGTCAATTTCCTTTGATAAAACCCGCCGGATTTTTCGGGACCCCGTTTTCATGTATTTCAAAATGAAGGTGAGGCCCGGTCGATTGTCCCGTCGATCCAACTTCTCCTATAATACTACCCGATTTGACCCATTGATGCAACTCTACTTTTTTTCCGCGCAGGTGTCCGTAGAGGCTTTCCCGGCCTCCTTCATGGGCGATAATCAGATAATTACCGTAAACCGGATCCGTACCGCTGACGGTAACCATACCGTCGGCACAGGCTAGCACGGCGGTTCCGGCCGGCGCGGCGATATCAATACCGTGATGAAACACCAGATTTCCGGTCACCGGGTTGCGCCTCATGCCGAAACTGGAACTCAGGGCCCCCTCGGGCAGCGGAAAGCGGAAGGAAGGATTCAAAAAGTAGGCCCGGACAGTGCCGTCGAACAGCAAATCCGGAAGACAATGCATCCGGACTTCCTGTACGGCGGAGTCGCTCGGGCTGAGCAGGGTAAAATTAATAATGGTCGGATAATCCGGGTCGAAAGAGGATAGCAGCAGCTTTTCAAGGGCGGTACGGGGCGTTTCCGGCAGGTAGAGGGCCGGTAGGGTAGGCAGGATCAATATCCGTCCCTGCAGACTCTCCTGCATGGAGGATATGCGGTTAATGGTGGCGATGGCGTCGTAGGGGACGGCGCAGCGGGCCGCGATGGTCAGCAGGGTGTCGCCGCTCAGTACCCGGTAACTGTAGAGATGCAGCGGAATTTCGGCAGCCGGTTTACCGGCGGCCAGGGCCCGGCGGGCGGCGAGTACGTCGTCGCTGTACTGCGCGAAAACCGGATTCAGCGAAGACAGTTGCGGTATACGAGGATAGCCGCTTTGAGCCTCAACCGGCGGCGGATCAATAGCCGCAATGGCAAGGCGCAGTAGTAAGGCTGTTAATACAGAAAGCCGTGGGCAGCAGCGCCGGGGGAAAAAAATCATCGGCCTTTCCGGCTGTCTCCGTCTTTCAGGCCAAAGGCCAGTAAGCCGTAGCCGGCCAGCGTGATCAGCAGTACCGTCAGGGCCGCCAGGCGGTGCCAGGAGAGTACCAGCAGCACACAGAGCGTCAAGCCGAGGGCAATGGTAGCGAAGCGGGAGAGGGACAGGACCAGGCGCTTTTTATCGGTTTTGTAGGCAACGCGCAGGCGGCTCAGCAGCAGAAATCCGGTTACCGCCGACGCCAGAATCGAAAAGAGCAGGGTGTAGGTTGACGGATTTTCTGAAGCCAGACGCCAGAGCGGATAAACCACCAAAGCGCCGCAGATCAGGCAGAGGGTGAAAAGCAGCAGAATGCGCACCGTATTACCGATGATGGAAATATATCCTGAAATAATTCTGGCCAGCATGTCGGTTCCTCCCGGGAAAAAAAATAACCGTAGCAGAAAACCGCTACGGTCGGGGCGGGAAGAAGCTTATTCTTCCGAAATTGCCTCTACGGGGCAGACGGCGGCGCAGGCGCCGCAGCTTACGCAGGTAGCGGCATCGATGACGCGTTTGTCACCTTTTTCGCTGATCGCGCTCACGGGGCATTCACCCTCGCAGGCGGCGCAATTGATGCAAGCATCAGAAATCTTATAAGCCATTGTATGACTCCTTTCAGGGTAAGGTATTTTCATACCTTAACGTATTGACCGGGAAAAAACAAGGACTCCGTCTGGAACTGACAGCGTTTTGGTTGTGTTTTTGCCCTTTCTGGTGTTTAATACAGAGACAGAAGCGAGGTGCGTTACACAATGGGTGAAGGACAGCAGCTGATTAAAAAAAATCTGGAGTATATCAATGTTTTACCGGCCTGGGCCCAGGAGCTTTCGGTAAAGTATTGCTCTAAGACCGCCAATCTGTATTTTGTGCACGGCAATATCCGGGATTTTCTGCCGCATCAGATGAATGAGGGCGAATTCATGTTCGTCAAAATTCAGGATTATATTTCGGAGGTATTGTTCGGCAACCGCGATATAATCGTGTTTTATGATAAGTCCGGCGGTATCACTTTTTGCATGGCCCAAATGGAAAAAGACTATCTGAAGGCCATGACGGCCCGTTTTCCCGGTGTCGAGCCCTCTGAATTCCTGTCCCGCGATCCGGTAAAGGCCTTCGATTATCTGGAGCGCTATTTTGTGATGAATATTCCCAAGGACTTGCGCATTGTGCTGATCATCGATTACGCCGAAACCATCGTGCCGGCTGAGGAGATCGGCCAACTGGACGAAATTGATCGCTATTGCCTGGTTACCCTGAACCGCTGGTCGCATGAGCCGCAGTTTACCCGTGGCGATGTTTCGGTAATCATGATGACCGAAAACCTGACCGACATCAATCCGCGCATTTCCAGTTCTCCTTCCACCGTCAAGGTCTGTATTCCCTTTCCCGGAGATGAGGTGCGCACCCAGTTCCTGCAATTTCTGGAGAGCCGGGGTATGTTGCTGCTGGACCGCGGCCTGAATGCCGAACGCATGGGGGCCCTGACTTCCGGCCTTAATCTGCTCAATTTGAACCAGCTGGTGGCCGAGTCCTACCAGGAGGATAAACCGATCAGCCTGGAATACCTGCGCTCCCAAAAACGGCGGATCATTGAAAACGAAGCCGCCGGCCTGCTCGAGTTTCTGGAAACCGAACATGACCTTTCATACGTCGCCGGTCATGACTTTGTAAAAAAACGCTTCAAGAGCGCGGCCCGGGCCCTGAAGCTGGCCCGTACCGATATCCTGCCGATGGGTTACCTGATAGCCGGCCCCATCGGTACCGGTAAAACCTTTATGGTTACGGCCTTTGCCGGCGAGATCGGCGTACCGATGGTTAAACTGCGCAACTTCCGCTCCAAATGGCAGGGCGCTACCGAATCCAATCTGGAAAAGGTGCTTAATATTCTGAAAGCCATGGCTCCGGTGGCCGTGATGATCGATGAGGCTGACGCCTTCCTCGGAGACCGCAATTCCGACGGCGATTCCGGCACTTCCAACCGGGTATTTGCCCAGATCGCCAATTTTATGGGAAACACCGAGTACCGCGGCAAGATTATCTGGTTTTTGATTACCTGCCGCCCGGATCTGCTGCCTATCGACCTGAAACGCCAGGGGCGGGCCGAAGAGCATCTGGCCCTGTTTTATCCGGAAACCCTGGAAGAAAAAGTGGAGCTTTTTGAAACGCTGCAGCGCAAGCTGGACATTAAGGTGCGCGATTTTCCGGTTTCCGATATTTTCAAACTCTGTAAGTTCGAGGTTTCCGGGGCCGATATCGAGTCGTTGCTGGTACGCGCCAAGATGACCGCCTCGATCGAGAACCGCACTATCGTGACCCGGGAGGACGTGGAACAGACTATCCGCGACTTTGTGCCGCCCTCCTATCCTTACGAGATTGAGTTGCAGAATCTGGTGGCGGTGCTGGAATGCACCAGCCGCGAAATGCTGCCGGCGCGCTATCAGAAGATGGAGAGAGCCAAGCTGGCTGCCGAGATCCGCGAATTAAAGCAGCTGCTCGGCGAACACTGACAGCCTGTCAATCAGTTCTCCGGCGATATTTTGCCCCGTGGTTTTTTCCAGTTCCTCAAAACCGGGCGATGAATTGATTTCGCAAACCGTCAGTCCCTCAGCTGCGCGCTCTCCGGTGTACAGTAAGTCCACGGTGCCGTAAAACAAGCCGGCGGCGGCGGCGATTTCCAAAACGAGTTCATCCCAGGTTCCCCTCAGTTTCTCCTGACTACCGTTTATCGCGCGCATCCGGCCGCCCCCGGCGGTATTGGAGACGAGGCTGCCGTCCCGGCTGTAGCGCTCAGCTACGGCGGTAATCTTACCGTCTATAAAAAAGAAACGCAGGTCGCGACCGTGCGAGGTTTTGATATATTGCTGCACCAGAAAATCCGGAGCGAGGCTGGCGATTTCCTGCGCGCTATAAACCAGATGCACGCCCCGCCCGCGGCTGCCGTAGCGCGGTTTGGCTACCAGCGGTTGTTCCGGGGTGCAGGGCAGTGACCGTCCGGCGCGCCAGGCGGCGGCGGTGAGTGTTTGCGGCGCCGGCCAGCGGCCTTTTTCCAAAAAAGCGGAGGTGGCCAGTTTGTCGGCTGTCAGCAGGCGGGAGGAAGGACTGTTAAAGCACGGATAACCGGCTTCCGCTAAATTGCGGCAAAGGGCAGCGCTCAGCGGTCCGCGTAATAAAACTATAGTCCGCGGCCGGATTTCCGGAGGATAGAGCGCATCCTCCAGCAGCTGCGCGGCGTCAGCGGCAAAGAAAAACCGGAGCGGGATGCTCCGGTTTTTACATTCTTCAGCCAGACGGCGCGACGGATAAAAGCTTTCCAGAAACCGGTAGTCGTCCGTATCGAGAGCGTAGACGACGACCAGGGAAAGACTACTCGTTGTCCTTCGGCCAGGTAAGGGTCTTGGAAGCAAGGGTAGCAATCTCCTTGGCGGCCTTTTTGGCGTCGTTCAGGGCCACGCCGGCCTCCTGATTCAAGGTTTTGGTAAAGAACAATTCCATGGAATTGAAAACATCTTCGCGTGAGAAGAACAGGAAGGCGAAATCCATACCGGTGGGCTTAACCACGGTAAAGGCCGATATGGCCTGCTGCACTTCCTTATTGAACATTATCTTGGTCTGATTCTTCGCGGTGATGATATGGGACTCGCTGAAACGCAACGGTACCTGATGATCCTGGGCGCGGCAATAGGGTTCAATGGTCTTGTACGGGTAATTTGGCGGTTCGACCAGAATGTAGAGTTTCTTGCCGTTGGTTTGAAAGGTCAGTCCGTTGCCGGCCGCGTAAAAATCCTTGACAGACGAGTACGAGATGATTTCATAGGTGCAGTACGCGGAATCCTTCTTAAAGAACGATGAAACAATGTATCCTTCATCCAGTGGAAGCTTGTTTTGGGTGTAGGCGTCAAACAAGTCCATTGCTTTTAATGACATGATATCCTCCATAAAAGTCGTTGTTCTGTAATCAGTATAGGGGATAAAAATGGGATGCGCAATAAACTTTCGGAGAAAAAGGGCTGTCAGCCCTGTCCCGCTCCTAATTATGCGGAAAAACTTGTCCGGTTTCCGGTTCCGTGCTAAAATTCAATTTACAAAACCAAATTCAGGAGAAAAAATGAAACTGATCAAGGCTGCCTCACTTTCACTGTTCGTCGCCTGCCTAGTGCTTTCCTGCGCGAAACCCGCTCCGGACGGCACGGTTCCCGCTTCCGCGGATGCCAAAAAGACAGTATCGATTGTCAATCTGGTGGAAAACGCCGTCACCAGAACCGAGATAAACACCGCCGAAAAATGGGGCGAGCGGGTGATGATGGGTCAGGTTTTTGAGTATCTGGGAGATACCCGCACCAGCAGCGCTTCTGATTTGCGTGACCAGGAATTTCATAAGGCCAGGCTGCATAAGCCCGGCGGAAAAACAGTGGATCTGTGGGTCTACGATTGGTATACCGTCCTGAACGCGGTACCGGCGGTCGTGGTGGCCGAGTCCGTAGCCTATAAATCCGATTCTCTGGCCGCGATAGAAGGAACCCGTGTTCCCGTCGGCACTTTAGTCGCCGCCGGAGCTGAGTCCAACGGCTTTGTGGAAGCCTCCTGGTTTTCCGGTGACAGCAAGAAAAAAGGGCTGTATCTGGATCGCAGCCGTCTGTCCTTTGACGAGGCTGATATCGCGGCTTGCCGGATGCTGTACCTGCTGAATCACAAGGATACCAAGGCCGAATTGAAGAGCACCCTGCTGGAGACCGCGCTGTCAACCCTGAAGGGCTCCGCCCTGTACGGTTCCTTTGTGGAACTTTCCGAGCAGTCCGACCAGGGCGCGTCGGCTGTTTCCGCCAATTTTGACCGCGACGCACTACTCGCCGGCGTTACAACCGTGCAAAGCACTGGAACACTTTCCACGATTGACGAAATGAACGTGCGCAATAAACCCTCTGTTTCCGGTTCTACTGTTTTGAGCAAGATCCCGGCCGGTTCTAAAGTGCAGGTTTCTTTGCGTACCGACGCGCTGGACACCAGTGAAGGCGTAGACAGTTACTGGTACTTTGTGGAAAACCGCGGGTGGGTTTTCGGAGGATTTGCCGCTTTCGAGTCCGACAGATAAGAAAATAGAGGGGACCTTTAAAAACTGCAGTTTTTAAAGGTCAACAAATAAAAAACGCAAATCCTGTAAGGATTTGCAAGGGCACCTCGAAAAACAAATTGAGTTTTTCGAGGTGCCCTAGACTGAAAACGCAAACCGTCTTCCTTAACCGGAAGACGGTTTTTTTTTGACTTTATTTTAAGTATCTTAAGTTCATACTGTTGGAAGATGATTAAGCACCGGGAGGTACCGTATGTCAGACAGGGATTTTAGTGAATCGTTGAAGGGTTTAACTCCGCTGCAGTACCGGGTAATCCGTGAGAATGCTACGGAAAGCCCGTTTCAGAATGAATATTGGGATAACCGCTCAGCGGGAATTTATGTAGACCGGGTTTCCGGAGAGCCCTTGTTCAGTTCCTTGGATAAGTTCGACGCGCATTGCGGCTGGCCGAGCTTTACCCGGCCGCTGGCCGGGACAGCCCTCGTCGAGAAAAGCGATGCCAGTGCCGGCTTGAAGCGGGTGGAAGTGCGCAGCGCGCGTTCCGACAGTCATCTCGGCCATGTTTTTGACGATGGACCCGGTGAGAGCGGTTTACGCTACTGCATCAATTCGGCCGCC
This sequence comes from Treponemataceae bacterium, assembly GCA_942493045.1. GTDB lineage: Bacteria > Spirochaetota > Spirochaetia > Treponematales > Treponemataceae > Teretinema. The sequence continues at coordinate 1,605,647 of OW818665.1, read as the reverse complement.
ATCCGGTTTATTCCGGTTTCTGAATTGGAGAGAGAAGGCTATGGCAACTACCGCACGCTTTTTAAGGCCGGAAAATTAGAACGGGTGATTTTCGGCGCCGGCTGTTTTTGGGGTACTGAGGCCTACTTCAGCCGGGTGCCGGGTGTGACGGCCGTGCGCTGCGGTTACTGCGGTGGCCGTGAAGAACAGGCTGACTATCGCAGTGTCTGCGGCGGCAGCACCGGTCACGCTGAAACCGTGGAGCTTATTTATGACTCTGAGCGGGTCAGTTTCCGGGCGCTGCTGATCCATTTTTTCCGGATGCACGATCCGACAACCTTAAACCGGCAGGGCAATGATCATGGCACTCAATACCGTTCGGCCATTTTCTATACTACAGATGAACAGCGGGCCATGGCCGAAACCTTTATTGCGGAGCTCTCTCAGAGCGGAAAATTTGCAAGACCGATAGTTACCAATGTTAGTCCCGCTTTGCCGTTTTATCCGGCCGAGGAGTATCACCAGAAATATCTTGAGAAAAATCCGGGCGGCTACTGCCACGTCAATATCGGTCTGGCAGCCGAACCCGTCGAGGAGTTGTAAGAAAAAAAAGGGGATGCCCGGTTGGACAGCCCTTTTTTTTGAATCGCAGCAATTTTATTTCGGACTGATTTCCGTGTGCACTTCGATTGATACTATTCTGTTCAATGGAATATAGCGCACATGGCGCAGATGCGGCGCGGTATACAGCAGCAAGGTCAGATAGTCCGTATGGATTTCATCGATCCAGCCTTCCAGCTCTTTCTTTTCATGTTCCAGGAGCATCAATACCGGAACTTCGGCGTCCCGGAATTCTTCCAGTTTTTTTTGCCACATCGCCGGCTTCCTAGAATAGCTGGGCGCCTTCAACGCGCCACTCATTATTCTGGAAGACTACTTTAACAGGCAGGCCCGGTTTGCTATTGCCGTCTTTGGTGTAGGTGAAAAAGAATTTTTTTTCTTCGGCGGATTCAGGACCGGCTTTTTCAAAGGTAAAGGTGCGTCCGTCATTCAGCGAACGCCAGGCGCTGGTGTAGTTGGCGCGCGGACGTTTGTCGGTGACAACGCCTTCTTTGTTCTTGAAAATGTCAAACCAGTTGTTGGACAGCAGTTCTTTCCAGACCGCTTCGTTTTTTTCTTCAACGCTGAGCACAAAGAAAAGTTTGGCGATTGTTTCGGCGTCCAGTCCTGCCGGGATGCTTGTCAATCCTTTTGGTGCGTCTGCCATAAAAGTACCTCTTATCAGAATATTTTCATCAATTTACCTTGATGATTCTACTATTATAACACGGGTAAACGCCAAGTTCACGAAAACCCGGGCTTAACGAAAAAAAAGGTCGCCCTTTTCAGGACGACCTTTCTCTTTTTGAAATCGGTGATGGTTTACTTGACGACCGCGGTCAGTGTCAGTGTCGAAACATCGATAGTCAGGATAACCTCGGCGTTAGCGGCGCAGGCAATGGCGATCTGGCGGCCACTGTCCAACAAGGTAATGTTGGAGGTCTTGGTCCAGGTCGTAAAGCTCCACTGGTTGTTCCAGCTGGCGTTTGATACCAGCTTGAGTTCCAGGGCACTGGTGCTGTTACCGCGGGCAATGGTAGTTGAGGTCACGCCGTTAGTAATCTGAAAGCTCTTGGTCTGACCGGCAGTCAGCGACAGGGCATTGGCAGTCAGACTCCAGTTGTTGGCGTCTCCGGGGAAGTTAACGTTTTCGGCGTTGCTACCGGCCTTAAAGTTAACAGTCAGGCGGCCGGGTACATTGGTGGTGATGGTATAAGCCGCAGTAACCACCGGAGAAACCAGGGCGGCTTTGACAGCGATGGCCTTGATCGTGACGGCGGCGTTCACGGTAACGGAAGCGGTAGAGGAACCGGCAACGCCGCTGCTTGAAGCGGTGGTCGGAGTAGAACCGTTAGTGGTGTAGTAGATGGTTGCGCCGGGGGTAGTGGTGCTGATTGTTACAACGGTTCCCGCGGTTACACCGCCGGCGGCCGGGTTAAAGGTCGGCGCGGAGATGGAGTTGTAGGGGTTTTCGTTGTACCAGGTGCCGACCACTTTACCGTTGGTCCAGCCGGTGGGTACGAACCAGCCTTCGCCGGTACGGGTCAGGTCGGCGGTCTGGGCCGAGCCGCTGTTGAAAATAACGTTGGTGGTAGTGGCTCCGGGGATGGTCAGTAAGTACCAGCCGTCGCCTTCACTGGCCATGACCGATCCCGGCCAGGTATTGGCGGCGGGGCTGCCGTTGGAAGCCCAGTAATATCCGTTCACTGTGGTCCAGTTCACTACTGAGTTGCTCATGAAGTGCAGCTTCAGACCGGTACCGATAGTATAGACCGCTGTTCCAACATCGGAGTTGGTCAGTCCGCTCTTGACGGCAATGGCCTTCAGGGTAGAAGCGGCCGACACTACAACGGTGGCGGTTGAGGAACCGGCGGTTCCGGAGGAGCTGGAAGTGGTCGGGGTCGCGCCGTTGGTGGTGTAATAGATGGTGGCGCCGGAAGTGGCGGTGCTGATTGTGACCGCGGTTCCGGCGGTGATCATACCGGCGGCGGGATTAAAGGTCGGAGTTGCGGCCTTGGTCTCGGCGGAGGTGGCCAGAACTACTACTTCATTTTCACTGAGTGTGAAGGTGGCGCTACCGCCGCTGACAGAGACGACATCGCTGCCGATCTTGCTGGTGTAGCTGCCGTTCGGAAGGCTTAAGCCGCCGATGGTCTGGGTGCGGCTGGAGCCTTTATTGGCTACAACTACCACTACATCGGTACCGCTTTTGCGCTCATAGGCAATCAGGCCGGCGTCGGACCATTTTTCGGTATAGGAGCCGTTCTGCAGGGCCTTGTTGACCTGTTTGAGGGCCGACAGTTTCTGGACAACCTGATAGGCATTGGTGGTGGTGCTGAAGGAGGGCATCATCTCCCGGTTATAGGGATCGCTTCCGACCTGACCGAAGGAGTTGGTGGAGAAGTTGGCGGCGTAGTGCTCGGTACCGTAGTAGATGCAGGGAACACCGCGGACAGTCATGGTGATGGCCAGACCGAGGTCGGTGCGGGCCGCGGCATACGCTTCGGACATGCCGGCGCCGTTGCGCAGCACGGTGTTGATGCGGGGCATATCATGATTGTCAAGGAATACCACCTGGTCCAGGGGGTTGTTCCAGTAAGTTTCACGGGCATTAAGGTAGGATGCCAGATATTTCATGTCATTGGAGTTTTTAAGAACATTCTCCATGACGCTGCGATAGCCGAAATCCAGCAGGGAAGAGCCGGAGTTGTTGGCAAAGTACTGGCCTTCGGTGTTGAGTCCGGAAGCCCAGGCGCCGGCGTCCATCCACTCGCCGAAGAAGAACACGTCGCGGCCGAGGCGGGTATCCATGGCCGAGGTCAGGGAGGTGGTATAGGAAGTATTCATGTGTTTGACGGCGTCCAGGCGAACGGCGTCTACACCGCGGCGCAGCCACATTTCGAGGGCGTCGGCCAGGTAGTTCCAGGTTGTACCGTTATCCTGATTGAAGTCGGACAGATTAAACAGGTTTTTGTAGCGGCAGTAGTAACCGTCGTTCCATTCCCAGCTGAGGGCGGGGGTGGCGGCGATTCCGCCGAGGCGGTGATACCAGTTGCCGGCGGTGTCGGTATTGTAGTCAGTGATCTTCCAGGTGGAGGTCAGGTTGCCGGAAGCGTCATAGCTGGACTTGTACAGGGCGCCGAACTCACCTTCGTCGTTGGGGTTGGAGTGGTTCGGAGCGTAGTCCAGAATCAGTTTCATGTTATAGGCGGGGCTGTGCATTTTGGCGACAAGTTCATCAAACTTGGCCCAGGTGCCCAGGCGTTCATCGATATTGAAGAAGTTCTTGCCCCAGTATCCGTGATAGGGAGCGTCATTGAGGGCGGTCAGCACATCGATATTGTCGACCAGCGGAGTAACCCAGATGGCGGTGGCGCCGAGGCCCTTGATATAGTCGAGTTTGTCGATAATACCCTGGAGGTCACCACCCCACATTTTTTTCCAGTTGGTTCTGTCAAACTGGGCGGCGTTGTTTCCGGCGTTATTGGCGGGGTTGCCGTCATAAAAGCGGTCCACGAATAAAAAGTAGATGACTTCGTTCTGGAAGTCCTCTGAAGCGCTGACAGCTCGGGAAGCGGCGGTATTAGCTGCCGACGGGTTCGATAGATCGGTGCCGAGTTGACAACCGGCAAACAGGGTGACCAGGGCTAAACTCACGGCCAGGGTCAGATTTCTGAGTTTATTCATAACTCCTCCATAAAAAAAGCAGGTACTTTAGGATGTGCGGGAAAACGCTTTCCCAATTAGATCATGGTAAGGCTGGTTTCAATATACGTCAAGTTTTTTGAACTGGAAATAATTGCGGTAAGGCCTCCTGTTTTTTTCCGGTCGGCTGTTATTTCTGTTTTCCAGTCAGTTCCGAGACCCTCAGACAGAGTACTACCGTGGCCGCTAAAACAGGCTCATCGTATTCAAACCCTCTGCGACCGCTGTAGTGTTCCATCAGTACTTCCAGAGCCAGTTTTTTCTCCCCGGGATCGTTCACTATGTGAACAATACCCTCTCCGGCGACGCTGCGGAATCGCATACCCCAGTCGCAGCCTTTTTCGCCGCGCTGCAGTTCACCGGGAATATCGATGACAAAGGCGGCGGCGCCGTTCTCACGGATGATATCAAGCTTGCGTCCGGAAGCGGCGCAGTGGAAATACAGTTTCCAACCGCTCGCGTTTTTCTCCCAGCCATAGTTCAGGGCCAGGGCGTAGGGTTTTCCCCGGTCGATCAGCGCGAGGTGACAGACTGTCGCCTCACGCAGTACAGCTTCGATTTCTTCCGGTTGTTTAATTTCTCTGTCGGTTCTGCGCATGCCAAGCTCCTGGGTAACGGTTGCGAAACAAGTACGATCTTTTTACAAAAATCGCCGGAAGCGCCGGTATTTGTGCGCGAAGGGGGCGTAGCGCAACGGTATATCCGGAAAGGCCGGCTTGTCCAGCACCGGCTTCAGGCGCGAAAAGGTCTCAAAGCTGGCCTTGCCGTGATAGCTGCCCATGCCGCTTGCTCCGGTGCCGCCGAAGGGCAGACTGTGGGTTGCGACATGCATGATTGTGTCATTGACGCAGCCGCCGCCGAAGGGAATCCCCTCCGTTAGTCGCCTGGCCTGCTCGCGGGAGCGGGTAAACAGGTACAGGGCCAGGGGGCGCGGACGGTCCAGAATGTGACGGCGGATTTCGGCTTCGTTGTCCCAGCTGATAACCGGAAGCAGGGGGCCGAAGAGCTCTTCGGCCATCAGCGGTGAGTCCCATTCAATGTTGTCAAAAATTGTCGGTTCGATTTTAAGCGTAACTTTATCGGCGTGACCTCCGGATGAAATGTTCGCTTTTTCTTTGTCTATCAAGGCTGTCAGACGTTCAAAATGATGGGCGTTGACGATACGCGGATATTCCGGGTTAGTAAGCGGGTTTTCGCCATAATACTGGAGCAGGTACTTTTTGGCGGCGGCGATGAAGCTGCCTTTGACCTCACGGTGTACCAGGAAATAATCCGGCGCGACGCAGGTTTGGCCGGCGTTAATGCATTTGCCCCAGACCGCCCGGCGGGCGGCGCTCTCGATGTCGGCGCCGCGGTCGATAATGCAGGGACTTTTACCGCCGAGTTCCAGCGTCACCGGCGTCAGGTGCCGTGCGGCTTTTTCCATCACCAGCTGCCCGACCAGGGGACTGCCGGTGAAAAAGATATAGTCAAAGCGCATCTCCAGCAGGCCGGCATTGGCTTCGCGGCCGCCTTCCACCACGGCGACATAATTTTCCGGGAAAATCCCCCGGATCAGGGTGGCGATCAGCGCCGATGTTGCCGGGGCATAGGCTGAGGGTTTCAGTACAACGGTATTACCGGCGGCTATGGCTCCGGCCAGGGGGGTGAGCGCCAGCTGAAAGGGGTAATTCCAAGGAGCCATGATCAGGGTGACGCCATGCGGATCGCGGATCAAGCGGGCGCTGGCCGGGAAATTGAACAGGCCGGCGTTGGCGCGGCGGGTTTTCGACCAGGACCCGAGCTTTTTGCGCATCAGGCGGATTTCGCCGAGCACCAGCAGAATTTCAGTGGTAAAGGCCTCAAAGTCCGATTTCCCGAGATCGAGATGCAGGGCTTCGAGAATCTGGCCTTCCAGGGCCAGGATGGCTTTTTCCAGTTTGCTCAATTGCGCCTTGCGAAAGGCTACCGTTCTGGTCAGGCCTGAATTAAAAACGGCCCGCTGGCCGGTTACCAGTTTTTCAAAGGTTTCGCGCATCTTTGGTACTCCTTTCTCGAGTATAAGTGATAGACGTTGACTTGACAAATAGTAGTAAAGAGAGCGCTGTCTCGATATACTGGGCCTGTTGAAAAAGGAAGGAGCGCAGCGATGAATTGGCAGAATTCAGTACTTTCAGAGATTAACGCGGACTTTCTGTCCAATCCCTTTCCGGCTATCGGCGAGACTATTACCGTTTCCCTGCGGGTGGCATCTGCGGCGCCGGTACGACGGGTTTTTCTGCAGACAGTTTTAGCCGGCGAGTCCCGCCTGCGGGTGCTGCAAAAAAGCGGCAGCCGGGACGGTTACGCCTGGTTCAACTGTGAGCTGACCGTCACCCAGAAGCGCACCGCCTGGCATTTTGTGCTGGAGACCGAAGACGGCGATTATTTTATGTACAACCGCAAAACGGTCTGCCGTTTCAGCGCTTCCAATGATTATAACTTTGTGCTTTTTGCCGGCCTGGCCTGTCCGCATTGGGTGCGCTCGGCGGTGTTTTATCAGATTTTTCCGGACCGTTTTTTTTGCGCCACCAGCGCCGACGGAGTCAAGGACGGCGAGTACCGTTACGAGGGGCACCCCACGCAGTGTCCGCCCTGGAACAGTGTCCCGAAGAGCTGGAACGAGGCGCACTGTTTGGACTTTTACGGCGGGGACCTGGACGGGATCGAGAAGAAAATTCCCTATCTGCGCTCGCTCGGGGTTACGGCAGTCTTCCTGAATCCGATCTTTACCGCCCCTTCGGTACACCGCTATGACTGCACCGACTACTATGCGGTGGATGCCCACCTCGGAGGCGACGCCGCCCTGATAGCGCTGAGTGCGGCCCTGCACCGGCAGGATATGAAAATCATCGTTGATGTGTCGCTCAACCACACCGGTATCGACCACCTCTGGATGAAGCGCGCCCGCTCCGATCCGCAGAGCGCCGAACGTTCCTTTTATTATTTTGACGAAAGCGGCAATCCCGCCGGCTGGGAAGGAGTCGCATCACTGCCGCAGCTTAATTATTCCTCGGCGGCGCTGCGCGAAAGAATTTGCCTCGCGGATGACTCGGTTGTGCGCCACTATATTAAAAAACCCTTTGCCATTGACGGCTGGCGTTTTGACGTCGGTAACTTTACCGGCCGCCGGGGAGCCGAAGACTACAACGGCGAGCTGTTCCGCTCGATACGCCGGCGCGTCAAAGACCTTTCCAGTGAAGCCTTCCTCTTGGCCGAAAACTGGACCGACTCGCTGGAGTATCTGGACGGCGAGCAATGGGACGCGGCAATGAACTACCAGGGCTCGGCCCGGCCGATACGGCGCTTTCTCGGAGGACGGGACCGCTTTACCGACCCCGAGGAAAGCCTTGCCAAACCGGTGCGGCCGCTAACCGGAGAGGAGTTCGCCGAGGCGGTCGGACAGTATTTCGCGCGGATTCCGAATCAGCTGGCCTTTGTGCAGTTCAATCTGCTGGATTCGCACGATATATACCGGCTGCATACCTTTGAAGCGATAGTGACCCCTGAGACTCTGCGCGGCGCCATCATCATGTTGTACCTGCTGCCCGGCGCCCCGAGCATTTTTTACGGCGATGAGATCGGCCTTGACGGAACTATGACTCCGAATGAGGGCTGCCGCTACCCGATGCCCTGGACAGGGACGGAAGAAGGACACAGCCTGTTTGCCCTGTACCGCACCCTCAACGGCCTGAAGCGCGCCGAAAGCGCCCTGCAGGACGGAGCGTTCCGCTTTTTGTACAGCGACAGCGACACCGTTATCGCCGCCCGCATCGGAGCGCGACGCTCCTTTATCAGCGTCTTCTCGCGCTCGACGGCGCCGAAAACCGTCACGGTTGATTTTTCGCCGGTTTGTCTCGTTGCCTCTGAGCTGACCGACCTGTTCAGCGGGACGGTTTACCCGGTAGCGGACGGCAGCGCGGAGCTGAAATTGGCGCCGTATTGCAACACGCTGTTTTCGTTAAGCCTAAAGCTGTTCTAGCGGGAGGCGCGGCGGTAAATCGTAAATTTTCGCACTATGCTTCTAGTGCTTGTAGGCGCCGGCCGGGTGGGTTCTTTTTCAGGAAACCGGAATGCGGTACAGGGTGTACTCGCCGTCCATACCTTTGAAAGTCGCCCTGGTTCTGCTGACGGTGGAAGTGTAGCCGGCCATGATCGGACGATTGGCGGTTTCTTTGAAGATCGGTTCGGAGACAACCACTTCATTGGTCCGGGCAATACCCTGGATGCGGGCGGCCATGTTGACGGTGCTGCCGAAGTAATCCAGCTTGCCGTTCAAGGTGACGATCAGCGTCGTGCCGGTGTGCATCCCGATTTTAACTTCAATCTTTTCATTTTCCGGCCGGCTGCGGCTGCGTTCGATCAGTATCTTTTGGGCTTCCAGGGCCGCGCTCAGGGCGTCGGCCTGTCTGGCGAAGGAACCCATCACAGCGTCGCCGATGGTTTTCACCGGCACGCCATGATGCTTGCGGATAGTGTCGAAAAGCACGATAAAGTGCTCGCGGACCAGCTGAAAGGCCCGGGCGTCGCCCAGGTCGGTATACAGCCGGGTGGAGCCGCGGATATCGGTAAACAGGATAGTCGTTTTCATGATTTCCAGGCTCTGATCCTCGAGCAGGACTTCTTCGCCCATCAACTCGCGGTACACCGGATTCAGGATAATATCCGAGCCGAAAATGGTAGAGTCTTTACGCCATAAGAAGTGCTGACCGGTTTCCAGATCTTCCATCATTTTGGCTCGGTAGGCGGCGGCTATCTCCGCGCTGAGCGAACGCACTTCCGGGTGTATCGAGAAGAAAACTTCGATATTGTCATCCAGCTTATTGGTAAAATTGACTTTGCACAGATCGCAGTAGGACTCATGCTTGGCAGTGTGCAAGGTCAGGCTTTCGCTGGCCACGCCTCCGCAATGCGGACAATGGTACTGCCAGTCCATGCGGAATACGCCTTCGTGCAGACCGTAGATAAACAGTTCCAGCAACTCCACGCGCGCTTCGTTCCATGAATCTGCCAGGGCGTACACATCGATATGAAAGAGGTCTTTGTCCTCGGCTTGACCGATAAAGAAGACTAGTTTTTCGGTGAGAGGCCGGTTATCGGCATTGGCGAAACGCGACAGCAGATATGACATGGCAGACTCCGTTTTAACTGATAGCGCAGTATAGCATGACTGGCGTGATTTGCACAAACTGGTTGGAGGTTTTATAGTAGTACTATGACTGAAATAAACGATAGCGTGTTCAAATCCGCCGAATTCGCGGGCTTTCTCTTTAACAACCTGTCCTCGGCGATTTTTCTGGTGGATTCGGCTTTGCGCGTGCAAAAGGTGAACGATGCCTATCAAACCCTTTTTTCCCGCGACGAGAATGAGATACTGAATAATCTGTGCGGCAATGCCCTGGGCTGCTCCTTTGCCGTGGAGCAGGGGCAACTTTGCGGTGAAACCAACGAATGCGCTAACTGTACTATCCGGGGCTGTCTGCTGAAAGGCTTCAGTAAAACCGGTGAGGTACAGACCACCTATATCAACCGCAGTTTTTATATCGACGGCAAACCTGTTTTTAAATACTTCCGGATGAAAACCCGCACGGTTGACTGGAACGGCACTATAATGGCGATCATCGCCGTGGATGATATCACCGAGCTGGAAGAGCAGAAGCAGCGCATTGAGGATCTGGCCAACCGGGATTATCTGACCGGCCTCTACAACCGGCGTTATTTTTTCAGCATAGCCGGTCCGCTGTTCAGCAACGCCAAACGCGGGAATACCGTAATCGCGGTGGCCATGTTTGATATTGATTTCTTCAAGCAGATAAACGATGCCTACGGACATGCCGCCGGGGACTTTGTGATTAAGACGATAGCCGATATTTTCCGCTCCCAACTGCGCTCCGCGGACATTGTCGCCCGTTTCGGCGGCGAGGAATTCTGCGTGTTGCTGCAATGCTCCAAAGTGGAAGACGCTTTTCTGGTCACCGATAAAATCCGGCTGGCAATCGACGCCCATGAATTTAAATATGAGGCCTCAATTATTCCGGTGACCATCAGCGCCGGCCTTACCGCCGTGCTCGAGGAAGACCTGGACGCTATGATCCGCCGCGCCGATAGCCTGCTGTACCGGGCCAAAGAAGCCGGCCGGAACCGTACCGAGGAATACCGGATTTTACCGCTTGGTTAGTGACTGGCTGAACAGCCATTCCAGCATATAGGGATCCAGGAAGGGGAAGTGGCTGATGCCGTGACCTTCCTGCGGGTATTCGGTGTAGCGCACGATTTCCATTCCGTTTTTCGTGAGGATTTTAGTCGTACCTTCCCGATTGACGACTTCCGGAACCGGGACAGTGGTTTCCACCGCCGTGGCATTGGTACTATAATTTTTCAGGAAGTCATAACAGGCGGCGGCGATGGCTGGCCGGCCGTCGGTGTCCAGTAGTCCGATATGATACCAGACTGAGGTTTTGCGGGCGATGGCGTCCCGGAGCGTGGTTTGGCTTTGTCCGGATTGCCGGATAATTCCGGCGAAAAGCCGACCGGTGCGGTCGAAGTAGCCGTTGGCCAGGCTGTACGAGCCCGAAGCGCCTTGGGAGTACCCTACGACATAGATACGGTTGTCATCGATGCGATATTGAGTCCGCAGTTCACCAATGCGGTTGATTATGGTGTCCGCCGAAAATCCGTGCGGAATGTAGACGAAGGAAGGATAGCTCTGGCGCTGGGCGTCAAAGGCCGCTCCATCCTGCAGACAGGGCAGGATGCCGGGCTCGCCGCTGGATCCCTGACCGTGAAGATAAATGAACAGCGGGTAGCGGCGGTCGCTGTTGGCCTCTTTGCGGTAGTTCCAGGGCTCGCACAGGTAGTAGTCTTCGTCGGTGATACCGTCAGCATCGTTATCTGCCAGAAACGGCTGAAACAGCGGCCGGTTTGCAATCTCAAAAAACTCGGCCGGCTCTCCACCGGTCCCGGCCCGCAGGCCGATTCCTCCGCAGGAGAGAGCGAGCAGGCTGACGCCGGCGAAAAGTGAAAAAATCAAGCGCGATGGAAAAGCGATTTTCATGTTCACCTCGATGTATTGCAGTCCAGCAGGGCCTGGTATTTTGGCGCGATGCTCGCGTAGTCGCCGCCGATTTGGGCCAGGTTTTCCAGATGCCCCCAGGAGCCCCAACGCGAAGCGCGGGCACTGATATAGCTATAGGCCATGAACAGCTGGCAGTCAACTGCTTCTTCGGTATGCACCGCGAAATTTCTCAGGTACAGCTGATACATCTTAGGATGAATTTGGGCGCTGAACAGGTTGTCATTATAGGACCACACGCCCTGACTGAAGGGCTGCATGTGCTGTCCGCCTTCATAGACCATATAGTCCACGCCATACTGCCGGGCGAATTTCGCCGATTCCCGCGTCCATAAGGCCGAGTCTTCGTATAAACGGTCATAGGTCGCGTCACAGATCAGTCCCGGTCGGGCCAGAACCGGATTTTCCAGCCAGCGATTGTGATCGGTTTCGGTAAAACTGAAATACCCGCCTACAGATAGAACATCGCAGGGAACATGGGCGACATTGAACAGGTATTCCAGAATACGTCGGGAGTTATCCATCCAGGCATGTTGACCGGTGGCCACCCGGATTAGCCGGGTTTTACCGGTACCGAATATTTCATTCCAGAGCCTGAACAGCCGGGCCATCATATAGGCGTCCTTTTCCGGGTGACCGCTTCCCGGTGATCCCAATGTAGAGAGATCCGCGGACACATAGTTGTTGGCGGCGCCCGGCGCATTGTCCACCACGTACTGAGCCTGGGCAAACATCCAGTTCCAGACTTCATTTGAATATTCCAGGTAAATCTTGCGGCCGCTTTCCAGGTTGGTATACCAGAGATCGGCCAGGCGGCTGATATAGTCGTCAGACGCCTGGTGCGGAACACAGACCCAGGCGTCGCTGTCCAGGAGGTTGCACAATTCAATGGCATACTCAAAGGACATTCCCCGGGAACCGCCCTGGGTGTAGTAGCTCTTGGTGATCCGGTCAGTCCACTCGATCTGGCTGGAATTGTTGGTATTGATCCAGTCCATAAACCGCAGGGCGTGAAAGGGGCGTAGTCCTTCGATAAACTCCGGCAGAAAAACCGGATAATCGTTGGAGGGTGTCAAATGCGGCGGCAGAATGTGCATATCCCGGATATGGTCGTTGCTGTCGGATGTCAGAATATCGATATAGCGATGGTTACCGTCGCCATTGAGATCAATGTAATAGACGCCGTTTTTAAGATAGGCTCCGGCTCCGAGAGTTCCCTTCCCCTGGAAGTAAATGCGGAAGGTTCCCTTATAGTAATTGTTCACCAGAAAACGCACGAAGCTGTTATGACCGTCCGGTGTGGCCTGGGGTAATCCGAGGGGGTAGCCATTTGCATCCCGCTCGATGGAGTCAATCTGCTCGCTGTCCCATACCGTACTCCAGGGGTTATCACCGGCATAGCTGGTGAGCATATCGCTGGCGGTAGTCATGACATCTGTAAAAACGAGAGCCGGCGTCCAATAGTTGAGCGTACACAGGTTCATGCCGATCGGCAGTTTTGGAACTGTGGGTAAAGGTTCCCATACCCTTTCGGCCGGCGCGGCAAGGTCATCCTTCGGGGAAAGCTCAAATATGGAATTGCAGGACAGTAAAACAGACGCGCCGGCGCAGAATGCGGCGAACAGAACTTTTTTCAGCATAGAGTCTCCGATAACAGAAATGATACATCACCGCGCATCAGTTTGCACGGGTTTTTTTTATGCTCTGTCCAGCCCCTGAGGCTATACCAAAGACGAGCGAAGGTCTATTATCAGTGTATCTCCCGCCTTAAGAAAGCACTACAGGAAAATTCATTGACCCACACCGATTCGAGCAACCCCGCCATCCGTAATATCGCCATCATTGCCCATGTTGACCATGGTAAAACTACTCTTGTCGACGCCATGTTCAAGCAGTCCGGTGTTTTCCGCGAAGGGCAGGCTACCGAAGAGCGGCTGATGGACAGCATGGATCTGGAAAAGGAGCGCGGTATTACCATCGCCGCCAAGAATTGCTCGGTAGTCTGGAAGGACGTCAAGATCAATATTCTGGACACTCCGGGCCATGCCGATTTCGGAGGCGAGGTAGAGCGCGCCCTGTCGATGGTCGACGGCGCCATTCTGCTGGTCGACGCCAGCGAGGGACCCCTGCCCCAAACCCGCTTTGTGCTGAATAAGGCCCTGGAGCGCAATCTGACCATCGTGGTGGTGATCAATAAGATTGACCGCGGCGACGCCCGCATTACCGAGGTATTGAGCGAAATTTATGACCTGTTTATCGATCTTGGAGCCAATGACAAACAGCTGGATTTTCCGCTGCTGTACGCCATCGGGCGCGATGGAATCGCCAAGCCGACCGTGGAAGGCGAGGGAGATAATCTGCACCCGCTGCTGGACGCCATTATCCGGGAAATTCCGGCCCCGGCCTTTGTTTCCACCGAGCCTTTCCAAATGATGGTTTCGGACCTTTCCTATTCTGATTACTTCGGCCGCCAGGCTGTCGGCAAGGTGATTAACGGCTCGGCCCGCTTTAAGGACCCGATGGTCTGCATCGGCGAGGGCGACGTCCGCCAAAACCTGAATATATCCAAACTGCATACCTATTCCGGCGTCAAGCTGGTGGAAACCGATGTAGCCCAGAGCGGCGACATCATCGTGCTCTCCGGAATCGAAAATGTGCATATCGGCGATACCATCTGCACCCGTGAAGCTCCCAAGGCTCTCAAGCGCATCGTGATAGACGAGCCGACCGTGGCCATGCGCTTTTACGTGAATACCTCACCCTTATGCGGACAGGACGGCAAGAACGTGCAGTCCATGAAGCTCTACGAGCGTCTGCGCAAGGAAACGCTCAATAACGTTTCCATCCAGGTAGAGGAAGCCAAGGTGGGCGGCGGTTTTATCGTGCGCGGCCGCGGCGAGTTCCAGATGGTGATCCTGATCGAGATGCTGCGCCGCGAAGACTTTGAGGTCTGCGTCTGCCGGCCCGAGGTAATTTTCAGATATGAAAACGGCAAAAAGCTGGAGCCGATTGAGCAGCTGTTCGTGGATTGCAACGAGGCCTTTGCCGGCGTGGTTACCGAAAAACTTTCCATGCGCAAGGGCCGCATGCTCTCCTATACCTGCCATGACGGCGGTCGGGTGCATTTGCAGTTCTCGGTGCCCTCGCGCGCCTTAATCGGCTACCGCGACGTATTTTTGACAGACACCAAGGGTACCGGCATTATGAATTCCTATCTGGAAGGTTATGAGGAATACCGCGGCGACTATATTGACCGCTTTACCGGCTCCATCGTTTCCGACCGGGCCGGAAAGGCCGTTACCTACGGGTTGTTCCACCTGGAACCGCGCGGACGGTTGTTTGTGGTTCCCGGCGACGAGGTTTATGAAGGCATGATCGTCGGCGAGCATAATCTGGACGTGGAGCTGGTGGTGAATCCCTGCAAGGAAAAAAAGCTTTCCAACATGCGCTCGGTCATCAAGGACGAAGCCCTGACCCTGACGCCGATTCAGCCGATGACGCTGGAGCGCGCGATACTGATGCTGCAGGACGATGAAATGGTCGAGGTGACGCCGCATAACGTGCGCCTGCGCAAGACCATGCTGGCCTATCTGGACCGCCGCGCCGCCGGCCGTCAGAGTCAGAGTCAAGCCTAAGTTTTAATAATTCTCAGGCCCGGATTGCCCAGCGCAGCCGGGCCGATGTTGAGCGTGGATTGCTGTAGCGTTCTTCCCGCCCGGCGCGGATCTCCGTATCCTGAATGGCGCGGTACAAGCCGGCGCGTTTTCCCTCTTCAAAAGCTTTTACAACCCTATTATCCTCTCCCGAATGAAAGGTCAGGATGGCGACCCGGCCATTCTGATTCAGGCAGGCGGGCAGACATTCCAGAAAACTGTCCAGCGCCTTAAACTCGCTGTTTACGGCGATGCGGATGGCCTGGAAGGTGCGGCGCACCGCCTTGGTCTGTTCTTCGGCGCTACGCGCGAGGGGAGTGAGCGCGCCGCGGATCACCGCGGCCAGTTCACTGGTAGTGTGCAGTTTTCCCTGCTGCGCGGTAATTGCCGCGGCAATCGGCGCTGCGTCGCCTTCATCGGCATTGCTGATCAGGAGCGTCGTCAGGTTCTGCTCGGATATTGTGTTCAGTAATTCTGCCGCGGACTTACCCTTGTTCTGGTTCATGCGCATATCCAGGGGGCCGGCCCGCTTAAAAGTAAAGCCGCGTTCCGGATTGTCGATCTGCATGGAGGACAGTCCAAGGTCCGCGAGAATCATGTCGGCGCCGGAAAGTCCGGCCTTGGCGACTACCGTGTCCAGTGTGGCGAAGTTAGCGTTGTAGGCGCTGAAGACTGCCGCCCCGAAGCCTTCCGTCGCCAGCCGTTCGCGGGTTTTGGACAGCTCCGCCGGATCGGCGTCCAGGGCGACCAGCCGGCCTCCGGGCACAATACGTTTTAAGATTTCACGGGCGTGTCCGCCGTAGCCGAGGGTGGCGTCGATGGCGGTCTCTCCCGGCTGGGGATTGAGGATAGAGAGAATTTCCGGCACGCAAATGGAGCGGTGCATCCCGGCCGGCGTGTCGCCCCGGGCTATTACTTTTTCGACATCGTCTTTGTATTTGAGCGGATCGTGCTCTTTGTATTTTTCCCGAAAGCTGCGGGGATGAGTGCCCTTGTATCTTTTGCGGCGCTGATGAGGAATCTCGCTCTGATGTTCGTCCATGGTACCCTTTATCTCGCGAATGGTTTTTTTACGACGATAGCCTTATGCGGACACATTTCCTGGCAGCAGTAGCAACGGATACAGGCGCGGTAGTTGTAACGGGGCGGCTGCGTTTTTTTTCCGTCTTTGAAATTGAGAGCCTTGCCTTCCACCGGGCAGGCTTCCACGCAGATGCCGCATTTGACGCACTTTGACTCATCGATTACCGGTCGGGGAAATATCAGGTTGGCCAGGAAGCCGTTAGTCTTTTTAACCTTGTTGTCCAGAGGTTTCCGCACTACGTCGAAGTCCAGATTGACAAAGCCGGAAAGGGGATCGCCGACCAGTTCAATTTCTTTTTCCATCCATGTGCCGAGGCCGCTTTCCCGGCCGTAGGTGTTGGTGGGGATGAAGGCCGGATCCAGACCGATCATCCGGCAGAAGGTGCTGTCTATGGCGATGGGGTCTGTCGATACCAGGATGCAGTTCATTTTAACCGGCGTGCCGCTGCGCGGTCCGTTGCCTTCCATGGCGTACACACCGTCCATGATAAAAAGCCGGGGTTTTAAGAAACGGTTGATGTCGACCAGCATGCGTGAAAACTGCACCGGGTTGGGAACTTTGACGTGAAAAGCGGCCTTGTTGAGTCCGTAGATACAGCCGAACTGATTTTTTACCGACCCGGTAATCCGGGTCAGGGCGTGGGTCTTCATCTTCGGCAGACTGACTATGGCGTCGGCTTCCAGGCAGGCATTGGCGATATCAAATTCTTTCCAGACTTTACCTTCCGGAAAGCTGACTGTTTTTCCTTTTTCAAAATCAGCTAGTTTGATGTTGTATTTTTCGGCCACGGCGGCAAAACCGGACTTGGCCAGACAGGCCCCCGGTTTCTCGAAGCCGGGGGAGTCACCGTAGGAAACCGCTAAGGCCGCCTCGGTGAAAAGCCGGGCGGCGGCGTTGAATACGGCGGGGTGGGTGGTCACGGCGGCTTCGGGTTTGGATGAGGCCAGGCTGTTCGGTTTGAGCAGTATTTTTTCTGAGCCTCTGAAAAGCGACTCGATACCGCCGATCAGGTTCAGGGCCCGCTTTACGGCCAGGTAAACGGTTTCTTCATCATAGCTTTCGCAGCGTACCAGGGCCACTTTTGACTGCATTGTTTTCTCCCGCGTTTGAAAGGTGAGTTCGATACACAATACAAAGATCGGGCCGTTGTTGTCTATGGCGAATTAAAATCTAGAACAATTTGTGAAGAAAGAGTGTTTCTCAATGACAAAGAAGTCCAGAAGAAATCTGTTGCGTTATTCCGGATTGCGCCCTAACATAAGAAGCGAACTTAAACGGTTAAGTTCGGTAGAATTCTTTCGCTGACTGTGTATTTGGCGCAGCTCCGGCGAAATGCAGGTCCTGAACCGGCCCCAGCGGCCGGTATCTAGAATTCGTTTTCCAGCCTAAAAGTACAATTTGAATCTTCAAAGTGCAGTCCAGTTCAATTTAGTCCGGGGGAACGTATTTTTTGATGTGGGTTTGGAGGAGCTCATATGAAGAAATGGAATTTATGGATTGTTGTCGCCCTGGTTGCCGCACTGGCATCCTGCTCAATGGGAGTTGTTCCGGAAAACGGGAACGACGCTTCTGTCGGTGATGCGGAAGCGCGTTCCTCAACCGGCAAGTCCGGTGTCATGATGCAGGGTTTCTACTGGGACGTCCCCGCGGGCGGTACCTGGTACAACACCATGAAGAGCAAGGCCGTTGAATTGCAGAATATGGCCGGCGGCTACGGTATTGACGCCATCTGGTTCCCGCCGGTTTCCAAAGCCGACAACGGAACCTACTCGATGGGCTACGATCCCTATGACTACTATGACCTTGGCCAGTACAACCAGAAAGGATCAACGGAAACCCGTTTTGGATCCCAGGCTGAGCTTAAGGCCGCCATCACCGAGTTCCGCAACCGCGGTATCGCCTCGATGGCCGATATCGTTCTGAACCACCGCTCCGGCGCGCTCAGCGAATACAATCCCAAAACCGGAACAAATACCTGGACGAACTTTTCGGCCACCCTGTCCGGCAAGGCCCGCTGGCACTGGGACTCGTTCCATCCTAACAATTACTGCTCCAACGACTCCGGCGCCTTCGGCGGATTCCCGGACCTCTGCTTCGCTTCAGGCTCCGCCTATACTGACATCAAGACCTGGATGACCTGGATGAAGAGCACCACCAATGCCGGCTTTACGCAGTGGCGCTTCGACTACGTCAAGGGTATCGAACCCTGGGTTGTTAAAGACATGAAGGCTGCCACCGGCGGCGTGTTCTCCGTCGGCGAGTACTGGGACTCTAACATCAGTACCCTGAACTGGTGGACCAGTTCAGCCAACGCCTCGGCCTTTGACTTCTCGCTGTACTACACCATGAAAGACATCTGCAATAATTCATCAGGCGGCGGCTATCTGCCTAACATGATTGATTCCAGCAGGTCCTTCGCCGCGAATAATCCGATGCGCGCGGTTACCTTTGTCGGCAACCACGATACCGATGAAATTATCCGCGACAAGATGATGGCCTACGCCTTTATCCTGACCTACCAGGGCTACCCGACAGTCTGGTGGAAGGATTATTTCAACTACGGTCTGAAGAACCTCGGTGGACAATGGGGTAACGGAATCAAACAGCTGGTTTGGGTCCGAGGCAAGCTGGCCGGAGCCGCTCCGAGTATCCAGCTGCTCAAGACCAATGACGGTGACTGCCTGATTTACGGAAGTTACGGTAAGTCTACCACTTCTCCCGGATATATTGTGGTTATCAACGATAACCCCACCGCCTGGAGAGGCGCTACGGTTACCACCGGCAACGGCTATCTGAAGAACAAGACGCTGAAAGCCTACGCCTGGTATTCACCGGTCAGCGGACAAAACTATCAGCCGGCCAGCAAGTTCTGTTCCAGCACCGGCTCGGTAGATGTGTGGGCTCCGCCCCGGGGCTACGCGGTTTACTCTGTAGACGGACTGTAAGCAAACAGGTTTAACTGACGGGGTCGTTCCAGGAACGGCCCCGTTTTTTTTTATTTTTTTCACCCGGAGGTTACTGTTGTTGCGTAAACTATTTTTCATCCTGACCGTCGCGTTCGCGCTGACCGCGCTGACTATGCTGCTTTCCTGTTCCGGCAAGATTGATGCGCTTCCGGAGGATTCCTATGTGCTCTCCGTGGACAAACCCTCCCTTAGCGCCGCCGGCGTCAGTCTGAGCGCCAGCGCTTTGGTACTCAGTCAAAGCGGCCTGGTCCAAATTGATCTGCGCCTTAAAAACCGTACTTTTCATGCCCTTACCGTCGACCCCGCGGCCTTAGAGCTGCTCTATGGTGAGTCCTTTACCGCTCCGGCGTTTTCTGTTACTCCGGAGGAGTATACGCTTAAGGCTTTTTCCTCGCGTTCCTACAAGCTGCTTTTCAAACCGATTAACAATACCTACCTGTTTCAGCGTTATCAACTCACCGGCGACCTGCTGCGCGAGTACCGGCTAAATCTTTCTTTTATTCATGACGCTCAGGGAATCCCGCTCTTTGATACAGCGCTTACCCTGGCAATGGATGAGCAGAGTTACCTCTCTTATAAACAGAAATCCGGCATTGAAGACCAGCTGGTTTCCTACTCGCTGAGCGGCGATGCCGGGCAGTTCAGCGCGCAGCAGCGTGAATATCTGGAGCAGACCGGGATTACCGAAGTTGAGAATACGCACACGGAGGAAGAAGAAGGCTCGCAAGTACCGGAAGGGGAGACGCCGGCGCCGGATACGGGTCTCTTTGTGCTGGTAACCGGCGATGAGCTGTATCTTGATCAGTGGCTTTTTAAGATAGCGCCTTATTAT
This sequence comes from Treponemataceae bacterium, assembly GCA_942493045.1. Taxonomy (GTDB): domain Bacteria; phylum Spirochaetota; class Spirochaetia; order Treponematales; family Treponemataceae; genus Teretinema. The sequence goes on along the minus strand of OW818665.1, from coordinate 1,585,738 downwards.
ACCGACGGCACGCTGAGTATCCATGTCCGGATTATCAACCGGTTACCGAATCAGCTGAAGCTCTACGCTCCGGAGTTGAAGGTCTGGATCGGGGATCAGCAGTTTACGCCGCTGGAAGACTTCTCGGCTGTTAAGCAAATGCTCTCGCCATTGAACCGCGACTTCGGGCCGGAGACCCTGATTATCGGCCAAAATGACCGGGCGAATTTTACCCTGCGCTACGCCGTGAGCGAGGCTCCTGAGACTTTCAATCTGCATCTGGACGGCGTGCTGACTTTTCAGGATGTGATGGTTTTCGCGAATGATCTGCGATACCACACGGAAGCCGTCGCCGAATAAGCGGCTTTTCAGGGCCGCTCAGTATCGCTCACTCAGGTAATTATAGCGGCTCTTGAGGATGCCGCTTTTATGGAGAGTGTAGGGGGTAAAGAGAATCGGGGAGGATAGCAGCGTCACCAGGCGGATACTCTGGTCGCGGGACAGTTCGCTGACTCCCCGTTTGTAATGGTGGCGGGAGGCGGCTTCAATGCCGAATACCCCTTTGCCCCATTCGGCGTAATTGAGATACAGTTCAAAGATGCGGTCTTTCCCGAGAATGGCTTCCATTTCCAGGGCGATTATCATTTCCAGGTATTTTCGAAAATAACTCTTTTCCGGTACCAGAAACAGGGTGCGGGCGGTCTGCATGGTGATGGTGCTGCCCCCGTATACCGGTTTTCCCAGTTCCTTATTGATGCGCCAGGCGTTTTTTAAGGCAGCCGGCAGTATTCCGTGATGCGAGTAAAAGTCACCGTCCTCTATCCGGATAATCATGGTGCGGGTGCGCAGCGGTATTTTTTTGAGGGGTATGGTCCGTACCGGTTTAAGCGCCCAGCGGTACTGAACCAGGCGGTATACCATGATGCTGGTGACCGGCGGGTTTACGTAGCGGTATAGAAATAGCAAGGGAACGGTAATGCCGACAAGCATCAGATGCAGCAAAATAATGCATAATCCAGAAAATACGAGAGCTTTTTTGATCACTTTACCGCGCATGTTACCAACCTGATGTGTGTGCATAGTAACCGGAAAGGCGTCTTTGAGGCAAGGTGATCAGAGCGGGTCTTCGCAGCTTCCGGAAAACTCGGCAAGCTGGTCCTGAACAGCGGCCCGCAAATTCTCGTTGGTTAATACGGTCAGATAATCGCCGCTGAGGATTTCGGTACTGCCCTTGGGAATGATCTCGTGAGTGCCGCGCTTCACCGAGACTAACAGGCACTGCGCCGGCCAGTTGACGTCCTTTACGGTGCGGCCGTCAATAAAGGAGCCCGGGCAGACCGGGATTTCCAGCAGGGCCTTGTGCTGATCATCCCCTAGATCGGCCGGGGATGGAGAGGCGCGCAGAATATTTTTCAGCAATGATTCATATATCGGACGGGAGGAGCAAAGGTCGGCGATTATATAGGCGACAATAGAGATCAGGGCAATTGGCAGTAGGTAACTGAAGGATCCGGTCATTTCGGTGATCAGGATAATACCGGTGATCGGCGCCCTGACGATCGCCGTGAAATAACCGGCCATCGCCAACACAATAAAGGTGTTGATGTACTGCGCGTCCAGGCCGGCGAATTTTTCCAGTAGCGCTCCATAACCGTTACCGATCAGAGCGCCGATACAAAGCAGCGGCAGGAAGATGCCGCCCGGCGCGCCGGAGCCGTAGCTAAGCATGGTAAAGAGAAATTTCGCGACGAGCAGTATACCTATCAGGGTCAAGGGCAGATGCGCGCCGATCAGTTCCACGATCAGTTCGTGTCCGCCTCCGAGTACCTGGGGCAGAAACAGACCCAGGGCCACAGAGCTGAACAGCGGCACTATCACTCGATGCTGCTTTTTTAGCCAGGTTTGCGAAGCATAGAGTTTTTGAGTGCGTAATAACGCGGAGTTGAACAAGGCGCCGGTCAAACCGGTAATCACGCCCAGCACGATAATGTATAGATAGTTGGAAGGGGGCAAGGCGCTCAGCCGTGTGAAGGTAAAAACCGGGGTCAGTCCGAAGAACTCGCCGGAAACAAAGGCTGCAGTAAGCGCCGCCGACAACGCGGTCAGTAACACCAGCGGCGAAAAGCTCTTATGCACTTCCTCCAGGGCAAACAGCACTCCGGCCAGCGGGGCGTTAAAGGCCGCCGCCAGGCCGGCGCTGGCGCCGGCGGTAACAAGATATTTTTCCTCTACTTTTTTGCGTTTCAGCAGTGTGCCCACCCCGAGTCCGATGGCTGAACCGAGTTGCACCGAAGGCCCCTCGCGGCCCAGGGACAGTCCGCCGCCGATCGTCAGCACACCGCCGGTAAATTTCGCCAGCAGCACCTTCCACCAGCACATATCCAGTTTGCCGAGCAAAAAACCCTCGGTTTGAGGAATACCGCTGCCGCTGATCATCGGCACGGCCTGTATCAGCTTGCCGACTATCAGCGCCACGGCGATGAGCGCGGCGCTCCAGGGGAGCAGCATCCAGGGATCGGCCCGTATCAGAGCGTACATCAAATTCAAGAGGTGGAGGGCTTTTTCCAGCGAGAATCGATACGCTACTACCACCAAACCGGCGACTATGCCTATCAGAATACCCTGCATAATTAAGCGGAACCGGAAACTATACCAGCGGGATAAGGTCTCAGTCGTAGAACCCGCTTCCATTGAAGAACCTGTAGTTGATCTGTTTTCCCTTTTCATAAGGCTCAGGGTAACATGATTGGCTCGGTTATGTGTAGGTTAGCGAGCCAGCGCCGCGCGGATATCGTCCTCCATTTTTTCCGGTTCGGTATCCGGGGAGAAGCGCTTTACTTTCTGGCCGTCGCGGGAAATTAAAAATTTGGTGAAATTCCATTTGATGGAGGAGCCCAAAAAACCCGGGGCTTGCTTTTTGAGCAGTTTGAAAACCGGATGGGTGTTCTTGCCGTTGACATTGATTTTAGCCATTAAGGGGAAGGTGACGCCGAAATTGAGTTGGCAGAAACCGGCGATTTCGCTGTCCGAAAGCGGCTCCTGATGCGCAAATTGGTCGCAGGGAAAGCCGAGAATAACCAGGTCCTGGTCCTGATATTTTTGATAGAGCGCTTCCAGGCCCTTGTACTGAGGGGTAAATCCGCATTTACTGGCGGTATTGACGACGATAATTACTTTCCCTTTATAATCCGACAGTGACACCGCGGTACCTTTATTGGTTGTTGCCGAAAGATCAAATATGGTAGGTTTCATAGTAGCTCCTTAACTGTAATATCATAAAGAAAGCCGACGCCGGCCAGAATATTCGGGCGGGTTACTTGACTTTATAAATACTTCAGGTTATACAGTATATATAAACTCTCGAAAAGGAGCGCAGTATGGGAAAGACTCTGGCGCAGAAAATTTTTGAAACTCACGTGGTGGACAAGCCCTTCGGCGAGGCCTGGGTGCTTAAGCTGGACCGGGTGTTTTGCCATGAAATAACCACTCCGGTTGCTATCAATGATCTGGTAGCCCGCGGCCTGGATACGGTTTTCGACCCTTCAAAGATCAAAGCCGTAATTGATCATGTTACGCCGGCCAAGGATTCCAAAACCGCCGAACAAGGCCGGGTTTTGCGGAAGTGGGCTGAAAGAAACAACATTAAGGACTTTTTTGATATCGGCAAGAACGGCGTCTGTCACGCCCTTTTCCCGGAGCTGGGCTTTGTACGTCCGGGCTTTACGGTGATCATGGGCGACAGCCATACCTGTACACATGGCGCCTTCGGGGCCTTCGCCGCCGGCGTGGGTACCACCGATCTGGAAGTCGGCATCCTGAAAGGCGTTTGCGCTTTTCAGTATCCCGGCACCATCAAATTTGAGCTTAACGGTAAACTGCCCAAGGGCGTTACCCCCAAAGACGTGATTTTGACCATCATCAAGCAGCTCGGCGTAAACGGCGCTACCAACAAGGTGATGGAGTTCACCGGTTCGGCCGTGCAGGCCATGTCCATGGAAGGGCGCATGACCTTGTGCAACATGGCTATCGAAGCCGGCGGTACCTGCGGCGTGTGTATGCCCGACGCCGTTACCGTGGACTATCTCTGGAAGTTTATCGGCCCGGACGGCGAGAAGCTCTACAAAAACAAAAAACAGGCTCTCGCCGATTTCCAGCAGTGGCATTCCGATGCGGACGCCGAATATGACGCCGTGCACAAGATCGACGTTTCTACCCTGGTTCCCGTGGCCACCTTCGGCTTCAAGCCCGATCAGGTCAAGACAATTAAGGAGCTCGCCGGTACCCGGGTTGACCAGGTTTATATCGGCAGCTGCACCAACGGCCGTATCGAGGATCTGCGCCAGGCCGCCGCTGTTTTGAAGGGCAAGAGCGTAGCCTCAGGCGTGCGCGGTGTAGTCAGCCCGGCCACTCCGGCGATTTATCAGCAGGCGCTTAAAGAAGGCATCATCAAGATTTTTATGGATGCCGGTTTTTGCGTGACCAACCCGACCTGCGGGGCCTGCCTGGGCATGAGCAACGGCGTATTGGCCGACGGCGAGGTTTGCGCCTCCACCACCAACCGTAACTTTTTTGGCCGCATGGGTAAGGGCGGTACCGTCCACCTGATGAGCCCGGCCAGCGCCGCCGCTACCGCGATAGCCGGCACCATCACTGAAGCCTAAGGAGAGCAGCTATGAAAAACTTTAACGGTAAGGTTCTGTTTTTGGACCGCAGCGATATCAATACTGACGAAATTATTCCAGCCAAGTATCTGACCGAGATTTCCAAGGAAGCGCTCAAACCTTTCTGTTTGGAAGATTTGAAGCTCGACACTTTTAACGCCAAAGCCGATATCGCCGGGAAGACCGCCATCGTCACCCGCGCTAATTTCGGCTGCGGTTCCAGCCGTGAACACGCCCCCTGGGCCCTGGAAGTGAACGGTATCCAGATAGTGATCGCTGAAAGTTTCGCGCGCATTTTCCGCCAGAATATGTACAATTGCGGCATGATCGCCACCGAGCTCAAGGCCGAGGAGATCGATGAGGTTTTCAAGACCTTCCTGGGACTGGACACAACGGTAAACGTCGATCTTGTCGGCGGAAAACTAAGCTTCAGCGCGCCGGGAAACGGCGGCAAAACCGTCGAGAAAAGCTACGCCTTCAAGCTCGGCGAGTTTGAAGATGCCCTGGTAAAGGCCGGCGGCTGGGTAGCCTACGCCGCCGCGAATTACTGAAGCAATACTAGTTTCATGGGGCAAAACAAGAAAACCGGCGCGGGAAGCGCCGATTTTTTTTGCCATTGTGTTCGCTCTCGCGTTTATGTTTGCTTTCGCTTTGACAATATTCGAAACTGATGTATGCTTGTTTTTCAGGATGTACATTATGCCGATGGATTCGACGTCTGTATTTTCTCAACTGCTGCTTGCGATTACCGCCACGCCGGGAATGCCGGAGGCCTGCGGCCTTTCCGGCGATGAATTCAAAAAACGGCTGATTGACCATCATCATTATTTACTGGCTCTGCTGCGCTTTAAGACCGGCGATGAAATGCTGGCCGAGGATTTACTGCAGGATACCTATCTGGCTTTTTTGCGGACGAATCCAGATCCGCGGCGTTTCGACAGCGACGCTAAGCTCAAAAACTATCTTATCACCATTGCCTTAAATAAATTGCGCTCTCATTTTCGCTCCGGAAAGGGCGGCTTCCCGGGTAAAACTGTCTTTGCCTCCAGCGAGGAGCTTACATACTATCTCGATAATTTACCTTCGAAACACCCGGAGGCCGAGGAAAGCCTGATCGCCGCAGAAGAAAAACAGCAGACTGCCGATGCCGTAGCGCTGGCCATGGAACGGCTGCCGGAGCGTCAGCGCCGCATTTTGGAATTAAAATTTACCCGCGGTCTGGATAATCCGCAAATTTCAGCCGAGCTGAGCCTCGGGGTAAAGGCGGTAGAATCACTTTTATTCCGGGCCAAGGCCCAGTTTAAAAAAGAATTTGAAAAAATCACCCTTGAGGAGAATGTTTATCCTTCGCTCGCGGTTAATAAAAGGGGGCAGGCCGGTCATGAAAACTAAAAAAAGCTATAGCGACTCCGTTTTTCAAAACCTGCTATCTCAGTACAAGCGTCCTGAACTGGGGACTGACGCATTGACCCGGCTTGATTCATTGATCGAATCCGGAGTTCCAGCTCAGCGTGTGCGGCAAGTTTCCTTCTCCAACTTCGCCCTGGCGGCCAGCGCGCTATTACTAGTAGGTATTGGTTTCTTGTTGACTATCTGGCAGAGCACAGTGCCGACACCCTATCAGATTGCCGGAGGCGAGCAGCAAACTAAAAATCTGGTTCTGCTGAGCGGCGCGACGGAACTCTCCGTCCTAACCGCGAATGAGTCCATTGTGCTCGCGCCCGCAACCCGGCTCAAAGTTTCCGGCGATCCGCTACGACGGTTCAGCGGGGATAACCGCAACCGCTATCGGCTGGAACAGGGCAGTGTCTACATTGACCATACCGCCGGCTCTCCCGCCTTTACGCTGGAGACCGCATGGGGCATCATCCAGCCTCTGGGAACGGTTCTGAACTGCGTTCTCACAGCCGACGGTCTTGAACTAACCTGTCTGGAAGATGCACTGACTCTGACCATCAAACGTAAAGTGGTCTATGTGGTGAAGGCCGGAGAAAAGTTGACTCTTTCCGAACGGGGAAAGGTTATCTTGATAACCCCGCTAGAGGATACCGCGATAGAGCCGGAAGCCGTGATGGAGCCGGTAGGCGCGGTCGTTTTAACCGATTTACAGCTTGAGAGACCGGTCGCGCATTCTGCGGTACCGCGCTCTGTTCTCTGGACCGTTCCGTTGAGCGCGAAACCCGCTCGTCTGCACCTGCTGTCTGCGGTGGTTGTGCTGGTTTATCCTGATCGGCTGGAAACGCGCAGTCTGCAGGATGGCGGTGTGCGCGGAACTGCGCTGCTCTCTTCCGCGATTGCGCATTCTGAAATCTCAGACGAAGCGCTGATTACCCATGCCGGAGAGAAACTCACCGCGTACCGCGTCTCCGGTCTAGAGCGGCTGTGGGAAAGCCGGACCGGTATAACAGCATTTACGGCCTTTACCGTTTCAGATGGACAGCTCTTTATTCCTTCGGCCGACGGTAATCTGTATATTCATGACGCGGCAACCGGTGAGATTCTCACAATGATACCTGCCGGTACCGGACTGTACGGCAAACCGTTTGTCTCGGAAGGCACGGTGTATTTCAGTACTTTGGACCGCCGGATAATCGCCGCTGATACCGCCAGCGGGCGGCAGCTTTGGGAATACAGCGGTGAGCTGCGCTTTGTGTCGGATAAACCGCTGCTGGTTGGTTCGCTGTTGGTGACTTTCGGTACGGAAGGTAAGTTTATCGCCCTGAACAAGGATGACGGAGAGCTGTTGTGGACGGCGGATTATGAGGATAAAATACTGGCCGGTCCGTTGCTGTGGAATGGTCAGATTGTCTTTGCGGATGGAGGCGGACTCAAGACACTGAGTCCTCAGGGTGAGGCGCGGCAGCTTTCTGACTCAGCGTATCTGTCTCTTCAGGTAATCAATGAAACGCTGTTTGCGGTTGACTCAGGCTCAGTAAAATCTTTCCGGCCGGGGATGGCGGGTGAAACGGAATTGAGTGGAAATATTTCAGACGCGGCCTTCAGCGGTCAGCGGGTACTGTTACTCGATAATCAGAATATGCTGTCCTGTTACAACCTGTCAGAATAAAGGGAGAAGAAGACTGTGAAATATGGCCTTGCTCTGAGCCTGCTGGTGTTGACGCTCGAATTTACAGGCTTTGCCCAGGATGTCCGGCCCGCTGTCCCGGCTGGCGCTGTAGCTGAAACGACAGGCATAATTGCCGAACCGGCCGGCGCCGCCGCCGTGCCCGTGATAGCGGTCTTTCCGTATTTTTGCCCGAACGCCGATGACGCCGAAGAATTCTCCTGGGCGCTGTTCGCGGTGCCGGATATGATCCGCGAACGATTGCTGGAAGGCGACCGCTTCATTCTTCTGGAAAAAAGCGAGCTGACGGCTGCGGCAGCTTCCTCCGGATTAAGCGCTGACTATTATGTCCGGGAGGAAAGCCGCCTGGCGGTGGCCCAGCAGGTTGGGGCCGATTTTTACAGCTGGGGCTATCTGATCCGAAGCGAAACAGGGCTCAAGGTTTTTCATGGTATGGTAAACGCGCGCACCGGGCGTACCCTGCATCTGGAAAGTTTTTTGCTGCCGGAGGACCAATCACTGATCTCGGTTATGGAGGATTCGGTACTGGCCTTCGAAGAATGGGCGCGCCGTTCTCTGCCTGAAGTCGCGCGCGTTGAAAGGCCTCTTCCCGCGGCGGTCAGGAACTCCCGTTTCGCTCTTTCCGTCTCAGCCGGCTATCTCACACATCCGCTGGTTTTCTCGGATACGCTTCAACCCTCGCTCATGGCAAATTTGTTGCTTGCCTATAGGCCGAAGGGACAGAGTTTTTATACGATCGGCATGAGCGCTTCTTTTTCCATTCTTAACTCGTTGAATCCTGAGACCCAACCCATCGAAATCGCGATGCTACCGTTACTGTTTTCAATCGGCATTAATCCCGAATTATCCAGCGTGCTGGATCTCGACGTCGCGGTATCCGGCGGGGCCAGCCTGATATTTGGCCGGGTGAACATGGAATTCTTGAGCTATCTGCGGCCGACGCTGTCCCAGGAGAGCGCGCTGGTCTGGTTTCCCCGGAATAAGCTGTCTTTGACCTGCGGGTATCAGGTTTTTTTGGTGGTCAACAGTTATCAGGCTCAGACAATGATCGCTTTTGAACCGAAAATCGGTCTGCGCATTAAATTCTGATTTTTTCGCGAATGAATCAGCGGCCAACAGTGTTGATTAAGGTGAAACGAAGCGCGGAGGCGCATCGGGGCGCTTAAGCGCCTCAATATCAACCTGGAGGAAAGAAATGAAAAGATTTATTGTTGCTTTGGCCGTGGCCTATGCCCTGGTGGCGGTTTTTGCCGGCTGTGATAACGCCGCGCTTGATGACACCCCGGTGGTCATTAAACTGGCGTCCGGTTTGGAAAGTTCAGCGCCCGATTTAAGTTTGCGCGCGGTTTCTCCCGGCGATCCCCTGGAAACTATCAGCTCGTACCGGGTGGTATTCAAAAAAGTTGAGATCGGTAATTCTGAAACCGAAAAGTTTACCCTGTGGGAAAGCGAAGCCGGCGAAGAAAAGGACGTGGCGCTGCCGGTATCTTTTGATAACGTGCTGCCGGTGATTCCCGGAACCTATAATTACGTGCGGCTTACGATCGGCGAAGTGCTTTCGGCTGACGGCTCGCTGACCGATCCGGACACTTCCGTAGTCTATACCGGAACGGGCAGCTGTATCCTGGACGGTACGGTCTATGTCTGGGGAACCGACATCCCGAACGTTGACGGCGAATTGACCATTCAAGAACCAGTGCGTATCAACGGCGACACTACACTCAATATCCGGTTTGCCGTGGCCGGTACTATTTCCTACCAGGGCGGCCCTGAAACCGGCGCGGACTTTAACGTCACCAAACCGGTGATGCACCTGATCGCTGAATAATTCCGCGCTAACGCGCAGAGCCGGTATCGGTTGATGCCGGCTTTTTTTTGTTTTATTACAGTTCGTCTACAGCTTGCGAAACGGTCCGCACGCCTACCACCAGGCTGGAAAGTTCCGCTACCTTCCAGAGCCCGGAAGCGTTGCGTTTAAGACGCAAGGGTCGGGGAGTGTCGGCTCCGGTGCACTTAACATACACGCGCACCTCATCGGTCTTTATTTTGTCAAAAAGGGTTGTCTCAAAAGCTACAGATGAAACACCTTCGCTCAGTTGATACTGGTTCTCCGCCGCGGTGCCCTGAATGTAGGAGCGCGGTATCCAGGGTGAGGTGATGACCCGGTCGATCAGAAAACGGGTGCCGCCGCTCAGGTCAAAACCGCGGTAGCCCTTGCCGTGTCCGGCCGGCGACATCAGGGTGTTGTCGTTTACCAGAATGGATACCAGCATCGGCAGGCCGGCGCGCTGGTCTTCGGCATAACGCATCAGGGCGATCACAAACAGGGTGGCACCGCCCTCGGGCGTGCTGCCGATCCTGTCGCGCAGCGCGACAAACTGTTCAACGGTGGTCGGTATGGATTCCAGAAGTACCTCGCCGACGGCTTCCTGGGCAAAGAATACCGAGGGGAGGATACAGAGCATGGCTGATAGCGCGAGGTACTGAAGTGACCGCATGGTTAACTCCTGTTTGTCTTCTGTCTTATGAAGTTAACTTTCGTGCGGGGCGGCGTTGTTGTCAAGCAAGTCGCCGTTATTCCTGCGTCGGGAGGCGGCGCGCGGCGATTTCAGCGGCCAGCTCTACAAAGTGGGCACAGGGCCGCTTGGCGTAATACTCGGCGTTTCTGACCGATGGATCGGGTTTGGGCAGGCAGCCGGCCTTCAGCAAAAGTTCCTTGCAATTGGTTGTCCCGAAGGCCCCGGTGAACTCGGCGATCGCTTCCCGGATATTGCGGTACAGCGCGGTTTTAGCCGCGTTATCCTGCGGGTCGTAAGCCGGAGTGAGCAGTCCCAGTATCAACACCATACCGCTGACCGCCCCGCACATTTCGCGTGAGCCACCCACGCCGCCGCCGAAACCGGCTGCCATTTTCAGCAACAGCGCGCTGTCCAAACCGGCCTGTTCCGCGAAGGCGGCTACGGTCGACTGGGAGCAGTTATAACCCTGGCAAAAGTATTCAATCGCCCTTTCGCCGTGATTGTTCAGTGCGCGCATTCATGTTCACCATGACTGGAGCACAGTGTGCCGGAATCGGTAAGCGTGCCGGCAACGAACTGCTGTACGGCTTTGGCGGCGTCGCCGCTGGCGCCCCGAATGACCTTTATTCCATGAGACTCAAGCACCCGTACGGCGCCCGCGCCCATATTTCCGGCTACCAGATGGGTGATCCCGGCCGCGGCGAGATCGCCGGCAATTCCGGATTTGCAGCCGCAGCCCTCCGGAGAAGGCATGCTGCACTCGGGAATGAGTTCTTTTCCGCTGGCGCTGAACACCAGGAATTCCTTGCAGTGTCCGAAATGCTCATCAATTTGCCCGTCGCGTGAAGGTACCGCAATTTTCATACTCTTTTCTCCTGATACAGTGATAGATTTCTCTCCGCCATTGATGCGGAGGATTTTGCCGTTAAGCAGGGCGTCTGCCGTTTTACGCCGGGCTGAGTCGATAATTCTGCCGAAGGTCGGTCTGGAAACGGCCATCCGCCGGGCCGCGGCTTCCTGGTACAGTCCTTCAAGGTCCGAAAGACGCAGCGCTTCGGCCTCGTCCGCGCTGAGTATTACCTCAGAGAGCGTCTGGGCTTTTACGCCGATCGGCTTAAAAGCGTTTGAAGGAATGGTTTGCTGGAGGCAGCGTTTATTTTCCGGGCGGGGCATCGGTTTTTCCACAGCGCGTAATGAGCATATGTTCATTATGCGCTGTGACGAAATATCTGTCAACCGGTACAATAACAGGGCTAAGCGGTTTATTCGGCAAACAGGGCAGTGAGCAGGGGGGCCAGGGTCCGTTCGCGTTTCCATTCCGGGCGGATACGGCTTTCCTGGATAAACTGTTCAACCAGGGAGACGGCCCGATCAGTGTCATCGGACAGATGCCAGGTACGACCGGTGGAGAACGAATCCTCTTGAGTAAAATTCCGTAAACGCAGCCGGTATTGTTCGATATCGGCGATAAAGCGGGGCAGGCGCTCGGATAAATCCTGAATAGTGGAGGCATCACCGGCTCCGGACTCCCGCAGCATCCGGGCGTTCAGTTCCTGTTCGAATTGCCCCTCTACCGGAATGACGAATACCGGTTTCCCCAGGGCCAGGGCTTCGGAGATGCTCTGATGTCCGGCCGGCGCGATCAAGCCGGCTGAGCCGGCCAGGCTGGCTTCGTAATCGGCTTTTGCGTTCGGAAAAATACGGAACTGACTTTGTCCGATTTTGTTCAGTACCGGTTCCAGATGCTCCCGGTACATATCTTTTTGATAGACCACGAAATAGTTTCCGTCGCTTCTTTTTTGGTTGCGGAGCGCTGATCTGATGATCGGTCCGACATCCCCGTTGAAGAAGGAGCAGACAATGGTGCGGTCGGCTTTGGCGGTCATATAAGCCGAGACTATCCGGGAGACAAGGCCAGCGAACGACCGGTCATCGGTCCGCTGCACGATAGCCGGATGATTCAGCTGCAGCACCGGAATGCCTGCTAATTTTGCCGCTCTCGAGCAAAACGGCTCAAAGTCCGATATCACAATCTGGCTGCGGTCCTCGCGCAGTTCCCGCGCAATTCTGGTATGAATACGGAAGGAACGGGCCACTAAGGCCAGATTAACCATGACCGTCTTGGCGTAATCGATGCTGAATCCCTTTTGAACGAAAGCCAGATATGGTATGGTCTTAACGCAGGCTTGTGGAAACAGGGATCGCAATTCGTCGCACAGATGCTGCGGCGCTCGAAAGGTAATGTCATAGGATTTTGAAAGATGCTCCGCGAGAGCTCTCGCCCGCGAGAAGTGTCCCCGACCCTCGCCGTTAATAGCTATGGTGATACGCATCGCTGTTCCTCCTGACTGTATAATCAGGGAGAAATGTAATGATGATGTGAAAGTTCTTTTAAATAACCGTTAATTTGTTTCCTTTGATGAGTGTCTTCTTTGTTTTAACCGATTTCTCATCACCGTCTGATACTGCGTTAACCAAGCGTAGCCATGTTGATCTCATGACATACCAAACACATGCCTATTTGGCCACTGAACTGTTTCCGGTGCTTTGTGAAACCTGGAATGTTACGTTGAGTAAAAAGCGTTTGATCAAGGGTTCTGTAAAGCCCGATCGCAGTTCGTTGTTTGTACGGCACCCCCATTTTTGGCGTTATTCCCGGGGTTTTGTCATCAGAAAAATTCACAAGCTGATTCGATACCGCCTGAATCCGGAAAAGAAAAATAAAAAATTCAGTGAAGATCTTGGAATCGTTTTGCACTATGTAGCCGATTTTTTTACCGCGGCGCATAATATGAAACCCAATAAGCTGAAAGTGCATCTGGCCTTTGAAGATGAATTGCATGACCTGTTCCTTAAAACGGTTACCGCCGAAAGCCTGCGCACCACGCTGCGCCTGATCCGCGGCGACACAAGCCCTGATTCGCTGTCGGCGATTGATCCTGAAAAAGTCTTACGTGATCTGCACAAACGCTATCGGCCGGACACCAGATCGCCGCAGTTGGACATCACCGAGATCGTTACAGCCTGCATGACTGTTACCGCGTACGTCATGGATAACATCAGCATAGCTGGATTGGAGAGCGACGAGAGCGATAAGACTTTGCTACGGGAAATATCAGTTTAGGGTGAGGTTGAATTTTAGTTGAAGCTGGTTAAGTATTTTTTTTATGAAAGCACAGTGTGCATATTAGCATGGTTTACAGCGGATAATCAAAAGCAAGTTATTGATAGTATTACTGAGCCGCGATGGATTCGCCCTCCAGTCGACGACATCCTGTCGTCTCCTTCCAGGCCCTCTACGGAGCTTTCGGTGCATTCATGCACCGATCCCACGCCTTAAAAGTACTTTTTTTTTGCGAATTCTTGACTGATTTGCTACAACTTTTTCTCTTTTTTTTCGGTGTTTTTGTCAATATCAGGTGTTATCAGACGTCATCACGAAGAATCAGAATAGCGCATTGCACATTTCATTGCACATTTCATTGCACAAGAACTTATGCGCTTAAGTAAACTGGTTAACTTAGTTGATTAACGGATTTGATTGCAAAAAAGAGACAAATTCTGGCTGGAAATCTACATAACATTGCGCATCTAAAAAACATGGGGTATAGTAGGGTATCTTTACTAGTTTTAAATGGAAAATGTCGATGCTGATTAGTTCGATTCTTTTCTTTTCCTTCAGCTTTTACTTTTCTCTGATCGATTACCAGAAAGGCAGTGTGCCGCGTTTTCAACTTTTTGTAGCAATAATACTTATGGTGATTTCTATTTTTTTTACCGGCGGAATGGGAAGATCCATTATGTCTATTTATGGATGCATTCTGGGGTGTATGTTATTTCTTTTAGTTAGGTTCGTTTCCGGAAAGAAACTGGGGCTGGCGGATGTGTGGTTCTCTTCACTGATTGGTGTTTTTCTTGGTCCGATATGGTGGTATCTTGCAGTGACGTTTGCTTGCCTTCTTACTTTTTGTTTTTGTTGGTTTTGGCAGAAAAGAAAGGTGCCTTTTATTCCTTTTCTCTCAATGGGAGCCCTGTTCTCATATACTATTTTATTGACCAAAGGTTGATTCTACAAATGATGAAACGAAATGTCTTAGTTATCAGTTTAATGCTTCTGCTAATCCCGACCAGCTTTGTACACTCACAATCTTCCCGTTCTCCGGGCGTGATTAGTTTTGAATTTCTTAACCAGAATATCAGGGATATTTTGTATTCTCTTTCCAGTTATGTAAAAATCCCAATTGTCGCCGATGACACGGTAACCGGTACCGCCAGTTTTCAGTTTGTAGGATCTGACTTTACAATGGCTTTTGATACTTTTTTGGTAACTAATCGTCTCTACGTGGAAAAGACCCCGGAATTATGGACCGTATCTCGAATACGGCTGCACATTGACGAGAATAATTTAATAACCTTCGACGGGCTGGATGTAAGCCCCTCCCAAATATTGGAAAAACTCTCATTTTCCACGAAAACCACAATTGTTCAGGATATCCTTCCCAGTGTCAAATTATCGCTTCACATTACGGACGCTACTCTTCAAGAAGCGGCTGAACTGGTGATGAAATCATTCAGTGATTATCAGGTTTTTTCCAACGAAAAATTTATTCAGGTCAAGAGGATAGCCTCTCAACCGGCTAGTGCAATTTCTTCTCCTACCGGTAATGTTCGCATACGAGAAAATGGCGGCATTTACGAAATTAGCGGTGAGAAGGTAAAACTGTCCGAGGTGCTAGAAAGTTTTTTTAATATCGGGCGAAAGGAATTTTCTTCGTTTGTGCGGGGCGATCAAATTATCGAGCGAATCCGTTTTAGCGGCAAATCTTTCCAAGAAAGCTTGTCCCTTATTCTGGAACAGAGCGGAGCCGAGTATGCGGAGATTAATAATGTCTGGTACATCTTTCCAATTCAGCAAGCCGAGATAATTAAGAACCTCAGAAATGATGGCAAGAGCTGGAAGCGCTTTGACTTAAAATATATCCCTATGGAAACCTTTCTTCCTCTGCTGCAAACCAGGTTTCCTACATTAGTAACCATAGCTATCCCGGATGGGAAAGGTTTTCTGTCCCATGTAAATGATGAAACCGTGATTGAAATAAATAACTACCTTCAATCAATTGATACAGGTGCCCAGACAATACCGATCCGCCTAAAATACATTAAGACGGAAGACTTATTGAAGGCCCTGCCGCCGTCCGTTACCCGCAACGACATAATAGATACCGGTAATGGCAATACCTTTTTTTTCCGTGGGACAATGGAGAATCGAGCCTTGTTTCTTGCTGATCTCGAGATTATTGACAGACCACGTACGCGAATTCGTTATGACTTGCTGATTGTGCAATTTCAGGACAGTTCAAACCTGAAATGGGGTACGAACGTGGACGCCCGTCAGTTGCAGCCGGGTGATACTTCTATGGTCACTGGCAGCCTTGGAAGCCTGCTTAATTTAAATTTTGACGTTGTTACGGTGTTTGGATATCAATTTGCTGCGAAAATGAACGTCGCGCTTTCAGAGAATCAGGCAAATGTTTTTGCCGACACTACTTTATATGGCTTGTCTGGGCAGGAGATTAAATTCCAGAATACCAGTACCTATCGTTACAGGGATTCAAATGTCGACCCAGATACCGGCAAGCCGGTTTACACGGGAATTACGCGTGAAATAATTTCCGGTTTACTGCTCAATATTAATGGCTGGGTATCCGGTGATGGAATGATAACCACAACGGTCACTGCTTCTGTATCCAAGCGTGGCGCGGATGTCTCATCCAGTGTCGGAAACCCGCCTCCGACTTCAGAGAAGGTTATTACCACGCAGGTACGTTCGCGTTCCGGTGAGACAGTCGTCTTGAGCGGGCTTCGGCAAAATGATTCGACTATAGTTGAAGAGAGGTTGCCTTTTCTTTCAAGGATTCCGGTTTTGGGGTGGCTTTTCAGAAACAGAAACAGTTCGACCGAGAACACGCAGATGATAATCTACCTTGTGCCGCATATTGATTTAGGCAGTGATGAATATACTGATGCCGGTTTAAAGACCGCCTCAATATATAATCGTTTGGTCGCGCCGTTTATCGGTAAGGAAGAATGAGTTCAATGCAGCTTTCACCCGCTTTTTGCGCGCATAATGGAGTCGTCTTTTCCCTGACAGGTGAGAAAAACGTGCGTATCGGCATGCTCAATCCGGATGATACTGTGCTGCGAACCAGAATTATAAAGGCCTATCCTGAGTATAAAATTCTATTTGAGCAGATAGATTCAGATTCCTTTAAATTGCAGCTTTCTAGACTGTTTTCGGAAGAGCCGTCGCGAAAGCGGTTGGTATCGGATCTTGACCCTGTTCAGACGTCGGGAAACAAATTCAGTATCGATCAAATAGAAAATGATGCCCCTCTGATCAACTTCCTGAACAGTATTTTTCTGGAGGCTGTTTCCCGGAAAGCTTCAGACATTCATATAGAGTTTGAGGAACTGGATGCGCGGGTGCGTTTTCGAATCGATGGACTGCTTGTGCTTGTTCGTACTATTTCACTGGAAAAGGCCCTGGCTATTTCTGCGCGGTTAAAATTACTTTCGAATTTGAATGTCATGGAAAGCCGGCGTCCTCAAGACGGGCGTATCGATATCGTTTCCGGCGGATTTTCTCTTGATGCCCGTTTGTCAATTACGCCTACTATTCATGGAGAATCAATTGTTCTGCGACTGCTTAACCGGACCGACCGGCCGCTTTCTCTTGAAGACCTTGGCTTTTCAAAATCACATCTTCTGGAGCTTGAGTCCATACTCGGTTTGGTATCGGGTCTGGTCTTGGTTACCGGTCCTACCGGTTCGGGAAAGACGACGACATTATCCGCATTGCTTAGAAGGCTCAACGCTCAGCACCTGAAGATTATCAGTATAGAGGATCCGGTCGAGTATAAAATTGAAGGGATTACCCAGATTCAGACCAATGATGATCTTGATCTGGGCTTTGATACCCTATTACGCCGAGTTTTCCGCCAAGACCCTGATATTATTATGATTGGCGAAATTCGGGATGTTGATACCGCTGAGTTGGCGGTTCGAGCTGCCTTGACCGGGCATCTGGTTTTCGCGACCTTGCATACCAGTAATGCTCTGGAGACCATCTCCCGTTTGACTAATATGGGTGTCCCGGGGTATCAGATTGCCACAGTTCTTCGCTCAATAGTGTGTCAACGCCTCTTAAGGCGTATTTGTACGCGGTGTAAAGGAAAAGGTTGCCCAACGTGTTCCAATACCGGGTATTCAGGACGAATTGTGGCAGCGGAAATTATTCCTATAAATCCAATACTCGCAGACATGATCTCTAATAATGATAAGGAATCACAACTGCGCAATGCCGTGCAAAAAATGCAGATTAGCGACTTGCGGGAGGATGCGAAAGCCAAGATCGCATTAAAGATTACGAATAAGGCAGAACTGGCCCGTGAGTTGGGGGGTGGGTGATGACAAGGGACACTTGTACGTCAACCTTTACCCAGATGCTCCTGTCCTTATTGGAAGGGTCTACCTCGCTCACCGATGCACTGCGACTTCTTGCCCGGCCGGGAATGAGTGTGTCGCATCGGCAGGTTGCATCTCAAATCCTTGAAACAATGCGCAAAGGTGAAACCTTTTCTGTTGCCCTTGCGGAAATGTCGGCAGAAGGGTCTTCGAAGGTGAGGTATTCGCCTCTCCATCTTGCTTTGATTTCTGCGGGTGAGCGCACTGGATCCCTTTTACAGATATTGCGCAGCATTGAAGAAGATTTTAACAGGAAGCGTGAAGTCCGGGAGGTATTTATTACTGCTCTGATTTATCCTGCCGCAATTATTCTGATAGCGCTTGTAGGGACGTTGGTAATCCTGTTTATGGGGCTTCCCTTTTTACAGGGAACGGGAATTACAACGGCTCTTACCATTCAGTCGATAACCTCCGGGATCATTAATGCAGGGCTGTTTTTGATACTTGCGGCCATTCTGCTTTTTTATATCATCAGAAAGTATTTGGCGAGCGAGTCCGAGGAGTACAGGGTTTTTTCGCTTCTTTCTTTTTTAACGCAGGCTAATATACCCTTGGGTCACGCCTTGACGCAATGTATCAGGGGTACGGAAAAAAAGAAGTCCGGTATGGCTTTAGTCAGAATCAAGCGGGATATTACCTCGGGAGTGCCTCTTGCCCAAGCGTTTGCAAATACCGGTTTTTTTTCTCCCTTCGTTGTGGGTTGGCTCACAATCGCAGAGGAGCAAAATGGCGCAGGGCATGTTTTTTTCTCGCTGGCCGATTTTTATAAAAAGAAAGATCAGCGAGCCAGGGCGATTATTTCGCGAATGATCGAGCCGGTGGTAATAATAATTACCGGCATATATTTGTTGATTCTTGTGCAAACCACAATACTGCCCATACTGACAAACGTTGGAGGATTTATATGAAAAAGCAGCAGGATGAGGGATTTACTTTCATTGAAACAATTATCGTGATAGCGATTATCTTGATACTTTCTGCAGGCGTTGGTTTTTCGGCGATCAAGTATATCGATCAGGCAAAAATTGCGTCTGCCCGGAATCAGATCGGCACTTTTAAATTGTCCTTACAGTCGTACTACATTGATTGCGGAACGTATCCGAATGAAGGGCAGGGGCTTGCCGCCCTCTGGGAAAAACCCGTGCTCTCTCCGGTTCCCGCAGATTGGAATGGTCCGTATCTGGACCGGGAGTTACCAAAGGATCCCTGGGGTAACCAGTACCTGTATAAGGCCCCAGGCGAGAAGGGTTTGCCTTTCTCGATTATTTCCTATGGAGCCGACGGTATGGAAGGAGGCGAGGGAAAAAATGCGGATCTCGTTTCGTGGAAATGATGAAGGCGGCGTTCTGCTCATTGCGGTCGTCCTGATAATGGCTTTTTCCATACTTTTTTTGTCTGTTGTGCCGTATATATCGGCTCTCCATTCGGTTGGCAACAAGGAAATGACCAGGGTGCTGGAAAAGATTCAAACGCAGAATAGCGAGGTTTTGGAAAAGTATGACCTTCACTGAGGTGCTTGCCGGTTTGCTTATTCTTTCTCTCTTTGTTTTTGGCTTTTCGCAGGCGGTGTATCCGGCCTACCGCTCCTGGCAATCCGCGTCAGAGAAATATACGTTGGCCAGGGAACTCGATTTTATTGCTGAGTCATTTCGAAAGGAATGTAAAATGACGGATCGCAGCATTGAAAGATGGGAATATGCCGTTTCCTCAGTAAATTCACTGGAATCAACTGAGGTTTCGGAATTGCGCAAGGACGGCGCTTTATGTGCTATGAAGGCCCGGTGCGTAGTGAATGGTGAGATAGTAGAAATAATTGCGGAGTGTAATCCATGAGAAAGAGTGAACGCATTCCCCGGAAAGACCACGAGGTCTATTTCATCGATATTTCCGGATATCCGGTAAAATGGGGCAATAAATTACGGTCTGGTATTGCATCTTCCTTGCTTACTCTGCATCCCGGTTTCTCACAAAATACCGTAATAGATATAAAAACAAAAAAAATTGGCGATAAAGAATGGGCTATGGTAACTGTAATGAACCAGGAGCTGTTGCAAGAATATCGTTTGCTGTATCCTGGCAAAACCTTTTATACCGCTACTTCCTGTTTGCTCTATTCAGACGAGTTCGAGAAAAATGGTTTGCGGACCTATGCCGGCGAAACCATCGGCTATTCCGCGGAGACTGGTTTGCCGGTATCGTTGCCCTCAAGTGTGGATGCGCAGGATAGCTCTATTTTTCCAAATCCGGATCGGCGGGCTTTGCTGTTCCGTCCACAGAAACGCACGCAGCTTTCTTTCCTTGTCATATTTGTTTTACTTGCCGTATTGATCTCGGGTCTAGTTCTCAAGAATATAAACGCTGATCATGCATCAAAAAGCGTTGACAGTTCCGATGCTGAATCGGTGCCCGCTTTGGTATTGATTCCGCCCTGTCTGAACGTGCTGGAAGATATTGTGAACGCCGTAAAGTCAACGGAGGGCTTTCTGAGCAGGTTTTCCTACACCGAAACCGCTTCCCCCGAATTGATACTCGTTGTCCGCAAGACCGGTCCGCAGGAGTTAGCCGAGGCGGTACAGGGCTATCAGTATCTTTCAGGCCCCTCAGTTTCTGAAATCGCGTATTCCGAGGGTGTGTCAGAGTACAAGGCTGACCTCAAATTGGATACCCGTCTGCTCCGATATCCGGTATACCGGGGTTTAACCGGCAGCGCTGAGGGTTTTGCGGTGGTAGAACAGGTCTCTTCCCTCACCGTAGCAGCGGGCGCTAAAATTATCAGGCAAAGAATGGCAAAAACAGCAATAGGGGATAGCGCTATTGAAATGGAGTTGCTTATTCCGGGATATTCCATTGAGGACACCCTGCTTTTATTTGATGAGTACTTCAGAACCGCTGATTTGCGCATTGTCGCAATGGATCTTTCTCTGGATAAGGCAACAGCCCTGTTTTCCCTGCGGTTCTCCGTTTTAAAGATTCTCCCGGAGTCATTGAATTCTGAGAATCGCAGTGTTACTCTCTCTGGTATCGCCCGGATTTTTGGCTATGTTCAGAACGCAAGACAGCCAGGATCCGCTACTCCCACTGCAGCGCAAATTCAAAGCCAAGGGTATTTTAAGGTCGGCTCGATACGAGGCGACGGAAACAGCACTATTGTGTATTACAAGAATAGCGAAGGAAAAATTTTTACTATAGAGGAAAAAAAATGAAAAGGATACTGATATCAGCTCTGATCCTTCTGTTTCTTGTTTCCTGCAAAACGGCGGAATTCGGAGCGCAATGCATAGATGTTAATGGCATGGTATATGACTTTGAAAACAGACCTGTCCCCGGTTACGAGGTAAGACTTGACGAGAAGAGAAGCTCGGTAACCGATATTACCGGGCGATTTACGATCGGAAAAGTCCCGGTGGGAGCGTATCAGATTCAGGGAACTGCAGTAAATTATGAAGCCTATGGCGGAGAACTGGTTTTAGGCGATAAACGCCAAATTGTATATATCCGTGTACCCTCGGCAATTCAGCTACTTGATCTTGCCGATAAGGCGCTTACTGAGAACCGGATCGAGGATGCCCGGAAATATGTGGAGCGGGCCGAAAGTACCGGCATATTGACTACGGAGTTTCTTTTTTATAAGGCCGTAGTGAGCTTTCGGTCGGGCGATTATCCGGCCTCCCTTGCTATTGTGGATCGCATTGTCAGCATGGGAATTTCTGACTCATACATCATCAAGTTCCAGGCTGATTTGAACAGGATTATGGAGGGCGCAAATGAAAGTGGTGAGTAAGCTTTTTTTTGTTCTTGTGGTACTGCTGTTGTGTGCCTGTGAGGTCTTTATGGCACCGCCAGCGCCTCCTTTTGTGATTACTAAACCGGTTTGTGTGATTGGTGCTTCTGAACCGAATTATCAATGTGGCGGAATAGAGTTTACTTTATACAACACCAGTAATAAAACCATCTCTGGTATTGCCATGTCTTGCATGGTCTATGACGCAGAGACAGAAAAAAGTCCCTTTATCGGTTCAAATATAATTAAAGCAACTTTTTCTGGATTAATCTTGCCGGATGAATCGAGGAGGCTTATACTGAGCCTTGACGACCATATGCATACGATACCCGAAGACCCCTACCTGCTTGATTTCTTTTATATATCGAAAGTAATGTACACTGATGGATCTGTTTGGGAAGATCCCAATGGCATATATTCAACCAGGAGTTATTAATTGAAAAAAGCAATATTGTGTTTTATTCCTTTCCTGATGGTTTTACTGTTATCCTGCGAACAAGAAATAAATGGTCAAATACAGGAATATCAAGAACCACCATTAAAAAAGTGGACGCTGATTGTGTATATGGCTGCCGATAACGATCTGGATTATTACGGACTGCTTGATTTAAACGAAATGGAAGCCGCACCCCTGGATGAGATGTTAGTCAATGTTATAGTTTTGATGGATCGTGGCCCCGGTGATACACCCACCGCCGGAAACTGGACCGATACCCGATTATATGAGGTAACCAACGATCCCGGCGGATCGAATACTACCGTAGTTTCCAACCGAATCGCCTGTCCGACGCTTGGAATTACCGCGACCGGAACCACCGAGCTGAATATGGCAGACCCGCTCACCCTGGAATACCTGATAGATTATGCCATAGAGACGTATCCCGCCGAGAACTATGGACTCATTTTCTGGGGCCATGGAACCGGATGGCGGAGCCAGAGTGAAAATATGTCTTTGGTCGTAGAACCTGCGAAAGCCATTGCGATTGATGATTCCAGCGTAAAAAGTTACATGACCATTAACGAGGTTCAAGACGCTATCAGTGGAAAAGGTTTGACCATGATTGGTTTTGATACCTGCTTTGGGGCCCTGCTGGAAATAGCCTATGAATTCCGAAATTGCGCCGAGTTCATGATCGGCAGTGAAAGCGCCATAGCCCTGACCGGCTGGAATTACACTGCCCTGCTTAACGCGCTCGCGCTTTCTGACTACTCCATGGCGGCCCTTGCAGACTCGATTCTGGATCAATTTGTCGATCAATATGCTTCCTCCTCCGGGGATGCCACTATCTCCCTGATAGACCTTTCGTACGTACAACAACTGCGTAACGCGTTTGAGGCCTTTACTGGGCAGCTTGCCAGCGTAATTACCACTTCAAGTATCCGGCAAACCGTGCGTGACATCATGATAATGCAGTCGGATCTCTATTCTTCCGCTTTCCCCAGCGATGTGTATATCGACATCGATTCATTCCGCGGTGAGATTATAGCGGCGTTGAACACGGTAACCGCCGTACAGGGGGAGCGCGATCTCATTACGACCGCCGCCGCTACCTTACAAGCATCCTTGAATCTGGCAGTCCCGGCCAGCTGGTCCGTAAACTCGACCACCGCGAAACGGATCGGCGTGCACCTCATCCCCTTCGTAGCCGCATTTACCCCGGACTCTACCCATCAGAGCGCCTATTTCAAGGGCAGTGGTGCCAGTTTCCAGAGCGAATTCGTTACCACTTCCCAATGGTGGGCCCCGAACACCGTGACCGCCAACAGTCTTTTAGATAAGGTCTTCTATACCGCGTATTAGTTAAGAAGGAGAAAAAGATGAAAAAAGTTGTAATGTTCCTAGTTTTGTTTTCGATTTTTTTGGTACATGTTTTTTCATATACAATTACGGTCACTGTCACAACCACTTCTACATCTGCGAACCCCTCCGAAAGTGATACTCCAGGTGAGTGGAATACTGAGGAAGGAGAGTCTGTTAAGATTGATGGCCCTCCAGATCAGCAATCCAGCTATCCTGAGGGTTCTACAATGCCGACAACAGAAACACAATCAAGTCATGAAGTAACAGTAGATATCCCTGGTAATGTTCCCTATTACAGTGAAGAGTTTGTTGATGCGGTTCAAGATGCAATCGATGAAAGTAATCGGGAAATGGCAGCCACCGCAGCTACAGCTGGGAACACATTGGCAAATACTACCTCTGTTCAAAATGAAATTTCTCAAATTACTATGGAAGCCGGTATGGTTACGATAACGCTGGACGCAAATAAAGTCTCTGTTAATCCAACTTTATTGGGAGACCCGGTTCGGGCGACTACCGGCCAATTTATTTTGGATGAGACGGATTTGATTGTTCGTGGCGGAGAGCTTGTTTTCCCGATAACTCGGCATTATATCAGCGATGCCGGTTTATGGGATTCGCTGGCCTCTCAATGGTATAGTTCTCTGGATACTCGCATAATTCGTGGATATAGACCTGATACATACAGAAAAGAGTCAGAATTATACGCAGAAATGGAATCAATAAGGGCGAATCTCGTAACTGCCCAGGAACTCGTAGTAACGATTGATGCAGATTATTCGCAGGGAATTACCAGAGCCACAACTGTTTTACAAACCCTCTCGACTCAGCTTGAAGATCTCAGAACTTGCGGATATGCGAGTTATGCCCCTGTTATTAGCAGGATAGAAGAGACTGAAGCAGCAACCGCTTCGGTAACGGCTATGAGACTCGCTTTTCTTGCAAATCGTGGCCCCAATCTTGCAGCCGCAAATGCGACTGTCGCGGAAATTACCGCAGATTTGCGGGATATATCCGCCTTACATCGACAGGCGCTCAATGAACGCGACCATTTTGACCAAAATCAACTACTCAATAGCAGCGTACTGGGCAGGCAGGGCTTTGTAGACAGTATCTATTGTGGAAATGAAAAACTGATTATTTATGATGAAAGAGGGACGGTGCATCTCTTTGAGATTCTTACTGCTCCCGTTTATGGTAATGGCTGGAATCATTACCCTTCGGGCTCACTTACCCAAAATCTGGTGCCCGGAGATAAAACTTCACTTGTTTTATTAAGCAATGGTAGATTGCGCTGGACTCGGGACGACGGGTACATCTGGGAGTATTCCCGACAGGGACAGTTAGAAAGAATCGAGAACCGGAATGGCGATGCTTTGGTAGTGGAATACACAAGTAACCAGCCAGCCCGGATTACGTATCATGGCCGGACGCTCGCAACTATCGGTTGGTCACCGCAAGGGTATTTGTCAACCCTGACAGATTCTACGGGAAGGGTCGTATCCTATAACTATACCGGCGGCAGATTATCGAGTGTTACGGATATAGATAATGATACTGTTCGGTTTGAGTATGAGAATGAAAGGCTGGTACGAATCATCAAGCCAGATGAGGTCGTCCCTGGTGATTCCTACATTGAATTGCATTATGGTTTGGAAACAAGTGATGGTAAATCTTTGGTTACCTCCACGGTTCATGAGGAAGGCAGCACCGAACGTTTTGACTACAATGTAGAGGCAAATCATACCCGGCATACGGATTACTCGGGTGTGATAACTGATATTTACTATGATGACTCGCACCGGACGATTCGTGAAGTCCGTAATGATGGTACGGTAAAGCAATTTATCTATAATCCCGTTACCGGGTTTCTGGATTCTGAGAGCGTAAATGGAAACGTAACTAATTATCTATATGACGCGCGCGGGAACCGGTTGCGAGCTACCTATGTCCCGGATGCCTCCTTTGAACGGTGGGAGTGGAATGCGTTTGACCAAATGACGCTTTCTGTCGACAGGGATGGGGTGCAAACGGTTTGGACCTATGACGAATTTGGAAACTGTCTGTTTATTCACCGTTCAAATTCTTCAGGGTCTTTTGATCAACTTTTTTCGGCTACATACGATTCCAGAGGACGAATCCTCACTTCTCAGAATGGCACTCAGGCGCCGCAAAGCTTTACTTACGATCCGCTGACCGGATTCTTGGCGTCGGCAACCAGGATAATTGATGAAGATGAAATAGTCGAGGAGTGGACTACCGATTCCACAGGCCGCGTCCTTTCTTATACCGATGCGCTTAACAGAAGTACCACCTATCGTTATGAAGGAAGAAACGTAGTCGAAACCAGTCCTTCGCGCCTGGAACGGACCTATGTCTACAATAATAGAAAAGATCTTGTTTCGGTCGTTGAGAGGGACTTGGTAACTGGCGAAACCCGTACCACAACCATAGAATACGACAAACGGCATTTGCCCCTGGTAATGACCGACGGCGCCGGTAACGAAACGCGGTATACCTATCGCGCCGACGGCAAGCTGGAAAGCGCGCAGTATGGCCAGTGGCACAAAGCCTACGCCTACAACGCCGGCGGCCAACTTACCGGCGTTACCACGACAATGACCAGAGACGATGGTACCACAGAGACAACCTCAGAGACCTATGGCTATGAAATCAACGCCCAGGGCGAACGCCGCACAGTCACCCGATCCGGTCCCGAGATGCATACGGTGAGCACAACCTATCAGTTTGACCCCTGGAACCGGGTTGTTGAGCTGATTAACCCTCTTGGTGAAGCCTCCATTCGGGAAGTGAGCCCGGCAGGCCGCCTGCAAAGAGAGCAAACCGCCTCCGGCGGCTTTATCGCCTATGAATACGATGAATCCGGCCAGCTCGTGAACGTCGGCAAAGAAGGACAGCCCACAGTCGCCGTAACCTATAACAGCGACGGCACGGTACATACCCGTACCGACCGGAATAACGTGGTTACCACCTACGCCTATGATGGCCGGGGCTTGTTGCTGCGGGAGAGCACCACGGCCGGTTACAAAGCCTATGTCTATGACCCGGCTGGCCGGGTAATCCGCTCCGAAACCGTAACGGCCAATCCCGTAACTCCCGGAGAAGGACAGTATGTCAGCGAATGGCAATATAACGACATAGAGCGGAGCGTGACCCTTATCGAGGGTGGCGTATACCGCACCACAATGGCCTTGAACGCCTGGAACGAAGTGACTGCGAAAACCGACGGCGAGGGTAACATATTCCGGCAATTCTATGATGGCGCCGGCCGCCTGATCCGCTCACTCGACGCCTATAACCGCGAAACCCGCTATACCTGGAATGCCCTTGGAAAACTGAGCGCCATTCAGTACCCCGACAACACTACCGAAACATACACCTACAACGTACATGGCCAGGTATCCACTATCACCGACTCCATAGGCATCCGTTGGAGCGGCACCTATGACAGCCTGGGTCGGCTCCTCAGCGAAACCGGCCGCCCCGGCATCGACAAATCCTACACCTACGACGACCTGAACCGGATCACCGCTGTTTATTCAGGCGGAGAGCTCATAGAATCATACGCTTATAGCGAACGCGGCCGCACTGTCACCATGCGTGACGGCAACGGCGGAACCTATCAATACCAGAAAGACGCCTTCGCTGTTCTGCAGAATGAACAAAACCGCCTCGGCGACACCCGAACCTTCGCCTACGACGCTGAAGGCCGCTCAACCGACTTGACCCAGTTCTCCGGAAAACACGTTCAAACCCAGTACAATGACGCGACCGGAACTACCACCACCCTCTATCAGGATGGCAGCCAAACCACACATGTCCGCGATTACTCAGGCCGCCTCACCCGTGTCACTGGCTCTACCGGAACCATAACCTACCACTACGATTCAGGCGGCCGCCTCACCCGCCAAAGCGACGACAAAGCCGGCGAAGAGTCCTTCTACGAATATAACGCCGCAGGCCGTCGCACCCGCCTCTCCAGCGGCAACCGCGACATTCGCTACGCCTATGGCAGTAACGGCGAACTCCTGGGTGTCTCCGACCTCGCCCAGCGCTTAGCTGTTTCCTATACCTACGACGTAATGGGCCGCGAAACCACCCGCCGCTACGGTAACGGAATAGTCCAGGAAACAAGCTATGACAGTGCCGGCCGGGTTACCCTGATCCGTGAAATCGCTCCCTCCCGTGAACTGCTGCGGGCCGAAGGCTACCTCTACGACGCCCTGGGCCGCCGTAATTACAGCGTAGACGAGCGCGGAAACGTAACCATCTACGTCTACGACGCACAGTCCCGATTAGCGAGCGTCCTCTACCCATACAGTGAGGAGAAAGCCGAGGCCGACAGAGCCGAAGCCGAAGAAGCCCGCCTCCATTTTACCCCCGACTCAGGCTCCCCCGAGCGTTACATGCTGGAAGCTGCCGTCATAGAACCCTTACGCTCTCTCCTTGACCGCATGGCCCCCTCACGGGGAAATATCCTTGCCGTTGCCAACATGCAGTGGCGCGAGTCCTTCACCTACGACCACAACGGCAACCGCGCCACCAAAACCACCACCTGGGGCACCCTCGTGTACCGCTACGACGCCGAAAACCGCCTCGCCTCAGTCGGCGAAACCACCTACAGCTACGACAGGGACGGTAACCTCTTAAGCGTAATTTCCTTGCGCAAAACCGCCCAGTACGAATATACTGACACCAATCGTATGAAGGCTTCTGTAGTAACTGATCATGTCGCACGTACCAGAGACACCTCACGTTACGGCTACGACGCCCTAGGGCGTCGCACCCTGGTAGCCGACGTCGGAGGCCGGACCATGCGCACCCTCTACGACGGGCAGAGCTTTGACGCCGTGCGTGAAGGAGTAAGCTTTGCCGACGGCTCCTTTACCACCAACTTTACCGAAGGAGCTTCCTCCCAAACCGGCAGCCAGGGCCGCTACCGCTGGCTCGGCGAAGAAAGTGCCCCAGACGCTGACGCCGACGGCTACACACCCGGCACCGCCCGCTACACCGGCTTACAGACCACTCTCTACGCCGGAGGCCGAGCAGTGGCCATGAACCGCAGTGGGGGAGAGTCTTATACACGCAGTACCGCCTATTTTGGAACGGACCTTTTGGGTAGCGTACGTTCAGCTACTGGTGAGTACGGAGAACTTGAAGACCGCTACGAATACGACGCCTTCGGTAAACCGTACCTCGGAGACTTGGCCAGCGGCCAGAGTTTTGGGTATACCGGGAAGCCTTATGACACGGTTACTGGGATGTATAATTACGGATACCGCGATTATACGCCGGAAGTCGCACGGTTCAGTACGGTGGACCCGATCAGGGATGGTAATAACTGGTTTGCGTATGTGAACAATGACCCGGTTAATTATCTGGATCCGTGGGGGCTGAGTGCGAGTGATCAAAGGACAGGTATTGATTTTGTAATTATTCGAGACCCTAGGAGTTATGATACAGTTAATAATCAAAATTCTGAACTTCGTGGAAAAGATGTTTTAATTTTTACTAATTATGATACACAAGAATCTTTAACTATACCAATTACTTCTGTACCTACAATGAAAGGTACAGTTCTCGGAGACGCTGTGGCTCCAGGTAATGTTGAACTGATGCTTGGGCCGGAACACGGTTCAAAGTACTCTCCTAATGTACTTACAATCACAGGTGGAACGTTGATGTCTGGCGATACACTTCGAAGTGATGGAACTACAGAAAATAATTCTGTGCCATGGCGAGGACATGATACAAATTTTTATGGCAGTGAAGGTTGCTTGGTTGGAAAAACAGGCAATACATCAGGTTCTATGGTTAATGTAGTAGAAACTCTTCAATCGTGGGGAGTTGAATATGGAGATAAAATATCTGGAACACTAATTAGTGGACCAAGGGGGCATTAATGCGAAAAATTGTTTTCTTTATAATTGCTATTGTGTATTGTCTTTTTAATTTATCATGTGATACTTCTGGTTTTGAAAATAAAACATATGTGTTTAATGCATTTTATGATGATTTGCCAAATCCCGGATTCAAATTTTCATTTTTGAATGGAATTTTTAAATTAGAGATTCCTGAGCTTGATGATAGAATGTTGGAGGAAGGAGAGTATATTCATCGTACAATTGTTGAACCATATAGCTTGATCAGAGAAGGGGATTTTCGTTACATACAAACTATATCTGATAAGTATTTGATTATAGCGAAAGATGAAATATGTATTTTGATAAGTCAAAAAACACGAAACTCTTTTTGGGGAATAGAACAGGGATCTGAATATGTGCGATTAGGAAATCGTTTGAGACAAAACCATATTGGCTTGCGCGGAGGAATGCTTGATTTTCAGAAAGTCAGTTCATATTTGAGTGAAGTTGTTAATGGTGTTGAAAAGAAATATAATGGAATCTCACAGTATTATTATGACATCCTTGTGCCTTGGGCAGAAGGTGTTGACGGCGATGGTATTGGTGAATGGATGAAAAAAAGAATAGCTTATCAGACTGAGAAGGTCGTATTAATTAATGGATATATCGATCCAACTCGAATAGACTTATATGAAAAAAATTCTAGAGTGAAAAGTATAGAGATTGAAAACGGAAATAATAAATGGATATATGATTTAGAAGATACCCAAGAACCACAGATTTTGACATTACCAGAAAAAGTAACAGGAGAGATAAAATTTACAATTAAGGATATTTATCCTGGAAGCATGTATTCTGATACCTGTATTGCCGGAATATTCTTTCTTACTAAATAATTGTGGAACGACTCTTGTGTAATTTCTTTAATTGAGCGTAGCTCCTACTATAGGCTTTCAGCAATTAAATGTTCCTTACAAGGAACGATCCTTTTCCTTATGAACTTCGGTTTCATTGACCAATGTTCTTTGAAAATGCGAACTTAGCAAACACTACCTAACCTCTCAAAGGAGTGTCGGAAAATCCTTTGAGGCCGGGCAGGATTGTGACGGTTTTGATAAACCCGGCTTGTCTTAAAAAATACCCGGTTAGTACGCCCGGACTCGAAGATTTGTAGACAGGGGAAACTGCGTCAAAGAAACTGCCCAGCTCCTACCATGGACTTTCAGCTATCGACTGTTCCTTATAAGGAACAGTCCTTTTCCTTTTGAACTTCGGTTTTATAAACCTGTGTTCTTTGACAATTCAGCTATTAGATTATGGACTGGCCTCCTTGGTTTATAATTCCTCCTGTGCTCCTAGATGATTTCATCAATAATCGGCGCGCAGGGATGAACCGTTTTTCTGTTTTCGGTAAGACGGTGTTCTCGGGCGAGAATAAGTCTTTCTTTGTAACCGCTGAAGTCAAATGTTTTTCCTATATGCGCTTCGTCTGGGCTTAAACCGTGATTACTGTAATGAGGTCGGGCGTTATAGTTCGTAATCGATTCTCTGACTACAGGTTCAACCAAGAGATACGACTGAATGTTTTTTGGGAAGATGTACCGGTATTTAAGAATCTTGTTTACCGCCTCGATCATGGAGTTTGAAAATGCGACATCAACATGCGCAACATGCAGCTTCAGAGGAACGGAGGCAAGATACTCATTGACTGAAACATTTACGTTTTCGCTTCCTCCGTCGGAAATAAGCATGATTGGTTCTTCCGGTTTTGGAAATGTAGATTCAAACGCTGATCGCAGAAGAGCCGCAGTAGCTTGACCAGAGATAGAAAGGGATACCGAGAAGGCGAGGATGCGTTTTGAGAAGCTATCGATAATGAGCTGAATGAATGATCTTACGCCGTCCTGAGTGCGCAGAACGGTAACGTCGATGTGCCAGGCTTCATTAGGCCGTGTGGTGACGATACTCCCTTTTTTTCTTGACCGGTGGAGAGGCTTACGGGCGGAGGTAAGACCCATTGCTCTGGCATACTTGAGAATGGTAGACACATTCGCCGAAACATTTTTGTCTCTGATAAGTTTCCAGGCGACTGAGGTAGCTGGCCAGTGAGCTGTTTCCGGATTTGAAAAAGCTTTCCTGATAGAAAGGACTTCACCTTTTGTGAGTTGAAACGGAAAAGAAACGCGACACCGACCAAGTGGGGATGAAGGGCAGGGAAGTGTCTTTTTTTTCCAGATCTGAAACCGCCGGGGAGACAGTTTCAGGAGTGAAAGGATCTTCCCGAGCGGAATAAGTTTTGAGACTGAAAGTATTCGTTTTACGATTTGGGAACTGACTTCCATATTCTTGATCTTGGGAAGCGCGCCTACCGGAAGGTGAAGAGATCGCAATAGGGATACGATCCGTAAGAACGCCGAGGCAACGGCAAGCGTTGATCGGGAAGACATGATGTTTTTCACCAGATCCAGTTTATCCAGAAAATCAGAAAATTCTGAACCAACAAGCTGTGAATAATCAGTGGTCCTAAACCGGTACTTGGTCGAGCGCGGAACTTCTTTTGAGATATCAACCGGTACCAGACCAAGTTGAAAAGCGAGCTTCAAGTCAGTGTGATACGATGAACGAGAGTTTCCCATGGCCAATGATAGGGTAAAAACCAGGTGCTGTACATTAAAAAAAGGGATGGTCAATGCACATTTCATTGCACATTTTGCTGTTTTTTTACTAGGTTCATAATTTTATTTCATTGTATAGTAAGTACTTAGGTATAGAGCAATCATATTTCACCTGAAAAAGTGCTAAAAAAGACGTAAATTTAGTGTCATTGCTCTAAAAAAAACAAAAACCACCATGAAAATGGTGGTTTTATTTCCTTACAGGATAAGGATTTACACTACTGAGCCACGATGGATTCGCCCTCCGGCTTCGCGCCTCCTGCGCTCAGCCTCCAGGCCGCCTACGGAGCTTTCGGTGCATCCATGCACCGATCCCTCGCCAGCTCGGGCACAGCTCCTCCGGTTCGAATCCATCGTGGCTTGAAAGATTAAAGGCATTTAAATGCAAAAAACCGTAATCCTTGCGAATTACGGTTTTCATTTTTTATCTGAGCCACGATGGATTCGAACCATCGACCCACGCCTTAAAAGTACTTTTTTTGGCGAATTCTTGACTGATTTGCTCCAATTTTCTCCTTTTTCGGTGTTTGTGTCAATTATCAGGGGTTATCAGGCGTCATCACGTAGAATCAGAAGAGCGCATTGCACATTTCATTGCACATGGCGAGATGTGTTGACTTTTAAAGTAACAGGGTCTAAATTATTAAGTGAACGAAGGAGGAGGCATAATAATGAAATATGAGGATAAGGATCGAAAAATTTACCTTCAGAAATTAAACGCTTTTGCCGCTGAGCTCGTTAAAGATACTGAAAAATCAACATCTTTACTTAAATCCGCAGGTATCATAAATAAACATGGTAAGTTTACAGAGCAGTACAGTTCAATGAGTGTATGTCGTGTACAGGATTCGAAATAATCTTGTTTTAGGTTTTCATGGTTGTGATGAAACTATTCGTGATGATATTGTAAATAGACGCATTACCTTCAAGCCAAGTGATAATGATTATGATTGGCTTGGTAATGGAATGTATTTCTGGGAAAACAATCTTAATAGAGCTTATTCTTGGGCTGTAGAGAATAGTAAAAACCCACAAAACGGAAAACAAAAAATCATAAAACCAGCAGTGTTAGGTGCGGTAATTTCTCTTGGTTATTGCTTGGACCTTCTTGATTCTGATTATATTCAAGACTTAAAAGTTGCTTATTCAGTTTTGGAAGCCGATTGCTTAAGTAAAGGTCTAATTCTACGACCTAACAAATGTGCCAATGGTACAAATGAAAAACTTATTCGCGTTCTAGACTGTGCAGTCATTGAAACATTACATGTAATGCGTTCACAATTAAGTGAAACATCGTATGATTCTATTCGTGCAGTTTTCTTTGAAGGTGAAGAAGCCTATCCTTCAGCTGGCTTTCGGGATAAAAATCATATTCAAATTTGTATAAGAAATCCAAACTGTATAAAAGGTTTTTTTGTTCCATTGGAATATAATGATAAACTAACAAGAGTTTAAGAAAAAATAAAAATTAATGCTTCTTTACAATGGTCCTTCATTTAGATTTTATATGCTTAATTGCTTATTATAGCATTTTTCTAGAATTTTAATTTCTTCTTAATGTGATTCTTTTCTAATTAGTAGAAAAGAATGATGATGAATAACAATGTTTCAAGTGTTAATTATTTATTTCCTTCATATTTTAAGTATGCAACGAAATTATCCATATAGCATTTGCCTAGCCTGTATTTCCTTGCCCATAGGGTCTAGCGCATTTTGTGCATCAGGAGCGCAGCGATAGCACAAAATAGGGCAAAGAAATATATGGGTTGAAGCAGTTTTAGGCTCGTGACGCATTATCTAGTTTCCTAATGCATTAATTTTTATATTGTCAATTAGCAAACAATGTAATGGATATTGATTTTCCTTTCCGTCCCATTCTGCAATTATTTCACGCAAATCACCATACTCCCAATACCACAGAACTTCACTTCCTTTGAATAAAATTAACAGATATGGTTTCATTCCTATCGATATTCCTTTTGGAATTTCGAATAATTTAGCTGTACCCTCGTTAATTGTGTTTTCAAGCAATAGTTTTCCTGAGAAAGTTGGTATTGAACTATTTAGAAAAGTATAAGACTGTTCTATGGGAGAATTATACGGGATGTCTTGTGAACTCATATTCATTTCTTTTGAAAGTACTATCATTACAAAGTACTGTTCCATTCCACAGTTATCGCATTTACTTATTGGGGTGTTATCAATACGTAAAATCCACTTTCCTTGTATTTTAATCTGATAACAAGAACTACAAATTAATACACTTGTAGAGGTTATATCCTCTGGTTCTATTTGGTATTTGAAACATGCATCATAAATAGCTATCATATTATTACGATTAATTTTTGAACAAGGAATTTTAAAACCTACTTTCTTATTGTTGGAAAACAATTGAATAAATTCATCAGCTGTTTCGACCAATTGATACTTTTCATTTAAGTAAGTAAAATAATTTGATTTATACCCTTTAAATAGTTTTGGAAATAATCCCATAAGTTCCCCCTTATAGCTTATTTTGCAGCGCAATGCGCTTTTAACCTAACGTCCGCTTGAGCTGCAATCCGAGACTGGCGCGGTTATTGCGGAGCGTAGCGCAAGCAAATAACCGTGACAGGCCGGATTATCTGCTCCAGGCGAATGTTAGATAGGCCCATATATAATCATCTTCTAGATTTTTCCAATAGAATTTTTTACCATTTTCCTTTTTTCCGTCTATTCCTATATTTTATATCATCCACAATATTTAAAACTAATCCACCTACAAACAATAGCACCAATAACCCACCAAGGATCATCCATAATGGCTTAACCTTATCAAAAAGAGGAAATATCAATATTGTAGCAAAAATTACTACCCAAAAAAACGATAGATATCCACATAACCATTCAACCAAACTCAATATTTTATCTTTAGTTGTACAATCCTTACCGGCAATCCAATTTTCGTGAAATGGAAAAAATGCGAACGCAATGACAATGGCTAAAATGGAACATAGAAAGCCTAAAACTAGCAATAAGGGATAATAACTAATTGGGTGTCCTTGAGGTTTTAGAACTAAAAAATAATACCCAAATATTATAAACGGAACTAGCGATATGATAAAAGAAATAATTGTAATTGGTACATATATTAGTGCACGTTCATCAGACCGAAATCTAGAAATAGCGTCCTTAATACCACCCATATAGCCTCCATAAAATAAATACAAATAGAATACGATAATTCATGCTGCAAAGTAATTTATATCGATGGACTGTTTTCAAAAATACCCAGCCCTGCCTAATATTTTATTATGCTACACTTGATAACGTTTATATTAGTTTATCACCAGAAGGATGGCCTGTGTAAAAAAAGTGTTTTTTTTCTGTAATTACTGGAGTTGAGAATAGAGTTATGGAGTGCAAAACTCATATGGAAAAAAAAGGCACCCTATGCGGGATGCCTAAAAAAACTCAGAAAAAAAGACTATTTAATAACAGCGGAAGCTGAGGATGTGACAACTTTCTTTGTGGCAGGCTTCTTACCAGCAGGTTTCTTGACAACCGTCTTCTTCAGTACGCCTTTTTTTATAACAACAACAGGTTTTGCCGCAGGAACCGCAGCCGCTTTCTTGACCTCAGCGGCCAGAATCTTAATCTCGGCTGATACCTTCTCTGATTTAAATAGTCTGTAATTGATTCTCTGATTACGAGTTCAACCGAGACATAGGATTAAATATTCTTTCTGAAGTTGTTATGGTATTTGTGAATGCAAAGCAGGAAAATCTAATGCACATTTCATTGCACATTTTGCTGGTTTTTTTCTATGTTCATAATTTTATGTCATTGTATGGTAAGTACTTAGATGTAGAGCAATCATATTTTACCGGAAAAAGTGCTAAAAAAGACGTGAATTTAGTGTCATTGCTCTAAAAAAACAAAAACCACCATGAAAATGGTGGTTTTATTTCTTTACAGGATAAAGATTTACACTTCTGAGCCACGATGGATTCGCCCTCCAGGCCGCCTCCGGAGCTTTCGGTGCATTTATGCACCGATCCCTCGCCAGCTCGGGCACAGCTCCTCCGGTTCGAATCCATCGTGGCTTTTTGATGGATATCGTTTAAAATGCAAAAAGCGGAACCATTGCTGATTCCGCTTTTAATTACTTTACTGAGCCACGATGGATTCGCCTTCCAGGCCGCCTCCGGAGCTTTCGGTGCATTTATGCACCGATCCCTCGCCAGCTCGGGCACAGCTCCTCCGGTTCGAATCCATCGTGGCTTTTTGATGGATATCGTTTAAAATGCAAAAAGCGCAACCATTGCTGATTCCGCTTTTTTATTGATTTAACTGAGCCACGATGGATTCGCCTTCCAGCTTCGCGCCTCCTGCGCTCAGCCTCCAGGCCGCCGGTGTGGACTCCCGGCGCCTCCTGCGCCGGGCCCTGCGGGACGTCCTCACCGGTTCGAATCCATCGTGGCTGTGCTGCTGATTAAGTATTTAAAAGCAAAAAGCGGAACCATTGCTGATTCCGCTTTTTTATTGATTTAACTGAGCCACGATGGATTCGCCTTCCAGCTTCGCGCCTCCTGCGCCGGGCCCTGCGGGACGTCCTCACCGGTTCGAATCCATCGTGGCTGTGCTGCTGATTAAGTATTTAAAAGCAAAAAGCGGAACCATTGCTGATTCCGCTTTTTTATTGATTTAACTGAGCCACGATGGATTCGAACCATCGACCCACGCCTTAAAAGGGCGTTGCTCTACCTACTGAGCTAGTGGCCCGGAACGTCGAGTGACGTGGGAACAGAGTACCGAAAAACGGGCGCTGTGTCAATCAGTTTTGCGTTTTGATGCCGGTTTCTGTCTGGTTAATACTCGAATCCGAGACCCAGGGCCATGTTCAGCAGGGGGCGTGAACCTGGTTCCAAGCCCAATTCTGTGCCGTACATGGCGATATCCAGCTTAAAAATCCGCATATTTAATCCCAGGCCGGCGGAAGGGTAGGCGTCCCGGATGCCAAAACGCAGGGATACCGTATCAATTAATTCTACTTCCGCTCCGGCGGCGATGTTCAGTACCGGATTGCGATGGATTGTGCGTAAGGGCATTAGCATATTTCGGTAATCGAGCATCACACTGAGGCCGGTGATAGTTGACCAGTGTTCTGGAAAGCGCGGTTTCCACAGTACCCCTACGGAAAGATCGGGTTCTATCGTGGTATATTCGGAGTCCGTTACGGCATTTCCAGCCAGGAAATCGGTTGAATTCAAATATCCAGTCCAGAAAACGGGAGTGTAGATATCATGGCATACCAGGCCGACATTTAATTGTTTATCCAAGGTATACATAAAACCGATATCAAATCCAAAACCGGTCGTCATCACCGTCGGCATGGTATCCGGTTTTAACTCCTTGACTTTGCTGAGAATCCCAAAAGCGGACCCCTGTTCGATCAGCAGGGCCTGTAAAAATCCTTTCATCTGAATCCCGGCGGTGAGTTCATGCTTTCCCGTGCCGTAGACTCTGGCGCCATAGCCGCCGGTTAATAAAAACTCTTCTCCCATCTCTAATTGGGCAAAAGTTATGGAGGGAACATAGATACTCATGAGCGTGCGGTTAAAAACGCCATAACCGAAATTCTTGTCTACTTTGCCAAAGGCCAGCGGACCGGTTAACTGGCTTCCCAGATACACACCGTTATATTTCGCGACCAGACCGAGTACTTCGGCGGTAAAATCAGCTGATTCCATAACAGCCGGGATGTCGAATAAGGGTCCGGATACTATAGCCGCTACCCGGGCGTAGGAGGTTTCTTTTTGGACATGCGCCAGGGCCGCCGGATTGGTAAACAGCGTTTCGAACCCGGCTTCCATCGCGGTGTAGCTTCCGCCCATTCCTTCCAGGCGGGGCGATACCACTTCTGGACGGATTACCTGAAACTCCTGTGCCGCCGCTGATCCGCTGAAAACGAGCGCCAGGATAAACGAAGTGAGTATTAAAGCAGCACGGACCTTGGTCGTCGAAAAAATCATGGCGTTCCCCTCAGCAAGTCCAGCAGATTTACCCCCGGTATAGAGGCTCCCTCCAGATCTTCCGCGGATCGTGTGTCCATCGCGGCCAGCACGTCGCGGATAGTGTCAATCTGAGCCTGAACAACGGGGTCCGTGATGGTTCCGTAACCCGATAACGGATCCGCTGCCACCTGATCCATCAGAGTAGCAATATCCACATTTGTGGCGATATCGGCAATAAGGACAACTGTCGCCAATACGATGCTGGTGACATCGCCTTCGGCGAGTACCTCCGGATCCGCGAGCAGTAACTCGACCGCGGCGAGGTCTGCTCCGCTGTCAAACGCGGCCATTAAGTCCTGCAGAGCCTGTTCCTGATCAACACCTTCGGTCAGCAAGGCGTTTAAGGGTTCTTCCAAGTCGGGGAGATTTATCGCGGCGGTGGCGGCCAGGTCCAGAACCGCGTTTTTGTCATCGATGGAAAGGCCGGTCAGCGCGTCCGCCGGTTTTCCGGCGAGGGCGTCGAGTATCTCGGCCGCGGCTTCAGGATTGCTCAGTCCTGTTTCTGGATTGCTGGCTTCGGCCAGCAAGTCCGAAAGCGGTGTCGAGGAATCGATCCCGAGATCATCACGGGCCAGCGGTTCGGCCAATGAGGTCGTGAAAAAATCACGGCAACTTGTACCGATAAGGGCTGTCAGGCCCAGTAGCGCCAGTAAAACATAGGTTCGTTTCATAGAAATCCTCCTGCTCCCTTTCGTCAGTCCAGACGAAAGGCTAATTCAGCTGTCAGAACCGGGACGGTATTTCCCGTATCCCCGTAAACCGTCTCGAGCGCGCCCCAGGCTATCGAGATATCCATTATAAACAGATCCAGACTCGCTCCAAGGGTGGGGTGCCCCTGGTTAATCCCGGCGAGCAGTGTGACAGTCCGCCTGAATAAAGCCAGTTCCAGTCCGGCATGCAGTTGTTCGCCGATATTGTAGCCGTCAAAGGCGATACGATTGATATTATTCAATTCTATGGCTATCGAAGGCTCGATAAACCTGCGCCAGTCGCCCGTCAGTGGCCTCCAGCCTATTCCAGCGTTCATATTCCAGTGGGTGAAGTAGCTGTTTCCGGAACTTCCACCATAATATTCGGCAAAAAGATCGCGAAAGGTGAGCGCGGCGGTAAAATCCCGTAAAACGATCAAGCGCGCTCCCAGGTCAAGCGGTACGGACCAGGCCGGAGAGCGTAAACGCTGTTCGGTAATTCTTTCGGCAGCGAGGCGGTCCGACAGGTAAAGCTCAATCAGTGAACTGTCCGCCTCGGTTCGGTACTTCAGAGACGGCCGGGCAGTCGCCCCCGCTTCCAGGGTTAGGCTTTCGGTGAGCGGAAAGCTGCGGGCATAACCGCCGATAACCGAAAGAGTCGCGTCGAAGTAGCCTTCAGTCGCGGCGGGATAAGGCGCACCGCTGACGAACAGGTCTATATCGGAATAAAAACCAAAGCCGAAACCGTTGCCTGTCCAGCCGAGGCCGGGATTCATGCTGAAGCCCGTACCGGTGCGCTCGATATCGCTCTCCAATATCGAAAGCATCGCCCCGATGTTTCCCAGATGCGGCAGCGCGTCGTTAAGGTTTGAAAAATCTCCCAAACCGGTTACTCCAAAGGAAATCATGTTGAATTCAGTGCGTTTGGCGGTCAGGGCGGCCGGATTTGTCCAGAGCGACTCGGCGCCGGTTACAATGGCCATATTGGAGTTACCCATGCCAAAACGGCGCGGGGTGATCGGATTAAAGCTGTCTACTTCAATCTGTTCCGCTCCGAGGGGCAGGAGCAGCAGCATAAACGCAAGGTATAGCAGCGGTCGTAGTCTCACAAGCGGCTCCTTCAGTCTTTAGTATAGCCTTTTTCACTGGGTTTAACAAATTCTGCCTGCTCAGAATCGATGATTCGCACAGTAATTTGCGTTCCCCGCGGAGCGGAAACCCCGTCCAGACCGACGGTCAGGTAATTTTCGGTCAAAGCCCGTGTCCGGGAGCGGGCGGCGCGTCCTTCCTCAACAATAGCCTGCACCGTCCGCCCGATCCAGCGCTTTTTATAACGGGCGAGCTGTTCTTCGGCCAGGGCGGTCAGGGCCGCGACCCGCTCTCCGGCAATGCGTTCAGGTACGCGCGGTTTCAGGGTAAAGGCTTCCGTTCCAGGCCGCGGCGAAAAGGGAAAGGCATGGATGCCCGCGAAATCGAGGGCGCGGCACAGGGTAAGGGTTTCTTCAAAATCAGCTTCGGTTTCTCCGGGAAAGCCGCAGATAATATCACAGGCTAAAAACGGGTCGTCGCGGATGGAGCGCAGTTGCTCGACGGCCCGGTAGACCGTTTCGGCGCGGTAAGGGCGGCGCATCGCCTGCAGGATGCGGTCGCTGGCGGATTGTACTGAAAGATGAAAATGCGGCCGGATCCGCCGGTCGGCTAAAAAGGGCAGAATTTCAGCGTTAATACGCTCCGGGTACAGGCTGGAGATGCGTACGGCGATATGCTCGGTTTCGCTGAGGATTCGTTCCAGCAGGTGGGCGAAATTTCCGCGATCCGAACGGTATTGGGAAAGATTTACTCCGGAGAGAACCACTTCGGCCCAGCCGGCTGCTTCGATTTTACGGATGCGGCTGAGAACCTCATCGTCGTGCAGGGAGACGGCTTTGCCGCGGGCTAATCGGATACGGCAATAACTGCATTGATTGTCGCAGCCGTCCTGAATCTTGATGGAAGCGCGGGAATGGTACAGAAAGCTATCGGTGGAGAGTCTAAAGGTGTCGGAGGGATCGATTTTCGCTGGTGGCTGGAGCGGATTCAGCGGAGACGGTATACGGGCGCTGTTTTGGATGGCGTTCAGGGATACTAAAAACTTCAATACCTCGCCGTCATTGGCGGCAACGCCGGCGGCGGCCAGTTGGGCCGGGAGATCGGCCAGCTGGCCCTTCAGGGAACCGGGTAGCACGCAAACCCGCGCGTCAATGCCGGCCAGCAGGGCCGCTTCCAGTTCAGCGTAACAGCCGGTAACCAGTACCGGGGCTTGCGGGAACCGCTTAAGCAGGCTGCGGATCAGATGGCGGGCTTTTTGTTCGGCCTTGCCGGTCACGGTGCAGGTGTTCACAACAGCAAGAATCACCTCTTCCGCGGCGGCGCTTTCCACACCGAAGCCGGCCTCGCTGAAGGCGCGGGCCAGGGACTCTGTTTCAATCTGGTTCAGTTTACAGCCGAGGGTTTCAAAATGTACGGTTGGCATGCTCACTTATCTTATCAGTTAATCAGGGCGATGACCCTGTCCCGGCCGCGGAGCGCGTCCGGCAGGTTCGGATTCAGTTTCAGGGCCCGGTTATAGGCGTCCAGGGCCGGACGTAATTCTTTGGCCATTTCGCGGGCATAGCCCAGCCGTACCCACCAGGGGGCATTTAGTGATTCCATCTGTAAAGCGGTGGTCAGGGCGATATCGGCATGGCGGTAGCGGGCCAGGCGCAGATAAATCTCGCCCATATAAAAATAGACCTCGGCAATGCGGCTGCCGTTCGGGGCATAGGAGATATATTCCTGAAAAAGCCGCAGGGCGTCTTCGTTCAGGCCTCGGAAGTAGCGGGACTCACCCTGAATTTCGATCAGACGGGGATCATAACGCGAGAGCTGGCGTCCGGCTTCGGCCCAGCGGTCGGCTTCTTCATAACGGGCGGCGCGCACCAGGGCCCAGCACAGTACTACATGGCTTTCAATATTGTTGGGATTTTGCTCGATCTCCTGCAAACAAACCGATATCGATTCTGTGTACTTACCCTGCCGGTAAAGCTCCAAAGCGTCCTGGCTCTGTTGCGAAAAAACGGGCAGCAACGGGCACAAAAGCAGGCAAAAGGAGATTGTGATTAAAACTGATTTGCGCATCAGGGCTCCTGACGGCTCATGGTGCATATCCCGCTGAAGAAACAGCCGCTTTCGAGGACTACTTCCGGCGCGGTAACATCGCCGGTAAGCGAGCCGGAGGAAAAGACGTGCACCATACGGGTGGCCTGAACGTTGCCTTCCACCTTGCCGCGGATGACCACCCGGGCGGCCCGGATATCGGCCTTGACCACCGCGTTATTGTCGATCATCAGATCGCTGGTGGCTTCTATCTTACCACTCATCGACCCCTTGATCATAAAGGGCTTGGCGAACTGGATTGTTCCGGTAAACTCGATGTCCGGCGCTAAAACGGTGTCATAGTCTTCTTCGTCAAGATCAAGAAGATCGTTGTCTCTGCTGTCTACCATATCAACCAATGTAACCGTGATCAGAGGGTTCGGTCAAGTCTTCGCAGACGCCGTTCCAGGCTGCCAGGAAATCAGAGCGCATCTTCGCGGCGTAAGGGTTAAGCGTCTGCATATCCAGAAAGAGCTCCGGGGAGTCCTTGGCCACCTGGCGGCAGATGGCCAGCAGTTTGCGGTACCAGAGCGTGCCGATCGGAGTTTCATCGATCCCCATCGTATTTAAGGTTTTTCCGATCATGTGCGTCAGGGCCTGACTCAGGGCCGCTTGTTTGTCATGTTCCTCGGGGGTCATTTCCACGACCATGATGCCCAGCGACCGGAACCAGTGCGCCCAGTCTTCGTAGTCGCCCGGCTTCATGCGTACCGGGTGCATCATCAGCGGCAGGCCGGCCAGTCCTTCCTTGGCCGACTCCGGGCCGAACATCGGATGGGTGGCCATGATGGAAACCTCCGCCGGCAGTTTTTCCAGCATCCAGCGTACCGGTTCGACTTTCACGGAGCAGGTGTCGATTACCAGGGTGCCCGGAGCCAGCAGCGGCGCGATGCGTTCCAGCATCTCGGGTACGGTGCGCATCGGCACACACAGGAAGATAACCGGTAATTTGCAGATTTGCTCCAGCGAAACCAGTTCGCAGGGCGGGTTGACGGGGGTACTGCGGTTAAAACCCTGTACTTGGTAGGCGTGGGACAGAACCCCTGCCCAGAAGGAGCCGAAACGGCCCAGACCGATGATGCCGACTGTATTCATGGCTGTACCATAAAGGGAAAAATCACCGCTGTCAATTGCGGTTTAGCCGCCCGGGACGCTTGTCCAAATGAGGTCAGGGGAGTATTCTATTAAGCGAAAAAAATCACCGAATACAGGAGAAAAAATATGAATTTTGTTGAATCGATGCGAACGAAAGCCATTGCTCTGGGGAACCGTCTGGTGCTTCCGGAAGGTACCGAATCAAGGACGATTCAGGCCGCCCGCGCCATTCTGGACGCCAAAATCGCCTCCGAAGTGACTCTATTAGGCGATGAGGCGACGATTCACGGCAAGGCTGCCGAAGTCGGGGTTTCCTTGACCGGAATAACCCTGATCGACCCGGCTAC
This sequence comes from Treponemataceae bacterium, assembly GCA_942493045.1. Taxonomy (GTDB): domain Bacteria; phylum Spirochaetota; class Spirochaetia; order Treponematales; family Treponemataceae; genus Teretinema. Next base: position 1,542,467 of record OW818665.1, on the reverse strand, counting down.
CTCGCCGCTGCTGGATCAGTTCAGCATTGTCTATCACGAAAAACGCAAAGCCAAGGGTTTAACCGCCGAACAGGCTAGAATCGATATGGCCGGAGTGTTGCGCTTTGGCGCGATGATGGTAGCCCGCGGCCTGGCGGACTCCATGGTCGCCGGAGCCGAAAACACCACCGGAGACGTACTGCGGGCCGGGCTGACCGTTATTGGTACCGCCGCCGGCTGTAAGACTGCCTCTTCCTGCTTTGTAATGGATATGAAAAACAAGGCCTGGGGCAGCGAGGGCTTGATGATTTTCGCGGACTGCGCTGTCATTCCGACACCCTCCGCCGAACAGCTGGCCGACATCGCGGTTTCCGCCGCCGCGAGCTGCCGCGGTTTTATCGGCGCGGAGCCGGCCGTGGCCCTGCTGTCCTTCTCCACCAAGGGCTCCGGCGGCAAGGACGATAACGTGCTGCGCGTCCAGGAAGCCGCCCGTCTGCTCAGCGAGCGCAAGGTCGACTTTATCTTTGACGGCGAAATGCAGGCCGACGCCGCCCTGGTCCCGGCCGTAACCGCCAAAAAGGCTCCCGGCAGCCCGGTCAGCGGCAAGGTCAACGTGCTGGTTTTCCCGGACCTCGGCGCGGGCAATATCGGCTACAAGCTGGTGCAGCGCCTGGCCGGCGCCGAAGCTTACGGCCCCTTCCTGCAGGGCTTTGCCCGCCCGATCTCGGATCTGTCCCGCGGCTGCTCGGTAGAAGATATCATTACCACCGCGGCCGTTACCCTGGTACAGGCCGGGAAGAGGCAGGCTTAAGAGCACTCCGATGCACCGCAGGTCAACTGATAGTTGATCCTGCGGCCGCTGTTTTTTTCCGCAACCCGAGCCGCCTTTTTTATGGTATAATCGGCGCCAAGTATGCAAAAAGACCGATTTGACAGCGAATTTGCCAAGGCCATCAAGGCCGGGCAAAAGCGTGAATATAACAAAGCCATCACGATTCTGGAAAAACTGGTTGCCGAAGGGGCGGCGGACGCCGCTTCCGCAAACGGCGCGGAGGGGGGGCACCCGGAAGTATACCAGTTCCTGGCCCGCTCCTGGCACGCCGCCGGCAATTTTACGCGGGCGGTCAGTTATGCCCGCCTGTATGTCCGTCTGATGCCCGAGGACGCCGCCGGATGGTTTTTTCTGGGCCGCTCCTGTCTTTCGGATTCCCTGATTGACCGCGGAATCCATGCCCTGCGTACCAGTTTGCAGTTCAACCCACGCTCAGTTGATGCCCATACCCTGCTGGGCATGGCTTATCTGAAAAGCCGCAAACCCACCCTGGCCCGCGCTGTTTTTGAAGCCGGTCTGGCGATCGCGCCGGAAGATCCCCGCCTGAATCAGGGTTATCTCAATTCCCTCTTTGTGGAAGCCGTTCGTATCCTGAAGCGCGGTGACGCTGAAAACGCCCGCCAAATGCTGACCTTCCTCATCAATAACGATATTGACGGCGTCGCTCCGCGTCTGTATCTGGCTCATGCCCTGCGCGAGCTAGGCTACTTACCCGAAGCTCTCAGCCAGTACGCCGCCGCCACCGAATTCGCTCCCGAGGACGAAACCCTGCGCTGGTACGCCGTTTCGATCATGCTGGAAATGGGCGACGCCGAGGGAGCCCGCGAGCTGATGGCTCAGCTGGGCAGTCCGCCGGAAGACGTGCAGGTTTCCGACAAAATGGTCGACCTGATCATTATCCGCAATCATCTGGAAGCCGAGGAATGGGCCAAGGCGGCTCAGGCCGCGCGTATGTACATTAAAACCCGCGGCGCCGATCCCCGGGTGCATGCTTTGATGGGCGAGGCCCAGCGCAATCTCGGGAATACCGAAAAAGCCGTGAACCATTTTAACCGGGCCCTGGCCCTGGATAAAAAAGATCCCTCGCCCTGGTACGGTATATTGATGACGCTCTGCGCGGCCAAAGATTGGCCGGCCCTCGCCGATGCCGCCGGACGGGCTTCCCGGGCCGGCTGCGACAAGGAAACGGTCACCTGGTACCGGGTGCTGGCCGGAGGACATTTGGACGTTCCGCCTGAGGAACTACTGCCGGCGATTCAGGACGAAGTACGCCGCCGCGGCGCGATTCCGGAGTTGCTGGCCATTTTGGCGCGAACCTATCTACGGCTGGATATGTGCGATCTGGCTGTCGGCTGGTACCAGAAAGTGCTCTCGCTCGATGAAAACAACGAGGACGCCTGGCTTGGGCTGATGGTCTGCTGCGAAACCCTGGAAATGACCGATGATCTCATGGAGGTTTACTCAGGCTATCTGGAGCGCTGGGACGATAACTGCGAGATCCGTCGGGAGTATATTGAATACCTGGCCACCCGCGAGGACTGGGCGACCGCCGCTGTTCAGAGCGAGCAGCTTGCCCGCTTTGAGCCTTCCGATCAGCTGGACCGCCAGATGGCCTTTTACCGGCGCAAGGCCGGACAATTCCGCGAGGCTGCCATTCTGTACCGCAATATGCTCCGTAAAAAACCGGAAGAGGCGGCCCTGCTGCACAACCTGGTGTTCTGCCTGGACCGCATGGGCGAGCGCGAACGGGCCTGCGCCCTGATGCGTGAGGCAAACCGGTTGTTCAAGGTCAGCGCGGAATCGCTATTGATCGAGGCCAGTCTGTTGGCCCGTAAGAAAGACTGGGATTCGGCCCTGACGGTGTTCCGTCAGGTTATCGACAAGTGGCCGAAGGATCCCCGGGCCTGGGAGCGGGTGGCCGATATTTACCGGCTACAGGGCGTGCCGGAAATGGCCGCCACCTTCCTGCAGACCGCCCGCGATCTGCGCGCGGCGGCCACCGGCCGCAAAAAGCGAAGCAGCTGACCGGAGCGAAAAAAAATCTGTATGCGTTCGGATATAGGAGTTGCAATGAAACGCTGTTTACTGTTAATTAGTTATTTTTTGCTCAGCTGCACAATAATTTTCGCAGCGGAAACCATTGTCACTCCGAATGATATATCTCCGATTATTGACGAGATTCAGTCGATACTATCAACTAGCGCGGATCCGGCACTGAAAGAAACCGTGCAGCTTGTGATAAACAAAATTAAGAGTGAGTCAGTTTATTTTGTCAGTGATGACAGCATCGATAAAAACATCTATAGCGGAATTGGATTTCGGGCCTCTGATAATCCAAACATCAAGCCGTATTTTTTCTTCTACCCTGAACTGTTCGGTTTGTACAGTACCAATCCAACCATCGTCTGTTCGGCGATGATTCACGAGTTTAAGCATTGTTATGACTATTATACGAATAACCGTTTATTCGTAATATCTTTTATGAATATCCTTGAGAAATATTTATTTGAGATGGACGCTTATCATGTCGAGGCGCTTTTTATCCGGGAAATGATCAAATTGAATAAAGGTAAAATTACGGATTACGAAAATTTTCTGGTAAACAGTTTTACTCAGGATAATCTCGAAGGTTTTTCATTGCTTTTTAAGCACGTGAATCATCGCCAGCTGTACGGATACATTAATTTCGCGAATGCGAATACCCTGGAAAAGACCATTGAATTCTATACCACAGAGGCTGAAAACATCATGAAGCAATGCATCGTTTCAGCTGATGACAATGACTGGATTAAGTTCCAGAAGCTTGTCATTCTGAAAACGTACAGTGTGTATGTTCCGCAGCTGCTTTTTGACGTTACCGGAAATAAGACAAATACAATTCTGGATAATGAAACATTTAATTTTGCAGAAAGATATCCTGAAATATACAATTTGATAATTCAAATGAAGGCCGAATACAATAGCTATACTGAATTTATGCGGGAGGCGCAGGCGCGGAATACCAGCCGCTATAAGCTTTGATCTTATACCTGTTTTCCTGGCGGCAACTGAGATGGCCAGCCCAACCGGCCCCTGGCTGAACCGGCCGGCTCACGAATGAACCGGCCGTCTGCGCGCGAGTCAGCCCGCAAGCGCGCAGACGGCCCGTTTCAGCTGAGGGTGTTCGAACCCTTTTTCACAAAGTGACAAGCCACAAAATGCTCGCTTTCCACCTCGATCAGCTCGGGGGTCTCGGCATAGCAGATATCCTTGCAGTAGCGGCAGCGGCTGTTAAAGCGGCAGCCGGGCGGCGGGTTGATCGGGCTTTTCACGTCGCCCTGCAGGATGATGCGTTTTTCGGCGCGGTTGGCCCGCGGGTCCGGCACCGGAATCGAGGACAAGAGCGCCTGGGTATAGGGATGCATCGGCTTGTTGTAGAGCTCGGCGCTTTCGCAGACTTCCATCATTTTACCGAGGTACATGACTCCGATGCGGTCGGAGATGTGCTTGACCATTGAAAGGTCATGGGCGATGAACAGGTAGGTTAAGCCCATCTCGTCCTGCAGATCTTCCAGCATGTTGACTACCTGAGCCTGAATGGAAACGTCCAGGGCCGAGATCGGCTCGTCACAGATGATCAGGTCCGGTTCCACGGCCAGGGCCCGGGCAATGCCGATGCGCTGGCGCTGACCGCCGGAGAACTCATGCGGGTAGCGGTTGGCGTGTTCCTTTTTAAGCCCGACGGTCTGCAGTAGATGGTAAACCCGGTCCAAGCGGGCGGAGCCCTTGTACAGATTATGAGTTTCCATGCCCTCGCCGATGATTTCGGAAATGGTCATGCGCGTATTCAGCGAGGCGTAGGGATCCTGGAATATCATCTGCATGCGCTTGCGGTAGGCCAGCAGTTCCTTGCTGTTCATCGTCGTGATGTCCTTGCCGTCGAAGACGATGCTGCCGTCGGTCGGCTCATACAGCCGCACGATGGTGCGTCCGATGGTAGACTTTCCGCAGCCGGACTCTCCGACCAGGCCGAAGGTCTCGCCGCGCTTGATTGAAAAACTGACATCGTCCACGGCGGTCAGGTACTTGCGGTTGGCTTTCAGGAAAGAGCTGTCCATGCGGAAGTATTTTTTCAAGTTTCGTATCTGGAGTAGATCGGTATTAGCGGACATTGGTGGTGACTCCCTTGGTATATCCATCCACGGACGGAGCTTTTTCGTGCATCAGATAGCAGGCCGAAGTATGGCCCTCTCCCACGGTGAAAGTCGGCGGGATCTCTTCGGTGCAGATGCGCATGACATGCTGACAGCGCGGCGCGAAAGGGCAGCCCAGCGGCGGGTTCAGCAGGTCCGGAGGCGAGCCCTTGATAGGCTTCAGCCGGCCTTTTTCTTTTTGATCCATGCGCGGTAGCGAGTTGAGCAGACCCTTGGTATACGGATGCGATGGATGGTAAAAAATATCGTCGACTGTGCCTTTTTCCATGGCCATGCCGCCGTACATCACGATGATATTCTGACAGAGCTCGGCGATGACTCCCAGATCATGGGTGATCAGGATGATCGAGGTGCCCAGGTTGGAGGAGATGTTTTTCATGATATCGATAATCTGGGCCTGAATGGTAACGTCCAGGGCAGTGGTCGGCTCGTCGGCGATCAGAAGCTTGGGATTACAGGACAGGGCCGTGGCGATCATGGCCCGCTGCCGCATGCCGCCGGAGAACTGGTGCGGATAGGCGTTAATGCGCTTCTCCGGTTCCGGTATACCGACCAGCTTGAGCATGGCGACCGCTTTCTGCAGGGCTTCTTTTTTGCCGAGATTCTGATGCCGGCGGATAACTTCGATCATCTGATTTTTGATACTGATAACCGGGTTGAGCGAGGTCATCGGGTCCTGGAAAATCATGGCCATCTCGTTTCCGCGGATGTCGGACATCTGGCGGTGGGTCAGGTTGGTCAGGTCCCGCCCGTTAAAGGTGATGGAACCTTCCTTGATCCGGCCGGGATGGTCGATCAGCTTCATGATCGAAAGGGCCGATACGCTCTTGCCGCTTCCGGACTCGCCGACAATGCCGAGAATGTCGCCTTTTTGCATCGAGAAGCTGAGGCCGCGGACGGCTTGAACCTCGCCCATGTGGGTGAAAAAAGAAGTCCGGATATTTTGTACGTCCAGTATGGTGTTATTCATTTCTTGGTTCCTTAACCCTTGCGCAGCCGCGGATCGAGGGCATCGCGCAGACCGTCGCCGATAAAATTAAAAGCCAGCATCGTCAGGGCGATTGACAGGGCCGGAAAAAACAGCTGATAGGGATAGGTGGTCAACCCGGCGATGGCGTTGTTGGCCAGCGTGCCCCAGGAAGCCATCGGCGCGGATACGCCGAGTCCGATAAAACTTAAAAATGATTCGGTGAAAACGGCGCTGGGAATCATCATGGCCATGGAGACGATGATCGGTCCGATGGCGTTGGGTATCAGGTGCTTGAGAATGATACGCCGCTTGGGCACGCCGATTACCTTGGCCGCCAGCACGTACTCCTGTTCCTTGAGCGACAGAATCTGGCCGCGCACCAGCCGGGCCATCGAAACCCAGTAGACGCTGCTCAGCGCGATGATAATGTTCCATAGACCGCCGCCGCGGAACCAGACCATCAGCAAAATAACATAGAGTACCAGCGGTACGGAATTGATGATGTCCACGATGCGCATCATGATGTCATCCACCCGTCCGCCTTCAAAGCCGGAAATGCTGCCGTAGATTACGCCGATAAACAGGTTTACCAGCGTGGCGATCAGGGCGACCAGCAGCGAGATGCGCGCCCCGTACATTACCCGGGTCAGCAGATCGCGTCCCAGGTCATCGGTACCGAAGGGGTAGTCCATGTTGCGCACTGTCTTCCAGGCTTCTTTCTGAACGACGCCCCTGTATTCCAGGGTGAAGTCATAGTCGTAGCCCATCTTGGTCGGCAATGTGTTGTAGGAGAAGTCCAATATCACTTCCTCGGCGCCGAGGGTATAGACATAGACCTTGTTGATGATGTCCCGGCGGCTGCGGTCCAGCTCCAGCCGGTCAATGAGCTTACCGCCCTTGGTAAGCGAGAATACATTATAGTCGCTGGAGACATAGAGATAGGTATTGTCGAATTTATACAGCTTTAAAAGCGGCGGCAGGTTACGGTACTTGTTGATCTGGTCGGAGTAGGAGTGCGGCGTGAAAAAGGGACCGAATACGCCGAAAAAAACGATCAGCGCGATGACAAAGAGGCCGGCCATCGACGACTTGTTCTGCTTCAGCCGCCGCCAGGCGTCCTGCCAATAGGTCAGACTTTCGCGGGTGATTTCTGAATCCTCATAGGTGTTTTCGATAAACTCGAATTTATGTTCGCTCATGGCTTTATTCATCTCCCCCGAATTTGATGCGCGGATCGATCAGCGAGTAGGCTACGTCTACCAGCAACACCATGGCGATGTAGAACACCGCGTAGAACACGGTGACGCCCATGATGGTGGTATAGTCGCGGTTGTTGACGCTCTCCACGTAGTAGCGCCCGATGCCGGGAATCGCGAACAGTTTTTCAACGACGAAGGAGCCGGTCAGGATGGTGGCTATCATCGGTCCGAGGTAGGTGACTACCGGGATCAGGGCGTTTTTCAAGGCGTGGCGCCCGATTACCGAAAACTCCCGGATACCGTTGGCCCGGGCGGTGCGGATATAATCCTGACGCAGCACTTCCAGCATGCTGGAGCGGGTCAGGCGGGAGACAAAGGACAGCGAATAGCCGGCCAGGGCCACTACCGGTCCGATATAGCTTAAAGGGCCGCGCAGACCGAAGCTGGGCAGCCAGCCGAGTTTGCCGGCGAAAAAATAAATTATCAGTGTCGCTACCACAAAGCTCGGTACGGTAATACCGATGGTGGCCATGAACATCACAATGTAATCGACGGTCTTGTTTTGCTTGAGCGCCGAGATAATTCCGAGCGGAATGCCCAGTACGATAATGACCAGGCTCGCCAGGATACCGATTTGGGCGGAGGCCGGCAGGCCGGAGATAATCAGGTCATTGACGGTGGTGCCGATTTTTGAATAAGACGGACCGAGATCGAAGGTGAGCAGTCCCTTCATATAATTGAGGTATTGAATGAATACCGGATCGTCAAGATTATATTTAGCGTTCAGATGTTTCAGTATTTCGGCGGGCACGGCTTTTTCGCGCGTGAACGGGCCGCCGGGTATGGAATGCATCATCGCGAAGGTAATGGCCGTAATCAGTATTACCGTTATACAGAGCGATACGAGCCGGCGCAGCAGGAACGATTTCATGGGAGTTTCTCCTCGAACGGATTGGTGTACAGAAAAAAAACCCCTCGAGCCGGCGGAGCCGGTTCGAGGGATCGGAGATACAGCCTCAGGTTGAACTCAAGCTGTACCGTTTATCCTTATTTTTCCAGGTACGCGGTGCTGAAATCGATCTGACCAAGCACGCTTCTGTCCCAGCCTTTGAGGTCGGCGGAGATGAGCATGTGCTCGGTGTAATGATAGACCGGCAGCATCGGCACGTCGTTCATCAGGATTTCCTGGGCCTTGTACAGCAGGTCAAAGTGTTCCTTGCCGCGGGTCTTGGCGGCGCGGGAAAGCAGGTCGTCATAGGCGGGGTTGTTATACTTCGGATCGTTGTAGGCGTTGTCCTTGGTGAAAATGCTCAACAGTCCCATCGGATCCATAAAGTCGGTCAGCCATCCGCCGCGGGAGATCTGGTAGTTTCCTGCCTTGCGGGTGTCCTGGAAGACGGCCCATTCCTGGTTTTCCAGCTTGGCGCTGATACCGAGATTGGTCTTAAGCATTTCCTGGATCAGCTCGGCAACCTGTTTATGGGCTTCGGAGGTGTTGTACATAATGGTAACTTCAGGGAAGCCCTTACCGTCAGGATAGCCGGCTTCGGCGAGCAGTCTCTTGGCTTCCGGTACGGTGCTGTCATCAGAAGCAAAGCCGTAGGTACCGGCGGTCTTGAAGAAGTCCTTGCCGTCGGCGTCGATAAATCCGGGAGGCACAAAACCGGCGGCCGGTACCTGTCCGGCTCCGAGGGTTTCCACAACCAGCTCACGGTCTATAGCCAGGGCGAAGGCCTTGCGTACGCGCACGTCCTTGAACATCGGCAGGTTCAGATTGAAGTTGTAATAGTAGGTTCCGAGCAGCGGGAATACGTGGAAGCGGCTGTCCTCGGCGATCAGGCGCGGAATTTCAGCGGTGGGCACTTCGGGGATGAAGTCCAGTTCGCCGCTCAGGAAGGCCTGGTAGGCGGTGGACTGGGCGTCGATAAATTTACCGTTGATTCCGGGCAGCTTTACGGCGCGGGCATTCCAGTAGTGGGGGTTTTTAACCAGGGTCAGACCCTCGCCGATTTTGTAACTGGTCAGTACGAACGGACCGTTGGAAACGACAGCGGCCGGATCCTTGGCCCAGGCTCCGTCAGCGCCTTTTTCCACGGCGGACTGTTTGACGGGCATAAAGTGATAGAACGACAGCAGCGAAACGATGTAGTCAGTCGGGGTGATCAGTTTGACTTCCAGGGTGTTGTCGTCCACGGCGCGGAGGCCGACAGCGTCCAGCGGTCCGCCGTTTACGGCTTCATTGGCGCCTACGATATTGGTGTATTCCCAGATCCAGGCGTATTCGGAGGCGGTAGCGGGATCCATGCCGCGTTTCCAGGCATAGACAAAGTCATTGGCGGTCAGCGGTGAGCCGTCTGACCACTTGGAGGAGCGCAGTTCAAAGGTCAGGGTCAGGCCGTCTTCGGAGAACTTCCAGCTCTTGGCGATTCCGGGGTGGATTACACCGCTGCGTTCGCGTACCAGACCCTCGAAGGTCTGGCTGATAACGTTTCCGCCGTCGTTGGCGCCGTTGAGTCCCGGATCGATTGTTTTGGGATCCGCGTTAATATTCCAGTTCAGATAGCGTCCTCCGGCCTGGGCGTTTCCACCGGCGCAGCTGACAGCTATGATAACCATAGCGAGCACAATCAGTGCTGTTCCAATTTTTCTGAGCATTTTTATCTCCTCCTCAAGGTTAAAAAAAGTCGCGTTTATCAGTGTAGATAGTCTATTTCTCTCTGTCAAGAAATATCACAGAAGTGTAGCGTATAATTGATTTCTCCTGAACTAATGCTTCAATGCCTGAAGCACTGTTTATTTTTTGAGGGTGCAGGCCACCGCGACCGCGCCGATTCCGGCGTGAATACCGACAACCGGCGATATCTCCATCACGTAGTCCGGTTCCTTACCGGTAACCTGCTTGAGGTCCTCAATGTACCGCATGGCCGTGTCCAGGGCCGCGGCGTGTACTACGGCATAGCATTCAATATTATCTTTTTGCTTTGCCAGCTGATTCATGATTTTGTTGCGGCTGCCCTTGGCCGAAAAGGAAGCCCCGTAGGCCACGCCCTTGCCGTCAACGTCTATCGTTATGATCGGTTTCATATTGGTTATTTTGCCGATCAGGCCCTTCATCTTGCTGATGCGTCCGCCGCGCACCATATACTTGAAGGTGCTTACGCTGACATAGATCGAGGTGCGCTTGACCATGTCCGCGGCGGCGTCGCGGATTTCCTCGGCGCTGCGGCCCTCGGCGGCGTTTTTAGCGGCCTGGATGACAACAAGACCCTGGGCGGCGGAATTAAGGCGGCTGTCCAGTACCGTGATGGGGTAGCCCTTAGCCCGCAGTTTTTCGGCCTCGCCTTCCATTACCTGCCAGGTGGCGCTCATGCCCCGCGAAACCGGAATAGCGATGATGGAGCGGTAATGCGCGGCCAGATAGGCGAAGGCCTGAGCGACACGCTTCGGATCGGGGGTTGAGCTGCTGGGGTATTCCTTGCGCTGATCGAGATACGGGTAAAAGGTTTCTCCGGTAATTGTCAGGCGGTCCAGATATTCGTCCTCGCCCCACAGAATTTTCTGATTGATGACATGAATCTGATAGCGGTCCAGCAGGGAGCGCGGAATGTCGGCGATGGAGTCGGTCACAATGGCCACGGTCGAAAGCGGATGGTGCACGGCCTGATACTGTAATTTCATGTCATCGACTTTTTGCTCCACTATCGTGCCGATATCCCGGAGCGCGAAGAACAGGTGGGCCGGTTCATTGGTATGAATGTGAATTTTGGTGCGGATCCGCCCGCGGCTGATAATCAGGGAATCACCCAGCGGGGCGAGCTTTGCACGCAGCTTTTCTATGTCGAAGTCGCGGTGGGCGATCAGGGCTTCAGTGCAAAACCGGTGTGGAATGTCTTCATCGCCTTCCGGAATGTCATGGGCGTTGGAATCGTCGTCGCTGAAAACAATGTCGTCTAGCTGAATGCGCGGTACCTTGCCGGAATGGATCATGCGGGCGACGCCTTCCAGAAAGGAAACGAAGCCGCGGGCCCCGGCGTCTACCACATTTGCTTTCCGTAGAACTTCGAGCTGGCCGGTGGTTTCCTCGAGGGCGGCGCGGGCCTTTTCCATGCCCTTCAGGAATAACTCTCGGAAGTCATGGATGCGTCCGCTCAGTTCATGAATTTCCGCGGACCAGACCCGCAGCAGGGTCAGCAGGGTTCCTTCGCGGGGATTTTCGATAGCCTGCCAGGTCAGTTCGGAGGCGTGCCGGACAGCCGCGCCGAATTCGGCCGTGGTCAGGGTTTCTTTTTTTTCACAGGCGGTGGCCAGTCCGTTTATATACTGGGCCAGAATGATTCCGGAATTACCCCGCGCGCCGGAGAGGGCCTGATCGGCGATTTCATTGATGGTCAGCGAGACCGAGCGGGAAACTTTGCGGATGCGCATTGAGGTTTGCAGGGTGGATACCATGTTGTTCCCGGTATCGCCGTCGGCCACCGGAAACACGTTTATATCGTTGATGCTGTTTTTTTCGCTGGCGATCTGTTCGTATCCGGAGAGAAAGCTGTGATACAGGGAATAACCGTTCAGGCTCAACACTTCGCTCATCGATTAGCTCCTTTTAAAGGTTGCCGGTTCGGAACCGGAAGCCAGGCGCGCGATATTTTTGCGGTGCGTGAATAGCACCAGCGCCGGAAGTACGCAAAACAGTATAGCATAGGGTAGCGCTATACCCCGATGAAAAAACGGGGCCAAGAAAAAATAGGCGATCGGAGCGGCCAGAGCGGCGGAAAGGGAAGCTACACTCGCTTTGCGGCCCACAGCGAGGAAGGCGATAAATATCGAAAGGCAGACCGGCAGAATCGGCGGAAAAATGGCTACCATGAATCCGGCTCCGGTAGCCACGCCCTTGCCGCCCCTGAATCCCAGAAAGGGCGGGAACACATGGCCGAGCACCGCGGCCAAACCGGAAAAGACCGCTGTCCATTCCGGCCCGGCCAGCAGCAGGTGAGTGGGCAGTAAATGCAAAACCGCCAGAACCGGTAGCAGACCCTTCAAAAAATCGATCAGCAATACCGCCGTGCCCCACTTCCAGCCCAAAAGCCGGAAGGTGTTGGTGGCTCCGGTGGCTCCGGAACCCTCTTGCCGGATATCCGTTCCCCGCGCCAGGCGGCCGGCTATCCAGCCGGAGGGGAAGGAACCACCCAGGAAGGAGCCGATAACCACCGCGATCAACGCGACAACGCTTGCTATCATCTTTTCTTGTTTGCCCGAGGCGGCAACGGAATCAAAAGGGAAGTAGTATCTCTCCAGCTGATATATTCAGGGTCATTTCCCCATTTTTTATCCGCTGATTTTTCCAGCAGCGGAATACCGCTTACAAAGAGCAGCAGTAACGTAATAAAAACCGGACCGATAAAATAGAGCCATTGCAGGCCATTGAACAAAAATACTCCCGGTAGAGCTAAACCCCACCAAACCAGCATTTCTCCGAAATAGTTCGGGTGCCTGGAATAGCGCCAAATACCGCTTTGCATCCAGCGTCCTTTTCCGGCGGCGGTTTGCTTGAAGGCAAATTTCTGAGCGTCAGCTACGGTCTCGATTAGCAGACCAGAAATATATAACAAAGCGGCGATTATCAGGATGTTTGCCGGTGGTGTCCCGGCTCCGGCGGTACCGTGCAGCAGGCCGTACACCGGCAGCATTACAATGGCTACCGTCAGGGCCTGCAGCAGCCAGAAGGAGCCGAAGGCCACCACATTGCCGCGTTTGTCGTCAAAACGGTGGTCCACCTTGATAGTCAGGATGCGGGTGAAGAGGTAACTGCCCAGCCGCAGTCCCCACAGGATTACCGCCGCGGCCAAGCCGATCTGCCAGAAAGCCAGTGCCGGAGCCGTGATCAGCAATACCGTTGAGAGAACAATGAAGGTCAGACTGTAGGTAATATCCGTGAAAACGTCAGTTTTCAGGATGGCCGCGAAAATAAAGAATAAGCCGTTGAGAGCGAGACTGATCAGAAACAGATGTAGTATTGTCATTTTTTTAACCTCGGTTTCATAATAATAATTATTCTCGTTATTGTCAAAAAAAAACTGTTGGATAGATTCTATCCAACAGTTTCCAATGCGCTCAGACGCTACGATCAGCGCTGAAAGGCCATTTCTACTTTGTAAGGCACGGTGGTCCAGTCCGGATCAATTTCCATGGTCAGGTTCAGGTTGCTTGTCGCTTTCGTGAAAACATAGCTGCGTTCGGCTTCAGCGCAGCGGAAAGAGAAGGTTACCGCTGTCAAGGAAGCGTCGACCTTAAAATCGGTAATTTTATCCTTAAAGTCGAAAATTACCGCGCCGGTGGTGTCCAGGATGCGGATGGAGTCAGCACCGATTTCCCAAACAGCGCTCCAGGTTGAATCCAGCCACTTGCCCTTGGGCAGCTTGCTTAGATCCGGTGACTGCGCGGAAGCCAGGGCGGCGCAAATCAGCAATAGTAAAACCGCGATTGTGATTTTTTTCATTTGAAATCTCCTTCGATACGAAATATGAAAGAATTATAATGTATTTAAATCAAACTGACAAATTTAATATAGTAATCATTACTGATTTGACCAAAGCCGGGTCATACCGTATATTTGGTCAAGGAGGACATTTATGTTCAATGATAAACTCAAAAAGGCGATAAACGATCAGATTAACAAGGAGTTTTACTCTTCTTACCTGTACCTGGCCATGGCCGCTCACTTTGATTCCAAGGCGCTTCCCGGTTTCGGGCAATGGATGAAAGTTCAGGCAGCGGAAGAATGGACTCATGGCATGAAATTTTATGAGTACCTGTATGAGGTTGGCTCCGAAGTGGAGTTGAAAGCCATTGAGGCGCCGCCGGTGAAGTTCGGATCGGCCAAGGAAATATTCCAGCAGGTGCTGGAACATGAAAAACTGGTTACCGCTTCGATCAACGCCATTTATGATCTGGCGAAGAAGGAAAATGATCCGAAAACCGAGCTGATGCTGCATTGGTTCATCAATGAACAGGTAGAGGAAGAAAAGAACGCCCGGGACATCCTCGATCAGCTGGAGATGGGCGGCGGTAACTCTTTCGGCCTGATGTTTATGGATAAGCACGTTCTCGGCGCCCGAAAGGCTGACTGAACGCCGTACCAGTAAAGTTGAAGGCAGTCCGGCGTTTGACCGCAGGACTGCTTTTTTTTTACTTTTTTAGCGGCCGACCTCCGTTGACAAAGGGCGAAGCCTCGATTATCACTGTGCCATGAAGTTTATCTGTTCTAACTGCGGTTATAAGTATAACAGTGAAAAAGGGGATCCTACCCAGAATATTCCCCCGGGCACCGAATTTGACGATCTGCCCAATGAATGGGTCTGTCCGCTGTGCAGGAAGGGAATTGAATATTTTGACGCGCATGAATAGTCGCGCAATCCTTTTGTATACAGGACTGAAAACCTGGTTTACACTTCAGGTATCTGAACAGGAGGACTGAATGGCAAAAACAAGGGTTGTACGCGTTTCATCGACTTCAATACTGCAGTTGGCGATTGGTTTCTTTTTTGTGGTGCTGGGAATTCTGGGAATAATACCCCAGGCCGGAGAGGGCTTTTTCTCGTTCAGTCGGGATCGGACTACTCTGGAAATAATCTTTGGTATTGCCGAACTGTTCTGCGGCGGTTTTTTTCTTTTTGACGCTGTGCGCCGTATACCGCGCAAAACTTCGTTGCTGATTACTCTGATCATTCTGTGCCTGTGGATAGTACGTATTATAATCACCCTGTTTTATCAGGGTATCGATATTACCAACCAGGGCATTTTGTTTCATCCGACCTTCTGGGGCTGGCTGCAGGCGCTCTCCGTTGACCTGGTAATCGCGGCGGTTCTTTGGTATTTGTACAAGTCTGAATAAACCGTTTTTCGGAGTGTCCATTTTTCTGACAGCCTAAAAAAAAGACTGCCCGGCGACAAGCGCTGGACAGTCTTTTTTTTATCTTTGTTATGAATCTACTGTTACCACTGCGTTAGATAAACAGGTTGACCCCGCTGGAAGAGGCGGCTTCCATGTAGGTTGCCACCCCGCCGATCTCCACGCCATCGAGCAGTTCCTCGGCCTTGATGCCCATAATATCCATGGACATCTGGCAGGCTACCATCCGGACCCCCGCGAGGCGGGCTTGACTGTACATGGACTGCAACTGGTCGACATTTTTTTGCTTCATCCGGAAACGCATCATGATCGGACCCATACCGGCGAAATTCATTCCGGAGAGGGACAGTTGCTTCATACCCCGGGGCAGCATCATTGAAAACATAGCTCCCAGTAAATCCTTTTTGACACGAGGCGCCTTGTTCTTACGCAACACCGATAGACCCCAGAAGGTGTAGAACATGGTTACTTCCCGGCCGGTAGCGGCTGCGCCGTTGGCCAATACAAAGGAAGCCAGGGCCTTGTCCATATCGTTGGAGAATACGATGAAGGTCGCCCCGTTTCCGCCGGAAGCGGCGGTTTTCGCGATCGCCTCAGCGCCGGCTAATCCCTTTTCTATGACGGCTTCGATAATACCCTTGGAGGTTTCCAGCGTGACCAGGTCGTTGCCGGTCAGGGTGCACCAGGAGCGTACATCCCGGGCAAAGCCGGGATCGGTGGCCTGCATCCGGATACGGTCGCCAGGGGAGAGCAGGTCTATCTCCTGCTTCAGGCGGATGATCGGACCGGGGCATTGCAGGCCGCAGGCGTCGATATTCAGCGATTTTTCTCCACCGCTCCGGCGCGGACTGCCGTCCTCTTCTTGAATAACCGCGGCGTTTTTACTCATCAAGCTTGCCGACGTTACCGCCGCGCCTGAGGTAAGCAGTTTAAGCTCGCTGTCGGCGGCCTTCCAGCTTTTGTAGCCGCCGGTTAAGTTTAAAACCTCGGTATAGCCGTTTTGCCGCAATATCCGTTCGGCCAGGTAACCTCGCAAACCCATCGCGCAGTAGACTACCACCGTTTTGTCCCGGGGAATTGCCGTTAATTTAGAACGCAGTTCGGTATGCGGAATATTCACCGCCCCCGGAAGGGCGCCGAGGGCGAATTCCTCCGGGCTGCGCGCGTCCAGAAAAAAGGCTCCGTCGGCCTGCAGTTTTTCAATTTCACGCCAGGTGACGGTTTTGGAATATCCGGCGGTGACGTTTTCCGCGATAAAGCCCAGCATGTTGACCGGGTCCTTGGCGCTGGAATAGGGCGGCGCGTAGGCTTGTTCAAATTCGGCGAGATCGGAGATGGTGCCTTCTTTTTTGATGTAGGCGGCGATTACGTCGATGCGCTTGTCCACTCCGTCAAAACCGACGGCCTGGGCGCCATAAAGCTTTCCGCTTTGCGGATCATACAGGATTTTGGCGGTCAACTGCAGGGCTTGCGGATAGTAGCCGGCGTGACTGCCGGCATGGGTGACCGCCTGGGCATAGGACAGGCCCGCCTTTTGCAGGGCTTTTTCGGTAAGGCCGGTGGAGGCGACGGTCAGATCAAAAATCTTGGCGATGCTGGTGGCGATGGTACCGCCGTAGGGCCGGCCGTTGCCGAGCACGATGTTGTCGGCGCAGAGCCGGGCTTGTTTATTGGCAGGCCCGGCCAGCGGTACGGTTATGGCAGTGCCGAGCAGCGGACTGGTAAACTCGATGGCGTCTCCTACGGCGCGGATCTGCGGATCGCTGGTGGTAAACCAGGGGTCAACCTTGATGGCCCCGTTGGCGGCCAGCTCCAGACCGGCTGCCCGGGCCAGGGCCGTATCGGGTTTGACGCCGATGGACAGAATCACCAGATCAGTTTCAATGAGGGCGCCTGAAGCGAGGCGAATCTGCATGATCGAACCGCGCCGCTCAAAAGCCGCTACCGCGTCCTTGATGTGAAGTTTGACACCCTTGTCCCGCATATGCTGCTGAACGATGGCGGCCATGTCATAGTCGATCACGTTCATGACCTGATCGAGGGCTTCGATCACTGTCACTTCTTTGCCCAACTCCCGGATATTCTCGGCCATCTCCAGGCCGATAAAACCGCCGCCGACGACGACAGCCCGGCGGGTTTCGGCGCGATTCAGGCGTTCCTTGATTGTATCGATGTCCGTTACCGAACGCAGCGACAGGATGGCCGGGTCGTCTATACCCGGAATGGGCGGGCGGATAGGGGCGGCTCCGGGGGAGAGTATCAGTGTGTCATAGGTCTCATCGTATTCTATACCGGATTTGACCATCCGCACGCGCACCGTTTTTGAGGCGCGGTCAATGGAAATTACTTCCTGTCCGGTGCGGGCTTCGACATTAAGCGATTCCTTGAATTTTTCCGGTGTCATGATAAAGAGCCGGGATCTTTCACTGATCACGCCGCCGGCATAGTAGGGCAGGCCGCAATTGGCGTAACTGATGTAATCTCCGCGTTCGAACATCACTATTGTCGCGCTTTCATCCAGACGTCTCAACCGGGCAGCTGTTCCGGCTCCGCCGGCGACTCCGCCGACTATTACATACTTTGCCATTATCTGGCCTCCTGTGTGTGCAGCAGTTCCGCCGGAACTTCAAGGCCGGCGCATGAATACTCTTTGATTGTTTTTTTTCCCTTGACCGTCAGGCTGACCAGGACGCCGCGCCGGTCCCCGCTGGCTGTTTGGCGCTCTACGTACTTCCGTTTTTCCAGGGCATCAAGTATACGTGTCAAACGCGAGGGTGAAAGCTGTAGCTCGCGGGCCAATTGTCCGGGCTCGCTTACGCCCTGACTGATTGAGCAGAGGCAGAGGGCGTCATTCAGCGAGAGGGATGTTTTATTTTTCAGCTCATTCTCGAAGGAACGCAGCGCGGTTTGCAACTTGCGTATTTCGCAAAGATCTATCACAGTCGAACCCCAAAAAGTGTACACAACTACCGGTCGTGTTTATCGGTTGTAATTGCTAATGGCAATATTTGCTTTTAACAAATATTATGGTGTTTAATATAAAACTGTCTGCTACGCCTGTCAAGCACCAATTTCGCCGGATCAGCCCAGCAGCAGTTTGGTCATCCGGGCATTGACTACGGCGTGACCCTTGGCGTGATTATTAAAAAAAATCTGCACGAGCTCGGCTTTGCGGCAAATGCTGTCCAACAACGGTTTATAACGACTCAGTTCCGCCTCGCTGTACAGGTAATCGTAGCGGTCGCGGGCATTGGTGCCGTGCCAGGTTTCGGTATTCCGGCCGTGAAAGCGCAGATAGGTTTTCCCGGAGGTCAGTACAGGCACAAAGGACGGCAAATTCCGCAA
Organism: Treponemataceae bacterium; assembly: GCA_942493045.1. Taxonomy (GTDB): domain Bacteria; phylum Spirochaetota; class Spirochaetia; order Treponematales; family Treponemataceae; genus Teretinema. The sequence continues at coordinate 1,524,043 of OW818665.1, read as the reverse complement.
GGCCGGTAAATCGCTCAAGCATAAGGTTATGCCGCGCTCGCGCAGGCCCTCGTAAACCCGGTCTTTCTGCCAGGAACTGTGCCGGAACTCGACAGTCAAGGGCAGGCCGCACAGCTCCCCGGTCAGATTGTCCAGGTATCGCCTTTCGTCCAGACCGTAGTGAAAACTTTGAGGAAACTGCAGCAGTACGGCGGACAGCACGGAGGCGTTAAGCAGCGGATTGAGGGCGGCCCGGAACTGCTTGGCGGCGTCGCGCCATTGGGATACGGTTATGCTGTGCGTCAGTGATTGATGGGCTTTTACCGAGAATTGCAGACGTCCCCGGCTGCGCTTATGCATGGCGGACAGCTGGTATTCAGTCGGCATGCCGTAGTAGGTATAGTTTACTTCGAGGGCATTAAAGTGTTCGGCGTAAAACGACAGAAACTCTTCGCGGGGCAGATCATGGGGATAAAGAATGCCCCGCCATTCAGGATAGTCGTAGCCGGATGTGCCGATCAGCAGTTCAGCCATATTCAGCGTACCTGCGGCAGGGCTGTCATGTTAGTGGTGTAGGCCGGGGACAGAAATTCGCGTTTCATAGCCCAGCGGGCAGCGTACGACGGTTCAGCAAGCCCTGGGTTAGCCGGTAAGGCGTTGGAGCGAACCGTCTGGTTAGGTAGCGCTTGGGCCGATATAGTGCCGGCGGCGGTTGACGCGGGTCTTGCGGAAAAGAGGCCGGGACCGCGTCTATCTGCCGTAGCCGGTGCCGTAAGGGCCGCTCTCGCCGGCTTCCGTTTTGCCAGGGTGGCCGTGCCGACGCTTAAGGTGTTGCGGCCGTAGCGGCGGTTGACCCGGTCCAGACAGGCCATGATTGCTTTTTGGGAGACGCTGTCGGCGCGGTCCTCGGTCTCGAAGAGTTCTATCTGGTCAGTGGTATCATCGTCCAGACCGAGCAGGTTGACCATTACCTTGCGGTAGCGGTAGCCGCTTTTGTACATGCCGCGCAGCAGTTCCAGGGCGGTAGCCAGAATGTCCGGAAGGTAGGAGGTGGCGTGGGAGAGCCGGGCGGAGCGGTGATCGCAGAACTGGCCGCCGCTGTCGCTCCAGGGATTCGTCATCAAGTATACCGAAATATAGCGGGCGGCGCTGTATTCGCTGCGCATCCGGGAAACGGCCTCGTGGGTATAGGAGGTGAGGGCTTCCTCCAGTTCCGGTAGGGTATAGACTGGTTCAGCGAAAGACTTAGAAGAGCAGATATTCTGACAGCGCTCCCGTTCCTGACGGTCGATAGCGGCAATACCGTTCAGCTCCTGTACCGTGCGGAAGCCGGTAATGGTCAGATCCCGGCGGGCTTCCAGCAGCGGATAGCGTTTGAGGTCCAGGGCGGTGCGCACTCCGTGCCGCTCCAGCGTCGCGGTTTTGGACCAGCCGATGCCCCACACGTCAGCGGCGGCCGTGGCGGCGAGGATGCTGTCCATATCCTGACCGGCGGAGCTGAAAATACCGCCGTTTTTCTTGGCCAGCTTGTTGCACAGTTTGGCCAGGGTTTTGGTTTCGGCGATACCGACGGACACCGGCATGCCGGTTTCGTACAGCACGGTTTCCCGGATGGTCTGCGCGGTATTGTAAAGATCCGCGGCCTTCCAGTCCGGAAAGTACAGAAAGCATTCATCTATTGAATACACTTCCACCTCCGGGCAGAGCCGGTTATAGATGTTGACGATGCGGCTGCTGATGTCGGCATACAGGGTATAGTTGGAGCTGAAGACGGCGGTGCCGGTGCGGGAGCACAGTTCGGCCACCTTGAAATAGGCATCGCCGCGCTTGAGGCCGGCGGATTTAGCTTCGGAGCTCAGGGCGATAATAATGCCGTCGTTATTCGAAAGCACTACTATGGGCTTACCGTCCAGGTCCGGCCGGAAAAGCCGCTCGCAGGAGGCATAAAAAGAGTTGGCGTCAATATGGAATATCATAATTTCCTCACTACGGCGGTAACGGTTCCGAATAGCGGCGTTTCCTCAGTCAGCGGTACAACAGCCCGCTGTGAAACCTGGATGCTCAGCCTTCCGCCTTCGCGCAATATTTCACGGCACAAAAACTCTCCCTCAAAGCGGATTACCGCCAGGTTTCCGGCTACGGCGCTGCGCGAACGGTCTACCACCAGCAGATCGCCTTCGTAGACGCCCTTGTAGACCAGCTGTTCTCCGGATACCCGCATTAAAAAGGTGGCCGGCGGATTGGTGATCAGCAGGGTGTTGAGATCAATGCTTTGTTCCTCATAGCCGCGGGCGGGTGAGGGGAATCCGGTTTCACTTGCCATAAACTCTTTCTTGCCTTTTATACGCATATATGTTAGTATGTATGCGATATGCTTTATAATATAAGCGTATTGCTTATTCTGTCAAGGGGAAAATTGTGGATCTTATAGAAACTGATGGCGGGACGGCGGAGCGTTACGGCAGTATCCGGCGCGCGGCCGGTCTTTCCAAAAAAGCTTTCGCCGACAGTCTCGGTATTCATCCGGTTGTTTCCGGCGATATCGAGCTGGGCAAGCGTGAGCCTTCGCGTGAGGTGCTGGTGCGTCTGGCACGCTGCTACGGCACGGATATCAACTGGTTGCTGACCGGCAGTAACGCGCCTTCCGCCGGTTTTCAGTCCTCGGAAACTGAAAACGGCTTGGCCCAGGTGCAGCTGATAGTTCAGGAAGCCGCCGCCGGCGCGGGAGCCGAGATCGACGGCAGCGCGGCTGTCAGCACCCTTCCCGTTCCGCAGGCTCTGATTGCCCCGTACCGATCGTCCCGCATCCGTGCGGTTACGGTGCGCGGGGATTCCATGACCGGTATCGGGCTCGGGGATCGGGATATTGTGCTTTTCTGCCCGGATGAAACCGCCGGGGACGGTGTGTTTGTGCTTTCGGTGGGTTCAACCCTGCTGGTTAAGCGGCTTTCCCGCGATCCGGTGAACAGGGAGCTCAGCCTGATCAGCGAGAACCCCCAGTATCCGGTGCGGCGCATTGCCGGCGAAGAGCTCGAGCAGGTACGTATCGAGGGTCGGGTAGTGGCCTGGATGCACCGGCACAATTAATCCTTAGTTCAGTCGATCTGGCATTCCGGCAGCTGTCGGGCTTTGGCCCGATTGAGCTGCCAGGTGGCGGCATGGTCTTCCGGATTTTCGGCCAGAATCGCCGCGAAGGCCTGTTCGGCTTCGGGAAAACGGTTATCTGAAAGCAAGGCTACCGCGGCTTCGAACTTCTTGCGCAGCGCGGCTTTCAGCTGGCGCAGAGAAGCGCTATCCTGGTCAAAAATCTCAAATACGCCGATCTTTTCTTCTTTGCCCTTAAAATTCGTCGAACCGATAAAACGGCTCATAAAGGCGTCCGAGTCTTCCAATCGGTTATAGACTTCCCGGCTGATCAGCAGCCTCGCGCCGGTTTCCTTGGTCATGGATTCCAGACGGGAGGCCAGGTTGACGGAGTCGGCTATCACGGTGGTCTGCATGCGCCGGTCTTCGCCGATAGTGCCCATCATCATTGTTCCGCAATGGATGCCGGTGCCGGTGGCTATCGGCTCCAGACCGTCCTTTTCGCGCTCCAGGTTGAGTTTGCGGATTTCCTGAATCATGTCCAGAGCGCAACGCACGGCGTCATCGACGCTAGCCGGGAAAATCGCCATGATCCCGTCACCGAGGTATTTATCTATGAAACCGCCGTGACGGCGGATTATCGGGGCGATGCGCGAAAGATAATCGTTCAGGAAGTTAAAAGTCTGCTTGGGCGTCAGGTGTTCGGAGATGGCCGTAAAGCTGCGGATATCGGAGAACATGATCGTCATGTCTTTCTGGATCTGGTCTCCGAGCTGGACATCCAGAATGCTCTTTTTGGACAGGAAATTGAGGAAGGCATCCGGCACGAAGCGCTCCATCGACTGATTCAGCTCAATCAGGTGCTCCTGGTAATTCTGGATTTTATCGGCCATGTAATTGAAATTACTTTTAAGGTCGTACAGTTCCTTGATGAAGGTTTTCAGTTCAGCCCGTGAACTGAGATCGGAGTCGCCGAATTTGCGGACGGCGTCGCTGAGATAAATTATCGGCTGGCTGATCCGCCAGGCCAGCAGGAAGGAACCGATGATGATGACCACCAGCAGAATGCCGGCAATGATAAAGGCCCCGAGAAAAATTGATGATATAAAAGTAGAATAATTCCTGTCCGAGATATCAACCCCGAGGCATCCCAGAAAGGCTCCGTTTTCCTTGTCGAAGATGGGTGCCAGTCCCATCAGTGAATTTGTCTTATAATCCGGATCGGTGATAAAGCGGCTGCCTACCTGGGGAATGCGCTGTAGCAGCGCTGTCATGGTTTGCGTCTGATCATGAATCTCATATTCCAGATTGAAGGCTGATATCATCTCCTCGCGCGAGGCGCCGCGCCGCTGTTCTTCGCGCAGGCGCAGTACGTCGGCGTCAACCACAAAACGGGCTTTTTCCGGTGTGCTGCCGGGGGCCAGAATATAGACATACAGAATCAGGGACGGGTTGGTGCTGCGGATACGGTTTAGATATTTGGAAAGGCGGGCATACTGTTCAGTCTGTTCGACCTGCAAAGCGCTTTCCGGATCGGTATCGGGGCCGATTTTTTCGAGCAGCGCAACCAGGTCCGCGGTGTTAACGCCTTCGGCTCCCAGAATAGCGGTGGCCTGCAGCCGGTCCGCCGTTTCTATAAACAGCCGGTTCTGCAGGCTGATGTGGAAGCTGGAGAAAATAATCAGCAGCATGATCAGGCTGGACGCGATCAGAATAGTCCCAATGTAGATTCGATATTTAATTTCGGCCATGCCCTATCTTAATACGATAGCGGGCGCAGAACAAGGGCGGTTTCAGCAAAATCAGGCCCAAAATCAGATTCAGGACTTTTCCGAACGGGTAATTCAGGGTACCATACATAAAATGAGTCCAAAGATACTGATTGCGGATGATGAAAACAGCGTGCGGGAAGGCGTGGCTCTGGCCCTGCGGCGTGAATGCTTCTGCGTGGAGTCTTACGCTGACGGCAAGTCCGCCTGGGAAGCCCTGCGGGAGGGAGATTTCGCGCTGGCCATTCTGGATATTTCGATGCCGCTGCTGGAAGGCACCGCGGTTTTATCGCGGGTGCGGGCGGCCCGGCTGCGCGTTCCGGTAATTTTCCTGACCTCCCGGGATGAGGAAATTGACCGGATAGCCGGACTGGAATCCGGCGCCGACGACTACATAGCCAAGCCCTTTTCCATGGGCGAGTTGATAGCCAGGGTGCGGGCCGTGCTGCGCCGCTCCGCTTTACCCGCCGGACCAGCGGTTACTGACGCCTCCGGTTCCGCTTTATTGCTGTGCGCCGAGCGGTTGCAGGCTTTCTGGCGCGGCCGGGAACTTTCCCTGACGCTGACTGAATTCAGGATGCTGGAGCGCCTGCTGCACCGTCCCGGAGAGATCGTCTCCCGCGACGGTTTGATGCAGTATGCCTTTCCCTTGGACAGTTTTACCTCTGAGCGCTCCGCGGACAGCCATATCAAGCGGTTGCGCAAAAAACTGAGCAGCGCCGGCGCGCCGGAAAGCTGCATCGAGACCATGTACGGCGCCGGCTATCGTTTCCGCGAGGGGAGCCTGTGAAACCGCTGCTGCGCGGTCCGATAGCCGCCCGTCTTTTTATTTTTAATATTCTGGTAGTATTCATGCCGGTGGCCGGCTTTTTCTCGCTTTCCTTTTACGAGGATCAGCTGCTGACCGATATGGAAAGCTCCCTGGTTCAGCAGGGCCGGATTATTTCGGCCTGGCTCGCGGCGGACGGCGTTACATCCGCGGCCGCCACCGAGCTGCTGCTTTCACTGCGTCAGAACCATACTGCCCGGATCAGAATTGTCGATGCCGCTGGAACTCTGCTGGCCGACAGCGCCGCCCTCGGGCCCCGCCGCTCCGAAACCGCGGTAAAGTCTGACTCCCGCGATGCTTATGAGGATTCCGCTCCGCAGGCTCTGATCCGCCGTTCCGAGAATACGCTGCTGTACCGCGCCCTTTCCCTGCCGGTGCGCTTCTTCCGCAAATACTTGCAGGCTCCCTCCATTCCGCTGGACAGCGCCGATTTTTATTCAGGAAAGACGGTACTCTCCGGCCGGGAAATTCAGTCGGCCCTTGAAGGGCGCTACGGCGCCATTACCCGCATTTCTTCCGGCGGGCAGACCTCTGTTACCCTGTATTCAGCGTTGCCGGTTACTTCACCCGACGGTGTAACCGGCGCGGTGCTGGTCTCCCAGTCCACCTACCGGCTGCTGGCCAATTTATATGATTTTCGACTGGAAATCGGGAAGATTTTTCTGATCAGCCTGGTCACGGCCGCCCTAGTATCCTTGTTGCTGGCTTTGACCATATCACGGCCGCTGTCGCGTCTGCGCAGGGAAGCCGAGGCGGTTACCGCTTCCGGCGCGCCCCCGGCGGCCGGGTTTTTTCATACCACCGGCCGCGATGATGAGATTGACCGGCTGTCGCGCGCTCTGACGACCCTGCTGGAGAGTCAACAGCATCACATTCGCCTCAGCGAGAATTTCGCCAGCGACGCCGCCCATGAGCTGCGCAACCGCATCGCCGGAATTCGTACCAGCGCTGAATTGCTTCCGGGAAGCAGCGCTTCCGAAGTACAGCAAGCCGCGGCCCTGATTCAGGAAAGCGCCGGCCGGATGGAAGAAATCCTTTCTGCCCTCCGGGAGCTTTCGCGCATTGAAGCCTGCGGCAGCGGCGGACTTGCCGCGCTTGAGCCGGTTCTGGAAACGCTGCTGCCCTCCCTGCGCGCCCGTTTTCCGGAGGTGCGCTTTGAGTGCCGTTTAGCGCCGGGCGCGGATTCGGCGGCGCTGCCGCTGTCGACGGCCCACCTGTCCATCTGTCTGGAAAATCTGCTGGTCAACGCCGCCTCCTTTTCGCCCGCCTCCGGTCTGGTGAGCCTGGAGGCCTCCCTGGAAGGACAGTCTCTCGCCGTATCTGTACGTGACCAGGGACCCGGCATTCCGGAGGAACACCTCTCCCGTGTGTTTGAGCGTTTTTTCACCTGGCGGCCGCAGTCCGGGACTGCCCATACCGGCATCGGCCTCGCTCTGGTGGAAGCGGTGGTACGCACCGCCGGCGGTTCGGTGGCCTGCGCGAACCAGAGTTCCGGCGGCGCCTTGTTTACTCTGACCTTACCGGTGCGCGCGGCCATCTAATCTATAACGGGTACCTCTAAAAACTTCAGTTTTTCGAGGTGCCCTAAAGTAAACTTCATTCCGCCACACTTCGGCCACAATCGGCTGCTATGCTCAGTGGCGGAGGTTCAACAATGAACACAACGCTCTCTTCAGAATCCGGCTCGTCCGGAATGCGCCTGGGTTTTAAATTGATGGTTATTTTTCTGGTAATCGGTTTTTTGATGATTCCGCTCTTTATGATCGGCCGGGTAGCCGACGAGCGTAAAGACCGGGCCCTCGCGGTCGGCGAGGAAATTATCGCCATGAACGGCGGCCGCTCCGCGATAATCGGCCCGTTGTTAATGGTCCCCATAACCGTGCAGGCCCGCAATTCCGATAACCGGCTGGTTTCGGTGCGCCATGTCGCGGTAATTGTACCGGAAAATCTGAATATCAGCGGAACGGTGCGTACCGAGACACGCCGCCGGGGTATCTATGAGGTTCCGGTTTATACTGCCGACCTTCAGCTCAGCGCGGACTTCAGCGCGGTGCGTTCCAAACTGGCTGCCAATCTGGTCGGTGTCAATTACAGCGCGGACTGGGAAAGCGCCTGGTACTCCCTGGAAATGCTGGACAAGCGTTCTTTGAAGTCGGCTCCGCTGCTGACGGTCAACGGCCTGGCCGGCGCGTCCATGAAGGGCAGAGAGTCTTCTTTTGAATGGTCCGCCTCGGCGTTGACTTTTCCGGCTTCGTCTATCAGTCCCGCTCATCTGGAAATTTCGGTAAGCCTGGGCGGCGGCGGTGATCTGGCCGTGTATCCCCTGGGCGAGAATGTCAGCTGCACTCTGAAATCTGACTGGCTTTCGCCTTCCTTCAAAGGCTACGTGCTGCCGGCATCCTATACGATTACAGAGGCCGGCTTTGAGGCCCAGTGGTTTATACCGGACACCGCCCGCCCGTATCCGGGGGCCTTTATCGCGGAATCCGATTATAACAGTTTGCAGCGTTACAGCTTCGCGGTGGATTTCTTCCAGCCGGTTTCGGTCTATCACAAAACAGAGCGGGCCCTGAAATACGGTTTGTTGTTTATCATCGTGCCGTTTATCGTTTTTTTCCTGTTCGAGATTTTTTTGAAGCGCCGCATTCATCCCCTGCAATACACCATGATCGGCATGGCCGACGTTTTCTTTTACCTGCTGCTGCTTTCGGTGTCCGAGCATCTGCCCTTTATGGCGGCTTATGCCATCGGAGCGCTGGCGGTCTGTCTGCTGGTTTCCTTTTATTCCGCGGCCATTCTGGGTTCAGCTCTGCGCGGTCTGGTAATGAGTCCGGTACTCGGCGGCATTTATCTGTATCTGTACGTGGCATTGGAGTCCGAAGACTACGCCTTGCTGGTCGGAGCGATCGGTGTGTTCACCATCCTGGCGGCGGTAATGATTTTGACCCGGAACATCGACTGGTACCGGATTTCGGAGATCAGGGCCGCGCCGTCCGACGCCGCCGGGGATAAAGAGCGCTGACAGTAGCTGCCGCTGACGGCGCTGACCGCGGTTGTAACTACAGCCGGTGGCTGTAACCGCTGCCGGTAATACCGTAAAGAGACTCCTTCCGTTTTTACTTGCCCGCGCCGGCCGGAAGGAGTATGCTTGAGTACTATGAAAGCCAAGGACGCTGCCAGCCTGGACAGTACGGTAAAAAAGACTCAGGTCCCCGCGGGCGAGCCGCCGGTCTTTATCGGCGACCTCAATCCCTGCGAGGCGCTGTATTCGCTGATTCAATACGATAAGCAGGAAGTCGCGGTGATTATCCCGGAAGGTCTGGAGGAAATGCTCTCCATGCTGGAATCCGGAATGGTGAATTGGATCAATATTAACGGCCTGGCCGATCTGGACGCCTTCAAACGGCTGTGCCGCTTTTTCAAAATCGATTCGCTGACCGTTGAGGACTTGCTGAATACCCACCATCGGCCCAAGGTAGAGGATTTTGGTCATTACCTGATCGTCATCACCAAGATGCTCACCCGCCATCCGGATCTCTCGATCGAATACGAACAGGTCAGCTTCATCCTCACCGGTACGACCATCATCAGTATTCAGGAGACGCCGGGAGACTGCTTTGACCCGGTGCGCAACCGCCTGAAGACCGAAACCAGCAAACTGCGCAAATTTGGCGGGGCTTATCTGCTGTATGCCTTAATGGACGTGATTGTCGACAGTTATTTTGATATTCTGGAGCACATCGGCGCGGACCTTGAAAAACTGGAAGCGCACAGCCTTACCGTCCACCAGGCGGCGTCCTTTATGGCCGAACTGCAGGAAGTAAAGACCACTTTGAACCGCATGCGCCGTATTCTGTGGCCGGTACGCGAAACGGTCAGCGCCCTGCTGCATTCCGACTCCGATCTGCTGGACGAGGGCCTGACCCCGTATCTGCGTGACCTCTCCGAAAATATTGTCCAGGTTCTGGAAGCTTTGGAGAGTTTTCGTGAAACCGCTTCCGGTATTCAGGAAGTGCATTTATCTTCGTTGTCGAACCGCATGAATGAAGTGATGAAGGTGCTGACCATCATTTCCACCCTGTTTATTCCGCTGACCTTTATTGTCGGCGTGTACGGTATGAACTTCAAGTTCATGCCGGAGCTGGCGTCGAAATGGGGCTACCCGGCGGTTTGGACCTTGATGTTGCTGCTGGTCGCGGGAATGCTGCTGTATTTCAAGCGTCGCAAGTGGCTGTAGATCACAGTCTGCCGAACCGTCCTGTTACCCGCTGAACTTTATCCAGCGCAGCTCCGTGATGCTGCGCTCGCAGCGGTAAAAACTATGGCTATCAGTTTCAATTTTCAGGGTGACCCGGCCGAGCCAGGCGACCCGGGCGGTGAAGGCCGCCGTTTCCTCTGTTGCCGCAGGCGCCGGTTTAGAGGCGCTGTGACCGAGAATCAGGGCCGCGGCGCGGGGCAGGGGCGGAAAAGCGGGGAATAGCGGCAGTTCATCCGGGAGACAGCCGCTGTCCAGACTGAGCGGACAGATCAGGTAACCGTCAGCCCGGAGTTGCGGCGCGCCGATCCGCAATAGACCGGGTACTGGCCCCTTTTCCGGAAAAGCCTCCGGCCGGACCGGCATGAAGGGCGGCAGCAGGTTGAACGGCGAGGCGACTCCGGCCGTGGAACGCCAGAAGCGCTGCAGCCGTTCGAGGCCGGCGGACGGGGTTTCATGTAAAAAGAGAGCGTCGAAGATGATTGGTTTTTCGCTCATAATTATTCCATTTGGCGCAATGTTATGATAAACTGCTGTAATGAAGTATAGCATGAAACCAAAAGTTAGCGAACTGGCCGACCGGCTGGTGGCCATAATCTCGGCCTGGGATGCCGTAGAGTGCATCTGTTTGAACGAGGCCGCGTCAATCAATACCCTCGACCCTTATTTTGCCCTGATCCTGGATGTATACACCGACGGTGAAATTCCTCCGGCCCAGGACCGCGCCGGACTTTTTCCGACGCTCAGCCTTTTTGAAACCTCCCCGCGCGAAACCAAAGACCGCTTTATGGTCGGTGAGCTTCCGGTGCGCATCGAATACAAGCAGGTGGCCCGCATCAATGAACTGACTGAAATCGCTTCCGCCGCCGGCGCTGATCTCTGGAAAATCCGCGACAGCGGCACTTACGTGTTTTACCGGCTGACGCATTGCCGTCCGCTGTTCCGCCGCAGCGCCTGGCATGACACCGTGCTTTCCAGGCTGGAAGTGCTGAGCGAAGACTTCTGGCTGGCTATGCGCGCCTTCTACCGCTCCACCATGGAACACTATCTGGCTGATCTGGGCGCCTCGCTGATTCAGGAAGATACTTTTAACAACCTGATCTCCTCCTCCAACTTTATAAAATTCGCCTGTTCGGCTCTCTTTATGGAGAACGGCTGTTTTGAGCCCTCCCACCGCGCCTACTACAGTCAGGTTTTGGCGCTGAAAACTCTTCCGGACGATTTTGCCGGACGTTTTGAGAGTTTTCTGCGGCCGGATTCCGAGCTGCCTCCGGAGCGCAAGTACGAACTTGCTAAATTGATCACCCGGAGCATCCTTTCGTTATGAACAGGAGGCTGCTGTCCGCGATCCTCGTCGGAACCGCGCTGTTCAGCGGGTGCGCCGGCGCCGCGCGTACCGTTCTGACCCTTGAAGGACACAGCTCCGCTCCGGCCTTGTATACCTCCGAAAACTCTGCCCGGAAGGGTATCGTGCGCGGCTCGGACAATCCGGCCTTTTTTATGCTCCCGCCCGAAGCCCGCCTGAGCCTCAGCGCCGGTACGGCTCTGGAGTTGTTCGTGTCGGTGGCCGATGGCCGCTCTGTTGATATCGCCCTGGCTGCTTTAACCGCCGCCGATTTCAGCTCACCCTGGCAGTTGTTTCCCGAGCTTACTAAACGGCCGTTCTCCACCGTGACCGGCTGTACGGGGGAGCTGCGTATCCGGATGACTGTGTCGGACATCGCGGATACCGCCCTCGCCATCACCACCACCGATGCCTCCGGTTCGGCTCCGGCCGCTTTCTCCGGTTTTGCCCTGCGGGTGACGCCCTCCGCTTCCGACACGGCGCCTGCGCTTGAATCGGGGCCGCCGCCGGCGGTGACGGTGCGTTCCGCGACGTTGACCGCCGAGGCCCGCGGCTGGCAGATTTCACCGCGGCGTTGGTTCGGCTTCGGTCCGGACGGCGGCTTCCAGCGTTTTGATAACCCGGAAGCGCTGGTAAGTGTGGTCAGCGGACACAGCCTGGAAGTCGGTCTGCCGGCGGTCGGAGCGGAGAGTACCCCGGAAAAGCAGCAGACTCTGACCGTCAGGGGTGGTGGACAGTATTTTTCCTTTCGTCTGGGACCGCGAAGCGCCGTTTCGATTGTACCGCCTTTTTTACTGGACCGCGCGGCCAACAGCTCTCCTCTTTTCAGCGCCGACGGGCCGGTCTTACCGGAGAGTATGATCAGCCGGCCGGTCAATTATACCGGCGCCGGATCGCTTCCGATTCCCATTTCCGCCGATCCGCATCTGGTGGTGCAGTGGCCGCAGGACGCCTGGCGCGACAGCCGTTACGAGATTTTCGCCTGGGACCGCTTTCCTTCAATTTTAATTTTTGATACCGCGGACTACGCCGTCCAGGATCTGTTTTTTAAACGTCTGGCTTTTTTTGTGGAGAAACAGGGGTACCGGGGTCAGCTGCATAGCGATGCCGCGCTCGCCGGCTTGCATGCCTTCAACGCCCACGATTACCGCGCCTCCAGCCTGGCGGAGTTCTTTGAGCTGGCGCGCCTGCAGTCTTTCAGTTTGAACCGCGAAGAACAGCTGCTGCGGGACCTGCTTCTGGCCGAGGGTATCATCCGCGAAGATGCCGGCGCCTACCGCGAGGGCCGCGGCGCCGTGCTTTCAATATCAAGGGCTTCTCTGCCGTATCTGCGTTATCTGTTCATCGCCCATGAGGGTCTGCACGGCCTTTATTTTACGGACGCGGAATTCCGCGCCAAGGTTCATGAAGTATACAGCGCCCAGGACAGCCGGGCCCGTTCCTTTCTGGAGTCTTATTTTACGGTCATCGATGCCCTGGGCTATGACACTGCGGACACGTACCTGATGGAAAATGAGTTTATGGCTTACCTGCTGCAGCAGCCGCTGGATCGGGTTGTTCCTTATTTTGTCGAAAGCCTGGTGCCGCGCTATCTGCGTTTCAAGGGTGACCCCTCTTTAGCGGACTGGGTAACCGGCAGCGGGGCGGCGGCGTTTGTCGCTTCCGCCAGCCGCTTGAATGACTATATTTTTGAACGCTGGGGAATTTCGGCCGGCCGGGTAGGGATGTTCAGTTTTCGGGACTGAAACGCGTTTGCGGAATCAGAACCACTCTTCTTCGCTCTCGCCCTTGTGATAGTTATCGTCCGAATGCATCAGTTCGGTGTTGTAAAGGCGTTCGGCGCCGATCGTGGAAGGCGGCCCGTGTCCGGGCATTAAAATGATACTGTCTTCCTGATTGAGCATTTTTTTGCGCAGATGGGTTTTCAAGTTGCGGGTACCGTAGACATTGTTGGTTGAGCCGAGCCGGCCGGCGGAGAGACTGTCGCCGGTAAACAGAACATGCTCAATCTGGTACATCAGCGAATCCGGCGAATGTCCCGGCGTGGAATAATAGCGGATGGCGAAACCGGCTGCCAGAAAGGTGCCGTTGCCCTGCAGCATGGTCACCGGAATGCCCTTGAGCTCCGAGTCGGCGGCGTAAATCCGGGGCGCGTAGATGCGCAGCAGGGTTTCCAGTCCGCGGTGATGGCTCTCATGGTTATGGGTAACCAGCACAGCGGACAGTTTATAGGGCGCCTTTTCGATTTGTTCAAGAATACGGGGAGTGATGGCGCCCGGGTCGATCATTACCGCCTCGCGGGTTTCTTCGTTGGCGACCAGGTAGCCGTTGGAAAAGCCTTCCAGCGAATAATGGTAGTAAATCTTCATTCCGGGTTTTCTCCCTTGCCGAAGATAGCCTCGCGGGTATTGGACGCCTTGAACGAAACCATTTCGGTGGTGGAGTGGTAGAACATCGTTTTTTTCAGGTTGCAATTATTGAAGGTACTGTGCTTAAGGGTGGAGAGCACAAAACGGGAATTGTACAAGTCGGAGTCATCGAATTTTACATTGGAGGCCAACAGGCCGTTGAAGTTATTGTGCAGCAAATCCGAGTTCGTAAAGGTTGAGTTGAGAATATGAGCGCCCGGAAAGGCTGAAAACTGGATATTGCTGCCGGAAAGCGAGCAGTTGTTAAAGGTAGTAGAGTCGAAAAAACACATCCGGATGCGGCAGGAGTCGAATTTCACATTAAAAAAACGGGCCCGGTTAAAACAGCAGCCGATAAAAGTTTTTCCGCTTAGATCAATGTCGCGTAATTCCAAGCCCGTGGCATTGAGGCTTTCAATAACCGTGTTGCCGAGTATCAGCGCTGTCAATTCTGCGGCCGGCATCCTCTGGTTTGGATCGAACATGCTTCTACTGTAGGTCATTGCGTGATTTTGGTCAAATGGGTTATTATTATTGAATGTGCTGGAAATGCGGTAATGCTATCATTGTAAACGGACCGGTCTCGCGGACCGCGGTATGTGAAGCCTGCGGCAAGGATCTGCGCTCCTGCCGTAATTGCCGGTTTTATTCACCGGGCAGCTATCATGACTGCGCCGAACGGGTGGACGAGGCCGTTTATGATAAAGAGCGGTCAAATTTCTGTGATCTGTTTTCCGTAAATCCGCGCTTTCGCGGCCCGATCGCGCCGGATGACCCAAAAAAAGAGAGTGGTAAAAATGCCTTCGACAGCCTCTTCAACTGAAACTGCCTCAGCCGGAACCCCGGCGGCTTTTATCTCCGCCAAGCGCTTCTATCAATACGCCTTTTTGGATTCGGGTACCGGCGGCCTGCCGTATTTAGCCCAGCTCAAAGCCCATGCCCCCGGAGCCTCCTGCGTCTATGTGGCGGATACCGAGCACTTCCCCTACGGCGAGAAAACCCGCGAACAGGTTATCGCCTTCGCCAAAAATACCGTCGCCCATCTGCTGGAGCGTTTCCGGCCGGAAGTGATCGTGATTGCCTGCAATACCATTTCGGTAGCCGCGCTCGCCGAGCTGCGCTCTCATTTCGACGTGCCTTTTGTCGGTACCGTTCCGGCCATTAAGCTGGCCTCGGCCTCTTCTAAAAACCGCCGCATCGGTTTGCTGGCTACCGCGCGCACGGTCAGCGATCCGTATACTGATGAGCTGATCCGCCAGTTTGCCTCGGACTGTTTTATAGAACGCATTGGGGATTCCACCCTGATATCGCGTATCGAAACTGATCTGATCACCGCCTCTGACGCCGAGCGTTTGGCGGCGGTACGGCCTTCTATAGACCGCTTTAAAGCCGCCGGGGTCGACACCATCGTTTTAGCCTGTACCCATTTTCTGCATGTCACCGACGCGATCCGTCAGGCCGCCGGTCCGGATATCCGTATCATCGATTCCCGCGAGGGCGTGGTGCAGCAGGCTTTACGGCTGGTACATCCGGATCCCGGCTATACCCATTCCGAAGGGGCCTGCTTTATTACCGGAAAACTGGATTCCGCTCAGGATGAGCGTTTCAGTGCCCTTGCCGCACGGTTCGGCATTGCCTGGGGAGGTGTCCTTTGATTGAAGCTCTGGTGCTCGGCGGAACCAATAACAGTTTCCAGGTGGAAGACTCTGCCGGAATTATCCGGCTCTGCTCCATAAAGGGGAAGGTGCTGAAGGAATCCGAGGGTTATTATAATCCTCTGGCGCCGGGAGACCTCGTGCAGATTGAGCCGGATGCCCTGGACGACAGTCGCGGTCAGCTCCTGGCGCTGATCGAGCGCAAAAACCGCTTTGTGCGCTTTAATCAGAAAAGCAATGAACCGCAGATACTGGCTTCGAACCTGGATGTATTGGTCTGCGTGACTACTCCCGATGAGCCGCCCTTCCGCCCGCGGTTTATCGACCGGGCTCTGATTCAGGCCGACGCTGAGCGGATAACACCGCTGATTGTCTTAAATAAGAGCGACCTGCCGACGGATGAAGATATCGAAGACCGGCTGGCGGACTGGGAGCGGCTGGGCTATGAAGTAATGCGGGTTTCAGCTCAGACCGGCGAGGGGATTGAAAACCTGCGTTCCCGGCTTTCCGGTAAGACCTCTGCCCTGGTTGGTCAGTCCGGCGTCGGCAAGTCCAGCATTTTGAATGTTCTGGACGCCCGTCTGGCTCTGCGCACTCAAGCGCTTTCCGAAAAGTTCGGGCGCGGAACACACACCACCACGCGGGGTATGCTTTATCATCTGGGTAGTGATGCCGCCGGCATTCGTACCGCGCTGATTGATACTCCCGGCGTGCGGCGCTTTGTGCTCAACGGCATCAGCGCTAAAGACCTGGCTCTGTATTTCAGGGAAATGGAAGATTTGGTGGGGAAGTGCTCCTACGGCCTTTCCTGTTCACATGTACACGAGAGCGGCTGCAAAATTCTTGAAGCGGTCTATTCCGGGGTGATTCACGAGCAGCGTTATGAAAGCTGGCAGAGGATCAAGGAAGAGATCGAAGGCGGCAGCCGCTCGGATTGATGCGGAATTATAATGATGAATCAGCGAACTTTAGATGTTCTCGAATATGCGCGCCTTCGCGCCCAGATTGCCGGTTACTGCCTGAGCGAGGAAGGCGAGCAGGCCCTGCTGGAGCGGCAGCCGCTATCGGATAGACAGCGCCTGCGGGAGCTGAAAGCCCTCTGCGCCGACTGGATGACCGCTCAGAACGGACGTAATCCGCCGCGCTTTACAGCCTGGCCCCCGGTCACGCCCTTTCTGCCTCAAATTCCGGTGGAGGGCGCCAGACTGCAGGCCGCCTCGTTTTACGCTCTCGGTCAACTCTGTGAGTCGGTGGCTTCAATCCGTCAATGGGCCGATGAGGAAGATCGGCGCGGCGGACGGGAAACGGACGCCAGCGCGGTCCGGCCCACTCTGATTCAGACAGTACAGACACTGCCGGCGCTGAATGAGGTACGCGCCGCGATTTTCCGGGTTATCGATCATGCCGGAGAGGTCCGTGACCTGCCGGAGATCCGCTCCATCCGCGAGTCTATCTCCCGTATCCGCCGGGACATTGAGAAATTGGTGAACGGCTACCTCAATGACGACAGTTATAAGTCCATGCTGCAGTCTACCGTACCGGCTCTGCGCGACGGCCGTCAGGTTATCGCCTTAAAGTCCAACTTCCGCGGCCGGATCAAGGGCATCGTGCATGAACTTTCCCAGTCCGGTCAGACTGTCTATATCGAGCCTGAGGATGTGGTGGATCGCAATAATGATTTGGTCGGCGAAGAACACCGCCTGCATCGCGAGATCGAACGGATCCTGCGCGAACTGACCGCGGCCATCGCCCCCTATCATGAAGAAATAGTCGCGGCCCTGCAGCAGATGGTTTTTCTGGATGGCATTGGAGCTGCCGCCCGCTGGGGAGCCGCTTACCGCTGTGTGCTGGCCGCCGATCTGGAAAAGGGCGCCGTGGAAGGTGAGCTGCGCATTTTGCAGGCCCGTCACCCGCTGCTCGGCGCCAAGGCTGTTCCCATCGACTTAGTATTGCCCTCCGGTGGGCGGATGCTGATTGTGACCGGGCCGAATACCGGCGGAAAAACCGTCGCTTTGAAAACGGCGGCCCTGTTTGCCCTGCTGAACCAGAGCGGCTGGCCCGTTCCGGCCTCCGAGCTGACCGCCCTGCCGATATTCGATACCATCAGCTGCGACATCGGGGATGAGCAGTCCCTCGATCAATCCCTTTCGACGTTTTCGGCGCACATGAAAAACGTGGCCGGTATGCTGGAAAGCGCCACGGAAAACTCCCTGGTGGTACTGGATGAGCTGGGCAGCGGTACCGATCCGCAGGAAGGCGGAGCCATCGCCATGGCCGTACTGGATGCCCTGCTGGAGCGCGGTACCCTGGTGCTGGTTACCACCCACCACGGCATTCTTAAAAATTACGGCTATACCCACGAGCATTGCATAAACGCCTCCGTCGATTTCGACCAGGACACCCTCAGCCCCACTTACCGCATTCTGATGGGTATACCCGGCGAGAGCCACGCCCTGGATGTCGCCTCCCGCAACGGCCTCGATCCGGCGATTGTGGCCAAGGCCCGTACCTATCTGAAAGAAGAGCGCGCCGATGTCTCGGCCCTGATCAAGGGCCTGACCGCCAAGCACGAGGAACTGTCGCGCTTTGACGACCAGAAGAAAAAAGAAGAGCTTTCACTGCGCGAAAAGCGGCGCAAGACTGAACTGAAGGAGCTGCAACTGCGGCAGCGTGAGCTGGAACTGCGCGAGGAAGGATTCAAGCGGGTGGACAACCTGCTCGATAAAAGCCGCAAGGAGCTGGAAAATCTGGTGCGCGAACTGCGCGAGGGCGAGCTGACCCGCGAAAAAACCGTACAGGTCAAGCGCTGGATTACCGACTTTGAGCAGACTGTGCAGGAAGAATATGAATCGCTGCAGGCTTCGCGTGAAATTACCGGCCGCTCGGTCCGCGAGGTCGAAGCGCGCCTGGCCGCGGAAGAAGCCGCTGCCGGAGCCGGCGGCGCCGACAGCGGTCGCTCTGGCGGCGGTCGTTCTGCCGGAGCCGGCGGAAAGGCAAACCGTTCCGCCGGCTCCGGTAAGTCCGACAGGACCGCGGACGCTGAAATTTCTCTGGTCGCGGGCGTTGAGGTGTACATCGGCAAGAAAAAGCAGCGCGCGGTGCTGATCCGCCCGGCTAAAAAAGGGTTTTGGGTGGTGGAAGCCGGCGCCCTGCGGCTGACGGTCGCCGAAACCGATATTTTGCCGATACCGCGCTCGGCGCTCACTCAACGGGCCCCGGTCATCGAAGTGCAGACCGAGATGGGCGGCAACGATACGCCGGCCTGGGAACTGCGTCTTTTGGGTATGCGCCATGACGAAGCGATGAAGGCTCTGGAGCGGCAGCTGGATTTGGCGGTGATGAAAGGCTTAAAGGAGTTCTCGATCGTGCACGGCAAGGGCTCAGGGGTTCTGCAGGTCGCGGTTCACCAGATGTTGGGCACTACCGCCTGCGTCAGCGAATACAGCTTTGCCCTGCCGGAAAACGGCGGTACCGGCAAGACCATCGTCAAGCTTTCTTAAGCGGCTGGGCGGCGATGATGCCGCGTTCCTTGTCCAGGGTGAAGATGACCTGCTTTTGGGCCTTGGTGATGGAATGCGCGACATGGCAAATTTCAATTTCCACGCCGGGGTAGATGGTGCCACGCACTTCCACAAAAGCCTTGTCGTTGGTATCAATCCGGGGCAGAAAGGTCGGTATTTTATTGGCTATCTGGGTCTTTTGAGCCTTCATGGCGTAAATGGCTTTTTCCAGTTCCGGACCGGGTTCTTCCCGGTACATGGCTTCGGCCTTTTGGATTTTCAGGGCCAGCTGTTTGAGCTGTTCGTTGGCCAGATCCAGTTCCTGCTGGACGGTAAAATCCGTGCCGCAGCGCAGCCGGGTAACCACGCCCTTGGCGTTGCCGATGTCCAGGGCCTGTACCCCGCCGATCACGATACATTCACCGCCTACCAGCTTGCCGGTGTCGCCCATCCGGATGGTGTCCATGCTGTAGATCAGGCTTTTAACGATACTGCCGGAAACGTTGACTGTGCCGCGCACCGCCACCCGGCAGTTTTGAATATATTTGGCCGTCAGACTGCCGCCGACGCGCACCGCGCCCTTGCCGCTGCCTTCGATACCGGCTTGGATTATCATGTCTTTTTTGCAGACTATTTCGGTGGCGTCCACCACTTCGCTGGAAACAAAGGAACCGCCGGAGTAAATTTTGAAGCCGTCGGCAATCTTGCCCTGACAGATGACGTCTCCGGGGAAGGTGATGTTGCCGGTGGTAAAATCGACCCCTTTTTTCAGCAGCAGGACGTCTTCGATACTGATAACGCCTTTGCTGTCGATCGAGACCCGGCCGCTTTTACCGGCAAACAGGCCTTTTTCATGTTCAATAACGTTAGTACCGGCTGAATAGGTTTTTACCTCGCGAACCGGAAAAGAAACTTCTGCGCCATAGATATTGGTACCGCCGACTCCGTCTACCTTCGGAATGCGCTTGGCAATCGGTTCTTTAATCTGGACAATGCAAAAAGGACTGATCTGATGCCAGTCGATGGAGGCCGCTTCCGGATCGATTTCCGGCTTGCGCTCGATCAGGTCGGTGCGGATTACAAAATGTTCGGGGATTTCCGGTACCGGTTCCGCGGCTCGGGCGATAATCACGTCCTTCACGGCCGCGCGCGAGGAATTAGCCTGAAACAGGGCGTTCTGCACAGCGTCAAGGTCTATTCCAAAGACCACTTTATTGGCTTCCAGCACTTCGCTGACCTTGTTGTAGCTTAGGAAGGCGCCGCCGGGAGAGGGTGGGTGGAAGGTCGCCGTTGCCGCGATTCCGCCTTCGGTAATGATAACCTCCGCGAAACCGTCGCGGGGCTCTCCCTGGCGGATAAAGAGGATGTTTTTCTCGTTAGTTGTGGTGCTCTTTTCTTCGCTCACGGTATTCACAGTAATAGTATCGTCTATTTCTTCCCTTGACAACATAGCAATCTTTATACATTATAAGTGTATATTTATTCAAACTTGGGATGGTTAAACCGTTGAAAGAAAGACTGACTCGTCTGAAAACAATCCGCAAATTGATAAAAACCTACCGGGTGGAATCCCAGGAAGCCCTGCTGGGCTACCTCTCCCGTGAAGGCTTTGCGGTAACCCAGGCTACCCTGTCCCGTGACCTGAAACTGCTGAAGGTTGGAAAAATTTCCGACGGCCACAATGGTTATGTCTATACCCTTCCGGGAGATGAAGAGCGCCAGGAATCCGAGCAGACCGTCATTCAGGATTTCCTGCGCGGCTATATTTCCATCGATTCCTCCGGAAACATGGTTGTCATCAAAACATATTCCGGGCACTCCGATGTGGTTGCCGGCGCCCTGGACAGCATGAATCTGGAAGAAATACTCGGAACGATTTCCGGACGTGATAATTGCGTTTTTGTGTGCCTGCGCGAAGGGGTCACCGGGGATGATTTCCTGGATACCCTGAAGCTTAAGATTCCCGAACTGGACGAATAAACCCCCGTTAATTTTTTTCGGATTTATATTAAGGAGACTCTGATGATCAACTGGAACAATCTTGATACCGTAACTTCCTACAAAAAACTGCTGTCCCTGAAGGGCCAGGTCAACCTGAGAAATGATCTCAACGCCGATCGCGTGCGCCGTTACAGTATGCCCATGGCTGCCGGTCTGGTGTATAATTATGCAGCCAAGCAGGTCAATGAGCCGATATTGACCGTTTTGCAGGAACTCTCCGAAGAGCAGGAACTGGTTGCCAAATACCGCGCCGTCCTGGACGGTGAAGTGATCAATACCGGAGAAAACCGCAAGGTACTGCATCAATTGACCCGCGGACAGTTGGGAAAGGATGTGCTGGTTGAAGGTAAAAATATGCGCTCCTTCTATGTGGAACAGCAGAGCAAGATCGCTGACTTTGCCCGTAAGGTGCATTCCGGAGCCATTACCGCCACCAAGGGCGATCGCTTTACCACAGTAGTGCAGATCGGTATCGGCGGCTCCGATCTTGGTCCCCGGGCCATGTATCTGGCGCTCGAGCAGTGGGCCCGCGCCAAGGGCAGCGTCAAAATGGACGCCCGCTTTATCTCCAATGTCGACCCGGATGACGCTTCCGGCGTAATCGCTTCCCTGAAACTTGAGAAAACCCTGTTTATCCTGGTTTCCAAGAGCGGCACCACCCAGGAAACCCTTTCCAATGAGCTTTTTGTCAAGGACTTCCTGAAGAAAGCCGGACTCGATCCGGCCAAACAGATGATTGCCGTGACCAGCGAGACCAGCCCCCTGGCTAATAACCCCGGTTATCTGGCCTCTTTTTATATTGATGACTTTATCGGCGGCCGCTATTCCTCCACTTCCGCCGTCGGAGGCGCGGTACTCTCACTGGCCTTCGGTCCGGAAGCCTTCGCCGCCTTCCTGGAAGGCGCCGCCGCGGCCGACAAGTCCGCTCTGGAGTCGGATATCCGCAAGAACCCGGCCCTGCTGGATGCCCTGATCGGCGTCTATGAGCGCAATGTCCAGCTCTACCCCTCAACCGCCGTTTTGCCCTACAGCCAGGCCCTCAGCCGCTTCCCGGCGCATCTGCAACAGGCTGATATGGAATCCAACGGCAAGCAGGTTAACCGCCGCGGCGAACCGGTTTCCTACCTGACCGGCCCGGTGATTTTCGGAGAGCCCGGCACGAACGGCCAGCACTCTTTCTTCCAGTTGCTGCATCAGGGTACCGACGCTGTGCCGCTGCAGTTTATCGGTTTTATCGAGAACCAGGCCGGCGACGATATAACTGTAGAAGGTTCTACCAGCCAGAAAAAACTCTGCGCCAATCTGGTAGCCCAGATCGTGGCCTTTGCCAAGGGCAAGAGCGATACCAATCCCAATAAGAATTTCCCGGGTGAACGTCCCTCCAGTCTGATCTGGGGAAAAACGCTCACTCCCCAGGCTCTCGGCGCCCTGCTTTCGCATTTCGAAAACAAAATCATGTTCCAGGGTTTTGTGTGGAACCTGAACAGTTTTGACCAGGAAGGCGTTCAGCTGGGTAAGGTGCTGACCAAGAAGGTGCTCGGGGGCGAAATGGACGAGACGCTGAAGGCTTACGCTTCGATCTTCGGTCTTTAACCGGTTTAGCTTCAAAATTGGGCGGAACCATTGCGGTTCCGCTTTTTTTTTATTCGTTTCAGCTGTCAAGCTGTGTAAAATCCGAAGGTTTTACTTCGATTTCGGTAACGCCGCTCACCGCAATTGTCGATGAATGAATAGTGCGCACTAACAGATACCAAATAACGGCGGAAACCCCTATGAGTCCAGCAGTGACCGGTTTAGTTGATAAAAGTCTGGTCCACAAGACCAATGAAGATAATGTTTTTATCAAGAACCTGCTTCGGGAAATACCGGACGAGATCGAGCGCGGTACCGTTGATGAAATAATTATACCCGGTTTGAGCGAAGGCAGCCGCGCCTTCTTTTCAGAGCATTATCATCCCGTGCAGCATAAAAATGACGAGTCGATAGTGCTGTACCGCCTGATGGACGCCGATTATGAAGTGCGTTTACGCCTGGCCGATATGCTGGACCAGGTCAGCGGCTTCAGCCTGCCGGAAACCTTCCGGGCCAGCCTTAATGTAAATACCGAGCATCCCTTCTTTTTCGAGTATCCGGTTGAACATGTTCCGGGCATGAAACTGATGGAAGCCGCCCAGCAGTTCGCTTTAGCCTGCTGGCATCAGTTCGGCCATGTGCCGGTGCAGGGCTGGCAGTTCGTGATGAGCCGCTTTGATACCGAAATGACCGACTTCACCGAACTCTGCTATCCGGCTGAATTTTACGGCAGGGCTCTGGAACTGGAAAAAACATCCGGCGGACAGTGGATCAAGTGTCTGTTCGAAGCCAAACTGGTGCAGAACGGCATGGTTCGTACCACGCATCATCTGCAGGCGAAAATTATGCCGGTCAAGGTATTTGAGCGAATGCGCTACGGTCGTCAGGTTTTCCCCTCCGCGCACCGCTTTGAACCCTACAACCACAGCGAGACCCGCCTGTCGCTGTGGCACCGTGAGGGGCAGCGCTATCTGTCGGTAATGATGATTAATCTGTCTCCGGGCGGCTTCAGCTGCTCGCTGCCGGCGGTGGCCGATAACCGCAAACTCGGCGATATCCTGCAGCTGGTTTTTGACGCGATTATACTTTTAAAGGGTAATGATATTATCCGCGGCGAGGCGGTTTGCGTCTGGACGAAACCCCTGGCGGTCGGTTTATTGGCCGGTTTCCGTTTTGAGCCGGCCAGCGAAGCAGACCTAAACAATTTGCACCGGGCCATCCGTTCCTATTGCCACATTATCCGCGGACACGGCAGCAGTTAGGACTTTCTGATAGTTACTCTGATGTCGTTCCGAAAAGAGTGTGTAGTTCGTTGAGTGATAAACCGGTACAGACCGAAATTTGCTCCATACTTAATCCTGTTTCTTTCATTTTCTTGGCAGTTTTCCGGGCTTGTTCGAGCGCACCTTCAGACCGTCCTTGTTCGAGTCCTTGTTCGAGTCCTTGTTTAAGGCCTTGTTTAAGGCCTTGTTCTAGACCATCGGCCCGGCCTTGATCTTCAGCTTCCTTGCGGTAGGTGGCTTGATCGTGCACCCACATTTCGTGGGAGAGGGCTTCCATGCGCAGTTGGTCATCGGTCATTATTGTGGTATAGGCTTGCTCAGCGCGTTTCATTTCCGGTGTTTTTGAGGTTATTTCCTTTATCATTGGATCCTCCGGGTTCTTGATTTCTTTCATAAAATATAACCATTTTTCCAGCAGATTGGAATAGCCGCTTGTACCAGGCCGCAGTTTGGGGATCTCCAGATAGTGCAGGGAAAGGTCTTTGGAAAGCTCCATCCCGCCATTATCAGCGCTCCGTAATGTAAAATAATGATGCAGATGCTCTGAGTCCTTAAAAAGCACAAAGTCCAGTAAACTGATGCCGACGCAGGGTTCAAGTGTGTGATAGTCCGAGCCATGTTTCAGCTGACCGCTGTACAGCCGTGCCAGGTAATAAATGCTGCGCTGGATGTAAGATTTCTGCGGGCATACCTGGATTTCTATGTCGTAATTTCGTCCGTCCGCATCTGTTGCCCGGACATCCAGAATTCCTTCCCTCTGCGCCAGGTCATGAGCGTTGAGGTAGGGGTTAGCTGCTGTGATGCTGGTCAGACGTTCAAGTCCTTTGTTTTCCAGAATGGCGTTCACTAGGGAAAGCAGAATATCGGCATTGCGATCGTCACCAAAAATATGCCGGAATACAAAATCATTAGTCAGGTCAATCGGGTATGTCATCTCATCCTCCGTACAGAGTTGTACGGTGAATGTTACGTTTTGCCCGTTTTTTAGGCTATTTCCAGACGACGGGCGCAGGCGTCCAGAAAGCGGGCCATCAGCGCGAAGGCCTGGGCGCTCAGGCTGGAGGCGGTATCCCGGTCCGTATGCATCAGTTTCCAGGTTTCAGGTATTACCGCGGTTTGCGGGCTGCCGGTCTCCAGCGCGCGGTTGCGCACCAGGGTTTCCAGAATCTTTTTAGCCCCCGGTCCGCCGAGAGCGCCGAGCAGTATGCCGGCTTCTTCATGCGGCAGTACGGTTATCACCTGGGCGGCGATGCCTGCCGCCAGCAATCCGGCGTTATCGCTGTAGGGAGTCGCCAGGCGGATCCAGCTCTCGCCGGATACTTCCAGGGCCAGTGAACAGGCGTTTTCATGCAGGGCCGTAAGCCGCGCCGCCAGCGTCGATTTACGGGCCGCCGCCGGAAGATTAGTCGAAATACCGGCGGTGGAAAGCACCAGGGTATCGCCGCGCCCGCAGGCGTCAAACACATAAACATCATCCTCAGTCAGCTTCAGTTTTTTAAGCGCCGTTCCCAGGGCGAAGGCCCCTTGACCGCTGATTCCGCTCTTTCCGGCGGCCTCTTCGCCGTCCGTAAAAATTATCCGGATATTATGCACCGCGGAGGCGGTTGTGAGCCGTTCTGCCAGCAGCATCAGTTGGAAGCAGGCCGCGCTGTTGTCATTGGCACCAGGGGTGTTTTCGGCGCGGTCGTAGTGGGCTATCAGGGTTTTCATGCGGAAGGTCGGGTCGTAAGAGTCGGTAGCAAAACGTACCACCAGATGTTTACGGGCAGCCATTTCCACGATGCTGTGCGGAATTTCACGGGCATGCAGCCAGGCCGAGATAAAGGCGCAACGGTCCAGACCGGGTTTCAGAAACTGGAGAAAAGTGGAAGATGCCGGTGTAGTCTCGCTACGTTCCATGAGAGCAGTATAACATGGCTCTGCGGCGCGCGCTATTCTTATCGGTTTGACAGTCCCATCTCCTCCGGCTACAATGCGCCATGCTCAGTTACCGACACGCCTTTCATGCCGGCAATCATGCCGATGTTCTCAAGCACCTGGTACTCTCGCGTATCATCGCGGCTCTTTGCGTTAAGGACAAGCCTTTTTCATATATTGACAGCCATGCCGGAGCGGGGCTTTACGGGCTGGACGCTGATCAGGCTGTGAAGACAGGCGAGGCGGCCCAAGGTATTCTGAGCCTGATGGACCGCAGCGATATTCCTGAACTGGCGCTGCCGTATTTGACGCTGTGCCGGGATCTGCGCGCCTTTGGCCGGTTCTATCCCGGTTCGCCGGAAGTGGCGCGCGCTCTGTCCCGCACGGGCGACCAGCTCACCCTGATGGAACTTCATCCCACCGAGATTGAAGTGCTGCGCAGTCATTTTTCCGGCGACAGTCGCATTCATATCCATCACTGTGACGGTTTTGCCGGCTTGACGGCGCTCTGTCCTCCCGAGCCGCGGCGTGGTCTGGCCCTGGTCGATCCCAGTTATGAACTGGTGGAAGACTACAGCCGGGCCGTGGATAGTCTGCTGGCCGTGAACCGCCGCTGGAGCGCGGGCATCCTGGTACTCTGGTATCCGTTGGTGGAACGGCGAGCGGCTGAGGTCGCGGCTATGAAGTCGCGTTTTGCGTCTTCCGGAATTGCTGGAATTTTATGCGCCGAGCTGACCGTTGGCAAAGAAACCTCCGACAGCGATAGTATCGGCGGTTCTGACAGCGCTACCGCCGCTCAAACCGACGGCGGTTTTGGTCTGGAAGGTTCCGGTATGCTGATTGTCCGGCCGCCCTGGCTTTTGAACGGCGAGTTGGAACAGCTGTTGCCCTGGCTGGCCGGAGCGTTGGGCCGCGACGGTCAAGGCAGCTGGCGCCTGGACTGGCTGACCGCAGCGCGGTAGTTCCCGAAACGCCGTAGCGCTGCGCTTCCCCTCTGCGGTACCTCCCGTCGCCGCAGGTTCCCGCTCTTGACCCCCTCCGCGCTTCTGCCTACACTGAGCAAAATGGATACCTTATTTTTTACCGCGGAAACGGCCGCGACCACCGGTAAGCTCCTGCGTGATGGCGCCCTGGTGGTTTTTCCCACTGAGACAGTTTACGGTCTGGGGGCCGATGTTTTTAATGATGACGCCTGCCGCCGGATTTTCGAGGCCAAGGGTCGCCCCCAGGATAATCCCCTGATCACCCACATATACAAACGTGAACAGCTTGCCGAGCTGACTGCTTCCCTGCCGGAAGGCGCTGAACTGCTGATTGAGGCCTTTTGGCCGGGCCCGCTGACTCTGGTGTTGCCCAAGTCGGCAAAGGTCGGCGCTGTGGTCACTGCCGGCCTTGATACCCTGGGCGTGCGCATGCCCAGCCATCCGGTGGCGCGCGCCTTTCTGGAAGCCACCGGAACGCCGGTAGCTGCCCCCTCTGCCAACCGCTCCGGAAAACCCAGCCCTACCAATTTTGCCATGGCCTGCGAGGCCATGGCCGGCCGGGTGGAAGCCATTATTGACGGCGGAAACTGCGACAGCGGTCTGGAGTCTACTGTCGTGGCCTGGAATCAGCCTGCCGAGTCCGGCGGTGGCTGGGTGATCTTACGGCCCGGTTCGGTGACCAGAGCCGATCTGTCTCTGGTGCTCGGCCCCCTGCTGCTTTCCCCGGACTCCCAGCCCGATGAAAGCCTGGCGGTCCGTTCTCCGGGAACCAGACATCCGCATTATAAGCCCCGCGCCACCGTAGTGTTGTTTTCTGATCCTGCTGAATTGCAGTATTTGCCGGCTACGATGCAGGAAAGCTGGGCGGTGATCGGTCTCTCAGGAACAACGCAATTGCCCTTTCAGGGCATGATGACCAGATTGTACAGGGACTGGAAAGAACTTTCGCAGCATCTGTACGCCGACTTTTTTGAACTCGACGCTATCGGTATAAGCGGTATTTTGGTGCATCTGCCGCCGGAAAGTACCGGAATCGGCGAAGCTCTGCGAAACCGGCTGCTGAAGGCCAGCGGCGGTCAAATGTTTTCCGATTTGCGTTTTTCATGATAAACAGGTATAATCCTCTTAAAATGTAGTACTTTAGTATTAATATTAAGGAGAAATTTATGAATGTCAAATCGATGCGGATTGCGGTGCTGTTTCTGGCAGTGGCAGTCTTTGCTTCCTGCGCCGGAGGTCCAAAACCGGCACCGGAGCCGGATCCGACAGGCGCTAAAGTGTATCCGGAAGCCTTAACCCTTGCCCGGACTGCCGCCGATGACAGCCGCGCCAAGGCTTTATCAATAAAAGCCGATGTAGCCGCCAAGGACAGTTTTACCCGGGGCGAAACCGGTTATACCGCCGGTACCGAGCTTACCGAGGCCGATGACTACGAAAGCGCGACCGCTCAATTTACAACGGCCAGCAGTCTTTATGAACAGGCTTATCAGGAAGCCCTCCAAAAAAAAGAAGCCGCATTAAAAGCCATGAAGACCGCCGAGGAAGACCGTTTAGCCTCGGAACAGGTACTACAGGCCGCTGAGGATCAGGCCGCGGGAGATACCAAATGATGAAAAAACTTATAATTTGTTTGTTTTTGACCGGTATTGTCGGGATCTGCTCTCTAAGTGCACAAAATCTGCTGGATAATGAATTCCAGCGCGCCGGAAGGCAATATGAATATCAGGCTAACATTGCTCTTGAAGGCGGGGACTACGAAAAAGCCGCCGAGTTGGCTACCCTGGCCAGTATCGAATACCGCAAAAGCCGTGAGTACGCCGACGCCCAATTGCTGATGTACCGCGCGAAAAACGCCATAACCATTGCCGAGCAGGAAATCGCGGCCATAGAGCGTACCCCCCGGCTCACCACCCACGCTGCCGAGCTGGCCCAGGCTAATGCCAAGCTGAAGCAGGCTCAGGATTTGTTTACGGCCGTTAACTGGGAAGATAGCCGGCTGCGGGCTCTGGAAGCTCTGGCTATAGCGCGCTCCATACCCAAAATGGACGGGAATGTCGCTACTGTGACACTGCCGAAATTCTATGTGGTGGTGCGCCGCGACTCCAATCATGACTGCTACTGGAATATCGCTAAAATGCCGGCTGTCTATGGAAACGGTTTGCTCTGGCCGAGACTGTACATGGCCAACAAGGTCAGGATGCGCGATCCCGAGAACCCCAATCTGATTTATCCGGGTATGATAGTGGAAATTCCGGCCCTGCGCGGTGAAGCCCGCGATGGCACCTATGAAGAGGGTAAACAGTATCCGGCGCTGCCTAAATAGAGCGGGTATATATCCGTTACTGCGTACTTTTTGACGCGGTGTTTAAACAATGCCTTCGGAGCCTTCAACCGGTTCCGGGGGCTTTTTTTTGCGGTTGAGGCGGGTAATAGTGTTCAGATACAGACGCTCCACTTTTTTGCGGGCCCATTCCGTACGCCGCAAAAAGACCAGGCTGGACTTGATCGAAGGGTCAAGGGTAAAACAGCGGATATTGATGCGCCAGGCCATCTGTTCCCAGCCGATTGTTTCAACCAGATAAGTGAGCATCGCCTCCAGGGTAATTCCGTGCAGTGGATCTTTGGACGCCGTTTCGTTCATGAACACTCCTGTTTCTGAGGCAATGCGCTCAGTATAAAAAAAAACCGGTCCGCTGGGACCGGTTTTCTTTTTTACGTATATCGGGTGGTGCGGGATCGCTAATTAATAGCGGTCGCCGTATCCACCACGGTCTCCGCCGTATCCGCCGCCGCCGCCGGTGCGGGGGCGAGAATCGCGGGGCTTGTTTTCTGCAACGTTAACGCGGAGGCGGCGGCCTTCGAACTCCTGGTTATTGAGGGTGGCGATGGCAGCTTCTGCGGCCTGGGGATCGCTCATTTCAATAAAACCAAAACCTTTGGACTGCTGGGTATAGCGGTCTTTGATGATGGTGGAGGAAACAACTTCGCCGTACTGGCTGAAGAGGTTTGTCAGGGCGGCCTCGGTGGTCGTGTAACTCATGTTACCTACATAAATCTTCTGAGACATGAAAAATCCTTTACCGATAATACGGTAATTCAAGAGTGCTACCGCCGCAGGAGCGGTATATCAACGGCCTTGCTTTGATTTATTTAATGAAAACCGGAATAGCTAGGAATGCTGAATCTAGCGCACGTCAGGCAGGATACAGAAGCAAACAACAGGCAGTCGGACACATTTAATAAAAACTAAGAAAGAACTCGTTCGATAAAATTACTGTATCACGCAATTTCAAACCCGTCAATGACGAAAATTTGAATTTTGTTTAAAAGAGCGGCAATTTTAAAGGTTTTTTAAGAGATAGCCTTGGTCATCCAGCGGCGGCTTTTCCAGCGGAACAGCATAATCACGGCCCGCAGGCCTTCATCCAGGGCATAGGCGAACCAGATGCCGGGCATACCGAAACCCAGCACGATTCCGAACAGATAACTGCCTGGCACGCTGATGCCCCACATCGAAATCATGCCCCACAGTACCGGAAACCGCACATCTCCGGAACCCTTCAGGGCCGGAATGGTGACCAGATTTATGGAGCGGGCGAATTCAACCAGGATGGAAACGGTCAGCATGGCGCTGGTTAAGCGGGCGATTTCTTCGATATGCGTGAACACTCCGATCAACGGTGTTTTTATCAGGTTGATGAACAGGATCAAGCCGACTGAAATGGCGGTTCCGACGGCCTGATACCGCCACAGGCGGTGATAGGCGGTTTTGGCGTCCCCGGCTCCCACAAAGTAGCCGATTTTAATCTGTACCGCTCCGCCCATGGCCGCCGCGGTGACAAATACAAAGCGCACTATTGTTTGGGTGTAGACCTGGGCGGACATGGCATAGGTGCCAAGGGCGGTGATAAAACCCATGATCAGTATCTGGGAGATATTGTAGGCCAGGGCCTCACCGGCTGTGGGTACGCCTACGGACAGCACTTTCTGGTATATTGTCCGGGGGACGTTTTTCCAGTGCCGCAGCGTGAACGGGACATCCGGTTTTTTGCGGATCTGCCGGTAGAACAGATAACAGGCCACTATCTGCGAAAGCACAGACGAAGCCGCGACTCCGGGTACACCGAGAATCGGCAGACCGAAGAAGCCGTACAGCGACAGCGAGTTTCCGGCGACATTCACCAGGTTCGCGGCAAAGGAGATGTACATGGCATCGCGGGAATACCCATAAGCGCGCAGGACGGTGGCCTGGAGCATGTTAAAGGCCGTAAATACCGCGCCGCAGCCGCCGAAGATTACCAGATACTGCCAGGCAAAATGCTCGACGGCCGGGTCCAGGGTGTACAGCGACAACAGACCTTTGGCGAAGACGGCCAGGATCAGACCCAGGGCTGATGATATTATCAGTACCATCACTATGCTGGCCTGGATCACCTGGCGCGCTTCCTCATCACGCTTTCCGCCGAGGTATTGGGACAGTACGATACTGGTGCCGATGCCGATCATGCTGAAAATGATCTGCAGGAAGAAAATGTATTGGGAAATCAGCCCGACAGCGGCCACGGCGTTCTGGGAATAGCCGCTGAGCATGACCGTGTCTACCGATGAGACAAGTATGCGGAAGATGCTTTCCAGGATCATCGGCAGAGCCAGGGCCGCCAGGGGCAGGGCCGCGCGGGATACCTGGGCTGCCTTATTTGTTTCTGTTGTCATAATATTAGAGGGGAGTGTATTCTTTTTTCGCTCTTGCGTCCAGCTCATTCCATCCGCTATACTGCGAAAATGATATATGCCCCTTCAACTGACCCTGATTTCAGCGCCTCCCTGGACCGCATGCATCCCGACGGGATGTCGATTTTTATATTGGCCGGCGGTACACTGCGCGGCGCTTTCTTCCATGGTACCCGTTTTGTGAACCGGCTGAAGGCCCAGCATTCACTCGGCGTGCTGGAAACCATGCTGCTCGGCCAGGCCGCCCTCTGCGGCGCCCTGCTTATTCCGACAATGAAGGGCCGGGACCGGGTGGTTTTTCGCTATGATACTAATGGGCCGGCGGCCGGCTTTTCGGTGGAAGCTTCCAGCGAGGGCAGCGTGCGCGGCTATCTTTTTCAGGATCCGATTCCTGTCAGCGAGCCTCCGGTAAGCTGGGATCTGGCTCCTTATTTCGGGCCGGGTACCGTCAGCCTGATCCGTTTTCCGGAAGGCGGGACGGAACCGGTAACCGGCACCATCGAAATAAAACACCGTAATATCGCCAAGGACTTGACCGAATACTTCCTGGTTTCCGAACAGATTCGGACCGCCTTTAACACCGGTATTCAGCTGGACAGGCAGGGGCGGGTTATTGGAGCCGGCGCGATGTTTTTGCAGGTGATGCCGGGTGCCGAGCCCGCTGTGGTTGAGGCAGTGGAACACGCTTTCTCGGCCGCTCCCTCGCTTGGTCAATGGTTTGCCGAGGGCGGTGACCGCGACGACATTATCTTCGGCCTGTTCAGGGAATTCGCGCCTTCGGTAGCCCTGGAACGCGATATCATCTTTGACTGCGCCTGCAGCCGCGAAAAATACGGCGCGCACCTTTCCCGGCTGGATACGGCCGAGCTGGAGGACATGCTGCGCAACGGCCCTGATCCCCTGGAGATCTACTGCCATAACTGCGGCAGCCTGTACCATTATTCACGGGAAGACATCAGCGCCTTTCTCGCTGAACGTTAGGGTTGAGCGTTCAGCGCCTGGTCCGGTTTTTTCTGGATCTCCGTGACGATGGTCTTGCCGAAAGGCTCTGAAAAAGCTAGTATGGCCATAATTCTGGCGCACAAGATGGAATTAACCATCGGGAAGCTCCCGCATTCGGCCGCGCGCCTGGGCCGCCTGTTGCGGACGGACGGACTGCACGCGTAAAGCGGCGCGGCCGGCCGGACATCATCGAGCAAAGGGAGAAATCAATTATGAGTACATCACCTCTCGCGTCCTATCTTGCGGCTACAGCAGCCGGTAAGATCAACACCGCCTTCGTTTCCTACATCGCCAACCTGGAACAGGTTGCCGCCGTCGGACCGGAAATCGCCGCCTCAATTGTCAATGAATTGGAGGCCCAGCGCAGCCATCTCAAGCTGATCGCCAGCGAGAACTACTGTTCCCTGAATGTTCAGGCGGCTATGGGTAACCTTTTGACCGATAAATACGCTGAAGGGTATCCGGCGCACCGCTATTATGGCGGCTGTGACAATATTGACGCCGTGGAAAGCTGCGCCGCAGACGAGGCCAAGGCCTTGTTCGGCGCCGATCATGCCTACGTGCAGCCCCATTCCGGCGCCGACGCCAATCTGGTTGCCTATTGGGCCATCCTCTCGGCTAAAATTGAGGCTCCGGTCCTGGAAGCACTTGGCGAGACCAACCTTTCCAAACTGACCGACGCCCAATGGTCGGACCTGCGCCTTAAACTCGGCAACCAGAAGTTGCTCGGCCTGGACTATTACTCCGGCGGTCATCTGACCCACGGCTACCGCCAGAATGTTTCGGCCCGCATGTTCGACGCCTACGCCTATACCGTGGACCGCGAAAGCGGCCTGCTGGATTACGACGCCCTGGAAAAACAGGCTATGGAACTTAAGCCTCTGATCTTGCTGGCCGGTTACAGCGCCTATCCCCGTTCTATCAATTTCCGCCGTTTCCGTGAGATTGCTGACAAGGTCGGCGCCGTGCTGATGGTGGATATGGCGCACTTTGCCGGTCTGGTCGCCGGCAAGGTCTTTACCGGCGACGAGGATCCGGTTAAATGGGCCGATGTGGTTACTACCACTACCCATAAAACCCTGCGCGGGCCGCGCGGCGCCCTGATTCTCTGCAAGGCCGCCTACGCCGAGTACGTCAACAAGGGCTGCCCGCTGGTGCTCGGCGGACCGCTGCCGCATGTCATGGCCGCTAAAGCCCTGGCCTTCAAGGAAGCCCGCCGCCCGGCCTACCAGCAGTATGCCCGTGCCGTACGCGACAACGCCCGAACCCTGGCCGCGGAATGTATCCGCCTGGGGATGAAGCTCCAAACCGGCGGGACTGATAATCACCTGATGCTGATCAACGTCGCGCCCTTCGGTTTGACCGGCCGCCAGGCCGAGAGCGCCATGAGCGAATGCGGCATCACGCTGAACCGCAACAGTCTGCCCTTTGATCCCAACGGGGCCTGGTGGACCAGCGGCCTGCGCATCGGTACTCCGGCCGTTACCACCTTGGGCATGGGCGAAGCTGAAATGAAAGAGATTGCCCGCGTCATTAAGCTGGTACTTGCCAACGCCAAACCCGGCCTGACCGAAAAAGGCGAGCCGAGCAAGGGCAAGGTTGTCGTGGACAGCGCCGCCCGCGAGGAAGCCGTCAAAGCCGTCAAAGCCTTGCTGGGTAAGTTTGTACTGTATCCGGAGCTGGATCTGGACTTCCTGAAAAAAGCTTTTGTGAAATAAGGACGCGGCGCGAGCGGCGTTAAAAAACAGCGCGCTGTAAATGAAAAAGCCCGTCAGCGGTGAATACCGCAGGCGGGCTTTTTTTATTTTGTAAGGATCGCGACTAGAGTACCGGTCGACCGTCAAACCCGAAAGATAATAGCTCTGTCACTGTTCGGCCATCTGAACTTTGGGTTTTGACCAAGCCGTTTACCGGAACAGCCGGATGGTACCAGTTTTGGGTTTGAACCCGGAAACCGAGTACGCGTACATCGGTATTCTGAAGATTAGTACCAATGAAACTTCCGGCGGGAGCTGTGATCGTACCGCCGTCTACAAAAGCCGGAATGTTAGATACCAAACCTTCCAGGGTTGATTTCATCATTACATTGATCATGGCTATGGCGTCTCCTTCCATGGTTTGAACCTCTCCGCCTGCCTGCCGGCTTTTCATCCAGCTGATACTGATTCCAGTTGCCGAGCCGGATGCGATAGCCTCTTCGTAGCCAATAATCGCCATTTGGTTGACGGATTCGACGCCGTTTTTATCGAAATTCTGTACTTCGATTATCCATGCCCCGTCTTGTTTTCCGACCAACAGCATCCGGGAAACCGAGTCTCTGCGGCCTCGTACCGTTGTACCGGTAACTACATATTGTCCCGCTGCGATTGGCAGAGGTTTCCGGAATTCACCGGCTGCGGGAAAATTTCTGCCGGCCGCAGGCCAGAATTTATCCAGCGGCGTAGCGGCAAAAGCTCCTTGTACGCAGCAGATCAATGCGGTGAGCATGCCGAAGCGCAATA
Source organism: Treponemataceae bacterium (assembly GCA_942493045.1). GTDB lineage: Bacteria > Spirochaetota > Spirochaetia > Treponematales > Treponemataceae > Teretinema. The sequence continues at coordinate 1,489,229 of OW818665.1, read as the reverse complement.
AACGGTTTAGATTGTTGGAATTGTACATTTTTTCTCCCCGGGAGTTATTTCCCTGGAAGAAAGGGTAGCACACTGAATTTATTTTATCAGGAAAAACGCTGCGGCGGGGTGACCACCCAGAGGGCTTTGAAGGGTATGGTTCCGGTATTCTGCAGGGTATGCGGGGCGGTAGCGGAGAAGGAGATACTGTCGCCGACGTTCAGCGGATAGACCTGGGTTTCGTAATGCAGTTCGCCCTGACCTTCCATGACAATACCGAATTCGCGACCCAGGTGGCCGTAAGATCCGCGCTGGGTTTGGGCGCCGGAGGGAATGGTCAGGTAGTAAGATTCCACGGCATGGGCGCCGTCGCTGTCTACCGGACGGGCGATTTCTTCGTACACAATGCTGTTTTCATTGATGCGCCGGCGTTCATTGGCTTTGATGACCCGCACCGGCCGTTCCCGGCGGTATTCCTCAAAAAGATATTCAAGATCAATTTCCAGGGCATCGGCCAGGGCCAGCAGGGTATCAATGGCCGGTGAAACGCGGTTGCGCTCAATTTGCGAGACTAAACTTTCGCTGACACCGGCGGCCTGCGCTACTACTTTCAGGGTGTATTTTTTGCGCTCGCGCACCGTGCGCAGTTTCTCGCCAAAGCGGAAGGGTGTTTCACGAGGTGCCATTTCAGCGGTTTTCCCGGTTGCGTTCAAAAATGAACTGCATGTAATGGTCTTCCAGGGTCTTTTTGGGGCCGGGAAGGTTCAGCCTTTTACGGGAGTTGGCGTTTTCGCGGCGCAGGGTGTAGGCGCGGTAGAAAATCCGCGGATCCTCGTTGGAAAGGGTCGCCTGGTGACCAAGTACACCCGGAACCTCATCGCGGCCGATAGCACCGACGCCGCGTTTTTTTAGCTCGGAACGGATTAGAGAAATATCTTCATAGGTCAGACCGAACAGGAATTCTTCCATGGCCTGGGAGACATCGTCGTCGCCAAGCTTGCGGGATATGAATTTCTGCCAGGTATCGTCCAGGGCGATAGACAGCATCAGCAGTTCGCTGGTGCCGATCATGGTGCCGAAATTCGGGGCGATTTTGTCGCGGACAGTCCAGACGGCGTCCAGGATGGGCGCGACGCTGGCCACATTCTGATCCAGGCGGTGTTCCCACAGTTCGGCGAGGGCTATGGCGATATCCCGTCTCAGTTCGCTATTTAAATTTGGGTCACCCAGCAGCGACATGTATACATCTTCGGCCATCAGGGTGAACATAATGTTTAAGGTAGCCTGGCGCAGGGCCTGAATGTCCTCGTCGGTAAAAAAGGAATTGACCGCTACCTTGGTAATGGCCGAAAAAGCATGGAATTTGGCAACCAGGAAGCCTTTACCGAGGATGGCTTTGGTGGGCAGGGTCAACAGCCGTTCGCCCTCGCCGAAATCGCAGAGGGTGTCCACCAGGGTGCCGGAATCGCGGGCCTGGCCGGGGAAGGCGCCGCGCTCGTGCATGGACGGGTAGCGGGAAATGGAGACTGAAAGCCGTTCCAGATCCATAATCCGGGTAGCGACACCAACCATTGTTTCCGGAGAATAAACCCGCAGGTTTTCAAAAACCCGGTTGACCAGGGTGCGTTCATTGGGATTGAGGACAACGATATCGGTTGATACGTCTTCGGGCGTGCGTATCTGATCGATAGTGCTGTGGGTCTCGTTGAGAAACTGGTCCATATCCATATTTATGCAGTATAGCTTACTATCCTGCAGGATGGCTAGAGTTTTTTTGGGTTCTGCTCAGTTTTTGGCGCGCACCAGGTGCAGGGCAAAGTCGCCGACTTCCGGTTCCAGATAGACCACCACCAGCTTTTCCTTTTCGTATTTAGCCGTTTCCAGGACTGGTTTAAAGCCGTGGAAGCTTAAATAGTGCAAGGCCCGCTCGATACTCAGACAGGATATACCGATGTGTCCCATCTGGCCGCGGAAGCGGGTTTTCATGACCTCGATAGGGGTGCCGCAGAATATCGAGCTGGCGCCGTCCTTGAGCGGTCCGAAAAACAGGCTGAACAGGGCCGCGGTAGCTCCGGCGGCCTGTGCGTCCGGACTGTTAATTCCCAGATGGGCAATGGAAAAACCGTGCAGGGCGGTGGCCGCTTCGCGGCAGAGCGCGGTAATCGCTTCCCAGTTTTCGGCGGCGATCAGATCGGCCTTGACCATCCAGCTGCCGCCGACGGCCAGAACGTTGGGCCGCAGCAGGTAGTCCCGCAGATTGGAGCTGTCTACGCCGCCGGTGGGCATGAAGGACACCTGCGGGAATGGTCCGCCGAGGGCCTCCAGCATGGCTACTCCTCCGGAAGCTTCCGCCGGGAAAAATTTCAGGGCCGCCAGATTGCGTTCCAAAGCGGCCTCGATGCCGCTCGGGTTATTCACTCCGGGAATGACGGTCACGCCGCGCTCCTGGCAATAGTCGACCACCGCCGGATTAAAACCCGGAGAGACGATAAAGGACGCCCCGGCGTCTATCGCTTTTTTGGCCAGGGCCGTGTTGATGACCGTTCCGGCGCCCAGTAGCATTTCCGGAAGCTCGGCGTGAATGCGCCGGATGGCCTCCTCGGCGGCGTCGGTGCGGAAGGTGATTTCGGCGCAGGGTAGGCCACCGGCCGCCAGGGCTCGGGCCAGGGGGACGGCCTTGACGGCGTCGTCTATCTTGATGACCGGTACCAAACCGGTTTTGCCAATCAGTTCAAGTGTGTTGTTCATGGAAGTAATTATACAATAGCTCCGTGTTTTCTGCCAGGAATCTTTATTGACCGCTCCGGTAAACTCGGCTAGAGTAGGGAAGGGACAACTGAAAAAAAGGTGGTAGTAACGTGGGAATAATCGTGTCTTTTGGCGAAATCATGCTGCGTCTGAAATCTCCCGGTCATGAGCGGCTGCTGCAGTCGCCTCAGCTGGAGGCGCTCTTCGGCGGCGGGGAGTCCAATGTGCTGATGTCCCTCGCTCTTTTCGGAAAGCCGACCCGTTTTGTAACTGCCCTGCCTGCCAATCCGCTCGGGGAAGCCTGTCTGGCCTCGCTGCGCTCCAGGAATATCGATGTTTCCGCCGTTCGCCGTACTAATGGCCGGCTTGGTATTTACTTTCTGGAAAACGGCGCCGCCCAGCGCGGTTCGGTAGTGATCTATGACCGGGAGGGTAGCGCCCTCTCCCTTTCCAAAAAAGGCGATTTCTCCTGGCCGGAAATATTCAATTGTGCCAGCTGGTTCCACTTAACCGGCATTACCCCGGCCCTAAACCAGAATCTGGCCGACCTTTCCCTGGAAGCGGTTCTGGCGGCTAAAAAAGCCGGATTGACCGTATCCATCGATCTGAATTATCGAAAAAAACTCTGGAATTACGGGGTTAAGCCTGAGGCGGTGATGCGGCCGCTGGTTGCCGCCGCCGACATTTTAATTGCCAATGAGGAAGATATTCAGAAGTGTTTGGGCATCGCCCTGCCGGCCGTGGATGTTACTACCGGCGCTCTGGATTTGGCGGCTTACCGCAGTTTAACCGAAACCGTGCGTTCGCAATTCCCGAACCTTACCGCGGTGGCGGTGACCCTGCGCGAGTCGCATTCCGCCGACCATAACGGCTGGTCCGCCGTCTATTCCGGAAAGAGCGGCTTTATACATTCCCGTAAATATGAGATTACCGATATTGTCGATCGCGTCGGGGGCGGTGACGCCTTTGCCGCCGGGTTAATCTGCCTGCTGGACGAAGATGCCGCCGACGAGAGTTCGGCCCTTGAATTCGCGGTGGCCGCCTCGGCCCTCAAGCACAGCATTCCCGGCGACTGCAACCTGGTCACCCGCTCCGAAGTAGCCGCCCTGTGCGGCGGGGACGGCTCCGGCCGGGTGCAGCGATGAGCTTGACCGCTCTGTTTCAGGACAGCTCGGTTCTCGAGCTTGAACAGGTGCTGCTGCGCATCGCCCTCAGCGGTCTGGCCGGTTTTTTGCTCGGTCTGGAGCGGCAGATTCACCGTCAGCCGGCCGGCCTGAAAACGCATATCCTGATCTGTACCGGATCAACCCTGCTGATGATCACCTCGCTGATTCTTTCCGGTGGTCTGTCCATTCTGAACGGAACGAAAACGCCGCTCGGCGATCCGGCCCGGCTGGCGGCTCAGGTGGTTTCCGGAATCGGCTTTTTGGGCGGCGGCGCGATCATCCGCCAGGGCTTTAATATCAAGGGTTTAACCACGGCAGCGACAATCTGGGTATCGGCCGCTATCGGTCTGGCCATCGGCATTGGCGCTTTTTTTCCGGCGGCTATAACCCTGTTTATTGTCCTCGGTACCCTGACCGTCATGGAACGTTTTGAAAGCACGCTGATGCCGCCGAAAACCATCAAAACCCTGGTGCTGCTGTATCAGGAAAAGAACATGGATTACAAGGCTCTTGAAAAAGAACTGGCCAAGATCCGCATACTGGTAGGGGATATGGATATTGCCCGGACCATGGATTCGGACAAGGTTAAGGTGCTGCTGCACGTACATATCCCCGAGCATGTTGAAATCCCGGTGCTGACCGCGACACTGCAAAAAGCCGGGAAACTGCTGAAGATGGAACTGACTTCGAATGACCGTTCGATTAGATAAGCTGCTCTCTTCGCAGGGACTGGGCTCGCGCCGGGACATTAAGCGCCTGCTGCGTGCCCGGGAGCTACGCATAAACGGCAGTATTTGCCGCGACAGCGCCACCTCAGTCGATCCGGAAACCGATATCCTGGAAATCGACGGTCAGCCCTTCACCGTAAGAAATTTTGTGTATTTGATGCTCAATAAACCGGACGGCGTAATTACGTCCACTGAAGATCCCGGTCACCGTACGGTGATGGATTTGCTGACCCCTCCCTGGAACGCCCTGTCGCTATTTCCGGTGGGGCGCCTGGACAAGGACACCGAAGGCTTGTTGATCCTGACCAATGACGGGCCGTTGACGCACCGGCTGACCTCCCCGAAAACCGGGGTGGACAAGACCTACTACGCCGAGCTGGCCCTGCCCTGCAGTCCCGAAATGATCGCCGAATACTGCACGAAGTTTCGCGACGGTCTGGTACTGGGAAACGGGATGGTCTGCCTGCCGGCCGGAATAGCCGCGGCTACAGCCGGTATCCGTCCATCCAGAGCCGCTCCGCCGGAGGCGCACCGGGTGGTAATCGTCATCCAGGAAGGGAAATATCACCAGGTAAAAAAGATGTGCCGGGCCGTCGGCAACGAAGTGCGTTATCTGAGGCGCATCGCCATGGGCAATTTAGCTCTTGACTCTTCTCTTCAGGAGGGCTCCTGGCGGGAACTCACAGAAACTGAAATACAGCTGCTGCGCGGCGCTCAGGATGGGGAAAACTGACATGAATCTTGAAATTGTGGAAATGCATGAAAAGTATCTGGATGAAGCCCTCGCTATCTATAGCTGGTATGTCGCGAACAGTACGGCGACTTTTCAGATACAAAGCGCGACAATAGACGAAATGCGCGGCTTATTGTTTTTTGAAGGCTCGCAGTACCGCTCCTTTGCCGCTCTGGAGGACGGCCGGTTTGTCGGCTACGGTATCATTACCCGCTACAAGACCCGCTGCGCTTTCGCCCGCACCGCCGAGATCACCGTTTACCTGCATCATGAAAAAACCGGCCGCGGGTATGGTAAGGCCATGGTCACGCATTTGGAAGCGTTCGCCCGCTCCGGCGGCTTGCATGTCCTGATTGCTCAGATTTCCGGTGAGAATAGCGGCAGCTGTACGCTTTTTGAGCGCTGCGGCTACCGTAAGTGTTCGCATTACCATGAGGTCGGCTATAAATTTGAGCGATGGATCGATCTGGTGTGTTACGAAAAGAAACTGTAACAGACAGCTGGAACTGACGCAGTGTGCTGTTAGACTGTTTTTTTCCGGAAATAAGCAATCATACTGATCAGCAGCAGGATCGAAAGACTCAAGCTGATCAGGCGGATTATGTAATCGACCTGGACTACGGCCCATTCACCGCGGGTGGCTGTCCATTCGGGCAGACCCGAGAGCGTGGTGGCCGGCAACTGCGCGGCCGAAACGGTCGGGCTGACGTAATCGTGGGCGATATCGGTGAGGGCCAGGAAGGTAAAAATCATGGAAATTGCCGAGACAATGCTGAGAATGAGCGCCAGTACCGTCATCTTCTTCATCACATCCTCCATTTAACACTCTCCCCACTACTATTAGCACTTAACTGCCTGAATATCCTGAGAATCACCCCCAAAGTGCGAAAAAGTGCGAAAAAACTTGACGGCGTCGAAATTGTCGGACACACTGAGTTCAGACCGGCGTGGCCGGGTATTTTTTATTTGGTCAAATGGTGTGGTATACCTATTGGGAAAACGTATTCCCATAACCCTGCTTCGCTGATACACCGCCCTGATCAATCCCTCTATCTGTTTTGGCCAGTCGGCAAAAGGAAGTAACATGACGAAGACGATCAAGAGTATGGCTGTATTATGGGCCTTCGCGGCTCTGTTGGTATTGGGAGGCTGCGGTTCGGCAGTACTGAATACCGCGGGATCACCGGCTCAGCTGGAAGAAGAAGGTTTGACCAGGGCGGTAAGCCTGCCGGCAGCCGTAGATGACGGCGTCATTCTGCATGCCTACAATTGGCGTTTTTCGGATATTCAGAACGCGCTGCCGCAGATCGCGGCCGCCGGCTACAAGGCTGTTCAGACATCACCGGTTCAGGGCACCAAGGCTACCGGTCAGTGGTGGCTGCTGTATCAGCCCACTAATTTTGCGATCGGTAATGCCCAGCTGGGTACCAAGACCCAGTTCGAGTCGCTGTGCGCGGCCGCCAATAATTACGGTATTAAAATTATTATCGACGCGGTACTTAACCACGTGGCCGATAACGGCAGTGACGGCCAGTGGGCCAATGAAGTTGAATCATATCTGAAGCGTTCGGATTGGTATCATAATAAGGGCACAATCTCGGACTACAAGAACCGCGGTATTTTAACCCAGGGTAATCTGGGTAGTCTGCCGGATCTGGCCACTCAGCGCGCCGACGTGCAGCAGGTTATTCTGGGCTTTTTGAACACCGCTGTGGCTTCAGGCGCCGGCGGTTTCCGCTTTGACGCCGCCAAACATATCGAAACCAATCAGGGTCTGGATGCCGGACAGGCCTGGGCCGGAAACTTCTGGGACGTCATCCTCGGCGGCTTATCCAACCGTTCCAACCTGTACCTGTACGGTGAGGTTATTCAGGATACCGGCGACAATCTGAGCGCCTATACTTCCTATTACGATGTGACTGCCCACGGCTATATCTGGACCCTTTCCAGCGCCGTAGACAGCGGCAGCTGGGGGAATATTCAGAGCGTGAACGGCGTACCGGCGGATAAAGCCCTGGTATATATGGAAAACCACGACACTTATGAGCACGGCGAAACCAGCTCTTTCAGTTTCTGGAAGCGCAAGGCCATGTGGGCCGTGATTACCGCCCGCGCCTCAATGACTCCGCTGTTTCTGGACCGCCCCGGTGTGGAAGAATGGAATGAGGGCGACATCGCCGCGCTGAACAACTTCCGTAATGCCATGGTCGGCCAGGGCGAAGTGCTGCGCTATCCGGCAAGCAAGGTGCTGATGATCGAGCGCGGTACAAAAGGCGCGGTGCTGATTAACGCCGGTCCGGCTGTCAGCGTCAATTCTACTACCGCCCTTACGGCCGGCAGTTATCCCAACAAGGGCTTGTCGTCGACTACGCTCAGCGTCGCCGGCGGAATGCTGAGCGGCTCGCTTCCGGCCTATTCAGTGGTGATCATTTATAACGGCAGTACTCCGGTACCTCCGGCGACTCCCACCGGTCTTACCGCCGCGGTCTCCGGATCGAATCAGATTAACCTGAGCTGGAACGCCTCCAGCGGCGCAACCGGCTATACTGTGTACCGTTCGGCAACCAGTGGCGGCACCTATGCCAGCGTCGGTTCGGTCTCCGCCACTACCTTCGCCAACAGCGGACTGATCGCCAGTACCACCTACTATTATAAAGTGCAGGCCACCAACAGCGCCGGCAGCTCGGCCCAGAGCGCCTATGTAAGCGCCACCACCGCGGCGGAAGGCAGCGGTTTGAAACTGCATTTCAAGAAAAACGCTGTCGCCAACTGGAGTTCGGTAAACACCTATTATTGGGCGGCTAACGGCTCTCCGGTTTCCAACACCTGGCCCGGACAGGCAATGACCGCCGAAGGCAATGACTGGTATGTCTTTACCATCCCCGGCGCCAGCAGCGCTAACGTAATTTTCAATAACGGCAGTACCCAGACTGTCGACCTGAATCGTACCGGTGAGGGCTGGTTTGTGCCCGGAGGCTCATCCAGCGGCAAGATTACCGGTACCTGGTATTCGTCAAATCCGGAGTCAACTACGGCGCCGGCCGTTCCAACAGGTGTAAGTGCCAGCGCGGTTTCCGCCAGCCAGATAAATATTAGCTGGACGGCTTCCAGCGGCGCCGCCAGCTATAACGTGCTGCGTTCCGCCAGCAGCGCCGGCACCTATTCTGTCATCGCGACCGTAACCGGTACCACTTACAGCAATACCGGCCTCGCCGCCGCGACCACTTATTATTACCGGGTGACCGCGACCAACAGCGTCGGCACTTCGGCGCAGTCGGTTACGGTCAGCGCGACCACAACCAGTTCCGGCAGTTCGACCACCACCATCCGGGTGCATTATGACGTCGGCATGGGTAATACCATGACTGTCCGGGGCTCGCTCGCTCCTTTGAGCTGGACGGCCGGTACGGCTACGGTGTGGACTACCGGCAATGTGTGGGTGTATACCACCACCGCCATCGCTTCCGGAGCGGCCTTCGAGTTCAAGACCCTGATCAACGACAACCGCTGGTCGGACGGCGCGAACTTTGCCGGTTCAGGCGGTACCATAATCGATGTATACCCGACCTATAACGGAAATTTTTATGATGTGATGGATACCATTTCCACAAACTGGGCGATATCAGGCGGAACGACCACTTATAAATGGTACCAGGGGACCGGTGTCGCCCAGGCACGCGCAACCAGCGCCATCAGTTATCTGACCCAGAAAACCGCGATGAACAAGCAGGGCACCGCGGTTACCCTGGCTTTCAAGTACAAGACGGTCGGTCTGGATAGCGGTGAATACCTGAAGGTACAGGTATTAAAAGGCACGGTCTGGACAACGGTCGGCACCTATACCGGCACCAAGGACTGGACTAATGTCAGCATCAATATTACTTCTTATCAAAGCAGCGCCATGAAGCTGCGTTTCCTGAGTTACATGAACGGTACCGACGAGTATGTCTATGTAGATAATGTGACCGTCAGCGTAAGATAAGCGAACAGCTTTCAATATCGAGGACGGGGCTGCCTTATGAGGCAGCCCTTTTTTTTAAAAATCCATACCTAAGAAAATCATTGGAATGGGAGAAAGCGCCAAAGGATAGGTGCCCGCTTCAATATCCCGATCGACAAAGTTTTGCGGACGTGAGTTTAAAAGATGATACGTAGCGAAAAACTGCATGTTGATATATAGGGGCAGTTCGAAAAGCTCAAATTTCCATTTATAGCCCAGTCTTAATTCCGTCGCCAGCCCAAAACCGGCAATTACCGTATCAGTAGTCCTGTCTTCGCAAATTGAATAGGTAGGGTACAACTGCCATTCCAGATTCAAACCCTTCCACAGATATCTCCGGTAGCCTGCTTCAACGGCGAAGACCTGCTGTGTCCCAGGATACTTGAACGCGTTCATCACCGATGGATTATAGTAAAGGATTCCAAAAACAAGTTCATCGCGGGGGCTAAGCCGGCGTCCGTACTGCAGCATATTTATTTCAAAGACCGGAAATATCTCGATGGAGTTCTTCCCCCTTTCCGCGGGCACCGTGCTTTCCGCTTCCTGGGATACTAGTCCTCCCGGGCAGATGGCGCAGAGCAAGACTGTTAGCAGTATTAAGCGAAAATTGTATGGCTTCATGATTGAACTCCTTGATTATTTCGATAAGCTAACCGGATAAAACCGGCTTTTCTTTTATTTTATAATGAGCGGTTGTCGCTATTTTCAGGCGCGTCCAGGGCAATAAGCGCTGTCTTAGTAGCCCGTCCCCGAAGTGTCACTTTACCCAATATTTCAGCCTGCATATCCTGGGGAAGCGTCAAAAGAGCCATAGCTTCGCCCGAGGCGATAAACGACCGGTTCAATTGATTGCAGGCCTGTTCAATCCGGGCCGTCGTATTAACCGCGTCCCCGATATAGGCGATTTCCTGCTTGAAGTTACCCATTTCTCCGATAGCTACCTTACCGAAATGCAGCGCGGCCTTGAAAGCAGGCGTCAGGCCATATTGTTTCAGGTAAAACTCCTTGCGGCTTGCCACTCTGTTTCGCAGAATAAAAAAGCATCGCAGACAGTTCGCGCGGTGAACGCCCTTTTTCTTCGGCCATACCACAATAGCTTCATCTCCGACGTATTTATATATTACGCCTCCGGTACGCTCGACGCCGATGGAAAGATCATAAAAAAAATCATTCAGCAAAGAGAGAAACCTGAGGTGTCCGATCTTTTCGGCGATAGCGGTGGAAGACTTCATGTCCAGAAACATCAGAAAATATTCTCTCTCTACCGGACGGTGATATTTTCCGGTCAATATCCTGAACAGAACGCCTTGTCCGATCAAGCGGTTTAATAGGGAGATAAACTGGATGATGACGATCAGGATGCTGAAAAGAATAATTCCGAAGATAAAATCCTGGCGATGAATCATTTCGAGAGTGTTTGTGGTATCCTCCTGAAATCCCATTTCCGAAAAAATGATAATCATCGCGCAATAAATGATAGCAATATCCACCACGGTGCTGATCGCCAGGATGGATAAAAACGGGAGCTTTTTCAAAAAAGTATTTTTTATAAACCGCTCGTAGCACAACATTAAGGCGACGATCGTGAAGCCGGCGATAAAAGCGGCGCTAACCATATTAATTACGGAATGGCCCCGGTCAAGAAACGGACCGGCCACAGCGGAAACCAAACCGCCGACGCTCGAAGAGAGCGCTATGTCTTTAAGTATTTTTTTCATAGCGGGCTTTTGTCCTTTTTCGGTAGTAAGTCTTTATCTCGGGAAAAAAATTTTTCGGACGCATACACTACCAGGATAAAGAAAATTATAAAATTTGTTTCATGGAAATCGTTGATCGTGACCCGTACAAAATCACCGTCAAAAAGGGTATCCCAGCCGAAGGTCCTTGAAACCGGGAGTAAAAAGTACGAGGCAATAATTGACAGTATCGAGAATAAAACCGTAACAGCGTTCAGCGTAAAGAGCGCGCTTTTTCCGGACGCGGACCGGTCCGCTTCGATATTCGAGGTGTCAAGCCAGAAAAGGAGCGTAATAATTATGGAGCTGCTGAATAATTGGTCAATGCCGAAAATTCCCAAAATCACAGTGGCGGAAATCAGGAGAACCCCGACCGCGAATACGGCCGACCGCGGCAACAGTTTTTTCCCGCTATCGCCTCCCAGTCCCGGCTTTTTTTTGGTGTAGATAATCGTGGTGACCATTTGGAGAGTCAATACGAAAACGGCAAAGTAGCAGCCCTCGTGCACGTCGTTGATGGCAACCCGCACAAAGTCTCCGTCGAACAAGGAATCAAAACCATATCGTGCGGCAATGGATTCCAGAAAGAGCGATACAATCAGGCTTACCGAAGCCATTAGCGCCGAGAAAATAAAAATTGCCTTTCGGGCGCATTTCCCGGCGTGGCTTTCGGTCACTGTTCTGTCCGCCGTCATATTCCAGAAAAGCAGGGTCAATACCAGCAGGCTTGGAAATACAGCCTCTACCTCCGCGAATATCAAGCCCCCGGTGATTGCGCAGAGACCGGCCGCGATCTGCAGTCTCCGTGTTCGATCGATTATTGTCCTTTCGCCTTTTTCATTCGACATTCAAGACCTCCTGATGTTTACTACCCTGATTCTATCAGACAAACACCGGCCCGGCTTATGGGCCGATCGGCCCGGATGACGAGCCGATCGGATTGGAGCAGAATGACTGCCGGAGGAGAACAGAAACGGTTCAGGGTCAAGTCAGCGTCAATTAGCGCGGTATTGAGATGGCGTTTTCCCCGTCTGTTTTTTAAAACAGGCGTTAAATGTCGAGAGGGAATTGAACCCGATGCTCAATCCGATTGCGGCTATAGTCTGATCCGCGTATTCGGGGCTTGCCAGACGGCGCATTGCCTCTTCTATCCTGATTCGGTTTATGTATTCATAAAAGTTGGTAGCGAGGGTATCGTTGATGATCTGAGAAAGATAATGTCTTCCAATGCCGGTAGCCTGCGCAAGGCTCTCGAGACTGAGTCCTCCCTGAAGGTACAGTTTTTTTGTTTTCATTATTTCATCAAGTTTGCTGAGGTACTGTTCCGACAGCTCCGGTGAGAGCGATGACTTCTGATATTTCTTTGTATTCAAAGCCGAGGTGAGCGGAGAAATATCACTGGTGTCAGAAAAGATTTCCGGCTTTGAAAAACCGAAATTTCCTATGAGAAACACAATCGCGCATGTTCCTGACCACAACAGATCCCATGAGCGCATAACAAAAAAAAGCTCAAGAAAAAGCGCCCCGGCCCAAAATGCGAATAACAGTATACAAAAGACAAAGAGCCAGTTCAGGTTTATTCTTTCCAGCGAAGAGTAGTTGTCTTTTATGATTTTTGTGAAACGCAAAAGCTTGGACAGGGATAAGCCGAGAAAAAATAAAAGTGTCGCGAAGAAAAAAAGCTTGAAACTGACGGTCATCCAGAGATTGAGTCGGGTGTGCTGGGCTATCCCCAAAAAAAGCGTAAGCAGAAAGGGAATAAAAAAGGCAAGATGTTTGCGCTTCAAGGAATATGAAGGGTCCATGAGGGCGCTCGTATACAAATAAATAAACGGTGAAAGCAGTACAAGCAAAATACTGATGAGAACCTGATGACCTTCGTAGAAACGATCAAGGAGATGCGAAACAGTATGAATGCCGATCGCCGAGGCCAGCAGAAAGAGAATTGTTGAAAGGTACAAATTGGCTAACCGGTTTCCCTTCTTAAAAAAAAGCTGAATGCCAAGAATAACCGCCTGCGTCGCGCCGATCAGCAGAATGATGGTAAAGGGATTTTGTGCGCCGGTCATAAACATACCTCATTGTAATTTCTTTTACTGCTTTAGAAATATTTCCCAAAGCGGTTGATTGATGCTGGTTCTATCCGGAGGAGCCGAGTCGCGGTTTGTAAAAAGGCCGAACATGGTCTCGTGGTAAGTATGGTAGGTATAGTTTACGCCTTCCCGGACGAGAATTTCCAGCATATCGCTGACCCACCGTTCTCCGCCGCGGTCTTCTTCAAAGCTGTAGGCGATGGCGCCGAATTCCCCAAGATAGAGCGGTACCGCCCTGGCGCGGGAATAGTCGCGGTAATCTTTAATCTGCGAAATTAGAAAGTCCTTATTCCATGAGTGCAAGGTCTGGACAGAGCTAAAGTCGATGCGCAGGCGTACGGCCGCTCCCTGGGCGATATTTTCTCCCCGTAACCGCCCGGAAATTTTGTAGCTGTGGTTTTGGATCACCGGGAAGCGCAGGTTTGAGCCGGCGTAGTTGGCGTCAGCCGTGGTGCCGGCTATCGTCAGGCAGGTGGATCCGCTGGCGCCGGCAATTCCGGAAGCCGCTTCGGCGCTGCCGGAACCGTCACGGGACCAAAAGTACCAACCCTCTCCTGTATCCGCTTCAGCTCTCACGGTTGTGCGGATCAGTTTGCCGGCCGGATTGTATTCTTCGATGACGATGTCGTCAGCGTAGACGACGCCATCGGGTCCGAGGCCCTGGGCCTGGATGACCGGACGTCCGACCTGGAAGGATGGATTGGTAACCTGGAACGGCCGGCCGCTGTTCGCCCTCCAGCCTGTGGTGCCGGAAGGCAGGAACTGGTTGCTGTCCGAAAAGCCGGCCCAGCTTTCGCCTGAGGTTACCAAGCGCTTTTCATCCGGATAACGCGCGAACTTACCGATTAAGGAAGGTACCCAGCCGGCGTTTTGATGGGTAAAGGCCAGCGGTTCATACATGTGGTATTCATAAACCAGATTCGCGTTCGGTCCCGGGTCGGTCAGTCCCTGCGGAAAAAAGAGTGTCGTTTGTTCAATCTCAGTGCCGGCGCTTTTCAGCCAGCAAGCCCGCTCCACGAACAATAAATGAGCGGGATCGACACTGCGTATGCCATTGATAATGTTCTGAGCCAGCGCCGTCCATTGCCAAACCCCCAGCAGCGGCACCGGTTCGTTAACCAGTCCGTATCCCAGAATAATCTCTTCATCTTTATAGCGCCGGGCAATCGCTGTCCAGAGGGCAATAAGCCGCTTTTGGTTATCGCTATCCGTCCAGAGCGCGTCCCCGTTGCCGTTGGACTGGAAACCGCCCTGGGGGTAGTGCATGTTGATGATCAGGTAAACGCCGGCGCTGCGGGCCGCGGCGATGTTTTTATCGAGCCAGGCGAATCCGGACGGTTTGTACTGATAGGGGAGACTGTCGTCCTCAAAAAGTCCATAATTGATATAGAAGCGCACGGCATTAAAGCCGAGGGTTTTGACTGTCTGATAATCCTCCGGACCGTGGTGCGTAAAACGTTCCGCCGAAGAGGGATTACCCCAGACATGATTGCCGAAGGCAATTCCCTTGACCAGAAAAATTTTACCTTCGGGCGTAAGCAGGTCACTGCCGGCTGAGTGAATGAAGGCTTCCGGGCCTTCCGGATATCCCGGATACTCCGGCCAGGCGTTTTGCGCGTCCACCACTGCCGTGAAGGCTGTCATGAAGCACAAGGTGCATAGAAAGGTCGCCGATTTTCGTTTTAATTGCAGGCGAGAGTCTAATTTTTGTCCGTCCGGATTTCCCATGGTTTCAGTTTTGACCTGTTCCCCTTTTTTGTCAATGGAAGAGGAGGCTTTTGAAACTTGACAGCTACTGTTTTGTGGTCTTATACTGGCTTCAATCGGTTCCGATAAATAAATACTGAAAAAGGAAGCAGAAAATGGCCGCGCGGCACAGATTGATCTCTGGTTTATTTTTCTTTTTCCTGTTTGTCTGCCTGCGCGTCGGAGCTGAGGGCGGCGATCCCGTTCAAAACGGTAGCGCCGATTTACGCGCTTTTGACTTTACCGATGGCAGAACCGTACAACTTTCCGGTTTCTGGGACTTTTGGTGGAATACTCTGCTTCCGCCGGAAGCGTTGGCGCCGGACGAAATAATGGATTCCAGCCGGCTGGTTCGACTGCCCGGACAATGGAACGCTCCGGACGCTACCGGCAACCGGCTCAGTCCTGTCGGCTGCGCGACCTACCGCATGGAACTGATTTTACCGGAAAACCGGCAGTATGGCATTTTCCTGTATCAAATGGTTTCAGCATACACACTCTTTATCAATGGCGAACTTGTCGCCGGCAACGGAATTGTCAGCGACAACCCTGAACGGACTGTACCAGAATACCGCGCCCAGACAGTTTTTTTTACGCCTGTCGACGGACGCGCCGTCCTGGTGCTGCATATCGCAAACAGGGACTACCGCAACGCCGGTTTGTGGAAACCGCTACTGTTGGGCTTGCCGGAGACCATCGCCCGTGAATCGGATCGTAAACTGATCATCGAAATGTTTTCGCTCGGCGCGATTATCATCATCGGTCTGTATAATCTGGCCCTTTTCGCTTTCCGTAAAAAAGAACGCTCACCGCTCTGGTTTGCCCTGTTCTGCATGGTTGTGGCCTGCCGTCTGTGCGCCACCGGGCACACGGCCGTTTCCATTTTTTTCCCGGCCTTCCCCTGGGAACTGCAGGTTAAAATGGAATTGGCGATTTTTCATCTGGGCGCCCTGTTTTCAGTGTTGTTTGTACGCAGTGTTTTCCCGGCCGAGTTTCCGGAAAAGCCGTTTCAGGCCTTAGTCGTGATCTACAGCGTCTTAACCGCTCTGGCGCTGATTCTTCCCGTAGTGATTTATAACCGGCTGGTAACTGTGCTGGAGATATCCGGTATGGCCGGTCTGTTGTTGATCCTGTTTGCCCTGGCGCGCGCGTTCTTTCGGAACCGGCAATACGCCCTGTTGTTTATTATCGGATATCTAGTTTTGGCGGTGATCGCCGTTAATGACATTCTCTATTCTCGAAACGTGATCAATACGGCCTATCTTTTTCCGATTGCCCTGGTCATCTTTATCCTGAATCAGGCAGTGGTTTTAGCGCGTAGCCTGTCACAGTCCTTCCGGGAGGTCGCCAGCCTGTCGCAGCGTCTGGTAACGGTAAACGCTTCGCTGGAACAACAAAATGAGCAGTTGGCCGATTTGTCCCAGAATCTGGAAGACAAGATCAATGAGCGCACCAGGGAACTGCTGGATGCCTATGACGAGATCAAGCGCCTGGCCCTGGTCGATACCCTGACCGGGCTGGCCAACCGGCGCAAGGTACTCTCACTGATTGAATTCGAGGAGAAGCGCGTCCGCCGCGAGCAGTATCAGTATGTCATCGCCATGATCGATGTTGACGACTTTAAGAAAATAAACGACACCTACGGCCATGAAGCCGGAGACTTGGTACTGGTGGAGATGGCTTCTGCCCTGACCGATATTATCCGTCAGGAAGATCAGGCCTGCCGCTGGGGCGGTGAAGAGTTTTTGATTTTGTTTTCGGGTCAGACACTGGAGAAGGCCCGGGTGATCGCGGAGAAGATCCGCAGGGCTATTGAAGAGCTGGAGATTCATTACAATAGTGTTACGCTGCGCATTACCGTAACCATCGGCTTAAGTATTTCCCGGCCGGGCATCAGTTATACCGAGTGCATTAAAGAGGCCGATGACGCCATGTACCGTGGAAAAAAAGAAGGAAAAAACCGGGTGCTTGCTTAATCGTTACACCCGGTTTGCCATGCGACCCAATGTGCTAAAGAGGAGTCGTCTCGCGCTCAATTTCCTTATCGATGTATTTTTTAAGGGTTTTGCGCCTCTTGCGGTCGGAGCGTTTGCCGCCGCCGTCGCCGGAACCGCCGAAGCCCTTGAACAGGATGCTGCTCAGCACCAGCAGTCCCCAGGCTTGCCAGTAAGTTACCGTACCGAGGCCGAATATTTCCGGCATTAGCCAATTCCACAGGCTCATTACCACCCAGCCGAAGAGGAAGAACAGGCCGGCCGCCGCGGCCAGGCCAACAATGCCTAAGCCAATACCGACAACGATTTTTTCCCCGAGGTTGCGCTCCTCCCACCATCCCCAGCGTCCGCACTCATCATGTTCACTCATACTGTCTCTCCTTTACTGTTCAATCCAGTGCCGCAGGGCGCTGGATAATTTCCGCAGGGCATAGCGCTTGCGGGCGGTCAACGCATCGATGCTTTCCCCGGTAGCCTCGGCGATTTCCCGAAATGTCAGGCCGCCGAATACCTGGGCTTCCACAATTTTACGCTGGTCGGCAGGCAGGGCTAGTATGGCGTCGTTGAGAGCCTCGGCCAGACTTTCCCTGACGAACTCTTCCAGCGGATCCAAACCGGCGCCGGCAATAATCTCGCGCAGCGTTTCCTCGTCAACGTCGGTTTCGCCGCGCAGAGCCATTACCCGCCGGTGCCGCCAATCATCGATCAACCGTCTGGTAAACAGGGTGTTAATCCAGGCCGGAAGGTTAATGATGTGCCGGATTGAAGGCAGCCGCTCCATGGTTTCGGCGTAGACGTCGTGCACCAGATCTTCGGCTTCTTCGAGGCTTTTCCCGGCCGCGCGCAGCCGGGAAATAAAACGCCCTTTTTCGCTGGAGTACGCTTTTTCGAGTAAGGCGCGATCCGTTCCGTCACTGCCGGTTTTAGTTACTGTCATATGGCCTCGCTTAACCAGTCATCTATATCGACGTAAATAAAACACTTTTCGTGTATAAAAACGGTAGAAAAAAAATAAAAAAAAACTGTCCGGCGTGTTCGCGCCGGACAGTTTTGAATGCGTTAAAAAGATGCGTTTTTGGTAATGGGAACAGCCTTTTTCGTCCGGTCGGTTTTACCAGCTGCCGGAGGCGCCGCCGCCGCCGAAACCGCCGCCGCCGCCAGAAAAGCCTCCGCCGGAGCCGAACCCGCCAGTGCTGTGTCCGCTGCTGCTACCGCTACCCGGGCGGTGTGAGGAAAGTCCGCTGAGGAACAGCAGCCAGAAAAGCCCGTTCCCGCGGCGTCCGGAACCTTTACTCATCAACAGGAAGAAAATGATAAAGAAGATGATACCGGCGCCAAAGCTGCCGGATTCTTCGGACTTTCCGCTACCTTCTTGCATGGCCGGGGAGAGGATTTCGGCGTTTTCGCTGCCGATACCGATGATATTGGTAACGCCTTCAACAATACCTTTGGAGTAGTCGCCATTGCGGAAGTTCGGAATGATCACGTTACGGATAATTAAGCCGCTCTTGGCGTCCGTGAGCAGGCCTTCCAGACCGTAGCCGACCTCGATGCGTACCGCCCGGTCATTCAGGGAAACCAGCAGCAGCGCGCCTTTATCGTCCTTTTCATTACCGAGTTTCCAGGCGTCGGCTACCTGCATCGAATAGTCTTCCAGAGAGCCGCCTTCCAGCGAGGTAATGGTCAGTACCGCCACCTGCACTCCGGTTTGGGCATAGGCGTTACGGATATAGGTTTCCAGCTTTTCACGGTCTTCAACCTGCAAGATATTTGCCTGATCTACCACCGGTCCGGTGAGGGACGGAACACTGAGGGCAAAGACAGCTGTGTGCGCCAGAGTGAACAAAAGTAAGAGTCCGGTCAGCGCTTTTTTTGTCCGTAACGAAAAGGGGTGTTTCATAGTGAACCCTCCAGTATGACCAAGCCGTCTGTCAATTCATTGGGATTGCTTTTACCGGCCGGAAAATGAGTCGTCAGCAACGAACCGCAAGTCGCGACCGCGGCGATCAGGGACTCGCAAAAGCGGCCGTCATGCACCCCGCGGGCGATTCCGGAGGCAATGGCGTCCCACTCGCCCTGTTCGATTTTAACGGCTATTCCGGTATCCGCGATAACGCGTACTTCCCGCTCCATCAGTGAAATAAAAATCAGAATGCCGGTGCGGTCGGCAGTGGCGTAGGTTCCGCTTTCCACAAAGTGGCGCAGCGCCCGGGTGTACACCATATGTCTGCGTATTGGAGCAGGAATAATTAGCCGGTCCAGGGCCGGGATATTCGCCAGCAGGAAGAAGAGGGCCATTGAACCGAAGGCCAGCGCGCCGCTAAGGGCGGTTATCTGCCAGGCCGGCACCTGCCAGAGAAAATGCGCCAGTAGCGCATCCAAACGGCCGTGAAGCGGCAGTAGCGCCGCGAATACCAGGGCTCCCAGTACGACGGCTGCTGCCAGCTCAAAAAACGAGTAGTCGCTGCTTTCACGGGTTACTGCCAGGGCAATCTCGCCGGAAGTGGCGGCTTCAGCTTCTTTGACTGCCGTTTGAATGGCCGAAAGATCGGCTTCGGTAAGACGAAGCTTTTTCGCTATACGTACCGGCTTCATCAGAAGCTTACCGTCGGAGCCTGGGAGGCGCCTTCATCGGCGGCGAAGTAGGCCTTTTCGCGGAACCCGCTCATGTTCGCGATAATCGCCCGCGGAAACTGTTTGATAAAGGTGTTGTAGGTTTGAACCACTTCGTTAAAACGCTGGCGTTCTACTGTGATGCGGTTTTCGGTGCCTTCCAGCTGATCCTGCAACGCCAGGAAATTCTGGTTAGCCTGCAGGGTGGGATAGTTCTCAGTGACGACCAGCAGCCGCTGCAGAGCTCCGGAAAGTTCGCTTTGGGCTTTCTGGAAGCGCTGGAAGGACTCCGGGTTATTGAGCACGTCGTCGGAAACATTCATGACCCCGCCGGCGCGGGCGCGGGCTTCGGTAACATCCGTTAAAACGGTAGCCTCATGGGCGGCATAGCCTTTGACGGTTGCAACCAGGTTGGGGATCAGGTCCAGGCGGCGCTGATAGACGTTCTCTACCTGACCCCACTGGCCCTTAACTCCCTCATCCATCGCTACCATTTGGTTGTAATTGCCGGTGAAAAAATTGTAAATGCTGAAACCGATAAACAGCACAATGCCCAGTACGATCAGCAGTGTTTTAATGCCCTTGCTCATGTGTATCCTCCACAGGAAAAATGATAGTTAAAAGGTAAACAAATTGCGCGTCCCGGTCAATGGCGGACCTTCAAACATGCTATAATTTAGTGGGTCGACGGGTGGAGGTTTTATGAATAAGAATGAAGGTCTGATAGCCTTGTTAACTATTGCAGCTGCATTTTGCGCAGCCGGCTGTGTAACCGGTGGCGAAGCCGCCGATTCCGCGGTGCAGATAATCGTAACGGTTCCGCCCTCCACGCCGCCGGGAGCGGACCTGTTCATCGCCGGAAATTTCAACAATTGGGCGGCCGCCGACAGTCAGTGGCGGTTGAGCCTGCGGGAAGACGGGCGGTACGAATGCTTTTTGCCGGTCGCCGTAGCAGTAAAAGCCGAATTTAAATTTACTCGCGGCGGCTGGGAAAGCGTCGAGAAAACGGAGCGCGGCGCCGAACTGAAAAACCGTACCCTTGGAAGACGGCTCTCCGTCGTGGAATTAAGCGTGGCCGCCTGGCGCGACGATTTTGAAGAGTCGGCCGCCCCCGGTACCGTCAGCGGCACGGTGGTAGTGCGCCGTGATATCGGTATACCCCAACTCGGACGGGAGGCTACCGTGTATGTGTATCTGCCCCCGGATTATGAGAGTTCCGGTCGCCGCTACCCGGTTTTATACATGCATGACGGCCAGAATCTGTTTGATAACCGTACCTCCAATAAGGCGGAGTGGAATGTGGATGAGTACATGGAAGCTTCGTTCGCGGACGGTCGTAATACGGGTATTATCGTCGTCGGTGTGGCCTGCTCGGCTACCGACCGCATGAATGAATACAGCCCGTTCCGGGACCTGGCCTTCGCGCCGGACCCCAAGGGCGAGCGTTACGCGGAATTCCTGGTTACCACTTTAAAAAGTCGCATAGACGCCGAATACCGCACCCTGCCGGACCGCGGCCACACCATGATCGGGGGCAGTTCGATGGGCTCCCTGATATCGCTGTATACCGCCTTGCGCTATCCGCGGGTGTATTCCGGAGTGCTTTGTTTTTCCTCGGCTTTCTGGATAGACAGCCGCGCCATCCTTTCCACCATCCGCGATTTTCCGCCGGCAGAACCGCTGGTGGTGTATCTGGATGTCGGAACCCGGGAATGGAAAAACCCGCTGCTGGACGGCCAGATGACTTCTCATACCCGGGAAGTCTATGCCGCGTTGCGCGAGGCCGGCCTGGCCGAAGCAAGCCTGCGTCTGGTAGTGGAAGAAGGCGCCTTTCATGATGAATATGCCTGGTCCCGCCGGTTCCCGGCGGCCTTTGACTGGTTCTATGGACAGCTGACACAGTAGCGCTAAAAAAATGAAAATTCCTTCAGGTCATCTGTTGACTTCATGATGACCGACGGTTATATTTTGACTTAGAGAATATAACCGACCGACGGTCGGTAAAAAACCGACGGTTTTAAAAAAACCAATGATAAATCGGAAAATTGGAGGAAAGCCTGATGGGAACTGCGGAGCGGAAAGCCAGAGAGAAGGAAGAACGGCGCGAGCTTATCCTGAAAAAGGCCACCCGGCTGATCCTCAAGAAAGGGGTGGACGCTGTCAGCATGCAGGATATAGCGGCGGAATGCGAACTCGGCAAAGCCACGCTGTATCTGTATTTTCCCGGAAAAGAAGCCATCCTGGAGGCGATTTTCATCAACGCATCTTCCCGGTTTATCGAATACGTTGAGATGCGGCTTTCGGCGTTCAGCTCCGGCCTGGAATCCATCCGCACCCTGTGGATGAGTTACCTCGATATTTACGGTGAATCTATCGATATTTTTGTGCTGATCGGGATCAAGAATTATATCGCGCCCGGCTTTCCACTGGTCAGCCTGCCGACCGACAGCCGTTTCAAGACCCCGGCCGGCCGGTTGATAACGCTGATAGCGGATGTTCTGGCCCGCGGTGTCGCCGACGGTACCCTGGATTCGCAGATTGAAAGCGAGAAGGTAGCCAGGACAATCATCATGATTACCACCGGCATAATCGAAAACGTGGCCCGCCTGCCGCGCGAACAGCGTAAGTCCGATTTGATCAAGGCTGAAATGAAAAGTACTTTCGAGATTATTCTGCGCGGTCTGGCGGCCAATGGCACGGACCGCAGTTTACTGGAATTACCTGTATAGGAAAAAAGGATTTTATAATGGAACGTTTTTTTAAGCATCCTTGGATAATTGTGGGAGTGATCGCCCTGATTACGGCCTTCTTTGCCGTTCAGCTGCCCAGGGCCGAGCTGGACAATAACAATATGCGCTTTATCCCGGCCAATGATCCGGCGCGGTTGACCTCCAAATATATTGATGATACTTTCGGCAGTCAGCTGATCATCATGGTCGGTCTGGAGCGGAAATGGGGTACGGTCATAGACTCCGAATTTATACGGCAGGTTATCAACTATACTGAACGCGTCGGGGAGCTGCCGGTGGTTGATGAGGTCACCTCTCTGGTCAGCACCGATTATATTACCAGTTCCGGCGACTCCATTCTGGTTGAGCCGCTGATCTCGGCGGAATTCGAGGGCACTGAAAGTGAACTTGCCTTGCTTCGGGAACGCCTGCTTTCCTGGGAAATGTATGACCGGGCCCTGGTCTCCGACGATCTGGAAGCCACGCAACTGGTGGTATCGCTGAATGTTTCCAGCGATAACGCCGGTAATCCGGAAACGGTTGAAGGATTCAGACAGATCCGCGCCATAGCCGAAGATGTATTCGGCTCGGACACCATTGTGTATGTTACCGGGTTGCCGGTTTTCAGCGCGACCATCAATGACGCCGTTCAGGCCGATCTGCTGCTCTTAATTCCACTGGTAATACTGGTAGTGCTGACGGTGCTGTTTTTTTCCTTTCGCCGTTTGATCGGTATCGTTCTACCGCTGCTGACTGTGGTGATAGCCGTCATCTGGTCGATCGGCGCCATGCCCCTGCTGGGCGTTAAACTGTCGATTCTTTCGACAGTACTGCCGGTGATACTGGTCGCGGTCGGCAGCGCCTATGGCATTCATGTCATCACTCACTATATCGAGGAACGTGAAAAGGGCCGGTTGCTGACAATATCAGAACACCGGGAATTGATTTTTTCCGTGCTGCGGAAAATCCGGCTGCCGGTACTGCTGGCGGGGTTGACTACCTTTGTCGGGTTTTCATCTTTTTGTTTTACGCAGGTTTTGCCGATTCGCGAGTTCGGCTACTTTTCCTCCTTCGGAGTAGTTGTCGCTCTGCTGGTCGCGCTGACATTAATACCGGCTCTGCTGCTGATCCGCGGGCCGAAACCGCTGTCTCCCGTCCGCGGTTCGGTTTTCGCCGGTCAGACTTCCGCGGGAGCCGATACGCAACTGTCCGTGCATCACGCCGCGCCCGCTTCCGGCGACCGGCTCAGCGCCGCCATTGCCGACGCTTTCTGCGCTATCGCGCGCAAGAAGCGCTTTGTGCTGTTGGCGGCAGCCCTGCTTATCCTGTTTTCCCTTAAGGGCGTGAGTTATCTGGTTACCGATAATGTGCTGGTGGAGTATTTTAAGGATACGACCGACATCTCGCGATCGGACTCTTTTATCCGCACCCGTTTCGGCGGCTCCAAGGTCGTCAGCGTGGTAGTCAGCTCTGCGATTCCCGGGGAGGTTTTACGTCCGGACGTGCTGGTGGCCATGGATGGACTTTCAGCCTATCTGAATGCCAATGTTCCGGAAGTCGGGAAGGTCACTTCCTTTACGGATCTGATAAAGCGCATTAATCAGGTCTACAACGCTGATGAGGACGCCTCCGGGATTAAGCAAGCCCCGGTTTCCGCTTCCGACTCGCCGAAGGCTGCCGATGAACCCTTCGGTTTTGGAGACTTCGGCTTTGGCGATTTTGGTTTTGAGGATGACAGCGCGGAGCTTTCCCCCGAACCTGATCCGGTCGCGGTCCGCCCGGCGGCTCCGGCTCTGGATGCCGCCGCCCTGGTTGCCATGCTGGACAGTTCACTGAAAACCCTTAACCCCGGTGATGCCGGTGTCCAGGGCCTGCTGCGTTCATTGCGCCGCTCTGTCAATTACCAGGGTGCAGCTTATTACGAAATACCTGCCGATCCGCTGCGCTACGGCAAAAAAACGCCGGCGGAACTGCAACAGCTGATTTCAAATTATCTGGTGCTGCTTTCCGGGGATCTCAGCAGCTTTGCCGATGATCCGCTTGAACCCACGGCCATCCGTATGAACGTTCAACTGCGTACTGTCGGCCAGATCGATACGGACCGGGCTATGGAAGCGATGCAGTCCTATATAGCGGCCAAATTTCCGCCTGATGTGCAGGTGACGGTCGGCGGAACGGCCCTGGTGGAAGCGGCCTTAAATCACCTCGTGGTACGTTCCCAGCTGACTTCGGTGATTATCTCACTAGTGATGGTTTTCCTGATCATGGCCTTTTCCTACCGTTCTGCCATAGCCGGCTTGCTCGCCGTGGTGCCGCTGTCGATTTCGATACTGCTGAACTTCGCGATCATGGGCCTGGCCGGCATCAAACTAAACATTGGTACCGCCCTGGTAGCCAGCGTTTCGGTCGGTATTGGAATCGATTACACCATCCATTACCTGGCAGCCTATCGGCATGAATGGCAAGCGGCCGGGGGGCGGGGAGATTTTTTACGCGCTACTTTTGCGACCTCCGGTAAGGCGATTTTAATCAACGCCGTATCGGTAGGCGCCGGTTTCGCGGTACTGATGCTGTCCAAGTTTAACATTCTGGCGGACCTCGGTCTGTTGATCGCCTGTACCATGGGTTCAAGCGCCCTGGTCAGTTTGACGGTGCTGCCGGTGCTGCTTAAGTTTACGAATCCCGCGTTTATCAGAAAGGAGAAGATATGATGAAAAAATTTATTACCCTGGCCGGCGTTTTATGCGCTCTGGCGCTGCCGCTGTTCGCCCAGGATGCCGCCTCGATTATCACCCAATCACGCGACCGCATTCAGGCCGACACTGTTTCCACCCGTTCGCGGATGGTAATAACCGCCCGCGACGGCTCCACCACCGAACGGGTCCTGGACCAGTACTCCGCCGACGGTCCCTCCGGTAATCGTACCCTGATCGTTTTTCAGAGGCCGGCATCGGTGGCCGGAACCCGGTTCCTGACCCTGGCCAACGCCGGCGGCGCTGAGGATCGCTGGATTTTCCTGCCGGCCCTGGGTAAGGAGCGGCGCATTAACGCTTCCGAGGGTTCCGGCAGCTTTATGGGCACCGATTTTTCCTATGATGATATTTCGTCCGCCGACCGCGACGCCGGCAAGGACACGCATACCCTGACGGGAACCGAAGTCCTCAATGGCCGCGGCTGTCAGGTAATCACCTCTGTCCCCCGGGCCTCTTCCTGGCAGTATTCAAAAATGGTTTCCTGGATTGACAGCGAAACTCTGGTAGCCTGGAAGATTGAACTCTACGACGATCGGGGAACACTGGTGAAAGTGCTGGAGGTTCAGAAGGTTGAAGATGTGCAGGGCCGTCTGACCCCCATGGTCACAAAAATGAGTACGCTGGCCTCCGGAACCTCCACTACTATTTTTGTGGATCTGATTAAATATGATGACCGTATTCCGGAAGCGGTGTTTACCACCGACTATCTGATTCTGGGGAGGTTACGCTGATGAAAATTAGCGCGCGATTTCGCAAAACGGCCGCGATAATTCTGCTGGGCACTGTTTGTATCCTGACACCTCTGTCCGCCCAGGACTCCTTCGGTTTTGAGGAGACAGCTTCCCCGTCACCGGTTACGCTGGGTGGAAAAATTAGCGCCGCCGCCGTCCTGTTTACTGAAGACGCCGAGCGCGCCGCTGAGCTCGGCGATGCTGAACTCGGGGAGCTCTTTGCCGGAACGTTGAATATCAGCGGTCAGGCCGCCAATACCGAGGTTCTGATCGCGTTGAATATCGATCCCTCCGGAAATGGCGCCGCTCTGTCCCTGGACGAGGCTTATTTCATCGCATACCTAGGCAAAATTGATCTGACCGC
Source organism: Treponemataceae bacterium (assembly GCA_942493045.1). Taxonomy (GTDB): domain Bacteria; phylum Spirochaetota; class Spirochaetia; order Treponematales; family Treponemataceae; genus Teretinema. The sequence goes on along the minus strand of OW818665.1, from coordinate 1,463,116 downwards.
CGGTTTGCGGAAGCTGAGTTGGGGGAGGGCCGACAGTTCCGGGCCGCTGGACGTGACCAATCCGCTAGATTTAACCGACCTGACGGTGACCGATAGTCTTTCGCGCAAGATAGCCCGTCCCATGCTGCACCTCAGTTGGCATCCGCTCTCCTTTACCGCCCTGCAGGCGGTTTTTATTCCCTCTTTTGCCGGACACCGTCTGGCCCTGGAAGGGCGCTGGCAACCCTCTCAAATCCGGGATTTGACAGACATGTACGAACAGCTGGCCGCCATACCGGGTTCTCCTCTGGAAGGAACAGTTCTGGATCCCCTGACCATGGTTCCGCATACCGCCGGCTTGGAATATGCCCAGGCCGGTCTGCGCTTTACCACGACGGCAGCCTCGACGGACCTCGGCCTGCAGTATTATTACGGAAATTTGAGCCGGCCGGCGGTAACGGTAACCTTCCCGGTCAGTCCATTGGTTCCGGAAATCGCGGTGGCCTACAACCGCTATCATCAGATCGGCCTTGACGCCGCGGCCGTACGCGGCGGTTTCAATATCCGGGCCGAAGCCGCCGCCAATATTACCTCGGACCTCCGCGGCGATGACGGCGCGGTCTATAATCCGGCCCTGCTCTGGTCGCTCGGTTTTGACCGGCCTCTTTTCGCGGGAATCACCGTTAATGCCCAGGGCAACGGTTCCTGGCGTCTGATGCATTCTGAAGTCGGGGAAGCGGGCGCCGACGCGGAAGGCGGAACGGAGGCGAGCAGCACAACGGTTACTGTGCAGCTTTCCCGGTCATTTTTCAAAGACAGGCTATCTATAAAAACGACCGGTTTGTATAACATCGAAGCCGCTGATTTTCTGATACTGCCGGAGCTGGTCTGGACTAGCGGTGAATTCAGCGCTCGTTTTTCAGTCGGTATTTTCGGCGGAGAGGCGGACGGAGAGCTCGGGCAGTATGGGGATAATAACTATCTGAAGCTGAGTTTGGAAACGCGTTTTTAGGGCAGAGCGTAACTTATTTTGCTTGAGAAAAGCGGAGTTTCCGGCTATACTGACGCACGGAGTTTATAAAAGTGGCAGACGCGTTATACCGTTTCAGCGATGAAGAGGGCAGCTCAGTTCAGACCAGCACGATAATCTGCGATCCCTGGAAGGTCATGATTGTTGACGATGAACCCTCCGTGCATGAACTAACCAGGACAGTACTGAAGGGCTTCAGTTTTGAAAACCGCGGAATCGAATTCCTGAGCGCTTTCTCGGCCGCCCAGGCCCGGCAGCTGTTTTTGGAGCATGATGATATCGCCCTGGTGCTGCTGGACGTCGTTATGGAATCCGATAACGCCGGTCTCCGTCTGGTTAAAACGATCCGTGAAGAGCTGCACAACACCGCCACCCGCATAATTCTGCGCACCGGACAGCCTGGAAAGGCCGTGGAACGTTCCGTCATCTTGGAATACGACATAAACGATTACAAGGAAAAAACCGAGCTGACCTTTCAGAAACTGTTTACCTCCGTCGTCGCCAGCCTGCGCAGTTATCGTGATATTCAGATCATTGAGAGCCACCGCCGGAAACTGGAAGTCATTCTGCGCTCCTCGCCGGGCTTATTCCGGCCGCACAATATTGATAATTTCGCGCGCATCATTCTTGAACAGTTGATGCTTATTCTGAACATCGACAGCCGCGATCGCGATGTACTCGGCTATGCCGTTTCGCGTAGCGCCGAACTCTACACAATAGTATCATCAGACGGTTCTTTTCAGGTGGTCGGTGATCTCCGCTCTTATGAGTTCTCAACTGCGATCACGGAGCGAATCGGCCGCTGTTTCGACGAGGCCGATCACTGCTACGGCGACGGCTTTCTGTCCAGTTACTACCGCAGCGGCAATGGTACGGAGAATGTCGTGTATCTTGAGTTTCCCGGCCTGATCACCGACTTTGACCATCATTTAATTGATATCTTTTTAGGTAACGTTTCTGTAGCCTTTGATAACCTGTGCCTGAGCCGCGAGATAGAGGATACCCAAAAGGAAATAATCTATACCATCGGCGAAATGATTGAACGACGCTCCATGGAAACCAGCTATCACGTCAAACGCGTTTCGGAGGTTTCCAGAGTGCTGGCGCTCAAGCTGGGCTTAAGCGAAAGCGAAAGCCGGGTGATCGCCATGGCCGCGCCGATGCACGATATCGGCAAGCTCGGTATTCCCGACGCCATTCTGCATAAGGCCGGCTCCCTGGACGAAATTGAGATGAGCCTGATGCAGACACACACGGCCACCGGCTACGAAATTCTCAATAAATCAAACCGGCCCATCCTGAAAGCCGCCGCCGAGATCGCCTACTCGCATCATGAGAAGTGGGACGGCGGCGGATATCCGCAGCGCCTGAAAGGCAAAGATATTTCACTGTATGCCCGCATTGTCGCGGTAGCCGATGTTTTTGACTCCCTGCTCTCCCGCCGCTCCTACAAGGAAAGCTGGGCGGCCGATCAGGTTAAAGACTTTTTCATCCAGGAAAGGGGACGTCACTTTGACCCGGTTATCACCGATCTGCTTTTACAGAACCTGGATGAGTTTATGGCCTTCCGCAATACGCTTGGCGAATGAACATCCGGTTCAGTTTATTAATAGAGCAGGGTGATTATGGCGCCGGCGGTAGTCACAACGCTGCCGGTGATTCTGAATAGTTTATTTTCTTCTCTCAGTACGGTGATAGCCAGAAGGGTCGTCAGCACCACCTGCAGGCGTTTGAAAGTGATCACCTCAATGACCCCGGCCTGTCCCAGAGCTTTCATCTGAAAAAAAACCGAACCGGCAGTTACCAGTGAAATCAGGGTGATAGAAAGGGCCGTACCGGCCGTGAACCGGCTGCCTTTCTTTTCTCCGCGCAATTGTCCCACAGAGAAAAACAGGCTTAAAAAAAAGGCGATGGCAATCTGACTGGTTAAGGCCCAGGTCGCGGGATTCGCGGCCTGGATACCTAACCGGTCCAGCGAAGAGGTGACCGCGTATATCACGGCCACTGCCAGCATCATCAACGTACCTCTGGAGAATTGCGGAGCCATACCCGGGCTGTAGTTATTGATAAAAAGACCGGTGACCACCAGCGTGACTCCCAGCAGGTCGGCCCAAGAAACCGCCGCTCCGGTTAAAAGATGCGCCGGTACCAGAGAAAAGAGCGGGATCAGATTCATGACCGGCAGGTTTCGTGAAATTTCTTCGGCGTGCATCGTTTTAATAAAGAGGCTGCCGGCTACCGCGTTGGCAGAGCCTACCAGCAGCAGCAGCAGAAAAAAACGCCGGTAGTCGGAGATGACAATATCGCCGGTTAAAAAAATCGGGACAATCAGGAGTATCGCCACAGTCACTGTGGTAATCAGCGCTAACAGCAGGGGCTGTACTTTATTGCGGCTGTAGCGGAGCGCGATGTTTTTCGCGACCTCGCATCCGACCATCAGAGCGGCCGGAATCAGCCACAAAAATCTGTCTCCGGAATGTCCGGCCGGCCGGCCGGCAAGAGAAGCCGGGCGCTGATGCCGTCCAGATCCAGATGTAAGGCTCCCAGCCGGGGAGTATAACGGGTCCCGTCAAGTATATCAGTCCAGAGGGCGTCTTCGCCCAGGCCGGCCTCAGCGAGAATGGCTGAGGGGATGGGGAGGGCGAAAGGCTGTCCGGGTGCGGTGCGGTAGCGGCCGGTATTGACGATGACCAGAACGGGAAGCTCGCCGCGCAAATGCCGGACCCAGGCTGCTATGTGCTCGTCATCGTGCACCACAAAAGTGGTGTGCCCATGGCGCAGGACACGCAGTCTTTTGCGGATCGAGATTAAATGCTGCACTGCGCTGAACTGCAGTTTATGATGCAGGGAATAACCAGCGGGGTTAAAATTTTTCAGATTATGTCTTCCGGTAACGCTGTCTCCGCTCATGCCCAGCTCCGTACCATAATAAACGCAGGGGATACCCCGGAAGGTCATGATGATGGTCAGCGCGGTATTGGTGGCCTTCAGCTGCTCCCATTCTTCAAAGTGCTCCGCCGTAAGTAATTCGCGGAAGCGGGTGACATCGTGGTTGTCGATCATGGTGACCAGCTGATCCGGATTCCGGTAACGCCAGTCGGCGGAGAACGCTTCATGAATCAGTCGGGCCGGTTTTTTCTGGGTAAGCGTTTCGCGGATCGCGAACATCAGCGGAAAGTCGTATACCGCGTCAAAGCCGCTTTTCTGATAGGAGGCGCAGACCTCGGCGGCCCCGTCGAAGATTTCCCCAAGCATAAAAACGTCGGAGGGGACCGCCGGCAGTAGTCGCTCTTCAAGCCAGACCTTCCCGACATGCTTGACGGCGTCAAGGCGCAGTCCGTCTATGCCGATCCCGTCGGCTTCTTTGGATTTTTCCAGCCAGTAGAGCATGGAGTTGATGATGTATGCCGATACGGTTTCGTTTTCCTGCCGCAGATCCAGCAGACCCATCACATCGTAATGCTCGCGTTTGTAGGGATCTTCCCAATCGGTATCACCGAGATCGCTGTGACATTCCAGAATACCGGCCTGATGGAACGTTTCCGCGCAGCGGTAATCGCCGAGCCCTTCTTCCGGCAGTCCCGGGAAACCCTGTCCCAGATGGTTTATTACAATATCCTGGATTATTTTAATGCCGTGACGGTGGGCGGTCGCTATTAACTCAAGGTAGTCTTCCCAGGTTCCGAACCGCGGATCGATTTTTTTTAAGTCCCAGGGCGCGTAGCCATGATAGGGTTCTTTCGCCAGCCGGGAGGTATCCCTCCGCCCCGGGTAGCGCTCCAGGTAATGGGGCGCTTGAAGATGCGTGCCGTTTTCGCCGCGCTGCAGATACAGCGGGGAAAGCCACAGCGCGTTTACTCCGAGCTTCTTGAAATAATCCATTTTGGCGGTAATGTGTTTGATTCTGCCGCCGTGAAAGTTCAGCCGGCCCTGCTCTTTGTTGGAAGTATTCAGGCTGCTCTGAGCGTTAAACCGGTCCGGAAGAATATGATAGATCACCATATCGTTGTGGCGGCCGGTAGGCGAACAAATCCGTTTCGCGGCGCGGGAGCGGTCGGTGTGGGGCTGGATTATTTCATTGAGCTGCTCGGAGAGCCGCCGTGATTGGGCGGGATCGGTAAATATACCGAAATGAGTGCAATCGTGCAGGTGCTGAATATGTAAATCGGTAACCCAGGGCCGCCAGGCGCCTTGTTCATCGCGGGGCTCGCGGATCGAGGTGGTCAGCAGGTACAGACTGCCGTTGAGCACCGGCGGATGATAATTCTGCCAGCGCCGGTAGCTGTCTAGGCGCAGGCGGCGGTGCCGGGAGAATTTATCTGTAAGCTGCTCTAAAGTCGTAGCCCTGTCCACCAGACCGGTCTGGAGCGCTCTGTGGTGCAGTACAGAAAGCATCGCCGGCTGGGTTTCAAGATGCGCGTAAAGATTCCAGGGCAGCCATTCTTCGGTCTGTTCCGGATCAATTGATCGTTTTTCGGCGTACAGATCCTTGGCAAACCAGGAAACCCAGGCGGCCTCGGACATTTCCAGCCGGTTAAAGCGCTGGCATTCCGGAGCGAAGGCGTCAATGATGATTCCTAGCCCCTGGATTTCCGAACCGCAAGCCTGGAGCCGTACCAAGATTTCCTGAACTACATTGCCGGCGCTGGTATAGCCGATCAGTACAATTTTATCGGCATGGGGCAGCGCGCTCAGCGCGTTCAGGAAGGCTGCGGCCAAATCCTGAACACTGGCATTCAGGAAGCTGAAATCGGTAAAATAAATGGTTCCTGTCGGGGATAAGGTGTCAAGACAGGCGCGGAAGGCCTGGCTGGAGGTCTCTTCCGGAAGAGCTAGGAAAAAAAGCGGTTGGCTGTCATTAGCTGTTTTTTCCCTGTGGAAAGCGACTTTTACCGGCTGAGATTCCGGGGTTTCCCTGCTGGAGAGAGTAGCGGTAGACGAATGATTGTCGGTGGTCAGTTCCATGGTGCAGAGACTCCTGTACCGTGTGTCCGGCTTTACTTTTGTTTTTTACATTTTTGACCGGTTGCGGGAAGATGTCAAGAAAAAAAAATAAAAAGCGGTTTAGTAACCGCTTTTTTGGGGTAAATTGAAAAAAAACAATTATTTTCAGGAGTCAACCGCTAAATTCTAAAAATATTCCGGCAAATCTGTTTTCTATTTATCGGCCAGTACCTTTATCAGCGCCTGCTCGGCGTTTTTTAGACCATTTTGTACAGTCACTTTACCGGATAGAATTTCGCTGATGTGTGTAAAGAAAACCTGCGAAAAAGCATTGTAGTTTGGAGACGCCTGTGTGGAAGGACGGGGTACTGTGGTATCCAGTACGTCCAGCAGTTGAGCGAAGATGGGGTTTCCGGAGCGCTCCAGCGAACCGTCGGTGTAAAGACTGCGAATGGTGGGATAGTAGCCGGCAACTTCCGCCCGATATTGCTGAATTTCCCTGGAGGTCAAAAATTGCACCAGGCGAACCGCTTCGGCCTTGTGCAGGCTGTAGCGGCTGACGCCGAGCAGCCATCCGCCCAGAGTCGAAGCGCCTTTACCGGACGCTCCGGCCGGCAGGGGCGCGATTCTGAACTTGCCGCGGACGGGACTGTCCTCTTGATTACTGGCGGCGTAGGCGTAGGGCCAGTTGCGCATAAAGAGCACATTTCCTGTTTTCCACCAGGTCAGGGGGTTGTTGGAGCTGCTGAAGGTCAGGGCTTCCGGCGGTGTGATGTCGCCTATCCAGGAGCGCGCTGTGGCCAGAATCTCGGCGCTGCGGGGATTGTTCACAGTTACCTTCCCGTCAGAATCCAGTATAGTGCCGCCGCCATTGGAGACGATCAGTTCCAGAGCCGTACAGGTCAGGCCTTCGCCTGGTCCCGCCGGCCATACGAAGCCCCAAAAGTCCTTGTTTCCGGCGGCGCGTTCGCGGATTTGGATTTCACGGGCTGTATCGGTCAGTTCTTGCCAGGTTTTGGGCACATTTCGCCCGTATTTTTCCAGCAGGTCGGAGCGGTAATACAGCAGTCCGGCGTCTATGAACCAGGGCAGGGCGATGAGCCGGCCCTTAACGATTCCATTGGCCAGGGCGGACGGAAAGAATTGCCGCTGGTCGATGGAGATCCCGTATTCCTGTAGATCGACAAGATGTTCAGCCAGGTCACCGGGCCAGATTACGTCGACTATTATGACATCCAGTTCACTGCTGCCGGCCTGAAAAATCTGAGTAATCGAGCCGAGCTGCTGCTGGGGTACGGCCGAATAATCCTTCAGTTCCGCGATAATGTCCGGATTCTCCCTGTTAAAGCGTTCCAGTAAACCCTGGATATGCTCCAGTTCCGATCCGGTCTGCCCGGCAGTCATAAATATCCGAACCGGCTCTTTGGAAATCTGCGCTTTTTGCTCCTTTTGGCAGGCGGCAGACAAAACAATAACGAACATCGCTGATAACAGGATACGGCTTTGTTTCATGGCAGGTCTCCTTGAGCGTACTTTTATTTACGGCAATGCGGCAAGATCATGCGGGGCTGCTCCAAATTGTGACGCAGACCGAGCGAATTGTCAAATCGGGTGTTCTGGACGAATGTGCACCTGTTCAACCGGAATATTCATTTTAAATGAGGCCCCCTGACCGGGAGCGCTCTCGCAGCTGATATGCCCGCCGAGCTTCTGCTCCACCAGATTATAGACAATGTATAGTCCGAGGCCGGTTCCGCCGGCGTCGCGCTTGGTGGTAAAAAAGGGTTCAAAAATCATTTCACGGATGGAGTCGTCCATGCCCCGGCCGTTGTCGGAGACGGTGAGCTTCAGGTAATGTTCGGCATACCCGGCCTCGACGCTGATCAATCCTTCCTGCTGGGCGTCGCTCCAGGCATGGATGAGGGCATTGAGAATCAGATTGGTGATGATTTGGTAAAAGACGCCGGGATAGCTGCGGATATGCAGATCTGAGGGGCAGTTGATCCGCACCTGCTGTTTGCTTTTGTTGATGCGCGGTCCGAGGCTCTTAATGATGTCTTCCAGGTTTTCGCGCAGAGAGAATACCCGCAGTTCTTCGTTGCTCTGGTCTACCGCGATGCGCTTGAAACTGTGCACCAGATCAGCCGCCCGGTGCAGATTGGCCAGCGCGATGCTGTTGGCGTTATTGCCGGCTTCGATGAAATTTTCCAGGTTTCCCCGGGTAAGGGTATTGCCCTGAACCTGAGCGCGGAGGTTTTCCATGGTTTCCTGCAGAAAGCTCATCGAGGTAATACCGATGCCCAGCGGAGTATTGATCTCGTGTGCCACTCCGGCTACCAGACCGCCGAGAGCCGCCATTTTTTCGGATTGGACGAGCCGGCTGGTGCGCTCCTGCACGATCTCTTCAAGGCGGATATTGTATTCTTCCATTTCGGCTTTGTGCCGGGATATTTCGAAAAGGCTGTTGTTCAGGTCGCGGAACAGGCGGCTCAGTTGATCGACCATGGCGTTGTAGCCGTGAAACAGCTGGTTAAACTCGTCGGCGCGCTGTTCCTGAACCGGCTCAAACTCGCCTGTTTCAGCGCGTTTCATGGCCCGCAGCAGCGAAAAAATCGGGCTGGAAAAATGCTCGGTGAGCACGAGCGAAACGAACATCGACAGAAAGGCCAGAAAGATACTGAAAAGAATAATCATCGGACTGAGGTAACGGGTACCATTCAGAATAGAGGTAAGACTCTGCCGCATGTGCAGAGTCCAGTTTTGGGCGACGGGCAGGGAGCGTTCCAGAAAACCGCCCCGCAGGGTTTCCCGCGCCGGTTGGTAGTCCGTTCCGCGCAGATAGGTTGGAAAGGAACTGATAATCTGACTGGCGCTGTTAACCAGAAAGATTCCGCCGTCGGAGCTGCCCAGGGCCTGTTTCATGATGGCCGAGAAGGCCCCTTCGTCGATAGCCAGCACCATCACTCCGAGAATCTCTCCGGTAATGGTGTTCTGTACCCGGCGAAACAGATATACCCGTTCGTAGTTTTGTTCGTATCCGGTCATCCACATCGGCAGATTGGCGCTTAATATGAGCATCCGGTACAGAGGGGTTTCCTTGAATGCCGTACGGAAGTGGGACGACTCAAAACTTGTCGGGACGCCGTTTTGGATCATGTTCCATTTCTCGGAAATGAAATAGATGCTGCGGATTTCGGGATTCTGTTTGCGGGCGTTGATCAGTCGAATCTGGAGCTGCTGTTCAATCGGCAGCCATTCAAGTTCGCTCAGACTGGAACGGACGGAGAGCATCGAAAAGATTTCCTGGTCGTCGGCCAGCGATTGGGCTGCCTGGTACAGGGCTGTAGTTTTAGCGGATACCATCAGGGAGATTAATTCCAGGGTATTTGAGAAATGGGCGTCAGCCTGGTTTTTCAGGGCTGATTTGGCGCTCAGCGAGGAGAATGTACCCAATACAACCAGAGGGAGGACTCCGAGCAGCAGAAAGAAGATCAGCAGTTTGTCCTTGATTTTCATGGTTCGCGGTAACTTTCCTTTTTTAACGTTTCAGCGTGCACACCGGGTGTTCCTCGGTCAGCCACTCGGCACCGGCTTCGGCTATCATCGCTTCGGCCGCCTGCGGTCCCCAGGACAGCTCTGTATAGCTGTACAGCGGAAAATCCGGCTCAGCCCAAGCTTGCAGTATCGGCTCGGTGATCCTCCAGCAGGACAACACTTCTTCGCTGGAGGCAAAGAGGGTGCTGTCTCCGCGCATGGCATCGACCAGAACCCGCTCATAGGCGTCCGGATGCGTGGCGTTGATTCGGGCGTTATAGCAGAAATCGAGCTGTACCTTTTCAGTTTCGGTAGAATAGCCCGGTTTCTTTATTTCAAGATCGATTACGATGCCCTCATTCGGCTGAATGCGGATGGTCAGCCAATTTTGGCGGTCGGCGACGGCGGCGTCCCTGAATACGACCGTTATTTCGGTAACCTTGGTCCGCAGGGCCTTGCCGGTGCGCACCAGGATCGGCACGCCGCGCCAGGTCTCGTTGTCTATGGACAGCCTCAGGGCGCAGTAGGTTTCCGTGGTCGAATGAGGGTTGCCGGTCTCCTCCCGGTATTTCTGGTACTGACCGCGGATAGCCTGGCGGCGCATGTCGGCGGCGGACGGCGGTTGAATGCATTGCAATATTTTGGCTTTTTGATGATGGATATCTTCCGCCGAGAAACTCTTCGGCCGATCCATGGTCACCAGGGCCAGCAGCTGCAGCAGATGGCTCTGAACCAGATCGCGCAACGCGCCCATCTTTTCGTAAAAGGCGGTACGCCCCTCTATCCCGATGGTTTCCGCTGCCGTGATGATGATATGACTGATATGCTCGGCGTTCCAAGCCTTGCTGAACAGCGGATTCATGAACCGGAAGGTCAGAATATTCTGGGCGGTTTCCTTGGCCAGATAGTGGTCGATGCGGAAAATCTGGGATTCGTCAAAACAGGAATCCAGACGGGAGATCAGTTCGCGGGCGGACAGTAAGTCCGTACCGAAGGGCTTTTCGATTAGAAAACGGGATTCCGATCCTCCCGGCGTAAAGACGTTGAGGTCATTCTGGCCCAGACGCGAAATGACCGTTTCGAAAAGTCCGGCCGGAATAGCCAGGTAGTACAGGCGGTTCACCGTGCTGCCGGCCTCATTTTCCAGAGCGGCTATTCGTTCGGCGAGCAGGTGATACTCATCGGCTTCGCCAATCTGCATGTCCTGGATGCTAAGGGCGTCCTGCAGCTTTTGGAGGGCTGTTTCATCGCAGGGCGAACCCTCCCGGCACACCTGATCGCGGACGTTTTTAATAATGTCGGCGGTCTGGGTGCCGCGCCGGGAAATGCCGATAACCTTGAAGAAAGGCGGCAGTAAGCCGGCGGCGAACAATTGGTAGAGCGCCGGTAACAGTTTTCTCCGGGCCAGATCCCCGGTAATGCCGAATATGGTTAATACTGTGTTGTCGAGCGTTATCATTCCGTTCCCTTTTTCAGTTGATAAACACGCAGGTTTCTTTGGCCTGCTTGAGTAATTGAGCCGGCTGTGCGGCGCTGTCGTACTGGCCCTTCAGCCGTTCCAGCTGGCCCTCTTTAGCTGAGCCCCCGGCGTACGCTACCGCCAGATTGATATAGGGGAAAAAGGGCGGTGTGATGGTGACGCGCGAAAAGGGCGATGATATGTAGCCGCTGACAAATTTTTCCGTTTCATCCAGGGCCGGGCTGTCCGGCAGAATGCCGGCGGTGTGTCCGTCCACACCGATGCCGAAAAGAGCTACGATGAAGTTGGATCGGGTGATTTCACGGGTCAGATAGGCATGATAAGAGTCGGTGGTCTGATCAAGGTTCGCGCCGAAGAGGATCGGATGCACCGGAAACTTCTGGACATCCAGGCCGCGGTCCAGCATCTGTTTCCAGTTTGAATCGGAATGGCCTACCTCGCCGAAGCGTTCATCAACCTGGGCGATGGCTAAGGTACCGGTCAGGCCTCGGCCCGGTAAAAACCGGATGGTTTGTACGGCAATATCGATGGTCGAGCCCCCTGAAACCAGGAAAAGCACCCTTCTGCCAGACTGAAGCTTGGTCTGAATGGCAGTTACCAGATAATCACGGACGGCATCGGGTCCGGCGGAATGAAAATAGTTCATAATACTATTATACCTTCTTTCCGCCTCTTTGTGGGATTTGTTTCAGAGCAGACTGAAAAAGCTGTCCGCTCCCCCTCGGGAAAGCGGACAGGGCGCCGGATCGCTCCGGCAGGCCGGATCGCTCCGGCTGGCCGGAATCCCTTACCGGAAACCGTAGTTGTCGACAACAAAGTCGATATCTTTGTCCCCGCGGCCGGAGAGGTTTACTAGAATGGATCCGCGCGGGTTCTCTTTGGCGTGCTTCATGGCATAGGCCACCGCGTGGGCGCTTTCCAGGGCCGGAATGATACCTTCCACCTTGGAGAGTGTATAAAAAGCGTCCAGACATTCCTCGTCGTTGGCGACGGTGTATTCAACGCGTTTTTCGTCCTTCAGCTGACAGTGTTCCGGTCCTGAACCCGGATAATCCAGGCCGCTGGCGATGGAATACACCTTCTCGGGCTCGCCGTTGGCATCCTGCAGCAGGTAGCTGCGGAAACCGTGCAGAACACCCGGTTTGCCGTAACTCATACTGGCGGCGTGATCGCCGATTTTCAGTGAACGACCGGACGGCTCAACGCCGATAATGCGTACGGAGGGGTCTTCAATGAAGGCCGAAAACAGTCCCATGGCGTTGGAACCGCCGCCGACGCAGGCGGTGATAGTATCCGGAAGTTCCCCGGTCATCTCGATAAACTGCTCCCGGGCTTCTACGCCCACGACATGCTGGAAATCGCGAACCATCATCGGAAAGGGATGCGGACCGACTACCGAGCCGATGCAATACATGGTGGTAACCGGATCTTTCAGGTATTCCTGGAAGGCCGAGTCTACCGCTTCCTTAAGGGTCTTCAGCCCATGGGTAACGGGGACGAGCTTGGCGCCGAGCAGCTTCATGCGCACGACGTTAGGGTGTTCTTTGGCAATATCGACTTCACCCATATGGATTTCACATTCCAGGCCGAAATAGGCGGCGGCGGTGGCCAGGGCCACGCCGTGCTGTCCGGCGCCGGTTTCGGCGATCACTTTCTTTTTGCCCATATATTTGGCCAGCAGGGCTTCGCCCATGCAGTGATTGAGCTTGTGCGCGCCGGTATGATTTAGATCTTCGCGCTTCAGGTAGATCCGGCCGCCGAGACGGTTGGACAGGTTCCGGCAAAAGTAGGTTGGTGTGGGCCGGCCCTGAAAATGCTTGCGGATACTGCGCAGTTCCGTAATAAAATCGTGGGACTTGCTGATAGTGTAATAGGCGTTGGTAATGTTATCCATTTCTTTCTGCAGATCCGGGGGTATAAAAGATCCGCCGTATTCACCGAAGAATCCCTTGGCGTCCGGATGTGTTTTCATATAATTATTCATCTGTGCTCTCCTCTTGAGAATTATCATATGGCCGGTTTTTGTTTCTGTCAATAGAAACATTTGAGATTTTACGGTTTGTCTTTACATTAGGTGTTTGAGCGTTTATAGTTTAGGCAAAACTATGACCATTAAACAGATACAGGACACCATTTCCCGGTGCAGCTCCGATACCGAGGAAATCTACCTCGACCTCTCCCGCATTTTCCCGGAATTATTGTCCGCCAACGCTACCGCAGGCGGCAATACCCTTGGTTCGCTCAACGACATCTTAAACGGACTGCTCAACGGCTGTTCGGCTTATCAGGAAGATGAGCGCGGTTTTTTTGAGGGCATTAATAAAAAAAACCAACTGCTATTCGATCAACTGAATGCTCAGATGGCTTCTCTGGACCAGATTAACCGTAGCGTTTCCGATATCCGTACCGACTCCGAAGAACTGGAAATTATCTCATTGAATGCCATGGTCATCTCAATCAAATCCGGTGAAAAGGGTCGGGCTTTTTCCTGTATAACCGAGAATTTAAAAAAATTGTCGGCCAGGATGATCGCCTTGTCCAATGAACTGATGTTTGACGAAAAGTCTCTCTTGGAAAGGAATGCCGAACTGGCCGTCTCTTTTGAGACGGTGCAGCAGGAACGCGGCGCCCTGGTGACGATATCGGCGTCGGGAACCCAGGAAACCCTGGTGGAACGGCTGGCCGCCGCCTCAGGTGAGCTGCAGGATCTTTCCGCTACATCCGCTCAAGTGCTTCAGCCTATCCGCAGCGCCATGGCCGGCATACAGCTGCAGGACATTATCCGGCAATCCATCGATCAGGTGCTGCTGGCGCTTTCGGATATCAATACCCGCGATGATGGTTCCGGAACTGCTTCCGGAGCGGAGGCTGAACTGGATCGGGTGGCTTTTAACTGTGAAATTTACGGCCTGTGCGCCAGTATCACCAAAGACGTTTCCTCTAATCTGAAAGAATCAATTCAGGTATTTAGGAAAAACTGGGATGCCGTAGACCATATCCTGGAAACCGTTGAAAGCCGGCGTAAGTATTTTATCGCTTCTTATCTGGATGCCTCCCGGGCCGCTGTGTCCGTCGGTTCCATTCCGCTGCTGCTTACCTCGATAACGGATTCTTTCCATACCTATATCACCCATCTGGGCGCCTATCAGCGCGGCCAGAAGAATATGGTGCGGGACAGTCTGGCTATCGTGACAGAAGTAAAACGGCTGCGTTCACTGTTCGAGACCATCCGCCCGATCATTGCCCGGCTGCAGCATGTGCGCATTACCCAGCAGATCGAGGTCGCCAAAAATCCGGCGATCGCGGCGGTAAAAGACACCGTTGAGCATATGAATGATCTGATTGTCGGCGCGGAGCAACGGGTCGAGCAGACGCACAAGGAGCTGGTGGCCTTTATCAAGGCCATAGAAACATTGACCGCTACTTTTGGAGCCGATACTGAAATTGATAACCGGCTGATGGAGCGCATCCGGGACGATAAAACAGCCTTCTTTTCACGGATGCGTCGGTATCAGGATGAACTGCTCTCGGCGATGACCAATGTTCAGGTGTACCCGCCGGCCTTTACCGGCCTGTGTTCCCGGGTGGATTCACTTATCGGCCGCCTCATTGAACGGAGTTCTCAACTGGATCAGCTGGTTGCCGGTTTGGAAGACTTGGCCGCGGAAGCGGCGGAACGCAAGACGCAGTTGTTGAGCGCAGCCGGCTTAAGCAGCTGGAGCATCCATAACGACCGCTTTAATGAGTTGGTGCAGCGCTTTACAATTACCGCCCACAAGCAGGAAGCCGGAGCCCGCGCCGGTATCGCGACCGGCGGTGACACTCTCTCCAGTATCGAGTCCGGGGATGTTACTCTGTTTTTTTAAGGGATACGAAGCGCGGCGTTCAGCCGGCTGTGCTCAGGGCGGCGCCCTCTTCTCTTGAAAGCGGCCGCACGATTCGGATAGCATACTCACCGGTTTCGATTACCCGCGGTTTACCATCCAGGGCCGTTTCGCCATGGATCTGAACTACCGGATACTTCGGATTTTCAGGATTGACATCGATAACCTGGCCGACCTTGTTATTGGAAAGCAACACAAACAGGCCGATTGGATACAAGGACAGCGAAAACAGCAGGGCCCGCACGATTATCTCGTCGTACTGTTTACCCTCATTGCGCATCAGGTCCACAATTCCCATGTAGGCGTCGCGCGCTTCCTTATAAGGGCGGGGCGCGGTCAGGGCTTCATAGGAACAGGCCACCGCGATAATCTTGGCATAAATTGAAATTTTCTCTTTGGTAAGTTTGCGCGGATAGCCCGCGCCGTTTTCGCGTTCATGGTGTTCCAGTACGCCCAGACAGATATTGAGCGGAAAGGAAAACTCTCTGAGAATGTTGTAAGAGAGCACCGGGTGGGTGAATATGGCGTTTTTTTCAATCGGGGTAAGGGTTTTATTGCCCATATATAATTGCGGCGGCAGCCGGATCATGCCGATCTCGTGCAGGATGCAGGAGACGCCCAGTTCGATCAGTTTATGGATCGGGAACTTGAGCTGCAGACCGATGACGATGGCGTACATGGTGGAGCGCATCGAATGGATTACCAGATAGTTTTTGTCCCGGTTTTCCGGTGAAGGCTGAATACGAAGCACATAGCGCTTGTTTTCCTTGATGAAGTCGCATAGTTCTTTGACGCGGTCGGATACAATCTGCAGATTCAGCTCTTTTTTGGTAGCGTAGCGGGTATAGACTGCTTCGATAAAAGCCTGAAAATCGTAATACGTTTTCTCCACCGCGCTGAGCGTGTCCTCGTCAGTAGCCTCGCCGGCAATCGCGGCGGCTTCAGGAGTATTGGTCTCGGCCATGTCCTTTTCTGAAAAAGAGCTGTCTTCCTCAGCTGCGGTATTGGCTTCATCGACATTAAATTCTTCGGTTAGTTCACCTTCAGAATAGATCATCCGGAATTCCCAATCCAGCAGGGCGTCTTTAAAACTGGCCGACACCGGTACCCCGGGGGTTAACAGGAGGAACTTTTTGTCCAGAAAGGCGTCACTGGTAAAAAAATTGTTTTCTTGCAGTTCGCCTACGGTAAAGGTATTCACTTATCGTTTCCCCTGTAGTACACTCCGATAACTTAAGTATCAGGAGCGGATTGATGAAATTCAAGACCCTTTTCATCTCTTTTAATATCGTCTTAATTCTATCATGCATTATCATTTTTTTCATGCCGGCCCTGATTCTGGATTCGGCCTTCATGGCCAGCTTCTGGAGCAGTAACTGGTATTTCGCGCTGATCTTCGCGCTGGTTCTTTTTTCCATGGACGCTGTTTTTCTGTATAACTGGAAAACATTGACTCTTCTAGAACGGGAAGATTGGCCGGCGCTGGCCGCCTGGATGGAAAAACGGGTGTTTGAGGCCGGTCGGCTTTCGGCGCGGAATGTGCGATTGCTCTGCGACGCCCTGTTAATTCTGGGCGACTTCGATACCGCCAAACGGCTGGAGACCGTGCTGCTGGCCAGGAAACCGGCTCTATTCGCCAAAAGCGCCCTGCGCTTCGCGGCCATCCGCCTGATCGCCAAGCAGCGTGACGGTTTGTCTGAATTCGCGCTTTCCAGCGCCGAGCTCAAGGGCGCGGAAAAGGACTGGTTGAAGTTTTACGCGGGCTTTACCGCTCAGCTTGAACAAAAATGGGAAAAGGCCGCGGACAGCTATCTGCTGTTGGCCCGGGAGGCCGGCGAGCCGGTAGTGACCGCCCTGTCCGGATACCTGCTGGGCGCCGCCGTGGCGCGAAATTTGGGCAGCCGTAAGGAAGAATTGCGTTCGGCTGCCGAAGCCGCCAGAACCAGGGTGCGCGAGCGGTACAACGGACGCTCCTGGCAGCGTGTCCTGGAAGACGCCCGGTCCAGCACGGCGGTGATTGTTTTTGCCAAATTGCTTGATGAACTGCCGGCCTGGCTGGAAGGATAAAAAAAGACCGTATCTCTTTCGATACGGCCTGTTTGTTGGCTGGAAAACGGCGTCTGGACGTCAATCGCATCCGCCGTTACATACTATCAACCCACAATCATAGTATCGGCCCTGTTGGCGCCGTTCTTTAGAATTATTTTTGTTTTATAGCGTGGTTCCGCGGATAGCGGGACAGCGCTCTCAGATTCTGATCGGCGGCCCGCACTATACGCTGATAGAGGTCCAACGACGCTTCCATAGCCCCTGAGGGACGGGTGTCCTTCAGGCCGGAGGCGCCCGCCGGCTTTACTCCCGCCGAAAATACCATTGCCGCTACTTCCTTGGCGCTGCTTTCCAGGATTAAGCTGTCAATCTTATTCAGTTCCGTGGAAATATCGGCGGACAGGGCGGTCTGTCCTTTGACACTTTGGCGCAGTGCCTTTTGACAGAGCCGCGCGCCCCGTTGGGCAACTGTGCGTATGCGCTCCAGCTCAGTTTTCAGATCCGCGAGGCCCCGCTCAAAGCGCTGCCGCCGTTCTTTCGACAAGGCTTCGCGTTGTTCCGGCGGGAGCGCCTCCGGCTCCAAAAGTGTATTCAGGATGAGGTCAATTTTTTCCCGAACCGGATTTCCGGTCAGTATTTCTGATAAATCGGCCGCCTCGATGCCCGGTATGCGGACGCCTTCAGGACAGAGCGTCTGGGTGCGGATTTCCGGATGGTTGGCCAGAGTGCTTTCAAACCACCAGGCATAGAGGATCAGCCGCTTGTCGGTCAGCACGGTTCCACCGCCGGTACTGGGCACCGGATAAGGAGCGGCGCTGTAGAGGGCCAGAAAACCTTCGGTTTCGGCGGGTTTAAGGCGGTCGGCGGTGATGTGGGAGCGCTCCTCAAAAACGCTGCCGGCGGCATGGGTGCGTTTTCCGGGAAAACCGAGATCCAATCCGGCCATGATTATTGTCCGGCAGCCCAATAACCGGGCCAGATCCCAGGCAGTGGTGGAAACCGAGCCTCCCGCGCCCAACGCACCGCGCTTTCCGGTGTAGTTTTCCAGAAATTTCCCGAGCGGAAAAAGCGAAGAGCACAAAAAGGTGGAGCGGGTGTGAAACCTGAAAACGGCCGGCCAGGCGGCCGATTCGGTGACCAATATGGTCTGCGGGGCTATCTGTCCGTCCAGATGCCGGAAGTTCCAGTATTGAGGGTCGACCAGTACCGTAAAATCCGGTTGAACACCGGCTCGTAATGCCGCCCGCAGCGCCGTATCCACGGCGATAATCAGGCAATGACGGCGCAATTCGCTGAGGTGCGGAAGAATGCGGTCCAGGGACGGTCCGGCGGCCAGAATCAGGGCCGGTATTCCGGAAAACAGGCCGGCGCAGGATTCAACGCCCGGCAGGTCGGCCAGTTTTTCGAGATTGCGGCTCATGTTTGAAAGCCACAAACCGCCAAAACGGGCGAGGGTGTTGGTATTGATGGCGTCCTTTTCCCGCTGCCGCGCGCTGATAACGCTGAATTCGTCAAACCAGGCCTGTGAGGGCCGCGTCAGGCTGGCCGGAGCGAGCTGCGCGGTTTCGGTATGGCCGGTACGCGAAAGAAATTCCCGGGCTTCCCGGGGACTGACCCCGACCAGCAGCATCAGTGATTTATGGGAGAGCAGCGGTCGGACATCGCGGGCTTGCAGAAAAAGCATGAACAGAAAAATATCCGGTTCGATGATGATCAGATCGGCCTCTGGATGAGATGCGGCATACAGTTCCGCGCTGTAACCCAATCCCAATCCGCAAAAAACAACCGCGCCGCCTCCGCTGAGCGCGTCTATTTCAGTCACTGAACGGGAGGCTTCTTTTAACGGATCATAGCGGGAATGCAGAGCCTGCGAACCGGCAATCAGGGTCTTGTGTCCGGAAGCGCTGTCTTCCAGCCGGTAGTCCGCCGGTATGCGGCTCAGAATATCCAGCGGCGGCCGAAATTGAGAGTCAAAGCCCAACAGGGCCGAAAGTTCGGGAAAACGGGCGCAGAACAGGGCGCAGTTGTCTGAAAAAAAATCATTCGAGCCGGAGTTCAATAGTCATTCCTTGTGTCAATGCGGTGCCGGCCGGCGGTTTTTGGGCGGTGACATAGCCGTCTCCGGTGATAATAATGTTCAGATCGCTTCGGCCGAGCAGGGCGGTGAGCATTTTTTTTGAGACACCGGTAAGGTCGGGCATCGTTCCCGAGAGAACTACCGGCTGGTTTTTAGGTACGGTTATCAAGCCGCTGTGACTGACGGAGGTAGCGCCGGAGCGTCCGAATCCCCGGTAATCGATGATCACGTTTGCGGCCTTGGACACAACCGGGGCGGCGATGCGTCCGCCATAGGTTTCTCCAACCGGTTTGATAATAGCGGTATACAAAATAATCTGGGGATCGTCCGCCGGAAAGATACCGATGCAGCTGGAGATAAAATCGGTGGTGCTGTAGCCGCTGCGGTCCCGGGAGAGCATTTGAGCCGTGCCGGTTTTTACGGCCATGGGGACGTCACCGACGGCGGCACGGGTACCGGTTCCGGATTCGGAGGTGGATTGCATGAAGCTGAGCATCGCCTCGGCCGTAGCGCTGCTGATCACCCTGTTAAGGGCAGTGGGCTGATGCGCGAATAGCGGCAGACCGTCCCGGCTGAACAGCCGCGAGAGCAGTGTCAGCCGGAGGGTAGTGCCCTTGTTGGTTAACGCGGTGGCGGCTTCAACCATCTGCAGAGCCGAGACCGACAATTCCTGTCCGATGGCTATGGTGGGCTTGGAGCGCAGCGACCAGGAGCTGCTGGGCCGGAAAATACCGGCCGACTCTCCGGGAATTTGAACGCCGGTTTTTGAGCCGAAGCCGAAGGCCCGCAGCCGATTTTCGAAGTCCTGAGCCGAAACCCGTTCGGACATCTGGGCTGAGCCCTCGTTGCAGGACAGCCGGATAACGTCCCGGGGGGTCACCCAGCCGTGCGCGTCCAGACATTTAATATTGATGGTTTCGCCGCGGGCAGTTGTAAGGGTATAGTGACCGTCGCAGTAGAAGCGGTCTGTTTCGCTGACCAGACCCATATCCAGCAGGGCCGATACCGAAAAGATTTTGAAGACTGAACCTGGTTCATAGGCGTATAAGGCGGCCCGGTCATAGCGTTCGGCGTCGGAACTGTTGACGAAGTCATTCAAATTGGCTGACGGTTCACTGACATAGGCCAGAATTTCGCCGGTGCGTCCTTCGGCGGCAATCAGGATAATTCCTTCGGCTGAAGTTTCCTGCATCGTTTGGCGGGCGATCTTTTCCAGATCATACTGAATGTTGGCGTCGATGGTCAGCATGATGTTGCTGCCGGCCGTATTGCTGAGCGTGGTATTAATCGGCGGAGACAGGGTGTCCTGATAGGAGTATTCAATACCGCTCAGTCCGTTGCCGTCATCCCCCATAAAGCCGATGACGTGCGAGGCCAGGGCGCCCTCCGGATAGGTTCGACTGATAACCGGCTCAAGCCTGACGCCGCGGATCTTGGCTTCGGATAGGGCTTCCTCGATGGCGGTTTTTTCACCTTCGCTCACTTTCTTTTTCAGGTAAAAGAAATTAGTCGAGTCCTCGCTAAGACGGTTGAGAATAGTTTCCTGACTCAGGCCGGTCAGCGGCGCGAGTATGCCGGCGCAGAGCTCCTTGTCGGTTATCGAGGCCCGGCTGATTCCGATGTTGTACAAGGTGGTTTGCACGGCCAGCAGTTTGCCGTTACGGTCCAGAATCGAACCGCGTTCCACCAGTACGCTGCGGGTGACGGTATTCTTACCGCCGGTCAGCATGTGCTTACCATAGTTGAAAATAATCAAACCGGTGAGCGAAATTATGATGGAGAAAAGAAATATCAATCTCGGCCGGGAGAAAGCAGAATTTATTTCCATAACACCTTGCCGCGGATGCTGTCCAGAGAGACAAAGCCATAGTCACGTGAATCCCTGGAGTGTTCCCTGTTATCGCCCAGCGTGAAAATCATTCCCGGGGGAACCTGCCGCGCCTGGCTTAATCTGGAGTATTGTTCCCCGTTCAGGGGGATCAAAACCTCACCCGCCTGTACACTATAACCCGAATCGGAGCGAAACACCAGCTCCGTTCCGGCCGCGGCGACGCAGCGTTTGATGACAAAACGGCCGAGCCAGGGATAGATGACGATATCACCGGCTGCCGGTTCAGCCCAGCGTACCAGATAGCGGTTACTGAGCGGTAGCGGAACGCCATAGGCCAATTTGTACTGAAATACCAGAGTGCCATGCCTCAGGGCCGGCTCCATGGAAGGCCCGGAAACAAAGAGTATGTCAAATAGAAACAGTTTGACGAACAAAGAGAGTAAAATAACTGAAAAAAAGAGGAAAATCCTCCGGGAAGGCGCGCTCATGTTGAATCTATTCTAATTATCAGAGCGCTGCGTGTCGATAGTATATTCATGGATATTATTACCGTTCTGCAGCCGGAAAACCGGACCGTAAACCGCCATTCATTCTCGCATTCCAAAAAAAACGCGCTCTTTCCGGCAGTGCTTTCGGCTCTCCGGGAAGTTACTCCGGCGGCGGCCCGCCTCATTCCGGTGTGCATACCGCTGGTTGTAGCCCTGATGATCAGTCTGGCGCCCCTGGTACAGGAGCGCTTCGGAGTGTACCGCGTCGGTCCGATCGGTTTCAGTACCGATTCAATGGCTGAATTTTCGATGCGCCGTTTCATCCTTCCGGAAAATTCGCATGAGGGCGAGGGTGATTCTGTCTCGGCTCTGCCCCCCTCCATTATACCGGTGACTTATTCCGAATACCGGGTTCGCAACGGCGATACCGTCAGCGCCATCGCCAGCCGTTTTGGCCTGCGCAATATCAGTACCGTATTAGCGGTCAATAAGATCGATAATGCCCGCCGGATACGCTCCGGTCAGACACTCTCTATTCCTTCGATGGACGGAATTGTGCACACCGTTACCCGCGGCGAAAACCTGGCCGCTGTCGCCGCCAGATACCGCATCCCGGTTAACGCCCTGCTGGATGCCAATGATTTATCCGTGGCCTCGCTTCAAATCGGTCAAAAGCTGTTTGTACCCGGCGGAACGCTATCCACTCTGGAATTACGCCGGGCTATGGGAGAGCTGTTCGTTTTTCCGTTGAGGGGCCGGCTGACCTCGCCCTATGGCTACCGTAATGATCCTTTTACCGGTATCCGCACCTTTCATACCGGAATCGACCTGGCCGCTCCTACCGGAACCGCGGTCCGCTCCACGCTGGACGGACGGGTATCCACAACCGGCTATTCGCCAGTTTACGGAAACTATATTATAATCAGTCATGATGACGGTTATCAGTCGCTGTATGGGCACTTGAGCTCCATCGGTGTGCGGCGCGGCAGCTATGTGACGCAGAGCGCGATAATCGGGCGGGTCGGGAATACCGGATATTCAACCGGCAGTCACCTGCATTTCTCGGTTTACAAGAACGGCAGGACCATTAATCCGCAGACTGTATTGAAATAGTTCAAATAGGAATACACATGAAACGAATACTGGTGCTTTTATTGACGGGTTTTCAGCTGCTTACTCTCGGCGCGCAGGTTTCTTTTTCCGGACCGGACATTAACGGCGCCGGTGAGGTGCTGTTCTCGGCGCAAACCCAGATACCGGGAAAGGGCAGTTATCAGACCCTGTTTCGCCATAATCTGCAATCTAAGACCCAGGAACAGCTTTCCTTTTATCCGGAGGCCATGGATACCCTCTCCGGAGGGACAATCCTGCAGGTGCGCAACCGATTCGGGACAGCCCGCTATAATACCGTCACCGGTACTTTTATGTGGATGGAGGAATACCGGCCCTTTATCTCCGGGGGCACGGTGTCGCTCGGCCGGGTTGAACCGCTCTCGCCAAGCCCGGACGGCCGCTGGGTGGTCAGCCTGGAACCGACCTCCGCGGCCTGGGGACGGCTGGTTTTGCATGATATTCAGCGTGGTCTGCGTTATATAATAGCCGAGCAGGTGGAGCGCGGCCCCTTACCGGTGCGCTGGGCGCCGGATTCATCGGTCCTGCTGTATGCCCTGCGCGGGTCGGTTTTCTTTGCCCGACCGGAGTCGTTTTTCTCTGTATCGGTAGTAGAGGAACGTTACCGCACCATCGGCAGCGGTACTATTGATTCCGTAGCCTGGTTTTCAGCCTCCCACTTTTTATACGTTAACGGCACTGCCGTTTACCGCATCGCGGCCGCCGAGCTTTTTACCCGCTCGCTGTATACCGACCTTGTCGGAATAGGTACCCTTTCCGGAAAGCTGCCCTGCGATTTTGATCCGGTGCTTGACCGGTTTTTCCCCTCTCCGGACGGAACTGCCTTGTTGTATGCCCGGGATATCCGGAATGTGTATTATTGTCCATTGACCGGAGATGATTACGTCACCACCAATAATGCCCCGGTCATGCCGCATCTGCTTTTGCCGGGTAATACCGCGACGGTCAGTTTTTTCTGGGCCTCGGCGTCGTCTGCTCCGGCCGTTTTTACCGGCTCGGTGCAGGACGGCAAAAAGATTCTCAGAGCCTGGCAATTGACTTCCACCGACAACACCATCCGTATTTTCAATGAATTTTCCGTTCCGGCGAACGCTGAGTTCTTTATCCCGTCTCCTGACCGGAGAATGCTGGCTTTTAATTCGCCGGCCGAAGGCCTGCAGGTCTACGATACCACCAGCTGGAAGGAAGTATCTGCCTTCAACGATGAGCCGGTTGTAAGCGCGGTCTGGGCCGATGAAGCCCATCTTTTTATCGGCGGCGGCAATACCGTCCGCAAGTGGCAGGTGCGGACCGGCGCCTCAACGGTGCTGTTTTTATCGTCCGTCAGCGCTTACGGCTGGGATGAGCAGAATAGCGCGGTAGTGGCTGAGACCGGAACTTTGGGCCGCTTCACCTACGAAGGCAACATGAAATGGCAGCAGACGCCGTTGAAGCGTATTAAACCGGCGATGTTAGCCAATACTTCCTGGCGTTTATATCTGGACTCTTCCAACGGCTACTATCAGAATATGCTGTATGCCCGCTCCGCGCTCAGCCCCGGCGGAACAGTTCCCTTAATCAGTGAGCCGGATATGCGCCTGGACAGTCTGGATTCCCGCAGTCCCCTGGACAGCGGCAGGGGAGTGTTTTCCAACGGATCGCGCAGCCGCTCCCGCTACGTTTCTCTGGTTTTTAACGCCCTGGACAGCCAGGAGGGCTTGGCCGAAATCTTGCATCTTCTCAAAGTCTATAATATCCGGGCGACCTTTTTTATCAATGGTGAGTTTATCCGCCGCCACCCTTCGGCCGTGAATGAGATCGCCAGGGCCGGGCATCAGAGCGCCTCGCTGTTCTTTACAACCTGGGATCTGTCCGGTACGGCCTACCGTATCGACCGGGACTTTATTATCCGGGGCTTGGCCCGCAATGAGGATGATTTTTACGCGGCCACCGGTCAGGAATTAAGCCTGCTCTGGCACGCGCCGAATTACGTGATTACCCCGCTACTGGTTGAAGCCGGGGAAAGCGCCGGTTACCGGTATGTTTCCGCGGATGTCAGTGTTCTTGATTGGGTAAGCGCCGCCGACGAGCGGCGCATGCCCGGTGTGTACCGCAGCGCGAATGCCCTGGTCGAGGAAATTATCAAAGTCAAACGGCCGGGGTCGATAATCCCGATCCGGATCGGTAAACCGGCCGGTGAACGGGATGATTATCTGTATCAAAAGATCGATATACTGATTAATGCCCTGATCGAAGGCGGCTATCGGATTGTTCCGGTCAGCACCTTACTCCAGGAAGCCCGAGAGCAGTGAGGCCGGTTTTTCAAACAGCAGCATCAGCGGTGAACAGCGAGAGATAGTGCGGTCGGCCAGCAGCGGGACGGAGCGCACAACGGTTCCGTCGGCAAGGCTGTATTCCGCTCTGCCGATCACCGCTCCGGCCTCAATCGGGGCCTTAAGCGATCCCGGGAGGATCAGACGCGGGCCGTTGTATGAGAGCAGCGTCCGCGAAGCGGTGAAATCCGGGGCATAGGCCTGGATCGCGTTGAGCGCGTGTTCTTTTCCTTCCCATACCGGCAGCGCCACGTTCGGTAACGGCTGTACTCGTTCGGTCCGGTAGTTGGCGAATGACCAGTCCACCAGCAGTGTGGCGTCCTGCGCTCGGTAACGGTTTCCTTCGGCGGTGCCGCGCCCGGGTCCGCCCATGGTTACGGTGAGAATACGGGTGCCGCCGCGCTCGACTGTCAGCGAAAGATTATACCCGGACTCATAGATAAAGCCGGTTTTCAATCCGTCACATCCTTCAAGCACATCCAGCAACTTGTTTGTCGCTCTTTGGGTGATTGGTCCTTCTTCACTGCCCTCCGGGAGGTTCCAGGGCATTGGGTAGGTGATTGAGGGTCGCGAATGAAAGGCCTCCAGGGCCTGCGGATAGCTATTGATATAGATCCGGGCAAAATCGGCGAACTCGCGGGCCGTGGTGCGGTTATATTCGCTCAATCCGGTGGGTTCCACAAACCGGGTGTTCGGCAGTCCCAGTTTTTCCATTTCAGAGTTCATACGCTGTACAAAGGCTTCGACCGAGCCGGAAAGGTGCATGGCCAGGGCGACAGCGGCGTCATTACCGGAGCAGACGGCCATGCCGGTGAGCAGTTCACGTACCGAAACCCGATGACCGGGTCCCAGAAACATCAGCGAGGATCCCGGCGGTATGTTGCGGGCCCAGGCCTCAGGCGGCACTTCCAGAATGTCATCCAGGGATATTTCAGCGTTATCGATCGCCTGTAGGGCCGTGTACATCGCGGCCAGTTTGGTCATGGAGGCCGGCGGGATAATCAAGTCAGCGTTTTTTTCGAGCAGGATAGCGCCGGTATGCGCGTCAATGACAATCGCGGAGCGCGCGGAGATGGCGCTGACCAGTTCATCGATCTCCGGAACAGGGCGGACTGAGGCGGTTTGCTCCGGAAGCGGCTGCAGCCGGCTGGCAGCGCGCGCGGCGCCGGTTGTGCCTACGGCGCCGGTTGTGCCTACGGCGCTGGATTGATTTGAATTCCAGTAAACCGCCCGGGCCATGCTCAGCGCGATTTCCGGAAGCGGCGCCGGTTCGGGGTTGGCCAGATGAAAAAGCGTATAGACCGTTACCGCGGCGCTATAGAGCAGTATGCTGATTACAAAACAAAGCGGCAGGCGTTGCCGCCTGCCTGCTGGTTTAGAAATCCGCAAGTTTGGGAGCCCGGGGGAAGGGGATGACATCGCGGATGTTACCCATTCCGGTAATGTAGAGGATCAGCCGTTCAAAACCGAGGCCAAAACCGGCGTGCGGAACAGTGCCGTAACGGCGCAGATCCAGATACCACCAATAGTCTTCCGGGTTAAGCTTCATCGACACAATACGGTCGTGCAAGACCTGGTAGTTTTCCTCGCGTTCCGACCCGCCGATAATTTCACCGAGTCCGGGAACCAGGACGTCCATGGCCCGGACGGTTTTGCCGTCTTCGTTGAGCTTCATATAGAAGGCCTTGATGTCTTTCGGATAGTCCGTGACTATTACCGGCCGTTTGTAAACCTGATCGGTCAGGAATTTCTCATGTTCGCTTTGCAAGTCGCAGCCCCAGAAGGGTTTGAATTCGAATTTTTCGGCGTTTTTTTCGAGTTCTTTAACCGCTTCGGTGTAGGTGACACGGGCAAAGCCTGACTCCACCACATGCTTCAGTGTATCGATCAGGCCGTTTTGAATCCGGTCATTGAAGAACTGCATGTCTTCGGCGCATTTTTCGAGGGCCCAGCGCAGCAGAAATTTGATAAACTCCTCGGCCAGCTCCATATCGTCTTCAAGATGGGCAAAGGCGAATTCCGGTTCGATCATCCAGAACTCGGCCAGGTGCCGGGTGGTATTGGAGTTTTCGGCCCGGAAAGTCGGTCCGAAAGTATACACCCGGGATAGCGCTGTAGCGTAGGTTTCGGCTTCCAGCTGTCCGGAAACGGTCAGGTTGGCCGGTTTGCCGAAAAAGTCCTGGCTGAAGTCCGGAACGGTTTTTCCGGCAGCCAGCATGGCCGCGCCGTCCTTAGCTATCTTTTGCAGGTCCAGAGTGGTTACCTGGAACATTTCTCCGGCGCCTTCGGCGTCCGAAGCAGTGATCAAGGGTGTATGAATGTATTGAAAGCCGCGTTCTTGAAAAAAGACATGGATGGCATAGGCCATCTGGCTGCGGATGCGGGCAATCGCTCCGAAGGTATTGGTCCGGGGGCGTAAATGGGCAATTTCGCGCAGGAATTCGAAGGAGTGCTGCTTTTTTTGCAGTGGATAGGTTTCACCGTCGGCTTCACCTAACACGGAGACCGCGGTAATCTGCACCTCTACCGCCTGGCCGGAAGCCGGGGAGGGTACGAGCAGGCCGGTAATCGCTACAGAGGCGCCGGTGCCGGCCAGTTTCAGGCTGGCTTCGGTTTCCGCGGAGATGCCCTTGTCAC
The DNA here is from genome assembly GCA_942493045.1 of Treponemataceae bacterium. GTDB lineage: Bacteria > Spirochaetota > Spirochaetia > Treponematales > Treponemataceae > Teretinema. Next base: position 1,435,740 of record OW818665.1, on the reverse strand, counting down.
GATCCAGAGTGCCTTGAATAGAGGCAAAGCAGGAGCCGTCATTGACCTGGATAAATACCAGGTTTTTGGTTTCGCGTTTGGTTCGAACCCAACCGTAGATCGTAACAGAACGGCCGTCGGGCTCTGATACCAGAATTTCCCGTATCAGTTGTGTTTTCATAGAAAAGAGATTATCACTTTTCAGTTTTCTCGTCAAAGCCTTTTGCGAATAAATATATGTCTAAGACGCTCATATTGTGCATAAATATACAATCACTCAATAAATATTTATTTTAAATCAAAAAATCATAATTTAAGACTTGTTTGAAACCGCTTGTTGTTGTATAAATATACACAAGAACGATTTCGGAGGGAAATTATATGCATTTTGACGCTATTAAGCCGGCAATCCTGTCAGAGCTTGTTGCTCTGGTTGAAAAAAATGATTACATCGATCCAGCTCTGTATACCAAATTCGATGTAAAACGCGGCCTGCGTGACTCCGACGGAAAAGGTGTGCTTGTCGGTCTGACAAAAATTGGAAACGTCTATGGATACGATGTTGTCGACGGGAAACCGAAGGCCGTACCCGGAAAATTAATCTACCGGGGTTACGATGTGGTAGATATTATCGGCGATATTGAAAAACGCGATCAGTTCGGCTTTGAACAGGTTGCCTACCTGCTGCTTTTCGGAGAACTGCCGACAGCCTCTCAGCTCGCTGAATTTAACGCCATTCTCGGTGAAGCCCGGGAATTACCGGCTAATTTCGTGGAAGACATGATTTTAAAGGCTCCGAGTCAGGATATCATGAACAAGCTGGCCCGCTCCGTGCTAGTCTGCTATTCCTATGATGCCGACCCCGAAAATGTCTCAATTGCCAACAATCTGGTGCAGTGCATCCAGCTGATCGCCCGCTTTCCCACCATGGTGGCCTACGGCTACCAGGCTAAGCGCCGTCACTATGACGGCAAGAGCATGTATTTGCATAATCCTCTGCCTAACCTGTCTACGGCCGAGAATTTTCTGCGCCTGATCCGCGCCGACAAGAATTACGACCGGCTGGAAGCTGAAATTCTGGATCTGGCTCTGATTCTGCACGCTGAACACGGCGGGGGCAATAATTCCTCTCTGACCGTGCATGTGGTATCCTCGGCTGACACCGATACCTATTCGGCCATTGGAGCCGCTGTCGGCTCGCTGAAGGGCCGGCGCCACGGCGGAGCCAACATCAAAGTTACCGAGATGATGGACGATATCAAGGCTAACGTCAGTGACTGGGCTAACGAAAAGCAGGTCGGTGACTATCTGCGCAAGATTTTACGCAAAGAGGCTTTTGACCGCTCCGGTCTGGTCTATGGTCAGGGGCACGCGGTGTATACCATCTCCGATCCCCGGGCGATACTGCTGCGAGAAAAAGCCCGGGAGCTGGCCAAGGTTAAAAACTGTACCGAGGAATTTGAACTGTACTGCCTGATCGAGAAAATTTTCCCGACAATCTTCAAGGAAGAAAAGGGCGCGGACAAGAGTATCTGTACCAACGTGGATTTCTATTCCGGTTTTGTGTATACCATGCTCGGCCTGCCCCGGGAGCTGTATACCCCGATCTTTGCCATTGCCCGCATGGCCGGATGGGCCGCGCACCGCCTGGAGGAAATTGTTTCCGGCGGCCGCATTTACCGCCCGGCCTTCAAGCAGGTTGGTGAAAACCGCGCCTATATTCCGCTGGATGACCGCAAGTAGCCGCTCGGTTACCGTTGAAAAGCGGTAGTCGGCCTCAAGCGGTGCCGCGAATCTGACGTAAGAAATAGTGCTTAATTAAAAAAAAGACCTGAACCGGCGCGGTTCAGGTCTTTTTTTTGTAAAGAGGGTTAGATTAATCTTCTTCGCTTTGCTTAATGAATTCCTTGGCGGCGTTAATCACTTCGTCCGCTATTTTTCCGGAAATCGGGTCATAATGATCAAAGCTGACTTCGAAGGACCCCGTGCCGCTGGTCATGGCGCGCAGGTCGATGGCGTATTTGAGCAGTTCATGCTGCGGAACCTGGGCTCGGACCTCTTCGATACCGTTACCCAGATCATTTTGACCGAGAATGCGCCCGCGGCGGGATGACAGATCGCTCATTATATCGCCCAGATACGAAGCATTAATAAAAACTGTCAGGTTCATAATCGGTTCCAGCAGGATCGGGCCGGCGTTTTTCATGGCTTCGCGGAAAGCGTTGCGGGCGGCGATCTTAAAGGCCATTTCGGAAGAGTCAACCGGGTGTTCCTTGCCGTCCAGTACCGAAACCGCGACATCGACGACCGGGTAACCGGCTACAACGCCGCTGTCCATGGCTTCCTTGACGCCTTTTTCAACACCGGGAATGTAGCCCTTGGAAATAGCGCCGCCGAATACGGCGTTGGTGAAAGTGTAGGTCTCGCCGCGGGGCAGGTCGGCGATCGATAAGACAACCCGGGCGTATTGACCGTGCCCGCCGGACTGCTTTTTATGGGTGTATTCAGCCTGGGCCTTGCGCTGGATGGTTTCGCGATAGGCAATCCGCGGCAGGGCTGTCTGGAAATCGACCTTGGCCTGATTGCGGATGCGATTCAGTACTATCATGATGTGCAGATCGCCCATACCGGACAGTACGCTCTGTTTTGTCTCGCCGTTAAAGATAAAGCGCAGCGTTTTGTCCTCATCGCAGGCCCGTACCAGGTATTCGCCCAGTTTATCATCGTCTTTTTTGTCCTTAGCGCTGACAGCCATGGAATAGACCGGGGTGGGTGTGCGCAACGGCACAAAGGGCAGGGTGTCCGGTCCGGATCCGAGGGTATCATTCGTTTTCGCGTAAGGGAGTTTGGCCGCTATGCCGGTGTCTCCGGCGGTAAGTTCCTTGATTTCGACGGTTTTTTTGCCGAGTGTCCGGTACAGCTTGCCGATTCTCTCTTTTTTGCCTTCCGTAACGTTATATACTTCCATGTCGGCGGTGAGCACCCCGGTGATTACCTTAATGTAGGACAGTTTTCCGGAGAACTGATCATTAGAGGTTTTCAGCACCAGGGCCGATATCGGCGCGCTGCTGTCGATTTTTACCGTGGATTCGCTTTCATCGGGGGCCAGCGCTACCTCAATCGATCCAGCCGGCGAGGAAACGATTTCCGTAATAAAGTCCAGCAGACTGCGTACTCCCGAACCGCGCAGGGCACAGCCCGCGAAGGCCGGTACGATGCGGTTGTCGCGAATGGCCATGCGCAGACCCCGAACGATATCAGCGTCGGAAAGTCCGGCTTCATCGATGAATTTTACGAGTAATTCCTCATCACCCTCGGCGGCCGCTCCGGCCAGGACTTCCCGGGCCCGGGTGTATTCATCGGTAAACTCGGCCGGTATGGCTGTTTCCTTCTCGCCGCCGTTCCCATCCGGTTCCCAGGCCTTGCCGGTCAGTACGTTGATTACGCCTTTGAAGGCGCTGCCTGTACCCATCGGAATGGTCACCGGACAGACTTCAACTTCAAAATGGTTGTGAACATCCTGTACACAGCGCATGAAAGAGGCTCGTTCGTCATCAAGGTGATTGATAAAAATTACCCGGCTTTTATTCCGGCGGTCCAGGGTACGCCACAACTTGACGGTTTCTATCTGTACGCCGCTTTTCGCGTCAACCAGCATCAGCGCCAGTTCGGAAGAGCGGAAGGCGGCGATAACCTCACCGATAAAATCCGATGAGCCGGGTGTGTCCCAGATATTTAAAACATGATCTTTCCACATCAAGTGCGAAAGTGAGGCATAAATCGATATTTTTCTTTCAATTTCTTCGGGAGTATAGTCGCTGACGGTTTTTCCCGAATCGACGGTTTCGGCCTTTTGTATCATACCGGCAGCCAGCAACAGATGCTCCAACAGGGTTGTTTTACCGGTTTGACCATGACCGGCTATGGTTAGCGTTCTTACCAGATCGGTTGAAAATCCCATGTTCTGCTCCTCCGGGGTGCGTAGAAATACGTTGGTTTAATCGTAAGTTCTGAACTAATGTATTGTCAAGAAAATAATATATTATTACTATATAAGGATGGATTTACAACGAAAGACTATTCAGGATTTGACCGGTTCCCTTGATGAAAGGAAAGTAGCTCTTTCCGCTCTTTACCGTACCTTTGGGGAGGTGCTTTTATCCGGTTCACTGGATCCTGAGGGACCCGCCGGAGTTGTCAGCCCTGAACGCGAAGAATTGTACCGCAGCCTGCGCGGCAGCCGGGAAATAGATACGGCTGCTATCATCGAGATAAAGGACGCGGTGCAGCGTCTGCAGGAATTGACTGCTTTCCGCAAAGAGCTGGAACGCAGTAAAACCCGTGAGCAGACCGGCTTTTCTTCCCTGCTGGAAGAATTCGGAAAGCTTTGTTATGCCCGTTTTACCGAAGCGGATCCGCTCGGCTTCGCGCAGGCTTTTGAGTCGGCCGCCAAGGAAGAAAAGAGTCTGCTGGATTACCGTCAAAAAGCCGATGAGCTGACCCGGGATGCCCAGCGCTCAAATTTTATCGGTAAGATAATGATACGCATCAAACTCGGCAAAGTACAGTTGGCGATCAGAAACCACAGTGACAACCTGTCGGAGATTCTGATTGATGGAGCGCGCTCGGTTGCGCAGGGCTCCGCCGCGGCTGCTTTGTATGAGCAGGGGCAGTTGGAAGCCGAGCTGGTTCCGCTCTGGGAGAAAATCAGCGATTCCTTACGGATTCAGGCAGAGACGGACCGCCGTGTCTTTACTTGCGACGCCGATATTGAGCGGGTGCGGGCAATTCTGATATCGCAGGCGGCCATTGATAATCCGCCCCGGCGCATCGATGAAATAAAACAGCGCATTCATGATACTGATAAGCGTATTGAGGCGCTGGCCATGCGGACGTCCCGGGAATATAGCGATAAATTTCTGGATGATGAAGGCATATCCCTGCTCGGCGAAAAAAACGAGAATGCTTTTTCTTCGATGGGAGTATATGCCAGCTACCTTGAACAGGTCGCCGCGATACGCTCGACCATTCATCTGGTAAGGCGTCAGATCGAGTCGCTTGAAACATCAATCAGGATTGATACCTTAAGCCGCAGTATTTCCGGTTGGGAAAAAGATATAGATGACAATCTCCGAAAAATCGCCCAGTTGCAGAAGTCGAATTCAGCCCTGGATCAGCGGCTCTCTGATGCCCGGAAAGAGCAGGATAATCTGCTGGAGAAAAAACGGCGTATTGACGAAAGCCTGAAAAAGGACTGATAGTAGCCCCGAATTCCGGAGCGATCCGGAGCGTGACGAAAGCCGCATCTTCTGGTATACTATTACGGTTATGGCAAAAAAAAGCGAGAATTACGACGAATCAAAGATAAAAACACTCAGTTCCCTGGAGCACATCCGCCTGCGTACCGGAATGTACATTGGACGGCTGGGTGACGGATCCAACCCTGACGACGGTATTTACATACTGATCAAGGAAGTGATCGACAATTCGATTGATGAGTACATCATGGGAAATGGATCACGCATCGATATTTCACTGAAAAATAATCAGGTAGCGGTGCGTGACTACGGCCGCGGAATTCCGCTCGGTAAGGTAGTGGAATGCGTATCGGTTATCAATACCGGCGCCAAGTATAATGATGATGTTTTTCAATTTTCCGTGGGTTTGAACGGTGTTGGAACCAAGGCGGTTAATGCTCTATCCAGTTATTTCAAGGTACTTTCGGTGCGGGACGGAAAATGCGCCGAGGCCGTTTTCGAACGCGGTGTGCTCAAGAGTCAGCGTACCGGCACGGTTAAACCGGGTACCAAAAACGGTACGCTGGTGGAATTTATCCCGGATGAGCAACTGTTCGCCGATTATGAATTCAATCTAGAATATATCCAAAAACGAATCTGGAATTACGCTTATTTGAACGCCGGTCTGGTTTTGCATTTTAACGGCGAAGAATACGTTTCAGAAAAAGGCCTGCTGGACTTGTTGGACTCCGAAGTGGGCGATGATCATATCTACCCGGTCGGATACTATAAGGGAAAGCAGCTGGAGTTCGCGTTTACCCATACCAATAATTACGGCGAGAACTATTTTTCTTTCGTCAACGGCCAGTATACCTCGGACGGTGGTACGCACCTTTCGGCGTTTAAGGAAGGCCTGCTGAAGGGAATTAATGAATATTACCGCAAAAACTATAAGAGTGAAGATGTTCGCGAAGGTACAGCCGCGACCGTCGCCGTAAAAATTCAAGCGCCGGTTTTTGAGAGCCAGACCAAGAACAAACTCGGCAACACCGAAATACGTACCTGGATAGTCAACGAAACCAAGGCCGCCGTCGATGACTGGCTTCATAAGAATCCCGAAACCGCCCGGTTCCTGGAACAGAAGATCGTAGCCAACGAAAAGCTGCGCACCGAGCTGAACTCCGTAAAAAAAGAGGCCAAAGAAGCGGCTCGCAAAATCGCCCTGAAAATTCCGAAACTGCGGGACTGCAAATACCACGTGGTGGACGGCAAGAAGGGTGAAACCAGCATGATTTTTATCACGGAAGGCGATTCGGCTTCCGGCTCAATGGTTTCCAGCCGCGACGTCTATACCCAGGCGATTTTCGCGATGCGCGGCAAATGCGAAAACATGTTCGGCAAGAAACGGGCCGACATTTACCGCAACGCCGAATTGTATAACATGATGATGGCTCTCGGCATAGAAAACGATGTAAGCGAGCTGCGCTATTCGCGGATCATTATCGCCACCGATGCCGATAATGACGGCTTTCATATCCGGAACCTTTTGCTGACTTTTTTCCTGAGTTATTTTGAGGAGCTGGTTACCACCGGCCGGGTATTCATTCTGGAAACTCCGCTGTTCCGGGTGCGCAACAAAAAAGAGACAATCTACTGCTACAATGAAAAAGAGCGCGACGCCGCCACCTCCAAGCTGGGTTCTTCCTCTGAGGTCACCCGTTTTAAGGGACTCGGTGAGATCAGCCCGAATGAATTCGGCCAGTTTATCGGCGATGATATCCGGCTGTTGCCGGTGGCGATTCAGAGCCTCAAAAACATCCCGGATACTCTTGAGTTTTATATGGGTAAAAACACGCCGGAGCGCCGGGACTTTATCATGAAAAATCTGCTTGCCGAGGTCGACGTCTAATGGATTATATACGCACGCTTTTTAACAAGAACTTTCTGGAATACGCCAGTTACGTTATCCGGGACCGGGCCATTCCGGATCTGGAAGACGGCTTGAAGCCGGTTCAGCGGCGCATCCTGCATTCGCTATTCGAGATGGATGACGGTAAGTTTCACAAGGTAGCGAATGTCGTCGGGCACTGCATGAAGTATCACCCGCATGGCGATGCCTCGATCGGCGGCGCCCTGGTCGTTCTGGCAAATAAAAATTTGTTTATCGACCGCCAGGGAAACTTCGGCAATATTTTCACCGGAGACTCGGCGTCCGCTCCGCGATACATTGAGTGCCGCAGCACCGCGCTTGCCAAAGAATTGCTGTACAACCCTGATATCACCCGCTCGGTGCCCTCCTACGACGGGCGTAATCGCGAGCCGACTGCCTTCCGCGCCAAGCTGCCGATAGTGCTGATTATCGGCGCCGAGGGTATTGCCGTCGGTATGTCCACCCGTATTCTGCCGCATAATATCCGCGAGTTGATCGCCGCCGAAATTGCCTGTCTGGAAGGCCGGGGGTTTGCCCTGTTTCCGGATTTTCCGACCGGCGGTCTGGCTGACGTGTCCGGATACGCCGATGGCGCCGGCAAGGTGCTGGTGCGCGCCCGTCTGGATACCTCTGACGAAAAGCGCATCGTGATCCGGGAACTGCCCTTCGGCAGCACTACCGAGAGTATGATCGCCTCGATTGAAAACGCGGCTCGTAGCGGCAAGGTGAAAATCTCCGAGATCAACGATTTCACTACCGACAAGGTGGAGATCGAGATCAAGCTGCAGCGCGGTGTGTATACCCCGGACGTTATCGATGCCCTGTACGCCTTCACCGAATGCGAACAGTCCATATCCTGTAACTTGCTGGTCATCAAGGATAATATGCCCGTTCAGATGACCGTAACGGCCATTATCCGGGATCATGCCAAAAAATTGACGGCGATTCTGAAAGAGGAATTGGAGCTGGAACGCGCCCAGTTAACGGACCGGCTGCATATGCGCACCCTGGAGCGTATCTTTATCGAAGAACGCATTTACAAGAAAATAGAAACGATGAAAACGGCTGAGGGTGTGATCAAGGCCGTAATCTCCGGTTTCGTGCCTTTCCGCGCCGAACTGATCCGGGATGTTTCTGAAGACGATGTTGACCGTCTACTCAAAATTCCGATCCGGCGCATTTCGCTTTACGACATCAATAAAAACCGTGAAGAAGTCGCGCAGATCAACGCCCGTTTAAAGGAAATACAGAAGCTGCTTAAAAATCTTACAGCGTACGCCATTACCACGTTGAAGGCTTTGCTGGCTAAGCTGGATGGCGCTGAAAACGCCCGTCAAACCGAGCTTTCCAGCTTTACCCGCGTGGAAGCCCGTGAAGCGGTTACCCGCGACACGGCCCTGCGTTATGATGAAGAGAACGGTTATCTGGGGACGGCGGTTTCCGGTGGTCGGGAATTGATGAAGGTCACATCCTATGACCGTATTTTGGTGATGCGCCGCAGCGGAGTCTATACGGTAATGGATGTGCCTGACAAATTGTTTGTAGACAAGGGTCTATGGTATTGCGGTTTTTCCGACAAGGAATCGCTTGGAAAAGTCTTGTTTACTATTGTGTATAAAGACAAAAAAACCGGGTATCCCTGCATCAAGCGCTGCCGTATCGAGGGGTATATTCTGAACCGTGATTATCTGATTGTCCCCGAACACGCTGAAGTTCTGCTCGTACATACCAAAGACAAGTTCTCTTTTGTGGCGGAATATGCTCCCAAGCCGCGCATTAAAACCCTGCAACAGACATTTAAAGCGCAGGATTATGCCGAGAAGGGTTTAAAAGCGCTCGGGGTACGCCTGGCTACCCGGGAGGTCACAGCCGCTGCCGTTGAAGAAGGCGGTCTCGGACTGCGTAAAGCCGCGGAAGCCCTGGCGGCTTCGTCTCCGGCGGGAAAGAGCAGCGGTACAGCCAAACCGGTTAAAACCGCGGCAAAGGTTACTGGAAAGCCTGTCGCGAAGCCGGGCTCTACGTCAATCAAATCCGCTGCGAAAGCCACCGTGACAAAAACCGCGGCCAAATCGACCAAGAAAACCACCACGGCTAAAACCGCCGCGAAGACAGTGCCTGCCGGGCCGAAAAAGAAACCGGTAAAGAAGTAAACCGCAACCGCTTCAAAAAAAACAAGGCCGGTGTTACCCGGCCTTGTTTTTATCAGGTTAAAGATGAACTATTCAATGATAAAGTAAAGGGTTGTGGTTCCGGATCCGGTGGTTCCGGGAGGAACAATTGGGTTGGTTCCGGTGCCGGCGCGAAGCGGAGAAGTTACTTCCGTTGAGGGCAGGGTAGAGATCGGTATGTTGTCCATGGCCGCCTGCAGAGTGGTCATCGGGCCGGTTACTGTTTCTCCGAAAAGAGCCAGCTGCTGTCCGGCGTTACCGATTCTTTTTTGTCCTACAGCGCTGATATAGAGCACTGAACCGCGTACAACATGAAGCTCCTCTCCCATTTCAAAAACCGTACCGCGAACGGAAGCGGTAGCAACCGGGCTGCGCACCGTAAAACCATTGCGTTTGTTTTCTGTCGAGTTTACTTCGGCACGGATATTTCCCACTTCCAGATACAGCTCGGTTTCGATTATATCCGATTTTTCGGTGAGCTGGGTGAGAGTCATACGGGTCAGGGGTTTAATCGAGAGCACTGACGCTCCCATGGCAATAGTGGCTTCAGATTTGAACCCGGTGGAGATCATCGCTCCGGCGGTGACAGCCTCGCCGGCGGTCAGCGGTCTCCAGGTACCGCGGGCGTCCTGTATTTCAACCTTACCGCTTACCGAGACCACTCGCCCATCCAGGGCCAGCAGCGGGGCAATTACAACCAAAGTAACTAAACATAAGACAATGTATTTCTTCATGACAGGTTCTCCTTTCTTCTTTGCCTAGAGGTTAAATACCGCTTTCAGCGATACCAGATACTGCATGTCCTCTTCCTTCGGGAACAGCAGGTCGGTCGAGAGATTAAAGCGCAGTTCACTGGTAGCTTCGATAGTCGCTCCCACTGAAATTTCGGTTGAGTCGTACAGTCCGGCATCTATAAACAATTCTTCCTGATGCATGAATAGTTTCGCGCCGGCCGATAAGTTGAAAGCCTTGATCGGATTGATGTTCCAGCCCGCGCTGATACGGATCAGATTCTCGTATCCTCTGCCGTAGAGGGCACCAGCGCTTTGGAAGGTTATGGGAATAAATTCCGTAACTATTTCATCATTGGCCGGTGAAAACAGCACTTCGGTATACAGGTGATTGCTTGCTACGGGATACAGATCCAGCCGGGCGCTGGTTACTCCGGAAACCACTGAGTAGCTGGTTCCGCTTTCTTCCAAAATGCCGTTTTCCAGCACTCCGGTGACTGTGTAAAAAAGATTCGGAACTCGTGGAACCGGTCCGTTTGCCGACAGTGTCAGAAATATGGTGTGGATAGACTGAGCATACTCGGATTTTACCAGAGGTCTCAGGTCATACTGGCCCGCTACTTCGGTTACTATATCCATGGAGCTTAAAACCTGCGGAATTTGCAGGGTAAACTTGCCGATAAAGCGGGGAGAACCGAAAGCGTAGAGTTCTTCGGTAATGGTCTCGGCGCGGTCATCGCTGGACATCAGCACGGAGCCGGAGCGGACATTCAGCAATCCGGTATAGGCGGCCAGAATGTCGATATTGGCAAACCCGTACACCCCATGAAATTCTGCCCCGTCGGCTTTTGTGTTAAGGTATAAACCGGCAACGTCCGCCACTGGTATACGGCCGATATCAATCGAAAGTGTTTTTGATTCGTCCTTAACCAAACGATGTGAAAGCCGTAATAAGTCCAGGTTTGCTACAACAGTGTACTCGTCGGCCAGTATCGGACGGGAAGCGAAGATGCTTCCCTCAACGGCTAAGAAAGTAGTTTTAGCGTTATTAAAGGGTACTGAAAACCAAAGCGTAGCCTTATGATCATAAAAGAAGCCGAATTCATCAGATGTCCGGGTACCGGTGGTATTGGCTATTTCAACTCCGTAGTCAAACGCGGCCGCTGAAAAACCGCAGAACAGGAGCGGAATAGCGATCAGCACAAGTTTTATTTTTTTCATCTTCTACTCCTTGGCAGAGGCCAGCAGGGCGTTGTAGTTTTCAGCGCTTTCTTTTGGCGAGAGCGGATCACTCAGCACAGCCTCTGGAAACAGATTGGCAAATTTTCCGGCAATGCGCAGCAGCTCCCGACCGGAGAGACGGGTATCCGGGTCGAGGTACCCCGACCATAAACCCTTGTGTTTGAGTTCACGGAAGGCATAGCGCGGGGATTTAAAGATGGACCACAGAATACCGCCGTTGAGTTGATAGGCCTTCATGTAAAACTGGGAGATCATTTTTACCGTGATCGGCGTGTCGGCCGCGGCTGTCATCGGGAAAACATTATAGCGGTCGCAGAAGGTATAAGCTTCAAACGGTGTTCCGCTACGGCCGGCGGAACTTGCCACCATGTACGAAAAGTCTTTCAGGTCAGCTACCGGTTTTTGCAACAGCTCGGTTATTGCCGCCGCGTCCTGAGAAAAAACGGTAAAGCCGCTCAAAAAAAATAAAAACAGCAAAAAAATACTTTTTTTCATTATTCCTCTCCCTTATCCAGGATGATTATTTCTACGCGTCGGTTTTTTGCTCGTCCTTCCGCGGTACTATTGTCGCCCAGCGGAACTGTGGCACCGAGCCCCTCGATCAATACGTCGCTTCGATCCCTAATTCCGGCTAAAATCATAAACTCAGCCACCGATGCCGCCCGGGCCCGCGACAGAGTCAGTAACTCTACGGGATCCGATCCGCCCGGATCGGCGGCGTGTCCGATAATCTTTATCCGGCGGTCCTGGAAGGCTTTCAGAATTCCGCCGATTTTTGCCAGTTTATCCTTCTCGGTAGTCGCCAGAATGTCCGAATCCGGTTGAAACTGGATATTTTCCATTGAAATCACGATACCTTCATCGGCTTGTTTGATTTCAATATCATCTACGTTGGCGTTTTCGATTTGCTTATTTATCGCGATCAAATCCTGCTGCCGGGTGATATCGGTTACCGTTTTAAAGAGTTCATCGGTAATGCGCCTGGTCATCAGCGCTGAATCATCCTGAAAGCGGTATTGCAGTTCTTCTGTCAAATATGACTTTTTAGGACTTCCGGCGACGTTATCCCAGTAAATATCCATCCGCGAATAACCGCTCAAACGGGTTATTCCGGTGGCTCGCTGCAGTTCAGCGGGGAATACCAGTATCGGATGCCAGATCGCGACGATGTGATAATAGAACCGGCCGTCAATCTCTTCCCGGCCTAACAGCTGATACTGTACGACCGGATTAAGCGTCAGGGTTTCGGTCATTTTAAAGTTGCGTAGGTCGTAACTGACTGTTGCCGGAGCGGACCAGCGCGCGCCTGTCTCAATGCTGTCTTTAGGGAAGGAAGGTATAAAAGAAATATTGGGGTTAGTGCTCTGCCGTACGGCGGTGGTTTCCTGTAAGACGGTGTTTTCTGTGGTTACCGCCGGTTTCGCGGTCCTGGCGGACAAGCTGAGTACATATTCAGAAACAGTTCTGGTGGTTTCATATTGCTTTCCGGTGTTTGCCTGCCAGGTAAACACCTCGCCAAAAAGCAAACCGAAGCCGGTTAAAAGCATACTGAAAAAAAACACTGACTTTTTGATGGGCATGTAAGTACTCCTTCTATAATAGATACTATAACGTAATTTATCGAAATATAAAGTATATTCATCACTTTTCTCTTTTTTCTCTCTATGTGTTATACTTTGGACAGCTTGTTAACAAAGTTGAATTGAACAGGGAGTATACCCGTGAAACACCTTACAATCGTTGCCGATCTTTTTAAGAAAAAGCTGGAATATGTTGTGGCCTTTTCATCTGTTGTTTTCTTTTTGCTGCTTTCGCTTTTACCGCAGATGGAAACGTTTGAATTCGGCTTTTATGATACCCTGTTGGCCATAAAACCTGAAGTTACCCAACGCAAAGACGTCCTTTTGTTAAATATTGATGATACCGCCATCGAAGAGATCGGCGCTTTTCCCTGGAGCCGGGATGTAATCGGCGATACCCTGATCCGATTACGGGAATTAGGCGCCAGCCGGGTGGTGTTCGATATTGAATATCTGTCCCCGGGCCAGTCCGGGGTGAACCGGGTGTATGTGAAAAACGAGTTTCCGGCCCTTTATTCTGACGTACACCAGGAAATACTGGAATATTTGTCGGAATTTTCTCAGGCAATCACCGAACGCAATATTCCGGCCGCCGACGCGGTTGAAGTGGGCGCCGACATGGCCGGCTATATCGACCAGCGCATGAACGAACTGTCATCTTCCATTACTTCCAACATTTTCAGGGATAATGATGAGTATTTTGCCAAAGCCCTGGCCTATTTCGGATTTGCCTATACTACAATCAACGCCGCGGCCATTAATATCAAGTCCGAATCGAAAGCCGCTGAAGAATTTGCCTGGGAAAATCTGCTGTTCCGTAATGTGGAAGATCCCGCGTTATATATCAACGCCGACAACGCGCTTACCCGCCGCGAGAACGATCAGGATGCCGGAATCTCTCCGGCGATTCTCCCCCTGCTGTCAGCCTCGGCCGGAGCCGGTTTTCCCAATGTTATCATTGACACGGACGGAGTGCGCCGCCGCATCGAGCTGCTTACCGAGCACCGCGGGCGGTATGTCGGCCAACTGGTGTTTTCACCCATTCTGGATATCCTTCAGCCCGAAAAACTGATCCGGCGCAGTCATCGCTTAATTCTGGTTAACGCCATTGATCCGGCATCCTTGGGAACCGCTGCTGAGAAAAGGCGTGATATCAGCATTCCTCTGGATAAGAACGGACGGTTTCTGATCAACTGGCTTAAAAAACCCTTCGCCGAGCCTAATGACCCGGAAAACAGCAGTTTTAGAAGTGTGTCAATTTACGCGGTTCGGCAGGCAGATGAGTACGAGGAAAAGCTGGTTGAGAATCTGGCCGCGATTCTGGCCTTGCAGATACGCAATGCCTCCGGCTATTTGTCTTACCATGACGCCGCGGTATATCTGCTGGAAAGTTATCGCGAACTGGATCACTGGAAATCTGATTTGCTGGATCGCAAGCGAACTGATTTTGATGAGCTTTTCGCCGCCAGGGATGTTTTTTTTGATGAGTACGGTCAGTTTCTGGAAGGTGGGTTTGACACAGAAATATACGACACCATCGGCCGGATTCAGGAGCGTACCGGGACAGACCAATACACCTCTTTTCTGGCGAATATAAAAAACAATTTTGACATCTACCGGCAGGAACTGCAGGCTTATAACGATCAGATGCGACAGCTGCGGGAAAGCGCGGCCGGTTCATTCTGCATCATCGGTTACACCGGGGTCGGCACTTCCGACCTCGGCGTGAATCCTTTTCATAAGTCCTACCCCAATGTCGGTACACACGCCAATATTTACAATACCATCATGACCGGCGAGTTTATCACCCCCGCCCCGGTATGGATGTCCTGGCTGCTGGCCCTGCTGATGTGTTATCTGAGTGCCCTCTCGTTTCGCAAGATTCAGTCGCTGACTATGCGAATTTTTTATGGATTGAGCGCCACCGCCCTGGTAATGGTTATCAATGTGCTGCTGTTTTCCTTTTTCCGGATCTATGTCGAAACCTTTGTGCCGCTTTTTTCGGTCTTTGTCACCTTCCTGCTGATCTCAATTTTGCGTTTTGTGTTCTCCGAGCAGGAGAAAAGCTTTATCCGCAAGGCTTTTAACATGTATCTGTCCTCGGACGTGGTTAATGAAATAGTCGACAATCCGGAACTGTTACGCCTTGGCGGCCAGGAAAAGCAGATTACCGCCCTGTTTACCGATATTAAGAGTTTTTCCAGTCTGTCGGAGAAAGTCACGCCTGAAAACCTGGTTCAGATTCTCAATAAGTACCTGACTGTAATGAGCGACATTGTACTTGATCAGAAAGGTACAATCGATAAATACATCGGTGACGCCATTGTGTCATTTTTCGGAGCGCCGCTGGATCTGCCGGATCACGCCGCGCGGGCCTGCCTGGCGGCCGTGCGCATGAAGCAGGCCGAGACCCGGTTGAACGAAGAGCTCTATAAAACCGGCGAAATTCCAATGCCGATTTATACGCGCATCGGTGTAAACACCGGCAGCATGGTAGTCGGCAATATGGGTACGGACAACAAGATGAATTACACCATCATGGGTAACGACGTAAATATGGCCGCCCGTCTGGAAGGCGTCAATAAACAGTATGGTACCTGGATACTGGTTTCGGAGACTACCTGGAACGATACCGGAAACCAGTTCCTGGGCCGGCGGCTGGACCGCGTCCGCGTTGTCGGAATTGACACACCGGTACAACTGTATAACCTGCTGGCGGTACGCTCCGAAGCCGACGCCGGTATGATTAAAATGGTGGACGACTTTCATGTATCCCTGGATTTGTATCTGAACCGCCAGTTCAAGGAAGCCGCGAAATCTTTCGGAGCGATATTAACTGAGAATCCCGAGGATGCCGCTTCCAAAATATTCATGGAGCGCTGCCGGGAGCTGGCTAAAACCGGCGTGCCGGAAAACTGGTCGGATGTTATCTCGATGACTACCAAGTAAGCCGACCGCGGTATGCTGATACTGACCGCCGCTCACCGCTCTGAAACGACAGTCAAAAAATCGCGATTTCTGGCCGAGGTCTTTCCGGTTGAAAATCAGGAAGCGGCCCGTGCCCTGCTGAAGGAGCAAAAGGCCCGCTATCCGGATGCCGCCCACGTGGTGCATGCCTTTGCCGTCGGTCCAGATGGTTTGATCCAGGGCTGTTCAGATGACGGGGAGCCTTCAGGAACGGCCGGACGGCCGGTGCTGGAAGTGCTGAAAGGATCGAACACAACTAACATCCTGCTTACGGTGACGCGCTGGTTCGGCGGAACCCTGCTGGGAACCGGCGGCCTGGTCAAGGCTTACGGTGAAGCCGCCAAGGCGGTCCTGGAGTCGGCGTTGACGCGGCCGTTGATCGCCGAGGTACGGTTCACAGTAACTCTCGGCTACGACAATCATGAAAAACTGTGCCGCGCTCTAGCTGCTCATGGCGCCCGGGACCTGATCGAGGACTACGGTACTGACGTTACGCTGAGCGCCACGGCCGACGCTTCCCTTTGGCCGGCGCTCCGCGATCTGGTTACTGAACTGACCGGCGGTCGGTGCGGCGCAGCGTTAGTATAAGAAAGTCCGAAGGGGCCCCGACGCGGAAGCGCAGGAACAGCCCGCCGTAACCGGCGCCGTTGGATACTATCACCGGAGTACCGTCTTTCCAGGCGGTACCGCTGCGGTACTTTTGACCGTAGGCCGAGGGCAGCACCGGCGCGTAGCCGAAGAAAGTAATCTGTCCGCCATGGGTGTGACCGCTGAGCACCAGATCGAAGCTCGAGATATCCGTTTTCTCGGCGAAGTCCGGGTTGTGGCTGGCCAGTATGGTAAAGCCTTCTTTGTCGAGGATGTCCTGGAACCGGCCCATCGCCGGGAAAGTATCCCGGAAATCATTGATACCGGCCAGTTTTAAACCTCGCGGCGTGATGATGACGGTTTCATCGAGGACAACGATGCCGGAGCGCCGCAGGGCACGGATATTTTCCGAGCGTCCATTGTAGAAATCATGATTTCCCAACACCGCGTAGACCCCTTCCGGAGCCGAGAACCGACTGGACATTTCCGCGAAGCGGCGGATAAGAGGCATGTCCAGCGTATTGTCCCCGCCGAGAATAATACAGTCCGGATTTTGGGCGTTCACAGCCGCGATCAGCGCCTCAAAGCGCTCGACCGGAAAATTATTGCCAAGATGGATATCGGAGATAAAGGCTATACGGTAGCCCTCCAGCTCAGGTGTGACTTCCGGAGAACCGACTTCCAGAAAGCGGATCCGGTTTACCCCGTTTTGTGGAAAAGAGGCGCACGAAAAGCATAACAGCCACACCAGCGCTATGCGGGCGAGCTTCCCGGGGGCGAAACGGGCTTGCCCCGCTGAAAATGCACTCAGCTTACTTTTTCTCATTCGCTGAGTATAGAATACCGTTCCACTTCGGCTCAATAGTCAAACGGATCGCGTTTCCGGCGAAAAAAATTTAACTTTTCTTGACAGCGCCAACTTCCTCAATTACCCTTAGTTGAGACTTTGGACATTTGCGTTATAGCGGAGTACCCATGAATATCGAGCGCTTTTTCTTGTCTGCTTTTGAGAATCGCGATTATATAAGCCGCAGTAAGGCCCGCATCTTTCTCTTTTACAGTTTTTTTATGCTGCTGCTACTGGCCATGCTGATGATTTTGTATGTGATCATGCCGATGGACGCGGTGCTAGCCCGGAAAGGCTTCATTGGCGGCGCGGGCATTATCGTTCTGGTTATTGTGAGCCTGGCAGTGTTGCGTTCCGGCAACCTGACAGCCGCGGTATGGTCGTACGCCCTGCCGACAATGCTGGTCGCGGTGGCTCTGCGTTTTATCAATTCCCGTACCGCCCCCGAAACGGCCTTCAGTACCTACATCTTTTATCTGCCTTACCTGATCGTCTATACCGCTGTTTTCGGCAAACGCTGGCACGTTCCCGTAGTAACTCTCTTTTTTTTCACGGCCAACGTTTTGGTGTATCTAATGATACGTAATGTAACCGGGGTATTAACCGCCACCATTTCCACAGGAATCATCAACAGTACCATGGGCTTGCTGACCACCGGCGTAATCGCCTATTCCCTGGTCAACATTATGGATAAGTACATTATCACCCTGGAAAAAGAGGCTCAAACCGCCGCGGCCAAGGTTGAGCGCATCCGGGGGGCTATGACTCTGGCTCATGACGGTCTGCATGTCGGGTCGGACCTGCTCTCGGAATCTGAATCGATGGCCGCCGCCGCCGGAGCCATTGAACGCAGTATCGGCGACATCCGCCGTGAAGTCGTCTCCCTGCGGGGCGACGTCGATAACACCGCCCGCACCAATGACGGTATCGTCAGCTCCACCGCCATACTTACCCGCTCAACGGAAAGTTATCAGGCCATGACCTTGCAGGCTTCTTCGGCGGTGGAGGAAATGACCGCTTCCATCGAAAGTATTACCGCGGTGTCCACCAGAAACCGGGACAGCGTCGAGAGCCTGGCCAGCAGTATCGCTGAAGGGATCGAAACTGCCGACAGCTCAGCCAAGACGATTTCGTCGTTGACCGAGAGCAGCAAGTCACTGCAGGATGTGGTCGAGGTGATCAGCGCCATCTCCAGTCAGACCAACTTACTGGCCATGAACGCCGCCATCGAAGCGGCCCACGCCGGAGACAGCGGCAAGGGCTTTGCCGTGGTCGCCGATGAAATCCGCCGCCTGGCCGAGGAAACCGCCTCCAACAGCCGGACCATCAGCGACGGCCTCGGCCGGTTTTTTCAGCAGATCAGCGAGGCTGAAACGGCCAATCATCAAATTGAGGCGGCCTTTCAGCAGATTGGCCGGGAAATCAGCGGAACCCGTTCGGCTTTCGAGGAAATTATTTCAGGCATGCGCGAGCTGTCGGTGGGCACCAAGGATATTAACCGTTCGGTTTCGGACGTGGTCACCGCCTCCCGCGAGATGACCGAATCGATCCAGGGCATGAACGGCATGATCGGCACTAATTCCGGTTCGATCGAGGCCGTCCGCGAAAAGACCGCCCGCACCCTTTCCAGCCTGGAAACGATAACCTCCAGTTTCACCGACATCCTTTCCCGCGCCGGCACCGTCAGGAACCTCGGCCAGCGCAGCGACGAGGTGATCCGCGACCTGGATGAGTCAATCCGGGCGATTTAGCAGCTCACCGGCAAATCGTTCAGGGAATATGGGGTAAGGGAGAGAGGCAATGGAGCGGGGCGGGGCGGCCCGGCGCGCGAAGCGCGCGCCGTCGGGCTTTGCGCTTGTATCTTTTGCGCCGCGCGCAAAAGTATACCGCTGCAATCCCTGCCGCGGAGGAAGAACTGCATTCTTGTCCGGTCTAGTTCGGTCGCGTTGAAAACCATGTTTCTTCAATGATCCGATAACTGCCGTCAGCGCGCATAGCATTTAGAGCCTGCTGCCAGCGGGCGGCCAGGGCCGGGTTGGTCTGTTTTGAGAAAGCAATATACAGATCAATAGTGTGGAAGCTCAGCAATACCCGAAATTGAGATGGATCGAGTCCCATTGAGCGGATCTCGCTTTGCCAAGTGTGGTTGGAACTGACATAGGCTTCAATCCGGCCGGTTCGCAGTTTATCGACATTTTGGGTATTCCGGGTTGTCGGTTCCAGATTGGTAAAATTTTGGGATTCCAGAAAGAGGGCGCTGGCAAATTCTCGGACAACGCCGATCGCCGAGAGAGTCCTGGCGTCATTGAGACTTTCGAGTCGCGGCCTCTGATTCGCGCGGCCGATTATAACCCAGCTGTTTTCCAGGATGGGACCGATCCAGTGAAAGAGCGGCTCGCGTTCCACGGTACGGGCCATGGTAAACAGCACGCAATTCGGTGCGTTGAGAGTCGTATTATAAGCCCTGGCCCAGGGCAGTATCAGAATTTCATTGGAATTTCCCGTGCGGCGCTGAATTTCTCTGACCAGATCAACTGCGAAGCCTTCGGCTTGCCCATTTTGGCCGGAGAAATTGTATGGCGGGTCTTCTTCTGTCATGATTGTTAATTCCTGAGCATAACCGAGGAATAAGGTTGAGAGCAGTAATAATAATAACCAGCGCTTCATGCCTCTATTGTCAGTCTTTTCCGGCTTAAAATCAACTCAAGGGCTAATAATCGCGGTATGTGGAAAATAGCTGTGTACCCGATCCGGATCCCTGGTGAGCAGTCTGTATCCCTTCACAGCGGCGTGTGCGCCGATAAAGAAGTCCGGTAGCGGCCGGATTTTTGTGCCTCCGGAGCGACGATAATTAATAAAGGCCTTTGTTGCCAGAAAGAGGGCTTCTTCGGGAATGCTTTCATGGCGCAGATTAAGGTGCGCGATCACGGCGCGATACTGCTCGATGCGTGAAAATCCGCCGGAACATTCTGCCCAGATCATTTCATTGATCAATAATTCTTCTTGAAGATCAAACTCTACCAACCGCTGCATCGACCATTCATACCAGTTAACATCACCGGTTAGAATATCAAGCAGTACCGAGGAATCTACCAGGATGGCCATCAACTGTAGCTGGTGGATTTTTCGGAGGCGCTTTCAGACCGTGTTAAAGCCAGGATGTTTTCCGTACTTAATCCGGAATCGGCCGTTCCGCGCACTTCCGCGAAACGCTGGGTGCGTTTTTGTGCTGCAGAACTCTGAATATAGACCCGCCCGCCTTCTTCAATAAAATCTACCGCGCTGTTTGGCAATAAGCGGTATTTTTCCCTGATCGCCTGTGGGATTGTTACCTGTCCCTTTTCGGTAATATTCATGGTATTACCTCCTACCGTAAGAGTAATATCAGACACCTGGCCTGTCAATCAGTTTTTTCTTGCAATAATTCACCATAGTCCAACCCCTAGAAATTTAATCGATAATTTTATACACTTACCTACAACGAAAAAAGCCATAACCGGCTTTCAAAGTCCTCTAATTCAGGAGAAAATCAGTATGATGTATTCGGCAGAAGTGGAACACATGTGTCCTCTTGCCAAGGCCGCTTATCACGGTCCAGCCCCGATTCCCCAGGAGGGAAAATGGGTTCAGGCAAAAGAAATCAAGGACATTTCCGGTTTTACCCACGGCGTGGGTTGGTGCGCGCCCCAGCAGGGCGCCTGCAAGCTCAGCCTAAATATCAAAGAAGGTATTATTCAGGAAGCGCTGGTGGAGACCATCGGTTGTTCCGGTATGACCCATTCGGCAGCCATGGCTTCCGAAATCCTGATCGGCAAGACCATTCTGGAGGCGCTTAATACCGACCTCGTTTGCGACGCCATCAACACTGCCATGCGCGAGCTGTTTCTCCAGATTGTATACGGCCGCAGCCAGTCCGCGTTCTCCGAGGAAGGTCTGCCGGTCGGCGCCGGACTCGAGGATCTCGGTAAGGGTCTGCGCAGCCAGGTTGGAACCATGTATGCTACCCTCAAGAAGGGCCCCCGTTATCTCGAGATGGCCGAAGGCTATGTAACCCGGTTGGCCGTCGACAAAGAGGGCGCGATTATCGGTTACGAGTTCGTCAGCATCGGTAAAATGATGGACGCCATCAAGAAAGGCGTGGACGCCAACGAAGCGCTCGCCAAAGCCAAGGGCAATTACGGACGTTTTGCGGAAGCCGCAAAGTATGTCGATCCGAGACACGAGTAAGGAAGGGAGGAAACTATGGCATTGTTTGAAAGCTATGAACGCAGAGTAAACCAGATTCTTCCCCTGCTGAAGAAACACGGTATTAATTCTATTGAAGACGCAAAGAAAGTTTGCGATGAAAAAGGCGTGGATGTCGGCGGTATTGTTGCCGGTATCCAGCCGATCTGTTTTGAGAACGCCAAGTGGGCTTACATTGTAGGCGCCGCCATCGCCATTAAAAAAGGCGAGAAAGACGCCGTTTCCGTGGCTAAAACCCTCGGTGACGGCCTCCAGGCTTTCTGTATCCCCGGTTCTGTCGCCGACGACCGCAAGGTCGGTATCGGTCACGGTAACCTAGCCGCGATGCTGCTGTCCGACGAGACCAAGTGCTTCTGCTTCCTCGCCGGTCATGAATCCTTTGCCGCCGCCGAAGGCGCCATCGGTATCGCCCGCAGCGCCAACCGCGCCCGCAAGACCCCGCTCCGGGTTATCCTGAACGGCCTTGGCAAGGACGCCGCCCAGATTATCAGCCGAATCAACGGTTTTACCTATGTGCAGACCCAGTTTGATTACTACACCAGCGACCTCAAAATCGTCAAGGAATACAAGTATTCCGAGGGTGAAAAGGCCGCCGTGCGCTGCTACGGCGCCGATGACGTCCGTGAAGGCGTAGCCGTAATGTGGAAGGAAGGCGTTGACGTTTCCATTACCGGAAACTCCACCAACCCGACTCGCTTCCAGCATCCTGTCGCCGGTACCTACAAAAAGGAAACCAACGACAAGGGCAAGAAGTACTTTTCCGTCGCTTCCGGCGGCGGTACCGGACGTACCCTGCATCCCGACAACATGGCAGCCGGTCCGGCCTCCTACGGCATGACCGACACCATGGGCCGCATGCACTCCGACGCCCAGTTCGCCGGATCCTCTTCCGTTCCGGCTCACGTCGAAATGATGGGCTTGATCGGTATGGGTAACAACCCGATGGTCGGCGCCTCCGTTTCCGTAGCCGTAGCCATCAGCGAAGCCATGCAAAAGTAATTCTCCCGCTTTCCGCCTGCCATGGATGGCGGTCGGAAAGAAATAAGTCACTGGGTATCATTAAGGTAACCCAGTGGCTTTTTTTTTATTTTTTTAATTTCCTCACGGGAATAATCCTGTTATACTTAGTTCCATCTCAGGAGGATACCGATGTTGAAACATATTGTAATGTGGCAATTCAAGGACGAAGCTGAAGGCCGGAGCAAGGTCGAGAACTGTTTGCATATCAAGGCCCTGCTTGAAGCGCTGCCCGTCAAAATCCCCTTTATCCGTTCTTTGGAAGTCGGTATCAATGCCTATACTTCGGCGATGGCCTGGGATATGGTACTGGTGACGGAATTTGAATCGAAGGCTGACCTGGACTTGTATGCCGTGCATCCTGACCATGTGCAGGTCAGCGAATATGTCGGTAAGGTACGCTCAAATCGCGCGGTCGTTGACTACAATCTGCAGGATCGTTGACCGTGGCCCCCGAAAAGCACGTCAATTATTTCGCGCTGGAAAAAGCCTGCGCCAAGCATCTATGCCCGCTTTGTACGATAGTCGCTGAACGATCGGAGCGCTATATCGATAATATGCTCTTCGAGCATGTCTCTGATCGGGGCTTTCGCGCTAAATACCGCGCTTCCGGCGGGTTTTGCGCGGCGCATGCCCGATCCCTGGAATCGTACCGCGATGGCTTGGCTGTGGCGATTCTCGGAGAAGATATCCTGACCGCGCAGCTTCCTTTTTTCAGAAAAAAAAGGAAACCTGTTTTTAAAGGACAATGCCCGGCCTGCGCCGAACAACAGCGCATCGAAAATGAATTTTTGGGGTTTATCTGCGAGCAGCGGGAAGATCCTTTTATTGAATTTTTTATGGCTTCCGGCGGCCTGTGTTCCCCGCATTACGCGCTGCTCCTGTCGCAGGTAAAAAAAATCCCGGAATGGCTGGTCAGTTTTCAGACTGCCAAGTTCGAATCCCTGCTGGAAAGAACCCGGCGATTTATCGAGTATTCAGCCTGGGGCCGCCAGGATGACTTTGCCGCCTTAACGCCGGAAGACAAGGTCGTGTGGAAGGAATTGGCGCGCGTCCTCAGCGGTTCGGCGGAATAACCATTTACAGCACTTATTAAAAACGCTAGAATGCATTGAATCACGGGGCTTTGTCGCAAGAGGACAAGGCCCTGCTGTTTTTCAAAAGGGGATTTTAAATGAAACGTGTACTGATTATCGCTGCTTTACTGGTGGTGTCCGCCGCCGCCATCATCGGCTGTGCCGGTAAAAAAACCGCCGCTGATGAATCACTCAAAAAAATTACCGAGAAAGGTGTTCTGGTAATGGGTTTGGATGATTCTTTCCCTCCAATGGGATTCCGCAACGAAAATAACGAGATCGTAGGCTATGATGTCGACCTCGCCAAAGAAGTAGCTGCCCGCATGGGCGTTACCTTGACTCTCCAGCCCATTGACTGGAATGCCAAGGAACAGGAACTGAACACCGGCAAGATTGACTGTATTTGGAACGGTTTCACCATTACTCCGGCCCGCGCCGAGGTTATTACCTTTACCAAGCCCTACCTGAAAAATGCTCAGGTTGTGGTCGTTAAGCAATCCTCCGCCGTGCGTACTCTGGCGGATCTCGCCGGTAAAACCGTGGCTCTGCAGGCCGGATCTTCCGCCGCCGACGCCCTCGAGGCCGCTGCCGAATTCCGCGCCAGCCTGAAGTCCGTTGTGGAATTCAAGGATAACCTGACCGCCCTGATGGACCTGGAAATCGGCGGAGTTGACGCAGTGGTAATGGATCTGATGGTCGCCAACGACAATATCGTCCGTTCCGGCAAGGCCTATGTGATCCTTGAGGAAGCGCTCGCTCCCGAGGACTACGGCATCGGTTTCCGCAAGAACGACCTGGCCCTGATGAATAAGGTTCAGGAGACCCTGGAAGCCATGGCCGCTGACGGTACCATCGCCCGGATATCCACTGAATGGTTCAAGGCTGATATTTCCACCGTCGGCAAATAAACCGGCTTTCTGAGGACTGCCGGGGTTCCAGACACCGTGGCAGTCCTTGGTATCTTTTCGGGTTTTCCCGAGTAAAAACCGATCAAGGAGTCTTTTGTGACCAAGATGCTGGACGCCATGCTTCGCGGCTCCTTTGTTTCGTTGCAGGTTTTTTTCCTGACCCTGCTTTTCGCCCTGCCTCTGGCCATGCCGATCGCCTTTGGGAGGATGTCCAAAAACCGGCTGCTAAGCTCTGTTATCCACGGTTATCTTTTAGTGATGCGCGGTACCCCGCTGATCCTTCAGCTTATTTTTGTGTACTTCGCGCCGTATTATCTTTTTAAAGTTTCTTATGACCGCTTTGTAGCGGTGATTATCGCTTTCGCGATCAATTATGCCGCTTATTTCGCGGAAATTTACCGCGGCGGTATTGAAGCTATCCCGAAGGGACAGTATGAGGCCGCCAAGGTGCTCGGTTTTACGCGGGTGCAGACTTTTTTCCATATCGTTTTGCCGCAGGTGATTAAGCGCATCCTGCCGTCCACTGCTAACGAGGTGATCACCCTGGTTAAGGATACCGCGCTGGCCCAGACCATCGGTGTGATGGAGCTGTTCCGCTATGCCCAAAACGCCGCCGCCAGGGAATTTTCTACCACACCGATATTTATCGCCGGAATATTCTATTTCTTGATGAATGCCCTGGTTTCAACCCTCTTCTTAAAGTTGGAAAAGCGGCTGTCCTATTATCAATAATTCGCGAGCTCTCCCATCTACTTTTCCAAGGAGTTTCCGTTCATGGAAATAATACGCGTCCAAAACCTTTCCAAGTCCTTTGGCACTCTCGAAGTAATCCGGGATATCAGTTTTTCAGTAAACCGCGGCGAGGTGCTGGCCATCATCGGGCCGTCAGGCTCAGGGAAATCCACGCTGCTGCGTTCAGTCACGCATTTGGAAACGGTATCCGGGGGCAGCATTCTGGTCGACGGCCAGCAGATGGTCAAGGACGGCGTTTACGCCCCGACCGAGGTGCTGCGCAGCGTTTGCCTGAAAATTGGTTTGGTCTTTCAGAATTTTAATCTTTTTCCGCATTATAGCGTCTTGCGCAATGTCTCAGAGGCCCAGCTCCGCGTTCTGGGCCGCTCCCGCCCGGAAGCCGATGAACGCTCCCGCGCCCTGTTAGCAAAAATGGGTCTTTCCGAAAAAGCCTCTGCCTATCCCTGCGAGCTTTCCGGCGGTCAACAGCAGCGGGTTTCCATTGCCCGGGCCTTGGCCCTTGATCCGGAGGTGCTTTTTTTTGATGAGCCGACCAGCGCTCTTGATCCCGAGCTAACCGGCGAAATCTTAAAGGTAATCCGTACCCTCGCCGCGGAAAAAATGACTATGGTGATTGTGACTCATGAGATGAGTTTTGCCCGCGATGTAGCCGACCGGGTGATATTTATGGATAACGGCGTCATTGTGGAAGAAGGACCGGCCTCGGATTTGATCAATAATCCCCGAGAAGAACGCACTCGGGCCTTTTTACAGCGCTACAGCGCCGGGGATTAGTGGTTGCGGTAGCAACGCGCGGCGTAGGCCGCCGCTTCGGCTTCCGGGATCGGCTTGCTGAAAATATATCCTTGTATTTTGTCACAATGCTGAGCGCCCAGGTAAAGCAGCTGACTTTCGGTTTCCACGCCTTCGGCAATGACAGTCAGTCCCATTTTTTTGCCGATAGCCACAATATTACCGGTAATGGAACGCTCGGCGCCGTCGCCGGTGATATCATCGACAAAGACCTTATCAATTTTGAGCACCGTGATCGGCAGTCGGTTCAGATAGCTGAGTGAAGAGTATCCCTGACCAAAATCGTCAAGAGCTATGCCGATACCGAGGGTGCGCAGATTACGGAGCTTCTTGTCGATTACCGAAAAGGATTCCATCAATACGGATTCGGTAATTTCCAGCTCCAGTTTATTCGGGTCAATTCCGGAGAGGCGCAGGGCGGTGAGCACCGTATCCACAAAATCTTCCTGCATCAGCTGAATAATGGAAACGTTGACAGCAATCCCCATATCGCTAAAACCCTGCTCATGCAGTTTTTTCAGGAAAAAGCAGGCTTGTTCCAGCACCCATTTACCGATCGGTATGATCAGATGGTTTTCTTCGGCGATCGGTATAAACTGCGCCGGGCTGATCATGCCCAGTTCCGCGCTTTTCCAGCGCAGCAGGGCTTCAAAACTCACTACCGTTCCATGAACAGCGTCGGTTTGAGGCTGGTAAAAAACTTCCAGCTCGTTACGCTCTTGGGCCTTATGCAGCAGCTCGCCTAAACGCATTCGGTCCTTGACGCCGGTCAGCAGGCTCGGATTGAACAAAATATAGCGGTTCTTGCCCTGCCGCTTCGATTCGTAGAGCGCGATATCGGCTTTTTTCAGTAATTCACTGGTTTCATGACCGTGTTCCGGATACAGCGCCAAACCGATGCTCAAACTGGTATGAATGGAATTGCCCTCAAAATGCACTGGAATGTTAAAGGCATCGACAATGCGGGCTGCAAGTTGACATGCTTCAGTCTGGGTTGAGACAGTGGAAAGCACGATAAATTCATCTCCGCCGAGACGGAAAAGCCGGTCGCCACGGGGAATGACCGTCTCAATGCGCCGGGCGGTTTCCAGAATCAACTGGTCGCCGAGCAGATGTCCTAACGAGTCATTGACCAGTTTAATGTTGTCCATGTCGATGAATATCAGCGCCTTGGCCTTAATCGGGTTGGCGGCCAGGAATTCCGGCAGATCATCATACAGCCGGCGGCGGTTGGAAAGCCCGGTGAGGTGGTCGTAATAAACCAGTACCCGTAATTCTTCCCGGCTTTCCCGCAGGATTTGTTCGGTGTCCGCTAACCGGGCGAAGGCCGGCGCTAACAGTGAATATAGAAACAGGGCGCTGAGAATAACAAATAAAAAGCCCTTGGCTATGCTGATTTTTGTGATTAGCTGCGGATCCTTCACCAGGAAGGCTAAAATGTTGTCCGAAAACAGGATCCATAAAAAGCCGAAAATCAGGTACAGGACTGTGATGCGCAGGGCGTCAATCCAGACCGGCTTGCGGTCGTTTAAAAGTATAAAGGAATCATCTTTTTTTGAAGAAAAGCGGAATTTTGTAAGCATATTGGTTTTAGTATAGGGCAGTATTTCATTTAAAAAAAGAGAAACAGGTGAGTTTTTTCTTTCGTATTGACGGAAAAAGCCTTTTCTAGTATAAGTATGGTTCCCGTAGTGCGTTGAATTTATGGGCGAAAAGTACCCAGGAGGATATACAGTGAGTGTAAAGATTCGTTTGAAGAAGTTTGGAAGCAAGAAACGTCCGTATTACCGCATCGTTGTGCAGGATTCCCGCGAACCCCGCGATGGCCGCACAATTGAAGAATTGGGCATTTATCATCCCGTTGAGGCTGAAGACCGCCAGATTTCTTTTGATGCCGTAAAAGTACGCAAGTGGCTCGATTGCGGCGCCCAGCCCTCCGACACCGTTCGCGGACTGCTTAACAAAAAACAGTTTACAATCTAAGACACGGAAGAGAGGCACCGAGCGTGGAAAAGGATTTGGTTGAATATATCGCTAAATCGCTGGTCGACGACCCCGGTGCGGTAACGGTTAACGAGGTTGAGGGCGAGAAAGCCATCATCCTTGAACTCCGTGTCGCGCCGTCCGACATCGGGAAGGTTATCGGCAAATATGGACGGATTGCCAAGGCAATGCGTACTGTGCTGAGCGCTTCTTCCGGGAAGTCAGGCAAGCGTGTTACCCTCGAAATCCTGGACTGATGGATCGACTGGTAACCGGTTTTATACGTTCTCCCCACGGGTTGAACGGGTTTGTGAAAGTGCAGAGTGCTTCCGGCGAATTTTCCCACTTTGAGGGTCTCGCCGAAATCACTATACGTACCGGCGGAAAGGACGGTACGGAACGTCGCCTCGAAATCGAGGAAATCGACGGTTTGCCTTTCAGCTTAATGATGAAATTTAAGGGAATCGATACCGCCGAACAGGCTAAAACCTTAGCCGGCGCGGAGATATTGGTTTCCCGGGACAAGGCCTGCCCCCTAGAAAAGGGCGAGTACTATGTCGTTGATCTTTGTACATGCAAGCTTGTGTATGACGGTGTTCCCATCGGTCAAATCACAGGTGTAATGGAAGGCGGAGCCGATGACCTGCTCGAGGTCACTCTCTCCGAATGCTCTGGTCCGGATTCGTCCGGTAACCGCTCTGTACTGGTTCCGTTCCGCAAGGAATTTGTCGGCAAGGTCGACATCAAGGCAGGTACAGTGGAGCTGATGCACCGCTGGATTATCGAATGAGATTCCATGTGCTGACCTTGTTTCCCGAAATACCGCGCGTCTTTTTCGAGACATCGATAATGGCGAAGGCGGTTGCCCGGGGAATTATCGCCTACAACCTGGTGAATATTCGCGATTTTGCCTTTGACAGGCATAAAACCTGCGATGACAAGACTTATGGGGGCGGAGCGGGCCAATTGATGCTCCCCGAACCGCTGGCGCTGGCGCTGGACTCGATCGGCACGGAAGGAAAACGCGTGATTTACGTCTCTCCTTCCGGTAAACCCCTGACTCAGGAGTTGGCCGCCGAGCTTTCGCGCGAAGATGAGCTGGTTTTTGTCTGCGGACGGTACGAAGGTATCGATCAGCGGATCATCGATCAGTATGTGGATGACGAGATTTCCATCGGAGACTTTGTAATGTCCTCCGGTGAACTGGCCGCCACGGTTATCATCGATACAGTGTACCGGCTGATAGACGGAGTAATTTCAAGCGAGTCACTTTCGGAAGAGAGTTTCTCGGACGGTCTGCTTGAATATCCGCAATACACGCTGCCTGAAATATTCCGGGACTCAACTGTTCCGGAGGTGCTTCTTTCGGGGCACCATAAAAACATTCGACTGTGGCGTTTACGGAAACGTATCGAGAAAACGCGCGCGGTTCGTCCCGATTTGCTTGCGAAAGCACGGGTTTCGGACTCCTGGACCAAGGAAGCCGAAAAGATACTCAAGGAGATAGAAAATGGGAATGGATCTGATCCACAAAATTGAAGAAGGCCAAAAACGCGCCGATGTTCCTGCATTCAATGTCGGTGATACCGTAAAGGTGCACTTTAAGATCGTTGAAGGAAAGAACGAGCGTATCCAGATTTATGAAGGTCTGGTGATTTGTTTCAAGAATAGCGGCGTCGGCAAGACCTTCACCGTGCGCAAGAACTCCTACGGCGTAGGCGTTGAGCGCGTATTCCCCCTGTATTCTCCCCGCATCGCCGACGTTGAAGTGACCCGGCCCGGTAAGGTACGCCGCGCCAAGCTGTATTACATCCGTGAGAAGATCGGTAAGGCTGCCAAGATCAAGATTCTGATCGGCAAGAAGTCCGAGGCGAAGAGCTAGGAAAAAAAACCGGACACACCGTCCGGTTTTTTTTTATCCCGGGAGCAGTATGAATCCCCTAAATCCTTCCGCCCAATTTCAACTCAGAGCCTTCGGTACCCAAGGCTTAAAACAGCTGACCGACGGCGCGACGGTGAGAATTGAAATACTGGGAAAGGGAGTGGGCGGCCTGCAGCTGGTCCGCATTGCCGGGAAAGTCCTAAGCGCCTATCCGGTGGCCGGTCTTGAATCTGGCACTACGCTCCTGGCCAAAGTTAAAATACAAAATGGCTTAATTTTTTTACACCCTCTGCCCCCGAATGAAACAACAGTACCGCCCGCCGTGAGCGCAGCTCCGTTGCCGGCTCTTTCCGAAGAGTCGGTCTTGCGTCTGCTGGCTACTTTCTTTTCACAAATTGGAATGCAACCCGAAACCGCTACCTTGAAACGGCTGCGCGCGCTTACCGCCCGTTTCCCCGGCCGGGAGGGCAGCGCGGCCCTGGCGGCGGTTATACTGGAGGAGCGCGGCCTGACTGCCGACTATTCCACCGTCAGAAAATTAACGGCGGTTCTGGATGGCGACGATGATGAAGACGGTGAAGATTCCGATTACAACGATTTATTGGCACTGGTGAATCATCGCGCCGGCAGCACCCGGCATTGGGTGGTGTTCCCTTTCAAGCGCACCTTCAGCGCGGTCACCTTCTGCGGCAGTCTGCGGCTGCTTCTGGATACCGCCGCGTCGACTGTGGTCACTACCGAACTAAAAGCCGGTACCGCGGCCTTAACATGGTTTTTTAGAATCAACAGTGGTATACTTGAATTCGACGCCTCCGCTGACTTTGAACAGGACGAGTTGCATAATTTTATTGTATATTTAAAGAGCCTTCCCGGTATAGAAAAGCTGAAGCGCGTGCGCCGGGTAAAGGGTTTGCTTTCCGGCCGGCTGTCCGTGGATGTGGAGGCGTGATGCAGGGAAAATCCGCTGTCGCGCTGGCCCGTGAGGCCGGTATAGACGCCCCCTTGATTTTAGCCAAGGGTAAGGGTGAACTGGCTGAGCGGATTCTAGAGATAGCTTCCGATAACGGCATACCGGTAATTGAGGATGAGCTGCTTGCTACCATTTTAAGCGAAGCAGAAATCGGTACCTGTATACCGGAGGAAACCTGGCTGGCGGTTGCCTCGATTTTCGCTTTTTTACGCAAGGGAATTGACGCACACTGGTTTCGCTGACGGGTATGTGCGCTAAGGATGAGGAGTGAGGGTATGAAAAAAGTGCTGCGGTCCGAGATTAAAGAAGGGATGCGGTTCTCAGCTCCGGTTTTCTTCGATGATGGAGAAAACATGCTGGTTTATCGCGACTCGCCCATCAAAAAACGCGATCTCAACGCCCTGGATATGTGGAATATCTCTTATGTACTGACTGCCGGACGCATTCTCGGTAAAAGTGAAAAGATTGACGATACTACCATAAATGAACTCGAGGAGCTTTCAGACCTGGATGAGGTTGAAGACCTCAGCGCGGAGGATGAACTGGAGGATGAGACAGTTCCCAATCGTGAACGCTCTTCATCCGGTTCGCCCGGGTTCACCCCTGAGCAGATCTTGAAGCTCCCGGAAGTCCTGGAGAGCAACGCCCTTTACAACGCTTACCGTACCATTGTGTCCGAGATGGACGCGATTTTTTCGGATATTGCCTGCCGGCAGGTAGTCCAAAGCCGCAGCATAGACAAGATTGTTCAGCAGTTAATATCCCATATCGACACTGACAGCGCTTCCATGGTCGGTTTTATTCTGGGCGGGGACATTGAAAACATGGAACAGGCCAAGAGCGCCGTGAACACCGCGGTGTTGGCCGTTTTGATCTGTGAACATCTGCTGATGCCCCGGCATCGCCTGGTGCAGATTACTACCGGAGCCCTGCTACATGACGTCGGTATGCTGAAGGTGCCCTCCCAGATTGTGGCCAAGGAAGGTAAGCTGGACGATACTGAACTGCAGTCCATGCGCGCTCATACCATGTACGGTTATAAAACCATCGTAAATGAATTGATGTATTCGGATGAGGTGGGTAAGGCCGCCGCCCAGCATCATGAACGCTGGGACGGGGAAGGTTATCCCGGCCGTCTCGCTTCATCGGCTATCGATCTTGGCGCCCGGATCATTTCGGTGGCTGACGCCTTTGAGGCGATGGTTTCCCCGAAGAGCTACCGCAACGCCCTGGTCGGCTATGACGCCATGAAAAACCTGCTTTCCGACAATGCTCGACGCTTTGATCCGGATATTATTAAGGCTATGATTCAAAGTTTCGGCATTTATCCGATCGGTTCAATCGTGCTGATGAATAATTCCGTTATCGCCAGGGTCGTGCAGGCTAACCCGGAAGCGCCGTTACGGCCGCAGATCCGTATTTTAATTGATGAATTCGCCCAGGCTTACCCGAAGAATTCGGGCGAAGCCATCGATCTTCAGGAAAACCGCAGTCTGTTCATTACCCGAGCCATTAATCCCCGGGAGTACCGGAAGAACTGATGGGCAACGCCCTGGGCAGCGCCGGAGAACAAGCCGTCGCGGACCACCTGGAGCAAGCCGGCTGGAAGATAATCGACCGGAACTGGCGCACCCGGCGCGGCGAGATCGATATTATCGCCCTGCACGGTCAGACCCTGGTATTTATTGAGGTCAAGACCTGGCCGCATGGCACGGTCGAAGACCTTGAATTCGTAATTAATGCCGCCAAACGTAAAAGAATGGTGGAAACGTCTAAATGTTTTCTCTCCGCGCATCGACAATATAGTGGTATGTATATCCGTTTTGATGTTATTCTGGTACAATCAGTGCCGGGATCAGCGCCTTTACGGATGGAGCATATTAGTGATGCCTTCCCGGAGAGTGAATAATGCTGAAACCGAATGTACCGGACAATCCCCGAATCCTCGAGCTGAAAGAAAAAATTCGCGATGAGGGTTATATTCAGGGTGCGATCCAGCGCATTGCGCTGGTGCTAAGCAATAAACTCATTGAGGTCAAGGAAATAACACATGAGCGAGTCTAGTGAAGGACGCGGCCGCCGGGAGCGGGGCAGAAGGCATCGCGGTCAAAATACCCGTAATGCTCCCTCACCCCGCAAGGATGAGCGGAAAAGCGAAGCAAAAGATACCAGGGTTGTCGGACGGGAACGCATTCCGCCGGAGAACCGCGTAAAAATACCGGAGTTTACTCCTCCGCCGAGGCTGCCGACGCCGACCTGCGCCAAATGCGGCGAGCCGATACAGGATGTTACCACGGCCCTGAATGATAAGGGCTCCGGAGCTCCGGTGCATTTTGACTGTGTGCTCACCTTTTTGCAGGGCGCCGAGAATCTGGGGCCGAACGAGAAAATCGTCTATATCGGGCAGGGTCGTTTCGCGGTGATGTTCTTTGAAAACCCGGTCGATACCCGAAAATTCAAGATTTTGCGCACTATCGAGTGGGAAGGAAAAGACAGCCGCCCGGAATGGCGCGCTGAAATTTCGGGTAACTACAGCCAGGTGCGTTGAAGCGCCAGTGTGTTGAAGTTGCCAGATGTGTTGAAGCTGCCAGACGTGTTGGTCACCCGGGTGATTTGAAAGCCCAATCAGAATTATAAAAAAAGCCCGCCCGGAGTAATACTCCCGGCGGGCTTTTTCATTATTTAAGCAGGTTACGCGTTTTTAAGCGCGGCGCGCGGGAATGCGGTCAAAGCCGCAGAAGGGCACCAGAACGTCCGGAACGCGGATGGAACCGTCCTCTTGCTGATAGTTCTCCAGAATGGCTACCAGGGCCCGTGACATGGCTATAGCCGTGCCGTTGAGCATGTGCACAAAGCGGTTCTTGCCCTCGCTGTCCTTGTAGCGCACGTTCAGGCGGCGGGCCTGAAAGTCGGTACAGTTGGACGTGGAGGTTACTTCTCCCCAGTCGCCGCCGTTGCGTCCGGGCATCCAGGCTTCCAGATCCCACTTGCGGTAGGCAGGCGCGCCAAGGTCGCCGGTGCAGGTGTCCACGACGCGGAAGGGGATCTTGAGGCCGGTGAAAATCTCTTCCTCTATTTTGCGCAGTTGCTCATGGATGCGATCAGAGTCCTCCGGCAGGCAGTACACAAACATTTCCAGCTTGGAAAACTGGTGTACCCGGTACAGACCCTTGGAAAACTGACCGGCGGCTCCGGCTTCGCGGCGGAAGCAGTGTGACAGGCCGCAATACATCAGCGGGAGCTGTTCGGCTTTCAGAATTTCGTCCTTGTGGTAGCCGCCCAGGGTGATCTCGGCGGTGGCCACCAGACAGCTGCCTTCTTCCTCGATATTGTAGATATTGGACTCGTTGCCGCGCGGATTAAAACCGATGCCGTACAGAATTTCTTCTTTAGCAACGTCCGGTGTAATAAAGGGTGTAAAACCGTGTTTACGCAGTACGTTCAGGCCGTACATAATCAGGGCCTGCTCGATGAATACGGCCTCGTTTTTAAGATAGTAGAATTTAACGCCGGAAACCTTGGTAGCGGCCTCAAAGTCGATCAGATCAAGCTCTTCGCCGAGCTGGACATGGTCCTTAGCCGGGAATGAAAATACGGTGGGTTCGCCGAAACGGGCCACTTCCGGATTGTCGGTATCGAGGGCGCCGGTGGGAGCGGCGGGGTGGGCCATATTCGGAATTTGGCGTCCGGCGCTTTCCAGTTCGGCCTCGGCGGCGGCCAGGGCGGATTCCGCGGCGGAGATTTCATCCTTGACGGACTTGCCCTCGGCGATCAGACGCGTCCGTTCTTCATCGGAAAGCTTTGCCTTCATGGACTTGGCGTTGTCGTTGCGGCGGGTCTGCAGCTCCTGAAGGGCGCTGACCAGAGCAGTGCGCTTGTCGAAGAGGGTAACGACAAGATCCGCGTCGGCGCTCATGTGGCGCGCGGCGATGTTGGCCTTGACAGCGTCAAGGTTATCCTTGATAAACCGGTAATCTAACATAATGCACCCATAATACCGAGAGGAATCCGGACGCGCAAGGGGGGCTTTTAAGGGCTTCTCAGTAGGGAATCTCACCGGAAAACAGACGCAGTTCGCGCTCTTTCTCCGCGGCGCTTTCCGGGACGCGCAGCAAGAGCTCGCCGGACTCGCCGATGCCGCTGAGGACACCGGTGACATCGGCTCCGGTAACGGGGTCGCCGGAGCGGAAGCTCAGCGTCTGGCCGAGCCGCCATAGCCGTTCGGTAACGCCCTGCCGCCAATGAACTGAGTCTGCCGGATCCAGCGCGGCGGAAAGTTCGGCCAGATACAACCGCATTACCTCCAGCGGCTCGGGACTGCTTCCGGTAAGCGCGGCTATGGATGTGGCTTTGGATTGGAGGTCATCCGGAAAGCCGGTTTGTTTCACATTGATGCCGGTTCCGATATAAAGAGTCCGGCCGTCGCCTTCACAGAGAATGCCGGCGATTTTGCGGCCGTCAACCAGTACGTCATTCGGCCATTTTATCGAACAGAATTGCCCCTGCTTGATGAGGTATTCCACCGTTTTGGCGACTGCCAGACCGACCCGCAACGTAAAACCGCTCATCGCGGGCCGGCGTAAAATGACAGTGCATAACAGGGCTTCTCCGCTCCGGCTGACCCAGGTTCGGCCATCTACCCGGCCGCGTCCGGCGCTCTGAAAAAGTGCGGTTATCACCGTTCCGTCGGGGCAGCCGGCCTCAGATAAGACACGCGCTTCGGTCATGGTGCTGTCGGTACTCTCCAGCTGGTACACGGGTCCGCCGTCCAGGCCGGGACAGTCCAACGCAGTAAATTTTTTAGGTAAAATCATCGTTTTTATACTATACTCAATGTATGAAACTTCTGCCAATCGTCTGTCTTGGCGTTTTGATGCTTGCCACAATGACCGCCGAGGAACCCTTACGGGTTGTCACCGATGACAATTATCCCCCATATTGCTTTACTGACGAAAACGGCGTATTAAAGGGCATTCTGGTGGATCAGTGGAAAGCCTGGTCGGAGGTGAGCGGACGGGAAGTCAAACTTACCGGAATGGATTGGGCCAAGGCCATTCAGGCCTTTGAGACCGGCGACGCCGATGTTATAGATACTCTTTTTTATACCCCCGAGCGCGGCCAGAAGTACCATTTTAGCGCTCCGTATGCCGATATCGAAGTCCCGGTTTTTATTCATCAGTCTATTTCCGGAATCAGTTCCATTCAGGATTTGAAGGGTTTCCGAATCGCCGTTAAATCCGGTGATGCCTGTATAGAATTTCTGCGCTCGGAAGGTGTTACGGATTTTCTATATTTTGACAATTATGAAACCATTATTCAAAAAGCCAAAGATATGGAAATCAGGGTTTTTTGCATCGACAAACCTCCGGCTCTCTATTTTTTATATAAGGCCGGTATAGACACCGAATACCGCTATACGCTGAATTTGAATACCGGACAGTTTCACCGCGCGGTGCTAAAGGGCAATGAGGCTCTGATGGTGGAGATTGAAACGGGCTTTGCCCAGATTCCGCTGCGTCGACTGAAGGCAATTCAAAATGCCTGGTTCGGTACCACGATAGCTCCACCGATCAATCTCCGATTTGTCGCTCTGATCGGAATTATCGCCGGCGGGGTGCTGGTTATTTTGTTATCCTTTGTTTTTATTCTGCGGCGCCAGGTAGCGCTGAAGACTTCCGAACTGGAACAGCATGTCAGCCGCCTGGTGGAAAGCGAACGACGCAACGCGGCTCTGATTGCCGCCCTGCCGGATCTTTATTTTATAATTGACCGGGATGGTACCTATCTGGACTGTTCAAGAAACAACCGGCATCTGCTGGCGAGGGACTGGGAACAACTGGTTGGAAAAAAAATAACCGAAATCGACTTACACCCGGAATTGCAGCAGCGGTTTATGGAAACGATTTCGGCAGTATTACGGGATGGACGACTCCGGATACTGCGCTATGATCTGGCGGTTCCGGCCGGTTTATGCCATTTCGAAGCCCGTGTGGTAAAGTTTGACGAAAAGTCGGTGTTGTACCTTTCCCGGGATATCAGCGAGCAGTCCAGGTATGAACAGTCTCTGCTGGCCTCTTTGAATGAGAAGGAAATTCTGCTTAAGGAAGTGCATCACCGGGTCAAGAACAATCTGCAGATTATTTCCAGTCTCGTCGCCCTGCAGGGGGATCTTTTTAAGGATGAAACCGACCGCAAGATGATGCAGGAAACGCAGGCCCGCATACAATCCATGGCTCAGCTCCATGAACTGCTGTATCAGTCCAAAGATTTTATGTCGATCAATATGAATGAGTATTTTAACCTGATATTCGATGAGCTGGCCATGAGTTATCACGGTACCAGGCCGGAAATTACGGTTGTCAGGAATATTCAGGATGTCAATTTTAATTTGCAGATTGCGCTGCCGGTCGGGTTGATTGTCAACGAACTGGTTTCCAATGTTTTTAAGTACGCCTTTACCGAGCAAGAGAGCGGGGTTGTGCACATTGATTTTATTAAAAATGATGGGCAGGGCTATCTTTTAAGGGTGCAGGATAACGGTGTCGGACTCGGCGCCGATTTTGACGTTGACAAGGCGATGTCTCTGGGTTTTGTGCTGGTCAAGGCTCTTACCCAGCAACTGGCCGGTACCTTGACGATTGACGGCACCAAGGGAACTCGGGTAGAAGTGTGTTTTAATTGTTAAGGTTGGGAAACAGCGGAATACGGGAGTCGAACCCGCTTCTCGTGCTTGGGAAGCACGGGTAATACCGTTATACGAATTCCGCGATTACAGATATGCTAGCACATCCATCCTGAATAGTCAAATTGACTGCTCCGCAAGAAAAAAGCCCACCGATGTTCGGCGGGCTTTTTACGGTGCGGTCGGGCAGCTTATCTCTTGTTGACCAGGTCCTTCAGGGCTTTTCCGGCCTTGAATTTCGGATTCTTGGCGGCTTTTATCTTGATGGTTTCGCCGGTTTTGGGGTTGCGGCCGGTGCGGGCGGCGCGGGTGCCGACGTCAAAGGTACCAAAACCAACCAGCTGTACCGAGCCGCCTTTTTTCAGTTCAGTGGAAACGGCTGAAAGAAAGGCCTTCAGGGCGGTTTCGGCGTCTTTTTTTGTCATTTCGGCTTCGGCGGCCATGGCCGCGATAAGTTCAGTTTTGTTCATAATCGTTAATCTCCTGATAGTATTATAGGTTTTATAAGCCATGATTATAGCATTTATCGCGGATTAGTACAAAGAAAATCGTCGGGAAAAAAGACTGCCCTGATTGTTTTCTGGTAAAAAAGACCTTTGGCATCCCCGGAAACCTGTGTTTCATGCTATTCTACAGCTATAAGACAGATAATGGAGAATTTAGCAATGCATAAAACCAGCGTTTTGTTAGCAGTGTTTTTGATGTGCGCGCTTTTAGGTACTTCCTGCAGTAATTCATCAGCTCCGGATAAAGACGATCCTCCTGATGATCAGATAGCGCTTGTCGCACCGGGCAGCGCTGTAGTTGTACCTGAGAATTCGGCATTGTCCCTGGAATGGTCGGCCCTGCCTGAGGCAGTGGGTTATCAGGTATGGTATGGAGAGAATGACGATACTGATACAGCAGTTCAAAGCGCCGCGAATATTAGCGGTTCGAGTTACCGCATTACCGGTCTGGAGAATGGTACCCCCTATTATATTTGGCTTAAAGCCGAATACTCCGGCGGGGTTAGCGCCTTTGGCGAATCCAGTACCGCTACGCCCATCGGCATTCCGATAGTCGAAACCGCGCTGATGCCGGGCACTACTGAATATTGGAGCAATGTTTATGGAACATCGTTTTATGCATCCTGGAAATTGATCAATGCAGGTGATTCTGCGTTAACTGCCCGGGGGTTTTGTTGGAGTTCCACAAATCCCAATCCCACCAAATTAGATAGTTTTAATACCGGAACAGCAGGAATCACTCCGTATCAAGTGTTGCTCACGGATCTTACCATCAACACTAGGTACTATTTCCGCGCTTATGCGACCAATTCCTTGGGTACAGCGTATGGTGAGGTGCATAGCATAAAGAGCGGATTTACCCGCGGTACTGAGATGGAAGGTGGTTCAGTTTTTTATAATGATGGCTATGGTAATGGAACGGTTCAATCAACTTCGTATGTTCCGGCTACTGTCCCCTGGATTAGCGGTGGAAGCACACAAACCACAGCAAACAGCAATACTCGTTCCGATATTGGTTATGGAATAGTCAATAGTTACTCTATAGTCGCCCAGGAAGGGCATGTCAGCAGCGCTGCCCAGGTGTGTCTGGATTTTTCGGCTGGCGGCTATGATGACTGGTACCTGCCCTCATATAATGAAGGCTTTACCAAGTTGCTGAATGCCAGTGGTACCTGGTCTTCAACAGAATTGTCAGCTAATATAGCTTCAACATTTAGCGGTATGAGTTTCGCTAAGTCCGCAACGAGTTATTCTTCCTTACCTGTCCGGGATTTTTATAGTGATAGTATAGCCCGGCCCTATTATGTGCAGGTGACAACCCCGGCAATTCTGGCCGTGAATAGTCTGGGGTTGAAGGGCGCGGTGGTAAGGGCCTATACTGGCGAGACGATTCAGCTGCAGGCCCCGCAGGGTTACCACTTTAGTACTGGTTCCATTCCCGATGGCTGGCAGTTGACGGATAATCCGACGGTCTGCCGGCGGACTATGGGTTCAGATAATTTGGTAGTTACCGGGGTTACCGTGGTACAGAATTGAGAAACAAAAAGGGTCCGGCATTATGCCGGACCCTTTTTCATTCTATCTGCTTACGGTTGCCAGTTCAGCAGTGGGTAGGTCCCAGCGCTGATTCGCCATACCGGCACACTGATAAAGTCCCAGTTCACATAAGTAGCCTGTAGCTGCATGGCGGTTGTTGTTTCAGGCTGTCCACGGTCGCTATCAAGCATACCGCTAGTATCGCTGTCGTAATAGGAATCCGTGACTGTGGTACCTAGTCCAAGAGACCCAATCAGTCCACCACCGGTTCCTGTTACCGCCCCGATCGAATAGCTTCTGACAACCGCGCAGGGACCGATATTATAGGTGGTTGAGCCAATCAGTCCGCCTATATCATTTCCACCATATACATTTCCTGTGGCATAACAGTCGGTTACGACGTTGTCCCAGTTCATACCGATCAATCCGCCTACGGCATTTGGAACGCCCGCGCCATGAGGACCGATGTCGCCGGTCGCGAAGCTTTCGGTGACACTGCCGCCCTTGGTGGAGCCGATCAGTCCGCCAAAGGTACCGACAGAAGAATAGGGAATAGTAATGGTTACCGCGGCCGAACAACGCAGGACGACCAGGTTTCCGCCGGTGTCATTGTTTCCGACCAGACCGCCTACGCCCTGGTAGCCGGTGATGGCGCCGCTTACCGAGCAGTCGGTGATGGTGGTGGTTCCGAGCGTACTGCCGACGAGACCGCCGGTGAAATTGCCGTTGCTGGTTATGCTGATGTTGGTCAGCGTGATGTCTACTAGATCGGCGTTGCTCACAAAGCCGAAGAAGCCCCGGTCATTTTCATAGCTGACGGCATTGATGGTCAGATTGGCGAGGGTGAAGCCGTTTCCGTTGAAGCTTCCGGTAAAGTTGGTAGTGGCGTCACCGATCGGAACCCAGTTGGGTTGACTGGACATATCAATATTAGCGATTAGTATAAAGGCGGCGCTGCGGAAGCTGTTCATGTTGGCCAGCTGGCCAAGGTTCGCGATCTGATACGGATCGCCGACCGTGCCGATACCGTTGGCGAAATCCGGTGTAAAGTTGGCCATGATGGTGATCGGTGAGGCATTGTTTACCGTTAAGGTCGTGCTGGAAGCTGTCGGGTTGGCAACAGTGCCCGTACCGGTCCAGGAAACAAAGCGGTAGCCCGGATTGGGTGTGGCGCTGATTCCAACCGGCGTTCCGGGCGTGCGTTCTTGGGACCCGGCAGGAGTAACCGTACCGCCAATGCCGCTTTGAATGTCTACCATGACAGTTTTGTACACGGTGATCATATAGGTTTTGGTCGTTATCGTGTCTTCAGCGGTTACTCTAACACTGACAGTGTTAGTACCGTTGGCGGCGTCCAGCATCAAGGTGCCGGAGGCCGTACCCGAGGTTACGGCGGTCCAGCCGGAGCCGTTCACGTTCACGTCAAGGATGGCTCCCGGATGG
This sequence comes from Treponemataceae bacterium, assembly GCA_942493045.1. Classification (GTDB taxonomy): domain Bacteria; phylum Spirochaetota; class Spirochaetia; order Treponematales; family Treponemataceae; genus Teretinema. The sequence goes on along the minus strand of OW818665.1, from coordinate 1,394,678 downwards.
GCCTTGGTCGGGGTTACCGTGGTAGTTGGCAAGGAACTGTTGGCGTTAGCTGTATAGCTTACATTTGCCGAGCTGAAGCCGGGTGTGAGGCTCAACCCGGTGAGCACCATAGTATTCAGATCAGCATTGTTGCTGGGCAGTATGGTAACATTCACAAAGTAATCCTGAGTGGACAAATCCGCCGCGGTTACTGTATAGGTCAGCATCGCGGAGAAGTTGTTCGCGGTGGTACCGCTGATCTGCGGTGTGCCGCCGACTGTGACCCCTGTGCCGCTGGTGGTGAAGATGGCTACTAGAGAAGATACATTCGTCCCGTTTGGTACCGAGACGGTGATATTGGTACCGGTGATTACTCCGCTTACGGAGGGAGTGACAAAGCCGAAGGTCAGCATCTCTTTGGCCGGATTGGCTGCTATGGTGACATTCACGGTATAATTCTGAGTGCTGGAATCGGCGGCGGTGACGGTATAGACTACCGGGCTGCTGAAGTCCTGCGGCATGCTGGCCAGCGGGGAAATGGAAGCGCCGGTATGCGTTATCGTCGGAACCAGATTAGTTACGTTCGTCCCGAAGGGTACCGTCACCGCGATGTTGGTACCGGTGATGATACCGGTGGCGGCCGGACTCATAAAGCCGAACGTGGTAATATCCTTGGCGTTGTTGGAGGCGATGGTGACGGTTATCGTGAAGACCAAGGTGGACGCATCCGCCGCTGTCACTGTGTAAACGAATGGCGCCGAGAAATCTTGTGGCATACTAGGATTCGGGGAAATGGAAACGCCGTTATGCGTAATGGTGGGTACCAGGTTGGTGATAGTTGTTCCGAAAGGCACAGTTACCGCGATGGCGGTACCGGTTATTACACCTGTCGCGGGTACGCTTGCGAAACTGAAGCCGGTAATTTCTTTAGTGGATGAGAGTACTTCGGTAACGGTTACCAGATAATTTTTAGTGCTTCCGTCTTCGGCAGTTACCGTATAGGTGACCGGACTTGAAAAATCATTGACGGTAATAGCGCTGATTTGGGTAACACTGCTGACTGTCACGGTTTGCCCGCTGGTAGTAAAAATTGCTGTCAGATTAGTCTCGTCAGTGCCCATGGGTACATCGATATTGATATTTGTTCCGCTGATAACCCCGCTTACCGCCGGGCTGACAAAACCGAACGTCAGTATATCCTTGGCGGAAGCCGCGGGCACGGTAAGGGTCATGTTGGTCAGTACTTCAGTGATATCGGTGTCATTGTAAAGAATCAGATAGTGATCACCGGCCTGGAATGGTTTATAGGTGATCAGCCCGGAGGTGGCCACCAGGCTGAAATTGAAGGGCATAGGGCTGCCGTCGGGACCGCGCAGATCGGCATGCAGAGTCGCGGGAGTAAGATTCGTCGTAAAACTGATCTGTACGGGATCGGCCGCTAGAGGCAGGGCCGATGAGCCGATTTTATGTACTATAATGTTGCTGGAGCGGGCGGTCAGTGTGGTATTGATGGGTGTTCCGGTGACTAAGTTGCGTAAAGCCGGGTGAGCGGCCGTGGGCAGCAGGCGTAATTTCACAACCTGTGGTTCCTTATTAGCCAGCATCAGAGTGGTTACCGCTCGGGAAATTACTACTTTGGCGCTGTCGGCTATCGAAGCTTCGATCCGCAATATCATGTTCAGCGGCACTTCCATGGGTTCGCTTTTCCCGATCAGTATTATTTTTCCGCTGACAGCGTCAGTTGCCTTGATAATAGGGACTATTTGGGCGGCTATTTCAACATTTGTCAGGTCATTGAATACGGTCAGGCGGACCGAGCTGGTTTCCGGTAGTAAAAACCGTCCTTCCGGTGTCTGCTCAGCGTTTAGAAAAGAACTGTCTACCGTAAGCGCGACAGTGAGTCCGTTTTTGGCATTCCAGAGCGGTAAATTACCAAGCATACATCCGTTCAACAGCGCGATCGCGGTTAAAACACACAGAGCCGGTACGGAAAATGCCTTAATCTGGTTTGTTGTCATCAATGCCTCCGGGGAAATAAATGAGCGTACAGCTAAGTTATAGTGTATCCGGCCGGGTTTGACAAATTGGAGAGATGTTTTAATTGTAAAATCAACAGATAGTGGCGGTTCGGCGCATTATGTCCTGGACTACCAGACCGGCAAGGATCATCCCGGCGGTAGCGGTGACATGTACCGCGCTGCCATTGATGACTTTTTTGGAGCCGCACCAGTTAATCGATTGATCGACAGAAGCGCCAGCCGGGCAGAGGCAGCTCTCTTGCCCGCAGGAAATGGCCGCACTCGGGCGGGGTGGCAGGTTCTCGCTGCTGTAGACGGCCTGAAAATGTCCGGTAAACCCGCGCTTACGTAAACCGCCGCGTACTAATTTTGCCAGCGGGCAGCCCTGGGTTTCCCAGATATCAGCGGTTTTAAAGCGGGTAGGGTCCAGCTTGGCGGCCGCTCCCATCGAGGAAAACAGGCGGGCTCCGGCGGAAACAGCGTGCTCGATCAAATCCAGTTTGAAGGTCAGGCTGTCTATAGCGTCGATGACATAGTCGCCGTTGCTGATATCAAAAAAAGGGGCCGTTTCCCGACTGTATACTTTCTGGATGGCGGTAACGCGGCAGTCGGGATTAATCTGTTCCAGGCGGGTTTTCAGCTCATCGACCTTTGGTTTTCCGATATTCAACCGTGTGGCCTCAAGCTGGCGGTTGACGTTGGTAATGCAGATGGCATCGGAGTCTACCAGGATTATGGAGCCGATACCGGAGCGTACCAAGGCCTCCGCGCACCAGCTGCCGACACCGCCGATGCCGAATACAAAGGCCCGGGCGGCATTCAGGGTCTGAATGGTTTCCTCTCCGGTAATAAGCGCTAAGCGCTGAAACATTGGATTGACTGGCATAGGGCTGTAATCTGCCTTACTTGCCAAATTTTGTCAAGTTTTCAATAAAAAAAAAGCCGCCTGCTTACAACAGCAGACGGCATTTCTGTGATTCAATCGCTCATTAAGGGTTCAAGTGCGTCAAGGTATAATAGATTACACCTGTGATATCACCGCTGATTCCTATGGACTGCGCAGTGTTATTATAACCGGTAACCGCGGATGCGGTGTAGGTAATAGGGGACATTGTACCAGAGTCATCTGAGGAAGGTGAGTCATCATCATAAACAGTGCCAGTCAGTTCAATCGTTCCCGTAGGCGCGACATACATAGTATAACTTGCCGGCATACCGGATGTAGTTGTGGCGCCATCGGCCATACTCAGATAACTGGCTTCACTGCGTACAAGCTTGTTGACCCCATTAATGCGGAACGTATAATAAATTTCACCGTTCCCGGTCAAATCCCCGGTTTCTGTTAATCGGAGTGAGGTATAAGTTACCCGCAGACGGGCATTGAGGACTATGGTGTCCTGGGCATTGGTCACATTACCGGCCTTATCGCGCAGCTGCATATAAACCGTTCTTGTCCCGGCCTTGTCGATTATCGAGAAGGAGATGGCAGCCGTAGTATAAGCCATAACCGCGGAGCTGGTTGATTCATTGGCAAACTGCATCACGTCCAAACCGCTGCCGGAATCGCTGGCGCTGACAGTCAGGCTGACGGCTGTGCTGTTTGTGCTGGAATCACCTGCGTTAATCAGAAGACTGCTGACAGTCGGAGCGATACTGTCATAGATTATTGCATCATAGGTAGCGGTAGATTCCCGCAGGGAATTGTCCCGTACCTTGACATAGACGTACTTTGTGCCCTGATTGGTGTTTCCGCCATAAGTTGAACTTGTCATATTCCAAGTATAGCTGGAAGTATAGTTCATCCAGTCTGACCAAGTTGTTCCATTATTAGAAAATGAAACCTGATAAATTCCGCTTCCGGTATCACTTGGCGCGGTTGTATAGGACAACGTTACGTTTGCCAGGTTTGCATACGTAGTATTGCTATTGATCCGCCATACACCGACCGACGGGCTGGTGGTATCGTAATAAATTGAGTCGCTGGTTGTGGACGAAATCCTTCCTGAGGCATCCGAAATTCGAATGTAGACAGTCTTGCTGCCCTGGACAGTGGAACCGCCGTATTCATTCAAGTTCCAGTTTGTTTTTGCGGTTTGATAAGCTTCCCAGGCGGACCAGGTGGCATTGTCATTGGAGAAACTCATCCGGCTGATTCCTGACCCGGAGGTATCGGTTGGCGCCGTAGTCATATTTATCGAAACCGTTAACGATGTCGTGTAGGAAGCGTTGCTGTTTATTCTCCACACTCCGGAAGTCGGGTTTGCGCTGTCGTAGAATATGGCATCCGAAGCCGCCGAGGAAATCCGTCCCGCGGCATCCATAATCTGGATGTATACTGACCGGTTGCCCTGTGTCGTACTTCCGCCGGTTCTGGAATCCGTAATATTCCAATTCGACTTTGTTGTCGAATAGGTTTCCCAGGATGACCATAATTCGCTGTTATTTGAGAAACGCATTTGGCTTACGCCGCTACCGCCTGTGTCGGTGGGCGCTGAGATTCCATTTACCGTAACAAGGTTGGAAGTGGTATAGGTAGCTCCGGAATTGATTGACCAGGTGCCTGAAAGCGGATTGGCGCTATCGTAGAAAACGGAATCCGAAACACTGGTGGATATTCTTCCCGCGTTATCCCGTACCCGGGCATAAACGGTTTTAGTCCCTTGAGAAGCAGTACCGCCGTAAGCTGCGGCAGTCATGTCCCAGGTCTTGGTTGCGGCATACGTTTCCCAGGCGGACCAGTCCGCGTTATTGTTTGAAAAACTCATCTGGGCGATGCCGCTGCCTCCGGTATCTTTGGGAACAACGCTTGCGCTGACCGTTACCGTAGCAGCAGTGGCATAGGCGGAATTGGAATTGATAACCCAGGTTCCGTTTGTCGGATCAAAGCCGTCATAGAAAATAGCCGCGCTGACCGGATTTGATTCACGTCCCGAATTATCGCGCACTTTGATATATACCGTACGATTGCCTTCGGTATTTGATCCGCCATAAGCGGCGGTGCTGATATCCCAGCCGGCCTTGCTGTTTGCATAGGCTTCCCAGGGAGACCAGGCGGTGCCGTTATTGGAAAGAGCCATTTCAACTATACCGCTGCCGCCTGGATCGTTAGCGGCCGTGGTAGCCGCCAGCGAAATAATCTTGCTGGTCGTGTAGGTACTGCCGGAATTTATGCTCCATACACCGGCTGTCGGATTGGTGGAATCGTAAGTCACTGTAGCGCTGACTGTATCGGATATATTACCGGCAAGATCGCGCGACCTTGCATATACCGTCTTCACGCCCTGCGCGCTTGTTCCGCCTGCGGTAGCGTCGGTCACATTCCATTGAAGGCTTTGCGAATAATTCTGCCAGGTTGACCAGGTGCTATTATCATTTGAGAATGAAATGTCTTTTATACCGCTTCCGGTATCAGACGGGGCTGCGGTAAAGTTGGTAGCGATAATTGGTGATGCCGTATACAGTAATCCACTGTTCAACTCAATGGTTCCGGCGGCAGGCGCTTCAGTATCTACAAAAATGGTACTGATAAAAGGAATCCCTTCAGACTGTCCGGTGGACGTGGCTTCCATATTTCCCCAAAATTGAACTCGTAAATTCACCGCGTCTGAGACTCCGGTAAGCATAAACGGGCTAACCAGTGTCTGTCCCGCTGTTAGATTCCATTCAATCCAGGTCGAGGGAGTTCCCATTGTCCACACAGTATCTTCTGACACGGTTTCATCATCAGTGTAGTCAATCCGGTAGCGATAATAATCAAAATTCGCGTAAGCTACCTGAATACCCACTGAAAGAGCGTTGGTCACGGAATATCCGGGTAGACTGCTCGCGTCATGTCCTTGGATGAGGGCATAACCGGTGATGATATTGCGGGTCCTAAAAGAGCGCACCGTTCCTGTTCGAACGCGGCTGCCGTCGGTACCGCGTACACCGTTTACCGTTAATACAAAATCAGAGTCGACATCTAAATAGGGTATTACCCTGACGCTCAGTTCAAAGGTATCCGCGAGGTAACTGATACCTTCAGCCGGATACTCTACCGCCAATCCGTTGGACGCTCCTGAGGTATGCTTGATCTGCACGGTCTCGGGAGTAACAGTTGATACATCTATTGGACGGTCAAAAATAATTTTTATTGTACCGATGGGGCTGAACCGTCCGTCTGTCAAAGGCATCTCAATCGCGTTTACAACCAGATAACGGCCATTGGCGTTCATCACTTCGTCCTGAATGGCTTGCACCAGATTAACATCATTAGAACACGTTAGAATGGTGAGTAAAAAAACACCCATCAATGACCATGAGCCAGCCGATTTAAATCTTTTTGCTATTCGTCCCATTCTGATACCTCCGGAGCGCTGGATTCAGCGGCTCTTGCTGTGGTTTGCTGAGCCGTACGCGGATTAACTGAGGCCGCGATGGCCGGATTTATTTTTGTTAACTCGGCCAGCGCCTGTTCCATGCTTTGATAATTTTCCATGGCATACAGCGACCGAACGGCGCCTGAAAGAGCCGCGGTGCTTTGTGGCGCCAGTTCCAAAGCTTTTGAGTACTGTTCATAGGCCGCCGGCATTTCCTTGCGAATGTAAAATATATTTCCCAGGTTAGTATAGGCCGGGGCGAAGCGGGAGCGCTGGATTGCCTGGTTAAACTGCTCAACGGCTTTATCAAGCATACCGAACTGGGCGTACACAATTCCAACGCGGTTGGAAGTATATTCCGCTGGTTTCCTAGCAGTTGTATCGGCAGAGCGGATTTCCGCGATACGCTGATTAACCAGATTCTCCAGGACGCGGGCCATTTCACGGCGGTAAGAGTCAGCGATACGATCGCTTGCCGGCAGCGTTACAGGTATGCCGCCTTCAACAAAACCGACAGGTTCATAGGTCTGCCAAGCTTCCTGCACAGGATACATAGCCGCGCTGTTCTGGCTTTCAGACTGCCGCCATTGCTGGGCGCCAGTCCGCCAGGCGCGGGCAAAACCTTCGCGAACCAAGGTGATTTCGACCGGAATCCAAACCTTGCCATCAGCTTCAATAAAGTCGCCGTCCACACCGAAAAAACGAGTGGATTGATCGGGCGACAGGCCAGAGTTGAAAGCGACGAAAATATGGCCGGGTGTGGTAAGCAATGCCGACTCGATTCCGACGGCCTCTAGCAAAGCGGCGTACAATACAGAAATGTCATCACAATCACCGCCCCGGTATGAAAGGGTCTGATTCGGGAATTGGAGAAAATCCACGGCCTCTTCCCGGCCGGAAAACGCGTTGTACGGTGTTTTGGGGTCAACCGTGTATCCAAGGCCGTAGAGAGTCAATGACTGAAATAAACCCATCGCGGTGCGGAAGTTTTCGCTGACTGGCGGATATCCCTCGGCTCGGATGGAGGAAGCCACATTTTTTGAGAACCCGAGAATCATAGGATCTTTGGCTGTCACAAACGCTGCCGCTTTGCGATCGTCGTCCCAGGTCAGGGCGTTCCGGTTATAAATTTCTATTGTCAAGGGTACGCTGATTCGACGCGCTTTTCCCATGTAGGTGTATTCCACAATAATTTCACCGGCGGTTTTTGTGCCTTCTGTGATACGGAAAATGGAATCGTTAAAAAGCGCGTACACCGGTATCGAACGGCTTTCTCCGGCGCGTAGTGACCCAAGATCAGCGCTGACACGGGGGCTATCCATATATTGCATCGCATAAAACGAAATCTTCACGTTATCAAAACGGGAACCTTCCTGATTTACAATTACAACCTCTCCGGCAGGATTCTTGTCATAGTAAGAATAAAAAAGCGGGAAAATGGGGAAAATTTGAGGTTGAATTTGCAGTCTGGTGCCTTTTTTGGTACCGGTTAAATCATAACCAGCGCCGAGCTGGATGGACAAACCTTGATAGAGCGGACCATTCGGGGTAGATAGATGGCGGTAACGCGCGCCGAGCCCTACTTCGAAGGTCGGTCCGAGGCGAAGCGATAATTCAGTTCCTGCTTCAAGATAGGGATTGCGAACTGTTCCTATTTCAGTTGAGCCCAGGTAAATACCGCCGCCGCCGCCGAGCCGCCAGGCAAACCGCGGGGTCGGGCTCAGGTTAAGACCTGCGGAAAGTCCACCAGACAAGATAGTTAAGCCCCCAGCGGCGCCATTAAAGGGCATATAATCAAAATCAACCACTGCTCGGCCAAACAGAAAAGAGGCAAAAGGCGGTAAGTAATCACCTCGAATGGAACCACCGCCGCCTAAACCGTAAAGCAGCAAATCACCGTCGACTGTGGGACCGACCGGAATCGACAGTGTCGGGAGCACCGAGACTGTCAGGCTGCCGGACTCAGACGCGAGCGGCCAGGAACCAAACAGAAAACCAATACCTGCCAACCAAAAACAAACCTTTAACCTACTTTTCATACTAAACCTCCCCGGGCGTAACACGCACAGGCTGTACAAACTTTTTCTCTTACTTAGAGTATATATCCATATATGAAGCGCATCAATTTAGTTTTGTAAAATCAGGAGTATATATGGAAAATAGCTGAGTCTGTATTTTTGGTTTTTGTTTTGGAGTATAAGTCTTTCGTTTACGGCCCAGTACTGCTATACTTGAATAAAAGGAACCTGTTCATGAAAAAATTCTTTTCTTTCCTGAATACCCACCAACACCCGGTCATAGGTATTTTAGCCGTGGCGCTTTGCTCGCTGCTGCTATTCACTTCCCTGGATGATAAAATCTATGATCTTTTTTTGCGCGCCATTCCAACCCTCACCGAAAACCCGGCCATCCTGATTGTTAAGGTCGATGATGTATCCATCGAAAAAGTCGGACATTTTCCATGGTCGCGTGATATTCTGGCGGATGCCATTATTTTTTTACGGGAGATGGGCGCTGACACGGTTGTCTTTGATCTCAGTTATCTGGATCGTAGTCCGCTGAAAGTAGATCCGAATTATATGGAAACTCAATTACCACTGATGTTGAAACGTGAGTTTTCCGCGCTTGACGATAACATTACGCAGGTGATGCGGGTCTTCGCTTCCGGGCGTCTTAAAAGCGCCGATGCCGAAATGTACGGCCAGGAATTAACCCGGCTTTCCGCCGCGGTACAAGAAAGGGTGTCAGCATCTTTGAGTTTGATTGCCCGTGATGTTGACAGTTACTTTGCGCGTGCTTTGCGGCTGTTTGGTAATTCCTTTCTAACCTTGACCATGATCACTCCCGAATCGGTCAGCGATGTCGCTGGCGCCGATTTTTCTTCTCCTTACGACAGCGACCTCGCTTCACGGGTAGCCCTTAAAAATGTCATCTCGAAAAACGATACCCTGACACCGGCCAGACTGGGAATATTGCCGGCGCTGCCGCTGCTTCTCGAGCAAAGTAAAGGCGCCGGTTTTGTAAACGCGCCGGTAGACGTCGATGGGTACCGGCGCAGAGTACATCTGCTGGAGCGCTACCGCGGCGACTATTACGCCCAACTGGTTTTTTACCCTTTACTCCAACGTCTTGGTAATCCTAGTATCGAGGTAAACAATTCCGCTATTACCCTTAAAAACGCCAGTGTGGACAATCAAAACCGAACGATAATAATCCCACGCAGCCGGGATGGTTCAATTCTGATACAATGGCCCCGCAAACAGTTTTTGGAATATAATACCCTGTCGACATGGAATTTAATCGCGGCTTCGGTTATCGAGGAAAAACTGCTCAGTAACCTGACACTGATGGAAGATTCAAATTTTTTCGAGTATACTGCCGAAGGTCTTTCACCACTGGATAACTACCGCCTTGCTTCCGACTTGCGGACCCTGCTATTAGAGGGAGGAGAGCAGCCGGATGAAGGGTTGACCTTTGAATCCTGGACAGCTATCCGGACCGCTTTTTTCGATTCGCTTGAAACGCTGCTTTCGGAGGATGCTGAAAACACACTGCTTTCTGGAATTGATGCCAGTGAAACTGAAATCCGGGATTACGTACAAACTATGTACAGCGTCAGTCGATCTCAGTATAAAGAACTGTCTAAGCTCCGCGATAATGCCAGACAACGTGCCGCTGGAGCCTTTTGCATCATCGGCGAAGATGTAACTTCAATCACCGATAACGGCCTCACTACTTTTGAGGAGCAGTTTCCAAATGTCGGCATCCATTCCACAATCGCAAACATGATACTCGCGCAAGAATTTCTCGATGATACGCCTTACGTAATAATCATCCTTACCGCCCTCTTGCTGTCCGTGGGGTTAGCCCTGCTGATCAAGAGAATGGGCACGGGCCATGCTCTGGTTGCCGGCGCGATCGGCATAGTTTTAACAGTTTCCTGCTCAGTGCTTTTCTTTATAATAACCCGCCGCTATCCGGGTATGATTGTTCAGTTGTCTTCGGTAGCGCTCACTTTCAGCTCCTTGTCTGTGCGAAATTTTCTAAAAACTTTAAAGGAGAAAGCTTTCCTGCGCAATGCTTTTTCACGCTACCTTTCACCGGCAGTCATCAATGAGATTATTGCAGATCCGACCAAGCTGAATCTCGGAGGTGAAAAGCGCGAGATGACTGCCATTTTTACGGACATTCGCGGTTTTTCTACTATCTCAGAACAGCTGGATCCGGCGGACCTGGTTAAATTATTGAATATCTATTTGACCGCGATGAGCGACATTGTTTTGGAAAACCAGGGAACGATTGATAAATACGAAGGCGACGCCATTATTGCCTTTTTTGGGGCGCCGATTCATATGCATGAACATGCGGCTTTGGCCTGCCGCACCGCTATCCGGATGAAGCAGGCCGAAGCGGTGCTTAATGAAAGATTTCTCCACGAAGGACTTAGTCCTGTTCCGCTGTTTACCCGTATCGGCTTAAACAGCGGCGACATGATTGTGGGTAATATGGGCACTCCCAATAAAATGGATTATACCATTATGGGTAACGCCGTAAATCTTGCCGCGCGGCTGGAAGGCGTTAACAAACAGTATGATACCCGGGGCATCCTGATCAGTGAATATACCCGCAGTCGTATCGGAACTGAATTTCTGCTGCGCCGCATCGACCGGGTTCGGGTCGTTGGAATCAGCACGCCACTGCAGCTTTTTGAACTGATCGGTCTGAGCGCGGAAACTCCGACAGCGGTGGCAGAAAGAACGGCGCTTTGGGAAGAGGCGATTACGGCGTTTCAAAACGGGGATTTTAGCGGCGCGCGGAGAGTGTTCCAGACGATTAATCAAAGTGATCCGGAAGACGGGACTGCCAGGCTGTACATTGAGCGATGTTCGTCTAATATCCTGAATCCGCCTCCTTCAGAATGGGACGGAGTATTTAATCTCACTCAAAAATAACTGAGATTGTTATGAAAAGTGCCGTTGGCTCACACAAAGCGATTTTTGTATGACTTATTCTTCGACCCACTCCACTTCGTCGTCCGCAGCATCTTCAGCGCGGGTCGAAGCTGTTGAAATATTGGTACGGTTGGGTCCTGAATCGGTATTGACATCGCTGGTATCCGCCGTTCCCCGGATGCGTACGCCGCCGCGGTTTGCCGTTAAGGCGCTGATTAAGTTAGCGATGGTGTCTTTTTGCAAAGCCCGGATAGTATAAACGCGATCATCTACGCGTATCACTAAAGTAGAATTGACTCCGGTAATTATAACCGTGGCCGGGGTGAGCCTCATTCCCCGTTTTACAGCTTCAGTTCGGCCGTCGGCGATTTCCCGTTCTACTCTGCCAACAACATTTTGAACTACAATTTCCTGGGGGACTGTCGGTTCGGGAGTAGCCGTTTGGGCAATCAGGGGAATTGTTCCAAAAACCGCTAAAAGAATGTAACTGAATACTACTTTTCGCATAATAACCTCCACCAGCTCTCTATAAAGTATAACACAAACAGAAAGGAAAACAGTAAAAGTCTTAATTTTGGCGCTATTTCAGGAGTTCCCGTCTGACTATAGAGGGGGGGGCCTTGTATTGGTTTATCAATTAAGAAGCATAGGTTTTTGAAACATCACCCTAACCCAGTACTTTGATAAATTCATTTTAAGAAAAACAGCCCCTCTTCAAGATGCTCCCCCCTTCGAATCTCAGGCCCGCAAAGCGATCAGGTTTTCACGAGTCTGAGGTACCATGTCGGTGAAAGCTTTCAGCTGGGGGCAGCTTTCCAGCTCAGAACAGTTGGCGCAGGTCACCAAATTCCGGCCCTTGGCGCAACCGCGGATCTGACATTCGGCGCAATGTCCGATTTGCACGCCATCGGTGGCGTGACAGCCGTGGCAATTGATCATTTGCGGGGTAAAGTCAAAATTGAATTTGATTTTCCATTCGGCGGCGGTTTTAGCGCGCAGGCCATCGTCGTTGGACTTGCTGGCAATATACGCCGGACATTGGGCGCAATCCAGACCACAGCAGGCGATCATTTTTTCCATAGTTATCTCCAAGTGCTTTAATTCGGGATCTTGCCGATCCCTTGTCCGCACTATGGCATTAATCCCTGTCAGAATCTGTCAGGTTTGTTTTAAAAATACACTCTGCCCGCGCCGAAAGTTCTCTGCGGACGCTCTGCGGTTCAAGAACCTCCAGGCCGCAGCCGAAACCGAGCAGGAAGCGGTACAGCCAATCATTTTCCGGGAAAGAGATCTCGACAATCCGCGCGCCTCCTGTATCCGGCAACAGGGCCTCCGGGCCGAAATAGTCTTCGGCCGGAACGATACTTGAGCCGCTGAAGCGCAGACGCAGGGTAAGGCAGTCCTGATCGGGACTGTCATTCCATAGAATAGTCGCTGAAGGCGTCCTGCGGGGTTCGGACCGCCCCGGGAGTATCTGCAGGGCGCGGATGCGTGAAATGCGGAAGACCCGGTAATCTGCCCGTAAAAGGCAATAGCCGTAAAGATACCAGGCGGCTTCCGCGAAGTGCAGGATCATCGGCTCGACTTCCCGCTCGGTGAGATTGCCGGCGGCATCCTGATAGGTGAATCTGACCCGTCGGCCGTTCTCAATGGCCTCGCGGAGCAAGGGCAGGATTTTTTGAAGATGCGGTGAATTGCCGAAATCAATACAAAGGTATTCAGAAGGCTGTTTTCGGGCTACGCCGCCTCGTTCGCGGAAGGTCAGGCTTTTTAGTTTTTCGCTGGTGTGCGCCCAACGGTGGTCCCGAAAACTCCGGGATAAACCGGAGAGGCTGGCTTCCAGGGCCGAAAGCTCGTTGTTGTTGAGCAGTTGCCTGTCCATCTTGAAGCCCTCGACGAGACCATAGCCGCCGTTGCGGCCGGGGTAGGCCACTACCGGAATGCCGGACCGGGATAGGGCTTCCATGTCCCGGTAAATAGTCCGTTCGCTCACCGCGAACCGTTCGGCGAGCTCACCGGCCTGGATAGTTCCGCGATTCAGGAGCAGTACGCACATTTCCAGAAGTCTTTCGGCTTTCATAGGGCATCAGTATAGCCTGGTTTGGGCATTCCGGGAAAGTGTACGCTGTTTGGTGAATACCCGTGGGATCAAAAAAAAAGCTGTCCGCATAAGCAGACAGCCTTTGCTCCCCCGCGGTGAATCGAACACCGGACAAAGTGGTTAACAGCCACTTGCTCTACCGACTGAGCTACAGGGGAAAGTGCCTGAAACATCAGGCGAGAATGAAATTATCAAATTCAGAGAAAAATGTCAATAACCGTCGCATTCTTTTTTATTCTTCGGAAAGGCCGACGGCATCGCGGACCCGGGCGCGTACTTCTTCAATGACTGATTCATATTTCTGGTTTATAGCCTGCTTGCTGCGCGAGAGCATATTAATATATTCGCTGTCCTGTTCGAGTTCCATTGGTACCTGCTGTCCGTAGCGCTTAGCCATCTCCTGCTGTTTGGCTCTCAGGCGGGGCAGGAATTGCTGACGCAGCATATCTTCCATCTGATTTTTTTCTTCTAGGTATTGATCCAGTATCTGGGCCAGACGGGAAAACAGGGCGGCTTGCTCGGTTCCCGGAAACAGAATATCCAACCCCTCACCGATCAAATTGATGGTAGCGGCGTTACTGCCGGCCGAAGGCAGCCGGATAGCCGCCAGTAGAATGGCCAGGGCGCCTTCCCGTACCGGATCAAGGTCTTCTCCGGCCGGTGGGGCCTTAAGGGTACGCAGCACGTTCATATCGCCGCTCTGCAAAAAAGCGTTAGCGGCCTTTTTTCCGAGATTTTTCTGGTCGTGGGTGGCCACGCTGGCCGCGCTGCCGCTGATATCGCGGGTGCGCTCCAGCGCAATATCCAGGGCTGATTTTATCTCTCCCATTGTGATCCTCCATCGGTTTTTATAAATATACACTCTTCCGCCGTCAACAGGCAATCAACCGGTACATCAGTTTCAGTGACGGGAATGGTCTCGATAATCTGAAAGGGATGGCACCAGCCGGCCAGCAGGATTTCCGCTCTGCGCGGGGCGTAGAGCTTCAAGAGGGCGGAGAGAAAGCGGTCATAGTAACCGCCGCCCGTTCCAAGCCGCAAGCCCTCCCGGGTAAAGGCCAGGCCGGGTACCAGTACCAACAGGGGTAGGGTGAGGCCGGAGGCCCCGTTGCGCGGCCAGAGGCTGTCATCTTGGGAAGTCGCAATCGGTTCACGGATTCCGGCGTAGCCGCGCGCAAAGGGCCCGGCGGCCGAAGACAGCCGGTAAAAGGCCATTTCCCCGGGGGCGGTTACCCGGGGCGCGGCCACCTGTTTCCCGGCTTGCAAAGCCTGGGTGAGGGCCTGGTCGGTGGAGCGCTCCAGAGGGGTGGACAGGAAGGTTAGTACCGTTTGGGCGTAAGAAAGCAGCTCCGCGGGAAGGAGGCCTGGGTCCGCTTTGGTTCGCGGCGCCGAGGCGTATTGGCGGAGCTGTGCGCGCATCCGGGCGCGGAGAGCATCTTTCATAGCAGCAGCCGGTAGCGTTCCTTGAGGATGATTACGCAGTCGGTCAGGTTAGCGTTGCCGCGTACGATATCTTCGGCCAGGGCGTGACAGTTTGGAGCGCCGCAGCAACCGCAGTCCAACTGGGGAAGTTCCTGATAGATACGCTCCATTTCGGCCATCATGGTGAGGGCTTTGTGATAGTCGCTGTCCAGCACCAGGGCGGCGCGGGCCGGGAAGGGATGGGTACGCAGGCAGGCATCGGTTTGAAGCGGCTTGCACCAGTTGACGGCGGGGATGATTTCCGCGGTGCCGGACGCGGCGCCCGCTGACGCTGGACCGGTCGGGGAAGCGCTCTTAAGCCGTCTTTCGCGGAACTGCAGGGTGTCCCGGGAGAGAACGCTGTCCTGTACGGTCAGGGGGCCGCCGACGCAGCCTTCGCGGCAGGCCATCAGTTCCAGAAAATCGATCGCTTCAAGTTTTCCGTCTTCCACCGCCCCCAGAATACGCGTGCAGGCGTCGATTCCGTCTACCGCCAGATAGCGGAAATCCGTTCCGGCGATGGTCGCTTCGGCTTCGCCTTCGGCGCGGCCCCAGGCGATTTCCGCCGGTACAGCGGCGGATGGGACTGCGGCTGTCGGGACACTGTTTAACGGTGCGGTTCCCTGGACACTGTTACGACCGGGACCAGCGGTCTCAGAGCCTTCGGTTCGCCGTTTGGTAAGAGCAGTCAACAGAGGCAGATAGATATCCTTGATGCTGAACACTCCATCGATGCCTGAGTCTTCATCGCCGAGCGGGTGGCGGGCTTCGGTTATTTTTCCGGAACAGGGAGAAATGAAAAAGGCCCCTATTGTACCGGATGGGGAATCTGGCCCGGTAAGGGAGTTTTTGGCTAAACGGGCGGCCAGGGTAACCGGCGCCAAAATGGGCGCGACCTGGTCCAGCAGCGTCGGGAAACGGATTTGGATATATTTGATGATGGTCGGGCAGCTGGAGGAAATCAGCGGCCCTTTGGCGGCCTTTTGGGCCAGCAGGTTTCGCGCGGCGCCGGCTATGGCCGGGGTCACGGAGGCCACCGGGAAAACCGCGTCAAAGCCGATAGCCAGTAGGGCCTCATGAATTTCGGCAATGCTGTAGCGTTCTGGAAACTGACCATACAGCGAAGGCGCCGGCAGGGCGATTTTATATCCGAAGCGGGTAAATTTCCCGCCGTTGGCCAGTTCCGGGAGACTGTCGGAGCGGGCGCGCTTGGCATGGTGCGGGCAGCGGCGGATGCACTCGCCGCAGTCGATGCAGCGCTCCTCCATGATGCGGGCTTTACCGTCCCGGACCCGGATGGCTTCGGCCGGACAGCTGGTAACGCAGATGGTGCAGCCTTTGCAGTCCTCTTCGACCAGTTCCACTGAATGATAGCGGTTTTGTTCCGGCGCGCTCATGAACGCTCCGGTATATTGATTTTCATGGTCACCGTGGTCCCTGATCCGGCCTTGGTATCGATGGTGAATTCATCGGCATTCTGTTTGATATTCGGTAAGCCCATTCCGGCCCCGAAGCCCAGCTCCCGAACCCGCTCCGGCGCCGAGGACCAGCCGTCCTGCATGGCCTGGTTGAGATCGGCTATCCCCGGACCCTCATCCTTCATGATGATGGTAATACCGTCGCTCTCAATGTCGATATCGGCTTCTCCGCCGCCGGCGTGTACGACCATATTGATTTCGGCCTCGTACATGGCCACGGCCGTGCGTTTAATGATATCGGGGGCGATACCGAGTCTTTGCAGAGTTTTTTTGATCTCGGCCGAGGCTTCCCCCGCGCGGGAAAAGTCATCGCCGGGAACGGTGTAATGGTAGTGCATTGACTCTCCGTTCCTGATCTCAGTCGATTTTGCGGATGCCGCCCTGACGGACGCCGGCCTCATACAGCTTGCCGCAGGCTAAAAAAAGCGGCAGCCGGGTGGTAAGGATGACAATATTATTTTCTCTGGCCATTTCGATCATGTCGGCGGCGGGCTGTTTGCCGCGGACAAAGCAGATTGCCTGGATATCCATCAGTATGGCCGTGCGGATTACCTGTATATTGATCAGGCCGGTCATCAGCAATACCTGATCCTTGACGAAGGCCATGACGTCGCTCATCAGATCAGCGCCGCAAGCTGACTGTATTTCTACTTCCGGTCGCATAGTAGCCGGAGCGCACTCCGCTTCCAGGGCTTTTTGTACATCCAGTATGTTCATGAGAACAGAATAGCATGGCCTGCTCGGGTCGTAAAGCTTAAAACAGCCGGACAGCGGGTTAATGCCGGACCGGCCGTTACAGCCGGCTGGCGAGTTTACAACCGGACCGTCCGCTATAGCCGGACGGCGCGCTGGCGCAGCAGCATGTCGGCCAGCACCAGGGCGGTCATCGCTTCCAGTACCGGTACGATGCGCGGGCAGAGGCAGACGTCGTGGCGGCCGTGGACTTCAATATCGGTTTCATTTCCGGCCATATCCACCGTTTTTTGGGGCAGGCTGATCGAGGAGACCGGTTTGACGGCGGCGCGGAAAAAAATCGGGGCGCCGTTGGAAAGGCCGCCGAGGATGCCGCCGGCGTGATTGGACAGGAAGCAGGGCATGCCGCTTGCCGGATCGATGGCCATGGGGTCATTCCAGGCGCTGCCGTTCATCCGGGCGCTTTCAAAACCTGACCCGAATTCAATACCCTTGATCGCTCCCACCGATAGCACCGCCTGAGCCAGCACCGCGTCCAGTTTTTCAAAAACCGGCTCGCCGAGGCCCACCGGTAAACCGCCAAAGCGGCCGTCAGCCGGCGCCGGCGCGGTTGAGCGCACCATGCAGGAGATAATTCCGCCGGCGCTGTCACCGGCGGTTTTTAGCTCGATCACTTTTTTCAGCATCTGGGCTGCGGCTCCCTTGTCCGGCGCGCGCATGGCGTTGTTTTCGATCTCGGCTTCATCAAAGCGGGTGCAGACCACCGAAGCGGCTTCCGCTGTCCAGGCCAGAACGGATAGTCCGTTGGCTTTGAGAACGGCTTTAGCGATTGCGCCGGCGGCCACCCGGGCTGCCGTTTCTCGGCCGGAGGAACGTCCGCCGCCGCGGTAGTCGCGGATGCCGTATTTGGTAAAAAAGGGATAGTCAGCGTGGCCGGGACGGAACTTTGTGACTATCTCGCCGTAGTCCTCGGAGCGCTGATTGGTATTGCGGATGACAATGGCTATGGGGGTGCCGGTGGTCTTACCTTCGAAGACGCCGGAGAGAATCTCGGCGGTGTCGTTTTCCTTGCGGCTGGTCATAGCCGGGTTAAGCCGGCCGGAGCGTTCGGTGCCGTCGGAGTCGGCGGTATGGGCCCCTGGCCGGCGGCGGTCCAGGTCTTTCTGGATAATCGAGGCGTCCAGCGCTATGCCGGCCGGACAGCCGTCGACAATTACGCCGAGGCCGACTCCATGGCTTTCACCGAAGGTGGTCAGCCGGAAAAGCGTTCCGAAAGTATTTCCTGCCACCTTATTCCCCTTTTTCGCGTTTTTTACGGGTTTCTTCGGCCTTGCGGCTGATGCGGTTCCATACTGAAGAAAGGCCCATGGCTTTTTTGGCCAGGGCGAGGGTAGCGCGGGCCTCTTCGCGCATGCGCAATGTGCCGTTGTAGATGATTTCGTCCACCAGGCCGCTTTGAGCCTCAAAATGAGCGCGCCGCTCGCGGATGGGCGAAAGGAAGTTATTGAGAGCCAGAGCCAGCTTTTGCTTGACTTCGACATCGCCGACCTTACCGGTCAGGTAGCGGCTTTTTAGGTCTTCGACCTCGGCCTTGTTAGGGTTGAAGGCATCGTGATAAATAAACACCGGGTTGCCTTCGACCCGGCCGGGAACGTCCGCGCTGGTGCGGTTGGGATCGGTAAACATGCCGTTCACTTTTTTATTGACGGTTTTTTCGTCGTCGGAAAGGAATATGGCGTTGTTCAGGCTTTTGGACATCTTGGCTTGACCGTCGGTACCGACGAGCGAGCCGAAGTCGCTGACCATTACTTCCGGAATCGGGAAGGTTTCGCCGTACATGAAATTAAAGCGTTTGGCGATTTCGCGGGTCAGCTCGACATGGCTTTCATTGTCCTTGCCGACCGGCACCAGGTGCGAGCGCGGCAGCAGAATATCGGCGGATTGCAGCACCGGATAGCCAAGCAGGCCAAGCGGCAGCTCCGAAAGATTGGCGTTCTTCGCCATGTCTTTTATGGAAGGGATGCGCTGTAACCGCGGTACGGTAACCAGGTCCGTAAAAAAGAGATTCAGTTCGGTAACTTCGGGAACGGCGGACTGCAGGTAGATAACCGACTTTGCCGGATCAATGCCGCAGGCCAGGTAGTCCAGCACCATTTCCCGGACATTATCGGCCAACTGGTCAATGTGTTCTTTTTCGGGTTTGGTGGTCAGGGTATGCAGATCGGCGATGATAAAAAAGCATTCATATTCGTCCTGCAGACGGACACGGTTGGCAATCGAGCCGACATAGTGCCCGAGATGCAGGCGGCCGGTGGGCCGGTCGCCGGTAAGTATTCTTTTCTTGGTAGTGGTATCCATAATGGCTCGAGAATAACACCGAAGGCCTGCTTGTTTCAAGGGTTGGGTAAAACAGGCCGATACTATCAGTATGAGAAAGCTTCTGGTTTTCCTGATCGGTATTACCTCTGTCTTTCCGCTTATGGCCCTGGATTTGGCCATCGGACCGGATGATGTGCGCATTATTCAGAGCCCGGCCGGCGGATATCATCTGTACATCCGCAAAAAAGCCGATATCCGTTCTGTTCTGCTGACCGAAACTACCCGGGACCCGGCGCTGCGCGCGGCCAATTACGCCTACCGGGATCCTGATTTCAATCCGATAAACGGAAACGAGCAGCGCCTGCTGGACGGAGCGTTCATCGCTCCGGAAAGCAAGATCTATAGTCTGATTGACTCCACGCCGGAGAGCGACGCCACCCTGGGCGAGGCCTTTCATATCTGGATTCCCTATCTGATCCGCTTCGGTTATGAGTGGACCCGCAATGGTGAAGTGCAGGTTCTTGACGGTACTTATTTTAATATCCGGGCTTTCAGTGCCCCCTACGCCGATTATAACGGTTCATTCCAGGATAACCCCTTCCGTTTGCGGGTAACCCAGCGCCCGATTCTCAACGCCCCGCCCGAAGAAATTACGTATATGGCCGATACCGTGGAACGTTTTACCGATTTAGCGGAAAAGACAGCCGGTCAGGTCTATTATGCCAAGGTTCCCGCTGACATTGTCCCTTTAATTCAGGAGATGCTCGGTTCTCCGGGGACGCAGGGGCTTGATCTGGTTATCGTTATCGACGCCACCGAAAGCATGCTGGATGATATCGAAAGCATCCGCGCCGAACTGGTCCCGATGCTGCAGGAAATCCTGGCCGGGTATCCTTCCTGGCGGATCGGTCTGGTTTTGTATAAGGATTATTTTGAGGATTTTCTGGTCAAACCGGCCAGCCCGTTTGTTTCCGATCTGACGGTTTTCCGGCGGGCTCTGGGAAGCTTCCGGGTGCAGGGCGGCAGGGATATACCAGAGGCCGTGTATGAAGGACTGGACGCGGCCCTGGCCTTTCCCTGGAATCCGCTTTCCGATAAAAAAATCATTCTGATCGGTGACGCTCCGCCCCATCCCAAGCCGCGCGGCCGGGTGACCGTGGATACGGTGAACGAGCTGGCCCGTACGAAAGGAGTGGCAGTCAGCGTGATTATACTGCCGCACGGCACAACTTACTGAGGATGCTGGAAAAATAAAAAAAAACTGCCCGAAACTGGACAGTTTTTTAAGTTTTTCAGGTTTTCCGGTTTATTGTTCTTCCGGTATCCGGGCCAGGTCGTTGCGGGCCAGAACGTAGTATTCAGCTGGGAGGGCCGAGGGATCGCCTTCCATGTAACGGGCTATGATATTTTCCAGCCGGATGCGGGCGTCTATCCAGTCCTTTTGCTTCATGCGCAGATGGGCAATTTCAAATTCAGCCGCGGTCAGAACCTTAATGTCGGTTCCAAAGCGCTGAATAATGGTATTGTAATACACCTCGGCAGCAGCGAAATTGCTTTGATCAAAAGCTTCCTGGGCTTTCTGGTTCAGTTCGGCAACGCTCATCTCCGGCGGAATGTCCGCGGCGTTGGGGACGGAGGCACAGGAAACCAGGCCCGCGATCAAAAAAGCGGCCGCGATCGGGATAATGTAAATGTTCTTCATGATGTTGTCAGTCCTTATCGTATAGTTCGTCGCGTATGGGCAGAGTTCTTTTCAGGTCCCGGATAAATTCCATTGATTCACCCATATCTTCGTATGAATCACAACAATCTATGCTTCTTCTGGTAACAGTAAAATATTTATACTGTTTTTCTCCGCCAAGCTTTTTTTTCCATTTTCCGGCGTCACAGCGTACCCGGAGGTAAAACTGTCCGGAAGAATCTCCCGGGGATGGCACCAATTTGCAGTGGATACAGTTGGCGCAGTAAATTTTTCCGGCGTCAAAATCATCCTGCTCCAGGTCGGCTGCGGAAATCTCTTCGTCAAACTTGACTTTTTCATTGAGGGACATCAGGAGTCCTCCTTTTTGTCATGACATATAGTAACACGGCCACACCGTGCAGTCAACCATTGAGTAGTAGCCGGTTTTTCAATTTCCGGACAGCTCGATATGAATCTCCACCCGCCGGTTGCGGGCTCTTCCGCCTTCAGTCTCGTTGGTGTCCAGTGGGCGGGTGCCGCCGAATCCTGAAGCGCTGATCCGGTTGGAATCGATACCGCGCCGGCTTAATTCAGCGGCAATCGTCTGAGCCCTTTCAACGGAGAGAGTAAGCTCCCCGCCGGGGCGGCCGACACTGGCGGTGTGCCCTTCAATGCGGAAGCGGGCTCGGGGCCCGGCCAGTTTGAGGGCGTCGGCGATAATGTCAATGCGTCCGGCTTCCTCGGAAAGAATCCGGGCGCTGTCGGCGACAAAACGGATATCATAGACGGTCAGCTTTAGGCCTTCCCAGTTATCGGTAAAGTCAGTGCCGCGTACGGAACGGGCCTTCAACTGTTCCTCAATTGAACGGCGCACATAATAATGATTTTCGTCCCGTACCGGTCCGAGTGTCGGGTTGGCCAGCGTTTCTTTGTCCAGCAGGATAACTACCTTGCCCTCGGCCAGCAGGGCCCGGTTTTCAGCGCTGGTGATGATTCTCAGATAGTCATCGCGGGAGAGGATCGGGTCGGTCCGGTATTGGCCGAATACTCCGCGGGCGGTGATGCGCAGCGGGTCCGCGCCGATACGGTTCCGGTAGGCGGTCTCATCCAGCGAGGCGCTGTAGCGTACAATTCCGGAGGCTTTCGCAATCTCCGGTTTAACGGAATTACGTTCGTATAGCAGTTCCATTTCTGTATCCCATAGTTTGGGAAAAAGGCAGGGATATACCGCGCTGCGGGTAAATTCGCCATGAACCGGAAGCTGTCCCCGGGCATCGATGATGATTCCGGTGTAGGCGCGGGTAGGAATGCGGTCCAGGGGCAGGGGCGGCACCCAGACCGCGCGGTGATTGACGAACAGCGCGCCCAGTTCGCTCAGGCGCAGTGTATGGCTCATGGTGATGGTATTCAGATCCCGGGAAAAAAACGGCGGGGTTTTTCTGCCGTTGTCGATTATTCCGGTGAGATCGTACAGCTGTACCCTGCCCAGAGTGACGCTGTTGCCCAGTTTTTCGGAAGAGTTTACCAAAATTGAAAAGAATGTATCCCGCATCAGCGAGGGCATTTCCATTTCCAGTTTTTGAAGGGCCATACTGCGGCCGGTGGGCATGACTATACCGCTGCGCGCGGAATCCAGTTCGGCGCGGGAACTGATCAGGTCATTTTCCCAATCGACTTCGGATCGCAGATTCATCGGCCCGGCCTGGGCAAAAAGAAACAAACTGCCTGTGCAGAAGAGAAGAATGGCCGCTATTCGCTGTGAGATCGCATTCATTTGCTACAATATCGGCACGCGGAGCGTCATTCCTAACCGAAGAACTGAATTTACATTCAGATTATTTCTTTCCGCGAGGGTTTCAACCTGAATATTGTGAGCTAAAGCGATTGACCAGAGCGTATCACCGGCTTTAATGGTATAGGTTCCGGAGAAATCCAGGGTGTCGCTGTCTTTTTTGCCGCTGTAGGCGCCAACCTGTTTGATGGCCGGGATTACTACCGTATTGCCGATGCGCAGGGCCGAGGGACGCAGGCCGGGGTTGTACTGCATGATCATTTCCACCGAGATGCCGTAATGCAGGGCCAGGGCGTAGAGGGTGTCTCCGGAGCGGATTTTGTAGAGATAGTATTCCAGCAGCAGTTTATCGCTGTTGCTGAGCAGATTGTTGACTTCCTCGACGCGGTCGGCTGGAACGCGCAGGGCATAAGGGGCGTCCGGGGGCGTGATATTGTAAAAAAGCGAGGGATTGACGGTTTTAAGCACGCTCGTCTCGAGTCCCAGCTCCCGGGAGAGGATGGTGATATCCACCGCGCGCCGCACGGGTATGGTAGCTGTCTGAACCGCCGCCCCGTGATCACCCCAGTCGATGCCATATTCGGCGCTACGGGAAAGGATTTCCGAGATAGCCAGAAATTTTGGCACATAATGAACTGTTTCAGGTTTAAAATAACCGTGTTCGCTCAGGTACCAGTAATCGGCGCGGCCGGCGCGGCGGATGGCGTTTTTTGTGGCGCCTAGACCGCAGTTATAGGCCGCCAGCGCCAGATACCAGTCACCGAGTTCTCGGTAATTATCATTTAGTTTCCGGACGGCGGCCGAGGTGGTTATCCAGGGGTCACGGCGTTCATCCAGCCATTCGCTGATCCGGATACCGTATCCGCCGATGCTGTTGCGCATAAACTGCCAAATTCCGGTCGCTCCGGAACGGGAGACAGCTGTGGCCGAAAAACCGGATTCTATAACCGGCAGGAACAGAATACAGGCCGGTACCCCGGATTTTTGGATTTCAGCGGCGATATATTCCCGGTAGGGCAGTGAGCGCTGCATCACCGCGGACAGGTACTTTAATCCGCCTTCGGTGGTGTACTGCGCCCGATAGCGGCGGACCAGGGGATGATCCGGTACCTCCAGGCCCAGCTCCAGGGGTGGAGGGAGGACAGCGGACAGCTGCTCCTCGGTTGCGATAACCGCCGTAGACGCCGGAAGGAGGTTGTTGTCGGGGGCTGCGGCCAGGGGAGCCGCGGGAGCCAGGGGGGGCGCAGAAACCGGCGCGACGGCGTTTTTTGGGACTGTGTCGGTTGCTGTGTCCTGGTCGCGTTCACCTACCGAGGCGGAAAGGGGCAGCGAAAGCAACAGCAACAGCAGGCACGAGAGAAGAATTCTTAATTTCACAATTTTTCTCCGTAATAGATGCCGGCCCATTCCCAGCGGCCATGAATATCCGGGTCGGCGGGAAAATTAACCTTTCTGAAATAGAGATACCAGATTGAGATGTACTGGCTCCAGCCCTCGGTTCTGAGGTAGGCCTCGTTCGGAGTGGAGGCGGCGTCCAGCTGACTGCTGAACCGTATGCGGTTACCGCCCATAAAGTCGCGCATCTGGAAGTCGGCTTGAGCGTTGTTGTCTTTGGCGTCCTGTTTCCAGGACATCGCGAAAAAGTTTACCTTGGCGCGGTAACTGTCCAGATTCCTGAAGTTATACTCTGAAATGGCCGCTTTTACCGAGGCTACCAGCTCGTCCAGATTCTCAAAAGTCCAGTCCTTGGAAGACGAATTGTAGTCTACCAGTCGCTTGGCGTAATCATAGGCATCGGCTATGCCCGGGATCTGGATATCATATTTTCCGTAACTCAGGAACTGTACATAGGTTTGAATAGCAAGGTCCCATTCTCCCAGCCGTTCATAGGAGCGGGCCAGCATAAAATAGGAATGGCCGAGATCGATTTCCTCCGCGAAGCGGGTGATCAGCTGGCTGTAATAAAAAACCTGAAGCTCGGGATTTTCGGTAATTTTGATCAGATTTTGCAGACAGATACGGTGAATTGAATCGCCTTTGACTGAAAGATCGGTAAAATTATTGAGAATCCGTTCAAAGTAATATTCGGCCATGCGCGGAGCGTTGTCCTGCAGATAGACATGGGCTACCATGAGCAGCCAGAAGGCATTGTACGGATCGTCGGGATTGTCTTCCACCGCCGAGGTTAAAAACAGACGTACTATGTCTGTTTGGCCTTCCGAGAGCAGGTTGGTGGCAATCTGGTTCATCAGAGCAAAACGGGTTTCGGGATCGTTAGTCTTGCTTTCCAGAAGCTGCAGCAGGACTATTTGCTCGTCCCGATGGTCGGTAAGCGGGTTTACCAGATAGGAGCGGCGCTCCTGTCCGCAGGAAGAAAGGACGAGAAGTGTCACTGTGAACAGTATTGCCAATTGTCGTTTTTGCACGAATGGATAGTAGCACGCGGCCAATTGTATTGGCAAGACAGAGGCTTTGGGATACAATTGATGGGAGGAGTAATGGGCGTGACACACACCGCACTGATCAAAAAATATTTTTTGCGCATCTCAGCCATTCTTCTGCCGGCCGGTACCGGCGTAATCGCCGTGGGCGTTACGCTGATGATGGTTTTCGCGTTTACTACCCGGCCCTTTGTATTGCCGGTGATCTGCCTGATTTTTGGTAATATGTCCCTGTATGTCGCGGTCTTGGAAAAACGCCGGGCCCGGTTTTATTTTACCGGCACCTTTCTGCTGCTGCTTGGTTTGCTGACTCTGCTGGTGGATTACGGTGTGCTTGAACTCACTTTAACTAAACTGTGGCCGATGCTGGTCATGTTTATCGGTTTATCGCTGATTCCGGCCGGAATCAACCGGTATCACCGACTTCATCCCATATATATTGTTCCCACCACTGTTTTTATTGTTTTAGGTTTATTTTTCCTGCTATTTTCCACAGATATCATCAAGGCTCCCTTAGCCTCGGTAGCCGCTTGGTGGTTCCCGCTGCTGTTGCTGCCGGTGCTGGGTGTAGTGCTGCTCTGGCTGCACCAACAGCGGAAAGCGGCCGCGGCATCAGGTTCTGAATGAGATACTCAGTGGTGGCTGTATGTCGGGGAACGCTTGCGTTAGCGTTGCTGACGGCACTGTTTTCCTGCGCTTCGGCGCCATCCCCTTCCATCTCAAGGAATTCCGCAGCGCGTGAGAGCGCATCCCTGGCCGGTAAGAATGATCAGGCCCCGGTAACTCCGTCCGCCGCCTCCGGGGGGCAGGGAACGGTCTTGACGGTGCCGGCCCGAGATCAGCTGAACCGTAACGCCATCGATCCCCAGATTTTACGGGCCCTGGAACAGGGCGGTCCAACTAAACTGCGCAGCGCGGTAGCGATGGTGCGGTCGCTCTCCACGGAACTCACCGAACCCAATAAGGTAGTTCTGGCCATAGCCGGCGAACTGATGAATATCCTGTATCCCCTTGAACAGATCGATTGGGAAATACCGGCGCTTTCGGATGCGGTAGCCTACATCGGCGCGGTTCGTTCCGCCCGGATGGGGGTGTATGATTATAATACCGGAAATACCGATTACCTTTCTCTGGTGTTACCCTCGCTGATCATGGTTTTATCCCCTGCCGGAGGCGATTATTACACTGATGCCCGCATCAGTCTTGAAAAAGCGCTGTCCCTCAACAAAGAATCCATCCTGGCTCCCTATTTTTTAGCATTGCTGGATGAACGTCAAAAAAATACCGATGCCGCTCTCGCTGCCTATAAAAAGATCTGGGATATCGATAAGTCCTGCTATCCGGCCGGCTCAGCCTATGCCCGCCTGCTCTTGGAGAAGGGTGAAGCCCGCCAGAGTTTCGCGATAGCAGCGGCTCTTTCTGCCCAGTATCCCGCATCTCCGGCCTTTCAGGAAATGTGCGCTGTTTCGGCTTTCAGCTATTCAGACTGGGAAGCCGCTGATCCCTATATCATTGAAATATTGCGCCGTGAACCCACGAATACCCGTTTTTTGCTGATGCGGGCCCGGATTCTGGTGGAACGCAAAGATTATCTGAAAGCCAATTCCCTGCTGGACGCCTACGCGACCACCAATCGCACCGATAAAACCTATATGCTGCTGCGTTCCCGGGTAATGCGGGAATGGAACCGCAATCCGGCTTCGGCCGCGGGTATAATGGAAGAAGCTCTGCGGCTCTATCCCGGTGAAATTGACGTATTACTGACAGCGGCGGAGCTGTCCTTTCAGACCGGACAGGCCATCAACAGACAGAGCGGCCGTGAACTGGTTCAACTGGTGCTGGAAAGGGAAAGCAATAACCGTCTGGCCCTGGTCCTGTTGACCACTGATTTTATTGCCAAGGGTGAATGGACAGCCGCCATCAGCCGGGGTGAGCAGCTGCTGAATCTGTTTCCCCAGGATGAAAATCGGATACTGCTGGCCCGCTGCTATCTGGGAGCCGGCCAGAACCGTAACGCCATCAATCAGCTGCGTCCGCTGTATCAGAAGAGTTCACCCTCCGATGAGGTTGTAGCCCTGTATCTGGAGGCGCTGGTAGCCGCGGGTGAGCAGTCTCTGGCCAGAACCCTGATCGCCAGCCGGATGGGCGAGTCCTCGTCGGCGCTGCGCAGTGTTTTTTATTATTTTGAGAGTAAGCTGACCGTCGATGAAGAAGGGCAGGCCTCGGCGTTGCGCTCCAGCCTGCTCTCCGATCCGCGGAATTCACGGGCTCTGTTCGCGATGTACGAATGGAATTTTAATAAAAAAGATTACCGCAGAGCGCTGTATTATCTCAAACAGACTATCGCGCTGGATCCTGGCAACCGCTCTCTGCAGCAGAAGCAGAGCGAGCTGGAACTTTTACTTGCCCCTTAGTAAAATTGCCCTTATACTCTACCCAAGGAGTTATCCACATGAAAAACTATGTATGCGATTTATGCGGTTATGTCTACGATCCGGCTGTCGGTGACCCAGACAATGGTGTAAAGCCCGGAACGGCTTTTGAGGATATTCCCGGAGACTGGGTCTGTCCGGTATGCGGAGCGGGCAAGGACAGTTTTTCTGAAGAATAGGAGTTATTATGCTGAAGAGAGAAGATTCGGTCTGTACCATAGGGTATGACGGAAATACCGCGCTGGTTGACCGCTCTTCGCGGAAAGCCTTTGGCGCCTGGTCGGTAGATCAGCTGCTGCAAGCTGGCCAGTATCGGGCCGCCGCTGCCGCCGCCATGCAGGCCGGGCATGAGAATGAGGCTGAAAAAGTGGCCGCTGAGTATAACCGGGCCTGCGGGTCGCATTATACCGCCGATGCCATTCCCCGGCTTTTCGGAGTCGCCAAGGTGTCCATAAACCGCACCCTCCCGCTTTGATTTGGGGATGAGATGAGATTGAAGTCCGCGCCAGCTGCTTTGGCGCGGACTTTTTTTTACCTTGACGGGTCAAGGCGCTCTATGGTACTTTCAAGGTCAGACATTTTTTCCAAGGAAGTACCGTTATGAATGCTAATCAGTTATTGCTTCAGGCCAGCACCCAGGGTTCATCATTTACCATGATCATTGCCGTGGGCCTCATTTTCGCAATCTTTTATCTTTTCATCATCCGTCCCCAGAACAAAAAACAGAAAGAAACAGAGAAAATGATCGCCGCCGTCAAAAAGGGCGACAAGGTAATTACCATCGGCGGTATTCATGGACAGGTAAGCTCCACCAAAGAGCAGACCCTGATCGTTAAAGTCGATGAAAACTGCAAAATCGAATTCAGCCGTTCCGCCATCGCCACGGTAATCGTCGATAAAAATGACAAGACTGAAACTTCCAAGGAAGTTGCTCAGGAATCTAAATAATCATAAGCTAATTTCTGGAGTTTTTTATGAGCAAAAGAAGCAGGTTGATACTCATCCTGGCGGTTTTGGGAGTCTGTTTTGCCTTCCTATGGCCGTCAGTTAACTGGCATTTTATTATTCCGAAGGAAGATCAGGCCCTGGCTCTCGGTTCTCGGGAGAAAATCAAGGATTACGCCCGCAATATGGCTGAAGAGGACCTGCGGGCCCTGATTCAGATGGCTCGCGCCAACGATAGCTCCGCCGTAACCGACAAATATGACTTTCTGATTAAAGAAGCCGCGAAAAATAACCGGGCGATGAAAAAACCGGTCCCCGCTGTATGGAGCGCCCGTGAGTTGCTTTCAGCCTTCCCGAATGAGGGAGATACGCTCTCTGTTATCGAGAACGCTTACCGCGACCGTATTCTGAGCATCAAGCAGGTACAGGCTAGCGCCGTCAAGCTTGGTTTGGATCTTTCCGGCGGTATGAGCATCATCATTAAGGCCGACCTGGACGCCGCCGCTGAGGCCAATAAGGAAGCGATTTCGGATATCGCCGAATTCCGTTCCAGCGCCATGGCCCAGGCTATGGAAACCCTGAACAGCCGCATCGACAAGTTCGGTCTTTCCGAGCCGGTAATCCGCCAGCAGGGCGAAGACCGTATTTATATAGAAATCCCCGGCGCCGCCGATTCGGAACGCATCAATTCCATCATCATGGGTAAGGGCATGCTGGCCTTCCACATGGTGGATTCCGAAGCTACCGACGCTTTTAACGCCTACTACCGCGCTAATCCTACCCGCACCTTTGACGCCCAGTACAAACTGATCGATCCTTCGATCATACCGGCCGACACCATGGTGCTGGGCTTGTATGCCAAAGACGCTTACGGTCTTGATGAGCGTAAGGGTTTCCTGGTACTCAAAAAAGAAGTAGGACTGGAAGGCAAGCATATTCAGAGCGCGGCCACCAGCCGTGATGATCTCGGCAAGCCCCGGGTTACCTTTGACCTGGACGCTGAAGGCGCCCGGATTTTCGGCGATCTGACTACCGCCAACGTTGATAAGGCTATGGCTATTGTTTCGGACGACAAGATCAAATCCTATGCCACCATTAATGAGCCGATCCCGAACGGACAGGTCAGCATCTCCGGCTTTTCCGCGGAGGAAGCCGAGAATATCAAGGCCGTGCTGCGTACCGCCTGGTTGAGCGTCCCGTTGCAGCTTGAAAACCAGCAGGTTATCGGCGCTAGCATGGGTCAGGAGGCTATTCAGCAGGGTATGTTTGCCCTGGTGGCCGGTCTTTCCGCGGTACTGCTGTTCATGTTGCTGTACTATCGCGGCGCCGGCGTCAATGCCTGCGTAGCCCAGATTTTGAACCTGTTTATCCTGTTCAGCGTGCTTTCGGCCCTGAACCTGACCCTGACCCTGCCCAGTGTCGCCGGTATGATCTTGACGATCGGTATGGCCGTTGACGCCAACGTCGTTATTTTTGAGCGCATTAAAGAAGATCTGCGTTTCAAAAAAGGCCGCGCCGCCTCGATCGCCTCCGGTTTTGAACATGCTTTCTGGGCGATCATGGACTCGAATATCACCACTTTTATCGCGGCGGTTTTCCTTTCCCAGCTTGGTACCGGTCCGATCCGGGGCTTTGCCTACAGCCTGGCCATCGGTGTCGTGTCATCAGTCTTTACGGCCCTGTTCGTGTCGCGGTTGCTGTTCGACTTTAACACTGATGTAATGAAACGAAAGAACGTGAGCATCAGCTGGAGGGTGAAGTAATGAAAAAGATAATTAAATTCAGCTCGGCCTTCCTGCCCATGGTCGTGATCAGCAGTCTATTGATTATTACCGGACTGGTCGGACTCGCTACCAAGGGAATTAATCTTGGTATCGATTTTCAGGCCGGTTTTATCGAAAAAGTGCGCATCGCGCCGACAGCTATGAACCTGAGCTACCGCGGTACTCAGTCGGTTGTTGTTAACGTTGACCCTGTCGGTTTGGAAGTCGTATCCACCGGTGTCGGTTCCGACAATCAGTCCTGGCTGTTCAGCTTTGCCGAATATCCGACGCTTTCGGATATGGTCGCGGCTCTGACCACTGTCCCCGGAGTCGCGGTCGCGGTGACCGCTCCAGCTGAGACTCCGTCGTCCGCCCTGTTCGCTTCTTCAGACAGCCTGAACCGGCTCTCCGAGATGCCTTACCGACTGCATTATGTACCTTCCGGAGCGCAGCCGCTCTCTACCGATGATGTACGCGCTGTGCTCGGCAGCTATGCCGGCGCTTCAGTTCAAGTACTTGGAGATCCCGCCGACCGCATGTTCCAGATTCGCCTGCGCGATGACGGTACCGACCCTGACGCCAACAATACACTGCGCGCCGGAGTCAAGGCCGCGCTGGTCCAGGCCTTTGGCGAAGAGGGTGTAGCCGTTATCAGCACTGACTTCGTCGGTTCACGCTTTTCTCAGTCTCTGGCAAAACAGGCTGTCTGGCTGGTTTTGGCGACCCTCGGTTTGATTATGGTTTATGCCTCCATCCGTTTCCGCTGGGATTTCGCGCTCGGCGCGGTATTGGCGATCACCCATGACGCCCTGATCATGATCGCCTTTGTGGTCTGGACACAGATGGAATTCAACTCGATTACCATCGCCGCCATCATGACTATCATCGGTTATTCGATAAATGACACCATCGTTGTGTTTGACCGTATCCGCGAAAACATGCGCCTGAATCCGGGCATGAACATTACCGACCTGCTCAATCTTTCGCAGACTGAAACCCTCGGCCGTTCGATTATCACCACGGTAACCACCATGCTGGCGGTACTGGCCCTCTTTATCTTTACCACCGGGGATATGAAGAACTTCGCCCTGGCCCTGCTGGTAGGCATGACCAGCGGTGTGTATTCGACCATAATCATCGCAAGCGCCTTTATCAGCTTTGTCAGCCGTTTCCGCAAAGATAAGGGTATAACTGTAGAAAAGGTCAAGCCGGTGCTTTCCGGAGAAGTAGTCTAGAGGTTATCGAAACACCGAATTAGTTTGTTAAGTACCATCTAGCTACACAAAGCTATTGATGATGAAGCCCCCGTCAGCTTGCGCTGACGGGGCTTTTTTTTGTACACTTCCAGCATCATGACAATTATCCGTGCCGATATAATGGGCTATTGCATGGGCGTGCGCCGGGCCGTCGAGGCCGCCGAGCGGGCCCTGCTGGAAAACAGTGTCCGTCCGGTATACACCTGGGGTCCGCTGATCCATAATCCTTCCGCCATGTCGCGCCTAGAAGAGCTGGGCGTGGTCATTTTGGACGGGGTCAATTTTACCGCGGTTCCCGAAGACTTTAAGGGCGCCCCGGTCGTAATCCGGGCCCATGGTATTCCGCCGGATGAGCGGCGGGAACTGGAAAAACGTCATGCCAGCGTGGTAGACGCTACCTGCCCGCGCGTGCTTTCCAGCCAGAAACGGGCCGAAGCTTACCATAACAAGGGCTATACGGTGATTTTGGCCGGCGATCGCGATCACGGTGAAATTGCCGGCATTGCCGGCTACGCGCCGGACTGCATCGTCGTGGAAAACCGCGCTGACGCCGAAGCCCTGCCGGTGTACCCGAGAAAAGCCGTTCTGATTAGTCAGACCACAATCAAACAGAGTGAGTATGACGATATCGCCTCCGCCTTAATGGAACGTATCCCAGAACTGGTAGTGTCCAGTACCATCTGCCCGGCAACTCAGGAGCGTCAAAAAGCCCTGTCTGAGCTGGCTGGTAAGGTACAGGGTATTCTGGTAATCGGCGGGAAAAACTCCGCCAATACCCGCCGGCTTTATAATACCGCCCTGGAAGTGGCCGGGAAGGCCTGGCATATCGAATTCCCGGAAGATATTCCCGAAGAGGTTTTCAGCCTCTCCTGTGTCGGTATTACCGCCGGAGCCTCCACCCCGGACGACGTAATCGACGCGGTTGAACAAGCCCTGCAAAACGTATAAAATATCTCCACAAGAAGGAATGCTCATACATGAAGGCAATTGAACTCGAGAAAGCGTACAACCCGAAGGATTTTGAAGATCGAATTTATGCGGCCTGGGAAAAAAACGGCTGTTTTAAGCCTGAACAGGCCGGAAAACCCGGCGAAACGCCCTTTGTTGTAGTCATTCCGCCTCCGAACGTTACCGGTGTTCTGCATATGGGACACGGACTCAATAATTCATTGCAGGACATTGTGGTACGCTATCACCGCATGCGCGGCGAGCCGACCCTGTGGGTTCCCGGCACCGACCATGCCGGTATCGCCACCCAGAATGTGGTGGAAAAGCGCCTGAAAAAAGAAGAGGGCAAGAGCCGCCATGATTTGGGTCGCGAAGCTTTTATCAAAAAAACCTGGCAGGTAAAGAACGAACACCATGCCATTATCACCAATCAGCTCAAAAAGATCGGCGCCAGCGTGGACTGGTCCCGCGAGCGTTTCACTCTGGATGACGGCCTATCCAAAGCCGTCCGTGAGGTTTTTGTAACCCTCTATGAGCGCGGTCTGGTGTATCGCGGCAATTATCTGGTGAACTGGTGTACCTCCTGCGGTACGGCCCTGGCCGACGACGAGGTTGAGCACGAGGATACCAACGGCGCCATGTACCATATCTGGTACGAACTGGCCGACGGCGCGAAGCTCCCTGACGGCAGCACCCGCATCGAGATAGCCACCACCCGGCCGGAAACCCTGCTCGGTGATACTGCCGTGGCCGTGCATCCCGACGACGAGCGCTATCAAGCCCTGATCGGCAAGATGGTCTATCTGCCCCTTACCGGCCGGAAAATCCCGATCGTGGCCGACAGCTATGTCGACGCCGCCTTCGGCACCGGGATGGTCAAGATTACACCGGCGCATGACCCTAATGACTGGGAAGTGGCCAAGCGGCACAACCTGCCTATCCTGAACATCCTTAATCCCGACGGTACGTTGAATGACGAAGTTCCCGAAGCCTACCGCGGCTTGAAGTGCCCGGTAGCCCGCAAGCAGGTGGTTGCCGATCTGACCGAGCTGGGCCTGTTTAAGGACGAAAAAAAAATTACCCACGCGGTCGGAAAATGCTACCGCTGCAATACAATTGTGGAACCGTACCTGTCCGACCAGTGGTTTGTCAAAATGCGCCCGATGGCTGACAAGGCCCTGGACGCCTGGAAAAAGGGTGAGATCCGTTTTTACCCCCAGAAGTGGGAAAATACCTATTCGCGCTGGATGGAAGGCATCCGTGACTGGTGCATTTCGCGCCAGCTGTGGTGGGGTCACCGTATTCCGGTCTGGTACTGCGAATCCTGCGGCGAGATGATTGTCGCGCGCGAAGACCCGACCTCCTGCCCCAAATGCAAGGCTACTAAACTGCGCCAGGATCCGGATGTGCTGGATACCTGGTTTTCCAGCTGGCTTTGGCCGTTTTCCACCCTGGGCTGGCCGCAAAAAACGGATGATCTAGCCAAATACTATCCGACTACCGCCCTGGTAACCGCCTACGATATTATTTTCTTCTGGGTGGCGCGCATGATTATGGCCGGCCTGGAGTTTACCGGTCAGGTGCCGTTCCGCGATATCTATATTCACGGTCTGGTGCGCGACAAGCAGGGCCGTAAGATGAGCAAGAGTCTCGGCAACGGCCTCGATCCGTTAGAGATTGTCAGTGAGTTCGGAGCCGACGCCCTCAAGTTTACCCTGGCCTTTATGTGCGCCGCCGGCCAGGATATAATGGTAGACAAAGAGTCCTTCAAGCTCGGTTCGCGCTTTGCCAATAAGATCTGGAACGCCTCGCGCTATATCCTGGGCAATCTGGAAGACCGCGAGATTGTCGCCGTTCCGCGCAGCTCTTTAAGCGAGCTGGACCGCTGGATTTATCACCGCCTGGACGCCGCCGCCGCCAAGGTGCGCTCTGCCCTGGAGTCCTACCGCTACAATGACGGGGCTCAGGCCCTCTACGAATTTTTCTGGAACGATTTTTGCGACTGGTATGTAGAAGCCACCAAGCTTTCCTTCCGCAACGGCGACGACGCCGAGAAGAACCGGGCTGTCTCAGTACTGCTGGCTGTTCTGGAAGAGTCGCTGCGCTTGCTCCATCCCTACCTGCCCTTTGTGACTGAAGAAATATACGGCAAATTGCCCTCAGCCTGCGCCGAGGGAGCTTCCGCGCGGCCGGCTATTCTGATGAACGCCGCCTATCCCTCTTCCTTGAGCGAACGGCAGGACAGCCGGGCCGAAGCCCGTTTTACGGTACTGCAAGAGCTGGTCCGCTCTGTCCGGGCGCTGCGCACCGAGTGCGGAATAGACCCGGCGCAGAAGATCCGTATTGCCCTGTACCTGGAAGCCGGTTCCGACGCCGAAGCCGCCCGTGAAAAGGGTGACATCATGCAGCTGCTGGCCGGGCTTTCTTCCATAGAGTACCTGGTTCGGGCCGCGGACCGTCCCAAGGGCGCGATCGGCGCAGTCGGTACCGGGTTTGAAGCCTTTGTTATCCCGGGGGAGGGTCTGGACCCGGCCCAGCTGGCCGAGCGCTTTACTCGTGAGATCGAAAAAGAGAAACTGGCTTTTTCCAAACTGGAAGCCAAACTGGCTAACGCCAACTTTACCGCTCATGCCCCGGCCGAAGTAGTGGCCGAGGAACGTGAAAAACTCGCGGAGATCGAACGGCGCATCGCCAAGCTCGGTTCCTATGTAAAGGACCTGCGCTAAAGCGATGAATACCCAGGAAATGCTGGTTCTAAAAGGAATATATCTCGCTCCCTATATGCAGCTGGCTACCGTGCTGATCGGCAAGCAACGGCACGCCGGCGGGAACATGTTCCGCCACCAGATCGACACCATGGGTATTTTGCTGGATTATGGGTATATCGACAGTGTCATATTGAAGGCTTCAATAATACACGACGTGATTGAGGACGTACCCGATTTTAACCGCAATCAGATTCTGGAGATTGACAGTGAATCCGGCCAGGTTTATGACCTGGTCATGGAAGTGACCAAACTGGAAGGCCAGAACAAGGTCGACTACCTGAAGCGGATTATCGAGAAGGGCTCGCACAAGGCTAAGGTCCTTAAATGCGCCGACCGAATCAGCAACATGATCAGTCTCGGTTTTGTCACCAACCCTGAGTTTATCGAGCGCTACTGCGAAGAAACTGAACTGTATATTTTCCCCTTAGCCCTGGAAGTTAACTTTGAAATGTACCAGGAATTGATTCAGCTGGTAATTTCCCGCAGGCAATACCTGGAAGATTCCGGCTTTCTGTGCCGCCGAATCGACACGCGTGATAACTAGTGCGCATCTAATTGACACGAAAACGTTGTTTTCGTACAATAACGATATATTTTTATTGATCAGGAGCCCCACATGAAAGTAGGAATTAACGGTTTTGGCCGTATTGGCCGCATGGTTTTCCGTGCCGCAGTCGAAAACTTCAGCAAAGACATTGAAATTGTAGGTATCAATGACCTTCTCGAGCCCGCCTATTTGGCTTATATGCTGAAGTATGATTCAGTACATGGCCAGTTCAAGGGTGAGGTTTCCGTCGAAGGCAACAACCTCATCGTAAACGGCAAGAAAATCCGTCTCACCGCCGAGAAGGACCCTGCCAACCTGAAGTGGAACGAAGTCGGAGCCGAAATCGTCGTGGAATCCACCGGTTTCTTCCTCGACAAGGAAACCGCCACCAAGCACATTACCGCAGGAGCCAAGAAAGTAATTCTTTCCGCCCCTTCCAAAGATGATACCCCGATGTTCGTATACGGCGTAAACCACAAGTCTTATGCCGGAGAAGCCATCATCTCCAATGCTTCCTGCACTACCAACTGTCTCGCTCCCGTTGCCAAGGTTCTCAATGACTCCTTCGGCATCAAGCGCGGTCTGATGACCACTGTGCACGCCGCCACCGCCACCCAGAAGACCGTTGACGGTCCTTCCTCCAAAGACTGGAGAGGCGGACGCGGTATCCTCGAAAACATCATCCCCAGCTCCACTGGCGCCGCCAAGGCTGTCGGCAAGGTTCTCCCCGAACTGAACGGCAAGCTGACCGGTATGGCTTTCCGCGTTCCGACCTCCGACGTTTCCGTCGTTGACCTGACCGTAGAGCTCGTAAAAGAAGCTTCCTACGAGGATGTCTGCGCCGCCATGAAGAATGCCTCCGAAGGCGAGCTGAAAGGCGTTCTCGGCTATACCGCCGACGATGTTGTTTCCACCGATTTCCGCGACGAAGCCCGCACCTCCGTGTTCGATTCCAAAGCCGGTATCGCCCTCGACAAGACCTTCATCAAGGTAGTGTCCTGGTACGATAACGAGTGGGGTTATTCCAACAAGGTTTGCGAGATGGTTCGCGTAATGGCCAAGTAATTTCGCTCTTGCGCCGACCGGTTCAACCCGGCCGGTGTAAAATGCCCCGCTCACCTATAAAGGATGGCGGGGCTTTTTTTATTCGGACGCTTTATCTATCACGCGTTGTTGGACTTGTTTCCAGAGCAGACCGGCCGTCTCGGCAACACTGACCAGGCCGATAATCAGGAAGATGGTGCGGAAGCCGAACAGGCCGCTGGAAGGGGTGTAGAGTCGCGCGTCACTGGCGACGCGCAGCAGTATCAGCGCGCCGGCGGCCTCGGTAACCAGCTGCCATAGCCGGGTAGGGCCGTTCCAGGAGCGGCGAATGAGCAGCGTGGCGTATAAGGCAAACTCTGCCAGCCAGAGCACGGTCAGGAATGGCACATAGCCGGTAAATACTTCCATATTGACGAGATGAGCGAGAGTCAACCCGCCTTTTACAAGCAAGTTCTCCGCGGAGCTGATGACTTGCGGAAAAAAGTTGATCAGAGTAGTTACGGCCGCCAAACCGGCCAGATTTATCACCGCTTCCGGAATGGAAACTGAATCACGCTCCAGAACTATCGCGGAGAGTTCATCGGGTGACCAGTCATCCTCCAGGTTGACTGAAGCCTCCGGTAGTAAGCGGCCAGCCGCCATAAAAAACAAGGTCATAAAACCGACCGCGCTGGCCCAGGCGCTCACGGTCTTTAAAAGAAAATCGGCCAGAGAGCGGGCGATTTTGCCAAGGGTCAGGGTATCAACGCCGGCGGTGACCAGCTCTATCACCATTAACACGAAGAAGGCCACTGCCATCGCGCCGAGCAATATCAGCACCAGCATTTTAAAGAGCCCTGCCAAACCGGCGGTGATTACCGGCTTCTCTCCGGCTTAACGGGCGGCTACCGTGCCGGGGCTACCGAATTCAAGCAGGGCGGTTTTCAGTTCAGCCTCTGTCGGCTCGGATCCAAAGCGCTCCTCGATGCTGTCCGACAGCAGACTACGCAATTCCGCGATGATATCAGAGCGGCCCCGCCAGGGCAGTTTTACTTCGACCGCTTTCAGATATTGTTCGATCAGTTTCATTTTTCCGCTCCTTTCTGGGATACATTACCGCTCAGGTTGCCGATAGCCCGGTTCATTTCGCTCCAGGCTTCCATCAATTGCCCGCGTACCGCCAGCCCGACCGCGCTGATGCGGTAATAGCGCCGTGGCCTGGATTCATCGGTATGCCAGCTGCTTTCCAGAAGTCCCTGTTTTTCCAGACGCCGCAGCAGGGGGTAGAGGGTATTCTGCTCGATATCGATGCCTTTGTTTTGCAGTGAACTGACCAGAGCATAGCCGTACACCGGTTCTCCGGTACACCACAGTACGCCGAGTACCAGGGTGCCGCGTTTTAGTTCCTGGGTCAGGTTTTCCACAATTTCTGTCTGTAAGTGATTATCACTCATACTTACCACCTGTGTTAAATATAGTGTGTGATATACACTGTGTCAAGCACAAGTTTATTAAAAATGAAAAGAGTTGGCCTCGCCAACGGTTGACACGGAGCGGTTATTCAGGCAAAAGTACAGCTATCATAACAGCATAAACAGTTTCACAGGAGTTTTACATGGCCGGTTTATTACAATCAGACTTACACTCTCTGCCCCTGCTGCACCGCGGCAAGGTACGCGATATTTACGCGGTAGGCACCGACAAACTGCTGGTTGTCCAGACCGACCGCCTGTCAGCCTTCGATGTTATTCTGGAAGATCCCATCCCCAACAAGGGCAAGATACTGACGGCCATGTCCAATTTCTGGTTCGCGAAATACGGAAACCTGATGCCCACACACGTCACAGGAATAGACCCGGAAACAGTGGTGAGCGCCGCAGAGCGCGCTCAGATCGCCGGCCGCTCCATCGTAGTCAAGAAACTGAAACCCTTGGCCATTGAAGCCATTGTGCGCGGTTACCTGATCGGCTCCGGCTGGAAGGACTATAAAAAGACAGGCATGGTTTGCGGCCATGCCCTGCCCTCCGGTTTACGGGAAGCTCAAAAGCTGGAACAGGCGCTTTTTACCCCATCGACCAAGGCCCCTGCCGGTCAGCACGATGAAAACATTTCTTACGAACAGGCCAAGTCAATAGTCGGTGAGGATGTCGCCCGCCAGGTGCGCGACGCGACGCTGACTCTGTATACCAAGGCCGCAGAATTCGCCGCGACCAAGGGCATCATTATTGCCGATACCAAATTTGAGTTCGGCCTGGATGAGGCGGGTACAGTGCACCTGATTGATGAAGTGCTCACCCCGGACTCCTCCCGTTTTTGGCCGATCTCCAGCTATCAGGTCGGTATGTCCCCACCGTCATTCGACAAGCAGTTTGTGCGGGACTGGCTGGAAACCCAGGACTGGAACAAGAAAGCTCCGGCTCCGCGGCTACCCCAGTCGGTCATTGAACAGACAGCCTCCAAATATGCCGAGGCGCTGCGACTGCTGACCGAATAGTTTTTTCTTTCCCCGATAACACTTTTTTTTTATCGAATCCTGGTGTACTCTGTATGTTCAGGAGTCATGATGAAATCTTCATTTTACCGATTACAGCGCAGTAAACCGGCTGGCTTTCAGGCAGCCGGTTTCTTGTTTTTAATGGTGCTTAGTTTTGCGCTTGTTGCCTGCCGCGGCTCTGCTCGCCGCTCGGAATTACCGCCAGTGCCCTCTACAGCCCTGCTCTGGGTTTATATTGACGACCCCCGCGCCGCCTTTTTTGGCCTGAACGCGTTTTGGAAAGAAAGCGGCCTGGAGCAGAACAGCGGGAAATCATTGACAGAATCGATATCGGAAAAAAATGCCGGTCAGCGGCAGGTGCTGGATACCATGCTAGCAGAAGTGAATGCCTCCCATCCGGTGGTGTTTGCCTATCTGCCGAATCCGGAAAATACCGCGGCACCCCAGTCCGTAGTATATCTGAATATGCGTGAAGGGCAGAAAAGTCTGGACCGTATCAGGCAGACCTTCCCGGACAGCGCCGAACATCCGGAACGCTTTGCCCTGATCGGTTCCTGGGCCGTTATCGCTTTCGAAGGCGCGGCTCCCACGCTGGCTCCCGCGGAGTCGCTGGAGAGGCCGCGAACGGCTATCACCGATACGGCTACCATTGTTGCCGGCATCGAAGTCGCCAATGCCCTCAGTAACTGGCAGAGTGAGGTTTTTTCCTTTTTTGAGCAAATACGCGCATCCATTAAATCCGCGCAAACTGACGTGAATACGATTACCACCCTACGCAATACGCTTGCGATAGTGGAATCCAGCCTCAGCGATTTTTCACGCGTGGAGTTTTCATTTCTGGCCGCTTCCGACGGATTGCTGTTTTCTACTCAGGCTTTCAACGTCGATGGCTCCCGCTCGTCCCGTGTGGGCGCTGAACTGGCCGGTAAGGCCCCGGCGCTTTCCTACTGGAATAAGCTGGATAATAATGCCCTCTTAGCCTTAAGCTGGTCGTTTGACAATGAAGCCCTGTTTCGCTATACCAGCGCCTGGTACAATCTTCCCGGTAGCGAAGGTATGCTCGGCGCGGATTATCGCCGTTACGGAGAAGAAGTTTCCAGAGCCGCCGGTTATATCGGCGCCGCCAGCTTCGATATCAGTATCGCGCCGGACTTACAGGCCAAAATGGCCGGGGTGTCCGATCCACGCGCGGTTGAGTCCATTCTGGATAAGGCCATTCAAGTGGATTATAAAACCTGGTCTTTACCGCGGGATATCAGCGCCTACCGCGCGGCCCTGGCCTGGTCCGCCGGAGCTGACCTGTACGGGCCGGCCTTTGATCAAATCCTGAGCGAAGCCGGCTTTGCTCTGCGTATGTTTTACAATACCGCGACCCTTGAGGGCCATGAATACGATACCCTCGGCTGGCGGCTGCGTTTGGGAGAGCGCTATACCCAGGGCAGCGATCAGAAAAAAACTCTTTCCATGCAAGCCCTGGCCGACCGTCTGATGGCCAAACTGGATATGACAATCTGGCCGGAAGGCTTTGACCTGTACACCAGTACCGGTGGCCCCTATAAAGCCCGTTCTCTGGCCTCCGGTTGGCAGAGCGAACAGTCGGCGGATAATTCCACCGGCTGGCGGCGGCTGCGGGAGAGCGTTCCGCCGTCGGCGCGTCTGGCGGCCAAATTTTCGACCCGCCGTCTTTTCGAGCTGATCAGACCCTGGGCCGGGCTGAACGAAGAACAGTTGGCGGGGACAGTGTTCGACGGTTTATATTTCTGGCTTTCTTTTGACGCAGAAGCCTTTGGCGCCGGCTATTATCTGCCTATCGCTGATTTTCAATCCTTCATGAAACTCGGCGGGAGCAGCTTTTCACAGCATTTGAAATGAGCGCGGACCGAACAGCC
This sequence comes from Treponemataceae bacterium, assembly GCA_942493045.1. Classification (GTDB taxonomy): domain Bacteria; phylum Spirochaetota; class Spirochaetia; order Treponematales; family Treponemataceae; genus Teretinema. The sequence goes on along the minus strand of OW818665.1, from coordinate 1,353,340 downwards.
TTAAATTTGACTGGAAGGGTGTGAAAGTGGATACTTCTCGTATCATGAATTCTCAATTACTCAAAAAAGTATGTCTTGTAGCTGTGCTGTTGCAGGCCACTGCCTTAACCCTTTTTTCCACCGAATTGCGCGCCGGCTGGTCGTTTTACCGGCCGGCCGGCGAGATGGATATCAGCGAAATTATTACCCTTGAGGAAAGCGAATGGACAGCGCTGAGCGCTCTGGAGCAGTTTCAAACCGCGCGGGTCGGATCGCTGCTCTGGTACCGACTGCGTCTTCCTCAGACTGTCTACCGGGACGCCGTACTCAAGACCAGCTATGTTGATCAGTGTTTCCGCCTTTTTCTGGAGGATACCGAAATTTATCGCTACGGGAAAAGGACTGACTATCTATCCTCCTTTTCCCGTCATTTTATCAGTCTGCCCCTCGACTATCCGGGAAAAACTTTGTATTTCGAGGTGTATTCGGCGATAGAGATGATCGGACTCGGCGGCGGAAAGGTTGATTTTGCCCCGCACAGCACCCTGATTACCGGTATTATTCGTCAGGATCTGGACAAGACTGTTTTAGCCATAATGTACTGCGCGATCGCCCTGTTTTCACTGGTGTTCTATTTTAAACGCCGCGTGGAAACCACCTTTTTATCTTTTGCGGTACTTGTATTCAACCTCGGAGTCTATACCTTTACCCGTACCGACATCAAACAGGTGCTTTTCGGCAATAATTACCTGCTGTGGGGATACTTGGAAACTTCCAGCCTGTTTCTGCTGCCGCTGGGTATTGATCTTTTTGTGCGTGATATCCTGCAGCCCTCGAAACGCAATCCGATGTACTGGCTGTGGGTCCTGGCCGCGGTTTATGCCATCCCGGTGATTTTAATTTCCTTCTTTTATCCGAATGTTCTGCAACTGGTTCTGCCGTTTTTTAAGATCGGCCTGTTAGCTAATATCATCCTGTGTCTGGTGTTCTGCTTTAACGCGGCTTTCAGGAAAAACGGCGAGGCCATAATTTTTATTTTGGGGTTTGCCGTCTCCGCGGTGTGCGGTTTTTACGATATCCTCCAGGAAATGCATGTGCTGCCGCGCGGCTATTTTGTGACTTCCTGGGGCATTTTATCACTCATTGTCAGTCTGGTTATCATTATCGGAAACCGAATTCTGCAAGTCTATTCCAACCTGCAGGACTATACCCATGAGGTAGAAAAGAAAAACCTGCTGGTCATGGAAACCCATAAAGAAATGGAAAACCTCTATAACGAGATTGAATCGACCCAGAAAGAGGTTATTCTGCGTTTAAGCGAGGTTGCCGAAGCGCGGTCCAAGGAAACCGGTAACCATGTCCGCCGGGTGACCGAGTATTCGCGCATTCTGGCGGAATGCTACGGCCTGAGTCAAAAAGAACTTGATATTCTGCGCCTGGCCGCTCCGATGCATGATATCGGCAAACTCGGCATACCGGACTCTATATTATTAAAGCCGGGGCAGCTGACACCGGACGAATTTACGGTGATTAAAAGTCATACCCAGGTGGGCTATGAGATGCTGCGCCGGTCGCAGCGCGAGATATTCGTTTCCGCCGCGATGATCGCTCATGAACACCATGAAAAATTTGACGGTACGGGTTATCCGCGCAGCCTGAAAGGTGACGAGATTCACATTTTCGGGCGCATCACCGCCGTTGCCGACGTTTTTGATTCCCTGGCCAGTGACCGCTGCTATAAAAAGGCCTGGCCCCTGGAAGAAGTGCTGGCGCATATGCTCAAGGAAGCCAACAGTCATTTTGATCCGCAAATCATCGATGTTTTTTTTAAGCATCTGGATCCGATCCTGAAAATCCGAGCCGATTTCCAGGATGAATTCGTGTTGTCCACATAAAACTGAAAATATGTCGTATAATCTATGCTGGTAAACACACTGGCGCCGTTAATTCCGTATCCCGGCGGCACCATCAGGAGAGAGCGTGGCCAGGGGACAACAGCTAAGTAAATCCGAGAGTGACACTCGCTTAATGCTCGCCGGCGTGGAATTGTTTTCCGGTTTGCTGGATGATGACATCGCCTATGTGTCCTCGCGCACTGGCTCGCTGAACGCGGCCCAGAATACCGTCCTGTTTTCAGCCGGTGAGGCCGCCGTTCATTTTTTTATCGTGCGCTCCGGCTCTGTTTCCATTACCACTAAAACCCCTGAAGGCGATCAGTTCGAGCTGGCCCGGTATGTCGCGGGTGATGTCTTCGGTGACTTCCATTTCGTAATTAACGGCCTTTATAATGCCACGGCCGTAACTCTGGAAAAGACCGAGCTGCTGGTGTTTCCCGGCGAGGGTTTGACCTTTGACCGTATTGCCGACGAGAAGCCCGATACCGCGTCCCGCATTCTGCTGCGCTCCATTACAATGATCGCTTCGCGCCTGCGTTCCACCAATCAGCTGATAGCCGAGAACCGGCCCTGGATCAGGGAACTCCGCAAACAGATCTACACTGATCCTCCGACCGGGTTATGGAATAAGTATTACATGGATTCCGAGCTGCCGCATCTGCTCTCCGGAACGGTAGCGGTACTGATGGTAAAACCGGACCGCTTTAAGGAACTCAATGATCAACTCGGTCATGCCGCCGGAGATCTGGTACTGGAAAAACTGGCGGAGCTGTTGATCAAGGAAACCCGGCTCTCCCCGCACGGTTGGGCGGTGCGGCTGCGCAGCAACGAGATGTGCCTGATACTGCCGGAAACGGACCTGGAGGTGGCCCGCTTCATCGCCGCGCGCGTCTCCAAAGCCTTCCCGGCGCTACTGCCGAAAGACGGTACTGCCGAGGGCTTGGTTTTTACGGCCAGTATGGCAATCGGTATCTGGCCGGAGGATAATGAAAACTGGAACTGGGTGGCCGATCAGACCAATCAGATGATGCAGGATCTTTGGAAAGCCGGCGGAAACCGGATTGTGCTGCTGCGGGAGGCGCTTGATGAAAAAAAGTGACTTCATCAAAAATATTCCCGTGCTGTCCAAAATGAGCACATTGGAACTGGAAGCCGTTGCGGAATTTCTTGAGCCGCGGCTGTATTCCCGGGGCAGCGTGCTGTTCAGGGAAGGGGACGCCGGCTCGGAATTGTACATTGTCAGCTCCGGTAAGATCGGGCAATACAGCATCAGCACTGACGGACGGCGTCAGGAGCAGAAGCCCCTGGTCAAGGGCAGCCTGTTCGGAGAAATGGCTCTCGTGGAAGGCGAGCGCCGCACGACTACCTGTTACGCGCTGACCGATTCTAAAATCCTGGTTTTATCCGGCCTTAATTTTTTCCGGATGGTCTGGGATTACCCGATGCTGGGCGTAAAACTGTTGCGCTCCATGGCTACGGTAATGATCGAGCGACTCGCCAAAGCCAGTGTCTTCCTCGATGATATGGTGCGCTGGGGCGAAATTGCCCGGCGCCGGGCGGTCAGCGATGACCTGTCTGGTCTGTTCAACCGTCGTTTTCTCGAAGAGACCATTCACGCCCGGTTTTCGCGCGGTTTCAGCGACGGGCGCCGCTGCTCGCTGTTGATGATCGATTTTGACAAGTTCCGGGATATCAATCTGGAATACGGCACTCTGGCCGGGGACGCGGTGATAACCAACGCCGGCGCGACTATTGCCCGCATAGTCGGTGAAAACTGTATTCCTTCGCGACTTTCCGGCGATGAATTCGCCATTTTTCTGCCGGATCGGGGGATCGAATCGGCCGTAGACCTGGCCTGCCGGCTGCAGCAGGAAATCGCCTCTTTGTATCTGGTTTTTAGAAAAGGCCGCGGCAACGCCTCCGAACGGGTAGCCCTGACCATCAGCGTCGGGGCGGCCGCCTGCCCGGATGACGCCGCAACCGTCAGCGCTCTGTTTGACGCTGCCGATAAGGCTCTGTACCGGGCTAAGCAAAACGGGCGTAACCAGGTTTGCCGCGCTGAAGAGTCTGCGGCATGCGTTTCCGCGGGGTCCCGCTAAACACGATCAAACACCTCTGAAAAGGCAACCTTTTCCCGTTTTCGCCCCCTTTACTTTTTCCCGGTTTTTTCGGACATTAGTATAATGACATACGATACCATTATCATCGGAAAAGGGCCGGCCGGAATCTCGGCCGCGCTGTATATTGTGCGCGCCGGCTTTAAAGTCTTGGTGATCGGAAAGGGTCGCGGTTCACTGGAACGGGCCGAGTTGATAGATAATTATTACGGCTTCGCCGACCCGGTTTCCGGTAGCGCCCTGGTGGACGCCGGCATTGCCCAGGCTGCGCGCATCGGCGCCGAAATCCTGACCGATGAGGCTGTGAGCATCGAAATCGCCGACGGCTTCGTGGTTAAAACCGCCACCGCCGAGTATTCGGCGCGCACCATTCTGCTGGCGACCGGCAAAGCCCGCCATCATATCAAGGCACCCGGTTTTGACGAATTGCGCGGCCGGGGCATCAGTTTTTGCGCCACCTGCGACGGCTTTTTTTACCGGGGCAAAAAACTCGCGCTGATCGGCGCCGGCGATTTTGCCGCTTCCGAACTTCATGAGCTGACCGCCTTTACCAGCGACATAAAATTGTTTACCAACGGCGAGCCCGCTGTTTCCGCCCGTATTCCGGCCGGAACAAAAATGGTATCCGATAAAATCAGCGAGTTTATCGGCAGCGAGCGCCTGGAAGCCATAAAAACCGCCGACGGGGTAGAGCATCGCCTGGACGGAGCCTTCGTAGCTCTCGGCACCGCCGGAGCCGCCGATTTCGCCGCCAAGCTGGGGCTGGAACTGAAGGGCACCGACATCGCCGTAAACCGCGAGTTCGCCACCAACCTGCCAGGAATCTGGGCCGCCGGCGACTGCATCGGCGGATACCTGCAGATCGCCAAATCCGTCTCGGACGGAGCCCTGGCCGCCAAGCACATGATCTCGGCGATGCGGGCCAACTAGGTTCGGGCAAACAGGTCGCGGGCCAACCAGGTTTGCCCACACCTGCGCTCTGCGAAACCGCCCTGTCTTGCACAGTTCTTTTTTAATTGTTATATTTTTATAGATTAAACTAACTAAAGTTCGATTTATTCCAGGAGGATTTTTATGATTAAAACTGTTAAAGACATTGCCCTGAAAGGCCAGCGCGTGATCATGCGCGTCGACTTCAACGTACCGATGAAGGACGGAGTTGTCCAGGACGACACCCGCATTACCGCCGCCCTGCCCACCATTAAATACATTCTTGAACAGGGACCGGCCTCCCTCGTTTTGATGAGCCACCTCGGCGATCCTTCCAAAGATTCCAAAAAAGCCCAGGAAAAGGCCGAGAAAGACGGCAAGGCTTTTGACATGGATAAATATATCGCCGGCAAGCACCGCCTCAAACCGGTAGCCGACTACCTCGCCGCCAAGCTCGGCACGCCGGTGGCCTTTGCCGACTCCTGCTTCGGCCAGAAAGCCAAGATCGCCAGCCTTCCGGCCGGATCGGTTTTGATGCTCGAGAACACCCGCTTCCACAAGGAAGAAACCGCCAAGGACGAAGCCGGACAGGAACCGCTGGCCAAAGAACTGGCCACCTACGGTGACGTCTATGTCAATGACGCCTTCGGCACCGCCCACCGCGCCCACGCTTCCACCGCCACCATCGCCAAGTACATGAAGGTCAAGGTCGGCGGCTTCCTGATGGAAAAAGAGGTCAAGTACCTCGAGCCGATGGTTACCAATCCTCCCAAGCCGATGACCGCCATTATCGGCGGCGCCAAGGTTTCTTCCAAGATCGCCGTTCTGGAAAGCCTGCTCAAAAACGCCTCCGCCCTGATTATCGGCGGTGGCATGGCTTACACCTTCCTGAAAGCCCAGGGCCACACCATCGGCAAGTCCCTGGTTGAAGATGATTTTATCGACACCGCCAAGAGCCTGCTCTCCGCGGCTGCCGCCAAGGGCGTCAAGATCATTCTGCCCGTTGACCACGTCTGTTCCGAAACCTTCGCTCCCGACGCCAAGGCCGTAACCGTAGACGGCCTGGATATCCCTGCCAACCTGATGGGTATGGACGTCGGTCCCAAGACCGTCGCCATCTACAAGGAAACCATCCTGGCCTCCAAGTCCATCGTCTGGAACGGCCCGGTCGGCGTCTTCGAGTTCGCAGCCTTTGCCGCCGGCACCTCCGCCGTAGCCTACCTGGTTGCCGAAGCCACCGCCGCAGGCGCCATCAGCGTCGTCGGCGGCGGAGACTCCGTCGCGGCCGTCAACAAGTTCAACCTGGCCGACAAAATGAGCCACGTCTCCACCGGCGGCGGCGCCAGCCTCGAATTCCTCGAAGGCCAGACCCTGCCTGGAATCTCGGTTTTGGAATCAAGGTAAACCTCGATTCCAAAACCGGAGAATTTTCGCCTGCGCGAAAATTCTCCACCGTTTTAGAATCTGCTTGAAATTAAGAATTTTCAGGAGGGGGAAGTCTCCCCCTGCCTCCAAAGAAAAAAAGCCGAACCAAAAATGGTTCGGCTTTTTTTGCTTTTACGGCACCCCCTCGTTCCCTTTACAGTGTTTCTGTTTCGTTCAGGGTCAGACCGGTGAGCTTTTCAATTTGCTGCGGATCAATACCGGTGGCTTTCATGGCCTGCTCAGCGCGTTTCAACTCTGGTGTATTTGAGGTGATTTCCTTTATCATCGGGTCCTCCGGATTCTTGATTTCCTTTATTAAAAAAATAACCATTTTTCTAATAGATTGGAATAAAACCTGAATCTCGATGTCATAATTACGTCCTTTAGCATCCACTGCCTTGACATCCAGAATACCTTCCCGTTGAGACAGGTTATGGGCGCTGAGGTTCGTTAGTAGATCAAGCACAAACAGTATTATTTTCATTAGGGTACCAATTTTGTCCAAATGGGATTCCCGAGAAAATAATGAACTTGTTTAGGGTATGACAGATTATACTGATAGAAGAACACAGGAAGCAAATTTATTGCGACAAGTACCTAATCGGATAAACACTACACTAGAAGAATAGTGAGGTTAACAAATGAAAAACTATATCGTAGTCATGTTTTTTTTCTTCGCAATCATTTCATGCAACACAAGTCCTTCGGTTGCGGAGGGACAAAAGTTCTTTTCAGTTGTTTCATGGGGTGATGCTCAAGAAGCAATGGGCGTAGTTATGACTCAGGTGACAATAGATCGACTAACAAATACAAATCTATCCTTTTCTTTGATCAAAGATATGACTCCGTTTTCTCAAGTGTTAGTAATAAATACTTCAGCAATTATACACGAAGGTAAATATGAGTTCAAAGGTATTGATAATTGGGGAAATGAATATTTCGGTTATATAAAATTTAATAATGATCAAATTACTTTATATCTCGACTGCAAGATTTTTTCTGGGCAAGCTAATAGTGTAGCTCGTTTATATGGAAGTACAGTACTATTAGTACCAGGTTCTATTGATTTCTAATGAATATGATTTGCAATATCATTGATAGAAATGTCAAATATGATTATTGAGATTGATATTCCAAAAGTCAAGAAAAGCATGGGTTAACTTGCAGAACGACCTCGTGAGAAAAAAGAATTTTCTGACTCCGTGTCGTTGTGTCAGGTTGAACCATTTTTTTATTGCGCGCCAGCCCCACAGCGCTTCCATAAGCGGTTTTAACAGCATACTCAGACTCTTTATGTCTGAGTTGGGGAAGCGGAGAAACCCGGAGCGGCCGCAACGCGGCCGTGAGGATTTCGCAGCGTGGGGGAGCCGCGCAGCGTTAAACTGAAACAGACGGAGTATACAGTCCCCGGATCCTTAGTAACTGCTTTTGTGTGGCATGTCAGAAAGTGCTCATGAGCGGTGAACCGGAAAACCTCGAGCAGCCGGCGCGGGAAGCCGGGCCCTGAGGCAATTCGGCGTTCTATGCGCCAGGGATGGCGCAATTAAGCCACTTGAAGAACGGCTTTGCCGCTCTTCAATGTCAAAGGTTTTACAGGAAGTAAAATCTTTGACTAAGCCGAAGGACCGGCCCCGCGCCGGATGCCGGAGCGCCAGTAAACCCGCTCATGAGTTCAGCTAACTATTCCACACAAAAAATAGTTCTAAAACAACCCGGTGAATAGATATGCTCCCCCCCTTGTGGATTTTTCTCGTTTACCCCTGTGCTTCACCAAAAAAACGGAAGACGCCTTTGCCGGCGTTTTTGGCTTGGTAGAGGGCTTTGTCGGCTTGCTCGATCAACTCGTCGACGCTGGCGGGTTTGCCGGACTCGTAGATGGAAATACCGATACTGCAGTTCAGGAGGCTTTCTTCGGGGATGGAGACTTGATAGCCCAGTTCACGGGCCAGCTCGTCCTGGAAGCCTTTGGCCATGGAAACGGCGTCCAGAATACGGGCGGCGACTCGCTTGGCTCCGGCGCGGCCGGTGGCCGGCAGCAGCATGATAAATTCATCGCCGCCAAAGCGTCCTAAACTGTCCAGGTTGCGCAGGCAGGTTTGAGCCAGGCGGGCGAAGCTTTGCAGGATATAGTCGCCCGCGGGATGGCCGAAATTGTCGTTGTATTGTTTGAAGTTATCCAGATCCATAAACACGATGGCGAAGCTGTTGTTGCTTTCCGTGGCGTAGCGGGTCAAGCGCTGGCGCTCGCCTTCGACGCGGTTGATGAACTCCTGCCGTGAATAGGCGCCGGTTAAGTTGTCCCGGCTGGCAGCGGCTTTGAGAGCCTCTTTGGCGCGGTGCAGATCCAGGGTTAAGTCCATGTGAGTGAGCGCGACCCGTACGATCTCCAGCTCTTCCGGGCTCATCCCATTTTTTGAGGCCGATGTGGTGAGTACTGCCCAGAGTCCCCGCTCGGGATTATAGCGGAAAGGATAGGCCATCAGGCTGCCGGAGGGATCGGTGGTCATGACCGTTTCCGCTTTCCCTTCGGTGCCGAACAGCCGGGTCCAGAACCAGGATGATGGTACCTGGCGCTTGGCGGGGCTTCCTTCGGTCAGCTTCGGCGCGAGCCGGTTTTCAATGAAGTGAATTCCGCTGAAGGAAAAGTTCCGTTTGAGCAAGTGCAGTGATTCCTGGAAAAGCTCTTTTTCTTCGAGGTCACGGGTGATGGTATCCTGGAAGTCTTTCAGAAAGGAAATATCGCTCAGTTTTTTGATGAGGCTCAGGTTGGCCGCTTCCTGACGGGCGGAATCGGCCAGTCCCATGCTGACCATGCGGATTCTGCCGTCCAGGTTTAGAATCGGCTGATAGTCTTTCCAATTACCGCCGGCGCGCAGGTATTCCAGCAGGTCCCGCTGTTCGCTCAGGCCGCCGGCCTCGATGCGGTCGCGGGCTTCGTTAAAATCGGCTTCGGCCGGCGTTACTGAACCTTGGTCCCGCAGAAAGCAGGCTCGTATCAGCAGCAGAAATATTATGAAGTAAAGCTGTTTGTCTTCAGTGGCCTTTTCGAGGGCCGCTGCGAGGTTTTGCTCTGCCGCGGCGGTGTCATTCATGGTGCGGGCGGTGAAGGAGCACAACAGCGGGAAAATGGCTCCGGTCTGCTTGTCATCCGCGGTTTTGAGCGCGGCGTTCCAATAATCCAGAGCCAGGGTTTTCTGGTTGCACAGGTAGGCGGCGCAGCCGGCGAAGGAGAAAAGCTTGCGGTGTGAATGAAAGGGCAGCGACTCCAGATTAAGATTATTCAGTACGATCAGGATGCGTTCCATGACGTCCTGGGCGCCGGCGAAACAGCCGGTGAAAAAATAAATATTTACTATATTGAACAGGGTTAAGCAGGTTTCGGTATAGGTTTTTTGCGGCTCCAGCAGTTCCAGCGATTTCTCGAAGTAGGTGAGGGAGGTTTTAAAACGACCAAGCGTAAAGCAGAGATAGCCGACACCGTTGTAGGCCCGTACCAATTCATCGATGGTGCCTATCTTGCGCCGGATCGCGATGCATTGGTCAAAGTGGCGGATAGCTTCGTCGCCGCGGTTTTCCATCTGGCAGAGAAAGGCGACCACATGGTGCAGTTTGGAGGCCTGGAAAAGATTGTCGATGCTTTCGGCCAGAGCCAGGCTCTCGACAGCTTCGCGGTAGGCATTTTCCCAGCCGGTATTGGCGATGCAGGATTCATAGTAGGATATGTTGGATTTCAGATCCAATAGTTGATCGGTCAGACCGGCGGCCTTAAGCTGGTCGATCATCAGATTCATCTCAGTCCAGTTTGCCGGATTGGCGGTGTAGCTTTCATGAACCATGAAGCGCATGTATTCCATGGTGAGGGACAGGTTCCGGTCACCGTTTTCCTGGGCTGTTTTCCGGGCGATCAGCATATGCTTTTCAATGGCTGGAAAGTTGGAGCTGCGCGAATGGCTTAAGGCGGTGGCGGCGTTGATGCGGGCGATCATAGCCTCGTCGCCGGCCTGGCGGGCCGTTTCCAGGGCTTTGGCCAAAAAAATCAGGGCCTTTTTAATGTCACTGGTCATGATATGAATCAACCCGACTGTGTAGCCGGCCCGGATGGCCTGATGCGGCGAGAGTGCGCTTAAGTTCGAAAAGGCGTTTATCTCTTCATAGGCCATGAAGCAGCGGGACAGCGCGATGTCGGTCAGCAGGTCGGTTTTATGCTCCGGCAGAATGTTCGGATCGCTCTCCATCGGGATGTCTGCCGGATAATGTTGAATAATGTCATGAGCTTCAATTTGAGAAAAGAAACGCTGGCGGAATTCGGCGCTCCAGTGGCTGACCATGTTAGAGTCGCGGTTAAATACGCAGATGAAGCGCAGGGGGCTGAAACTGCCTTGTTCAATCATCCAAAGCAGAAGGTTGACAATGGATAGGCCGGCCAGTTCGAAATTTTCCAGTACAAGGATCGGGGCGTTTTCGGCCGTCCACAATCTGTTTGTCAAATCCGTCAGGCTTTGAAACAGCAGTCCCCGTTCCCACTCAATTTCGGCTGGCGCGCGGAACAGGTCATCCTCCCGGTCGGCGATTCCGGTTTCCAGCCAGTCGTGAAAAATATGCCGGTGGCGGTGGTGCACTTTTACCGAAGCGAGTACCGCGCGTTGAGCGTCTGCGGTGAGTTCTTGGTAGCGATCACGGATGAGATTCAGCAGGGGATAATAGGGATGTATAGAATCGTCGGCCTTATACGTTGTTTGGCAGAGGGGATTGGCGGTGGCTGTCAGTTCGTTCCAAAAGGCCGCCTTTCCGCGTTTGCCCTCGGGGATTTCGGCGCGTAAAAAGTAAAACCCGGTTTTCCCGGCGGCCTGCTGAGCCTGAAAGGCCGCGCGTACTGTTTCCTGAAGCTGCATCATAGCCTCCGTCATGATTGTAGCCCATCATTATCAGTTTGAAAAGGTTTTCCGGTTTGCCTTACTGCGCGGAAACGCGGGACTGCGATATGACGGATATCTGCTGTACTTCCTCACCAACCCGGGTGATAATTTCATTCATACCCTTATACATGGTTTTAACGTCCTGAGCGGAGCTGCCAAGAGATGCCAGCGCGGTATTCACTTTTTCGGAGTTTGCGGAAATCTCATTGAGGGCATGATACATTTCTTCCAGATTGCTGGCGGTTTCTCCGACTTTCGCCAATATGTCCCGTACCGACCTGCCGGCATTATCTGAAAGCGTCGAAGCATTGTTCATGCCGGTGATCAGTTCTCCAAGAGTCTTACCGATTTTTTTGGCGCTTTCGCTGGCCTGTTCCGACAACCGCCGGATCTCTTCGGCGACAACGGCGAATCCTTTGCCGGAATCTCCGGCATGCGCGGCTTCGATGGCCGCGTTCATGGAGAGCAGATTTGTCTGAGCGGCAATTTTATCTATCTCGGAAACCATTTCATGAATGCCGTCCATTTTTGCGGCGGTCACCTTGATGGCAGAGAGCGATTGTTCCAAGGTTTCGCCGCTTTCTTTTACCCCGACATCCAGAAGGTTCAATTCACGCTTTCCGGTTCCCGACAGCTCCGCGGTTTTCTTGAGTGCCTGGATCATTTCCTTAATGGTAAGCGTCGACTCGACCAAACCTGTCGATTCCAGTTCACTCTTTCTGTCCAATTCAGGTATTAAGCCCAGCAGTTTCCCGATCATGGTAGTGGTTTCGACCAGTTTTTCATTCAATTGGATGGCTGTGGCCCGAAGCTGGTCGTTCCCTCTTTGAATTCTTACTGCCTGGTAATGATGACAATTTTCGCTTTTATTGAGACCATTAAAGATCGCGACCGCCATCATTTCACAGCTGTTATACCCGCAGGCCGCGCAGTTCAGAAAATCAGTTTCCTTGATTTTGGCCATATTGGAATAAATGCGCTTAAAATCTGCTTCGCCTGGGGTCCGGATCGCCAGCGCTGTGCTGCGATCTTCATAAGCGCGGGAGTAGAGCCCGGGCTTCCAGAATTTTTCCAGACTTAGGCTTACCTTTTTAGCGGCTTTTTTATGATTGATTTTTACTCCCGAAAGCCGTCGCTGTTGAACAGCTTTGCGGGCGTTAATCCGGCTCTCCAGTAAATCTATCGGGATGTCTTCTGAGCCGGTTCCGGTTCCGCCATTGCAGCCTTTTTCGCAGTTCAGGCAGTCAATAACCAGCGGATTTACTCCCGCTTTCAGAGACTCTTCCAATTCCTTGAAGTAGGGGTACACTGCTTTCGGGCCTTCGATTCGGCGGATGCCGGTTGAAAGTTCCGGAAAGTCCCGTTCTACGGTTTGTTTGAGTCCGCCGGGGCTGGAGAAGAGCACGGCTGTTTCTGCGGGAGGATTGTCAAAATCTTCTTCCGGGAATTTTTCCAGTTGTATTCCGCGATCGGAGAGTGCCTTCAGGAAGGTTTCGATAGTCACGTTGAAGTCACCGAGACCGGTCTCGTCAAACTCCCGTTTTTTGGCCACACAGGGCGATATCACCGCGATTTTGCAGTTTTTCAGATCCGGCCGGAAATTCTGGAGCATTTTGATGGTATGCAGCATCGGGCTGTCGGCCGGCGCCAGATATTTGGCTAGGGAGCTTTGGTAAATCTGGATGTAATTTACAATGGCCGGGCAGGGTTGAGCGATAACCAGGCGGGGTTTATTTGTATGGATGTGCTGCATGTAGGACTTTACTGTCAGTTCCGCCCCGTATGCGACATCAAAAACGGCTTTTATGCCGTTTTGTTTGAGCCAGCCGTTCAGTCTGAGAAATGAGTCACCGAGTCGCGTGGCGATGGCCGGGGCTACAATGGCTACCATCGGTTCTTTTCGGGACAGAGCCGCAAAGAATTCGGCCGTGTCGTCTTTTCCGCTGCGGGCATGGTGAGTACAGCCTTTGATGCAGGACCCGCAGCCGATACACAGTTCGTGCCGGATTGAAACTTTTTCTCCGCTGCCGTCGATGCAGAATTTTACCGGGCAAACCGCGATGCAATTATGGCAATTTACGCATTTTTCCTCGTCGACAGAAATAACTGGTTTCAGGACAGACATGACAGGCTCTCCATTGGCAGTTGTTCGCAACTGACTCATTGTTTCATTATAGGTTTCAGTATTTTTCTTGTCAAATTTCCCGACGCAGGTAGTTTTTTTGAACGGCCTTTTCCAGCATGGCCAATACGAAGTTCCAGATTTCGGTTGAAGCTTCGGCCAGGGCTTTGTTTTTCTCGACTACCATCTCGTAGCTAATACCGTATTTTTTCCAAGTGAAGCCCTCGGTGAGGTAGTTTTGCAGCAGCGGTTCCAGGCGATCAAAGACGCCGGCAAATTTGGCCTCATTGGTCTCCTTGAGTTCGAATTCCTCCCACAAACCGATAAAATAATCCCGCTGGCTGTCTTCCAGCAGTCCGAATATTCTTTGCGCGGCCTGCGCTTCAGCCTGATGGACGTTAGCGCGCTCCGCGGCGTACAGGAAGGTGTCGCCGGCGTCAACTTCGACAATGTCGTGGATCAGCAGCATGATCAACAGTTTTTCGAGATCGACCTCGAAATCGGCATAGTCGCGCAGCAGGCAGGCCATCAGGGCTATTGTCCAGGAGTGTTCGGCGTCGTTTTCATAGCGGCTGTTGTCGAACAGGCGGGATTTGCGCATAATCTGCTTGACCTTGTCGACTTCAATAATAAAATTGAGCTGTTTTTCCAGGGCGGCGTTACACCCGATATCCAGTGTTTTCATACTTCAGTGTAGCACTAGGGCCGTGAGTTTGAAAACGGGAAAAGGGCCGAAAAAAACAACGCGGCGCATGGCACAGCCGGTGTATCCTGAACTCCCTTCCGCTTATTCCTTCCATCCATAAAGAGTGCAGATTATCGGGATGAAATTGCGGCCCCAGCTAGTTGGATTGCGCTCTCCTTCCGGGTCGAATAGTACATGGATATTCTGGCGCGACAGGCCGAGCTCCGCGAAAACCGCGGTAAATTCCTGGATAATCGCTCTTTCGGCCTCCACCGGAGCATCCCATTCGCGGCCGCCGGCCAGCATGGCGATTTTTTGTTCCGGAGAAAAGGTAATTATCGATCTGATCGCCTCGGTATCCGTAAACTGAGGATAGTTCACATTGAGGTGAGAGAAGGAGCCGATCAGGCCGAAGATCCGCGGATAAGTAAAACCGGCATAAAGTGCCAGTACCGAGCCGGCTTCCGCGCCGGCGATGGCTGTTTGAGAGGCTTCGGGCCTGGTGCGGTAGCTGCGGTCAATAAAGGGCTTGACGGTTTCCACGATAAACCGGGCATATGCGGCGCCTTCGCCGGCATGCAGGGAATCTTCCGCGCTTAACTGATAATCCCAGGGGAAATACTCGCTGTCCCGGAACGGAGAGCTGTAGATGCCGACGACTATCAAGCCGGCGGCGCTGTTTTTTTCAAAGAGCCGCTGCAGCTTTTCATCGACTCCCCATTCCCGGGTCTGCGCGGTATCGCTGAAAAGGGTTTCGCCGTCAGTCATGTACAGCACCGGATAGTTTTTTGCCGTATTGGTCCGATAATCGGGCGGCAGGTACACAATCAAGCTGGTGGTACGGTCCAGCTGCGGTACTTCGATTTTTTCAAATACTTCAAAGTCGCCGGTTCGGGTACCGGTCTGAAGAGGCGGCTGGGTTTGTCCGCCGGTGGAAGCGCAGCCGAGCGCGGTCAGCGCCAGGCCGAAAAGAAAAACGTGGTGTTTCATAACCTCAGACTGTAGCACGGCTGCGGCGCGATTTCTTCGCGCAAGGGATTGTAGCGCAAAGCCCGGCCGCGCAGCGGTGCGCCCTTTCCCGTCCATTGCCGGACCCGATTGAACCATTCCGATATTTTTGGTACTATTCGGCCATCCTTTTTCTCAGGAGAATAGTAATGCGCAAGAATTTTATCGCCGGTAACTGGAAGATGCACAAGACCGCTTCCGAAGCCGTTGCCCTCGCCACCGAGCTCGTTTCCGAGCTGAAAGGCGGCCCCAACAAGTACATGATCGCCCCCAGCTTTACCGCCCTCGACGCGGTTTCCAAGGTTGTGAAGGGGACCAACATCCTGCTCGGAGCCCAGAATATGAGCACCGACGAAGCCGGCGCCCATACCGGCGAAGTTTCCGTACTGCAGCTGAAGGACCTCGGCGTGCAGGTGATGATTCTCGGTCACTCCGAGAGGCGCCATACCTACAAGGAAACCGATACCATGATTAACCGCAAGGTCAAGCTGGCATTGCAGCATGGTCTGGAAGTTATCCTCTGCGTCGGCGAGCTGCTGGAAGAGCGCGAAGCCGGCAAGGCCGAAGCCGTCTGCGAAGAGCAGACCCGCAAGGGCCTGGAAGGTGTGTCTGAAGCCGACCTGAAGCGCGTGACTATCGCCTATGAACCCGTCTGGGCCATCGGTACCGGTAAAACCGCCACTCCGGAAGACGCCGACGCCATTCATGCCTTTATCCGCAAGCTGGTATCTTCCATGTACAGCTCCGCGGCCGCTGAGGCCCTGGTTATCCAGTACGGCGGTTCCATGAACGCCGGAAACTGCGACGCCCTGCTGGCCAAGGCCAATATTGACGGCGGATTGATCGGCGGCGCCGCGTTGAAAGCTGAGACTTTCAAGCCCATCGCCCTCTGTAAGTAAGTTTTTCCTTCCATAATCAGGCTGCCCGGGGTTTGCCCGGGCAGTTTGCATGTAGCCCTTGCACAAGCCAATCCTTTTCGCTATATTGAATCTTGATTTATTTTTTGGAGTCATAATATGGGTATTATTGGAATAATCTTACTGGTAGCTTTTGTAATCGTCTGTGTGCTGATCGTTATTCTGGTTCTTCTGCAGAATGAGGATGGCGGCGGTCTGGGCGGCCTTTTTGCCGGCGGCAGTAATTCTGCCTTCGGTTCGCGCTCCGCCAATGTGCTTACCAAAGCAACATACGTAGTGGTAACGCTCTTTTTTGTCGGTGCTCTGCTCCTGGCTCTGCTCAACCGCAGTCCCGGAGACCAGGGTCTTGAGGAAGCCGCCCGCATTCAGCAGGCTGAGTCCGCTACCGACGCCAACTGGTACGACGCCCCTGAAGCAACTGTAGATACTATCGCTGCCCCTGAGGCTGAGACAGCCCCCACGGCACAATAATCCGGAGGGATACAGGTAATGGTTCTTGGAAGTATTTTCTCGCCTGACTGCATCAAGTTGAACCTCGAAGGCGAGGACAAGGAAGAGGTGTTCGAGGAACTGGTAGACCTCTACGTTTCCTCCGCCCCTTCATCTTCCCGCGCCGTCATCCTCTCCGCGGTTCGCTCCCGTGAAGCCAAGCAATCCACCGGTATACGCAAAGGTTTTGCCCTGCCGCACGCCCAGACTGAGGCCGTCAAGGGCGTTAAGGGTATCATAGGTATTTCCCGCTCCGGCGTGGAATACGATGCCCTGGACGGCAAACCGGTGTATATCATTTTTATGATGCTCTCCTCCGCCGAAGGCTGTTCCCTGCATTTACGCGCCCTTAAGCGCCTGTCCTTATTGCTTGAGGATCCAGAATTTTACCAAACCCTGATCAGTCAAACCAGTTCCGAAGGTGTGTACCGCACCATGTGCAAATATGACGATATTCTCGCAACCTCCATGTAATGTGGGGCTGTGATCCGGTTTTTAAAAAGCGCTGCGTACGGGAATATCCTGTGACGACGCTGTTTACCGTATTGTAGGGGGTTGATGTGATAGAGCAGGATGTAATCGGACATCTTATTGATGTCGAGCGGCTGGCCTACGATCTTTTGCTGGATGCCCAGCAGGAAGCCGATAAGCGTAAGGCTATTGCCAAAGAACAGGCCGAAACCGAATTCCGGTCGGCCTACGAACAGATTGTCGCCGCTCTGGAAACCCAATTCTTAGCCGATAAGCAAGCCTGTGAGGATGAACGCGAGCAGGAATATTCTCAATATGCCCAGCAGCTTCTCTCAATTAATAGGGATACGGCAAATTTCAACGCGTTCCTCGAAACATATTTTTCCGGAAAACAATAACCGCTATGGACCGAACCGGCGCTCATGCTTATGTTTTCGCGAAAGCTTGCGGTATATTTTCACGTTCTTTTGTCGCCGAACGTTCCCGCCGCCTGTTTGAAGCCCGGCGGATGCAGGATTTATGGGCCCTGCTGTTCCGGGAAGAAATTCCCCTTGTTCCGGAGGCCATGTTGGCCCATCTGCTGGAACGCAGGGCCGAACAGCGCCTGGTCGATGATTTTCTGGTTCTGCTGAAAGCCTTCGATGTTCCCGATCCGGTGTCCCTGGCCCTGCTGTCCCGGTTTGACTTTACTAATTTAAAAGCGGTTTCCTCCGCTTTAGCCATAGGGGAGGGGGAAAAGCCCTTCATGCCGGATATCGGCGCCTATTCTTTTTTCGAGTTCGGTAAATGGCCGGTTCTTGAAGCCATTACCCGAAACAGTCCGGTGCCCTGGTATAACCGGGTGCCGCTTCCCGAGGAGAAGGTGCTTTGGGAAACTCGTCTGGATCATGAGTATTATCACCGTCTGTACAGCGCGGTTTTTTCTTTGCCACGACAGGACCGCCTGGCCGCGGAGTCCATGGTAACCGAAGAAATTATTTTACAGAATATTATCTGGGCGCTGCGCTTACGGGTGTATTATGATATGCAGGGTTCTGAGATTCTGCCCTTGCTGGCCGGCAGCGGCACCGTGGAAAAAGAAGCCGATCCGCTGTGCCTGCCGGCTATCGCGATTCTGGAGCGGCAGATGGATTCCTGGCCGGACTGGGAAAACTGGAAATACAGCTGGCTGCTTAATCCGCATGAGGAAGGGGTACCCTATCTGGTTGACCCGCGCTGGGCCCAGCTCTCCGCGGACAAGTATCTGTATAAAAAAGCGTTGAAGGAATTCCGTCAGCATCCCTTTACCTCGGGAGTGCTGGTCTGCTTTTTGAAAATTAAGGAACTGGAGTTGCACATGATCCGGGTAGCGGCGGAAGGTTTGCGCCTCAATGCCGCCGATGCCCTGATGCAGGAATTTATGGGAGATGATCAGGATGCTTAAGACAAAAACCATGAAGATGGTGGAGCTGATGATTCTCAAAGATGATATCGACCGGGTATTGGAATACCTGGGCAAACAGGCCAGTTTTCAAATCCAGAATTCTGTTGATCAGTCCGGCGTGGTAACGGTGAATGCCAACCGTGAGGTTTTTGACCAACTGCAATCCTGCCGGAATTATCTGGCTTTGCCGGAACCTTTACATTTCGAGAGTGATATAACGCTGCCTACCGAAGCCGACAGCCAGGCCGCTGCCGCTCTGGTTCAGGAAGTGGAGGCTTTGCGTAAGCGCGAAACCGAGACTTCCGACCGTCAGAAGCGGGTGTCCGGCGCCTGGGATGAGGCCAGGGCCTTCGCCAATTTAAAAGTGGCCTACAGCGAACTTGAACACCTGACCTTTCTGACTTTGAAGATAGGCAAGATTGATCCGTCACGGATTGAAGAATTGCAGTTTGCCCTTGGCGACCGGGCGGTAATTGTGCCGCTTGGCGAGGACCGCACCCGGATTCTGGCGGCGGCCTCCAAAAAAGGCCGTTTTGCCCTGGAGTCGGAACTGAAGCGTTTTAATTTTATTCCGCTGGAAATTCCTCAGGGATTTCAGGGCGTACCGGATGATGTACTGGAGGGACTGAAGGCTCAGGCCGAGCTGGCTTCCGGCGATGTTCAGGCCCTGCAGGCAGAGCGGCGCAGTTATGCCAACCTGAACTCAGGCTTGCTTTCCCGTCTGTTGCAGACTTTTTCTCTCGGCTCCCAGGTACGCCGCATCCGTGAAGCCCTGGAGTCGACCCAGTTGGTTTACCGGGTGCTCGGCTGGATTGCCGCGGAGGACAGCGTACCGCTGATGAAGGACCTGGATGAACTGACCGAAGGCCGGGTGGCGATTCGGGTATACGCCCCGGCTGAAGTGCCCTCGATAAAGAACGGCCGGGAGAAAGTGCCGGTGCAGTATAAGCACGGCCCGCTGGTGAAAAGTTTTGAGCGCATGGTTTTCAGCTATGGCGCCCCGCTGTACGGCACGGTCGATCCGACGCCGGTGGTGGCTTTCTTTTTTACCCTGCTTTTTGGCATCATGTTCGGCGATGTCGGTCAGGGGCTGGTTTTCTTTTTAATAGGTTTAGTTTTGATTTATGCCCGCGTGCCTTTCTTGCTCAAGTCCAAAAAATTCGGGCCGATCTTTTTGGCGATCGGCTGCTCCAGCATGATCATGGGCCTGTTGACCGGCGAGTTTTTTGCCAACTCCGAAGTGTTGCGGCCCTTCAGCCGCTGGGTAACCGCTCTGTTCGGCGAACCGCGCAACCATATCCTGGAGATGATGCCTTCCAAGGGATCCATGGACAAGCTGGTGGTGTTCTTCGGCTTTACCCTGGCCATCGGTTTTATCATCAATTCGATCGGCCTGGTTATCAACATCATCAATCAGTTTTCGCTTTCCCGGCCGGCCAGGGCTGTTTTCAGCAAGACCGGTATTTGCGGGGCGGCTTTCTTCTGGTATGTAGTGTATCTGGCCGTACGAGTTGGTATGAGCGGCGGAGGCGTACACTGGTACGATTACACCGCTATCGGTGTGCCGCTGATCGGCGTATTCTTCGCCGAACCCTTTACCCGGGCCATGGAAGGCCACCGTCCGGTATTTGAAAACGGGCTGTTCGCCGCCTTCATCGAGGGCGTCGTGGAGCTTCTGGAAGTCGCCTCCACTTACATTTCCAACTCCGTCAGTTTTTTGCGTGTCGGCGCCTTCGCGCTTTCGCATGCCGTGCTGAGCTTTATCATCTTCACGATGACCGAACTGGTTGGCGGGTCTCTTTCCGCCGGCGGCATTGTCATCGGTATTTTCGGCAATCTGCTGATTATCGTACTGGAAGGTCTGATCGTGACCATCCAGGTAATCCGCTTGCAATACTATGAGTTTTTCTCGAAATTTTTCACTGAAACCGGTACTGAATTTAAACCGCTCAGGTTCACTTACAAGGAGATTTAAATGAATCGTAAAACTTTTTTTTCCGCGCTCTTGCTGCTCGTCGGTTCGGGCGCGGCCCTGTTTGCCTCCGATAGCGCCGCGGCGACCGCCGTCGCGGAAACCCTTCCGTCTTCGGTAGCCGGTATCAAGTACATTGCCGCCGCCATCGCCGTCGGTATTGCCTG
Source organism: Treponemataceae bacterium (assembly GCA_942493045.1). GTDB lineage: Bacteria > Spirochaetota > Spirochaetia > Treponematales > Treponemataceae > Teretinema. Next base: position 1,332,824 of record OW818665.1, on the reverse strand, counting down.
CGTAGCCGGAGGCATGGCCGTTGGCCGTATCGGTGCCGCCGCCATGGGAGCCATGAGCGAGAACCCCGAGCTTTCCGGTAAGGCTCTGCCCTTTGTCGGCCTGGCGGAAGGTATCTGCCTGTGGGGCTTTCTGGTCGCGCTGCTGATTATTCTTTTGTGAAATACTATATCATCGGGGAAAGGGAGCTGGTTCTCGGCTTCGCCCTGGTGGGAGTGTCCGGCGCGGTCGCCCAGACGCGGGAAGAGGCTCTGGAAGCTTTTAACCGCGCAACCGGCAGGGGCAATCTGCTTTCCGGAGCGACTCCCGTCAGCGGTGAACGCTCCAAGGTTCTGATACTCACCGAAGAAATTGCCGCTTTTCTGGAAGAAGAAGTCCGCGTATGGCAGATGGAAGGGGAGTATCCGCTGATTGTGGAAATACCCGGTTTGCATGGCCACCTAGCCGGCCGCAAGACTTTGACCGACTCGATCCGCGAGGCAATCGGAATACACGTGTAAGGTAGTTTTAATATGGAAGAGCTGCGATCTACAGAGATTCTTGACCGTGAAATACAGGACGACGCCCGCCGTAAAGCCGAGCGTATTCTCAAGACTGCCGACGCCGACTGTGAGCAAATCACCGCCGAAGTGCGGTCGCGTATTGAAGCGGTGCGCAACGCCAAGACCGAGGACTATCGCAAACGCACCGCGGATTTTATCAAAGAAACGCGTTCGGCCATTCCGCTGGAGAAGCAGCGCAAACTGGTTTCTTTTGTCGACAACTCGGTTACCGAGGCCCTCGACAGCTGGCTGGAGCAGCTCGCTCCCGAGCGCCGTCTGGCCCTGCTGGGCTCTCTGGTAAAAAAATACCATTCGATACTCAAAGGACGCGCCTTGCACATCCGTTATCACGGTTATACCGAAGCGCAGGCCCGCTCTTTTTTAGAAAAGTTCTTTGAGCGCGCCCAGATCCGTTCGCTCGGAGAGGCGTCCCCGGATGACCGTACATCGGTTTTACGCACCGACGGCTTCGTGATCGAAACAGATGACGGCACTATTGTCTGCCGGGCTGTCAGCGGCGAATTACGGGCCGCTTTACTGAGCGAACAGCGGCAGGAGCTGTCCGAGGCCTTGCTTGGCGGGAGGTTGCCGGAATGAGCACATTTATTAAAACGAATAGCACCGATACCATTACCGGCGCGGTGACGCGTATCTCCGGCCCCATTGTCTATGCCACCGGTTTGGAACACTGCGGTCTTTATGATGTTGTCGATGTCGGCGAGAAAGCCCTGATCGGCGAAATCATCCGGCTCAAGAACGGTGTGGCCACCATCCAGGTGTATGAAGATGATACCGGAATGCGCATCGGCGAAAAGGCGGTTTGTAACCGCCGTCCGCTATCCCTGCGGCTTGGGCCCGGCCTGGTCGGTACCATTTATGACGGTATTCAGCGCCCGTTGGAACGCCTGTTTGCCTCTTCCGGCGCCTTTCTATCGCCCGGTGAGCGCAGTGAGCCCCTCGACATCGCCAAAAAGTGGGATTTTATGCCTGTCCAGCTGGCTGACGGCAGCGCCGCCGCCGCCGGTATGGCCATTGCCCCGGGCCTCTGCCTCGGTACCGTGCGGGAAACCAATTCCGTAACCCATAAAATTATGGTGCCGCCCTTTATCCGCGGACGGTCCCTCACCTGGTTTGCCGGAAAGGGCAGCTTCACAATAGAGGAACCGATCGCTAAAACCGAATTGAATGAAGTGATTACCATGGCCCACTATTGGCCGGTGCGCAAGGCCCGACCTTTCAGCGGCAAGCTGACTGTCTCCGAGCCGCTGATTACCGGTCAGCGCGTCATTGATGTCTTTTTCCCGCTTTCCAAGGGCGGCACCGCCGCTATCCCCGGCGGTTTCGGTACCGGCAAGACTATGACCCAGCACGCCATCGCCAAATGGTGCGACGCCGATATCATCGTATACATCGGTTGCGGTGAGCGCGGCAACGAGATGACTGATGTACTCTCCGAATTTCCGCAACTGATAGATCCGCGCACCGGCCGCTCGCTGATGGAGCGCACCATTCTGATCGCCAATACTTCCAATATGCCGGTCGCGGCCCGTGAGGTATCGCTGTACTCCGGCATTACCCTGGCTGAGTATTACCGGGACATGGGTATGCATGTCGCGATCATGGCCGACTCCACCAGCCGCTGGGCCGAAGCCCTGCGCGAGCTTTCCGGGCGCATGGAAGAAATGCCGGCCGAGGAAGGCTTTCCGGCTTATCTGCCGACCCGCCTGGCCGAGTTTTACGAACGGGCTGGCCGGGTCACCGCCCTGTGCGGCGACGAGGGCTCCGTTTCGATTATCGGCGCCGTCTCTCCCCCCGGAGGCGATTTTTCCGAGCCGGTTACCCAGCATACCAAACGCTTTATCCGTTGCTTTTGGGCTCTGGACCGCGACCTGGCCAACGCCCGCCATTATCCGGCCATCGGCTGGATCGAGTCCTATTCCGAGTATGCCGAGGAAATCCGGCCCTGGTGGGACCGGTTGGACCCGCGCTGGAATGATGTGCGCGTGCAGGCCCTGGAACTGCTGAAGCGCGAACAGCGCCTGCAGCAGATTGTGCGCCTGATCGGCCCAGACGCCCTGCCGGATACCGAACGTATTATTCTGGTAGTAGCCGAGATGATAAAAAACGGCTTTTTGCAGCAAAGCGCCTTCGATGATATTGATATGTTTTCCGTACCGGAAAAGCAGATTCGCATCCTGTTGCTGATTATGGCTTTTTACCGGCGGGCCAGCGCGGTCATCCGCAACGGCGCGCCGCTTGGCAAATTGGTGGCCCTGGGTTGCCGCGAGGAAATCGTGCGCATTAAAACAACCATACCGAACGACGCCCTGCAGGGCATCACCGCCATAGAAGAGCACATGAACAGTCAACTCGATGAACTGGAGCGTACCTACCGCAAACTGGAGGCTGTATGAAGGGTGTAGAATACCGCGGAATCGCCTCGGTCGACGGACCAATAGTGATTGTAAAGCGTCAGGGTGATGTTTTTTTTGGCGAGATCGCCCGCATCCGCGACCGCAGCGGTGAAATTCGTACTGGACGCGTCATCGATATTTCCGAGGAAAACTGCGTAGTACAGATCTTCGGCTCAACCTCCGGCCTCGATTTGGCGGAGACCACCGTCGAGTTTATGGAAACACCGATGCAGCTGCGCGTTTCCGAAGGCTTAATGGGCCGCATTTTTAACGGTCTGGGCAAGCCGATTGACGGCTACCCGGAACTGTATTCATCCCAGTTAATGAACGTCAACGGGTTCCCGATCAATCCCTATGCCCGGGTTTACCCCCGGGACTTTATCCAGACCGGGATTTCAGCGATTGACGGCATGAATACCCTGATCCGCGGCCAGAAACTGCCGGTGTTTTCCGGTAACGGTTTGCCGCATAACCGCCTGACCGCCCAGATTATCCGACAGGCCCGCATTCTGGCCGCCGATGAGCAGTTTGTAATGGTCTTCGCCGGAATGGGCATCAAGTACGATGTCGCCCGCTTCTTTATTGACACCTTCGAACAGTCCGGCGTTCTCTCCCGGGTAGTCATGTTCCTGTCCCTGGCGGACGCACCCTCGATTGAACGTATCATTACCCCGCGCTGTGCCCTCACCGCGGCCGAATACCTGGCTTATGAAAAGGGTATGCACGTGCTGGTGGTAATGACTGACATGACCAATTACTGCGAGGCCCTGCGCGAGATTTCCACTACCCGCGGTGAGGTCCCCGGACGAAAGGGCTATCCTGGCTATCTGTATTCCGACCTGGCCGAGCTCTATGAGCGCGCCGGTAAAATTAAGGGTTCCGGCGGGTCGATAACCCAGATTCCGATCCTGACCATGCCCAACGATGATATCAGTCATCCCATACCGGATTTGACCGGCTATATTACCGAGGGTCAGATTGTACTGGACCGCGAGCTGGCCCAAAAGGGCATCTATCCGCCGGTCGCCGGTCTGCCGAGCCTGTCGCGCCTGATGAAAGACGGTATCGGCGCGGGGATGACCCGTGAGGATCATAAAGACGTCTCCAGTCAGCTCTTCGCGGCCTATTCCAAGGTTAAGAGTATCCGCAATCTGGCGGCTATTATCGGCGAAGAAGAGCTTTCCGCCGCCGATAAGCAGTATCTGCGGTTTGGCGAGCTTTTTGAGCAGAAATTCCTGACTCAGGGCGAGTTTGAAAACCGCAGCATTTCCGAAACCCTGGATATCGGCTGGCGCATTCTTTCGGTCCTGCCGCGCAACGAACTGTATCGCATCAAGGGCGAATATATTGATAAATATATGCAAGCGGCCCTGGACGCCGCCGGTACCGCTAATGCCGCCGGCTCTGCCGGTGCGGCCGTCCCCGGCGCCGAGGCGGTGAAATAGCATGTCCCGCCTACCGATCGCGCCCACCAAATCCAATCTGCTGATGGTCAAGGAACAGCTTTCCATTGCCCGCGACGGCTATGAGCTGCTGGAGCAAAAGCGTGAGATTCTGGTAATGGAGCTGATGCAGATGGTAGAGCGGGTTAAACTGCTGGAGCAGGATATCGAGAAGCAGCTGGCCCGGGCCTATCCTTCATTAAAGCGGATGTTCATGGCCGTCGGTCGCGACCGCACCGAGCGGGTTGCCAAGACTGTCGCCTATGATTTTGATATCCGGGAGAAAAAACTGGTGCTGGCCGGGATGACTTTTTCCACAATATCAGTACAATTGCCGAAACGGCGTCTGGCCTATTCGTATCTGAATTCATTTGCCGATTGCGATAAAGTCATGATAGACTTTTTCGAACTGCTGAAGCTCCTGACCGAGATGGCTTCGATACGTACGATTGTGTGGCGCCTGGCCCGTGAGGTTAAGAAAACCCAGCGGCGCGTCAATGCCCTGGATAAACAGGTTATCCCGCAGACGCAGGAAACCAGGAGTTATATTGAGAGTATTCTGGAAGAGCGGGAGCGCGAGAGCATTTTCGTGCTCAAGACGCTCAAGGCCAAAAACGGAGGCAGCCTGTAATGATTAAGCCCCTTTTTCAAAACGTCCTGGTGGTAGTCAACGGCACAGAAGCCTCAATTAACGCTATCCGCTACGCGGTTTTAATGTCCAAACTGTATCGCTGCCGCGTTTCGGCGGTCTACGTCGTTGATACCGCTACCATCAAGCAATTGACGCTCAACCGCATTTTTATCGAGGAAGAAAGCCGGGATTACGAAAAAAGCCTGGAGGATAACGGACAGCGCTATTTGAGTTATGTTGATGAGCTCGGGAAAGCAAAAGGTGTTAAGATCGAAACCGAATTGCGCCGCGGGGCTATATGGTCCGAGGTAGTCAGCGCTTCCGAGGAAAAACACGCCGATGTCATCCTGCTCGGCGGTTATGATAAGGATGTAACCGATCAGAAGGATTTGCTATCCTCCTCTTTCCGTCAAATCCTGCTGAATGCCCGTTGCTCGGTGTTAATAGTTAAAGAAAAAATGATTGAACAGCTGTATAAGCTGGCATAAGGAACAGGAAAATATGAGAGTCGCATTGATACAATTTTGCAAGAATCCCTCGGACAAACAACGCTCCCTGATCAAGATCCTGGAGCAGGGGGCCGCGGCCAAGGGGAATCAGGTCGATCTGCTGAACGGTTACGAGGTCCTTGAGGGTACCCGCCTGACTATGTATGACTATATTGCCATTGTGCTTCCGGCCGCCGGCTTTTTCGGCGCCATACCGGATAAAATCGGTGAATATCTGTCCACTTCCGGCATGGTCAGCGGCAAAAAAGGCTGCGCCCTGGTGCTCAAGGGCGGTTTCGGTTCCCAAAAAACCATCACCCGCCTGATGAAGGCTATGGAACGCGAAGGCATCAAACTGGATTATTTTGAAATTATCCGCAGCGCTGATCATGCCGTCGCTGTCGCTGCAAATATAGGGTAAGGCTTCCGTGCAGGATTGTTATGCTGTCCTCGGCGTTTCTTCCTCGGCTTCGGCCGCCGAGGTCAAGCGGGCTTTTCGCCGCAAGGTAAAAGAACTACACCCGGATATCCCCGAAAACAGCGCCAAGGCCGCCGACAGCGCCTCCCATTTACGCCGGCTGATCGACGCCTACGAAACCCTCTCCGAGCCGTCACTGCGCTCTGAGTTTGACGCCCTGTATGCCCAGTTCTCCCGTGCCCGCGGGCCGTCGCCTGAGGCTTCCTTTGACTACCGGCGCTGGCTGATGCGGCGTACCGACAGCGAGAGCCGCGCGAAACTGATCTTCTTTGATCTGCTGCACGATCTGGAAGAGGAAGCGGTGCTGCAATTCCTGACCTGCCGATCCGAAAGCGTTTTTGTGCTATCGCGCTATTTCGGCCGGGAGGATTTTATGGACTGCGGCTTCATCCTGGCCGAGGAATTATTTTTTCGGGCCAATTACTATGAGTCTTTTTTGCTGTTGGCGGAGGTAATAGCCCTGGAGCAGCAAAAGCCCTATTTTAAGCACTTTTTCCCGGAGGTGCTGCTGATGGCCCGGGAGATAATCCGCGATCGGCTGTCCGGAACGGTCAACGATGAATTAACACTGGACTGCCTGGAAACGGCCCTGGAGCTGTCTCTGGGAAAAAAAACCGACGCCCTCGTGCTGGCCCTGATGGCCGGCTGCTACGAACGCATCGGCGACCGCCTTACCGCGCGGAAAGCCCTGCAGCAGGCCCTGGCGCTGGATCAGAAGGTCAGCGGCGTGCGGCTATTGCGCAAAAAACTGGAGGTTTAAAATTGATCAGAATTAAAAACGAAAAACAGATAGACGGTATCCGCCTCTCCTGTAAGGCTCTGGCGGCCCTGTACCAAAAACTGATCCCGATGGTCCGGGAAGGGATCAGTACCGGCGAGCTCGACGAGTTTTGCGTGGATTATATTAAGGGTATCGGCGGGAAGCCGGCCTGGTATTCGCAAGGCTTTCCCGGCGCGGCCTGTATTTCCATTAACGAAGAAGTGATCCACGGTATTCCCTCCCGCAAGCGCATTATCCGCGCTGGGGATCTGGTATCCCTGGATATCGGTATTGACCTTAAGGGCTATATCAGCGATTCGGCGGTGACCGTGCCGGTTGGGAAAGTCAGCGAACGCGAAACTGAATTGCTGGAGGTTACCGGCAAGGCCCTGGAGGCCGGCATCGCGGCTTGCCAGAACGGTAGCCGGATATCGGCAATATCCCGGGCTGTCTACGACCTGGCTACCAGCGCCGGGTTCGGGGTGGTGTATGAGTATTGCGGTCACGGCGTAGGCCTTTCCGTGCACGAAGATCCGCAAATCCCGAACGTGCCGGAGCGCGGGCCGAATCCGCGGATTGTCCCCGGCATGGTGCTGGCTATCGAGCCGATGATCAATATCGGCACCGGGGCCGTAGACCTGCTTGCCGACCGTTGGACAGTGGTCACCAGCGACCGTAAAAAGTCCTGCCACATGGAACATACCGTGGCCGTGTTCGCCGATCATACCGAAGTCCTGACGCTTTTGTAACCACGGACGGCCTTTTGTTATTACCTTATATGTCAAGAAAACGCACCTGAGTTATGGAGGCCAAATATGAAAATTTTTACCAAAAGAAATGGCGGTATCGCCTTAATCGCCGTCGCGGCGTTGATCAGTTTTTCGCTGGTGGTTTTTTTCTGTACGTCCAGTCCCGGTTCGGCTCAGACAGCCTGGGCCGATAACGGCGCGACACAGATTCCCGCGGATTCAATCACTCTGCTGGAGGGCATGCAAAGAGCCAACCGCAGCATCGCCGGAAACGTGCTGCCTACGGTTGTCACCCTGGACGTGGTAGAAACCCGCACTGTACCCAATAATAATCAGCAGGGCTTCCCCTGGTTCTTTTTTCAGAATCCCCAGCAGCCGGAAAGCCCGGAAGGTTCCGGCGAGAATAATCAGCGGGAGTACAAGTCTGAAGGGCTCGGCTCTGGCGTTATCGTGCGCAGGACCGGCAAAACCTATTTTGTGCTGACCAATCAGCATGTCGCCGGAGCGGCCAGCGAGATTTCCATCAAGCTTTTCGACGGCAGGGAAATGCCCGGCAAACTGGTCGGCGGCGATGAGCGCAAGGACATAGCCCTGGTTTCCTTTGAATCCGATGACGCTGCCATTCCGGTAGCCCGCCTCGGGGATTCCGACACCGTGCAGGCCGGGGACATTGTCTACGCCATCGGCTCGCCGCTCGGTTTTATTGCTTCGCTGACCCAGGGTATTGTCAGCGCCGTCGGGCGGGCCGGCGGTCCGAACAATAATATCAACGACTTTATCCAGACCGACGCGGCCATTAATCAGGGCAATTCCGGCGGGCCGCTGATCAATATTTACGGGGAAGTGATAGGCATCAATTCCTGGATTGCCTCATCTACCGGCGGTTCCCAGGGACTCGGTTTTTCAATCCCGATAAATAACGTAAAAAAGGCGATTGACGACTTTATCGCCGGCGGACGTATCCAGTACGGCTGGCTCGGGGTTTCGCTCAGCGAGGGGCGGCCCGAAGTGCTCGCCGACCTCGGCTTGACCGGCAAGCGCGGTGCCCTGGCCTCCCAGGTCTTTCTCGGTTCCCCGGCCGACAAGGGCGGTATCCTGCCCGGAGACTTCGTAACTGCCCTGAACGGCCGCGAAGTGCGTTCGGTTGATCAGCTGATACGGGATGTCGGTGACCTGGTTGCTGGTTCTAACGCCGCCTTTACGGTGATCCGCGCCGGAGTGACTGTCCAGCTGCAGGTGCGCATTGAACTGCGCGACGAGACGGTGGTCAGCGATTCCAGCAAACTCTGGCCCGGTTTCGCTCCGTTCTCCCTGACCGATGCCCTGCGTACCGAACTTAAGCTTTCCGCCAATCAGAAGGGCGTGCTGGTTACCAATGTGCAGGCAAAGAGCGCCGCCGCCGTGATGGGGCTGAAGGCCGGCGACGTCATTACCAAGGTGAATGACGCGGCGGTCGGTTCTTTGTCCGAATTTTACCGCATGCTGGCTAATCGTTCCTCCGGCGAAATCTGGTTTGACGTTATCCGCGAGGAGCAAACCCTTTCGACCATGAGATACAAACGCTGATTGAGTTTTTGCGCTAAATCGGCTAGAGTAGCGGTCATGAAAGGGGAGATATAATGCAGAAGGAATTCTTAACGTACGAAAAAGTGCGCAATAACGCGCTGAAGATGGCTTACCGGATCCATCAGGAAGGATTCGTTCCGGACGTTATTTATGTCTCCCTGCGCGGCGGGGCCTATCTGGCGAACGTGATCAGCGAGTATTTCAAGATCGTCCGCCACGACGCCCATCCGGTACTCTATGCCGCCGTGGTGGCCCGCTCCTACTCGGATATCCGGCAGCGCTCCCGGGTGATGGTGGATGGCTGGACCTATTCGCCGGAGCATTTGCGCAACGGCGACAAGATTCTGCTGATCGATGATATTTTTGATACCGGCAAGACCATCAATCATCTGGTCGAGATTCTGCTGGAAAAAGGCATCCCGCGCAAGGATATCAAGGTGGCGGTGCATGACTATAAGTATTTTTCGTATCAGAGCGAACAGCTGCCCATTCAGCCGGATTACTGGTGCCGCAAGCATGACATCAATAAACCGGAGGAAGACTGCTGGATTCATTACATGAGTCACGAGCTGATCGGCTTGACGGCCGCAGAGCTGGAAGAACACTACTACAAGAATGATCCGGAGCTGCGGCCGATTCTTTCCATGCTTAACGGCACGAATTGAACGGGAACCCTGCGTTGGCAGATCCCGGCACCTTGATTTGCGGTTTTGACGAAGCCGGCCGCGGCCCGATGGCCGGCCCGGTCTGCGCTTCCGCCGTAATCTTAAGCGAACACTTTGACGTATCCATTCTGAATGATTCCAAAAAACTGTCCGAAAAACACCGCCTGCATGCCGCCGCCCGTATCCGCGCCGACGCTCTGTTCTGGTGCGTGCAGTGGGCATCTCCCGAGGAAATTGACCGTATCAATATTCTGCAAGCCTCGCTTTTGGCAATGCGCAGAGCCTGGCTGGGAATCGCGGAGCAGCTTGCCCTCCGGGAAGACGGACAGGCCCTGCGCTCGCGGATTGTCGGCATTGTCGACGGTTTATACTGCCCGGACATCGACATTCCGGCGCAGGCCTTTCCCAAGGCCGACGGAAAATACCCGGCGGTAATGGCCGCTTCCATTTTGGCCAAGACCGAACGCGACGCCCTGATGGTGCGGATGGCGGCCCTCTACCCCGAATACGGCTATGAAAAACACAAGGGTTATCCAACAGCCGCCCATATCGCGGTTTTAAAAAAAAGAGGGCCTTCACCCATCCAGCGTCATTCGTTCACGCTGAAGGGAGAAGGCCAGCTGCCGCTGTTCGGCGGCGAAGACCAGTAGGACCGCTGTAGCCCGCGAGGGTCGACCTTGGAGCTGTAAGCTACCGGTCAGCTAGTCGGCTTTCTTTTTACTGATTACCTTGACGCGGCGCGGTTTGCCGTCGGCGCGCAGGCCGTTGGCGGCCCCTGGGGCGCCCTCGGCTGTAGACCGGCGGGGTGCGCCAGTGCGAGCCGCTCCGGTACGGGGGGCGCCGGGGCGCGCTGTTCCAGCGCGAGCTGTTCCAGCGCGCGGTGAGCCGCCGCGGGAATCAGCACGATCGGCGCTGTCGCCGCGACCTGAGGAAACCTTCGCCCCCTCGGCGGAGCGGGACTGCTTGTTCCGGCTGATCGTTTTCTCGGCGGAGTCCTTTATCTTGGCTTTGCGGGTTTTTTCTATGAATTGGAGGGTTCCTTCCAGTCCCTGCAAGAATTTCTGCATGTCAGACTCGAATACCACTATGGCGTGCCGGTCAAAACCTGACCCGTCTGTACTCTTGCTTTCTACAACCTGCAGAAATACATCGCCGGTCCGGTTTTCCTTGACATTAAAAAAATAGGTCCGGTTTTCGACTGTAATCTGTGTGGTATAGAGTTCTCCTCGTAATCCCATTAACTTCCATCCTTTGTATCAGATGCGACTGTACTATATTTTACTGTCCGCCTCAAGTACCAGAGCGGTTTGCCAGGCCAGCAGCTCGCGTTCAAAGGAACTGTCACTGCCCTGGGCGTCGCAGAGAATTCTGAAAACCGGTTCGGTGCCGGAGCCGCGCATCCACATATAGGCGATAGCCTTCCCAGCGCCGGAATAAAATTGTACTTTCAACCCGCCTTTTCCAGATAAGCCGAAGTCGCTGATATCGGCGGTTTCGACCGTACCGTTATAGCTGAAAGCCTGCCAGGATGCGATTCCGTATTTTTTGTTCAAGGCAGAGCGGCGTATCGCCCAATCCCGTACAAAGAGACTTTGATAATTTCTTTTCAGGATAGCATGGTCCATTGTCCGGATTTTCAGGATGGCGTCGCTTTCATAGACGGCGGTGGTCACAAAGGGCGGCAGCCGCGCGGCAATCGCCGACAGGGTTTCACCGGCGGTGTTTGAAGTCGAGAGTAACAGTTTGATCAGCGCGCACAGCGTATTTAAGGGGTCGCGGACGGCGGCGGGGTGGGTAATGGTGCCGCCGTTGGAGCCCTCGCCGAGAATACGCACGCAATAGCCTTTTTCGCGCAATTCGCGGGCCAGGGAAACCACATTGGCCTCGCCGACCTCGGCCCGGAAAACCTCGGCGCCGAGAGCGGCTGCCAGCGCTTCGATGCGCAGTGAGGTGGGATCATTGACCGCGATGGCCACCGGGGGCTGGAGGGAACCGTCACTGAGGCGCCTGACCGTCCCGCTTTCCACCAGACCGGTAATTTCGGCCAGCACTGAGAGGGCAAAGACCTCCTGAGCCCCGGGGATGACAGCCTTGCCGGTTTTATCATCGATATACACAATGTTTCCGCGGTCGCCGTCGCAGTCCGGGACAAAGCCCAGGAAAACGGAGCGTTCGGCGGCGGTTTTTCCCTCCGCCCTCATTCGCTCCATTTCCCGGGCGCACCAGGACAGGCTCTCTCCTTCCGGCACAATGCGGTGAGCGATGTGGCCGCAGCTGTCGTTAATGGCGAAGAAGTGCACACCCAGAGCCGTAAAGAAGTCACGATCAATGGATACCGTACGGGCGCTACCGTTAAAATCCGCGAGAATTGACAGGGGTTTGCCCGCCTTTTCGGAAGCGGCAATACGCTCACGCAGCGCGTCCAGACATTTGAGCTGGCCGGAACTGTCGGCGGTCAGAGTCAGCACTTCCAGCGAGAACAGCCGATACGCTTCCAGGCAATCGGCCTTAAAGGCCGACTTTGACGCGTACATTGCCGCGATTTTGGCAGCTTCGGGAGCGCTGAGTAGGGCTGAAGCCGCCAAAGCCGCTCCACTGGCGGAACAGGCCGCGCGAAGCGCTTCCGCGAGTGGATTCGCGTCCGCTGCCGGAATAACCCCGCCGTCAGCCCAACCGAATTTGACGCCGTTGTGCCCGATTGGATTATGGCTGGCCGAGACATAGGCAAAGCCGTCTTTGGCGCGGGCATAGGCCATGATTTCCGGCGCGGCGGCTACGCCTACAAAGGCTACTTCTATTCCCGAGGCCAGAAAGGCGCGGCCGAGGGCGTCGGCCAGAGCCGGACCGGTCGGACGGCTGTCTGTTCCCAGGGCAATGGTGATATTTTTTTTCGCGGGATAACGGCGCCGCAGGGCCGCGCTGAACACTCCGGCGAAATGGGCGCATAGGGCTTGGTCGCTACTTGAAATTTCCGGAGAGGAGTCCTCTTCGGCGCCGGAGGCCGCGAAAACCTTCCGCCAGCCGGAGGCCGAAAGAATACAGCCTTCCAGAGAAGCGCGCAGTTCCATATCGCTGACGGGGTTGTTCATATCATGCTCCTTTTATGCGGTAACCCGTAAATTATATCAAAAAAAAACACTCTGGCAAACCGGTTATTATTGGCACTGTGCCGTTGTTTTTGTATATTAAGTGCACAATGGATAAACGAATATACCTTGATTATAACGCTACCACGCCGATTGACGACGCGGTAAAAGCGGTGTTGATAGATGAACTTGAACATTATGCCAATGGCTCAAGTATGCATATGGATGGACGCGCGGTCTCATCGGCGATAGAAACTGCCCGGGAACAGGTTGCCGCCCTGATTAATGCCAGCCCGAAGGAAATTGTGTTTACCTCCGGCGGCTCCGAAGCCAATAATACGGTGTTTCAGACCATGAATTCCGCTGCGTTACAGCGTACCAGTCACTTGCGCGCGGCTTATGGTGAGCGGCGCGGTATTTTTATTTCATCAATAGAACATCCCTGCGTAATAGAGTCGGCGGCCTCCCTCGCGGCGGCGGGTTTTGCAGTGCATCAGATACCGGTGACTCCGGACGGTACGGTACTTCCTGAGACACTGGAGAAATTTTTACAGGAAGCCGTCTCGGCCATGGCCGGGTCACCGCCTGATCCGGCCGGCGCGCCCCTGCTTGTTTCAGTAATGATGGCTAACAACGAGATCGGTACTATACAGGATGTCAAGCGCCTTTGCGCCATCGCCCATCAGTATGGGGCTCTTTTTCATACCGACGCGGTACAGGCTGCCGGTAAAATAGCGGTTGACGTTCAGGATATCGGCTGTGATTATTTGACCCTTTCCTGCCACAAACTTTACGGACCCAAGGGCGTGGGAGCCTTATTCGTGAGGCATGGCGCGCCGCTGGAAACCCTGATCCGCGGCGGGCATCAGGAGCACGGCCAGCGGGCCGGAACCTATAACAGTCCTTCGATAATCGCTTTCGGCAAGGCCGCCCAGCTGGCCAAAGAGGGCTTGGCTTCCTACGAGGCGCATACCCGCGCCCTGCGTAACCGGCTGCGCGACGGCTTCATCAAACTGGTTCCGGATATCCGTATTAATGGCGATCCCACCGCGGTGCTTCCGAACACCTTGAATATTTCTTTCCCGGGTGCGGAGGGCGAGGCGATATTGCTGATGCTCGACATAGCCGGAATTTCGGTATCCACGGGTTCAGCCTGCGCTTCCGGCAGCCTTGAGCCTTCTCATGTGTTAATGGCTACCGGAGTCGGACCGGAGTTGGCCCATGGCTCTATCCGGTTCAGCCTCGGTAAATATACCACACCGGAAGAAATCGACTATGTGCTGGAAACGGTACCGCCCGTCATTAAGCGGCTGCGCGGCTTTTCTACAGTAAGGAGTAATTAATGAACGACTGGTTATATTCGGATGTGGTCAAGGACCATTTCATGAATCCCCGCAATGTGCTGGAGGATGAAGAAGCGTCCTGGCCCTGCGATGGGAAGGGCATGGTAGGCAATATCAAATGCGGCGATCAGATGCTGATCCTGCTGCGGATCAAAGACGGCCTGATTGCCGATGTCCGTTGGAAGACCTACGGCTGCGCCAGCGCTCTAGCCTCGACCTCGATTCTTTCCGAGGCTATCAAGGGTATGAAGATTGAGGACGCCTACCGCCTCCGCCCCGAAGACATTGTCGCCAAGCTCGGCGGGTTACCGGCCAACAAGATTCACTGTTCGGTCCTTGGAGACAAGGCCTTGCGGGCGGCGATAGATGATTATCTTGAGAAAAACGGATTGCCTTCAATGGCTGGTGAAGAGCATGTCAAGGTGATCTGCACCTGCCTGAATGTCACGGACCGGGATATAGAAGATGCCTACAAAGCCGGGGACCGCACCTGGGAAGATTTGCAGGCCCGTACCAAGATCGGCACGGCCTGCGGCGGCTGCAAGGAAAAGACCCTTGAGCTGCTCCACGAACTGGAGCATCTCTACGGTGAGTGAGAGCGAGCGGACGGTATTAGTACCGCCCGCTTTTTTTTTAAACTCTCTCGCTTACTCAACCTGAATTTGAAATGCGGCGCTGCGTTCGTTTCCAGAAGCATCCCGGGTGTGAATGACCAGTTCCGAGCGGCCGCGCACAAACTGGATTGTGCCCAAAAAGATTCGCGAGGGGTCACTGTAGAGGTGGTCGGCGTTCAGGGCGGCATTGCCGAGAACAAGGCGGCCGCCTTCAGCCTTCAGCGTTTCGTAGGGGATGGCGCTCTGCTCCTTGCCGTTTACGGCTACGCCGACGCGGAAGGGAGAGAGCTCGGTAGACAGACCGTCAAGGGTATCAACGATATCGGCATAAAGCCTCCAGCTGCCCTGTCGCAGCGCGCGCGCTCCGGCAAGGGAGATGCTTTGACCGGCGGAATTGACCGCGATGACAGTACGGATCAGCGGGGAGCGAGTGTCGCGAATCGACGACAGCAGCAGCAGGGGATTGAGAAAGGTTGCTTTTTTCCGGTCGATTACCTGGAAGAGCAGTGAATTTTTTTTACCCCAACCGGTGTTTCCGGCGCTGCCGATGATAGCCAGCGATTCAATGTCTCCCGTTCCGGTCATCAGCGAGTCGCTGTCAAGGTTACCGTACACGGTCAGCAAATCATCGTCATGTACCAGCAGCACCGCGGTTCCTAAGGTGCCGGGGAAACCAGTCATGTTGGCCGGAGGTGAAAGAGTCAGTAAAACTTCACCGTAACCGGCGGCCCGTACGGCTTCAACATCATCAAGCGTCAATCCGCATTCGATTACTGATTCATTGCGCTGAGCGAACAGTCGCGCCGGTTTGAAAACCCCGGTGGGCCATTCCATGGCCGCGGCGGGTGCTATTAAGAGTGCAAGCGCGAATACTGTTCCGGAAAAACGGAATAGAGAGTTCAGTTTCATCGATTACCCCTGATATCCAAGCGTGAAATGCTGCGGTCGATTCCCAGAAACACTGATTGTCCGCGTTGAATCAGGAAGGCGTTGTTTGCGGTAAAAGTAGTGGCTGCCAACTGGTGATCCGGTTTCTCGACCGCCGAAAGAGTATATTCGTTTCCATTTTTGGCAAGTACCACAAAAACTCCGTCTTCACTATGCCGGCCGGCTGTCAGGATCTGGCCGGCGGCGGGAATAAAGTGTGAACGCAGGCTGGCGGTATCGAGCAGGCCGAGAGCGCCCTGCGTCTCGAATAATACCGTTTCGGCATTCTCTTCAAAAGCGACAAAGGCCTGTCTTTTGAGGTTTCCCTCCAGCCAGAGATGCGTGGCAACCTTGTAATGATTTCCGGTATATTTGAGCAGTAAAAAACGCTGTTTGTCGATACCGGACACACAGGCGATCATTGAACCGTCTTCCGAGATCGCGGCGCCCAGAATAACCTGCTGATCGGAACCGCCGGGGAAGAAAGACATTTTCTCGGAGCCGTCAGCATCCAGGCATACCAGCTTGCCGTCGGCATAACCGACAACCGTTCCGGATGGAGAAGAATTAAAAGCGGTAATCGGGGCTGTGTTTTCATAGGTCCATAGCACGGTGCCGGATTCTGAGATCTGGCTCAGACCGTTTCCGCCGGGGAGAAACAGGTAGGCGCGCTCCCGATCCAGATGCAGGAATCCGGCGCCGTTAAGCGTAAACAGTTTGGTTCCGTTCGGCTGAAAGACCTCGGTCGTTTTTACGTCTGTCGGGTAAGCGCACCAGGCCCGGTTTGACGCGCTGACCATCGCCTCAAATTGGCGTGAGAAAAGGATGGTTCCCTCTGGTGTAAAATAGCCGAACCGGTCTCCAAGAATGAAGGCCTCGGCCGTGTCTGGAAAAGCAGCGGTGCTGTCAAAGGCCAGCGGGCTTTCCGGCAGGGTAGTTGTCCAGACCGGTTGAAAAAAGAACTCGGGAGCAACCGGTTTAACCGCGATAAATACATAGATGAGCAGAAAGATGACCGAACCGGGCACCAGATAAACCAGTTTTCCTTTGATGTTCATAGCTTCCGATGGTATAATAGCTGTAATACTGTGTCAACCGAAAAGGAAAACCGTTTTATGGCAGCATCAGAAGAATTTCGCGCCTTGTTCGAGCAGGCCGCCCGCGCGGCGCCGCAGGCTTATGCCCCTTATTCTCATTTCCGGGTCGGTTCAGCCCTGCAACTAATGGACGGTACCGTAATCAGCGGCGTAAATGTAGAAAACCGCTCCTTCGGCCTTACTAATTGCGCGGAACGCAGCGCCCTATACGCGGCCGTTTCAGCCGGTAAACGGGACTTCAAGGCCGTCGCCGTCGCTACGCCGGACGCCGATTACCCGGTCAGTCCCTGCGGAGCCTGCCGGCAGGTGTTGAGCGAATTCATGAAACCGGATACCCCGGTGATTTTCGGTCCGGATTTTGAGCGGGCCGTACAGTCGACGGTCGGCGAGTTGTTCCCGTTTGATGCTTTACACGACCTTGCGGGTGCGGATCTTGACATATAGTGCAGTTTAGTGCAAGCTGATGTAAAATAAAAGCAGGAGTTCACTGTTGGAAGACGTTATACTTACAATTGAAGAAGTGGCCAAATATTTGCGTGTTTCAGAACGTACTGTGTATGACTGGGCCCAGAAGGGTGAGATCCCCGCAGGCAAGATCGGTACAGTCTGGCGTTTCAAAAAAGAAGAAATAGAGAAATGGGTTAACGAACGCTTGACCAGTTCCTCCAAACCGTCCCGTGAGCCGACTCTGGTGCAGGTACAGAATATCCTGTCCCCTGACCGGATTGTTTTTCTGCCGCATTCTACCCGTCATGATGCCCTGATATCCCTGGCCGACACACTCGGTTCGGCTCCGCAGATAAAAAACCGTCAGGAACTTTCGGCTGAGATTCTGAAACGGGAAGAGCTGATGTCCACGGCCATCGGCCGCGGTATAGCCATCCCGCATGTGCGGTTATCATCGGTAACCGACCTGGTAATGGCTGTCGGCCTGTGCCGCAATGATATTATCGATTTTCAGACCATAGATGATGTGCCGGTGCGCATTTTGTTCATGATCGCCGCCGCTTATAATCAGCATGCCTATTACTTGCAAACCCTATCCTTCTTCAGTACCAGACTTAAAAATCCGGCGCTGCGCGAAGGCCTGCTTAACGCGGCAACCCCGCTGGCAGCCTATAATCTGCTTACTGCGAAAGATTAACCGGGAAATCCACCGCGAACCAGTCGGCAGGGTCGGCCATATCCGCAGCGATACGGCCGGCCTTTTCTTTTGAGGTAGTGTCCGCGATCAGGTAGCCTTTATCGCCGTGCATAAAACGGGCGCCTTCACCGCTGATATCAATGGCCGCTACGGCATGGCTGTGCACCGGTGAAACCAGCAGTATGGCGTCTATGCCCATCTGATTGAGCATTAAAACCAGCAGCAGGGCCCGTGAGTCGCAGTCGCCCTTGCGGTAGGCAAAGGCTTCCGGCAGGTTCACAAAGTCACTTCCCGAAAAATCCCGTTCATAGCTGAATTCCTGAGTCCAGGACAGCAAGGCCGCCGCTAGCGCGGCATTGTCCAGTTGGCCGTTGATTGCCAATTCATTATAAATCATAAAACTAGCAGCCGAAAAACGTTTCCAGGCATCGCGCCAGATCAGCCGGTAATACCGCTGCCAGGCCGGAACGGCCAGCGAAGATTGGGCGTAGGCCGATAATACCTGAAATTCACGCTCCACCAGCGCGCAGTTGGCTTCGCTGTCGATACTGTTAAACGGCAGTCGCAGGGTGGTATTCGCGGCCGTAAATTCGGCTGTGGCGCCCTCACCGCGTTGCCAGCCAAAGGAAGTCATTGGTCCGCTTTCACGCCAGGAGCCTTCGTCGGTGTAGACAGCGTCCAGGGTGGAAATGATGAACGGCTCCAGGGCGACGGCCTGATCGGCCTTGGCGGAACAGATCATTACCAGGTAACCTTTATTAGATTCGAGTGTAAGGGACAGAGCCCAGCCGGAACGCTGTTCGCCCGCGGTAAAATGCACCTGGGACAGGGCCGCTTCCCGGAAACGCCATTGGAAAACCGCCGCGCTGTCCTGGGCGCCCAGTTGATCGGTGACCGCCTTCAAGGCCGCTGAAGCGCTTTTATGGGCGTCAGGCGGGTAAAGGGCAATTTGAAGATCCAGCGGCACAAGTCCGTGGGTGAATAAATAGCGGTCCGAGCCCCGGGAATTGACTAGCTGATATCCTTCCGGAAGATCCAGGGCATAGCCCCAGGTCGGGGAGGCCAGCTGTTCGGCTTGCAGGCCGAAGGCCAGTAAAAAAAACAGCAAGGCCGGCAGATTTTTTCTTAAAGTCATAGTAGAATGCCTCCCATGAAAGACTTAGCGGTACTCTTCGAAGATACCGATATACTGATAGTTAACAAACCCGCCGGAATCGCCTCCCAGCTCGGAGAAGGTATCCGCGTCAGCGTTCCGGAAATTCTGGAGCGCCAAACCGGAGCCAAGGTTTTTCCGGTACACCGTCTGGACCGCGATACCGCCGGAATTCTGCTGGTAGCCAAGCACGCCGAAGCGGCCCGTTTCTACACTCAGCTTATCACATCGGGCGCCCTTGTCAAAGAATACCGGGCTATCTGTTTCGGCGCGCCTCTACCGGCTACAGGTAAAATCGAGGAGCCGGCCGGCCGAGCCGATAACCGGAAGCCGGCCTTAACTTACTATCGGACACTCAGTAGGGCGGCGGAGTTCGCCCTGTTGTCCCTGGATATTAAAACCGGACGGATGCACCAGATCCGGATGCACCTGGCCGGTATCGGCAATCCTATCGTCGCCGATGACAAATACGGCGATTTTCCCAGGAACCGCGATGCCCGGCAGCGTTACGGCGTCCGCAAGCTCCAGCTGGCGGCCTGTTCGCTGACGCTGCCGGTCGGCGGTGTCAGCCGCACGTTTACCATTGACCTGCCTGAACACCTGCTGCAGCTTGCCGAAAAAGCCGGGATAATCTGTTCCCCTTGACACAAGAGGGGCTTTTCTCCATCATACGCTCTATATTATGGATACTACCCCCGTAAACCGAGCTTACCTGGAAACCTTATCGACAGACGATCTTGTGCTGTTAGCCGATGATTTCGGGATTGATATACCTGAAGGATTGAATCGCAGGTTTATCATCGGGGAGCTGCTGGAATTGGCGGAATATGACCGCTCGGCGGCTCAGGACGCGGCTAACCTCTCGGACGCTGAATTTACTGAAGTCCCGGATCCGCTGCCGGAAACCTACAACGAAACGTCGATCAGCATTCTGTTGCGGGACCCCCAGTGGGTGCATGTCTACTGGGATGTTCAGTCCATTCTGCTGGTTAAAACCATGAATTACCCGCGGTTTGAGTCCTTTTTTCTGCGGGTCAATACGCTGAAAAACACGGATGGAGTGCCGACGGTTACCGATTTTTTTGATATTGATGTTTCTGAACGCGACCGTAGCTGGTATGTATACCTTTCGGCGCGTGAATATGCCTGCCGGATTGACCTCTGTGTCCGCAACAGCCAGGAAAAGGAGCAGGTGCTCGCTAAATCCCGTGAACTGGTGCTGCCGGCTGGGGGCCCGGGAGAATATGCGCCGGGTAACGGCAGCCGCTCCTCGCCGATTTTGGCACTTTCCGGAATAGACGAGATGCGCAAGGCGCATTTCCGCAACCAGCGACAACCACTTACCTGAAATTACGGAGAACATCCAATGGCTGAATCGTCACTCATTTTTGTACTTGATGCCCAACTTCCTTTTGTACGCCACCCGGAATCACCGGACTGTGTGGAGGAAGCTGTTTTTTTCAACGCGATTTCTTCAACATATCTGCCCTTGCTACGCTCCTGCACTGCCTTGGAAACCGAAGGCATTCCTTTCAGGCTGGCTATTGCCTTTTCCCCGGCGCTATGCGAAATGTTTGCCGATCCGCTGCTGCAGAGCCGTTATGTCGATACCCTGGATCGCAGTATTGAATTTGCCCTTTCCGAGCTGGACCGCTGCGCCGATTCACAGGCTAACCGTGAACTGGTTAAAGCCCATCTGGATCAACTGCAGCTGAACCGCCGGGACTTTGTTGAAATCTACGAAAAGAACATACTGCGCAAGTTTGATTATTTTGCCTCCCGCGGTTATCTGGAAATCCTGGCCACCGCGGCTACCGCCTGTTTCTTTCCGCTGTATGCCGATATTCCCGAGGCTATCAATGCTCAGATTGAAACCGGCCTGGTTACCTATCGCAAGCATTTTACGACTTCACCGGCCGGCTTCTGGCTTCCGGCTCTGGGCTTTACCCCGGGTTTGGAAAACATCCTGAAAGCCTATGGGTTTCAGTACACGATTGTGGAAGGTCATGGATTGCTGTTTGCCTCTCCGCCCGCGGAGCATGGCATCTTCGGTCCTTCCTGGTGTCCCAACGGTTTTATCGCCTATGGCCGCTCCCGCGCCGCCGAACAGACGATCACTTCTGCCGAAAACGGTTATATGTACCGGCCGGAATTTCTGGATACTGACCGGGATATCGGCTTTGAACTCGATGAAAAAGCGCTGCTGCCGCTTTTTGATGTAGCTCGCGGAAGACGCATTACCGGCTTTCAGTATCATGCCTGGGGTAGCGGCGTTCGCGCCGAACAGCCCTTTTACTCCATCTCCGCCGCTCATGCCCAGTTGGTTGAATGCGCCGCTGATTTTTTGGAAAGCCGCGGCGGCCAGCTGGTCAAAGCCTCGCAAGCCCTGGAAGGCGCGCCGGTTTCGCTGGTCTGCGCTTTTCCCGCGGCCCTGCTCGGACAGCAATGGTTTGAAGGCGTGCTGTGGCTGGAAACCCTGTACCGCCAGGCGGCGCTCAGAACGGACATTACTTTCGCTACCTTCAATCCGCCGAAATTACCACCGGCAAACGCCCAGCGCACCGTGCCCTTTTTCTCCTCCTGGCTTCCCGATGGCTACGCCGACGAAATGCTGACCAATGCCAATGACTGGATGTATCCCTATATCCGTAAGGCAACACTGCGCATGATCGATCTGGCGGAGCGCTTTCCGGATGATACCGGCTTGAAAGAGCGCGCCCTGAATATGGCTGCCAGGGAAATTCTGCTGGCCCAGAGCAGCGACTGGCCGCTATTAATGCGCGAGGGATCCGATATTGAATACGGCCGGCGCCGGTTTGAAGAAAGCGTACGCGCCTTTACGGTTGTATATGAGTCGCTCGGCTCGAATTTTATCAGTACCGAATGGCTGACCGGGATGGAGAAAATTCATAATCTGTTTCAGGATATTAATTACCGGGTGTTCCGCAAACGGAAATAAGTCTACCGTGGTGTAACGGGCTACTCCAGCTGCTGTAGATCGCGGATCTGCTGCTGGATGGCCAGAGTCAACTCGGCGGTGGCAATTCCTTCGCGGGCCGGGTCAAAGCGCTTGTCCATCAGCAGCGTTTCTTTCCATACCAAAATAGCTTCACTCAATTGTCCGCTGGCGTACAGCCGCATTCCTTCAAGGTACAGGATTTCTGTTTTCTTGCGCAGTTCGGCCCGTCCGCTGTCGCCGAGGTTTAACTTAGCGGCCAGGCTGATGCGGTTGAAAATGGCGGCCTGGGTGGTCAGGTCCAGAGTATAATTGATATTGAACTGTAGATCATCCACATTTATTTCGGTGCCTACACTGACGCGCGGATTGGCGCCTTTCAGCTGAAAGCCGCCGAGCAGGGCCAGAAAGTTGGTAAACTCCAGGGCGAAACCGGCGCCGAGCACCGGATCTTCGGATTCAGCGATATTCAGGAGATTCACCGGCTGCTGGATCTCGGCCGAGATGACCAGCGGATTGGCCGGTTTATAGGCCGCGCCGAGGGTGAAAAGGGTAGGCAGGGCTTCGTCCAACACCGGCGGACCGATATTGCGTCCGGTAAAACCGATAAAAAAGTTGGGATCGCGCGAACTGTAGAGCTTCAGCAGGTTAAAACGGGTTTGCATACCGATATCGGCCATGATCGTCGCCGCTGATTGTGATATACCCGAGCCTTCCTGGATGTTTCCGTAGTTATCCGAAAAATCAGGTACTCCGCGGAAGCCGACCTTCAGATTCATGCCGGTAGCGATTCCCTTAAAATAGTAACCGGACAGGAAATTGTAGGAAACATTGAAAACGGCGAGCGTCTCAGTATAATACCCGCGGGATACGCGCTCACCGAAGGTGTTGTATTCGGTGAAGGGAACATAGAAGCTGCGCAGAGAAGCACCGTAACCGAGGCTGTCGGCGCGTTTGGTAAAGGCTATGGTTTCCAGCCGGGAATCGGCAATCCAGCTGTTATGGAAGACAGCCAGTTCGGTGTTTTTCATGGTGGAACTGCCGGCCGGATTGGTTTCAAAGAAACTGATGTCATCGGCTAAGGCGGTAAAGGCTGAACCCATGGCTTCGGAGCGGCCGCCGCCGGGAATCAACAGCGATCGGAAAGCGGTCCGTCCGCCGTTCGGATCAATGATGGAGTCAAAAAGACCGGATATAAAAATATAGGGATCGGAAAGATCCAGAGCCGGAGCCCTGACGGGGGCGAGGAAAAGCAGTATAATGAGTAAGACACCGGTTAATTTGTGCATCTTCATAAAGTAGTATATTGCAATTTTCGGCATTATTCTGCTCTTTTTTACTCCAATACGTGAAAGATGATGCCGAAATTTGGAGTTGGGGTGGCATCTATCAGAAAAAAACTGGTCGCTTGTATTATATCCATTCTTCTCTTTCCGGCAATAGTCTTTGCCGCGGGAAATGCCGAGAAAGGCTTGCCGAAAGTCGACCGTTTGATCCGGGAACGCAATTACAACGAAGCTATTCTGGAATTAACCTACTATTTGCAGGAAAACCCCGATGATTTTGATAATGCCCAGCGCCGCATCCAGCGCATAGTTAAAATGCGTGAGAACTATAATGATGTCGCCGGTGAATTGCTCGGTGTATTGACCGATGAGCCCACCAATGACGAAAAGAAACTGGCTATGATCCAGTTTCTGGAAAGCCTGGAAAAGAATCCCAATCTGGCCACCCAGGATTTTATCGCTCAAACCAAGTCCGCCGCTCAGTTCACCTACTACCGCGCGAAATTTGATGAAATTATGTCCGAGGGTAACGCCCTGATTGACAGCGCTTCTTATCTAAGCGCCGCCAGAGTGTTTACGACCGGCTATCCTTTTTACAAGGCTGAATTTGACGAGGCCAATGCCGGTACCGATTTACTCGCCCAAGCCGATGAAAAATTAAACGCTGTCAGTAACGCGTTGTTGGCCCTGGAGGCCTTGCAGCTAAACCTGAACAATGTGGTCACTGCCTATATCAGCGCGGTTCAATCCGGTAATCCGGCCGCCACCCAAACCGCATTGACCGCGGTACAGGATTTGCTCAGTCAATATGCCCTCTCGCGCAATGCCCTGATTGAATCCGGCTGGTTTTTTGAAGATGCTTTTCTGGAACTGCGGGCCGCGGACCCCCTGCTGACTGAAAACAGCTTTTTACCCTTTGCCTGGCGTTTTACCATGGGCCGGCGCACCGGTGGCCGTTTTGAGGGTGTCGCCGGCGCGATAGACGCCCAATGGAATAACGCCATGGACCGCATGCAGCGCGCCACGGATGATTCTATCCGCCAGCTTTGGCTCTCTACCTATAACCGGGTCTTGGTTCTGGAAGCTCCAGGCTCACCGGGGGCTTCCGCTCCAGTGTCCCCGGCGGCCGCCGCCGGCCCGGCAACCACGGCGGTTCCGGCAACCACGGTCATCAGCTCTGCCGAATCACTTGCCGCCGCTTCGCGCATTGCCGAGGAAGGCCGCCGCCTGGCCGGTTTGTCGGCTCTGTTTATCGGCCGGGAAGAAATGATTTTACAGCGGCCGCAACAGCGCGAAGAGGCAAAATATCTGGCCCTGCAGCAGCTGGTTAATGCCCTCGCGCAGACAGCGCTCTATTATTCAGATTACTTAACGGTGCGTTCCGCTTTGGCCTCCTACCGCCCGGATGCCCCCCTCGCTTCTTCATTAACCCAGCGCGCCGTGCCGGTTATCGTCACCTATGATTCATTTGTCAGTCGTCTGGAAGGTCTGACCGCGGCCATTAATGGTCTGCCTGTTCCGCCGGCCGCAGCGGCCAGCGGAGACTATTTCAGTGAGCTGGCCCGGTACCGGGAAATTGTGCTGACAGCGATCAGCGAGTCCCGAGCCGCCGCGCATACCGCCACGGCTGTTTATCGCAGTCAGGGCGCCGACGCGCTGCTCACTGCGCGGCAAAATGAGTACCAACGCGGTCAGCAGTTGCAGGACGGTGTGCTGCAAGCTGACGGTAGTACTGTTTTTTATTATCCGACCGAGAGCGTGACCGCTCTGGCTACCCTGCGCTCCGGCATAGCCGCGGACCGGGTGTTTTTACAACAGCACCGTACCGCCTTGCTCGCCGTTAGCGAAAACTACCGCAGCCGCCCGGATTTCGCCGCGGCGCTCGTCAATCTGGAGCGGGTGATAGCCGATCTGGACGGCTTGACAGCCGGCAGCGCGGCTCTGATTTCCCGCGCTAACGCCCGTATCTCCGAAGCTAATGTCGCCCGCGGTGAGTCTGACTTCCGCTATAACCAGGCTCTCGGAGCCCTGCGCCAGAATAACTTTCAGGGTGCCCGCGACAATTTACAGCGTTCCCGCGATAGCGTGCTGCGGTCTTTGGCGCTGCAGGAGTCGGCAACCTTGCGCGCTGAAAGCGACCGCAAACTGCAGCAGCTGGGCGCCGACATTAACCGTATTGAAAACGAGTTTGTGGTTCGCGAGGTTCGCGCCCTGATTAACTCCGGAAAGAATTTTTATTACGCCGGAAATTTCGATCAGGCCGAGCAGGTGCTCATTCAGGCCCGAACCCGCTGGGCGGTTACCAATATTGAGCCGAACGGAGAAGTAACTAACTGGCTTTCAATTATAAATACCGCACTCTCGGTTAAGACCGGCCGGACCATTCCGGTCTCCGACCCGCTATATCCAGAAATGAGCCAGATTCTGAATATTGCCAATCAGCTTTATGCCGAAGGCCGGCGGCAAACGAATGCCGGCCAACGGGCGGCCGGGGTACGAACCCTCAATCAGGCCAAAGACAAGCTCCGTCAGCTACAGCTGGTCTATCCCCTGAACCAGGACGCCGGTCAGTTAACCCTCTTAATCGATCAGTTGATCGATCCGGAGGCTTTTGAAACTTTATTCCGGCAGAAAATGGAAAATGCCCGCTCCGGCTACCGCGGCTCCGACTCGCAAACCGCCTACAGCGATCTGCTGGACTTATACAAGATCAATCCTTCTTTCCCGGGTTTAAAAGCCCTGCTCGATACCGTGGAAATTTACCTTGGAATAAAAATTCCGCCGCCCGATCCGCGCGCTCTAGCCCGCTCCGCCGAGCTGACACGCTCCGCCCAAAGGATATATGATGCCAACAGTCGCGCCCAGTTCCCGACGGCGATTGCCCAGCTGGATGAGGCTATCAAGTTGAATCCGGATAATCAGAGCGCTATCCTGCTCAAGGACCGACTTGGCGCTTCAGAGGGCGGTACCGCAGTGGCGGTTTTAAGTACCGCTGCCGAGGAACTGTATCAGCGGGCGCTGCGGGAATATCAGAACCGCAATACGATTATCGCTTCGGCTTTGGTAGCCCAGCTTTTACAGGATCCCAAAAACCGGAATTCCGCCAAGATACTTGAATTAAAACGAAGGATTGACGCCCAACAGTGAAAGCCAAAGGTCTGTGTTTTATCATCCTGTTTCTCTTGACCTGTTTCACGGTCAGCGCCCGCGACTTTTACTGGGAAAGCCCGGTGCCGGTGCAAAACAGCGATAGCCGGTTTCCGGTTTCGGACACCAATGGAAAAATATCGGTCGTGCTGTGGCAGGAAATTGTAAGTACCGCCGCGGACAGCGGCTCTATCTATCTGACTGCCATGGTGCACAGCGGCGACGAATGGCTGGTACGACAGCGCTTCGCAGGACCCTTTGCTTATACTGGAGAGGTTCCTTCTCTGGCCAGCGTTACCGTGGACCGTAAAAACCGGATTATTGTTTCAACCCTTTCTGGAATTGATCAGGTGGCGGTGTATATTTCCACCGACCTCGGCTCAAGTTTCCGGACTGTGTATCTTAACAGCGCCGGAGAGGCCGTATTGGCGCCTCATGTCTACGAGCGCGCCGACGGCGGCTATTTACTGTTTGCCACCAGCGGTAATGAAGAAAGCTTTTCCATGGTTTACTCCCGGTCGGCGGACGCCATCGAATGGTCGCCCCTGCAGGTTTTTGCCCCTTCCACAACTTTGCGTCAGGCTTTTTTGCCGACGCATGTGGTATCCGGTTCCCGGGATCTGGTGGTCTTTCAGGCTCTCAATGACGCTACCGCACGTCCGACCTTTCAACTGTACGCAACCTATTCAACCGACGGGGCCCTGTCCTGGAGCGCTGCCTCCCTGGTCACCGACTTCCGGGACAGTGAAGCCGGCACACTCGGTTTTGACAGCTTTAACAATCAGCGTCCCCGGATGATTAATGTCGGGGGGCGGGTTTCTTTGTTCTGGGAGCGCGGCCGTTCCGGGTTGCAAAAATACCGCATTTATCACGCTCCGCTCGGCGCCAACGGTTTGATGACCGAACCCGGTGAGCCCGTTTCGAGCGCGGACGGTTTTTGCTATGACCCGACTCCTTTTGAGATGGACGGTCAGAGCGCGGTAGTCTGGTTCGATAACCGCCGGGGCGGCAACCGCATTTTTCTGGGAGTACGCGACGGCTTTTTCTGGACTGAATATGATCTGTCCCGCACTCAGCAGGAATCCGTTTTCGGCCGCCCGGTATTGAGCGGGAATACCCTGGAAGTGTTCTGGCAGCAGGTGCAGAGCCGGGGCGGCAGCCGGATTGTGCGCTTGTCTCCGGACCGCACGGTACTGCCGCCGGTAATTACCGGGGTCGGCTATACCGTCGGTTCCCGCAGCCGCAGTGACCGGGTAAACTTCAGCGTACGTCTTCCGGAGGACTCTTCCGGTATAGCCGGCTACTCCACCGTGTGGGCTCGCAGCCGAAACGCGCCGGTTCCGGCCGAAATACAGAGTCTTCCGGGCCCCAACCGTTTCCAGGGTGAGGCCGATGCCGACGGCAGCTGGTATCTCGGCGTGCGTGTCGCCGACTACGCCGGCAACTGGTCCATTCCGGCCTGGGCTGAATTTATCCGGGATACCACCGCGCCGGTTTCCCCGGTAGTGCTCGATCCGCCGGTAGACGGCCGCGGTTTCCTCTCTTCCAACAGTTTTACGCTTAATTGGGAACCTCCGGCTGACGAGGATGTAGCCGGCTATACCTGGTCTCTGGAATACCTTTCATCCCCGGCGCAGATAGCGGCTCGCTCTTCGTCTTTGTCCGTGAGCGCTCCGCGACTGGCGGCCGCGCTCGGCGCCGGTATTAGTGTCGGCCGGCCTCCCGCCGCCTTGCGCACCGTGGAAACAAGCGTATCGTTTTCCAACCGCGATAATGGCCTGTATGCCTTCAGCGTGGCCGCGATTGACACCGTCGGCAATATCGGTACGCCAACAGTTTACTATCTGGCACTGGATAAGTACGTACCATACACCGCCGTGACCTATGCCGAATCCAAACTGGATGATACCGGCACGCTCAGCCTCTCCATCATCGGGCGCGGCTTTACCGACGAAGGTACCGCCAGCGCGGTGTATCTGGATCGTGATGGGCAGGCTCCCTGGGATATAACCCTGACACGCTCGCAGGGCCAGTTTACCGTTAACGGTGACCGGCTGATTTCCGGAATTAAAGTCGCGGACATTGAAGAGGGTGAATACCGCATCGGTATCCAGCACCCGAAACGCGGGTTGTATCAAACCCGGCCGCTATTGACAATTACGGCGACCGGTACCGTAAAATACGGTGATTTTGAATATGAATTCATTCCTGCCTGGCAGAGAACGGACGCTTCGGAGCGCTCCGGTCCCGGAATCGGCCTGATCACGCTCTCTGCGGTGATGCTGTTCGCCCTGGCGGTTTTGGTGTTCTCGATTCACGGGATAGCCGGAACCGCCCGTGAAGCCCTCTCGATACGCTGGGAAGTACAAGCCCTGATAACAGGAGATGTTATGCCCTCAGAAAAGAAAAAACGCGGCAGAGCGCTGCGAAATCGTGGTCTTGGTTTACGCTTCAAACTGGCTTTCTTTACCACCACCCTGGTTGTGGCCGTTACCTTGCTGGTGTCCATACCTCTGGGACTGCAGTTCTCGCGGAATCAGGAACGCACGCTATCCTCAGGCCTGCAGTCGCGGGTGTACGTACTGTTGGAGAGCCTGGCTTCCGGAGCCCGGGTGTATCTACCCAGCCAGAATACCCTCGAACTCGGCTTCCTGCCCGAGCAGATTGCCGCTCTTGATGAGGCTTCCTGGGCAACCGTTACCGGTCAAAGCGCCAACGCCAATTCTACTCATATCGATTTTGTGTGGGCTTCGAACGATCCTGACTTGGAACAGAAGATTGACAGCGCTGAACTGGCTTACGGCGGTTCCCGGCTTTCTGATCCGGCCTCCGAGGAAATCGCCAAGGTTTCAGAAGCTTTGAATACCGAGGCGGAGAACGCACTCGGAGAGCTTTCGGAGAGTATTTCCGAACTGACTCGTGAAGGTATTCAGCTGGCATTGCGGACCGACGCTGATTCGCGCCGTCGTGTTGAGGAAATCCAGACTATTTCGCGCCAGCTGGAAGAGAGGCTGAACCGCGAATTGGCCGCGCTCTCGGTCAAGGGTATGGGCTCCTGGCCGCTGTTTGACCCGGAAAGTATTTCCCGCACCGAGACGGACTATGTTTTCTATAAACCGGTACTGTACCGCCAGGGTACCCAGCAGCAATATGTGCGCGGCTCGGTGCGCATTCAGATTTCCACCGAGTCGTTGCTGAAGACTCTGGACCGGGACCGGCGCAATCTGGTTCAGACAACCATGTATACCGCGATGTTCGCCATACTGATCGGCGTGCTGGGCGCCCTGGCCCTGGCTTCAATTATTATTTCGCCGGTGCGAAAACTGGCTGCCCACGTGGCCATGATCCGCGACACCGAGGATAAGGAATCGCTCGACGGTCAGGATATCAAACTGCGTTCCCGGGACGAGATCGGCCTGCTCGGCGAGACCATCAATGATATGACTCATGGGCTGATCAAGGCCGCCGCGGCCTCCAAGGACCTGACGGTTGGTAAGGAAGTCCAGAAGATGTTCATTCCGTTGGAGACCGATTCTTCCGGCCGGAAACTGACCAGCGGCAGCAGCGTCGAGGACAACGCCGAATTCTTCGGTTATTACGAAGGGGCCAAGGGTGTGTCCGGCGACTATTTCGATTATATCAAGCTGGATCAGCGGCATTACGCGATCATCAAATGCGACGTCGCCGGCAAGGGTGTTCCGGCGGCGCTAATCATGGTAGAGGTCGCGACTTTGTTCCTGGATTATTTTAAGGACTGGACCTATCAGAAGAACGGCTTCCGTATTGACTATATCGTTTCACGCATCAACGACCTGATCGAGTCCCGCGGTTTTAAGGGCCGGTTCGCGGCCTTTACGCTCTGCATTCTGGATTCGGTTTCCGGGGACGTGCATTTCTGTAACGCCGGTGACAACATGGTGCACATTTATGACGCCGTCAGCCGTAAGATGAAGGTGCTGACTCTTCCGGAAACTCCGGCAGCCGGCGTGTTTCCTTCTTTTATGGTCGAGATGAAGGGCGGCTTCAAAGTGGTCAAGGCGCACCTGAATCCCGGTGACGTGTTATATTTCTATACTGACGGTATCGAAGAAGCCAAACGCCAGTTCCGTACCGCCGATCTCAAGGTTATGGAATGCGCCCATCCCGGCCTGGCGCGCGAAGCGCCTCACGAGACCCACAGCGTCGGCAAGATGGATGAAGAGCTCGGGCCTGAACGGGTCTACGCCATCATTGAGGCCGTCTTTGCCCGGAAAACCTATAAGCTGGTGAAGTGGCACAACCCGATCGAGAATGAGGATTTTGATTTTGATTTTACGGGCTGTCAGGGTACAATGGAAGAATCGATTTTGGCGCTGGTCTCTGTCGAAAAGATTTTCCGCATGTACCGTGACTCCGCCGCCGGTGATTTTGACCGGGTGCAGGTGGACCGTAAGGTAGATACCTTCCTGTCCGCGCACTTCCGGCAGTATGAAGCCTATTGTTCGCGGCACAAGGATCACCCATCGTACCCTGAGTATATGTATTATACCGGTATCCGCGAAGACGCTCAGTACGATGACCTGACTATATTGGGGATTCGAAAACGATAATCATCGATACAGGAGTATAATGATGAACGATCAAAAAGATACTTTTACCGAAGGTGTGTACCGGGGAATGGAAACGCTGGTGGATTTGATGTCCCGGGCCGGGGAGGGCATTCGCAAAGCCGGTAATGAAGCAATTGCCTATGTAGACACCATCCGTCTGCGCGGAATGCTGGACGCCGCCTATGCCGCCCTGGGCCGGCTGTTGTATCCCTCGTTCGCGAATGATACGGTTTCTGAAACCGCGAAGCTTCCTGAAACCGCGCCGCTGCTGGCTGAGATAGCTCGTCTGGAAACTGAATTGGCCAGACGCGAAAAAAAAACTGAAAATAGCGAGAAATAATTTTAGAAGCGCTTGACCAAGACAAGGCATTAGTGTTACAACTATCTTCGTTGCGCCACTAGCCAGTGAATCTGAAATGTGCGCGCTTTGATGCTAAAGCTTACGTTTCGAACGAAAAAAAAGCCTTACATCGCGACATGCTCTTTTGAAGTCCTGTTGAAATAACGGGATGTTTTTATACGCTGCTTCCGGTCGAAAAGCCGGTACAGCGAATGGTCTTTGATAATAAAGGGAAGGGAAAGAAGGACGCTATTTGATAAATAGATATTTCCAGAAATGGGAATGCCTGAAGTCAGATGGTGAGGTTCGAAAAAGACATTGATACAAGCCGTGTTTGAAGTATCTGAAAAGGTATGGAGACACAATTCCTTTAATATTAAATTTGAAGGGATGAGGCTCGCAAATGATATCAGATGCCCTAGTGGCATTTGAAATATATCATGGAGAGTTTGATCCTGGCTCAGAACGAACGCTGGCGGCGCGTCTTAAGCATGCAAGTCGGACGGCAAGGGGAGCTTGCTCCCCCTAGAGTGGCGGACTGGTGAGTAACACGTGGGTGACCTACCCTTGAGTTGGGGATAGCCATTAGAAATAGTGGATAATACCGAATACGATCGCGACACTGTGGTGATGCGATGAAAGGAGCTACGGCTCCGCTCGAGGATGGGCCCGCGTCCCATTAGCTAGTTGGTGAGGTAACGGCCCACCAAGGCTACGATGGGTATCCGGCCTGAGAGGGTGTACGGACACATTGGGACTGAGATACGGCCCAAACTCCTACGGGAGGCAGCAGCTAAGAATATTCCGCAATGGACGAAAGTCTGACGGAGCGACGCCGCGTGGATGAGGAAGGCCGAAAGGTTGTAAAATCCTTTTGCTGATGAAGAATAAGTGTGGTAGGGAATGACCGCATGATGACATTAGTCGGTGAATAAGCCCCGGCTAACTACGTGCCAGCAGCCGCGGTAACACGTAGGGGGCAAGCGTTGTTCGGAATTATTGGGCGTAAAGGGCATGTAGGCGGTTTGGTAAGCCCGGTGTGAAATCCTGCAGCTTAACTGTAGAATTGCATTGGGTACTGCCAGACTTGAATCACAGAGGGGAAACTAGAATTCCAGGTGTAGGGGTGGAATCTGTAGATATCTGGAAGAATACCGGTGGCGAAGGCGGGTTTCTAGCTGATGATTGACGCTGAGGTGCGAAAGTGCGGGGAGCAAACAGGATTAGATACCCTGGTAGTCCGCACCGTAAACGATGTACACTAGGTGTCGGGGCATGAGTCTCGGTGCCAAAGCTAACGTGATAAGTGTACCGCCTGGGAAGTATGCTCGCAAGGGTGAAACTCAAAGGAATTGACGGGGGCCCGCACAAGCGGTGGAGCATGTGGTTTAATTCGATGGTACGCGAGGAACCTTACCTGGGTTTGACATCTAGTGGAATACAGTAGAGATACTGTAGCGTAGCAATACGCCGCTAGACAGGTGCTGCATGGCTGTCGTCAGCTCGTGCCGTGAGGTGTTGGGTTAAGTCCCGCAACGAGCGCAACCCCTACTGCCAGTTACTAACACGTTAAGGTGAGGACTCTGGCGGAACTGCCGGTGACAAACCGGAGGAAGGTGGGGATGACGTCAAGTCATCATGGCCCTTATGTCCAGGGCTACACACGTGCTACAATGGTTGCTACAAAGCGATGCTACACCGCGAGGTCACGCAAAGCGCAAAAAAGCAACCGTAGTTCGGATTGGAGTCTGAAACTCGACTCCATGAAGTTGGAATCGCTAGTAATCGCGCATCAGCACGGCGCGGTGAATACGTTCCCGGGCCTTGTACACACCGCCCGTCACACCATCCGAGTAGAGGGTACCCGAAGTCGCTAGTCTAACCCGCAAGGGAGGGCGGCGCCGAAGGTACGTTTTGTAAGGAGGGTGAAGTCGTAACAAGGTAGCCGTACCGGAAGGTGCGGCTGGATCACCTCCTTTCTAAGAGAAAGGCAACATCATCCTGGCGGATGAGGTTAACAGAATACTGTTCTCACGAACGTGTTCTGGCGGTATTAAGGGGTAACCCGAAGTACCGCACAAAAAAAAGTCCCTGAAGTACACAGGGCAATTCATTACTGTCTTTTAACAATCTTTTATCCTTCTTTCCCTTTTCCTTTTTTATATGGGCCTGTAGCTCAGTCGGTTAGAGCACTTCTCTGATAAGGAAGGGGTCATTAGTTCAACTCTAATCAGGCCCAGTAAACGGTACGCAAGTACTGACGCGTAAGTTTTTTCGAAAGAGAAAGCCCGTCGCGATTGATCTTTGACACAACATAGGGAAGGGAACGTAAACGCAGAAATGAAAGTTTCTGTTGTAAAGTTGTAAAACTATTCTTGAGTCGAACGGACGGCAAAAAAAAGGAGGTGCGCAAGCAGCTCTTACGTTTTGACGGACCAGATGAGAGCCGGAACTGCCTGCAGGGGCGAGCTTGAACCACCGGTGAAGAATCTGAGATTTGATTTGAGAAAAAACGATAATATGGTCAAGCGAATATAGGTGTATGGTGGATGCCTTGGAGCTACGAGGCGAAGAAGGCCGTGATAAGCTGCGAAAAGCTGCGGGTAGGAGCACATATCCTGTGATCCGCAGATTGCCGAATGGGGTAACCCACTGGGAGTGATTCCAGTATTCTGTACCTGAATAAAATAGGGTAAGAAAGCCACACTGAGTGAACTGAACCATCTAAGTAACTCGGGAAAAGAAATCAAGAAGAGGAGCGATCCTCCGGAGATTCCGAAAGTAGCGGCGAGCGAAATCGGAAGAGCCCAAACCCGTTTAACGGGGGTTGTAGGGCCGCATGGGGATAACCCGAAGAGTGATAAAACACATGTATAGTGGAACGGTTTGGGAAGGCCGGACGAAGAGGGTGAAATCCCCGTACACGACATGCATGAGTCTCTTTGATGCGGTACCTGAGTACGGCGGGGCACGAGAAACCCTGTCGGAATCTGGGTCGACCACGATCCAAGGCTAAATACTCCGTAGCTACCGATAGTGCAGAAGTACCGTGAGGGAAAGGCGAAAAGAACCCCGGCGAGGGGAGTGAAATAGAACCTGAAACCATACACTAACAAGATGTCACAGCCCGAAAGGGTAGTGGCGTGCCTTTTGTAGAATGAGCCTGCGAGTTACGGTATGCAGCGAGGTTAAGGAATTGAAGTTCCGGAGCCGTAGGGAAACCGAGTCTGAATAGGGCGAAATAAGTTGCATGTCGTAGACCCGAAGCCAAGGTGATCTAGTTACGAACAGGTTGAAGCTCGGGTAATACCGAGTGGAGGACCGAACTCTAATCTGTTAAAAAAGGTAGGGATGATTCGTGATTAGGAGTGAAAGGCTAAACAAACCTGGAAATAGCTGGCTCTCCCCGAAATGCCTTTAGGGACAGCCTCATACAAAACTTTCGGAGGTAAAGCACTGGATGGACTAGGGGACTTCACCGTCTACCAAACCCAATCAAACTCTGAATGCCGAAAGTCAACGTATGGGAGTGAGACTGCGTGCGACAAGGTTCGTAGTCAAGAGGGAAACAGCCCAGACCGTCAGCTAAGGTCCCGAAATACCGCTAAGTGTAAAATGAGGTGTGAATACATAGACAGCCAGGAGGTTGGCTTAGAAGCAGCCATTCCTTTAAAGAGTGCGTAATAGCTCACTGGTCGAGTATTCATGCGCAGATAATGTAACGGGGCTAAGCGGTATACCGAAGCTACGGATTTGTACCTTAGGGTACAGATGGTAGGGGAGCATTCCATGGACCGATGAAGGCGTACCTGTGAGGGGCGCTGGAGGGGATGGAAGAGAGAATGCAGGTATAAGTACACGAAAAGACGGGTGAGATTCCCGTCCGCCGAAAACCTAAGGTTTCCTGGGTAAAGGTCATCTGCCCAGGGTAAGTCGGCCCCTA
Organism: Treponemataceae bacterium; assembly: GCA_942493045.1. Lineage (GTDB taxonomy): Bacteria > Spirochaetota > Spirochaetia > Treponematales > Treponemataceae > Teretinema. The sequence goes on along the minus strand of OW818665.1, from coordinate 1,297,466 downwards.
AGGCGAGGGCGAAAGCCGTAGTCGATGGGAAACTGGTTCATATTCCAGTACCTCTTATAATTTCGATGGCAGGACGCATGAGGTGAAATCCGGCCGGGCGACGGTTGTCCCGGTCTAAGCAGCAAGTTGTTGAGAGAACCAGGCAAATCCGGTTCTTGAGATGAGCTGTGACAGCGAGCGAAGCTACGGCTTAGTGAAGCGGATGTAATCAGGGTGCCGGGAAATACTGTCTAAGGCTAGGTTATAAGAGACCGTACCGTAATCCGACACAGGTAGGTGAGATGAGAAATCTAAGGCGCTCGAGAGAACTCGCGTTAAGGAACTCGGCAAAATGCACACGTAACTTCGGAAGAAGTGTGGCCCCTGTTTGGTTAAAGAGTGGGGGTGGCACAGAGCAGGCCCAGGCGACTGTTTATCAAAAACACAGCCATCTGCGAACCAGTAATGGGACGTATAGGTGGTGACACCTGCCCGGTGCTGGAAGGTTAAAAGGAGAGGTTAGGGGAGCCCCGAAGCTTTGAATTGAAGCCCCAGTAAACGGCGGCCGTAACTATAACGGTCCTAAGGTAGCGAAATTCCTTGTCGGGTAAGTTCCGACCCGCACGAATGGTGTAACGATTCTGGGCACTGTCTCAACGCGAGACTCGGTGAAATTTATATACCGGTAAAGAAGCCGGTTACCCATAGTTAGACGGAAAGACCCCGTGAACCTTCACCGTAACTTATTATTGGGACTTGGTTTAGCATGTGTAGAATAGGTGGGAGACTGTGAGACATGGCCGTCAGGTTGTGAGGAGTCATCAAGTGAAATACCACCCTTGCTGAATTAGGTTTCTAACCCTATCCATGAAGCTGGAGTGGGGACAATGATAGGTGGGCGGTTTGACTGGGGCGGTCGCCTCCTAAACAGTAACGGAGGTGCGCGAAGGTCACCTTACGCTGGTTGGAAATCAGCGCACAAGTGTAAAGGCACAAGGTGGCTTGACTGCGAGAGTGACAGCTCGAGCAGGTACGAAAGTAGGTCTTAGTGATCTGGCGGTAGCGAGTGGAAGCGCCGTCACTTAACGGACAAAAGGTACTCCGGGGATAACAGGCTGATTTTCCCCAAGAGTTCACATCGACGGGAAAGTTTGGCACCTCGATGTCGGCTCATCGCATCCTGGGGCTGAAGCAGGTCCCAAGGGTTTGGCTGTTCGCCAATTAAAGCGGTACGTGAGCTGGGTTCAGAACGTCGCGAGACAGTTCGGTCCCTATCTGCTATGGGCGTTGGATGATTGAGAGGAGCTGCTTTTAGTACGAGAGGACCGAAGTGGACGAACCTCTGGTGTATCTGTTATCCTGCCAAGGGTAAGTGCAGAGTAGCTAAGTTCGGAAGGGATAACCGCTGAAGGCATCTAAGTGGGAAGCCCACCTCAAGATAAATCATCCCTGGGGGTTCAACCCCCCTAAAGACTCCTGGGAGACTACCAGGTTGATAGGTTGGAGGTCTAAATACAGTAATGTATGAGCCGACCAATACTAATAAGTCGTGAGGCTTGACCATATTATCGTTTTTCATTACAACTTTTTCCTTTACGTTCCCCGCGCAGCGCGCTCATTTACGCCGCTGACCCTGTGTTAGGAAGTCCATCCTGAAAACGGACCGGAATCGAACACAAGATTCCAACCAACATTTGTTAATAATGCCTGGTGGCCATAGTGAAGAGGTAATACCCGTTCCCATCCCGAACACGGAAGTCAAGCTCTTTAACGCCGATGATACTGCTGCAAAGTGGGAAAGTAGGAAGCTGCCAGGCTTTTTTTATATTAAAGGCCCTCCGTTCGGAGGGCCTTTAATATAAAAAAAGCCTCTGGAGTTTCGCATTCGCGAAACTCCACGGCGACTAACCGAAAGCTTGCTACGCAGTTTTTGACACCTATTGCTTCCTCGTTAGTCCGTTATTCTCTCGCTGTCAAAAACTGCAAAGATTGAACCGCAGGTGAAATCTGGTGGACGCCGCAGGCGACACCTGGAAGCTGCGGTCAATCATTACATATAATTTTTTTTTCTTGACCATATGCTCCTTCGGGTTGACAATGACACCACGTCGTTGACGGTGAGATGAGTTATCCGGGAAAAGGAAAGTACCATGAAAAAAAGAAGCCTGTTTTTCATTCCTGTTGTTTTGTTCTGTTTGCTGGTCGTTGTTACGTCTTGCAGCATGGGCAGCTTCGTTCCAACCGCAAGCGACGTATCATCCGAGGATACCCAGGGTAGAGCGTATGTCTGGTCCCGCACCCTAAAAGAAGGCATGAGTGGCGCTGATGTGACTGAGTTGCAGATACGCGTGGCCGGTTTTGCATCTTCCTCAGCTGCACAAACCTATATATCAGTTGATGGCTCTTTTGGACCCGGGACTAAAGCGGCTGTAATTCGCTTCCAGTCCGCCTTCGGACTTGCTGCTGACGGAATAGTCGGACCGGCGACCCAGGCCAAGCTTAATTCGCTTGAGAAATCAGACCGTTCGACTCTTCACTTTAATTTTAGTGAATTCTATTCAAAGGATGGAGCTGGTTTTACCGGCGGTCCCATCAGCGCTGCTGCGGTGAAAGAAAATGTACGCCGTCTTATGTGGAAGCTTGAAGCTTTGCGGCTAAAGTGCGGTAACCGTTCCATGACAATCAACTCTGGTTACCGGAGCACCGCACATAATAGGGCTGTAGGCGGGGCTACAAACAGTCAGCATCGTTACGGCATTGCAGCTGACGTGGTGGTGAGCGGTCTCGGTATTTCAACGGTTCGGGAGAAAGCCAAGACTTGTGGCTTCTCGGGTATAATCACCTACGGGTCTTTCAATCACCTTGATAGTCGCGTGCAGTATCCCTATGGCGCACAGTCATGGTATTGGGGTTACAGCGAGTAAGCAAAAAAGAAAGTGGCAGGAAGGGAAGGAGTACCCTTCCTGCCACAAAAGTCCTGTCCAGCTTTCCTGGACATCCGAAGCAGAAGAACTTTTTTTGAAATAAACTTTTTTAAATCATCTGTGTTTCTCTCAAACTATGAATCCCTCAACCGTTTCGCGGTGACCGCTAGGCTGAGAAAGTCAAAGTCTTCTTCGATAAAATATTTCAGATCGAAGTCCTCGTGAGTTACCACGAGGACAATGGTCTGATTCTCGGCCAGGTAGTCCGAGATGGCGCGCATTACCAGTGTGCGTGTTTGGAAGTCGATATGCGCGAACGGCTCATCCAACAGCAGTATCTCCGGTTTCGCGACAAGGGCGCGCACGATATCCATGCGCTTCATTTCTCCGGAGCTTAAGGAACGGGGCAGGGTATCCAGCAGCGTAAGCGGCAGACCGATCTTGTTCATGCAGTCGGCCAGCGCTGTCCAGTCGAAGGCGTCTTTGTTTCCGTACACCCGGTTGATCTGCGCGAAAGAGTCCCGGATTTTCAGATCTGGGAAAAATGCAAAACGGGAGTCCTGCTGAACCAATGTCATTTTTTTTCTGAAGGGTTTAAAGACCGCCGGGTCGGTTCCGTTTTCGGTGTTCTTAAGTTCCACCAGGTTTTCCCCATCCAATCTGATTGAGCCATTGGTACCGTCAATCAGGCGCAAGATAGCCCGTATCATGCTGGTTTTGCCGCAGCCGCTCGGGCCGGTGATTCCGTAAATTCTGGAGCGCTTGAAGTCGACATTCAATTTGCGGAAGGCATAGAATTCGCGCTCTCCAAATACTCCCCTGACCCGGTAGTGCTGCGAAACGTTGATCAACTCAAGACCCGGCTCTGTTTTATCATCGACCGCTTTTTTTTCGTATCCGACGCTTTCAGGCAGAGCGGTTAACTTTTTGAGCTTGCCGTCTTCCAGTGAAACGATCGAGTCCATTTGCAGGGCCCTCACAAAGTCAAGATCATGGCTGGCCATTACTACCGTCTTATTATTTTGCCCAAGAATTTCTTTATTAAGCAGTTCGATAAAACGCAGCCGCAGTTTCCGGTCCAGGTTCACCGTCGGTTCATCGAGGAAGATCAAGTCTCCCGGCCTGGATAGCAGAATCATCAGTGTGATGCGCTGCAGCTCTCCGCCGCTGACCTCATCGGGGTAGTATTTGGCGAACTTCTGGAAATCGATCCGGAAGTACTCTGCCAGGCGGCTTTCCACCAAGGCTCGGGAATCCGGAGCAAGCAACTTAAGATTCTGGTCCAGGGACAAGGCCGGGTTCATGGCGTTGGCGCTTTCCGCCGGCACAAAAACAATACCCCGCTCCCTGATGGCTTTCCATTCTTTGTAACCGGTTTTAATACCGTCGCGGTAGGCATCGAGATCGAACAAGCGCATCGAGCCGGTCAGGGTAAAAGGAGCAGTCGGTAGCAGACCGGCGCAGGCGCGCAGCAACACCGATTTTCCGACCCCGGTCATGCCGATTATCACTGTTGAAGATCCTACTTCCGGCGCGAAGCGGTCAATTTTATAGAGCAGGCGGTTCTTCAGCGCTGTCGAGAAATTTTCCAGTACAAGTGGATGAGTCGTCATATCTCGTTTTCCTTATCTTTACCGAACATGAACAAGAAGGCCATGCTGATCATTACCAGAGGCACTACCGGAATCCAGAACAGCAACGGGTTGCCTCCAGGAAACAGCGCGTCGCGGTTAGCGGCTATCAGGGCCCCGGGGCTGGCATGCGCCGGCGTGCCGTAGCTGCCGAACCCGAGCTGAATAATAAAACCGAAGGAGCAGTCCAGCACGAGTGTCTTCAGCAATATGCCGGCCGAGGCGCGCTTGAAGGCCTGCTTCATGGTTTGCGTGCCCATCAGTACAGACAGTATCCGGCTACGCCTGAATCCGTAGGATCGGAAGGACAGACTATATTTCCGGTAGTACAAATCCGAAAGGGGCAGGGCTACGCCGCGCACCGCTTCCGGTAAGGTGGTCAGCGCGGCCGCGAAAATAAACACCAGCAACGAGACCATCGAGGAGGATGACTCGGAGTGACGGGCCAAATATCCGGACACCGGGGCGTAGCAGAAAAGGGCAATCAGGATGGCCGGTATCGACTCTATCGCTTCCAGTATCCCGGCCACTGTCCTGCCGACGAGGGGCCACAGGATGCTGGTATAGCCCAATACCGCCGTTACTACAAAGACGACGCTGACCGTGGCGGCCAGCGTGACGGAAAGCTGCCTGAAGGAAACGAACAGGGCCTCCGAAAAAGCCGCCGGCAGCGAGCGCAGGGCTTCATCAAAAAATGCCGGGGGCATCCAGGTGAGTACAAAGGGAGAAACCAGCAACGCGAGCGCGAGGCTCTGGAGTACATTAAATAGCTTTTTCATACCACCTCGGATAGACCAGGAATAGTACCGTCTTGACGATAAACGTAACGATAGCGTTGACACAGAGCAGCAGGAATACGCTGGCGATCAGCAAGTCGGTATTGCGCGAAAGCAGGGCGTCCATCAGGGTACTGCCAAGACCGGGAAACGAGAAAATGATTTCGGCGATGGTCACTCCACCGATAATCGCCGGCACCTTGCCGGCGAGATACGGAATAAAGCGCGGAAAGCTGGAAGACAGCAGGTAGCCTGAAAAAGTTCCCGGGAGGGGAAAGACCCGCCCAAGCGGCATCCCCAGGGTGGTGAATACGGTCGTATGCGTCGTATCCATTTGGGCTAGCATGTCGGACAGCAAAAACCGTGAAGCGTCCCACCCCAGGCCGCCTAAAGCGACAGTCGTAATGGCGATCAGCATGAAGGGCGCGTTACTGCCGAACCCGTTTCCCAATACCCAGAAACCCACAAACAGCGGTACCGACGCCAACAAGGCCGAGAAGAACTTCAATGATTCCATCATTCTAAAGCCGGCTTTTCTGCCATGCTCGCTCTGCAAGTGTTTGGTGGTGGTGGATAGGGCCACCCCGGATAGGGTAGCCAGCACCAGAATTACCAGAGCTGCCAGGGCCAGGGGCAAGGTAATGGCCGCTCCGGACATAATTATGCTGGAGGCGCTGAAGCCGGGATGCTCAATTGAAAAGTCCGCTGAACCGGTTATCATTTTGACGAAGGAGCGCGCCGCCAGACCGTACTCTTCGGCCGGTACGCCGATAGAAAGAAAGTACAGCGATACCAGGCCGAGCGTGCCGATGACGGCAAACAATACGCCGCGCAGCAGAAACTCCTTAAACAGAAAACGGATAAAACGCATTCTACATACCCGCCAGTGACCAGTCTTCAGCCGAGATAAAGGGATTGTCGGAAGCGATCGTTACGTCCTGCAGACCCCTGGAGTACACATCCTTTTCAATCGTGTACAAGTACACGGCGGGAGCGTGCGCGGAAATTCGGTCATGAATTTTTCTGGTGATATCCACCCAGTCCGCAGCCACAACGGTTCCGGCCCAGGTGTCAAAGAGCTTGTCCAGCTCCTCATCTTCTACTCCGGAGATATTATTTATTCCATCCGAATGGTACCAGGCGACGGTGTCAGAATAGAGATTGTCAAAGCCCTCGCTGTAGATCAGCGCCATGTCATATTTTTTTTCGATGTACACCAGACGTTTGAAAACCTGGTCTCCGGTACGCTTGGCCTCTACCGTCAGACCGAGAGCCGCGAATTGCGCGACCAGGGCTTCGGCCGTTTTTTGCCCGAAATCCCCGAGCGAGTCCGGATACAGCAGGATGGCCGATTTTCCGGATAAACCGCTGGAAGAAGCCAGTCTTCTGGCACGGTCAATATCCAGCTCCGCGTAATTCTTCAGCGGTTCGATATTGTATTCGCCCAGATTAAGGCTGAACATGTTGGAGGGGAAGGGTCCGAAGTTATTTACCACATCCTCCCGATCCGTCACGCCCGGAACTATGGCTGCGCGGTCCACGGCCGCGGCCAGGGCGAGGCGGGCCTCGACATTGGAAAAGTTCGCCGAGCGGGTATTGATCGCCACCTGGTAGAAGGCGTAGGGCAGATACCAGTTGATATCCACTCCCGGGATGCGCTCAACCTTGGCGCGGTCCAGGGGCGAGGTTTCCAGAATCAGGTTGATGCGGCCCTTGCGGAATTCGTTTATCCGGATTACCGGATCAATCACCTTGCGAATTACCAGGGACTCCGAGGCCGGCTGGCGCTCAAAGTACTGGGCATTGGCGGTGAAGGCCAGCCATTTTCCGATTTCCCAATTGGTCAATTTGTAAGGCCCGGTGCCGACGGGTTTGACCGCGAACAAACGCTCGTTCTCGCCGACTCGCATATTGATGGCCAGCTTCCGGCCGTTATAGGTAGAGGGGATAACCTTGAAGGTTAGCACCGGATAAACCCGGAACGGCGGAATCGGGCGGCGGAATTCTATCTGTACCGTCAGCGGGTCAATGGCCTTCATGTCCTCGATAAAAGACAGAATATAGTCCCTCTTTGGTGAGCGGTTGGCGGGTTCGGCGTAAGCCCGATAGGAGTAAACAACATCTTCGGCCGTCACCGGCGCGCCGTCGTGCCAGGAAACCTCACGGAGCTTTACCGTATAGGTTTTTTTGGTTACCGGATCCTGTTCGATGCTTTCGGCAAGAGCCAGTTCCGAGCTGATTTTTCCGCTCTGCGGATCGACCTCAAAATTGACCAGTCCGTCAAACACCAGCTCGTTGGCATTGATGCCCGCCGTATTCTGCTCCAGCACCGGATTAAGCGAATCCGGTAAGGTCGAGGTCCCGACAATTATTCCTTCGGGTTCTTTGTCCCAAATAAAAATGATGGCCAGAGCGATTAATAAAAGGGTACCGGCAACGGCCGCTATGATAATTTTCCGTTTTGTATTCAGCATTAACGCATCCTTGAAATAAATGAGCTATAGATAACTGCTTCGCCGCTATAGTCCTGTTTCCGACCCTTCTGTATTTCAACGAAATACATACTGGATGGAAGCTGATTCCCGGCGTTGAGAACCGGCCATGAGTTGCCGACTTTATATCCCCGATTTACCAGGTCCGGAAGCTGACCGGCGCGGGCACCGGAGCGGGTATTCTCGGCGAACACCCTGACAGGGCGCTCGTCATCCATGGTGATAACCAGGTCGTTCATGGTGCCAGAGGGAATCGAAACCATACCCCACCAATAGTCATTGGCGTCACGGATGGATCCGCGCATGCGGGCCGGCCGGCTTTTCTGGTCTTCACGGGTACCGCCGGGAACCGGATTGAATAGACCGATCATTATCGGGATAGCCGTTTTTCCGCGGCTGGCGATATCCCGGGCTGTGCGGATTTCGGTGTTGATCTGGGTAATGCGGGCCTCGAGATCCTGTTTTTGCAGCTCGACTTCCCGGAGCATGGCCCGGTCAATCACGGTCGGATATTTGGCGCTGAAGGCTCGCATTTCGGCATAGGCGATATCGATATTGGCCTTGATGCTTTCCTGATGAGCGAGAATCTGTTCCAGTGTCATGGTCCCAAGCGTTCCGCCTTCCGGTTGTCGGGCGAATTCCTCGCCGATGCGGTCCTTGAAGGAATACTGGCGCTCACGCAGGGCCCGTTCCATTTCCAGCTGGATTGCCTGACGTTTGTTTTTCAGGCGTGTCGCTGTCGTCATAAAAACAGGAGTATTTTCTTTTCCGATTTTTAGGGTGTTCTCCCCAAAAGCTTTTTCACCATTGGCTACTGCGGTAATGGCTCGCTCGTATCCGGCGATTTTCTCATCAAAATCTTCATTGGCCCGGGCCCGTTCCACCTGCGTGTTGGCCGCAGCTTCAGTTCTGGTGGCGCCGAGCAGTACATCGGCTTCGGCGAGCAGGGCGCTGACTTCCGCGGTGGCGCCGTAGGTTTCCTCGGCGGATTTAAGCAGGGTTTGCGCGCCTGAGACGTTGTTGGTGTCCAGCAGCGCCCGTCCGCGGCCGGCGGCCATGGCCGACATTTTCCGGGAAACAGCGGCTGGGGTTTTCAGCGTTTTCGGGAATCCGGAATACACCGTATGCAGCCTGCGGTAGGCGCTCAGATAGGCCGCTTCGGCTTGCGGCGGTTCGGCCGAGAGGGCATTGGTTTCCTTGGCTGTGTTAACATAGCTGTCTATGTAACCGACGTATTTTTTTTGATTTGCGGCGTCCTTGATGTTTACCCAATAAAAGCGGGCTGTCTCCGGGCTCTGTCCGTTCCAGGCCTCGGTTCCCCTGGCGATAATATTCTCATCAGTTTCATCGGCAAAGTTTATAGTGCGGCAGGAGAAGGCGAGGATCGCCGCTCCTAGTAATATCACAACTGTACGTAATTGCTTATTCATTTGAAATCTCCCTTACAAGTCTGAAACCAACATCTCCGTAACGCTGCGCGGAATTCAGGTACCGGCGCGCCGAAACGCGTAGTTCCGCCGGGCCGTCCATCCAGGAGCCGCCCTTCACGATCAGCGCTGTTCCATCTATCTGATCATCTTCGGGGGCCGCAGTGCTGGTCCACTCACTGACATTTCCGGCCATATCATAGAGGCCGAACGCGTTTTTCCCGGTTTCAAAGCTGCCGACCGGCGATGTTCCGTCAAAGCGACCGTTGCCGTTAAAGTTGGCGCGCGGGCCATCTTTGGGATCCTGGTTGCCCCAAGGGTAGATCGCCTCTACACCGCCGTGCGCGGCGCGCTCCCATTCATCCTCTGTCGGCAGTCTTTTTTTAATTCCAAACCGGCTGTTCAGCCAGGCAATATAGTCATTTACTTCTTTAATAGAGATTCCGATTACCGGCTGATCGAAACCGTTAAAATTCTGGTTGTCCCAGAATTCGGCCCGTTCTTCCGCGGGAACCTTCATGTCGTCCAGATACACCCGGTATTGGCCGTTGGTGACCGGGTAACGGTCAATGTAAAAGTCGGCGAGCGTTACCGCCCGGGGCTTTTCGCGCGCTTCGGCGCGGCGGTCTCCGCTGACGGCTCCGGCAGTGAACGACCCGCCGGTAATTTTGATTTCGTCTGAGAAATAGGCCGCCGCGTCATCAAAATGATACAGGGCAAATTCGGCCAGCGTGATGTTGGCCGCGTCCCGGATACGACCGGCCGTTTGAGTTTCCGTACCAAATGCCGAAACCAGCTTAAGTGTCAGCGACTTGTTTTTCAGCGCCGGGTTTTCCGGGAACAACAAACTGATTTTTCCGGATGAATCGGTAGTCTTGATTTCAGGCACAATTTCCCCGCTGACCGCGACCCAGTTTATCGCTACTGGCAGTGATACCACCGGTTTACCATTGCTGGAGCGGAAGCTGACCGAGAGAACTGAATCGTCCTGAACAATGCTTCCGGCCGGCTGGAGCTCAATATGAATCGAGGCTACGAGTTCACGAGTCCAGAGCGTGATTTTCCGCGAGAAAAGTGTGCTGTCGGTCTCAGTCACGGTCAGTACCTGAGACAGACCTTCGCTGGAGAGTTTGTTCAACAGGGCGGCGGCCTGCTCCAGGCTGCTTTTTACATCCTGGTAACCTTTGGCCTCGATCAAGCCGAAGGCTGCGGTGAGCTCCTCCCGTAACGCTCTCTCCCGCGGTTCTTCCCTCTTAGTCCAGTCTTCCACGGAGTAGCGGTAGACGATATACACCGCTCCGGCATTCTTTTCCGATATAAACGGGCGTAGGCTTTTTAACGGAAACGCGGCTGCCATTTCCGGCGTCACCGAAACCTGCATGGCCGAGGCCACCAAGTCGGTTTTCGCGGCTATTTCGGCCTCTGCTACTGTTGCGCCGCTGCCTTCTCCATAATAAAAATCCTTTTCCCGCATAAAGGACACTGGTTCGGCCGTTACACAAGAGACCAATACAACAACTGCGGTCACTACGAGCGGAACTATTGTAGAGACAATTTTGAATACACTTTTCACAGGTTTTCCTCCAAAGATGATCTGAAGATCGTAGTAATTCACAAAAAATACAGCTTTAGAGAAGCAATTTTCGTGCCAAAATCATTAGAATAAGGTTTAGTGTTCGTTTAACTATCATTTTTAAGAAGAAAAGTGTAAAAAAACACCTAATAGCAAATGTTATGCTCTTAAAAGGCGTGAGATGGGGATCGATGGACAGTTTTGGATTGATTTTGAGGGATGCTAAACGTTTTATTGAGCTGATTGCAACCAGAAATGTATGAAATGATTACGATTTTGTAACAAAAAACCTCTGGAGGTTCGCCTAGCGAAACTCCAGAGGCTTAAAAAATAAATTAAAAATCAGCGAGAAAAGCCTGAATCGCTAATTCTATGGCTACCGGAAAAAGATCGGCCAGGGCCTGGGGATCATAAACGCCGGCGACTACCGCGATGGTGTCATTACTCCGGCCATAATAGGATCGCGCGTGAACTGTGTTTCCTGCGGCATCCTTTATTATAACCTGCAAATCGGCCATAGCCTGCAGCGAACCCGTTTTCCCAAGCCCATTCGTGACCTGCTTGGAAAAATTCCAGTTGAGATACAGCACACCCTGCAGACCAGCCTGCTTGGCCAGGTTCACCGTAAAGGATTTATCGCCTGGGCTGATCATTTTATACTGAAGGGCGCTTACAATGGAGGACGGCCCCATGGTGGAGTTCCCGCCCCGGTAATTTTGATAAGCGGGGGCGCCGGTTACCGCGTTTTTATCCGCGACAACCGTCAGTCCGGATGAGCCGAGCAGGGTCAAAAAGGTCGCGTCCGCCTGGTTGACAATGTTATCGGTGCGCGAGAGCACGGTGCTGATCTTGGCGTCTTTTTTGGCGGTTGCCAAGCCAACCAGGGCGGTGCCCAGACCCATGGAATTATCATCGCTGGAAGCGTCTTCGCCGTACCATAGAATATCGGCGTTCGCCGTCACCGCGACCACGCCGACCGGGGAAACAGTCGCCAAAGATTCCAACCTGGTGGAAGCGCAACCCAATAAAGAAGCGCATAGCGCAAGCAGTAGTAATTTTTTCATTTTTTCCTCAATAGCATTCGAGTATTATTTACCGATCCAGATGGTAGGTTACTACAAAATCAACGGTCCAGCCATCCGGGGTGTTCAGGGGAACCCCGGATATAAAATGCGGTCCGTTACTGAACAGTTTCTTGTTGATGTCCAGGTCGAAGACTAGTTCTCCGAGTTTCATGCCCAATCCGACATTTACGTTGGCCCGGGATTCAAGGTTTGTGATGGTTTCAGCATTGGCATCTTCTATAGAATTAAAGAACAACCGATTGGCGCCAAGACGAACTGTAAATTTGTCGGTAAAGGAACTTTCCATACCTCCGGCAACCTTAACCGATATATCCCGGCTATCGCCCACGGTGGCGTTGTTTTGTGATAAGGCACCCTGGACACCTATGAACATCAGTGTTTTGTCGGTCAGTTGAAATTCATCGGAAAGGCCGAGGGTAAACTGGTTGATAATGTCTGATTCTAAATCTGCCGTTCCCGGAGTATATGAGCGATCCATATAAGCGTAGCTCAGCGCGGCATGGATAGTGTTGCCCGTTTTGGCTTTCCAGTTAAGTCGAGTGAAGGCGGCTATATCAAAAGTGTGGGCGCTATAGACATTAGTTCCGGTGGTTTCGTAATCAATGCCGTAAGATATGACTTTCACAGCGGCATCCAAACTGGTTTTTTCGCTCAGGTCAAAATAAACCCCGCCGGTAGCGCTCCAAACCAGCTTGTTGTTTTTGGTTTCAGCTCCAGCGGTAGTATCTTCAGAATAAACGTTGGTAAACATGCCGGCAAAGCCCACCTTCAGCTTGCTTACCGGAAAGGCGATCATCAGGTTTACCTGTTCTTGTGTGATAATAGGATTGGCGGGCATGCCCTGGAAATCTGTCAGCGAAAGCGGCGCTCCGGTGCTTAAAAAGAGGTTTGCTTCCGGAGCCAGACCATAGATGACTCCGCAGCCGAAGTCGGCCGGTTGCTTAATGCGTACCCAGATTTCCTGGGAAAAAAGCGAGAGTTCGGCCGGATTCAGGCTGATGATAGTGTTGTCTCCCTGGATCATCCAGTAAGTGTCGGTTTGCATGCCCATCGCTGACATACGGGGCGGGGAAGCGAGGGTTGGAAAAGCGGTCAGTAGCAACAAAACAGATAATGAAACAAGTCGGCGCAGTGTGATAAAACTTTTCATGATACCTCCGGAGGTTAACAGCAGGCTCGTTCTGCCATGTAGAACAGTATAGCTCATAGTGGGTATATCAGTAAATAAAGAAAACAATTCTATAAAAAAAAACGCATCAGTAACCTGAAATGAAGTATCTTAATTATTATGAAGAAAACAATTTTTATCGTTAGTATCGCTCTCGCCGCGCTGTCCCTGACCGCTACCGGATGCTCAACCATGGGGACATTAACCTTTTCCGCCTCCCAGCCCCGTTCGGCTAACAAGCCTAAGGCCAAACCGGCGCCCTCGCATCGCAGTATCGGGCATTTACGTAACAACAGCACTCTGCGCCTGGAAGCCGGTACCTACCGGGGCGGCTTGACCATCCGCGAAAACAGCGTAACTATCGCCGGAGCCGGTTCAGCACGAACGGTAATTGTAGGAAACATGACTATCACCGGCAATAACTGCGTGCTTCGCGATGTCCGTATTCAGGGCGATGTGCGTCTGAGCGGAAACAACGCCGACCTGCGCTCCGCCGTCATCGAAGGCCGGGTCACCTCCACCGGTCAAAACAACCGCTGGTAATCTGTCCCGGCTGCAGCCGCAGCCGCTACCAGCGCCAGTCCTGGAAAAGAGAGCCAATTTTTTTCAGGACAGTACTGCCCCTGGTACGCATTGCCTCGTTTATAATGGCTACGCCGATCAGCAGGAAACCGGCGCTGAGCAGATATATCCACCAGGCAATGCTCAGCCAGAATTCACGGGACATATACACGCCCAAAAAAATCAGAGTTACCGCGGAAAGCATAAAAAGCCGTTTTTGGCGTATCGCGAAAGAAATCAGCAGCAACAACAGCGCTCCGATCCCGAGTATCAGAGCGTCGGCGCTGTGCCCCAGGGCGAGGGCTTCTGCAATTAAATACAGCAGGGCCGCTGAGCCGTATACATAGGCCATAGTTCCCGTCGCTCCCTGCTGTTCTTTCCAGATGAAGCGGCGCAGCAGCAAAGCCGCAGCCAGCGGCAGCAGCAGCCGGTATTCCGAAAGCATAATATCCGGAATGATGAAAAAGGGTTGAGTGATCATGGCTGTGGTCAGCGCGGCGATGGCAGCTGTCAGGGCCAGGTTGTTTCCGTTTTTTGTCGCGGTCCGGCGGTAAAGCAGAGCGGCCGAGAGCGCGAGCAGCAGATAGCCGGTGAACTGCCAATAGCGCGCCGTGTCTCCGGCGTAGGATTCAAACCCCCGTGCGATCAGTACAGCCGGCGGCAAAAAGGAAATTATCGCAAAACAGTCGATTTTCCTGATTGAATCGCCGGCGCTCTGATAAAGCCTGCGAAAGAAAACCCTGCTGAATATCTGTAAACCCGCAAAGAACAAGACATACAAAATTTCTGGTTTGATATCGGTCATGGTGCTGATCTTTTCTAGCAACGGGAATAACAGCAATAGCGGTACGAAGCTGAAGGCGGTATTGCCACGCGCAAAGCCTGCCAGAAAGGCCGGCAATAACACCACGAGGCATACTATTGCAAAGGACAGCGGCAGGGCCGGGTATTGCAGAAAAAGCAGTATCCCCCCCGACACCAGGGCATGCAGGGTCAGCGAAAGATAGGTTTGTAGCAGGGCACTTTGATGTCTGTTTTTTTTGATGCGCGGAAGCAATAATAAAGCCGGCAGAAGTAAGGTGCCGAATACAGCTCCCCAAAGCGACCACCTGGAATCCAGAAGATACATCCGGCAGAGCAGCAGACCCAAGCTCCAGAACCAGGCGCTAAACAAGCCCAGTACGGCACCCAGCTGCGGTTTTCGCAGATTGGTACTGGTCAGGTACTCCGTCAGTGCAAAAAGCAGCAGCAGCCCCGTTATGACAGGGAATAGCAGGTTCCCCGACTCCGCGAGGCTTGCGGAAAAAATGATCAGACCGTATGAAGCGGCTGCTATCCGGAAGGGATTTCGCGCTTCAGCGGCCCGGGGTCTTTTTTTAAGCAGGGTAACCGCGAGCGCAACAGCGATCAACGCGCCATACCAGAACACGGCGGCGCTCAGCCAGTTATCAAAAAAGGGTTCCGAACCCAGCCAGAGGAGCAGCGCATAGTGCGGTACCAGGTACCGGCAGACCAGTGAACGTCTGGCCGCCAGCAGAATGACCGCGAAATTGAACAGACAGAGCAGCAGGGCCGATAGCGTGCTGTATTCATCGTTTACCACAACAAAAAGTGCGGCCAGGGCGATCAGCAAAACCGTATCCGAAAGCCAGGTGCGCAGCTTAAGCCGTTCATAACCGAAAAAGAGCGCCGTAACCAGGGCGCCGGAAAGCAGGTAGGTCAATTCCAGCGACCGGCCGTAAACCTCCACCGAGCCCCAAATCAAAAGCAGCAGCAGCAGCGGATGCAGATAGCGCCAGGTCTTTTCGCCGGAGCGCAGCCGGACGCTGGCCGCGATTGTCAGCAGGGCCACCGCGCCTACCAACTGGCCGCTCCAGAGCAGGCCAGCTTGCCAGCCGAAGGACAGGCCCAGAAACAGCGCGGTCAGCACCGCTATCGATGACAGCGCGCGCATTTTTGCCGGAAACACTCTGATCATACCGACCAGCATTATCAGGGCTGAACCGGCGACGATGGCCGGTACTTCCGAAAGAAACGGGAAGCGCATCAGGGTAAATAACAGGCACAGGCTGAACGGGAATATGCCCATTCCCTTGAACAGCCGATCCGGGGCGGTGAAAACGCGGCTGAGAAACAGCAGGCTGAAAATTCCGCCGGCGATCAGCATACTGATCTCTGAAATCTGGCTGCCGCCGGAGAGGGTTACGCCGGCCGAAAGGCAGACATTCACTATGGTAAACAGCGGCAACGGCTTGAGAATTATCGAGTTCCAGAATCCGGGTTGATCGGCGCGGTGTTTTTCCTGGAAAGCAGCCGTTAGTACCAGGGCGGCGCAGTATCCGGCCAGGACCAGAGCCAGGGGGCCGGCGCTGCCCCAGATGTGCCAGGAGGAGCAGACAATAACCGCTGTCAGGGAGGAGAGGGCCGTCCAGGCAAAAACCATCGATTTATAAAGGAAAGTTCCCCGCAGGGCCGCGATACCCAATAATGCGGCGGCCGTGGCATACAACAGAAACCGGCCTGCGCCGAAAGCCGAGAACCAGGAGCCGAATAGTTCCAGATACCCGGAGGCGAAAAGTGTAACCGGTAGAAAAGCGCTGCCCAACACAAAAAAGGCCGCCGCCGTACGCTGTAGCTTGAATTTTTTCGCGGACAGTTCGGAAATTGAAAAAAATAGTACTGAAAGAGAAGCCAGGATGGCGATGCGCACCGGGTCTCCCAAATGCTGCCAGGTTGAACCGGTGAACAATACGCCGGCGGTGATAATAAAGAAGACTCCGATAATCAGAATGACATTTACCGGATTGAAACGTTGTTTTTTTTCATTTGATACTGCCGTTTCAACAACGGGTTTCACCGTTGCCGGCGAGGGTTTGAGGCTCTGTACCGGCTGGGCCCAGGGTGATTCCGTCGGTAGCGGCAGCTCTGTCGGTTGAGGCGTTACCGAAGATGAAGCTTTCCCGAGTCCCCCTTCCGTTTGCGGCATTGCCATTGAGCGGCGTAGCGTTTCCAGCTCATCGCGCAGCTTAGATCGGCTGAGGCTGAGATGGATGCAGATGATTATCAGCACAACCGGAGATATCAGCCAGACCACCAGCAGGAAAATCAGGGTTTCACTATTCATACTATGCCGCTCCCGGTCAATTCAGATAGCCTAGATTGTACCATCATTTCTCCCAGCCGACAAATTAAGTACAAAAACCGCCTTGAAGATTTACGCAAACCATAGTATTCTTTCAGGATGCAAGTAAATGGAGGTTTTCATGGCAGCTGTTGATACACAATTCCAGCTTGTTACCTTTCAGCTCGGTGAGGAGCTTTACGGTGTGGATATCATGGATGTCAAGGAAATTGTCCGGATCCAGGATGTGCGCGCTATCCCCAACGCCCCTTACTACGTCGAGGGTATTTTTAACCTCCGCAGCGAAATTATCCCGATTATCAATCTTCATAAGCGCTTTCACCTAAAAAAGGCCATGCTTGAGGAAGGGGATGAATTCCTGGGCGGGTTTATAATACTGAATATCGAGGGCAATAAACTCGGTATCATCATCGACCGCATTGCCCGGGTTGTCATGGTACAGCAGAGCGCTATCCAGCCACCGCCGCAAATGATCAGCGGCATCGGCGCGGAATACATCAATGGTGTGGTTCGGCAGGAAAGCGGCTACTTGATCGTGCTGGATATCCGCCGCCTGTTTAATCCCAAAGAATTGCAAAAATTGGCCAGTTTATAACCTGTCTGTCTTTCAGGTAATCTATCACAATACTGTTTGGTGCTCATGAAAATACCGGTTTATAGTTCAACAATAAGAAGAAAAGAAATGGACGCCGTGCTGACCTGCCTTGTTTCAGAGAGGGTCGGTCCCGGCGAGATGAATCAAAAGCTTTCCCAATTGGCCCGTGAATATTTCGGCGCTGACGGAGCGGCGGCCTTTCGCAGTCCGTCGTTGGCGCTATTGTGCGCTTTCGCGGCTTTGGATCTGCCGCCCGGGTCGGGCGTGATTATCTCGGCTCTAGCCCCGCGCTGGCATTATCTGACTATTAAACGCGCCGGTTATTTACCGGTGATTATCGATGTCGATGTGGAAACAGCCCTGCTCAACGCCGCAGGTATTGAAGAAGGCGTCCGCCGCGGCGGACGGGTTGTGCTTCTGCACGAGACGCTTGGCTATCTTCCGGACCTGCCGGCTATCATCGCCCTGGGTATACCTGTTATAGAAGATATTTCACAAAGCGCCGGCGCTCAGTGGGATGAGCGCAAAGCCGGCCTGTTCGGCGTATTTTCTATTTTAGGTCTGGAAGAGCGGGATGTGCTGACTGCCGGAGGCGGCGCCCTGCTATTGGCTCCGAACCGCCGTGAAGCCATCGTCATGAAGCGTCTGGTCGAGGAAGGCCCGGCTACCGATATTCTTCCGGATATCAATTCAGCCCTGGGCTGGGTCCAGCTCAAAGAATTGCAGCGCAATATCGAAATCCGCAAGGAAATGAATACCCTCTATGTGCGCTCCCTGATGCAGGGCCGGCACAAAACGATGATTCAGCAGGGCGGCGAAACCGTGCAGCCGGCGATTTTTTCTTTCCCGGTCATTCTGGCCAGCGGACTGAAAGAGGTCCGCCAGTACGTCTCTCGCAAGGAAATAGAAGTGGAGCTGGCCTTTGAAGATTCCCTGCCGGCCCTGACCGATGTGCTTCCCGAGGAATGCGCTAACGCCCGTTCCCTGTATCTGCGTTGCGTGCTTTTTCCGCTGTATCCCCGGCTCGGCAATGCCAATGCCGCTAAAATTGCCAAGGTGCTGGCCACATTGCCCTGAGTGAGGGCTGCGCAGGAGGCGGCAATATGCATACTGTTCAAAAAGTGATAATTATCAGCAATACCTGCAAGGACGAAGCTGCCGCCCTGGCCCTGGAAATATCAGCTCTGCTGAAACGCGAAAACCTCGAGCCTTTTATATATGATTACGAAGGGAAATCAGGCGAAAACCCCTTTTCCGGTTATGATCTGGCCATTACCCTCGGCGGGGACGGCACGGTGCTTTTCGCGGCCCGCTACTGCGGACGGCTCGGCATTCCGATTTTTCCGGTAAACCTGGGTGAATTCGGCTTTATCGCCGGTGTCGAGAAAGATTCCTGGCAGAGTCCACTGTTGGATTATCTGGCGCACCGGCTGGAAAGCGCGCCGCGGATGATGCTCAACGCCTCCGTGGTTCGCTCCGGAACGCAGCTGTATTCCTCGGATGTGCTTAATGATGTGGTAGTTTCCGGTAAGGGTATGGCCAAAATCGTCAATCTTCATATACAGTTTGATGGGATCTCTTTCGGTTCCTACCGCGCCGACGGGATCATCGCGGCGACTCCGACCGGTTCCACCGCCTATTCAGCGGCCTCCGGCGGTCCGATTCTGGATCCGGATCTTTCGGCCTTTGTGCTGACCCCGGTCTCGGCTTTTTCGCTTTCCAACCGCCCGATTGTGCTGCCTTCCACGGGCGTTATGGAAATAAAGATGCTTCCGATGCGGCACAAGGACGCGGTTTTGATGATCGACGGCCAGGAACTTTTTCCGCTGGCCGAAGGCGACACTGTCATCGTCAAAGAATCGGTGCACAAGGCCTATCTGGTGGGCTGCGGCTCTCCGGTCTTTTATAATGCCCTGCGTTCCAAGCTGAACTGGTCAGGAGCTCCCGTTCCGGACAGCGGAGGTAGCCGTGCTTGAGGATCTCTCCATAAAAAACTTTGCCCTGATTGATTCGGTTTCCCTGGAGTTCGGATCGGGCTTAAATATTCTCTCCGGTGAGACCGGCGCTGGAAAATCTATCCTGATCGGAGCGCTTACCTTTTTACTTGGCGGTAAGGCCGGTCCTGATTCTATCCGCACCGGTACAGACGAAGCCCGGGTTTCCGGAAACGTATTGCTCGGCTCCGCGGCCGCCAGTGCCCGCGCCTGGCTCTCGGAAAAGGGCATCCAGATGGAAAATGATCGGGTGCTGCTACGCCGCTCGTTACGCCAGAACGGCAAGAGCCTGACCTGGATTCAGGATACTGCCGTTACCCGGGCCGAACTGGCCGATTTTACGGCTTTTCTGGTGGACATACACGGTCAGCACGACCATCAATCGCTCTTAAAGGTAACCGAACACCGCCGCTTTCTGGACCGCTTTGCCGGTATCGTAGAAGAAGTGCGCGAGTTCACCCGGCTCTATAATAGTTTAGCCGAAAAACGCGCCTTACGGGACGAAATGAACAGCTCCGAACAGGAGCGCGCCCAGCGTATTGAGCTGCTCGAGTTCGGAATCGCCGAAATTGAGGCGGCGCGGCTTTCCGCCAGCGAGGAAGACGACCTTTCCGCCGAGGAACAGCGCCTCTCCCAATATGAACGGTTGTTTGCCACTATCGATGAACTGTCTTCTTCTATTTCGGTACATGAAGGCGCGCTCTCCGGCCTCAAACGCAGTCGCGCTCTGTTGGAAGCCGCCGCCCAGATCGACAGCAGCCTTTCTGGGCTTTCTGACCGCACCTCAACGGCCTGGTATGAACTGGAGGATATTGCCGACTCCATCCGTCGCTACAAGGACAGTCTGTCCTTCGATCCGGAGCGCCTGGCCGCGGTACAGGAGCGGCTCTCCGATATTTTCAAACTTAAGAAAAAATACGGTCAATCCGTTCCGGCAATTCTGTCCTGGTGCGAAGAGGCCCGCGCCCAGCTGGAAAAACTGACCGACCGCCAGTCCAGCCGCTCCACTCTGGATGCCGAAATCGGCTCTCTAGAAAAGCAGATTTATCAGGCCGGACGGAGTATTTCCGCCAAACGTCAGGCTTCCGCGGGTACTTTGGAGAAGGGTGTGGAAGGCATTTTGGCCTCTTTGGGCATGAAGGGCACCCGTTTTGCCGTGTCCATCACAGTCAAGGAGTCGACCGGACCGGTACAGCTGTCTTCTCCCTGGGGTTTTGACGATATCGAGTTTATGATCAGCGCCAATCCCGGCGAACCGTTGCGTCCTCTGGCCCGTATCGCTTCTGGCGGTGAACTCTCCCGGGTGATGCTGGCTCTGAAAACAGTGCTGGCCGACGCCGACGAGGCCGGAACGCTCATTTTCGATGAAATTGATACCGGCATCGGGGGAGAGGTGGCCCTCTCGGTCGGCGGACACCTTAAAAAACTGGCCGAAAGAAAACAGATTTTGTGCATTACGCATCTTGCCAGTATCGCCGTTCGTGCCGATACTCATATAAAGATCGAAAAAATATCCGCGCCGGACCATACGGTTACCCGCGCGGACCGCGTCGAAGGCCAAAGCCGCGCTGCCGAAGTGGCGCGAATGCTGGCCGGAGACGGTGTCAGCGCCGCTTCCATCCAGCACGCCGAGGAGCTTTTACGGCGGTACGCGGCGCCTTAGTTGGAATACAGGAGAAAAGTAGATGGCAAAAGTAACTGATTCCGCCCGGCAGACGTATGGTGAAAAGGTTGCCCCTTACCAGCAGCAGATTGATGCCCTGCTGATCCGCGAGAAAAACATGTTGACCATGATCGAACGCGATCCCAACGGTGACGCCTATAAAAAACTGATGCTGGCCGATGAAATGCTTTTTCTTTCAACCCTCTATATGACTAAGCACTCTCTTTCTGTTTCAATCTTGGGAGTAAAGAACGAAGACGCCCTCAACGATGCCCGCAAAACACTCTATAAAGCAATAATCTATCTGGAGGAAGTAGTTACCAATTTTGTGGACGCTCCATTTTCGGAATATGAGGACAAGATTGAGCAAATTCGCAATATCCCGGAGTCCAAGCGCTATTATCTGATACGCAAGCTGGGACTGGCTATCCGTCTGGTACTGGATGCCTACGGCGACAATACCAAGTGGCGATGGGCCTTCGTAGAACTGGAAGGGCGCTTCGCGACTGTCGCCAAAAATATTCTGGACTTGAAAACGGCCTCCAAAGACGGCCTGGATCCGCACTCCCCGGATTATGACGATACAATTTTTCATTTACGTCTGGTAAAACGCCTGCTGCAGCAGGCCGCTGACCGCTATCGCGAGAAATATGAGCTTTCCACCGCCCGAATTGATGATTTCCGCCTGGCCATCAATTATCTTTTGGCGTTGCGCCGTATCCATCTTATTCTGAATGAGCGGGATCAAGCCGAAGAGGCTAAAAAGAAGGCTGACATCTGGAAAGAGAAAATGGAAAAAGACCACAAGAAAAGTGAACTTCAGAAAAAATAGTTGTCTTCTTACTTCTTGAGTTATCCTCCGAATCGGTTTATAATCAACCATGGTTCAATAAAAAAAAATGAACCCTGATCTCATAGGAGGATCCATGAAAAAGCTATTGACTCTCGCTCTCGTCATTCTGCTCGTGGCGGCCGTGTTTACCGGCTGCGCCAAGAAGACAGAAGGAGCAGCCGGCGGAAAGCCGACTTTCGCCCTGATTACCGACGCTACCGGTATTGACGACAAATCATTTAACGCCGCCGCCTGGCGCGGAGTGCTGGAATTCTACGGTGAAACCTGGGAAAACCAGGCCAACCGCGGCAAGCTGTATTATACCGTTACCTGCCAGACCCAGGACCGCTATATACCGAACATCAAGCAGGCTTCCGACGAAAAATACGGACTGATCTGCGTAACCGGCTTTACCTTTGCCGACGCCCTGGCCGAAGTCGCGCCGCTGTATCCCGAGCAGAAATACATGATTGTTGATGTTGACTGGGTCGCCCAGCCTAACGTCATGCAATTCACTTTTTCCGAGCACGAAGGTTCGTTCCTGGTCGGTGTAGCCGTGGCTCTCAAGGCCCAGGCCGATGGTATCCAGAATCCCCGCTTCGGTTTTATCGGCGGCGTTCCGGGAGCTGTAATCACCAAGTTCGAAATGGGTTACATCCAGGGTATTCGCTCCGTTCTCCCCAACGCCACCGTTCTGGATTATTATGCCAACGATTGGGGTAAACCCGAGCTGGCCAAGGCCAAGGCTAAGAACTGGTTTGACTCCGGTGTGTACGCCGTGTATTCCGCCGCCGGCGGTACCGGTATGGGCGCCATTGCCCAGGCCAAGGAATACCGCGCCCAGGGCAAGAATGTCTGGGCTATCGGTGTAGATTCCGACCAGTATGCTGACGGCCTCTATGCCGAAGGAAAGTCCGCTGTTCTGACCTCGATGCTTAAAAAAGTCGAAGCCGCAACCCTCTATGCCCTGAAAGCAG
The DNA here is from genome assembly GCA_942493045.1 of Treponemataceae bacterium. GTDB lineage: Bacteria > Spirochaetota > Spirochaetia > Treponematales > Treponemataceae > Teretinema. Next base: position 1,274,647 of record OW818665.1, on the reverse strand, counting down.
TTCAGGACGGCAGTTATGCCGCCAAGACCGTGGTGCTGGATATGCGTTCCGGCGGTGTCGGTTTTGCCGATACCAACAGCGAGCTCGGAGCCGACATTGTGGCCAAGGTAAATGCCGTTCGCGAGGACGTGCTTTCCGGAAAGGTTACTGTGTACCCCACCTATCGCGAAGCTCTGGCCGCCAACGCCGTGCCCGCCGGTCTGGGCGCCAAAGACGACTGATTTACTGTTAACTAACCGGCAGCCGTTGTGGTAGCCGGAACATAATCATCGGGCACCGGAATCTCCGGTGCCCTTTTTATGCGGACTGGAGTAGTGCATGACACAAAACGCCATAGAAATGTTAAACATTACCAAGCGCTTTCCCGGCGTAATCGCCAACGACAATATCAATTTAAGCGTCCGGGAAAACGAAATTCATGCCCTGCTCGGGGAAAACGGGGCGGGTAAGTCCACCCTGATGTCGATCCTGTTCGGTTCATATTCGCCGGATTCCGGAATAATACGGATTCGGGGCAAAGAAGTGCATATCCGCGATCCCAACGAGGCTACCGCCCTCGGAATTGGGATGGTGCATCAGCATTTTAAGCTTGTTGAAAACTATACCGTCACGGAAAATATTGTGTTGGGCATTGAAAGCTGTGACCGTTTCGGCATGCTGGATATGGCTACAGCTGAAAAAAAGGTGGCGTCTCTTTCTGAGCGTTATGGCCTGCGAGTCAACCCGCGCGACAAGATCGAGGATATTACCGTCGGTATGCAGCAGCGGGTTGAAATACTGAAGACCCTGTACCGTGACGCCAACATCCTGATCTTCGATGAACCCAGCGCCGTTTTAACGCCTCAGGAGATCGACGAGCTGATGGATATTATCCGTCGTCTGAAGGCCGAAGGCAAAACTATCATTTTGATTACCCATAAACTGAAAGAAATAAAGGCCGTTGCCGACCGCTGCACCGTGTTGCGGCGCGGCCGCTATATCGGCACGGTCGATGTTCCCGCTGTTTCCGGAGAAGAACTGGCCGAGATGATGGTCGGGCGTTCTGTCGAATTTGAAATAGAGAAACAGCCGGCCAAGGCCGGAGCGGTGGTGCTCAGCCTGGAGCGCCTGAATGTCCGTAACCAGCGTGGGGTGGCCGGAATTAAAGACTTCTCGCTCGCGGTACAGGCCGGGGAGATAGTCGGTATCGCCGGCGTTGACGGTAATGGCCAGAGCGAGCTGATTTACGGTATTACCGGCCTCTATCCGGTTGAGTCCGGCACCATAAAACTGAACGGTGTCGACATTACGCGCTATTCTATCAAACAGCGGATCAGGGCCGGTATCGGCCACATTCCGGAAGATCGCCATCGTCATGGACTGATTCTGGACTTTTCGGTAGCCGAGAATGCCGTGCTCAAAAGTTATGATGCTTCGGAATACGCCGCTTTTATGGGGATGATGGATTATCCGGCAATAACAAAGCATGCAGAGGACCTGATCAGTCAGTATGATATCCGGGCGGGCGAGGGGCCGGCGATGAAGGCCCGCAATATGTCCGGCGGCAATCAGCAAAAAGTGATTATTGCCCGGGAAATTGACCTGTCACCGTCCCTGCTGGTGGTGGCTCAGCCGACCCGCGGCCTGGACGTCGGCGCGATTGAATATATCCGCAAACGTATTGTCGCCGAGCGCGACAAGGGCCGGGCCATCTTGCTGATTTCCTTCGAGCTCGATGAGATCATGAACCTTTGCGATCGCATCGCTATTATTTCCAAGGGCGAACTGGCCGGTATCTTCAAGGCCGGTGAAATAGACGAAAAACAGATCGGCTTTATGATGGCCGGCTCAACCCATCAGACCGTCCCGCAGGAGAGCGCACCATGAAAAAGGGAAAACCCGTACACAACATCGCCCAGTTACTGCAGACCTCCGACGGCGCCATATCGGTTTTGGTCGTATTACTCGGTTTTCTGTGCAGTACCATAATTATACTGCTTTCGGGCCGGAATCCCCTTGGTCTGTACAAGGCAATCCTACAGGTATTGAGCGGCTACAGCATTGACCGCGGCGTCTGGAATATCCGCTACGTCGGCGAGTTTCTGGCTACTTCGGTGCCCTACATATTATGCGGCCTGTCTATGGCCTTTGCCGCGCGTACTGGCCTCTTCAATATCGGCGCCGAGGGTCAGTTTGTTGTGGGCCTTACCGTTGCTCAGGTGGTGGCCATATTCGGTCCCCAGATTACCATCCTGCACTGGCTGTTGGCTCTGACGCTCGGTATGCTCGGCGGAGCCTTCTGGGGCAGCATTGTCGGTTATTTGAAGGCCCGTTTTGAGGTTTCCGAGGTAGTGGCTACCATCATGCTCAACTATATTGCCCTGTATCTTTCCCGTATTCTGATCATGCGCATCCCGGGCACCAATACGGCCTGGACACCGCGTTATCCGGCAACCGCCCTGCTGCGCTCTTCTTTTTTGCAAAAGCTGACCGGCGGTTCACAGCTTAATCAGGGATTGCTTTTCGCCCTGATCGCGGTACTGGTTTTCTGGTTTGTAATTGAGCGAACCCGCTTGGGTTACGGACTGCGCGCTACCGGCTTTAACAAAGACGCCGCCCGTTACGGAGGCATCCCGGTAAACCGCAGCATCATTACTTCCATGGCCATTGCCGGCGCCTTCGCCGGTTTAGCCGGGGGCATAGTGGCGTTGGGCTCCTTTTCGGCCGGTAGGGTACTTTCCGGCAATGACGGCTATGGTTTCGCCGGTATCGCGGTGGCCCTGGTCGGCAACAGCCGCGCCCTGGGCACCATGCTGGCCGGCTTCCTTTTCGGTATGCTCAATTCTGCCCAGCCGTTAATGGAAAAGACCATTCCCAAGGAAATAATATTCATTATTCAGGGTTTAATCGTAATCTTTATTGCCATCCGCGCCGGTTTCCGCATTCTGGCGGGCCGGCTTTCTAAAAAGAGCGCAGCAGGGGAGGGTACAGCCCATGAATGATCTGATCGGACGCATTCCCACTATTTTAATGATAGTCTCTCCAATATTGATTACCGCCACCGGTGGCATGATTTGCGAGCGCTCCGGCGTGGTCAATATCGCCCTGGAAGGCCTCATGGTAATCGGCGCTTTTTTCGCGGCGATGAGCCATTATTTTATGGAGGTGCCGCTTGGTCCAGCCTCTGTGTGGGTGGCTCTGCTGATTGCCGCTGTCGCCGGCATGCTGTTTTCATGGATTCATGCTTTCGCCTCGGTTTCCCTGAATGCCGATCAGACCGTCTCCGGCACCGGTATTAATCTGCTGGCTATCGGCGTGACATTATTCCTTTCCCAGATCATTTTCCGCCGCGACCGCACCGAGGGTTTTATGCTCGGTATGATGCCGCTCCCGGGCGGTATTTACCCGACCGCCATCGTGGCCGTAGTCGTGGTGCTGGTTGTCTGGTTTGTGCTGTACCGTCTGCCGGTCGGTTTGCGTCTGCGTTCCTGCGGGGAAAACCCGCATGCCGCTGCCTCGGTCGGCATTAACGTACGCTCCTTGCGCTATGGCGCGGTGCTGGCCTCCGGTTTTTTAGCCGGTCTTTCCGGCGCCTGTCTGGCCCTCACTTCCAATACTCAGTTTAATTCCACCACCGTAAACGGCCATGGGTTTATCGCCCTGGCCGTCGTCTCCTTCGGCCGCTGGCGGCCGGCCGGTATCGCCGGCGCCTCGCTGCTGTTCGGCACCGCTCTGACCCTTTCAATTATCGCCAACGATTTTCCACTGCTACGCAATCTGCCTTCCGAGGTATTTAACCTGGCGCCCTATGCCATAACCCTGCTGACCCTGGTGCTTTTCAGCGACAAGAATTACGCCCCGAAGGCTTCTGGAAAGATCTATGAGCAGGGAGCCAGTTGATCATGGCCACGCCGCATAACGCCGCCGGCTCAGGCGATATCGCGCCGGTTGTTTTACTGCCCGGCGATCCGCTGCGCGCCGAGTATATTGCCCGCAGTTTTCTGGATTCCCCCCGGCAGGTAACCGCGGTGCGTAACATGCTCGGCTTTACCGGTACTTGGCAGGGCCGGCCGGTGACGGTAATGGGATCGGGTATGGGCGGGCCCTCCTGCGGCATTTACGCCTGGGAGTTGTTCGCGGTTTACGGTGTCCAGCGGATTATCCGAACCGGAACGGCCGGCGGCCTGCAGGCCGCCCTGGTGCCCGGCGATATTGTCTGCGCCATGTCAGCCTCTACTGATTCCGGCTACGCTTCTCAATACAATCTTCCCGGCACCTATGCTCCGGCGGCGGATTACCGGCTGCTGGAATTGGCCATGAACGCGGCCCGCTCTCAGGGTGTGCGCGCCCTGGCCGGGACGGTGTTTTCCTCGGATTATTTTTCGCAGTACAATGCCCGCGGTCCGCAGGCTTCCTGGCAATGCTGGGCCCGCTCCGGCGCCCTGGTGCAGGACATGGAAACCTATGCTTTGTACTGCACGGCCGCCTGGCTTGGTAAGCGCGCCCTGTCCATTCTGACGCATACCGACTCCTGCGTCAGCGGCCACGGCCTGAGCGCGGAGAGCCGCCTTTCGGCCCTGGACCCGATGATCCGCATTGCCCTGGAGATCGCCCATGTCGAATGACTCCGCCTTCTTTTTGGAGGCCATGCGGCGCCGCTACGCCTGCAAACTGTTTGACCCGGCCCGTCCGCTCAGCGCCGTTGACATTGACTATATTCTGGAGTGCGGCCGGCTCTCGCCCTCTTCTTTCGGCCTGGAGCATTGGCAGTTTTACGCGGTGACCTCACCTGAGAAACAGGCTGCCCTCTATCAAGCCTGCTTTCAGCAAGAATGCGTGCGTACTTCCGCACTGTCCGTAGTCGCCGTGACCCGCCGGGCCGCGGCTTATAAACCGGATTCGTCCTTTATCACCGAGCGCGGCAGCCGCTTCCCCGGCGGCCTGGAGGTGTTTGTCGCCGATTATTCCGGCTACTATGACTACCTGGAACAGAACGGCCTGCTCGACCAGTGGGCCCGCGCGCAGTGTTATATTGCTTGCGCCAATATGATGACCGGCGCCGCCGCCGCCGCTATCGATTCCTGCGCCATTGAAGGCTACGATAATGATAAGGTGCTGGCCCTGCTGGGCCTGGAAAGCGGTGACTGGCAAACCGGAATTATCACGGTATTCGGTTACCGCGCCGAAGCCGCGCGCCAGAAGATCCGCATGCCTAAGGAAAGGATTATTATCAATGTTTGATTCCAAATTTGTACTGAAGATATTCGAAGGCTTTTCGATCGAACGCTGGAACGATCTGGTACGGCCCTTTGAGTTAATCGAAATGGATAAGACGGCCGAGAAAACGGTTGTAGCCTATATTCTCGGTAAAATGGAAGAAGACCGCGGTCAGGTAATCGACTGGGATCGTATTATTTACGGCTCGCTGTTTGATCTGCTGCGCAAGATCGCGCTCTGCGATATCAAGGCTCCGGTACAGCGCATGATCCGTCTGGATTACCCCGAAGAAATGGTCAAGCTGGACCGCTGGGTTATCGAACAGTATCGCGACATCATCGCCGACCAGTCCCTGCTGGAGGCGTTTGAAAATTATGTCATGAACGCGCCTAAGCAGCAGGACACCACCTGGCGGGTGCTGAGGGCATCGCACAAGTATTCAACCATGCGTGAGGTCGAGATCATCCGTATGGTCAACGAGCCGTTCCGGCTGGTGGATATTGACCGGGAACTGAATTGCGATCTGGAAGGTTTTCTGGACTTACGCGGCATTCAGCTGCTGATCAGCCACCAGAAGGCCTGGGATTTTTTGATGCTGATCGAAAAGCTGCGTTTTCAAACTCGTTGGAACCAGACCCCGCGCGTGCCGCGAACCAGCGTGCTCGGCCACTCCTATTTCGTGGCTGCCCTGACTCTGCTGATGGGCCGCGATCTGGAGCTCTGTCCCCAGCGCCGTTACAATAATTTTTTCTCGGCCCTGTTTCACGATTTGCCGGAGGCTGTTACCCGGGATATAATTTCGCCGGTCAAGCAGGCCACGGACCATTTACCTCATATCGTTAAACAGATTGAGGATCGTATCGTAAAAACTGAGCTGGTCCCCCTGATGGACGAATGTTTCCGCGATGAGTTACTTTACTTCACAGATAAGGAATTCGAAAACCGGATACGCGGGGCAAACGGCGAGGCCGAGCCGGTCTGCTTCGAAGCTTTATGCGGCCAGTTTAACAGCGCTTCATTTATGCCGATAGATGGTCGGATGATCCGCGCCGCCGATCATATCGCGGCCTTTGTGGAAGCGGACAGCTCTATACGCTATGGAATCAGTTCCAATCATCTGCGTGACGGACGGCGCAACATTCTGTCCCTCTACCCGGAAGGGCAGAGGGTAAACGGTTTGGATATCGCCGGTTTTTTACGCAGCTTCAGCGCTATTCCAGAATAGTAATCTCCACCCGCCGGTTCTGGGCGCGGCCGGCGGCGCTGGCATTGTCGGCCACCGGCTGGGTTCCGCCATGTCCGGTAAAGATAAAGCGGCCGGAGGGAATGCCCCGCTTGGTTAACTCGGCAGCCACGCGTTCAGCGCGCTTAATTGAAAGCGCTAATTCTCCGGCCGGTTTACCTACCGCGGCCGTGTGACCTTCAATTAAAAACTGACTGTTCGGTACCAGGGCCAGGGTCGCGGCGATGGCGTCCAGACGCCATTGCTCTGATGACAGAATTTCATCGGAGTCGGCTAAAAAGCGGATATCGCGTATCGAGAGGCGGATGCCGCGCTCGGTTTGCTCAACTTGGAACGGATCATTTGGAGCGGTTGGTAAAATCGGCGTCGCGCTTTGCGGCGCAGGCGTGACCGGCGGAACCGCGGCGGTCGCTGGCGCAGAAGGCGCCGGGGTAGTAACAGGCACAGTCGTGGGCGGACTGAGCGGGCGCGTCGCCGCCGGCGGGGTAGAGGAGAGGCCGAAGCTGTCCTCCGGTTGAGACTGCGGAGCCGGGCGGTTCGCCCCGGTATCGGCGGCTTTGGCGATCAGATTTTTGATTCCCGGCACAATGATATCCTGATTGACCGGCACCGGGGTTTCCGAAAATAGGGCGGTACTGCCGCGATAGCGCACCGAGCCGTTATCCGCGTAAAAAAACGTTTCATCGAGACGGTCGGTAATCAACAGCGGGTCGCCGGTGGCGGCGCTGATCAGAATATCCAGGTCGTGAGTGCCGGTGGCTTTTATCAGGGACGGATCATCTCCGGAACGCCTGCGGTACTGGTCATAGCGGGTAGCGTAGCGCGCCTTCAGCCGCAATACCTCAATACCCCGGTAAATTTCGCTGCCGCGGAATTCATATTCCACCAGAATAGGCAGGCGGGTCAGGGCTCCGCTATTGAGCGGGTCGATAATGCGTTCAGATTCGGCCTGCCATTTTTGACCGATCTGCACCGGTTCCGAAGGAAAAACCGGAAAAGAACGCAGTCGGGGATAGCCGTTGTCCTCGGTAAAAACCATGCGGCCGGTAGGCTCTATGCGAAAGGCCGCCCGAACTATCGTATCAATTTGCCGCGCGGTAGCGGTCATATCCCGCAGCGTCTCTTCAAAAACGAAAAAATCGCCTGAAAAGTGAGCGCCGGCCGCGGTGCGCGACGCGCTGTAAATCAGTGAGCGCGTTTCCCGGTGAGTAAGCCCGCTGTACACTCCGTTGACGTATTTTGACCAGTTGGAACGTTCCACTTGGTAATAACGCCCTCCGCCGGTCCAGGTAAGGGTTACCGGCGCGCTTTGGCAGGGAAGGACGGCGGTAGCCGCTGTGATCAATAAAAAGATTATAAACAAAGGCTTCATGACATAATTATACCTATTATTTTCAGAATGTGTTATATTTAATCAAATAGACTGATCTCCTGGAGCCAGACATGACCAAAGTAGACATATTTCCGGAAGCTCTTTTCGCCAGCCTGATAGACATACCGATGTTTTCGCAGCTGGATAAACAAGATTTGGATGAGCTGCCCTCGATATGCGATCTGTTTTCCTTTGAAGCCGGAGAAGTAATCATTCATGAGGGGAAGGTTTCTTCAAGCATCTATACCCTATTGTCCGGAGATGTTGACGTGCTGAAAAAAGGCCAGCACAAGGAAGAAATCCTGATAACGACCCTTAAAACGGGCTCGACATTCGGTGAAACCTCCATTTTTTTGAACGAACCCAGTACGGCGTCGGTACGCTCCAAGAGTCTCTCCTTGATCATGGCGCTTTCAAGGGAGAAATTCTCGGCCTATATTAACCGTCACCCCCGGGCCGGACTGGTGCTGATGACCTTCATTGTATACGGGCTGCTCGAAAAACTGCGTTCTTCCAATGAGGTTATTGCCTTCGAGAAAGAATTTATGGTCTCTTCGTCCGATTTGGACGCGATGCGCAGCCTGTTCCCACCCACTGTAGAAGAAATTCTTTCCACCTGAAAGGGTTCCGGCGCTGTTTTATGCAATCTTTCATAACCGAAAGCTATTTATGTAAGGTTAATGGTATGGTGGACCGAAAATATAGCGGATACCTATGAGCAAGAAAACCATACTTTCAATTTTGCTTCTCCTCTCAATTTTCAGCGGATCAGTCGTTCGGGCTGACGCTGTAGTGCACATTCTCAAGCGCGGTGAAACCCTTTACAGCGTCAGCCGGCAATATAATATCAGCGCTGACGAATTGATACGTTTTAACAACATTACCAATCCGGACCGTCTGCGCGAGGGTCAGGAAATCCGTATTCCCGACTTTTATGTAGTGGTACGGGGTGATACCCTGTTCGGAGTAGCCAGAAGTCATGGTATTACCATAGACGAACTAACCTCCGCCAATAATCTGACCCGGGACAGCGGTATCAGGATTGGACAGAAACTATTGATTCCCCGTCAGGGTTCCACTGTCGTGAGCGCTCCGAAGACCCTGCCAGGCGGAACAGCTGCCCCGCCGGTCGCGAATTTCACGGATCCGCGCAATTATGAAACCAGGACAGTCGACGCGGCGATTATCTGGCCGGTAAAGGTACTCAGTATATCCTATCTGACTGGAAAGGTTTTTGGCGTATCGATTACCTCCGAAGCCGGTGAGCGTGTCAAGACTATTGCTTCCGGCACGGTTATTTCCGCCGGTCCCTATCGGGGTTTCGGCCAGGTCGTGTTTGTGCAGTCCAAAAACGGACATATTTATGTGTATGGCGGGTTGGAATCAATAATCCCCCGGATCGGTGAGAGCCTGTCTTTCGGGGAAAACCTGGGAACGCTCCGGCCGGACGCGCTATCCGGTAAACCGCAGCTGTATTTTATGGTTTATAATCGGGATGTCCCGATCGATCCAGCTAAGGCTCCACGTGGATTTTAATTGATAATATGCTATATTGATGTCAACAACAGGGATTTCACATAGAATGATAAAAGTTGAAAAAGGTATCAAAAAGTCGCCGGCGGCCCGTTCCTCAAAATATCTGGATAATCAGAAAGCAGCAAAGAAGGTTCGTCCGCTGAAGGATACCGATCCGCTGGCCCTCTATCTGAAACAGATTTCCCGTTATAATTTGTTGACCATCGAGGATGAACAGGAGATAGGGCATAAAATTCAGCATGCCCGTATCGCCATTGTTTCACTTAAGGAAGCTTATTCCGATCGTCTCTCGGACGCGGTATATCTGAAAGAGGCCGCCAAGCTGGAGTCGGTGCTGCGCGATCTGAAAAACCGCATGATCACCTCTAATCTGCGCCTGGTGGTTTCAATCGCCAAGAACTATCAGCATCGCGGTCTGGGTTTACTGGATTTGATCGATGAGGGAAACATCGGCCTGATCGAGGCGGTTGAACGCTTTGACTATACCCGCGGCTGCCGGTTTTCCACATACGGTACCTGGTGGATCCGACAGGCCATTATCAAGAGCCTGGCCGACAAGGGCCGGGTCATCCGCATTCCCATTCATATGCTCAATACCATCAGCAAGTGTTTTTATGTCGCCAAGCAGCTGACCCAGGATTTAGGACGCGATCCCAGCCCGGAGGAATTATCGGAATACTTACAGATTCCGGCCCCGCGCATCCGCGAAATCATGAGCCTTTCTCAGGAAACTACCAGTCTGGACACCAATGTCGACGAGGACAATAATACCCGGCTTTCGGACCTGATCAGCGATGACAGTTTGATTGAGCCCTTTGAGTTGGTATTTACGGCGACGCTCCAGGAAACGATGGAAGACGTGCTCAGTCAGCTGACCGAGCGCGAAATGAAAATTATCAAGCTGCGCTTTGGTTTGACCAGCCGGGGACCGTTAACACTGGAAGAGACCGGCAAGCTGCTCGGTATTACCCGTGAGCGTGTGCGGCAGATTCAAAGCAAGGCGATCAGTAAGCTGCGCGGCCATAAGATTCTTGAAGGATTTTATCAGGATTGATAGTGCTTTTTGTGTCCGGGTTTGTATCCGGCGCTAAATCTCGGCTTCTTCATCCCAGTCTTCATCAATATCACTGAAAATTTCATCCTCGCCATCGTCGAATAGATCCTGTATCGGATCGGCTTTTACTGGCGGCGCGCTCTGGGCAACTGCGGCAAAGAGATCCGCGGCGGCGTTCTGCGGCGCTGTTTTCGGTTTGGCTGCCATCAAGCGCTCCAGGCATACATTAAAAAGCTGCATGCAGACCCGGGCGTCGTCTTCGGCGCGGTGGGCGTCTAAAGCCTGGATGCCGAATCGTGAGGCCAATTCCTGCAGTGCGTATTTAGGTAATCCCGGAAAAATATCTTTGGCGAAGATACGGGTATCAACGACGCGGTTCTTTAAGGGGGCCAAGCCGTTGCGGCCCAATTCACTGTTCATAAAACTGATGTCAAAGGGCGCGTTGTGAGCTATCAGGATCGAGTCGCCGGCGAAGGCTAGAAAATCCGGCAGCACATCCGCCATCAGCGGTTTATCGGCTAGCATGGCGTCGGTGATGCCGTTAACCCGGGAGGCTTCCGCGGGCATGGGCCGCTGTGGGTTGATCAGGGTGCTGAAGCGGGCGGCGATTCCGTATTGGTCAAAACGCAGCGCGCCGATCTCGACAACGCGGTTGGTGGCGGCGTCGAGTCCGGTGGTTTCGGTGTCAAAAACGGTGTAGACCGTGCCTTCCGGCAAGTCTGCTAGCCAGTCGTATTGACCCATCAGCTCAGGCCTTTTCCAGAATCGTGCGGATTTCACTCTCTACCGCGGCGATGGTGGCAGCGGCGGTTTTACGCGCGCCTTCGAGGCCGGTAGCTGCCGGCGCGGCGCAGGAAATATAAAATTTTATTTTTGGCTCCGTGCCGCTGGGGCGGGCGCTGATCACCGAGCCGTCTTCCAGGAAGAACTGCAGCACGTTGCTGGCCGGCAGTCCGGTGCTTTTTTTAGCGGCGGGGTTAGCCGGGTCGTAGATTGTTTTTTCCTGGATGTCGCGGATCGACGCGACTTTTTTACCGCCGAGGGTCTTCAGACCGCCGGTGCGCAGGCTCTGCATCAGGCGCTTCATAGTGTCTCCGCCGGAGGCGCCGGGGAAGCCCTTGCTGATCGCTTTTTCCTCAAAATAGCCGTGCGCGAGATACAGTTCTTCCAAGCGGTCTAAAAGGCTTTTACCCTGACTGCGCCAGTAGAGCGTCATCTCGGCGCACATCGCCGCGGCCGAAATACCGTCCTTGTCGCGCACTTCGGTTTCGACATTATAGCCGTAGCTTTCCTCATAGCCGAACACGTAGTTGCTGGAGCCGGTCGTTTCAAACTCGGCCATTACGGCGGCGATCCACTTAAAGCCGGTCAGGCATTCGACGGTTTTTACGCCGTAGCCGGCGGCGATGCGGTCCCCGAAGGCGGAGGTCACGATCGATCGGATGACGGCCGGTTTGGCCGGCAGCTTACCCAATTCCTTCATGGACAGGCAGATATAGTCGGTGAGCAGGGCGCCCATCTGGTTGCCGCTGATCAGCACGTATTCGCCGCCGGGTCCGGGTACGGCAATGCCGAAACGGTCGGCGTCCGGATCAGTAGCCATGACAACATCGGCTCTTTCTTTTTTTCCAAGATCCACAGCCATTTTCAGGGCGGCTGCCTCTTCGGGATTGGGGAAGGCCACTGTCGGGAAACCGCCGTCCGGTTTGCGCTGTTCCGGAACGGTTATCACGGTCAAACCGAGGTCGCCGAGCACTTTTTCGACATGCATGGCGCCGGTGCCGTGGAGCGGGGTGTAAACGACTTTCACCTCCGAGGCCTTTGCCTTAATCAATTCCGGACGGAATAACTTGCTCTTGACCATGGCCCAATAGGGCTCGTCAATTTCTTTGTCGATTAAAACCAGTTTTCCGGAGCGCAGGGCGGCGTCGCGATCGATTGTTTTGACGGTCTGTACCGCGTCGACTTCAGCAATGATGCCTTCGTCATGCGGCTCGATCACCTGGGCGCCGTCATTCCAGTAGGCCTTGTAGCCGTTGTATTGGGGCGGATTATGCGAGGCGGTAACCACGACGCCTGTGTCGCAGCCGAGGGTGCGAATGGCAAACGAAAGTTCGGGGGTAGGGCGTAATCCGGTAAAAAGATAGGTCTTGAAGCCGTTGGCCGCGAAAATCAGGGCGGTGGCCTCGGCGAAAACATCAGAATAATGGCGGGAGTCATAGGCGATTACGGCGCTGAGGGTGCCTGACGCGGCCTTGGCCGGAAAGGTTTTGATAAAATAATTGGCCAGTCCCTGGGTGGCGCGGTTGATTACCAGGGTGTTCATGCGGTTCATGCCGCCGCCGATTACGCCGCGCAGCCCGCCGGTGCCGAATTCAAGATTGCGGTAAAAGCGGTCTTCCAGTTCTTTGGTATTATTTGCGGCAACGAGAGCTTCAACTTCTTTGCGGAAGGTTTCGTCTTTTTCTTCCCGTATATACGTCGCGGCGCGAGACAAAATGGTTTGTGCATCCATGGCAATTTTCCTCCAGGGCCTGTTTAGCTTTGTGAACGGATTATAGCGTTTTTTATACACTTGAACAAGCAAGGCTTTTTCTATATTATTTGATCGATTTCGAATTTACTATTGGAGGCTTTATGACTATACCCGAAATGATGAGCCAGAGCGGAATTCTGACTGTTCTCGGAATGGGCGTTGTTTTCAGCTTCCTTATCATCCTCATATTCGTTATGAAACTCGTGGAACTGTTCGTACGGTTCGCGGGCCTTGATAAGGAAACTGTCAGCGCATCACCTGCTGCTACCTCTGCAGCGCCTGCCGGCCAGGTTCAAGCCGTTATCGCTGCCATCGCCGCAGCCGTAAGTGAAAAACAGAAAAACTAAGGAGACCGGTTATGGCCAAGAAAGTACAGATTGCTGATCTCGTCCTGCGTGACGCCCATCAGTCCCTCCATGCCACGCGCATGACCACCGCCGATATGCTGCCGATTTGCGAGAAGCTCGACAAAGTCGGATATTTTGCCCTCGAAGCCTGGGGCGGAGCCACCTTTGACTCCTGCATCCGCTTCCTCAACGAAGACCCCTGGGCCCGCCTGCGCAGCCTGAAAAAAGCCCTGCCGAAGACCCCGATCATGATGCTGCTGCGCGGCCAGAACCTGCTCGGTTACCGCCACTATGCCGACGATGTTGTCGACAAGTTCGTGGAAGCCGCCGCTAAAAACGGTGTCGATATTTTCCGTATTTTTGACGCCTTGAACGATCCCCGCAACCTGGCCCGCGCCACCGCCGCCGCCAAGAAGACCGGCAAGCACGTCCAGCTGACCATTTCCTATGCCACCACTCCCGTACACACCCTGAAAGCCTATGCCGACCTGGCCAAGGCCTATGCCGATACCGGCGCCGACTCTATCTGTATCAAGGATATGGCCGGACTGCTGAAGCCCTTTGACGCTTATGAACTGGTTAAGTCCATCAAGAGCAAGGTAAATATTCCGATCCAGGTACACACCCATGCCACCACCGGTATGTCCGTCGCCACCCTCACCAAGGCTGCCGAAGCCGGCGCCGACGTACTCGACACCGTTATTTCTTCCATGTCCATGGGTACCAGCCACAGCCCGACCGAGACCCTGGTCGAGATTTTGCAGGGTACCGAAATGGATACCGGTCTGGATATCAAGCTGCTGCTGGAAATCGCCGAATACTTCCGTGATGTTCGTAAGAAGTATGCTAAGTTCGAATCCAGCTTCCTCGGCGCTGACACCCGCATCCTGGTTTCCCAGGTTCCCGGTGGTATGCTTTCCAACCTGGAAGGTCAGTTGAAGGAACAGGGCGCCGCCGACAAGATCGACGAAGTGCTCAAGGAAATCCCGATTGTCCAGAAAGACTGCGGTTATATTCCGCTGGTAACACCTACCAGCCAGATCGTCGGTACCCAGGCCGTATTTAACGTCCTGTTCGGCCGCTATAACCGCCTGACTGCCGAAACCAAGGATCTGCTGGTCGGTAAGTACGGTAAACCTACCACCGACTGTAATCCTGACCTGGTCAAGAAAGCCCTCGCCGAGCTAAAGATGGACGCCGCTATTACCCATCGCCCGGCCGACGACATTCCAAACGAATTCGCCGCTCTGGAGGCCGAGGCCAAGGCCAACGGCGCCGGCAACAACGCCGAAGACGTTCTGACCTATGCCATGTTCCCGAAAGTCGCGCCCAAGTTCTTTAAGGAACGGGCCAACGGACCGGTAACCTTTGAAGCGGCTCCCGCTGCCGGCAGCTCCTCAAAAGGCGGCTCCTATGTCGTCAGCGTCAATGGTACCGACTACAATGTCACCGCCGGACCCGCCGCCGAGACCATGGCCGTCAATGTGAACGGTACTGCCTATAACATCGCCTTCAAGGCCGCCGGCTCTGCCGCTGCCGCCCCTGTCGCCGTTTCCAGCGGCGCCACTATCAACGCTCCTGTCGCCGGTACACTGCTTAAGCAGGTTGCCGCCAATGGTTCAGTGGTAAAGACCGGTCAGACCATCATTCTTATCGAATCGATGAAGATGGAACTGGAAGTCAAGGCTACCGCCGACGGTCCCGTACACTTCGCGGTACAGCCCGGTACCCAGATTTCCGCCGGACAGGTGCTGGCCACCATCGGCGGCGGCGCTCCCGCATCTGCCCCTGTTGCCGCTCCGGCCGCGGCGGCTCCTGTGGCCGCAGTCGCCACCGGCGGCGTGTCCATTCCCGCTCCTGTTGCCGGAACCCTGCTTAAGCAAGTCGCTTCCGCCGGAAGCGCTGTAACTGTCGGGCAAACCATTATGATCATCGAATCCATGAAGATGGAGCTGGAGATCAAGGCCACCGCGGCCGGAACGGTACATTTCCTGGTAAGCGCCGGTACGCAAATTGCCGCCGGTCAGGTTCTCGCAGAAATCAAATAAGGCGGAGTGAAACAATGTTAGGCAAAGATAAAGCAAGGCGCCATATAATTAATGTGACCGTCGCGATTCTGGCCGTAGTGCTGGTCTTCTCGGTGGCGGGGAATGTGTTCGCGTCCGATGACGAAATTCCCCATCCTTCGATTTTTAACCTCGATGTGCCGATACCGGGCTCTGAAGCGGTACCGAATATCTCAATCGGCGATTTCCTGGCCAATACCGTGGAAAATACCGGTATCAACGCGATAGTCAATCAGTCGGAAACCGTAGCGAATCTTGTCGATTCTACTAAATTCGACATCGTTCCCGGCTGGCAGCGGTTGATGATGATGGCTGTCGGTTTTCTGATTATCTATCTCGGCGCGGCTAAGGGTTTTGAACCACTGCTGCTGGTGCCGATCGGTTTCGGAACCGTATTCGTGAATATTCCGGGCGGCGGCATGTATGCCGAACACTCCGGAATGCTCAAAATTATCTATGACGCCGGTGTCGGAAACGAATTTTTCCCGATGCTGATTTTCATGGGTATCGGCGCGATGACGGACTTCGGCCCTCTGATCGCCAACCCGAAAACCGCGCTGCTGGGCGGCGCCGCCCAGCTCGGTGTGTTTATCACCCTGTTCGGCGTGGCCGTACTGAATCTGTTCCCCGGAATCGAGTACACCATGTTCGAAGCCGCCGCCATCGCCATTATCGGCGGCGCCGACGGTCCGACCTCGATCTACCTGGCCGGCAAGCTGGCCCCGCACATGATGGCTGTCATCGCCGTAGCGGCCTATTCGTACATGGCCCTGGTACCGATGATTCAGCCGCCGATCATGAAGATGCTCACCAGCAAGCATGAGCGGATGATAAAGATGAAGCAGCTGCGTCACGTTTCCCAGACGGAAAAGATCATGTTCCCGATTGCCCTGCTGATTCTTTCGATTCTGCTTATTCCGACAGCCGCGCCCCTGATCGGTATGCTGGCCTTCGGTAACTTCGTTAAGGAAATCAGGGTAGTAGAGCGCATTTCCAAGACAATGGAAAACGAACTGCTGAATATCGTATCGATCATGCTTTCTCTCGGCGTCGGTTCCCAGATGACCCCGGAGAAGATCATGAATCCGAACGCTGTCGGTATTATTGCCCTCGGCCTGCTGGCCTTTGCCGTAGCAACTGCCGGTGGTGTGTTGATGGCCAAGTTCATGAACCTGTTCCTGAAGGACAAGATCAATCCGCTGATCGGCTCCGCCGGCGTTTCGGCTGTGCCGATGGCCGCCCGCGTATCCAACAAGGTCGGTCTGGACTATGATCCGGGTAACTTCCTGCTGATGCATGCCATGGGACCGAACGTGGCCGGTGTTATCGGTACCGCTATCGCCGCCGGTGTGTTTATCGCCACCTACGGCGAAGCCGCGGCGAAGGTAATCCAAACCGCTGTTCATTAATTTGTGACGAATATACGGGTGGAAGGCCACCCGTATTTCTTTCGGCAAATAGGGCTGTCCTTGCAAGAGGACAGCTTTTTTTTTATACTGGTATCCCAATGAGAGTACACCGCATCCTTTGTTTTATTTTACTGACCGGCTTGTTTGTTTCCTGTCGGAATCAGATATCTCGACTTTCATTTTTTATGGCATCCCCCGCAACCTATGCCCGTCGGCAATGGCAGGAGTACAAACTGCGGCCGTTACTCGAAGGTATGAGCCTGCAGCAAAAAGCCTCTCAGGTGTTGATGACCGGAATTGACGGTAACACAGATTTTGCTCCGCATCTGTACCGGCACTTCTCCGGCTCTGTGCCCGGGGCGGTGCTGCTGTTTCGGTATAATATCGCGGACAGTCCGGAAGCTGTTTATAACTATCTTACAGCCTGCCAGAGGGCCTTCAGTTCCTTGGGCGGCGCCGTACCAGTGCTTTTCGCCATAGATCATGAGGGCGGCGATGTTTACCGCACCGGAAAGCTGACTACGCGATTGCCGGCGGCTAGGGAAGTGGCTGATCGCTTTAGTCCCGCTGAAGCCGCCTCTTTGTATAAAAATTCCGGCGCTCAACTTTTTATGCTGGGTATACGCATGAATCTGGCTCCGGTAGCGGAAACAGCCGCTCCGCCATCTTTTACGCTGCGACGTACCTATTCAGCTGATCCGGCCGATGCCGCCAGCTATGCGGGTTCGGCCCTGGCCGGCTACCGCTCCGCGGGCCTGCTGACCACCCTGAAACATTTTCCTGGCAATAGCCCGTTCGATCCGCATCTGAGCCTGCCGGTGCTCGACGTTTCCGAACGGGAGTTTTCACAAACGTATCTTTTTCCATTTAAAAGGCTGTTGAAAAAAGACCCGGACGCCGTGCTTGTCTCCAGTGTAATTGTACCCTTGATTGATCCGGACAATCCTGTTTCGCTGTCTGTCAGGGGTGTCCAGGGCTTGCTGCGCGATAAGCTCGGCTTTCAGGGTCTAGTACTTACCGATGACCTTTCGATGTCCGCCATCAGGCAGTCCGGTTATACCTCAGAGCAGGCCGCGGTTGCGGCTCTGGCCGCCGGATGTGATATGATAATGACCTCCGCGCCGGATATCCGTTCTATTGTTCAAGCTATTATGGACGAGGCTGCCGCGGATGAGAATTTCGCTAAACGTCTGGATCAGGCGGTTATGCGGATCCTGGTGAGCAAGGCCCGCGCCGGTTTATTATTGCGAAAAAGAACCGCCGCACTTGACGGTGGATTTGACACTGCCGGTTATCACATAATTAAAGTAGCGGGAGACGCCCTGCTGGAAAGGAGTACTGCCGATGAATGAAACACTAACGTATACCGGAAACAGGCTTTTGGAAGCCGGAAAGGGTTGGGCTGTGGTTTTAAAACTTGCCGGAGAAATTTGTTCGGCTTCCGGCGATACCGATGGTGAACACTCTTCGACAGGGCTGTCCATTGCTACGGTGGTACGTTCGGAACTGGAAGCCCATTTTGGCAGCAGTCTTGATTATATAGAGCCGGTGCACCGGCTGGACGTGCCGGTAACCGGTTGTGTGCTGCTGGCTCTGGACAGGAATGCCGCCGCGGCCTTAAGCGCGGCCTTCGCTTCCGGAAAAGTGCGTAAAACCTATTGGGCGATTGTCGAGAAAAAAAAAGACGGTTCGGCCGACTTTTTCAGCGGGAAGACCGGGCATCTGGGTTCTTTAGAGCATCAAGTGCGTTTTGATCGCAAAACCCGCAAGGCCAGCGTACAGTCGCTTTTTGCTCCTTCCCTTCCCGGGGACGGCTGGAAAAAAGCGGTTCTGGACTGGAAGTGCATCGGGCAGGGGGAGCGCTATACCTTCCTGGAGCTGGAGCCGCGTACCGGCCGGACGCATCAGATTCGCGCCCAGCTCTCAGCGGTCGGTACGCCCATCAAGGGTGATTTGAAATATCATTCCCGGCGCAGTGAAACCGCCGGTGGTATTCGTCTGCATGGCCGCTCGATTGCTTTTTCTGAACCTGAAACCCGAAAAGAAATCTGCGTGTTCGCGCCGGTACCGGTTATTGATCCGCTCTGGCAGGCTTTTATGGAGGCCGGATCAGCAGGAAAGTCGGGCAATGCTGGTGTCGCAGGAAAATCGGCTGGCGTTGATGTTGTGGAAAAAAATGTCCAAAAATAAACCGCTCAGTGGCTCTGAGGCTTTTGAAAACTATTACGCTGCGCTGTTCCCGGGCCGCTGGGATAGCCTGAAGCAGGCACTGCTGGAGCCGAACACCGCAATTGCGTACAGCGACTCACTTGTTAAACCTTATTTTCTAGACGGCGGCAGTATCGACGCCGCACTTTGCCTTCCGACTTGTACGGAAGGTCGGATTCTGGATATGTGCGCTGCCCCGGGTGGAAAATCGCTGGTTTTGGCCAGCCGACTGGACGGGAGCGCAACTTTGCAATCCAATGAGCTGTCCGGTGAGCGCCGCAACCGGCTGATCCGGGTGCTCGAAGAGCATCTCGAAAGCAGTGTGCGTGAGCGGGTCAGTGTATCTTCTCATGACGCTGCCCGCTGGTCCCGGTATGAAAAAGAAGCTTTTGAACGTATTTTGCTGGATGCGCCCTGTTCTTCGGAACGTCATGTGCTTTCCGATCCGAACCTGCTTTCCAAATGGACGCCCGCCAGAATCCGGAATCTGGCTCTCCGACAGTGGTCCCTGCTCTCCGGCGCCTTTCTAGTATTAAAAACCGGAGGATTTCTGGTATACGCGACCTGCGCGCTTTCGCCTGAGGAAAATGATGAGGTGGTGGAGCGGTTGATCAAGAAATACCCGAGTGCCCAGATTTGTAACACGCACCCTCTGCCGGCAGACCAGTTATATTGTGCTCATCCGGAGCGAACCCGTTTTGGCTTTCATGTTCTTCCGGATACATCCGATTCTTGCGGTCCGCTTTACTACGCGCTGATCACCAAATCCGCCTCCGTTCCCCAGTCTTAAGCCGGGGGTACGGGAATGGCTTTTTTGACCTTCTGTTCATATACCAGCGGATCTTCACTGTTAAACTGCTTGCGGTATAAGAATTCATAAATATTGATCATTTCTTCCGGTGAAAGATTCAGAAATGTTGTGCCGTATGAAATTGAGTTCTCGTTCTCGAAACGCCGGGTAACTTTCGCCACGCAGGCTACTACTTTTTGGCCGAGGGAGATTTGGACAGAAAAAACCGATCCTTCTTTGACAGGCATGCGGATTTCATTGCGCGGCAGGTTTATCAGCATACCGCCCGGACTCATATCCAGAATTTCGGCCCGGTGTTTGGGCGGTTCCTTGATTTCACCGCTGGTATCAAAATAGCCGGTGTTCTTCAACTGCCAGGCCAGGATTCGGGTAAATTCCCATAAATAATCCACCATTCCAATATCAAAGGATAGGGCATGCTGGCCGGAATTAGCAATATAGACATAACCTACGACATATTGAAAATACACAATCGGACACCAAATTTCCGAGGTGATGGCCTTGGCTTTTTTTTCTTTTAGCAGTTTTTCAAACTTGGACCCGGTGAGAAAATAGTCGGGGTCTTCAAAGCCTTCCTCAATCTTCTCGGTTATCAGCCGGCCTTCCGGGTATGGGTCGGATTTCGGCAGGCTGGCGGTAGTCGAGGGGATAAACAGAATTTTACCGGTTTTACTGACCAGGGTTTCTTCATAACTGGTTGGTCCGCGGGTTCTGAACATGACGATTGTCTCCGAAGAAACCTTTTCGCGGATCTGTTCCTTAAACTTGGTGATTGTTTCCTGAAGGGTTTTGCCGAGGAAGGGCAGTTCGCGTCCGTCGTGCTGTTCTACGCTGGCGTATTCATTACATACCGGGTAATCCAGCTGAATATCTTCATTGGCAAGATGCAGCAGCACATGCACATCCACCGGTTTGCGTACCCGCACAAACTTGCGCTGCAAGCTCTTCAGTAACCGGGCCGGATTATCGATAATCAGCTGGTTTTGCACAACCGACCGGATGGTGGTGTCAAAGGCATAGGTAGTGCCGTGCATATCAAAATAGCCGGTAATATGTTCGCAGAGCGCGAAATGGCTCCCCCCGGTAGTCGTCACTAAAGTAATTGACAGGGCATTACGGTCTATTCCGGTAACCACACCGGTTCCGGCTGTCGAGAGCCCGTGAAAGCGCAGCGGATGTTGACTGTCATAAGCCGATTTAAGCAGAAAATCTTTCTCAATTTGCGTTACGTGCTGGACCATGGTGGCACAATTATATCATACAACTAAACTGGACGCACAAAAAAAAATGATGTAAACTTTGTTTTATAGCGGTTTACAGGAGTTTACAGAATGCCAGATATGACACAATCCAGAGAGGAAATCCTTGCCGGCATTATTCAGACAGAAACTCTCCTGCACAAGATTCAGGATGTGGACGTGCTTCTCGAACAGATCCTGGTAGAGGCCCGGAGGGTAGTGCGGGCTGACGCCGGTTCTATTTATGTCAAGGACGGCGACCGTTTGGCCATTCACTATGCCCAGAATGACACTATCCAGAAGTCCTTAGGTCCTGGTAAAAAAATGCCCTATAATTTTTTCACCTTCCCTATCAATACTCAGACGATTGCCGGGTACTGCGCTTATACCAATGAAATTGTCAATGTTCCCGATGTTTACGATATTCCTGAAGAAAAGCCGTATAAATTCGGCCGGCAGAGCGATGCTGTTTCCGGGTACCGGACCATTTCTAATATGACCATACCGCTGCGTACCTCCTCCGGTAACATTCTCGGTGTCATTCAAGTGATCAACGCCACTGACGGGAATGGTAAGGTTGTGCCATTTTCCAAGGATGATGAGCTGTATCTCAGCCATTTTGCCTCAAACGCTACTGTTGCCCTTGAACATGCCCATCTGACACGTTCGATGGTTCTGCGCATGATACGAATGTCTGAATTGCGCGATCCCAAAGAAACCGGTCCCCATGTAAACCGTGTCTCCAGTTACGCCGTGGAACTGTATGACCGCTGGGCTTATCTGCACAATGTGAGCGAACAGGAAAGCAATCGCTTTCGGGATACCTTGAAAATCGCGGCCATGTTGCATGATGTCGGGAAAGTGGCAATTTCGGATTTGATATTAAAAAAACCGGCCCGCTTTACGGCCGAAGAATATCTGATTATGCAGGGTCATACCTGGCTGGGCGCGATTTTGTTCAGTGAAATTGAGTCTTCTATCGATTCCATAGCCCGCGATGTGGCTCTGCGGCATCATGAGAATTGGGACGGTTCCGGATATCCGGGCCATATCGTTGTAGAAACGGGTGTTCCGATCGAGATGGATCCCATAACCGGGAAGGCCCGCGGACTTCAGGGTGATGAAATTCCGATCGGTGGACGAATAGTGGCCCTGGCCGACGTCTATGACGCTCTGTCCTGCCGACGGGTGTACAAAGAACCATGGACTGAAGATAAGGTGCTGGAAGAGATCCGCAGTTTGAAGGGCACTAAGTTCGATCCAGAGCTGGTCGATGCCTTTTTCGATGTGCTGCCGGCGATCAGGGCAATACGCGACCGGTTTCCGGATCACGAAGAGACCGAAGCTTAATCATTTTTTGCAGTTCACGGTCCAGGGCGTTGGCGAATTCCTGCAGTTCTTTTTTGCCGAACTGACTGGTTTTCGCCGGATAAATGCCGCTGTTATGCAGATCCAGCATCAGGTTTCGTAAACCCAGCCGGTCATTAATGTTGGTCTCCGTGTAGACTGTCCCGCGATCATTTATTACCCGCATTTTATTATCCACCAGACGCTTGGCCAGGGGGATATCCCTGGTAATTATCAGATCATTGGTTTCGGCGTGTTCGACAATATAATCATCAGCCGCGTCCGGTGAACTGTCAGAGAGAATCATGGAAAAAAGATCGTTTTTGGGGAAGGGTATCGGGCGGTTGGCGACCAGGGCGAGGGGTAGCCGCAGCCGAAGCGCGGCTCTGAATATCATTTCACGCACTTGACGCGGGCAGGAGTCCGCATCAATCCAAATAGTCATTCCTTGATAACCTGATCAATTCTAGAAATCATCTTAAGGGCAATCTGCTCGGCTTCGGATAAATCTTTCAGGGTGGTTTGGGAGGGATTCTTCAGCTTTTCTTTGAAGAACTCATCGGCAATCAGGATTCCGGCGATGATGGCTGTTTTAACGGGTTCTCTCACACTGGATGATTTTTCGATTTGGGCAATCGTTTTTTTATAATATTCGTATAAAGCGGCCAGGTATTCCGGCTTTTCATCAGCCTGGATCGCGAACGATGCTCCAAGCAGGTCAATCTGCAATGAACCTTTTGCCATTGGGTGAGTCCTTTGCTAGAAGATTCCGATCTGTCCGTCCGGGTCTTGATTCAGTTCCGGATTCTGAGAATCTGTTTCGGTTTCAGTCTCGGTGCTGTCCCACTCAGCCTCAATTTTTTCGGCTTCATCTATTACCGGGGTAGCGGAAACGGATTCAGGCGGGGCGGTTTCCGGAGCGGTAAAAATTGCGTCCTCAAAGGCGCTGAGGCGCTCGAGGGCGTTCAGAATGCCTTCCTCGATCCGACCCTGATCATTCCTGAAGGTATTCACGAGGCTTTCAAGCTCCTGAATACGATTTTTCAGGGTAGAAATGTCGCTGTGCAACCGTGAATTCTCAGCGGTAAGGCTTTGAATCCGGGTTACGGCATGTTCTACCCTGTTTTCAAGAAGACGGACCTG
Source organism: Treponemataceae bacterium (assembly GCA_942493045.1). Lineage (GTDB taxonomy): Bacteria > Spirochaetota > Spirochaetia > Treponematales > Treponemataceae > Teretinema. The sequence goes on along the minus strand of OW818665.1, from coordinate 1,251,141 downwards.
ATCGAGGTTGAGCATTCCTTAGACTCCCAGCGCGGTTTTGGAAGCGGCTACAACTGCCTTGAAGGCTGAAGGATCTTCGATAGCCATGTTTGAAAGTGCTTTCCGGTTGATGATGATACCGGCTTTGGTCATGCCTTCCATAAAACGAGAATAGGACAGACCCTCGGCACGAACTGCGGCATTGATACGGGTAATCCACAGGGTACGCATATCACCCTTGCGGTCGCGGCGGGACACGAATCCGTGAACCAGCGCTTTTACGACAGCGTCTTTAGCTGCCTTGAAATTGGTACCGCGGCGTCCGGTAAAGCCCTTGGCGAGCTTGAGGATTTTCTTGCGGTGATCTTTACGTTTGCTACCATCGATTGCTCTTGGCATTTTGCATCTCCTGAAAAATTAAAAAAACTTCCCGGAATAAACCGGAATTGTCGTCCTTCCTGTTAGTTAACCGTAGGGAAGGAGCTGCTTGCGGATCTTGGCCGAATCTGCGTCTGAAACAATACCGGAGTGGCGCAGATTTCTCTTGCGTTTGGCCGATTTCTTGGTCAGAATATGGCGGAGATTCATTTTCTTGTACTTAACCTTTCCTGTAGCAGTAAAGGAAAAGCGCTTCGCTGCGCATCTTTTGCTTTTCATCTTGGGCATAGTATTCTACCTCGTCATTTTTTTGCTTTGGGTGCGAGTGTCATAGACATAAACCTTCCTTCCATAGAAGGGGCTTTTTCCATCACAAACTCTTCGCCAAGCCTTTGAGTTACCTGGTTAAGGACAACAAGGCCGAGCTCAGTATGGGCTAATTCGCGCCCACGGAACCGGATTGTCACCTTGACTTTATTGCCTTCGGCAAGAAATTCTTTCACATGCTTTGACTTGAAATCGAGATCATGATCGTCGATCTTGGGCTGCATGCGGATTTCCTTGAGTACCTGCAGTTTCTGTTTCTTTTTGGAGTCTCGGAGCCTCTTCTCCATCTCGAAACGATATTTGCCGTAATCAAGAATCTTGCAAGCGGGCGGGTTTGCCTGCGGAGCAACTTCGACCAGATCAAGACCTACATCACGAGCCATTTTCAGAGCTTCCAGGGTAGGGACTATACCCTTCTGCTCGCCCTGGTCGTCTATCAGTCTGACCTCTCGTACACGGATTTGTTCATTAATCCGTAAGCTTTTATCGTCCGCCAACTATCCCCCTTAGTATGTGGAATTTATTTAAAAATCCGCACACTTGTATGCAAAGTTACTTGAAAACTATACCAAATATTAAAGATTCCTGTCAAGGAGTGGAAATATCAGCGCAGGGCAGGCTACGGTTCACACTTGTCATCGTCTGATCGTTATGTTAACATAATTTCCATGTTGTTTTTAGTTTCCTGTCTGTTTCCGGCGGCATTTATCTATTATATATTCAGTTTTGAGCGGGAAGATCGCTTTTCTCTGTATCTTTCATACGCCGCGGGGCTGGTTGCCGCGCTGGTGGCTATTTTAGTTCATGCCGCCGCCAGTATGCTGTTTTCCCCTGAATCGGATTCATTAATTGCCAGGATGCTGTTTACCTTGTTCGGTGAATATTTGTTGCCGCTTACCCTCGCTTACGCTGCCCTGATTTTTTTCCTGCACTCTCCGCCGCTGGTGCGCGTGGTTTATTCAATTCCGCGTTTTTTCGGGATATTGAGCCTGTATGTGCCGTTTCTAATTTATAAGACGATTGATCTGCCGGACAGCTGGCCTCGTTTCTTCCTTCCGTTAGGCATGCTTGCCGTTCTGTTTTTGGCTGAATTTTGTATTGGAAGGTATGCGCTGCGTAACACCCGCAGCCTTGACCTCCAGGATTTACTGATCACCCTTATTCCGGTTTTTATGGCTCTGATAGTACTGGCTTCCGCCTCGGCGCTGTGGTATCTGTGTTTTCCCCGACTGCTGGTGGATGCTCTGGCTCTGGGAGTTATACTACCCTCCATTGCCCTGAGATTACGTAAGTACCGTTAGATGTAACTACCGCCGGGCTGCGCAGGTACCGCCGGGCTGCGCAAGTACCGCCAGGCATGGCTCGGTGATGCCGCCGTGTCCCGAATGCTTTTCCGAACTACCCCTCACGATTGTAATTTAACCTAAAAAAAAAGGCTTTCCGCTCCCTTTGAACCTTATCGGTATACTGGGGGCAGAAAGCCATTTTAAGAGCTTGAAGGTTAATTAGACCTTGTTGGCGCTACCGAGTACGTTGATGTTTTTGTGCATGTACAGCTTCTTAAGCTCGTCACGGGCCGGGCCAAGGTACTTGCGGGGATCGAATTCTTCGGGTTTGGTGGCAAAAACCTTGCGGATGGCAGCGGTCATGGCCAGGCGTCCGTCAGAGTCAATATTGATCTTGCAAACGGCGCTCTTGGCAGCCTTGCGCAGCTGTTCCTCGGGGATACCGACGGAGTTGGGCAGGTGACCGCCGTATTGCTCAATTTCCTTGACGTATTCAACCGGTACGGAAGAGGATCCGTGCAAAACGATCGGGAAGCCGGGAATGCGTTTTTCGATTTCTTCGAGAATGTCAAAGCGCAGGGGCGGGGGAATTAGAACACCGTCAGCATTGCGGGTGCACTGCGCGGGGGTGAACTTGGTGCGGCCGTGGCTGGTGCCGATAGAAATAGCCAGTGAGTCTACACCGGTCTTTTTGACGAAGTCTTCGACTTCTTCGGGCATAGTGTAGTGAGAATGTTCAGAGGAGACATCGTCTTCGACGCCGGCCAGAACTCCCAGTTCGCCTTCTACGGTTACGCCGTGCTTGTGAGCATATTCGCAGACCTTTTTGGTCAGCGCGACGTTTTCGTCGTAAGAGAGGTGGGAACCGTCGATCATAACGGAAGAAAAGCCGTTTTCAATGCAGTCGATGCACAGTTCGAGGCTGTCGCCGTGATCGAGGTGCAGTACTATCGGGATGTCGCAGCCGAGTTCATGGGCGTATTCCACGGCGCCGCGGGCCATATTGCGCAGCAGGTTGGAATTGGCGTACTTGCGGGCGCCGGAAGAAACCTGAAGGATGACCGGGGATTTGGTTTCGACGCATGCCATGATAATCGCCTGCATCTGTTCCATATTGTTAAAATTGTAAGCGGGGATAGCGTAGCCGCCCTTTACAGCCTTGGCAAACATCTCTTTGGTGTTGACCAGACCGAGGTCTTTATAGCTTGTCATCAAGTGCTCCTTATCGATAAAAAAAGTAAGTGTATTGTAGATGTATCATAAAAATTGGTCAATATGCGAAAAAAAGGTTGCGCTAAACAGGCTCTTCTGCCGATAACTGTAGTGGCCAGTTATGCTTTCTTTTTATTGGTCGGGCGGTGTTCTTTGAGAAGGAAAGATAAACTGTTTGACAAAGAATACCCTTCACCATATAATAAAGAATAACTGTATTCTTTCCGATGTGTAGTTGTTAAAAGGAGTTTGGGATGAAACAAGGCGGTTTAATCATCGTGGGCCTTGTCCTCATGTTCTCTCTTTGCCTGGTGCCGCTCGCGGCTCAGACAAGGTCGGTGAACTACGAGACGTATGTTGTGGAAGGTTTCGACTCTCCCGAGGCGTCTCAGTGGACTTGGGTTGCAACGGGAAGCAAGTTTGTTACTGAAGGGTATCCGAATCTGAAGTTTTTCGACGGGATGCCCAATGCAATACGTGTCATGCAGGCCAATACCGATAATCAGTACCGGTTTTTAGGTTTGGAAGTCAAGTTCAACCGCAAGGGTGATAACTGGGTTGACATTTATCCGACCACTGAAAAAGACGGTGCGACAGTACCCTTCGAGATTCCGTTCAAGGGTCGCGTAACCCGTGTGGATCTGTGGGTGTGGGGCGCTGGGTATGCCTATGACTTGGAAATGCTGGTGCGGGACTGTAACGGCCGTGTCGTGACAATTCCGATGGGTCTGGTAAATCACCAGGGCTGGCAGAATATGGCCGTAAATATTCCGACAAATATTCAGCAGGCTTCTCCCTATCTGAATGGCATCCGTCAGATGTCCTTTGTCGCTTTTCGGCTGCGCAGCCGCCCGACAGAGCGTGTCGACAGTTTCTTCATTTTCCTGGACCAATTTAAGGCCCTGACCGATACCTTCATGGATTCGTACGACGGCTTCGAGCTTGTTGGCGCGCAGTTCACGGATAATTAACTAAAGGAGTTCGTCTATGAAAAAGCTGATTATAGCGGCAGCGGCTCTGGTTCTGCTTGCAGGAAGTGTTTACGCTCAGAATGCTCCCGCCAATCCGAATCTTGACGCAGCCAATCCCGCGCTTATCGGTAATGATTCGGCCCAGCAGATGCTTAAAGAAGTCTCGGTAGAAAAATTTGAGACCGAGGGCACCTGGCAGGTATTCATGTCTGCCGATGAAGGCGTGATCAGAGGCCGTCTGTTTGAAGGCAATCCCGCCGGAAAGCAGCCTATTCCAGCCGAAGAAGGACTGGAAATACCGGATGATATGGTTTATGGCGTGCGTGTGGACTTCTTCCGCCGCGGTTACAATACCTTTACCGTTACCCCGGTTAAACCTCTTCCTGTTGAAGGAATCGCCAAAACAATCAATGTGTGGGTAGTTGGTAGAAATTACAATCATACCATTAAACTGCTTCTGAAAGATTATTGGGGAACACAGTTTGAGCTGTACCTTGGCAAGCTCAATCATTCCGGTTGGAAGATGATGACTGTGGCCATTCCTCCGCAGAGCGGAAATGGCATCAATGGTATTATCCAGAAAGACTATCACTATAGTACCCGCTTGGGCCTGAGGATAGCCGGTTTCAAGATCGAGTGCGATCCGGATAACGCTTACGGAACCTATTACATCTATTTTGACGATCTGCGCGCGGTTAGCGATCTCTATGAGATTGAAGCCCGTGATCCGGATGACATGTACGATAACTGGTAAGATTGGTTCGTTATTTTGATTTTTTTATCAAAGGGTTGCCTGTACAGGCAGCCCTTTTTTTTGTATTATTCTGCCATGACAGCTCTTCAAAAACGACTTGATTTCCTGAAAAACATTTATTTCTTCCATAGTCTGCCCGAAGCTGACCTCGGCGAGATTGTCGAACTATCTTCAGAAGCCCGCTTCGATAACGGTGATGTGCTTTTTTTCGAAGATACGCCCGGCGATTGTTTCTTTGTTGTTTTGGAAGGTGAATTGGAAGTTTGGAAACGCTACGGCCAATCCGATGAACTGCTGTTAAATGTCTGCGGGGTAGGGCAGCCGGTGGGTGAAATGGCTTTAATCGATGATCAGCCCCGCAGCGCCACCGTCCGGGCCAGAGGCGTCACTTCGGTGTTACAGATTCAGGCGGCCGATTTCCGGAATTTAATACGCAGCAACACCCGAATCTCGGTAACATTGCTGCGCTCGGTTACCAGTATGGTGCGGCGTTCCAATGAAGCGCACATTGCGGATCTGGACAGGCAGAATAAGGAGCTTTCCCGGGCTTACAAAGAACTGCAAGCCGCTCAGGAGGAGCTGATTAACCGCGAGCGCCTCTCCGTTATCGGCCGGTTTTCTTCATTAATACTACATGATATCCGGAACCCGCTTTCAGCCTTGCGCAGCCGGGTGGAACTGATCGGCTTTCAAAAAGATAATCCTGAATATATAGACACTTCAATTCAAAAAATCAATCAGGATATTTCCAGGATGGAACGCCTGGCGGCCGAAATACTTGATTATGCCCGCGGAGAAATCCGGCTGCAGATGAAGATCTGTGACCTGGATCAGTTATTTGCCCGCGTTGCAGAGATTCTCGCCGACTCCCTTTCCAAAAGAGGGGTAGAACTGATTTGCACAAACACTGTGGCTTTCCCGGTCATTCTGGATGAAGAGCGCATTATCCGGGTTTTAATTAATGCCTGCGAAAACGCTTTTAAAGCCATGAGCGCCGGCGGAGTCCTGAAAATCGACAGCTCGGTGAGCGATGACTTACTGTATATTGACGTCACCGATACTGGAGTGGGTATGAGCCGTGAAGTGCTGGAGCGGATCTTTGAACCATTCGTATCGATGTCGGCTTCGGGCGGGACTGGTTTGGGAATGGTCATTATAAAATCAGTAGTGGAAGCGCATCATGGTACCGTCAAGGTTATTTCCGAGGAAGGTAAGGGAACCAAGCTCAGTATCATTCTACCGCACAACGGTTAATTTTCCCCCTGTTGTGTTATTTCTTTACGCGGTAACGGAAGGCCCGGCCTTCTTTTCCGTCCAGTTCCAGAATGCCGGTTTTGCGGAATACACGGGCCATTTCACCGGCGTGGGTTCCAATGCCTGCCTCTGCCAAGTCTTTTACCGTAAAGGTTTCGGGCAGCGCCGTCGGCAATAGGGCCTGCCAGGCTTCCAGACCGGAAAACTCGTGTTCCTCAATGATTTCCACCAACCGCCTGTCCGCGATGCGCACCCCTTTGCGCCGCCAGGAGCCGGTGCCGTCGGCAACACGGGTTTCAGCCATCTTACACAGCACTACCTTCATCGAGAACGCTTCATGTTCCAACAGATCAGGAATTGCTGTCAGTTCCCGAAATACACTGTACACGGAACCATGTTTGGGGCTGTTGCGCACCTTTTCAAGATAGCCTTCGGTGCTGCGGGTTTCTATAAGGGTATTGGTGGCAACCGGATAGACGAGTATAACCCGGTGCGTTTCGATAAGCTTGATCAGCTTTTTGCGGATGGCGTGCAGGTTTTTGGTTTGGATTTCGATTATGGTGCCGTCTTCCAGCTGTACGTCGCAGATGGAACCGCGCAGCGGCACCTCAGTTTTACCGGTTTCACCGCAATAGTGTAATTTAAGCGTCTCATGCAGGGTGCTTTCATTCCAGGTATTGATCATGTATAGCCAAGCAATTCCATAGCGTTAAGCTGCTCCAGTACATACAAAGTCGCCACCACACCGCGCTCTTCTTTAGTGCGTTTCTGACACACCTGATAGGCTATCATTTTATGGGTGGGCAGGGGCAACTGGAGAGGGTAGCCGTTTATATCGATGAGGGCGTTGACCGGCAGCTGGTGTTCAATTTCCCGCGTTTCACCGTCAGGGAACACAATGTAGTATTCATACATGGTCATAGACCTACTATAACTTGATGCTTCGCCGATGTGAAGCCATTTTTTTCAGGCAAATACTTTATTTTATCAATCCACAGCATATTTTATCAATTTCTCCAAAAAAGTGTTGACAAGCGAATTTTTAATGATAGAATAAGGTTGTGTGGGTAAAAGTGGGAGAAAGTAGTAAAAAGTGGATACAACACTGTTAACTGGCGAATATCGTAACACTCTCGATGATAAGGGACGCATTATGTTCCCGGTACGGTTACGTTCGGAGCTGACAGGTTCGACACTGGTTTTGACGCGCGGGATAGACCGCTGTCTTTGGCTGTTCTCCCCAGAACAATGGAAGATCCTCTCCGACAAGGTGATGGAGTCTGCTTCCCTGTTTCAATCCCAATCACGATCCGTTTTGCGCCGCCTTGTTGCCCCTGCCCAGGAGGTAGAGATTGACAAGGCGGGCCGCATTTCGATTCCGCAGAGTCTGCGGGAATTCGCGAATCTCGGGAAGGATTGTGTATTCTTAGGTATCAACAAATATTTTGAATTGTGGTCTGCATCCGAATATGAAGCGTATCTGGGAGAAAGTGAGGCCGATTTCCGTTCGGCTACCGAGGAGTTGGGCAGTATCTGCCTGTAACAAGATTATGGAAATTATTCATACATCAGTTTTACTTGAAGAAACACTTTCTCTGCTCAAACCCGAACATAGCGAGTCTCTGTTGGTAGACGGAACCTTGGGCGAGGGCGGTCACTCCGAGGCCTTTTTATCGGCCTATCCGGATTTGAGAATTATCGGTGTTGACGCCGATGTGCGTATCCAGGCCCGGGCCCGGGAGCGGTTGGCCCCCTTTGGCGACCGCGTCTGCTTTTATCCGGGTTGGTCCGATATTTTTTTTAAGGAATACCCCGCGGAAAGTAAAAAACCGGATTTGATTTTACTGGATCTGGGTATATCTCTGTTTCACTATGAGGTTTCCGGACGGGGTTTCAGCTTCCGCAGCGATGAGCCGCTGGATATGCGTCTGGATCCGGATAGCGGCGATTCGGCTGCCGACCTGGTAAATAAAATGAACGAAACCGCCCTGGCCGATCTGATTTTTCAGTACGGAGAAGAACGTTATTCGCGGCGTATTGCCCGATCGATTTGCGAGGAACGGCAGCGTTCGCCTTTTGCGACGGCCCGTTCATTGGCCGATTGCATTTACCGGTCAGTTCCGGCCGATTATCGTCATGGCCGCATTCATCCGGCGACGCGTACCTTTCAGGCCTTGCGGATTGTGGTAAATAACGAACTGGAGCGGTTGCCGCGGCTGCTGGATCTGGCTTTTTCGACACTGGCCCCCGGCGGCAAGCTGGCTGTAATTACCTTCCATTCGCTGGAAGACCGTATTGTAAAAATTTTCTTCAGGGATCTGGCAAAGAACTGTATATGTCCGCCGGAAGTACCGATATGTAAGTGTGGGGGTAAGCCGAGGGCTGTATTGCTTACCCGCAAGGCTGTGGGACCGAGTGATGCTGAAATTGAGCGGAACGCTCCTTCACGCAGCGCTCGTTTGCGCGGCGTGCAGAAAATTGATACAGAAGCGAGAGTTGCTCTATGAAGAAAATTGCGGCGTTGCTGATGACCATAGCTATCCCGGTAATGCTTTTCGCCGGTGTATGGCAAACCGCGCGTTATACACGCATAGAACGTGAATTGCGCGAGATGGAAAGGCAGCAGACAGAACTGGTTGTCATGAACCGGCGTCTGATTTCCGGAATATCAGTTTTATCTTCTCCGGAACGGATAGAAAAAGTAGCGATCCTGGAATTGGGAATGCGCAAGGCTCTGCCCTCTGAGATAACCCGCATCGAGCTGAAGAAGGGGGACTTGGGTGGCTGAGCAGACAGTACTGATGACAGTTGAGCAGCTCGTTGAAGCCACGTCCGGAGAATGTCTGTGTGATTATTCCACAGCTCATGGTTTTTCTTCAGTTGTTACCGACAGCCGCAATGTGGTTGCCGGTTCTCTGTTTATTCCTCTGATTGGCGAAAAGCAGGACGGACATGGGTATGTCCCGCGCGCCATCGAAATGGGCGCCAGTGTCGTGCTTATCGACCGCTCCCATGGCGAAGGCAGCGGTAAGCTGTTTTGCGAATTAGCGCGGGCGCACAATGTCGCCTTTATTCTGGTAGAAAATACTCTGCGGGCGTTGCAGGACGCCGCCAGGAAATACATATCTTTTTTTCCAAATTTACTCCGCATCGGAATAACCGGATCCAGCGGTAAAACAACGACCAAGGAAATTGTAGCGTCGATTTTTTCTCAGCAATTCACTGTGGTTATGAATGAAGGAAATCTTAATTCCGAGACCGGTTTGCCCCTGTCGGTGTTTCGAATCCGCGCGCATCATCAGGTTGGGGTTTTTGAGCTGGGTATGAACCGTCGGGGGGAAATTCTAGAGATTACCCGGGTGCTTTCTCCTTCGCTGGCATTGATTACAAACATTGGAACTGCCCATATCGGAATTCTCGGCACGCAACAGTCTATTGCTGAGGAAAAAAAAGAAATCTTTTCTCAATTTACGTCCGAATGTACCGGTTTTGTGCCGGACGATCAGCGCTGGAGAACTTTCCTCTCTGAGGGCGTTAACGGACGGATCATTCCCTACGGAATTGAAGCGACCGGCGGCTTTACGAACATTGTAGATCGTGGTATTCGCGGAACTGAATTCGAACTGGACGGGGTGCCGGTGCTGCTCCCGATTCCGGGAAAGTATAATTTTATAAATACGCTGGGAGCTGTAGCCCTGGCCCGGGCCGCGGGTGTCACGCCGGATGCGATTCGACGCGGCATTAAAGCCGTTAAACCCTTATTCGGACGCTCACAAATTCTCGAAAGCGATTTTACGGTGTTGGTGGACTGCTACAACGCCAATCCCGATTCCATGCAAAGCGCTTTGGAATTATGCGACGGTCTGGAATGGTCCGGCAGAAAGCTGTTCGTGCTGGGTTCGATGCTGGAGCTCGGCGCCGAGTCGGATGCCGCGCATGTCCGTATCTGCGAGCTTGCCCAGGAAACAGAAGCAACACATTTATTTTTCTTCGGGGCGGAAATGGCTGAGGCCGCCAGATCGGTGCGCTTCGGTAACAAGATGATATATATCACCGAAGATTATCAGGCTTTGGAAAACCGGCTGACGGGTATTGTGCGCAGGGGTGACTTTATTCTGCTGAAGGGGTCCCGAGGTATGGCTCTTGAACGTCTACTCCCGGCCTTGGGTGTCAGCTCTGAGACAGAAGGGGTTGCGCATGTCTAGATCCCGAATACTAGCAGAGCGAAACAGTACTCCGGAGCGTTTTGACCTGACGTTTGTCTTGCTGGTTTGCGCGATGTGCGGACTGGGATTGGTTACGCTTTTTTCAGCCTCGCTTCATTATGCCGACCGCGTTTTTAATGACCCTTTCTACTTTGTGCGACGGCAGGCTATCAATATGCTTGTATCGATTATCGCGTTGGTTATTTCAGCCTGCTTTAATTTGGATCTGATTCGGAAGTTCTTGCCAAAACTGGTAATTCTCACCGCCGTATTGTGTGTTCTGCCGTTCATGCCGGTAATCGGTATTACCAAAAACGGCGCATCACGTTGGTTCGGCATCGGTTCATTTACCTTCCAACCCTCTGAACTGGTTAAAATGATGATAGTTGTTTATCTGGCGCATTATTTTACAAAGCCACAGAATGAGTTGCTTTCCTCGGAGACTTTACCACCTGTCATACCGCCTGCGATTTTAAGCGGTTTTTTTGTCTCGCTGGTGTATATCCAAAATGATTTTTCCACTTCTTTTTTTATTATCAGTATTGCCCTGACAATGTTTTTCCTGGCTAATGTCGGAATTATCTGGTTTATGCGTTTGCTGGCTGTGGCGATCCCCCTGTCTTTTTTTATGATCTTTACCAGTCATTACCGGCTGCAGCGTATCATCGCCTTTTTGAAACCGGATTTGGATCCGCTCGGAGCCGGTTATCAGGTAAACGCGTCGCTGGCGGCATTACGGGAAGGCGGTTTTTGGGGCAGGGGTCTGGGTAACGGTATCAGAAAAATATCCAGCATTCCCGAAGTGCAGTCCGATTTTATCTATGCCGTCTGGGGTGAGGAGATGGGTTTTGTCGGTGTGCTACTTTACTTTACCGTTCTTGGTTTCTTTGCCTGGCAGGGTTATAAGATCAGTTTGGCCTGTCGGGATCGATACCGCTCGCTTTTGGGATTCGGCTCTGTTTCGATCATCCTGTATCAAAGCCTGATGAACTGCGCGGTCGTGGCGAGAGTCGTCCCCGCCACAGGTATTCCGCTACCGTTTTTTTCTTCCGGCGGATCTTCGCTGCTGATTACCTTAAGCCTTTGCGGCTTGATAATAAATGTATCCCGGTGGAATTCTCAAAGGGAGATTCAAAATGTCTGAGCTGTATGTAACCGAAAACGGCGATATTATTTATGGCGCAGAAAGCCCGCAGCGCGCGGCGTCATCCTGGCGTCCCTTAGCCCTGAAAACGCTGCTCGCCGTGCTGGTGCTATTCCTGATGGCGGAGATTGTCTACTATGTTCTGGTGATTCCCGCGACCAGTATCCCTCAGATTACCGTGGAGGGCACAACGGCCGTCGGAGCTGACGAACTGTGCTCCATGGCCGGCATCACCGGCAGTGAAACCTGGGCCAATTTCAGCGCTCCGGCGGTAGCGGTGCGTTTGGCGGCAAATCCCCTGTTTGAAAAAGTGCGGGTCGAGAAGCGCTTCCCGGATAGGGTTTTGATAACGGTTACCGAACGAACGGCTGTGGCCGTTGCTTTTACCGTGGTAAACGGACGTACGCTGCCCATGGAAATTGACCGCACCGGAATCGCTTTCAGAATCGGCGGTCAGATCAATTCCTCGCTGCCGGTTTTAACCGGTCTGACGATCGATAAACCCATTCCGGGTATGCGTCTGCATGCCCAGCTGCGCAGCCTGCTGGAAGACCTCTCGACAGTTGAGAAAACAAATCCCGTTTTACTGGCTTCGGTTTCTGAAATAAAAATCGAGCAGAAAACGTACGGCGGCTATGATCTGGTTGTCTATCCCGTGCATACACCGATTCGCGTGCGTACCGACAAGGCGTTGAATCAAGAGGCGTTACAGTATATGATGCTCGTACTTGATGTAGTCAAAGACTTGGCGCTGGATATCGACGAGATCGATATCCGCTCGGGTACCGTTGCTTACCGTGTAAAGGGGAAACAGCTTTGAGTGATGTGGTGGTCGGACTGGACATAGGAACAAGCCGTGTTCGTGCTATTATCGGGGAAATTACCGAAACTGGCGTTCTCCAGATCACCGGTGTCGGCACCAGCCCTTCCAATGGTTTACGCAAAGGCGTAGTGGTAAATATTGAGAATACTGTCCGGGCAGTTTCGCAGGCCGTAGAAGCCGCTGAAATGATGTCCGGTATTGAAGTAACCAGCTGCGTTATCGGTATCGGCGGAACGCACATCGACGGGCTAAATTCCCGAGGCGTTGTGGCCGTTACCGGGAAGGGCCGCGATAACCGGGAGATCGGAAGCGAAGATATCAGCCGCGTGATCGACGCCGCCAAAGCCGTGGTCATACCGATGGACAGGCAGGTGATTCACGTTGTTCCCCAGTCTTACATTGTAGATGACCAGCGCGGCATCAAGGATCCGACAAACATGATCGGAGTTCGTCTGGAATCTGAAGTACACATTATTACCGGCTCGGTTACCTCGGTACAGAATATGGTGAAGTGCGTGAACCGCTCCGATCTGGCCGTGGATGATTATATGTTTCATGCGCTGGCTTCGGTCCGTTCGGTGATGACAGAGGATGAAAAAGAGCTTGGTTCCATCTTAATTGATATGGGCGGGGGTACCACGGATGTGCTGGTTATCGCCGACGGCGCCCCCTTGTTGACGGCTGTACTCCCGGTCGGTGGCATCCAGGTAACAGGCGACATTTCGATTGTGAAGGGTATCTCCCTGGAAACCGCCGAACGCATCAAGCTGGATGCCGGCTGCGCCTGGCTGCCCCTGATCGAAGAGAATGAAGAAGTTATACTTCCCGGTGTCGGAGGACGGCCTCCGGTTGTCATTCCGCGCTATGAAATATGCGAGATTATACAACCGCGGGTGGCCGAGATTTTCAGCATGGTCAAAGAGAAGACAGATACCATCGCCCGGAACCGTCCCTTGTCCGGCAATGTCATTATTACCGGCGGAGGAGCGCTGCTGCCGGGAGTGGTTGAGTTGGCCTGCGAGATTTTCGGAACGCAGGCTGTGCGGTTGGGTGTGCCGGGGAATTTCGGAGGGCTGACCGGTGAATACCGCAGCCCGGATTACGCTACTGTGCTTGGATTGGTATTGGGCGGATATGACCGCCGCCGGGAAAAACCCGCAGAGGCGGTTTCCCGCGAGCGGGGCGGAAAAAAAATGGCCACTCGTATCCGGTCCTGGCTGGACGGTTTCTTTTGAAAATGCTTTGTAAACAGGAGATTCTCGGTTTTTTATTGAATCGAAGAATCCTAAAAATGATATAGCTGATACATGTCGGGGAATGGCTGCATCTCATCACAGCCTACACCTGCTTTGGTCGGTCAGTTTTTTCTGGGAGGGGAAAACTCATGAACTTTGAAGTGCTCGAACAAAAATTAATCAGCCCGACAGTAATCAAAGTAATAGGCGCGGGCGGTGGCGGATCTAACGCGGTAAACCGCATGATGGCCTGCGGGCTCAAGAATGTTGATTTTCTGGTCGCTAATACCGACCTGCAGGCCCTAAATTATTCCAACGCTCCGGTAAAGCTCGGTATCGGATCGAAGCTGACCGGTGGACTCGGCGCCGGCGGTAAACCTGAAGTAGGCGAAAAAGCCGCCGAGGAAGATACCGATTCCATTGCCAACGCCGTGCGCGGCGCGGATATGGTTTTTATTACCGCCGGAATGGGCGGCGGTACCGGTACCGGGGCTGTTCCGGTTATCGCCCAAATTGCCCGCGAACAGGGCGCCCTGACCGTCGGTGTCGTAACTAAACCCTTTGATTTTGAAGGAAGAGTTAAGCAGCGGCTGGCCGAGGAAGGCATAGCCAAACTGCGCGACTCTGTCGATACACTGATAGTCATTCCCAACCAGCATCTGCTTAAACTGGTGGATCGACGTACACCGATCAAGCAGGCCTTTCTGATGGCTGACGATGTGCTGCGCCAGGCAGTACAGGGTATTTCGGATTTAATCACCCTTCCCGGAATTATCAATATTGATTTTGCCGATGTTAAAACGACGATGGAAGGCCAGGGCGACGCGATTATGGGCATAGGGATCGGTGAGGGCGACAACCGGGCTGTTGACGCGGCCACAGACGCCATCAATAATCCTTTGCTTGAAGATTCACATATCGAAGGCGCCAACCATATTCTGATAAATATCACCGGTAACGATGACATGACCTTGATGGAAGTTGAGGAGATCGTCAATATTATTACGGCCAATGCCGATCCCGATGCTCTGATAATTTACGGGACGGCTACCGACAACAGTATGGGTGACAAGATCAGCGTCACGGTGATCGCCACCGGCTTTATTTCGGCTTCTCCGGCTCAGATTGACCGGCGCATTCTGCGTGATCAGGGCGAGAGCCGAAACTCCGCCGAGTCCGGCGAGTTCGTCAGTAGCACCGAATGGAAAAATTTGAATGACCGCAACCCCCGGCCGCCGGCCGGTTTGGGTACTCGAAACAGTACCGCCCCGGCGATGCAGCCGGTTTTACCGCCTTCGCGTACCGATGACCTCGACACACCGACCGTGGTGCGCTTGCAGCAGCAGAAGATCAGACCGTAAAGAGGAAGGCGCCGATGACTGACAGTCTTCTTTTATCAGACAGTTTTTACGCCTTCCTGGTTTCCGGAGAAGGCCTGTCGCGGCAGACTGCCAGTACCTACCGGATTACCGTGCGCATGTTTCTTTCCTGGCTTGCGGGGCGTTCTCTCGCTCCGGCTACCGTAGAAACCCTTGACTGTATCGGTTTTATCGTCGAGCGTTCCTCCCAGGCTCTGACCGGTAAGACATTGGCGCGTGACTGCGCCGCGCTGCGCTCCTTTTTCCGGTATTTGTGCACAGAGCGCCTGCGCTCCGATAATCCGGCCGAAAACCTGGACAGTCCCCGGCGGGAGCATTCTCTGCCCCGGGTTTTATCGCCGGAACAGATTATGCTTTTCCTGGATACGATCGATATTTCCACGCCTTTCGGTTATCGGGACCGGGTTTTGTTTGAACTGATTTATTCCTGTGGTCTACGGGTCAGTGAAGCCGTCAATCTGTCGCTCCAGGATATTCATCTTTCTGAACGACTGATACTGGTACGGGGTAAGGGCAAAAAAGAGCGCATCGTGCCCTTCGGCGAAGAAGCCTTTCGGTGGCTTTCCGGTTATCTGGAGGCGCACCGCAAAGAGTTATGCCCTTCCCGCAACATTCCGGCGTTGTTCGTTAACAACAGGGGCAGCCGCCTCTCACGCAAAGGCATCTGGAAGCGATTTCATGAAACGGTGCTGCGTTCCGGTTTGGATGCTAAGGTGCATACCCTGCGCCACTCATTCGCCACCCATATGCTCTCCGGCGGTGCCGATCTGCGCTCCGTTCAGGAACTGCTCGGTCATTCTGACATAGCTACTACCCAGATTTACACTCATGTGGAGTCCGAGTCGCTTGAAATGTATCATCGGGAATTTTTCCCGGCGCGTCAGGCAAAATAGGCCTGTAAAGTCTATATATTATAGACAGAGGTGTGTTATGAAAGGTTTAAAAAAGATCAAGGCAAGACAGTGTACCATCGCGGCAATAGTCGCCGTGGCTGCTTTTCTATTTGTATCCTGCGGTCCCAGCAGTAAGCAGATCATCCGGATGCAGGCTTTAGAAGAAGGTGTTTCTAGCCCGACTACCATTGAAGAATTGCAGGACGCTATCGAAAAATATCAATACCGGATCGAGGACATCCTGAATGCCGACATCCGTATCGGCCTGTGGTACAAAATTCTGGCAACCCGTTATCTGGACAATAAAATGTACAAGGAAGCCCTGGATAATTTCCGGACGGCAATCGAATACTATCCGACAAATCAAAACCTGTATTATTACGTGGGGGTTTGCGCCGGATATATGGCCAAGGCCTCGCTGGACTACGAAGCCGCCGGTGATACCTTAACTCGGAAACGCTATTATGATCTGGCCGTTTCGGCGTATCAGCGGGCAATAGAGCTGGAACCCCGTTATGTGCGCGCGCTGTACGGTTTGTCCATCCTGTATGTGTTTGAGCTCGATCAGAGTGAAAAAGCGATTCCCCTGCTGGAACTGGTGCTGGAAATTGAAAAGCGCAATACCGACGCCATGTTTGTATTAGCCCGTGCCCATTATGTGAACGGAAACAACAGCGCAGCCGTAGCCCTCTATGACCGGATTATTCAGTTGACCGGCGATCCTGAGCGCAAGGCTGAAGCGACCGAGAACCGGCAGTTTATTTTGGAACTGGGTGATGACGACTGAGCAGCTGTTACTGGCCTTAGCGCGCTGCTCCTTCCTCACCTGCCGCGAAAAGGTGCTGCTATCCGAAAAGCTTGACAATAGTGAAGAGCTTACAGTACTTTCTATAGAAGATTTGTGCGTACTTGCCGGACGCCGCCTGAGAATGCGTCAATGGAAACCGGAACTATTGCTTGACCTGGTCGAAAGGGATTTGCGCTGCATGCAGCGATTTGCTGTTTCCTGGACGACAGTGCTGCACGACCGTTTCCCGCCGTTGCTGCGGGAACTCTATGATCCGCCTTTTTTGCTGTTCTGGCGTGGGGTTTTGCCTGATCCCGAGAAACCGATGGTTGGTATTGTCGGCACCCGCTCACCGTCCGGCAATGGGGCTCTCGCGGCGGCACGTTTCGCGGGAGATTTGGCAAAACAGGGTGTGCCGGTGGTCTCCGGACTGGCCCGAGGTATTGATGCCTTTGCTCATCGCGGTTCTCTGGAAGGCGGTGAGCGTACTACGGCGGTGATGGCCTGCGGTCCCGATCAGATTTACCCGCGCAGCAACGCCCGGCTGGCCGGTCGCATTCTGGAAACCGGTGGATGCCTGTTGAGTGAGTATCCCCCCGGGGAGGCGCCCTTGGCTTTCCGGTTTCCCCAGCGTAACCGGATAATCTCTGCCTTGGCGCGCACGGTGCTGGTGGTGGAAGCCCCGCAAAAATCCGGTGCCTTGATTACGGCAGATTATGCCCTGGAGCAGGGGAGGGATGTGGTAGTGTGCGCTGAATGCCTGAGCTCGGAAAAGGGTGAAGGGATTCGCGGTTTGCATACCCAAGGCGCCCGCGCGGTGGAGAGCGCTTCCGAGATTGTTGAAGACTGGTGCTTACCCGGCTGTATAACAGTCACCGGTCAGGAAGCAAAAACTAGTATTGATAAAAGCGGTGTTACCGGCGCCGGCAGGCAATTGGCCCTGGAATTTGAGCGTAATCTGGTACTGTTTGAACAACGTCAGGGTTTGTGAGGAGAAAAGATATGCCCGCCAAAAAAGCTGTAAAAAAGAAAGTCGCGAAATCAACACTGGTGATTGTAGAGTCCCCGGCCAAGGCCAAAACCATAGAAAAATATCTGGGCAAGGGCTTTGTCGTTAAAGCTTCAATGGGTCATCTGATCGATTTGCCCAAGTCCAGAATGGCCATCAATGTTGATGATAATTTCCAGCCGGAATATATCACCGTACGCGGACGGGCCAAGCTGCTGAAGGAGCTGCAGGGAGACGCCAAGAAGTCTTCCCGGGTGCTGCTGGCAAGTGATAATGACCGTGAGGGCGAGGCCATCGCCTGGCATCTGCGCAATTCAATCCGCTCCAAAATCGATGTGCCGATACAACGCATCGTGTTCAATGAAATTACTCCCCAGGCTATTACCGAGGCGGTGCAGCATCCCATGGAGATAGACGAGGCCAAGGTCAACGCTCAAAAGGCCCGCCGGGTACTTGACCGGCTGGTTGGCTATAATCTTTCCCCCCTGCTCTGGAAGAAGGTCAAAAACGGCCTTTCGGCCGGGCGGGTACAGTCGGTGGCTCTGCGTCTGATCTGTGAACGCGAAAAGGAAGTTGAGTCATTTATCCCTGAGGAATACTGGACCCTGGATGCTGATTTTAAAAAAGGAAAACAACAGTTTACCGCTCAACTTGTGCAATACCGCGGGGACAAACCGCTGCTGCCTCATGAAGAGCAGGTTCAAAAGATAATTGATGAGATTGGCAGCAGCTCCTGTGTGGTTTCCGATATTAAGACTACCGAAAAAACAATCCGGCCGAAACCGGCGTTTACCACTTCCAAGCTGCAGCAGATGGCCGCCAACCGCCTGGGCTTTACCTCCAAGAAAACCATGCAAATCGCCCAGCAGTTATATGAAGGTATTAATATCGGCTCTACCCGCGTCGGTTTGATAACCTACATGCGTACAGACTCGGTGCGCATTTCCGCTACCGCTCTCGAAGAGGTACGCGCCTGGATCGGTGAAAAGTTTCCGTCAGAGCTGCCTCCGGAAGCTATTGAATATTCAATTGAAAAAAAGGCCCAGGACGCGCATGAGGCTATCCGACCGACCTATACCAGCTATACTCCGGATTATGTCAAAGAGCACTTAACCCGTGATCAGCACCGGTTGTATTCAATAATTTGGGAGCGCTTTGTTTCCAGTCAAATGACCAATGCCCGTTCCCGGACCTACAGTATCGATATCTCGGCCGGCGAGGCCGTTTTCCGCGTTTCCACCACCAGGGTGTTCGAGAAGGGCTTTTATAAGGTTGTAAAGACCATGATCTCCAAGGAGGAGAAGGAAACCGCTCTCCCGGAAATGAAGGTTGGCGAGGCCTTACAGGCCGCGAACTTTCATCCGGAGCAGCATTTTACCCAGGGCCCGGCGCGTTTTACTGACGCTTCGATTGTTAAGACGCTTGAAGAAAAAGGCATCGGCCGGCCGTCTACCTACGCGCCGATTATTTCTGTTCTTTTGGAAAGGTATTACGTAACCCGTTCCAATAAACAGCTCGTCCCGACCCAATTAGGCCGGATGATCAATGAGATACTGGTAGACTATTTTTCATCGGTGGTGGATGTGAATTTTACCGCCACGGTGGAAAGCAATCTTGATGAGGTTGAAGAAAACCGTATGGAATGGCCGCAGATGATAGGAAAATTCTACGCGCCGTTCAAACTGCGGGTGGACGAGGTAATGCTGACCCTGGACAGTATGAAGGGCCGCCTGGATGAGTCTACCGACTACGTCTGTGAGCAATGCGGTAAACCGATGCTCAAAAAACTCGGCCGCTTCGGATTCTTTTTGGCCTGCGCCGGTTTCCCGGATTGCCGCAATACCCGTTCCATCCCGCTGGGTAAATGCCCGCGCCCGGATTGTACCGGTGAAATCGTAGCCCGCCGCACAAAGGGCCGCGGCAAGGAATTCTACGGCTGCACCCGCTATCCGGACTGCGATTTTATCAGTCACTTTAAGCCGATTAACGCCGAGTGCCCCAAATGCGGGCAGTTTCTGGTCGAGAAATATGACAAGAAACACGGATCGTTTAAGTCCTGCATCAATCCGGAATGCGATTATCTGCATACGGCCGATGAGACTGCCGCTGTCGGTGACAGCGGAGAGGGAGAAGCCGAGGAATGAGCGCGTTGACGGAAGAATATCTTTCCTATCTCTCCGGAGTGCGCTCGCTTTCTTTGCGTACCGTGGAAAGTTATCGCCGTGACCTCAGCCTCTTTGACAGCTTTTGTGAAAAATTTCCCTCGGAAATCGACAGTTCGACAATCCGTCTTTTTGTGGCACATCTTTCAGACTCCGGCTATCAAAGTTCGAGCATTAACCGGATGTTAGCCGCGGTACGCGGCCTGTTCCGCTACGCCGTAAAATTCGGCCTTAGGTCCGGCAATCCGGCCGCCGCCGTGCGGAATCTGAAAGTGGCGGTGCGCATGCCGGCTTTTCTTTTTGCCGCTGAAGCCGCGGCGCTGTGCACTCTGCCAGCGAGCGCCGGGATTCTCTGGCCGGCCAGGGATGAGGCGCTGCTGTCACTTTTATATTCCACCGGCTGCCGCGTTTCGGAGCTGGCCGGCCTCTCGATGGCATCGATCAATCCGGCGCATTCGTCAGCTATAGTGCGCGGTAAGGGCGGTAGGGAGCGGCGCGTGTTTTTTTCCGCCGATGCCCAAACGGCTCTGAAGGCTTATCTTACTGAACGCGCGGCCCTGCTTGAAAAACGGCGGGACAACAATAAATCTGTGACCGCCCTATTGCTTTCCCGTCGGGGAGAGGCCCTTTCGGTGCGCGGTATACAGTATATTCTGACCCGCTATAGCGGCGCCGAGGGTACCTTTAAGCACATCTCTCCGCACGCCCTGCGGCACAGTTTCGCTACTACTTTAGTCAGCCGCGGGGCGGATATCCGCGTTGTCCAGGAAATGCTCGGACATGCCCATCTGACCACCACACAGCGCTACACCCATGTAACCGGAGAGGCGCTGCAGCAAATTTATCATAGAACACATCCGCACGGATAAGGGAGCACGAGTTATGAAACAGGCAAGAATCCGCAGTACCACAGTCGTAGCCGTTCGACGCAACGGCAAGGTGGCCATGGCCGGCGATGGCCAGGTTACCATGGGTGAAACTGTCATGAAGCCGAATGCACGCAAAGTTCGCAAAATATACGATGGCCGCATTTTAACCGGTTTCGCAGGAGCGACAGCCGACGCCTTTACGCTTTTTGAAAAGTTCGAAATCAAGGTGAAAGAATATGCCGGCGACCTTACCAGGGCTGCCGTGGAGCTGGCCAAAGACTGGCGTACCGACAAAGCCCTGCGTAACCTTCAGGCTCTTTTATTGGTGGCTGATAAGGAAAAAACCCTGCTGATATCCGGTACCGGAGACGTTATTGAGCCGGCTGACGAAGTGCTGGCCATCGGTTCCGGCGGGAATTACGCCTATTCAGCGGCCCTGGCTTATCTTGACGGCACCGATCTGAATGCCGCCGAGATCGCCCGCAAGAGTATGGAGATCGCCGCCCGTATCTGCATTTACACAAATGATCACATTCTGGTTGAGGAGTTACTTTAGTCATGGAAGGACTTGAAGCGTTAACCCCGGAAGCAATCGTTACCGAACTAGATAAATATATTATCGGCCAGAACAAGGCCAAGCGGGCTGTAGCCATTGCCCTGCGTAACCGTACACGCCGGCTGAAACTGAGCGAAGAAGTGCGCGATGAAATTACCCCGAAGAATATTTTGATGATTGGCCCTACCGGCGTTGGCAAGACCGAGATAGCCCGCCGTCTCGCGAAATTGTGCGGGGCTCCCTTTTTAAAGGTGGAAGCTACCAAGTACACCGAGGTCGGTTATGTCGGACGCGATGTGGAATCGATGATCCGGGACCTGATGGCAGTCGGCTATACCATGGTAAAAGCCGAGATGCAGGCTAATCTGAAAGGCGAAGCTGAGAAACGCACCGAGGAAATTCTGCTGGATCTGCTGCTGCCCGGTATGAAAAGCCGCGAGGCCCACCGGGAATCCGGTAACGGGGCCATGGGTGACGGAATATCCGGGGGCGCCGCTAACGCCGAAACCGCGGCAAACCGGACTGACAGCGGCGCAACCGCAACCTTCGCCGTTATCCCCCTGCCAGTACCGCCGTCGGACGTTGCCGACCAGCAAAACAGTACCCGCGAAAAATTCCGCGCCATGCTCCGCGAGGGTAAGCTTGAGGACCGGGTAGTAGAGATTACCGTACAAAAGACCGGCATGCCCTCCTTCGAGGTTTTTGCGGGCTCTTCAAACCTCGAAGATCTGGAAATGAGCGTCGCCAATATCACCAACATGATTACCGGCGGAAAAAATAAGCGCAAACAGGCTACCATCCGCGAAGCCCGCGAGCACACGCTCTCCGAGCAGCTCGATAAACTGGTTGACCCGGATAAAATCGCCGAGGAAGCCAAGACCCGGGTAGAGCAGATGGGCATCATTTTCATTGATGAAATTGACAAGGTGGCCACCCGCGGTGAACGCGGCGGCCAGGATGTGTCCCGCGAGGGCGTGCAGCGCGATATTCTGCCCATCGTTGAAGGTTCGAACGTTAACACCAAATTCGGGGTGGTTGATACCACTCATATTCTGTTCATCGCCGCCGGGGCTTTTAATATTTCAAAGCCCAGCGATCTGATACCGGAATTACAGGGCCGCTTTCCCCTGCGTGTAGAGCTCGATTCCCTGAATGCCGACGATTTCAAGCGCATTCTGCTTGAACCGAAAAACGCCCTGACCCGCCAGTATACAGCCCTGCTTTCTACCGAGAACGTAACGGTGGAATTTGCCGAGTCCGCCATTGACCGGATGAGTTTTTTGGCGGCCGAGGTCAACTCGCGCATGGAAAACATCGGCGCCCGCAGGCTGCATACCATTATGGAAATGCTGCTGGAGGAAATTTCCTTTAAGGCCAGCGGTCTGAGCGGCCAGAAAATCGTGATAGACCGGGATTATGTCGACTTGAAGCTCAAGGATATTGTGCTGGACCAGGATCTATCACGCTATATTTTATAGCCGGTTCAGCCTGAAAATCCTTTACCGTGCGGGTTTTTGTGCCGAAATACTATACAGGAGCAGATCATGAATAGTTTTACAAAAACAACAGATCTTATTCACCGGGCGCTGGACGTCAGCAGTCTGCGTTATGGGGTTTCGGCCAATAATCTGGCTAACTCGGGCGTTCCAAATTTCAAGCGCACCCAGGTTAACTTTGAGTCGGAACTGAAACGGGCTTTGGATTCAGAAGAGAACGCCCGCGGTCAATTTCAGCTCGCTACCGCCCATGACCGGCACATTGCCAGCGACGGCGTTATTGACTATCAGAGTATCGAGCCGCGCCGCGTGCTGGACTATACCACCACCGCCAAGGCCAACGGCAACAATGTCGATCCGGAACAGGAAGCCATGGAACTGCTGCGGATTCAGTTGAATTATCAAATGCTTACACAGCTGCAGGGTTTCCAGTTTTCCCAGGTTGTGTCGGTTCTCAAGTAAAGGAAGGGTAAGCTAAATGGGACTTTTTACAAGCATTAACATAGCGGCCTCCGGAATGACAGCCGAGCGCCTGCGCACCGACGTGATTTCCGACAACATCGCCAATGCCTCGACTACCCGTACCCAGGACGGCGGTCCCTTCCGTCGCAGCCGGGTGGTTCTTGCCCAGAAGGAAAACGGCATGGACTGGCGGACGCCGTTTTTGCCGAGCGAGCTTGACCGCGGTCCCGGAAAGGGCGTAAAGGTCATGACCGTGGAACGCGATATGAGCGAGACCCGCTTTGTCTACGATCCTACCCATCCGGACGCCATCGCTTCCGGCCCCCGGCAGGGCTTTGTGGAGTATCCGAACGTCAATATAGTGACCGAAATGGTCGATTTGATATCTGCCTCCCGCGCGTACGAGGCAAATTCATCCGTAATCCAGGGCTCGAAAGAAATGTTCATGAAAGCCCTCGAAATAGGCAGGTAACGATAAATGAACGTAACCCAGGTGCAGGTTGATAATTTCCGCTCAAAAATGGTTTCCAATACCGATATGATTGATACCGCCACACGGTCCGAAACCGCCAGTTTCGAGCAGACCCTGCTAAAGGCCTTTGACGCGGTGAATCAGCAACAACAGGAAACTACAGTGCTGGCCAATCAGATGATTGTTGACCCTGAATCTGTGGACGCTCATGATGTTACCATTGCCATGGCTCAGGCGAACCTGTCGCTCAAAATGGCACAATCAATCATCGACAGACTTGTCAAAGGATGGAATGAAATTACCACAAACCGCTAATAATGTGGTATACTATGTCATTACATTGTAACAGGTTCGTTCTGTAACGGGAGGGGAGCATGAACGAATGGCTGAATAAGCTTTTTTCGAATATTTCTGAATTATGGAAGAAGTGGACCATCGTGCAAAAGTTGGTACTCTTCGGTGTTATCGGTATCGCTGTGGCAGGAATCATTGTCCTGTTCTCGGTATCAGCCTCACCGACAGTGGTACCGCTGATCGATACGCCGATCACCGATGAAAGTGTCCGCGACAACATCGTATTGAGACTCAATCAGGAAAATGTCCGCACCACGGTCAATGAGGCCGGGGTTATTTCCGTTCCCGACGAGGCTACTGCCCGCCGGATGCGCGCCATTTTAATCCGGGAGGATTTACTCCCCCAAAATGTTGATCCCTGGGCGATTTTTGACATTGAGCGCTGGACCATTACCGACTTCGAACGTAATGTAAACAAACGCCGCGCCATAATCGAGGAAGTCCGGCAGCATATCAAAGCCCTGGACGATATTGATGACGCCAGCGTGGTAGTAAACATCCCCGAGCGCACCCTGTTCACCGAGGATCAGAATGAGGTCTCGGCCAGTGTGGTTATTTATCCGAAACCCGGCAGCGATATCATTACCAACCGTAAAAAGGTTGAGGGTATTCAAAAACTCTTGATTTTTGCCGTGGAGGGCCTGACAGCCGCCAATATCACGATAGCCGACAGCTCCGGTAACGTACTCAATGATTTTGAGGGCCTGCGCGAGTGGGACCGCCTGACGCGTATCGAAAAAGAGCAGAAACTGATTGCCCAGCAGGAAGCTCATTATCGGGCCAAAATATTGAACGCCCTGCAGCAGATATACGGCATTGACCGCGTTCGGGACTTGAATATCAAGATTGATATGGATATGTCCGAGAAACAGGTCCAGACTACCGATTATCTTCCAACTACCATCCGACCTGATAATCCGGAAACGCCCTATGATGATTCTGAGGTCGTCCGCTCCGTTACACTTTCTTCGGAAACTTCTACCACCCGCTGGCAGGGTTCCGGCTTTAATCCGGAAGGTCCGGCAGGTGTGGAGGGGCAAACTGCTCCGGCTTACAAGGATATGTCCAACCTCTACGGACTTTCCGAACAGTCAATAGTCAAGACCAACGAGCTGGTCGGTCAACGCGATACCAATGAAACAGTCAGCCCTTCCATGGGTCGCCGCACGGTATCCGTAAACATTGACGGCGTCTGGCGCAAGAAGCGCGACGAAACCGGCAATTTCCTGGTAGCCAACGGTTCAATAGAACGTGAATATGTCGGTATCAGTACCGAGGAACTGCAGTCCGCCGCCCGCGCCGTTCAGGACGCGATCGGTTATAACCGCGGCCGCGGAGACTCCGTAAGTGTATTGAATATTCAGTTTGACCGTTCCGTTCAGTTTGAAAAAGAGGATGCCGCTTATTTGCAGGCACTCCAGTCCCGGCAAACCCTGTTGTATTCACTGGCCGCGATAGCCGTCATTCTGGTCGCCTTTATTTTTTACCGGATTATTACCCGCGAACTGGAACGTCGCCGGCGGATCAAGGAAGAAGAACTGCTGCGCAAGCACCAAATGGAACGCGAAAAAACACTCTGGGAAGCGGAACAGGCCGGTATGGAAGTATCCATGTCGGTTGAGGAGCGCAAACGCCTTGAACTGCAGGAGAACGCCATTAATATGGCTAAAGAGCATCCTGAAGACGTGGCCCTGTTGATCCGTACCTGGCTGATGGAGGAATAAACGATGGCACCAGCTACCCCCCCGAAAGAAAAGAACCCGAGCGGGCCTTCCTCGAAAAAAGCAAAAGACATTAAGGCCTTAACCGGCCGTCAGAAGGCCGCTATTTTCCTCGTTTCCCTCGGCTCAGAAATTTCCGCCGAGATATTCAAGCATTTGCGTGAAGATGAGATTGAAACGCTGACTTTTGAAATTGCCCGTCTGGAAACCGTTGAACCCGAATTCAAGGATGCCATCCTGCAAGAGTTCCAGGACCTGATGATGGCCCAGAACTTTATTACGACCGGCGGTATCGACTATGCCCGCGAGCTGCTGGAAAAATCCGTCGGCAGCCAGAAGGCTATTGATATCATCAACCGTCTGACCAGTTCGCTGCAGGTACGCCCTTTCGACTTCATCCGGCGAACCGACCCGGCGCATTTGCTGAACTTTATCCAGCAGGAGCATCCGCAGACCATCGCCCTGATTCTGGCGTATCTGGAGCCGGCCAAGGCCTCCGTCATTCTGCAGAATCTGCCTGATGAAATTCAGAGCGAAGTAGCCCGGCGCATTGCTACCATGGACCGCACCTCACCGGATGTTTTGCGTGAAGTTGAGCGCGTGCTGGAGAAAAAACTGTCAACGCTTTCCAGCGAAGACTATACCGCGGCCGGCGGTGTCGAAAGCATCGTCGAGATTCTCAATCTGGTTGACCGTTCTTCTGAAAAATCGATTATTGAAGCGCTGGAAGACGAAGATCCGGATCTAGCCGAAGAGATCAAAAAACGTATGTTCGTGTTCGAAGACATTGTCATGCTCGACGACCGCGCCATTCAGAAGGTGCTGCGTGAAGTTGATACCCAGGAATTGGCCAAGGCCCTTAAAGCGGTTGACACCGAGGTGCAGGACAAGATATTCAGAAACATGTCCAAGCGCGCGGCCGGTATGCTCAAGGAAGATATGGAATACATGGGTCCGGTACGTTTGAAGGACGTCGAAGAAGCACAGCAAAAAATTGTGTCAATAATCCGCCACCTCGAAGATACGGGAGAGATTGTTATTGCCCGTTCCGGAGAGGACGAGCTTGTTGTGTAACGGCAGGTAACCAATGGGAAAAACTGTTTTCAGGCCTAACGAAATCAAGAATACCGACTTAAGGGTGATGCTCGACCTTACCCGGCGCTTTGTCGTCGAGGAAAAAGTTGAAGAGGTAGTCGCGGAACCGGTTTATGAAGGCCCTACCGCCGACGATCTGCGCCGCGAAGCCGAGTTATACAAACAGCAATGGGCCGCCGAACAGGAAGAGCTCCATGCCGGTGCCCGAATTACCGCAGAACAGATTATCAAGGATGCTGAGAACGCCGCGTTTCAGGAAGTGAAACGCAAGACCGACCAGGCCCAGGTTATCAAACAGGAAGCCGCGGACGAAGCTGAACGCATTGTCAGTGAGGCTAAGAGTCAGGCTGAAGAAATCGTTGCCCAGGCCAAAGACCGCATGAACGAACAGCTTAAAGACGGTTACAACGACGGTTTCAAAAAAGGCCAGGAAGCCGGTTTCAAAGAGGGCAACCTGGAAGCACAGCGCTTGACTGACCGGTTGCACACTATAATTGAACGGATGATGGATAAGCGTCAGGAAATTCTGGCCGAGACCGAACAGCAGATCGTGGATCTGGTATTGCTGATGACCCGCAAAATTGTCAAGGTTATTTCCGAGAATCAGCGCAATATCGTCGTTTCCAATGTTGTGCAGGCTTTGCGCAAGGTGAAGGGCCGCGGCGAGGTTACCATTCGCGTCAATCTCAATGATGTGGCCATGACTACCCAGCATATCAAAGACTTTTTGGCTCAGGCCGAAAATGTCAAAAATATTACTGTTGTTGAAGATTCCACCGTTGACCGTGGCGGCTGTATCATTGAGACCGACTTTGGAGCTATCGATGCCAAGATTATCAGTCAGCTCGGTGAGCTGGAACAGCGTATTCTGGAAGTATCACCGATCCGCTCCCGCTTGAAGACCGCTAACCCAGTCTCCCAGTCGCAGGATTAAGTTCCAATGATCGATATTTTTGACAAGTATGTAACGGTTGTAGAAGAAACCGATCCCATAAAATACACCGGTGTGGTGGTGCGCGTGCGCGGTATGCTGATAGAAAGCCAGGGCCCGCAGGCGGTCATCGGTGAAGTCTGCCAGATTTTCCTTTCACGCGGCAATGACCCGGTATTCGCCGAGGTTGTCGGCCTGCACGGAAATACCGTACAGCTGATGAGCTATAGCGATATCCAGGGCATCGAAATCGGCTGCCGGGTAATTGCCAGCGGCTCCGTTTTAACTGTCCCTGTCGGCGAGATGCTGTTGGGCCGTGTGGTCGACGCCCTCGGCAAAGCCTGCGATTCGAAGGGTGAACTCGCTTCAACCCTGCACTATCCGGTTATCGCCTCTCCCCCCGATCCCATGAAGCGCGCGCCTATCAAGAGCCGCATTGTAACCGGGGTACGGGCCATCGATGGCCTTTTGGCCGTCGGGCGCGGTCAGCGGCTCGGTATTTTCGCGGGTTCCGGTGTGGGTAAGTCTACTCTGCTTGGAATGATTGCCCGTAATACCAATGCCGATGTCAACGTAATCGCCCTGATCGGCGAGCGCGGCCGGGAAGTGGTAGATTTTATTGAAAATGACCTTGGTCCGGAAGGACTGAAGCGTTCTGTGGTTATAGTGGCCACTTCCGACCAGTCTCCGTTGGCCCGTATCCGTGGTGCCTACGTGGCTACCGCCGTCGCCGAATATTTCCGTGATACAGGTAAAGACGTGATGCTGATGTTTGATTCGGTTACCCGTTTCGCGAAAGCTCAGCGCGAGATCGGCCTGGCCATCGGCGAGCCGCCGGCTACCCGCGGTTACACTCCCAGCGTCTTCGAAACTTTACCCCGCCTTCTGGAGCGCAGCGGTACCTCCGACAAGGGCTCCATTACCGGTTTTTATACTGTACTGGTTGACGGTGATGATATGGATGAACCGATTTCCGACGCCGTTCGCGGTATTCTGGATGGACACATCATTCTCAGCCGTAAACTGGCCCAGAAGTATCACTATCCGGCAATTGACGTACTCTCCAGTATTTCCCGTCTGGCCAACCGTGTTTCCGGCGCCGTAACCGCGAAGGTGGCCGGTTTTATCCGCCGCTATATGGCCGTCTATCAGGAAGCCGAGGACATGATCAATGTCGGCGCCTATCAAAAAGGGTCCAACCCGGCTATCGATGAAGCCATAACGTATCATGAGAAAATTGAGACTTTTTTGAATCAGGCCGTAAACGACGCCGCTCCGATCAATGAGACCCTCAAGGCCATGGGCGCGGTGCTCGGTATGGAAATTCCAGCGGAAGAAGCCGACTTGAAGATTTCTCATGAACACCATAAATATGACCGTCCCTCAGATGCGGCGCCGGGAAGCGCTCTTCCCGCCGTAGAAGACGGTTATTCGCAGAGCGACTGGGAGGAATAATCTTCCATGAAGCGCTTTGCTTTTTCGCTCGAAAAACTACTCGCGCTCCGTGATTTCCGTGAGCGTGAAGCTGAGATTGAACTGGGAAGGGCGAACTCTGTTTGCGAACGGATCAGACAGGATCTGGAAACCGTGGCCCGCAACCGGTTCTCAACAGCCCGCAGCCGCCGATCGGGCGCCCGAATAGATGAATTGCGGGCAATAGAAAATTACATAATTTTACTTGATAAACAAAAAGAGCGTCTGTTGGAAGAACTGTCCGCCGCCGAATTGGTGCTTGAACAGAAACGCGAGCTCTATTTAAGCGCGCACCGCGATCGTGAAGTCCTCACCAGACTGCGGGAGAAAAAGGCCGAGTCATTCAGAAAAGAATGGCTGAATGAGGAAGCCGCCATTTTAGACGACATCAATAACAGCCGCGACCTGCGCGAAAAAGGTCCGCTCAGTACTTAAATTCACTGTCTCCGATAAACTCACGCAGGATCGACTGGCCGGGTACGAAAGAAGCCGGTATCGGCGAAAAATTATTCAGGAACATTAATAAGCGTGAGGCCTCACTGTATTCCGTTTCGGTTGGTCTGACAGCCCTGAGCAGGGGTTCGGCATACACCTTAAGCACACCCAGTTCATAATCCAGCGCGGTGTTGAACATGACATCGGCTTTGTCTTGAAAGGGGAAAATATGCTCTCGTTCGCCGCGCTGTACGCTGGACCACATCGCGATAGTGCCGGCCGCGCCCTTTCCCCGGAACTGGGCATCGCGGACAATCCGTCGCAGCAGGCGGTTATCCGAAGTCGGGATACGGTTGTGATCGTCCAGATTAAGTTGTGTCAGCGCCGATAGATAAATTCGGTATTTTAATTTTGCTTTTACTAGGGGGGTGAGCTTATCGTTCAGCCCATGAATACCCTCAAGAATTAAGATACTGCGTTCTTTTAGCTTCAGGGTTTTACCGGTATATTTCCGGCTGCCGGTTTTAAAGTCAAAACTTGGCAGCTCCACATCTTTACCCTCAAAAAGGCTTAAAAGAATTTCATTTAACAGCGGTACATCCAAGGCCTCCAGGCATTCAAAATCCGGCTTGCCGTCCTCGTCCACCGGAGTATTTGCCACTCCGCGGTAATAATCATCCAGACTGATGACGATCGGCTCGAATCCGACGACACGTAACTGCATGGAAAGCTTTTTGGAGGTCGTCGTCTTTCCGGAGCTGGAAGGCCCGGCGATCAACACAACTTTGACCGTTTTTTTGGCGGCAATACGGTCCGCGATTTCGGCGAGTTTCTTATTTTGCAGTGTTTCGCTGATTTCAATGTAGTCTTTTATTTTTCTCTCTCGGACCAGCTCATTGAGGTTTCCCACCGAGGAAACGCCGACCAGTTTGCCCCAGCGCTTGGATTCACGGTAGATATCGAACAGCTGCGGGATGTCTTCAAAGTCGCACAGGAAGTCCGGATGTGAGGTCGGGGGGAAACGCAGTAAAAAGCCCTCCCCATAATGCTTCAGCTCAAAAACGGTGAGCAGTCCGGTTCGGTCCAGCAGCGGTTCAAAGTACAGGTCGGAATACGCGCCTAGGGTGTTGATCAAGATTTTCGGTTTGCTGATCTGACCGAGTAGACTCCAGGTATCCGGTTGGTTGGAATCTCTGAACAAATCCAGGGCTTCATCGTAGGAGACATACCGTGAACTTACCGGCATGTCCGCGCCGATGATTTCTCTCATTTTTTTCTCGAGAGCGGCAAGGTCAATCTTGATATTATTACCGTGGTCTTCCAGGGTGTAGTAGTAACCGTATCCCAGACTATGACCGACCAGCAGCCGTAGTTCCGGGTATAATTCACGGGCCGCGGCTGCCAGTACCAGACACAGGGTCCGGCGGCAGACATTGGATCCTTCGGTTGTTTCGATAGTTACCGGGAAAACATGCGCTCGAACGTCAATATTACGGGCAAGGGAAAACAGTTCGTTATTTACGCGGATCGCCACTACCGGTCGGGTTTGCGTTCCAAAAAGAGGTACTAGGGCGCGGCCGGTTATCGGGCTTGAATACTCTTTGGTAGTTTGGTCAGGAAAGGTAATAGTGAAGGGGTACATGCAATCCTCCGGTAATTCTGTGGTGCGAGAACTGGAGAGGGATGCGGGACCGGAGGGACTCGAACCCCCTACCTACTGCTTAGAAGGCAGTTGCTCTATCCGGATGAGCTACGATCCCGGAAGTTTATCGGGATGAGAGGAGTCGAACCTCCGATCTTCTGGTCCCAAACCAGACGCCTTAGCCTCTAGGCTACATCCCGTAAGAAACTAGACTATAACTAAAAAAAGGCTATCGTGTCAAGGTAAGGGTTTTTCAGTCATCCATACCTTCAGAGCCGGCGGGAAAGAGATGCAAATCCGGCAGAAAAAAAGAATGCTCGGAGGAGTAGGCTGTTCGTAAATAAGATTCACTGGTTAAGCCCAATTCAAAAAAATGTTCGATCGCGTCGAAACCATCCTGATTGACGGAAAGACTGAATGAAAAAACCTGATTGACATTTTCGGCTTCGGCCTTCACCGGCTTCACCCAGAAGTTATAAGTGCCGGGTGTATGGGCGCTGATTTTACAAGGGTTTTCCCAGGAGGTGTCGATCGGTTCGGCCGGTTTACCGTCCATGCGCAGAGTTACGGAAACATCGCGCACCGGCTCAAAGGTCAGTCCGTCAAGGATGCGGCCCACAATGGTCGGAAAATTAAACACCGGAATTTCCGGCATGCTTGAGGCATCGGCGACATGGGGCCTCTGGGTAGCGAGTACCTGCTTCATACCCTCCAGGGCAATGCGGTTGATATCGGCCGCCAGCTGGGCCTTATCCATGGATTCTTCCATTTGGGAATAGGCCAGACCGCGGCCGGACTTGATATATTTGGGCGGTAACCGGTTTAAAACATAACAGATGGTATCCAGACGGCATTGATTGCAGGTGCAGGTTAACCAGGGGGAGCGGTTTTTCTTGGCGGCGTCAAAAAGGTCGTTTACCTCGGAGTACACCTGCTCTTCCATCAGATTATGTACGTTCATCAGTTCCTCCCGGAAATATCATATCCAGTGTAAACTACTTGAAACCAATCTGCAAGTTTTTCTGATAATTCCGCCATCTTCTGCGGATTGACGGTGAGGCGCTGATGGATGGCGATACGGATAATACGCAGTGAAGAGGTAAACTGCTCCACCACCGAAGGTGAGAAAACAGTATTGCTTTCGGAAAAGGAGCGATTTTGGTCGCTGATGCGCACATCGCACTCAAAGGAAACTCGTTCTGGTATATCGATCAGAATATCGCTATTTTCAACAGTAAGGCCGGTCAGGGCTGCTGTCAGAGCAGCTAATTCATCTTCGCGTCGGGTGCGCTTGGAAAGGTTTTCCAGCTCACCGAGCAGGGCATTTGCGGGGTCAAAATGAAATTCAGCGACCACCTGGTAAAACTCGCGGTTGCGCAACGATAGGGCCACTTCCCGGTGCGGAAATTGACGCGCGGCGATCAGGCTGAACAGCCCTTCATCGTCTAGACTGTATAATTCCTCGGCCGCGATAGCCTTGGAACTGAGAGCGCCGAAGAGGGCTTTTTTCATCATGGCGGTGGCAATACGCACCTGGCGATGCCAGTATACCGACCGGTACATAAGGTATTTGGAGAATAACAGACTTTCGATAGCCATCACAGACCGGGAATCGAGCATCATACCCAGATTTTGATGCGGAGTAATCCGGGAAAGGATAAAGTCAGTATCCTGAATACCGTAGGGGACGCCGCAGTAATAAGCGTCGCGATTGAGGTAGTCGAGCTTGTCCGGATCGAGCACACCGGAGAGCAGATTGCGGTAAAACAGTGTTTCCCGGTCATCCGGGCTTTGCAAAGGGGCCCTCTTGTCTACGATGGCGGCAACCATCTCCGGATCGCCTCCGGCCTTGCCTATGGCTATTTTCAGTTCTTCCGACCGGATATACCGGGCAGTGAGCTGTTCGTGATCCATCAGCGGTAGTTCTTTCAGTGAGTGGGTGAATGGAAAATGCCCGAGGTCATGGAGCAAGGCGGCGCACAGAAAAGAGGCATAGCCGACGGCGCTGACCCAGGAATCCGCGCCCCGGTCCAGCAGCACATTCAGGATGCGGCGTGAAAGGTGATATACGCCGATAGAATGCGCCGAGCGGGTATGTGTCGCTCCGGGGTAAATGAACTCGGCCGGCCCGAGCTGTTTAATACGGTGCAGGCGCAGAAACGGTGCGGTGTGCGTAATGGACTGCAGCTCCGGGGTAATCCAGATATGTTTCCATACCGGATCCCGGATCGCTACAGAGTAACGCGAATCGGCGCGCATCTCGCTGAGTGTCACCGCTGGGCCTCTACGCTGTCCGCTTATTGCCCGCCGAGACGGGTGTAGGCAGACAGCCCTCCGGCAAGCAGGATTTTACGGGAACGCGGATCCAGATCATTGACCCCTTCGACACGCAGGCCGTCGGAAAGACGTTTCAAAATAAAAGAGGTTCCGTTTTCTAACGACTGTTTGACTCCACTAAATTCGAGGAAATCGTCAGCGTTGATTTTGTCGTAAAGCGTTCCGTCTGAAAGTACGATCGGGAGAATGCCGTAGTTGATCAGGTTCGCCTTGTGGATACGCGCGAAAGATTTCACGATTACCGCGCGTACGCCCAGATACATCGGCGCCAGGGCGGCATGCTCGCGGGAGGAGCCTTGTCCGTAATTGTCGCCGCCGAGTACAAAACAGCCGTCTGCTTTTTTGGCCCGCTCATAGAATGTCGTGTCCAGACGCTCAAAGGTAAACCTGGATATTTCCGGAATATTGGACCGTAGCGGCAGCACCTTGGCTCCGGCGGGCATAATATCGTCGGTTGAAACATTGTCGCCGGCTTTTAACAAAATCGGCAGGGTCAGACTGTCGGAAAGAGCGGGGCTGGCCGGACAGGGTTTAATATTCGGTCCACGGATAATTTCAACTTTCAGGGCAGCTTCAAGGGGTAGCGGCGCGATCAGCATGCTGTCGTCCATGACACAGGATTGCTCCGACGCGGTATAAGCGCTGCTGTTGCCGGCCAGGGTTTCGGCAAGGGTAGAAGGATCAGTAATATAGCCGGTAACTGCCGCGGCTGCCGCGGTTTCCGGTGAAACCAGATAGACATTGGCGTCCGGTGTGCCGGAGCGGCCTTTGAAATTGCGGTTGAAGGTACGCAGTGATACTCCATTGGAATTGGGCGCGAATCCCATGCCGATACACGGCCCACAGGCGCTTTCAAGGATGCGGAAACCGGCGCGTATCAGTTCCCCGAGTACGCCGGAGCTTTCGGCCTGCAGCAGGGTTTGGCGGCTGCCGGGGGCGATGCCGGCTTCTACGCCCGGGGCAATGTGTCTGCCGCGGACGATGGCCGCAACCGCTGTCAAATCGCTTAAGGAGCTGTTGGTACAGGAGCCGATCACTACCTGTGTGACCGCTTTGCCGGAAAGTGAAGAAACCGTGGCCACAGCATCGGGAGAATGCGGCTGAGCGGCTAGGGGAGTGAGGCTGGAAAGATCAATTTTAATGATTTTATCGTACACCGCGCCGTCATCGGCGGCCAGTGGACTGTAATCCTGGGGTCTGCCCATCGCCGTCAGGAACTCTTTTGTGGCCTGGTCCGACGGGAAGATACTGCAAGTAGCTCCAAGCTCGGCGCCCATATTGGTAATAGTGGCCCGTTGCGGTACCGTTAAGTAGGCGACACCGGGTCCGAAATATTCATATACGCAGCTGACGCCGCCCTTGACGGTTTCTTGTCGTAATACTTCCAGGATAACATCTTTGGCTGAAACTCCGGTGTTCAGTTTACCGGATAAGTACACGCCTTTAATTTTTGGCATGGTCAAGTGGAAGGCACCGCCGCCCATGGCGACGGCCACATCCAGTCCGCCGGCACCGATGGCTATCATGCCCAAGCCTCCGCCGGTCGGGGTGTGCGAATCGGAACCCAGTAGCGTCTTACCCGGTTTACCGAAACGCTCCAGATGCACCTGGTGGCAAATACCGTTTCCAGCCCGTGAAAACCACA
Source organism: Treponemataceae bacterium (assembly GCA_942493045.1). Taxonomy (GTDB): domain Bacteria; phylum Spirochaetota; class Spirochaetia; order Treponematales; family Treponemataceae; genus Teretinema. The sequence continues at coordinate 1,215,855 of OW818665.1, read as the reverse complement.
GCCCGTAACGCGCGGCTATACTTTGCAGGTAGCGGTGGTCGTCCATGTTTTTAAAGTCTTCCTGAATGGTATTGTGGTCAATATAGGAAACTGAAAGTTCGGTTTTAACCCGGTCAATACCGATGGTCTCAAACTGCAGATAGGCCATGGTTCCGGTGGCGTCCTGGGTGAGTGTCTGATCGATGCGAATCGCGATATCCGAACCGCGAACCAGGGGTTGACTGCTTTGCTCAACCACATGGGCTCCCAGTATCTTTTCGGTAAGGGTCAGTGCCATACTAATTCTCCAGTATTCATTAAAAAATTCTTGAGCTTACTTTATATTGATACTTCAAGATTGTCCAGTAACATTGCTTTGTGGTATAGTTTACTCAATGTGCTGCTTTTGTAGAAGAAAAAAAGTTCTTTTTATCTCTCTCTTAATTTTTGTGTTTCTCAGTATTTTTGCGACGGCCGAGACTATTCGGGGTCGGGCTGAGCGGTTATTCATGGAGACCCCCTGGGCGGCGGCTCCTGATCTGCCTGAAATTCGGGAGATTCCCGGCCGGGCCCTACCAGGCGGTAATGAGAGTTTTATGACGACAGCCCGGCCGGACAGCGCTACCGCGCTTTATCCCCAATTGAAAGGCTTGGGCCCGCTTAATTACACCGGGGTGCATCCTCAGCTGCTGAATGTTTTGGATCAGCTATCCTCCGGTCTTGTTTCAGGAGCTCTGCTTAAGGCCAGCCTTTTTCAGACCGGGAAACCCTATATCCAGAGCGTTTTAGTCTATCGTCTGTCCCTGCTTGGAGAGGTAAAAACCGTATATTTCAGTAAGCCGCTCATGTCCGAATCGGATATGGCGGAAGTAACATACCGGATTACCACTGGCTCCGGCACCGCCGCTTTACCTGTTTTTCTGAAAGTATTTTTGCGGGCCGAGGGTTCGCAATGGACAATCCGGGAAATAATTTTTGATGTGGAAAGTTATGAAGCTGCAGTTATCGCGCATTGAACGTGAATATGTGCTGCGCGAGCTGCTTGCCGCAAAGCCGTCTCTGGAAATACTCAATTGCGGCACAATATTTTTAATAGACCCATCGCAATGGCACTCTGACGTCTTCGGCACCCATATACAGCTCGAACCTTCTGTCAATCTTCCGAAAACCAGCTGTTCATTGTTCTTTTCAGTCCGGGGTCGCTCTTATACCGCGGTTATTCAAATCGAAAAACAGGATACAGGCAGCCGTTTTGTTTTACCGGACGCAATCAGCAAACATGATCAGAGTGTGTCTGTTTCCGGAGTAACTTCCTGCCGTCTGCTCCCTGCCAAAGGCGTTCCTACTGAAGCCAGAGCCTTAAGTGAATTCCCAACCGATACCCTCAGTCTGCTTCCCGCGGTTGATAACCCGGTTTTGTCTCTGATATTACAGAAATTAGTGTCCCGTGCTTTTCCAACCGGTTCTGCCCGCGATCAACTGGCCGCCCATTCACCGGTACAAATTCGCGCGGCCTGCTATCTGGAAGCAGTCCGTTCGGCCGCTGTAGCAGTTCCTACCATAAAAGAGCGGGCTCATCTTCTGCATGTTGATCATCAGTGGCTGCTGTTGGGTTCGCGCGGGGAGCTGTCGGATTTGAAGAATGCCGGAAACCAACTGGAGTTACAGTTCAGCAATCGCTTTATTCAGTGTCCGATTCCTTTTGTTTCGATGATTTCCGATCGCTCTACCACACTGAGTGTTTTTGATATGGGCGCGGCCTGCGAAGAGGATAAACGCTATTTATTTGAGAAGATTTACGCTACACCCTATCTTTAATCATTTTAAATAAAAAAAAACCGCCCGGTGAGGGACGGTTCTTTTGAATAGATCGGATTATTCTCCGTCTATCGATATGCCATGGCGTCGCTGCGGATATTTCTTAAGCATTGCCACACCGTTTCGTTTCTCATTATACACAAAGCCGCCATTCCAGTATTCCAGAGCGGCAAAGAGGGCATTACCACCGTCCTGTTCATCACTGCGCTCGGTTCTGAAAGACACAAATGATCCCAGGTGTTCAAAATCCTGCTGATACAGGCATTCCAGACGCCGGCGGTTAAATTCGTTCCATTTATCCAGATCCTTAAAACCGGTTCCTTCGTCTTCTACAATCAAATGAGCGTGTGTAGAGCTGAATGAATACCACACCCGTACCTTTTTATTAATATCGCAGTCGTTTCCGTGTTTTACGGCGTTCTTGATAATTTCGCTGATCTGCTGTTCCAGCAGATTGATCTCTTTGATCTCCAGCGGAGCGGATTGCACGATTAAAAGGGTAAAATAACGTATTTGACGGAAGTCCGAGGGAAATTCCTTGTAAAGCATATTAGTCTTGTCAAATAAGGGATCATTCCCATCTGCTCTCAGCTCTTTTACTATCATATTCATCTGCAAGCTCTCCTCGGTACGTTCTTAGCCTTCCATCTGCTGGAGGGCTTCCTCGATGCTATTGGTGATAGGAAAATACCCCATTAATTTGGTCAGTTCGATAACCTTTTTTACTGAACCATGGATGTTGGTAATTGCCAACTTCAGGTTCATCTTTTTGATGGTAGAACAAATATAAATCAAGGCGCCGATACCGGAGGAGTCGATATAATCGACCTGTTCCAGGTTGATAATAAAGGACTGGACATTCTTCTCCAGCATCTTCATTACCAGTTCCTTCAATTTATAAGAGTTGTACAGGTCCATTTCACCGTTTACATCGATTATGTAAACTTCCCCGTTTTTCCTGATTTTAAGTTCCATACTGCTGCTGCTCCTTTCCCTTTTGTTACACCTTGATCTTCATGATTACAAGCGTCTGATCGTCATGAAGGCTGGCAGATCCGACAAAAGCTTGAATGTTATGCTTAACTTCATTCGCGATTTCTTTAGCCGATGAGTTATGATGCTCTTTAACCACCGTTGAAAGCGTTTCTATACCGTACTGTTTACCCTCACGATTTAAAGCTTCAATTAAACCGTCAGTATACAGAATAATAATATCTCCTTTGGATACTGTCAACTTTAAATCCTGGTATTCGGAGTTGCGTTCAACGCCGATCGGGTCTGTTTTCTGGGAAATACGCTCTATCGCACCCTTATTTTCACGCCAGAGCAGCATCGGTACGTGTCCGGCTGTGGCAAACTCAATTGAATGCTCCGAGGAATTATAGGTTAAAAAAGCCAGGGTAGCATAGTGATCCAGATCGATTTTACCTGTAATACCCTTATTGACCCAATCCAGAATGGTGGCTGCCGTTTTGGTGGTATTGGTTACCAGGTGCAGAATGGAGCGCAGCATGATCATTACCATGCTGGACTGAATGCCCTTGCCGGCTACGTCGGCAACGGCCAGTGCAATGCGATCCCGGCGGGCCAGGATAATATCGAAATAATCGCCGCAGACACCCTTGGTCGAGTTAAAAAATGATCCGAAACCGACTTCCGGGAGTTCGGGTAAGCGTTTGGGATGCAGGGTTTTCTGTATTTTGGAGGCGATGCTCGCCTCGCGCTCCAGATCGGCATGCTCCAGAATTTCCTGTACGGCGTACACATTATTGATGGCCGAACCGCTGTAGTTAGCCAATACCTGGGCAATCCTGAAATCATCCTGGCTAAATGGTTCGTTGGCCGGCAGGCGGGCAACTCCGGAAACGCCGACTACGCGATCCTTAACCATCAGCGGCACAATAATATAGCTGCCTGGTTTAAGGAAATCTTCCGGGCCGTTTGTATAAATGCGTTTATCGGTTTGTCCGTTGATTATCAGCTGCGGTTTACCGCTGGCGGCTACCTCACCGAAGATGGTTTCCCCCAGATTAAACTGCACGTAACGGAAATTGGTTTCTACCCGGACAGGTTTATGCGGTAAATCTCCCGGAAGCTTATACGGCGGAGGAAATTGGCCGGAAAAAGATTTTGCGTTGATAATGTCTTCAAAGTCGTCAGCCAGAAAAACCACGCCGCCGTCGGCGTTGGTGTGCTTTTTCATAGTGTCGTTGACGTAGTCCAGCAGACGCACCAGGTTGATCTCTCCGGTCAGGGACTCAGCTACATGGGTAAGGAATTCTTTGCCGATTTCCACCAGGGGGTCTTCAGTTTCTACCGCGGTTACTTCGGCGATTTCCGGGCTGGTCTGTACCTCTGCAGCAGGAATCGGCCGGGTGAAGACCATGATGCAAAGTATCAGCACCAGCAGGGAGGCCAGGAATACACCACCGGCGTAGATCAGCATGCTGGGCACAAAAAGCGCGGCCAGCGTGCAGAGCGCTACTATTACCAGCGCGGCGATAGAAACACTCAGGAAGCCCGGGGTAATTTTATCAGGGTGATTTTTATTGATACGGAAAAGAAAAATGAAAGAAATACCCTGTACCAGAAAACTGGCAGCCAACGGAATAACCGCGAATGAATCAAGAAGTGCTGTTTGCATTGTACTTAAGTTTAGCATTGAAAGCAGGTGTCGTCAAGTTTGAAAGATTCTTTTGACCCAGAGTTTCAGGTAATCCACCCTGGAGAAGGGTTTTTTGCGCGAGAAGTCCCGGGCGGCTTCATCCAGGCTGAATTCAACTCCGTATTTTCCTTTTAGATTGTCCCAATGCTTGATTATCCAGACGTACAGATCGCTGGACGTGCGTCCCCGGAATCTTTTTACCAGGCGGTAGCGGATGATCGCGCCGATGACCGGCAGGTAGACATTCTTATACCAGGAAACCGCGGCTTCTTCGAACGGAATCTCGGCTTCCTGGTTTTCGTTGATATAATATTTATGGACCAGTATGTGATTATAGATGACGTCATACTGGCCGGTGCTGGAGAAATTCAGATCCCAGAATTCGGTCAGATCGCCAAAGCCTGTTTCGGAGTAGAACACTCTTTTTTCATAATCGATTACCTCGTCGAGAATATTGGCCGGATCGGTTCCTTCACGGATCTTGATTTCGCTTTGCAGCGATATGACCTCGGCGTCGATATCCATCACACCCTGGGCCTTGGCTACCGAGACCCGGTGGTTTCCGTCGCGCACAAAATAGAGGCCGCCGATTTCATAGAGTTGAATGGGCGGGAGAATGACATCGTTCAGATGGGCCTCATCAACCCGTTCCCAGCGCTCCTTGAGTATGCTGGAGCGGGGGAAAAAGTGATTGTCAAAATCCCGATAGCGTCCTTCACTGCCGACTATCCGTTCAATCGGTACTGTTTTCATTCCGGCGTATACTTCGTTTTGCGGTTTGAGGATCTTTTTGACATCGTGAAATGATAGTAATTTTTTCTTGTCGGGCGTCAGGAAATTTTGAATTTCATTGAGTAAGGCCTTGTTTCTGGCCCGGTTGAAGTCTTCTTCAGCCTGATGCTTGATGTAATCATTCATGAACGTATTCTCCAGTATCCAAAATATAATGGCTGTAGGCATTGATGACGGTTGTATCCAGGTACTTTGAAACCCGAACCGCCTGAAGATCATAGAGATGGATGTGTCCGTGGATCAGGAAGCGCGGACGGAAGGTTTTCATAAACCAGAGAAAGGCCGAAAAACCGCGGTGACAGGGATCATCCTTGTCGTGGATACCCTTGGGGGAGGCGTGTGTCACAAAGATATCCAGGTATCTGCCGTACCGCAGGCGGTTCCAGAGCAACGTCGGAATCAGGGTCAGGAGTTTGCGGTACATTTGGTTTTCAGTGTATTGATTCAGTCCGTTATTGTACCAGATGGAGCCGGAAGCTCCCGCAATCAGTAGATTGCCTTCTTTTCCAGCGCGAAAGCCCGTATAAGTCGTTCCGTGGCTGCAATGCTCCTGAGCTGACAGGCCCCTGATATAGGGTTTGTCGGCGTGCGCTGGGGGCAGTTGGTGATAGAGATGAAACTCGTCCAGGTTATGATTGCCGAATACAAAATACAGCGGTTTATTCAGGGACGAGACGATAAAGTCCAGGTATTCCATGGGCAGATCGCCGGCGGATATCACCATGTCAACATCCCGGTATCGCTCCTTGATGTTGCTGCTGTACACCAGCGGGTCAATCTGATCTGAAACACAGAGGATTTTCATACAGCCTTATCGTTTTTCGAAAATTCCCGGAGCGGTCAGCATCTGTTCAAGCTTATCCTTGTTGATCAGCTCAAGGGGGCGGGAATCGGCGAACTCCAGGGCGGAGCGGGTAAAGCCGGAACTGGTAATTACTATGCCCCGAATGACCGACTGTTTTTTCATGTCTTCCTGCATGGCGCGCAGGAATGCGTCTTCGATCATGTTGGGATCGCGGTAAAAGAAAATCAGCCGGGGCATTTTTCGGACATTGCGCCATTTTTCGGCATCGTTTTCCACCGCGATCAGCGAGCAGCCCCAGCGGGTTTCCTGGATATCGCGGACCGTCAATTCCAGGGCGCCATTGGTGAGCGCCCGGCAGATCCGGAAGAATTCTTCCTTACCGGCGGTCAGGTACTCTTTCATATTGTCATTGGAACGCAGCTCCTGGTATTGGGACAGTTTTTCTCCGACATCCCTGAAATTGCGTTTTTTATTGTAAATATTTTCCCACTGATCGATAGCTTGATCGATATCACGGTTCTTTTCGTAGCAGGTTGCCAGGAAATAGCGGGCGTGAAGGGTGTCGTTGGAAGCGTCATCTCGGGAAGCCTTGATGGCCCGGTCAAATTCGATGATGGCCTTCTCGGTGCTGTTGGCTTCCAAATAACAGCAACCCCGTTCGATCAGGCTTTTCTGCTTGAGTTCCGGGTCACGCAGCGCTTTTTCAAAGGCGGCCAGGGCATTGGCATAATCATGGCTTTCGCGCAGCAATTTTCCCTGAAAATAGAGGGCCTGAGTGTTTTTCGGATCAAGTTTCAACGCGATGGCGATTTCCTGTTTCGCGTCGGCCATTTGTTTGTTCTTATACAACAGCAGACCGAGGGAGGCGTGAGCGGAGGGATGCTTCGGGTCGGTTTCTACGGCCTTGCGGTAATAGTTGAGAGCCTGATCGCTCATATCGCGCTGTTCAAAAAGGGTGGCGGCATTGAAATAGTGCTCGGCCTGAAAGGGTTCCAGCTTGATCAGCATCAGGTACTCTTTCAGCGCCTCATCCGGCTGGTTGAATTTGAGGTATAACTGGGCAATAGTCTTGCGGAAGGCCGGTTCGGGCATGGTTTTGGAGAAAATCGCGGTGGCGTTGACCGCTTTGAGTTCCATCAGCGCCAATTCCTGTTTTCCATCGGCCAGATAGGCCCTGCCGAGCAGATAACGGGCTTCGGTATCACGCGGATTTCGTGCTATAATTGCTTTAGTTAGGCGGATAGCCAGGCTGGTTTTTCCGGAAACCAGCAGTTTTTCTATGGATGCCATTTTTTTCGGTACAAGGATGGATTTGATCAGAAAAACCAGTAGAATGGAGACGCCCGTACCGAGAATAAAGATAATTACTATAAACATTGATGACATACGAATAAGACTATAGCTTTATTGGTGTATTGTCAAATAAGATTGGAGTGGCTATGAAACGATTTAGCTCTGCTTTATTGATCCTGATACTGCTTTTGGCGCCTGCCGCCGGAGCCTTCGCTATCGATTTCTTTGTGGAGGGTGAGCGGTTGTTCCGGGAGAATAAACCGGCTGAGGCCGCGCCTCTGCTGTTACAGGCTTCCAGTCAGGAAAACACCGATCCCCGGGTATTTGTGTATTTAGGCCTTTGTTATCAGCTTTTGGGGCGTTATGATGACGCGGTTACTACCTTTATGAAAGGTACTTCAGCCCGCGGCAGCGATAAACGCATTTTATTCTTGAATGCCGGTAATGTGTATTATTTAAGTGAGTCGTTCACCGAGGCTGATCAAATGTACACCCGCGCTATCGCCGCCGATACCGCCTACGCGCCGCCGTATCTGAACCGGGCCAATTCCCGGCTGAAACTGGAACAGATCGAGAATGCCCTGGCCGATTATTCGATGTATCTGATTCTTGATCCGGCTTCACCGCAGAAAACGCAGATTCAACAGCTGATGGCCTTGCTGTCCGGCGAAATAACCGCTCGTCAGGAGGCCGCCCGCCTGGCCGCCGAGGCCCTGAAAGCCTCTGAAGAGGAAAAAGCCCGTCTGGCTTTGGAGGCCGCCGAACGCGCCGCCAGACTGGAAGCGGAGCGTCTGGCCGCGGCGGAACGCTATAAAAAATTACTGGACGAAGTCAGTTCGTCCTTGCAGTCGGTGGATGAGGCCACAACCCTTTCCGCCGGATCCGAAAACCTGATGGAGTACAACGAGGAGGGAGAACTTGAATAACAGGTTAACATTAGTGGTGGCTGCCGTAGTAATCGTATTACTGATCGCGGCGCTGGCGGTCTTTTTTGTGCTTCGCGGACAGGGAAGTCAGTCTGATCTTTCCAAAGAAGCCCAACTGCGGCTCAATACCCTGACTCTGGTGCAGAATTATGTTGCACGCGGCGAGTTTGACCGGGCTTTAACCCTGCTGGAAGGTTTATTAATTCAAAATCCGGATGACAGTGAAGCTTCCGAACTGCTGGACGCCGTATTGGCGGCCCGCGCCGCTCAGGAAGCGCTTGCCCGTCGGGGCTCTCAGGCCGGGGACGCCGACACCGCCGCCGCTCTGGCTGCGGCTCAGGCCGCCGCGGCCCGTATCGCCGCCGCCGCCGACGCCGCTCAGCGCGCGGCCGCCCGCTTGACGGCCGCGGAAGCCGAAGCTTCACGCTCCACCCAAAATCGAACCGCCGCCGCCGATACCGCTGCCGCCACTCGCGCGGCGGCCGAGGCAAAAGCTGCCGCTGACGCCCAAGCTGCCGCTCAGGCTGCTGCCCAGGCGGCGTCGGAAGCCGCCGCCGCTTCAAATGCCGCAGCCGCGGCCGAGGAAGAGCGCCGTAAAGCCCTTGAAGCCGCCCTTGCCCAGAAAAACGCCACCGTTCAGCGTCAGATTGAGGAAGTAAATCAGCATATTGCCCAGGGAAAGGCCCGGGCTGAAGCCGGAAGCCTGTCCGCCGCCCGCAGCAGTTTTGAGCGCGCCGAGGCCGCCCTGCCGCCCGGGGAAAAAGCCTTCGCGGCCAGTAAATACAACGAAATGGCCGAGTCTCTGCTCGGCATAGCCCTGGAGTCCACGGACAGCACTATCCGCAATGATGCTCTGTCTTCAGCTCTGGAATATGCCAACCTGGCGATTCAAAACGACCCGACCCTCGCTCAAGCCCGTTTTACCCGTTCACGCATCTATACTGAACAGGGGAAAACAGACCTGGCACTCGCCGATATGGTTGAGGCAGCCCGGCTTGATCCGAATAACTATCTATATGCTTATGAGCTCGGCAAGATGTACTATCTGCAGCGCCGGTATACCGATGCCCGGACTGCCTTTACCACCGTAACCCGGTTGAACTCAAAATTCGAGGCTGCCTTCTATAATTTGGGGCTCACCAATAAGAACTTGAACCGTCCGGATGATGCTTTGACCGCTTTCCGTTCGGCTGTAGCCCTCAAGCCGGATCATGTCCGTTCTTTAATGGAAATTGCCCGCCTTTTGGACCGCAAGGGTGACACTCGCGGCGCTATTACCAATTACGAGACCGTTATCCGCTATGAGCCTTCCAATGTTTCGGCCCTGCGTGAAATGGCTCTGGTTTATAGCAAGACCGGAAAGTTTGTGGAAGCGGAGCGTTATTTTAATGAGGCGCTGACTCTGGGGGCCGCAGACGCTCAGACCAATTATAACATGGCCAGCGTGCAGCTGGAGCTCGGTAAGAATGCCCAGGCCCTGGACTATGCCAAAAAAGCGGTGGACGCTGACGGAACAAACGCTGTTTATGCCTATACCTATGGATTAGCCGGTGAGCGTTCCAATATGCCGGATGTTGCCCTACAGCAATATGCCCGAGCCATTACTCTGGATCCCAAATATGTCAAGCCGCGCATAAATATTGCACTGGCCTATCTTGAAGCTAACCGCGTCGATGACGCTCTCTCCCAGCTGCTCAGCGCCTTCGGTCTGGAAAACGATAATTTCGAAGTCAACAATAATCTCGGCAAGGTTTACGGCATGAAGGGTGTATTTGACAAGTCTGTGGAGCACTATGCCCGAGCCGTCAACAAAAATCCCCGGGATACCACCGTGCGCATGAATTTGGCTGGAGCCTACGTCAGTGCCGGCCTGACTGAAAAAGCCCGTGAAACCTACACCGAAATTTTGCGGATTGATAATACGGTATGGGATGCCTACTATGAGTTGGGGAAACTGAATATCAGTTTGAACAACAAGGCCGCCGCCAAGACCGTTTTGCAGGACCTGCTGAACCGCAAGGCCGACTATTCTAAGGCAGCTGAGGTGCGCTCGCTGCTGAGTACGCTGTAGCAGTGGTTTGTGACTTCTGCAAGCGTACACTGTCGGGAGTCGCAATTGTTTTTAGGTGCGGGCAACCTTGTTAAAAAGCCAGGCGCGGTCGATACGCGCCCAGATCGGCCGGCCGTGCGGACAAACCGGTTCGGCCAGTAAAAAGGCGGCTTCCGCGATCGATAAGCCGGTCGCTGTATCCAGCTGGTCACCGTCTTTACATGCCGCGCGGCAGGCCGCGCCGGCGTAGAGACGGCGGCACAGCGCTTCACCGGTAATGTCCGATCCGTTCAGTTCGGCGCGCAACTCCTGTTCCGTCCCGCTCCAGTGTACCGGAACAGCAGTAACCAGCCAGAGCCCCTCACCTTCGCTGCGCAGTTCAAAACCGCCGCGCTCCAGCGCCGCCACAGCCTGGCGGATACGCTCATCCTGGGCCGCGTCCTCGGTTATTATACGGTACGGAATCAGCAGTTCCTGCTTTTTCCCCTGACCGGCAACTATCTTGTCGAATAAAATCCGCTCATGGGCGGCATGCTGATCAATTAAATAAAAAACTTCCGCTCGTTCAACAGCCAGAAAAGTACCCAATACCTGCCCCAGATAACGTACCGTTCGGTTATCGACCGGTAAGGCTGCCGATTCGCCGACCTGTTTACCTGTTTCCGTAAAATGCCGGGGCGGCCCTTCCATGGCGGCCTCGGCTAAAAACGCGACTGCGGAGCGGCTATCGGTGGAATATTCGAATGTTTGCTGTTGGAAAAAATCCGGAGTCTGTTGCGTAAAGGTCAGTGGTTCTTCCGTTTGGTCGGTTTCGCTGTTCAGGCTTTTAATGCTGTAACGGCGCCAAAAATCGCGAAGCCGGGAACTGACCGCATGATGCAGGGTCTTAGAATCCCGGAAGCGGACTTCTTTTTTGGCAGGATGAATATTAAAATCCACCAGCACCGGATCGATCTGTATAAACAGCAGACAAAAAGGGTAGCCGCCGTTCGGGAAATGCCCCTGGGCGCCGTACTCAACAGCCTGCAGCAGCGAATACTCGCTGACCTTCCGGCCGTTGATAAAAACCATCATTTGTTTACGGTCCGATCGCACCACTTCCGGGCTGCCGATGACAGCTGTGAAACTGAACTGTTCACCGGAGCCTGAAATTTCATAAAAAAAAGACGGTCCTTCACGGCATTCAAGGGTATCCAGGGCTCGCTGCCGCAGGGTATCAGCAAGCGGCAGTACATGCCGGACACTGCCGTCGGAGCTGAACCGGAATTCAATCCGCGGCCAGGCCAGCGCTTTTTCAATAAAGACCTGACGGCAAAGGGCCGACTCGGCGGCGGCGCGCTTCAGGAATTGCTTGCGCGCCGGAAAGTTATTGAAGAGTCCGGTCAGGTTTACAATTGTGCCGGAAGAAAGGGTAGCCCTGTGAATGCGGCCGTCAGAAAACTTCCAGGCTTCGCGGCCGTCGCGGGTGGAGATGATGCTCAGGTCGCTGACCGCGCTGATTGAGGAGAGCGCTTCGCCGCGGAAACCCAGAGTGCAAAGAGCGAGCAAGTCATTTTCATTTTCAATTTTACTGGTGGTATGCGTTTGGGTGCACAGCGCGAGGTCTTCGGCTGTCATGCCGCAACCATTATCGCTAACCCGGATGGAATCTGCCCCGCCTCCGGTGATCTCGACACTGATTTTGGTGGCGCCGGAGTCGATGGCGTTATCGAGTAATTCGCGTACCACCGCCGCCGGCCGGTCGATGACTTCGCCGGCGGCGATCTTGCGGGCCACTTCGCCGTCCAGCACCCGTACCGGTTTTCCGCTCACCGGTAACCCTCTGGTATACGCGCCACCCTCCATCAGTCTTTGTCCTTGCGTCCGTTTTCGGCGGGTAGCGCCGAAAAAAGATCCAGCTCCACCTTGTCGTCAGAGGCCGAAGGCTCATTCATCAGAATCTGGATACGGCCCTCTATTTTATCGAGGTCTTTTTCCAGAGACTTGGCCAGTTTGATGCCTTCTTCAAAGCAGGCCAGGGCCTCTTCCAGGGAAACATCGGTAGAGCGGATAGTTTCTCCGAGGCTTTCCAGACGTTCCAGTCGCTCTTCAAATTTCTTCATTTATAGTCTCCTGTACCAGGGCTTTGATGCGGCCGCGCGCGGCGGTAATGGTCAGCTGTCTGCCGGGCGCGGTGTCCTCAGGCGAACGGATAATTTTTCCGGTAAGCGAGTCCTGAACCATGGCATAACCGCGGCTCAAAATAGTGTGGGGATTGGCTCCTTCCAGAACGCCTGAAAGCAGGGCCAGCTGATGGCGATTTTGCCGCACCCGCGCCGTCAAGGCTTCCAGTAAACCTTCTTTGGCGTCATCGAAGCGCAGTAAATAGGGCTGGGCGATGCGCCGGAAGCGCATTTCCAGTGAATCCGGAGAAAAAGAAGCCGCCAACAGGCGGATGCGCTCCAGTCGGGAGCGCATGGCTTGCTCCAGGGTAAAGGAAGCCGAGCGGACGCGCTGCAGTATTTCTTCCTGTACCGGGCAGCTCAGTTCGGCCGCTGCCGAAGGGGTAGGGGCGCGCAGGTCAGCGGCCAGATCGCACAGCGACCAGTCAATTTCATGACCGACGGCGCTCACTATAGGGATGGCCGATGCGGCTACGGCCCGCACCAGGGCTTCGTCAGAGAAGGGCAACAGGTCTTCCAGTGATCCACCGCCCCGGCCGATGATGATGCAATCGGCCAGCTGATAGCGGTTGGCTCTCTCGATCTGGCGTATCAGAGCCGGAGCGGCCTCCGCGCCTTGAACGGGAGAGGGGAGGATTACAATATCGAGGGCCGGATTGCGCCGGCTGAAAATTTGCAGCATATCCCGCAGGGCCGCCCCGGTGGGACTGGTAATCAGGGCAATGCGCTCCGGGAAGGCCGGAAGTGGGCGCTTGCGTTCGCTGTCAAAGAGCCCTTCGGCGGCCAGGCGCTGTTTGCGCTCTTCCAACAGCCGTAAAATATCCCCGGCTCCGGCGGCTTCCATGGTTTCCACAATAATCTGGTAGGTACCCCGGGCTTCGTACACCGAGACACTGCCGCTGATCCGTACCAGCAGGCCGTCGGCGGGCTGAAAGGCCAGGTAGCGGCTGCGGCCCTTGAACATTACAGCGGAAATGGCGCTCTGTTCGTCTTTCAGGGTAAAATAGAGGTGCCCGGTACTGGACGGCCGGCAATTGGAGATTTCACCCTCCACAGTCACCGCCGGAAAGGAGCCTTCCAGAATTTCCTTGATAATAGAGGTAAGTTCGGCCACCTTGAGGGTCTGCGAGGGATTCATACGCCGATGCTATCATGAATTGCCGTCTTCTCTCAAGCTGAGAGCGCCAATGCCGATATTATAACCGGTATGAAAAACCTCTATGTATTGTATGCCGGAAATATTACCGGATATGCCTCTGAACCTCTGTCTTCCGGCTGCTCGGCTTTGGAGCTTTCCCTCAATAACGCTTTCCAGGCCCCTGATACGGACTTGGTGCTCCTTCTTTTCGGCGAGCGGTCCGTCCAGGTAAAGTCCCCGCAGGGTATTGATAGCTCCCGTATCCGGGTGTGTCAAAAACCATTCTGGACCAAATCGGTTCTTTTTGAAACTCTGTCAGATGAGTCAAAATCCTTCGATAACGTTTACTTTTTGTATGCCGACAATCCTTTCGCGGACGCGCAATTGACCGGCGAAATGTATGGCCGCCATTGCCAGTATGGCGCGGAATTCAGTTTTGCCGATGGCTATCCGGCCGGATTGTGCCCCGATATTCTGGCATCCGGAATCCTTGCAGTGCTTGCAAAAATGGCCCGGGAAACTGATGGACCGTTCTCTCGTACCGTAATTTTCGATACCATCAAACAGGACATCAATTCCTTCGATATAGAAACTCTGATCGCGCCGGCCGATCTGCGGCCTTTGCGCCTGTCTCTGGCCTGCGATACTAAGCGCAACTATCAACTCTGCCGCTCTTTAACGGATATTACGGCCGCGAATTACGCTGCCCTGGTCAGCGAACGTTCCGCTCAGTTGCGTACGCTGCCGTCGTTTTACGCCATTCAGGTTTCAGGGCCCTGTCCCTTCGAATGCCGCCATTGTCCCTATCCGCAATTTTGCCGGAGCGGGAAGGGGAAATCTCCCGGAATCAGCGCCGTTGAGCGCTCGGATTTTATGGATATTGAACGTTTTGCGGCCCTGATTGCCGACATTGCCGCTTTTTCGGAGGATGCCGTTATCTCTCTTTCACTGTGGGGCGAGTGCGCCCTGCATCCCCGGATAGCGGATCTTGTCAAAGTCGTGCTTTCCTATCCCGGCCTTTCGGTACTGATCGAGACGACCGGCGTGAGCTGGTCAGCGGCGACTCTGGAAGCTATTGCCGCCGCCGCGAAGCAGGCACCGACCCGCCAAAGCAGTCAGCCTAATATCGCCTGGATCGTATCCCTGGATGCCATCAGCTGCTCAAGTTATGCCAAACAGCGCTCCATTCCGGACGAAAACGCTGAAACGGTATTTGCGTCGGCATTGAATTGTGTAGACCGGCTCTTCCGGCTTTTCCCCGGCGCGGTGTGGCCCCAGATGATCCGCATGAAAGACAATGAGGTCGAGTTGGAAAGTTTTTACCGGCTCTGGAAAGAAAAGACCGGTCAGGTTATCATCCAGAAGCACGACAGCTTCTGCGGTAGCATCGAGGACCGCCGGGTAGCGGATTTATCGCCCCTGACGCGTCAACCCTGCTGGCATATCAAGCGGGATCTGTCTATTTTAATTGATGGAACGGTGCCGCTGTGCCGCGAGGATATTTATGGAACCTTCAGCGCCGGCAATGCCTGCGAGGAAGGCATTGCCGCGGTTTGGGATCGTCTAGAACCGGTGTATGTAAAGCACACCGGCTGTCAGTATGAGGGGCTGTGCGGAAACTGTGATGAATACTATACCTACAATTTTTAATGAGCGCAAAGTTCCTCACACCGTTGTCGGCGGCAACGTCCGTAAAACCGACGAGGAAGAAACGCCATTTACCGTAATCCTGCTTAATCGCGGCGGGCGTTACTACCGCTCCGCGGTTTTTCAGAATCTGGAAAACGCCGGGTTTACTTCCATCATTTCAATTGAGCTTTCATCTGAATCGTATGACATCGAAAGCCTTTCCGTACGTTTCCCGAAGGTCAAGTTTTTGGTACCCCTGGAAAAAGTCAGTATCGGCGAGATGATAAATACCGGTATGGCCGAAACTTCATCTCCCTATGTCTTCGTTTTGTGGAATGACATCAAGATATCCCCTTCCAGCATTACCCGTAAGCTGATGGACCGCATCTCCAAGGATCAAACCCTCTGCGTCGCGCCGGCTTTACAGAGTCAGAAAATGGAGGCTCTGCCGGTTCAGATGGTTCCGGCTCTGCTGCGCAATTCCTTCCGGGTGGAGGCAATGCCCTGTCTGAAGGATAATTCACCGACTATTTACGCTTCCGACTTTACCGGCGTTTACAACCGCGAACGGTTTGTCAGGCTGGGCGGATTTGATCATACCATCCGTAATCCTTACTGGCAGAACCTGGACTTCGGTTTTCGCGCCTATCTTTGGGGTGAACAAATTCGGGTGGCAACTTCTTTCCGGTTGGTATACGACGGTGAAGTGCCGGTTGAGGATGTCACCAGGGATTCGGCTTATTTGTGGTTTTATTTAAAGAATCTGGCTCCGGTCTTCCGCAAAGATCAGGCTGTACTTCCGACCATTACTTTTTTCCGGTATTTGCCCCGCGCCGGAATTAACCCGCTGGATGCTATCGGCCGTTTCCGCGCGGTGCGCTCCTGGGTTAAGACAAACCGTTACCGCTTTACTCAGGATGCTCAGCGACTCAGCGCGTCCTGGGAGCCGATATTCCAATGACGTCCATAATACTGCAAGCCCGTCTCGGATCTACCCGGCTGCCCGGAAAAGCCCTGCTGCCTCTGGCCGGTGAGCCGATACTGGTGCGGGTGATGCAAACCCTGCGTACCATTCCCGCCGATGCCTATGTACTGGCCTGTGATGAAGCCTCTTTTGACAGTTTTCTGCCGCTCGCTAACGCGAATGGTTTTACCTGCATTTCCGGGTCGGCTTCCGATGTGCTGGAGCGTTTCTGTAAAGTCATTCGTCAAACCGGTACCGATCTGATCCTCCGCGCTACCGGTGATAATCCATTTTTATTCGCAGGGGCGGCTGAGGCAGCCCTGGCGCGTTATCAGGAACTGCGGCGCGCCGCAGAAGCGGCTGGCGCCGGTTCTCCGGCACCTGACTATTTTACCTGGGCCGGACTGCCTCACGGCAGCGGAGTCGAAATTCTGAAAGCTTCCGCCCTGCTGCAAGCCTGCGAAGCGCCGCCGTTTTCGGCCTATGAACATGAGCATGTCGGGCCGGCCTTGTATGCGCATCGCGACCAATACCGATGCGTGTTCGAGAAGGCCCCTGATCAATGGTTTTATCCGGAGTTACGTACTACCGTTGATACCGCTGCCGATTATAAGCGGGTTCAGCTAATGGCAAAGATGCTGCTTTCCGGCGGACATCAGCTTCCGGCTCCCGATGACGCCATTGCCGCCGTCTGCCGTGAGATCGGAAAGACGCTGCTGTTTGTGCCAACCTGCGCGAGCGATACCGGTTCCGGACACCTGAGACGGGCGCTGGAGTTGATCTCAGCGTTGCGTGATAAGCGGGACTGCCTGCTGTATGTTCCGGAAGATCTTCCGGCTGCGCTGCAGTCTTTACTTGATACTAGTTATACAGATTTAATTACCCATACCTTCCCCATACATCCGGTTATAGTGGTGCTGGATCATTTCCGCAGTCCTCTCGCGCTTGTGGAAAAAGCCGCCGCTGCCGGAGCGGTGATCGCTCTGGACGAGGGCGGAGCCGATCGTGAGCGGATAGACTTTTTAATTGATATCTTACCCGGTGTAAAAAGCCGGAAAACAGCCGCTAATATCAGTGAGCCGGCTTTCTTACCTCTGCCCCGGCAACGTGAAGGCCGGAACGGGCAGGGTACCCTGGTGGTCTGCGGCGGCGGGGATAGTGGAGCTCTGGCTTTGGCGGCAGCCCGTTCCTGCCTGCTGGCCGGCGCCGGGCCTGTTGCCGTGGTACTGCCGGCCGCGTCGCAGCGCGCACTGACAGAAAAGGACCGCGCGGAACTGAACGTACTGCACCCGATAGAAAACTTGCGCGAACAGCTGCACCGCTACCGGCTGGTAGTGACCTATTACGGTTTCACGGCCTTCGAGGCTCTCGCGGCCGGCTGTCAGGTACTGCTGGTATCGCCGAGCGCCTATCATTATCGTCTAGCCCGCGATAACGGCTTTACCGCCCTTTCCCCTGGTGCTCTTTCCGCGGGAAGTCTGCGGAAATTACTCTCCCGCAGACTCTCAAGCGCTACGGCCATCAGTTCCGCGACCGTGCCGCTCAGTCTCGCCGATCAGTTGGCTTCCTTTTCCGCCGCTGAAGAACGGCCCTGTCCGCTCTGCCATGGACAACAGCGCCGGACGGTATATCGGGGCCGCGACCGTACGGTGTCGCTCTGTCTGTCCTGCCGGATGCGCTATCTTTCGTTCAGCGTCAACAGCCAACGCACCTATCAACGTGATTATTTTTTCAATGAATATCGCACGCAGTACGGTAAAACGTATTTGGAAGATTTTGAGCATATCCGTTCTCAGGGCCTTTCCCGCATCAGACATATCACGGCCCTGTACCGGCGCGTCCACGGTCGTCTGCATTCCGGTATGAACGGCGGTTCGCTTCCGCGCCTGCTGGATGTCGGCTGTGCCTATGGCCCGTTTTTAGCCGCAGCCAGTTCCAGCGCCTGGCAGGTAACCGGCACCGATATTTCCGCGGACGCGGTTGAACACGTGCGCTCGGTACTCTCTTTCCCGGCGGTTGTCTCAGCCTTCCCGGCGCCGGACAGCGCCGACAGCCTTGCTCGGAATTCGTTTGAAGCTATTACGCTCTGGTATGTGATCGAGCATTTTTCGGATCTGGAACCGGTTCTGGCGCGGATACGGGAACTGTTGGTAAGCGGCGGCATTCTGGCCTTTTCCACACCGTCTTCCAGCGGAGTTTCCGCGCTTTTTTCCAAACAGAGTTTTTACCGGAACAGTCCGATAGACCACTTTACACTCTGGAACCCGCGCTCTGTCCGCCGGCAATTATCCCGGCAGGGATTTTGCGTTAAAAAGATTGTGAGTACCGGGATACATCCGGAACGTCTGCCCTTGTTCGGTACTTTTTTGGGCCGCTGCGATAAAAAATCGCTACTCTTCAGAACTGCCGCGGCCGTCTGCCGGCTTTTTTCCTGGGGTGATACCTTCGAGGTATATGCCTACAAGCATGGACGAATTGAGGATGTGAAATGAAAAAGCGATTATTGATGCTTGGCGCCGGCTTTATGCAGGGTGTAGCCATCGACGCGGCGCACGAACGCGGCTGG
The DNA here is from genome assembly GCA_942493045.1 of Treponemataceae bacterium. Classification (GTDB taxonomy): domain Bacteria; phylum Spirochaetota; class Spirochaetia; order Treponematales; family Treponemataceae; genus Teretinema. Next base: position 1,197,068 of record OW818665.1, on the reverse strand, counting down.
GAAGTGATAGCCGTCGACGCCAATGCTTCCGCTCCCTGCCGCGGCAAGGCTGACCGGTTTGAACAGATTGATTTGAAAGATCGCGAAGCCCTGGCCGCTTTCGCCCGGGAACTCCAACAGAACGGCGGTCTGGACGCCGTTTTTACCGCCGCCACCGATTTTACAGCTTCGGTTTCCTACGTCGCCGAAGCCTGCGCTCTTCCGGCTCACCCCTTTCAGGCGGCCCTAAATGCCACCGACAAAGGCCGGATGCGTCAGCGCTTCGCGGACTGCGGCGTACCATCCCCGGCCTGGATTACCGTAACTTCGCACACCAGGGCGGACGCTGAGGTCCTGCTGCGTAAGGCCGGTATCGCTTATCCGGTGGTTGTAAAACCGGTGGACAATATGGGCGCCAGAGGCTGTCGCAGGGTTGATTGCCCGGAGGCGTTGACCGCGGCTCTGGCCGAGGCCCTGAAGTATACCCGTTCAGGCAGTGTAATAATCGAAGAATATATGGATGGCCCTGAATTTTCCCTGGAAGCCCTCGTTTTTGACGGCCAAATTCAGATGACCGGTTTCGCGGACCGGCATATTTTCTTTCCCCCTTTTTTTATTGAAATGGGTCATACCATTCCGACAGCGCTCGGCGAAACAGAGCGCGCGTCCATCATCGAGGTTTTCTACCGTGGAATTCGCGCTCTGGGTTTGGCGCACGGGGCGGCCAAGGGCGACCTGAAATTAACCGCGCGCGGGCCGATGATCGGTGAAATTGCCGGCCGGCTTTCAGGCGGCTATATGTCCGGCTGGACCTTCCCCTGGTCTTCGGGAGTACCGCTGACAGAGGCCGCCCTGCTGCTGGCCGCCGGTGAACGGCCGGCCTCCCTCAGTCCGACCCTGGACTTGGTTTGCGCCGAGCGGGCCTGGATATCGATGAGCGGCCGAGTCGCAAAAATTTACGGTTATGAGGCCGCCCGCGCCATTCCCGGAGTGCGCGCCCTTTTTCCCCGCGTTCAGGAGGGGGAGCGGGCCCGGTTTCCGGAAAATAATGTGGAAAAATGCGGCAACTGTATCGCCTGCGCTTCCGATCGGCAAACGGCGATAACGGCCGCGGAAGAAGCCTGCCGCGCGATAGTGCTCCGGCTCAGCGCGCCGGATACCGAAACGGAGGCTTTTTTGACGGCGGCGGCCGCGGGACCGCAGGGTTTTCCGCCTGACGCTTTTTCTCTCTCAGAGACTCTTCCCGACGGAGCAGGAGTTGTGGCGGCTGACGAACTGCAGCTGCGCGATAACTGGCAGGGACGGACCCTGGAAGAGACTCTGCGGATGGCCCTGACCCTTGAACCTGGTTTGGCTCAGCTGCTGTCCGGCGCGCCCGGTAAGCTGAACAGCGCATTGAGGTCCCGGTACCGTCACGCCTTGATTCGCGGCGGAATTCAGGGGATACTGTACGTCTATGATTCGACCCGTTAATCCGCGCGGTTTTCTTTCCGCCTTATTTCTATTCTGTCTGTTATCAGCCGGTTTTTCGCAGACCGCCCTGATTCCGCTTGCGGAAGCCGCCCGCAAAGTAAATGCCGGCATTGACTGGGATCCCTTGTCCGGTTTGCTGGTCCTGGAGCGGGACGGTTATCGGGTACAGCTGCGGCCCGGTGAGCAGCTGGTGCTTTTTAATTACGAAACCGCCGAATTACTGGATCCTCCGGTAAAAACCGACCGGGGTATTTTTCTGACGCAGAATCTGGTAAACCGCCTGGTAACCTTCTTTACCGCGCTGCCGGCTCCGGAGAATTACCGTATCGGCGCCATCCTGATCGATCCCGGCCATGGCGGTCGCGATCCGGGAGCGGTAGGCAAGACCACGATAAATGGAAAAACCGTCGAGGTGATCGAGAAAAATATCGTTCTGACTGTCGGATTGGATGTTTATAACCGTCTGCGGGCGGCATATCCGGATAAGAAAATTCTGATGACCCGTACCGGGGATACCTTTCCCAGCCTGGAACAGCGCGTGGAAATGGCCAATTCGATCAAACTGGCCCCGCACGAAGCCGTATTGTATATTTCGATCCACGCCAATGCCGCATTTAATACCCGTTCCAAGGGCTTTGAAGTTTGGTATCTTTCGCCTGATTACCGCCGTACGGTGATTGACTCAACCTCCCCGGAGGCTGCCGAAATCCTTCCAATTTTAAATTCGATGCTGGAGGAGGAGTTTACCACCGAGAGTATCCTGATCGCCAAGAGTATCATGGATAACCTCGTCCGCCAGATCGGTTCTCTCAGTCCGAACCGCGGCCTAAAGGAAGAAGCCTGGTTTGTCGTCCGGAACGCCCGGATGCCGAGCGTGCTGGTGGAGCTGGGTTTTGTGAGCAATCCCGAAGAAGCCCGCCTGCTCTCCGACGAAGAGTACTTGCGGAAGTGCGCCCTGGGTATATATAATGGAGTCGCATCATTTATTTCCCATTTTGAGGGATCGAGAGGACTTACTTCAGCCCATGAATAAAATTAAAGCCTTTTTTCTGTCCATAATCAATTTTATGTCGCGTCATTTCGGTCCGACTGTTGCCAGAATTCGCATGCAGCATCCCCGCAATCAGCTTTATCCCTTTTTAGTGACGGCAGTAATACTATTCATTCTATTCTTGTCAGTCTTTTTCGGCAGTGGGCAGACCCGCCGCGTTTTTTTCTTTCCGGACGCCCGCACCGGCTCGATACGCAGCGAAGCCCGCTATTTGGAACACAGCCGGACCTCTGAAGAGGATTTTCAATATTATGTCCGGGAACTGCTGCTTGGACCGGTGAGTCCGCTGGCACTGCCTCTTTTTAATCGCCCGGTTCAACCGGTGTCGGTTTTTATCCGGGGGGACACGGCTTACATTAATTTACCGGCCTCCGTGCTGATGCCGGAGGTGGGTGTCGCCGAAACGATAATTGGCTATTCATTTTTTAAAAAAAATGTTTTTGCAAATTTTCCAAAAGTTGATAAAATATATTTATATATTGATGGAATCGAGGTGTACGTTAGCGATCCTGCTGTTCAAGGCCCGGGCGGTTTATAAGTGTTTCCGGCACTTCTGCAACCGTCCAAAAAAAATAAAAAGCGTTGACAAAAGGTATTTCTTCCGTATACTTATAACTTGACAGGGCTACAATACGTGCATTAAAGGAGCTTTTTAATGAAAAGGAAATTCATACTTATTGCGTTGGCACTACTTCTGGTAGGTGCTTTTGCAACCGCGGAGGAAGCCATCCTCGTGGATTTTAACTTGTTGAATGCGGACATCGTTGCCGGAGCTGACGGTGCTATGACCATGAATCGCAGAACAGTTATGGACTATTCCACCGTCGCCGGTGCAAGCTTTACCGATCAGCAGAAGACCCTGATGCGGGCTTCTCTGGCTCTCAATACGTGGGAAGTTGTGCTCAATTCTTCCGCCCGTAACGTGACCAGTGTGTCGGTTTCCCAGGCTAAAGCCTCCCCGGTAACCCAGAACGCCAAAAAATTTGCCGGTCAGACACTCCTTGGTGTACGCGTAAACTTCCCGACCTGGAATGCTAACGCCAACGCCGTGATTAAGCCCTCGTTCGAGATTCCGAGCTATGCTCCCATGGCCCAGGTTAACGATGACGGTATCGTACAGGAGCCCACCGCTGAAGACCGCGCTTCCGGAAAAACCCGTTTTGAAGACGGTTACGGTGTCGTGAAAAACGTTGGTGTAATCAAAGCTATCGCCGTTCAGACCTATGGTATGAACTTCCCCCATGGCTTGTATGTCACCCTCAAAAATCAGAATAACGAAGAGCGCCGCTATTTCATGGGTTATCTGCAGTTCGACGGCTGGAGAGAGCTTACCTGGCAGAATCCGGAATACGTCTCTGAAGTACGTACCCGTGAAGTGCGCCTGTATCCGGTTTATCCGACAGCATTCCCCTTTATCACCTTTACCGGTTTCATGGTAACTCGTGATGCAGCCCATGAAGGCGGAGATTTTGTAGCCTACTTCAAGGATGTCAAGGTGATTTTCGACAAGGCAGTACTGAACACCGTTCGTGACTTTGCCGACGAAGATATCTGGGGAATCCAGACCAAGATCGAAGAAGACCGCAAGCAGAATGAAGTTTCCCGCTTTGGCGGTACCCAGATCCTGCGCTTCCTGGAACAGGAAAAAATGGCTACCGAACGCGGATTTACACCCTCCGAGGGTGATCCCGCCGCCACTGCCGAGTAATACTCCGGTTTTTTAGAAAAGGGACCTTCGGGTCCCTTTTTTATTTGCTCCCGCCGTGTAAACCGACTATACTCTATTCTATGACTTCTACTTCACAAAGGGGCAGCTGGTTTCCCAACAAGGAGCTGCTGAATCAGTTGTATTCTTCGGTAATGCCGGATCTCTTTACGCTTTTAGGCAGAATCGAAGAAACCTTAAAAACACAGATCAAAGTTTCCTCCGTTCCAACCTATAAGTCACGGGTTAAATCCTTTCCCAGTTATTATCGCAAATTACTTAAAAACATGCCCGAGAGCGCTCCTCGCCCGGGAACTCTTCCTCTGATAACGGACATTTTAGGGATTCGCATCATCTGTGCCTTTTTACAGGATCTTACCGATGTCGAAAAACAGCTCTGCGGAATTTTTAAGGTCTTTGAAGTGGAGCGCAAGGGCGCCGACCGCACTTTCCGGGAGTTCGGGTATGAATCTACCCATATTTTATTAGCGGTTCCGCCGGAGATGCGTAAGGATTTGCGTGTGCCTGATAAACTACTCTTCGAGATCCAGGTGCGTACCATTCTGCAGGATGCCTGGGCGGAAGTTGAACATGAACTGGTTTATAAATCGGAATTTTCACCCTTTGATCTACCCTTAAAACGCAAACTGGCGTCTATTAATGCCAGTTTGAGCCTTGCTGATATTATTTTCCAGGAAATACGCGATTATCAGAACCGGTTAAACAGCGAGCTGGATAAAAGGCGGGGCAGTTTTTATCTGCAAGCCGATAAGCTTACCGATCATCCGGGAATAACCAGAACAGCTGCGGTTTCTAATCCTGATGCGGGTCATATTGTCCCTGCTGAAATCACCGATCCGGCCTTAACCTATGTTCAGGGCACGATTGACGATATGATACTTGATGCCATCCAGGCCCATAACGATGGTAAACTTTCCCAAGCGGTGATGATTTACACCCGTATTATTGAAGCCCAGCCCAATGAAGTGATACTGTCCGTGATTTACAAACACCGCGGGATGGCCTTTTTTGCCCAATCCCGTTATGAAGAGGCGCTTTCTGATTTCAGGATGAGCGCCGAAAACAAACCCGACAATTACCGGGCTTATTATTATGTCGGAATAGTGCAGTCAGCGATGGGTAATGACTTGGAGGCTATTGCCTCTTTTGACCAATCACTCTCACTCAATCGTTTTCAGGCCTATGTCTATTTTCGTCAGGCGCATTCCTATTACAATTTAGGCCGCTATTCAGAGTCTCTGGTGGCATTGGATACCGCTGTCTCCCTGGGCCTTAAAAAAGAAGATGAGGAAAAATTGCGGATGATGATTGCCCGGAAGCTGGATATTTAAGGTCCCTGGGCTGAGGACTGTTCTGTTTGGCGTTCTCTTGACAAAAGGCGAAGGTTTTGGTATAAGTTACTCCATTACAGCATCTGTGCTGTGCTTGTCTCCTTCGTCTAGTGGTTAGGACATCGGGTTTTCATCCCGACAACAGGGGTTCAATTCCCCTAGGAGATGTTTCGGCGTAAAGCCGGATAGGTAAGGTAAGGACGCTTGTCCTTACCTTTTTTTTTCGGCGCTTCGGGAGGGATATGAGCGAAATACACGATCTCTTCTCCGACGCTGTCCTGCTTTTTATCCGCGCCGAAATTGAAGCTGCCGGCGGAAATGAAGTTTTTTTTACCGGCGCTCTGGATTCCGAGGGTGTTATTCATCAGGTTCAGGTTGCTGCCCGCGGCCATAAAAAAGCCGTGCCGGTGGTCAAATCGGCCGCCGGAGAAGCCAGTGTGCTCATTCACAATCATCCCTCCGGATTTCTGAGTCCCAGCGACGCCGATCTGGACATTGCCGCCCGTTATGCCGATACGGGTACCGGTTTTTATATAATTGACAATCAAGCTTCTGCCGTATATGTGGTAGTAGAACCGGTGCGGACAGTAGAACTGCAGAGGCTGGACTGTGCCGCGGTGGCCTCGCTGCTGGACGAGGGCGGACCGCTGGCCGCCTTGTCTGGGCAGTTTGAAAGCCGACCCACCCAGATTGAATTGGCTGCGGCAGTGTCGGCCGCGTTCAACGGCGGGCTTATCGGCGTATTTGAAGCCGGTACCGGTGTCGGTAAGAGTTTCGCTTATTTGCTGCCGGCCATTACCTGGGCGCTGGATAACCTTGACCGGGTCGTGATATCAACTGGAACAATCAACCTGCAGCAGCAATTGGTTGAAAAAGATATTCCGATGGCTGTCCGGATTATCGGCCGTCCGGTGAAATATGTTCTGTTAAAGGGCCGTCAGAATTATCTGTGCAAGCGTCGTCTAGCGGAAGCGCTGCAGGATCAGGATTTATTTGAGGAAGAGAGTTCCGAGCTGGCTCTGATCAGTGAGTGGTCCCGAGTCACTGTTGACGGCAGCCGCTCCGACCTCTCCTTTGTGCCGACCGATACGCTCTGGTCGCGGATTTGTTCGGAATCGGATGCCTGCATGGGAATGCGTTGCTCTTTCCATGAAGACTGTTTTGTGATGCGGGTTCGAAAGGAAGCGGCCTCCGCGGCGATACTGGTGGTGAACCACCATCTGCTGTTCGCGGACCTGGAGGTACGCATGGCAGGTACCGGGTACGAGGATACCGCGGTGCTCCCGCCGTTTAAGAATATTATTTTTGATGAAGCTCATGGTATGGAAGCGGCCGCTACCAGCTTTTTTTCTGAATATTTTACCCGCTTTAAGTTGAACAAGCAGATCGCTCTTTTATACCGGGTCCGGCGCGGTTCCGTTGCCGGGCACATGAGTACCCTGGCCCGCCTTTCATCGGCCGAGGGTGAGTATCAATGCGCCCTTTCGGCCATTCAATCCATGAAAGAAGAGTTCAGCCGGGCCGAGGACGCCGCGATGGCCCTGCTCGGCGACAATTTCTCCTGGCGACTGTCGGACAGCACAGCTGTTGCGGCTCAACCGCTTTTTGAAACTCTGCGGGCCCTCCGGACGGCTGTCGCTGTATTCGCCGGTTCCGTCCGCAATATTCTGGAAGGAATCAGCGAGGATGATCTCAATGATCCAGTGGTCTGGGAAGCAAAATTTGCCCTGCGCCGGCTGGAGTTTATAGGCTCACTGTGTCTTCATTTTTATGAGTGGGATGAACGGCGGGAATCAGTTTTTTGGATCGAGAAAAACCGCCTTCCGGCCCGGGCCGGCCGTAGCGGCGAAAAAACTGAAGGGGCCTGGTATCCGCGTTTTGTTCAAACCCCGCTTTCGGTGGCTCCTATGATGAAAGAAGGGGTTTTTGAACCGTTACGGACCATTATCTGTACCTCAGCTACCCTGCGTACCGGAACCAGTTTCGCCTGGTGGCTGTTCCGCACCGGAGTATCGTTGATGGAAGCCGACCGGGTGCTGAGCGGAGTGTACGACTCGCCTTTTCCGTATGGCAAAAACGTGCTACTGGCCATTCCGGAAGACGCTCCCCTGCCGGAAGAAAGCGGTTTTCAGGTGTACATTGAAGCTGCTATCATAAAACTCTTACAAGCCTCTGCCGGGCATGCCCTGGTCCTGTTCACGTCGCATGAGTCCCTGCGCTCAGCCTGTGAAACCGCCCGATCGGTACTGGCCTCCAGCGGGATCACCATTTTCCGGCAGGGCGAAGATGACCGCTCCCGCCTGTTGGAGTCTTTCCGGCAGGATGAAGACAGTGTGTTGTTCGCAACCGATTCTTTCTGGGAAGGGGTGGACGCGCCGGGAGATACACTGCTGCAGGTTATTATCGCGAAACTGCCCTTCAGTGTTCCTAATGACCCGGTTTTGGCGGCCCGCTCTGAAGCGATAGAAAAAGCCGGCGGCAGCCCTTTTATGGAGTTGAGTCTGCCCGAAGCGGTTGTGCGTTTCAGGCAGGGTTTCGGCCGGTTAATGCGCAAAAAAACCGACCGGGGCGTGGTTACGGTGCTGGACAGACGGTTGTTAGCCAAGAAGTATGGAAGGGTCTTCCTGGAAAGCATTCCGGAGACGCAAACCTGTTTTCAGCCTCTGGCAACAGTTGCCCGGAAGATTGAGACCTTTTTATATCCCTGAGCTTGACAGGTTCAACTCTCGCCGCTACTTTAAAAATGAATAGGGAGGCTGCCATGATGACTTTTATCACGCTGAGCTGTATCGCGGTTTCGTTCATGGGCGTGGCCTTTTTGAACCGGCTGTTCTGGACTTTTAACCGTAGCCTCACCTTGTCACTGAATAAAATTATCACTACCCGCTATGCCGGCCGAATTTTCGCCTTTTTTTCTTTTTTTATGCGGTTTTATTTTGCGGGCGAGAAGAATCTGAAGGATCAACTTCCGGATCAGTATCTGGTTATGTCAAATCATCAAAGCCTGCTCGATATTCCGCTGTTCATGCGCTTTTTAGACGGTTCACGCCTGCGTTTTATCGCCAAGGCTGAACTTGGTAAACATGTTCCGGTGGTATCCCTGGTATTAACTTCCGATAGACATTGTCTGATCGACCGCAAAGGCAGTCCCTCCAAATTGATGAAAACCATTGACGAATTTGCCCTGCGGGTACGTCAGAACGGTACCATTCCGGTAATTTTCCCTGAGGGAACCCGTTCAGTTGACGGAAAACTGGGAGTTTTTCATGCCGCCGGTTTTAGGCGTTTCTTGGATAAGGCGCCCATGCCGGTAGCGGTTTGCGCGATAGATGGGGGCTGGAGGGTTTCTACTCTTGGTGGAATGGCAAAAAATATGCGCGGCGGGCATTATCGGGTAAAAATTCTGCGCATATTTCCGGCTCCGCAGAGCAAGGCCGATCAATTGCGCATCTTGGAGGAGGGCAAGGCCCTGATCCAAGCACAGCTGGACGCCTGGCGTCAATAGCATAGATAATTCCGGTCGCGATAACGGAAGATTTCCAGGCAAACTAATAAAAAAAGGCCGTCATGAACTTTTGTTCATAACAGCCTTTTCCACAGGTATTCCCTGAATGCGGGATTTATTTGAAGTCCTTCGGACGGCGTTCGGTGCGCTTGCACTTGGAGCATTCCGCTACATTCTTCAGTTTTCCGCTTTCAAACAGGGTCTTCATGATAACCTCGCCGCCGCAGTTACACAAAAACTTGTGCGTTGTAACCGAGGTACGAGAGTTCTTACTGGCTCCACCCATCTGTAGTCTCCTGAAAATAGATATAACGTATAATAAGTAAATAGCGGGGCAGTGTCAAGCTGAGACTGACTGAAAGACAGCTGTACCGGTTCTTCGGGTCTTGACGTCCAATAGTCAATCTGGTATTCTGCTGGAACAGTTTTATTTGGGGGGTTCCCTTTGGCAGTAAAAAATTCATCTGCAGTCAAGAGACACAAGCAGAGCGAAGTACGGCGAATAAAGAACAAGGCCGTGAAGAGTTCCGTACGGACCAGTGCGAAAAAATATGTGAGCAGCGTTCAGACAAAAGATCCGGCGCAGGCTCAGACACTTTTACGCGAATTGATCAAGGAACTTGACACAGCGGCGCGCAAGGGCATTATTGCTCCGAATGCGGCCGCACGCAAGAAATCGCGCATGCAGAAGCTTTTTAACGCTTCTTTTGCCGCAAACTGATTGTTCAGTTCACCGTAACAGGCATTTAAGGCCCGGAAGCGTAAGCTTGCCGGAGCAAGAGGACCGCAATAGCCGATTTTGGCTTGTTGCGGTTTTTTTTTCTTAACAATCACTCTTTTTCGTGCTATTATAAAACCCCGGGCAGAACCGTTCCGGACTTTTTCCACTGAGGTTTAGGTATGACTGGTGCAAAAAAAACTAAGAGCGATCTGGTAGACCGTATTTACGAAAAAACCGGTCAGGAACTCAAAACCATCCGATCGATTGTCGATTTATTCCTCGAAGAAATTAAAGAAGCGCTGGAAAACGAGCAATCCGTTGAATTACGCGGTTTCGGTACTATGGAAATTCGCGAGCGTAAGGGTCGCCAGAAAGCCCGTAATCCAAAAACCGGTGCCCTGGTAAGTGTCGAGGATCATGCTGTGGTCGCTTTCCGCGCCGGAAAAGAGCTGAAATCGATAGTCTGGGGAATTCCGGCCCGCAGGAACAAGAGCTGATGATTAAGGCTATCCCCGAATCGGACAGGGGCTTGCGTTTTTTTCTGGTTAATACCGGGCTGTTGGTCTTAGCAGTGTTGCTTTTCGCCCTGCCACAGCCGAATCCCCTCTCCCTCAATGGTTTTCCTCTGCTGGCCTGGTTTTCTTTTATTCCGCTTTTTTTGCTGGTGCGTCGCGTCAGCTTTCGCGCTTCCTTTTTATGGGGCGCGGTGTATGGAATGCTCTGTTATTGTCTGTATACTCACTGGCTGCTGATTTTTCACCCGCTGGCCATGTATATCATCGCCGCTCTTTATTTTTTTTACCTGATGCTGGCCGTTCCGGCCCTTAAATTAGCCGATATGCTGTATCCGCGTTATGGTTATATACTGCAGTGGGCGATCTGGGTGGGGTATGAATACCTGAAAACCCTCGGTTTTAATGGTTATTCCTATGGCGTTATCGGTTATTCCCAGTGGAGTTGGCCGGTAATCATCCGTATTGCCTCAATATTTGGTGTCTGGGGTGTTTCGGCTCTGGTGGTGTTTCCCTCGGCCTGGATAGCCGGAGGCTTGAAGGCCGGCGCTCAGACTGGTTTCAAGGATGCGCTGCGCGGGCTGCCTGCTTTTGCCCGTCTGAATCGTATACCGGCCTTTTTATATCTGGTTTTTTTAGGGTTTACCCTGGTTTGGGGACTTTTTATCGCTCCGATCGATTATTCACAGGATCCAACCATAAAGGTAGCCCTGATACAGCCGAACTCCGATCCCTGGCTGGGCGGATTTAATACCTATCAGCGTGACTTTTATACACTGCGCCGGCTCTCTGACGCGGCCATAGCCGAGAACGATGACCTGTCGCTGGTGGTGTGGCCGGAAACAGCCTTTATTCCACGGATTGACTGGCATTACCGCTACCGGGAGGACCGCCAGTCGGTAGAGCTGGTTAATGATCTGCTGAACTATATTGACTCTGCCGCGGTACCCTTTGTGATCGGCAACGATGACGCCGTTCGTGAACGTACCGATGAAGGGATTATCGACCGGGTGGATTATAATGCCGTTTTTCTGTTCCGGCCGGGGCTAAACGTTATTCCTCCGGAACCGGAACGCTATCGAAAAATGCATCTGGTGCCCTTTACCGAACATTTTCCGTATCGCAGGATATTTCCGCTTATCTATGATTTACTGGTTGAATTTGATACTCATTTTTGGCGGCAGGCCGATGATCCGAAAGTTTTTACGGTTGATGGTCTTTCCTTTTCCACACCGATATGTTTCGAAGATACTTTTGGATATATTTCCCGGCGCTTTGTGCGAAACGGCGCCCGCGCCATTATCAATCTAACCAATGACGCCTGGGCAAAAAGCGCTTCCTGCCAATATCAGCATCTGGCCATGGCGGTCTTCAGGACGGTCGAGAACGGGGTACCGCTGGTTCGTTCCACCGCCAGCGGGCAGACTGCCATCGTAGACCCCAATGGGGTCGTGCAGCTCATGGCCGAGCCTTTTTCAGAGCAATATCTTGTAGGCCGCATACCGTTGCTGGCAGGGTATCGTCAGACCCTGTATACGTGGTGGGGAGATCTGTGGGGCGTTCTTTTCGCGTCGGTTTCGGCTTTGTTTCTGCTTTACGGCTTGTTGACAAAACTTCGTCATTCGTATGACAATTAGGAAGGAAAATATATGGACACCAAAAAGAAGATTCTGATTGTAGATGATGAACAGATTAATGTTGAGTTTTTTGACCTGATGCTCTCCAAGCTCGGTTTTGTTGTAGAAAAAGCCGCCAATGGCCGAGAGGCTTTGGAGAAGGTGAAAGACTTTACGCCGGATTTGATAATGCTTGACAACATTATGCCAAAAATGTCCGGTTGGGAAGTGACAAAAATCCTGAAAAGCGATCCTGCCTGGCAGGAATGGCGTGATATTCCGATCATCATGTTTTCAGCCATGGACGATGTAAAAGACAAAATTGAGGGTTTTGAGCTGGGTGTGGATGATTATATCACCAAGCCGTTTAACTTTTCGGAAGTGCTGGCCCGGATCCGTTCGGTCTTGCGCAATCACGAACTGATAGAACAGCTGAAAAAGCGTGAATACCGCCTGGAACTGCAGGAACAGTTGACCGAAAAATTGCTGGAGTATGCCGACAAGGTTTCTGAGAAGTTCTTAGGTCTCTGTTCCACCGGTGAGATTGTCGCCGATGCCGGTTTACAAAATGAGATCGGCACCTGCCGCATCGAATATGAGGCTCTGCAAAAAAAGATATCCGAACTGCAGGAAGAAGCCCGCCGTCTGAAGAGCAGCGAGATTGCGGTCACTTCTCTCGAAAACGAGTTGCGGAAAGCGTACAGTGAGTAAACTATGATTACAGACACAAAAAAACAGGTTCTGGAGCATTTTACCCAGGGGCGCCGGTTTTATAAACTGATGGATTTTAAGAGCGCCAAGGCCTCTTTTGCGGCGGCGCTGGCCGCGGATCCCTCTGACGGACCTTCCAAAGTGTATCTTGAACGGTGTGAGTATTACACCGCAAACCCTCCGCCGGAAGACTGGGATGGGGTTTTCACAATGACAACAAAATAGGGAATTCATGGCACGTTATACTGAAAAAGAAAAAGAGCGCGATATTACCGTTTTCGGCGCGGAAACACGGTTTAAGGGTCTACTGCGCTTTACCGAAGAATTGCACATTGCCGGTAATTTTGAAGGTACTATTGACGCTCAGGGAATACTGGTCGTCAAAAAAGGGGCTTCCTGTAATGCCGACTACATTAAAGCTGCCTCAATAATCGTTGAAGGGTCCATTCAAGGAAATATCACCGCCGGTGACCGTATAGAAATGAAAACCGGGAGTATGGTACGCGGCAATATTACCTCTTCCCGTCTGCGCATCGCTGATAATGTCTCCTTTGAGGGTTCTGTTGAAATGATACGCAATACCACCGATATCGATCTTTTCGCCACCCGCGGAGAATTGCTGAAAGACCGCATTCGTCAGGGAAAATGATTTTTTTCCCTGATCCGGTGCTGACCCTGTTTCGCGAACTGGATAGACGGCGTTTAACCTTGAGTACCGCCGAGTCACTTACCGGCGGCCTGCTCGGGGCAAGGCTGACCGCCATTGCGGGTTCATCACGGGTATACTGGGGCGGGGTAATCAGTTATTCAAATGCTTCCAAAGAGCGTTTTTGCGCCGTACCGAAAGATTTAATCGATCATCACGGACCGGTAAGCCGTGAGGTGGTCAGCGCTATGGCTGAAGGTATCTTAACCGGAAGTGGCGCTGATTGCGCCGTAGCGGTGAGCGGGGTGGCCGGTCCGGGCCCCTCGGCAGACGGCGTCAGCGCCGGTACGGTGTGGATCGCGGTTGCCGTTCTGCTTTCCAGGACAAAGACAGTCCTGGCGGAAGAGCATCATTTTTCCGGCGGGCGGAACGCGGTGCGGCGCAAGACCGTGAATGCGGCCTGCCGGCAGCTGATGGACATCTTGACAGAGCCTAACCGGTGATCTATACTTTTGAGGGTAGCCAGAGGCGATTACAGAATCCCGGCTGCCGTATCGGTAGTCAATATCAAACTACATATCCTTTCTTTCGACGGAAATCAAAACAGAAATAATGTCAATCAAACATACATCCTGCACATTTTTTATGGAGAATCCCCATGGCACCAATCAGAAGACGCCGGAGTCCCGAATCGCCGGAAGGTGACGGGCAACTGGCCGTCGAACAGGGTCAATTGGATCTTGAACGAGCACTTGGTTCGGAAACCCCGGCTGAAGTCCAACCGGAATACGCTGGCGAACCGGCCGGCGCAATGACAGAATCTGGAGCCGATAACGGCGAGTCCGGTGAAAAACGGGTCATAGTCAGACCCCGCGTGCGCCGTAAAACCGGCCCCTTTGACAATGGTAAGCGCGAGAGCCGTGATACCGGCAGCCGCGATAACAGCAACCGTGAAGCCGGCGGCCGTGATAACGGTCCCCGGGAAAACGGTCCCCGGGAAAACAGCCAGAGAGAATTTCGGGATAACCGGCGTTTCCGTGACAACGGCCGGGGTGATCAAAACCGGGAAATACCGGTCCGCGAAGGCCGGGATGAATATCAGCCTCAGGGCGCCCAGCTCGCTTCCGACAGCGAAAGCCAGAAAGATAACGAAAATAAACCAAAACTGACCATCAACGAACTGACCCGCATGGGCATGCACGCCCTGCGTGACCTGGCAACCCAGTATGGAGTGCCTCACGAAGACATGGTGGCCATGAAGAAGCAGGAAATAATTTTCCAGATTCTGAAAGCTCATACCGAGCATGGCGGCATCATTTTTGCTTCCGGTTCTCTGGAGATTTTACCGGACGGTTATGGCTTCCTGCGCTCGCCTCAAAATAGCTACTTGCCCGGACCGGATGATATTTACATTTCTCCGAGCCAAATCCGCCTGTTTAACCTGAAAACCGGGGACACCGTGTACGGTCAGATCCGCTCTCCCAAAGAGGGGGAACGTTTTTTTGCCCTGCTGCGGGTTGAGACTGTCAACTTTGACGAAGTTTCCGCCGCCCAAAGCCGCATTCCTTTTGACAACCTGACACCCTTATACCCCAATAAGAAGCTGAACCTGGAAACGATTAACGGGGAAATTTCTACCCGCATCATGAACCTGTTCTGCCCGATCGGTAAGGGACAACGCGCCCTGATTGTCGCGCCGCCACGCACCGGTAAAACCATCCTGATGCAGCGCATCGCCAATGCCATTACCGAGAATCATCCGGAAGTATATCTGATCGTTTTGTTGATTGATGAGCGACCCGAGGAAGTTACCGACATGGAACGCACCGTCAAGGCCGAAGTTATCTCCTCCACCTTCGACGAACAGGCCACCCGCCATGTCCAGGTCGCGGAAATGGTTCTGGAAAAGGCCCGCCGCCTGGTGGAGCATAAACGTGACGTCGTTATTCTGCTGGACTCTATCACCCGTCTGGCCCGGGCCTATAACCAGACTGTGCCTACCTCCGGCAAAGTGCTTTCCGGCGGTGTGGACTCTAACGCTCTGCACAAGCCGAAACGTTTTTTCGGAGCGGCCCGCAATGTCGAGGAGGGCGGAAGCCTGACCATTATCGCCACCGCCCTGATCGAGACCGGCAGCCGTATGGATGAGGTTATCTTTGAAGAATTCAAGGGTACCGGCAACATGGAAATCAACCTCGACCGCAAACTTTCGGACCGGCGCCTTTTTCCGGCCGTCAGCATTAAAAAATCCGGTACCAGAAAGGAAGAATTGCTGCTGACTGAGGAAGAAATTCAGAAGATATGGGTGCTTCGTAAGGTTATCAATCCAATGGATGATACCGAAATAATGGAGCTGCTTATTGACAGAATGAAGAAAAGCAAGAATAATGAGGCGTTCCTCAGGTCTATGAATACTGGATCTGCGGCAATGGATTGACAGTTTCTAAAGAGACCGGGTTACTCGTATTCCTTGGAAAAGGTGAGTAACTTGCTGCGGCAGCCGCTGTAAGCGAACCTGACTGAGCTTTTGTGCCAAAAAGCACCGAAGCGCGTCTATTAGAAACGAATATGTGGAGGACTATTATGAGAGACGGAATTCATCCTAACTACCAGGAAGCCAAGATTAAGTGCGCCTGCGGCAATGTCATCGAGACCCGCTCGACATCCAAGGCTATCGACATTGAAATTTGCTCGGCTTGCCATCCTTTCTTTACCGGAAAGCAGAAACTTGTTGACACCGCCGGTCGTATCGACCGCTTCAAGAAAAGATA
Organism: Treponemataceae bacterium; assembly: GCA_942493045.1. Taxonomy (GTDB): domain Bacteria; phylum Spirochaetota; class Spirochaetia; order Treponematales; family Treponemataceae; genus Teretinema. The sequence continues at coordinate 1,181,026 of OW818665.1, read as the reverse complement.
CAGCATCAAAGAGAGCTGATTCTCGCCTATTGGGAACATACCTCTTTCAAAAACAAGGCCACCCGCAGGGTGGCTTTGTTTTTTCCTTTTATGATCAGTGCTCCGGCGTCGGTTCGGGGATGATCTTTTTGTCGATGTACCGTGAATTGAGTAAACGCAATGCGCCCATGTAATCGAGATAAAATTCGATCAAGTCACCAACTTTGTAGCCTTTGGGGTTTTCCTCAAGGTCGATTACCAGCATATCCGAGCTTTCACCGACCATTTTAATTGCCGGATCGGCCGGAAAAATGTGTTTGGATTCTACATCGAGCAACCCGACATCCAGAATAGCCCGCCAGGATTGGGTACCAATCAGGCTGTTGTCAAATTCAAAATTCTCGCCTTCGACATTGGTGCCCATTTCGCCGTGCGGAACCACCGGCTTTTCGGTCAGTTCAATGATCTCGGCATAGAGCGTAAATACGTCCTTGTGCATTCCCTTCAATGTGCCATTGTTGTAGACATCAGAACCCAAAAAAAGCGAGTCGCCGACCCGGAAATGATTAATTCCCTTAGGCAGTACATGCTGAAGCAGTAGCGGGATGGTTACCGACGAGCCCCCGGACACATATTCGATATGACGGTTAAATTTTGCCTCGATCAGCTGTTTGTACAAGCTGAGCTGCACCAGCTTGTCGTGATCCGGCAGCACTCCGTAAAGACAGGATAGGTTGGTGCCTATCCCAACTACCTTGATGTTGGGAAGCTTGAAAACTTCGGCGTAAAAGGCCACGAAATTCTCGCCCATCACACCTTCACGCAGCTCTCCCAGCTCGATCATGATAATGATCTTGTGCTGAATTTTCTGCCGGACCGCCTCGACGGAAAGCAGCTTGATAGTTTCAATTTCGGTATTCATGCTGATGTCGGCGTAGCGCACGACGTTGGCGATGGCTCTTTTGGCGGGCGGTTTGATATAGATGGTTTCGATATCCGGCCTGATAGCCTTGATCATTTTCAGATTAGTGATGCGCGAATCGCAAACCTGGTTAATGCCCAGGGTGAGCACCTCTTTCAGGTATTCCCGGTGCCCGCAAAGCAGCTTTGTAACAATGGACCATCTGATACCCTCATGCAGGAAGAGAGCGTCAAGAAATCTAAAATTATCGATCAGTTTTTGTTTATGCAGTGTTATAAAAGCCATAATCCTCCTTGTTATTTGGCAAGACGCATTTCCAGATACTTGTTGGTAAATCCGAGCTTTTCATAGAGGAAACGGGCCGGATTATCCGGTTCAACGTGCAGGGCTATGTTGCCTTCTGTTTCGGCGATGGCGGCGCGCATCAGTGTCTTACCGATACCGGTGCCGCGTTTAGCCTTAAGGGTAGCGATATAGACCAGGATGTTTTCGGGTATATAGCCTTCCATACCGGTGCGGTTAATGATCAGGGCCCCGACTATTGCGGTGCCTTCGGAAGCGATCAGAATAAAACCACCCGGGGAGCGGCTTTTCTGAAGGGCATAGTTTACGCATTTTTCGATATCGGCGCGTTCATCTCCGAACTGCTCCAAGTTAGTCAGCAAAAAATCGATAATTTGCTGAGTGTACACAGAGTCGGGACGCTGTGCGGAATCAAATTTTTCAAGATTCATGTGTACTCCTTTGCCCCTAATTATAACGGTTTTTTTGGATGGTACCCAGTGATTTAGAGATAGATGGGAAAAATTTACCCAAAAAAAATTTTACAAAGACAAACCTTGACAGAATGTCAGACCGCCCTTACCCTGACTTAACGGAGGGAAAGCGTTTTCACATGATAATAACAACTACTAATTTCCGGAGGGCAGCCGTACTCTGCCTCACAGTTTTATTTCTGGCCTCCTGCCAGTTGGCACTCGATTCCAGTTCTGCAAGCGGAGCCGAGAACGCGGTAACTTCAACTTCCTCAGAATTTGAGGCGCGCGCCTTAACCGGCGCCGTTGGAACCAATTATCCGGCCAGTGGCCCTTACAGTGCGGTGAACCGCTCGGCATGGGGCGGCGCTGCCTGGCCGTTGGGTGCGCATTTTGTTTCCGGAGAGGGCAGTAATCTGCGTATCGCCGTTTACTCGGCCAATGCCACTGCCATGTTGCTGGAGATTTACGGCAGCGCTACCGGACAAGATGCCAGCTATGACTACTGGATGGTCAAGGGCGCCGACAATATCTGGCGCGCCGAGATAGCTTCCATTCCCGGGAAAACCCTGTATGCCTTCCGGGCCTGGGGCCCGAACTGGCCGTATTCCGCTTCCTGGAGCCGCGGCAATTCAGCGGCCGGTTATATCGCCGACTATGACGGCGCCGGAAACCGCTTTAACCCGAACAAAGTACTTTATGATCCCTATACCCGCGAAATGAGCCATGACAAGGAAACTCCGGCTATGATCGCCGCCGGGCATGACGGTGGTATGTATGCCAGCGGCTCCGGATTGTACAAGGGTATTGTGCGCCGCACCTACGATACAGCCCGCTGGGCTCCTAAGGGCGTTGCCCTGAAGGACACCACCGCTACCGGCGTCAAGCCGGCCATCGCCCAGCAGGATGCCATTGTCTATGAAGCCCATGTCCGCGGTTTGACTCGCCATGAGTCCAGCTCCAACCTGGTCAGTCTGCTATCCGGCGTTTCGGGTTTTGAATCCGTAGCCAACGTACCGGTAGAATACCGGGGAACGTATAAGGGCGCGGCCCTGATGGCCCCGTATCTGAAAGCACTCGGTATCAACACTATTGAACTCCTTCCGGTACACGAGACTGCCAATGATATCAATCCGGATAATGGCGCCGGCGGAAATTTCTGGGGTTACATGACCTACGGCTATTTCGCTCCGGACCGCCGTTACAGCGCCGATAAAACACTCGGCGGACCAACCCGTGAATTCAAACAGATGGTTAAAACATTCCATGATAACGGAATCGAGGTTTACCTTGATGTGGTTTATAACCATTCCGGCGAAGGCGGGAACTGGGACGCCACCAAGACCGCAGCCGAGCTGACCAGCTTCCGCGGTCTGGATAATCAGGTTTACTATGCCCTGGTTTCAAACGACAAAGCCAGTTATTGGGAAACCACCGGTTGTGGCAATAATATGAATGTCGGGCATCCAGCGGTCGCAAATATGGTCAAGGACAGTTTGAAATATTTTATTTCAGAGATGGGCATCGACGGGTTCCGTTTCGATCTGGCTACGGTATTGGGGCGGGACAGTGCCCCGAACTATTATTATAATCCGAACGCCCAGTTGCTCAATGATATAGCGGCCATGACCACGGCTTATAATGTGGAAATGATTGCCGAAGCCTGGGATATCGGCGCTTATGGCGTTGGCACCTTCCCCAACCGCTGGGGCGAGTGGAACGGGCGTTACCGCGACGCTTCAAGGCGCTTTATGAAGGGTGATGCTTCCGGCGCCGGCGGCATCAGTTATGCCGACGCTTTCTATGGTGATTTCGCCAACTTTAACGATCAGGGCGGGGCCATGAAGTCCGTCAACTTCATTGTCGCCCATGACGGTTTTACGCTGGCCGATCTGGTGAGCTATAACACCAAGACTAATACCGCCCGAGTTTGGCCGTTCGGCACTTCCGACGGCGGCAGCGACAACAATGACAGCTGGAATTCCGACGGCAATCAGAGCCTGCGTCGCCAGCGGATGCGCAACCTGTTTGTCTGGCAGATGTTCAGTCGTGGCGTACCGATGATAGTCTACGGCGACGAATTCGGCCGTACACAGAACGGTAACAACAATCCCTATAATCTGGACAGCGTGGCTACCTGGAACAACTACGCCCAGATTGCCAGTGACAGCCCGCAGGCCGTAGCCACCGGTTACTCCGGCGAGGCCTATCACAATAATTTTGGCACTGATTTAGCGCTTGATGGTAAAAACGCCATTTTCCTGTTTAACAAATATGTCATGAACCTGCGCAAGAGCGCTCCGGCCCTCCGGCAGGGGAATTACTCCATGCCGATCGCTTTTGCCAAGGCTGACGGTTCAGGCGGCTTTAATGCCTATGGTGACCGCGCCGTGCGAATTCATCTGGACGGCAGCGCCGTCGGGGACAGCGATTATCTGATGTTCGTTAATATGTGGACCAGTCAGGTTAGTTTTACTGCTCCGACTCCCGACGCCGGCAAGCGCTGGGTGCGCATTATCGATACCGCGGCCTGGGCTGAAAGCAATAACAATTTCTGGAGCGAGGCCGCGGCCTGGACGCTGAGCGGCGCCTATGGAGTGAATCCCTGGTCCATAGTTGTTTTCAAGGCAGTCGGCGATAGCCCTGTGCTATCCGGCGACGCCAATCTGAATGCCTTGACTGTGAGCGCCGGTGCGCTAACGCCTGCCTTCGCTTCCGGCACAACAGCGTATTCGCTTTCCACAACCGCGCTTACCAGTAACGTAACCGCGACGCGTTCGCACAGCGCCGCGACGCTGCAGTATCAGGTTAACGGCGGTACCTGGACAACCCTTGCCTCCGGGACCTCCAGCGCGGCTTTTAATCTGGTTTTGGGATTGAATACGGTGAATGTGCGGGTTACCGCGGAAAACGGTACGGTAAAAACGTATACTGTTTCGGTAACCCGAACCGCCGGTGGTCTGCTGCCGAACGGCACGTTGCGCATCATCATGAAGAGTAACGCTCAGGCGCAGTCGGTAAAATTCCCCGGTGATTTTAACGGTTGGAACATCAATACTACTAACGCGATAGCTGTGGCCGCGAACGGTACGGTTACGCTGGATATCGCCAACGCCGTAACGGCCGCAAATCTGGCCGGTGGGAACAGCACAACTGCCCTTGAGCTGCAGGTTATCAATAATCCCGGCTCCTGGACTAACGCCTGGTGGTTTAACAGCTGGACAAAGAGTGGTTGTTCGGTTGGCGCGGACAATAAGCAGATTCTGATACCGGCAACCGCGAATGACGTGGTTACGCTGACGATTGATGTCGCCGCCGGAAAGATTACCGCCGTGGTAGAGGCGCGGTAAGAATAAGCGGGTGTTGAATAGCCCGATGGCTTCAACACCCTGCTGAACTTGATACTGACCCATTCCTCCCGGGCAGGCTGACCGAAAGGTTGTCCTGCCCGTTATTTTTTATCCCCGAACTGTTTTAAGGTTCAAGCCGTGAGCGCTCAAAATAGGGACTGTTGATATTGAGGAACATGCTGTCGAGCGCTTTTGTTTCGGTGTAATAACGTCCGTCAGAACCGATACTGCCGTCATCGCCGTCGGAACCGTCAACGATAAAAGACACAAGTATATCCAGCAGGATGTTGTCCTGCCGGCGTTTTTCACCGCTTCCTCCCTCTCCGCCTTTACCGGCAAATCCGCCGGCTACCGATACTTTCAGAACGTTTTGGATATTGCCGCCTTGAGCGAAAACAATATGCACAATGCCGCCGCGTCCGCCGTCTCCGCCCCGTCCGCCGTCTCCGCCGTTTATTCTGTCGCTGGTGGAGTCTTCCGCCAGAGTCATATCGGCGCCATCGCCGCCGTCGCCGCCTCTGCCGCCGGAAGCGTCAATCTGCAGGCGTTCACTTTGAGGGCTGAGCAGCCAGGTTTGCGCAGACTTGAGGTCATTAACGATGATCAGCGAGCCTGCTTGTTCATAGGCTGTACCCGCCGTATTATAATGCGCTATTTCCAGATCGGCATTTTTTCCATCCCTGCCGTCATAACCGTCTTCACCATCCGGACTGGCAGGCAGGCCATCATTTCCATCTGATCCTTTTTCGCCGAAAAAAGAAGGGAAAAAAGAAGCCGGTACGATTTTGATTTCTTTGGTAACATCCTTGCCGACTGACGGCGGGAAGTGAACTGTCAAAAAAACCGGTTCGGTATTAAAGATGTAGAAGGGATCGGTAGGCGTCTGGAGCAGCGGAAAAGAACCTCCGAAGGCCGCGCTGGAAACGGAAAAACTGATGCCGGTATTGTTATATAATTCCCGCCAGGATTCCTTTCCTTTTTTAATCACTTTGTACCGGACGGCGATAGCGTAATTCTGTCCCAGGTGGAGCGTTTCGGCGGAAGCCTCAGGTCCCCGGATACTCTGACCAAAGCGAAGTTCCCAGTCGACATCGGCAACGTCCTTGATCTCAGCGATCGGCCGGTATGAGGCGCAGGACAGCATCAGGCCGGTCAGAAGCAAGGCTGCAATAAAATATTTTACCAATCTTCTCATGATTTTTTCCTTTTGGAAACAGGAACATCCGGAACGATTAAAACCGGACAGGATACTTTTTGCAGGGCGGTCTTGGTGCCGTCACTGAAGAAAAATGAACCGGCGCTGCCGGACTCCGAGCGGCCGATTACAATCAGGTCGATTTTTTCTTCAGTAACTGTTTTCAGGATCAGCTGTCCGGCCTGTCCTACGGCGATGCGGGTTTCATAATGCTGCGAATCGGGTATCCTGGATAGATAGTCTTCCTGCATCTGCCGGTCGATGTCATGCTTAGCCTTATCATCAACCTGATCAATTTCATAAATATATGTTTTCCAGAATTGAGCGTCCGGTTCCGGTATGACATGGAAGATTATCAGCACCGCGTCCGCGCAGGCTTCACTGAGCGAAAGGGCGTACGGAAAGGCGGCCGCCGCTTCCGGAGAGAAATCGGTGCAGAATAAAATCCGCTTGAAAAGTGTAAAATCTTTCATACCAAAACTCCTAACGGCCTAAATTGGGCAGGAAGAGGGCCATCTGCGGGAACAGCATCAACAGGACCGCGAACAGTATCATCATGTACAGGAAGGGCAGGGCGCCGCGGAAAATGGTCTGCAGACTGAGAGAGCGCTCTATGCCGCTGACTACATACACATTCACGCCGACAGGAGGAGTAATTACGCCCATCTGGGTAATTACGACTACCATGACGCCGAACCAGATTGGATCATAGTGCAGGGCTTTGATGACGGGATAGAAAATCGGGATGGTCAGCAGGACCAAGGCCAGGGCGTCGATAAAGCAGCCCATGAAGAGAAAGAAAACAACGATTAGCGCCATAATCAGAAAGCCGGGCAGCGGCAGATTCGCGAACCAGGTAGCCACGGTAAAAGGAATCTGGGAGACTGCCAAAAAGCGTCCGAAAACCACAGCGGCAGCGACGATAAAAAAGATCATGCCGGAAGTCCGCACCGTTTCCAGCAGAATTTTCTGGAGTACGGCCATATTCAGCTTGCCTTTGACCAGGGCAATCAGCAGGCTGCCTCCGGCGCCGACTGCGGCGGCCTCGATCGGCGTAAACAGACCGCCGAACATTCCGCCCATTACAAAACCGAATAGTATCAGTGTTTCGATGACTCCGGTCAGGGATATAAATCTATCTTTCCAGCTGGAGCGCGGACCTACCGGGCCGAGCGCGGGATTGCGCAGACAGCGCACAAAAATGGAAAGACAAAATAAGATGCTCATGATGATTCCGGGAATTATGCCAGCCAGAAAAAGCGCGCCGATGGATTGTTCGGTCATCAGGGCATAGACAATGAAAACTACACTTGGCGGGATGAGCATGCCGAGGCTGCCCCCGGAAGCTACCGCGCCGCTGGCCAGTTCATCGGAGTAGCCGTAGCGGCGCATTTCCGGTAAAGCGACGGCAGCCATGGTCGCGGCAGTGGCCGGGCCGGAGCCGCTGATAGCGCCGAAGCCGGCGCAGGCGGCCACCGTGGCCATGGCCAGCCCGCCGGGCAGGTGACCAATCCAGGTATAGGCGGCCTTGAACAGCTTGGTGCTGATCCCGGCATGGAAGGCAGCCTGTCCCATCAGAACAAACAGCGGGATTACCGTCAGGTTGTAGGAGGAGAAGGTGTCAAACAGTTCAGCTGTCACCATGCTGGCTGCCGCCTGGGGGGTAACAATCAGGGCAAAACCGGCGAGTCCGGCGGCCAGCATCGCGAAGGCTACAGGCATACTGGAAAAGAGTAAAACAAAAAGCAGAACGCAGCCCAACAGTCCGACTTGTATTGGTGTCATAGTTTAATCAGCTCCTTGCCGGGATGCAGCAGATGATACAGGACGGTTAAAAAGATCAGGGCAAAGCACAGGCTGATTAACCAGGGTATCCAGAACACCGGAATGGAAAGGGTCGGCATCACCTGGGCGCTGGCGAGCAGCATGTTTCCGTAGAGCGCGGAACGAATGCACAGCACGGCAAAGAGCGCCAGCGAGATGATCCGGAAAGAACTGTCCAGTACCAGCCGGCCTTTTGGTGAAAAGCGGTGATAGAAAAACTCGATGGCGATATGACCCTTGATCGCCGTCACATAGGGCAGCGAACAGCTGATGGCGATAACCGCGCCCACTCGTACAATATCGTAGGCCCCGCGCAGGGCGCCCTTGAAGAGTCGTAAGCCGATATCGACGGCGGTTACCGCTATCATCGCCAGAATGGCCAGTCCGGCTAGCATGGCCAGGGCCAGTATGATTTTCCGAACCGGGTTATACAGCCGCTCTGTAATGGCGTTCATTTTCAGTTCGCTCCGCCAAGCAGGGCCTTGATATCGGCGAGCACCGCCTGTCCGGGAAGATTCTTGGCGGCGGCGGCGCTGACGTATTCGTCAAGGATGGGCTGAACAGCCTTTACCATGGCCGTTTCATCGGCCGCGCTCAGATCCACAAAGGTATGGCCGAGCGAGGTCACAAACTCAGTTCCTTCCCGATCGCTGGCGTCCCAGGCTTCGCCCTGAATCTCAATCCACTCGCGGTTTACGTCATTGAAGATTTCCTGAATGTCTTTGGGGAGGGCTTCCCATTTGGCTTTATTCATGACGGCGTACATTGATGTGGTATAGCCGATGGCGCGGGTATTGACTACGTAGTTTATCACCTCACCCTGCTTCCAGCCTTTGAGGGTTTCTACGGGGCAGAGGGTGGCGTCAACAACACCTTTCTGCAGGGCTTCGTACGTTTCGCCCTGACTCATGGAAATGGGTGTGGCTCCCAGGGCGGTGACAATTTTGGCGGAAAGGCCGGTGGCCCGGATTTTTAAAGCGGCGATATCGCGCATAGTGTTAATATTTTTACTCGTTGCCAGGATGCCGGGGCCATGACCGTGCAGATAAAGTACCTTAACTTCGCTCAATTCTTCTGGTTGATATTTCTCAACGATGGCATTGGCGATTCGTGTTGCCGTTTTTCCATCCGGATAGCCGACCGGCAGATCCAGGGCTTCCAGAAGAGGGAAGCGACCGCGGGTGTAGGCGAAGGCGCTCATGCCGATGTCCGACACACCAGAAACAACGCCGTCATAGCATTGGGCGGCTTTGGAGAGGGTTTCGCCCGGATACAGGGTGATTTTTACCCGGCCATCGGTGCGCTTTTCAATCTCCCTGGCCCACTGTTCCGCGGCCTGGGCCTGAGAGTGGGTAGCCGGGAAAAAGATGCTGTAGGACAGCGCTATTGTATCATTTTTGGCGCAGCCTGAGAAAAAGAGTAGGGCGCCGGCCAGGGCGAGGGACAGAATACGTTTCATAATATGACTCCTGAAGTAAATTTATCAGGAATTATATCATGATTCGCTCCCGGCCGGGGAAGTTTTTTTCCCGGGACAGACGACCGCGCTCTAGCTCAGGATCGGGATTATTTTCGGTTCCACAATCAGAGCCGAGGCGTCGGCTTTCTTAATGGCATCAATTGCGCGCCGGATCTGGGCAAAGGTGCAGGGCTTGGTGGTAATGGCAAACAGGGCGCCGGAATCTTCGGAGGGCCGCAAATTGTGACTGACAGTATCAATGTTGATTTTCTCGGCTCCGATAGCCGTGGTTACCAGACCGGTAATACCGGGAACGTCGGCAGTGTCAAAAATGATAGTGTAGGGCATTATCAGCTCATCAAATGGCAGTAGTTTTAAGCCGTTGGTCTGATAACTGCGCAGCGCGGCTTGTCCGTAACGGGCAATGAAAACGATGTCCGAGACGATGGCGCTGCCGGTTTCCAGGGAGCCGGCGCCCTGTCCGATAAAAACATTGCCCTGCGAATGAACGCCTTGCAGGGAAACGGCATTGGTGGCGCCGTTGATATCGGAGAGGACGTTATCTTTCTTAACCAGCATCGGGCGCACCGTAGCGTATACTCCCTGACCTTCCTTTTTCGCGAAGCAGATCAGTTTGATGACCGAGCCCACTTCTTCGGCGAAACGGGTATCTTCCGCAGTAATGGTGTCGATGCCCAATACCGGAAAGCTGCCCACAGCGGCGTCGATACTGAAGATGATCTTTAAAAGGATCAACAATTTGTGGCCGGCGTCGCCGCCGTTGATATCCAGGGAAGGATCGGCCTCGGCATAGCCTTTTTCCTGGGCGCCTTTGAGGGCCGCCTCGAACGACAGCCCCTCGCGTGTCATGCGTGAAAGGATGTAGTTGCTGGTGCCGTTCATGATGCCGGTTACGGCGGTAATATCTTCACCGGTCATGCATTCATTAATGCCTTTGATAACCGGTATGGCGCCGCAGACCGCCGCTTCAAAACCGACAGCCTTGCCGTTGCGGAAAGCGGTTTCCAGTATGATGTTGTTTTGTTTGGCCAGCAAAGCCTTGTTGGCGGTGACCAGGTGTTTGCCGGAATTAAGGATGGCCAGAACCAGATTTAATATATAGTCAGATGATCCGCCGATAGTTTCCACGACCAGATCGATGCTTTTATCGGCGAGAATTTCGGCGGTAAAGCGGGCCGCGTCATCCTTGGAAAGCTCGGTGGTAGAGCCGCAGAACAGGCTGCGGGGCAGACCATGCCGTTTGGAAGCTGCTTCGGGGAACAGATCCAGAATTGTGGCGATTTCCAGCTGAAAACCGCTGCGGTTGGCAAGTACTTCACTGTGTGAAAGCAGGATTTTAGCGACGCCGCCGCCGACCGTTCCGCAACCGAAAATGGCAATCTTGAATGTTTTCATTTTTTATCCTTATTGTAAGGATACTAGTCAAGATCACAGCGGCTGTCAAGAAAGAGGACAAGCGCGCTGATAAGAAGGGCTCGGTGGATAGTTTGCTTTAGGCAACATTTGTAAGTATACTATTTAAAGATTTGTAGTTAATAAGGAGCATATAATGCGCAACCGAACTTTTAAAATGAAGCTTGTCTCTCTCGTTTTACTCTGTGCCGTTTCGGCCCTGAGCGCCCAGGCCTTTGTGGATATTGAAGGCGGAGCCGCCTTTACCGGATACAATGACGTCAATATTCCCTCCGGTACCGGTACAATGATTTCTCTGAAGGATGACACCGCATCGACCAATGCCCTGGCCCTGCGCATCCGCGTCGGCTATACCTTTGCCGATCGTCACACAGTGCTGGCCCTGGCCGCCCCCTTAACAGTGCGCGGCAGCGCGGTTATCGACCGCGACTTGACCTATCAGGGAATCACTTTCGCCGCGGGTACCCGGGTGGACTCAGTGTACCGCTTTGATTCCTACCGGCTGACCTATCGCTATTCATTTATCAATTCTGACGCGCTGGTTATGGCCGCCGGCTTGACCGGTAAAATTCGCAGCGCCGACATAGCCCTGATGAGCGAGAGCGCCTATGCCCACCGCTCGGATCTTGGTGCCGTGCCGCTGATCAACTTTATGACGCGCTGGAATTTCAGCGAGAACTTCAGTCTGTTGCTGGACGCCGATGCCCTGGTTACGCCTTTCGGGCGGGCGGAAGACGCCCTGCTGGCTTTGCAGTATCACTACTCGCCGACCGCGGATCTCCGCCTCGGCTACCGGGTATTGGAAGGCGGTTCCGATGGCGGCGGTAACGTGTATACCTTCGCCCTTTTTCACTATATAACCGCCGGTCTGACTGTCCGTTTCTAGCAGTACGGTTTTATTGAAGGCGCCGCTCTATTCCGTGATGGCCTGTCAGAATCAGCTCAACACCTTCATCCATGCGCAGCGTAGCCAGGTTGGCCTGCTGTTCCGGGCGGTTCATGCTGAACAGACTGGTGAAAGGATGGAGCTGCCCGTCCTTAAGAGCGGTATCCCCGACAAACAGGTAGCGGCCGTCGATCGTGTAGTAGGCGGAGCCGACGGTGTGGCCGGTCACCACCTGGGTATGTATCTGCCATTGATCGAGTGTGACCGTCTCGCCGTCTTTTAATAACTGATAGGGGGTATTGAGCCGGTTGTGAATAAACGGAAAGCGGGCCACTGCGCCGTTAATCATGCGCTCCTCGGCTTCGGAGAGGTAAACAGCGGCATTCGTGAAGAGCGGTACGGAACCGGTATGGTCAAAATCGCTATGCGTAAGCAGTACTACGGTGACGAGCGCGGGATCGATGCCCAAACTCACAAAAATCTCTTTGACGTTCTTGAGATTTGTTCCGGCGTCTACTACCGCGTACTTTCCGTTTTTTTCCAGGATATACAGGTTTACGTTCCCGTCCCGCACCGCGAATAGACCGCTTTGCACCTCGCCGCTGGGGTGCGCCGAAAACTCTGAGGAAACAATCAGCAACCGTGTCCCCAGAATGAGGATTGGAAGAGCCGCCGCCAGAACGAGAATCAAGACTATTTTTTGTGACTTTTTCATAGTGAGAATGTAGCACAATGCCTGGAATCTGACAGCGATTTTTATTTGATATCCGCCGGAATTTCATCCGGCATTACTGCCAACAGTTCCGGATGGCTCATCAACCTCCGGAACAGCCGGAAAGTGGCGGCATAATAGAAGCCGTCCACAATGCGCTCGTCGGTCACGGCGCGGATGGTCAGGTAGGTGCGTGTATGCACAGTGCCGTCTTCGGTGATTTCTCGTTCTTTAGTCCGGGTACCGAAGGCGAAAAAGGCGCTGGTGGTGCCGAACTCATAAATATGGTGGTAAATCGACTGGATACCGATGGATCCGAGGTCCGTCAGCCACATGCTGGTGTGAAAGGGGCTTAGTTCACGCAAGGCGTTCGGCAGAGCGCCATGATTATCCAGAAAATTTAATAGACCGATCACCGATTTCAGAATCAGCGGCGGTAAACGCACAAAGAACGCAGCGGCTCGATCGGCGCTGTTGGAAACTTCCAGTTTTTTATTTTGCTCAAGGGCAGCGTTTAGCCGGTCGCGGATGTCATAAATGGTGTCGCGCGCATCAAACTTTATTTTGATAGTGGTTTCTACACCGTCATCTTCGAGTGTTTTTTTTATGGCGATCGAAATGGCGATTTCATTGCGGGCGTAGATGCGTCCATTCTTTACGAACCGGTTCACCCGCGGCCGCAGCGCCAGAGTACGCACGCATGCGGCGATTACGATGTGCAGCAGTCCGATATCGAGTGTCGGGTCGGCCTCCCGCACCGTACGCAACCAGTGCTGGGCATGGCTGATTTCGATGCGGTCCTCAAACAGATTCTGGGCATCGGTGCGGGTTTGCATGATAAAGGGGATCAGCATGGTCAGCGGGTCCAGGGTGCGGATCAACCTGCCGTCCGCTCTGTCGCCGCAGCGGCGTTTAGCTTTTTTATTATCCATAGGGATTGGGGAATTGGGCTCGGTATTCTGCTGGCCCTTTTTTGAATTGTTTTTTGAAATCCTTTTCAAAAACTCGCAAGCGGGCATAACCGCTGCGTTGCGAAATATCCTGAGACGGCAGAATGGTGTTGCGTAGCAAATTCGAAGCCACCGTGAGTCTGATTTTTCTCAAATATTCCGCGGGGCTCAAGCCGGCACTTCGCCGAAATGCAGAGGAAAAGGTCAAGAAGCCGGACCGACCGGCTATACTACTCAATTTTAAATTGGTTTCGCTGTACCGTAACAGCATGGTGCGCGCGGCTTCTTCAACCACCGGGTTGCCTCTAGGCAGGGGGATATCCAGATCGCTGTCTCCCTCAAACGCATACAGACTTTGCAGAAGCATTAGAATTTCCAGAAAATACGATCGGCCCCGGCAGGGCCAAAAGTTGTTAGGTTGCAGGGTGAATTGATCGCGCAAGCCAGTGTAGAGGTCAGTTAGCCGGCCCTGCAATGTCGGGTTGACTGAAATATGGAAAGGATTGCTGATCTCACCCTGACGAAAGGGTTTAATCAGCAGTCGCTCGGCTAAAAATGCATCATGAGAAAGGTTCTCCTCTGTCATATCGGCTTTGCAGGAGGAGTCCGAGAACAAGCCGTGATTGATTACTTGCGGTATAAAGAAAATGCTAAAACCCTTTGCTCCGGTAAGTTCAAGATGCTTCATCGGATTTTTGTAACTGAGACAAAGTACCTGGGGCGGTAACAGCGCGCTATGCTCGGTACCATCAGTCAGTACAATACTGCCCTCGGTTACCATAGTTACTTGATAAATGTCCTGTTCGGCAGCATCCTGCAGAACTTCACTGTTGTCGGATGTACGTATTCCAAAACTGCTGCCGGGATATATTTCCCGGCCAATTGTTGCGATGGTGTCCATAACATAGAGTATCAGTCCAGATTAGCATTATTGTCAAATTTGCTGTATAAATGAGTTATGAATATTCTGCTGGTTTCATGGGCGTTCGGACTGCTATTAAGCCTGATTTGCGCTTTCTTATGCGTTTTATTGATACGGGAACGGCGTGCATCTAAGAAAGCGCTTGATGAAGCCTGGTCAGCGCTTTCGGTGCAGACCTACGAGGCTGAGCGCCGGCATCGGCTTACGTTGAATATTAGCTCGGAAGTTGGTTCAATCTTACAGTCGAGATCAATGCTTCCCCAAATTCTGAAACTGCTGTCTGAGTTCTATGCGCCGGCGGAGCTGCGATTGCTGGTTTATCGGGGTAAGCAAACATTCGGCCTGATTATCCCCCGAAATGACGATGAGGAAATTATTAAATCACCGATATTACTTCTGGAGTGCAGTAAAACCGGTTTTTTAGCCGTGGATGGCTCGGTGACACCATTGCTGCGCTTGAACCAGAGGCAATTTCCGTTTTTGTATAACCTGCCAATCATCCACGATGACCATTTTGCCGGAGCACTGGTGCTGTCCTGTCCCGAGAAACTTAGCAAATCGAATCAGCGATTTTTAAATGACATGCTGCCATCACTAACGGCAGCCATGCGTAACAACCGGCTTTCTGAACGTTTTGGCAAGGCTGTGGATTTTCGTGTCCGGGATCATTTGATGAGTAGTCCTATGCAACCTGATGGTGAGGTTCTGGAAGCCGGAATTCTCTTTGTGGATATTGTGGGATTTACCACTCAAGCAGAGCGGTTATCCCCGGATAGTATAGTGAAATTCTTGAACGACTTTTTTTCTTGCTGCCAGGCCATCATTGCCGAGAATGGCGGGATAATCAACAAGTTTCTCGGTGACGGTTTTATGGTCATTTTCGGCGCTCCCCAGCGAGACGTAAACTATGCCCGAAATCTGCTGCGAACCGCTCATCGAATAATCGCTTCGATACCAGAACTTGTTATAATGGCTAAAGGCTACGGCTTGGAAGGCTTGAGAATTGCGCTTGGCGCAGAGGTCGGCGCGGTTCTGGCGGGTACGGTCGGGTCCGATGAACGTTTGGAATACACTCTGATCGGTGACGTAGTCAATATTGCCTCCCGGCTGGAAGGATTAACGCGTTTTTTTAACGTGATTTTTCTCGCTGGACAGTCGCTGAAAAAGGCCGTTCCGGACTGGCATTATCGGGCCCTTGGAAAAATCAGGCCAAAAGGAAAAACTCAATCCCTTGATATTTTTGAGGTGCTCGGCCCGCCAGGTTCAGTAGACGGCAAAATTCTCGAACGTTCAACACTTTTTGAAAACGCGCTCGTTAAATATCAAAAGCGGGATTTTACCGGCGCGCTTGTAGACTGGAACTCGCTTAACTCAGGCGGAGCCGATGCAGCGATTGACTGGTACCGAAGCAAAGCCCAAGACTATCTTGCCTGCGGACCGGAAAGTGATTGGGACGGCACGGAGGTTTTCCGAAGTAAATAATCTGGAGCATGATGCCGTTAATCCTGATGGCAGGAAATTAACCGAAATCAAACTTGACAAAATTTCCGGCTGTCCGCATACTTAAAAATAAGTATGGCCAGAAAAAAGACAAAAATATACATCCTTGACACAAATGTAATCCTGCATGATTTCCGCTGTATCTATCAGTTTGAGGATAATGATATTGTGCTGCCTATTACCGTGCTGGAAGAGTTGGATAAGTTCAAGAGCGGCAATGACCTGATCAACTTTCAGGCCCGTGAATTTACCCGGGAGCTGGACTCGATCTCCGGAGAGTCATTGTTTGCCGAGGGTTTATCGCTTGGTCCTAAATTAGGAAAACTGTTTATCGAGACCGGTAAGCCTTTTTCAAAGACTCTGGCAGCTTCCTTTCCGGAGCCGACCGCTGACCATCGTATTTTAGCGATCACTGAATTTGTCTGCGCGAAGTATCCTTCAAAGAAAGTGGCCCTGGTTACCAAGGATATCAATCTGCGCATGAAGGCTAAGTCATTGGGTTTGCTGGCCGAGGATTATCAGTCGGATAAAATAACAGATGTAACGCTCATCGACCGGAATATTGAAATAATTGACAAGATGGACGGTGAGCTGATTGCCAGGCTGTATGAAACAGCGGAAGGCCTTCCGCTTGAGCAATTCAAGTTGAAAAAGAAACCGGCGGCGAATCAATATTATATTTTTAAGAATGGAACGGCCAGCGCGCTGGCGCATTACACTAAGGCCGTCAATACAATCAGCCGGGTGGAAAAACAAAAAGCCTACGGCATTGAACCGCGCAACGCCGAGCAGGCTTTTTCGCTGGATGCGCTTTTGCGCAGCGAGGTCCAGCTGGTAGCCCTTTCCGGAAAAGCCGGAACGGGCAAGACGCTGCTGGCCCTGGCTGCCGCCCTGGCCCAGGAAGGACGCTTTGACCAAATACTGCTGGCCCGGCCCATCGTGCCGCTGGCCAACCGCGACATCGGTTTTTTACCCGGGGATGTCGGAGAGAAAATCGGCCCGTACATGCAGCCACTCTTCGATAATCTGTCGGTCATCAAGCATAAGCACAAGGCCAACAGCAAGGAAGCGCTGCACATCGACGAACTTCAGAAAAGCGGCAAGCTGTTGATTACGCCGTTAGCCTATATCCGCGGACGCAGTCTGTCAAATGTGTTTTTCATTGTCGATGAAGCCCAGAACCTGACGCCTCATGAGGTAAAAACGATTATCACCCGGGCCAGCGAGGGCACTAAGATGGTGTTTACCGGCGACATCCAGCAGATCGACTCGCCCTATCTTGACTCCTGCTCCAACGGTCTCAGCTACCTGATCGACAAAATGAAGGGCCAGGAACTCTTTGCCCACGTGCATCTGGTAAAGAGTGAACGTAGCTTTCTCGCCGAACTGGCCAGTGATCTGCTCTAAGATTGAAGCCCTTGGCTTTTAGCCGTCTTGACTTTTCTTTTCAGTCTCTGCTATATTCGCCCTAACAAACCGCTTTGCCGCGCTAAATGCGCGGTGCGGCTTTGACTACAATGACGTAGGATCACTTTTTAATAAGGAGGTTCCTATGGAAGTAGTTGACACCGCAAAAACACTGCAAACTCTTATCGTAGGCCTGGATACTGTGTGGGTGCTGCTGGCGGCATTCCTGGTTTTTTTCATGAACCTTGGCTTTGCCATGGTGGAATCCGGCCTGTGCCGTAGCAAAAATACCGTTAACATCCTGACCAAAAACTTCACTGTCTTCGCCATTGCCTCGCTGTCCTTCTGGATTGTCGGCTGGGGTCTGATGTTCGGCGACGGTAATCCCTTCGTCGGATTAACCAACCTTTTCTTTGCCAACGGCGGAGTGGATGAAGGCTACGGCGCGATCGGCTGGACCAAGGTGCCTTTCTGGGCCAAGTTCCTGTTCCAGCTGGTATTCGCCGGTACCGCCGCTACCATTGTGTCCGGTGCCGTGGCCGAGCGCATCAAGTTTCATTCTTTTCTGGTATTCGCCTTTGTGCTGGTAGCGGTGATGTATCCGCTATCCGGTCACTGGATATGGGGCGGCGGCTGGTTGCAGACTCTGGGCTTCTGGGATTTTGCCGGTTCCTCCGTAGTGCATTCTGTCGGTGGTTGGGCAGCCCTGGCCGGGGTGATCGTTCTGGGGCCTCGTCTTGGCAAGTATCGCGCCGACGGTTCGGTCAACCCGATTATGGGACACAATATGTCCATGGTCACTATGGGCGGTCTGATCCTGTGGTTCGGCTGGTTCGGCTTTAATCCCGGATCAACCATGGCCGTCGGTAATGGTTCGGCTATCGCGCATATCGCGGTTACCACCAACACCGCCGCGGCTACAGCCATCGTGTCTTCTATTATAACTGCCTGGATAATGCTCGGCAAACCCGATCTTTCCATGATTGTAAACGGCGCCCTGGCCGGTCTGGTAGCTGTAACAGCCGGATGCGCCTTCGTCAGCGTGGGCGGCGCGGCCATTATCGGTCTGGTAGCCGGCGTGCTGGTTGTGCTGGCCGTTCCGACCTTTGACAAGCTGAAGCTTGACGATCCGGTCGGTGCCCTGTCTGTGCACTTGGTAAACGGAATATGGGGAACCTTGGCGGTAGGCCTGTTCGCGGTGGATAATATCGCCGGCAGTCTCACTGGTAACGGACTGTTTTATGGCGGCGGAACTAAACTGCTTACGGCCCAGGTTATCGGCGTAGCGGCAGTCGCCGGTTTTACCTTTGTGGTGGCCCTGGTAGTCTGGCTGGTACTTAAGTATACTCTTGGAATTCGTGTCAGCCGCGAAGAAGAAATCGGCGGCCTGGACCGCGGTGAACATGGCGCCGAAGCCTATGCCGGTTTCCAGATCATAGACTAAATCGTCTAAAGGAGAACACACATGAAATTAGTTGTTGCATTGATACAGCCCTATAAGCTTGAGGACGTCAAAAAGGCCCTGTTTGACGCCAAGGTAACCAAAATGACTGTCAGTTCCGCCCAGGGCTGTGGACAGCAAGCCGGTTATACCGAGGAATACCGCGGCGCGGTGACCGAGATTAATCTTCTGAAGAAGATTCGCATCGATATCGCCGTGAATGATGATTACGTTGAACCGACCATTAACGCCATCATCAAGGCCGCCCGCACCGGAAAAATCGGCGACGGCAAAATCTGGGTGACCGACCTGGAACGCTGCATCCGCATCCGCACCGGAGAGACCGGTTCCGAGGCTATCGGCTGAAATAAAACGGGCTGCCAGCAGGCAGCCCGTTTTATTTGGTTTCGGTCTGGTAAATTATCCGCTTATTCTTCAATTTTAAAGAACGAAATTGAAGTTGATAATTCCTTGGCTTTCCCGGAGAGGGTGTCGGCCATGCCGGCCATTTTTTCTCCCGCCGAGGCGTTTTGCTGAATTACCGTATCCAGCTGAATTATGGCCTGAGCTATCTGGTCAATGCCGGAGCTCTGTTCCCGCGACGCGGCCGCGATTTCCTGAACCAGGTCGGCGGTTTTCTTGATATCCGGAACCAGTTTGTGAATTATCCTTCCGGCCTCCATGGCGTTTTCCATTGTCTTCCTGGACAGGTCACCTATCTCTCCGGAAGAAGTCTGGCTGCGTTCGGCCAGTTTTCGTACCTCGCCGGCGACAACCGCGAATCCCTTTCCCGCTTCTCCGGCCCGGGCTGCTTCAATTGCCGCGTTCAGGGCCAGCAGATTAGTCTGTCTGGCTATTTCGTCAATGATGGTTATTCTTTCCAATATTTCGTTCATGGCCCGTACCGACTCATTGACAGCGATACCGCCGATGTCGGCGTCCTTGGAGGATTGCAGGGCGATTTTCTCTGTCATTACGGCGTTATCAGTATTTTGGCGGATTGTTGCCGCGACCTGTTCAACGGAAGCGGAAACCTGCTCGGCGCTGGCCGCCTGCATTCCGGCGCCTTCGGACAGCTGATAGGCGATTTTTGTCAGTTCACCCGAACCTGTTGAAACTTCCCTGGAGGTACCGAGGATCGACTCGACAATATCGTTAAGATCCTTCACCAGGGATTCGACGGCATGCGCCAGATCGCCGATCTCGTCGTCGCGGCGCCGGAAAGCGTCTGATAATTGCACCCGCAAGTCCCCGACCGAGACCTTTCCTAATTGGGCGACCGCATAGCCCAGTGGCTGGGTGACAAGCCGGCTGATCAAGAAGAGCAGTACAGCCACCGCAAGAGAAATGGATACGGCGGTGCTGATTATCAGTCCAAAGGCCAGTGTCCTGAGGCGTGCTTTTGAATTCTCGGTAGGAACCGCGCTGACAATGATGTCATTACCCCTCACGGCAAAGGAGGTATATACCTCTGTTCCTTCAAAAGTATAGGTAAAAGAACCATTTTTCTCCGACAGAATTTTTTTCCCGAAATCAAGCTGGGCAATGTTAATTCCAATCCGGTCCGGGATGGAGTGATTGCGCACAATACCGGCGGAATCAACAATGTACACATAACCGCCCTGACCAACCCTGGTGTTTTCCATGAGATGCTGAATATCCGAGACCTCAATAAGCTGCTGAAGTTCCTGAGGCCGCAGTCCGATTTGCACTATTCCTGGTTCATCGATACGTGATACACCGATGTATTGAAAAAGCACTTTGTCGGTTCCGCGTTGCTGGGGATCCTGGGCCAGCTCCCAGCCTTTGACTCCGATGCCCGCCAGAAAGGGTTTGGTTTGAGCTTCCGTGGCAAAATCAAAACCGAAAAAATCCGGGATTGAGCCCCAGCGCAGCACTCCGGCCGCATCGATAATGTGTATTTCGTCAATTCCGATATTGACGGCGAGTTCACGCATCCGTTCTGTCGCGAGGGTCCCCTGATCAGCGGCTATCATTTCCGCGATGGCCCGCGTGATTCTAAGGGCATTGCGGTTTTGCGATTCTTTGACCAGGGTCAAAGCTTCTTCACTCTGTGTCATATTATTCTGTATTTCGCTCAGCTTAGTCTGTGTTTCGGCCTGCATCAGGATTTTGAGGGTCGTGTTTTGCATAGTGTACGAAATGAGGGCCACGGCTATAACTGTGGCTGTAAGCAAAAGAATCGCCGGATAAACTATTTTTGCCCGAATACCTAAACGCATTTATTTCTCCCGGATGCTAAAAATTTCAGTATTTTTCCTAAAGTAATGTTACCTGAAAGCATCTTTTAATAATTTTTAATTTATCGTTTTAACGAAAACAATAGGCATTCGTGAGTTTTGTTATACAAACTCACCAGGCTGATATATACTGACTAGGCGTTGGAGAATACATATGCCTACGAGAATTCTCTTGAAGTTTTGCGGTTTCGCCGTCGTCCTTGTGTGCGTTACTGTTTTTTACCTGCTACCCTGGTCTTTTCAGGTTCGCGCAGCGCCGTCGCAAGCGCGGATTGTAATAGTTGATTCATCAAAAATATCTACCGAAGATACTGAGTTAGAGATCGATCCTTCCGGAAGATTCTCCTCGCGGAACCGGGAGCTTACCCTGCGCTGCGCAGCCGATGGTTTTTATCCGGAAACGCTGACCGTGCGCGCTTACTCGCGTTTCCGCCCTGCTGCAATTGTTTTCAACTTAAAACCGATTATGCACGAGCTTAGCGTGAGCGTCCTTAACGGTAGATCCGAAATATTGATTGACGGTTCGCTGACGGTTAACGCGGTACCCATAGCCGCGGGGGTGCCCCTGGCCGTAACGCAAGGCGCTCATGAGATTACTTTGCGCCGCTCCGGATTTGCCGACCAGACTCTTCCTTTGACAATTACCGCGCCAATCTCCCTTACGCTCCGGCATCAGAGCGCGAGCGGCGCCTGGGTGTGCGCGGCAGTGCTGCCGACCGGCCGCTCTCCCAAACAGGTGAACTTCACGCCGGATGGCAGGTTTCTGATCGTGACCCTGCTGGACGACGAGGGGTTTGATCTGATCGATTTGCAGTCTTCAGCCCAGACACGCCGCGTCGCCGCGCCGGCATCAGCTAAGCGCGGGTATGTCGAGAGTTTGATCTGTCCTGAAAAAAATAGTTTTTGGATATCACAGATGACCACAAATATGGTCTATGAGTACGTACTGCCCTCCGCGGAAGAGATACAACCTCGTCTGCTTCGGGCGCTGAACGCCGGCGGAGTGTGGACCAAGGTGATGGCCGCAGACTACAAGTACCGCTACCTGGCGGTCGCCAATTGGGTATCAAATTCTGTAGCGATTCTGGATTATGAGAGCGGAACCCTAGTAAAGAATCTAACCGGATTGTCCGTTCCCCGCGGACTGGCTTTTTCACCGGATGGGGCCTTTTTGTATATCGCCTCTTATGAAGGTGGAATAGTCTATAAATACGATGCCGCCTCATGGAAGATCGTTGGAAGTTTTAAAAGTGCCGGATCGGCAATGCGTCATATCGTGATTTCAGCTGATGGAAATCACGCCTGGGTCAGCGATATGGCCACCCGGTCGGTCAAGCAAATCGATACCGCGTCGATGTCGCTGGTGAAGACCTTCGCGGTGGGCAGTCATCCGAATACCATCGCCGTCTCAAAAGATGAATCGCGTCTGTTCGTGTCCTGCCGCGGCCCGAATAACCCGCAGAGCTATCTGTTGCGCAGTCCGGTTGACGGTACTGTGCATATTTTTGATTTGAAAACCGGCGCCGTCGAAGCGGTGCTACAGGGCGGTAACCAGCCGACCGGCCTGGCGCTCTCGCCGGACGGTAAGGCCCTGGCCTTCACCAATTTTCTGGATGATACCGTGGAGATATACCGGTTGCGGACACAGTAATATGTTTCCAGGTTTATAAAAAAACGGGATAAAAAAAGGGCTGTCTGACAATGTTTGCCGGACAGCCCTTTTATTTTTATCGTGGTGCTTTTTATTACTCGGTAGCCTCGATCAAGATGACCCCGTTGGACGCGGTAAAGGTGGCGGTCAGGGCGTTGGAAACAACCGCGGTACTGCCGGTATAGGAATTGCGCACAGTACTGCCGGCGGAGAAAAATCCATTGACCGGAACTGCCACGGTTCCGCTTTGGGATATCGCGATGACTACCCGGTCGGTAACGCCGCTATCGGTAAGCGTGCGTCCATAGACATTCGCTGCCAGTGTGGTTTGGGAGCCGCCGCCGACGGACAGGTGTCTGTTGCGGAACTGACCGATTTTTTGCCAGTGACTCAGTACGGTGACGTTCTGGGAATTCCACAGATAGTCGGAGCGTGAACTCTGGTTTTTATCGTTGGTCAGGTCTCCCGCCAGGGGGCGCACTACCTCGTCACCATAGTAGATTTGCACTCCACCGGGGGCTAGTAGTAGACAGGTGCCGGAGTCGATACCGGTAGTAACCCAGCCGTAATTTTCTCGGGCGTCGTGGGAGTTAAGATAAGAAAGCACATTGAAACCGTCATTGCCGTTGTTCAGTGTGCTGGCATAGCCTGCCCAGACTGATCCGATGGCGCTGACGCTGGCGGCTTTCGGAAAGGTGAAATTGATGATCGAATCAAAGCCGTTGTCAAAGTAGCTGGAACGGCCGACTCCGTGACCCCAGACCTCACCGGTCATCCAGAAGTTTTCTGTCCAGTCGCGGGCATCATCGTCCGCGCTTCTCGAAGAGGCACGCCAGGCTTTCAGAGCGGCGTCGCTTTCGGTTTTAAGCTGGTCCCAGCGGAACATATCAACGTGTTTTGCGGTATCGCAGCGGAAACCGTCGATACCGAATTCAGCGACCCAGGAGGCCAGCCACTTGATCAGATAATCGCCGGGAGCTACGCCGATATCGGCGCGTAGGGCAACGGCCGAGGGTACGATCCAGTCATTATAGCCGGAAGTTTCGCCGGCCCATTTTGTCTGAAGCAGAGGTGGGACGCCGACGCTGGCGGTCAGTTCGGTTTTCAGGTCCGGAAGCTCTCCGACGTTCAGCAGCAGATCGCCGCCCGAGGTATTGCTGTAATGCTTGCTGCGTACCCAGGCCGAACCGAGCCAGGTACCCCAGTTGCCGGTAAACAGGTTGTTCAGCTCATCCCAGTTGCCGCCGAGGCCGCCGGAGGGTTTCCAGGCTTTGGCGGCGGCCAGAGAAACTCCGGTATTGCCGTAGCCGTACTGGGCAGCGTCTACCAGGTTTTCATAGCCGGTGTGGTTGATGACCACATCCATGATCACGCGGATACCCTGGCTGTGGGCTGTTTTTACGAAGGCGCGGAATTCTTCGACCGTACCCATATTTTTGTCCATCATGGTCCAGTCCAGGGTGTAATAGCCGTGGTAGCCGTAATGCGGATACGCGGCGCTACCGTTGGCGTAACCACCGCCGACAAAGCCGTGAATCTGCTCGTAAGGCGCGGTAATCCAGATGGCATTGACCCCGAGGTCGGTGAAGTAACCCTCATTCAGCTTGGCAGTCAGGCCGGCGATATCGCCGCCGTGGAAGGTCGCGGTATTGATGACTGAGGAAAGAGCGCCGCCATAGTTATTGGTTCTACCGTAGGAAGCGTCATTGGCGGTGTTACCATTAGCGAAGCGGTCGGTCATCACGAAGTAGACCAGGGCATTGTCCCAGCTGAAGGTCTTGGTGATGCTGTCGTCCCGGCTTAGATAATAGAGGGCTGAGGTTGTGCCGACCTCATTGGTACCGGTAACCGAAAGTATTCCCGTCGCTCCGTCAGATACATAAGCGGAGAGCAATGCGCTAGCGCTCCCGGAGCTGAGCGGTATGTTCTGCCCATTGAAGCTGGCGTTGCAGGAGAGTAGTGGGACCATCGAGCTCTTCACAGCAATTGAAATTTCTGCGGCACCCCGGTAAACACCGTTTTCCGGGCTTACCTTTATGGTCGGCGCGGTGGGTTGATCCGGACATTCCAGGCTCCAGAGGGCGGTCAGCGGATCATACCAGCCACCGGATCCGGAACCGCGGGCAATGTCGGCGCCGGAGTTTATTTTCATAATCAATTTTGCGCCGGTCAGATGCCTGGAAGGAACCGTAAACGAGTACCAGCCGGTATATCCGTCTACAGCTGTCATCAAGGGCTGTGTCGTCCAGCTGTAACCCATCAGCGCGGTCAGGGCATTGGCATTCAGTTCCCACAGCCAGATGGACGGAGCGCTGGCGGCACGGTAGTACAGGGTCAGATCGGTAATCTCTTCATCATCATCGTCGTCGTCCTGATCGGGACAGGTGTCATACCAGGTTGAGGACGCGGAGTCATACCAGCCGGTGAGGGCGGACCCGCGTGCGACGTCGCCGCCGCGGTTGAATTTCATCATCAGTTTAGCGCCACTCAGGTACTGAGCGGGAATTTCAAAACTGTACCAGCCGGGATGCACGCTGTCGGCTGTCATCAGAGGCTGCGTGTTCCAGGTATAACCCATCAGCGCCGAGAGGGCGTTGGCGTTCAGTTCCCAAGCCCAGAGACTCGGGGCGGAAGCGCCTTTGTAATAGATGGTAACGCCGGCCTGCTCCTCCTCATCATCATTTTGATCCGGGCCTTCGTTGGACCAGGTTGCTGAAGCGGAGTCATACCAGCCGGTGAGGGCAGAGCCGCGCTCGATATCGCCGCCGCGGTTAAATTTCAGAACCAGATTTTTACCGCTCAGGCGGGCAGCGGGAATCGCAAAGTAGTACCAACCCGGATGGGCGCTGTCGGCAGTCATCAGCGGCTGGGTATTCCAGGTGTAGCCCATCAATGCCGAAATGGCGTTCCCGGTTTTTTCCCAGACCCAAATACTCGGCGCGGCTGAGCCTTTATAGAAAATAACCACACCATCATAAGTATCTGGATCAACCGTACTACGCGCTGTGGAAGAGGTAGTCACGTCCTTCAGGTTTAACTCCTGCATACAGGAGCTCAATCCCGCGATAGCCAGGATTGTCGCCAGAATCAGTGTGCTTCCGGCTCTCCATAACGTTTCTTTTGTCTTTCTCATGTTTTCTCCTTCAGAAAATGTACCGTTAATAACGGTATTGTAGATTTTTGCGCCGTAATATCTTTTCTGAACGTTATGAAGAGACTAAAGTAGTTATTTTGTGCAAAAAAGCAGGAAAACGCTTTCACAGTATGAGGCTGAATACGCTGACTGTCAAATTATATTTTTGAAAGGGTGAAGACCCGCGCATACCGAAAGCACGATTTGCTTCCTTTCGCGCGTCTGGAACCTCACGGGGCAGTCAGTGTTCGATTACGCTTACGGCCGTAACGGCCGCCTTTTATTTCCCAACTTGTGCAGCATCGCCCAGGGTAAAATCCCGGGGCTGGTCATAAACTGGGCCAGCCGGGAGCGCGTAGAGGATGGACTGAACAGGGCTGTCGCGAATATCCAGAGAATCCGGGCTAAGGAGGCGATCAGCAGGGTGGGCTTGCGGGAGCTGATGCGCAGCCAGTTGGTAAAGGCAACGCGGGAAACATCACGCAGATATTTGGTAAAATAATAGGACAGAAATTCCACACTGATCTCTTCATCCTCATAAACCTGGCTGTAGAAAAGGGTATAGGGAATCTCAAATTGGTCGTGCAGGGCATATACAACCGGTCGGGTGATATTTGCCGTGTCGCGGACAGTTTCCTCGAGGGCCGTGTTGCGGTAGGGACGCCACAGCTGGAACATCGGGGTGGTATTATATTTTTTAAAGAGATCAAAGGCAAAATAATAAGTTTTTAATAGATCCGCTCTGGTTTCGCCCGGCAGTCCGAAGATGAAAAAGGCAAGGGTATCAATTTCATATTCATGACAGAGCCGGCAAACCCGTACCACCTGCTCCAGATCAAGATTTTTATGGATGATGGTATCAAGCACTTTTTTACTGCCGCTTTCGATGCCGAAGGCCAGATACGCACAGCCTGATTGACGGCAGAGCGACAGCAGCTCTTCATCGATATGATCGGCCCGTACGCCGTTCGGAGTGTCCCAGGTTATATTCCAACCGTGATCAATTATGCCGCGCAGAATCTGCTTGAAACGCCCGGGATCGCAGAGCAGGGTATCATCCTCAAAGTGAAAGTTACGGACATCGCGGTTTTCAATGAGCCAGCGCATTTCTTCCAGAACGTTGGCGGGGCTGCGGGATCGGAAGGACTTGCCCATATGCAGCTGTATGCAGCAGAAGGAACAGGATTCCGGGCAACCCCGGCTGGTTACCAGATCCACCGAGCGCCAGGATTCGGGATAGGAGCAGATCAGTCTTGATGGGAAGCCGTTTTTAGCAATGGCGAAATAATCTTCCAAATTGACCAGTTCCCAGTCACAGACCAGAACGTCCAGATCCCTGATGTATTCTTCCGGTTCGTTAACAACGATCAACCCGGTTTGATCCCTGAGGGCCAGGCCGCGCAGGTTCTGCCAGGGTTCATCGCGGCGCAGGGCTGTGACCAGCTTCTTGAAGGAAATTTCGCCCTCCCGCATGACCACCGCGGCAAGGCCCGGACAGCGTGAGAAATATTCGGTGTAGTCATTGGTGGCATCAGGACCGCCGAGGACTATGAAGGCCTTGGGTAGATAACGGTGTATCGTATTGATGAGCTTGACAGTGTCATTGCAATAGTAATTGGCCGTGGCCGTGACTGCCACCATCTCGGGATTGCTCTCTGTAATGCGTCTGATGGTTTCCTCTTCCGTCATCCCGAACCAGATCGGGGGATTCTGGCGCTCTTGGTGCACCGCTTGCAGATTCACAGAGAGCAGAATATCCAGAAACTCGGTTTTTACTTCGGGATCGTTCTTGAAAAGACCCGCGAGGTACAAGATGCCTTTTGGCGGCGCGATCATCGGTGCGTCCGGCGGTACTGTGTCGGCAAAATAGCCGCCTGAGCGCAGGAATAGAATTTTATAGGGGTCTGGCATCGCTGTCTCCTTGTGATAATGTAAATTCAACTGGGATAGTATCAAGCATTTTTGAAAGCGCCGCGGTCAGACGTGCCGGTGTGAGTCTGCGCAGCGCCAGTGTTTGAGAGCAGGCATCGAAGGCGGTTGCCCGGCGTCCGTGTGCGAACTGATCAAGCAGATGCGGAATGATGAGTTGCGGTTTTCCGGCCCGGTTCGCTGTTTCGGTGGTGCCCGCTCCCCCGTGATGGATGATCAGACAACAGAATCTGAACAGGCGGTCATGCGGATAAGGGCCGAGGATCAGCACTTCCGGGTCACCGTTGAAGAGAACGGTTGTATGCAGTTCGGCTGCCGGTGGCAATTGAATAATGACGCGTTGCCCCATGGAGCGCGCTGTTTTTACAACCATTTCCAGAACCGGCTGCCGCGGATCGGCGGGCATACTGCCGAAACCGCAATACAGCGGCTGTGTCCCGCGGGCCAGAAAATTCGCCAGTCGGGTTTCTTCAGTTGGGTCGGCCGGGATCAGGCCGGCCGCGCCGGCCAGGTCGTCCGGGACTGGCAAGGCCTGTTCCAGTAAGGTTTGATAGATATGCTTAAGCGGCGAAAGGGCGAGCCGGCGCCGTTGGCGGTTGATCAGTGATGCCGCGGTACGGTTGAAAAATGCGATAAAAAAGATCCACAGCAGCCGGTTGCTCCAGGCCGCGCCGCCCGGGAATGGATACCCCGGCGGCGGATGACGGTCGGAAGGCAGCCACGCCGGGGACGCGAACAGCATGCGGTGGGGAATACCGGCGGCGGAACAGGGGCTGAAAGCCCACAGTTGCAGCCCCCCGGAGATAACCAGATCATGGTCCTTTATAAAATCCTGAATACGATCGGACAGGACCTGATCCATTTTATGCAGGTTACTTCTAAAGCGAAGCAGCGAAGCTATAGGCCGGCCCATTACGCGACCATTGCCTGCGGCCAGGTCGGTAAAACTGAGCGGCAGCTCAATAACAGCGAGTCGGTGATTGCGGCACAATTCGATAAAATCGGAGGTAACACAGAGCGTGACAATGTCGCCGGCTGCCTGATACCGCAAAGCCAGCGCGATGCAGGGCAATACGTCTCCGAGTGTGCCGAGCGGAGCGAACAGCACGCGCATCAGCTGGTCCTCCTCGGCAGTAACCTGCCGGTTCCGGCCTTCCATTCATCAAATTCAGTTTTGAAAACATCGGAGAGTAGCCGTTCCTCGGCTGTGATCCGCTTCATAAAAAACGGTATGCACAGGCAGGTAGCGCCCAGCATGCTGAATACTCCGTACAGCAGGGCCAGACCGGACAGGGCAAAGACTGTTCCGAGATAGGCCGGATGCCGGATATGCGAATAAATACCGGTGGTAATCAGCCGGTGTTCCGCCAACACGCGGATTGAATAAGAAAAATGGCGGCCCAGTTGCCTCCGGGAGAGGAAACGTAACAGGATACCACCGGGGTAAAGCACCAGTCCCGCGCAAAAGGCCGGGACCCGTAACGGAGGATGAATCAGGGCCGGCCACGATAGGCTGCGGGCGATGATTCCCAGAATAATTAATCCTGCGGTGAGCCAGGCGCTGGATAGTCCGTTATCCCGGCAGCCTTTCTGCTTAAAATCACGGAGGGTGCCGGTTTCCAGAGTCAGTCCGGCAGTCAGGACTGCCAAGCTTATACATTGTACAACCCGTTCAACTGACGGTAGAAGCGGCCAGTTCAGAATAAGAGCCGCAGCGGCCGTTGGGAGCGGCAGCAGCATTATGCATAGCAGATCCAGCCGTAATGGAATGGTCGGATTATCGGGGCGTGATTTACTCATGACAGACCGGCTTGTGACACTGATTCCAGAACGCAGGCTGAGGAATAGCCGCCCCAGCCGCTGGAAACAACCAGAATTCGACCGTGCTGGAGGGTCCTGGGAGAATCATCCGGTTTCAGGCGGCAGTCCGGGTCGCGGAACTGCGACTGCAGATTGGCGGTAGGCAGGAGAAGGCCTTCCCTCAGACTGCGGACGGCCAGGAGCGTGTTGATCAGGCCGGTGGCCCCGCCGGTGTGTCCGATAACCGGTTCGGCTGTAAAACAGTGAGTTCCCGGAAAAAGTCGGCTGCATACGCTATATAGACCGGTATCCAGCACATAACAGCCGGTAATCGGCAGATATATTGAATCGAAGTGTTGTCCGGTAAAACCTTCGAGCAGAGCGGTCAGTCCGGTAAGCTCCCGGTCGCTTCCATTATAATTATCAGCGTAAAACATGGTCGCGCTGGAGGTGACCTCGGCCAGAAGATGGGCGCCGCGGCGGGTAGCCGTTTCGGCCGTTTCCAGTAAAATCGCGCCGCCCCCTTCGGCAATGGCTCCGCGGTCGCTAGTATCCGCGGTGCAGAAGGGCTGTACCGCCTGATGAGGGTTCCGCTGTTCGGCGGCGGGAAGCGTACCGAAGAAATTGAGCGCCTGGCCGGGAAGGCGGACCCGACGGCCGTAAAAGAGACTGGTAACGGGATTCAGATTTGCTTCTCCGCAGACTGCGAAGGCCCGGCCGCTGGAACCGGTGCGGATCAGTCCGGCGGCATGATGCAAGGCGAAAAGGCCTGAGCTGCTGGCGGCTTCAACGGATAGAACCTGGCCGTAAAGGCCGAACCGGGTGGCTATTAGCTGAGTGGCGCCGGCATTGGTGATGCCGTTGACCAGTTTCGGTTCAATTTCCGCAAAGGGGGTAGTGGAGAGCGATTCCAGGACAGCGTTGATGCGTTCCACGCCCTGACTGGCTGAACCGAAAACAAGGGCTGTGTGCGGGTCGGGTCTGCTGCCGTCCGATTGACCTGAAGGGTTTTGTAAGTTCTGATTCAAGCCGGCTTTGGCCAGGCATTCACCGAGCGCGGCCGCTCCGAGCAGACTGTGGCGGGAGGCGAATCGGGCGACGCGCGGCGGGAAGATAGCATCAAGAGGAAGAGGGCAACGGCCTGCGGCAGCCACCGGCGGGTCAAGGCAGTCCATATCGATCCAGGGAACGAGTACTGATTGTTTGCGCATCAGGGCATTCCATAAACTATCGGAGTCGCCGGCGGCGGAACAGGACCCGGTCGCGGTGATAAAGACGCGGTGTTCAGACATGAAACTAAGTATATGCCCTGAATTCAGCGGTAACAAGGTTTTCTTTGGAAATGCGGAATATTTGGTCTATACTGATTGTCTGTTATGAAAATGGCGCGAGTTTCCCGTGGACAGGACACCCTTTCTCTTTCTCCCGATATGCGGGTGGCCGAGGTCATTGACCGTTGGCCTCAGACGCTTAAAACCTTTATACGGATGGGTTTTGCTCCTCTTGCCAACCCAGTGCTGCGCCGCACCCTGGCCCGCACGGTTACGATCAGGCAGGCTGCGTCTCTGCGCAATGTTGATCTCAATATCTTGATGGCAAACCTGCAGACGGCGATCGCCAATCCCACCGGTCATGACGAAGCCTTTGTCGATCCCGACCGCCTTCGCTATAACGAAGATACTCTGCCCGATTTGGATGGCGATATCAATGTGGCAGCCCTGGTCCCCTGTCCGGTGCGGACGGTACTGGTGGAACAGTTTGAGGCCTTTCTGCAGCGTGAACTGGTGCCAAAAGGCGTCCGTACCGCCTGGTGGTTCGCAGCGGAGAGTCTGGGATTTTCCGATGTCAAACAGTTTGTCACCGCGGCAGTGCGTTCCGGACGGCTGGAAGGTTTTCCTGATTTTCTGGTTGGCGTGGGCAGTGAGCTTTTTTTGCATGAGGAATATGGACGGCGGCTGTATCAGGACGGTTTTTTTATGCGGCAACCGCCCTTTGAACTGTCCCGGCCGGAGTTTTCGGCGCTTGAAGATCCGGGCGGCATTCTGCAACTGCAGTTTGTGGTGCTGTTTTCTTTCGGCTGCGATCTATCGGCTCTGGGGCGCTGCGCGGTGCCTGAGTCCTGGTTCGACTTAACCGAGCCGCGCTATGCCGGAAAAATCGTATTGCCGTCGCTTAATCTGCCGGTGATGGGCGATTTTCTGGCAGCTCTTTATTATCATCTGGGCGATGCCCTGTTTATCCGGTTTTGCCGCAATGTCGCCGGCGCCGCTTCTCCCGCCCGCAGCGCCCGCCGTCAGGGCCAAACCGCGGGCGCAGTTTTTATCACGCCCCTGCATTTTTCCCGGATCACCAAAGGCCCGGATCACCGGCATGTTCTCCCTGTAGACGGTTTCGTGGCCGTCCCCTGCTGGTTCGTCGAACGGGAGCACCGCTCGGATGCGGCGCCGGTGATGCGGGAGTATCTGCGGTCTCGTGAGCTTCTGGATTTATATTACCGCAATGGTACGTTTATACCCAACCGCCGGGATATACCGGTAGAATGGCCGTTAAACCGGCTGATTACCCGGCCCTGGTCTTCGCTGCTGGAGACGATCCCGGACCGCTTGCATGAACAGCTGTTGCGGTATTTCAGCCTGGAGGTCAGGTAGATGAAACTGGTGATTGTCGGCGGTCCGCCTTCGGTGGGGAAAACATCCGTGATCGTGCACAGTGTGCGCGCCCTGCGCCGTGGATGCCGGGTTCAAGTGGTCAAGCTGGACTGTTTGACTGCTGGCGATGAAAGGTGCTACGAGCGCTCCGGAATTCCCGTCACGGTGGGATTGTCAACCTGTATCTGTCCTGACCATTTTCTGGCCAGTAATCTTGAAGGAATTCTGGATTTCGGCACGCGCCGGCACGCTGAGCTTATAATCGTGGAGAGCGCCGGCCTGTGTAACCGCTGCTCTCCCCATCTACGGGACACCCTGGCGGTAACGGTTCTTGATACCCTGAGCGGTATTCATGCGCCGGTCAAAGCCGGGCCCCTGGTTAAGGCCGCCGATGTAGTCGTTTTGACCCGCAGTGATCTGGTCAGTCAGGCCGAGCGCGAGGTGTTCAGACACCGGCTTGGCCGTCTGAACCGCCGCGCTGCCATTCTGGAGATAAACGGTTTGACCGGCCAGAATGCCGATCTTTTAGCCCGCCGTTTTGAAACAGCCGCTGACTATGACGCCTCACGCCCGCTGCAGCTTAAATTTCCGATGCCCGGCGCGGTATGTTCCTTTTGCCTCGGCGAAAAGCGGGTTGGTGAAACCTGGGCCAGCGGCAATGTTAAATTGATGGAGTTTCCAAAAAGATGATGAAAGGCGCTGCGCGGGGAAATGAAAAGCCGGGCCGGGAAGCGCTATCGGTTCAGGTTCTGAAGCAGACCTGGCCGGAGCTGCCGCGGATTCTCGCTGAGCTCGGCGTACCGGTTCCGGCTAGTCGTGAGCTTTCTTTGGCTTATCTGTGCGAAGAGGCCGGTGTTGATCCTTCCGATGTTTTCGCGCTTCTTGAAACAAGCACCGGGAGTGAAGAAAAACAGCGGCCGCTCCCGCAAACTGTAAGTATTCTGCCAGGTACTGATAAAAACGGACGGCGCGAAAAGATTGCACCGCTGCATTGTGCCGTCGGTGAGGTGATAGCCGTTGTCGGGTTGACAGGCTCCGGGAAAACGCGTCTGCTCTCTGATATTGAAGGCCTGGTACGGGGCGATAGTCCTTCCGGCCGTAGTATTCTGCTGGACGGCAAGGCACCGGACGATTCGCTGCGCATGGATCGCCGTGAATCGCCGGTAGCTCAAATATCCCAGGGCATGAATTACCTGATCGATCTGCCGGTTGGCGAATTCCTGGATATGCATCTGGAAAGCCGCCGGACTTCTGACGCCGCTGTTGTGCGGGCCGCGGTATTAAAAGAGGCCTGCTCGCTGTGTGGCGAACCGTTCAGCGCGGATACGCCCCTGGTTGCTCTTTCCGGCGGACAGGCCCGTTCCCTGATGATAGCTGATGCACTGCTGATCAGCCGGGCCTCGATACTGTTGGTGGACGAGATTGAAAACGCCGGCCTTGACCGGGAACGGGCCCTCGCGCTGCTTTTTAAGGCGCGTGCGGTAACGATAATCGCCACCCATGATCCGTTGATTGCTCTTATGGCGCATCGTAGACTGGTTATGAAAAACGGCGGTATTTCGGCTGTTGTGGAACGCAGCGCGGAGGAAGAAGCTGTGTTGGAAAACCTAAAAAATATAAACAGCTATCTGGCCCGTACCCGGGCTGCGCTGCGTACCGGTCAGTCGATGACGGCTGAGGAGCCGTAAAACTAAGTTTGAGTCTGGCCGTCGTTTTTATCACGCCAACGATTCAGAGTCCGCAGCGAAGCGCGCGCACGATGATCGCACCACCAGTTCCATGGGCAGGCGAACTTTTAGCAGCTCTGTTTTTTTCTTTTTTGTTATCGCCCCCAGGAACAGGTCTGTGGCGTGCTGGGTGAGGGAGAAGATGTCCTGGCGGAAGGTTGTCAACGGGGGGTCAATGCTGCGTCCGGCGACATTGTCGTCGACGCCGATTACAGAAAAGTCCCGCGGGATTTGATGACCGCATTCCTTTAGATAGTTGATAACGGAAATCGCCATGGTATCGTTCGCGCAAAAGAAAGCGGTGGGGGTTTTTTCCGGGCCGAGGACTAGCAGCTTTTTCAGGGCCTCGCGGGCTTCGATGGGCATATAGTTGCCGTCAACGATATACTCGTCCAAGAGGGGTAAGCCGGCGGCGCGGATGGCGTCTTTATAACCTTCAATTCTGTTAATCGCTGAAGCCTGATTCGCCGGACCGGCGATATGGGCGATTTTGTGATGGCCCAGCTTGAGCAGATAATTTGTGGCCTCCAAGCCGCAATGATAGTCATCATAGCCGACACAGTGCATGTCAGTGAGGTCGGGCCTCTCTCCGTTGAGTAGAATTGCCGGATACCCGGCCTTGTGCAGTTCGCGCACATATTGCTGGTCCAGGTAAGGCGTCGCGATAAGCATCCCGTCTATCTTTTTGGATTCAAAAAGGTCCTTCCACAGTAAATGATCCAAAAAACGGGTGTCGCAGATTTCAATCATTAATTG
The DNA here is from genome assembly GCA_942493045.1 of Treponemataceae bacterium. Classification (GTDB taxonomy): domain Bacteria; phylum Spirochaetota; class Spirochaetia; order Treponematales; family Treponemataceae; genus Teretinema. The sequence goes on along the minus strand of OW818665.1, from coordinate 1,146,385 downwards.
ATAGTTTTTGTCACGGACGCCTTCCAGGGCGCCTCGCAGCATTTCCGTAAAATAAGGGTCGGAAAAGGACGCCTGCCAGGGAGGCATTATCAGGGCGATAACCCCGGCCCGTCCCACCGAGAAGGATCGGGCCCTGGAATTCGGGATGTAATTATGTTCTTTGATCAGTTTTTTTATTTCGGCGCGTTTTTTTTCGGATACTCCGGGCACGTTGTTGAGTACCAGTGAAACGGTTGCCGTAGAAACGTTTCCAATTTTGGCTATGTCTTTAATAGATACTGACATGCTTCGGTTTATCCTTGAGGCCGGTTTGTTGGTATAATGAAAAGTAGCACCCTTTTTAAAAAAAAACAAGAGTGCCGTATCAAGGCGCTCTTGTTAAAAACAATTTTTCCCAAAATTCAGTGATTTTTTTTTTACTTCTTGGTAATGCGCGCGAGAACCGTTTCCTTGTCCATCTTCTTGGTGCAGAAGAACCAGTCATGGCAGGTAACCGCCGGATCCTTGGTTTCCATGCGCTCCTTGGCGACGCCGCAGGAGCCGGCTGTCGGTACGATCAGGTCGTCGCCGGGCCGCCAGTCCGCCGGGGTGGCCACCGAGAAGGCGTCGGCCGTCTGAAGGGCCATGACGACGCGAAGCAATTCATCGAAGTTGCGTCCAAGGCTCAATGGATAGTAAATCATGGTGCGGATAATGCCCTTGGGATCGATGACAAATACCGCGCGTACGGCCTTTGTGCTGCTCTCGCCCGGCTGGATCATGCCGTAGGCCTTGGCGACGGACATGGTTATGTCCTCGATCAGAGGAAATTTGACCTCGACGTTTTTCATGCCCTTGTACTCAATCTTTTCCTTGATAGTCCTGAGCCAGGCGATATGGCTGTAGAGGCCGTCGATGGACAGGCCTACCAGCTTGCAATTGTATTTGTTGAACTCACTTTCCATTGTCGCGAACGTCATAAATTCCGAGGTGCATACCGGGGTAAAGTCCGCCGGATGGCTGAACAGAATTACCCAGCTTCCACTGTAGTCATCCGGAAAATTTATCTCTCCCTGGGTAGTAACCGCCTTGAATGATGGCGCTTTCTCTCCAATTCGGGGCAGGGAAGCCGACGGGGCCGTGTTTACGTTTTCCATAATCTTTTTCTCCTTTGAAAAAAAACGATAGTTACTGTTAATATAGACTAACTTTTAGATTTGTCAAATTTTCCCCTCTTCCAGGGCCAACAGCGGATTGTGGCCGTAAAGGCGGTCCTTGACTACCAGTACGCTCTGGTCGCCCTTAAAGGCTTTTGAAAACAGGATGTCGTGACCCAGGCAAAGGCCAAACTGAATGGCAAAGTCTACGCCCTCCGCTTCCAGTTGGGCGGCCTGGGTAAGAGGATTGCAGGAAACGCCGCCTAGCGGGCTTTCGCTGTTTACCTGGCTCTGGGCGAGGCCTCCGGCTGTACAGGACACCGCTGATAACTGCACTTGCCTCTTCTTGAAGAACTCGACCGTCCGCTTTGCCTCCCTTTCCAGTCCATAGCAATAGGCTAAACCCGCTTTCCCGTAGCCGCGGTCCTTGATAAAGCGGACGAGTTCCTCCATCCGGGACAGACTGCCGGCCAATCCGCCGTCGACCAGATGGGACGCGCAGCGCACAACATCTTGCGTTTCTTTTTCCCGATAATCTTTCATGGCCTGGCCGCTGTCGGCGAGCAGGGCTGGGCAGGCTTTAAGCGTCCGGCAGGAATGCGGAGTACAGGCGGTACAGTTCACGGTAAGCTCCTTCGGTCGGGATGCGCAGATTTCAGGCCGCTAACGGCGTCTGTTTTTTCCTGACGAGTACGCGGTCGGCAATTTTGAGATACCAGGCGGCGCCCTGTACCTGGATGATATAGGCCCAGGTAATTACCAGGGCGGCCGAGCCTCCCGCCTCGCCCAAAAAGGTCAGTACCAGGGCGAGGGCTATCGAGAGGTTCCTCATCACCGTTCCATACACCAGGGCTATAGCCTGGTCGCGGTTAAAGAAAAAGCGTCCGACCAGGGTAACGACGACAAAGTTGAAAAGGTAGAAGATCGCCACCGGATAGAAGGTTGCCCAGAGCAAGGAAGGTTGCCCGATAATATATTTGGAGCGCAGGGCGATGGCCGCAAAAACGACCAGCAAGACCGCCAGAGTGGAAATGCCGGGAAAAGCCGTCTTGATATCGGCCTCGAATTTTTGCTTTCCGTTCATCTTGATGAGCAGGGCGCGCAGGCCGGCACCCGTCAGCAGCGGCAGAAATACCACATACAGCATCTGCATGAGCGTTTCGGTGAGGGACAGCGAAATTTCGGCGCCCAATAAAAGGTCAAGGTAAAAAGGCGTCGCGACCGTTCCCGCTATCAGGCCGACCAGCACCAGCTGAACGGCTACGGGAACCGGTCCTTTCGCCAGGCCTGTCCAGGTTACTGTCATGCCGCTTGTCGGCAGCAGAGCCGAAAGCAAAAGTCCTAACTGCAGGGCGCTTTGGCCCGGGAAGACCAGTAGTCCCAGACCGAAGGCCACAAACGGAAAAAAGGCAAAGTTTAGCGCCTGGGCCACAAGCTGAAGGCGCAGTGTCCCTTTTTGGGCCAGGGCCCGGATATCAAATCCCACCATCATGGGGAAGACAAGCATGAAGGTAAGCGGGAGCATCCATGATTTTAGAAAGCTCACATCAAAGAGCGCTCCGGCGATAAGGCCGAGCAACATGCTCAGGGGCAGGGCAATGATCAGCTTGCCCTGGATCAGTTTGGAAAAACGCAGCCATAGTTTCATATACACACCTTTGAATCCGAAATGAATGAGGATACCGCTTAACAGTATTTTTTTTTTAAGATTTGGTATGTGATTTAATCACATAATGCAAACCGGTTGCAAAAAATAATTTATTTTGAGTAAGGCTGAAGGCTTTATCAGCACAAGTATTTATTGTAAAAGCAATTTATTGGCATGCATATTGCTGTTTAATTAAGGTTGAAGGACAAGAATGAATTCAACTTTTTCCAGGAGGCTTTAATGCTGCGAATAAATGGAACGAGCCTTGTAGGTTCTCGGGCGAGTCGTTGGTGGCTCTTATGAAGTCCAGTCTTGAATGCATTCCCTGCTTTGTCCGGCAAACGCTTGACGCCTGCCGGATGGTCACGGACGATGAAACGAAAATAATGAAAATAATGAAGCAGGTGCTCAGCGTTCTACCTGCCTCTGATTTAGCGGTTCCGCCGCCGCTTATTGCGCAGGCTATCCACCGCATTATCAGAAAGGAGCTCGCTGTTGGCGATCCATACCGGCATCTGAAGGACCTTTCAATCGGTAAGGCTCTAGAATTCGCCGGAACCGCCGAGCGGCTGATTACTGGGGCAAAGGATCCGTTTGCCTCTTCGCTGCGCTTCGCGATCGCGGGGAATATTATCGATTTTGGGAAAGACACACAATGGGACGAAAAAAAGATACTCGGTTCATTTTATAAGGCCCTGGACCAGAGTGTAGATGAAACTATGATCGCCGAATTGCGGGTAAAACTTGAAAAGGCTAAAACAGTGCTGGTTCTAGGCGATAATGCCGGTGAAACGGTGTTCGATCGGCTGTTTATCGAGCAATTTCCGGGAAACCCCAGCGTATTTTACGCCGTAAAGGGAAGCGTAGTGCTCAATGACGCCACGGCGGAAGACGCTGTAGCCTCGGGATTGGACCGTGTCGCCCACATCGTTTCCAATGGAACGGATATTCCCGGAACAATAGTCGAGGACAGTACTCCTGAGTTCCGCAAGCTGTTCGCCGAATCTGATGTGGTGATCGCTAAGGGTCAGGGGAACTTTGAAACACTGAATGACGAGAGCCGGGAAATATTTTTCCTGTTGCAGATCAAATGTGAGAGTCTGGCGAAGCGCAATGGCTATTCATTAGGTGACTGGGTGATAACCTCTACGACAAAAATCGCGCAAAATGACGTAAAAAGGTGACTTGCCTTGTTGCTGAAACGGGTAGCGGATTTATTGCATAAATGCAATCTAGGAAACGTATCGTTGCAAATTTGTAATTCTTTTTAATTTTTAAAAGTAAGGAGATGATATATATGGCAGTTTTTTTTCAATCCGGGGTATGCATGCAGCCTGCTAATTTTGGTCCGCTTCGGGGGGCCGACGGTAATGCCCGGGTTCTGGGTCCGTGCGGCGACACCCTGGAATTTTGGGTCTCGGTGTATGGCGGTATTATTACCGACGCCCGCTACACCAGCGATGGTTGTTTCAATTCAAACAAATGCGGCTCGACAGCGGCCCTCCTGGCAAGGGGTTTACCGGTGGAAGAAGCAGAACAACTGTCGCAGGCCGATATCCTGGCCGCGGCAAAGGATGTTGCCGAGGACTCTGTTCATTGCGCCCTTTTGGCCGCGAACGCCCTAAAGGCGGCCATCGCTGACTGGAGAATCATAAACCACGCCGCGCTCAGAACCGGAGAAAAGAAAGAGGCTGTTGCCCGTTCAATCCTCAAACCGATGCCCAAACTGCTGGTTTCCTGCCGAGGGACCGACGGTAAGGATAACGCCCTCGTTGTTGGGTACGGCGGAAACTGCAGTTATGACCCTCCCACCGTTATGGTGGGCATTGTTCCATCCCGCTATTCCTATCACATCATTAAAGAGACGAACTGTTTCGTCGTTAATCTGGTTACTGCAGCCCAAAAAGAAATATACGATTATTTCGGCTCGCATTCCGGGCGAGACGGCGACAAGTTTGTCGCCTGCGGAGCAAAGACCGCCAACGGCTGTAAAGTAAACGCCCCTATCCTCAGTGACTGTCCGGTCAATATCGAGTGCACGGTTACCGGATCGTTTGTAACAGGTTCCCATGAAATGTTCATCGGAAAAATCGAGCATGTGCACGCCGACGCTGAGATGCTAAAACCGGACGGCACGGTGGATTGGGAGAAGATTCGGCTGCTGTAAGCGATTCGAATAATTGCTCAGTGTCGCTGTTTAGGCTCGTTTTTTTTTAATTGTCTGGTTTGACAAACAGCGGTGTGGGTATCAGAGTACTCCCTCAGACCTTGTGTTAACGACCTGCCCTAATACTCCTGGATGATTTTTTCGCAGATTAAAAAGGCGGCCGGACAGAAGAGTGAGTCCAGGGCCAGTCCTACTAACTTGCGCTGGATGGCGGTTGACTGGGTGTGGGGGAAATTTCTGCAGGAAAGGGTACGTACCTCATATATCGAGCAGGTGTTGTCGGCATTTTGAAAGGGACAAGGCAGTTCTTTGAGCATGAAGCCGACGCCGTCCGGGTCCTGCTGGAGGTACTGATCCATAAACGCTGTCGCGGACGTTCCAATAGTGGCGCAGATATGCTTGATATCGGTATTGCGGAAGATCGGGCCCAGGTTGCGGCAGCAGATGCCGCATTCAGTACAATCAATTGATGAAAATACGCTTTCATGATAACCATGCACTATCCTGTCAAAACCATTTTTATTAAGCTTGGAAAGGTGCTTCATTTTTTTCAGGATCTCGGTATGCTTGGATTTGCTTCTCTCGAGGATGCTTTTATAATCGGTGATTGGGGAGCTCCTTTTTTTTACCAGCTGTCGAAGTGGATATAGGCGGGATTAAACCGGTCCATGACGCGTTTTTGCTCATCGGGATAACCGAAAACCATGAAGCATAGTGGCTCTATGCCGTCCGGGAGATTGAAGAGTTTTTTAGCCCCTGAGATACGATCCGGCAGTGGGTGTATACCTAACCAGACTCCGCCGAGGCCTTCACCATGAGCGGCGAGCAGCATGTTCTGGCAGGCTGCCGAACAGTCCTGAACCCAGTAACCGGCAAATTTCTCCCGCAGGGTATTTCCGCAAACAAGAATCAGGGCGCCGGCGGAGGCTGCCATACCCGCATATGGATGAAACTCACCGATACGTCCAATTTTTTCGGCATCCCGGATTATCAAAAACTCCCAGGATTGCTGATTGCCGGCGCTGGGGGCGTACATACCTGCTCTGATGATGGCGGTGACCGTTTCGTCGGATACCGGTTTGTCCAGATATTTTCGGATGCTGCGCCGGGAGAAGATAGCAGTTGAGAGATCCATGTGCGCTCCTTGCTGTTTTTTGCCTAGTCGTCCTAGTATAGCACCTGCTACTTTTTTGTTTCAAGGCTGACGCGGGTATGCTATACTGCGTTCGGAGTTTATCATGAAAAAAAGTGTTGTTCTTTTAATGTTGATTATGCTGGCCGTATCCATATTCGTGCCGGCATTCGCTGAAGACCCGGTTGGTCCCTTTCAACGGGTTGCACTGGAACTGGGCACCGGTCTTTCTTTCGGTATGATCGATGAGGGCAGTGAGGACGAATATGGGGATACGCTGGCCCTGGCCACTTTTTTGCTTACATTACGCGGGGCGGCGCACCTTACGGCTCGTTTCAGAATAAATCAATTCTTGAGTTTCGGAAGCCAGGCGGGAGTATATGCAATTTCTTATGAGCCCACCGAGGGAGATGTCTTTACCTTGATAGATATTCCGGTGCGCTCTCTGGTGCGCCTGGATTTGCGCCTAGTTGCTCTGGAGGCTTTCGGAGGATATTATCTGACTGTGCAGGATTCAGGTGTTTTCAATTGCAGCGGTCTGGAAGCCGGAGGAAAGCTTTTTTTTGGCAATTTTTATGCTTCCTATTCCTTGGTTTTGGCTGATCCGAAGTTCAAACGGATCGAAGCCGGTTTCCAGTTACGGGATATGCTGAAGTTTTAAGTCCGAGAGACCGGTTTTTTTTACGGCGCTGCATGGTTATTTCGATTCATTCATGGTAAACTATGTGCATTATGCATACTATCAACAAGATTCTTTTACTTCCGGTTTTCCTGGGTGCACTACTGTTTTTGTCCTGCACAACTGCTTCCGCACCGAAAGGACCCTATAGCGGGCTTTCGGCCAAGGCCAACGAGCTTATTCAGCAAGCGGTCTTCGAGGTTGTAATCAAAAAACCCGCGGCCGATCCGCTGCGCTACGATAAACCCCTTGATTTTTCCGTGATTCCATACGCCGTCCGAACTGATGATTATTATTCGATCGGCACAGCCTTCGCGATTTCCCCGACCGAGTTTATGACTGCCTTTCATGTCATCAATCTGGGGGATATCAGCGCGGTCTACGATACTTACTACATCCGTGACGGTAATGGAAAGATTTTCGAGATCGATCAGGTTACGCAGGCTTCCAACGAGCGGGATTTCATTGTCTGTACCGCCAAGGGCGCTTCCTTCGCCAAATTTTTCACCCTACAGAGCCAAGCGCCGGTCGGAACGCCGGTGTACAGCGTCGGCAACGCTTTGGGCGAGGGTATCATTGTGCGAAACGGTTTAATTCTTGGAACCCTTCCTGAAGAGGAAGAAGGCCGCTGGCTGCGGCTTAAATCCTCCGCGGACGGCAATCCGGGTAACTCCGGCGGCCCCCTCATTACACCCGACGGAAAGGTAGTCGGTGTAGTTACCTCCCTGAAGGATAACATTCTGTATTCAATACCCAGTAGCGAGATTTTAACCGTAGACCGTTCCAACTTCAAGTTCCGGCGGAAATATACCTACGGACATCTAGTGCTCCCTGGACGGCTCAGCCATGCGTTTATCCTTGAATTGCCTTTGCCGGGAAACGCCAAGGCAATACAAAAGCACATAACCGACTCGTATAAGCCGGTATATGCCGAACAAATGCGCGCTCTCTTTGCCCAGGAGTCTCCTTACCTAGGCGATAATAACAGCGGTTATCTGACGAACAGTGTTTTTAATTATTCATTTCCGGAAATTGCTTTCTTGGACAGGACCGACGTTCAATGGAAGGTCAGTGACCTGAAGGTTGACCGCTACAACCTGAGAGGAAACGGTAATATCGTCAACGCTTCCGTTTCCGGTTTTAACTTTATCCGGATGCAGTATCCCGATAATACCGATTTCGATGCCATGCTCGCCAAACCGGAAGCGCTGATGGAATTAATTCTCCAAGGCATCAGTTTTGACCGTGAGCTGGGTTCCAGCAAGTACCGCATTCTTTCTTTTGGCACCCCCAGTTCGGTCGGCGAATACCGGGACAGTCTCGGCCGTCTCTGGCTCAGCGCGAAATGGCCCGTTGCCTTTGAGGACAAGGAATTATTATTTCAAGCCCTGCCCCTGCCGGATGGTATCGCGGTCATTATGATTATCGTTTCTTCCACCGAGAGCAACGCATATGAATGGGATCTTCTGGAAATTTGCAACAAGACCATGATTGCCTATAACGGTTCCTTTACCGACTGGCAAAATTTTCTGGGTATGCGGCATTGGGTTCCACAGCTTTTTTCTGACTTTTCCTTCACCTGGGATGAGTCGCAGAAAACAGTTGCGGTGCGTCTGCCGGAATTTTCCGCCTCATTCAATGGAGAAATCCTGGACTGGACCAATGACTCTGAATTGCTGATTTCCCCGGCTTATTATCGTAGCAACGGAGAAATCGGTTACGGCGTACGCCGGGCTTTTTTCCAGCGCAATGCCAAAGGTAAGGATTATCTGATTCTTTACAAGAATACAGTGCCGGATCAGATTCTGGGACCGAAGTCCCTGCAAAACTGGGAAGCCCTGACCCGCTCCGAGCATCCCTTTAACCAGCGGCCGGCCGTATCGGCCAGTGATAATCTCGGAACCATTGGCGGCGTACTGACTCCGACAGTTCCGGTCGAGGATGTCCGCTTTACCCTGTTTATGAGTATGGAAAACCCTGAAAGCGAAACAGCTCTGGCCGAGCGTTACCAGAAAGCTTTTAGCAATATAACGGTTCAACCGGCTGCCCAATAACGGTCTGGTAGCTCAGCACCTGACTGGCGGGCGGCCACCTGGCATGCGCCTCCGGCTTAGGGCGCGAGCGTAATTTTCCAGAGACGATGGATGCGCTTGTTGCGAAAGTCTTCCGGGATCGAGACGGCGCTCAGGTCGGAGACGGTTGTGCCTTCGCGGGCCGCCGCTCCGCCGATCAGGCCGGGATCAAATTCCAGAGATCGTGAATTGGTTGAAAAGTACAGACTACCGCCCGGGGCCAGAACCGCCAGGCAGGAGCGGCATAGCTCCGCCCAGTCCCGGTTGAGGTCCAGGTTTTCCATGGAGCGCTTGGAATTTGAAAAAGTCGGCGGATCGCACACGATAATATCCCAGTTTTTTCCCTCACGCCGGGCTTCCGCCAGGAAGGCCTTTACGTCGGCGTGTATCAGCGGATAGCGCTCTTCCGGTTTTCCCTCTTCGGCGGGAGCAGGCCGCACGCCGGGTAGGGGAGCACGGGTTTTAAAACCATTCAGTACTAAATTATCGGCAGCCCAGGCCAGATAGGTCTTGGACAAATCCACCGAGGTAACGACGGCGGCTCCGGCGCAGGCCGCGTGCACGGAAAAGGCTCCGGTATAGCAGAACAGGTTCAACACCCGTTTATCCGCGGCTTCCCCGCGGACCATCAGCCGGGCCGGCCGGTGATCCAGAAAAATGCCGGTATCCAGATAATCAGTCAGATTTACCAGGAACTGGGAGCCGCCTTCGGCTATAGTGATGCGCGCTCCCCGGGTATCGACACGCTCGTATTGCGAGTCCTCGCCCCGCTGGCGGCGGCGGAATTTTGTGATTACCCGCTCTTCGCCGATACTTAAGATTTCGGCGGCGGCGGTGCGCATCGCATCCAGCCAGAGCTGCTCTTCGGCATCGTCCTTATCATAGGGCCGCTCGTAGAGGGCCATGTGCAGATACAGCTCTCCGGCTGTCGTTTCATAAAGATCGACGGCCAGGGGAACTTCCGGAATGTCTTTATCATAGAGCCGATAGCAGGTTGTGCCGGTGCGCCTGGCCCACTTGCGCAGGTGTTTATACTGTTTTTCCAGCCGGTTGGCGAAAATTACCGCCTGGCCGGCGGTGCGGGCGGCGGAATCAGAGGTTTCCATGTTTTTGGGCGTTCATCATAACACAGAGCATGGCATACCCGGAGGTAAGGTCTTCTTTTTGAACGAGGACATTTTCCGGAACCTTCAGCTTTACGTTGGTAAAATTCCAAATAGCGCAAATGCCGGCCGCGACCAGCTGGTCGCAGACGCTTTGGGCGTTGATTGAGGGCACGGTCAGTATGGCGATATTGGCGTTCAGGTTGCGGATCTGCAGGGGCAGGGTGTCCAGCGAAAGCACGGGTACGCCGCGGATGGTCTTGCCGATTTTTGCCGGATCCTGATCAAAGGCGGCGCAGATGTGCAGTCCGTGGTACTGGAATTCCTGATAGCCGGCCAGTGCTGTTCCCAGATTTCCGAATCCGATCAGTACCGCCTGCTGAACTTCGTCCCATCCCAGGAAATGCTCGATGGCGGCCATCAGCGCCACAACCGGATAACCTTTCTTGGGTTTACCGACAATGCCGGTAATCGCCAAATCCTTGCGTACCTGAATCGGCTCCAGATGCAGTTCCTGGGCGATGATGGTCCCGGAAATGTATTCGGCTCCTTCTTCTTTGGCCTGTCGAATGATGTGCAGATATGAGGGTAGGCGGCGAATAGAGGGGACAGCCGCGATTTTCTGTTTAGCCATGGATAATCCTTCCAATCGTGTTTTTTTTAACGATATACTTGATTGCGCCGAAAGTCAAGGCGCTGTTCGCTATGGAAACAAATTCGGGAATTCGGTATAATCAACGCCAGTCTGTACAAACATTAACAGGAGCGCTTACCATTATGTATGAACCGGTCGATCCGAAAGTCAGTTTTCCGGAACAGGAAGAAAAAGTACTAGCCTTTTGGGCTAAAAACGATATTTTCCGGAAGTCGATTAGCGCGCGCGAAGGCGGAAGCGAGTACGTTTTTTATGATGGCCCGCCCTTTGCTACCGGTTTACCGCACTTCGGCCACTTTGTACCGAGCACCATTAAGGATATTATTCCCCGCTATCAGACCATGAAGGGTCACAAGATTGAGCGCCGCTTCGGCTGGGACTGTCACGGCCTGCCGGTCGAGAACCTGATCGAAAAAGAACTCGGACTCAACTCCAAGACTGATATTGAAGCCTACGGCGTAGCCAAATTCAACGAGGCCTGCCGCGCCAGCGTGCTGCGCTATGTCAACGAATGGCGACAGACCATTACCCGACTTGGTCGCTGGGTGGATTTTGACAATGACTATAAAACTATGGACACACCCTTTATGGAGTCCATCTGGTGGGTCATGAAAACCCTCTGGGAAAAAGGCCTGCTGTATGAAGGCCATTATATTCTGCCCTACTGCCCGCGCTGCTCAACGGTGCTCTCCAACCATGAGCTGAACCTCGGCGGCTACAAGGATGTGCATGATCCGGCCATCACCGTGCGTTTCCGGGTCACCGGAACCGTCGCCGGTAGTTCCGCCTCCCGCTCCAAAGCCGCCGATTTTACCGCCAGCGACACTTTCCTGCTGGCCTGGACGACTACGCCCTGGACCCTGCCGAGCAACCTTGGTTTAACCCTCGGCCCGCAGGTAGTCTATGTCATGGTAGCCGACGGCAATGATCGCTACATTCTGGCCGAGGAACGGCTGGGCGCTTACTATAAGGATCCGGCTGCCTATCAGATTATCTGGAAAAAGACCGGCGCCGAACTGGAAGGCCTGACCTATGAACCGCTGTTTCCCTATTTTGCCTCTCTCGCCAAAAATGAAGACGGCTCTCCCGGCGCCTTCCGCACCTTTGTGGCCGACTTTGTCACAACCACCGACGGTACCGGTATCGTGCATACCGCTCCCGGCTTCGGGGAAGACGACAACAAAGTGTTCAAGGGCTCAGGCGTTCCGACCATCTGTCCGGTGGACGCCGAGTGTAAGTTCACACCTGAGGTGACCGACTGGGCCGGCCAGTTCGTCAAGGACGCCGACAAGTCAATAATGGAGCACCTCAAGGCCTCAGGCAAACTGGTCAAGAGAGAGCAGATCCTGCACTCCTATCCGCATTGCTGGCGCTGTTCCAGCCCGCTGATCTATCGCGCCATCGGCAGCTGGTTTGTCGGCGTGGAAAGCATCAAGGAAAATTTACTGAAGGCTAACTATCAGATTACCTGGCAGCCCGCCCACATCAAGGAAGGCCGCTTCGGCAAATGGCTGGAAGGCGCCCGCGACTGGGCCATCAGCCGTAACCGTTTCTGGGGTAATCCGCTGCCGATCTGGAAATGCCCGGACTGCAATAAGACTATTTGCGTGGGCAGCCGCGCCGAATTGAAAGAGCTTTCCGGCGTCTATCCGGAGGATTTGCATAAGCACTTTGTCGACGAAATTACCATACCCTGTTCCTGCGGTTCGATCATGCGCCGCATCCCGGAAGTGCTGGACTGCTGGTTTGAGTCCGGCGCCATGCCCTACGCCCAGAATCATTATCCCTTCGAGAATAAGGAATATTTTGAGGCGCACTTTCCGGCGGACTTTATTTCCGAGGGACTCGATCAAACCCGGGGCTGGTTTTATACCCTGACCGTGCTGGCTGCCGCCCTCTTTGACCGCCCGGCTTTCAAGAACTGCGTAGTCAACGGCCTGGTGCTGGCTACCGACGGCAAGAAGATGTCCAAGAGTTTGCGCAACTACACCGATCCCAATAAGGTCGTCAACGAGTTCGGCGCCGATGCCCTGCGCCTGTTTTTGATGCACTCCGCCGTCGTCAAGGCCGATGACCTCAAGTACAGCGACGAGGGTGTGCGCGACGTGCTCAAGGGCATCCTGATACCGCTGTGGAACAGTTACAGCTTCTATGTCACCTATGCCAATATCGACAAGTTTGAGACCCCCTTCGATCCGGATACCACGGCTGTCGACAGCCAGAATCCCCTGGACCGCTGGATACTCTCTATCACCGAGAAAATGGTTTTGGAAGTAACCAGCGCCCTGGACGCCTATGACCTCAGCCGGGCTATCGATCCGATCGTCAGCTTTATCGATCAGCTTAACAACTGGTATATCCGCCGCTCACGCCGCCGTTTCTGGAAGAGCGAAAATGACGGCGACAAGGCCCAGGCCTATGGGACCCTCTATCGGGCCCTGCGCAAATTTGCCCTGGTTGCCGCCCCGGTCGTGCCCTTTGTCACCGAGAGCATCTGGCTTAACCTGCGCACCGCCGCTGATCCTGAATCCGTGCATCTGGCGGACTATCCGCTGTATAACGCCGCCCTGCGTGAGACCGATCTTGAATTCAAGATGGAAACCGTGCAGAAGGCCGTTTCCATGGGCCGCTCGCTGCGCTATCAGTACAACCTGAAAACCCGTCAGCCGCTGAAAGCGGTGGAACTGGTCACCCGCAATCCGGAAGAAAAGAAAGTACTGCTGGAAATGGAAGAAAGCGTCCGCGAAGAGCTCAATGTCAAGGAAGTTATTTTCCACGACAAGGAAGAGGATCTCGTCGAATACAGCGCCAAGGCTAATTTCCGCGTTCTCGGCAAGGAGCTCGGCCCCTCAATGAAGCTGGCTGCCGAACAGATAGAAAAACTGTCCTCCGGCGAGATTCAGTCCATCTTGGACGGCGCTACTTTAAGCATCGAAGTGGACGGCCGCCATGTGGAACTGACCGAGGAAAAGATCAGCGTTAACCGCATTGAAAAAGCTAACCTTAAGGTAGTAAACGAGGGCACGCTGACCGTGGGCCTGGACACCGAGGTCACCGAGGACCTGCTGCTGGAAGGCGCCATCCGCGACCTGGTGCGCGGTGTGCAGAATCTGCGCAAGGAACGCGGTCTCGCTGTTACAGACCGTATCCGGCTGATCGTATCCGGCACAGCCGCAGAGGGCGCGAGCGCGGCCGCTGGTGGCGCGAGCGCCGGCGAACCGCTGTTGCGCAAGGCTTTTGAGCGCTTCCAGGACTACCTGATCAGTGAAACTCTTGCGCTCAGCGCGGAGTGGGTTCCATCCTTTGCCGCCCTTCCCGGATCGAATCCAGCGCTGATCGAGGCCGGGGACGAAAACTGGCAGGCTGATCTTGAACGTCAATAAAGCGGTTTACAGCCGTCCGGGATTTTCACGAGCGGCCGCCGGACGGAGAGCGCAACGTATTCTGTGCGCGCTGGCTCCGGTCGCGATGACGGTAATTGCCCTCGTCGGCTGCGCGAGCACTCCCTCCGGTCCACCTCCGGATATTGCGGCGGTTCTTGGCGGCGGCGCGGATATTTACCTGAACGTACCGGTAGCGTCCAATCGCGCATTGCTCGACGAACTTTCTCTGTCTTCCGCCCAGGGGGAAAAGCTGGTATCTGTTTTGGACCGTACTGAACTGGCATCAGGCGCGGTGACGCTTTCCACCGGGAGCGTTCCGGCTTCCGCCGCTGTGGTAGCCAGAGGAAATTTTCCTTCCGTTTTTAATTCATTCGTGTTTACCAAAAAGCGGGGTTGGAAGGCACAGCGCCGCGATGGACTCGGGGTGTGGTATACTTCTGCTACAGCTACTGTGGCCATTCCACGATCCGGTTATGCTCTGGTGGCTGCCGGAGCCGATCATGAAGAACGGCTGATACTGCTGTTGGAGCGCTGGCGGGACGGAAGCCGACGTTCTGACAGTCTGCCTCAACCTGATAGAACAACTGCTGCCGTCAGCGACCTGCCGTCTCAGTTTTTCGACGCGGCTAACAGTGCCGGACAGAGTATTGCGCTGTTTATCAATAAACCGGACGCGCCGATCAACCGTTTGTTCGGGCCCTTACTGCAGCTGCCCCTGAGCAACGCCGTTATGTATTTGTTACCGCAAGAGGAAAATTACCGCCTTTCAACCCGGTTGAATCTTTCAGATCCCAGAGCGGGAAGGGCTGTAACCTCGCTGCTCGGTCTGCTGTTGAATGTGAGTGCCCGAATTGAGGGTGAGAGCGTAGTTATTGAACCGATTGAGATTACCAGGCAAAAACTTGCCGAGCTTTCATCCTCTTTGTATATTAATTTTTAAACAGTTTTTTCAGTGAGGGAAAATACAAATGCCGACCTATGAATATGCGTGTGACTCGTGCGGAAACGGCTTTGAAGTGTTTCAGAAGATGGCTGATTCTCCGGTAAAAGATTGTCCGCAGTGCGGCGCATCCGTCCGGAGGGTGCTGAGCGGTGGAATTGGAATCAGCTTCAGGGGTTCAGGTTTTTATGTGAACGACGCCGCCTCCGGCTCTCCGTCTTCAACCGCGGCCGCGCCATCTTCAGCGTCATCGGCCAAGGCGAGTGCCCCTAAACCGGGCGCCGCCAAACCGGCTTGCGCGTCCTGCCCCGCGAAGGCTGCCGCAAGCGGCGGAAACAGCTGAGCGCCGTGAAAGCCCAGCCGAAGTTCTTTTGCGAGTATTGCGGAACCGAGGTTACCGCCAAGGCCAGAAATTGCCGGAAATGCGGCAAATTTTTTTCGTCCGTGCGCTGTCCCTCCTGCAATTTTTCAGGCGATGCAGCTATGTTTCGCGACGGCTGTCCGGCCTGCGGCTATGCCTTCCCGGACTCCGCCGCCAGCCGGAAACAGATCCGCGACGGTAACGCCGGTACAAAAAAAAAGACCGGTACTCAAACCGATCCCTTGCCCTGGTGGATATACCTATTGTGTCTGCTGCTGTTAGCGGCTCTCTTTCTGGCTATTCTTTCCCGCCGATAAAATCAGAAATTGTTTTGGTGAAATCAGCCGGAGTTCGCGAAAACTCGAGAGTCAGCACAAAGTTGTTGCGCGTTACACCGCAGCTTACCTCGGAGACAGCAGCGCCGGTTTTCAAAGAACAGTTTTCCAGAATTGTTCCGGCGTTCAGATTTGAAGTGGTCGAGGGCGCGTCCGGACGGAAGCGCAACTGTGTCGGACTCAGGGCGTCAATCTTCCCGGTAATGATCATACCGGTTTCAGGATTGGTAAACAGAAAGACAGAGTTTGACAGGACCGGACCGCTGTATAGTGATTCGGCTGAAGTTTCAATAGCCCTGTACCGGGCAAAGAGAGCCGAGAGCCGCTGTTCTTCCTCTTTGGAAGGAACTGATGCGTCGATAACCGCTTGAACACCAAGCTTTACCGCCTTATCGGCATCGGTTGCCGTAAACCGCTCCCCGGTCAGCAGCACAATGATGGTTTGGTCCTTGCCGGTATCGGCGCGGATAAACTGCACCAGGGTCTTCCAGTGCCGCGGGAAATCGGACGTGTCGATAAAAACCGCTTCCGGAACAATTTCTTCGAAATTATCAAGGGCTTTTACCGGAGAACGGTATCTGATGATATCAAAACCCAGGGGTCGAATGTGCTGTTCGAGGGCTGCGCTGGAGCTGTCTGTATCCGCGACAAGCAGGGCTATCATTACGTTTCCTTTATTCCGTACCGAGGTTATCGACGGTATAGTCATACACTCTCCAGATGCCGTCGCGGGAAGATAGCTTGTAGGTAAAGCGTTTTTTTTCCCTGAAGTTGGTATACTGGAACCACTGAATCACTTTAACAACCGCCTGAGTGCTGGTATAGCTAGTCTGCTCGATGTTGAATTCAACTGGAATCGTGGCGATTTCACGGTCGACGTTTTCTCTTCTCATTTCGCTTTTATAAGCCTCTATCATTTCCCAGCGTCCGTTTTCTGATTCGGCGTTAAAACGCCTTTCCTTGGCTGGATCGCGTTTCAGCATCGCTTCTACATCCATATACAGGAAAAATTGATCCCAGCGGGTACCCTGACGGGCCGTAAGCATGTAATTGAGTACCTGATCAGGAGGAATGCTTTCCGCTTGCAGAATTGCCGAGTTTGTCGGTGAAATCGGCAAAATCTTCAGGGCGGCGGGCGCCGGGGAGGGACGTACTTCCAGGGTTAGTTTGTTTGAGGAAGCATGCAGTTCGGTTTCACCATTCAGCCTTTTCAGCTCCGGAAAGAAATGCGCCTGCAGGATGTAGACTCCGGGATTGTCAATTTTCAGGTAATCTTTCAGGTTAGCGGTTACGGAGTATTCTTCACCGGTTTCCAGACTGATTTCCCGGAAGTAGACCTGCTGATTGCCGGTCCGTTTTTGGGTGTAGTCTTCAGTATGTTCCAGAGGACTGTTTCTGGTGGTATTAGCTGTAAAGTCGATGCTGAAAAAATGGTTTTCAGCCAGTTTGAAACGCACGGTCCGCGGCGTATTGTTGGCAATGGTCAACCGGATGTTGATCGGTTCGGAGGGTGAGTTCCCCGGATAGTAAATGGTACGGTCAAAAAAACGTATTGAGAGTTCGGCGCCGCCGAGCGCCGCGTATTCCTGGGCGATGAGGCTTCCTCCGAAAAGGGCTATAGAAAGTAACACTGCAAACAGCTGTTTCACGAATAGTCTCCTGCGCAAAAGTTGTTAAAAAACTTCTCCTTGTTCTATATCGGCCTTTTTATGTTCATCCATTAGTGCTAATATAGCCCATCATGATTAACCGATCTATGGGCTCCAGCGAAGCAGCCCTTTTTAAAGCCCTGCAAAAATGGCCGTCTATGAACGCGCTGCTTACCGGTTTGCGCGATGGTAACTGGCCTTACGAGATTGAAGGTATTCAGGGCGGTCTGCATGGCTTTTTCTTTTCGGATTTACTGAAAACCTTCCCCGGCCTGCTGGTTCTGGTAGTCCCCACCGAAAAAGACATTGAAACCCTGTCGGCCGATCTGGACTTGACCGGCCTGGACTACAGCGAACTGCCCTGGTGGGGAACCATGGCATACCGCCCGGTCGCCCGCGGCTCAGCCGTTTTCGGCTCCCGCGCCGCCCGGCTCGCCGAACTGTGTCAACGTAAAATAGGTGAGAGCTCCATTTTAGTGCTGACAGAACGGGCTTTTTTAACTCCCCTGCCGCCCCCGGCCTATTTTTCATCCATGCTGTTTACCCTGCGTAAGGGCCAGCCCTTCGATTCTATCGAACTGGCAACGAAACTGTCTTCTTGGGGGTATACCCGGGTTCCCAGGGTTACCGTACACGGTGAGTTCGCCCTGCGTGGCGAGGTGCTGGATATCTTTCTCAGCGGCAATGAAGCTGCCCACCGCGTGGTCTTTGAATTTGATACCGTAGACCAGATCCGCCGCTTTAATCCGCTCGATCAAAGTTCATCCGGCGATCTGGCTGAGCTGGTGCTGCATCCGGTACGCGAGGTGATCTGGGACGATGTGCGCATCGATGCCCTGTCCGCGAGGTTGAAGACCCTGAGCGAATTCCCGACCGGAGCGGCGGCCTTTCTGGAGCATCTGATCGCCCACCGCGAGGCCGACGGCGAGGAACTATTTTATCCGCTGGCTTTTCCGGAAAGCGCCTCGCTGCTGGATTATCTCGGGCCCGACGCTACTGTCTGTTTTGTGGACTGGGACCGCCAGCACAACGCCGAAGAGTCCCTGGAGCGCGAATATACCGGTCTGTACCGCAAGTATCATACCGCCTCGGGAGAAGGTCTCTCGCACCCGCTGCTGATAGAAATACCGGAACCCCGCCATGTGCTGCTGTCTTTTAAGACGCTCTGCGCGGCCCATCAGAAACGTATTCTGCTGCGTACCATTCACGGCGACGACAGCATGGCTGCCAGCCGGCTGCGCCTGACCTGCGATCCGCCGCGCAGCTTTTTCGGCAACATCGTCTATCTCAAGGAAGAGCTGGCTAACCTGATCAAGAATGGCTGGCGGGTCTGCGTTTTCGCCGAAAGCGAACACCAGAGCCTGCGTATCGCCGAGATTCTCAAAGAACTTCCGGTAGATATCATTCCCCTAAATCTGTCTTCCGGGTTCGGTATTCCGGAGCTCAAGATCATCGTCATTCAGGAAAATGAGATCTTCGGCCGCCGCCGGCGTATTCCCAAATCGGTCAAGCACGCTAAAAGCAGTGTTATCGACACCTTCGTCGAACTCAATCCAGGCGACTATGTTGTGCACGTAAACTACGGTATCGGCCTGTTCAAGGGCATAGACCGGGTACGGGCGATGGGCAACGAGCGTGATTATATTAAGTTGGAATACGCCGGAGAGGAAACCGTTTTTATCCCGATCGAGCAGGTTAACCTGATTCAGCGCTATATCGGCAATGAAGGCGAAAATCCGCGCATGGACAAGCTCGGCTCCAAAAGCTGGGAAAACCGCAAAAACCGCGTCAAGCAATCCGTGGAGGATATCGCTTCACGCCTGATCGATCTCTATTCCCGGCGCAAGGCCGCCCGCGGTTACGCCTTTGCTCCTGACGGCGAGTGGCAGACCGCTTTCGAAGCGGCTTTCCCTTACGAAGAAACCGAGGACCAGCTGACGGTCATCGCTGAGATCAAGGCCGATATGGAAAAACCGGAGCCGATGGACCGACTGGTCTGCGGTGACGTCGGTTACGGTAAAACCGAAGTGGCCATGCGCGCCGCCTTTAAGGCCGTGATGAGCGGCAAGCAGGTGGCCTTTCTGGCCCCGACCACCATTCTGGCTGAACAGCATTACGATACCATCTGCGAGCGCTTTGAGAAATTTCCGGTGCGCGCCGCCCAGCTCTCGCGCTTTGTCTCGCCGGCCGATCAGAAAAAGACCCTGGAGCGCGTCGCCAGGGGCGAGGTCGATATTCTGATCGGTACCCATCGCATCATCCAGAAGGACGTCAAGTTCAAGGACCTCGGCTTGATGATAGTGGATGAGGAGCAGCGTTTCGGGGTCAAGGACAAGGAGCGGCTGAAGGAGCTGAAGACCAGCATTGACTCCCTGGCGCTCAGTGCCACGCCGATCCCGCGTACCCTGCACATGTCCTTATTAAAAATCCGCGACATGAGCCTGTTGACCACGCCTCCCCAGAACCGCCATCCGATCGAGACGGTGATCGATGAATTTAACGAGGACCGCCTGGCCGCGGCTATCCGGCGCGAAGTGGAGCGCGGCGGGCAGGTATTCTACCTGCATAACCGCGTCGAGAGCCTGGAGGAAATCCGCATCCGGCTGGAACAGCTGGTTCCGGAGATGCTGGTGGACTGCGCCCACGGACAGATGGGTCCGCATGAACTGGAAGAAATTTTCCGGCGCTTTAAGATGGGCGGTTTTCATATTCTGATCGCTACCACCATCATTGAGAACGGTATCGACATCCCGAATGTTAATACGATTATCATCGATCGGGCCGATATGTACGGCGTGTCACAGCTTTACCAGCTGCGCGGACGGGTTGGTCGCTCCGACCGCAAGGCCTTTGCCTACCTGTTTTATCCGCAGGGCAAGGCCATCTCCGAGATCGCCATGAAGCGGCTGCAGGCCATTTCGGACTTTACCGAGCTCGGCTCAGGCTTTAAAATCGCCATGAAGGATATGGAAATCCGCGGCGCCGGCAACCTGCTGGGCCGCGAGCAGTCCGGCGATATCTTCTCGGTTGGTTTTGACCTCTATCTGAAAATGCTGGAAGAGGCCGTGCGTAAGCTGCAGGATTCCGGCTTCGAAGCCGAGACCGAGGCTCTGCTGGAGCTGGAATACACCGGCTTTATTCCGGACAGCTATATCGAGGTGGCCCAGACCAAGATGGAGATATACAAAAAGGTGGCTTCAATCAGCACCGCCGAGGAACTGGAGCGGGTCTACGCCGAGCTGCTGGACCGTTTCGGGCCCCTGCCGGATGAAGTGCGCAGCCTGCTGGCCCTCTCCGAGATCCGCATCATCTGCCGCAATCTTTCCATTTCCAGCCTGCGCGAAAAACAGGGATCCGTCCGGGTTGAATTTTCCCGGGTGTCCAAAGTTTCGGTGGAACGCCTGCTGCGCCTGATGAAGGAATCCGCCGGCCGAGTCAAACTCGACCCGCATCATCCCAACATTATCATTCTGGAAACCGGAAAGATCGGCCTGAAGGAAAAGAGTGAATTTATCCGTGAGAAACTGGAGCAGCTTTCCGCGGTGAGTTGACATTACTGTATATACGGCCTTATAATTGTATATACAGGAGGCATTTTTATGCCGATCAGTATCCGTAATCCCCGTGTGGAATTGCTGGCCCGCCGTTTGGCTGTACAAACCGGACTGTCAATGACCGAGACAATCGTACAATCACTTCAGGCGCTGGAAGAAACGTTGCAGAAGGATTCAGGCTCCCTGCGCACCCAGCTCTGCGTGATAGCCGCCCGTTGCTCTGCCCTGCCGGACCTTGATACGCGCAGCGCGGAAGATATTCTCGGGTATGGCGATGCGGGGGTAAATCCCTAATGGTAGTCGACAGTTCCGCCCTGATCGCGGTGTTGACCGGCGAAGCCGAAGCCGCTCTGTTTATTGACAGTTTATCCGCCCCGGGACGAAAACTGATCAGTTCCTTTACCTTGCTGGAAACGGCAATTGTTATTGAAGCTAAAAAAGGCGAGGGTGGAGCAAAAGCGCTGAGCGAGCTCATGGCAGAAACCGGCATTGACGCGGTAGCCTTTGACTCTTCCCAGGCCGAGGTGGCTCTTGATGCCTGGCGGCGTTACGGAAAAGGTCGGCATCAGGCCGCGCTTAATATTGGCGACTGCGTCTCCTACGCGCTCTCCCGCATCAGCAACGAAAAGCTGCTTTTTAAGGGAAATGATTTTTCCAACACTGATATCGCTTCGGTCTATTCTACACCAATAGAGCCGCCAAAACCGGGATGCTGACTACCGCTCCCAAGGTGGTCATGAAGACTAGCGAGCTGGCGGTATCGGTGTCGCCGCCGTAGACCTCGGCAATCAGGCTGGTGTTGGAAGCCGCGGGCATTCCGGCGATAATTACCGTGATGTAGTACAGTTGCCCGCTTACCCCGCAGAGCCTCAGGATCAGGGCCGCTAAAAGCGGCCAGAGCGCCAGACGCAATGCCGTGGCGGCATAGACCTGCCAGTCGCCGAGGACGCTTTTTATTCTGGCCCGGCTGAGCATGGCGCCGGTGGCGATCATGGCTAACGGGGTCGTCAGCGAGCCGAGCATGGTCAGCGGAACCAGCACCGGACGCGGCAGGGCGATACTCAGCATAAACAGCGCAAAGCCGACTATCGCCGCCAGTACATTGATATTCAGCAGGTGTTTGAACGGCAGTCGGTGGCTGTGTCCTTCCTTACCGCTCTTCAGCACGATAAAAATACCGACCGAAAAGGCCAGCACATTAAAAAGGATGTTGTGGATACTGGTTAAAAACAGCGCTTCTTTGCCCAAAATGGCCTCTACTACCGGAAACCCGATAAAGGCGCAATTGGAAAAGGACAGGGCAAAAGCCAGAATACCGCCTTTCGGTCCGGAAGCGCCGGAAGCTCTGAAGAGTCGCGCCGTCAGTAGCGACAAGGCGATAATTCCCGCATAATAGCAAGTGGCCACCAGCAAAGTCTGCAACGAGGCGCCTAACAGCTCCTCTGAAAAGGGTTTTTGCATCGAGACGACGATCAGGGCGGGCAGGGTAGCCTTTATGATCAGGGTTGAAATACCGCGGCTGGATGCGGCCTCGAGAATTGAGAGCTTTCCGGCGGTAAAACCGACTGCCATAAGTATAAACAGAGCAACGATTTGAGTCATAATTTCCATGAATATCAGTATGATAAATAATATCAATTGACACAACCGGCTCACTTATCTATAGTTCAAAAAATCATTTTTTTCTATTGAAGGGAGGTGCAAACCTTAATTGAACAGATCAGATTACATTAACGATGCCGACTGGCAGCGGCTCATGGACTTTTCCAAAGACCTGGAAACACCCTGTGTGGTGGTTAACCTGAGAACGATTAAACGGAATTTTGTGAAACTGCAGAATTCATTTCCGTTTGCGCACATCTATTATGCCGTAAAAGCCAATCCGGCGCGTGAAGTAATCGCCCTCCTCGCGGAGCTCGGTTCCAATTTTGACATTGCATCGCGTTTTGAACTTGATAAGGTGCTTGCCCAGGACGTGTCCCCGGACCGTCTCAGTTACGGCAATACTATCAAGAAAGTAAAAGACATTGCCTACTTTTATGAAAAGGGCGTACGTATGTACGCCACCGACAGTAAAGAAGACCTGAAAAACATCGCCAAGCATGCTCCGGGATCCCGGGTGTATGTGCGTATTCTGGTGGAAAACTCGGTTACCGCCGACTGGCCGCTGTCCCGGAAATTCGGCTGCCATCCGGATATGGCCTATGACTTGCTGGTGCAGGCCCGTGACCTCGGCCTGACCCCTTATGGAATATCTTTCCATGTCGGCAGTCAGCAACGCGATATCGGCCAGTGGAACGACGCTATCGTCAAGACTAAGTACCTGATGACCTCTCTGGAAGAGGAAGAGGGAATACGTCTGCAGATGATCAACATGGGCGGCGGCTTCCCGGCGCACTATATGCAGGCTACCAACGAACTCAGCGAATACGCCTCCGAAATTACCCGCTATCTGCGCGATGACTTTGGCGAGGAAATTCCGATGATCGTGTTGGAACCCGGCCGCTCCCTGGTCGGCGACAGCGGCGCGCTGATCACCGAAGTCGTGCTGATCAGCCGCAAGAACAATACCGCCCTGAACCGCTGGGTTTATATGGACGCCGGCAAGTTTAACGGCCTGATCGAAACTCTTGGCGAGGCTATCAAGTATCCGGTAGTCACCCAAAAAGACAGTCCGGAAGCCAAGACCGGCGAAGTCGTGCTGGCCGGTCCGACCTGCGACAGTATGGACATCATGTACGAAGACTATAAATACAAACTGCCCCTGGACCTTAAAATCGGCGACCGGCTGTATTGGCTTTCTACCGGAGCCTATACTTCCAGCTACGCCAGCGTTGAATTTAACGGTTTTCCGCCTTTAAAGTCCTATTTCATGGACTGATCAGTTCTGTCCGGTACCGGTGGTAACACTGGTTCCGGACGGGCAGCTTCGGAAAGTCCTTGTTTTTTGCCCACACATAAAATCCGCGACCATTATAAGCATCTCAGAGAACAAAAATCATTTGAGGTTTTTGAGGTTTTAAATATTGAAATGGATCGAAGTAAGGTGATATAATAATTAGCTATAGAGTAACAAATGCGTAATGAGCGGTAATTTTTGGTAATCGTTTTAACATTCTGGATTTTTCGACATTTGGGGAGTAAAAAAAATGAAAGGTATAATTCTGGCAGGCGGTTCAGGCACCAGGCTGTATCCGATTACCAAGGCCGTATCCAAGCAGATACTGCCCCTCTATGACAAACCGATGATTTACTATCCGCTTTCGGTTTTGATGCTGGCCGGCATTCGTGACGTGCTGATCATCTCAACTCCCCGTGACATTGTTTTTTTCCGGGAACTGTTCGGTACCGGAGAATGGCTTGGAATGCGTTTTGAGTACGCCGTGCAGGAAAAACCCCGCGGTTTGGCTGACGCTTTTATCGTTGGCGCCGATTTTATCGGAAAAGAGTCCTGCGCCCTGGTGCTCGGTGATAATATTTTTTATGGGCGGGGCTTCAGCGCTACCCTTAAGAACGCCGCAAACCGCATTGAGACTGCCGGCGGCGGCGCGATTTTCGGTTATTTCGTTAAAGACCCTACCAGTTATGGAGTCGTAGAATTTGATGAATCCGGTAAAGCCCTTGGAATAGAGGAAAAGCCGGCAAATCCAAAGTCGCACTACGCGGTGCCCGGTCTTTATTTTTACGACAACAGCGTGGTGGAAATTGCCAAAGCGGTTCAGCCTTCGGCGCGCGGAGAGATTGAAATCACCGCGGTCAATAACGCATACCTGGAGCAGGGCCGGTTGTCGGTTGAAGTCCTCGGCCGGGGAATGGCCTGGCTGGATACCGGCACCTATGACGGTTTGCTTGAGGCCTCCAATTTTATCGCGACGGTCCAAAAACGCCAGGGAATGTACGTTTCCTGCATCGAGGAAATCGCTTATCATAATCAGTGGATTACCCGTCAGCAGCTGGCGGCGCTGGCCTCCGGTTATAAAACCGAGTACGGTGAGTACCTTGCCTATATTGCGGAGAACATGTAACCATGCCCTTTACCTTTCAGGAATGCCCGATATCCGGGTTGTTCGAGATTCAGCCGAAAGTATTCGGAGACAAGCGCGGTCTTTTTTTTGAGTCTTGGTCCGAACGCGATTTTACCGCTGCCGGTTTGACAATGCGCTTTGTTCAGGATAATCAGTCCTCCTCCGCCCGCGGAGTTTTGCGCGGCCTGCACTTTCAAAAAAAACACCCTCAGGGAAAGTTAGTTAGGGTAATCTCCGGAGAAGTTTTTGATGTTGCGGTGGATTTACGCGAAGGCTCACCCAGCTTTGGAAAGTGGCACGCCGTCACGCTTACCTCTGAAAAGAACAATATGTTCTACATCCCGGAAGGTTTTGCCCATGGCTTTCTGGTACTCTCGGAAACCGCTCTTTTCACCTACAAATGTACCGATTTTTATCATCCGGATGATGAAGGCGGCTTGATCTGGAATGATTGTGATGTCGGCATCCTCTGGCCGGATCTGGGTGCGGACTTTTTATTGTCTGAAAAAGACAAAAATCAGCCAACACTGAAGGTTCTTTCATGATCTGGTTAATTGGTAGCAAGGGTATGCTCGGTACCGAGTTTTCCGCTATGTGCGAGTCTGCCGGTATCGCGTGCGTCGGTACAGACCGTGAGGTGGATATTACGGACCGGGTTGCTTTAGACGGTTTCATTCAGACATTGGCCGAATCCGGAACTCCGGTGCGCTGGATACTGAATTGCGCCGCGTATACGGCTGTAGACAAAGCCGAAGACGATGTCGAAGTATGCAGGCATCTTAATACCGAAGGGCCGGCTAATATCGCCGCGGCTGCCCGTAAGGCCGGTGCCCGTCTGATCCATATTTCTACTGACTATGTTTTTAATGGTAATGGCACTCGTCCCTACCGTGAGGATGATCTGACCGACCCTATCGGCGTTTACGGTTTGACAAAGCGCGACGGAGAGCGGGCCGCGCTTTCCGCGAACGAGGCCACCTGGATTATACGCACGTCCTGGTTATACGGCCGGTACGGCAATAACTTTGTGCATACCATGCTGCGCCTGATGAATGAACGTGACAGCCTTGCTGTTGTCAATGATCAGCGCGGGACCCCTACCTGGGCCTCTGATCTGTGCGAAACCCTGCTGTCTTTGATCAGCGCCGTAGAATCCGGCAAAGACGTACAGCCCGGGATTTATCATGTTTCCGGCAAGGGAGATATTTCCTGGTTCGATTTTGCCTGTGAGATTTACCGCCTGGGGCGTGAATCCGGGATTCTGGAAAAGAACTGCGCGGTTAATCCCTGTACCAGCGCTGAATTTCCGGCCAAGGTAACCCGACCGGCCTATTCAGTTCTGGATAAAACGAAGATTGAGAGCACCCTCGGTATCGCTGTTCCGGACTGGCAGAGCAGTCTGAAAAAATTTTTGGAAAGCAAGGATAAAAAAGAAAATGCGTAAACTGACAAATATCCTGGTAACCGGCGGGGCCGGCTTTATAGGCTGCAATTTCATACATGTACTGCTGCAGAAGACGCCGGGCTTTACGGGCAGAATTATCAATCTGGACGCGTTGACATACGCCGGCAATGCTTCCAGCCTTGTAGATGTCGCGGCAGATTTCGGCGGTAAGCGATATTTCTTTGAGCATGCCGACATTACCGACCGGACCGCGGTTGAATCTGTTTTCCATAAGTATGATATTGATACCGTCATTCATTTCGCGGCGGAGAGTCATGTGGACCGCTCTATTCTCGGCCCTGAAGCTTTTATCAAGACAAACGTGATGGGTACCTATACGCTGCTGGACGTTGCCCGGTTGGCCTGGAAAGATAGAACCGATGTGCTTTTTCATCATGTCAGTACCGATGAAGTTTACGGTTCGCTGGGTGAGACCGGTTTCTTTACTGAAACCACCCCCTACGATCCGCGTTCTCCCTATTCGGCCAGTAAAGCCTCCAGTGACCATTTGGTTTTTGCTTATCACCATACCTACGGTTTGCCGGTAACTCTTTCCAACTGTTCCAACAATTACGGTCCCTATCATTTTCCTGAGAAACTCATTCCGCTGATGATACTGAACATGCTCGACGGGAAGAACTTGCCTGTTTATGGCGATGGTAAATATATCCGCGACTGGCTTTTTGTTGAAGATCACAATACCGCAGTGTGGGCAATTGTGAATAAGGGCCGTTCCGGCGAGAAATACAATATCGGCGGGGAGAATGAGTGGGAAAACATTACACTCCTGCACAAGCTGATCGATATTGTCTGTTTAAAAGCTAAGCTCGATCCTGCTGCCGTTCGCGCTACCATCACCCATGTAAAAGACCGGCCAGGACACGACCGGCGCTATGCCATCGATTGTTCAAAACTGAAAGCCGAATTGAATTGGAAACAGTCGGTAACTTTTGAACAGGGACTTGACCGGACTGTCGACTGGTATCTTGCTAATCCGGAATGGGTAAAAAACGTGCAGTCCGGTGAATATCAGAAATGGGTAGATAGAAATTATCAGAAACGGTAACTCTACCCACCAACCGGATTGAACTCGTTGAGGGTATTTTCATTCGCGCCCGGGTGAGAGATCGCTTTGCTTTTCGAAAGCCGGGTAAAATAGAAATGTCAAAATGACGCCCGAGAAAGAGCAGGAGGACGTTACATGCTGTCACTTTTACTTTGCGGCGGAGCCGGAACCCGGTTATGGCCGCTTTCACGGCAGAATCTGCCCAAACAGTTTTATCCGCTGCTGGATCAGGGATCGCTTTTTCAATCTGTTATAACCCGTAACTTGCCGTTTTCCGACCGCTTCGCGGTGGCCTCAGGTTCGGAACAAGCTTTCTTGGCTTTTGAGCAGCTCTCCGGTCAGGGCATCAGCGAAAAAAGCGGTTTGCTCGAACCGGTCGGGCGTAAGACCGCCCCGGCGGTAACGCTTGTCGCCTTATCACTTGATCCACAGGAACTTTTACTGGTCAGCCCGACGGATCATTTAGTGCTTCATCTTGAACAGTATAATCAAGCCGTCCGCCAGGCCCAGCAATTGGCCCGTGAAGGATTTCTGGTAACCTTCGGTGTGAAGCCATCTTATCCGGAAACCGGCTATGGTTATCTTGAATACAAGGGCAAACAAGTAGTCAGTTTTCATGAAAAACCAGACGCTCAGAGCGCGCTCCGTTTTAGCGAAAGCGGAAATCATCTTTGGAACACCGGAATATTTTGTTTTTCCGCGAAGACTTTTTTAGATGAAATGAAGAAGCACGCTCCGCAGATTTTTGACGCCTGTCAAACAGTATACCGTGCCATTGTGGAACGTAATGGCGGCCGGACACCTGCTCTGCTGGAGCCGACACTTGCCGAGATGGAAAGCATACCATCCCTTTCAGTAGATTACGCCGTGATGGAAAAATCAGATAGAATTGTCGTTGTGCCCTGCGATTTGGGATGGAGCGATCTGGGAAGCTTTGATTCATTGTATCAGGTAGCTCTCAACTCAGAGACGGACAACGCCGTCTTAGCCGGTGTAGAACCGCTGTTTATTGAGTCTCGAAGAAATTTGGTAGTCACACCCGGTTCTAAAAAAATTGTGCTTATTGATATGCAGGATACCTGCGTGGTTGACACGGTAGACGCTCTGCTGGTGATGAAACGCGGTTCAGGTCAGCGGGTAACCGAAGTTGTACAACAATTGGCAGCCGAGGGTTCAAGCCTGCTGGACGAACATACCACGGTACAGCGTCCATGGGGTTCTTACACCATCCTGCTGGATACTGACCGCGTAAAAGTGAAGCGTCTGGTAGTTCAGTCCGGCCGGCGAATCTCGCTGCAGAAACACCGTTATCGTGAGGAACACTGGGTATGCGCCGATGGTATCGGAACGGTAACCCTTAATGACGATCTGATTCCTATGGAACGGGCCCGTGAAGTACATATTCCATCCGGAGCGGTTCACCGGCTGGAAAATACCGGAACAGCGCCGTTGGTTATTATCGAAACTCAGATCGGAACCTATTTTGGTGAAGACGATATTATCAGGCTGGAAGATGATTATAAACGGGTTGATAGCGCGCCTACAGCCTGAACGCAGCAGCGGTGTTTTAGAAAACCGTGTAAAATAATCTGTCCAGCAGGCTCTCCGAAGTCGGCTCCGACGGAACCCACCAGCGGGAATCTTGAATAAAACGCGCCTTATCCGGACTTTCTACGCCACGGATATATGCGGGATTATGCCGCGGGGCGGGTATTCCCGGACCTTCCAAGGGTAAGTAAAGTACAGCGCACGGTTGTGCCTGCCCGGTGCCGCTGGTATCTTGCATTTGATCCCAGCCCAGCGGTATGGCACTGTTCAACGCGTCATCAAGGGCGTCGGATCGGGTTAACAATTCATTCCGTGACTCGATTGAATCGGTCAGCTCCGTTACCCGACTGCGCACCACCGATGCCAGGGAGCTCAGGTCAATAAACAGGTCACACGGATAACTATAGTATTGATACTGACGAACATCGCCCGCTATCCACTCACGCACTAAAGAGCGGGTCACATCGTTATTGATAGTCCCCGAAATACTCCCGCAGAAATTTTCCCAGGCGGAAAACAGAGCAATCGCTTCCGCGGTGCGAAAGCAGGCAAAAGACACTCCGGGCACTGCTCGGTATTGTTCACGGTATTGAGTCAGCGCCGCGCGGCAGAAATCGGTGGGTGTGCCGGCGGTTGCATAAAACAGCTCCAGCAAGCGCCGGTAATCCCAGCCGTCGGCCGGGCTGGCTCCGGGAGAGCCTATCATCAGCGCATTCATACCGGAAAATTCATAAGCCGCTTCAAGGGTAATTCCAAAACAGGTATCAAAACCGAGGATAGCATAGTTCTGATTTTCAATCGCCTGCGATAGCCGGCTCAGAGGCATTGATGAAACACTGCTGTCGTCAAAAGACGTCGCGGCGCTAATCCCTGAGGAAGCTCCGCCTCTCCAGCCATTGCCGTGGCCCCAGATTATCAGAGCGTATTCTTTGGCCGGATATACCCTGCGCGCGAAATTACCCAGGTGGCGGAGTACCAGATGATTCGCGGTATCCAGTTCGGTTTGCGTTTCTGCGTCCAGTCCCAGATCCGTACAGGAAATCCGTTTGGAAACGATCACCGCATTGTCTCCGGAAGGATCGTTCACGATTTCAAATACTCTGGTGTCGTTCCAGTTTCCGTTTGAAGCATCATATATCGGACTGCGGTCCAGGAGTACCAGCAAAGTTACGTTACTATCGTTGCGGAATGAATTTTCCATTTCATTAATATCTCTGAGCGCCGCGCCTTCCAAATCGTTATCCGCGGCCATATACACTATAACCGTCCACTGCCGGGCTTCAGTCTTATCCGAGACAAAGGCTAGTTCAGGATCACGCAAACATGAAGCTAAAACAAGTAAACTGAGGAAGCTAACCATGATTATCCTGAGGGTTTTTTCTGACATTTACTGTTCCCCTGTATTGCTGTCAGTGTGAAAACAACCAAAGGGATCTTCCCAGGTTGAACCGTCGCAATAAGTGATTTTCGGGAAGTGAAAAAATTCGATGCGGGTGTCAGGCGGCAGCGCGCAATAAATCCATTCGTCCAGACTGATAACCAGGGTTTTAAGTTCTCCGCCGGCGATGGAACCGTTATAGCGGGAATGTATCAAGCCCTGTCCGCTGAGCGCGCTTTTACCGCTATCCGGGTCAATCAGCAGGCAGGCGATATCGAGAGTTACGATTTCTTTTGAAGCGGTATTCAAAAAATCGAATTCAATTCCGGAGAAGAGAAACTGGGCAGGATGCTCACCGCTCAACAAAACCGGCTTTCCGGTTACCCACGGCGGGAGCATGTTAGTTAACTGACAGGATACATACAGCATGATTATCAGAACTAAGAATACCATCCTGTTTATTGTTTTCATTGAAGACCTATCCTTTGCTTGAGAAGATTTATAAAACGGTTGATTTCCGGAGTACGCGAATCAAATTGAATAGTCTCCAGATTTGCGAACGCCTTCTGGAAATCCGCCGCGCGGAAAAAAAACAAGGCATTGCATACCGCATAATGCACCGTTGAGAACTCTGTGTCTGGAATTTTTGCCAGCAAAAGACCGGCTGATTCAAGATCCCCCTGTTCTATCGCGCGCAGTACCCGGATGTAGAGCTGTTCCACTGATGCGATGCTCAGATAAATAATGCTGCGCCGGTCCGGAATTTCCAGTGTGCCCTGTTCTTTTAAATAACCGCTTCCCGACCCGGTAAATTGATGACTGCGCAACGGGACATTACTGAGCAGAATCCGTCCATTAATGTCGCTTGTCGCGGAGTACAGCCCCGATAAGATCAGCGTATATCCTGAAATCGGCTGATTATCCAGATCATAGATCATGCCGTGGATATCGGCCCGACTTGTTCCCATTTCCTTCAAAGTGGAACACGAGGTCAGCATCATCAACAAAAAAAACAGATAGGCAACCTTCATGGATTCCTCCGCGTAATAATTTTACCCGAAATAGTCCGCATAAAAGCGGTTTCATTAATGCTGCCAATGGCAACCGGATCCGCTTCCAACTCATGCGCCAGGGATAAATAGCCGGGTCCGGTTTGCGAACTCTGCGCAGACGGAAGTGGTCTGTTTTTATCAAAAACTTCATACAGTAAAGTCTGTCCGGCTATTACCGTCGGCCGTGTTAGCGGAGCAAGCTCGGTTCGGAACGCCAGATTAACAGTTGCCTGACTCTCATAACCGTTCGGATAAGGTTCATCCAAGCGTAGTGCCGAAATCATCCGGTTGGGGGTTTCCATCAGTGTGAGTAGCGCAAGTAAAAATGCGCTGCGCTGGCCTCGGTGAATGACACAACTCAGTATTATTTCCTGCGGAGTAAGTTCAACGCTGTTCAGTTCGCAAACTTCAGTCTGTTTGAAGGCCTCACGGATTTCTGCCAGTAACTGGCTTGTTTCCTCATCGTTGATGGCTTCACGGGTAAGGTTGATGCGCGCAGCAGCCATTTCGGAATTCACCGGATAATAAGCGGCCAGAAGTAAATTTTTATCCGTAAACGTAATTTTTTCAGTCTGCAGGCCGGGTGCGACTCTAGCTGATCCCGGGAAGGAAAAGCAGGCATATATCGGCGGTGTTGCAGCAGCGTTAAAAGTAAGTGACTGAATGTGTCCGCCGTTCTGCGAAGTCAAAATACACAGCTCACTGAGCAGTGCTGCAAAATCCCTGTCATTCGAATCAGCGCGGGTGACCGCGATCATTTTAAATTCACACTCTGTCTCTTCTGTAAGGGTTGGCGGCTTGGCCAGCCCGAATCGGGTTATGAGACTCATAAACAAAAGGCCGAAGACTACGAGGCTTATTATGATGAACGCGCTGCCTCTCTGGAGACTGTATTGCGCCGGCGTGTGCCGGTTGCGGTGGAACAGCGCGGCCAGCTCAGTATCTGCAAGAATTTCGACGGAATCTGTATCGGAAGTTGCCGGGATATCCGGCAATGATTCAGGTGTTTCAGAGAAACTGATTATTTCGCCGCGACATTTCCATTTTCCGGGGTTCGCGGCCAGTGGGCTATCTGCCAATATTGAGGTAACCGTATAAATCGGGTAAAAGAAACGCTTAAACAGGGCGGTCATCCTCAGGTGTTTGGCCTTATGCGCGGGTAGCGAGTGCACGGTAATCATTTTCCATTTTTTTTCGCATATTCTCACTGACCGAACCTCATAACAGTGCTTGGCGGTATATCCCGGATGAACCGTTTTAAGAAATTCTGTGATATTTATGATCTTTGGCTCAGCGAAATATATCTCGTGTTCACCGCGGTCAATGAGACGCGGCAGACCGTTTTTATTTTTTCTATTCAATGGTTTTCTCCGTTTGATAAGAATACCCATCTTGCACCCAACGGATACTCACCCGTTTTTTCTCCCCGGATCCGGCCTCCATACTGATGATTTCGAGTTCTTCCAACCGGAAAACGGAACCCATGTCTTCCTGCCATTGTTCCAGCGAAACGGCGGGATTACGGCATGCGGCATCAAAGGATCGGCCTATGAAAAAGGCGCCTCGATCACGGGCAAGATCGATTATAGCCGTGTTTTCGACATGAGCGCGTTTGCCTTCGATCGGCACCGCCACAAGCATAAAAGAAATAATCATGAAGAAGGAGCCTGCGATATCTGCTAATTTCACGGATTGAACTCTTCTACAGCTTCAGCTGCTCTCCGCGCGTAAATCTGCAGCGTCCTGGTCCGGTCTATGGCTGTTAAAAGAATCAGAGTCACGATAACTATACCGATTAGCGCTGCCAGGGTAACCGATCCCCGATCAGTCCCAGGAAGTAATATCGCTTTCATATCCGGAACCTCCTGCCTTACCGTCTGATCCGAAAGAAATTATCTGCCAGGGCCGTCTTCCTTCTCCAGGGCAGCGATACAGCCACTGGCCACCCCAGGGGTCATCACGCACTGTATGTTCGAGGTACGGTCCATTCCAGGCGTCCGGAACGGGGTATAGTGTCGGTTTTTGATTCAGGGCTTGTAATCCCTGCGCGGAATTTGGATATTTTCCGCAGTCCAGGTAATAGCTTTGTAAAGCGATACGATACGCTTCAATCTGCATGCGCGCGGAGGATACTTTCGCGCGCTCTATATACTGCATCGCCGGAATTCCGACTCCGGCAGAGAGTATCAGACTGATTGCGATTACAATGACTGTTTCAATCATTGTCCATCCCGGGTCGTTTTTCATAATAGTCCTCCTGTCGCGAGTAGTAGCGGAATAAAAATGGTTTCTGAGAGAATTATAAAAACAGTACCGCAGAAAAGAAGCGCTACCGGTTCTGAAAAACGTTCTGCTAAAGAACAGCTTCTTTCCAGCCGCGATGAGATGCGAGATTCGACGCGTTTAAATGAATCCAGATAATTGCCTGTGACTGCGGCCAGCTCGATATCAGTGCGCACGTCTTTTTTCCGCATGGCGCAAATTGAGAGCGCTGTTGCCGGTTCAACCCCAGCCTGCAGCATTGTTCTGGCATCGGCAGCCAACCCGGCAAGTTTGTGATTAGCGATGTTCTGTTCGCAGATTTCTAGAGCCTCAACAAGCGTAAAAGAGGCAGTACACAAGCGTGACAATAGACGCCAGAAATCCCGCGCGGCCATGATGGAGCTTATACGATATCCGGCAAAACCGATCAGTCCGGTGAAAGCCGCGCAGACAACGGCGAGCGATCGCAGAATCCGCGCGGTCATGGCTCTGGAATCTAGTTTAGCGGTCAGCATTCCGGTACTTTCAATCCATGGCAGAAAGAACTTGAGCAGAAATAGAATAAGCAATCCCAGGAATAGCAACACGAAGCAAGGATAGACCAAGGTGTTAGCGATACGATGGGCAGTCTCTTGCTGCCTCTTATGATCCGCGCAGATTTCACGCAATGCTCCGAGATGATCGCCGGTAAATTCTGCAGCTGCCAAGCGGGCAAGATCGGCGGCTGGAATATCGGTACCTAGCTGACAGAGCGCTGTTGAAAATGGCTGTCCATTCTCAATTGCTTTTATCAGTTTTCTGCCCAGGCTGTTTTCGACATGTAGGAGCGCTTCAGCTAGCGGTAAGCCCGATTCTGTTAAGTACAGTAACGTATTAAAGAGAACATCAATATTATTTTTCAAGAGGCACCCCGTAGACCCGGTCGATTTCTGACTGTACTGTTTTACATGAAGTTACCTTTTTCGCAATATCGTCGATCAGCGCTATGCCGCGGTTTTCGCCGCGGGAAATGCATTCCGCAACCGGAAGTCTCCCCAGGAATCCGGTTCCGTTACATTCCGGGCAGCCCTCTCCCGAGCAGTGTGAACACGGACGGCGTACCAGACGTTGGGCTATGACAGTGTGTAAGACCGATCGGCATAAGCATTCCTCAACTCCCAGTTCGGTCAGCCTGCGCAGTGCCCCGGCGGCAGACGCGGTGTGCAGTGTTGAAAGAACCAAATGCCCGGTTAACGCGGCCTGGACTGCCAGAGCGGCAGTCTCGGTGTCCCTGATTTCGCCGATCATCAATATATCCGGATCCTGCCTTAAGACCCTGGCCAGCATATCCGGAAATCCGAGGCCGGTTTCCTCCTTGATCTGAATTCGCGTAACCCCGGGCAGTGAATACTCAACCGGATCTTCCAGACTGATTATTTTCCTTTCCAGGGTATTACAGGCGCGTATCAGAGCGGCGATAGTAGTGGTCTTGCCGCAGCCTGTCGGGCCGGTTACTAATACCAGACCTGAGGGCAGCTGGGGTACCGAGCGCAGAATTTCCAAATGACTTTCGTCAAAACCCAGTTCATCAACGGATAATCCTCCCCGGTTGGTTTCCAGGAAACGCAAGGCAACTGATTCTCCGTTGATCGTCGCGGTGATCGACACCCGGATATCGGCCTGCAAGTCCGAGTTCATGATGGAGAACCGGCCTTCCTGGGGACGGCGGTTTTCCATAACATTCAGTGAGCTCATCAGTTTAAGACGTGAGATAATCGCCCGGCCTTCAGCTGCCGGAAACTGATGAGCATGGCAGAGTACCCCGTCAATTCTGAAACGGACTTCCATACCGGAAGGGCCGATTTCCAAATGCATATCGCTGGCCCGTTTTCTTCCGGCCTCCACCAGCATGCTGTTCAGCGCGGTAATGATCGGGGCGCTTGATTCGATTCGGTTGATCTGAAAACCGTTTTTCTTAATTCCCCGGTTTTTTGTTTCAGACTCAGATTCGCGGATCCCTGATATTCTGATCATCAACTCTTCCTCGGGAAGACTGACGATTTTAATGGTTCCGGCCGGGCTGTGCTGCCGGTAAATCTTTATCAAGCGTAGCAGACCGGATTTTTCGGTATGCCTGTCCGTGCCGATAATCAGAGCATCGCTTGTATTGGAGAGGATGCACAGCCGCTGTCGGCCGCAGAATTCGGCAGAGAGCGTAATCATTTCACGTACCCGAATACGATCCGTTCAATGGCGCTGTCCAACTGGGCCGCTCTGGTTTCAATATTGTCACCGGAACAATCCAGATGCGGAACGAGGTAAATAATCATCTCGCTGTGTTCTTCCGTTTTCGCCGTGTTGCGAAACAGGAGACCTATCAGCGGGATACGGGAGATGAACGGTGTGCGTTGTTCTGATACACCAGCGTCACTGTAGTTTAATCCTGAAAGAACCACCGGTCTGCCGGATCGGGAACGGATACGCGTAGAGATCAGTTTTTCGGATGTGGGCGGTGGATTTCCCGTTTGGGAAGAAACGTCCGCACCCCGTTTGGAGATTGATGCCTCAACATCCATCGTTATCATACCATCCCCTGATGACCATCCCAGGATCTGTACGACAACCCCTGAAACGATTTCGCGGGTAATTCCGGTATAGGAGGCTTTTCCCGTTTCGCTGTCAAAGGTCGGGTCCCGGTAGCGGTAGGTACTGGTATTCTGGAATTTAATCTGTTCACCCGAAATACCGTAAAGAGTTGTATCAGCGTGAATCGCAGCCCTGTTCTCGCGCATTGCCGCATGCAGCTGCGCCGAGAACTGATGTCCGAAAACCGATAATACGTCAAACTTTATTCCGAGCAGGCCGTTCAGGGAACCGGTAAAGGCGGTAATATCGCCTGCCTGAACCGGTCTTATTTCAACTCTGGTATTCAGAGAAATGCTCGAAGAATCCTCAAATTGAATGATCAGCATGTCATAACGAATTCTGGCCGGTGGAATGTCAAGCGCATTTAAATCTTTTCTGAACTGTTCTCGCCGGGCCTGAGTACCGCGGAAAAAGAATGAATTACCGGTACCGGTCTCGGAAATATCGGAAAGCGCGATTCCGGGAGGAAGGTTTTTCAACAGATCGGCGGTACGGATGTATTTTAGTGTGATCAGTTCTTTTTCTTCGACGCAGTCTGTTAACTTCAATAGATTCTCAAATTCACTCTGTTCCTTTTCTCCGAGACTGACCAGCATTACACCGGATTGTTCAACCGGTATGCACTGTATTTCCGGAAAGCGCCGCTGCACTACGGCTATCGCTTCGCTGAGCCGGGTATGTTCCAGTCTGTACAACAGCCAGTTACTGCGCCCGTTGCGGACTCTGTTCAGCGTCTCGCGCTGATTCAGGGGTAGTATGTACCACATTGCGCCATCTTCCACAAAATCGGCGCCGGCTTGTTCCAGAATCAATTTTAAGGCGGTTGTAAAATCCGCCCCGCTAAAGGACAATTCAGATACCGGATTATCCGCGCCGGCTAAATTGGAATAGTTTTTTCCGGACAACGTAAAGAACTGTGTAAGCACCTCCGACAATCTGCCGCGTTGAATAACGGCGTTATAAAGTCCATCCTTGACGGTCAGTTGCGCCGGTTGCCCGGGGCCGGGAGCGTTATATCCGGAATGACCGCTACCGTCCGCTGAAAGCTCGGCTGACCGGATCAGAATTGATCCTCCTGTCTCCTGTACCTGCCATTGTGGGAAAGGAAGCAGCAGCGATGAGACAGCTGTCAGGGCTGTACAGTTATCGCTCTGAAAGCTGATACAGGAAACGGGCAGTATATCGTAGAGTACTGGTACTTTCGAGGTAAATGAGATGCGTTGCAGGATAGCAGAGAGCGGGGCGTTTGAAGTCTTGATGCTCAAGAATCCGTCTGAGTTCAGCTGCACTTGAATGCGGGATACTGTCCAAATAGTTTCAGTTTTAATAAGATATAACTGTTCGATCTGTAAGAAGCTCTCAAAAGCTTTTTCAAATTCTGCTCCTGTATATCGAAAACTGGTTCTACCCTTTACAGTGTCGTCTCCGACGATAGAAATTCCGCGCCAGGCGGAAAGAGCGCTTAGTATATCGCCGATATCCTGATCCACAAATTCAAATCGGGTAGGGGGTTCAGGCACGGCAGCGGTAATAATTACAACAGCGAAAAAAAGCGTATACCAAAGACTGATAATCCGTTTCATCGCTACCTCCATCAAAGTTAGTGCGATGGATAGCGGATTTTGCCCGAATATTTAAATAAAAAACAGTACGGAGATAATTATTGATGCTATTGAAAGATACGGAATGAATGGAATAGCCCGGTGTTCCGTCGAATGATTTTTAATGACACAACTGGTATGCGCAAAAATGAGTAGACATGCGCCGAATAGGGTCCGCAGACAGAATCGTAAGCCGCCGAGGGCTGCCAGGTTTGCGCAAAACCAGAGATCCGCCAGACCCGGAGTCCCCCGGCACAGCAGACGGATGATCTGAAGAAATACAACGATGGTTGCGCCTGAGAGCAGAGCAAGCTCCGGTTGGTCGGCAGTCACTGTCAGCAGTATGAATACGAGCAGTTGGGGTAACCGCGGTACCATCCGGCTGCGCAAGTCACCGATAGAGAACCACAGCGCGGAAGCGACAAAGAGACAGAATCGAAAAGAAAAAAGATCCATAGCGAGAATAGTCGCCATGGATCTTCATATTTGCCCGGAGTGTTTATTTACTTTCGTAAACGGAGGATGTGTGCCGCCGCCGAGTCGGCGTTTTCGCATATCTCTACCGCGCGGGTCTCAAGATTTTTCAGTGTGATTTCGCCGTCGCCGGCCATCTGGATGCCCCAGCGGATGCCTTTCTTTTCGGCCCAGGAGTATTGTTGTCCCATTTTGCGCTCTTCCGGAAACACTTCGCAGGCTATATTTTTTGCGCGCAGGGCCGCGGCTAGTTTTTGATAGCGGCTCATGTCCGAGAGTAGCGGGCAAAAAACGACCGCTTCCGTGAAAGAGGACTTGGCCTGTAAACGGCCCAGCTGTTCCAGGCCGGCTATCAGGCGGTCCAGGCCGATGGATGAACCGACGCCCGGAATGCGGTCTTTCATGTACAGGCCGGCCAGGTTGTCATAGCGGCCTCCGGAGCATACCGAACCGATGGCGGGAAGGTCATTGAGGAAGGTTTCATAAACCACGCCGGTGTAATAGTCCAGACCGCGGGTAATCGAGGGGTCCAATACAAAGGCGGTATTGATGCCGGTTTCTTTCATGTAGGCGTGGATATCGGAGAGCCGCCGGGTGTCTTCGCCACTGCCTCCGGCCAGATTTTCCATCAAAGCCAGTGTAGCGTTAAAGTCCTCCGGACGGTCGCCGGCTCCGCGGATGTAAGTCAGAATTTCGGTGGCGGCGTCAGCGGAGCCGCTGGCCGCCGTGAGCAGGGAAAGGACCTCAGCTTCTCCGACCTTGGACAGCTTGTCGACTATGCGCAAGATTTCTTCGCTTTTATCGGAGAGCGCGAGGCGCGAGAGGAAGCGGTTGAATACTCCGCGGTGCGAGAGCCGGATCGTGACATCATTTACGCCGATGGCGGCCAGGGCGGTTTTCATCAGCGACAGAATCTCAAAGTCTACCGCGGGCGAATCCGAACCGACAATATCAAAGTCGCACTGCATGAACTCCCGGTAACGCCCGGCCTGCGGTTTTTCGCCGCGCCAGACTTTAGCAATGTGATATCGCTTAAAGGGAAAGTACAGCTCTTCGCGGTGTTCGGCCACAAAGCGGGCGAAGGGCACTGTCAGATCAAAGCGCAGGGAGACATCCCGCCCGCCGTTATCCTCAAAGCGGAATACCTGCTTTTCGGTTTCGCCGTCGCTTTTGCGCAGCAGTATCTCGGAATATTCCAGCGCGGGGGTGTCGATCGGTACAAAACCATAAAGACGGAAGGTATCGGTAAGTGTCTCCACAAGAAGGGCACGTTCAATTTCCTGGGCCGGGAGAATGTCCCTGAAGCCCTTTAATACTCTGGGTTGTATAAGCTCTGCCATGTTGGTATGATACCGTGCCCTATTATTTTATGCAAGGAGCGGTTGCTATGCTGATGGTCGTTGATATCGGAAACACCAATATCGTGGTAGGTCTTTTTCACGGGGAGGAGCTGGTTAATGACTGGCGGCTGAATACCGATCCCAGACGTACCGACGATGAATACAGCTCCGTATTACGCTCGCTGTTCAGGGACTCTGGAATCGCCCCGGGTACCATTGAAACTGCCATTATTTCATCGGTAGTACCCGTCCTCAATGATACTTTTTCGGCTATGATTTTTAAGCTGACCGGTCGGCAGCCGCTGGTGCTCGGTCCGGCCCTGTACCCGTCACTGCCGGTAAAGGTACCGGCTACCGCGGTACATGAGATTGGCACTGATTTGGTTTGCGACGCAGTGGCAGCCTGGACGCAGTATCACGGCGCCTGCATCATTGTCGACTTCGGCACAGCTCTGACTTTTACCGCCCTGGATGACACGGGCGAGATTAAGGGCGTAGCCATCGCTCCGGGCCTCCAGACGGCGGTTAAGGCCCTGTTCCGGGACACCGCTCAGCTACCCTCTGTTCCGCTGGCTGTTCCGCCCTCCAGCCTTGGCACCAACACCATTCACGCCATTCAGTCCGGCGTGGTGCTGGGTTATAAGGGTTTGGTAGAGTCGCTGATTCAACGGCTGCAGAGCGATCTCGGCCTGAAAGCCCCGGTGATCGCCACCGGCGGTTTAAGCCAGGTATTACAGCCGGTTACCGATATCTTCGACATGGTTGATCCGCTTTTAACGCTGCGAGGCTTACGTTTGATAGCGAAAATTTCCACAGTTAAAGCCTAGACCGGCATAATCGGCGGTGTTCAAAGCTCAAGCCTATTCACCGGCCAGGTCTTCGGCTACCAGACCGGCACCGTCCGCTACATTCCGGGCGAGAGTACTGCCGATGACCCGTTGCAGGTATTCAGGCGGTAACCCGGGGTTCAACACCTTTTCGGTCCGCAGCAGGGCGACATCTTTTTCACTGATTTTCTTTCCCTTTTTTAGTGCTTTAGTGGTGTGTATGGAACGGTTGGTCCTCAGATAGTTTTCCATCTCGGAGGCCGCCAGTTCCTTTTTCCCGTTACCCAATACTTTTACGATGCGGTCTTCTCCATACAGGGTCGAAAGTCTGGCGATTATTTCTTCCGGTGTCAGGAGTTCAGCTTCGCGGATGGCGCTTACCATACGTTCAAAATCGGCGGGGGGCAGGGCTACCGGATCATCCAGGCCGCCATCGGTGCGGGAAAGGGTAATATGTTTTTCCACGGCGCAAGTCTGACAGGCAACGGCTAACACCGGAATCAGCAGCGGATCCAGGGAGTGGTCGCTGACACCCAGGGGAACTTCAAAACGTTCGCGCAGAGTTTCCAGGACTTTTAAATTATAGTCCGTTTCCGGAGCCGGATAACTGGTCACGCAGTGCAGCAATAACCGCTGTGGTGCCGCCGCTGTCACCTCCATAGCCCGCGTAATGTCTTCCATCCGTGAGACTCCGCTGGACAGGATTAGCGGCAGACCGTAGCCGGCTACCTCTTTAAGCAGTGGAAAATGATTCAGTTCCGGAGAAGCGATTTTCAGACAGGCCGGGGATAGCGCGCGTAATTCCCTGGCGCTGCGCAGGCCAAAAGGCGTACACAAAAAAATTACGCCCTTGCCGGCGGCATAGGCGGACATCTCAGCAAAGAACTCCCGTGCCACTTCCAGTTCCTTGAAACGGTCGTACAGGCGCACTGGACCGCCGGGCAGGTTGACCAGACCGGTTTCCGGATGCAGTATTTCATCCGCGTACACAATCTGAAATTTAACGCAATCGGCTCCGGCCTCCACGGCCGCGTCGACGAGCTCACGGGCATGGTCAATCTTGCCGCCGTGTCCGGTGCCGATCTCGGCGATTACCATTACTTTTTTACCACCGCTATAGGTCCGGCCGGCTATACTAATGCTGTTTTTTTGCATCATAGTCTTAAGTATAATCGATAAAAAGAGGAAAAAAAACATGCTCGACAAAAAATGATTATTAGGCTATTATTTTATACATAAAGCTTTGTGTAGGAGAGTAACAAATGAAAGCTCTTTATTGTGATATCTGCCGGAAGGCTATCGAATCCCCCGTGAAAGACCGGAATTATGTGCATATCCGCGAATTTGACATCTGTGATCCCTGTAAAGAGGCGATTGATGCCCGCTTACGCCCGACTATTCGCGAGCACTTTCCCTATTCCGCAGACTGGTATGAACAGCAGGTTGTCGGTCTGCTGGAAAAAGCTTCGGCCAGCGGTCGGATCTAAAAACACCGGTTTTCCCGGACACGATTCCAAATAGAAGAATCGTTTTTTTCGAGAGAGCATGTAAGGTGCGGAAAAGGGTACTTTCTGTCAGGAAATGATACCTTTTGCGAGCCTTGACATGCTTTTTTTTATTATGCTACAATTCTCAAAAATCTATACCAGCAGTCAATTCATTGTAAGGAGATATCATGTCGGGACATAGTAAATGGGCGACAATTAAGCATGCCAAAGGCGCCGCTGACGCCAAGCGCGGGCAGCTTTTTACCAAATTTATCAAGGAAATTTCTATCGCGGCCAGAATGGGCGGCGGTGACCCGAATGCCAATCCCCGGCTTCGTACCGCCATCCTCAAAGCCCGCGGTGCAAACATGCCCAAGGATAATATCGAGCGGGCCATCAAGAAAGGTACCGGTGAACTCGGCGCCGCTATTTATGAAGAGCTGGCCTATGAAGGCTATGGTCCCGGCGGAGTTGCGGTCCTTGTTGAAGTTCTGACCGACAATAAAAACCGCGCCGCCGCCAACGTCCGCAACCTGTTTTCTAAAAACGGTGGAAATCTCGGCGCTACCGGCTCTGTATCCTATATGTTCAAACGCAAGGGCGTCATCGAATACGATGCCGAAACCTGCGATGAAGACCAGATTATGGAAGTTGCCCTTGAGGCCGGTGCCGAAGATGTCGGATCCGAGGACGGGATTATTACCGTAACCACCGATCCGGTTGATTTCGAAAAGACTCTGGAAGCGCTTCAGGCTAAGGGCTTTGAATCCATGTCCGCCGCCGTTTCCATGATTCCCGATACTTACAGTACCCTCGATATCGAAATGACCCGCAAGGTGCTCAAATTGATCGACAAGCTTGAAGAAGATGAAGACGTTCAGAACGTTTACAGTAATATCGACGTTCCTGAAGGTTACGAAGAAGAGTAATCGGCTTTTCGGCGTCCGGTGTTAGCCGGAACCCGCTGTGGCAAGCCCCTGTCAGGCAGTATCGTTGGATACGCTTGCGGGGGCTTTTTTTTTACGGTATCATCGGTATATGAAAAAAGACTGCCCCGTACGGCGTGTCATCGGCATTGATCCCGGAATCGCTTCTACCGGATGGGGGATTGTAGAAGCCGAGGCTAACCGCTATCGGCACATTGCTCACGGCGTCATAGCAACCTCGGCCCGCATGAAACGTCAGGACCGGCTATTGAAGATCTTTGAGGAGCTGAACGTCATTCTCGATCAGTTCGACCCCCGGGAAGCCGGGATGGAGACCCTGTATTTCGCCAAGAATGTATCGAGTGCCATGGCCGTGGCCGAAGCCCGCGGGGTTGTAACCTTGGCCCTGGCCCGGCGAGGTATTCCACTGGAAGAATATACTCCCCAGGGAATCAAGCAGGCGGTAGTCGGGGTGGCCCGCGCCGAAAAGCATCAAGTGCAGGAGTCGGTACGGCTGCTGCTGGGTTTGCCAGCCATACCCGACAGCGATCATGCTGCCG
Organism: Treponemataceae bacterium; assembly: GCA_942493045.1. Lineage (GTDB taxonomy): Bacteria > Spirochaetota > Spirochaetia > Treponematales > Treponemataceae > Teretinema. The sequence continues at coordinate 1,102,956 of OW818665.1, read as the reverse complement.
ACGCCCTGGCCGCGGCTTTAACCCGCATCAATACTATTACCCTGCCGACCGGTTGATTTCCTTTCGCTTGCATATCCGGCTTAAATTCCGCATAATGACCCTATGTTTAATAGCATCAGCGGTACTTTAACCGCTAAATTGCCACAATCCGTTTATATAGATAACTCCGGCCTGGAGTGGGACATCATGGTTCCGGCCCTCAGCCTGGAGGCCTTCGGCCCGATCGGCGGCCAGGCCCGGGTGTATACCTGGCTGTATCACCGCGAGGACCAAATGCGCCTCTTCGGTTTTGCCAGTCCCTCCGAGCGCGATATTTTCATCGATTTAATGAAGGTGGAAGGCATTGGGCCAAAACAGGCGATTAAAATACTTTCCAGCATCAATTCAGTGGAGCTGGAAAAAGCCCTGGAAGCCGAGGATCTCGGCCGGCTGGAAGCCGCGCCGGGAATCGGCAAGAAAACCGCTCAAAAGATGATTCTAGCGCTTAAGGGTAAACTTACCAGAGACAGCGATGTTACCCGCACCCGTCGCTCCGCCCCTCGCGGTTCCCATGAGGATATCATCGAGGCGCTCCTCGGTATGGGTTATGACCGCACCGCTGCCTCCGACGCCGTTCTGGACGCCGCCGCCGCGCTGGGCATTACCGCGACCACCGCGGACGCTGAAACCGAAAAAGAAATCTTCCGGCGCGCCATTGTGGCTCTGAGTACCAGATAAGGAAGGCCAGAATGGATACGATAGAAACCGGTCTGGTGCACAGCGAAAAATTGAGCGACGACGATAATGACCGTGCCCTGCGTCCGCGCTCCCTCAAGGACTTTCAGGGGCAGCAAACCCTCAAAGACAATTTATCGGTTTTTATCCAGGCCGCCCGCGAGCGCAACGAGAGCCTGGACCATCTTTTTTTAATCGGACCGCCCGGTCTCGGCAAAACCACCTTAGCCCAGATAACCGCCCATGAGCTGGGAGTCGATTTTAAAGTAACCAGCGCGCCGGCCCTGGATAAGCCCAAGGATCTGGCCGGTATATTAACGACCGTCACCGAGCGGACTGTTTTTTTTATCGATGAAATTCACCGCCTCAAACCGGCTATTGAAGAAATGCTCTACATTGCCATGGAAGACTATGAGCTGGACTGGATTATCGGCGCGGGCCCCAGCGCCCGGACGGTGCGTATTCCGATTCCGCCGTTTACGCTGATCGGCGCCACTACCCGGGCCGGCATGGTTTCCAGTCCCCTGATCAGCCGTTTCGGCATTGTACAGCGCTTCGCTTTTTACAGTCAGGAAGAGCTTACCGCCATCATACTGCGTTCGGCCGGCATTCTCGGCGCCAGTATTGAACCCTTCGCTGCCGAAGCCCTGGCCAGCTGCTCGCGCGGCACGCCCCGTGTCGCTAACCGCCTGCTGCGCCGGATGCGCGATTACGCCCAGGTTCTGGGAACGGGAATTATCACCGAGGCGGTAGTGGCCGCCGGCCTGAAGCGCCTGGAAATTGACAGCCTCGGCCTTGAATTATATGACCGGGAGATACTGACCTCCATAATCACCAATTACGGCGGCGGACCGGTCGGGGCTGAAACCCTGGCGATTTCCGTGGGCGAGGCCCTGGATACCCTGCAGGATTATTATGAACCGTATTTGATTCAGGCCGGTTTACTGCAGCGCACCCCGCGCGGCCGCATGGTAACCGACCGGGCCTATGAACACTTGCGGCTTGAAAAACGCCCACTCACTGGAGATTCCAATAATGCTCACGAAAGACTTCTTTTTTGAATTACCTGAAGAACTGATCGCCCAGAGTCCCAGCGACAGACGCGGCCATGACCGCCTTTTGGTGATGGATCGGCACAGCGGCGCGCTCCGTGACTGCCAGTTTTTGGACATAGTCGATTTGATTGAACCTGGTACCGTGATGGTTTTTAACAATTCCAAAGTGCGCCGGGCCCGGCTGTACCCCATTGCCGACTCCAGCGGGACGCCGGCTGAGTTTCTGTTGATTTCCGCCCTGGATGCGGAGCTGACCGAATGGAAGGCCATGGTGCGCAACGCCAAGCGCCATAAACCCGGCCGCGCTTACCATTTCCCGGATGGTACTCTGATACAGATTGTCGAAGACCCCAGTGGAGAGTTTCAGGGATCTGAATTTCGGCGCATCCGGTTTTCCCGGACGGTCGATGATCGGTGGTTGGAAAAGTGGGGGCATCTGCCGTTGCCGCCGTATATTAAGCGTGATGACGGGAGTATCGATACCGAGCGTTATCAGACGGTCTATGCCAGTACCGTCGGTTCGGTCGCCGCTCCGACCGCCGGCCTGCATTTTACGGCGGAAGTTCTTGCGGCTCTGGAATCCAGGGGCGTGATACGGGCCGAGGTTACGCTGCATGTCGGGCTAGGCACCTTTCTGCCGGTGCGCTCTGAAAAGATTGAAGATCACCGCATGCATGAGGAGCAGTTCACCATCAGCGCGGAATGCGCCTCCCTGATCAACCAAGCCCTCGCCGAGGGTCGGCCGGTGCTGGCTGTCGGCACTACCAGCATCCGGACCCTGGAGTCGGCCTTTGACAGTACAGTCGGGAGCGTCAGAGCCGGAGAGGGCCGCACTTCAATTTTTATTTATCCCGGATATCAATTTAAGGTTGTAAAATCGGTATTTACGAATTTTCATACCCCGGAATCAACGCTGCTGATGCTGGTTTCGGCCTTTGCCGGACAGGAAAAAATCAGAGAAGCCTATCAGCATGCCGTTCATCAACGGTACCGCTTTTTTTCGTACGGTGACGCCATGCTGATCCGCTGAACTTCCTGATTAATTATTCTAGGTCAGGTTCAATAAACCGTCTTCCAGCAGATTCAGTATCTGGACTCTTTTAAAGGTGGAACTGAACAGTTCCGGATCCAGAAACGACTCCGCTTTGTCTAAAATGTAGCGAATTTCCTTGGTTGACATTGGTAGACTGCGTCCGATCAACAGATTTTCAAATTCGCGGTTCCGGAAAAACTCGCGACTGGTGCAGGCAAAACGGATATCGGAAAGCACGTTTTTCTGAGATTTGACCAGGAAAACAAAGGCGGCCGTATCGTCGGAAAGCACGCCGCTGCGGCCTAAACGCCGGTACAGGGCGATGTCCCAGCTGTCAGTGGGTATACGGATTTTACTGATAAACAACGGTTTTTCCGGATCATTCCAACCACCGGTTGCCGAAAAGCGTATCAGCGACATCCAGGAGATTTCGGTACCGGAGCGTATTTCCAATTTGGCGTCAAGGGCGATCAGCGGCGCGAACGCCGAAAGACGCTGACTGTTGATGGCGATATTCCCGCCGATTGTGGCAATGGAGCGGACGCCGGGATTGGCGGCTTGGGCGATAGCCTCATACAGTACCTCCGGCACGTTTTTTTTGCCCAGCTGCAGGATTTCGGCGAGGGTAACGCAGGCGCCGAATTCGATAAACCGCTCGGTTTTGGCGATATTGCATAAGTCCGGAACTTTACGGATGGATAGGACATAGGTCGGCAGGGCAGGGGAGCGGGTGGTTTGTCTGCGGATTAACTCGGTACTTCCGGCTGCCAGGGCAATTCCGCTGATATTTTTCTGCATCATCAGAATGTCCGCTGTGGAGGAAGCGTAATAGACTGTCGTATGCTTACTTGCCATTTTGTCTTCTCCGCCGGATTTCAGCCGCGTTGCGCACTCCGTTAACCAGTTCATCGATACCGGTACACCGGCAGATGTTCCCGCTGTACATGCGCCTGATTTCATCTTTTTGAGGGCGCAAGCCACCTTCCAGAATAGCATGGGCTACCAGAATTTTTCCGGCATTGCAAAAGCCGCACATATCCACGCCAGCTTTAGCGAAGCCCTCGGCAATATCGACATAGTCACCGGTCTTTATAAAGGCTTCCAGTGTAACGATGGCACAGTCCTTAACCTGAAAAAGCGGAACCAGACAGGAAGAAACGGGTTTTCCATCCATTAGGACCATACAGGAACCGCAACGGCCGGAAAGACAGCCGTCCTTAGCGCTGAGCAGGGTGAACCGTTTGCGCAGGATGTGCAGCAGCCGTTCACCGGGGTTGGCGTCAATGTGGACCTCGTCGCCGTTAAGGGTAAAAGTGATGATCATGAGTCGGCCTCCGGTTTGACCATAGCCTTGAAGATCGCCTCGGTCTCGATCGGCATGCTTAGAATGGAGGAGCCGGTAATTTGCCGTACTGCAGCGGCGTAGGCTGAAGGAACCAGATTGTAGGCGAGTGTACCGATGCCGCGGGCACTGCTTTCAGAATCCGTAAATATTACCTGCGATTCGGGGAAATAAACCGGAGAGAGCAGGTCATAGCAGGCCCCGTCTCTGGTAGCGAGTTTGCCGTCCTTTTCCACAATATGTTCGGCCAGCAGCCGGGAGAGCGCCAGCGGTACCGTTTTCCGGATAGTGCTCGCCGCCTTATCCGGCGAGAGGATGCGGCCGGCGTCTATCGACATCCAGATACCGCGGATGGCGGTTTCATAAGTCAGCGGATCAAGCTCAATCTCAACGGCGCAGACCGCCGGAGTAATTGAATAAAAGGGTTTGCCTTCCAAAGTGGTTGTATTCCATTGTTCGGCCCGGGACGGTTTCCAGCTTTTCTTAACGGTGATCGGCAGAGGTTGGCGAAAGCGCAGTTTCTGGATGGCGGCGCAGCATTTGGCTGTCAGAGCTGAAAGGATAGCCGCTTTAACCGAAAGGGTGTCCGGACCGGTCGGCGTCATAGAATCGGTATCCCGGCCTGAAAAAAAGATATGGTCTTCATCGATCGTCAATAGTTCAGAGGCCATCCTGATCATAATTTTCTGCATTGAGCGGGAAAAAAGACCGGATTTGATAAAAACCTTACCGTCGGTGTCGATGGTCATTTCGATGGCGTAACGGGTAAATTCAGTTCCGCCGCCGAGGAAACCGTTGCCCTGAAAGCCCAGAGCTATGCCGATGCCCCGGATAGGGACGCCGCGATTATGTTTGCCGGCGCGATTCAATACTTCGTAGGATGCGTATTTTCGCGGGAAATCACTTTCCGAACATACTGTGGTGAAGAGGTCTTCAATGGCGGACTCCCCCAGCAGTTCAATTTTTGTAGTGCGCACTTCGCCATGGCGCACTATATTAAGCAGTTTCCATTCCACCGGCCCGAAACCGGCCGTGGATATCACCGCTGAAAGATGGTTTTCCAGCGCGAACAAGGCCGGAGCCTCACCCCAGCCGGAGAGTACGCCCATCGGCGGTACGTTGGTACGCAGGGCATAGGCTTCGATGCGCCATTGCGGAACGGCGTACATTCCGGTAGCCGCTACCACCATACGGTCCAGAATCTCGTCGATCAGCGGACTGTAGGCTCCGGCGTTTACCAGTATACGTACTTCCATGGCCTCAATGCTGCCGTCTTCGGCCAGAGCGGTGCGGTGTCTGAATTGTACTGGAGCCGATTTTACCGAAAACAGAAAGTCTTCCTGCCGGGAAAAAACAATTTTTACCGATTTTTTGGAAAGGACAGCCGCCAGCGCGGCCTGGGCGGCAATCAGTGAAGGAAACCAGATCTTACCATCCATCGCTTCGCCCAGTTCAGTCGGGGTGACAACAATGTCCTCAATCGCGAGATCCAGAACGGCTGATACAGAACGTTGAACATGAAAAGGCCATTGTGTGGCGGTATGGATGTTAAGCCTTCCCGCGGAAATTGACACATGGGCGCCCAGCGGTTCGGCGTAGAAATGATCCTGCATTCCGATACTGCAGGTACTTTCAAAAACCATTTTACGTCGGCCCAGGGCTTTGTCAGGATCGCCTGATAAACTGACGCGCTTGGCAACCACCTGAGAGGCGGCGAATTTTTCACTGAAGGGCAGCGGTTTTAAAAGTTCGGTCTCAATCAGAACTTCAGAGACCAGTTCCTGAACCTTTTGAAGTTCCGGGCCGACGATGATACCGAGCGGTTCTCCGAAATACTGGATTTCATAGGGCGTAAAAACCGGAATTGAAGTGCCCATGGCCGCTATCCGGTTTTCTCCGGGAATATCGGTAGCGGTGTACATATGGTAACCGTCGGGCATTTTCGGCGGACGAATATCAACCAGATGACCCCGTTGAATTGAGGAGCGTATCAGGATGCCGTAGTTCTGGCCGGGAGTTTCAATGTCGCTGAAAAAAGACGCGTTTTTCAGTTTGAAGCCCTCCGGTGCCTGCGGGCTGTTTCATTCACTGTCCGGATTACCCGCTCGATCATTTCTTCGCTCATATCCGGCCAAAAGGGCAGCGAGACGGTAGCTTCGAAGCGGTCTGCGGATTCGGGAAAGTCGGAACGGTTAAGGTTGTAGCGCTTTTGAAACACGCTGAATTCAAAATGAGGAATAAAGTGAACTGATATTCCGAGGCCTGCCGCCTGCAGCTCCCGGGCAAAATCATCCCGGGATACCGTAAGTTGTGTTCCATCGAGCCGCAGCAGATAGAGGTGCCAGGCGTTGCCGTCCCCGTCCGGCGGCAGGATCAGGCCTTCGGTGTCCCGGAAGCCCTCGTTGAAGCGACGGGCAATCTCGATACGTTTTTGTAGTAAAGTCTCGGCCTTCAAAAGCTGAACCCGGCCGATTGCCGCCAGAATATCCGGCATGTTGAATTTCCAACCTTCTTCGACCACATCATAGATCCAAGAGGCCTTGCTGGAGGTATAGCGGTCCCAGACTGTGCGGTCGATGCCGTGGGAGCGCATCGTGGTGATGCGTTTAGCCCGATCGCTGTCTCTCAGGCAGATCATACCGCCTTCGCCGGTGGTGATGGTTTTAGTCGCGTAAAAAGAGAATACGCCGGCGTCTCCGAGCGTTCCGGCATAACCGGCCTTGGTTTTGGCCGGAAATGAATGAGCGGCGTCTTCGATGACGGCGACCCGGTATTTTTTACCCAATAGCAGCAGGTCTGCCATATTGCAGACCACCCCGGCCACATGTACCGGTACTATCGCGCGGATGTCCGCTCTGGCGCGCAGGGCGTCCTCAACCCGTTCCGGATCGATATTATAGCCGTCTTTTTCTATATCAGCGTAGATTACTGAACCGCCGAGATGAGTGGCGCTGGTGGCGGTGGATACAAAGGTATAGGGTGTTGTAACGATTGCCGTTCCCGCTCCGATGCCGAAGGCGTCCATGGCCAGCATCAGGCCGGAAGTAGCGCTGTTAACAGCCAGAGCCAAGGGACTGCCGGTGAAGGCGGCGAATTCTTTTTCAAAGGCCAGGGTTTCGCTTCCGGTGGTCAGCCAGCCGGAACGCAGTACCCGGATTACGGCTGCTTCTTCAGCCTCAGAAAAGGAAGGCTTAAAGAAAGGAATGTTTTCCGGCAGCGGTTCAGGAGTGTTCATGGGCGGCTTCCTTCAATGAGGGTATCCATTCGCAGAGAATGCGGATCATCTGGGCGGCGTTGCGATAGTCGGTAAGGCGTTCTTCAGTCCTGAAACAGAAGGGGCGCAGCTGCTCCAGCAGGGCGCTGAGGTCCGGCCTCTTGACCGAACCGTCGTTTCCCAAGGTCAGAATGCGCGGGAAGGCTGTCGGACGGGGATTTTCATGGGGGCCCCACAGCGGTTCATCTAACCGCTCTCCGGGCCGGCGGCCGATAAAGCTGATCGGTATGTCCCGGCCGGGCTCATAGCCCATAAAACGGATCAGTTGTTCGGCTACTTCCAGTATCTTGACCGGTTCGCCCATATCCAGCAGATAGGATTCGCCATTGACGCCGACACCGCCGGTTTTTAGCACCAGGGAGCAGGCTTCGGGTATGGTCATAAAGAAACGGACCATTTCCGGATCGGTTACCGTAACCGGTCCGCCCTTGCGGATTTGGTCGATAAACAGCGGTAAAATTGAACCGCGGGAGCCGAGAACATTACCGAAGCGCACAAACATGAAGGCGGACTGCGGGTTTTGGGCATCGCGGGCCAGGGCACGCGTGGCCGCATCCTGTACCAGCAGTTCACAAATCATTTTTGAGGCTCCGTAAATTGAAACCGGTTCAACGGCCTTGTCGGTCGAAACCAGCACAAAGCGTTTGACGCCGGCTTCCAGGGAGGCTTCCAGCAGGTTGACGGTGCCGAATACATTATTCTCAATTACGGCTACCGGGTTTTCCTGCATCAGCGGTACATGTTTATAAGCCGCTGTGTGAAAGACCACGTCACAGCGCAGTTTTTTGAGGATGTAACGCATATATTGCTCATCTTTTAATTCGCCGATAACCGGCACGATGGTGGCCTTTTCGCCAACTCCGGCTTCCTGGAGCAGCCGCAATTCACGGTCAATCTGATAAATCGAATTTTCGCCATGGCCGAACAGATAAATACGCTCAGCGCCGCCTGAGAGCAGCTGTCGGGACAGTTCGCTGCCGATAGAGCCGCCGGCACCGGTGATCAGCACCCGTTTACCGCGCAGATAGGCCAGACTGGTCTTTAAACTGATGGCCACCGGAGCGCGCCCCAGCAGGTCCTGTGGATTTATCTCCCGGGCCTGGATCAGGTGAGCCGAGCCTTCGAGGATTTGGGCGATACCCGGAAGCAGGCGAATTCGGGAAAAACCGGCCGCTTTCAGCACGGTATAAATGGAGCGCAGCGTTTCAGGACTGGCGCTGGGAATGGCGATCAAAGCTTCGTCGTTGGAACCGATGCGGATCAAACGGGCGATATTACGGATCGGCCCGAGGACGGGAATGCCGTCAATGGTTTTACCGATTTTATCCGGATCGTCATCCAGGAAGGTTACAACGGTTCCGAAAATGCCCTTGTTGCGGATTTCGCGGGCCAGCATCGTTCCGGCTATACCGGCTCCGATGATCGATATACATGTTTGTGTTCGGTCAGATGTCACGTTTCATCCGCCAGGGTTCAGCCCGTTATGTGCGTAGAATAATTTCAAACGACAAGTCGATGAGAAACGGTTCATTGTACATATCGAGTTTGACCTTGGCCCTCCCTTTTCGTTTATCGACCTTAACAATGCGGCCTTCAAGCCCCTTGAGTGGTCCATCCAGTATCTGGATATGGTCGTCGGAATCAAAAGAAACCCGTGATTTTTCGGCTACCGGTCCAAAAGACATAAAGTGTTTTACTATGGCTAAGTCGGTGCCTTCCAGCGGGGCCGGATCGCTGTTCTGGGGCAGAAACCTGAAAAAACCTTCGGTAGAACGTAAGGTCCAAAACAGTTCTTTGGGGACGCCCTCCGCCCGCAAAAAAATGTAGCCGGGGAAAACCGGGGCCAGCTCGGTCAGATTTTTACCCTTGCGCCGGACATTCATTCTGCGGCGCGGAAAGTGCAGCGAAAGCAGTCCTCCTCTGAAGGCCGGTTCGCATAAAGTTACACGTTTGATATACTGTTCTTCAGAACGGGTTTTGACCTGAAGAGTGTAATAGTTCATGATATGAACAGTAACACGGGTATCGAAAAAAAGTAAAGGGCAGACTTTACTGATAATTGACTGGAAAACGGCTTCTTTTTTGTTCGCATAATTAATGCGGATTGATTTTTTGCCGATATTCTATGGGGTATGGGAGAAATTATGCGCAAGGCGGCTCTGTTTGTTTTTTTTAGTATTCTCAGTGCGTTAACTGCCAGCGCGGCTACCGTTCTGGTTTCTATTGTACAGAATGAGGAAGCTCCGTCTTCTGCCTACTTAATGAGCAGTACCATCGAGGATCAGTTAATGGGCAGTTATTATGACTGGGGTCAGATAATTACCAATGATGAGATTCGCTATGATGGTTCACGATTTCCCGAGTCTGATTTCGGCTTGCAGAATGCTACGGAGGTTTATGCCGACTTTCTGCTTGTGGTTTTTCTGCAATATGAAAGGGCCGAAATCGTGAACAGCGATTTAAAATTGACCTATTCGCAGTTGGTCGCTGTTCAATGGCGGCTGGTTCGCATCCGCGACAAAAAAGTAATCGGCGGCAGTACAATCGCCTCTACGGCCCTGCCGCTGCTTGATCCAGATCCGTATAAGAATGCCCGCAGCCTTGCTGATATAATTGCCTTTCAGAGCCGGGATGCCATGATCCTGGGAAATACGAAGGAGAACTGAGATGACCATAAAGAAAATCCGGATTGCCATAACAGCGCTGTTTTTACTTTGCACTCAACTGTCGCTGTGGGCTGTATGGGAGGGAAACGCCGGTATTGCCGGGGCTTCAGACTTTCCCGGCTCCGGTCTTTTCGCGCGCAGCGATCTTTTCCCCCGGAATACTATTGTCGAGGTGCTGAATCTTGAAAAGGACATCACCGTCCGGGTGGTAATCACCGGCGCTTCCGGTGTGCCCGGCGTTATTGCCATTCTGTCACCTGAAGCCGGCGCGGCCCTGAATATCATGACCGGTTCTGTCAGCCGGGTGCGCATTTCTATTCCCGCTGTGACCGCTGAGCGATCCGCGGTGAGCGCCGATACCACGGCCGCCGCCTCTACCCGGGACCCTGATGTTAATCCGCTGCTTAATCTGCAGTATCAGTCCGGTGTTCCCCTTGATATTACCGCCAGCAGCTATGAAAACCCGCTGCTGCCTTTGTCGGCGGTCAACGCGCCGGAGACAGCGGTTTCAGAAACCATGGTTGCTGATTCTGCGATAACTGAACCTGTTGTCGCAGCAGTTCCGGCCGCATCTGAGTTGAGCGAACCGTCCGTTTCGGAAACTGAATCTCCTGTGTCTGAGGCGGCCGTTAGTGTCAGTCCAGGTTTTGTGGATACTCCGGTTCCTGAATCAAATACTTCAACCGATTTTTATGATGAACCCGAATTGATGGTGCCTGCCCAGGACGAGACTGCCGTTGATGTTGTCCCGCCCGTGATTGCCGAGGAACCGGCTGTTACTGACGAAGAGCCGGCTGTAGTAGTCGAGGAACCAGCCCTGATTGCCGATGAACCGCTTATCGCCGTCGAGGAACCAATTGAAGCAGTAGAAGAACCGCCCGTGATTGTCGAGGAACCCCTTGTTGCGGCCGAGGAAAAGCCTCTGCTGTCCGATGATTTTCCGATCACCGAGGCAGCCCTGGTTCCCGCTGAAGAGCGGCCGCCGGTGTATACCGATCCGGTGGAGCCGTTGAATGTTCCTGAAGTGTCTCAGGTTGTAGCGCCGGATGCGCCGGCGAGTACCAGCGCTCCGACCCTGGAACCGGTGCTTGAAACGCCTCCAATCAAAGAAGTACCTAAGGCAGTAGCCGTTAAAGAGACGCCACCGGTTGACGCTGTCGCTCCGGTAAAAGCGCCGCCGAAAACCGCACCGGTTGAGCTCCCCGCTCCCGTAGAGACTGTTCAGCCCGTAACAGCCGCGCCGGTACTCAGTACCGTCACGACTGTCATTGAAGCTGCCCCGCCGCGTAACGCTCCAGCTACCAGTCTGTCTTTGCCCTTTATTACCAGATTCCAAAGCGGCAGTTACTATATTCAGCTGGCCACCTATGGCGATCCGCTTAACGCCCGGAACCTTGTTTCAGCCTGGGAAAAAAATTATCCCGTCTGTGTAGAGCGCGTTCCCGCGGACGGGCGGGAATTATTGAAAGTATATATCGGTCCGGTAAATAGAGATGAATACGGTGCCGTTCTGGAGCGCTTCAAGCAATTGGGTTTCAGCGATGCCTTTGTAAAGAGGATCCCCTGATACTATGAATTATCTGGAAACCTTCGGCAGCATTGCCCGCGTAGCGCCTGTTTTTATGGATAAACGACTGCGGGTGAGAGTGCTTGCGAACCCGGCTGCCGGTGGTTTTACCATGAGTTCCAGAGCCGGTATCAATAAATTATATTACAACGCTGCCCTGCAGCAGGCCCTGGATATTCCGGGTACTGCTGTCGACTGTGAAACCAGGGTATATCGCACCACCCATAAGGGACATGCCGCGTCCTTGGTGAATGAGATCCTCGCTGAGGCGTCCCGTGATACTGATTTTTTTTATTTACTGGTTACCGCCGGAGGTGACGGCACCAGCCATGAAGTACAGACTGCCCTCGCCGCCGCTTTTTTTAAAGTTCGTAACGATGATGTTTTCGAACGTCTTTGCATCCTGCGCCTGCCGCTCGGTACTGGCAATGACGGCTCCGACGGCCGGACTCTTGATCAGTCTCTTAACCGCCTAATCGCCTGTACCGAATTTGACAGGCAAAAAGCAGTACGGGTCTATACAGCCGGCTGTATAGAACAGCCGCATTATGCTTTCAATATTGCCAGTATCGGTTTTGACGCCTTCGTGACACATATGACGAATCGGGTAAAAAAGTATATGCCCGGAAATTTATACAAGACCTGGGTTGATCTGGCCTGTCTTTTTTATGGCTGGATATATCCTGTTGCGGAGATGATGGTAACAGGATATACCCGGGACGGCCATACCTTGTTCAGTCAGAGCGACCGTATTCTTTTTTATTTAATGGGTTCTTCGGGAAACCGTACCTATGGCGCCGGAATCAGTATTCTGCCCGATGAGGATAATGTCTGCGGGGTTCGCGATATGCCGCTGCACCGCAAGCTGGCCTTGAAACCCCGTTTTAACAGCGGATCTCACCGCGGTCTGGCCGAGGTTTTTTTATCCACCGCTGAGCGTCTTGTTTTTAACTATCGTGAAAAAATTCTCGTGCAGATGGACGGAGAGTCTCTGCTGCTGAATCCCGCGGATTTTCCGCTGACGATGGAATTAACCGAGCCGTTTTTATACCGCATCAAATAAATCGCAAGGATAAAAACAAGGGGCCGGTTGTTAACCAACAACCGGCCCCTTGTTTTTTAAATCATTTTTGCCAGGCGATGTGTATCTCAGGCGCCGTGACAGTGCTTATATTTTTTACCGGAGCCGCAGGGACAGCTCTCGTTGCGTCCCACCTTCGGGGTTGCGCGTACCATCTGGGCCCCTTCAGGCCGGCTGGCCGAAAGCGGCCCGCCGCGGGGAGCGGCCGGGCTGCCGCCGAAGACATCCGGCGCTGAATGCTGGGCATTGGCCGCGATCTGACGGGCGCTGCGGTGCGGAGCGGCCTCGGCTTCGGTTCTCACCTTTACCAGGCAAACCCTGGTCGCGATTTCCAGGCGGATATCGTCAAGCATCTGATAAAAGATATCAAAGCCTTCCAGCTTGTATTCGGTGAGCGGATTTTTTTGCCCATAGGAGCGTAAATATACAGCTTCGCGCAGGCTTTCCAGATTCTCCAGATGATCCAGCCACTTGCGGTCGATAGCCTGCAGGTATTGATAACGGATAAAGGTATTGATGTTTTCAGTACCGGCCAGAGAGAGCTTATTGTCAATGTCTGCTTTAATACGCTGCACCACAGCGGCCGCGGCTTCTGTCGGACTGCGGTCACAGAGCGCGATATCTGCCTCGGTCAGGGTATAGCCGAAGGTAGTCCGGAAAGTTTCCAGCATCAGGCGTAACTGTTCATCCTTATCCTTGCGGCTGGTGGCGGCGTAGCCGTCAATAAGTGAAGCGGTTTCTTCATCCACAGTAGCGAGGATGCGTTCCACCAGATTGGAGTCCGAGAGAATGCTGTTACGTTGGTTGTAGATAAAGGTACGCTGCTCGTTGAGCACATCGTCGTATTCGAGCAAATGCTTGCGGATGTCGAAGTTGCGCTCTTCTACGCGCTTTTGCGCCTTTTCAATGCTCTTGTTCAGCCAGGGATGGAAGATCGGTTCTCCCGGTTCCATACCGATTCGGCTCATCAAATTTTTCAGGTTCTCGCCGCCGAAGAGACGCATCAGGTCATCGTCCAGTGAAAGGAAGAAACGTGAGCGGCCCGGGTCACCCTGACGGCCGGAGCGGCCGCGCAGCTGGTTATCGATACGCCGGCTTTCATGGCGTTCGGTACCGATTACATAGAGGCCTCCGAGGGATTTGACCTCTTCATAGTCTTTTTTCCACTTTTGATATTCTTCGGCATAGACCGCCTGGTACTGCTCAGCGGTCGCGCCGGTTCCAGCGCGCTTTCTGGCCCGGTATTCCGGGTTTCCGCCGAGCTTGATATCCGTACCGCGGCCGGCCATGTTGGTGGCGATGGTAATCGAGCCCTTGGCTCCGGCTTCCGAAATGATCAGGGCTTCGCGGGCGTGGTTTTTGGCGTTCAGCACTTCGTGCCTGACTCCGCGTTTGGTCAGTAGCGAAGATATTAATTCCGATTTTTCGATAGAAACGGTACCGACCAGCACCGGTTGGCCGCGCTTGAAGGCATCGGCGATCTCGGTGCAGAGCGCCTGCCATTTTTCATTGCCGTTCAGGTAGACGACATCGTCCTCATCCAGGCGGGCCACCGGCAGATTGGTCGGAATGACTACTACGTCCAGGCCGTAAATTTTATTAAACTCAACGGCCTCGGTGTCGGCGGTTCCGGTCATTCCGGACAGTTTTCCGTACATGCGGAAGAAGTTCTGGAAGGTGATCGTAGCCATGGTGCGGTTGCGCTGGGCGATCTTGATGCGCTCCTTTGCTTCAATTGCCTGATGCAGCCCGTCCGAATAGCGCCGGCCTTCCAGGATACGGCCGGTAAATTCGTCTACGATTTGAACTTGACCCTCTTTGACGACATAGTCTACGTCAGCATGATACAGTTTATGAGCCCGGATCGATTGGGTAAAATAGTGGATGTATTCAAAATTGGCTTCGTCGTACAGGCTGCCGCTGATTAAGCCGCGTTTTTGCAGAATTTCCTCAACATGGTTCATGCCCTCGCCGGTGAAGGAAACCCGGCGGTTTTTTTCCTCGAGCTTATAATCACCGTGCACCTCGTCGCCCTGGACTTCGTCCGGATACTCGCCGGTGGCCGGATTTTTTTCGACCTCACGCAATTGACCGATCAGCCGGTCAACTTCAAAGAAGCGGGCGGTATCGTCTTCGGCGGCGCCGGAGATGATCAGCGGGGTTCTGGCCTCATCGATCAAAATGGAGTCAATTTCGTCAACGACGGCGAAGGAGAAATCCCGTTGCGTTTTTTCGCTGAGATTCCATTTCATATTGTCGCGCAGATAGTCGAAGCCCAGCTCATTGTTGGTGGCGTAGGTAATGTCGCAGTTATAGGCATTTCGGCGGGCTTCGGTTTCCATATTGGACAGAATCGAGCCTACGGTTACCCCGAGATAGCTGTATACCGGCCGCATCCAGTCGGCGTCGCGTTCGGCCAGGTAATCGTTGACCGTTACAATGTGCACGCCCTTGCCGGTAAGGCTGTTCAGGTAGGCGGCGGCTACCGACATCAGTGTTTTTCCTTCACCGGTCTTCATTTCAACAATCCGGCCGGAATGCAGGACCAGCGAGCCGAGTATCTGAACATCGTAGGGGCGCTCACCGAGTACCCGCCGGGCAGCTTCCCGGGCCAGGGCAAAGGCTTCCCCTATAAAGCTGTCCAGGGTTTCGCCTTTTTGAAAGCGGGAGCGGAATTCGGCGGTTTTGTTTTTAAAGTCTTCAGGTTGGAGGGCCAGGGCCCATTGTTCTTTTTCATTTATCGACCGGAGCAGAGGCAGTAGGGCTTTAATGTCCCGTTCATGCTGTGAGCCGAAGAAAAGGCGGATAATCTTATCAGTAATCATCTCACAAGTGTACTAAAACTGCACGCCATTGACAAGCATGAAAATGCGTTCTACTTTGTTGCCGGAGGCTACTCATGAACAGACGTCTTTCCGCGTTTTTTGCCGCTGTCCCGCTGTTGATCGGCCTGATAACCCTGCCATCCTGCGCGGCGCGCCGTTCCCCCTCCGTCGAGCGTGAAACCCTGTTTCGTTTGGACTATGGGCGTTTTGAGGACGAAATTGACCTGTTTAACCTTGAAGGAAATTCCGGCGGACCCGATACCCAAATATATATGCGTGACGGAATGCTTTATGTGGTGAATCCCGGCTCCCAAAAAGTACTGCAGTTCACCTCCTTTGGAGATTTGCTGTCGGTTTTTTATAATCCTGAATCAAATCCGGCCCCTTCTTTCGCGAACACGCTTAATCCGGCGGTTACCGCCGGTGAGGGAGCTACCAGTACCCGGAAGGCGGTAGCCCATCCTTTTAACAGCCCCGGTTTTTTGGCCGTTGATTCCAGAAAACGCCTGTTCGTTGTTGATCGAATGCCGGTGGAGAGACAGGAGTACGATAATACCAATCAGGTCATCCTTAATTCTGTAGTGCTGCGTTTTGCTCCGGACGGCCGTTTTATGGACTATCTGGGCCAGGAAGGAGCCGGTGGTACGCCGTTTCCGCCTATCGCGGGCGTATATGTGAATTCAGCCAATCAGCTCATCATTGTTTCCAAACATCAGGGCGGTTCCCAGGTTTACTGGTTTTCTGAAGAAGGGTTACCGCTGTATCGTATCCCGCTGTTATCGGAAAGTCTGCCGTCGCCCTATGATAGCGGTTCGGCCGTCTACGCCACGCTGGACAAGGTGCTGCCGGACCCTGATTCGCTGCGGCTGTATCTGAAAATTGACTATTATGTGCCGAATATCGATCAGGCGACCGGTTCGAATGCCGGTATCAATTTCGACCGCAGTTGTGTGTATCCGTTGGAGATTTTCAGCGGTCTCTATCAGAATTATATTGATATACCCTCCTATCAGGGTGTGGAAAAAGATAATCTGGGTACGCTGACTTTTATCAAACCCTATGAGTTGATCGGAGTAACTTCCAGCGGTTGGTTTTTCCTGTCGACTCCCGTAGCCGGCGGTTATGCCCTGGAACTGCTGGATAGCCGCTTTAAGCGCATTCAGAAGCGTTTTCTGGAGATCCGCAAGGAGGAATTGATGTATAACGCCTTGATGGTTTCACCGGATGGAATAATTTCAGCTTTACTGGCAACAGCCAACTCGGCGTCTCTGGTTTGGTGGCGTACCGATTCCCTGATTGGAGAAATCCGCCGATGACAGAGAAAAAAGGTACGGACGATACCGGATTACCGT
The DNA here is from genome assembly GCA_942493045.1 of Treponemataceae bacterium. Lineage (GTDB taxonomy): Bacteria > Spirochaetota > Spirochaetia > Treponematales > Treponemataceae > Teretinema. The sequence continues at coordinate 1,086,047 of OW818665.1, read as the reverse complement.
CTTCACCGGGTCAGCCGGGTCAGCCGGTTTTTTATTACAACCGGCAGCGGCGTTTGGAAAACGGCCCTGAAGAAGTCCGCCGGGCCTATCAGAATGGTCACTCACCGAAGGGTGGTCTGTTACATGTTTTAACAGCCAACCGGGCGCTGCGCAGCATGCTGTTTGCCATTCTGATTCTTTGCGCTGTAGTACTGGCTACAACTTTTTTGGACAGAACAACCAACGCGGTTGAAGTTGCCGGTATACCGGTGGTGGCCAAGGCCTTCGCATTTGAGGATTTGGTGTATATTTCTATCATACTTGGTACGGAAACCGCAGTAGAAGAAATCCTTGAACCAGTCGCGGTTCTGGCGGAGGTCTCCGCGATTGACGTCAATGGTGTAGTGATCGCATCCCGGGAACTGGCTGGTATCTACAGTGGAAGAAAACTGGTAATCCGTACTACTATGTCAGATTATGAGGTTTTTAAGGTATCTGTAGGCGTTAAAATCGATAAAACTGAGCGGATACTGTCCGTATCAGTTGACCGCAACTAGTTTTTTTTTTACAATTGAAAAAGGTTGACAGGAGTGACAGATGCTGCAGTTTTATTTTCTTTCCATACTGTTGAACACGGTAACTGGTCTGGTGTTACTGTTTGTAGACACGGAGAATCCGGATGAATCAGAGAAGGCCCTCCCTTCGACTCTTCGGGATGAAACCTTCCGTCTGGTGCTTGGCGTGTTGGCCTGCGTAACAGGCTTTTTCAAACTGCTCACCGCGGTTCGCGGAGATGTACCGGTAATTGGCGATATTTTTCCGGCCCTGGCAGGCTTAGCCGGCGGTTTTACGCTGCTGTATGAATTTTACAAGTCCCGTTCCGCTCTGGATGACGATAAACTGCCGCCGGTTATTCAAAAGATCGTTTCCAGTAAGAAGTATGTAGGTGTTGTCTGCTTGATAGCCGCCGGATTGCACTTTCTATTTCCGGCAATTCTGTTTTTATAAGTTTACGCATGAAGCAGTCGGTCGCCGGTATTCACTATCAACAGGAAACTTTTCTCATTGGTAAACGTATCTCCGGAGGGGATATGGGGGGCCGGTGGGAGTTTCCCGGTGGTAAAGTAGATCAAGGAGAAACGCCTGAAATGGCCTTGTCCCGTGAGTTCATCGAAGAATTTAATTTTTCTATCCGCGCGGGAAGCAATATCGCCAAGGTTTATTTTGAGCATCACGGCGAACAGCGCGAATTGCTGGCCTATACCCTTTCAATAGTTGATGATTCGGCGCCGGTGCTGACTGAGCACAGTGAGATCCGCCGCGCGACCATGGCCGAGATTGAGAACCTGGATTTTGTGGATTCGGACAGGCTGCTCATTCCGGAGCTGAAGCGCTGGGTGCTGAATGTCTGATTCAAAAAAATATCTGTATTCATGCTCGATACTCGCGCTGATTCTGTTTTTCACAATATCCTGTGAACGGAATACCCAGGGCAACGCGATTGTTTTTTCCGCGACTCCGGTAATTTCTGAAACCGATAAATACGCATTGGTGATTGAACCGTACATCTCTTTCAGGGACCAGCCCGGCGACTCCGGAATAACCATGGCCCATGGCCGGCGCGGTGAAATCTATGAATTAACCGGAAAGAAAATCATTGCCGCCTCCGGAGCTAATAGCGTCTGGGTGCAATTACAACCCGGCTGGGTTCTGGAAAGCGCTGTGTTATTGTATTCAAACCGCGAGCGGGCCCAAAAAGCCGCGGCCGAACTGGACTGAAATCTATTTCTCGACAGCGTTGCTTTTGCCTAATTGACCGCAGGCCCCGCCGACAGCGCGGCCCCTGCGTCTGCGTAAAGTAACGTTTAATGAAAGATCTTCCAGCATTTTAACAAAACGCCGCACTTCCTCTTGCGAAGGTGTCTTGAATGGCAGGGTACTGACCGGGTTCCAGGCAATCAAATTGATATGTACATTCAGATTATGGGCAAAATCAGCCATCAGGGCGGCATGTTCAGCGCCGGTGTTTACGCCGCCCATCAGAGCCGCTTCCAGGGTAACTCGCGATCCCGTTTTATCATTGAAATAGCGGATTGCCTCGGCCAGTTCCGGCAGCGGATTCTTTTTTTCCACGGGCATCAGGTCACCTCTCAGCCGTGAATCGGCAGTTGTCAGAGAAACCGCCAAGCGGATGTCCGGGCCGTTATCCGCCAGATCCCGGATGCCGGAGGCGATTCCGCAGGTGGAAAGCGTTATCCGCCGGCGGGAGAGGGCCCGGCCTTTGGGGTGGGTGAGCACGGTGACTGTCTTGCGGATGGCTTCCAGATTGAGCATCGGTTCGCCCATTCCCATGAATACAATATTATCCAGTTTGCCGACGGTATCTTCAAGGTGGTAAAACTGTTCAATGATTTCCGCGGCGGTCAGGTTGCGCGTAAAACCGATGTGTCCGGTCTGACAGAAGGCGCATTGCATCGGGCAGCCGACTTGGCATGATACACAGGCTGTCTTACGGTCACTGGAGTCGGTCAGCAGCACGGTTTCAACCGCCTGTCCGTCAGACAACGCGATTTGGAGCTTGACGGTGCCGTCTGGATCGGTAAGTACCTGACTAATCCGCGTCGAGAACAGCCGCGCTTGCTCGCTGAACCGCTGGCGATCCGGAATGGACAGATTGGTCATGGCATCGAAGGTTCGGGCTCCCGAAGCTATCCATTTAAAAATTTGCATAGCTCGAAAACCCTGTTCAATTTGCAAGGCCTCTTGAATTTCTTCCGGTAGTAATCCGGAAAGTACTGGTCCCTCCGGTGGCAAGTTTGACATGTACGATGTTAACCCTTGATGCGGTCCAGCATCTCGGTAATCAATTGGTTGCGGATACCGAGTTTCTGAAAATCCTGCAGCACATCGATAGCCTTTTGTTTGTCACCGTTATTGGCATGGCATTCGGCTAATTCCAGATACAGCCGGAAATTCTTGGGGTCGGACTGGATCAGGCGGGAGAGGCTGATACCGGCCTCAGGGTATTTTCCCTGAATTTTACAGATCATGGCCAGGCCGAGAACCGCGTAAACGTCGAATTCGATATCCAGAGCCCGCTGGTAATAATCCTGGGCCAGATCGTAGTCACCCATGTTGCGGTAGGCATCTCCGGCGCGGGTCAGAATAACTTTGTTATTGGGATCTTTCTCCAGAATCTTATTCCAGTATTCCACTGAACGGAATTGCTGGTTCATTCCGCGATAGCAGTCCGCCAAACCGAATAGCGCGTAAAAATTGTCCTGATCCATTTTCAGGGCGCGCTCAAAATAGTAAATGCCCTGTTCAAATGTCTTCAGCTTGCGGTGACAATTTCCGATTGAGGTCAGTACCCGGATGTCGATTTGATCTTCGTTGACGTCCAGCATTTTCTGCCAGTAGTACAGGGCGTCGCGATATTCCTTAAAATCATAGTGCAGATGCCCGAGGCCGATCAGGGCATAGGGATTATTCTCTTCCATGTCCAAAACCTTTAAATACAGCTGTTTGGACTGACGGAAATCCCTGATCTTGCGGTAGGCGTCGGCGACGCGGGTCAGTACGGTAATATTGCGGTCATCATGGCGCAGATACTGTTCCCATATCTCAATGGCTTTGTTGTATTGATTTAATGCCTTATAACAGTCGGCGAGGCCGAAAAGGGCATAATTATTTCCGGGATGATAGGACAGGCAGTTAGAGTAGTATTCAACGGCTTCGCGAAAGTGATTGCGTTTTCGGGAAGCATCCCCAAGTCCGACCAGTGCATAATTGTTATCTTTTTCCAGCTCCAGGATTTTACGGAAGGACTGTTCAGCTTCGTCGACCTTATTGTCTTTAAGCAGTATATAGCCGTTTTTGGAGAGTTCGGCAATTTCGTTGAAACGTTTATCTTCTTCGGTCACGCCCTCAATCGGTTCAGGCATCGGCGGCATTTCGTTTAACATGTCTGTCATTTTTTTCTTCCTCTTTTTTTAGTTATAGTCTGTCCGGTTAACCGATCAGCGTCATCTAATTGTCTTCGTTTAACATTCCTATCAGGTCGGCCAGTTTCTTGATCAATGGTCCCGATTTCCGGCCATTATGCGCCAGCCAGTACATTTTCAACGCTTCAATTTCCCGACCCTTTCCGGCGTAAAAATCGCCAACGCGACTCAAACCGTCCGAATATCCGGTGGTAACGAAAATGCGCCGGGCTGTTTCGATGTCGCCCTCGTTGTAGAGAATGTTTCCCTTTCGGTTCAGGGCGGCTTTTTGTTCAGGCCCGAGGTTTTGTACCGGTAAATCACCGGACTTAATCAACCCCACGTCTTTGAAACGTTCAAAATCTTCTGGTTTAGGAGGTTTCAACTATTTTCCTGTACAGTAATAATAAGAAATTTGACGGCATAGTGCAAGCGGATATGCGGCAAAATCATTGTTTTGTATAGAAATCGACGATCGAGCGGCCATAAATTCGCCGGTCGCTCAGGTGCATCCGCTCTATTGTTTCATCCATTTCCCGTTCTTTCGGGCGGTGCATGATGGCCAATCCGCCTTCCTTCAGTACCGGTAAACTTGATACCATAGCGATGAGTTCCCGGTGGAAACGGTACGGAAAGGGCGGGTCGAAATAGATGATATCAAAACTTTCTTTGGCCCGTTTTAAGTACAGTTCTACTGCCATAAATTTACAAGTGATACGCTGCGGGGCGATGGCTACATTTTTGAAAACAGTTTCAACTTTGACCGGGTCTTTTTCTACCAGCACCACCGGATCGGCACCCCGGGATGCCGCTTCCAGAGCGCAGATGCCTGAACCGCTGAACATGTCCAAAAATGATTTTCCGGTCATGTCTCCGAGTATGGCAAACAGAGACTCTCGCATGCGGTCCATGGCCGGCCTGATTACGCCCATTGGGCACTGGACTTGACGTCCGCGGAGCGTTCCCCCGGTGATACGCATCGGCTTACCAGCCCTTGCGCCGGCGGATACCGTCGGCGGCGCGCAGGCCGGAAGCCCAGGCGCCGGTGATGCCGCGTGAGGTCCCGGCGCCGTCGCCGATCAGATAGATGCTCTCGGCAGCCATAAAAAATTCATCCTTGAAGACCGGTTTGTTGGCATATAGTTTTATTTCCGGATAGTAGAGTATCGTGCCCGGGTGCAGCACGCCGGGTACAATGGTATCCAGCTGTTTGAGGGCCTTCCAGATCGAACGCAGGAATTTTGCCGGCATTGCCAGACTTATATCTCCGGGAGTGCAGGAGGGCAGGGATGGTTCGAAATCGTGCAGATCGTCATTGAGGCCTTCGCGGGTGGTACGTTTACCCAGGCGGAAATCGCCGATGCGCTGCATGATGGGATGTCCTCCTCCGGTGAGCATGGCCAGAGAGGCCAAAAATTCGGCGTAATCCTGGCCTGAGGCTAAGGGTTGGGTAAACTCCACGCTGCGCAGAATAGCGAAATTAACCAGGCCGTTGGCCTTTCTTTCATGGGAGTAGGCGTGTCCGTTGACACTGTAGTATGTCTGCCCGTTGGTGGCGGTATATTTTTCCTGCACGACATGGGCGGCGCCGGAATTGGTACAGAAGGTGCGGGTGCGTTCGGGAAATAAAAATTTGGGGTCATAGTAATCGCGTACTATCGGGTAGTTTTCGATGCGGGTTTCTACGCGCACTCCAACATCGATACTGTTGTCCGTATAAGCGATTCCGGTTTCTTTCATGAATTTGCGCAGGAAATCGAAACCATGACGCCCGGGTGCGACGATCAGATTGTCATAGCCGAATTCGCGCCGGTCGGTCCGTGCTGTTTTAGTGGCTGTGTCAGCGGAAATAAAGGTTTCTTCAAGTGCTATTTCAACGCCCAAGCCAGCGAGGCGGGCCATCAGTTCCTTGATCAGGCGCAGACCGCCGTCGGTTCCGAGATGGGCCTGACGAATCATCAGTAATTCCACGCCGATTCGCGAAGCTCTTTTTTGATAGGTAGAAAGGTTTTGCTGGGGCAGAATTTCCGGCTGCAGAAAATCTTCTACACGCTCCAGATAACGTTCGGCGCTCACCGGTTCCCAGTATTCTGTCGGGAAGCCGATCGGGTAGGTGAAATTCATTTTACAGTCGTTGCGCAAGCCGCCTGAGGATACTTTTTCCCGCTCGAGCAGCAGAATGCGGTGTTCCGGTTTGACAGAAAGCAGCTCAAAGGCCGCGGCCAGTGCGGCGGGTCCTGAGCCGACAATGACACAATCATAAGTGTTCATGAAATACACTATATCAGAAGTTCAGAAGTTCACTCAACTCGTTTTGGGATACAATGTCCCGGGAATCATTGTTTTTATCGGTTTTTTGAATAGCCAGGCCGATTTCTCTGTTCAGTGCCAGATGGTTCCGGCGGATATCTTTCAGTTTTTCATGTAGCGGCAGAAAATCCTGCGCCATTGATGAATTTTCATCCACAACTTTATCTACCAATTGCAGATACCGTTTTTGACAGGAGTAAAGACTTTGCATCAAACTGTTAAAATTGGACAGCTGTTTTCCTTCCTGAATTTGACGGTTTAATTTTTGAATTGAGGCGTCAAAGAAAAGCAGGTCATCAACGGTTTTATCAAAGAAATAGTCGCGCGCCAAATCCAGCGTCAGACCTTCGGTTACGGTATCGATGGATCGAGCCAGCTGGTAGATATTATCCTGAAAGAAAATGCGCTGTAACATGGTACTCCCCTTACTAGGATCATCGGCAAAAAAGGCCCAAGCTTGACCAAAGAACCGTAAAATGGTATCGTTGGCCAAACAACTCCCGCCCGCAAAGAGATTGCGGGCCCAGAAATGTGTCCATGAGGAGGAAACATGAGAAAGTATGAGCTGATGGTCGTTTTTCCATTGGAAGAAGACCAGTTCAAGAGTGGTGTCGAGCTTGTCCGTACGACAATTACCGACTTCGGCGCCCAGTTAATCAGTGAGGATCCGTTCGGTGATCGCGATCTGACCTATGAAATCAAGAAACGCGCCCGGGGCAGATATGTTCTGTTCAACATCAACGCGGCTCCCGAAAAAATTGTTGAAATAGACGGACAGTTAAAACTGAATGTCAACATTTTGACATTCCTGTTTGTTCGGGTTGACGAATAAGCTGGAGGCAGCGCGATGGCAGATATTAATCATGTAATACTGGTCGGACGTCTCACCCGCGATGCGGAGCTGAAATATACTTCCGGTGGTATGGCTGTGTGCAAGTTTGCCATTGCGGTAAACCGCCGCCGCAAGGAAGGCGAGCAGTGGGTGGAAGAAGCGCATTTTTTCGACATCGTACTGTGGGGCCGTTCCGGCGAGGCAATAAATCAATATCTGGTAAAAGGCAAGCAGGTTGCCGTTGAAGGCGAACTGCGCCAAAGCCGCTGGGAACAGGATGGGCAGGCTAAGAGCCGTGTTGAGATCATGGCCAATAATGTCCAGCTGCTGGGTGGGGGCGCTGCCGGTTCAGGCAATGCTCAGGGTGGTGGAAACGCCGCTGCCGGACAGCAAAGTTCCTATGGTCAGGGTGGTTCACCCTCCGCAGCTTACCAGAAAAGACCGGAGTCCCCGGCTCGTCCCGCTAATGATATGGACGACGGCCCAGCGGATTTTCCGGATGATATTCCGTTTTAAGGAGAAATTGTATGTCTGACGATAAAATGAGAGATATGGATAAAGATATTCAGATGCAGGATGTCATGCGTGACGCCGATGAGCGCGGCGGCGGACGCCGCGGTAAGGTTTTCTTCCGCAAGAAAGTCTGCCGTTTTTGTACACAAAAAACCAAGATTGACTATAAGGACTCAGACGGTCTGCGCCGTTATACCACCGAGCGCGGCAAGATTCTTCCCCGCCGCATCACCGGTACCTGCGCCAAGCACCAGCGCCGTCTGGCTCTCGAGATCAAGAGAGCCCGCGCCCTGGCTCTGCTTCCGTACGTAGTTAACTGAGGTTCGGGTTATGAAAACCGGCCGGCCTGAGATACTGTCCGCAGTCTTTCCGGCTGTGCCGGTTGCCATACTGCTTGCTCTCTGCGGTAAACAGTGGTTTGGACCTTTTGCTTTTCTATTTCCTGTTCCACTGTTGATCCTTTTTTTTTCCGTTTCGCGTGAAAGGTTTACGCTGGCGCTGAGCCTGACCCTTGTTTTGGATTTTATAATCAATATGGCTCAGGCTTTCGCTAATGTTGGCTCGGACAGAACCGGTGTAATGGTAGTGGCTTTTTTTGGTTCCGTGGTTTTCTTTGTTCCGCTGTTTTGGTTTTCAATTCCCGGTTCAATGAAAATACGTTATCGTTTGGTTTTGGCAGGCAGTACCGCCTGTGTCCTGTATTTGATTTTTTTCATTTATTTTGACACAGGGGCGCGGATGGTTGAGTTGATCCGCACTCTCGTTCAAGACACGGTAAACGCCTTTTATACTGTTTTACCGGAAAACTTTGAAGCGGACTCCATCCGCGCGCTTTTAACACCGGATAAACTTTTTGCCCGGGTGTGGGAAACAGTGCTAATGACAATGCTTCCTTCTCTGATGCTGTTTTTCGCGATTCCCCTCCTGATGGCTCACAAGTTGAGCTCTCTTATGCAGGGTTCACTGACAAAGACTTTTTCTCCGGTGAATTATTATAATGATCCGTTTCTTTTTTTGCCGCTTTGCGTTTTGCTTACAGCCCTGCTGCTTTGCCGGATCCTGGGCTTTTACATTGCTGAACTGCTGCTTTGGAACGCGACGCTGGTTATCGCAATGCTGTTCTTTGTACAGGGATTTGGAATACTGCGTTTCTTTTTGAACAGGCTTATTCGTAAAACCGGTATTCGTATGCTATGGGTCACCCTGATTGTACTGCTGCTGGTGGCCGCAAACGGCTGGGTGTTTTTTGCTTTGGGTGTATCAACCGTCGGCGTTGTTGAACTTTTTGTTCCGTTGCGCCGGAGGTTTACAAATATCGACACTGCCGATCCAACTCCTGGAGACGGCGGTGATCACAACTGAACAAGGAGCTCGATTATGAAGGTAATTCTCAACCAGGACGTTAAACACCTCGGAGAAGAGGGCGACATCAAAGATGTTGCCAATGGTTATGCCAGAAACTATCTGTTTCCGCGCAATTTAGCCGTGCCCTGCAATGAAATGACAGAGGCTTATTTTGAGAGCAAAAAAGCCGACATCGAAGCGCGCAAGGCCGAAAAACGCGCCGCAGCCGCCGGACTCAAAGAGAAACTGGAAGCCACTACCCTTACTTTAGTAATGCCCGCCGGTGCCAACGGCAAACTTTACGGAGCGGTTACCAACCAGACTATCGCCGAAGAGCTGCACAAACTCGGTTTTGAAGTAGAACGCAAGCGTATTGAGGTTCCCGGCCTGACACTCAAGAGCGTTGGAAAGTATACGATCAATGTCCGCCTGTACGAGAGCACTGGTGCTTCCGTTACAGTTGTTGTGGATGCTCAGATTGATAATCACGAAAAAGCCGCGCCCCGCGCCGAAAAAGCTCCCCGCCGCCGCCATGAATCCTATGATCAGGGTACTGAAGCTGTTGAAACTCCTGCCGCAGAAGAAACTGGCGCGTCAGCCGAATAATCGTTCTGTAATAAAGGTGTCTGCATGAGCGTTTCATCATTGAAAGACAAGGTACCGCCTCATAATTTAGAGGCGGAAAAGGCAACCCTCGGGGCCTTGTTGCTCGATGGTGAGGCGATAGGTACTGTACTGAGGTATCTCCGCGCAGACAGCTTTTACTCACTTCAAAATCAAAAAATATATCAGACTATTCTTGACTTATTCAATAAGGGACAGCGCGCTGACCTTATTACCATTACCGAGGATCTCCGGCAGAACGGGTTACTGGATGCTGCCGGCGGTCCGGGCTATATAGCCACGCTAACAGATACTGTCCCTACCAGCGCCAATGTCGAGTATTATGCCAAAGTTGTTCTGGAGAATTCATTGCGGCGCTCACTGCTGCGCATTTCCCATAAAATAATTTCGGACGCTCATGACGAGGCTGTTGAGAGTCGTGGTGTTTTGGAAGAAGCTCAAAAACAGATTTTCGAGCTTACCGACGCCAATCAGTCGGCCACCTATAAGACTCCCCGTGAAATTATTCCCCGCGCGATTGAAGCTATCGAAAAGCTGTATCACACCAAGGACGCTTTTACCGGCGTGCCTTCCGGTCTGATCGAACTTGATCAGATGACCAGTGGTTTTCAGAAATCTGAGTTGATCATTATCGGTGCCCGTCCGTCTGTTGGTAAAACCGCGCTGGCTATGTCCATGGCCGCGCACATTGCAATTAAAGAAAAAATTCCCACCGCATTCTTCTCCCTGGAAATGTCCGACATGCAGCTGATTATGCGTTTGATATCATCGGAATCGAAGATTCCGTCAGAGAACATCCGCAGCGGACTTTTAAAAATGAGCGACTTTCAGGCGATTCAGGACGCCGCCGGTCATATTTATGACGCTCCTTTGTATATAGTGGACATGCCCAACATGAAGCTGCTGGATCTCCGGGCCATGGCCCGCCGGCTGCGCTCCAAGCATGACGTGCAAATTCTGTTTGTGGATTATTTGACATTGATATCCAGCGAAAACGCCATGATTCCGCGACATGAGCAGATTGCTGAAATTTCCCGATCCCTTAAAAGTTTGGCCCGTGAGTTAAATATTCCGGTTGTTGCGCTTTCCCAGGTCCGCCGCGACGCAGAAGGAAAAAAACCGACTCTGGCCGATCTGCGCGAGTCCGGTTCAATCGAGCAGGACGCTGACGTAGTGATGTTTCTGCACCGTGAGCGGACTGGCGCTCCCAAAGAAGGAGCTAAGGACTATGTGGTGGATACCGACTTGTTGGTAGCCAAGCAGCGCAATGGACCGATAGGCGATATCGAGATTCTGTTTTTGCCGCGTTATACAAAATTTGTCAATAAAAGTCATAGCTGACCGGGAGCATCTGTAGCGATTCTCCCGGTTGAAATGCTATTCGATTTGCTCACTCCAGTTGCCGTTTGCGAGTAGCGCGCCGGTTGAGATCAATTTTCCGGAACGCCGTTCAAACCAGCTCAGCGATCCGTCCGAATTCAAGCTGAGCACAAATTGTTCAAGTATTTTATTTTTTATCGGTAGGGCATAGGCCCTGTCAAAACGTACCTGTCTTCCGCTACTCGCGGTAATTTCAACCAAAGCTGTTTTACCCAGATTTGTTACAATCGACTGTGAGGATAAGGACAGCGAGGCGGTCAGGTCTTCATCTCCCCAGGCCGCGATCGGCCGGTAGCGCGGTGATCGGCTGTCGGAATTGGGGAAGGTGAGCTCAAACAGTTCCGTAACCACGCTGGCGTCATTTCTCACGGCAAACCCGTATAGAGCGGCCATTTCCCGGGCCATTGACTGTAATCCGTAACAGAGTTCACCCGAAACCGGCAGCGGGACTGTCTCTCCGGTTTTTATGTCAATTAACAGCAGGGGGGAATCGGATCTGGCAGAAGCGGATTTCGAGACGATTAATTGACCTGGAATTGCCGGTACTGCTTCCTGTAACCCGGCAGCTGAATACGAAAAAATCTGCTCGTTGGTTTTCTCATCAAACACTACCGCTCCGAATGAGCCGGAGACAAATACCAGATAACCGTTACCCCAGGAAAAAGAACGTAATGGTTCTTCCGGTTGAAAAACAACTTTGCGCTGATCCCCGTCAAATGAAACGGACATTACCGGATAGGTATTGTCTGTGGACCAGAAAATGAGGCGGTCGTCAGTTAAATTGATGCGGTTTGCCTGTATACCGCCAAAGGCATACAGGGGCGCGCGGCCTGGCCCGGAAGAAATAAAGACTGAACCGCCGGAAAGCAGGAACACCCGCTCTCCATCCGAAGCAATATCCTCTATCGGTAGAGTCGCGGTAAAGGGGAAGGGCGCCAAGATTCCGGCGCTGGTATCCAGAACGGAAACGGAACGCGGTATAGAATAAATAAAGCCGTTTTCCGTACCGAAGATAATTCTATCCGGGGTACCGAGCGCGACCGTGATCGCCGTTTGCGCTGGTATGGTCAGATTAGCAACTGTTTTTTCACCGTTCTTGAGTACCAGGCGGCCTGATTCTTTATCATGTTCAAACCAGAACGGTTCTTCATCCGAGCTCATGGTCGCTAAAATTGCCCCTGGGGCCGCATAGGTACGCACATTTATTCCGCTAGTGGCGTCAAGCACATAAACCAGGCCGTTTTTTTCTCCGGTGATTTGGCGATTGTTGTTCAGTAGAGCTGGATTGGACAGATCGGCCTCGCCTGGATAACTGGCCCGTACCGTACCGTTAGCAGTATCGGTGTAGACTATCTTGCCGGAGGGTCCGAAGGTGATGACATTGGCCTCTGAATTTCCGGTTACACTGAGTGAGACTAGTCCGACAGGAGACTTGAACATATCAGTGGAATTTCCGCTTCGGCCTTCCAGGACCGTCAAGCCTTCGATGGAGGTGTTTCCCACAAATAACCAGCGTCCCCGGGCTGACCAGGACAGGGAAATAACAGAGTCACGAAAACGTTTGGCGTACAGCCGTTTTTTACCGTTCCATTCCCAGACGGAAATGCGGTGAATGCTGAATCCATCGCTCTCATATACCGCGAAGGTGTTTCCATCCGGATGCACGGCAATGCGCCGTATCGGCATGTCCGAAATTTGCCAGGATTCACCGGTTCCGTCGTTTTTGTGCAGTGTAATAAAACCGTCGCTACCGGCTGAAAGGAAACTGTTTTCAGTAACCGATGCCAGAGAGGTTACTGCGCCGTTGTGCTTTTTTGGTACAGTCTGAATGAGACGGGCCTGATCAACTTCCGAGAGACCCTGTGTGCTGTCGTCAGCCGGAGATTGCGCGGTAAAACCTTCGATTTGCTCGACGACTGGAGTCGGGATGGCTTCCACCGTAGCACAGGAAACAAACATTAACAAAACCGCGTAATAGTAAAGAATGGGACGCCTAGTCATTGAGGTTTCCTTCTATGCTGACATTCTGTACGGAAATATACCGGTTGTTTATAAGGTAGGCATAGGGTTCTTTTTCAGGGTTAGCGCTTATATCCTGCTTGATTTTTTGATACAAGTGCATGGGCACTAACGAAACCGCGACTTCGCCTTCGCGAATTCCATGTATGTGAAATTCCAGTTCATTTTGTTCGGTAATTTTTTCGAAAACAGCGATCAGATCAGAGACATGCGGGGCGGTTTCGGCCCTTTCCAGAAGATGATATTTGACAGCCTCGACAGCGTGAGCTTCGAGACCGGCCTTGAGCACGGCGACACGGTCGGCCAGCTCAGGATAACCGATGACCGGGATGAGTTCTTCTGATATTGTCAGGGTACCGCTCATAAAGGCGCTGCGCTCGGTCTCAGGGATTAGCTGTAATGAACTGTTTTTCGAGGGCCAGTCGACACGGGTGCTCAGATCGGTATGCAGAGTAGCGTTACATGCCGGGCAGACAAAGGTCAAGAAGTTGCCTTCGATAATGTTCGTGACTAGCTCAGGATTGGAATCAAGATTTACTGTTTCCGGAAGATCAACGCTGAACACCTGTTCACAATGGCATGTAATTTTTCTCATAACCGCTCCTTAAAAACTATTTCATTAAAAACTGAATATCACCGAATACCGCAAACAGAAAGATACCACCAATAAAAGCAATTCCGATAAACTGCACATAATATAAGAAACGCGGTTTTAATGGTTTCCTTCTCAATATTTCGAGAATCGAAAACAGGATCATTCCGCCGTCCAGCACAGGAATAGGCAGCAGATTCATCAGAAATAGTGAAATACACAGAATGGCCAAGAATTCGGCAATACCGGTAAAACCGGCCAGCAGGCCCTGTGAAAAACCGTTAGCAGCAACTTCGCCGAGCATCACTGTTACCCGGATCGGGCCGGAAACAGCTTCACCCAGATCAATGCCTCGGAATAGCAAGCCAATGCTTTTGATGGTTAGTACAAACATTCGGGCGGTTTCGCGGCTCCCCTGAATCAGGGCGGCCAGCGGATAGCGCGGGCTTTGGGTTACCAACAGGGTTTCCCATTCCAGACCCGTTACAGCATTGCCGTTCTTATCATAAATCAAAACCAGAGTGGCAAAAAAATCTGAACCGCTTCGGCTGACACCTATGGTCACTTGCTCAGGTCGTTCGGTAAATAAGGGTAATAGTTCATAAAAGTGGGTAACCGCCTGGCCATTGACGGAAACCAGAGTGTCACCGGCTTTAATTCCGGCGGCATCGGCGCTTGAACCTTTTTGCACAGCGGCGACACGGAGTGGAACGAGGGGATAAATACCGATGTAGCCAACCCCGCGCTGTTTATCGAGTGCCGGTGTCAGCATCACCGTTTCGGTAACACCGTCGCGCTCAACTAATACTGGAAAAGTTTTTTCCGGCCTGATTCCGATCTGCTGCTGGATATCAGCCCAGGTCGCAATTGGTTGTCCGTCTATTTGGATAATTCTATCTCCGGTTTTTAGTCCGGCCTGGTCGGCTGCCTGGGGCGAACCGGGAAGAATTGTGGAGGCCAACACAATTTTGTTTTCATAACTGCGGTACTCATAGCCGGCCATACTGACAAAGGTCAGCGCCACTACCGCGAAAAGCAGGTTTGCCAACGGCCCGGCCACCGAGATGATAATCCGGCGTAGCGGCGCTACGCTGTAAAAGCTGCCGGCTTCCGCGGGTATGGTATCCAGATTGTTTTTTAAGGCTTCTGAAAAGGCATGTTCCCCTTTCATTCCGCAATACCCGCCGAGGGGCAGCATCGATAACCGGTATTCGGTCGCGCCGATTTTCCGGCGCAACAGTACCGGCCCCCACCCAATGGAGAAGCTCTCAACTTCAACTCCATTCAGCCGGGCGGCGATAAAATGACCGGCTTCATGAACTAAAATTACCAGACCAAGAGCGGCGAGTCCGAAGAGTATTTGTATCATTGCTGGAGTCCTTTGGTAATCTGTTTTGCCATGATTCTGGCTTGTTCATCCAGGGTGAATATTTCTTCAAAATTTGAAGCTTCCCGGCTCCAGTCCTTTTCCATAATCTCCGCGGTCACTCGGGAAAGATTGGTAAAACTAAGTGTACCATTTAAAAAAGCAGCGACCGCCACTTCGTTCGAGGCGTTATAAGCCAACGGCCAAGCTCCGCCCATCGCCGCCGCCTTGAAGGCCAATCCCAGGAGCGGGAAGTCATCATAGCGCGGTTTTTCAAAATGCATGGAAAAGGGCGTCTCCAGTGAAAGCGGCTTGATTGTATTTTCAAGAATTGTCGGCCAGGAGAGGGCCGAAAGAATGGGATGGCACATATCAGGTCGGGACATCTGAGCGTATAAGACTCCGTCTTTGGTGCGAATCATCGAATGTACCAAACTTTCCGGATGCACTACTACATCGATTTTATCGGGAGCAAAGTCAAACAAGCGGCAGGCTTCAATCACCTCCAGACCCTTGTTGGCCAGCGAGGCGGAGTCAATCGTTATTTTCGCGCCCATGGACCAGGTAGGGTGTTTTAGGGCGTCCTGAGCGCGGGCGTTTTTAAGCTGTTCGGACGTCCATTGCCGGAAGGGTCCTCCGGATGCGGTAAGAATAATACGGCTTACAGATTCGGCGCCATAGGCTGAAAGCAGGTTGAAAACGGCAGAGTGCTCAGAGTCTACCGGCAGGATGGATTTATTTTTTGATCGGGCAAGTTCGCGGATCAGCGGTCCGGCCATTACAATTGTCTCTTTATTGGCCAGGGCCAGGTCCTTACCCGATTCTAGAGCGGTCACAGAAGGAGAGAGACCGGCTGAACCGGCGATGCCGTTCAGGACGATATCGGCTTCAGTTTGACGAATCATCGCTAACAGGGCTGGCGTACCACCTTTCAGCCCATCAGGCAGACTTGTGCCGGATTCAACACCGGAGAGTACCGCGCTGGAAAGATTGAACTCACGGGTTATAGAGAGCAGCTCATCGGAGCGACTGTGCGCAGATACCGCGACTAGTTCAAAACTGTCAGGGTGCGAACGGATAATGTGCAGGGCGCTGGTACCGATAGAACCGGTCGCGCCAAGGATTATTACTCTTTTTTTAGGCATTATTTAAAACCTGAACAGGATATCACACAGAATATAATAAACCGGAGCGGCGAAGACCACTGAGTCAATGCTGTCCAGTACTCCGCCGCGTCCGGGCACCAGGTTTCCGGAATCTTTAATCATTGCCGAGCGCTTCATGATGGATTCTACTATATCGCCGACGATGGCGGCGCTGGCCGTTCCGGCACCCAAAAGCAGCAGTTTCAGGGGCGAAGAGCCGAAAATTTCGGGGAATAGCGCCCAGGCCAGCAATCCCGCGCCTAAGGAACCGATATAAGCTCCGATAAAACCGGTGATGCTTTTGTTGGGGCTGGCTGGTACCAGACCGCGATTGTTCTTTCCGAAGAGCATTCCGAAAAACCAGGCCAGTGAATCACAGGAAAAAACCATCAATAAAAATAAGCTGAGCGCGGGCCCGGCGTGTTTCATATCCCAGACGGTCATCAGGGGTATGAACATAAAAAGGAAACCGGGGTACAGCAGCAGAAAAAGTGAGGAGGCGATTCTGCCGATTGCCTTATCGAATACACCGGAAAAAGCCGTAAAAAACTCAATACTGAGAATCGCGATGATACCCAAGGCCAATGAAAAATCAATTAAACGGAACGGAAGATCCAGCACCGAGTGCAGTACTGCCGC
The DNA here is from genome assembly GCA_942493045.1 of Treponemataceae bacterium. GTDB lineage: Bacteria > Spirochaetota > Spirochaetia > Treponematales > Treponemataceae > Teretinema. The sequence continues at coordinate 1,069,321 of OW818665.1, read as the reverse complement.
CAGAGGGAGCAGAAGACCGAGAAAAACCGCGAAAAACCGGTTATGTACCGGCAGGCGCTGTTTGATGAGACCATGCAGTTCCAGTGAGGCTAAAATTGTTACCGCTATCAGTTCAATCTGCAGAAATAAATAATTATACTGTGGTAGGAAAAATACGGAAGAAATAACCAGGGGGAGTCCCAGAAAAAACAAAAGTAAGCGTTGTATCAGCTTTTTCATTTTATACCGCCAAACCTGCGATCCCTCGACTGATAGTCGAGTACAGCCGTCTCAAGGGATGCCTCTGTCCAATCCGGCCAGAGCTGATCGCTGAAATATAGCTCGGCATAGGCCGATTGCCAGAGAAGAAAATTACTGGTCCGGTATTCTCCCCCGGTCCGGATCAACAGATCTACCGGCGGGAGTTCGGGTATGTCAAGATAATGCGCCAGATCGCCTTCGGTAAGAGTTTTGATCTTTTCGGCCGGGATTTTCTTGATAGCCCGCAATATCTCATCGCGGCCGCCGTAATTAATCGCCAAAACCACCGTCGTTCCCGGGAAAGCGGCAGTGGCCGCTTCCACCCACTTGATTTCCGAGGCAATGTCGTCAGGCATGCCCGAAAGATCTCCGGCATGGCGAACTCTGATTTTATTGCGGGTATAAAAATCGAGCTCTGAGCGCAAATGATTCTTTACCAGCGACATTAAAAAACCGACTTCCTCAGCGGCCCGTTTCCAGTTTTCCGTAGAGAAAGTATACAGGGTAATATAGGGAATACCCATATCTGAAGCAGCCTTTACAATTTTTTTGGCTGTTTCCAATCCTTCCCGATGTCCTGCAGTCCGCGCCAGTCCGCGCTCTTTAGCCCAGCGTCCATTGCCGTCCATAATAATTCCAATATGAACCGGAAGGGCTGCGGAATCTATTTTCAAGAGAAGCGGATTCGTATGCGTGTCCATTATCCTTCCAGGATTTCTTTTTCTTTTTCTTCCAGAATTTTATTAATTTCCTGGATGTATTTATCAGTTGCTTTCTGAAGCTCATCTTCGGCGGTTTTTAAACCGTCCTCGGTCAACTGAGCGTCTTTCTCAAGTTTTTTAAGTTCTTCATTGCCGTCACGGCGGATGTTCCTTACCGCGACCCTGCTTTGTTCGGCAACGGCCTTGGCCTGCTTTGCCAGATCCTTGCGGCGCTCTTCGGTGAGCGGCGGAATGGCGATGCGAATTACCTTTCCGTCATTTGAGGGATTGAGCGACAATTCAGATTTTTGAATGGCTTTTTCAATTTCGCCAATCAAACCTTTATCCCAGGGCTGGATTACGACCAGACGGGCTTCCGGAATGGAAATTGTGGCAACCTGACTCAGGGGGCTTTTATCGCCGTAATAGTCAACGCGAACCTTGTCAAAAAGGCTGGCTGAGGCTCTTCCGGTACGAATGGTATTGTATTCATCCTTCAGCGCGTTAATTGTTTTTTTCATGCGTTCGACATTGGCACTGATAATTTCTGACATTAAGTTCTCCTTGGAAGTAAAGGTTTCCCGGATTGCGGTCCGATAAAGACGAGACCGGCTGTAAGAGGTTGCCCGGCTGTTTTTCACCCGGCAACCTGCTCAAGAAGCCGGTCACGTTTCCAGTTCGCTTAACTGCTATAGTAAATCATTCAGAGCGAAAAAGCAAAGTAAATTACTGTGCTCCCAGCTGGAAGAGGACCATCTTGGACAGCGTAAGCTTACCGCCGGCGGCCTTTCCGACTTCTTCCATCTTTTTCGAGACAGAAAGCTTGTCATCCTTAACAAAAGGCTGATCCAGGAAACAAATCTCAGCGAGATGCTTTTTGATTTTTCCCTGAACAATCCCGGCCTTTACGTTTGCGGGTTTATCCAGTTCGGCGACCTGCTTGGTGAAGATATCGGTCTGTTCGGCAATATAGGCCGGATCGACTTTGGAGGCATCGGTGTACAGCGGGGTAAAGGCCGCGACATGCAAGCAGCAGTCATAACCGAACTCCTGTACAGCGGGATTGGCCAGAATTTCAGGCTTATCGGATTTAAGCATGACCAAAACTCCGGTTTTGCGGTCGGAATGAATATACTTGGAAATAAATTCATCGCTTCCCGCGGTAAATGACTCCAACCGGCCCAAGGCCATGTTTTCGCGTACCTTAGTTGCCAGTTCCAGTACCATGGCGCTCAATGCCGGAGTGACGCTAGTGATGTCTTCGTTGAAGGCTTTGGTTACAATAGTCTCGCCGAGAACGATAAAGTCGGGGTTTTTAGCGACAAAATCGGTTTCGCAGGTCAGTTCAGCGATAATGGCTTTCTTCCCGTCGGTTTTAATGAGAACTAAACCTTCGGAGGTCGCCCGACCGGCTCTTTTTTCAACAGCCGCCAGTCCTTTTTCTTTGAGCAGTTTTTCGGCGGCAGCCGCGTCACCGTTACATTCTGTAAGCGCGTTTTTGCACTCCATCATTCCGGCGCCGGTTTTTTCGCGCAGGGCTTTTACATCGGATGCTTTAATATCCATAATTTACGATTCTCCTTAACTAGAGAGTTCGCCAATGCGGCGAACTCTTTTTGTGGGTTTATTTTTCGTCGTAGAGCTTGTCTTCGTCAACCAGAGCTTCGGTTTCTTCCGTGGCAACTTCAGCCGCAACGGTTTCGGCCGGGGTATAGTTGGTGTAGTCGACAATTTCTTCCTCGTCCTTGACCCGGGGATTGCCGTCAGAACCGAGACTGTCCTCATCTTCCTGCAGGTTTTCGATGATCTTCAGACCGTTTTCGTTGTCGGCCTCGACTACGGCATTGGCGATAATCTGGGTGAACAGTGAAATGGCGCGGATCGCGTCATCATTTCCGGGAATGGGGTAGGTGATACCTTCAGGGTTGCAGTTTGTGTCCACAACGGCAACGATCGGAATGCCCATGCGGTTAGCTTCGGCTACAGCAATGGTCTCCTTGCGGGTATCGATCACGAAGATGATTCCGGGGAGCTCTTTCATTTCCTTGATACCGCCAAGGTTCTTTTCCAGTTTGGCCTTCTCTTTGTTCAGAGCGGCGATTTCTTTTTTGGTAAGGCTCTCGAAAGTGCCGTCAACTTCCATTTTTTCAATTTTCTTCAAACGGAGCAGGCTTTTCTTGATGGTGGTAAAGTTGGTAAGCATACCGCCGAGCCAGCGGTTGTTGATGTAGAACATACCGCAGCGTTCAGCTTCCTTGGCGATGGTCTGCTGGGCCTGTTTTTTGGTGCCAACGAAAAGCACTGATTTACCGGCGGCAGCTGTCTTGCGGACAGCTTCGTAGGCTTCCTTGATGGACAGAATGGTCTTCTGCAGATCAATAATGTGGATCCCGTTGCGCTCAGCGAAGATATACTTCTTCATGCGGGGATCCCAACGCTTAACCTGGTGGCCGAAATGCACACCGGATTCAAGCAAACTCTTCATGGTTACAACTGCCATGAGTTTCTCCTTTGGAGCAGCCGCGGCGCGGTTACTCTGCCTTCTCTGATTCTCAGTAATCCTTAAGGAATACCGGAAAATGACGGTAAAATACCGTCACACCGGTTAAACCAAAAATGGATACCGGTGCTCGCGAAGTATGTCATATAACTCATGAATAGGCAAGCCTACAATACCGCTGTAGGAGCCCTCTATTTTACTGATAAAACAGGCCGCCAGACCCTGAATGCGGTAGGCTCCGGCGACACCCTGCCACTCGGCCGTATCCAGATAGGCATCGATCTGGCTGTCGTTCATTTCCATGAATGTGACCTGGCTGGTAGAGACTTTGCTGGAGGTAAAATTTGTGGTTGAGTCGAACAGTGCGATTCCGGTGATCACCTGGTGGGTTTTCCCCGAATAGGTACGCAGCATGCTGCGGGCTTCTTCCCTATTATCAGGTTTGCCAAAAATAGTGCCGTCGGAATAGACCAGAGTGTCCGCGCCAAGAATCCAGGGTGTGCTGATTTTTAGCTGCATCCGCATGATCGATTCGACCTTTTTTGTGGCGTGGTATTCGGCCTGTTCCATAACCGACAGCCCATCCTGGGGAATTTCTTCATAGGCCGGGGTCATCACTGAAAAAGGAATGCCTAGATTTTTCAGGATATCCTGTCGGCGCGGTGAAGTTGAAGCGAGAATAATTGGTTCCATAGTCTAATAACATCCTGATATTTGTTTGATGAGTATTACTTGAAGTAAATACTAGTTCAGATTGACAAAAAAGCAATAATACGGCTTAATGAAAAAGCATTGTTACGGAAGATTAGCTCATTTGGATAGAGCGTTGCCCTCCGGAGGCAAAGGCGGTGGGTTCGAATCCCGCATCTTCCATAAAAACAACCGATCACGCAAAAGAAAACCCGGCCGAATAAGCCGGGTTTTGTTTTTTCTCGGCCAAGGGCCGGTTATCTTCCGGTTGCCGGAGTTCCGCTGTTATTGGAATTGCGGTTATTACCGCTGATATTCTGCAGAACTTCATAGGCTCGGGTACGAACCGGAGTAACATAGTTGTAATTTGTGGCAATTCTCATGATTGACTGAATCATGCCGGTCTTGTCCTGCACATTCGGAGCCAGGGCTTCATAGGCGTTCAGTATTTCCAGGGCCAGCGAGCTGGTCGGCAGGATGATATCAAACTTGCGTGTTATCCAGTTGATCATCTCTACAACTTCGTCGTTTTCGTTAAAACCAAGTTTACCGAGAGAACGCACCGCAGCGGAAATTACACTGGGCTCATTATCAGAATACATTACCTGGATAAGGGTGTCCTTGGCTTTTTCTGAAGCCATCTCGCCGAGCAGCTCACAGGCTTTCATGCGGATGTCCGGGAAATTATTCATCGTCCGTCCGCTTTCGCGTACCACCGCGTTGATTCCTTCTGAAGCCAGAGAATTGAGGGCAATTTGCATATCCTCAGAACGGCGGCCTTCGCTGATGGCTTTTTCAATGTACTGAAGGGCAACTTGCTTGCTGTCACGACCTTCGGTAGTAGCCAGCCCCTTGATGATGACGCCTTCTACCGCATTGAGGTAAACCTCGTCCGCGGTAACAATAGAGTCAGCCTGCTGAGCAGCAAGCATTCCCCCGCAGAACAGACAGAAGAGACCAATAACAACCAATGTCTTCGTGCGCATACAATGACCTCCCATGGCCAGGAAATATTAAAAAGTCAAATAAACATTCTCAAACTAACATAATTGGACATAATCTCTACAAAGTCAAGTATTGCCGGTATTTTTACTGATTCTTGACGACTATCTGCCAGCCGAGGGCGGTTTTCTCCAATATATAAATAGCAACCGGTGTCTTCGGATCGATTTCCATAATGGCGTAAACGCGGGTAGGTGAGACGAACTGGATATCATCAACCCGCATGTTTTGCCTTGAGGGAACAAAAACATAGGTAAAATAATCCCGTAGCGTCCGCAACTGAACACCCCGAATCGGCAGACTGGCCGAAACACGCTGCAGGTGCGCCGGGTCGGAAAAGGTTTGGATATATTCTTCGGAGAGATAGGTCATCCAGCGGTTATAATCCCGATTCAGGGTAATTGTGTTCAAGTCTTCGACAACCAGCTGAATCTCTGACTTAGCGGTATCATACGTAGCCTTGGTAATTTCAATATCGTTGAATCTCGCTACTATCGTATTATCCGGTGTGGGTTTTGTGGAATTCGTATTTCCCGTGACCACAGGATCAGTTGATCCAACAGTATTACCCGTTCCTCCGTTAATCACATCATCCTGGGGCAGGGGTTTGCTTCCACCTACACAGGAGGAGAGTAAGAGCAGGACAAAAAACAAGATGTATACAGAATACTGCTTCATAACTACATAATAATGCGCATTATCACTTCCGTCAAATAGCTTTTTTGGGTGTTGACTGTCCAGCCGGCACGGATTACAGTAGTTTTTATGGTAAAAGCTGTATTTGCAGGGTCATTTGACCCCCCGACATTTGGACATTTAAATATAATTGAGCGCTCCCGTACTATTTTCAGTGAAATCCATGTGGTAATCGCCGTGAATAACGAGAAGAAATATCTTTTTTCTGAAGAAGAACGGATTGCCCTGATGCGCGATATGGTCAAACAATGGGATAATGTGGTGGTGACCGGCTGGAACCGGCTGATTGTCGAATATGCCCGTGATAATAATATTCCGGTTTTACTGCGCGGCGTGCGGAATCTGTCTGATTTTTCCTATGAATTTGATCTGGCGATGATGAACCGCGGACTCTTTCCGGGAGTTGAAACCGTATTTCTGTCCACCGATCCGGAATTCTTCGTATTACGCTCCAGCGCGATCAAAGAATTGGCGTCCTATGGGGGCGATGTTTCATCAATGGTACCGGCGCGGGTGGCCGCGGAGCTGAAAAACAAGTTTGACAAAAAACGTAAAAATGTAAGGTAGTACTTGACACTGGGGAGGCGAGAATATATTATCTCCCTTGTATTATTTCTGACTTTTCGTACAGGAAAAATTTTAAAGGCGAGGTTAAATAGATGGCAGTACCAAGAGCGAAAACATCCAAAGCTCGAACCCGCAGACGGCAGGGAATCAATATGCGTCTGAGCGCACCGGCCCTGACTGAGTGTGGCAATTGCGGGAATTTGATTCTGACTCACCGGGTTTGTCCCAAGTGCGGCTTTTATCGTGGCCGCCAGGTGATTACACCCGAGAATAACGGTTAATTAAAGGGAGTGTTGAAAATGGACGAATTATTCCAGAGGATTCAGAAGCTTATTGCCGACAAACTCGAGATTGAAGAATCGAAGGTAACAATTGACGCTTCTTTCCGCCAGGATCTCGGCGCAGACAGCCTTGATACCTACGAGCTTGTGTACGCAATTGAAGAAGAAATGGGTATCAGCATTCCGGATGAAAAGGCTAACGAGTTCGAAACCGTACGCGATGCGTATGACTTTATCAAATCTCAGTCCAAGTAATAATTAACAGAGTACGGGAGTGGATATTTTGTTTCCCTTTAGGCAATCGATAAACGGGGAACGCAAGCAGACACTCCTGGCTTTCCAGAAAGCAGCCGGTATCCATTTTAGGGATATCGCCCTGCTTGATCTGGCCTTCCACCATCGATCCTTTACCAACGAACATTCCACCAGCAAAGTAAATAATGAGCGACTCGAGTTCTTGGGCGATGCCGTTTTGGGCATGGCCGTGGCTGCCCGTCTCTATGAGTGCATGGGTGATAACCCGGAAGGGGATCTGGCCAAGGTTAAATCCGTCGTTGTCTCTGAGGATACTCTTTCCGCGGTGGCTTTGCAGTTGCAAGTGGATAAATATCTGTTATTGGGCAAGGGTGAAGAAATGTCCGGCGGTAGAGCCAAAAAAGCGATTCTGGCCGATGCTCTGGAAGCTTTGATCGGGGCCTTGTATCTCGATTCCGGTTTTAAAACAGCCGAACAGTTCGTACTTGCGCTGATCAATCCTCAGATTCTGCTGGTTCGTGAAAACCGTCATCATAAAGATTATAAAACCATGCTCCAGGAATATGTCCAAAAAACCTGGAAGACGGTGCCGCGTTATCTGCTGGACCGCAAGACCGGCCCTGATCATGACCGAACCTTCTGGGTTTCGGTAGAAGTGAAGGGCTCTACTTACGGTCCCGCTTCCGGAAAAAATAAAAAAGAAGCCGAACAGGCTGCCGCCCGCAGTGCCTGGGAATCCCTGACTCAGGAATCCTGATATTTTTTCCTCAGTTCCATAGCAATTTCCCGCAGTCTTTCCCTGCTGTTCAAAGCAGGATCATCTGTCACTGTCTCAAATAATTCTTTAAGCATCAGGCCGATGACCGGACCGCGTCCGATACCGAGCGCGGCTAAGTCGTTACCGTTAATTTTTAGATCTTTTAACCCCAGAGCATTCTGCTGGGAGAGAATTTTATTGAGCCTTTCCCGCAACGGCAGCAGCAAGGCCGCAGAAGCGGGTATTCCGGTCATACCGAATACGTCGGCCCGTCGCAGAGTACACAGATCTTCAATATATTCCTCGCCGACCCGGATGATAAAGCGTCGGACAGCAGCGTCCGTCCAGTTTTCTTCATAATGGAACATATGTTCCCTGATCAGGTGGCAGACTTTGCTGACTGTTTTGCCGGGATAGCGTAACCGCTCCAGAATTGATTCGGCAATTTTCGCGGAAATCGCTTCGTGATGGTAAAAGGTATAAATTCCCTGCCCGTCAGTTTTTCTGGTAGCCGGTTTACCGATATCATGAAAAAGAGCGGCCAGACGCAGTTCCAGGCTGTCAGACGGGCAGGCATTACAGGTCAAAAGCAAGTGGTCGAGCACGTCGAAGCGGTGATACCCTTTTTGTTCTACATCGCGGCAGGCGGCCAATTCCGGAAAAAGTTCCTGCAGCAGTCCGGTTTTTTCCAGCAGTAAAATCGCGGTGGAAGGTTCTTTCGCTGAGAGCATTTTTGAAAACTCATCCCGAACGCGTTCGGCGGCGACAAGTCGAATTTTAGGTATGGCTGGGCTGATTGCCTGCAGCGTTGATTTTTCAATCGTAAATTCCAGACGGGCGGCAAAACGGATTGCCCGTAGCGGCCGCAGTCCGTCCTCTGCAAAACGTTCCTCTGGTTTTCCGACGGTGCGGATAATTCTTTTTTTAATATCCAGCCGGCCTTCGAAGGGATCAATAATCTGGCCGGAGGGCAGGGCTGCGGCTATCGCGTTGATGGTAAAGTCCCTCCGGGAGAGATCATCATTAATGGAGACGGCATAGTTTACGGTATCGGGATGCCGCCCGTCAGTATATGATGTTTCGGTACGGAATGTGGTACACTCAATGTGATGTCCCCGGTATACTACGGTAACGGTACCGTGTTGAATACCTGTCGGGATTACCCGTGGAAATAGTTCCATTACTTTTTCCGGAGGGGCGTCGGTGGCAACATCCCAGTCCTCGGCCTGTTCCCCGCGCAGGGTGTCCCGGACGGCTCCGCCAACCAGAAACAGCTGAAAGCCGTTTTCGATGAAAATTCGGGAAAGTTCCTTAAGGTCTTTGGGTACGCGCAATATATCCATGCGCCTTGAAATATATCTTGAAAACGCCGGCTATACAACAGTCCGGCTCCTGGAGGAAATTAATGCGCGGTTTGCTTTTTACCGGCGGCTTGCAGCCTGATCCGACCCTGATTAGGGAGTACTGCGGAACTGCGGATTTGGTAGTAGCGGCTGATTCAGGACTGGAATCAGCGCTGAAAGCCGGTTTCGCGGCCGATCTGGCCGTCGGCGATATGGACAGTCTTTCCGATTTGACTCTTTTGGACCGCCTCCCGGCAGGTTCAGTGCAGCGCTGGAACACTGACAAGGATTATTCCGATACTGAGCTGGCGATACAGGCGATGCGCAGCCGCGGAATAACCGATATAACCCTGATCGGCGGCGGCGGTGGACGGCTGGATCATTTATTGGCTCTCTATCAACTGTTTGAAATGGAAAACCCGCCCGGATTATGGATAAGCGATTTTAGTCTGCTGTTTCCGCTAGGCGAGGGCTGCGCTGCGGCTTCGGTTTCAGTAACGGGCTTGCGCGCGGAGTCGGCCGTTTCTGTAATACCTGTTAAGGGAACGGCCGTTCGGGTGCGCAGCAACGGATTACAATGGCCGCTCGATAATCTGGATTGGCTTCAAACGCGGCTGAGTTTAAGCAACCGCGCGCCGCAGGGCCGATGCAGCGTGCTGGTAGAGTCAGGCCGGGTCTTAGTGGTACTACCGCTGATGTTCGGATTAGGACTGGAGATCGGCAGCAATTCTAGCGTCTGACATTCGACGGCAGAGGATTATCCGTTGGAACAGCTTTCAGGTACTCTATCAGAATCGGATACTTGGTAAGAATCTCTCCAAGCTGCGCGAAGCGTTCCAGACGTAAATATTCGCTCACCGCGGACCCCGCCTGTTCTGTTACCGCGTTTTTTACCAGGGTGTTCTTTTGATCGAGGTACAGGCGGTAATTCTGGGCTGCCAGAGCATATAATTCCATATCCGGGAAACTGTAGGATTCAAGCTGGCCCTCCGTGAGAATCAGTCCTTCCGGTAGTTGTCCTCTGATGATATTCAGAAAAAAGTCATTGATCGTTTCCGGGCCGGCGGTCTGAAGTTCAGTGTCGTCAAGAGCCGAACCGGCCAGCTCCTTGAAGGCAGAAGCCGAGATGAGAGCCGCTTTTTCTGAGAGCCAGGCATCAAGTTCGGTTTGTGTATTGACCGTTCCTTTTTCAACAAGAGCCGGCAGTTCGGAAGGATTTACGGCAATCGACAGCCGCATCGCCGCCTTCCAGGAAAAATCGGGGGTACCCTCCAGCATTTTACTGTAAAGGGCCGCAGAAGGGAGATTCCCCTCCAGTTCCAGGCGGCTGACAAGGGGCTTAAGTGAAAAAGAAAGTATTGTAGTGTTTGTCGGCAGCAGTCTTTCCCATTCCCACCGGAAGACCCCCGGCAGTAGCGGGTCTGGATCAATACCGCTCGTTTTGGTAATCATTACTCCATAATTTCCGGGAGCAACGGAAAACTGCACCCAGCCGGCATAAAAAACACCGGCAGCGACAGCAGCCAGAAATAAACATGTAAACAGAAATTTTCTCATCCGCTTCCCCTGACACACCGGTTAAAACTTGTGTATACTCTAATTAATTGGAGTATACCGTACTTTTATGCTCAGGAAAAGCCGAAAACAACTTACAATCCGGTTTTTACACCGTACCATCTTATTTTTTACGGTATTCTCCGCCGTGCTGGTGTTTTTTTACGCTTTTGGGAATTATCAGCTGTTTCAGGACCGCACTTTGATTGGAATTTTACGGCTGATCACCACTTCGGGTATCGCCACGGTTTTACTTTGTGTCGTGGTCATTATCATGGAATTATTCCTTTTCTTCACCAACCGCCGCCGGATTTATCTTTCCATGCTGATGGTCAGTGTTTTCTGCCTTTGTTTCGGGGCCGCTGTGGCTGTCGGCAGCTCGATCATTGTTTTAATGTCCGGCGGACTGTCCTGACGCGCAAATCTCGTTGACAAACATTTATCTCCCGCCGTATGATGCACTCATCAGCTATGAATACCACTAAAAGATTGTTTGCCGTCCGCGGAGCCGTTTGCTGTCTGAATGAAGCGGGTTCTCTTGAAACTTGGGTTCCCGAGCTTTACAGCCAACTGCTTACGCGCAACTCATTGTCCGAAAGCGATATCGTATCTCTTCATTTTTCGGTTACACCCGATCTTACAATACTTAATCCGGCAACAGCCCTGCGCCGTGCCGGACTGGCCAACGCGGTGCCGCTGTTTGCTTCCGCCGAGCCCGTGATCGACGGAATGCTGCCGCGGGTTATTCGGATCCTGCTGACCTGCTACGCTAGCGAAACCCCGGAGCCGGTGTATCTTAATGGGGCTGAGACGCTGCGGCCAGATCTGTTCGGTCAGGGTCGCGGAGAAACCGAATAGATGGAAAAGCATATCCGTTCGGTTTGGCAAGTTTGCCGTGAATACGCCGGCATTGCCGAAGCGGGCGGAGTAAAGAATGTGGTCTGTTCTTTATCCGAAGCCTTGGTTCGCTCCGGTATTACAGTTACGGTTTTTATGCCTTTTTATGGCTGTATCGATAAAACTCTCTGGAAATCGGCCCCGCCTGTTCCGGTTATTTCCGGCGAAATCGAGATTGCCTGCGTCCTTTATCAGATATCATTTTTAAAATATTCCCTAAATGGTGTAGACATCCTTTTAATCGATACACCGATTTTTCGAGAAAAGCAGTCAGTGTATACTTATACCCTGTCCGAAGAGAAAACTGTACACGGCGCTTTTCGGGGAAAAGGTCACAACGATGTGGACATCCTCAATTTGGTACTGCAGCGGGCTGTGCTGTATTTCGCCGGGGCTTGCGGCTCCGCGCCGGATGTCCTGCACTGTCAGGATGCCCATACGGCCCTGCTGCCGGCATTTATCCGTACGGATGCTTCTTACCGGGAGCAGTTCATCGAAACGGTGATGATTGTTACGATTCATAACGCCGGACCCGGATACCGCCAAACCATTCACAGTCTGGAGAGGGCCCGGGCCCTGACCGGCCTTCCGGTAGAAGTTCTACGGGAGGCCATGCTCGGGGAAACCTTTGAACCCTTTTTACTGGCCGCGAAGTTTTCACTGCTGTCGACCGTTTCTCCCTGGTATGCCAACGAACTGATCGATCCGGCCACCAAGGATAAAACCGGAGGCTTATCCCTTGAATTTAAACGCCGGGGGACTCGAATTGTCGGGATTACCAACGGGATTGATTATGCCCGTTATGATCCGCGCAATACTGCCGTTTCTCTTTTACCGTTTGCGTTTGATCCTCAAGTTCCGGAACTTTCCGGTAAATACCGCTGTCGGGATCGGCTGTTGTCCCTGATCAATCAGGCGGCGCTGCATATCGAGACCTTGACTTATTTCGGCAGTCTGGTTCCGGCACCGGACGCAGTGTACTTTGTCTATCATGGCCGTATTGCCCGTCAGAAAGGACTTTCGGTTCTGGTGCAGGCGGCAACCGATGTCCTGGCTCGATCGACTCATTCTCGTTTTATAATAACCGGGCAAGGCGATCCGGATCTGGAAGAAATTATTGAAAAGCTGGCCGTGCAGCATCCGGGCCGGGTTGCCTTTATTCGGGGGTACGATCGCTCGGTAGCCCGGCTTTGCGTTGCTTCCTCCGACTTTCTGGTGCTTCCCAGCATCTTTGAACCCTGCGGTCTTGAGGATTTAATCGGACAGATTTTCGGTACCATTCCCGTTGCCCACGCCGTGGGCGGGCTTAATAAAATTCAACATCGCCGGACGGGTTATCTGTATCGGGATAAAAAAGATGATGGACGAAGTCTGGTTCGTCTGTTGCTGGTTTTATCCGCAAAATTATCGGCCGCCCGCGCGAAAGGCGCCGCGATCAGTCCGCCCTGTCTTTGCATGATCAAGGCCGCCGCCGTGAACGTCACTGAAACTTTTTCCTGGGATAAAATAGTCTACACCCATTATCTACCCCTGTATTCCGAAAAAACCTGTTCCGAATAGTTGACACGATATCGGCTTTCGTATAAATTGTCCCCTGTTCGCAATGCCAACTTAGCTCAGCTGGCCAGAGCACGTGATTTGTAATCTCGGGGTCCAGGGTTCGAATCCCTGAGTTGGCTGGAGCTTTTTTGTAAAGCATTGTATGAATATGGGCAGATTCCCGAGCGGTCAAAGGGGGCAGACTGTAAATCTGTTGGCTACGCCTTCCAAGGTTCGAATCCTTGTCTGCCCAAAAGCCTTCCTTTTATCAGGAAGGCTTTTTTTTTCTCTGATTCCTGTACCCAGTGCAGGCCGATTGGCAGCCGGATGGCTGTCAGAGGAGCTGTCGATCATGTTTGATCCCCCCTTTTATGCCAAAGGATTACACTTTACCTGCCAGCGCTGTTCCGGCTGTTGCCGGCATGATCCCGGCTTCGTCAATCTTTCAGAAAAAGACCTTGAAAAACTCCTGAAATGGGCTAACGTAGACAGAGAGAGTTTTATTAACTCCTGGTGCCGCTGGGTGGATAAACAGGACGGTTTTGAGTATCTTTGCTTAACGGAGAAAGATAACTTCGATTGTATATTCTGGGACAAAGGGTGTACGGTATATGAAAATCGTCCGCTGCAATGCTCGGCTTATCCTTTTTGGCACGCGCTGGTTCTGGATGAAGACTGGTGGAACGCCGGGGCAGCGGATTGTCCGGGTATGAACAGCGGAGCCCTGCATCCGGCTGAAGAAATACAACAGCGTCTGGATCAGCGGCGTTCTGAGCCCTATATCCGGAGAAAGCAGGGAGAAAAATAATTCAAGCGAATCTTTGAGATTCGAGATTTTTTCCTTGGTCTGTGTAGGAGAGAGATGATGCGAATTCATTTTTGGGGTGTGCGTGGTTCAATACCTTCACCTCTTTTACCTTCACAGATACAAAACCGGATAACGGCAGTGGTGCAGCGTATCACGGCCAAGGACATCGAATCGGCTGACGCGCGGCAGCGTTTTCTGGATACGCTTCCGGAATGGCTGTACGGAACGGTCGGCGGAAACACCAGCTGCGTCGAGATTGAAACAGATTCCGGTGAAATGATTATTCTGGACGCCGGAAGCGGGCTGCGGGAGTTGGGACTGGATATTCTTTCCAAGTCCCGGAACCGGAACTCCAACGCCGATGGAACGACCTTTCACATTTTATTTTCACATTATCATTGGGATCATCTGCAGGGTTTGCCTTTTTTTGTTCCGGCATTTAACCCGAAAAATAAAATAGTGTTTTACAGTACCAATCCGGATCTGAAAAGCATTCTTTTCAAACAGATGGAGGCGCCGTATTTTCCGGTTCCGATGAGCGGGTTCGGGGCGCACATTGAATTTGTGCATCTGCATGATGAAAGCCGACAGATATGCATCGGGGATTCAGTAATAAACTGGAAGGAAGTTAACCATCCGGGAGGCTGTACTTCTTTCAGCGTTGCTTCGGGTGGAAAAAAAATGATCTACGCGACCGATACTGAGCTTTCACCGGAAGATTTTATCAAGAATGATTCAAACCGTTCTTTTTTCGGGGATACCGATATGCTGGTCATCGACGCTCAGTATACAATGGGTGACGCTCTGGAAAAAACGGGTTGGGGCCACTCCTATTTTTCACTTTCGGTAGATTTTGCCGCAACCTGGGGGATAAAGAAGTTGTTTCTGTTTCATCATGAACCTACTTATTCCGATAAAAAGATATACTCGCTCCGGCAGTCCGCTCAATGGTACCTCGATTATGTGGGAACTGCAGTTCCTGAAATTATTGTGGCCCGCGAAGGGGAAGATTTTATTCTATGAGCAGTGTCGCGCAGAATGGCGGCAGCGACGGAGAGGCGACCGCCTACCGTTTTTCGGAAGCCGAGATACGGCTGCTGGCGCCAATGATCAGAAACTGCGTTCAGGTGAAAGGACGGTCTGAACTTGAACAATTTTACTTTTTCCTGGAAAAATACCTGTATACTAACTTAACCATCGAAGAGGCAGAAAAATATTTCAATGAAACATAATTCAGCTTTTAATACCTTTCGGATCCTTGTGATTGCGCTGCTGGCGGTTACCGTCGGAGCAGCGGTTTTTTTTCTTTTTCCTGTATCCATGGATTCAACGCCGGAGAATTCAGTTCTTTTCACTGTTACTCCCGGTTCCTCGGTACGCGCGATTTCTGTACAGCTCGCAGAACAGAAGCTGGTAAAATCGGCCTTTGTTTTTTTCCTCCTGGCCCGTTTGGAATCTGAGCCGATAAAAGCCGGCACTTACCGCATCCAGAACGGCAGTGGTGCCCGGAAGATTCTGGCCGCTCTGGTTTCCGGCAAACAGGAATATCTGAGAGTGACAATCCCGGAAGGGTTGTCGCTGCTGAAGATTGCCCGGTATCTTGAAGAATCCGGAGTGGTTAAATCGGATGAATTTCTGGAAGCGGCCGGACAGCGGGCCCTGCTCGATGAGTATGGTATCCCGGGGGTTACCGCTGAAGGCTATTTATTCCCGGATACCTATTTCTTTTCGTATCAGAACCAGGGTTTGTCCGTAGTTCGTACGATGCTCAACAATTTTTTCGAGCGGGTTCAGCAGATCCCGGGGGCGCCACAGGATAAGGCTCTTTTGCATCAGAAAGTGATATTGGCCAGCATTATAGAGCGTGAATACCGGATTCCCGCCGAAGCTCCGAAAATCGCCAGTGTTTTCGACAACCGTTTGAAAATCGGCATGGGACTGCAATCCTGCGCCACAATTGAATATATATTGACGGAAATTCAGGGGCTGCCGCACCCGACCCGCCTGAGTACGGCGCAGCTGTCCATACCCAGCGATTATAATACCTATCTGTGGGCCGGCCTTCCGCCTGGACCCATTTCCAGCCCCGGCCGTATCGCCCTGGAAGCCTCATTCAATCCGGATCAGACCAAATATCTGTATTTCCGCCTGATAGACGCGGAAAGCGGCGCGCATTTCTTTTCCCGTACCCTGGAGGAACACGCGACAGTGGGCCGTGATTTGACGCTTAAACAGGCGGCGCTCCGATAATGAAGCGAATCTCCGGAGAAACCATTGAAGCGGTAAATCAGCGAATTGATATGGTTGCCCTGGTCGGTGAGTACACCCGTCTGGAGCGGCGGGGTGATGACTGGTGGGGTTGCTGTCCCTTTCATAGTGAAAAAACCCCTTCGTTTCATGTAATTCCCGATAAAAAAATGTGTTACTGCTTTGCCTGTAATAAGGGCGGCAGTCCGGTCAGCTTTATCATGGAAATGGAAAAGCTGAGCTTTGTAGAAGCGATTCAGTCCCTGGCTAAACGTTCCGGGGTGGAAGTGATCTGGGAAGGCGGGGATGGCCGTCCGGACGTTCCTGTTGATAATACCAAGGAACAGCTGACTGAACTGTATGACCGCGTGGCCGGCAGTTTTCATTATCTGTTGGTGGAATCTCCTCAGGGTGAAAAAACCCGCGCCTATCTCAAGGATCGCGGGATTGTGCCCGAAATCATCAAGAAATTCCGTCTGGGTTACGCTCCCGCTGACCGGCGCTGGCTGTTTGGTTTTTTACGATCCAAGGGCTATTCTCCAGAATTTCTGGCTCTCTCCGGCCTGTTTTCCAAGAAATTCCCGGAATCGGCCTTCTTTTCCGACAGACTGATGTTCCCGATCTGCAATCGCAAAGGCGTTCCGATTGCCTTCGGTGGTCGTATTTTAAGCGGGGAGGGGCCGAAATATCTTAATTCCAGCGACCTGCCTCAGTATCGCAAGGGCGAAACACTTTTTGCCTTTGATTTAGCGTTGAATGAAATCCGTTCTTCAAAGTCGGTCATTTTCTGTGAAGGTTACATGGACGTGTTGGCCTGGCATCAAGCCGGAATCTGCCGGGCAGTCGCTCCTCTTGGGACCGCTTTTACCGTGGATCAGGCTAAACTGGTACGTTCTTTCGCCGAAACCGTGTATTTATCCTTTGATTCCGATACGGCCGGAGTGAATGCCACAGTGAAGGCTATTTTGCTTTGCCGGCAGCATGGTTTTAATGTCCGGGTGATTGAGATCAAAAACGGCAAAGATCCGGCGGATATTTTACTTAATGAGGGCGTAGATGCCTTGAAAAAACTACTTGATTACTCTATAATCGATCTGGACTATCTCATTCTGACCGCCGGGACGCGGTTCGATACCGGCAGTCCTGAAGGAAAATCTCGTGCAACCGCTTTCCTTTTTCCGTATTTGGAAGTATTGGAATCGGATATTCAAAGGGAGTCAACTGTAAATCGCATTGCCGCGGCGTTCGGAATCACTGAAAAAGCGTTATTGGCCGATTTTAAATCCGGCCGTCATACGCGTCCGGAAACAAAAGAAACCGGAACTAAAACAGTACCGCCCCGCCCGCAAAATATCAAGAGAAACGCTGAACTTAGATCAGTATTGGCTGTTGTGGCCAATATGTCTTTTTTTCCCTTGATGCGCGCCAGTTTGACTTCTGATGATTTCGAGGATCAGGACGCCCGGGATTTATTTATTGTATTGGAGGAATGCTTTCGTCAGCAGTCGACCTCGTATGACAGTTTGCTCTCCCGCTGTCCCCATGACGGGTTGAGGACTCTGGTTACCGAAACCGTGCTGAACGGCGAGTTTTCGGAGAATGCGCAGAAAGTGATCGAAGACAGCATTCAGCTGATACAAAAAAACGGATTGGAGAAGCGTCGCTCCCGTCTGGTAAGCAGGATGAACCTGATTCGCGGAACGAGTCCTGACGAAGTCAGGCTCATCAATGAGATGATGGCCGAGAAACAAAGCATTGATGAAGAGCTAGCAAAATTGAAGGATATGAATGAATGACGGATCTTGAACTCGATCCCGCAGTAGTCAAACTGCTCGAATATGGAAAGGAAAAGAAAATTCTGAGCTGGGATGAGCTCAATGATCTTTTACCTGACACAATCCTTAACACTGAAAAAATGGATCAGGTATTGATCCTGCTTGAACAGAACAAGATCCAGCTGCTTGATGAAGAAGCCGCGGTCGATGAGGACGTGCCGGAGACGGCCAAGAAACCTGAACAGGCCGATCGTAAAAAACTGGTTTACAGTGAAAAAGATTCCTCAATAGATGATCCCATCCGTCTGTATTTGCGCGAGATCGGCAAAGAACATTTGCTGACCGCCGAACAGGAAGTAGAACTGTCCAAAAAGATGGAAGATGGTGAAAATATCATTAAGAGCGTGGTGAAGCATTCCGGGATGATCATTCCGGAATTCTATGCCATCGCCCAGAAGGCCTTTTCTAAAATAGACCCGCACGAGAGCAACAAGCCGCGCAAGGAATTGAATGAGGAAATGGCTGAAAAACGCCGTCTCAAACAGCTTTATGGTGAAACCCTCAAGTCGATTCTTCCGGACATGAAAATATACATGGCTTTTAAGAAACGCTTGTTTGAACGGGATCAGGTGAGCAGTATTTTCGACGACGAAGAGCTGATGACGGTCCGCAAACGCTTGCTGCCATGCCTGCAGGAAGCCGAGGTGCAGTCCGAGGAAATAGACCGGTTTTCAGAGAAATTTATCGAAGCTACACGCAAAATCCGGGAATACCGCAGGCGTCAGGAAAAGAAAGAAAAAGAACTGCGGCTCTCGGACTATGGTGAGCTGCGTAATCTTGGAAAACGACTGGCGATTGCCCGCGAGCGCTCCAAGCTGGAGCAGGAGCTTTCACTCAGCGCCAACGAAATTAAAGAGATATATACCCAGATTCAGCTGATCAACCGCAAGCTGCGTAAACTTGAATACGATTTTGAAAACAGCGTGGAAGAAATCATCGCCATGGCCAAAGAAATTCACCGCGGCCGGGTAATGATGAAAAGCGCCAAGGACAGGCTCATCAACGCTAACTTGCGCCTGGTTGTGTCGATCGCCAAGAAATATACCAACCGCGGTTTGCATTTCTTTGATCTGGTGCAAGAGGGAAATATCGGCTTGATCAAGGCTGTTGAAAAATTTGAGTACCGTAAGGGTTACAAATTTTCAACTTATGCCACTTGGTGGATCAGGCAGGCCATTACCCGCTCCATTTCCGATCAGGCCCGCACCATCCGTGTGCCGGTGCATATGATCGAGCAGATCAATAAGGTTGTCCGGGAATCCCGGCAGCTGATGCAGCGTCTGGGCCGTGAGCCGACCGACGAGGAAATTGCCGAGCAGCTGGGCTGGAATGTCGCCAGGGTCAAGCAGGTTAAGAATGTGGCCCGCGAGCCGATCTCTCTGGAAACGCCGATCGGCGAGGAAGAGGATTCTCTGCTTGGCGACTTCATTGAGGACAAAGACGTCGAAAATCCGGCCAATCAAACCGCCTTCACGCTGCTGCAGGAGCAGTTGCGCTCGGTATTGGCGACTTTGCCCCCCCGCGAACAGGAAGTGCTCAAGATGCGTTTCGGTCTCGATGACGGCTATTCGCTGACACTGGAAGAGGTCGGGCTGTATTTTAACGTAACCCGCGAACGCATCCGCCAGATAGAAGCAAAAGCGCTGCGCAGACTGCGCCACCCGCGGCGCAGCCGGAAACTGAAAGACTATCTGGACAGTTAATCGATAGAGACGACTATTTATATTATAGAGGGGATACATAATGGTAATGACGGAAGTGTTTGACAAGCTGAAGGCTCTACAGGATATTCTTGCCCAAAAGAACAAGGTTGAAGCGGCTATTGAGGCTGCTCCCAAGCTCCTGATAACCCAGGAGGAGCTGCTCTCGCGCCTCAAGAAAGGCTATATTGAGAAAAATGAGCAGTATGATAACATCCGCAAACACATTGCCGAACTGAAAACACAGCTGTTCGAAGCTGAGTCTGCCAGAGAACGCTCCGAAAAAGCCATGGATACCATTTCTACCCAGCGCGAGTATGAGGCCCTGGATAAAGAAATCCGCGATGCTACCGAACGTGAGCAGACCGTACGCAAGGATATTCAGAAAGATGAGCGTGTGTATCAGGATCTTGATGAAGAACTGAAGCGTGAAGAAGCTCTGATTAAGCAGCAGGAAGAAGAACTGGATGACAGAAAAAAGAAGTTAGCCAACGAAATAGCGACTTTGAAGGCCGAGCTTGCCCAGTTGACTGCCGGTGAAGAAAAAGTATCACCCGGAATTAATCCGGAAACGAAATTCAAGCTCGAACGCATCATCCGCAGCAAGGCCGGTGTGGGTATCGTGGCCATTCACGGTAACGTCTGTACCGGCTGTCATATGATTCTTCCCGCTCAGTTTGCGAACGAAGTGCGCATCGGCGACAAGATAGTCTATTGTCCGTATTGCAGCCGTATCCTGTATTATCTTGAGAATCCCGAAGGCGAGGAAGCTTTCTTCAGCGATGAAGACGCCGGCAGTCTTTCCGATCTTGATGACTTCCAGGATGATGACGAGGAAGACGGCGACGAGGAAGACGGCGACGAGGAAGACGGCGAAGAAGAAAAAATGGATTACGATGAATAATTAGCAGAGGGCAGGGGGACCGCGGCAGCGTAAGGGTTACCCTATGCTGCCGAGGAAAGTCCGGGCTCCTTCGGAAATGATGCCGGTTAATGACCGGGCGATAGATCTGTAAAGGTTTATTGACAGACAGTACCACAGAAATTATACCGCAGCACCGGTTTATTCCGGTGCTGTAAGGGTGAAATGGCGGGGTAAGAGCCCACCGCGACTCTGGCAACAGGGCGGCATGGTAAGCCTCATCAGGAGCAAGGTCAAGCAGTAAAGGATATTCCGATCCAGATAATTTACGGGTTGGCCGCTAGAGAATCACGGTAACGTGCAGTTCCCAGATAGATGGTCTTCAGGTGTAACAGCCTACAGAACCCGGCTTATATGCCCTCTGCTTTTTTTTAATATTTTGGAAAGGGGAAATCCGGCTATGGGTATCAAGGCGAGACAATATCGGTATACGCTTACTGGTCGGCATGGCTTTTTTTCTGGAGGCATGCTGATCGTCGCGCTGGCCTTGCTTTTTGTTGTCTTCGCGGTCGCGGCTGTTGTTCTGATAAAAAACAACCGAAATGCCGTTCCTCCGGTTTCAGCCTTGTACAAGGGTTGGGAAGCGCAGGAATACCAGAAAGTGTACGAACTATCCAGTCGGATTTTGGAAAAGCGACCGCTTGACGGTACAGTGCTCGCCTTTCATGGTTTTGCCAGCTATTATTTGTTTGTTGAACAGATCGATCCCGCTGAAGCCCAGAATTATCTGTTAACTTCAATAAACAGTTTGCGAAACGCTTTGTATCGTGTGGCCGCGCATGATCGCCCCAGAATTTCCTATGTGTTAGGTAAGGCCTATTATCACCGGGGCTACTATTATGCTGACTTGTCGTTAAAATATCTGGAGATAGCCCACAATGCGTCCTTTTCGGCTCCCGATCTGGCAGAGTTCAGGGGGTTGGCCGCGGCTTCACTGGGGGATTATGAAACCAGTACCATCGCTTTTACCGAAGCCCTTTCCGAAAATCCTTCCGATATGCTGTTGTTCGCCATTGCCAGCAATTACTTAAAACTTGAGGAAACCGAAAAATCTAAGCAGTACCTGTATGAGGTGATCAACAAGTCTGCTGATGAAATTCTGCAATTGCAGTGCCGTAATCTGTTAGGTACGATTTTATTTTCCGAATCACGTATCGATGAAGCCCGAGCGGAATTCGAGACAATTATTCAAAAAGATCCGAATTCTGCTGACGCACATTACGGACTTGGTGTAATATATGAATCTCAGGGCGACCTGGTTCGAGCCCGTGCTTCCTGGAGACGAGCGCTTCGTTCCGATCCGGTGCATAGCGGGGCCCGGTCTAAACTGAATCTGTAAAAAGGTGTTGGGAGGAAGATATATTTATGGGTTTTTTTTCTAGGTTTTCAGCCGATATCGGCATCGATCTTGGTACCTGCAACACGCTGATTTACATCCGCGGCAAGGGTATCGTTGTTAATGAACCATCAGTAGTTGCCGTAGAACGCGGTACCAAACGCGTCGTAGCCGTCGGCGCCGAAGCCAAGCGCATGCTGTGGAAAACTCCCGGAAACATAATCGCGATCCGTCCGCTCAAGGATGGAGTTATCGCGGACATGGATACCACCGAGAAAATGATCCGCTATTTCGTGTCCAAGATCCTTCCCCGGCATGGTCTGATCAAACCCCGGATGGTTATCGGAATCCCAAGCTGTATAACCGATGTTGAGAACCGCGCGGTTAAAGAAAGCGCCTTCAAGGCCGGTGCCCGTGAGGTACAGGTTATTGAGGAATCACTGGCTGCCGCAATCGGCGCGCAAATTCCGATACATGAACCGGCCGGCCATATGATCTGCGATATCGGCGGCGGTACTACCGAGGTTTCGGTTATCTCCCTGGGCGGCATGGTTGTTACCAACGCCATCCGGCTCGGCGGCGATGAATTCGATCAGGCAATAATCAAACATGTCCGATCCGTGCATAACCTGATTATCGGGGAGCAGACCGCTGAGCGTTTGAAGATTGAAATCGGTAATGCCTCTCCGGAGAAAAATATTGAAAAGGTAGAGATCAAGGGTACCGACGCTATCACCGGCCTGCCTCGCCGCTTGGAAATTGACTCTGTTGAAGTTCGTGAAGCTCTCAAAGACCCAATCACCCAGATTGTCGAAGAGATCAAAAGAACTCTGGCCCAGACTCCTCCGGAGCTGGCTGCCGATATTGTAGAGCGTGGTATCGTGATGACAGGTGGTGGGGCTCTGTTGAAGGGTCTGCCAAAACTGATTTCCAAGGAAACCGGAGTACCGGTAATTCTAGCGGAAAATCCAATGGATTGTGTGGCGATCGGAGCTGGACAGTACTATGAAATCTTCAAGGATATGTCCATCGACCGCAGTATTTACGATAGTCTTAATGGCTGATGAGCAAGTTTCAGGGCCTTTTCCGCTTCAGGCGTGATGCCTTCGCGCTTGCCATATATTTATTGATCTCCTCCGTACTGCTCGGTTTTTCCGGCGGTGGGTTTGTGGTTAATTTCAGGATGATCGGTTTTTCGGTAATGTCCGGAGCGGAAAGGGGCGTGTACTCTGTTTTTTCCTTTGTGACCGGAACGGTGTCGGCAATTCAGGAATTGGCAGTGCTGAAGGGCAAGTATTCCGCTCTGGTTGAACAGCTGCAGGACTATGAGCTGTTGCAGCGCAGCAATGCTGACATTCGAAAGGAAAATGAACGATTACGCTCGCTGCTTTCGTTTTCACAGGAACTGACCGTAAAAAATATTCCGGCGGAGATTATCGGCCGTGACCCCAATAATTTATATTCCGGTATCACCATAAATAGAGGCGCTCGTCATGGTATTAAAAAGAATATGCCGGTTATAGCGTTTCAGGGCGGCAACACCGGACTCGTCGGCAAGGTAATAGAAGTCGGCCGATCTACCAGTATGATAATGCCGATATACGACTTCCAATGCTTTGTGTCCGCCCGACTCGAAACCAGCCGCTATGATGGTCTGGTCAGCGGTCAGGGTAGCGCGGACGTACCGCTGGTAATGCGCTATGTAAAGAAGCGGGCCCGGGAAGAAATTAAAATTGGGGACCGTATTTTAACCTCCGGCGAAAACGCTAATTACCCCAAGGATATTCCCGTAGCCATGGTTTCCCGAATTCGGGGTTTGGATTATGAAACCTCCCTCGAACTGGATCTTGACCCGATTATTGATTTTTCACGTTTGGAAACCGTCTTTATTCTCGATATCACCGCGTCCCCGGAGGATCAGGACTGATGAGCCAAAAAGTATTCTGGACCAGCATCACCATCCTCTTTTTCAGTCTTTTTGAGGCATCGGTGCTCTCTAATCTCGCCTGGCTGCCAATACTGCCGGACCTGGTTTTAATCGTTGTAGTGTATGTCTCATTTATCAACGGCTCAATGACCGGAGCGACTACCGGTTTTATCGGCGGTCTGATGGTTGATTTTCTTTCAGCCGCGCCGGTTGGATTAAATTCTTTTATCCGTTCCCTGACCGGTTATTTATTCGGTAAATTTTCGGGTATGTTTAATTTGGATCGTCTGCTTACTCCGGCCTTGATGGTATGTGCCGCGACAATTTTAAAAATGCTGCAGGTGCGTATCCTCTCATTCTTTTTCGGATCACTGGTCATTAATTATCAACTGGCGCACTCCCATTTTTGGTTAGAGATACTCATTAACAGTCTTTCGGCACCGATAATTTTTTGGCTGCTAAGTCAGTTTCCCTCTTTATATGGTAATTTCGAGAGGAAGGACTGATGGCCGGTACGTTTTCCAGAGCTGCCCGAATTCGGTCTTTTTCCTTTGTCATGATTATTTCTGTTCTAGCCTACGCCTGGACCCTGTTTTCACTGCAGATCATCCGCGGTGAAGACTATCGGCGCCGCTCCCAGAATATCTCGCAACGCTCCCGGAAGATATCCGCCCAACGCGGAGAAATCTATGACCGTCACGCAACTGTTCCGGTGGTACTGAATATCGATTCTTTTGCCGTGGATGTGACTCCCGGTGAAATACCGGCTGAGCTTTTTTCCACCGTTATGGGACGGCTTTCTGCCCATCTTGGAGTAACTCAGGCAGCTCTTGAACAGGCCATACCGGTAAATGTGCGGCGTTCCTATCAGAATATACAGGTGCGTTCCAATGTTCCTTATTCGACGATAACGGCTATTGCCGAACATATTGATGAACTGCCCGGCGTATCCTGGCAATCCAAACCGATCCGAAGTTATGTGGAAACGGGTTCGATTTCACATGTTGTCGGTTATGTAGGGGATATAACCCGTGATGAACTGAAGATCTTTTACAATAAGGGTTATTCAGCCAACAGCCTGATTGGTAAAGCCGGTATCGAGAAACAGTATGATGAGCTGCTGCGGGGAAAGGACGGTTTTGAATACCGCACCGTTGATGTTCGCGGACGGTATATTCCGAATAGTACTTCCATCAGCGCGCCGGAGAGCGGTAAAAATCTGGTTTTGACAATCGACCGGAAAATTCAGACTCTGGCCGAGAATGCCCTGGGTCCCCGGATCGGCAGTGCCGTTGTTCTGAAAGCCTCCACTGGCGAGGTGCTTGCTTCAGTCTCCTATCCTTTTTTTGATCCCAATATTTTCAGCCGTGAAAACTCCGGCGAAGAATATGTGCGATTGCTGAATGACAAGGATAATCCTTTGCTCAATCGGGCTGTAAATGCCAGTTATCCTCCGGCTTCTACATTCAAGATAATCATGACTACCGCCATTCTGCAGGAGAACGCGATTTCACCGGATCGGAAAATTCTCTGTGAAGGCGAGATTGCCTATGGCGATCGGATTTTCCGCTGTCACATCCGCAAGCCCGGACATGGGCCTGTCGACCTGAAAAACGCCCTGGCCCAATCCTGTGACGTCTATTACTGGGTTGTTGGGCGGGATAACCTTGGAGTTGATAAAATCGCCGGCTACGCTGAATCCTTCGGCTTGGGGTCTTCTCCTCAAATTGATTTACCGAGTCAGGCGACCGGTTTTATTCCGACCCCGCAATGGAAGGAACGCCGCTTCCATGAACGCTGGCTGGGCGGAGATACCATGAACATGTCCATTGGCCAGGGTTTTATGCTGGCGTCACCGCTGCAGATGGCTAACGCTGTCGCGATGGTTATCAATGACGGCAAGATTTTCACTCCGCATCTGTTGTTGGAAGTGCGTGATCCGGCTACCAATACTGTCATTTCCCGGAACAACCCGGTTGTCCTGCATCAGACTGATTACGCTCCGGAAGTGTTTGCCCGTGTTCGTGAAGATATGCGTTATGTGATCAGTAACGGTACCGCCCAGTTTCCGATGCGCAATAAGGTAGTAACACTCGCGGGTAAAACGGGAACGGCTGAGGTTGGTATCAACGACCGCTGGCATTCCTGGATGGTTGCCTATGGACCGTACGATGCTCCCGCTTCCGAAGCCATCGTGGTGGTGGTGATGGTAGAAGCTGCCAATCCCTGGGAATGGTGGGCGCCGTATGCCACAAATATCATATTTCAGGGAATTTTTGCCGATCAAACATACGAAGAGGCTGTTGCCGCTCTTGGGTTTAAATCCATGGCAACCCCGAGGGGAAGACAGGAATGAACCTCCGCAACTTTACTTATTTTGATTATGTGCTTTTTCTGGCAGTGATATTACTGACCGGGATCGGCATTGCCTTTATCTATTCCTCCGGCATTAACTCCAGCGGACTGCTGGTTTCCAATGAGTATTTCAAGCAGATAATTTGGGCGTTTACCGGACTGATTTTTCTCGTAACGATCACTTTGGTTGATTATCGGAGATTCGCCGATCGGACGGCATTATTCTTTGCCATTGCCCTCATACTGCTGGTTTACACCCGCATCTTCGGACGTTACGTAAATGGCGCCAAGAGTTGGATCGGTATCGGAGAACTTGGGATACAGCCATCGGAATTTACAAAAATATTTTACATTCTTTTTCTGGCTTATTATCTGCAAGGCTCGACTCACACCGATTCTCCTTTAATGCGTTTCATTAAAGCCTCTGCCATTATGGCCGTTCCGATGCTGCTGATACTTTCACAACCGGACCTGGGAACAGCCTCCGTATATTTCCCGGTTTTTTTGGCGATGTGTTTTATCGCCGGTATTTCGATTCATTATCTTGGAATGGTGTTTCTTGGCGCCGCTCTGACTATTCTTTTTACGGTGCTTCCTCTTTGGGAATCCGCCATTCTGAAGCAGCAAATACCGGTAATTAGAATTTTATCCGATTACCGGATGACAGCCATAGCGATTGTCGCCCTCGGAATAATAACCGTATTGGCGATGCTCGGCCGGGCTATGTTCAAGAACCGTTATTACTACTGGATAGCCTATTTTTCGGGCATTGTTACCGTGGCCCTGGTGGGTTCAATTGCCGCCCATGCCGTACTCAAGGATTATCAGTTAATGCGTTTGATTGTTTTTCTGGATCCGAACGTAGATCCGCTCGGTTCCGGGTGGAATATTATTCAATCGATAACCGCTATCGGTTCAGGAGGCCCCTTCGGCATGGGTTTCCTGCAGGGTACTCAAAGCCATTACCGGTTTTTGCCCCAGCAGAGTACTGACTTTATATTCAGTATTTTATCGGAAGAATGGGGCTTTCTGGGCGGAATAATCGTGTTCGCGTTGTATGGGTTGATTTTATATCGCGGCATGCTCGTTATCAAAAAAACGGGCAATGAATTCGGGGTGTTGGTTGCGACCGGAATCGTCGCGATGTTCTTTTTTCATTTTATCGTCAATGTCGGCATGGTGATGGGGAAAATGCCCATCACCGGAATCCCTCTGCTATTTTTATCTTATGGCGGATCATCGCTATGGACGGCCATGGTTTCGATCGGGTTATTGATGAGCATCAATATGCGCCGCCTGGAACAATAATCAACTGGAGTAAATTTTCATGAAATATGTTAATCCCGTAATGGATCTGGGCCGGGCATTGTACTCAGTCCAGAACCCGGCTCGATATTTGGGCGGTGACTTTGGGCAGATTATCAAAAAAGATGCCGCTTTTACTTTCGCGCTGGCCTTTCCGGATCTTTATGAAATCGGAATGTCCAACCTGGCTGTAAAGATACTCTATGATGCCTTGAATAAGATTTCCGGTGTGCGTTGTGAACGGGTGTTTGCTCCGGCTCCGGATTTTGAGGAACTTTTACTTGCCAGGAAAATTCCGCTCTATACTCTGGAATCCGGTATTCCGCTGGTATCGGCCGATATAATCGGTTTGAGCATCGGTTATGAACCAGGAATTACCGGCGCGCTCTCGATTTTAAATACCGGAAACATTCCGCTGTTGTGCAGTGAGCGTTCGCTCTCTGATCCCATCGTATTGGCAGGCGGATGCGGAATTACAAATCCGCTTCCTTTTTCGAAATTTATCGACGCCTTCTATATCGGCGAAGCTGAGGGCGGGCTCTTCGCCCTGGTTGAGACTCTGGCCGTCGCCCGGGCCTCCGGCGCGTCCAGAGATGATTTATTGAATATACTGGAGGCGCATCCGGCGGTTTGGACAGCGCGCAAAAACAGCGCCCGGATCGGAAATACCGTGTGCACGCATCGGGCGATATACGACGGATTCGGCAGCTCCTCAGACCGGGCCGTCTGTTTCCCCGTACCCAATCTGCGTATTGTACAGGATCAAGGAGTCGTTGAAATCATGCGCGGCTGTCCGAACGGCTGCCGATTCTGTCACGCCGGGATGTATTATCGTCCCCAGCGCATGATGGAAAAATCACGCATTCTTTCGGATGTCGATTTTCTGATCAATCAAGCCGGTTACCGTGAAATCAGTTTAATGTCTCTTTCATCCGGAGACTATTCGGGCATTGGTCCGCTTCTCGCGGAATTGACTGGAAAATATTCCGAAAAACATATTTCGTTTCAGCTGCCGTCCCTGAAGGTGAACAGTTTTACACTGCCGTTGCTGGCTCAATTGGCCGAAGTTCGTAAAAGCGGATTAACCTTCGCGGTGGAAACACCGGTTGACGCTTGGCAGCTTTCGCTCAATAAAGAAGTTTTCAGGGACCATATTATCAGTATTATGCGGCAGGCTAAACAACATGGTTGGAGCAGCGCTAAATTTTATTTTATGATCGGTTTGCCAGTCGAAACTCCGGGTAAAAGTGATGCCCAGGAGATTGCCAATTTTCTGCTTGAAATTCAGGCCGCGACCCGTATTCAATGTTCGGTGAACATTGGAACTTTTATCCCCAAGCCGCATACACCATATCAATGGGCAAAGCAGCTTTCAATTACCGAAGCTACCGCCAAGCTCGACATCATTAAACAGGCTCTGCCGCGCGGAAAATTTAAGGTTGGCGCGCACCGGCCTTTTAACTCATTTATGGAAGGGATGCTCAGCCGGGGCGACGAGCGGGTAGGGGATATCATTCTGAAGGCCTGGAAAAATGGCTGCCGCCTTGATGCCTGGGATGATTGGGCCAAACCCGATGTCTGGCGGGATGCGATCACCACCGCCGGTTGGGATGTAGAGACTGAAACGCTGCGTGAACGTTCTACCGCTGAAAACCTACCCTGGGATGGTATAAGCCTTGGTCCGAGTAAAGCCTATCTGATAAAAGAACTGACCCGCTCAAATGATCAGCAGTTGACTCCGCGCTGTGCCGAAAATTGTCTTGAACCCTGCGGGATTTGCGGAACAAAACACGCGCTGAATGTTCTGGAAGAACCGATCGTAGATCAGGAGAGCTCTGGTACCGTTCCCTTGCCGTCATCTACCCGCGTGCCGGGAACAGGACCGGCCGCCCGTGAACCGGTTTGCCGTATCGTGCTTTCTTTCTCTAAATCAGAGGATATCGCCTTTGTGCCGCATCTTGGTCTTATTGAAGTTTGGAATAAAGCCTTCCAGAGAGCAGATCTCCCGGTTGTTTATACCGAGGGCTTTAACCCCTTGCCG
Organism: Treponemataceae bacterium; assembly: GCA_942493045.1. GTDB lineage: Bacteria > Spirochaetota > Spirochaetia > Treponematales > Treponemataceae > Teretinema. The sequence goes on along the minus strand of OW818665.1, from coordinate 1,039,823 downwards.
CGTTTTGAAATCGCTCAGAGCCTTTCAATGGGTGTTTCTTCTGAATGCGAGATCGCTTCTTTTATGCTGTATGAGGAGCGAAGTGAGCAGCTCATTATCGAGGCCCTCAATCGGTCTCTTCCGGTGGGTTTGCGCATCAGACAAGCCCTGGTGTATCCGACGGGAAAAAATGTCAAACGTGAAGCGCTCTCAGTTTGGCTGTGGGGTAATGAATATCAATGGAATTTTTATGAAGCTACCGATGCGTTGAAACTAAAAACTGATCAACGCGTCCTGGATTTTCTGCAGATAACCGATGGTATGAATGTCGAGTTTCAAAGCGCCGGTTCCTGGTTTGTGCATGTGCCATTTAAAGCCGATCGAAAGTTCAGGGATCTGGTCGCTGAAATTACCGGTGTGCCGATCTATGAACTTGTAAAAATTCACAAGTTGAAGACCCTGGCTAATGACACTGTAAAACAGCCCTGTGATTTCTTTGAATTTGTATCCGGTGTAGCCGCCGCGGCAAAACAAGCTCTGCAATACAGTTAAACGCTTGAACGGTTCTAGGACTGTATGAATCGGTGTTGAATAATGTGTGTATTATGCATCGGTAGACAGAACATACATTATGCGCAGTTAAGCGCTTGTTTGAAATGACCCAAAAAAAACATAACCAGCGTTTAGCTAAAAACCAGCCTGCCCCGCAAGAACCAGCGCTAAAAAAAGGGCCGCAAAAAAAGCAATATTCCAGATGCTGAATATAATTAAATATCGACCGGTTTTCCCGGGATAATTAACGGTAAAGAACTTAAATGTGATCACGCTGGCCAGGGACGCGATCAGTGTTCCAAGCCCTCCAAGGGACACTCCGCGCAGCAGGTCTTCAGCTTTGACAGTGAATGGTGAAAGCAAAATTGCCGCCGGCACATTGCTGATAATCTGACTGGCCAGGGCGCTGACCAGCACAACATTTTTATTTATAATTTGAGAGAGGAAATCGGTTATTTGTGGAATGTTCTGTAGATTACCAATGGCGATAAAAAAGGCCGCGAAAGTTCCTAACAGTGAAAAATCAGCCTTAAACAGATTTCGCCGGTCGGTGACGCAAATCACCAGCACGATCAGAATCAGTATTATTCGATGATCAAAAACATTAAATACCGCCAAAACCGCGCAGATGAATAAAATTACGTAGAGTACCGTACGTTTACGGTCAACCGCTGTGCCGCCTCTGTCGGTACATGATAATTTTTCATTTTTAATTGAATAAACCGCGGGGATTAAAAGTATCGCTCCACAAAAGGTGAACCATCCGACTGCCTTGAAAAAATCAATCGGATGCATCGTGTAATAGGTAAACAAATATAAATTTTGAGGGTTTCCAACCGGGGTCAAGGAGCTGCCGATATTGGCGGCAATTGTCTGCAAGACCAGTATCGTGATTACCGAGTTTACCGATTTGATTTTGGAAAGTAAAATGAGGGAAAACGGTATTAGCGTGATCAATGCCACATCGTTGGTAATCCACATTGAAAGAAAGAAGGTGGTTGCTACTAACACCAGCGCGACAGTGCGCAGCGTTGAACAATAGCGCGTAAAAACCCGGGCCAGGCCGTCAAAAAATCCGGAGCGTCTCAAAAGAGAAACGACCAGCATCAGGGATAGCAGGCAGGATAACACTTTCCAGTCGATATACCCAAAATATTGCGGCGACGGTTTTACAAAGAAAGCGCTGACCGTGGCTGAGACCACGGCTATTACTAGTACCGGTTCCCGGTTCAGGATCCGGCCGAAAAAAGACCTGACGGTTCCGTTTAGGGAATTGAGGTTTGGCATATAAAAACCTCACGTATCTGAGATTCCAGCGCATCGCTGACCGGGACATCGAGTACAATCATGGCCGGACTGCCTTTTAAAACCAAAACCCGATCCGCCAGGGCTTCGGCTTCGTGTATGTCATGAGTGACCGAAACAACGGTGCGTTTTTCTTCGGTCTGAAGTTCCCTCACCAGATTGGCAAGTTGTATTTTACTGGAGATATCCTGGGATTGAAAGGGTTCATCCATTAACAGTATCGGCGCGGGAAAGGCGAAAGCCCGCGCTATTGAGGCCCTCTGCCGCTCTCCTCCGGAAAGCCGTTCCGGAAACGCCCCTGCTCTGTCCAACAGGCCTACCCTTGCCAGGTAATAACGGGCGCGAGCACTGGCTTCGCTACCGCGTACAGGCAGGACCATCTCGATGTTTTTCGATAAAGTCATCCAAGGCAGTAAACGCGGTTCCTGAAAGATATACGAAACCCGTTCCGCGAGACCGCTGAAGGCAATATGGTTGAGCAATGTAGTTTTTCCGCACCCCGAAGGACCGAGAATTACCGTGGTCTCTCCGCGCCTAAAAGTGACCGAGAATTTTTCGAATACCCGGCGTTGTCCGTAAGATATCGTAAGGTCGGAAATGGTCATGTATTTCCCTTGTCGGATGTTTGCGAGTGCGTCAGTTTAATCGTCTGGTTAAAAATGAATTCGGTGAATACGCATAAAAGTATTGCGGTCAGAGTTAGCGAAAAAACCCGTGTGGTTTCCAGGTAAATTTTCGCGGATTGCATGGCAGAACCGAGCCCGAACCGCGGCATCGCCAGTATCTCACCGGCGACTACCACCTTCCATGTCAAACCAAGAGCGCTGGATGCCCCGCTGATAAAGAACGGCAGCGCCGAAGGAATATGAATGTGGTAAAAAATTTTACCTCGGCTTAGATGATAGGCCCGGGCCATTTCCAGAAGTTTTGTATCAGTGGCCCTGACGCCCTGAGCTATGGCTTCCGTGAGTACCGGGACAGTCATCAGTACCGCGACAAATACCGGTACAGTGGCCGAGCCAAACCAGAATAGCGCCAGCAGAATGATGGATACAACCGGAGTGGCCTTGATAACCGACATCCAGGGCCGCAGGGCCGCGGAAAATGAGGGATACAGACCAGAGGGAAAACCCAGCAGACAGGCTATTCCCAGCGCGATCATAAATGCTGTTAGGCCTCGTACCGCGGTGTATCCTATCATTTTTCCAAAACCGGAAGTTGCGGGCAGCAACAGTAAATCGCGTAATACTCTCGCAGGCAGCGGTAAAATAAACTGAGAGCCTACGATCGCCGCTGCCAGTTGCCACACTAACAGCAGCGCGGCAATCGAGACGGCTCCGGTTACTAAGCCCTGCTTTTTCATTTAAAGTAGAAATCCTGATCCGGCAGCTTACCGCCGACGGCCAGCGGCGCGTACTGCAGAAATACGGAAAGCAGGGCTTCGATCTGGTCCTGCCCGTCGAGTGCCGGAATAAAGACATAATTGGAAGCCGGAATGGCTTTGGCCGCTATCGGCGCTTTTAAGCCCAAACTGTTTTGTTCAACCAGTAATCCGGCTTCAGCGGGATGAGCGTTCGTCCAGAGAATCGAGCCTTGGTAGGCTTGCAAAAAGTCGCGTACCAGCGCCGGATGCTGTTCGGCAAATTGCCGGCGCACAACACAGACTGTCATGGGAAAATCGTCACTGATGCCCGCTTGTTTCCAGAGGTCCCGGATACTGAAAGCGCGACGCAGCGGAACTTCGGCGGTAGCGCCGTTCAACAGCGCTACGGTTGCGAAAGGTTCGGGAAGCAGGGCGTATGCGATACGGCCGGAAGCCAGGGCAGCGGCCAGTTCGGCGTACGGTATGGAAAAATCCATGCTAATGGAGTCCGGCGCCAGACCGGCTTTGGCCATTAAGGTGCGGAAAGTAAATTCCGGTGTAGCCCCCTGCCCGGCTACCGAAACGGTTTTTCCGGCAAGGTCAGCAATTCCGGTTATTGAAGCATCCCTGGTTACCAGGCTGAGCATGCTGTTCCCGACAATTGCCGCGGCTATTACCGAGCGGTCTACATTATACAGTTTAGCGGCGACATTCGGCGGCAGAATGCCGATATCGATTTCGCCTTTTATCAGCTTAGGCAGCAGCATATCGACAGAGGCCGCGGCTTCGAAGCTGAAAATTGTGGAGCCGCTTTTCGGCGGTTCGGCAAACAGTTTAGCCATCGCCACTCCGGAAGGACCGATCAGCGCTGCGACCCGGACAGTATCCGGCGTCTGTACTTCTGGAATATCTTTTTTTGCACCGGCGTGAATTCCGGAGCAGACAATCAAGGCGAAAGACAGGGTTATAAGTATGTGTTTCATGGCTTTATTATAGCATTCGGTGAAATGAAGGTACAGAGTGACGCGCTTGATTTTTTAGCCCTTCAAAGTTGTTCCGTTTGTATATAAAAAGAGCCGTACCCTATGGTACGGCTCTACGCGCAAACCGGAAAATTACCGTGGTCTGATTTTTAGACCACGGTTATTTTTTAACGGACTTTTTTGGTGCCACAGACTTTTTAGCTACCGCGTTTTTTTTAACAGTGGCTGGCTTTTTCGCGACAGCGGCTTTTTTGACAACAGCAGGCTGCTTAGTGACAGTTGATTTCTGTGACACAGCAGGCTTCTTGGCAGTAGCGGTTTTCTTGACTGCTGAAGTTTTTTTTGCGGCCGGTTTAGAGGCGGCAGACTGTTCGAGAGCTGCCTGGGCAGCGGCCAGGCGGGCTACCGGTACGCGGAAGGGAGAAGCCGAAACATAATCCATTCCGGATCTGCAGCAGAATTTCACCGAAGCTGAGTCTCCGCCATGTTCGCCGCAGATACCGATTTTCAATTTGGCGCGGGCGGCGCGGCCCTTGGTAATGCCGGTTTGAACCAGCATACCCACGCCTTCCTGATCCAGGCTCTGGAAGGGATCGGCGCGGAAAATTCCGGTTTTGTTTTCATCGATGTAGTCGACCAGGAAACGGCCGGCATCGTCGCGGCTCATGCCCAGTGTCATCTGGGTCAGGTCATTGGTACCGAACGAGAAGAACTCCGCGGTCGCGGCAATCTTGTCGGCCAGCAGAGCGGCCCGGGGGGTTTCAATCATGGTACCGACCAGGTACTCCAGTTTGACAGCCTTGGCTTTGATAATGGCGTTGGCCACTGAGCGGGTGCGGTCGGCCAGGATGTTGAATTCCTTGGCGTCGATCACCAGCGGAATCATGATTTCCGGCAGAACCTTGATACCCTTTTTGGTCATGTTACAAGCCGCGGTAATGATGGCCGTTACCTGCATATCCAGGATTTCGGGATAGGTGATAGCCAGGCGGCAACCGCGGTGACCGAGCATCGGGTTGGATTCATGCAGTTTTTCGATGCGCTGTTTGACGATGTCAAAACTGATGCCGACTGATTTAGCCAGCGCCTTTTGACCAGATTCATCGTGGGGTACGAACTCGTGCAGCGGAGGATCGATCAGGCGGATAGTTACGCCAAGCCCGTCCATCGCCTTGAAAATGCCTTCAAAGTCTTTGGTCTGGTACGGCAGCAGCTTGGCCAGGGCCTTTTTGCGCTGTTCGAGGGTATCCGCGATGATCATTTCACGGATGGCCAGAATACGCTCCTCGGTATCAAAGAACATGTGTTCAGTGCGGCACAATCCGATGCCCTGGGCGCCGAGTTTGCGGGCATGCACGGCGTCATAAGGAGTGTCGGCATTGGTCCGTACTTTGATGGTGCGGATCTGGTCGGCCCAACCCATCAGGGTTTCGTAGGCGGCCGGCAGTTTCGGCGCTACCAGTTTAAGTTCTCCGACATAGACGTTTCCGGAGCTTCCATCCAGGGTAATAAATTCACCCTCTTTGACGGTCTTGTCGCCCACGGTAAAAAGTTTTTTCTCATAATTGATATTCAGTTTTTCACAGCCGACAATACAGCTTTTGCCCCAGCCGCGGGCCACCACAGCAGCGTGACTGGTTTTTCCGCCGGTCGCCGTCAAAATGCCCTGGGCGGCATGCATACCTCCAACGTCCTCGGGGCTGGTTTCCTTGCGTACCAGGATGACTTTTTCGCCAACCTCGGCAAGTTCCTCGGCGCGGGCGGCGGAGAAGCAGACCTTACCGCAGGCGGCACCGGGGACAGCGTCTATACCTTGAACGATAAAAGCGTTTTTGAGGGCTTGTCCCTGGGATTTATCAATGGCCGGATAGAAAATTCCTTCAATGTCGCTCGTTTTTATACGGCTGACAGCGGTCTCTTTGGTAATCAGCTTTTCAGTGACCATGTCTACCGCGATTTTAAAGGAGGCTGCCGGTGAGCGCTTTCCGGTGCGGCACTGCAGCATGTACAGCTTACCCTCTTCCACCGTAAATTCCAGGTCCTGCATGTCCTTGTAATGCTTCTCCAGAATTTTACGGACATCGCAAAGCTGTTTATAGGCCTTGGGATCCTTCTTTTCAAAGTCGGAGAGCTTAATCGGTGTGCGGATACCGGCCACGACATCCTCGCCCTGGGCATTGATCAGATAATCACCGTAAAAAGTATTTTCACCGGTATTGGGGTCGCGGGTAAAGCATACTCCGGTACCGGAGCTGTTGCCCTTGTTTCCGTAAACCATCTGCACGATATTTACCGCGGTGCCCTTCACCCCTACCAGTTTTTCAACCCGGCGATAGGTAATGGCTTTCTCGGCCATCCAGGAGCCGAACACCGCGCCGATGGCGCCCCATAACTGCTCGGTAGGATCCTGCGGAAAATCCTTACGGATTTCTTTTTTGTAGAGGGCCTTGAATTCTTTGATCAACAGGGCCAGCTCTTCTTCGTTTACGTCGGTGTCGCCGATTTTCTCCAGCGCTGGAGAGCCCAGTCTTTTGCGTGTGACAGTATTTTTAATAGTGTCAAAAGCGGCGTCGAATTTGGCGCGTTCGATACCCATGGCGGTTGAGCCGTACATCATTATAAAACGGCGGTAGCCGTCCAGTGCAAAACGGCGGTTGCCGGTTTTTTTGGCGAGGCCTTCCACGGAAAGGTCAGTCAGCCCGAGGTTCAGAATTGTCTCCATCATGCCGGGCATTGACACCGGGGCTCCGGAGCGCACTGAAACCAGCAGGGGATCATTGGGATCGCCCAGTTTTTTCCCGGTAACCTGTTCCAGTTTTTTGACGTGCTTGGCAACTTCCGCGGCCAGTTCCGCCGGATATTTTTTGTTGTTTTTGTAGAAGAGATCACATACCTCGGTGGTGATCGTAAAACCGGCCGGCACCGGTAGGCCTATTGTGGTCATTTCCGCCAGCCCTGCGCCCTTTCCTCCGAGAAGCTCTTTCATGGTTCCGTTGCCTTCAGATTTTCCGGCGCCGAAAAAATACACAAATTTTGTTTTGGTCATAGAATTAATTCCGTCCTCCTGCTTGTTTTCCGCTGTGCAGCTTAAAAGTGTAGCTTGAGTATTCTGTCCTGTCAATCTATAATGGTGGCAATGAGAAGAACTGCCCGCGCCCTGCCCTGCCTCTTCATACTCGCGCTTACTGTGTTCACAGCGCTGCTGCCGTCGGCCTGCAGAACTGCCGGCAGACAGCCCTCCTCCGCCGAGGCGATTACGGCTCCGAACATCGGGACCCAGGGCGGATGGCAGCCGCGTCCACCTTTGAAATTGACTTTCGCGGGCGATATCATGGCCCATGATGTGAATTATAAAATGCTGGATTATAATCGCATTTATGATGAACTGCGGCCTCTGCTGATCGCTGATGATCTGACCTTCGGAAATTTTGAAATCCCGGTAGCCGATAGTTTACCGCTATCCAACTACCCGCTGTTTAACGTCCATTTTCCCTATGCCAGAGCTGCGGTTGACGGCGGCTTTGATGTTTTTTCTCTGGCTAATAATCATTCCAATGATCAGGGACTGATCGGCATTGACGGTAGCTTAGCCGCTTTCCGGACATTGCAGACTGGACATGCCATGGCCGGACGCTTGATCCGTTCTTCAGGTTTGCGCGGCGCGGCGGGTGAATCAATCCGCGCTCAGCTGATTGAAGTCAAAGGCTGGCGGATTCTATTTCTGGCGATTACGGAATTGTCCAATACGCACGATGGGTCATTGTCGCGGGTTTACTATACCTCGCCTTCTACAGCCTCCCGCGAGCTTTTTTTGGATACGCTGCGCGGGCTGCGCGCAGAAACACCCTGTGATTTTTTCATCCTCTCGGTTCATCTGAATGAACCTGAATATCTCATTACCGTCGACAGTAAAAAAAAGACCTGGTTTGAGCAGCTGGCCTCCGCCGGCGTTGACATTGTCTGGGCTCATCATCCCCATGTCATGCAGGAATGGAAGCATCAGCGCCTTCCGGAATCTACCGATCAGCTTTTTATGTATTCGATGGGAAATTTTATTTCTGGTCAACGCTGGAATCCTCAGCCTGAAACACCGGACGGGTATCGGGAATATACCGGAGACGCGGTTCTGCTGGGCGTGGAGTGCCGCGAGGATTCCGCTGATCATTCAATAAATTTTACTGTATCGCCTATACCGATTACTAATTTTCGCGATCCCCGTCACGGCATGGTTGTACGCTTTTTTGATGAGGCTTTTATTTCCGAGCTTTCGCCGTATTGGGAAAAATATTATCGTTTTCGGTATCAAGCCCTGGCCGGCTACCTGCCTATAGGCCCCATGCCCTTGCCCCCGCCGGTTATCGGCGCTATAGTAGAGCTTTAGTAAAGGAAATTATGAAACCAGAAAATCTGCCCGTCTATCAGCAAAAACAGCGTATCCTGGATATGCTTGAACATAACCAGGTAATCATTGTCGAGAGTCCGACCGGTTCGGGAAAAACCACCCAGTTGCCCATCATCCTGCACGAAGCCGGTTATACTTCCAGCGGTATCATCGGTGTTACTCAGCCCCGGCGCATCGCCGCTCTATCGGTGAGCAGTTTTATCTCCAGGCAGTTAGGCACACCCATGCCGTCTCTGGTCGGCTATAAAATGCGCTTTGAAGACAAGACCGAGGCCGGTACACGCATTAAAATCATGACTGACGGTATTCTGCTCCAGGAAATGAAGCTCGATCCCTGGCTGAGCAAGTATTCCCTGCTGATGGTCGACGAAGCCCATGAACGCAGTCTGAACATCGACTTCATTCTCGGCCTGCTCAAACGGGTACTGCTGGAACGCCATGATTTCAAGGTGATTGTTTCTTCAGCAACTATCAATACTGATCTTTTTTCCACCTATTTTGATAATTGCCCGGTTGTAAAAATTGACGCGATCACTTTTCCGGTGGCGCTGGTGTACGATCCGCCGGTAATCTCGCCCACCGCCGGGGGGCTTGCTGCTGAAGAAGCCTTGCTTAACAAGATTACTGAGATCACCGGCCGTGTACTCAACGACAACCGGCCGGGCGACCTGCTGGTTTTCCTCCCCGGAGAGCGCGCCATCAAGAATTGTATATCGCGTCTTTCGGCCGAAAGCTGGTTCCGCAAATTGTACATACTGCCCCTTTACGGACGGCTCAGCAAAGAAGAACAGGAGAGGGTTTTTGATCTGCCGCCCTTTGGAAAAAAGAAGATGGTCATCTCCACCAATATCGCCGAAACCTCTGTTACAATCGACGGGATCACCAGTGTTATCGATTCAGGTCAGGCCAAACTCAATTTTTATAATCCTCATACTTTTACTTCCAGTTTGATTGAAGTTCCCGTGTCCAAGGCTTCCTGCAATCAGCGGCGCGGCCGGGCCGGCCGTACTCGCGAAGGGACTTGTTACCGGCTTTTTGACCGTCAGGACTTTGAGAGCCGGCCCCAGTATACTACCGAGGAAATTTACCGTACCGATCTGTCTGAGGTTGTGCTGCGCATGGCCGAATTAGGTATCACCGACTTTGAGCAGTTCGATTTTATATCTCCTCCTTCCCGGGAAGGACTCGCCGGAGCCCGGGAAACCCTGCTGTTGCTGGAAGCCCTGCTTCCGGACAACACGCTTTCCAAAATCGGTCAGATGATGTGCCTGTTCCCGCTGCCGCCCCGGCAGTCCCGGATTATCGTAGAGGCAATTTTGAATTGTCCTTCAGTGGTTGAGGAAGTGCTGATCGCTACGGCTTTTTTATCGGCCCAATCGCCCTTTATGCTTCCTCCCGGAAAAGAGATGGAGGCCCGCAAAGCGCACCACAGTTTCCGCGACAGCGCCGGCGACTTCGTTTCCCATCTGCGTATTTTCCGGATGTATTTGATGGCCAAGAGCCGCGCCCGGTTTTGCGAGATCAGTTATCTGGACGAGCGCGTCATGGCTGAAATCGCCAATATCAAGGACCAGCTGGAAATGATCGTTTCGGATATGGGCATTCCAGTACTCTCCGGCGGCACCACTGAGGATTATTTGTTCTGCGTCGCTTCGGGCATGATTCAATTTGTCTGCGTGCAGGACGGCCGCGATTCCTTCCGCAGCCTGACGGCCGACAAGATTCAGATCCATCCCGGATCCTGCATGTACCGTGAGAATCCCCGCTACATTGTGGCCGGTGAAATTGTGCGCACTTCCCGCATGTACGCCATGTCGGTTTCCCCGCTGACCCCGCAACTGTTATCACGACTGGATCAGAACCTTTTGGCCCGCCTTTCCGGCAAGAGCAGAGGGCGGCCCGAGGTCGGGAAAGAAGTCGGCCGGTCGGCCCGCGGTGGCGATGCGCGCGTCGGCGACGCGCGCGGCGATTCCCGCAAGACTGTCCGGCGTGATGAAGAAAATGTTATGGAGTTCGGCGGACAGAAATTTGAGATTGAGAAAATAAAAGGTAAGAAGCACTTGATTCTGCCCCTGGACCGCTTCAAACTGGCCGTTTCATCGGTGGATCCAAATGGGTCGCATTTCAAACAGGTAGCCGGTTTAAAGGGCAAGATCATGGTCGGTAAGCAGGTGCTGCTTGCCGGTGAAAAGATTGATCTGATCATGCGCGCGGCCTCCACTTTCAATCTGGAACCGGTAGAAAATTCAGCCTGGCCGCGTAAAACCAACTTTGTATTTCTTGATGATCCTGTCGCTCTGACCGTTAATCTGGATTGGGTGTTCCGAACTACCATCGCCCGGGAAAAAAGCCGGGAGCTTGGTTTTATCTGCCTGTTTACAGACGGCAAAGGCCAGTACTGGTTCAAGTGTTCCCGCGGTTTTCATACCGCGCTTAACGAATCCCTCTCCAGCCTGGAAGCGCTGATCGATGAAATTCCGGAAAACCTGCCGCCCGCGGAACGGGACCGCATCAATACCATTTATCGAAAATTGAATAGTTTCTTTTCCTGACTGGTAAGAGATCCCCTTAGCGGATTTCTTCCAGCAAGGCTTGATACATGGTGATCATATCCTGGTTGGATTTGCGCAGCGAGGCTCCAAGACGCAGGGCCAGTTGAAAGGTGATGCGGAAGCCGATCAGCGGGTCTTCCTCGCACAGCTCCAGGTAGTTTTTTCGGGATAAGGTTAGGGTTTCGCAATCCGTCAGCGCGATGACCGTCGCGGAACGTCTGTCATTGTCCACCAGGGCGATTTCTCCGAAAAACACGTTCTGCGAGGCTTCCAGATTAACCAGCGCAAACTGTTCCCTAGCCAGTGTATTGCGCAGGATACGGACCCTTCCCGCGTTCAGGATGTGCAGGGTGTCACCTTCTTCACCTTCGCTGATAATGGCCGTACCGGCTTCAAAGCGGCGTGTTTCCAGGCGGGCGGCGATTTTGTCCAAACGCGCCGGATCTTCGGTCAGACCGGCGAAGATCGGTATGTTGCGGATTCTGGCAATAATTACGTCTCTCATTCCTGACCTCCGGCTTTAGCGCCGGCTTCCCGTCCTATTACGATAGCCCGGCAGTGTTTCCGGATATGGTAACTGCGGCCGGGAGCCAGTACGGTGCGGTTGCTTTTCAGCTCCTTCACTTTTTTCAGGTTTTCCACAATTTTGGAGATGTCCGGATCTTTCTGGGCCTCGCCCAGCGCTTCTTCTTTACGCTGATAAAAATTGCCGGTGTTTTCCAGCAGACCGACCAGAATCTCCCGGCTGTTATCCCGATACCAGTCCGAGAGCTCTCCGAAGGTTTTATCGATAAATCCGGCATTGATATCCGAGATCGTGATGCCCGTCCCTTCCTCTTCGCTGAGCAGACTGTTCAGTACATGGCTGATGCCGGTTCCGTTGGACGCCGATACCAGCAGTTTCCGTTCATAATTTTTACCAAGAATAATCTCATCGCAGCGGGCTGACTCTAAATGTTTGCGGAATTTTTCATCGATCAGCTCCGCGCCGATATAAATCTTACGGTTTAGACTTTCGATGCTGAGTACCGCCAGGACGGTGCGGGAGTCCATTTCCATTACTGAATAATTTTTTGAATAGTCTGAAAGGATTAAAATCTTGCTGGCCTTGGCAATATTCGCCCGAACCAGGGTATCTTCCTCGGTAAAATCGCCATTGATAAAATGGATGCCGGAATAACGCGCTGAGGATAATATTGAAAATAAATCCTCTTCTTTGGCGCTGTTGATCAGTACAATTTCAGAAGGCTCAAGATCCGGATTGCTCCGTAAAATTCCGGATAAAATAATTTCCAGATCCGGTTTCCAGCCGCAGATGATAAAATGATTTTTACTGTTTTTCAATTTAAGGAACCCCCTGTCTTTCTTCTGCTGACGATCAAACAAAATCGAGGCCATCTGTCCCGAAACAGCGCCGAAGATGATCACACCGCTGAACATGATGGTGATGGCAATGAGCTTACCGGGAATGGTAATGGGCGTGATATCTCCATAGCCGATGGTAGTGATGGTTACCAGGGTATACCACAGCGAATCAAAAAGGGTGTTAAGCGAAGCGTTGCTGTCCCGCTCAACAGCTAGAATCAGTACCATCAAAATAATCAGTAAAAAAGATATTCCAAGACTGAGATGCGTACGAGAATCCGTGGCCAGCGCTGAAAAGCCGCGGAAGATTTTTTTCAGGAATTTCCGTTTCCCTGTTTTTTCCCCGCTCATATTTCCTCCATGCACTCTTCGACAAAACGGTTCAGAAACAGCAAACCTTCCCCGCTCAGGGCAATACGCTCCGGATTCAGCGCTATCAGGTTGCGTTTCTGCCACCGCTGTACCGTTGTTCCGATACAGTCCAGTATATCCACCCCAAAGCGGTTTTGAAAGCTTATTCTGGAAATTCCCCGGTTCATGCGGAAACCCATCATTATCGATTCGATAATCAGTGTTTTTCGATCGAGTTCCTCTATCGTTCCTGAACCGGCCGGAGCGCTGAGATAGCGCTCAATATCGGTGCAATTGGTAAACCGTGTGCCCCTATCCCCCTGAATAATTGTTCCGGAAGCGCCGGGCCCGAGCCCTATCCAGGAACGCATTTCCCAGTAAGCGCTGTTGTGCAGGCTTTCTTTTCCCGGACGGGAAAAGTTTGAAACTTCATATTGCCGGAACCCCTTTTTTTCAAGTTGGTCACGACCGGCTATCCAAAGCCGCTCTCCGGTTTCCTCAACACTTCGATTGTTTTCTTTAAGCCGCTCGGCCAGGACAGTACCATCTTCCAGAGTCAGCGCGTACAGCGAAATATGGTCACAAGGATATTGAAGCACCTCGTTAATGTCGTTTTCAAGTCCTTCCTGACTCTGATCCGGCAGACCGGAGATCAGGTCCACAGAGAGGTCTCCCCGCCAATAGCGCGCGGCGCAGGCTAAGCCTGATAGATTACCTGCTCTAGTTCCACGCCGGCCGGCGGAGGTTAGCTGTAAGTCATTCATGGACTGAATACCCAGAGATAGGCGGGAAAAACCGGCGGCCGCGCAGCTTTCGAGCCAGGCCTGATTCAAATCCTGGGGATTGGCCTCGATGGTGGCCTCCCGGGCTGGGCCGATCAGTCCGTCAGTCAACGCGCTGAGCGCTTCGACAGTCAGCAGGCTGGGAGTGCCTCCGCCGATGTAGACGGTGTCCCAGGACGAAATTGAGAATTGTTCCATTCTGATATTTTTTTCCTGGTTGATGGCCCTGACCAGCAGTTTTTGTAATTCCGGGTTGCCTGTTTTTCCCGAAGGAATTGAGAAGAAATCGCAATAATCGCACTTGGAGCGGCAGAGGGGAATGTGAATATACAATGAGGGCGCCAAGAGCGGGCCCTTACAGTCGGCCGACACCGGAAACAGGCCAGTAACGGAAGAATACCTTACCGCCCAACCGTTCTCCCTGGATTGGACCCCAGATCCGGGAATCGCCGTTGGTAATCCGGTTATCAGTGAGCACAAAGTACTCGCTTTCTGTAAGTTTCATTTCCGGGAAAGAGGCCGAAAAAGGCAGAGCCGCCGTCCAGTTTTCCGGCAAGGGCAAAATATCAAGATTATACTGATTTTGGCTTAATTCAAATTCTGTTAGAAAATGTTCCGATCCCGCCGGTTTAATGTGTACGATAAAATCTTCCATGTACAAGGTATCACCCGGAAAACCGATTATCCGGCGGATAATCGGCAATTCACTGCGCGGATTATCGCCATTGAAGGGCTGAAAACGTTGAAAACTAATAAAAGAAATGAAACTGCCCACCGCGGATGTAATGATATTCCGTTGATGAGGGTGTGCCGGAGCGATTATCACGAGGTCTCCCCTCTGCGGGTTAATCAGCGGTGGAAATAATTGCTCGGTGCGTGAAAACTTGCGGTAAAAAGGTGTGGCGACAATACAATCTCCAGAGGCCAAGGTTGGTTGCATGGTGTTGGAGTCAACGGTCAACATGGTGACGGCGAAATGAGTAATCAGAAAATAAATGAGAGAAAAGGCTATCAGGAAAAGCAGTACGGAGATAATACCTTTGCGTTCTGCCTGCTGCGCGGAATATGAATACTTGTGCCATTTGGCCGGCATGGGAACCTCATCTGTGGAAGAAACTTACTAGATGGTACCATGAAGGGCCTGCGTTGACAAGTATAAGTCCTGCTTCTATAATCGCGCTTAGATGTGTGCCGAACCTGTTAAAATGATAGCCCAAAACCGCAAAGCCCGGTTCAATTATACGGTCGACGAGACCATCGAATGCGGCATAGCCCTGGAGGGGACGGAGGTGAAATCCGTCCGCTCCTGCAATATGTCCTTTCCGGACGCTTTTGCTGAGATTATCAAGGGTGAGGTCTGGCTGAAGGGCCTGCATATCGCCGAATATGTCTACTCTTCAATTTTTAACCATGACCCAGACCGCCCGAAAAAACTGCTGCTGCATCGCTCCGAAATTATCCGCTTGGCCCGTAAGGTAGATGAAAAGGGTTTTACCCTGATCCCGCTTGATTTTTACTTTAAAAACGGCAAAATCAAGGTGATGCTTGGTATCTGCAAGGGTAAGAAGTTGTTTGATAAGCGATCGGATATCCGGGATCGCGAAATGAGTCAGGATATCCGGCGGGAGTTTCGCAATAAAAACAGGGAGTAAACCGCTGTTTCCCCTATGCGATACTCCCAACAGGATGTATAGTTGTATTGTATGAGAGTTATACAGACGGTTATTATCGCCCTGTTTCTCTGTTTTCTGCCGGTTACCGCGCTGAATGCGCAAGCTGCCCCGGTGGTGGCTGTTTATGCCTTGTCCGCCAATGATGTCGGGGACGCGGTAACCCGTACCGTAGCCGATCTGATTTTTTCCTTTATTCGCGAACAAAAAGCCTACCGTATGCTGGATATGCGAGGCGAGGGATTACCCCGTGATCTCGGGGTGCCTGACGGCGCGGATTATCTGTTTTACGGTAAGCTGGAAAATCGCCCGGACGGGCTTAAGCTAGAGTTGGTGCTCAAGGGCGGCCCTTTTGGTGTAACCAGGCTGATCTCGCGGGTATACGAAAATTCCAATCGCATTTTGCTCGAATCCAGGGTTTTAGTCCGTGATCTTTTCGATCAATCCCTGGCCCTGCCCGACCCCCCTGATCCAAACGGCATTAAACTAGCTACCTCAACAGATGGTGGTACTCCAGATAGCTCTGCTTCCGGCTTGTCCTGGCAGGCGGTACGCAATATTGACGCTCTGGCCGGTTCCTGGAGAGGTGAAGAGGGCGTCGAAAAAATAATGATACTGCGCGGCGGCCGGGGGGTGGCGGTGTTGTCCAGCGGTGTTTCAGTATCTCTGGAATTGACCGTTTCCGGTGATGAACTGATCGTCCGGCAAAAGGGTGCGCCAACAGTACGGCAGTTTATCGATTTGCCTGATCCGGTAGCCCGTCAGGCAGCGGCTATAGCTCCGCCACTGGAATGGCGGTTCCTGATTTCCGGTGATCAACGCAATTTAGGCGGGACAAAAAAAACCGTCACCATTCGAAATGACGGAAAAAACATATTAGCCATGGAAAGTATTATCCTGAATGTTACCTGGATTAAAGAATAAGCGCTTCCGGTTTCCGATACGCGCTGTTATAACGTTTGCCGCGATACACGATGATTTCCGTAATGAGAACTGCCAGGGCTGAAAAAAAACCAAACAGCTTACATACCCACTCCGGAAGATAGGCCGGACTGGCAACTTCCAGTCGTATTCCCGGATCCACCGTGCGTTTGATGCCTCCTGAAAAACCGGCTAAGCGGATCAGGTGTTCGCCTTCGGCCACGAAGCCGAGTTCGCGGGCATAAACCGCTATTGTGTCTCCGTCAGCCGAGAGGTTGTTGAGCAGGCTGTCCAAATCTGAATTCAAGAGACTGAGAGAATCAACATTGGCCGCGATAGCGGGCTTTTGTATTTCCAGCTGGTGCATTGGCCATAAACCGCGTTGTCCAACCGTAAAACTGATTGATGAATAGACCAGCGTACCGATAAAAACCGGTATTACCAAATGTAAGCGTTTCATATACAGCTAATTACGGCATGGCGGGACAAAAGCTTAAATTCATTTGACAGTTCAATTTGCTTAATATACAGTTATAATATAAGAAAATATGCCGATAAAATAACAGACTCATAATTTTTTTTTCGGGAGCAGTCAATGACATCAGAGTTTGAGCGGGATGATATACAGGATTCTTCTTTTCCTCTTGAGATGACCAATGAGGCATCACTCGATCAGTATGGTGTATGGATTAAGAGCGGCCCCCGGGACGTAACAGAGCCGCCTTCCCGTTCCGTCGCCATTCCGTCTACGCAGGAATCCCCTCTTGAAGCCTTTTCCTCTCCCCTGGTTAAGCCGTTATTCGAATCCAGTCTCTCTGATTCAGGACAGTTGCCCGATTTCGTTTTACCGGATTTTGAATCCGGTCCGGTTTCCTCGGACGATGACAATTTTGATTCAGATACCCTGGAGAGTACTGAAACTCTGGAAGAGATGGATTTTCCGGCCTTTGAGGAAATGGAAGCCCATAATGAAGTGGACAGCCTGCCGGATGATACGGTTAATGAATTTGAATCTGATACCGGACCGCTGAATTCGCTCTCTGATGTATCTCTGGACAGTTTTGAAGATATTACCTTTGACGATCTGGCTCTCGATGATGATTCTGCCACTGCCGCGCCGGAAAGTGATTCTGAGACAGTTTCTGTCGAATTTATGGAGATTCCGGTTTTTGGAAATGAAATGAACAGTGTCGTGGAAACTGATACTGAAGTTTCCGTTAAATCCGCCCGCGGCGCAGCTGCTCCGGATGTAACTGAATTTAACCTCGAGGAATTCGATATGGATTCCTTCAGCAGCTCTCCCGCAGAGAGTAGCCTTGAATCTGCAGCCGGCGGACAAACTGACGAAGTTGATCAAGCCGTGAATGTATTCTTTGAAGATACTGCCCAGGTACCCGGAAAAAGCGACACTGAAGACAGCGATCTTTCGGTATTATCTGAAATGAATGACTTTGACCTGCCGGCAGACGAGAATGTGCAGGATTTTCTGGAGGACAGCCTCAGCGAAATTGGAAACGAAGCCGGGCTTGAAAGTAACACACTGACTTTACCCACCGATGATGATTTCAGCAGTTTTTTAGACGATTTGAATACCGGAGTAATTTCGGACAGTCCGGAAAACAGGCCTAAACCGGAATCCACCGCTGTCTCTGGTTCGAGTGATGACCTAGATCTGGATTCTTTTATCGATTCCTTCAATGAAACCGGCGGCGCCGACGCTGAAAAAGAGCGGATTTATGACGATGACGATCCTGTTGAAATTGCCCTTGAATTCGATGAAGAATACATCACTGACACTGAGAAGATAAAAGCTGCCGGATCCGTTGCCGATTCAGAATTTTATGACCCCGAATTTGGCGTTGAACTGATTGATGAAACCGGAGGAACTGCTTCCGCCCCCATTTCTTCTGAATTGGATAGTCTGCTTGAAGATATTCCCGATTTCGGCGCGCCTGAAAAGAAAGTTCCGGCCGTTTCCGCAATGGCCGGTCAAGGGACTGAGGTGACAAATGAATTCGACGATCTGCTCGGTTCGCTTGGCTCCTCTTCCGTTCCGGAGAATAAGCCGGCGGTGTCCAAAACTGTTGATAAAACTGAATTTGACCTGGAAGTGTTCGAGGAGGACGGTTCTGTCGCGGTAACCGCGCCTGTAGCCCAGACCACCGCGGATGATGAACTGGAAGTTTCACTGTTCGGCGGTGATTCTGACCGTCCAAAAGCACAGATGGAACCTGAAAAGCTCCCACAACCGCAGCCGGCCCACACTGCTGCCGACGTTAACATGGAAGACCTGTCTGAATTTGCCGACATCTCGGACATGAGCAGTACGAACGATCTGAATGTCGAAATTGAGGACAGCCGTTCCTTTGAGGCGGATTTGTCAGTTACGCCGGATGAGACAATCAGTCTGGATGAGATTTCCGATGAAGCTTTTGCCGATTTCCCAGAATCAGTCGACGTTTCCATCCCGGAAATAGATGAAGCCGCCGTTGAATCACCTTTCGATGAAGAAAATCTTGCTATAACCTCCGCTACAGGGTATAATGATTCCGACGAATCAGGGCCTGTGGATCAAATTGCTTATGACTTCGATGATGTCAGCGCCTTTGAGCAAGATCTTTTGGATACACCTTCCGTGGGTGACGGAGATGATGAAGTGAACGATATTTCGGCTGAAATACTCAAGAAAATTGCAGATGAGCTGGCCTCAATCAAGAGCGAGCTTGCCGAATTAAAGGGCGAATTGGGCAGAAAAGCACCTGTTAATACCGCCGAGCCCATTGTTGCGCCCTCCGAAGTCACCGAGGACAGCTCCGGTTTCTTCGCTGATGACGATACTGACGAGACTATTGCCCTTACCGGGGATGAACTTAATAATATCCTTATTACCGCGGATTTTACCGAAGAAAAAGAACCTGGTATTGACCAGGAGCTGCCTGCCGATGAGGGTCAAGGCGATGACAGCGTGGATACTATGCCGGATTCACTCGATATTTTTAATCAGATTCAGGATCCGGATGTACCGGAAAGTCTTCCCGACTCCGCGTTTGAAGTGCCGGAAAATGATTTGATTGACAGTGTACCGATTGCCCATGTCACATCCATACCCGATGATATCAGCTATCTGGAAGGCTCAGAAATGGAAGAGCCGGCGATGGATGAAATTGCCCTGGACGACAGTAATATTGAGACTATCGATTTTGATGATGAAAAACTGGAAGAACCGATTCTGGATGAGTTTTCAATCGATCTTTCAGAAATTGAAAACAGCTTCGGGAATAGTAAAACCGAGTCTGATTTTGAAGATGATATCACACTTGGAGAACTTGAGCCTCCGGTAGCTTCCGAATTGCCGGTCGAAAACCTGGATTCCACTGAATTTGACAGCTTTGAAGTTGAGTCTTTCCAGGATGATGATAAGACCCTTCTCTCTGACGGAATGGATATTGAAGAACCATCAAGCTTCACCTCACCCAATCCACCGGCGCCGCAAGGCGGTCCTTCTGCGGTAGGGACCATGCCTCTGGAACTGAAAGAAGAAATTAAATCTGTACTTTCTTACATGGACCAATTGCTGGAAAGCCTTCCTGAGGAAAAAATTGAGGAATTCGCCCGGTCTGAACACTTCGAGGTTTATAAAAAGCTCTTCGAGGAGCTTGGCATTTCCTGAGTATGGGTTTATTTAATCAGGCCGTTCAAAAGCAGGTGCTGACTACTAGTAAAAGTCCGGAGAAAAGCTCCGGACTTTTACGTCGTTTAAAGAGTGTTGTTACAGAACCGTCCTCAATTACTGCCCCGAATAATGTTTTTTCAGCTACGGACAGTCTCCAGGAAACTCTATCCCGGATCTATGCTTTTTTCGGCTGTGAACGCGCGGCCTTGCTCTGTCCTTCCAACGAAGGTCCGTTAATGATGCTTTTTCCTGTCGGTTTTGACCTATCTACCATTAACCGGTTTTTACCGTACCAGACTGACTTCGTCCCTCTGCTGAAACCTTCCGGATGGACAGAGCTCAATCAGGAAGGATTTGCGAGTCTACGCTCTTTTTTTTCATCTCATGAATTTGACAGTTTGGAATCGGTTTTCTTTTTCCCCTTTGAAGTTCATAAAATTGGACGCGGTTATCTGATGTTGGTAACTTCCCTGCTGGATTTTAAGAAACCGGATTTTCTGCCCGCGCTACCGCCCCCCTTTCCAGAACAGATCATTACCCGGCTTCAGGAGGCTCTACCGGCCGCTCAGCACAGTCTATCGGCTTTACCGGTTAACAGACACAGTCTGCGTGTCAAGGAAATGGTTGAAGAAGCGCTTGAACGCGGGTTGATCGCTTCTTTGGCGGTGATTACCTGCGATCAGCTGCTTTTGGAAAAGGAAGAGCTCAATCATTCAGAGCTGCTCTATCAGTTTCACGTGATAGCCAGGAATATCAACGGCCATCTTGGCCCTTCGAATATCAGTGTGGTTCACGATAGCGGTCATATCACCCTGGCGGTTTTTACCGGGGTACGAATTGATATAAATCTATATTTCCAGCAACTGAAAACCGCTTTGCAAAAATTATTCAGCCCCGCAGTTTGTGAAAAGATACAATACGAATCCAGAGGATCTTCTACTTTTTCTCTGGAGGTTTTGGAATTCCTTTATGGAGAGTGGTAAAGCTTTTTCTGTCCGAACCGCAGCGGCGCAATTACACTCCCGCTATGATCCGGTAAGGGAAGCGGAGCGCTTTGTCGATCAGATAGAAACAGCAGTAATTCCAAAGTTTATTGTGATCAGCGAACCCGGACAGTCCTATTTGCAACCTGCCCTGCGTCACCGTTTTCCCGATGCCTTATTAATAGCCCTGCGATATACCCCGGACTTATTCCGGGAAACTGACAAGCAATGGAATGCTGTATGGCGGCCCGATGATACAGTGGCGCTCCAGTCCTTTCTGTCTGCCCGAATAATGGAAGATGATATTCCCCTGTCCCTGTTCATTCCCTGGAAGATAGCCGATAGTTTTTGGCCGGAAGCGGCTGCCTTTGTCTGGAATACTATTGCTGATTTTATCCGTTTGTCCACAAGTGTTCTGTCTACCCGCGGACATTTTGGCCGGCGCTGGCTGAAAAACAGTTTTCGAAATGCCTGCCGCATCCGGGACTGCGCCATTCTTCCGGTAATAAAGCAGCCGATTCTTCTTGCTCTTTCCGGTCCTGGTCTGGAGCCTGCTCTGCCTGTCGACAACGGTCGTTTTTTTGTGTTAGCCGTTTCATCAGCTCTGCGACCGCTTTCTTCCAGCGCTACCCGGGTGGATCTCTGCATTGCTACCGATGGCGGCTATTGGGCCGAACGGCATCTGGACTGGCTGCCTCCAGGAGTGCCGCTGGCGGTTCCACTGGAAGCCGCTGTTCCAACGGCCCTGTTTTCGGATCATCCGATTCTCCCTCTTTCCTATGGTTCACAACTCGAATCCGAATTATTTGAAATTATCGGCTGCATACCCCGATCAGTTCCGCGCAACGGTAGCGTAGCCGGAACCGCGGCCGTGTTTGCCCTGAATCATAGTACTGAATGCGTTTACGCTTCCGGCCTCGATTTAGCAGTCAGTCCGGCTTTTGCGCATGCCAGACCCCATACCTTCGATGAATTGCATGCTCTTTCTGTAAGCCGGCTACAACCGCTCGCTACTGTGCTTGCGCAGCTGTCCTTCTCCGGAAATCAGCATGAAATGTATGCTTCCTGGTTCGCCGGACGCGATGCATCTTTCAAAGCCCGCTTTATCCGACTCCGGCCTATCGGGCGGGACATTCCACAAATACGCAGCTGCGCTCTCTCCGATATTATCAGCGGTTCACACCATCCGCTCCCGTTCCGATCCGGTCAAACCAGCGCGGTTTCGGAAAGGGTTTCCGGCCTGCTCTCTTTATTAGAGGGCATCGGTCGCGTGCTACAGGGGCCTGACAGTATTGCCCTGAGCGCGGAACTGCTGGCGGGAAAAACAGTGGTTTCAGAATTTGTACAGATGGCCGCTTACGGAGGGCTATTGAAATTGAATAAGGCTAGCCGGCAGATTTCTGCTGACAGTCAGGCCCTCGACACGGTACTTGATGAAATCCGCACAACCAGTACGCGCATGATTGCCGAATTGAAGAGGATAGTTCAGCGTGGGCACTGACATGGCTCTCTTCCGGGAACGTTATCCGGCTTTATTTGCCGCGATGCCCTTGGTAGTCGAACCAGCGTACTACAGCGGTATGCGTAACAGCGCTGACGGGATTCCGATACCGCTGACACGACAGGGACGGTTGCTGCATTCAGCCTACAATGCGGAGCGTGAAGCCGCCAAGTTTATCGACGATCTTCCTTCCGACGGTTATGTCGTATTTATCGGCCTGGGTTCAGCCTGCCATATTCGTGAATTCAGGCGTCGCTTTCCCAAACGGCGCTGCGCGGTTCTGGAAATCAATCCGACAGCTTTGGCAGAACTTTTTCAGCTGAACAACATGGATGATCTGATACTGGATCGCGATCTGCTTATTCTGACTCCGGACGGAAGTGGCAGTCTTTCGTTTTCGGCTCATTATTATCCTGCCCTCGACGGTCAGTTTATCTGCGCTCCGCTGCGTTCTTTTTCGGAGGCCTTTCCGGAAGAGTATTCAGCCCTGACTGACGCGCTGAATGTCTACCTCAATTCCCTGACCGCGGACTATTCCGTACAAGCCCATTTTGGAAGAATATGGCTTCGCAATATCCTAGAAAATTTATATTTGCTCTCCGGAACTGATCATATTCATGGCGAACAAACCAGTCTGTCTCGCG
The DNA here is from genome assembly GCA_942493045.1 of Treponemataceae bacterium. Taxonomy (GTDB): domain Bacteria; phylum Spirochaetota; class Spirochaetia; order Treponematales; family Treponemataceae; genus Teretinema. Next base: position 1,016,797 of record OW818665.1, on the reverse strand, counting down.
AGCAGGCCGTGATCTTGGCCGCCGGGCCGTCACTGGAGGCCGGAATCCCCGCGTTGCTTCGGGACAGGGAACGATTATGCCTGTTTTCGACAGATACGGCCTACCCGGTTTTAAAAGAGCGCGGAATCATTCCCGATTATCTGGTCAGTATCGATGCCCAGGCCGTTTCCGCTCATCATGTGCATAACGGCATGGCGCCCCAGACAACGCTGATTCTGGATATTTGCGGAAACCCGGGTTTGGCTCACGCCGCCCGGCAGTCCGGTTCACCGGTTATTTTCACGGCCGGGACACACCCTCTCGCCCGCTCCGCCCTGAGTTTCGGCTCACTGCGAACTCTGGATTCCTCGGGAGGTACTGTTACTCTTGCCGCCCTCTGCGCGGCCATGCAATGCGGATTTTCCCGCATCCGGATCTTTGGCGCAGATTTTTGCTATCCTGCCGGTAAGTGTTATTCCCGGGGAACCTATCTGCAGTCAATTTTTGATGGCTGCCAGAACCGCTATCGGCCTCTGGAAAACAGTTACAGCGCCCTGTTGTTCCGTGCTCCGGTGCGCCGCGTTGATGATGGTATTCAGTTTCAGTACCGTACCGAAATTCTGGACCGCTACGAGCAGTCTTTTATAGCCGTTGCCCGTCATCACGGTTTTACAATGAGATTTCAGGATGGGGCGCGGGTTCTCGAAAACAGCGCTGCTGTTACAGGTCCGTACGGCGGGCTCTGGAGGGAATATGAGGGAAAATCCGGCTTTGAATTTGATTCCTTCATCAGCGAGCTTACGGCACAGTGGCGACTGGCTTTGAACGCCTTCGACCGCGATAATCCATGGCATGTATGCTTACTGCCGTTCATGGCCTGGGCCGGTCAAAAACAGCGTGATAATCCGATTCAACTTGCGCTGGATATGATTGCGGGATATACTGAGAAATCATGAACAATACCGCAATTCGTATATATGCCCTGCTTGCTTCGCTGTTTCTGACCGGTTCGGTGCTCTGGTTTGTTTTTGCCATTTCCGCTCAATCAAGATCCGGAGCGGTCGAGGCTGAACGCAGTTTCAGCTGGATCGCCCGTGAGGTTTCCGAGCTTTCAAAAACCCAGGAGTTTTTGTCTGAAGGCTATCTGAATTCAGCTAAGACAATTTTTGGAAAATCTCTACTGATTTCCGGCCTGTCAATTTTGCAGGATAACAAACCTGTTTTTACCTGGAGCTCAGGCCGCGAAGTCCTGCGCTATGACAGCTCCGGTTTACCCTCTCCGGATGGATCCTCGATGTTTACCCGGATTTTCAGTACCGAATTGCAGATTAACGGTCAGGAAAATAATCGCTTTGTCTTAATCGCGGTAATGAATGTCCTGCAGGGCGGCGTCGTTTTCGCCGCTGCCCGCACTGTGTTTTTGTTTGTGCTTTCAGTTGTTCTGATTACCCTGATAATTATCATTGCCAACGCCCCTTCCCGATCGGCTTCGAGCCGTTCTTCCTCCTCTCATGGTCAGATGCGCAGTTCTTCCTCTGAACCGCTTTCTGATGTTACCGAATATAAAAGTCCTCAACCGGCTGCGTCGTTTCAAAGCACTAAGGCGCTTGATGGTGATGTCATCGAACGCCGCCCGGAAAACCCGGATTGCGGGTTTAAGATAGAATCAAGTGATTTTCAGACTAACGTTTCGGACGACACGGACCGGCACGCCTCGGTTTTGGAGCGGCCCGTTAACCCGCCCAAGGGTCCGGAAGGTTTATTCTCCCCGGTATCCGGCATCGGTTGGGAAAGTTATCTGGAGGTTCGTCTTGATTCGGAGCTGGAGCGGGCGGCTTCTTCCGAGCAGGATTTAGCCCTCACCCTTATTCGCATTCCGGGCGTGGTGCACACTGATCTGGTATCCCGGAAAATAATCCGCATTCTGGTAGAGACCTTTAAATTTCGTGATCTGATTTTTGAGTATGGTACCGACGGATTTGCGCTGATCATGCAGAATGTCGATTTGGATCGGGCAATGGCGGTTGCCGAAGATCTGTATACCGAGATCGGTCAGGTATTTGCGGATCTTGAATTTGACGCCCCAGTGCGTATCGGTATAACTACCCGCACGGCCCGGCTGTTGCCGGCGGCCCGGATGATCGAAGAGGCTCTGGGTGCTGCCAAAAAGGCCGAGGAAGAGCCGGATTTACCGATCGTAGCCTTCAGAGCTAATCCGGAAAAATACCGCAACTTTGTTTCCGATAACAATTGAACAGGCGCATTCAACCTGGCTCAGCTCTTTTCCCTACATACCAAGCGTTTCCATCAGGCGTTTAAAGGCCCAGGCACTAATTAGCATATGCCGGTCATTCTGTATGTCACTGGCCACAAAATCGCTGCCCTGTGCCGTGATAGCCAGGGTATAGGACGAGGTGTCACCGGTTTCGAAGTCCAGCAATAGTGCCTGTTCTTCCGCTTGCGGTCGGGGGACAATACTTAAGCCCTGCAGTTGTCTGAGGACAGGCAGAAAATTTTCCGGCACCGGCCGGCCGGCGCTTCCAAACAACTGAGAAACACTGCCATTCCTATATACCAGTTTGATAATCTCACCGGAAATGGAATGATAGGGCCGTAAATCAGTCCAAAAACTTTCTTCAGCCGTTAAAAAAGAACTTATCGGGGCTGTGGTGCGCAGTACCCTCAAGCTCTTTGCGCTGCGGAAATAAATACTCCTACCGCCCGGGTCGCTGTAGCCGAAAAAGAGTTCTTCCACGATACGATCAGCCTCGTCCCGCAGGACTACCGCGACCGAGTTTTCTTCATCGACACCGCAGGATTGCCAGGAGCCGGCGGAATTTGATACGGGATAGATATCTGTTTTTTTGGTGAGCGCGTTCAGAAAATTTTCGCAAAAACCGGTTTTGATGGCCCATTGCTGTCCATCCTTAAGCAGCAGCCACTGCCTCTGACCGGTAGCGTATCGAAATTCCAGTTTATTTCTGACTGTGCTCAAGCTGATTGCCGTAATGGACCGAACCGCCGCCGGATCTGTCAAACTGCCGGTAAGACGGCGGCTTTGTTCAATGCGTTGTTGCCGGTCCGGAATCAGCAGCGTCAATAGCAGCAGGACGGCGGCAGTGACCGAAAAAAAGAGGGTATTGACCGGTTTCTTTTTCATGGTCGTTTCCGGCGGTACCAGTGCAGTATGGCGGCCGCGCACAGCGGTAGAGCGGGCATCAGTATCAAATTGATAATGCGCAGTCTGCGCAACAAAGCCAGCTGCTCTTCCTCCGTATCCGGGAGCCTTAAGCTGTAGTTGGGCGGTTTTCTGTTTTTTAGCAACAGCAGATTTTCACGGCCGGAAATCCACTCGACACACGAAACCACAAAGTCCAGGTTGTAGTCGGCACCGCAATAATCGATCATCATTGAGGGCAGGTATTCATCGGCAATTACGATTGTTTTACCCTTTCCGGGCAAGTACGCGGCCAGGACTGAGGCTTTTTTTTCGCTTTTGGCGGCCAGATATTCGAGCTGTGTTCCAAAGGGATCCGTGTCATAGGGTTCGTTCATGACAGCCGAGTGCGGTCCGCTCTGTAAAAGAGGAATCGCCGTGTTTCCTAGAAAATCAGCGAGCAGTTCTGAGGGCCAGAAACATTGTACCGCGCTGAAACCGGCGAATAGCGGCAGGTCCAGTGCTTCAGGAGCGCGCTGGGGTATTACCCAAAAGGGGTAATTGATCAATTCCTGTCTGCTGCCGTCCAGTGAAGGCATGGTGATCCGATAGTTAGAAATATCCATAACCAGACCGGGGGCAATATCGACGCCGCGTTGAGCGAGCAGTTCGAGTACCGGGCGGTTTGTCGCGGCGGTGGCGCTCCAGTTTCCGGCAGTGTCCACTGAATTTCCGGATACCAGAAACAGGGCGTTGCCTCCCCTTCCCATAAAAACATCCAGAGCGTCGGCATCCGCCGCGGTCAGCGTAGCGCTGCCCAGCACGATCACAGTCGCTGCGCTGTTGCCGTCGAAGCTTCCCGGGCCGCTGATGCTAACCTCAAATCCGGCATATTCCAGCCAGGGAATTAAATAAGGATATAACTCGGAGAAAACGGAAGTCCCGCCGTAAATCAGCACTATGTCCCGGGAAGGGGCCTGTGGCGCTAAAAGTACGCTGATTTTAGTATTCAGATCATATTCAAGACTGCCGGAATCAATTAAAAAAGGGATAGTCAGGGTCCGGCCCTGATATTCGATGATGATTCCGGAGTAAAGATCGAACAATTCAGTACGTCCGTTTCGTTCCAAATTGATCTGCCGGGAGATAATTCCTTGAGCGCGGATTTCATCAACAATTCCGGCCGCTACCGGGTCGGTAATATCAACAATAACTCCACCGAAGCTTTGAACACTGTATTCCTGAAGCATGGCTTCAATAAATCCCACAGCTGGCGCGTAGGCTGAGAAGGCGGCCGAACGGTACCAACTGATTCGAATGATATCATCGGCGCCGCGGATTAATTCCCTGGTGGCGGTCGAAAGAGTATAGGAGCGGTTTTGCGTCACATCGAGCCGGAAGTATAGCCGTCCGGACAGAATAACCAGGCAGATCAGAATAAGCGCGCCGCTCAGCAACCGGCTCATCTGTTTAAAGGTAGGATTCATCGTTTTCTCCGAAAACGGATACAGGCGCTGTCCAGTGCCGTGAAGACCAGGCCGGGAAAAATAAAAAACAGAATATCCCGGGAATCAATGATGCCGCGGTTTAAGGTTTCGTAGCGTCGGGAAAATGACAGAAAACTGATGGTCTGTTGCAGCGCCCCGCTCAGCTCCAGCGATGCCGGAAAGATATGAGCTGTGTTCAGGAACAGCAGTACAGCGCCGGTACATAAAAAACTGGCAACCGTATTTGTAAACAAATTCGAGAAGAACAGGGCCATGGCCAGGGCTGCGGCTCCGTATAAGAAAACAGCGAGCACAATCGCCAGAATTTCTGAGACTCCGGCTGAAGTATACGGCGCGAGCATCAAGGGTACCGGTACGCTGAGGCACAGTATTCCGAGATAGGCTGTTAATAGCGCCAGATACTTGGCTCCTGTCAGAAAAAATTCGGGTACCGGTAAGGTGATCAGAAAACCGATGGTGCCGGTTTTATACTCATTCGCCCAGGAACCGGAAGCTAACAGCGGAATAAAAATGGTCATCAACATCGGCAGTCGCTGGTAGTACTGCGCGATAGTCGGGAAGGAAAACAAAAAAGGCAGAGCCGATGCGAACAGTAAAAAGGAGGCGGCCGGCAGAACGGCTGATGTCGTTATCAGCTGGAGCAGTTCCTTTTGATATAAGGGGAAAAACAGTCCGGTGTCATTCTTCATGAGAGGCTGCCTTTTCCGTTACCTGCAAGTAAGCGGCTTCCAGATTTTTTTTTGCTGTCATAGCTTTCAGTGATTCCAAACTGTCATGAGCACAGAGGCGTCCGTTTTTCATAATGATCGCGGCGCCGCAGAGCGCTTCCACATCCTGTAAAATATGGGTAGACAGCAGGATGGTTTTCTCGGCAGATAATCCAAGCAGTAGTGAGCGGAATTCGGAAAGAGTCGCCGGATCCAGACCGGAGGCCGGTTCATCCAGGATCAGTACCGCAGGGTCATGAACTAGGGCCTGGGCCAGGTTCAGTTTTTGCAGTGTGCCGTGCGAAAGGTGTTTAACAAGCTTGTTTTCCTGCCCGGTAAGCTGGCATTTTTGCGCTGTAGATCGGGCGCTCGCTCTGGCTTCCTCGGCTGAACAGCCGAACAGGCGGGCAGACAGTACCAGCGTTGCATGCACGGTCATCCAGGGATAGGCGGCGGGACGCTCCGGCACAAAGCCGACGCAGGAGCGGGCTTGTACAGGATCGAGGGTCAGAGAATGTCCGCAGATCAGAGCCTCTCCGGAGTCTGGAAGATGGTAGCCGCAGAGCATACGCAGCAGCGTGGTCTTGCCGGCGCCATTGGCGCCCAGCAGGGCGGTAATGGTGCCGCGCTGCAGCGTAAAGCTGATATCGGCGCAGGCCTGGAGTTTGCCGTATTGTTTGCATAGCGCCCGTGCTTCAATCATGATGGCCCAGTCAGTCCTCGTATGGTATCGGGATAATCATCCGGTCTTTGGAAAGTTCCGTTTCCGGAAAAACAGCGCGGGCTTCGGTAAGTAACAGTTTCAGGTCATAATCTGTGTAGCGCGGACTGTAGTGGATCAGCGCCATCTTTTTAACCCTTCCATCGCGGGCGATGCGGGCGGCCTGTTCCGCTGTCATGTGTTTCTTTTCGGCAGCGGTGGATTCAAGCTCTTTTTCGAACATTCCTTCGCAGACCAATAGATCGGATCCTGCCACTTCCGCGGCTATGGAGTCCAGGTATTTGGTGTCGGTGACATAGCTGAATTTGCGGCTTTTGCGCGGCGGCCCGAGCACCTCGGAGGGTTCCACGGTACGGCCGTCACCGGTTTGCACGCTCTCACCGGCCTGCAGGCGGGACCACAGCGGGCCGCAGGGCACTTCCAGGGCCTTGGCCCGTTCCGGATTAAAAGCGCCCGGCCGGGGATCCTCTTCCAGGGTGTAGCCTACACAGGTCTTGGTATGCTGCAGCGGAAAGGCCCGGACATGGAACCCCTCACCTTTGTAAACTACTCCCGGCTCGGTAATTTCTTTGACGATGATTTCATAGTTAATGTACATGTCCAGCACCCGCCGGCTAGTCTCGATATACTCGGCAATACGCGGCGGTCCGAAGATATACAGCGGATCGTCACGGTCTACCTGGGAGGAGAGCATCAGTATTCCGGGCAGTCCGGTTACATGATCGGCATGGGTATGGCTCACAAAAATGGCGTTGATTTTTTTCCAGCGCAGATTCAATTTGCGCAGTGAAACCTGAGTCCCCTCACCTCCGTCAAACAGGAAGAGGTCTCCCTCGCGGCGCAGCAAAACTGATGTCAAGTGTCGATACGGAAGAGGCATCATGCCGCCGCACCCCAGAATGAAGGCTTCAAGATTCATAGTGAGATGAGTATACCGGAATTGTTTCCGCTTGACAATGCGAGCCATTCTGTTACACTTTCATTATGACAAATACACTGCTGGTGATTGATCCTCAAAACGATTTCTGTGACCCTGAAGGCGCCCTGAGCGTGCCGGGAGCCGCGGATGATTGTACCCGTTTGGCGGATATGATCCATCGACTGGAAAACCAGTTTCTTTCGATCCACATCACCATGGATACCCATCATCTGTTTCATATCGCCCATCCGATATTCTGGATTGACCGGGACGGCCGTCACCCTGCCCCCTTTACCATCATTACCTCGCGTATGTTGCAGGCCGGTGAATACCGTTCAACCGTTCCCCAGTACAAGAATTATTCAATTGAATATGTCTCAACTCTTGAAAAAACCGGTAAATACAGCCTGTGCATCTGGCCGCCGCATTGTCTGATGGGCACCTGGGGGCATCAGATATACCCCGGGCTTCAGGAAGCGCTGACGGCCTGGGAGTATGCCCAGGCCGGCCGGATTGTCGATTACACTACCAAGGGTAGCAATGTACGCACCGAGCATTACAGTGCCATCCGGGCCGAGGTTTCCGACGCGGCTGACCCGGGTACCAGAACCAATTTTCCGTTGATCGAGCGGCTGAAGGGCGCTGACAATATCGTTATAGCCGGCGAGGCGCTGTCGCATTGCGTGGCCAATACCGTGCGGGACTTGATAACCTGTATTCCGGCGGAAAAACTGATTGTACTGACCGATGTCAGCTCCAATGTCCCCGGCTTTGAAAATCTCGGTGAAGCTTTTCTCGCGGAAGTGGCGGCTAAGGGCGTGCGGCTGCTGAAGTCTACCGAGTTCCTCGCCTGAGGATCCTGCCCAGCCATTTGACCGTTTTTTTAAACCACAGCGAACGGCAGGCTTCGGCCAGCCGATAACACCGGTAAGCAAAGGGTCGCAGCGGTAAATCCAGACTTCCCGAACGGTGCACTATTTCTCCGCCGAACCCGGTTTTAAAGCGGTACAGACCGTACATGGGGTGCGTACTGTCGTCGCGCGGCGGAATACCGTACATATCATAGCGCAGCATTCCGGCGGCCTTGGCATCGCAAATGGAACGCCACTGCAAAAGATAGGCGGGCATCAGATTACGCTTTGAATTAGAAGAAGCGCCATACAGGTAGGTTGCTTCGTTTTCTGAATAGAGCACTATAATCGAAGCCAGAGCCTCCGCTTCATGCTCAGCCAGATATAAAAACACCCGGCTTCCATTTGCTTGAGAATCATCGCGCGTACCGTCCCCGCGTATCAGTAAATCCCGATAATAGGCTTTGTCATGCAGGGCGATGCTGTCGCGTTCGGCTGTTTCACGGTATAACTGATAAAAAGTTTCCAGGCCTTCGGTAGCGGCCGCCTTTCCGCTGAGTTGCCGCACGCTTACGCCTTTTTTTTCGGAGAGACGGATATTATAGCGCCATTTGCTTTTCATTCCGGAGAGAATTTCTTCCTCGCTCTGCTGCAAGGGAATAATCACGGTATCCGGAGGCTGGATATTCTCCCGGGCCGGACACACCGGCAACGGTGGAAGGACCGGAAAGGTTTCTTCTGTTTGCGGGGCGCCTTCACGGTTATCAAAGCGGGTTTCCCAGGGCGCGTCATAGCGCACACAGAGGGTATTGGCAGGCAGATAAGCCTTAAGCGCGCCGGTCAGGCTGCGCAGCAGTTCTGCCCGAATTGAGGCGGTAGTTTGATCGGCCGGCAGGCGGACAGGCGGACCCATCGGCACATAGGCGATGGCTGCCAGGTTAGAGAACCGGCGCACCAGTACGGTCAGCGGAAAACTGACTCCCGGCAGCAGTTCTGCGCAGGTAAAGTACAGCGGTTCCCAGCCGTGAGCGGCCTTGAATTCAGCCCAAAAAGGCGTTTGTAAAAAGCTGTCATAGCCGGAAGCCGCCGGCCGGTCAGTTCTTTCCAGTTGCATGAGAAGATCAGGAAACGGAACCGTTTACTACATGTACCGTAGTAACCGGTTTGCCGTTAATCTGCAGTTTCTTTCCGTTGATGAGCACCTGATGGTCGACTATCTGCATCGGAGCGGAAAAAAACAGATCCGCGTCGATGGATTGCGGTTTCACAAATTGAGGGTCGGCGCCTTCCAGGATCACCGGCGTACCGGGCGCGGCCCAGGAGGAGTCCAGAACCTCAACATGCTCAACTCCGTCGGCATCAGTGTAGTCGCCGGCCAGCAGCATTCCCCGGGATTCTACTCCGCGCATTTTACGGCTCTTGAGGTTGTCAGCGATAATAATAGACTTGCCGAGCAGTTCCTCTTCTTTCAGATAGGGTACCAAACCGGAGACGATGATCCGCTCCTCGCCTGAGCCGTCATCGAGAGTTTCGATATACAGTTTTTCGGCGTCGGGATGACGTTCAATCTTGATAATCTTCGCGGTTTTCAGGGCGATTTTTTCGTTAAAAATGATATCCGCGGCCTGGGGGGCCGGTTTTTCGGTTGCAGGCTGGGCAACCGTGTTCGCCGGAACCGTGTTTCCAGCGGTCTGGGATCCCGTCCCTAGCGGTGCGTTTTGTGCGGCTTTTTGCTGTGTTTCCATTTCTTTATCCTTGCGTTCCTGTTGTGATCCGGCATAGCGTTCGCGGTAGGCCGCCGTAGTTTCGTCATCGAGCGGCCGGAAAATAATCTCCGGCGCGCTTACTTTTTCAAGTCCGTTGTGGTTACCAAGATCGGCCCAGCTGAGCGCTCCCTGAGGGCGGACTGCCTGGCGGTGGGCTGACGGATCCTCTTCATTAAAAATGGTCCCGGACCACAGTGTTTTACCGAAGAAGCCGGCGACCCGCTCGGCAAAATCAGGCATATAGGGATGAAGCATGATCGAGATATCCCGGATCAGGTAGCAGAGATCGTGCAGCAAGGCAGCGGCTTTTTCGCTGTCCGTGGTACGCGCCTTCCAAGGCTCGCCGTCCTGAAAAGCCTTGTTGGCTATGGATGAAAGCAGAAAAATCTCGCGGAAGGCGTCGCGCAGTTCAGCCCACTCCAGCAGGGCCGTAGTTTTTTGAACGGTGGTGGCCATAGCCCCGCGCAGGGCGCTGGATACCGCGCGGATATCTTCGCGGGTGGAAGCTGCCGGGTCGGCGGCGGGAATGGTGCCCTCATAGTAGCGGGAAACAAAGGTCAGGGTACGGTTTACTAGGTTACCCAGATTGCCGATCAGTTCACTATTCATTTTCTCCTGGAAATCTTTCCAGGTGAACAGGGCATCGGCCTTTTCGGGACGGTTATAAAAAATGTAAAAACGCCAGGCGTCCGCGGAAATACCCGACTCTTTGGCGTCGGAGCCGAAGACGCCGATACCCTTAGATTTTGAAAATTTACCGGCTTCGTAGTTCAGGTATTCGGTGCTGGACATATGGTGCAGCTTGGTCCAGTTCCTTCCGGAGCCGATCAGGCTGGAAGGGAATATGACGGTATGAAAGGGAATATTGTCCTTGCCGATAAACTGGAATAGTTCAACCTCGGCCGGGTTTTGCCACCATGACAGATAATCGGCGCCTCGCTGATCCGTCAGGCATTTGGTAATGGAGATGTAGCCGATGGGAGCGTCAAACCAGACGTAAAAAACCTTGTTTTCAAAACCTTTACGGGGTACCGGAATGCCCCATTTCAGATCGCGGGTAATCGCCCGTTCCTGCAGGCCGTCCCTGATCCAGGCCTGGGTCATCTGCAGGGCATTTTTAGCCCATTGCCCCTTTTCGCTGGCTTCTTTCATCCATTGTTCATATTCTTTGAGAATACTGGGCAGGTCGATATACAGATGGCTGGTGGTGCGGATGGCCGGCGTGGTACTGCAGCTGGAACAGCGCGGATTCTTCAGCTCGGTCGGATCCAGCAGTTTGCCGCAGTGCTCGCATTGATCGCCGCGGGCATCTTCATAGCCGCAATGCGGACAGGTTCCACGCACATAGCGGTCGGCCAAAAAACGTTCACAGGAAGAACAGTACAGCTGTTCAATAGCGTGTTCCTGGATGTGTCCGTTTTTTTCAAGATCCAGAAAAATATTCTGGGTAATCTCGGTTTGCTGGGCTGTCGATGTCCGGCCGAAGTTATCAAAGGCGATTTCAAACCAGCGGTAAATATCGGAGTGGATAGCATGATAATAATCGCATAATTGGCGGGGAGTTTTCCCTTCTTCCAGGGCCCGGGTTTCGGTGGCAGTGCCGTATTCATCGGTGCCGCATACATACAGGGTTTCATAGTCGCGCATCCGGCAAAACCGGGAGTAAACGTCGGCCGAAAGCACCTGAATGAGGTTACCGAGGTGCGGAATATTGTTAACGTAGGGTAAGGCGGAGGTGACAAGTTTTCTTTTCATGGGGTACATGATAGAATTTCGACGCGAAACAGTCAATTGCCGCCTTTTCAGGCATCTATTGTAAAGAAAACCATCTTTTCCATTTCATAACCTGGTCCGAGTTCCGTTTTCCAGTATAAAAGGATGCGGGTGCCGCGGCTTTCGGTTTTTTGTTTTCCCCCGTCCGTAACGGGAGACAGTATGGGCGCATAGTGAATTGACGGGTTTTCATTTGCCTCAAGGGTGAACTTTACCCGGTATTCGACATCGTCAATCTGCATCCAGGAAACGTCATTAAAGGTTTGGCTATCCATGGTCGCCTCAACTCTGACCTCTTCTGCGTAAAGCGTAATACCGGGTGAGGGAGTTCCGAGGGCGGAAATTGCCAGATCCAGGGCAATAACAAAATAACCGGACAGGTTTATAGGGCTCTCGTTTTTTAAGATATATTGAACCTGGATACCCTCATTGCGGAAGGAGTATTGTTTGCGCAGGGAGAGCGGCTGCTGAAACTGGCCGTATAAACCATTGGCGCGTAGGTTAACTTCATGTTTGGCAGAATCCGTCCCGGTTTCCTGATACAGGGTACCGGAAAAAACACCGTCCGGTACGGTGGAAGTATCTCCGGAAATGCTGGACAGCAATTCTTGCTCACTGAGAAAGTGGTCCAAAAACAAGCCACTGCCCAGGCAGGTAGGTTCCGGAGAAAAGGACGGGGAAAGAATATCGCAGTAATTTCGATTCGTGTTCAGGACATCAAGCTCAAAAATTTTCCCGCCGAGTTGATGTACATAGATGTTCATCGTTTCAAGTTGACAAAGGTATTCCTTGATACCGTCCATATCAAAATCAAAGGCCAGTAGCGAAGGAAAAAAAACTCCGCGTATGCGGGTGGTTTTTTCGGCAAGAATCAGATTTTTATAGGCCAGCTGGCGGGGATTGTTCGCGGAACGGTTCAACACCGTCTGAGGCCACCAGGCGTCTCCACCCTGGGCCTGCCAGAGCAGTTCCCGTGCGTTTTTTTTCCGGGCTTTATCGCCCCGCAACTGGTTAACGAGCAGATGCACATACATCATCTTGGCGTAGAGGTTCATGGTTTCCGGTCGGGTAAGCAGCAGATTCTTGGCGGAGGTGCGGGCCAGCAGGGCTTCGTCCCGCACCCGGAACACGCCGCTGATGCAGGATGGTGACATGCCCGGCGCCACATAGGCCCGGGAGGGGAAATAACGCGTTTTTTGGTAGCGGCCGGGAGTCTGCAGTTCAATAGCCCCGCCGCTGTTCGCTACCAGCGTTGTAAAGCGCTCAAACCAGGAGGGCTGATTATCTTTGGGTATAAACAGATCAGGAATGGTTTCACTGTCCAGGAAAACAGTGATACCGCGATCCCGGGAACCGGAGGCTTTCTGCAGCAGTTCGGTATAGAGCTCCTCAGGGGCCAGATGGCCGGGTGAGCGATAATGATTGTCAACGGGAATGACGGCGATGGTTTTACCGCTGTCTTCGGCAATGACCGGCGTATAGCCGTCTATGTCGGGCAGCGCGCCGGAGGAAATCATGGACCGGTCCAGCAGTACATACTCGATACCGCAGGTAGAAAGGGATGAAATCATTGACGGATCCCAGGCGCTGCCCGGTATCCAGGCCCCGCGCGGCCGCTTTCCAAAATACCGGCGCAGCGAGGTGGTCAATAATTCTATCTGCCCTACCCGATCGGCCGGCGGAATCAGCGGGAACAGGGGGCTGTAATAGCCGCCGCCCAGTATTTCCAGCTGTTTACGGTTATGCATTTCTTCCAGAATCATAAAGAATTCTGTATGACGCCGTTCCAGCCAGTCAATCATCGTACCGGATAAATGCAGGGTAAACGGTACTGACGGCAGATTGTACAGGGTTGAGACCAGTGGTTTATAAATTGTGCGATAGATTTTCTCGGCCGAGGCGGTATCGGTTCCCTGAGGGATATGGCAACTGACACCGAAACAGACTTTAATAACTCCAGATTCTCTATTCACCCTCACCTCAACTTGTTTACCAGTATAGCCCATTCCTTCCAGATTTTAAAGCCGGAATCGGCGGCATTTTTCATACTGACAACATAGCTGTTTTTGGCGATTGGACAGATGGCGCTTTGATCGCCGCGGTTGTGAGCGGCGCAGTGCACATAATCGGTGGTCAACGCCGGGACCAGCCGGATGAGCGCTTTGGGGCACATATCGATACAAAGGCCGCAGCCATTACATTCGGGGGTAATGCGTATCGTCCCCTTCTCAAGTACGATAGCCTGCCGGGGACAGCTGTACACACAGCTCCCTAGGCCGAGACAGCCGTATTCACAGACCAGATTTCCATTAAATGAAGACTCCAAAGCGTGACAGTCGGTCATACCTTCATGATGATAGCGGGAGGCAATGATCGGCGCTGTCACCGCGCATTGAATAACCGCCCGGAATCCGCCTGGAAAAGAACGGCCGCCGGTACCGCTGACCAGAGCTTTTTTCTCGGCTCTTTTGAGCAGGGAGGATTGCTTTGGGCCGCTTTTTATGGATGCGGAAATCAGAAAAAAAACAGCGGTGCAGAGGGTTATACCGATAAAGCCGCTCAGTATTTTTAAAAGTACCGGAATGATCATTGCAGAGCCTCCCCGAGCCACCAGGAAATGTCCGCCGCGTAAAAGGCAACGCCGAGCAGACCCAGACTGAGCAGCGCCAGAGGCGCGCCCTGGATATCCCGCTGGCTTGTTGTTTCCTGGGTGCGTGCCCGGATGGCCAGCATCAGCACCGTGACCAGCAGGAAGGCGGCTATGCTGGAAAAGGCTATCATCAGGGCCTCGGTCAGTTTTGAGGCTTCCGTAATCGACAGAAACAGTGTGCCAAAGAAAAAGAGCCGTTCTCCGGGCGATGGTTTGTCCGACAGAATGGGGATCAGTGAAAGCAGGTTTTCCAGGGTGCCGGCAGCCAGAATCAGAGCCATCGGCATCAGGTAGGTCAGTTTTCCCGGACCCAGCAGTCGGGATGAAATCAGCCACAACACGGGTATGGTTATCATTATTTTCAGCAACAATGCTGGAAAGCGCGAAATAACGCGTTTTGCGGAATGGGAGATGAATAAAGAATGTTCCAGACCGATACCGTAAACCAGTACCGTGGAGCACGAAAAAGCGTAAAACAATAAGGTATCCAGATAATTCATCAGGCAACTCCCTTGTAAACTGCCAGCTTACGGGTAACAAACCGGGTCAGAGCCAGTAACAAGGCCAGCAGAATCAGGGCCGCGGCCGAGGTTCCCCAAAAGCCGATGCCATTGCCGGTCATGGCCGGCAGAACCTGAATTTCAATCAGACCGGAGTAATGGGGTAGCGAAATGGTTCCGAAACCGAGCAATTCGCGGATCAGGCCGAAAAACAGTATGCCGGGGATAAACGGCAGGATCAGGAAGAAAGTGATGTCCCGTCCGCTAAAGTTATCGATACTGATCAGCACCAGATACGAAAAAGCGGTTAAGAAAATGTAGATTCCCAAAGTTAATTGAAGTAGCGGGAACAGAGCTGAAAGGAGCAGTGAGAACAGGCTGGCGGTCGCGGCCAGAGCCGTCATTTCGAGAACCGGTCCAAAGCGTCCGAAATTCAGCTGGCGGGAGATTTCCCGGAATAACAATCCAGCTGAGAAAATCAGTATCACGGCGGCGGCCAGAATCAGAGCATGCGCGAAGCGGCCGGCGGCCGGCACCAGGGGGCAGAGCGCGAACAGGATCAATATGGATGATTTTTTCATAATACCTCTCCGGCCGACTCGATAGCCGCGCCGATTTTTTCCTGCCAGCGGAGAATAACCTGGGCGTTGATTCCATAGCGCAACGGTGTATTTGTGTATTCGACAGAACCGGCGATTCCCTTAAAAACGACTCCCGCTGCGGCGGTGTAGTAAAATACGCCGGGTACCGGACCGGAGTGTCCAGTCATGCGGACGATAAAAACGATGCCCTTCTTTCCGGTTCTTTCCCGAACGTGGAAGGCCTGTTGAAACACCGGACCGGCATTGTCGAATTGAACCGCTTCTCCGATAACTGCCTTGGCCGGGCCGGCTGTTTCCAGCACTTTGCCGGCAGCTTCCTGTAAACCCTTGCTGTTTACAGGAGCGGTCAGGAAATCGGCGGTGAACAGCAGCAGAAAAAGCACGCAGAATAATGCTGTAGCCAGAATGAATTTTTTAAAGATGGGGAGAAAATCGCCGTTCATAATACCTCCGGTTTTATTTTCTTACCGCGGATCAGGGATCCGTTGAACCGGTTTTCAATTAATTCCAGCACCGGATTGATCGCGTTTACCGCCAAAACGGTAAACACTATGCCGATCGGCGAGCCCCCCGGCCCGCACAGCAGGAAGGCCAGTATTCCGGCCAGAATGCCGGAAAAAACTTTTCCGGTGGCGGTTCTCGGGGAGGTGGCGTAGTCCGGAAGGATAAAAAAAGCGGTAAACAGGATTCCGCCGGTCAACAAGGCAAACAGAATGTCTCCGCTGGAAACGGCTGCTCCGAACGGAACCAGGGCGAACAGCCGGACGCAGATGGCGTACGTAAATAAAAAGACAGCAGGGACAATTTTGTCGATAATGTCACCGGCCAGCAGGATAATTGACGCTCCCAGTGTCAGTAAATTAAAACGGAAGGCTGGAATGGTAGACGGAGAGTCCAAAAAGAGTGTCATATAGCCGTCCGGTAATTTAATGCCCAGATGCGAGAAAAACCAGCTGTTTAAGGAGGCAGTCAGCCCCTGATCCGCGGCTAATTGCTGGAAATTGTCGGTACGCAAGGCCGCGAAGGCATCTCCGGAGGATTGAACGGAGGCCGCGGTGACCAGAAAGGACGGAAAGGCGTCCGGACTCGTCAAATAGGCGATAGCTACCGAGAACATTACCGGGTTAATCCAGTTGGTGCCGAGCCCGCCAAACAGTGTCCTGCACAAAACTACTCCGCTGAAAGTCACCAATAAGGCAGTCACAAAGGGGATGCCGGAAGGCAGAAAGAAGGCCGTCAGTAAGCCGATTAAAACCGCCGTACCGTCATTAATCATCATCTTGTTGCGGACCGGCAGGAGTAAAAGCTCGGCGGCGCTCGCGCCGGCAATGCAAAAAACAATGGTTGCCAAAGCGCGGAAATCGTGCGCAAGAATCAGCGCGAACAGCTGCGGTACGATTACCGCTATTGTTATAACTGACATATGCGCCACTGTCGGGCGGATAAACACAAAGGGCGCCGGAGAAATCAGGGTGTGCCGGTTATTCATTTGAGGTTCTCCTTGGTTTCGACGCATTTGCCCCTGCTGATCAGATGTGTCAGCGGAATACGGGACGGACAGCTGATCGAGCAGGCTCCGCACTGTTGGCAGCGGCTGGCGGCCTGACAGGTTTCTTTGCTGAATTGACGGCGCGCGATGCTGACGGAAAGCTTGATCGGATCGAGCCCGGAAGGACAGACCGCCAGACAACTGCCGCAATGGATGCAGGCCGTTACCTGGTACGGGGGGCAGGAATCCTTGTCAAGGATATGTACCGATTTTGTGTATTTGGTAACAGGCGTATCCAGATCATAGATTGCCGTGCCGCCCAGAATGCCGTTTATCAGAATGCGCGCAGGGGTAACCGAAAAACCGCCGCATTCTTCAATAAGGTCACCGAGCGGTGTACCGATGCGTACTTTTAAAACCGCGCTTTTGTTCAACGCGGAACCGCTTAAGGTGATATAGCGGTCCAGAATCGGGGTGTTTTTTACTATCGCCTCAAAAACCGAAACCGCTGTTACCGGGTCAATTATCAGATGGCCGGTTTTGCGGCCGATTTTTTCAGTGAGTTGAATGGCGTTCCCGGCCGGATAGCGGTCGCTGATGCGTATTGAGACAGTTTTCTTTCCGGAAAAATAGTTTTCCTGTTCTTCTTTATCGGGGCCGGTGTCAGTTTTGTCAGTGCGGAAAAAGAATACTGTCTGGGCATCCATGGCCTTGGCCAGAATGGCGGTACCCTGCAGCACCGTGTCGCGCATGGTGCGATACATCCAGGAATCGGTTCCTATAGTTGGATCTGAGTCGAATAACCTGATAGCCAGAATGCGCTGGGTAATTTTCCGGGCTTCCCGGATGGCCGGGACAAGGGGTTCCGGCCGGTCGAAGGTATTGATTACGCCTTTATCTTCTAATAGACGGATTATTTGCGACTCGGCGCTGTATTTCCAGGGCAGTGTTTCGGATTTTCGGCCCAGAATGTCAAATGAGCCGGAAAGCAGAATCTGGGCACAGAGGCCGCGTTTCCCATCCGGCAGCGCTCTCAGTTTGAAATCCTGGACAATGCCCGGGATGGGCGAATGAATGTTGACAGAATTCTCAGCGCCGCGGGCCAGCAGCTGTCCTTCGCGAATCCGTTCACCGGGTTGCACGACCGGTTTTGCCGCCGCTCCGTCACATTGGTTAAAGGGAACTATGGTCATTGTCGGGACAAAGGCATTGAGTGCCTGGCCAAAAACTCCCTGACGATATGCGACTTCGGTTTTACCGCGCTGAAATCTTAAGTAGTGCATCATTTTTTTAACCTCACAAGTATTCCCGCTGCCGGGAACAGCAGAAAAAGTAAAAACAGGCTCACTCTGCCCTGATCGGCAGCGGCAAACTGTGTGGGAGCGGCAGCAAAGCTGACTCTCACAAAGCGGCCCTGACTGAGCAGCATTTTTTCCAGCTCCGGAACTTCGGAACGATTAAGCACTTTGCGGACAAATTGGTCGTTAAACATCAGAACCTGCTCGATCTTCGCTTCAAGAGTACCTTCAGCGCCGGACCGGTAATCGGTGTAGGTTACGGTTTCACCCGGTTCCGGCGTTCTTTCGGCGGTCTGGCGGTAAACAGGAATGTAGGGAAAGGTATGAATCACCCATTGTCTGACGACATAGTCCGCCAGATTAGTCGGTTCTTGCCCTTCCCTCAGTTCGATGAGCGCGGCGCAATCGGCTGCGCTGAAGCTTCCCGACGCAGTATACCCCGAGGGGACAGGAATGCTCAAGTCTTGCCGGACAGTTGAGTGACCCCCGTTGCGGATCAGCGAAGCGGGAATCAAGGTCAGCGCCACTCCAAGAAACAGAGAGATCGATGAAACCAGGAAGATGCGCATTCTGACCGGAGCGGTAATTGAGAGGGGGTGCATCGGTACCGGCCTGAACAGCGGATGCAACGGTCTTGAAAAAACTGATAACAGCGCCGCGGGCAATAAGGGTCGCAGCGCTATAAATAACAGGACCGCGGAAGCGGCGGCGGCGCTGGCGGCCAGGAATAATACCAGATGGTTCGGACCGGAAGTCAGCGATAACAGGGCCGCGGCCAGATATCCAAGGCCGTACAGGGGTTTGGATAAGAGGCGCGAGCGCAGCTGCAGGGGCGTAAGCAGAAAGAAACCGGTGTCTAATAACGTACTGAAAAGCTGGATGCTGAACAGGGCGTACAATGATGAGAGTGAGCCGGCTTTGGTGTTGCAGGAAAAACTAAGCAGCACGAAGGGTACAGACAGAAGCAGCCGCACTACTCTTTTATTCCCAAGGAAAAACCCGCTGATAGTCATCAACAGGGCCGGAAAGGTCAGTAGCCAGGAAAAACCGCGGAAATCTTCCAGGTTCCAAAAAAAATTCGCGTCCCGGAAGGCTTTTTGAACGGCGTTTCGTAAGAGCGGAGAATCCTGTAAATAGAAAAACCGATAGTTGCCGGTTGGATCGGTAAACCATAATTTTCTGCGGTTTTCAAATGCCGGATCGGTCAGCTGTACCGGTGCGAGCGGATGGCTGGCTCTGACGGTATTGCCGGAGAGGGTGACCGCTTTCTGAAGACCGGCTTCCTGCAGCAGCCTCAGTACCTCGCCTTCACTGACAGCCGCTCTCACCGTTAATATTCGGTAACCTTTCCATACTGAAGCTGAGGACTCAACTTTTAAAAAATATAAAATAATCAGTGACAGTATAAAAACAAGAATTGTGATTGGTATTTTGAACTGCTTCATGAAGAATGGGTATCAGAGGGTCGAGAAAGCAACGCCGATGAAGAAACCGAGCAGGATGCCTACCAGGACCTCCATCGGCCGGTGTCCCTGAATCTCCTTGACCGGTTTGAACTGATATTTGAGTTTCGCGGAAACTCTCGCTCCCAGGTCGTTCAGGGCGCGGGCTTGCAGGCCGCTGGAACGGCGCACTCCGACGGCATCACGGATCACGACTACCGCGAAGCAGCAGGAGAAAATAAAAAGGTCCGAGGTGATTCCGGAGCGGAAGCCGATGGAAGTGGTGACAGCCGAAACCAGGGCCGAATGACTGGAAGGCATGCCACCGGTTTTCCAGAAAAGCAACTCCAGAAGATCTTTAAATGAATCGATTTTATGAGTTAAGAGCGTTATGATTGTCTTTATAAATTGGCTTATTATCCAGCTGGACAGTGCGGAGAGAAAGATAGGGTTATAGAACAGGAGGCTGATCTGCTGGATAACAACGCTATTCATTGTAGCAGTATTGTCGCCAAAGACAGGCTTTTGTCAAGTGCTGAAACCGAGTATAGTCCTGGCATGGAGTTAATTCATTTTACGGCTTGTGCCGATGATCATGACCGCCGGCTGGATCGCGTAATCCGCCGTTTTCTGCCGGAGTATTCACTTTCACTGCTTTACCGCCTGATGCGGCAGGGTAAAATCCGGCTGAACGGTTCTAAAACCGGGCCCGCGGCGCGGGTGCGGTGCGCCGACGATATCGGAATAGACAGTTATATCCTTACCGGAGCGGACTGTTTACAATCTTCGAAACCTCTCCATTCTGGGCCTCCGGTCGCACAAAACGGTTCTGCGGAGCCGGTTGTAGTGTATCAGAACGCCGATTTGCTTTTTATCAACAAGGCCGCCGGAACAACCGTCCAGGGGCCCGGGAGCATCGCGGAGCAGGTTGCCGCTTTGGCCGGATCAGCCCCTTCTCTTTCTTTTCGCTCAGGACCGCTGCACCGTTTAGACAGGGATACTACCGGATTAGTCTGTTTTTCGGCCAGCCTGCGCGGCGCCCGCTGGTTTTCGCAGGCCATCGCCGAACACCGGCTTGAGAAATACTATCTTGGAATTGCCGAAGGACTGTTGGAGCAGGAAGCCAAGTGGCAGGATGCCTCCGAAGACGGCAAAGATTCCCTCACCATGGTTTTACCGTTAGCGAACAATGGACGGCACGGTGCGGCCGCCCGTTCTCTCGTTTTATACCGGCTGATAACCGGGCGCAAGCACCAGATCCGCTATCAAAGCGCCTTGCATGGCTTACCCCTGTTGGGAGACCGGCAGTATAATCCGTCGTCACCGGAACGGACCTACTTTCTGCATGCCTGGCAATTATTCTTTCCCGATAAGCCGGAGTTTCCCCTGCCGGATCGACTCACCGCCCCGCTGCCTGAAGCGTTTCGCGCTAAGATAGTGGAGGAATTCGGAAAAGATATGCTTGCGCACATCGAGGCCGGGGACGTATACTGGAAAGAGAATGAAGAGCATCAGTGATCTTTACTGGTTTTTTAAGGGAATTAAGGTATACGCACTGGTAGGCGAAAGCGGCACCGGAAAAAGTTTCCGGTCCAAGCTGGTGGCCCAGAAGTACGGCATCGAAATGATTATTGATGACGGTCTGCTGATCCATGAAGATAAAATTCTGGCAGGTCATTCCGCCAAACGGGAACAGACTTTTTTAGCGGCTGTGCGGGTAGCGCTGTTCGACGATAAATCCCATCGCGATGACATTGCCCGGGCGTTGCAAGCCGATCCTTTTAAGAAAATACTGATACTCGGAACCTCTGAAAAAATGGTGACCAAAATTGCCACCCGATTGCAGTTGCCGCATCCCCAAAAGATAATACGGATTGAAGAAATTGCCACCCAGGAAGAAATTGACAAGGCCATCCGTTCGCGCCGGGTCGAAGGTAAGCACGTAATACCGGTGCCGTCTATAGAGGTGCAGCGTAACTACCCCCAGATTTTTTACGATCGGGTGCGCGTTTTTTTGAAGCGCAAATCCAATCCGCTTCCCGGCATGGCCCATTCCAAGATCTACGAAAAGTCTGTGGTGCGGCCGGAATTTTCAAAAACCGGTCGGGTGACTATTTCAGAAGCGGCCTTAAGCCAGATGGTTATTCATTGCGTAGGCGAGTTTGACGAGCAGATTCGTATAAAAAAGTTAACTATCAAGACTGATTCGAGGGGTTATAAGCTGGTTATTGTGATAGATGTGCCTTTTGGCACCCAACTGACCGGTAAAATCCATAAAATGCAGGGCTATATTGTTGAGAATATCGAACGCTATACCGGCATACTGATTGAAGATGTACATATAATTATAGATAAAATCACCCGAAACTGAAAACCTCAAAATGGGTTATTTTTCGTGGTGGCCAAGGAGCGTTGCGCATGAAGAAATTTACGGTATTTTTTATAGCGGTGCTTTTATGCTCTGCTGCCCTCCCGGCGGAAAAAAGTCTGGTATCCGGCTTTTTTACGATTTATTATCCCGACACTCATCCTGAACCGATCGCTTCTGCCCGGGCTTTTAACGCTTTACGGAATCATTTTAACTCCGTATTCCGGTTCAGCCCCGATACCAGTCGCGTAACCAATACCATCAGAATTCTGGGTAGCCGTGAAGAATTCGACACCTATCTGCAAACCAGGATCGGTGATACCCGCGATGACTATATTTTTCTGAAGTATTCCCGTCCGGATCTCTCCGAACTGGTTTTGTATACCACGGCGATACCGGCTTCAGGGGACTTTCCCTTTGCCGGTCCGTCCCTGAACCGCCAGTTGTTTTTACAATACCTGTATAGTCACGTTTCGGAACCGCCCCTGTGGATCAGGGACGGTTTTCAAGCCAGATTTGAGCAGCTGGTCTGGGACGCGGCCTCCGGCGAAGTGCGGCTGGAGGACACCGCCGCCTGGCTGGAATCAGTCAAACGGCTGCGCTCCAGCCCATCAACAAGCCTGAGTATTTCTCAGATTCTAGCCTCGGTAACGGGCAGCTATGAAACGGCCCGGCTTTACCCGCTGTCCTGGGCTGTGGTGACTTTTCTGGCCACTTCGGAAGATCCTGAGTATCAGAGGCTGTTATGGGAATCCCTGACGGTGCTGGAAACCGCTGCGCCTTACAACAGAGAAAATCAGCAGGAAAATACCACCCGCATTCAAGCTCGCTTTTTTAGATTTCTAAACCAGCAGAAGATTGAGGACGATTTTTCGCGCTGGCTTTCCGGTCAGCGGACTTTTAACGAATTGATGCAGGATGGGGTGAGCGCCTATAATTCCGGTAATTACAGTCAGGCCAGAACCAGTTTGATGAAGGCTACTGTCCGCTCCGGCCGTGATCCGATGCTGAATTATTATCTGGGTTTGGTCGCTTACGCCGAAAAGGATTATCCGACGGCGGACGCCTGGTATCAAAAAGCTTTAGAGTATGGGGCGGACCGATCCACAGTCAACTGGGCTCTGGCTCTCAGCGCTTATTCGGATAAACGCTTTGCCGAAGCCCGTATTTATCTGGAGACCGCCCGGACCCTTAATCCGGCCCGCTACAAGGAACGGGTGGAGTCGCTGCTCAAGAACATTCCCTGAGCCTTATTTCGCAGCCGGATTGCCGCCACCACCACCGCCACCGCGTCGTCGGCGGCGGCGCCGTCCGGAAGAGGCGGCGCTGACCGCTTCGGCTCCCTCTCGGATTTCCCGCTCTCCGGCCGGGTTTTCGCGGCGGCCGTCGCGGGTTTTCGGCAGGCGGCGTACAGCCAGGCCGCCTTCTTTTAAGCAGTAGCGTACGGCGAATTCGAGGGCAATCCGGGGCGGATTCATCGGCATTATGAAGCGCCGGCACTCCCGATAGACAGTGTTATAAACTTCAGCCGGCGGTCCTTTCCAGTCGGTGACCATATCCACCAGGTCGGTAATCAGATATACCAGTTTTCGGCCCAGCGGCAGCTCTTCCCCGCTGCGTACCAGCTCATCCAGTTTTTGGAGACTCTTTTCATAGGCCGCGCAGTAAGCGGCGTTTCCATCAATTAAATTACAGGCCGCGGGCTGCAGGTACATGAAAAGATCATATTTGAGGGCTTCTCGGACAATCGGCGCGGCGTTACCGCTGTTAATGATCTTAATGAGCTCTTCGGTCAGCCTCGAGGGTGAAACCGGAGAAAGCAGCCGGGAGTTCTTGCGCAGCGAACGCCGAACCAGAAATGGTATAGCGCAGCCGGTGGTAGCGGCGTATTTGACGGCCCGGATCATGCGGACCGGATCATCCTGGAAGATCACTTTCAGAGGAATAACCGGTTTGAGAACCCGATCACGGATGTCTTTTAGTCCGCCGATATAGTCGACGACCTGTTCCTTGACCGGATCATAATACAGGGCGTTCATCGAAAAGTCGCGGCGCTGAACATCCTCATCCATGGTGCCAAAGCTGTTGCCGGTGGTTCCTTCGCTCAGGGAGCGGAAGGTGGACACTTCAAATATTTTGTCTCCGAAGAAAATATGTACCAGCCGGAAGCGCTTTCCGATGATGCGGGAGTTGCGGAAGACCCTTTTAATGCGGGTTGGTTCGGCGTCTGTGACAATATCAAAATCTTTGGGAGTTTTCCCGATTAACAGATCACGGACGGCTCCGCCGACGATATAGGCTTCATAACCGGAATAACGCAGGTGGTTTACAATGCGCAGGGCATCAGGATCAAGCAGATCCTTTTTGATGCCGTGCTCTTTGGCGGTATACACAAGGGCTTTTTTAAACGTTTTCCCTTTTTTATCTTGGGCGTATCGTATCAACATCTGCTCTATTCTCTACAGAAACAGGGCCTCTGTCAACGGATAGCCGCCTGGGCGGTTTTGATCCAGGCCAGAATATCGGAGGTCACTTCATCCCGGTTGGTTTCGTTGAGAATTTCGTGGCGGGCGCCGTCATACAGAGTCAGACTGACATGATTAATCCCCGCCAGACGGTAGATATTGGCCAGGGCCGATACTGTCTTCCCGTAGTTACCGACCGGGTCGGCCTTGCCGGAGGCCAGTAGAATGGGCAGTTCCTTCGGGATGGCCTGAATAGCCTTCGCCCGGTGAATGCGGGAGAGACCGCGCATTAAATCCTGATAAAAACCGGTGGTGCAGATAAAGCCGGCCCAGGGTGTGGCGTCGTAGGCTTCGACTTCGCGGGTGTCTCGGGAAAGCCAGGAATTGGAACTGGCCGGTTTTTTTATGCCCTTGTTGTAGGAACCAAAAGAAATATCGGTCAGCATCGGCGATTTTTTATAACGTCCGCGGATGGCTACCGCCAGATTAGCCAGCAGTTTTCCCGAAGAAACCAGCGGACCGCGCGGGCCGGCGGTTCCGGTCAGGATGCAGCCGGCAAGCTCCGCGCCATAGGTTTCAATGTACTGCTGGGCTATAAAGGAGCCGAAGGAATGCGCCAGCAGGAAAAGACTCAGTGCTGGGTGGGTTTTTTTGATGTGCAGGGAAACCAGGTGCAGATCCTCCACTACGCGCGTAAAACCGTCCCCGTCGGCCAGATAGCCGAGCCGGTCCAATGTCGCGGCGGTTTGTCCATGGCCGCGATGATCGGAGGCGTAGACGGCATAACCGTTTTTTACGGCCTGGGCGGCGAAACGGTCATAGCGCATCGCGAATTCGGCCATACCATGACTGATCTGAATTACCAGTGTTGGCGGGGTTTCCGGCAGCCAGCTGTGCACCGCTATTTTTTCTCCGTCTTCCGCAACGATATAACTGGTTTCTTTTTTCATGGTATCTCCTTATAATGATCCCATGTTCAGTATAATAGAAAAAGTGGTCGCCGGGGGCGATGGTTTGGCTAGAATTGACGGAAAGGCTGTTTTTATCCCATTTACCCTGCCGGATGAAGAAATCGAGTTTACTATTGTGCGGGAAAAAAAGGATTTTGCCTTTGGCCGCCTGACACAGGTAATCCGCCCTTCGGCGCACCGGGTCGCTCCGCCCTGCCCGCTTTTCGGCAGCTGCGGCGGCTGTTCTCTACAGATGGCCGATGCCGCCTATCAGAGTGAGCTACGCCTGGCCATTTTAGCCGATTCACTACGCCGTTCCGGCGTAAAATCGCTCCAGCCGCCGGTTATCGAGACTGGTCCATCCCTGGAATACCGCTCCCGTTTTCAGTTTCACCGCCTTGCCGGTGGAAAAGTCGGGTTTATGGCCGGCGGTGAACATACCATAATTCCGGTTAACGACTGTCCGGTAGCCGTGCCGCTGCTGCGTGAAGCGCTGCGTTCAGGCCGCATTCAAAAAATGGCCGGAAAAGCCGGTGACCGCTTTCAGGTGTTCTCGGATAATTTTTCTATTTTCAGCGAAACGGGCCAAACCGACTGCGCGATCAACATCGCCGGTACTCCTCTGTGCTTTGATGTCCGCGGTTTTTTTCAATCCAATATTCCGATGCTGGAGCGGCTGATCGGTCTTCTGGGAGCGGATTTGCCTCAGAGCGCGGTCGGCGGTAGGCTGCTGGATTTTTACGCCGGGGTTGGTACTTTTTCGGCTTGTCTGGGAAAGTATTTTTCCGAATCTGTTTTGGTCGAGCATAACAGCAAGGCCCTGGAAAAAGCCTCGTTGAATGTACGGGACTGTCCGGTTCAAACCTGTGCCTGTACCGACGCCGAATGGCCGCAGCGGGAACAGTCGCGTCTGGACTACCGCCTGGCGATAGTGGATCCGCCCCGGCAGGGGTTGGCGCCACTGGCCCTGAAATGGTTTATTGACTCGGATATAGCTGATTTACGCTACGTTTCCTGCGATCCGGTGACCTTCGCCCGGGACGCTGCCGCCTTGTGCGCCGGCGGGTTTACCCTGCAACGGGTGATTGCCTGTGATTTTTATCCGCAAACCCACCATCTTGAAACTCTGGGATTTTTTACCCGATGAGCGCCAGGTTTGCGCGATGGTGCGCCCTGATATTTTTAGGCCTTTCGCCGCTGCTGTACTCGGTTGAACCGCTGTTCCGTACCGCTGTAGCCGGAGAGGTTATCGCTGGTCCAGTGCTGTTCAATGAGCGAACCTACCTGGTTACCGCCGATTATTCTGTAAAATGCCTTTCAGCTTCCGGTGAAATTATCTGGAGCGCGGTGCTGCCCGGCAAACCGCTGCCCGTTCTGACCGTCTCCCGCTACGGTCAGGTAATAGCGGCCAGCGGAAACGGCTTTTTATCCTCCTGGAATGCCGACGGCGGTTTTCTCTGGCAGCAGCGCAACGCGGACGCGCCTCTGTACTCGCCCCTGGAAGGCCGCGACGGGCGTTTCTTTGTGGTGTACCGGAATCGTGTGGAAGCTATCAGTCATATCGGCCTGCGAAAGTGGACGGTCAGTACCACTTCTCCGGCCGCTTTTCCTCCGGCTGTCAGCGGCGACGGGGATCTGTTGCTGTATCTTTCCGACGCTACGTTGCTGCGGCTGTCGCCTTTCGGGGAAATTCTGGAATATTCAACGCCCCCGGGAACAGTGACAGCCGTCGCGCCGGTGGCTACCGGTTACCTGTTGGGGCTTTCCGACGGTCGTGTCTTGTCTATGGATGTGCGCCGCGGCCGCGCGACCGAGATTGTGTGGGATAACCCCTTAGGGCCTTCGGCTGTCGCCGCCTTGACCGTAATTGAGCGCCGGGTTTTTTCAGCCTCGGCCGACGGAACTCTGTCCGCCTTGACCGATATCGACGGCCAGATGCTGTGGCGCGTGTCCACCCCGTTGCGGCCCGCTCCGCCTTTATCCGCCGGCCAGCGGCCGCCGCTGATCATTTCGGACTATGGTCAAATTATCCTATCTACACCGGAAGGAGCCGCCGGCTACACGGAGCAGGGAGCTGCGCTCTGGCAGTTTCAGATACCCCGGCTTTTTTCCAATGCGGCCCTTTCCAGCGAGGGCATACTGGTTGCCGGAGCTTCGGACTGGACGGTAGCCGCCTGGCGGGTTGAAGATCGCATCAAAAGCGCGAAAAAAAATCCGCACAGCGCTGAAAATTACAGTATACTTGGAGGAACATCCGTAGAATACGGAACAGTTTTTATGTCGAATCCCCAGTTGACGGCCCGGTTTTTTGAACGTTTGAAAAACTTGCTGGACGAGGGCCGTCTTGGTCCGGAAGAGGTCCAGTCCGGACGGCGCTGCGTCGAGATTCTGAGCGGAAATTCAGGGACGCTGCAGTATGGAATTTCCTTCGACTCCGGAGAAAAAGCGCGGGCGGCCAGTCTGCTTGGTCAAATCGGCTCGCTGGAGTTCCTGGATGCGCTGTACCAGGCGGCCCGTTCAGAAAGCGATCCGACCGTCACCATCGGGGTGCTTTCGGCGCTGACAGCCATCGCCCTGGACAGCGATGGACAGCTGCTGGATACGGTTGAAATGATAATCCGGCGCAGCGGATTCCGGGATCAGTTTTTACTGGCCGCCTGCTGTGACGCCCTGTATGCCGTGGCGCGCTATAATTCCGGAGAGCGGGCGCGAGCGGCCAGTACACTGCTGCTGGGTTTGGCCGCTCAGGCTTATCCTTCGGCGATAAAAGAATATGCCATGCGCAAACTGCATGATCTGCTACGTTGAAACAAGAGTTAAACTGAGGAGTTACCGATGAAAAAGATTCTGTGTGTCCTGACCCTGCTCGCTGTAATACTTCTGCCGGCTTTGGCACTGGAAGTCGATCAAAAAGAAGTGAGTGACGCCGCGCTTAACGCAACCATCGAATTTGTAAATTATACCGGGCCGCAGGACCGGATAGATACGGCCGAGGAAATCCGCGGGATCGGTACCGCTTTGGGACAGGCTATCCGTACTGCCCCGACCGCCGGCAGCCGCAGCCGCTACTACATAATCCATGCCGTCGATCCCGCCGTGCAGACCGGCTTTGACGCCGATATCCTGGTTTTAGGGCCTGATGCCGGAGTCGATCATATCGATAACCTGCGCCGGATTATTTCGGCTTATCTGACGGCGGCTTACGGCTATGCCGAACGGGACAGCCGCACGCTCGCCGAGTTTATTACGATTTACAACGCGGTGTACCGCGGCAAACTGGATATGTTTAAATCCCGCTACAAACCGGTAGTGACCGGCTATCTGGAGGCCGCCAAGGCCGGTCTGGCGCTGCGCTATAATGAATGGCCCGGACAAACCCAAATCGTTATACCGCTTTCGGACATACGCTTATCCGGCACCATCAGCGCCATCAGTACTACCGCCATTACCGATCCGGCGGTGGTTGAACAGTTGCGCGAAGACCCTTCGCGCGGTGTGGATACCCGCAAAGACATGGTGGACCTGAAGGAGCGGGAGGCCGAAGCTGCCCAGCAGCGCGCCGCCGAGGCTCAGCGTGATGCTGTTACCGCTCAGGAGACCGCCGCAGCCCAGCGGGCCGAGACCGCTGCCGCTCAGCGAGATGCCGCGGCCGCCGCTACAGCCGCCCAGAAAGCCGAGCAGGCCGCCGCCGCCAACCCGGATGATAAAGCCGCCCAGGAGGCCGCCGCCGCGGCTCGCCGCGAAGCTGATGCTAAGGCTGCCGAAGCCGCAAAAAGCGAGCAGGAATTAACCGCCGCCCAGAACGAGGTCGACCAAAACCGTGAGACGGCGGCCGAAGAGCAGACCTTTGCCGACACCAAACAGAAAGAGGTGATCGCCGACCGCCGTGAAGTGGCCGTTGACCAGCAGGAGGTTATCGCTGAAGAGACCGCCGCCGCCGAGCAAGCCGCCCAAAATGCCCTCGCTTCGGCCATACCGGCCTGGGCGCTGCGCATCGTTGACGAACAGGCTCTGCTTTCTGAACTGCTGCTGATTAACCTGGCCGACGGAAAACCGATGAAGACTTCTACGTTGAATACGATCCGGGGCCGTTTCCTGTACGATACCGGTTCAGCCCTGGTCGCGATCGCCGGAAAAAAAGCCGGTAACGGAGCGATCCGCCTGGTACAGATAAATCCCCAAACCCTGGAGATCCTGAAACAGGGGACTGATAATATCGCCGAATACAGCGTTCTTGTTCAAAGCGGTGCCGATTTTTACGCGGTGATCGAACAGGCTGCCGGAGGCTTTGTACTGGGACGTTTTGACTCGGCTTTGGAAGCCAAGGCCAAGTCCGCCCTGACGGTCAGCCAGTTCACCCCGGTAACGGTTACCGCCAAAGGTCTCTTAGTTCAGGCCGCCGACGGGCAGATCCGCCTGCTGCGGGCTACAGACCTTTCTGATCAGACCGCCAAGTAAACTGTCCGGGAAATAAAGGCTCAGGAGCAGTGGGAAATTTCATTTTAATTCAAGGAAATCAAAAAAAAACCGCCGGGAAGAAGCCCGGCGGTTTTTTTTTGAATTTGAAAAGGTGGTCTGCCCACCAAGTAAGGTTACTACGCGGGCTCAGAACGGCAGCTTAATGGTATCGGCCGCCTTTTTCGCGGCGTCAGTAGCCGCGCCCTGCGCCGGAGCCAGCTGTTCCCGGGCAATCGCGGCGATGCGGTCCTCAATTTCCTTTTTCTTGTCGTTCAGGGCTTTCTCGTGATTGCGGATCGCGGTCAGTGCGCTTTTGGTACGCTCCGTAATAGCCGTAAAACGGCTGATTTCGGCTGAGTACTCGCTTTTCAGGGCTGAGAGGTAGGCTTCCCCTTCGCGGCGCACATCGGCCTTGAACCGTTCCACCTGGCGGTTAACCTGATTTTGCATGGCCGCGTTGATTGTCCTGTCAAGATCGGTAGTGACATTCATGCGCACGTCCGCCGGAGGAGTGATTTCGGCCTGTACCTGCAGGTCGATAATTTGTATTCCGGCCAGTGTTTCGGCATAAGCTGAATACAGGAAGGCCGGTTCGAAGGCTTGCACCCTGGCGGCGGCATTGCTGACTCTCAGGTCACTTTGTAGAGTGAGGGTGTTATCTTTTAGAACGGCCGCCTTTCCGGTGGCGGTCAAGGTACCGCTGATCGAGGGTACTCCGCTCTGGCCGCTGGAGGCGATCGCCAGCGGATACCCGGACGCCGTAAATTGCGCGTCAAGGACTTTTTCCGCGCCGCTGCGCAGATCCAGCACCGCGCTGCCCTGTTCAGACATCGCGCCGTGCGTTGTCGCGATAATCAAGCCGGCTGGCATACCGAGCTGATCGGCATTGTTGGTAATATTGGTAACTGAAGCCGAGCCGCTGATGCCGCTGTCGGTCAGTGAAAGCTCAGCGTTTCGCAGCACAAAGCCGGGCAGGCTGTCGCCGCCGAAGGAGAGCGTTCGGCCGCTGGAACGGGCTATAGCGCTGGATTTCTTTTTTAGCGTTGTTTTTTTATCACCGCCGCTGGACTGCTGGAAATCTTTAAGCATCACCAGGCCCTTTTCTACCCAGGGGTAAAAGGAACCAAGGGTATTGATCATGAAGGTGTCAAAGACATTGCCGATCAGCTTGCGGCCGCTGTCCAGATTGATAGTCCGGATAGAGTCGGCCAGGGTGCGGATACGGGCGCTGTCGGAGCGGATGGCCGCGTCGGCCCGGGTTTTTAAGTCATTCACCCGGCCTGAGTCCACCCCTAAATCCCGGGCAGCGGTATTGGCTAAGGCCACGCTGGCGCTGGTCGCGCTGAGAGCGGCCTGCACATCCTGGAGGGCCGCCTGGCCGGCGGTGGCGGTGCGGATTTCACTTACCTTGAGCGTTGTGACGTTTCGTCCGGCGCTGATGGTTTCAGTTACCTTTTGCTGAAGTTCGTTGCCGCGTTTTTCCCAGGCGCTGGTCAGTTCCGGAACGGCGGCGCGGATTTCATCCGTGACGGCCGGGGCTTGCAGGCCTGTTTTTTGCTCTTCCAGAAATTTGCGGGGATCGAGCTGGTCTTTAACCGCCGCAATTCCGGAATCCGGAGAAATTTCAGAAGAGGCTTTGGCTATCTGTTCATTTAAGGCCGCGGTTACCGGGTTCGGCTTGGCAGCTGCCGCTTGCTGTTTTTTATCAAAAGCGGCCTGCTGCCTTGGAGGCAGCGCTCCGGAGACAGTCCGTTCCGTGCCGCGCCGCAGTCCGGCTACTTCCAGGTTTTCAATAACCAGTTTCCCGCGGGTCAGCTCCAGCAGATTGAAGTACAGCTCGGAACTCTCGAATTCAAACAGATTTCGCATCGGGTTGGCGCGGTCGGCTACGGTCAGCTTGCCGGTACGGAATCGGGTGCCGGCCAGATCAAAATCGATATTTTCAATCTCGCTTTTAGCGCCAAAAGCGCCTTCCAATGCGGAGGTGAGCACCAGATGGGCCAGCGGATTTCGGAATACTGTAAGTACCAGCACCAGCGCGGTAGTCAGAACCACTGCCATAAAAATGGAAACCAGATTGAAGCGGCCCTTTTGCTTTTTAATTTCCTTCGCTAATGTGGCCAGGCGTTTACCGTCGGTTTTTTTGAGGGCGGAGTCACCCTTCCAGCGGTACAGTACCTTTTTTTTCTTTTCATCCATTACGCTTTCGAACATTTTCTCAATATATTGCCGGTCCGCGCTGACAAACAGCTTTTTCAGGATTTTTTTCTGGAAAGCCTTTTCAGTGTACTTTTTGCGGAACAATCCGGGAATCTTGATTTTTGGCGGTTTTTTTTCGGAACTCATTTGTTAAACCCTCCAATGTCCGGGGCATTTACGATTTGTTTGATTAATGGCAGATTCAAAATGGCCTTGTATATCCTGCTGTTAATTATTTTTGGCTGAAGTACGTTGCGGTAACGGGTAACCAGCCCTACCAGCAGTAAATAACAGGGAATATAGAGCGCCAGGCCCGCGACCAGAGCTCCCGTTACAATAGTGTTGTTAAAGCGGGTTAAACCGATAAAGGGCGTATTGTACATTTTTTGGAACAGACTCTGCAGGGGCGAAAGGGTCAGTACCGCATAGCCCAGACTGTCCAGCAGGCCGTCAAAGAACGGCACGACAAAGGCCAGCAGAATTAAAGTAAGAAAAAAAGCGCCCTTGTTCATTCTGATGAACATGGTCAGAAAAAATAAAAACACCCACAGCAGGTTGAGCTTGGGTACCAGTGCGAGTAGCAGACCCAGTGATACCGCGTGTGCGATGTCACCGGGATGGCTGTTGGCGTTAAGGGCTTTAAAAAAGGACTTTATATATTTGAACACACATCCTCCTTGCGGTTTGACAGACCGCTATACAGTTAAAAGTATCTTTTTGTAGACAGCCTCATACGCTTTCGCGGAGCGTTCCCAGCCGAAATCACTGACCATAGCCCTTTTGCGCATTTCCTGAATATGCGCTTTTTTATTGTACCAGGCGAAAACCGCCCAACCGACCGTATCGTAAATGCTCTGGGGTGTCAGATGCTCCAGGATAAAACCGTTGCCGTCCCCGCTGGCCTCATTATAATTCTGGACGGTGTCGGCCAGGCCTCCGGTATTGCGCACGATCGGTAAGGTGCCATACAACAGCGAATACATCTGGTTCAGGCCGCAGGGTTCGTAGCGTGAGGGCATCAGGAAAAAATCAGATCCGGCTTCGATCAAATGGCTGAGTTTTTCGTCATAGCCGATAAAGGAACGGAAGTTCGGCACACTCTTGGACAGGGTGTTGATTTCGGTCTCGCACCAGGCTTCTCCGGCGCCAAGCACCACCATCTGCAGTTTCATCTCCGAACAGATCCGCCAGGCTGATCCATAGGCCGGCCCGAATAATTCAGAAACGCCCTTCTGGTCGGTAAGCCGCGTAATCATGCCGATTATCGGAATTTCCGGATCTACCGGTAAACCCATGCGTTTTTGCAGGGCGGCCTTGTTGACCGCTTTTTTATCCAGGGTTTCGGGGGTATAGGTGGAAGCAATCAGCGGGTCGGTGGCCGGATTCCAGATTTCAGTGTCGACGCCGTTAAGAATTCCGGTAAGGTGCTCTCCGCGGTAACGCAGAATGCCGTCCATGCGAAAACCGAATTCCGGACGTTGGATTTCCTGGGCGTAGGTTTTGGAAACAGTTGTTAATTGATCGGAGGAAACCAGGGCGGCTTTCAGGAAGTTCATGCGGTCCCAGTCCTCAAAACCGGCGGCGTAAAAATTATCCCAGCTTAAGCCCGTATAGGGGAAAAGATGTTTGCCGTAGACGCCCTGGTAGCCGATGTTATGAATCGTGAACACGCTGGCGGTATGGGCAAAGCCGCCATGCCGCTCATTGAACTTCAGCAGAATCGGCACCAGGGCCGAGGGCCAGTCATGGGCGTGCATGATATCCGGATACCAGTCCAGTTTCCGGCACAATTGAAAAGCGCCGTGGCAGAGCAGCGAAAAGCGTTGGGGGTTATCGTTAAAATCCGGCTCGACCGGGGAACCGTAGATACCGTCCCGGCCGAAGCTATCCTCATGATCAATAAAATAAACCGGCACGGTGGT
Source organism: Treponemataceae bacterium (assembly GCA_942493045.1). Lineage (GTDB taxonomy): Bacteria > Spirochaetota > Spirochaetia > Treponematales > Treponemataceae > Teretinema. Next base: position 983,073 of record OW818665.1, on the reverse strand, counting down.
ACCGGGCAGTTCTGTCTTGTACAGGGCTGTCCAAATTTCCTGGTAGCCGAGCGGAACACCCATCGGACCGGGAACCGCTTCCAGGGCGGTACGGTCGATACGGTAATAGCGGGGCATCACAATTCGCACGTCATGACCCAGTTTTTGAAGGGAACCGGCCAGGGCTGAAACCGCGTCAGCCAGGCCGCCGGTTTTGGCAAAAGGTACCGCTTCGCTGGTAACCATCAATATTTTCATCGCGCACTCCACTTAATCAGCGTATTTGTTGTTCAAATTATAAGCGATCTAGTTCCAGCTTGCCCGCGCTTCAGTAAAAGATGGCGCTGAATTTGCTATGGTTGAAGCGGCGGTACAGTAGGCCAGCCGAAACCAGCCGGCTTTTCCGAAACCGGTGCCCGGAACTCCCAGTACCCGGTATTTTTTAAGATGCGCGCAAAAGGCCGCGTCCTCACCGACTCCGTCGGCCGGAGCTCCCGCGCGCGGCGGTACCTTGCAAAACAGGTAGAAGGCGCCTTCCGGCTCGGCGTATTCAATACCGGCGGAGCGCAGAATCGCGGTCAGGGCATTACGCCGCTCGGCGTAGGAAGAATAATCCACCTTTTCGTTCCAGCAGGCGGCGGCTATACGCTGGAAGGTGGCCGGAGCGTTCACGAAGCCCAAGACCCGGGTGGAAAAAATTATGGCGTCGGTCAGTTCGGCGGCGTCGGGGGCGCTCGGGTTAACCGCTACATAGCCGATGCGCTCTCCGGGGAGGCTCAGGTTTTTGGCGAAACTGGAGGCGATGACCGAATGTTCATATACCGGGAAAATAGGGGCGACGGCGCGGTTGTCGTACACAATTTCGCGGTAGGGCTCATCGGCGATCAAAAGCGGAAAGCGGCCTGTTTTTTGGCCGTGCGCGCTCAGGGCCGCCACCAGGGAGGCGATATCGGCGGCGCTGTAGATTTTACCGGTCGGATTATTGGGCGAATTGATCAGGACCGCGGCGGTTTTTCCGGTCAAGGCGGCGGCGATCGCCGCGCTGTCCAGCGAGAAATCGGCTTTGGAGGCTACCGGCTTCAGAACTCCGCCGTGATTACGGCAATAATGGGTATATTCCGGAAAAAATGGCGTGGATACTACTACCTCATCTCCGGGAGAAAGAATGGCCTTAAGCACTGAATTGAGAGCCCCGGCCGCTCCCACGCCCATGATGATGCGTGAAAAATCCACGGTAACACCCTGTTCGGCGGAAACCTTGGCGGCCATGGCGGCTCTTGTTTCAGGGTAGCCGGCGTTGGGCATATAGGCATGGCGGCCCTTGGCGCTGTCCGCGGCAATTTCGGCCAGCATCTTTTTTACCTTGGCCGGCGGTTCCAGATCCGGATTGCCGATGCTGAAGTCGTATACTTTATCGGCGCCGAACTGGGCTTTCAGCTGGATACCCTCCTCGAACATCTTGCGTATAAAGGATGAAGAAGCCATTAATTCTTTGATGTAGGGCGCGACCGGCATGATAAACTCCTTGGGAAATAAAAAGGCAAATATGCGTTTTTCAACAACCAGCTCATGATACCATAAAATTTCGGCTTTGCAAGCAGATATATTGTCATACCGGTATGACTGTGTTACACTGTTCACAAGTTGAACAAAAAAGCTGTCTGCAACGGGGACCTGTTTCGGCGGTACCGTAATGCTGGCTCAGCCGTCACTATCCTCCTTTTTTTCCACCATCATTATGGAACAAGACTCCGAATTTATGCTCCTTACCAGTATTAACGATCTCACCCGGCAAAAGGCCGACATCAGTCAGCGCGATCTGTCCCGCGCCATAAATTTGTCCCTCGGTATGACCAACGTGCTGTTAAAACGTCTCAGCCAAAAGGGCTTGATCCTGATCCAGAAGGTTTCCAGCCGCAATGTCAGTTATATTCTGACCAGTGAAGGCCTGAACGAACTGGCCAGGCGCACTTACCGCTATGTGAAGGGCACGGTGAAAAAGGTTGTGGATTATAAGGAAACCATTGTGGCTATCACCCGGGATGCCAAGAACCGCGGGTATTCCAGCGTCAGTTTACTGGGTCACAGTGATATCGACTTTATTATCGAATATGCCGCTTCCAATTCCGGATTGCGGTACAGCCCCTGCGAGGATATTTCGGCAATACCGGCCGACTCTTTTGTGTTCGTGTCCGAAAAATATACCGGGAGCTACCCTTCCGGTAAGGATAATACTACCCATATTTTAGAACTGTTAAGTGGAGCGCTCTGATGTGTACTGATGTTATAATTCTGGCCGGCGGTTCCGGGGAGCGGCTCTGGCCGGCCTCAACAACCGCGAAACCAAAGCAATTTATGGCGCTTTCCGACGGTGAAACCTTTTTACAGGGCGCTATCCGCCGGGCTGCCCAGCTGCAAGTCAGCGGCTTTATTCTCATTATTACCCGTCAGGACTGGATAGACCTGGTGGTAGCCGACGTCGCCGCCCTGGCAAGACGGGTCGGCTACGAGCGGTTAACCGAAAAGGTAATCGTGATGGCTGAACCCTTTGGTAAAAACACCGCGCCGGCGATTGCCTGGGCTTCCCGTTTTCTGGTTTCGCTCAATCGCCGGGAGAAAACTTCTATTTTGATGATGGCCAGTGACCATGTGATCGAACCGGATGAGGCCTTTGCCGCCGACTGCCGCCTGGCGGCTGCCTATGCCGCTGAAAACCGTCTGGTCACCTTCGCCATTCCGCCGACGGCGCCGGAAACCGGCTACGGCTATATTCTCGCCGGAAAGCCTTTGAGCGCCCCCCTGCCCGGCTCGGCCTTCGAGATCGCTTCTTTCCGCGAGAAACCGGATCGTGCCACAGCCGAAGTCTGGCTGGCCGACGGCCGCTATTACTGGAACTCCGGATTGTATGCCTTCCGCGCCGACTTCATGCTCGCGGAGCTGGATAAGTACAGCCCGGCAATCAGCGCGGCCTTCCCCGAGGACAATACCGCCGGTTACACCCTGCTCGCTCGCAACGGTGTAAAGGTAATGGAAAACTGGCCGGACCTCAGCGCCTCCTATACCGCCTGTCCCTCTATCTCGATTGACTATGCCGTCAGCGAAAAATGCCAGGCCCTCGTAGCTGTCAAGGCTTCTTTTTCCTGGAATGACGTTGGTTCATGGGATTCGCTTTTTCCCTATCTTGAGGCGATTTCCCCCAACGCCGCTCTGATATCCTCCAATAACTGCTCGGTGCGCTCCGAAATTCCGGTAGCTCTCTGCGGCGTGGAAGACCTGGTGGTGGTAATCGAAAACGGCCGGGCCCTGATTGCCAGGCGCGGGGAGACTGCCCTGGTGAAGGACGCCCTCGCGGAATTTAAAAAACGGGAGCTGCGGTGAGGTTTCTGGTTACCGGCTGCGCCGGTTTTATCGGTTCCTTTGTGGCCCGGCAGCTGCTTTCGCGCGGTGATGAGGTTATCGGACTGGATTCGGTGAATGACTATTACGATCCGGCGCTCAAGGAACTGCGTCTGGAAGCCATAACCGAGCAAGCGTCACGCGCCGGCGCCCAGTTCGTATTTTACCGCGGCGCGTTGGAAGACCGCGAGTTGCTTGGCCGGATTTTCAGCGGACACCGTTTTGACCGTGTCATTCATTTGGCCGCCCAGGCCGGCGTGCGCTACAGCCTGGATAACCCCCGGGCCTACCTGTCCAGCAATATAGAAGGCTTCCTGAATATTCTGGAAGCCTGCCGGGACCATGAAATCCCGCACCTCTCTTATGCTTCCAGTTCCTCAGTCTATGGAATGAACCGCAAGGTACCGTTTTGTGAAACCGACGCGGTCGGACATCCGGTCAGCCTCTATGCCGCTACCAAGCGGGCTAACGAACTGATGGCCCATACCTGGAGTCATTTATATTCCCTGCCGACCACCGGCATGCGTTTCTTTACCGTCTACGGTCCGATGGGCAGACCGGATATGGCCTATTTTAAATTTGCCGAGGCTATCCGCGCCGGTAAAACTATCGATGTTTACAATAACGGCGATCTGCTGCGCGATTTTACCTATGTAGACGACGTCGTCAAGGCCGTACTCATGATCGCCGATCGGACGGCCGCCCCCGATCCGGCCTTTGATCCCCTGCTTCCGGCGGAGGACAGCTCCAGCGCGCCTTACCGCATTTATAATATCGGAAACTCCCGGCCGGAAAAACTGGAAGACTTTATCGCTGTTTTGGAACGGCAGCTTGGCAAGAAGGCACACAAGCGCTATCTGCCGATGCAGGCCGGCGATGTCTACCTGACCGCGGCCGACACCAGCGCTCTGGAGCGCGACTTTGGATGGAAACCTTCAACCCCTTTGGAAACGGGGTTGTTACATTTTACTGATTGGTACAAGGAGTATACGTCATGGCAACAATAGCAGTCGCGGGAACCGGTTATGTCGGTCTCGTTTCCGGGGCCTGTCTGGCCGATTTCGGTAACACCGTTATTTGCGTGGACAATAACGCCGAAAAAATCGCAACTTTAACCAAGGGCGGCATTCCGATTTATGAGCCCGGCTTGGATGATGTCGTCAATCGCAATGTCGCTTCCGGACGCCTTAAGTTTTCAACCAATATGGCCGCCGCCGTGCAGGCCTCGGACGTGGTGTTTATCGCCGTCGGCACCCCGCCGGCCGATGACGGCAGCGCCGACCTCAAGTATGTTGAAGCCGTAGCCCGCGAAGTGGCCCGGGCGATGAACGGCTATAAAGTGGTGGTGGATAAAAGCACTGTCCCGGTCGGAACCGGCCGCAAGGTGCAGTCCTGGATGACCGATGAGCTGACCAAGCGCGGCCCGGAAGCGCTGGCCTGGGGTTTTGACGTGGTATCAAATCCTGAATTTTTGCGGGAAGGCTCGGCCGTGCAGGACTTCATGCATCCGGACCGGGTGGTTATCGGCGCCGAGAGTGACCGTTCCCGGCAACTGATGAAAGATGTGTATCGCTCTCTGTATGTCAACGAAACCCCCTACATTGAAACAAATATTGAGACCGCCGAGATGATCAAGTACGCTTCCAATGCCTTCCTGGCGGTTAAGATTACCTTCATCAACGAAGTGGCCAACCTCTGCGAAAAAGTCGGCGCCAACGTACAGGATGTTTCCAAGGCCATGGGCCGTGACGGCCGTATTGGCGGGAAGTTTCTGCATCCCGGTCCGGGCTACGGCGGCAGCTGTTTTCCTAAAGATACCCAGGCCATGGCCCGTATCGGCCGCGATAATGGCGAAAGTCTTTCCATCGTCGAAACAACTATCGAAGCCAATGAGCGCCAGAAGCTGCGCATGGTCGAAAAGATCGAAGCCGGCTTTGGCGGTGCCGGCAGTCTGAAGGGTAAAAAGATCGCCATGCTCGGTCTGGCCTTTAAGCCCAATACTGATGACATGCGCGAAGCGCCGTCACTGACCATAATTGAAGGCCTGGCCGGCCGCGGGGCTACAATAATTGCCTGCGATCCGGCGGCCATGCATGAGGCCTCCTGGCGCCTGGAATCGGTCAAACAGGCAGTTACTTTTATGGACGATGAATACGCGGCCATGGCCGGCGCTGACGCTGTAGTGCTGATGACCGAATGGAATCAGTACCGTAACCTGGACCTGGCGCGGGTAAAAAAGCTGCTCAAAGAACCGCTGTTTTTTGACCTGCGCAACGTCTATAAGCGGCGTGAGATGGAAGGTTCGGGCTTTCGTTATTTCGCGGTCGGTCAATAAAAGCGGAATTGAAAGAAAAGGATGGCAGCATGAAAAAACTCAAAAAATATCTGATATTGTTTTGCGTTGGACTACTGTTGCTGTCCGCGTTTTTTATCGCAGGGAAGAATATCTCCGATCGGGTAGCCGAGCACCGCCGCCGGCAGGCATTCAATAATTTGACGGCAACGGTGCTGAACCGCATTGCCGAGTTCGCGGTGCTGGAATATCGTTATAGCGATGTGATGGAGCTTAACCGCCGCTTTATGATCGGCGGTCTGAGCACCTCGCTGGTCAAGTTTTCAGGAGTCATCAAAGCCGGTATTGCCGATATCTCGCGAATCGGCGTGGAATGGGATGCCGATAAAAACAGGGTTTCCATTACCCTGCCCCATTCCGAAATACTGGATAATACGGTGGACGTCAGCACCGTTAAATTCTGGGATCTGAGGCGCAATCTGTTTGTGCCGATTTCCACCGACCTGAAGATTCAGGAAGTTACGGCCTTCAAGGACCGCGTGGCGACGGAACTGGAACTTTCCGGTTTTTTCGAAGATGCCGACAACCGGGCCAGTGAACTGGTGGCCTCGCTTTACCTGGCCTTTGGCGCCGAGGTTGTAATTCATTTTGCAGAAAACGCTGATACAGCCGTTGGCCAAGACAACCAGGACACCACAGAAAATCGCTAAGAAGTAATTAAATTCTATAGCTATCAGAATTCTTTTTTTTACATAGGAGTAATAATGAAAAAACCTTTTGGTCATATAGGTAGAGTCATATCACTATTAACCCCCGGCGAACGGAAACGGTTGGGGTTGGTAGTGCTTGGCGCAATATTCATGGCCCTTATCGAAGTTATCGGGGTTGGATCGATTATGCCCTTTATGGCAGTCGCCGCGAAACCCGAGATTATTCATAGTAATGAATTTTTGAAGATGGCGTATGTATTCCTGGGATTCAACAGTGATACCAGTTTTCTTATTTTTCTCGGTGTGGCTGTACTTTTATTCCTGATCATTACCAATGTATCGCAAGCCCTGATGCACTATATAAAAGTTAAATTCACGAGCATGCGCCGCCATTCTCTCTCGCAACGGCTACTGGAAGGATACCTGGGACAACCCTATACATTTTTTTTAAACCGCAATAGTTTCGAGTTTGTTAAGAATATTAACGGCGAAATTAATCAGATGATCACCGGCACCCTGATGCAGTTTGTGGACCTTATTTCCCGTTGCCTGCAGGTGTTTATTCTTACTGCTTTTCTGTTCATCATGAATCCGCTCAGCACGCTCGGAATTACCGGTATTATTGCTTTAATATACGGTACCATTTACTTTTTTGTCCGTAAGGTAATACGAAGACTCGGTGAAGAAAGATTTACATTGACAAGAAGTGTCGCCAAGACGGTCAGCGAGGCCTTTTGGGGTATTAAAGAAGTAAAAATAACCGGTACCGAAAGCGTCTTCCTGGATGAATATCAACGTCCATCCAAGAAATTAGCATTAAACGCTTCGACTCATGAAATCATCGGCGATGTACCCAAATTTGCCCTGGAAACAGCAGCTTTTTCCAGTATCATGCTTTTTGTTCTTGTCACCATACTTCGCTCCGGAACTTTTGCCGATGTTGCCGGCACCGTAACGTTGTATGCCTATGCCGGATACAGAATGATTCCCGCTATACAGGGGCTTTTTAAAGCAGTAACAAAACTGAAATACGGGGCTCCCACTGCGGAACGCATTATCACAGAATTCAAGATAGTCGCCGGGGCAGAACCGATTAGCCGAAAGCCTATGGAACGTTTACCGTTTTATTCTAATATAGAATTGCGCAATCTTTCTTTTACCTATCCGAACGTTGAAACTCCAGTCATAGAGGGTTTATCCCTTACAATACAGGCAAACTCGCTTGTAGGTTTTGCAGGGAAGACCGGTTCGGGGAAAACGACATTAGTTGACATAATTCTCGGTCTTCTTTCTCCTCAAAAGGGCGATATGTTGGTTGACAGTATGGCTGTTACCAAGGAGAATCTCCGCTCCTGGCATGGCAATCTGGGCTATGTTCCGCAAAATATTTATCTTTCCAATACGTCTGTTGCTGCGAATATCGCCTTTGGTATACACCAGCACAAAATAGACATGGAAGCGGTGCAACAAGCCGCGAAAAGGGCTCAAATTCACGACTTTATCATTAGTGAACTTAAAGAGGGTTATGAGACAAAAATAGGTGAGCGCGGGATCCGTCTTTCCGGTGGTCAGCGCCAGCGTTTGGGAATCGCGCGGGCCTTATACCGAAACCCGTCGGTACTCGTGATGGACGAGGCAACCAGCGCTTTGGATAATCATACTGAGCAGGCGGTCATGGAGGCCATAGACGCGCTTCACGGTACCCGAACCATCATTTTGATCGCCCACCGGCTCTCTACGCTTGCAAAATGCGATAAAATTTATCAGCTTGAACGTGGAAAAATTGTCGATTCCGGAACGTATGAAGAACTTGTGGAGAAGAACCAATATTTTAGAAAGCAGGAAACCAAAGACCATTAGTCATTAAAAAAATGGTAAAAAAAATAAAAGATCGCAATAGGGACATCCTGGCATGCCTGTTATAATAATGACAGAAACAGACCTTGGATGAAAGCAAATATTGTAAATGAATTAGGCGCTTCCCACTACCGTGTGTTACTCTGATATAATTGAACATGCTTGGTATATCAATTGACCAAGTAAAACTAACCAGCTGAATTAAATGGAGAATTAAATGATACTTACAGGCAAGCAGGTCCTCATAACCGGCGCAGATGGATTTATAGGCAGCCACCTTGTCGAGGAACTGATCAAATTAAATTGTAAAATAAGAGCCTTTGTTTTTTATAATTCATTCAATAGTTGGGGTTGGCTGGATTCGCTTTCAAAAGAGCAATTAGCTAAGATTGAAATATTCACGGGTGATATTAGGGATCCGAACGGCGTGAGACAGGCGGTTAAAGGTGTAGATGTGGTTTTTCATCTTGCAGCTCTCATCGCGATACCTTTCAGTTATCACTCACCAGACAGTTATGTGGACACCAATATCAAAGGTACCTTGAATGTACTTCAAGCTGTTCGGGATGAAGGATGCGAAAAACTACTCGTAACATCAACTTCTGAAGTCTACGGAACTGCTTTATATGTCCCCATCGACGAACGACACCCCTTTCAGGGACAGTCTCCATATAGTGCGACGAAAATTGGGGCTGATCGGCTTGCAGAAAGTTTTTACAGAAGCTTTTCCTTGCCAGTAACGATTGTTCGACCATTCAACACCTATGGGCCTCGTCAATCTGCGCGCGCTGTAATCCCGTCAATTATCATACAATTATTGTCGGGAAAGCAAGAAATCAAGCTAGGGAGCCTATTGCCAACACGCGACTTCAATTATGTAAAAGACACGGTCAATGGTTTCATACAAATTGCTCAAAGTGATAAGACCATTGGCGAGGAAATCAACATCGCTTCCCAAACTGAAATATCGATTGAGAGTCTGGCGAAGGAGCTTATCGCACAAATCAAACCAGATGCACGCCTGATCTCAGACGATACCAGACTTCGTCCTGAAAAAAGTGAAGTCGAACGATTGTTGGGAAGCAACAAAAAAATCAAGATGTTGACTGATTGGACATCGTCCTATAATTTATCTTCTGGAATCAGAGAAACCATCGCGTGGTTTAGCGATAAAAACAACTTGAGTCGTTATAAATCCGATATTTATAACTTATAATTTTTGGGGAGGGCACATGACTATATCAAAAATGAATGACACGCTCGACTTTATTCGATCCTTATATCCCGATGAAACTCCAGTGCCTCTACATGCACCCCGTTTTTTGGGCAATGAAAAAAAGTACTTGTGTGAATGTATTGATACCACTTTTGTCTCGTATGTGGGGAAGTTCGTAACAGATTTCGAGAATCATATTAAAACTTTAACTGGATGCAAACATGCTATCGCCGTAGTCAACGGAACTGCAGCCCTGCAACTTGCATTTACAATTTATGGTATTACAGATGGTGATTTGGTATTAACACAAGCACTTACGTTCGCAGCTACTGCGTCGTCAATCAAACAATCTGGTGCAATGCCCGTTTTTATAGATGTTGACCGTGATTCATTGGGCCTGTCGCCTGAAAAATTGCGAAAATATCTTGAAGTCAATGCTGTAAAAAAAGGGGATTTATTACTCGATCGCGAAACTGGACGAAGGTATTCGGCTATCGTTCCTATGCACACATTCGGCCATCCCGCTGAAATTGACGAAATAGTTAAAATTGCCGAAGAATATAAAATTCCCTTGATTGAAGACGCAGCCGAATCATTGGGAAGTTATTATAGAAAAAAACATACCGGAACATTCGGAAATATTGGTATTTTTTCTTTTAACGGAAATAAACCAGTAACGACTGGCGGGGGTGGAATGCTCATAACTGATGATGATGAATTGGCAGCTAAAGCACGCCATTTAAGTACGACCGCAAAAGTTTCACACAAGTGGAATTTCTTTCATGATGAGGTTGGTTTCAATCTGCGAATGCCCAATATAAATGCTGCTGTCGGGTGTGCCCAAATCGAACGTTTCGATGATATCATCAACAATAAGAGATACACGGCTTCACTATACTCCGATTTTTTCGATTCAATCGATGTATCATTCATTTCTGAAAGCCCAAGATGCAAAGCCAATTATTGGCTAAATTCAATACTGCTTGAAAATCTCAAGGAACGTGATACTTTTCTTGAGTTCTCAAATAGTAATGGCGTGCAAACCAGACCGGCTTGGACCCTTATGCATAAATTGCCCCCATATTCTCATTGCCCTAGAGGTGAATTGGATGTTTCCCTTTGGCTTGAGGAACGATTGATCAATATTCCAAGTAGTTATAGATTCACAATAATTAACACAGGAATAAATCAATGAATATTGCAGAGTTTATAATCCCGGAAAGTACAACAATTTTCGATGCGATGAAAATCATTAACGCCAATGCCAAACAAATTGCCTTTGTTTGCGAGAACGAATCCTTATTGGCAGTGTTGACGGATGGTGATATCAGACGACATATTTTACGCGGAGGTTCCGTAAGCGATACTGTCAAACTGATAGCCAATTATAATCCGCATTGCATATTGAATACCGAAAACACAGATGTAAGAAAATATTTGCTGATAAATTCAATTAACGCCGTACCTATTATTGATTCTGGAAAGAAAATTCTATCTATCGAGTTTTTACATAATAAAACAGTATATTCAAATACTGATCTGAGAATTCCGGTTGTAATACAGGCCGGTGGCAAGGGATCTAGATTAAAGCCCTATACTCAAATTCTGCCGAAGCCTTTGATACCGATTGGTGAATCGACGATTATTGAGTTAATCATGGACCAATTCGAACTTTTCAAATGTGAAGCATTTCATGTAATTGTCAATTATAAGAAAAACTTCATTAAAGCTTATTTTTTGGATAACGAGAAAAAGCGAAATATTGATTTTATCGATGAAACCAATTTTCTTGGTACTGGCGGCGGCCTGAAGCTTCTGTCTGGGAAATTCCAGAGCACTTTCTTTATGAGTAATTGCGATATCTTGGTAGAAGATGATTATTCAAAGATTTTAAAATTCCACCAAGACCGCAAAAATATAATCACAATGGTGTGCGCAGCCAAGAAGGTCGTTATTCCCTATGGCACCGTGGAGGTTGATGAAAACGGGCGCGTACTGGCGTTGACTGAAAAACCCGAATTTTCATTCATGACGAATACCGGATTTTATGTCATTGAACCATGTTTTATCGATAAAATTCCGGCTGATACATTCATACATATAACGGATGTAATACAACACTGCATAGAAGACGGAGAAAATGTCGGCATGTTCCCCATTTGCGAGAATGCATGGATGGATATGGGACAAATGGAAGAGCTGGAGAAAATGAGAATCAGGTTTGATGTTTGATATTTGTCCCGCAATGTACATCAACCCTGTACAGTGATTTTTTTTCGCTTGCACAATTATAGTCAGTTAATTTATTTGAAGGTGGTTATATGATAGACTCTTTGGTGAAGAAGGATGAGATCAAATCGAAAGACGGCGAGCATGTATTTATAATTGCTGAAATAGGCGTTAACCATAATGGCAATGTATTGACTGCGATGAAATTGATTGACGAAGCTAAATCAGCTGGAGCTGATGCTGTCAAATTTCAAAGTTACAATCCGGAAAACACAAAAATCAGAAATGCTCCTTTCGCTGATTATCAAAAGAGCGATTTATATAAAAGTTCATTTGAAATGAGTAAAAAATTGATGCTTTCAGAGGAAAATCACCTACTTCTAAAAAAATATTGTGATGATTTAGGTATTTGTTTTTTATCCACTGGCTTTGATTATGCCAATATTGATTTATTGGATCGAATAGGAGTTCCATACCATAAAATCCCGTCTGGTGAGATTGACAATTATCCCCTGCTCGAATATGTTGCGAAAAAAAACAAACCGATCATACTTTCAACCGGAATGGCTGATTTATCAGAAATTGATGAAGCAGTTCGATTTATTCGTAAGTTCAATGACCATCATTTAGTCATCCTGCACTGCGTTTCCCTTTACCCGGCCGGTTTTTCATATATGAATCTTAATTTTATCAATACTCTCAAAGCTGCTTTCGATGCGACAATCGGTTTTTCAGACCATACTACTGGTTATGAGGCTGATATTGCAGCAGTTACGCTTGGTGCTCGGGTTATCGAAAAGCATATTACATTGGATAAAAATCAGTCAGGCCCTGACCATATGGCTTCATTAATACCGTGTGAATTGCGAGAAATGGTTAAAGCAATACGTAATATAGAAATAGCACTCGGAACTGGTGTCAAGATTGTTGGTGATGAAGAAATAAAAATGAGGAAGATAGCAAGAAGATCAATCGTTACGGGTTCAGAAATCAAGAAAGGCGATCGATTTAACATGATTAATTTATTGATCAAAAGACCCGGTGACGGGATACCCTCGAGATTTCTAGAACAAATAATCGGAAGGGTAGCTACCCAGGATATAGCAAACGATATACAATTGACGTGGGATGTTATTGGCGGGAAACCGGATGTCGTATAAAATTTGTTTTTTCAGTGGCAACAGGTCGGAATTCGGGCTTCTGCTCCCAATTATTAAAAGGTTGAAGGCAAACAAAAATTTCAAGATATGGTTGATTATATCCGGTTCGCATCTCAGCGAGACATTCGGAAATTCAGTCGAGGAGATCAAGGCCTCGGGGATAGTTCCCGACTATGAAATACCCATTCTTCTTAACCAAAGCACTATTACGGAAAGGATTTCTTCAATTTCGGAGTTAATTTCTCGAGCAGGCGATATACTGGCTAAACTGAATCCAAGCTATGTTTTTATTCTTGGTGACAGATATGAAAGCTATGCATTTGCGATCTCCGCGTTTTTTTTACACATACCCATTGCACATATGGGCGGAGGAACAATAACACAAGGGGGCTGCGAGGATGATGTAATAAGACACTCTATTTCCCAGCTTTCTAGTATTCATTTTGTTACTTGCGAAGAAAATAAAATCAATTTATTATCGAAAGGATTCACCGAGGAGAGCATCGTTGTAAGTGGGTCCACTGCTAAAGAAAACATTCTCAATCTCGGGAGTGTATCCGACAAAGAAATTAAATCCGCAATAGGTATCGATCCCGCCATGCCTTTTTTCCTTGTCACATTGCATCCCATTCCTCGGAAATCTGCCGGCACCAAACATGAAACCATAGAGTGCCTTTCTGCTTTGGAAAATATCGGTTGCCATGTTGTTATCACATTTCCAAATGCAGACCCCGGAAGTAACGATATAATATCGCAGTACGATAAATGGACTAAAAACCCACTTTTTCACATACATTCCAATTTAGGACACAAAATGTACCTTTCACTCATGCGTCGGTGTACAGCTGTAGTGGGAAACTCCAGTAGTATTATTCTTGAATCACCGCTTTTTAAGGTTCCTGCGATTAATATTGGCGACAGACAAATGGGAAGACTACAATCAACCAATGTGATAAATGTACCTTTTGAAAGGAAATCCATTGAGAATGCGTTGCAAAGATGCTTAACTGACAAAGATTTCTTGATGCAGGTCAGGAACTGTAAATATCTCTTCGGAGATGGCTTTGCGAGTAATATCGTAGAAAAAACCTTTTCGACGATATTGCCCTCGCCGTAAAGGATACAATAAGATCATGAAAATTTTATTTACAGTTCAGTTACCAAAGGACCAGGAAATTGAACTTTCTAAATATGGATATGAATTACTTATTTACAATGAAAAAGCTCCAGATTTCACCTATCACCAAGATAAATTCGCAAATGTTGATATTATGGTTTGTCAAAACCCATTCAAACTAATTGATCTCAGCGTTATGAGAAACTTGAAAATGGTATTTCTTACAACATCAGGCTACGAACAAGCACCAATTCAGTTTTTCAAAACTAACAAAATCATGCTAATAAGCAATAAAGGCGCTTATGACATTGCCGTTGCAGAATGGACTATTATGCGTATCCTTGAATTATTGAAAAACAGTCACTTGTCCTTTATAAAACAAGCCGAACACCGTTGGGAAACAGATTATACAGTAAGGGAACTTTCCGGGCAAACTGTCGGGATCCTTGGAACGGGTTTTATTGGGCAGGCGATAGCGTCGAAGCTTTCGGTCTTTGAAACCAAGTTAATTGGCTTTAATAAAACAGGAAAAGCATCACTTACATTTCCTGTCGTTTATGAATTGAACACTCTTCCATCATTTGTCGATGCAATTGACATACTCATTATTGCATTGTCCTATAATTCTGCAACCCATCATTTCATCGATGATGAAATGATAGCCAAGATGAAAAGAAAACCTTTGCTGATTAATGTTTCTCGGGGAAATATTATAAATCAATCCAGTTTAATTCATGCTTTGAAATCAGGACTAATAGCTGGTGCTGCCTTGGATGTTTTTGAGGTTGAACCTCTCCCGGCGGAAAGTGAGTTATGGGATATGAAAAACGTTCTAATCTCATCGCATAATGCTTGGGTTTCAGAACCTGAAAAAGGAAGAAAAATGACTAATATTGTAAAGAATCTAATTAAGCTAGCTAACGGAGAATTTACTGAACATAAGATCGGCCTATTGTCCACAACACAAACAAATGGAGGGTTGCAATGATTTTTCATCCTGAAATCGGTGAAGACCTTACAATGGAATTTGCATCAACAGCTCGAGAATTAATCAAAAAAAAGGTAGATATAATTTCTTTCGGACTCGGCGAACCCGGTTTTTCAACACCTGAACACATTATTGCAGCTTGTGTTGATGCTCTCAATGTAGATAAATTCAGGAGGTATTCAGACCCTCAAGGTTTATTTGAATTACGTACAGAGATTGCCCGTACGGAGAACAGTGCGCTGGAAACAAAATATACCGAATCGAATGTACTTGTTACGCCAGGTACAAAACAAGCGCTCTTTTTATGTCTATTGTCAATTCTGCAACCGGGCGACGAAATCATAAATTTTTCTCCTTCATATGTTTGCTATATTCCTGATATACTGATAGCTGAATCCAGCGCCGTGGTCCGAACAGTTTTATTGAAGCAAGACTACAGTATAGACTTCAACGCACTTGAGGATGCGATAAATAGTAAAACAAGGGCACTAATTATAAATTCCCCTCACAATCCAACAGGGAGGATGCTTTCTGATATTGAAATTTCTTTACTCTGTGAAATATGCATCAAACGAGGAATTTATGTGATATCCGATGAAATATATAGAACACTAAATTTTTCTGGTAAAAGACATTTAAGTATAGCAACGAATCCTTACATGTCCGAATTAGCAATTGTAATCAGCGGTTTTAGCAAAGCATATTCGATGACAGGTTGGCGCGTTGGATACCTACTTGCACCAGAAAGATTGGTCAAGAAAATGAAAAAACTGCAGGTTCATTTAAATACGAACACCTGTGCTTTCATACAAAAAGCAGCTCTTGCGGCCCTGACTGGAAGCCAAGAACATTTAACTGTATATAATTCTCAATTAGCAGAAAAAGCCTCGTTTCTGAGTACTGTATTCGATTCGAATATCCTACCTGCAAGACCTGAAGGTGGTTTCTTTGCTTTCCTTGATATTTCGATGACACAAATGAATTCCAATGAATTTGCATCGCGCTTAATTCAGGAAAAGTCAGTCGCGACATCTCCTGGAATAGCCTTTGGCAAAACTTGCGATGATAAAATTCGAATCTCATTAATTGAGGATATTGATCGATTTAAGGATGGGTTGACAAGAATCGTAGAGTTCATGCAACAATATAAACGATACTAAAGCAGGGAATGAAAATGTTGAATGGAAAAAGTGTATACATAAGATTATTTGAACGAGAAGACTGCAAGTACCGAACTAATTGGGTTAATGATGAAGAAACCCACAAGACTTTGATGTTTGATTGGCCTCTTTCCTTAAGCGGTACTCAAAAATGGTTTGAATCGCAGCTTTTGGATTCAACAAAAGCGAATTTTGTGATAATTGATAAAGAATCGGGTAAAACCATTGGAATGACAGGTTTAATCGATATCAGTTTAAGGCATTTACGCGCTCAATTTTATCTTACCATTGGAGATGTGGATTTCAGGGGAAAACATATTCCTAATGAAACAATACCCTTGATACTTGAGTATGCTTTCGAGGAATTGGGTTTAAACAGAGTTTATCTGTATACCCTTGAGAATAATGATCGTGCGAGAAAAGTATATAGTCGAAATGGTTTTACTTTTGAGGGGATTCTTCGACAGCACTATTTTTGCGTTGGAAAATACCAAGATTTGCATGTTATGAGTATTTTGCACAGTGATTGGAATGTCGGTAGAAAATCTATCAAAGTGTAGTATTCGCCACCAATCGAATTTCTGATGTAGAAATCACAAGTTGACTCAAATCATACAAGCATACAGAGGTTAAAATATGAATGTTTTATTTACCAATATCGGACGTAGGGGTTATTTAGTCGATTTTCTAAAAAACACAAAATCTTTTCATGGAAAAGTATATGTTTCTGACTGCGATCCTACGGCAAGCGGGCTTTATTGCCAACATGACGGAAAATTCTTGATGAGAAAACCAGTCGAGAACGAAGAAGCATACATGAGTGATCTGCTTCGAATTTGTCAAGCGAACGAAATCCGCCTTGTAATTCCAGTAATAGATCCTGAAGTATATATATTTTCAACATATCGGGATGAGTTTATCGCTCAAGGGATTTTACTTCTTGCATCGGATAGGAAAGTGTTAGACATTTGCTACAATAAAAAATTAATGAACGAATTTTTGATTTCAATAGGATTCCTGATTCCAAGATCATTTTATTCGATACCCGAGTTCGATGACGCTTATAAAAATGAAATAGTAAACTACCCCTTATTCATAAAACCTATTTTTGGAAGCGGAAGTGTTAATTCATATAAAATTGAAAATTATGAACAATTGGTCGCTCAATTCAAGAAAGATATGATTATACAGGAGTTTATTGATGGCAAAGAGTATGGTGTTGATGCATTCACAGACCGAAATGGAGATGCTGTAAGAATAATCGTCAAACGTAAAATCGCAATGAGGAGTGGTGAAACGGACAAGGCGATAACTATTTCTGATGATAGAATACTTGTAAAAGTTAAAAATTTAGTCTCCTGTCTTAAACCTTTTGGACCGATAGACATTGATATACTGGAGAATTCGGGTAAACTATATTTTATTGATTTGAATCCCAGATTTGGCGGTGGGTATCCTGCGAGTCACATGTCTGGAATCAATTTCCTAGAGTTGGCTTTAGCGACCGAAAGCGGAAAAACCATTCAACCTGAGTTTGATAACTATCAAGTGGGCCAATTGACGATGAAGGATATTGGAATACGAACGGTTATTCTTGATAATGAGGGAGTTGTTTTTTGAGTAAGGTAGTTTGTTTCATACTTGCACGAAAAGGTTCGAAGCGACTTCCTGGCAAAAACACCAAATTATTAGGAAAATATCCGCTGATATCTTGGACTTTACGGGCAGCGTGCAATAGTCCTTTTTTGTCGCAAATCGTAGTATCAACGGACGACCCTCTCGTAAAGGCTATTGCGACTGATTTTAAAGTCACAATAATTGATCGTCCTGAATTTTTGGCTCAAGACGACACTTCATCCTCCGATGCAATATTACACGCTTTGCATTCACTTCCCGATAAAGGCAAACAATTTTCATACATAATGCTTCTCCAATGCACATCCCCTTTTAGAACGACGGCACAAATAAATGACACAATAGATAAGTTTCTCAAATCTGATATCAAAGCGGATTCCATAATTTCAGTCACTGAGTTTAACAAGCCCTTAAATTGGCTAAGAAAGATAAACACACACGGTTTTTTGCAAAAGATTTGTTTCAGAGAATTGGAAAGCAAGTTGAAGCGAAAGGACAAGGTCTTTCTGCCCAATGGTGCGATTTATTTAATAAAAAAAGATGTCTTTTTGAAGAAGAAAAAATTCAATACCCAAAAGACGATCCCCTACATCATGGACCATTTTACTTCATTGGACATCGATACAGAGTTTGATTTTTCATTGGCAGAAATGTATCTTTATAAAAAAAAAGATGATGTAATTTTTATAGAAACTTACGGGAGTGTTACTTGAAAAAAATATTATTTTTACCTATTGAAATTGTGGAAAGAGAATTTGATTCAAAATTGCTATTGGCTTTTGAGGCGCTTAAGCGTGATTATATTGTTTGTTTGGGGCATTACTTGAAGCTTCCGAAATATGCAGAAAAAGCCGGAGTCGGATATTACCTTCATAAGGCTCATACTGATTATCGGGCGAAAAAACTTTTTATACCTCTAACCGAACAAGGTGTTGTTTGCGGTGCCCTAGATGAAGAAGGACTTGTATTTCCTTCTTTTGAACATTATCGAAGAAACAGAGTTGGAGAAGGTCTGTCCTTTGAATATTTGCGCAATGTATTTACATGGGGACAAATTCAGTGTGATGAGCTTTTAAAAAAATATCCAAACAGCAAGGCCCAGATTATATCAACAGGAAATCCCCGGATTGATTTGCTGAAACCGCCTTTTCAAGGATTTTATAAAAAAACAGTAACTTCTATTAAAAGAAAATATGGCAATTTTGTTTTGATTAATACGAATTTTGGTGCATGGAATTATTCTCCTGCTTTCAAACGTAACTATTTTGACAATATGAAGTATTATGGCAATATTTCGACTCCAGAAGAAGAATTGCGATTAAAAGAAAAAATTGAATACTATAAATACAGGTACAATAGTTTTGTCGGAATGATTAAAAAACTCGCTACGGAAATTTCGCCAATACAAATAATAGTCCGTCCTCATCCGGCCGAGAATCATGAAAAATGGAAAGAAGATTTAAAAAGCATAAAAAATGTTAAAGTAATTTTCAACGGTTCGGTAGTGCAATGGATACAGGCTTCCATGTGCATGATACATTCGGGTTGCACAACTGGAATAGAGGCATTCATCATGGGAAAGCCTGTTATTCGGTTTCAACCAAATTACAATTCAAAATTCGAATCGATATTGACCAACAGTCTTGGCGATGAATATACAACAACTGAACATTTGATATACTGTGTAAAAAATATATTATCTGGACAATATAAATTTACAGGACATGATGAACAATCCCAAAAGCTTTCTGAATGGATTAGCAATGCTTTCAACAGTTATGCTTCATGTGAAATAATGAATGCGATTGGTAAAGAGAAGATTCACATAAGCGATGTAACACATATTTTTAGCAAAAGAAACAACTCTTGCAAGAAGCGATTGAAAAATTACCTTAAAATTGTAAAACTATGGATGATAAAATGTCCGCTAGTAGGGACTTTCTTACCTAAAAAGACTAGAAGTAAACTGTATCATCAAACACAGAGATTCAAAGGAATAAATAGAGTTGAAATACAAAAAAAGCTTTCATGGTTTTCTAAAGAGATTTCCAGAAATGATTCGGAATTATTTTCCATCAAGAAAATCGAAAACGATGTGTTTTTAATTGAAAAATATAGCAAATAGAATAGATTTAACCAACAAATCTATTCTAGAAAAACTTCTAATTTTTTTTGTTAGTTTTTTTTAGCAGTTGTTTACTGTAAGGATTAATACCATGAAACCGTCAATAATGCGAGTTTTGATAAAAGGAATGATGTTCTCAGGTTCTGGAGCGATTGTTGATCTGATCAAAGAATATCAAAGTGTGTTTCAAGTCCCAGGAGGACCAGGGCGGTTTGCACCTGCGGGTAATTGGGAGCTCGGCGAATTTAATGATTTCAGGTCAACAGGAATGGTCGGAGAAAAGATATCAAATTCAAGCAGTGATGAATCGCCTGATAAATTAATAAAGAAAGCTAAAAGACTCCAATCTTCACTAAATACCAAACGAAAAATATTTCGCTCTATCAAATCAGGGTTATCTCATGGACTGGAAGCCATAAAAGAACAGTGGACGGATGATACATTGGCGTATAATGGGTCTCTGTCGCTAAAAAAACTGGGATTGGGGCTGAAAAAAAACTGTGTATTGGAAGATCGAATCAAGCTTGGTCAAACATGGATAAGTGAGTTGGTTTCGATTTATGGCAACAATGGAGGGAAAATAGCTCTTTTCGATCAGCCGATTAACTTCGGTCAATATGAGGATATTTACCCCAAAGTTTTTGACCCACTCAAACTGATCATTGTTCACCGAAGTCCATTTGATCAATTGGCCGAAATGTATCAGCATGGATTGATTAGAAATAAGTGGGGTGGTAATTTTGGATATCTTTATGGATGGGATCTGGAAGGTGCGTTCAAATTTTTCATAGCAGGAATACATGCTTCTATGCAGGCAGCTGATCAAACTATGAGAACTCTCGGCAAAGAAAAAGTATTATGTATACGTTTCGAAGATCTCGTACAACAGTATGAATCGACAAAAACAAAAGTTGAAGAATTTCTTGGTTTTTCTCCTGATATGCATATCAAACCGAAGGCTTTTTTTAATCCAGATTGGTCAAAAAAAAATATCGGTATTTACAGTAAAACGGGACTCCCTGTCGATGCAAAACTATTAGCACCTTTAGTCGATTGGTATAACACCCATTAATTGTATTTTGTTCTGTCGTACAATAATAATAACTGAGGTAATAGATGCTCATTGGACAATTTGGAACATTCGATGTTGATAATTATGGTGACTTGCTTTTTCCGTACATCGCTCGGTGGAGATTGCCGGAGTTTGAATGGGTACATGTATCCCCGGTTGGCGGAAAAACAGGATTTGATGATTCTTTGCCCTGTATCGGATTCAATGAGGCTTGCCAGTTGCCTCTTGATGCGATTGTTGTCGGAGGCGGAAACATCATTTCATCACGAGCAACAAAACTTGTCAAATATACAAACTGTTTAAAAACGGCTTATCCATCGATCTGGATGGGCGCGGCTGCCCTAGCGGAGAAGAAAAAAATACCGTTGATTTTTAATGGACCAAGCATTATGCCCAATAAATTTAATGATATTGAAAAATCCATTGCTTCAGTTCTTTTCGGTTCTTCCGCTTACATCTCGTTTCGAGACAGGGAAAGCGCGACTATAATTTCGGCAACAAATCCCGCGATCTCTGCACAAGTTATTCCCGATACAGTTTTTGATCTTTCAAGAATGTGGCCGGCGAAGAAAGAATCCAATAAAAAGGGATATTTTGTCATACATGTAAATCGTCGTTATCTAAGTTCTCCGTCAGAAACAGCAAAAGTTATTGACAGAATATCTGAGTTATTGGGAATAACTCCATTATTTGTCCCTATCGGTCCTTGTCACGGCGACATTGAAACAGCATTAGAAATTAAAAACCTTCTGAAAACAGCATCACAAATCGTGAACGAACCCAATCTTCATGAATACGCTCGCTTGATTTCCAGTGCGGCTTTTTACATAGGTTCTTCTATGCACGGATTCATTACCGCCTTAAGTTATGATGTTCCGGCATTACTCGTGTTGCAAACTAAAGAACCGAAGCGTAAATTTTACGGTGTTCTCGACACTGCCGGGATTTCCTATGAATCAATCTGCAAAGATTGGAATGAAGTAATAATGAAACTTGATAGGCCCGCATTATTGACTTTGAATTCAAAATCAGGGATTTCTGAAAGCCTTGATTATCATTGGGATAATATGAGAACCGCAATTTTAAATGGAAAAACCTGTAATGTACCCGCTTGGATGTCGAAATGGAAACAAATACCTACTATTTATCAATTCAAGCCGAAATTTTTACAAAAGATTTTATTTGATCTGTCAAAGATTTTTTAGTCAAATCAAATGTAAGGGGTTTATTCTTGATTGGTTAAAAATAGAGAAAAAGCTATATATATAACCAAGGTGCATAAGTTAAAGTTTATTTTTTTAGTTATTTTGTGTCCTTTTGTTTATTCCCTTTCCAACCTTACAACTTAAAGATTATCACCTATTTTAAAAAAACTATTCTTAATGGAGGATCTATAACCAATGGTACAAACAATATATCGCGGATCGGGCTGCCTGCAAGGGTTAACTGAACTCCTCGCCGGAAATAAATGCGCGCGGGTACTTGTCGTACGCGGTAGATCTTCATTTGATTCAACAGGAGCGCAAAAAATACTGGACCTTTCGCCAGGGATCGAATTCATACATTTCGGAGATGTCACCGCGAATCCGGAGACAGAAACGGTTCTTCGCTGCGCTACTCTGTTTCGCGAAACCAAGCCGGACACTGTGCTCGCAATTGGCGGTGGGAGCGTGATGGATACGGCGAAGGCCGTGCTAGCCTACTCGACCGGTAACCCGGAGGCCGAGATCCTTGCCAACCGGTTCGACCCAACTCCCGGACGGCCACATTTCTGGGCGGTTCCAACCACCGCTGGGTCGGGTAGTGAATCAACACACTTCGCAGTGCTCTACAAGGACGGCGTGAAATTTTCACTTGCCCATCCGGGACTTAAGCCCGAAAAGATTTTTCTTGATCCACTCGTAACACAGTCTTGTCCCCCAATGCTGACCCTTTCAAGCGGGGTGGACGCTGTTTGCCAGGCAGTCGAATCCTATTGGAGCCGGGGAGCCAATCCGGTTTCGCGAAAGTTGGCTCTTGAGTCCCTGCCCCTTCTCCTTTCGAATATATTTTCAGCTGTTCAAAACCCGACAAACTTGGCATTTCGGGAAGCTATGTTAATTGGCGCAAATTTAGCGGGTCAGGCTATCGATATCTCGAAAACGACTGCGGGGCATGCTCTGAGCTATGGTCTTACCTCGACTTTTGGACTGCCCCATGGCATTGCCGTTTTACTGGCATTGGGTCCCCTTGTCGAATTGATGGATACAAAGTATGGTTTTTTTGCAAAAAGAACAGAACTCGATACGGCATTCGCCCTTTTTGGGCAAAGTTTTCCGGAAGCTTTTAATAAATTCTACGGTGCTTTTGCGCATGCTCTCGATAAAAAAATAAGATTTTCTACAACTGATGCGGATACCGGACCCACTGTTGCAAAGCTATGTTCCGGGGTCAATGTAGAGCGGCTTTCGAACCATCCAGTCACCTTGAGCGAAGATGATATTTCACATCTGTATCAAACCATAATGGGGAGACTTACCCGTTCAATTTCTGTCGCAATTTGTACCTATAACGGTGCGAAATATATCGAAGCACAGATTGATAGTATTTTAAATCAAACACAGCCTCCGCAGGAAATAATTGTGTGCGATGATGGTTCTTCAGATGATACAGTTGAAATTGTTAGGAGAATCGCGAAAAGAACAACTGTAAAGATTTTAGTAATGGAAAACAGAGATAACCTCGGTGTCACAAAAAATTTTGAGAAGGCAATTCTTGCTTGTAGCGGAAATACTATTTTTCTTGCCGATCAGGATGATGTCTGGATGCCGGAAAAAATCGCCAAAATGAGTACTCCGTTAATCGAAGATCCAGAAGTCGGGCTCGTATACAGCGATGCAATAATTACAGATGCAAATTTGCAGCCATCCGATATGACTGTATTTGGAACCCGCGGTAAATCTCAGATTTGGTTAGGCTCAAATCGGGATATACGGGAAGTACTAAAACGACCCAATGTTAAAGGGTGCACACTGGCAATCTCTTCGGATTACTTGGCACATATATTCCCGATACCAGTAAAGGACGGGAAAACAATCTGGACCCACGATTACTGGATTTATTTTATCTTGTACAGTATTTCAAAAATTGTTGTTCTCGACGAACCGCTCATGTACTACAGAATTCATGCGGATAATGCCTCTGGTCTGGTTGAAAAAAATAAAAACGCAATAAATCGAAAAAAAAAGAAATATCGCGTTCAGTATACCGCTTCGAATGTTCCAGTGAAAATAGCCCTTTACGATACTCTATTTAAACGTTTGCGGATTATTTTGAATACTCCTGGTGTCTTAAAAAATAGAAACTTCATTGCATCAATTCTTAATGTAATAGATATCGAGCGGAAAACTCTTGTTGAAAGAAATTCGATTTGGAATGAAACTAGGTTTTTCTCCCGTTCTGGCAAGGCTGTTGGTTTTTTATTTCGGGGTAAATACCTTGCTTTTAAAAAATGGCCAATCCAATTTCTTAAAGACATTCTTGGATTGAATAATACATGAAAAACACTCAATTACTAAAAAACTTTGCTATTTATGCTATATTTGCCAGGCGTTTAAGAAATGCTTAAGCCTGGTGTATCTTGAGGTCTGTCCAATGGTTTATCTGCCATGGTAGTAAACCAGTTCTTAAGGAGTCGAATACGTGAAACGTACATTTTATTGTGCTTTGATTCTTTCTTTTATCGTCATCTACGCACTGTCAGCTCAGAGTACAAACCCCGTATCTTCTTTTAGAAATCTGAACCGCGCCGCCAGAGAAGCCTTGTCCAGGGGGGAGATTGTATTTCGGCAGCCAACCGGCTGGAGGGATCTTTCCATACCACTGACCTCCCCTTTCTACAAGGAAACAGAAGAAACAATTCGAAAAGAAAACCATAATTACATCGGTGAAGTAATTGTAGTGATGACCAGGGCTGAAGCGACAGAAAAACTGCCGCAATTGACGGCGCGTCTTCTGAATTTTGAAGGATATGCGGGAATACCTTACTGGTCCGAAAGGAATGAGCGGCAATACGATTTGTTCGATTGGATAAAGGTCACGGATGGTAACCGCGCCGCGCAGGCCGGATGGGTAAAAACAACCCAATTTATGCTGCCCTTCGGAGAATACTCTTCTAATTACGAATGGAATTTCTTAGCGGACAGGCTTACTTATGCTGGAATCAATACCACGCCGTTATCCTACAAAGGTGTCAGAGCCGTGAGTCCCGGGAATATGATATGGCGATTTTCCGCCTATTACGAAGGTGATTACTGTATTTTGTATGGATTGGGAGCGGTTAAGGCCTTTGACCTGTTCGGCGCGCTCAAGGAACGCCTCTCGGCCTCCTTTATGGGCAGAATTGAGGCTTTTTTCAGATATGTATATAGTAATTATTAAATGGTACCCCTAGTAAGTTTTTATATTTAAATGATATAAAATTTCGAGCAATAAGGTTAACAGGAACAGTTTAAAGGAGATATTATGAGCAGTACTAAAGTGGTGTATGTAGGAATGAGTGCGGATTTGGTTCATCCGGGACACCTGAATATTATACGGGAAGCCGCCAAATTGGGAGAAGTGCATATTGGACTTTTAACAGACAAGGCCATTGCCAGTTACAAACGCCTTCCCTACCTTGAATATGATCAGCGTTTTCAGGTTCTTTCCGCGATCAAGGGTGTAGCGGAGGTCATTCCGCAGGATACGCTGGATTACCGGCCGAACCTCGAAAAATTAAAGCCTGATTTTGTCGTCCATGGCGATGACTGGAAAGAAGGCACTCAGCGTGAAACCCGTCAGCAGGTAATCGATACTCTCGCCCAATGGGGTGGACAGCTCGTTGAAATTCCGTATACCGCGGGCATTTCTTCCACAAAACTGAATACTGCCCTGAAAGAAATCGGAACCACACCTGACATCCGCCGGGCCCGCCTGCGCCGCCTGATCCAGTCAAAAGATATCGTACGCATCATTGAGGCCCATAACGGCCTGACCGGTTTAATTGTTGAAAGTACAAAAGTTGAAGTAAATGGCAAAATGCGGGAATTCGACGGAATGTGGGCAAGCAGCCTTACCGATTCTACCGTAAAGGGAAAACCGGACATTGAAGCCGTTGACATTTCTTCCCGTGTCGGCAATATCAATGATCTGGTAGAAGTAACCACCAAGCCCATCATCTTTGACGGTGATACCGGCGGACGCACAGAGCACTTTGTATATACTGTCCGAACGCTTGAACGTCTGGGAGTTTCGGCTGTTATCATTGAAGATAAGATTGGTCTCAAGAAAAACTCGCTGTTCGGTACTGACGCCGGCCAGGAGCAGGACACGATCGAAGATTTTTCCCACAAGATCCGCGAAGGTAAGAAAGCTCAGGTAACCGAGGACTTCATGATCATCGCCCGTATCGAAAGTCTCATTCTTCAGCAGGGTCTGGAAGATGCCCTGGCCCGCGCGAAAGGATATATCGCTGCCGGCGCCGACGCTATCATGATTCACTCCAAGGAAAAAACACCGGATGAGATTCTGGCCTTTTGCGCGGGTTTCAAGAAACTGCCAAAACGCGTTCCCTTGGTAGTCGTACCGACAACCTTCGATACCATCTACGAAAAAGAACTGATTGAAGCCGGTGTGAATGTGGTGATCTACGCCAATCAACTGCTGCGCAGCGCCTATCCCGCCATGGTTAACACAGCTAAGTCCATCCTCACCAATCAGCGGGCGTATGAGGCCCGGCCTAACTTAATGCCGATTAAAGAAATCCTTACCCTGATTCCCGGAGGGCAGTAAAAGTGATCGATCCTAAATTTTTCGTTGAACATTTAGCGGAGAAAGGCCTGTCATTTTATACCGGTGTTCCCGACTCACTCTTGAAGGATCTGTGCGCCTATATTACGGGCCACAGTTCCAAAGAAAAACATATCATCGCCGCGAATGAGGGCGGCGCTGTCGCCCTGGCCGCCGGTTACCATCTGGCGACCGGAAAGCCAGGCGTGGTATACATGCAGAACTCCGGTACCGGTAACGCCATCAATCCGCTGCTGTCTCTCGCCGATCCTGACGTGTATTCCATACCCATGCTGTTGGTTATCGGATGGCGTGGAGAGCCCGGCTTCCACGACGAACCGCAGCATGTCAAACAGGGAAAGGTTCAGGAGGCACTGCTGGCGTCTCTTGGTTACCGCTATGAAATTATGGCGGAAGATGAGGCGCAGGTAAAAGTCCAATTGGACAGCCTGATCGCGGAAATGAACGAAAAAAAGACTCCGGTTGCGCTGCTGGTCCGAAAGGGTTCTTTTTCCGAATGCAAACTTGTTTCCGCAGAGTCGAAAGAACCGCACCCGATGACCCGCGAAGAGGCAATCAAAATAATCATATCTTCGACCGGAGATAACGATCGCATTGTCTCTACCACCGGGATGGCTTCCCGTGAAATTTACGAATTACGGGATTTTGCGGGACAGGGCCATGGCGCTGATTTTCTGACCGTTGGATCGATGGGTCATGCGCTCATGATAGCTTCGGGAATCGCGCTGTTTCAGAAAAAGAACGTGTTCTGCATCGACGGCGACGGAGCGGCTATCATGCATTTAGGAAACCTTGGAATTGCCGCGAGCGCGGCCCCAAAGAATCTTCGCCATATTGTGCTGAATAACGGTGCGCATGATTCGGTCGGCGGGCAGCCTACAATCGGCTTTGACCTGCCCTTCCCCGCGATCGCCAAGGATCTTGGATACCGGAACGCTTTCCAGGCCGTTACCCCGGCTGAGCTGAAAGACGCCCTGAAGAAGATGTCTGAATTGGATGGACCGTCTTTTCTGGAAATCAGGATACGCACCGGCGCGCGGAAAGACCTCGGCCGGCCAAAGACGACACCGGTACAGAATAAAACAGCGTTTATGGAAAATCTGTAAACGATGTACCAGACCATTTTTCGCGGAGCGGGTTGCTTAAAGAACATAAGTAACCTGTTTACCAAGTATGCCTGCCGGAAAGTGCTTGTCGTTCATGGACGATCTTCATTTGAAGCCTCGGGAGCCCGGGAAATACTGCACAGTTCACCCGGTGTGGAATTCATTCAATTCGGCGAGGTAACCGCTAACCCGGAAACGGACACGGTTATTCGCTGCGCTGCCCTATTCAACGAATTCAAGCCCGACACCCTGCTGGCCATCGGCGGAGGCAGTGTAATTGATACTGCCAAAGCCGTACTGGCTTATTTGACAAAAAAAAGCGAGCCGGAAATCCTGGCTAATTCTTTTGATCCGCTACCCGGGAAGCCGCGTTTCTGGACTGCCCCGACAACCGCAGGGTCGGGCAGTGAGTCCACGCATTTTGCCGTTCTGTACAAGAATGGCGTGAAATACTCGCTGGCCCATCCGGGACTGAAACCGGATATCGTATTCCTTGACCCGCTGCTTACCCTGTCATGTTCTCCAATGCTCACTCTCGCCAGCGGTGTTGACGCGATATGTCAGTCGGTTGAGTCATTTTGGAGCCGGGGTGGAACTGACGCCTCTCGCGCTTTAGCTATGACGGCGCTCCCCCAGTTGCTTTCGAGTATCTTTTCAGCAACCGAGAACGGCGGTAATCTGGAAGCGCGCGCAGCGATGCTCTCCGGCGCCAATCTGGCCGGTCAGGCCATTGATATATCCAAGACGACCGCCGCCCACGCCATGAGCTATGGACTTACCTCTACATTTGATTTTCCCCATGGCCTTGCCGTTCTGCTGGCGATGGGTCCATTGGTAGAACTGATGCATCGCAAATATGATTTTTTCACCGGGAATATCGAACTTGCACAGGCCTTCGCGGCATACGGCCCAAGTTTCCCGGAAGCTTTTAACAAGTTCTACGAAGAGGCTATGCTAAGGTTTGCGGAAAGAATAAAAATCTCAGCCGAGGGCCTTTCTATCGAGGACATAAAAGACTCATTAGCAGCCGGAGTGAACGTTGAGCGGCTGTCGAATCATCCGATAGTTTTATCCGCTGAGGACATTGCCGCTTTATATCGGAAAATTCTTGACCGTATAATCACTAAATAAAGGATATTATGAAGCATCATCAAAAGGGCGCGATATATTTACAATTCATTCGTTTCGTTTGCAGATTTCCCCGTATCGTGGAAAACCTGCATGGATTTTATCAGGGAATCATCATCAACCTTCCTTTTTTGCGCGCTTCTTTTAAATGGAAACTGATAAAAAAAAGAACACTGCATTTTGAGATAAATAAAACCTTATGCAGGCAGGGAAAGCCACACGAGCCTAACGATCTGTATCTGGTTGAGTATGAAGCGGGAAAAGCGCTGGCCGATAAGCCACAGAGCGCCGGTTTCTTTACTCTCGATGTACTTGAGAATGGGCTTGTCATTCGTGGAACCTGCCGGAATAGCAGCATCGATTCCGTCTCCGTTTTTATAAACGGCTCCCTCTTGCGCAAGATTTCGTTACGGGATGAAAAAGATTTCAGCGCTAAAATCTTGAGTCCGATTTTGCGGCTCTTTACAACTAGCGTGGAGCTTGAGCTCAAATCCGGAGACGGACAGATATTCACCTACCAGAGTAGTTGCTGCGCCGTTTTACGCATACCCTTTGGAAACGGGAAACTTACCAGCGTACTGCAGGAAGGTTTTTCCCTTTCCAAAAAGGGAAATATGTCCGTGTCGCTTGAGACTGTAACTGAACGTCAGAATAAATATCTTGAGCTTTACACAATGGTCAAAGAAGTTTTTGACCGTGATATCGGCACACCCCTTTTTCTGACATACGGCACTCTGCTGGGATTCACCCGGGCCGGAGATTTTATTCCCAATGATGATGACTTTGACGCGGGCTACGTCTCGCTAAAGAAATCCCCCCTTGAAGTCAAGTTCGAGACATTGAATATCATTGAAACCTTAATTACTCAGGGTTTTTCTGTCAGCGTTAATCCCATAGGCCGCTTATTTAAAATAACAAAAAATACCGGAGTGCATCTTGACTTGATGCCGGTATGGTTTGAGGGAGAATGGAACGTAGCGTATCGGGGAAATTGCGTCAAAGTTTCGCCCGACGATTTCCTTCCCGCGCAAAAAGGGCTTTTAAGAGGCGTGGAAGTCTGGTCCCCCCGAACTCCTGAAAAATTCCTGGCTGGGTATTATGGCGAGAACTGGAGAGTCCCTGATCCGGGCTATGTATCGGATTTCAGGCAGACTGGAAAAAACTTTGTAAAAAACTACTCAACCTACCTTTTAACGCCAAAAGAATATTTTATCTTCAAGAATAAAATTAATCTTAAGAAACAGACAAATCCGGGAATGGGTGATTTTTTCGCTACCGGCTTACGTGATCAATTATAAAAGGATCTTTTATAGTGACTAATCGATTATTGGTTCTGGGATTATGTACGTATAAACGCCCGGCATTACTTTTATCGTGTCTTGAGTCCATTGCGCAGACCGAAAAACCGGCCGGTATTCCGCTGTTTCTGCTGATAGCTGATAACGACCCGGCCGGCTCGGCGCGGGATATTGTCTCTGCTTTCGCTGTCTCTTCGGGAATGAAGATCGACTATGCGGTCGAAACAGGACGCGGAATTCCTTTTGCACGGAACAATGTAATGCGCAGAGCCCTTGAATCCGGCGCGACGGAATTAATCTTCATTGATGACGATGAGCGGGTATCTTTTTCCTGGCTTGTTAACTTATGGAACTACTATACAAATTCCGGCGCGGATGTAGTGCGGGGTTTTGTAAAAACTGAATATGCCGCGGATACACCAAAATGGATTGTGAAAGGGAACTATTACCAGAGAAAAAATCATGCGACAGGAACGGTTTTTCAATCGGCATCCACCAACAACGTGCTGTTCAATTTTACAAAAATTGTAAAAGAGGGAAACTTCTGGTTTGATGAATCTTTTGGCATGCGCGGCGGTTCAGACAGCGACTTTTTCAGCAGGGCCGCGAAAGCCGGCGCGGTAATTCTTTGGGCGAACGACGCGGTAGTCGCTGAGACACTGGAGAGCGAACGCTATTCGCTTTCTTATTTCCTGAAACGCAAATTCAGGACTCGCAACGGCATAACATTTTTTAAGGAACTCAGTCTCTCAGGACGGCTGACCGCCTTCTTGCGCGCTGTCTGGAAAATTGCGACTGGCCTTCTCTTTCTGCCTGTGAGTGTATTTATGGGATCGCACAGAATTGTCAAAGCTCTGTCCCGCGTTGTTGAAGGAACTGGACGATTATTCGGACTTCTCGGCATACACATAGGATGGGATGAATACCATGGCAAATGACAGATTACCCCGCACCGGATTGAAGGGCTTCGCCTACAACTTACGTCATTTCTTTTCTGTGCAACTTCCCAACACGCTCCGGGCCTCGGCGTTAAGAAAGAAGTATAAACTTGATCAACAAATACTATTTACCCCTCAGTCCGATCAAAAATTTACCGTAGCAGTGGTTGCTATTTTTAAGGGGGAAGATGAATACCTCCGGGAATGGGTGGAATTCCACCGCATCGTCGGAGTCGAACATTTTTTCCTGTACGACAACAGCGCCAGTGAAGCCTCAAAAAAGATTCTCTCACCTTACATCGCCGAGGGGCTGGTAACCTATATTCCGTTTGCCGATTTTCCGGAAAACAGCATGAGAAGCAGTTATGGCAAGGATCAGTTCCATAAGCTGAGCATGCAAAATCTGGCGTATGGTGACTGTGTTAAAAAATACGCGCGATACTGTCTTTGGTTATTAAAGATCGATCTAGATGAATTTGCCTATCCGCTTAAACCATACGCAACTTTGGGAGAAGCTTTCTCGATTTTTAACCCCCGAAAAGTAAAGGGGTTTTCTCTGTCCGCTGCCCGTTTCGGACCATCGGGTAACAAAGAACGTTCCGGAAAAATGGTTATTGAGACTTATACAAAACGCATGAGGGACCTTGACCGGAACTGGAAGGTTGCCGGAAACGGCGCATATCTGAATCGCAATACCGGATATCAGGGTTGCCATACATACTTTTTCAGGTATGCTCCCTTTACCCGTTTTTTAGACGATTCGGCCACAGCGCATTGTGTGCGCATTAACCATTATTACATTAAGTCACTGGCCGAGTATCTTGATAAGATTGAATTTCATTCTGTCGGTCATAAAGCCGGAAAAGAAACTCCGGATAAATGGCCACGCTCTGATCAGGAAGCCGATTATTCTGATGAGGGTGAGATACTCCGGTTTTCCGCTGAACTAAAAAAACGGTTGGGCAGGATAGAATAATGAAAGATTTTTCGATAACCGTTTTAATTTCAAAGTGGCTTCGCACGATCGGGAAATATGATATAGCCAAACGTTTGCTCCGGCAAAAGCTCAGCTTACAACCGGCCTCGGTGGCGGCTTTTAGAGAGTATTGCATTAATAGAATGGCGGTTCGTGATTTCTCCGCGATCAAGGAGCACTGTTCCTTGATCTCTCAACTACCCTATGCCAGTGACAGTTTAAAGGATGAGGCGGCGGCTTTTCTTACCAGGTCAAGTCTGGATGATAATGCCGATCCGCACATACTTTCGAATCTACAAAATAATTTTCGCAGAGCGGCTCAAAACACTGTTCAATTTCTTAACTCCGGTGATACTACCGCTTCCCGGGAAACCTTCAAACAGGCGATTACCCTGGCCCGCATTCCGGATAAGGCCGCTGTGGAATGGAACAAAGCTTTCCAGTCACTTATCAATTCTGAAAGTCCTTCGCCAGTAAGTGTAATTAAGGAACCCTGTACAGCCGTACCCAAAATAGTTGTTTCTGGCATGTATTGGTCAGGATCAGGCGCTATTTATGATTATTTGAGAGAGTTTGATCAGATTTCCGCGGTAGATGGAGAACTCCGGCTTTGGAAAGAAGGCGATTTCTGCCTCAACGCGCTTGAAAATCAACTAGCAGACTCCGTAAATCTTCGAAAAGGACTTTTACGGCTGTTAACGGTTGCCCTGGCTGGGATCAGCCCGGTTTCAAATTGGCAGGAAGAACTCGCGGTACGGTATGCCCTGTCTTGTTCTAGGGAAGACCTGGAGGGGGAATATGCCAGATCTTGCAGGCTTTTCATCGAAGATACCTTAGCCCTCGTAAACGGCACGTCTGATGCGTCACGAAAGTTTATCTCAGCGGCCTCAACCTTTTCTGACAGGTTAGCGGGCTATTGGACTAACTCTTCCCCGAACACAGTGCTTCTGGATAATGTGGTACATATAGGCGCTATAAAAGCGATCCGCCTTTTGGGCGAAGCCAGGGCGCTCTGTTCCTTTAGGGATCCCCGCTCTAATTTTGTAGCAAGATGGTACGAAAATCCGCGTTTCCATCGCGATGTGGACCGCTTTATCAGTTACTATCGCGCTACACGTCAAAGTTTTGATCAGACCATTACAGACTCACCGGAAATTGCAGCGTGCGTGACACGAGTCCGTTTTGAAGATTTTATTAAATCTGCGGACTATCGTGATTCTATCGCAGTGGCCTGTGGCCTTGATCTCAAGCGCAGAAAAAAGGGCCTCTATTTCAAACCCGACGCCTCCAAAAAAAACATACTCAATTATTCAGTGTTTCCTGATCAATACGCAATTAGAAAGATCGAAAAAGAACTGGACGAGTACTGCGTAGAATAATTGTCAAAAGGAATTTTCCAATGGCCAAAAAAACCTTTCGTAAAATGCTTGCGTTGAATATAAAATCAATTTTCGGTACACATGATTCTTTATACCGTTTATTCAAGAAGGTTATGTATTTCTTTCTCTGGATTGTAAAGAAAGTCCACACACTGACACCCTCCAATCTTTCATATTATTTATTTCAGCCCAAAGATTCTTCTTTTCCCGGTTATATTACTTTTGTGACTAAAAAGGGAATTGCGGGTTTGGCCTTCAGTAATGAAGGATCTCCTCCAGTTTGCATAGAGTTATATATTGGCGAGACTCTGATCAACCGCACCTTCGCGACACAAAAGGTGAGAGCGCCTACTAAATATGCCGGACTGCACTGCGGTTTTTTCCTGCCTATGAAAGAAGTTTGGTCTCATGTTCCGCGTTCTCAGTCAATAAAAGTTCTTGCAGATGGGAGACCTTTGACTTACCGCGCTGGATTACAAAATGAGCGGCCCCTCCCGAATCGGGGTGTGAATATAATCAAAAACTCGGATATTGAAGAACTGATTAATTCCGGACATCTTATTAATAAGTTTGGACGCATCCAGAAGCCAAGACACGAGAGTAAGGCCTGGTCGGATAAGGCTTTTGGAAATTATGAACGCATAAATAAAATATTTGAACAGGAATTTGATAAACCTCTTTTTGCCTTCTATGGCGTTATGCTTGGATTTGCCCGCGAGGGGGGAGTCTTGGCTCACGACTTGGATCTGGATTTAGCCTATTTCAGTGAGAAGCAGAGTCCTGAGGAAGTGAGAAAAGAATTCTTCGAGATTACCAAGAAACTCATTCAGCTGGATATACCCGTACAGCCTTTTACCTATAAACTGCAATTCAATCATAGTGGTCTGAGCGTTACTCCCTGTTGGATTTCTGATGGTTGTTTTTCCAGTACTTTCGGTTACGTTGGGGATGGTTTTACCGTACAAAGAGATGACATTTTTCCATTAGCCGGTGTCCAACACGACGGCCATCAATTATGGCTTCCCCGCAATCCGCAGGCCGTGGCGGCATATCTATACGGTAAGGGCTGGAAGTATCCGGATCCCGGTTGGAAGTGGCTGAGCGAGTATAAGAATAGACCCTCTATACATCAGGCCCGCCTTACCGAGAAAGATATTCGTGAGCTGTTGAAGCAATCTGAGAAAAACGGAGAAAAAAATTAATTTCTTAAAACGCTTTACCAGCCTGCGGACCCTGCTTTCTAGCATTCGCAAATTTGAGAAGCTGGCTTTACGGTCTTTTGAGATATTTCTTCCCTGGTGGTTGGGCTATCCCCTATCGCTGCTGTCAAATACCTTCTTCAGGCTTTCGTCACTGGCTATAAAATACATGAACCGCTATCCTCTGCAACCCAATCTGGTGATGTATGAGTCTTACAATGGCAGAGATTTCGCGGGCAATCCCTACGCTCTTTTCCTGCACTTGCTGGACCGGGAAGAATTATCGCACCTCGAACACGTAATAGCGGTGCCCGCGCTTGATCATCCGAAAACACAGGCCTTCAAGAATCATCCGAGGGTCCGCCTGGTACTGGTTAACTCAGCCGCTTACGTGCGTTACGCAGAAACATGCACTTGGTTCATCAACAATGCTTCATACAAACCTTACCTTTACAAACGTCCTGGACAAATCTACGTTTACACCTGGCATAGCACCCTGCTAAAAAAACTGACAGCCGATAAAGGAGCTCCCTGGGAGTCGAAAAATGTAGCGAGGGCTCTTTTAAGCGCTGATTATTTTATCAGCCCGAACAGATTTACTACTGACATCCTTCTGAAAAGCCATGGCGTGACACAGTTCGTTAAAGGAAAAATCGCCGAGTTCGGATACCCGCGAAATGATCTTACCGTCAACGGTGAAAGGCATCTTCTTAAAAACAGACTGGGGGTTACTGAGGCTGAGACCCTTATTATTTTCGCGCCCACCTGGAGAGGCGAGCAGGACGCCGTAAATTCAGTCGGCCCGACACTTTACCAATACCGTGAGCTTTCGGAAAAATTGCCGGGGAATTACCGTATTCTGATTAAATTCCATACTATGGTCTATCGTTTCCTGGATAAAGCGGCCATGAAATTCTGCGCGCCCCAAGATATGGATACCAACGAAATTCTCTGCGCGGCCGATATTCTGATAACAGATTACTCCGGAATATTTTTCGACTATCTGATCACTTCCAGACCGATTATTTTTTTTACTCCGGACAGAGAAACGTATTCTCAGGCAAAAAGCGGATTCTATCTGGACCTTGAGCAGCTGCCAGGCCCCGTGTTTACGGAGATCGCGCCGGTCGCGGAGGCTATAAAAAATATCCAGGCCATCCAAAGTAAATACAAAAATGTCTATGATCAGTTTCGTTCCCGATTTGTCGGTGATGATGACGGCTGCGCCTGTCAACGTACCGCGGATTTGGTTTTTTTCGGAAAAGAAGATTCGCGCGTTTATCAGATACCACAAAAAAAGAACAAGGTTCTTTTTTATCCAGGACCATTTAATCCTAATGGTGTCACAACCAGTTTTATTGCCTTGCTTGGGATTATCGACTATCAGAAATGGGATGTCGCGGTGCTGCTTCCGGATGATACCTCAAATAGAAATTTTCAAGCACTGATAGATAAACGGGCTTCCATTTTTTATCAATGCGCTCCGGATGCGTTTACCGCGCAAGAATATCATCTTCACGTAAACTTTATTAAACACGGAGCTGTATCTATAAATACCTTACCAGTGGAAGCCTACCGCAGGTCAATGCAGAGAATACTCTATAATGTTGAATTCGATGTGGCGGTTAATTTTCATGGATACCAGCCGTCAGATGCGGTAAAACTAGTGTTTGGAGTTGGGGCAAAAAGAACCTCAATTTTCATGCACAATGATCTGGAACGCGACAGACGTATTAAGCAACCACAGCTTCACGCGGTTTTTTCCCTTTACAAGTATTATGATTCTGTATTCTGCGTCAGCGCCGACTCGCTGCAATCTAATATTGACGGTATGGCAAAATACGTTAAAACTGTTTTTGGTGATGATGTCGTGCCGAAAATGGACTATGTCAACAATCTTATAAATCCTGATCGCATTTTTTCTTTGGCGGAACAACCGCTGGGCCCGGAATACAGGGCGCCATGTACGGAAGACTGCAATTTTATTACGATTGCGCGCCTTTCACCCGAGAAAAATCAGCGGAGGTTGCTAGACGCCTTTGCATCGGTACATGAAAGATTCCCCCGCACCCGACTATATCTTGTCGGAGACGGCCTGTTGAATTCGGTTCTAAGGAAGCGGGCAAAGAAATTA
Organism: Treponemataceae bacterium; assembly: GCA_942493045.1. Taxonomy (GTDB): domain Bacteria; phylum Spirochaetota; class Spirochaetia; order Treponematales; family Treponemataceae; genus Teretinema. The sequence continues at coordinate 946,149 of OW818665.1, read as the reverse complement.
GGGCTTCAGGATGCTGTGGTTTTTATTTCTTTTTTATCGAACCCCTATCCGCTATTAAAGGCTTGCGACTGTTTTGTGCTGTCTTCGGATATCGAAGGTCAACCGATAACGATTCTTGAGGCTCTGACCCTCAATAAGCCGATTATCGCGACAAACATTCCCGGTCCCCGAAATATGCTTAAAAACGGCGAAGGCCAACTGGTCGGAATATCCGCGGCAGAGCTGGCGGAGGCAATGTCTGGTTTTATTCAAAATAGCAAAGTCATGAATAAAATCAGTTTTAATCCCTACGAATATATCACTCAAGCGAAGGCTAGGTTCAATGAAAAGGTGCTAGGGGAAAAGAAATGAAATCACTGATATTATTTCTTTGCTTTAGTTTTATTGATAGTCAAGTTTTTTGGCGCCTGGTAGCGGCATCGCTAAATTTTTTGTGCCTGATACATAAATCCCCCAAATGGCTGGTTATCTCCGGTTATGCCCGTGAACATTATTTGAACTATAAAGCAGCGTATCAAAGATTTTCGTCAGCGGTAGAAATAATTAAGCGAACTGATGACATCCGTTTCTTGCGGTGGCTTCAAGCCGCTCAGTTTTTTCAGAAACGTTCGCTGTATCTGATGGGTAAGGAACAGGCGCTGGATCCTCTTTTTCTCTGCTCTGCTACTGATAGTAGTGATCTTCCCAGACGCAGGGATACACAGACAAAAATTGCCGGCTTTTTTAAGGTTGAGTTCGTTTTTTCCGGATTACAAATACACGGCTTTCTTCCGGGAGTCGCTACCGGTTCGGTCGATGTCTACCTGGATGAGGTGCTCATCCGGAATATCAACACCACCGGAACCGGATTGTTCCGGAAGTTCAGTTTCAGGTTTACGCGAAGCGCCCTGAAGCTTTTTCCTTCACAGAGTAAACTTTTCATTAAAACCCGTGAGGGAACTCCCCTTGCCTCTTTTTCAGGAATTACTGAGGTTCTGCTGAAAATTCCGCATGGCATAGCCTCGGGAAGTCCGATTCTTTCTGGTGAGAAAAAAATTGACAAGAAAGGAACTCTCGTTCCTACCGAGGCTGAACTGGCTGAAAACCGTAAACGCTATCTGGCGGTATATGCCGATGCCCGTTCTTTTTTCAAGGAACAATTGGGAAAAGACCTTTTCCTGGCCTACGGCACACTCTTGGGTTGCTACCGGCAAGGCGATTTTATACCCGGAGACGATGACTTTGATACTGGCTTCATGGCCTCCTCCGGTAATCCTCTGGAAGTAAAGAAAGAAACCATTGGCATGGTGGTTCAACTGGTAAAGGCCGGTTTTACAGTCAGCTTTAACCGGAGGGGACGCCTGTTTCGTTTGCACGGACGGTCTTTGGATACAATGTCGACCCACCTGGACGTTCATTCGTTCTGGGTTGAAAACGAACTGGTTTGGGCCCACAATGATTATTGCGCGCCGGGTATGCGCGCCGATTACCTTCCCGCGAATGAGGTTCTTTTTAATGGCGTTCCGGTGAGTATACCGGCAAAGCCGGAGGTTTTTCTTTCGAGTCATTATGGTGCGCACTGGAGAATTCCTGATCCGGGTTTTATCAATTATTATTCAAAGTCAAAAACCGCTATGCTTGAGCATCTTTCTCAGGCGCTGATTTCTCCGGTGGAGTATCAAGAAGTCCTGGAATTATTGCAAACCGCAAAACAAACTACTTCCGGAATGGGTTCTTTTATTTCTATTGGCTCGCGGGATTTATATCCGCTTCCGGAGCAGGAAGAGGATTTGGAATAGCGTTTTGTTCTACACCAAAATTGAACGGATTTAATTGCACAGCTATATTGTCGTCGATCAGTTCTATTAAAAGAATATTGGCAGGAGAGCCTCCAACGCTCGGAGCGTTAATTCTATGAATTGAATCGGCGCGGTTTTCGCGATAACGGTGTAGGTGTCCGGCTATCATCGCTTCAACCCCATACTGATTGAACAGAGCGGTTGCCTTCTTTGAATTACCGAGGGCGATTCTGACTCCGTCATCGAGAGGATGATGCTGTACAGCTATAATTCTCTTTCCGGCTTCATGGGCTGCTTTTAATACGGTTTCAATCCAAAGAAGGGTGCTTTTTCGTATCGCTCCGCCTGTAGCCGAAAGTCGATAGGGAAAAAAAACATTTTCATACCATTTTGCCGTATCCAGGACCAGTAATACCAGGCCGGGAACCGGTTCTACGGCATAGGACAGCGATACCGAATCACGGGAAAGGGCTTCTCTGTACCCAAAATCAGAATATATGCGGGTAAACTGAGCGGGTGAAACCGACAGAGCCGGTTTTGATCCCGACCTCAGATGCTGGTGAGCTTGTGGGCTGTTTACGTCATGGTTGCCGGGAGTTACGTATACCGGTATGCCTGACTCTTCAAACCGGGATAGTATTGAGGCGAGCTGTTGGTGACTGGCTTTTTCTCCGTCAACCGTAAGGTCCCCCGGCAAGAGCACAAAGTCAATTTCGGATTCCGGCAGTATTGTTGACAGTATCAGTTCTGTATTTTTGAAGTCGGTGTCCTGGTTCTTTTTCCAGAAAATATTATGGAACGCCAATGCTCTTTCGCTTTTAACCAAAACCTCGGCATTGTACCCATGAATATCGCTCAGCACCAGAATTCGTACATTGGCCGTACTTTCTGAGACAGAAAATTGCGGAGATTCCTTTGATCCCCAATCGGCCTTATATCCTTCGTCTATATACGGACCATAGGTGGTACAGGCGGTAAATAACAGTAATCCAGCTAAAACACCAGTCAGAGATGAAATTCCTGAAAATAAACTTTTCATATATATAAAATACTTCAATAATTCATTTTCAACAACATCAACATTGATAATACTGCCTGAGCAATAGGCAGATTCCAGAAAAAAATAAGGACAGCAATAAGATGACATATCCTCTTGGTTTTTTTGTCGGTGGCTTCAGATGGAGCGGTTCAGGGGCCGTAAGTGACTGGCTCACCGGAAATAAAAGCTTACGGCAGATAGAATTAAGTGAAGCCGCCTTTGGCGAAATCCGGGCGCTCAATTACGGACTGAAATATTCGGCTCTTACCGCCGCCGGTCAGATTCCGTGGGGAGAGCGTTTAGGACGATGGGCCCTATGTCCTGATCCTTCCTTATGGAATGACATCCTTGGTCCGCTGCTGGCATTTGAGCGGGGAACAGCTGCCCCGGTGTATTATGCTGCAGATATACTTTTTACCGCTCTCGCCCGTTTCAAAATCATTCCGGCTTTCGCTCTGTATAAACCGATGCTCGATGCCCAACTGAACGGTGACTTCCGCTTCAATACGCAGTATATAAAGGCAATTGCGCAGTTCATGCAATCTTTGCGCAGTTACATGGCTTCCCAAAAGGGATCTCAAAATCCCGTATTGCCTTGGGAATGCGCAGCTGTGCGCGAAGCTGCGTCGACTATCGTCGGTATTTTCTACGAAACATTGCGCAAAGACGGGGCTGTCCCGATTTTTGACAATACTTTTTCCGGAATTAATCCGGAACTCTTTAAACTGCTCACCCCGGAATTGTTTGCTAAACGCACTTTTATCCTGGTACGCCGGGACCCCCGCGATCAATTTGCCGATCTGGTGCGCTTCAGCGGTTCGACTTTTTCCTGGAGTGTTAACAGCTTTATCCGCCAATACCGTAAAGCTCAGGAAAAAACCGGTATTTTTCTGGAGTCGCTAAAAAGTGAACCAGATACATTTACCCGGCTTATAAATTTTGAATCGTTTGTATTTGATTCTCACGGAACTCGCACCCAACTGAAAAACGACCTGCAGGATTTTTGTAATTTTCCCGATATGCGACAAAACTGGAACAGCGAAGGCTCCTTTAATGCGGCACAATCGGCAAAAAATATTGGTTTTTGGCGTAATTCAGGCTTGAAAAGCGCGATGCAAAAAATTACCCATAATTTATCTGAGTTTTTAGTTGAAGAAGCCGATTAAATCCTATATGCTTTTTTTTATTGGAGAATCAAATTAATGAATACACGCAACCGGAGACAATTCTTTCTATTTCTGGTGGATATAACATTACTGTATTGCGCTTTATATCTATCTCTTTTTTTTAGAAATATGACTTTACCTTCATCTACCACATGGACTATTCATTTTGAGGCCTTTACTTTAGCTTTTTTAGGTTGGGCAGTGATATTCTACACTTTAAGTTTGTATTCTTTGGACAATCTGTTTAATAACTTCCGGTTTGTGGCCCGCCTTATTTCAGCCGTTTCGCTTTCTACGCTGGGAACGGCCTTGATGTTCTATCTCCGGCCGTATCGCGATATAGCCCCGAAAACAGTTCTTTTCCTTTTTGCGGTATTATCATTTGTGCTGATTTGGTCCTGGCGCAGCGCGTATGGCAGATTGATGCGTTCCACCGTAATGGAATATACCGTTGGTTTTGTAGGTGTTACGGATGAAGTACTGGTTCTGGTAGATGTTATTGAGAAGAAACCTTATCTCGGGTATAAACTTGATTTCTTGTATGATGAGGAAAACACGGTTCAAAAGAATAAACCGGTTAAATTTACTAATTTTGAAGAGTTAGAGCAGAGTATACAGAAAAACATTCCCGACTTGTTCGTTTTAAGTAAAGACGCTACTCTGGCCATGAAAACCCGAAGACTGTTGTTCAGTCAAATTGGTGAAGGCGCCCGTTATATGCGGCTTCCTGATTTTTATGAAACAGTGCTGAGAAGAATTCCGGTTGATGCGATTAATGATTCCTGGTTTCTTGAAAATATTGATCTACGGGCCAAACAGCCTTATCTCTTTTTAAAGGAAATCCTCGATCCTTTCTTTGCCGCTCTGGTGCTGCTGGCAACTTTACCCCTGTTAATTTTAATCACGCTGACAATCAAGATTGAATCCCGGGGCTCGGTAATATTTAAACAGGTCCGGCTTGGAAGGAAAAATAAACCCTTCACGATATATAAATTCCGGACCATGCGTACAGAAGGCAATGATTTTGTACCCACCTCCGCCAATGATTCACGTATTACCAGGATTGGCAAGTTTCTGCGTGCTACCCGTCTCGACGAATTGCCTCAAATGATTAATATTTTACTGGGAGAGATGAGCTTTATCGGTCCGCGCCCGGAGAGACCCGATCTTGCTAAAGATTTAGCTGAGGCTATTCCGTATTACATGCAGAGGCATTTATTAAAACCGGGAATTACAGGGTGGGATCAGGTTTCCGGTGAGTATCACTCACCCTCGATAGAAGATACCTATAAAAAATTACAATTCGATTTGTATTATGTCAAAAACGTTTCTGTTTTCTTTGATATTTCAATTTTCTTTAAAACTATTATGACAATGCTTTCCCGGGCCGGTATTTAACCGGACACCCGGGACAAACCCTATACAGGGGACCTTGAAAAACAAATTTCAGTAGTGATATTCAAAGCCGGCGCTGATGTAGTTATTGATAACTGCACCGCCGGCTTCTTTTTTCCAGGCTTCCAACTGCTCGGCAGCGATGTCGGCGAAATTTGTGGCATCTGCCAGCGGGTCGTAGGTATACACATTGTTGTTTATTCCGTCGTTGAGGTTATACTCAAACCGATACCCGAAACGGAACACCATATAGCCCCCGGTCTTGAGTACCGGAAGACGGCAGAGGGCGTCAAAGCCGGTCTGCCAGATATACTGAAGGGTATCCTGAGTGAGGAAAGCCGTAGAGTCCTGGAAAATGTATCCACCATTGACAATTCTTACCGTGTTGAGTATGGAGCCATCAGTAATATAGTCATAGTCGCCGCGCACGTATTTCTCTTGGTATTTTAATGAAATATCTTCATTGACATTTCCGTGCCGGATGAGGATTCCAATGAGATCGAGGTCTATACCCTCTAACGGTCGTAGTTTGATTTTCAGGTTTATCCGGTCCGAGTTGGGGTCCAGAGCCGCTCCGAAAGAACTGCCGGCATGCAGATAGTTCTGATAATTCGGCGCCGCAGAAATGAGGTCTTTGCTTTCATAGTGGGCATAGGTATAGGGCATTACCATTGTATAATCCAGCGCCGCCAGCGTAAAAATACCGGATTTCTTTGGGGCATAGGTAGCGCCCAGCTGACCGGCTAGCCGCCATTTGGTATCGAAATTTAATCGCGCGATATCATTAAAACTGAGATCGTCTGCATAAAGAACACCATCGATTTTCAGTCCTTCCAGGGGCTTGACCGTGAACATTCCGCCGAGATAACTATTGTCCATTAAACCGGTAACACCCTGGCTGATCATGTAGGGTGAGAGCGGCAAAAGATACATCAGTTCGAACCGGTTCCCATACATGACTGATTCCAGCAGGGCGATTGAAAACCAGTTAAATGGACGATACTCCAGGGAATGAACAGCGAGAAATTTATTCGGCAGAAAGGTCTCCGGTTCATCGGCACTGGTGGCCGCCAGTGAATAGATCGATACATTTATTCCCCAAAGCGGTTTGTTTACTACAAAAGAATACTGGCCGCTGTGTAGAGCCTGCTGACCTACAACGACGCCGTTTTCAGGGAAGGGTCCGAACGAACCGCGCATCAGTCCGGCATTGAGATAATATTCATCCGTTCCGAGTGAAATTGAAGAATTGATTGACGGGAGTATCCAGAACGGACCGACCCGCGCGTTATCTTCGGTAAGGTCTTTATCTGAATTTTGCCAGGTCGGAACTACTTCCTGGTGAAACAGTTTATTAGTCGCCCAGCCATCGATCGAGGCGCTTAACGTAACGATTTCTTCCATTTCGTAGTTAATATCCGCTGAAATAGCGATACCCATTTCCCGGAATGAGTTCGCCGTATCGATTGCGGCCTCTGATTTTCCTCCGTAGGTCAAGATACGTCCAAAAAATCGCTTGTAGTGGCTTTCTGCTATCCTTCGCTGAGTACTGTCACCCTGCTCAATAACCGTAGTAAGAATTTCTTTTACCAGTTGAAGCGGATACGGCCGGGCGGGAGGGAGATTATTGATGATCCCTGAGGCTTCCCAAACGGCGAGATCCGTATAAAAGAAATCAAAAGGGTCCGCGGCTACTTGGGTATACACATTTGAAGAAGTATAAAAAAGAACAAGAATAAGCAGAAACGGCTTGAATTTCATTTCCATTCCTTTGATAAGAAAATTTCGAATTTCCGAAACCAAAACAGGTCGTCTGTTTGCGGTGGTTAAGGAAATATAGTCTAATTTTCTGTTTTTCTCAAGTATTGCGTCAGGAAATATCGTAAACTATAAAAATAGGATGATCATAGAGCATCAGAGGGCTCTCTTGACTTAGTTTTTGGGCTATGTTATAAGAAATTTCCAGTATCGATTTATACTACAATTTCTCCAATACTGAGAAATTAATGATTTTCATCGTTTTTGTTTTTTTTGCGGTATACTTATGTGATATTTTATGTTTCCGCAGCGATCGGAAGAGTTCGAGGAGTTCATGTGTTAATCCGTAAATTGTTCCTTTTGTGTGGCATGCTGTTGCTATCGATCGGCTTGTTTTCCGAGACCGCAAATTTGTTTCGCATTGAAAAGGTGACCTATGAGCGTGAGGGCCTGACCAGGGAATTTCCGCTGCGCAAAGCGGTTCCCATCAGTACCACCCGTATTTTTCAATCTGAAGAACGCCTTGCTTTCTATCTTGCCGACCTTCAAGTTCAGTTTATGAACCAAAGAGTGTTTCAATCCGCAAGGGTAGAATCCACTCTGGGAGAAGTCGGTGTAGACGGCATAACTCCGGTTCATTTGACTGTATATACTGTTGATACCTGGAATATCATCGCCTTACCCTACCCTAAATACGATTCCAATACCGGCTTTGAACTGAAATTTAAGATTAAGGATTATAATTTTTTTGGATCGATGCAGGTGTTATCCGGTGATCTGAGCTATCAACTGGATAACGACAACGCTTCAACCATATCGTCCACCCTGGACTTCGCCATTCCCTTTGAGGCTTTCGGCTACTCCTTTGAATGGACCAATGAAGCTTCTTATTCTGCCTCGGAGGGAGAAATACCGCAGTTTGATTTTAGTACCGGCGTTGACATTACCATACCGTATAAATACAGCAACCTGGTTCTGGGCGTTGAGCAATCCATGACCATTAACGACCGCGGTGACGATGGCTTATACACGGATGACAGGTTGTACTTTACCGATGCTTTTTCAGCCTCGATGCCGTTTTTTCTGTATGAGTTTGATTATTTTGGGCAACTGACCTGGTCTCCCACTGTCTCAATCAGTCAGAAATGGGCCTTTACCGGAATTACGCATCCGGATTTGTTTGGTCCCTCCTTAAATTGGGGCCATTCCCTCAAAATTGGACGTTTTGACTGGGTTGGAAATTTCCGCAAGGGTCTTACCGCGGAATTAAGCAATTCTTACAAATATAATTTATCGAATTCCGATTCTATCGCGGTAAAATTGACCAGTTCAACCAGTTTCTTCACCAGCCTATACGACCGCGTTGGCCTGACAACCCGAATCAAGGGCCTCTATAATTTTAACAATCGGAAAACTGATGACATCGCATCGGATCTGCGCGGGATACTAGATGACCGAATGGCCTCGGATTTTTCGTTTCTACTGAATATGGACTTCCCAATACGGATTATGAGGGTGAATTTTCAAGAGATAACAGGAGTCAACTGGACCCGTTTTATCGGCTTTGAAATGCATGCTTCACCGTTTTTTGATATGGCTCTGACCCATGATCCGCTTACCGGACGCTATTTTAACCTGGATGACGGTTGGTATTCCGGGGGAATGGAAATCTTAATATTTCCCGCCCGGATGCGCAGTATTTACGGACGCATCAGCGCCGGCTGGGACTTGGTCGAATTATCAAAAAACGGCGGAGACTTGAGCGGCCGGGCCGAGCGTGACGGTGCTTCGATACGCGAGCTCTTTATCGGAATCGGGCTGTATTACTAAGAACGCCTCTCAGGCAAAGGTATATTGAACTCCGGTGTGCTCGGCGATAATCTCAAAGAAGCGCTCCGGTATGAAGGGCTTATTCATAAAGCCGTTTACGCCGGCGGACATCGCCTGTTCACGGACCGAGTCTGAAATACTGGCCGTCAGGGCTACTACCGGTATGGAAGCGTCGATATTTTTTATTTCCCGGGTGGCGTCAAAACCGTCTTTTCCGGGCATAATCAAGTCCATAAATACTATATCCGGATGAAAGCTTTTAAAGCGCTCCACCGCTTCGTTACCGTCATTGGCCACTGAAACGTTAAAACCGGCCGGAGCCAGGAAAATTTCCAGCATAGCCAGATTGATATCGACGTCGTCCACCAATAAAACCTTGCAGGGCTTGTTAATCCCGGTCACCGCGGCGTAATCTTCAATTTTCTGTACCGTAGGTTTGGTGTTTTCCAGAATTTCGGCTTTGAAGGTTAGACGGAAGGATGAACCCTTTCCCGGATCGGAGCGCAGCAGGGCCAGCTCTCCTCCCAGCATCCGGGCGAAAATTCTGGCGACGGTTAAACCGATACCGATGCCGCCTGAAGTTTCCATTTTCTGGTCAACGCGGGAAAAAACCTCAAAAACCTCGGAATGCTCTTCCGCGGGAATGCCGATACCGGTATCTTCCACATCAATCGTGAAAAGCGGTCCGCCGGAAACGATGATTCGCACCCCGCCTTTACGCGTAAAGCGCAGGGCATTGCCGACCAGGTTGGAAATAATGTGTTTGATCTTGGCGGAATCCGTCAGGCAGCTTTCGCCCAACTCTCCGCGGTATTCAATATCCAGAGACAGGTATTTCTCGGCGAATTGATCTTTCCAGGAACTTACCACATCCTCGATGATTTCTCTGATGGAAACGGGTCCGTTAACCAGTTCGGTCTGACCGGATTCATATTTGAACAGCTCCATTAAATCGTTGATCAGATGCAACAGGGAGTGTTCGTTGGTCAGTATGGTAGAAAGATATTCCTGCGCTACCGGTGAAAGCCCTTCCAGACCTTTCAGCAACTGAGTGTAGCCTAGCAGAGTGTTGATCGGCGTGCGGATTTCATGGCCCATACGCACCAGGAAGCTGTTTCGTATTTTTTCATGGGAAAGCACGTCGCTGACGTCAGTGCCGGTCAGCATTACCTGTCCCGGCGCCTGTCCGTTCTGAATTACCGAGGCATTAAAACTCCAGGATAGATTTTTTCCGCCGGCTGTAAATTTTTGAACGGTAGTCGGTCCGGCTGAACCGGAAGACGAACGGGAACAGTCCGCGGCCAGGGCCACAAGCTCCTCGGGGATACCGCCGGCTCCGGCATAAGGAAATACCCTTAAAAAGGCGGCGTTGCTGTATACAACCGCTGCTTTGTGATCAAGAATCACAACCAAAGAGGAAGAAGAACCAAAAAGACTTTCCGGGGTAAAAGAAACGGACATGTTAACTCTCCGTGGGCCAAAACTTTAGTACTGATCTTATATGATAGCACCGCTGAAAGCGGTTGTCAACGTAAAGCCCAAAACAACAATACTTGACCTTTTTACGCTGAAATGATATACATTATTTATTGAGACAGGCAAGGCCTGTCGGAGCGGATGTCGTATAACGGCTATTACCCCAGCCTTCCAAGCTGGAGACGTGGGTTCGACTCCCATCATCCGCTCCGACAGGCTTTTTTTATTTTAAAACTGCTACCATTATCTGCCGGAAAGAGGAATCAGGCCGGCCAGACCGCGCACTTCTTCGTCAGTGAAGCGCACCCCTCCGCCAACAAAATAATCCCGCCGTTCATCGAGCGCCGCATTAACCCCGCCGCGCAGATATATCCAGTTCCATGGTTTTCCTGAATCCGGATCAAAAAAAGGAAATAAGGTTAGAGTACCGCGCAGATTCGGGGGTAAACCGGAACGGAAGTCAAAAACTTCACCGGATAGCGCTACCCAGCGGACCGGCTGGTAATCAATCCCCAAAGCCGCCGTACTTTCCAGCATACCGCCGCGCAGCGTTAATGGTCCGAACTGACGGGCTAACTCGGCGTCAATGACCACCGTATGCCGGGTTTCGGTACTGTCGGTACGTTCCACCGGGCCTCCGTTTACAGAAGTTTCAGTCACTGTACGGCTGGAAAATCCGTCGGGACTGGTGGTGACTCCGACACGATACCAGCGGTCCAGGGAACGGGGATTAAGGCGTAGCGAGGCGCCGGCCCGCATTCCGGAAGCAAGCATGTCGTAGCGGGCGCTGGTGTCCACCTGCACGCCGAGACCGGTAGCTTTGCTGACGATGGTTCCGGCGTCGTTGACGACGCGGTCGGCGTTGAGAGCCAATCGGTTGACGCTGTCCAGGGCCTCCTGCAGTTTTAAAGCCGCGTCCTCGGTGCTGCGGGCGGTAGCCAGCATGGAATTATAAAGCGAGTCATCATAGACCGCCTGCCCGAGATTCCCCTCCCCGGCCCGGATTTCTCCGGTAATGTCGCGGATATTCTCCAGGGCAAAACGTATTTCAGTGGCTGAGGCGCCGATATCGTCTTCACGGGCGGCCAGCAGCCGTTCCATACGCTCGGTTATCAGGGCAGTAGATTCCAGGATGCGGGTCATGCGGTCCAGTTCGGCCTCGGAGCGTTCATCGAACTTGCGGGCAATTGAATTAAAAGTTTCCAAGGAGACCTGCAGAAGCTGGAGTTGATTAGTCTGCAGTTCCTGAATCATCTCCGAAAGCTGAGTGCCGACATCCTGCGCGGTTCCAACCAGACCAGCCATATCACCTGAGCCGCCGGGAGACTGAATGCGGCCGCCGCTGTTCAGGACAGCGGCGCTTTCTGAACCCGGTGACAGGGTTAGAACCGAAGTTCCCAAAATTGAAGAAGATTTCCGGGAAAGCTGGGCATCGGCGCGGACTTCCACGTTTTTAAGGAAAGCAACCTTGATGACAGCCTGGGTGCCTTCCAGCTCGATGGCCTTGATTTTTCCAATCGGTACACCGGCCAGGAAAATCTTGGAATTAGTGGTCAGTCCGCTGGCGTCATCCATAGCGACTTCATACATTTTCGTATTCATACCGCTAAAACCGTCCGAAGACATCACCACATAACCGGCGCCGGCTGAGCCAAGGGTAATAAAAAAAATGCCAACCTTTAGAAATCTCGATACATTCATACTTTTAACTCACTAAATGAAATACGGATAAAATCTCGAACCAGTTCATTTTTCGAGGTCGCGACTGTTGCCGGGTCGCCTTCCGCGACTATGGTACCCTGATGCAGAAAGAAGATTTTGCTGGAAATGCGGAAAGCCGCCGGGATGTCATGGGTGATAACCAGACAGGTAATTCCCAACTCACGGTTAACACGGACCACTAGATTATTGATCGTTTCAGCCAATATTGGATCGAGCCCGGTGGTGGGTTCGTCAAAAAACAGCACGTCCGGCTGCATCACCAGCGAACGGGCTACACCGACGCGTTTACGCATTCCGCCGGAAAGCTCATCAGGCCGCTTTAATTCTATTCCCGGAAGTTCAATCCATTCGAGCATCCGCGTAACACGCTTGTTGATTTCTTTTTTGTTATGTATGCCCAAAACTTCCTTGAGCGGAAAAGCGATATTTTCGGCAACATTCATGGAATCGAAAAGCGCGGCGTTCTGGAAGGCATAGCCGAAATGCTGGCGCATGGCGATCAACTCATTTCTGGGCAGGGCGGTCAGTTCATGGTCGCGGTACCAGACAGTTCCTCCGTCCGGCTTGATCATCCCCATGATCGATTTGAAGAGCACGCTCTTTCCGGTTCCGCTCTGTCCGACTATCACGCTGATTGACCCTTCCGGTATATCCATATTTACACCCTGAAGTATGCGGGCTGAGCCGAAGGCTTTTTGCAGGTTTTCGATACGGATTATTGAATCATTCATTTCCAGAACACCATCATTAAAGTAGCCAGTATGTAGTCGGCTACCAGAATCGATACTGAAGAAACGACAACCGCGCGGGTGGCGCTGTCACCGACACCTTTGGCCCCCTGTGAAGAGTGTAATCCAAAATAGCAGCAGATGGTAGCAACCATAAAACCCATTATCCCGGATTTAATCAGCCCGATATAAATATCCTTGGGCTTCAGCACGCTGAACATATAGGAAACGTAACTGGCGGAGTCTATCCCATACAATCTGGTGGAAATAACATAGGCTCCGAGAACACCCACAATATTGGCCAGCATCGTCAGGGCCGGAAAAATAAGGACTGAGGCCAGAACTTTCGGCAGAACCAGATAGTGCACCGGGTCGACGGACATGGACTCCAGCGCGTCGATCTGCTCGGTGACGCGCATGGTACCGAGTTCAGCGGCCATGGCTGAGCCGTTTTTGGCGATCAGCATCAAGGTGGTGATGATCGGAGCAAATTCGCGGCCCAGGGCGATAGCCACCGCCGCTCCTGTGCCGATTTCAGCCTGGAAGGGCTGCAGAAGGGAAACCATCTGCAGGGCAAAAATCATCCCGATGGCCATACCGGACAAAATTATAACTACAATAGAGTTTACACCCAGGTGTTCGATTTCAAACAGATACAAATTAAAACGAAACGGTTTCCGGAAAAAACCAAGCAGCACTTCTTTTATAAAATCAATATAACGTCCAACATCTTCGATTTTATCGGTGAAACGTTTTGTCATAAGCTAAATATAGCGCTTTTTGACTTAAAATCAAACAAGTATTACTCTAGACAGTGAGCTACAATCTGAAAAAAGAGGTAAAGATATGTCAAATACGCACTTTCAGTCTCTTCCCGAGGAAATCCAACAGCAACTGGATTCACTTTTACCGGAGACCGGGCTTGTTCCCGGCGAGGCCGCTCGTGAGCAGCTAGCCGCCGTATGGCAGGAAAAATTCAACCTGTTTACCGGCCAGATCAACAATCTGGGAATGGAGTTCGTTTCGGAGCTGCCCGCCGAGGACCAGCGCGGAGCAATTCTATTGACTTATTCCGGTTCGCTGATCAGTCTGGGCACGCTGCGCGATTCCAAACGCTGGCTGGAGTATGCCTCGATCAAATTCCGGGTGGATGTTCCGGACCTGATTCACGGTAACGCCGTTACTCTGGAAGGACCGCTACAGCAGGGCCGTGACGCGGTCTTTTCCGGCTGTGCGATAAAGAAATCATCTTCTCTGTTCAGGATCGCTGTATGCCCCCTCCAGACGCCTCTGGAAGAGCAGGAGTTGCGTATCCGCGAGGCCACTATCTTTCTTACCAACGGCTTTGTACATATTAACCGCAGTCTGCAGATTGAAAATCGCGCTAATGTTGAGCAGTTTACCCTTAAATCCATCGTGGCCTACGTCGCCAAGAAGAATGAGTGCACGCAAGCTCAGGCCCGCAGCATCATAGACGATTATATCGCGACCGTGGAAACCGGTATTCTGCTGGGTGAAAGAGTCAGCTTCGGGAAATTCGGCAGCGCTTCGCTGCGGCTGCAGGAAGCCCGCAAGGCCCGGATCCTCAAAAATCCGCGCAGCGGTGAGGAGCTGCTGGTTCCGGCCAAGGCCGAAACCATGGTACCGCGGTTTTCGTTCAGTACGCGCTTCAAGGAAAAAAGCGCGCTGGTCGACCCGGGTACACTGTTTAAGAATTCGAAAGACTGATTTTCTGGCCGCGCTGTGTCACCAGTCCTTCGGCAATCAGGGTGGGCAGCACTGCCTCCAGCCGGCTGTAGGCGATGGCCTGGCTTTCGGCGACGGCGCCAAGTTCGGATGCGCCGTTTTCGGCCAGATACCGGATTATCGCGCCGCGGGCCTCCCGGCGGGAGCCGCTGAAGGCCGACTGCCTGACATGGTGAGCGCTTTGGCGGCCCGGGTTGATTACCGTGCGTTTGAGCTCGGCGCCGTAGTCCATCAGCGCGTAATACCAGAGCCGGACATCGTCGGTCAGGGTCTCTTCGATCAACGGCATTATTTCGCTATCACGCACATCGTCCCGTCCGGGGAAAAAAAAGTGAATAAAAACGGTTCGGATATTTGTTTCAATAAAAGCTGAACGTATGCCGAAGGCGAAGGCGGCTATTGCCCGGGCTGTATAGGGCCCGATGCCCGGCAGGGCATCCAGCGCACCCGGGTCGGACGGGAAAAGGCCCTGATAATCCCGGACGATAATGGCCGCGGTTTCATGCAGAAAGCGCGCCCGCCGGTTATAGCCAAGCCCGACCCACATTTCCAGGACACGTGAAAGCGGCGCGGCGGCGAGAGAGTGCACCGTCGGAAATTCCGCCAGCCAGGCCAGATATTTCGGTACCACCCGGGAGGTTTGCGTTTGCTGAAGCATTATTTCGGATACAACTATGGCATAGGGATCATGCGTTTCGCGCCAGGGAAAGAGGCGCTCCGCCACATGGTAATTGTCCAATATCGTTTTTTGAAAAGAGGCTATAACTTTTCTTTCAAGCACGAAGCAGTAGTCCCTTCTGGCAGGCGGACTCCAGAATCAGGGAGACAATCTGTTCCGGATTGTTTTTTTCGGTTTCGATGACCAGATCGCAAAACCCATAGTCGGTATTATCGATATCATAGAGCTCCCGATAACGGCGGCTGTCCTCGCTGTCACGCATCGCGGTAAACCGCATAATTTCTTCAAGATCTCCGCCTTCGCGGTTACGGATCCGCTCGGCCCGGACGGCGGCCGGGGCTGTTAAGAAAACCTTTAAATCGGCTTCCTTGAGCATCCAGACAGCCAGACGGGAACCCATTACGCAAGAAGCCTGGCGGGCCAGTTCAACCTGGCGGCTGTCTACAGCCCGGTCAAAACTGTCATCGGTCTTGGCGCGTTCAATTATTTCCGGGAGCGGAATGCCGGTTTCCGCTGCCAGTGAGCGAAAAGTAAAATTTATAAAACCGATACCCAGCACGTCTGAAAGCAATTTGGAAACTGTGGTGTTGCCGCAGCCGGAGCGTCCGGAAATCGCGATGCGCAGTTCTTTACCGGTCGGAATGGAATATTTCGCTTGCATGAGGGACGGTTTCTCCTATTCGATGTTGCGCATCTGTTCGCGGATGTTTTCCAGGGCATCCTTGGCCGAAATTACGGCCTGCCCTACTTCGATCAGCTGATTTTTCGATCCGATAGTGTTGATCTCGCGGTTCATTTCCTGGCAGATAAAGTCTATTTTGCGGCCGGGGGCGGGATTACCGGACATCTCGGCTTCCAGGCTGGTAATATGAGAGCGCAGTCTGACCAGCTCTTCGTTCATGGTGTATTTCATCAGCAGGGCGGCAGTTTCCTGAAGCACGCGCTGTTCATCAACCTGATTCCCGAGCATTTCCCGGAAGCGTGAACGAACGTTTTCTTTAAACGTTTCTTCCATTTCCGGAACGCGTTCGGCTACGGTATCGGCCGTCGCGATGATGCGCCGCAGCATCAGTTCGATATCCTGCTGCAGGGCCCGGCCCTCGGTGATCCGGGCCAGGTCAAAGTCCTTGAACGCCGCCACCAGCACCGGTTCTATTGATTGCCAGTATTCATCGATATCCTGATTCTTCTCGGCCCGCAGTACGCCTTCCTGGGAGATAACCAGGGACAGCGGAATCTGTTCAGTATGCCCGATAGCGTCGGCAATTTCGATAATGGCCTGACTGTAGGCGCGGGCGGCCTCGGTATCGGCCAGCACCTGGATATTTGAGTTTTTTTCGCGTACCCGGATGTTCACTTCCACTTTTCCCCTGGAAATATTTGATGAGGCGTATTCGCGGATTCGGCTTTCCAGACGGCCGAGCCAGAATGGAATATTCACGGACAAGTCCAGAAAGCGGGAATTGTAGCTTTTAATTTCCACCGAAACAGTTCGGATTTCCGTAACGCTTTCCTGCCAGGCATAGCCGGTCATACTTTTCATACTTTTTCCTTCATTGGACTTTTCGCGGCGTGTTTATCCATGGTTTCCAGCAGCGCGCGGCCCAGTTTCCAGTTATCCCCGGCGCCCATGGTCACAAAGACATCGCCGCTGCGCAGCGTCCGCTTCAGGTAATCCCGGGCTTCCATGACCTCTTCAAAATAGACCGATTTGCGTTTACGGCGGTGTACGGCTTCAAAAAGGGTTTGACCGTCGACGGTACCGTTATAGGTCTCCCGGGCCGAGGCGTAAATCTTGTGCAGGATTATTTCATCGGCAAAGCGCAGGGAGCGGGCAAACTGTTCCAGCAGAGCGGCGGTTCGGGAATAGGTATGCGACATGAAGTCGACCACCAGCCGGCGGCCGGGATAAAAGGCTTTCAAGCCCTTGAGGGTTGTCGCGATAGCCGTGGGATGATGGGCGTAATCGTCAATAAACAGCACGCCGCCGGCTTCTCCCAGGATTTCGGTGCGGCGCTTGGAACCGCTGAAGGATTCCAGGGCTTCGCGGATTTTGCCGATATCGGTAAAATCGCTTTTACGTCCTTCCTCCTGAAGCAGTGACAAGGCCAGGGCGATAGCTCCGGCGGCGTTGCGGGCGTTATGGTCTCCCGGTACTTTCATGCGGAATTCGCCTGAAAAACCTTTGAGCGTAAATACCAGCCGTTCATTTTTAACGCCTTTGATGCGCAGCTGATAGGCGCCGGTGGCCCGCTCGCCGTAAGCGGTATATACCAGATCCGGACGGCTGGCAAAAACGTGGCGGGCGGCCTCGCAGGCCCCCGGATCATCAGCGCAGTATATAAGCTCACCGAAGTGCGGCAGAAGGTCTATATACTGCATAAAAGCTGATAGAATTGACTCATAATCCGGAAAACAGTCCTGATGGTCGCTTTCGATGCTGGTCAGCAGAATTTTCTTGGGATGGAAGGACATGAAATGCCGCTGGTACTCGCAGGTTTCGGCTACAAAGAAGCGGTCCCCGTTGATCATTGTGCAACGGTTACCGAATGAGCCGATAGCGCTGCCGGCCAAAACCGAAGCCGGGAGGGAAAGCGCTTTAATCAGGGTGCCGGCGATTCCGGTGGTGGTGGTTTTACCATGCACGCCGGCAATACCGCAGGACCAGGAAAGAGCCGAAAACTCACCGAGCGCGTCGGTATACAGCATCAACGGCAGAGAGCGCGCCGTGGCTTCGATTAATTCGGGATTTTCGGTGATTTTATAGGCCGATGAATAAATAACCAGCTGGGTTCCTGGTGGAATATTGGCGGCGTTAAACGGAGATGATACGGTAATTCCAATAGCCTTGAGTATGGCGTCGGTATAAAACTCATCCTGTACATCACTGCCGCTTAACAGCGCTTTCCGGGAAACGAGCAACTCAGCAAGGGCGGCCATCCCGGTACCCTTGATTCCGACCATATGGATGTGAAATCCCTCAAGGTTTTCGGGCAAAAGTCGTTTTTGAATCATGGTATTATAATACCCAAAGAGACACTTTACCGCAAGGTATTTTTATTGCATACTCAATTTACTATGTTTGAAGCGTCAGCGACTGATTTATTTTGCCAATGGCTGGAAAATTATCTGAATTACGAGCGACTGCCCAAAAAAGACGCTTTTTCACTGGATACGATGCGTTTTCTGGTTAAACGTTTTCAGGACCCTCAAAACACTTTCCGGTCTGTACATGTGGCCGGTTCAAAGGGTAAAGGCTCCGTTTCGGCTATGACAGCAGCGATTTTTTCCGCAGCCGGTAAAAAAACCGGTTTGTATACATCGCCACATATGATTGATTTTACCGAACGGGTTGCCACTCCGCACGGCCCTTTCAGCGACGCTCTATATGCCCAATCTGCCAATATTGTGATGCCGCTGGTTGAGTCAATGGTCCCCGGTGTCCGGGGGTGCCCGGCTGAACCGACCTGGTTTGAGTTGGTCACCCTTTTTGCCTTTGTAACCTTCAGGCAGTCCCAACTGGACTGGGCTGTCGTGGAAACGGGATTGGGCGGACGTCTGGACGCCACCAATGTACTGCAGCCGGAAGCCGCTGTCATTACTCCCATCGAGCTTGAGCATACCGAGTATCTTGGAGACACTCTCGAAAAAATAGCCTCGGAAAAAGCCGGGATCATCAAGCCGGGCGTTCCGGTATTCTCTGCCTGTCAAAAAAGCGAAAGCGACGCGGTGTTGCGCGCTGTCGCCCGGCAAAGGGACGCTCCTTTTTACGGGATGCAGGATGCCGTTCAGTCTGTGGAGACCCGACCGTCATTTTCAGGCCTGGAGACAGAAATACGCTTTAATAAGGTGCCTGGTGGGCCGGTTTTTTCCCGTCCGCTGCGGACGACACTGCGATTGCTTAACAGCGTACAGGGTTGGAACGCCGCGCTGGCCGCCTACACGGCCAAGTACCTGATGCCGGAGTTAACCGAGGAAGTAATTGAACAGGCGCTTTCCCGGGCCTGGCTACCGGGACGCTTTGAGATTGTTGCCGGCAGTTCTCCGGCAATTGTCCTGGATGGGGCCCATACCGGCTCCAGCATCGCGTATACAGTGCGTACTTTCACAACTCTGGTAAAAGAGCGCTCCCATCTGCTGTTTGCCTGTGCTTCCGATAAGGAGGTAGAAACTATCGCCCCGCTTTTCGGGCAGGGCTTTGAGCATATTACCCTGACAATTCCGGGTCTGAAAAAAAGCAGTGACCTCGGCCGTCTGGAAAACGCCTTCAGAAAAGTTTTTGAACTCCGTTCTGACGTACAGTTACAAATCTGCCGGGATTATCACGCGGCGATAACGGACGCCATTGCGCGTGCCGCCCGGGAGCAGCGGGTTCTGCTGGTCACCGGATCATTTTATCTGGTAGCGGAAGTGAAACAGTTACTGGAGCCCCGCTAGAGGGATCGGGAAATGAAACCGTACGGGCCAGCAGCTGGAGTTTGACATCCTCTGGAAACGAATTCGGGTTATATAAACGGTCGCCTGCTATCGGCAGACCGACTGAAGCCAGGTGGCTGCGGATCTGGTGCCGGAAGCCTTTGTAAAGAGCACAACGGCAGGCTACCAACCTACCGTAAACGCCGGTTTCCGAACTCTGGTCCAGTATTGTCAGCAGCTCGGTGCGGTAGAGGGTTTGTGAGGCGCTGAAGGAGCGCTCACCCGGAAATACGGGCCTCACCTCCCGCCGTTTCGGGCCGAAATGCCGAAAGGCGCTTTCTATCACAAGCGGATAAGCCGGCAGCGGTCCGTCTGGTGTTACTGAACAAAAGGCAAAGTATTCCTTGCGGATCCGGTTTTCCGCCTGAGCGCGAATTAAGAAATCACAACAATTCTGATTTTTCGCGATCAGCAGCAGTCCGGTCGTGTCCGTGTCCAGACGGTGCAGCAGGCCGTGCTCAATGGCCTTATGAGCCAACACACCGCTGGCCTGCGGAAACTGTTCCAGAAACCATCCCAGGGCTGTCCCTGATGGATCTTCAGAAAGCGGAGCCGAGGGCAGACCGGCCGGTTTTAAAATTACTGCCCAGTCCGCTGTTTCCTGAATTAGAACCGGCTGCACGGCGTTATTCTCCGGCATTGCCATACATTTCAACGAGACGGGCCAGTACTTGACGGAACCGTACCGGAAGAGGCGATTCAAAACTGCGGCGCTCAGTATCTCCGGGCAGCAGCAGTTCCAGACGGCGGGAATGCAGCATCAGGGTGGCTTCCGGAAAGAGTTTGTCTTTGCGGCCGTAGATGGGATCTCCTAATATCGGACAGCCGATAAATTTGCTGTGTACCCGCAACTGATGTGTGCGCCCGGTACGCAGCCGGAAAAGCACCAGAGAATAGGGGCCGTACACTTTGCGCACCTGATAATCCGTGAGCGCCATCCGTCCCTTTTGGGGATCATCGGTGCAGATGTATCGCTGACGGTTTTTGGGATCGCGGTAAATGCGGGTGCGGATTTCCCCGCTGTTTTCACGCGGCACGCCGCAGAGAATCGCGGCGTATATCTTGGTGACCGTGCGGCTCTTGAAGGCTTCCTGTAAAAATGTTTCGGCTTCATAGTCGCGGGCGGTAATGATCAGCCCGGAAGTATCCTTGTCCAGCCGGTGCACAATTCCCGGCCGGAAGCCCTGGCCCGGCGGGCCTTCTTTTTTCCAGTGGTGCAACAGGGCGTTAACCAGGGTACCGGACCAGTTACCGGCCGCCGGATGGGTGACCATGCCCTGCGCTTTATTGACTAGGGTTACCCGTTCGTTTTCAAAAAGTATGTCCAGCGGAATTTCTTCCGCCTGTAAGTCTTTGGGAGCGGGATCAGCCCAGCTGATTAGGATTTCGTCCCCGGGACGGACCATCCGGGAAAGTTTGGATGGCTTGCCATTTACCGTGACATCCAGCAGTCCGCCCTTCAGCCTGGAGCGGCTGATGGCGCCTTCCTGAAACGTGCAGTATTTGTCGAGACGGATCCCCTCCGGAAAGGTATCGTCCACCCGCAGTTGAATAGAGCCCATAGTTTAGTCAATCCTTTCGATGGTTACCGTACCGGCAGCCTCTCGTTCACGGTGCCGTACTGTCTGATTGCGTTTGATCAGACGAAAGACCAGGTCGGTAAGCGCTATACCGACGGATATACCGACTGCGGTCAATAGCACATTTTTTTGCTCATCTTCGGACAGCGGAATAGCCGTGGCTTTGTTCTTGAGCGGCCAGGGTAAGTAACCTTCCTGCTGGTCATGGCTGTAATAGCGGTATACATCGTAGCCGATTGAGCCGAGGAAGGTCACAAAGGGCAAGGAACCGAAGGCGATAATTTCACCCCGGCGCAAATCCAGCTGCCATTGCGGGAATTCTGCCGGCCCGTAGGGTACCGCTTCTCCCGGCGCGAGCACAACTGCACCTGAGGTTTGTGAAAACAGGGCTGTGGAGCTGAATAAGAAAAAAAGCAATACAGCTGTGCAGCGAATGAACGGTATCCTCATTGCCGCTCTCCGAATATGGCCGTCCCGATGCGTACCATGGTTGAGCCTTCCTGGATCGCGATGTCAAAATCATTGCTCATGCCCATGGAGAGCACTGAAAAGTCAAGTTGGGGATAACGTCGGGCGCAGTCTTCGGATAGTGCGCGCAGTGTTTTAAATGAGTTACGAACCGGCGCGTCCTCTTTGGTAAAGGGGGCCATGGTCATCAACCCCCGGCAACGGAGGTGCGGCATTGCCTCGAGGGCGTCCAACGAGCGGAAAAGACTGTCCCTATCCTGATAACCGGCCTTAGTTTCTTCGCCGGTGTGATATTCAAAGAGAATTTCAACGCGAAGCGCCGCCGCCGCCGCTTGCCTTTCTATCTCTGTGAGCAATTCTAGGCGGTCCACAGACTGTACGCATTTGAAAAGGGATACCGCCTGTTTGACCTTGTTGCGCTGCAGACTGCCGATCAGATGCACGGTGGCATCCAGACCATCGGAAAGCAGTGCCGGAAATTTGGTAAGCGCTTCCTGAACTCGGTTTTCGCCGAAAAGATGCAGGCCCGCGGCAATCGCCTCCCTGACAGCGTCGCTGTCATGAAATTTACTGACTGCTACCAGGGTGATTGAAGAGCTTTCCCGCCCAGACCGGCTGGCGGCTTCGGAAAGTTTATCCTGTACTGCAATAATGCGTTCACGGATATTCATTTGTTCTTCTCCAGTACGCCGTCAATAACATCGGAAAGCCTCAAAAAATCGGCGATGGTCAGGCACTCTGCCCTTATACCCGGATCGATCGCGGCCTCGGCGAGGATGACAGAGACGATGGAATTATCACCCGAGATTATCGTTTCGGCCGGTAAGCGACCGGCTAGATAAGCCGACAGATTGTTGCGGACGGTTTTACGGCGTGAAGAAAAAAGCGCGCGTTGCATGGAAAGAAAAACTTCCGGGTTCCGGCAGGCTGGCCAGTCCAGACGGCGCTTTAACTCCACGGAGCGGGATGTGACGTTGGGCTGCGGCCAGAAGTTCCCTCCGGCCAAGTCCATCAGCGGTTTCACCTCATAGGCCCACTGGCAGAGCACCGAAAAGGAAGAATAATCTTCCGAACCGGCTTTGGCGGCTATGCGCAGAGCTACTTCTTTTTGAACAGTCAGCACAGCTTTTTCAAAGCGCACTCCGGAAGCGATCATATCACCGATAATCGCGGCCGAGATATTGTATGGCAGATTGCCGAACAGGCGGTCCGGCATACCGGAAAGTTCCAGTTCCTTTTTCCAGTTTTTGAGTACGTCCCCCTCAACCAGGGTGAAATTGGGTCTGTCGGCAAATATGCCGCGTAGAATCTCGCAAAATCCCCGGTCAATTTCAAAGACCGTAACCTCGGCGCCCCGATCCAGCAAGGGCGCGGTCATGCTTCCCAGTCCCGGACCGATCTCCCAGACCCTTGTCCCCTGCTCTACGCTTAAAGCTTCGGCCAGGCGTTCCCGGGTCGGACGGTGTACCAGAAAATTCTGTCCGAATTTTTTTTGCATACCCAGGCCGTGTTCTTCGAGGAAGGCCTTCAAGGCCAGCGGTGAGTCATAATCGGGCGAAACAGCCATCAACACTCCTTCTTTTCCGGTCCATCGCGCAGAAAAACGCGGCTGCCGGTAAGGCCAGGACCGGAATCAATAACATCAGTATTGTATCTTGAGCGGACCGGGAGTGCAATGGGGATATTCCCGAAAACAGCCCTACTGTAAAGGCCAGACCCTGATATAGTAACTGTATTAGAGCCATACCGGCTTCCGTACAGACCGGCAAGAGTAAGCAGACTGGTATGACTACAAGACCGGCAGAGAGGAAAAATAACAGCAGCGGGGTTACCAGACAGGATGCCGCTATGCCGGCCGGCGCGAAAGACCCGAGCATTACAATTGTGACCGGCGCCGTAAACAGCTGAGCCGCCAAGGCAGCGGCTAAAGGTTGTCCCAGCAGGGCCGGCAGGCGACCGGTACTCAAATCGGATAGGTTCTCACCCAGTGTGAGTATCCCGGCGAGAGCCGTATACGACAATATAAAGGAAAGGCTGACTGAATCTGCCGGCGCGATCAGCAATTGCGCCAGAAAAGTAGCGGCCAGCGCAGGCAGCGCGGCTTTGCGGAAACCAACCGCTTCCGAGGCTGTCATGATCAAGGCCATTAGCGCCGCGCGCACCAACGAAGGGGAATAGCCGGCAAACCACACAAACATAAACATGATCAGCAGAGCCAACGGAACAGCCAGCCGTTTTCCGCCGATAATCCTGCCGATATACTTTCCGGCCAGCGCAACGAGAGCCAGATGCATTCCGGAGAGAGCCAGCAAATGGGAAAGACCGGCATCCCGGTAATCCTGTATTACTTCAGCGTCAATGTAATCCCGGCTGCCGGTTATCAGGGCGGAAAGCATCGCCCCGGCCGGTCCGCGATTGTACAGCAGGGCAAAGAGCCGATACCGCAAAACGGAACGTAAAGCGCTGGGCCAGCCGGGTTTTTCCAGCAGATGGACATCGGAGCCGTTGAGCAGTTGGCCCTGAGAAGCATCACTTTTTATCAGCTTCGCGGGGATAGAAACCGTCATTCCGGCGGAAAGGAATAAGCGATCGGCGCCACCCTGCCGCGCCCGGCTGCCGCCCGGAAAACCGGCCATAATCAGATCGCGGGGCAGCAATACCCGGCATTTGCCCCGGGCCGAAAACCGGGAACCGTCCGCGTTCCATACCGAGGAGGATTCAAGGGTTAACAGGTGATAGCGCGATCCATAAGATTGTGGATCCAAACACAACGTTCCTTCGATGCCGCTGATTTGCTCAGCGGCCGACAGGGTGTAAAGTGGAACTTTCTCCGCCGGAAGACGGAAGGCGGTGAAAAAACCGATGGCGCATCCGGCCAGTAAGGCAAATCCAATAAAAGATGATGAACGGATTTTCAGATGTACCAAGGCAGAGACAGCGCAGCAGACCGCGCAGATCAGAAAAAAAACGGCCGGTATAAAACCGGCCGGCAGAGAGAAGTAAAAAACGCAGGCGGCAGAAAATGCTGCCGCGTAAACCGGGGGAAAAGGTTGTCTTTGCTCTCTTACCACTGCAGCCTCGCGAGCGCGTCGCGGGAAGCCTTTTTGACTGTTTCCGGATAGTCCAGGTAGCCGACATACAACAGATAATCGAAAGCAGTCTTGTCTCCAAGGTCTCCCAGCGCCGAAATAACAGCAAGCAGCAAGGGCTCACTGTAGGTCTTTTTTTCTTCGGTTTCCGAATTTAAAAGACCGAGAAAAATAGAAAGGGCTCCGGCAGCTTCGGTTGTCCCCATCGCGCCTAGACAGTTCACTACCGGAATCAATGAATCCAAGGGAACCCGGCCGGCCTTATAGTCACCCTGTGTCTGATAAAAATATTTTACCACCTTCGGCGAAACCTGCGACCACTTCAAAGCCGTCAATTCCTGCATCGCGCCCTGAATCAGTTTACGGGACAGTTCCGGATCTTCACTGACTCCGGTTGACAGACCTTCAGTGGCATTTATAAAGGCTGCTTCCGCGATACGTCCCCGGCTGTTCGCGTTCAGGGAAGTGTTTTTCATGGAAATCTCAAAAGCGGTATACTTGTTCTTTATGGCAGATGACTCAATAATGGCCAGCATTTTTTCAGAATAATTTTCACTTATTCTGTTTAAGGCCTCGGCTGCGGCTTCGTTGACGGAAAGGTCGATTTCGGAGATGGCGGCCGAGAATAAAATCGAAAAAGAATTCGGATTGGCAATTGATCCAAGGGTTTGAGCGCAGGATACAAGCGTTTTTATTTCGGCCGGAGTTTTCCGGCCGGATGCCGATAGCTCCAGGGAAAACCAGTTGATCAGATAATCGATATCAGCGTTTGTGCCTGCAGCAAGAGTACCGATGGCCTGCAGCGCGGCGTTTCTTACCCTGGTATCGCTGAACACCAGAAACACGGTCTGAACAGCGGGCAAAGCCGTCGCATCGTTATATTGAGCAACCTTGACGGAGGCGGTAGTGGCGATCTCGATCAACTGGGCATCGTTACCCAGTATGGGAAGGTAGCCGGAGGCAAAATTCAGGGCATCTATATACAGCGGCGCCAAATTTACTGAGGTGATGCGGGAGGCGTCATTCAGCAGATCCAGCTTGGTACTCATATTGGCGCGCACAAAATTGCGCCGATAGGATAGTACGACCGGATCATCCGCCTGGCCAAAAAGCGAAACGGAAAAAAACATCAGTATCGCTACCAGCATAAAATTATGTTTCATACTACAACCTCCGATTTATTTCGGGTAAATATCTATTCCGACAAGATCCGGAAAATCCGGCATTTCCGGAACTACTGCGCCTTCGGACGACGCGCCCGGTTTGGAAAGGATGGCAGCTCCTCCGTCCTCGGCATCTTGTATACCGTCTTCTTCCGTCAGACGGATAGCGTCAAGTTCCTGCTTTTCTTCTTCAGGCAGTACGTTGTAGACAAAGGTTAAAACAGCGTTCTTCATGCGTGGGTTTAATTCCCGGGATTCAAAATGAATACGGGATTGATTGGTAGCCGGATTATGGGCTACCGCCCGCACCTCACCGAGCATCACGATCAGGACATCGTGAATCAGGAACTGCAGTTTGATGGTCAGTCCCTTGGCTGCCTTGCCGCCGATAATGATCATGGCTCCGTCCTCGGAAAGGTCTTCCAGCAGGCATTTCATTCCGGGTTCCGGTTCTATTGCCGCGTCCAGCTCATCGCCGGGTTTTACCAGATACATCTGGGCATAGATCTGGCACTTTACGCGGATGGATTTTCTTTTTTGCGAACGCAGCAGACTGCTGGAATGAGCGACGATCAGAACCGGTTTTCCGGACTTGATGGTGCTGTTGACGACTACCGTATCGAACACATAACCGGCGTCATTATGCCGCCAGAAATAAATACTGACCGCCTTATTGGCCCATTCGATGGAGGTGCCGGAAACAGTGGTCCCCAGCGGAAAATCGATGGTCAGATGTTTGGAGCTATTGGTAAGTACTTTGGAACTGAATACGCCGATGCCGCGCAGCAGAATGCGGATGCGCTGTCCTTCATCCAGGTCCTGAGTGGCGTCAAGTCCGCGTTTCTTTTTGGATTGGTCGATTTCGATCTTGGTGCGCCAGGCATAGAGCCGGGAAAGCAGGTGCTGGGTGGTGGAATCGTTTTCGATGCCTACCTGCCGGGCCTTGCGCAGAATTTCGGATATGCAGCGTTCCAATTCCGGCAATGACCAAAACAGGCGGGTATTATCTTCAAGGGCCGCGATCCGGCCGATTTTCCAGAGGAAAAGAATCTGTTTCAGGGAAAAACCGGAATCAAAACCGATGGCCAGAAACCGGGTAAATTCACCGATTACGGCTCCCTTTTCAGTCATCAGAAAGGCAACAAAGGCGAGCAGGGCAATTATGATCAAAAATATATACAGTCCAAACATTATACTGTTATAATATCACAGAGATACAGTGTAGTGACTAAAAATAAGCGTGTTTTCATCGAAATTACTCTGGTTTTCCTCTTTTTGGTATTTCCCCCGCTATTTGTCTCCCCTGCCGATCCCCCTTTTCAGGGTCAATTGCTGGCCCTTCCTCCTGTCTTATTTGTGATAACCGTATTGCTACTGGCTTTTTCTGAGGAACTGCTGTACCGCGCCTATCTGCCCTGGCGTTTGAAGGTGCTCCTGCCGGAAAGAAAATGGTTGACTGAAAGCATCCCTCTGCTCTTTTTCGCGCTCGGTCACCGGTATCTGGGTTGGCAGTCGGTGGTATTCGCGCTGGCGGCCGGATCCCTGTTTCGGTTGCTGTTCATCTTTGTGTCCAAAAAAAAAGGTCCCGTAGCGGCTCTAGCCGTCAACGGGACCGTGCATGGACTGTGGAATCTGGCGCTGTATCAGTTTATCAGCGCCTAAATGATCGGTTGCGCCTGTTGCCTTAAATCAGGCCGGCGATAGCCGAACCCAATGTCACGGCGTTTTCCATAGCCACAATTTCATAATAAATACCACGCTCTTCTGTTAACACAGTATTCAGATATCCGACAACGCGCTCGCGGAGATTGTGTGTTTTCAGGAAGGTTGTGCCCTCGCAGAGAATACTGACCGGACGGGCCGGGTTGGTACCCTTACCGCTTTTAATTACCGCGGCGGCGATATTGCCGGCCGCCAGGCGGGCGGAGCGCTCCACAAAGGCATCCAGAATAAGGTAGATGGTCTCACGGTCGGCTTCCGTTCCGGCGGCGGCGATAGCGCCGAGTTTGGTATCCGCGCGGTAGGCTCCGTAGAAGAACTGGTCCATATCCTTCAGCTCCAGTGTTTCCAGAGCCTTGAGGGCTGCTCCGACCTTGGCCGAAAACAGGCCGTCTTCGGCGGCCTTTACCAGAGCGCGCTTGCCGAGCGGGCCGAGATAGGCTCCAGAGCACATCTTTTCAAAACCGAAAAGCCCCGGGGTCTGGGTGGTTTTGTCCAGGTCCTCGTCAAAATGGCTGCGCGGAATTTTGTTGCACTTACCGGATTCGCAGACAATGATCTGCGATGCCGGGGCCTTTTGTCCGGCAATTTTTGCGATAGCGCCGTTTTCAATATAGGCGGCATTCATGCCGGTTCCAAGAATGAAACCGACATAGGAATCATAGGCTTTGCCGCCGGTGGCCTGCGAAGCGCCGGCCAGGAGGGCCGCGGCGGTATCATTGAGCAGCACGACCTTTTCAGGACGGTTCCAGCCGCGCTCAACCAGAGCGTCACAAAGGCTTTTGCCGACCGGTGAACCGATCACTTCTTTGGCTTTGATTTCCTTGGAGAACTGGGTAACGATACCGTCGCCTTCCCGGGTAATGGTCATGGGGTATGAAAAGCAGAAGCCGATATGGGAAGCCTTATTTTTAAGGTGATCCAGAAAGGAAGCGATGGTATCAAAAAATTCTTTCTTGCCGTATTCACGGTCCGTGGCGGGCATGGCCTTTTTTTCCATATCCGATATGGTCGGAACTCCTTCGGCGTTGAAGGAAACCAGGCAGGAGCGGAAATTCGTTCCGCCGGCGTCTATTACAATTACTGTTTTATTTTTCGGAGCGGCTTCCGGAGGGGTTGCCCAGGTGGGAATCATATCAAGGGCCGGGCCCATACCGGGAGGATTTTCCGGATTGCGAACCAAGCCTTCTTCCATATCGTAAAGCATCGCCCTGATAACCGCGTTGACGTCTGGACCGCCAGCGGGGAAGTTATTGCGTCCGAGAAACGCCTGAACTGCATACCGGATAGTCATAGTGCACCCCTTCAATTAATTTGATTGAGGCGATTATAGCACAGGGGGTACCGGGGTTACAATTCTTTATTTGAAAATTTTCGCACTCTATTTTCCCGAAAGCTGCAGGTAGACCTGATCGGCCAGACCGAATCCGGCGCTCTTGGTCATCGAACGGGAAAGTTCATCATAGAGCATGTCATCGTACATTTTAGAGGCAAAGTCGCTTTCCCCGGTTAAAGATGTTTTGGTAACGGTGTTGCGCATCGAGGACAACATCATTTTCACGAAAAACGATTCCAGTTCCAGGGCTTGCTCATAGAGTTTGCTGGTTTTATCGATCGAACCTTTTTGGCCGGCATTGGCGGCCGCTCCGGTGGCGGTGGCATGATAGTCGGCCGGATTCGGGTTTTCGATAGCCAATGAACTGATAAAGTCGCCGGGTAAACGGGTATCAGTCAGTACGGTTTTGTGCGCCGGTGCGCTCTCATTAGAAGAACTGTCCATACCGGCGGAAATTCCGTCGACCAGAGAGGCGAAGCGGCGCTCGGTTTCCTGGGCCTTGGCATTACCGGCCAACAGGCCGAGCGATGAGGAGAAACCGGATGAAGCGCTGTTAAGCGGACTGGTCAGGGGCATGGACATAACTTACCTTACCTCTTCAGGCTGGCTGCGGTGCCGAGCATGTTATCGCTGGTTTGAATGGCCTTGGAGTTAAACTCATAGGCCCGCTGGGCAACAATCATATTCACCATTTCGGCAACGGTGGAGACGTTGGACATCTCCAGAAATTTATGGATTGATTTTCCGAAGCCTTCAAAGCCGGGCCGGCCGGCAATGGAGATTCCGGAAGCCGGGGTCTGTTTGTAAAGGTTTTCACCGATGGTGGAAAGACCGGCCGGGTTCTGGAAACGGTACAGCTCAACCTGACCAACGTCAACCGGATCGTCGAGGTCCGCGACACGGACGGTTACGCGGCCGTCCTGGCTGATATTGACGGTTTCCTGGCGGTAGCCTTCAGGAAAAGTGATTTCCGGCAGGACTTTTAAACCGTTGGAGGTAACCAGCTGGCGTTCGGCATCGATCTTGAAGGAGCCGTCGCGGGTATAGGCATAGGAGCCGTCGTACTGCAGTACCCGGAAAAAGCCTTCGCCCTGAATGGCCAAATCGCTGATGTTACCGGTATTTTGCAGGGAGCCCTGATCAAACATGCGCAAGGTGGATGCTACTTTCACACCATGACCCATCTGCACGCCGACGGGCGTAATGGTGTCTTCGGTAGCCGGGGTGCCGGCGGTCTTCACCGTCTGATACAGCAAATCCTCAAACTCTACCCGCTGTTTCTTGAAGCCGGTGGTATTTACGTTGGCAAGGTTATTGGCGATTGTATCAATATTGGCCTGCTGACCGTTCATTCCCGTTGCCGCTGTCCATAAACTTCTGACCATTGCTCAGCTCCTTATTTGATGCGTACGACTTCGCCCCAGAGCTTGGCCATCATGGTGTCCTGGGACTGGATGGATTTCTGGTTGGCTTCGTAGGCGCGATTAACTTCGATCATCTGCACCATTTCATTAACTACATTGACATTCGATGTTTCGATAAAACCCTGGGACAATACCGGACGTTCGCTGCCTTCGGCGGCGTAAGCGGGTCCTGAAACGGCGGTATCGCGATACAGACTTGAGCCCTGCTTGGTGATATAGCGGTCGTTTTCGAAGTTTACCAGGCGAATGCGGTCCAGCAGTACCGGATCGGCGTCGCTGTTGGTGATCGGGCGGACAAAAATTTCACCGTTTTTGTTGATAGTA
Source organism: Treponemataceae bacterium (assembly GCA_942493045.1). Taxonomy (GTDB): domain Bacteria; phylum Spirochaetota; class Spirochaetia; order Treponematales; family Treponemataceae; genus Teretinema. The sequence continues at coordinate 915,253 of OW818665.1, read as the reverse complement.
TATAGGGTATCCTGTAAAAATATTTTGCCATTCTCGCCAAGTACGGGATAGCCTTCTTTGGTTTCCAGATAGCCTTCCATGCCTACAATGAAATTTCCATTGCGGGTATAGCGTTCGCCGTTTGGGGTATCCACCGCGAAAAACCCCTGACCTTCCAGAGCTAGATCGGAGGAGCTGTTGGTCTGCTTGAATGAACCCTGTTCAAAATTAGTGAACAGTTCATTGAGCTCCACGCCGAGTCCAATTTTGCCGATTATGGGGGCTACATCGGCCGAGCCGAACGGGTTTTTATACACTCCGTCATCCTCCATGCGGCGCAGTAAAAGCTCCGGGAAGTTTTTGCTGACCGCGATATCACGCTTGTAGCTGGTTGTATCGACATTGGCAAGGTTATTGGAGATCGCGTCCAGACGTTGCTGTTGGGCGTTCATTCCGCTTGCTGCCGTGTACCATCCTCTTACCATGCCGGGCACTCCTTGTTCATGTATTCATTATCGGTAGGGTATGGATGAACATTACCGCTATTTTCTTTTTTCGCGACTCCATATATAGTGTTTTTGAATGAAAGCAATACTGTACGACACCGAGCGTAGCCTGTGGTATGAATACGAAAACCCTCTGGAAAGTATGTCGGCGCGCACGGCCGCTGAGGTGGAGCGTCTGCTCGGCCGGGTGCAGTCCCGGTGCCGCACTGATGGGCTTTTCGCCGTCGGATACCTGCTCTATGAAGCGGCGCCGGCCTTTGACTGCCAGTTTCCGGCGCATCCTTCGACCTCAAACCTGCCCCTCGCCCGCTTTGGCCTGTTTAAAGCGCGACGCGAACACCAGTTTCTGCCACAGAGCTCCTCCAGCGTAAAGGACTGGGCGGTTTCCTCTTGGCGCGGTCAACCCGATTTTCCGGACTATCAAAGCGCGTTCGATGAGGTCAAGGAAGAATTGGCCCGGGGCAATACCTATCAGATTAACCTGACCTGGCGGCAGCAGGCCGATTTTTCCGGTGATCCCTTTAACTGGTTCACCCATCTCTGCGCGAAAAAACCGGGTTCCTATCTTGCGTACATCGAAGAAGAGGACTATGCCCTGCTCTCTCTTTCTCCGGAGCTGTTTTTCTCCCTGGAAGGAAACAAGCTGACCATGAAACCGATGAAGGGCACCGCCGCGCCTGGAGCCACGGAAGTAGAAAACCGAAAGATCGCTCAAGAGCTGGCAAGTGACCCCAAAAACCGCGCCGAGAACCTGATGATCACGGATATGATCCGCAATGACTGCGGCCGTCTGGCCGTTCCCGGTAGCGTCGCCGTTCCGCGACTGTATCAAACCGAAATTTTCCCGACGGTCATTCAGATGACCTCAACGGTCACCGCCGAGGTGGATCAAGGTCTTTTTCAGCTATTTAAGGCGCTGTTTCCCTGCGCCTCGATCACCGGTGCCCCGAAGCTTTCGGCCATGAAGATCATTAAGCGTTTGGAAAGCGACGCCCGCGGCATTTATACCGGAACCATCGGCCGGTACGACCCGGATGGCCGGGCCCTGTTCAATGTAGCCATCCGTACTGTCGCCGTCGATAAAAAACGGCATTTGGCCGTTTACGGCACCGGTTCCGGCCTGATCTGGGATTCGCGCGCCGAAACCGAATACGCGGAATGCGCCCTTAAAACGCGGGTGGTTCATAATGAAGCCGATTTTTACGTGTTTGACAGTATGTTGCTTTCTGACGGTCACTATTATCTATTGGAGCGTCACCTGCGGCGCCTGGCGGACTCTTGCGCCCATTTTGATCACCCGCTGGATACGGTCCTGTTGCGGAGGCTGTGGCAGAATGCAGCGCGCGAAAATCCCGAGGGCAAATGGAAGGTCCGCTCTACGGTAAACCGCGACGGAATGATCAGGGTCAGCTGCGATCCGCCCCCGGCCCTGAGGGAGCCTTATACCCTCAAACTGGCCAAAAATCGCGTTGATCCGGAAGATCCCTTTCTGCGCTATAAAACCAGCGAGCGCGGCGCTCTGGAGGCCGCGCTGGAGAGCGCCGGTGACTGTGCCGATGTCATATTGGTGAACAGCCGCGGAGAACTCACTGAAACCAGCAGGGCTAACCTGGTAGTGGTGCTTGACGGTATCCGCTATACCCCGCCCCTGAGCAGCGGCATTCTGAGCGGAGTGTTACGCGCGGAATTGCTTGAAGCCGGAGAAATTTTTGAACGTCTGCTGTATCCGGAGGATTTGGAAAGAGCTGAAGCCGTCTTTATCATCAATTCGATCCGGGGTTATGTGAAGGCGGTTTACGCGCGTTGAGCGGCGGCTGGGCTTTCCCGGGATCGGAAGGCCAATCGTGCCGGGGATAGCGGCCTTTCATTTCTTTGACTACTTCGCTCCAGGAGTTTTTCCAGAAACCCTGTAAATCACTGGTGATCTGCAGCGGCCGGCGGGCCGGCGAGAGCAGTCTCAGCAAAACCGGCCGGCCGTGTACCCGCGGGGTCTCGGGGCAGCCGAACAAATCCTGCACCCTGGTTTCAAGTACCGGCACCGGGCCTTCATCCGCTGAAAACTCCTGATACTCCAACGGACGGCTCAGGCCGTTGGCCAGGGTAATCCGCGATGGCACTTCTCCGTCCAGCATCGTTCCGTCACAACGGTAACGCAGGGCTTGCAGCACCGTCTGAGCCTCCGGTAAGCCGTTTCCCGAACTGTCCAAAAAAGGTACCAGCCATTCTTCCAGAGAGGCTAGTAAGTTATTCTCCGACACCGGGTTGTCTTTTTTTCCATGCCAATAAAAACGGGCGCGCTGTAAAAAGGATTGGACTGTCTTTTCTTCAAAGATCAGTTTAAGTCCGTCGCGGCGCAGCAGCGCGCACAACGCGGCCGCTCGATCAGCTGTTTCAACCTTCAGGCGGCGCTCGCTGACAATCAGGCGGTCATAATAGTATCGCTCGGTTTTCACGGCGGCCGGTCCATTCATGGTAATTTCGGTTTTGCGCTCCAGCTTGTCCGAAAGCCACTGTTCGCAGAGCATGGTATCCAGCTCTGAAAAAGTTCGGATACGGCCTTCCCGCTCTCCGGCGTCAACTTCGGTGGCTACAATCCACCTGGGCAAAACAGCCACGGAACGGCGGTCAGTGGTCGGCAGCGCCGCCAGCCGGCCGGACGGAAACTGGTATACACCATCTCCGCGATGCAGGGCCAGCCGGTCCGGAAAACCGGAGAGCAGGGCCATAGCCCGTTCCCCCGGCCCGGTTTTCAACTGCTGGACTTTGTGGCCCTCCCGCTGCAGCCGGCGCTGTAAATCGGCCCTGAAACGCTCTTTTTCGCGGCTATTCTCTGAATATCCGGCATGAGCGACAGCCAGCTCAATTTCTCCGGTCAGAGCCACAGCCGCCAGGCGTGGATGCACACCCAGGTTGAGCATTGTACGGCCGCGGGAAGTAATCCGACGCTCATTGTCCAGAGCGCCCATCCAGTGCAGTATACCCACAGCCTGCTCCCAGGCCGCTTCCTGGGGTGGTGTCAGCCACTGTAGACCGTCGTAGCGGGTAACGCCCCAGAGAGCGCAGTCCAGCACCAGCGGTATAATATCGGTCCGCTCGATTTCAGTACTCAGGCTGTCCGGCCGGCGGTCATGGGCATCCCAAAGACGCAGAGCCCGCCCCGGCGCGGTACGGCCAGCGCGACCGGCGCGCTGCGTAGCGGAGAAGACGCTTTCCGGTACGGTAACCAGTCGATCCATTCCGGTGCGCACGTCAAAACGGCTGATACGGGATAGACCGCTGTCAATAACCACGGTTACCCCGGGTACCGTCAAACTGGTTTCGGCTATGGCCGAAGATAAAATAACCCGACGTTTGTTACCGGAACCATGTAATACCGCCCGCTGATCGGAAAGCGAAACCGAACTGTGTAAAACCAGCAACTCAACGTCCGATCCGATCAGGTCTCCTAGTGTTCGTTCGGCGGAGCGGATTTCAAACAAGCCCGGCAGAAACACCAGCAGGTCGCCCGGTCCGCGCTCGAGTTCCCTCATTACAGCGTTCGGGACGGTAAGTGAGCCGTCATAGGCTATTTCTACCGGCCAAGTCCGTCCCGGAACTGTCAGAACCGGCGCGCTCAAAAACTGCGAGAGCTGATCAGTATCAATCGTAGCGGACATGATTAGAACGTACAGGTCATCGCGCAGGCTGGCCACTTCACGCAGCAGGGCCAGGGCCAAGTCTCCCTGCACGGAGCGTTCGTGAAACTCATCCAGAATCACCAGCGAAACTCCGCTCAAGCCAGGATCGCCCTGAATGCGCCGGGTCAGCAAAGCCTCGGTGATAACCTCAAGGCGGGTGCACTCGGAAACGCGGCTGTCCATGCGCATGCGGTATCCAACCGTCTCGCCGCAGTTCTGTCCCAGCAGCTCTGAAAGCCGCTCGGCAATTGCCAATGCCGCTACCCGCCGCGGCTCCAGCATCAGTATTTTTCCCGGCAGTTTATCCAAAAAAATCAACGGGACAGCGGTGGATTTTCCGGCGGCAGTCTCAGCGGTTAAAACCAGAAACCGAGATGTTGAAGACAGTAATGTATCCGCTATATTTTCTAAAAAGGAGAAAATCGGCAGCTGTTCCAGTTCCCGCGGCAGCTGCGGAGGCCGGCCGCGGGTTGTATTCATTGCGTCATCACTCATGGCTGGTGACCGTCTCTCTTTTCGATTTTTATTCGCAAACGCCGGATACGGCGCTCATCGTTGAGCAGGAGGGCCGCGTCAAGGGCTTCCTCCAGACGGCTGAGCCGATGCTCGCAGTCAACGGCCAATAAATAAAGCGCCAGCCGGTCTCCGTCCTGCGCTGACAGCCGTAGATAGGGCAGCGCTTCCTGATACCTTTCCTCTTGCCGCAGCGGTTTCGCGCGGTAGAGAGCCGCCCGCCCCCGGGACTCGGCAATTTCGCAATTCAACATATTCAGCAATTGCGCCAAAGCCAGACAGTCATCGCGGTTGTGATCCCCTACCCGAACCAATCTCGAAAAATCACCCCGGCGTAAAAAATCAAACCAGGCGTCCGGCGCCTCGCTGCCCGGCAGATCGTCTATACGCCGCAAATTGAGAATCTGCTCTTCGATATCCTTAAGGCGGGCTGAACCGGTACGGTGCTTCCATAAGCGCCGGCTGGGATACATTAAATCCAGATGCGCTGCCTTGGCGTGCGGGGCCCGCATACCGTTCATGATAAAGCGGGTATCCAAAATGCGCGAGTCAAAGCTCTTGCCGTTAAAAGATACCAGTACCGTATCCGGCAAAACGCAGGCGGACAGCTCCGTTAAAAAAGAGACTTCTCCGGGATAGTCTGTCATCAGCAGCTGGCGGATTTCCAAAAAACGATTCTGCCCTGCGCCGCCGATTCTGGCCAGACCGGCCATAAAGGCGACAGTGCCGGCACCCCGGGACAGACCAGTGGTTTCAAGGTCAAAAAAAAGCAACTGTTCCACGCGATAGGGAAAGCACTGTTCTGGTTGATAGGCGGTTGACGGAAATTCACGGGGAAACAGCAGAGATAGACTGCCATCCAGAACTGCCGGAAAATCCGGTAAGGGAAAGCGGCAGACTCTCGTGAGTAAACCGTCAGCGCAATACACCCAGCCCGGCACCTCACGGTATTGAATCGGCGCGTACCCCACAGGCTGCGGATGTTGTTTCTCACCGGCTGAAGAGTCACCGCGGATGGCCGCAGAGCCTCTGATGCGGGCCAGGCGCTTGGAAAGCGAAGAACCGCTCATCAGCGGTTTTCTCCGGTGAGGAGCGCGCAGGATTCTAAAACGAGGGCGGCTGTAGCTTTGATCTGTTCAGAGGCGGCTTCCGTGCCGACGCAGGAGGGGCAGCCGTACAGGCAGGGACAATTGCGCACCCGCGCTGCGGCAGCTTCAAAAACTGCGGCTATTTTAAGCGACAAAGCTTCGGAAAGACCCGTTCCTCCCGGTGCTGTATCATAAATGTACAGGGCTGGTACTCCGTAGAAAGGATCACGGGAGCGCGGGGAAACTCCAATATCGCGGCGGTCGCAGAGCAGAAAAAAAGGAGCGACCGAACGGATCAGCGCGGCCAAGCCGGACAACAGGGCAGAGCGGCTCTCTTCGTCAAGTTCGTAAAACCCCCGCATCGCCTCGGTAAGTTCTGCGCCGGTTTCCCCGGGCGGAAAGCGGAATACCAGACCCCGGGTTTCATGTTCTTCGGCATCCAGGGCTACTTCCCCGTAACCGATGTTTTCATGGGTATTGAAACGCAATTTTTTAAATTTGGTAACCTGATTTCTTACCAGCAGATCGCAAACCGTAATGGCCTCTCCGACCGTTTCGTCCTCGGTTAAAATGCGGATATCGGTTTTAACCACCGCATCCGTAAAGTAGTTAACGTCGGCTTCCTGCACCAAGGCTTTGCGATTCGGCAAGTCCAGTTCGGTTACCAGATACTGCCGGCCCAGGTGAATGTACACGGCGTTCGGAAACAGCAGTTCCCGGGCCGACGGCCGGTCCATTTCGCCGATGACGGTATTGCTCCCTGCAGTGGTATCCACGATTACCACGTTATCGGCGGTGGCTGAACGCAGGCTGACCGCCTCGGATGGGTAGGAACGGTCCGACCAGTGCCAGCGGCCGCCGGTGTGTCGCAGCACGCCGTCCTCTTCCAGGAAGGCTAAAATTTCTGAGGTAGCGGCGGCCGGAAATCCGGAGCTCTGAATATCGGCGTCCGTAAAAGGCAGCTCGAAGGCGGCGCATTTTAAATGATCGGTTAAAATATACGGATTGTCCGGATCAATATGGGCGCTCTCTCCAGGCCGGGAAAAAAAGTAGTCCGGATTACCGATAATGTATTGATCGAGCGGCGAAGAAGAAGCGATAAATACCGCCGCAGAACGGGTTTGACGGCGCCCGGCCCGTCCGGCTTGCTGCCAGAACGAGGCAAAGGAGCCCGGAAAACCGGCGACTACCGCCGCGTCCAGTCCGCCGATATCAATACCCAGTTCCAGGGCATTGGTGGATACTACGCCCTGAATTTCACCGTCGCGCAACCCTTTTTCAATTTTCCGCCGCTCCAGCGGCAGTAACCCGCCCCGATAGGGCACCACGGTTATACCCTGGTTGCCGTTGTAGATATTAGCCAGCGATTTGTTGATGTACGAGGCGATTACTTCGGTGCGTACCCGCGAATGGGCAAACAGAATCGTCTTTACTCCTTTTTTCAGAAAAGACAGGGCCCAGCGCCGGCTTTCGTTCATCACACTGCGCCGGATTCCCTGAACGGCGTCAACCAGCGGCGGATTGTACAGCACAACGGTCTTGACGCCGGAAGGGGCGCCATTGCGGTCTATCAAAGTAACCGGTGCGGCCAGCAGGGACTCAGCCAGTTCCCGGGGATTAGCGATGGTTGCCGAACAGAGAATACAGACCGGATTAGATCCGTAAAAGCGGGCAATTCTGAAAATGCGGCGCAGCAGGTTAGCCATGTGCGAGCCGAATACGCCCCGGTAAATATGCATTTCATCGATGACAATGAATTTGAGGTTCGAAAAAAAACGGATCCAGGCGGTATGGTTGGGTAATATTCCGGCGTGCATCATATCCGGATTGGAAATGACAATGCGCGCTTTTTCACGGGCGGCGGCGCGTACCGACTGCGGCGTGTCCCCGTCATAAATATTGACAGACAGGGGAATCTGCGGACTACCGCTACCGGAGCGCACAAAGTCGTTGATCTCACTCTGCTGATCCTGGGAGAGGGCTTTGGTGGGAAAAAGATACAGCGCCCTGGCCGCGTCATCATCCAGCAGGGCCTGCATCACCGGCAGATTATAGCACAGCGTTTTTCCGCTGGCTGTCGGGGTCACGACTACCGTGTGCTGCCCGCCGCGGGCGGAAACCCAGGCTTCCCCCTGATGTGAATACAGGCTTTCCATACCGCGCGCGCGGCAGGCTTCAGCGAGTCGCGGAGAGAGGTCCTCCGGAAACGGAACCATTTTTCCGGGTACAGCCGGGATTTCACGGACAGCGGTGATGCAGGAAGCATACTCGCCGTCATTGATGATCGAATTAAAAAGCGCGTTATCACTCATACTGAGTCGATTATATCACAACACTGATTTTTTTTTGCAATCTAAACCGGTTAAGTTTTTTTATGCTCTGGCACCATCAAAAAATCAATACTATACTTACACCAATCAATATTGTCCGTTCTTCAACAAGGAGTGCAAAATGCCCAGGGTACTTTCAATTGTTCTCGGTGGCGGCAAAGGAACCCGCCTCTATCCGCTCACCAAGGAACGTTCCAAACCGGCCGTTCCTTTCGGAGGTAAACACCGCATCGTCGACATCCCGATATCGAACTGTATCAATTCCGGTTTTAAACAGATTTACATCTTAACGCAGTTTAATTCCGCCTCATTACACATGCACATTGCCCGGGCTTATAACTTTGACACCTTTTCCGGAGGCTTTGTAGAAATACTGGCAGCCGAACAAACCTTCGAACACACGGGCTGGTATGAGGGCACCGCCGACGCTGTTCGAAAGAACTTTATTCATTTTAAGACACAAAATCCGACTCATTACATCATTCTCTCCGGCGATCAGCTGTACCGCATGGACCTGGCCGCCTTCCTGAAAAAACATCAGGAATCAGGCGCTGATATGACCATCGCCTGTACCCCGGTGCTTCGCGAGGACGCTTCCGGCTTCGGAATCTTGAAGGCTGATTCTACCGGCAGAATCACGGAGTTTATGGAAAAGCCAGGTCCCACCAAAAATATCGACGAATGGATCATTCCCCAAGGAGCCCGGACCGCCGCGGCTACCGGCGGTAAGGATTATCTGGCCTCCATGGGTATTTATATTTTCAGCGCCAAAGCCATGGAAGAATCACTCGATAACAAACTGACCGATTTCGGAAAGGAAATTATACCCGAAGCCATCAAGAAATATTCTGTGGCGGCCTATGTCTATGACGGGTACTGGGAAGATATCGGAACAATTAAAAACTTTTACGATGCCACCATCGACCTCACTAGCATCCGGCCGAAATTTAACTTTTATGATGAAGACGCCCCGATTTATACACACAACCGCAATCTGCCCCCGTCCAAGATCAATCAGGCGAATCTGGATCAGGTAAGCGCAGCGGATGGATGCGTCATTACCAACGCCAATATCCGCCGCTCAGTCATCGGTATCCGCTCAACGATTGAGGGCGGCGCGGATCTGGAAGGTGTGGTGTGTATGGGTGCCGACTTTTACGAAACGGAGGCTGAAAAAGAGTTTAATCTGAAGGCCGCTCGTCCGAATATCGGTATCGGTAACGACAGCGTTATCCGGCGCGCAATAATCGATAAGAACGCCCGGATCGGTAAAAACGTAAGCATCGGAACAGGCGTCATTCCGCCGGACGGAGACTATGGTTTCTACCACGTGGTTGACAGTGTTTATGTCGTCACTAAAAACGCCGTCGTTCCCGACGGTACCCACATCTAAAGAAACTGCGTGGCGGGGTGCTAAAAAAAACGTATTGTTTTTTGCATCCTGCTACTGCCGCAGGCCCGCGGAAACCTCGGCGATGATACGCAGGCCGTCGCGCACTTCAGCTTCAGAAGCTGTGTAATTGAGGCGCAGACATTTATAGCGGTGCGGGTGGGTTTGCCAGGCGGTCTCCACCTCATCACCCCGCTCCCGGCCAAAGAAGAAATATTCTCCCGGAACAACTACCACACCGCGTTCTTTGAGCGCGAAATACAGTTCCCTTGAGGTTACCTTCAAATCATCCATGTACAGCCACAAAAACAAAGCCCCCTCACAACGGTGCAGGCGATAGCTGCGGCCCTGCCAGAACTCCTCAACTAATTGCAGCGCGCTTTCCCGGCGCGCATAATAATAGGGCCGCACTTCAGTGTCCGCCAGGCGCTTAAGTTCACCGGTGCGGATTAAACCCTCGGTAAGAATCTGGCCGAGCGAACCGGAAGCCAGGGCGGCAATCGAGTTGATGGCCGAAAGACAGCGGATTATTTTTTTATCGGCGATTACAATGCCGGTACGCAGCGAGGGTAAGCCGATCTTAGAAAGGCTCATTGAAAGAATGGTGTTGGCATCCCAATAGGGCCGGGGTTCCCCGCCGGCCGCGTCATACATGGCCTGAGGGAAAATAATATTCGGGAAGGGTGTGCCATAGGCATTATCGATCATCAGCGGAATGTCATTACTGGAAGCCAGAGTCGCCAGCTGCTCAATCTCGGATTGGGTCAGCACATTGCCGGTAGGATTAGTAGGCCGGGACACGCAGATGGCCCCGACCTCATGGTGAGCGTCCAGATAGCGCTCTACAGCCGACAAATCCAGAAAATACTTGAACAGATGCTCCCCTTCCAGCTCAACCCGGGCGGGGAGAGTCACAAATGTATCCGGTTCGATACCCTGATCGGCATAGCCGATATATTCCGGTACCAGGGGGAAAAGTATGGTGCGACGTTCCGGTTTTTGTCCGGAAAACAGATTAAAAAGATAAAAAAAAGCGGCCTGACTGCCATTGGTAACGGCGATATTCTCACTGCTGATATCCCAGTGGTATTCACGGCGGAAAAAAGAAGCGACCGCGTCCAGAAACATCAACCGGCCCTGGGGGGCATCATAGCAGGAAATGGCCTGCTCGAAGGCATCGTGGAAGCCGATCAGTTTTTCCATTTCGTGGCGATAAGCTTTTTCAACAGCGGCTACCCGCGCGGGGTTTCCGCCGCCCAAGCGGCAGGCTGAAACGCCTCCTGGAAGGGGTTTGCCGAGGTCGTCCATTAATTGCAGAATACCGGATTCTCCGGTCAGTTTGGTGCCAAAAGAAGAAAGTTTCATTGTTGTCCTACCAAATTTAGTTTTTCACACTGCCTTAGTGTACAGGCTTACATTCGTCGGCGGTTTCAATGTCAGCCGGAGCCATAAGGGAGGCTGTCAACAGGGCGGCCGGCGGCCGGGGCCGTACGCGCACCGACAATTTTCCGGAGCGGGAATCTACCATAACCATATCCCCCGGACCGGCCCTGCCGGAAATGATCTCAGTTGACAGCGGATCTTCAATTTCACGCTGGATCAAGCGGCGCATCGGCCGGGCTCCGAAGGAAGGGTCATAGCCGTGTTCAATAAGATATTTTTTGGCCGCCGGCGCCAGGCGTAAGCCAATCTCCTGCTCCGAAAGGCGGTCGGAAAGCTCTCCGATCTGGTTATCCAGGATGACGGCCACTTCCTTGCGTGACAGGGCATTGAAAACCACGATTTCATCAACCCGGTTGATAAACTCTGGATTAAAAATCCGCTTCAGCTCGGTCATCGCGCCGGAGCGGATTTCTTCGTAAGATACGACACCGCTGCGCGAACTGGAAAAGCCCAGGCTGTTTTCCCTGCTAATTACCCTGGCCCCGGCATTACTGGTCATGATTATAACCGTATTCCGGAAATTGATGACATGACCGAGGTTGTCGCGCAACTCGCCTTCTTCCAGAACCTGCAGCAGCAGATTAAAAACATCGGGATGGGCTTTTTCAATTTCATCAAGCAATACCACTGAATAGGGATTGCGGCGGATTTTCTCAGTCAGGATTCCGCCGTCCTCGAAACCTACATAGCCCGGGGGCGCTCCGACCAGGCGCGAGGCGTTGTGCTTTTCCATATAGTCGCTCATGTCGATGCGCACCAGCGATTCTTCGGTACCGAAAAGAAATTTGGCCAGCGTTTTGGCCAGCAGTGTCTTGCCGACGCCGGTAGGGCCAAGAAAGATAAAGGAGCCCAAGGGTCGGCGGGTGGAGGAAATTCCGGCCCGGGAGCGGCGGATGGCGCTGGAGATAACTTTGATAGCGTCGTGCTGTCCGATAACGGTGCGGTGCAGCTCTTCTTCGATATGGATCAGGCGGACGGTTTCGGATTCACTGAGGGTGCTGGCCGGTATTCCGGTCATTACCGAAATAACCATTGAAATATCTTTGGGGGTTACCGTGTGTATGGTTCCCGGGGCAGGATTCTGCCATTTCTTACGTAATTCATCGACCTGAATCTTCAGCTGGCGAACCTCGTCCCGCACCTGCGCCGCCCGCTCGTAATTCTGGGTCTGCACCATATTCTTTTTTTCGTTTACCAGATCGGCGATGCGTTTTTCCAGTTCCGGCAGTTCACCCGGCCGCACATCAGATTCAATCTTTTTCATGGCCCCGGCCTCATCCAGCACATCGATAGCTTTATCCGGAAAAAAGCGGTCAGTCAAATAGCGCCGTGAAAGATCGATAATAGTCTCGAGACTTTCAGGCGTATAGCGTACGGTATGATGATCCTCATAACGGGAGCGGATGCCTTTCAGAATTTCCAGGGTAGCCTCGGCGTCCGGTTCTCCGATCAGAACGGTTTGGAAACGGCGCTCCAGGGCGGCGTCTTTTTCAAAATATTTGCGGTACTCCGCGAGGGTGGTCGCGCCGATGCATTGCAGCTCGCCGCGGGCTAGAGCCGGCTTGAGCATGTTGGAAGCGTCCATGGCTCCTTCCGCCCCGCCCGCTCCAATTATGGTATGCAGCTCATCAATAAATAAAATGATGTTCTTGGCTTCGGCGATTTCTTTCATGATGCGCTTCAGGCGCTCTTCAAATTCACCGCGATATTTTGTTCCGGCGATGACCGAAGCCAGATCCAGAACCAGCAATCGTTTACCGACCAGATTTCGCGGAACTTTTTCGGCAACGATGCGCTGCGCCAGTCCTTCTACGATGGCTGTTTTACCTACTCCCGGCTCTCCGACCAGAACCGGATTGTTCTTATTACGCCGGGAGAGAATCTGCACTACCCGTCTGATTTCGGTTTCCCGCCCGACTACCGGATCCAGCAGTGAATCCCGGCTCAGTGCTGTTAAATCGCGGCTGAATTCTTCCAGGAGACTGGCGCTGCGGTGACTCGGACCGTCGGCCATGGCCGGTCGTTTTTGCTTGACCAGGGCAGCGTCGCGGATTGAAGTGAATTCTTGAACCGCCAGGCGGATTTCATCCACCTGAACGCTTTCCTTCTCAAAGAAATGGTTCATGATGCTCTGCGCTTCACGGATGCAGGCCAGCAGAATATGCTCCGTGCCGATATAATCATGGCGCAGGGTGCGGGCTTCGATAGAAGCGGCGTCCAGCATTCCCCGTAAACGCCTCGAAGGCGGTATATCTCCGAAAATCACGGCTTGAGTTTTAGGCGGAAGAGCCTGCTCCAACTGTAGCTGTAGGGACAGAATATTGATGTTCAGCTTTTGAAGTACCAGAAAAGCCGTACCATCGGCGGCACGGATCAAAGCCAGCATGACATGCTCGGGAACCAGTTGATCCGCTCCGGAGCGTTTAGCCTCTTCCTGGCTCTGGATAGTCAGTAATTTCTGGGCGCGTTGCGACAATCCTTTAAACACTCTCGCTATCTCCTTTCCTTTATGTCAACTTCCTTGAGTACTTCCTGTATAATCATAGCACGGAGCCGCTCAATCCGCATTTCTTCGGTTTTAATGTCCTCTTCAATGATAATGCTTCCGCCCAAAATTACAAAACCCAAATGAGCGTTTTGGATGCGGTACAGCAGCGCGGTCAGAGCTGAATCCGATATACCGGAAACCAAACCGAGATGCAAGCCCAGTTTGATGCGTGAAATCAGTTCAACGCCTTCGCGTACCGGTATGAAGCGGGCATAACGGGCGGTTACTACCGCGCGGTATACTATATCTTCGATCGAAGTGGGCTGTGTATTGAGCAATTCTTCGCGGCTGCGGCGTTCCATCTCGATAATCCGCCGGACCATCATCTCAAGACTCTCTATTTGGCTTTCCATGTCGCCGTTCGCGCCGGAGGCGTTGCAGATCTGGTAGAGGGCTCCGAGAGAGTCATTGTTTCCGGAGGTATAGTACCCGCGAATTAAAAATCCCTGGGACAGGCTTTCCCGGATAACCCGTTCGGCCAGCGAGGTCATCACCAATCCTGAAAGCGAGAGCAGTACCGAGGCCTTCATCCCGGTGCCGGCCGAGGTTAAATCCTGGCAGAGATAGCCAAAGTCCGCTGCAGAAGCAAACTGCAGCTGCTCCTGCAGGGCGGAATCGATGGTTTCGAGGGTTTGCCGGCACCAGGAAAAATCAAGCCCGGGCCGGAAAGCTGCCAAGCGGAGATGATCATCGACGTTGACCGTCGCCGAGAGCGCTCCATCACCCCGGATGACCACGGCGCGCCAGGGTTCAATACCGCTTTCCGGGCGGATAACTCCCCTTTCGGCGAGAATTTTTCTGCCTAAGGGATCTATATTGGACATCCGAACCATCTGATACTGTTCCGGATGTTCCAGATGATTAAAACTGTCAAAGATCAGCGATTGAACGGCTTCGGCGTCATCGGATTTAATGGCTACCGGAAAGGGAAAATTAAGCAGATTCCGGGCAATGCGGATACGCGTAGAAATAACGACATCGTTTTCCGCGCCGGATTCCGCATACCAGGCTCCGCTGGAGGTATCTGCGGTCATTGGGAGCCTCCCTGCTGGGAACGCAGCCGATCGCGGTAATAGGCGGCCAGCTCATAGTCTTCAGTATCGATGGCCCGTTGCAGCTCCCGTTTCAGCATTTCCCGGTCTACAGCCACCGACCGGAAATTATCCGGTCGGTGGGGAAGCGCTCCGGTGTAATGCATTTCGATACCTTCGGCGCGCAGAACGGAAAGAATTTCGGTGCGGAAAAAACGGTAACATTCGGCGCAGCCGGCTTTTTTCTGACGGCGTATTAAATTAAGGGTACTGAGGCATACCGGACAGCTTTTTTTTGAGACTGTCTCGGTACTGTCTCCGTCTAAAATATTGGTGAAAAGACCGCCCAGGGAAATGTCAATTTTATTTCCGGTAGTGGAAAGGCCGCGCTTGGCGGCGCAGGCTTCGCAGAGGTGCAGCTCCACGGTATTTTCCCGGGAAACCTGCTGGACAAATATTACGGCCGGCTTTTCACCGCAGGCGTCACATTTCATTAGTATTTCCTCAATGTTTCAAGTGGCTTTTCCGCCCCTGCCCGGATTGCCGGAAGCAGCGAAACCAGAACCGACAGTACCAGTGTACCGGCGCCGATTAAAAATAATTCCAAAAGGTGCAGCGTAACCGGTATATATTCAAGATAATACTCCGGATCGAGTAAGTGAATATATGGTCCGGCAGCGTCGGTTCCAAACAGCCGGTATTTAAAGGTGTTGACAGCATTGATCAGCTGTTCCATCCATATAAAAATTTTATTGATGTGAATGCCGCATAGAATACCGGCCGGAAGACCGGCTAATACACCGGCCAGTCCGGTTAAAAAACCGGAAAGCACAAAGGCCGCTGAAATGTCCTCCGGAGAGGCGCCGGTGCTCTTGAGAATCGCGATTTCCTGCCGACGCTCCATTACCAGCATGACCAGAGCCGAAGAAACATTTACCGAGGCCACAAACACGATCAGCATCATAATAAACATCAACAATACCTTGGTGGTACGAAAGGACTGAAACTGGGAGCGGTTCAGGTCTTTCCAGGTGTAGGCGGACCAGTATTCCGGCAGCCGCGGATACAGCGACTCAATGACCGGCTCAAGGTCGGCAAAGGCATTGTCAGTGACAATATTGATCAGGGTACGCGATGATGCTCCGGGCAGGACACGAAAACCCTGATCGAGCGGAATAAAAAACCAGAGGGCGTCGAGTTCCTGATATCCGGAAGAAATGACAGCCCGCACCGTAAACGTCCAAACCCGAGGAACCAGATTTCCGCCAGGAGCGCTGGTTTGGGTGATCAACCGCACCCGGTCTCCGACTTGCAATCCGCAGTTTTGGGCCAGCTTGGTGCCGATAAAGGCGTCATTCCCGGAAAACTCGGCAATACTGCCCTCCGTCACCTCAATAAAAGAGACCGCTTCGGAATTATCCTTGAAAAAGGCAGGATCGATAGCCCTCACCGCCGCGCCGCTGCGCCCGGTTGAGCCGATGGCAATGGCGGTGCCCTGTTTTTCTCCCCAGGCGCCAACTATCGAGCCGCTGGTATCGCGTAGCACGATATCGTCCGCGAAATCACGCAGGGCCGCGGCATCCTGAACCACATCAGCGTTTCCGGAGTAGTTTGATATCTGAATATGACTCGTGCCGAGGGCGATGATCCGGCTGGTAATGCCTTCAATCATGCCGTCCGAGACTACCAGCACTATTACCAGTGGAATTAAACTGATGCCGATGCCGGCTATGGCTCCGAAGAGACTGCGCCGGGCGTTGGAAACGCTGCGCCGGGATCCCAGACCGAGAAAGCGCCTGGCCAGTAAAAAAGAGAAGCGCAGTTTCATTGCCTTACCAGCCTTCCTTCATGCAAACGCAGACACAAATCTCCGGCTCGGGAGAGTTCGGCGTCATGGGTAACTAAAAGCAGGGTCTTGTGATAACGGGCTACCACTGAAAACAGCAGCTCTTTAACCAGCGCGGCGTTAGCCGGGTCCAGATTACCGGTAGGCTCATCGGCCAGAACCAGCTCCGGGTTGTTGACCAGGGCCCGGGCTACCGCGGCCCGCTGGCGCTCTCCGCCGGACAGCTGGGAAGGAAAATGTGAAAGACGGTGCTCCAGATTGACATCGACAAGCAGTGAACGGGCCCTCTCTAGCGCTTCCTTTTTGGGGATGCCTGTCATATAGGCCGGGAGCATGACATTTTCCAGAGCCGTAAAATCTTTTAGCAAATAATGAAACTGAAAAACCAGCCCTAAATAGGTGCTCCGGTAAGCGGTCAAACCTTTTTCATCGAGAGTATTCACCTGGTAGGGACCGGCGGTGATAGTTCCGGCAGTCGGAGTTTCCAGTCCCCCGATAATATTCAGCAGGGTGCTTTTTCCGCAGCCGGACTCACCGGTGATAATAACCCGGGTCGAGCGGCGGATATCCATTTCCAGATTATCCAGAATACACAATTGTTCGGAAGCCGACGGGAATTCCTTGCGGATTCCTTCCAGACGCAACACTGAATCATTCATAACGTAAAACCTCCGCTGGTTTGAGGGCAATAATCGCGCGGCTGGCCATCCAGGAGGCTGCCGTGGCCGAGAGCACACCGAACAGAAAAACAGCCAGGACTTCAGGAAACAGAATGCGTACCGGCACTTCCATCATGTAAAAATAGGTCGGGCTGAACAGGGAAAAAGTAGAGTCGGATTCGGAGGCGAATAAAATTGACAGGAAAGAAGTTACTCCGTTCACGAGATGTTCCACCAGTGCGAACAAACCGTTAATGTTAACAGACAGGAAGAGGCCGCAAAACAGACCGGTCAAACTTCCGGACAGGCCGATGCCCAGACCGTTGATCAGAAAAATGCCCTGCACATTCCGAGCTGAACCGCCCAGGGCTGTCAGAACGCTGATTTCCTCGCGCCGCTCATAGACCGACCGGCGCATACCGTTAAAAATATTGACTGTAACCACTACGAAGATCAGCACGACCAAAAACATCAGCATGTTTTTTTCTACCCGCAGCGCGCCGAAAAAAGCCCGGTTAAAGCTGCGCCAGGATTCACTGGTTGTGTCCGGCAACTGACTTTTTAGCAGGGAGGCAAAACGGGCATCCCGTTCGATATCGAGAAGCTTAACAGCAGCCTGAACTTCGGCGTCCGCGCCTAGCAGACGCCGGCCTTCTTCCGGCGAAACCAGGGCAAAGCTACTGTCAACCTCGTAATAACCGGTACGAAACAGGGCGCGTACCGACAGTAGCGCGTTTTCTGGAAAAAGATCGGTAGAAGACCCGCCGGAGATGGCAATTACGGTAACCTCATCACCAACGGAGACGCCGAGCTGACGGGCCAGTTCGGCTCCGAGAATTACTGAACCGGGCCGGTCAAAACTGAAGGTGCCGGCTGTCAGCTGCAGATTGCGCGCGAAACCGGCATCGGTAATCAATATGTCTTCTGGCAGGGCGCGCAGTAAAGCCCCCTGCTGACGGTTATATCTTCCGGCCAACATGGTTTGAGCCTCAGAAAATAAAAAAGAATTGCGTACCCCGGGAAAAACGGAAATCTTTTGCAGCTCGCTCGCCGGCCCGTGTACCCGGACATGGGCGGAACTGACTTCCAGAATGCTGTCGATATAGCCCATCTGGAAACCGTTCATCACGGAGAGTATTACAATGAGCGCGGTCACGCCGAGGGCAATTCCCAACGATGACAGCAGCGATGTCAAGGCGCTGCGCCCGCGGCTGTCGACCGTCGCAAAGCGACCGGCTGTGAAGAACATCCAGGCTTTATTTTGTCTCATCGCAGTTTATTCTCCCCAACGCGCACAGAATCCCGCCAGGTAACTTCCAGCACGGGTTTGCCGCGGTAAAAAACCCTTTCCACCCAATTCTCAGCGCCCTGATATTCACGCTCCAGCACCGGCACCTGATTTTCGGTGATCCGGGTAAACTCCAGTTCGCCTTCACCGGAATAGCGGTTTTCGGTCAGGCGTTCCCGCGTTCCGATAACCAGTTTTTCGCTCAGCAGTTTATCGTCTGCAGTATATTCCCTGGCATATGATTCCAACAACAGGCCTTCTGAATCCCGGACTGTTGAAAAAAGGGGCAGCCCCGTCTCGGAATACACAGTTTCGGTATGCTGTCCGCCGCTTTCGGTGCGCAGTGTGTAGCCGCTTTCAGCGGGATTGTACAGCCAGATTGTAGTACTGACAATAACGGAAGCCTTCCAGGTGACCCGTGATACCGGACGGCAGAGACTGTCGAAGCGCTCCACTACCCACTGATCGCCGTCTACATCCAAAAACCCCTCCGGTCCGAGGCGGGTATCACCGAAGGAACGGACCTTTCCCGAGGCATCATATTGATAGACGGCTTCCGCTGCTGCTTCCTGCGGTTCTACAGATCGGGCTGGAACAACGATCAGAGAAAGTATGCCCAGGGCTGCCGCTAATTTGAAGCGCATGCTCAACTTCCCAAAAAATCGCGCAGATAGGCGGCGCGGGAAAAAGGCTCAAAATCCTGATACCCCTCGCCGGTGCCGACGAAGGCCATCGGCAGGTTGTATTCCTTTCCGGCAGTAACGGCTATGCCGCCGCGCGCTGTGGAATCATATTTGGTAAGGATCACCGCGTCCACACCGACTGCCTCATGAAAAACTTCGGCCTGCCGCAGTCCGTTTTGTCCGGTTGTGGCATCCAACACCAGTATTTTTTTGTAACAGCCGGTGTCGGCCCGCGAAGCGGCAATGCGGTCGATTTTCTGAAGCTCGCGCACCAGATTTTCCTTGTTATGCAGCCTTCCGGCCGTATCTACAATGACCAGGCCGCCGCCGGCGGCGCGAGAGGCCTCAGCGGCGTCATACACGACAGCTCCGGGATCCGCTCCGTGTTTATGGGCAACTACCCGGATACCAAGCCGCTGGCCATGTAGTTCCAACTGTTCGATAGCCGCGGCCCGGAAGGTGTCGGCGGCGGCCAATATTATGGGGCTCTGAAAATTCTGCTGATACCAGCGGGCCATTTTCGCGGCGCTGGTAGTCTTGCCGACGCCATTTACGCCCAGAATCATAAATATATTAACCTTACCGCTTTGATAAGGCGGCTGGCCTTCTTTAATCCAGGAATTAAGCAAAACCGAAAGTTCCGTCAGAATAGCCTCACGGTCAGTTATTCCACCGCTACGGCATTTTTTTTCAAGAGCTTCGGTAACTTCTATAGCTGTTTTGGCTCCCAGGTCGCCTTCAATCAGGCTGTCTGAAAGCTCTTCAAAAAAAGAATCATCAGTCGGCTTATGTAAGCCGAATAAGCGTTTCAGATTTTCCGCAAAAGTAGTTCTTGCCATAGTATTTATTCTCCTGCCGAAGCGGCTGTTTGAGGTACCGCCTGCTCAGCCGCGAGCAGATAACGGGTGATTTGAATGCATAAATTGATACCCAGCGCCAATGAAATGCCCTGGGTAACGAGTGAGGCATTATTCCAGGCTACGACGGAATTATAATTTTCAGAGGTATTCGCCATCCGCCCGCTTTGATAGGCATCCAGCTTATTCGTTCTTATTCCATAGGTCAGCATTGAAACTGGCAAGGAAGCGTATAAAGCACCTAACGAATTATACAGTACCCGACGCTGTTTTTCGATTCGCTCCGAAGTGTCTACCAGATTCTGCCGGACGGCCAGGGAACGGCCGCGCGAGGGATCAATGATGAAGTAGGTTGTTCCACCCTCCCCCTTAAGCTCTCCGATGGTCGGAAGAGACGGTACGGTCAGTGTGACCGGGGTCAACGCATAGTCCGCGGCATTGTAATACACAGCGGCTTCACCTTCGGTTGTCGAGATGGTAACTTCGGCGGTGCTGCGGTTCAATAGCTCGCAGCGCAACAAGTACGCGCCATCCGGCGCCAGTTCAGTTTCCAGTTCGGCATTCTGATAACCGGCGGCCGAAATTGTAAACAAGTGTTTTCCTGCCGGTACGGTATGTGTTCCGGCGAGATCAAACAGGGCTTTGCCGTTCATGGAAACCAAGGCGTCAGCCGGATTTAAGGCAAAGGTGAGCGACGCCGTAGGCATGCGCATTATTTCCGGCATTAATTCCAAGGCCACTGATTTGACCAGTTCATCGATACTGTCATAGGAGGCGGCGGCGATGATTGAGCGGCTCTCGATACCCGGCGTGGAAAGCTCCAAACGGCAGGTAATGATGAGATAACCGGAGGAGTCAGCGACCGTGCCGGTTATCAAAGCGGCTATACCGGCCTGACGCAGCGCGCTATTGCGGTTGCTTCCGGCCGGAATGATAAACAGCTCGGCTGCCGATTTCCAGAAGCTGATTGGCATTATTGTTTCGCCTACGGCGGAGTTTTCTATACTGATGCCGGCAATATCGCTAGTCAGAAGTGATATTCGCTTTTCTTTTTCGGCAATTTCCCGGTTTAGCCTCCGGCGGGTTTGGGAAATATTCCAGGGAGAATTGGTTGAGAATAGCAGTTTGTCGCGGTTTTCTAAAAGCACGCGCCGTTCGTTTATCAGTTTCACGCGGTTATCAATAAGCTCGCTGGCCGCCCGGGCTGCCTGTTCAGAGGCGTTGACGGCCCGGCTGGAAAGTGAGGACAACCGGTCAATCAGTAAGCGTGGAATCAAGGCTTTCAATTGACTGTGCATTTCAGGGAGGTCTTCGCCGCTGAACTCGGCGGCCGAAAGCACCCACTCGGTTTTTTGGGCGTGCAGCGGAAAAGAAAGCGCGCCGGCTATCAGTGTGATGGTAAAAAATAAGCGCAGTCGGTGAAAACAGGAAGCGTCAGGTACACACAAGACGGTATACTCCGATTAGTTCTTCCTCGCGTACCGGTTTATCCAGAACGGCGCTCACGCCCCGGCGTAAAGCCTGATGTACGGCGACTTCATCGCCGGGCGCGGCGATTATCACAAAACGGGTATGCGGACTGGCCGCTCGGCAGGCCGATGGGTCAGATAAAAAAGACGGTTCATAGAGCAGCACTTCAATATGGTTATCGCGTAAGAAAACGGCCAATGCCTGTTCGCCGCGGTTTTGGGGAGGTATGACCAGGGCGGATTGTTTTCCGCCCGGCATGGCCGCGCACAGCCGATCCGATAAATATTTCGAAGCGCATAAAACCGCAATCATAAATCTTCGTCGTTCTCCCCGGTCGGCATACCCTTCCCATTTGGCGTTGAGCCAGGCTTCCATAAATAGATCCAGTTCGCCATCCATTACAGCCTGAATATTTCCGGTTTCATGGCGGGTGCGATGATCCTTAACCATCGTATACGGCTGAAAAACATAAGAACGGATCTGGTTTCCCCAGGATATCTCTTTTTTCTCAGCTGAAAATTTCTTATTCTCTTCTTCTTTTTGAGCCTTGTAGTATTCATAAAGCCGGGCTTTCAGAATGCCCATGGCCGTGGCGCGGTTCATCTGCTGGCTGCGCTCGCTTTGACAGGCGACGACTATACCGGTCGGCAGATGCGTAAAGCGCACCGCGGAGTCGGTCTTGTTAACGTGCTGTCCGCCGGCGCCGCCGGATCGATAAGTGTCTACGCGCAAGTCCTCGGGCCGGACATCAACTTCAATAGTATCATCGAGCACCGGGAAAATATCCACGGAAGTAAAAGAGGTATGCCGTCGGGCATTAGCGTCAAAGGGACTGATTCTTACCAGGCGGTGTACCCCGGCCTCACTTTTAAGATAGCCATAGGCGTATTCGCCGTTAACGCGCATTGTAATCGATTTGATTCCGCCGTCGGCTTCCAGAATATCCAGGGTTTCAACCTTAAAACCGCGGCGTTCCGCCCAGCGCACATACATGCGCGTCAGCATCTGAGCCCAGTCACAGGCTTCGGTTCCACCGGCCCCGGCATGCACCGATAAAAAGGCGTCATTGCGGTCTACCTCATCAGAAAGCAGATTGAGGGTGTTGAGAGCCAGATAGCGGGATGCAGCCTTATCCAGCGCCGATTTGACTTCCGGAATCATGGAGTCGTCTTTGCTTTCGGCGGCCAATTCAAAAAGCGCTTCCAAATCCCCTATCTCAGTGAGCAGGTTTTCCCAGGGCTCAACCCGGTTCCGGAGCGAGCGGATTTCGCCCAGCAGTTTTTCAGCTTTCTTATTATCATTCCAAAAATCGGGGGCGGCGGTCATGGCCTCCTTGTCTTGAATCCGCTCTTTTATGGCGTCGGAGTCAAAGACGCCCCCAGATCTCGGAGACTGTGCCCTTTAATTCGAGAATCGGAGATTTCAGTTCTTCTATAATCATAACTCGCTCCTGTTGCGTATTAATTACGTATTTTCAAGTACCCGCGCGATGCACGGGGGGGCGTACAATGACACGCCGCCATTTCTTTTTTCCCAATACGGTTACTGCCAATAGACCGTCAACCGGGAATTGATAGAGGCGAACCGCGTCGTAATAGTCGGTAACCTTGTCAATTTCCAGTTTAAGCTTGGCTAATAGAGATTCATTAATTGATGCGGACTCCCAGCAAGCGCGCTGTACTTTTTCGAAACCGAAGGCGATCAGCACCTCTGCCAACTGCCGGGCCGACTCTTCTCCTCCGGGATCCAGAACCACTGAAACAAACATATCTTACAATACGGCAAAGAAATTATCTTGTCAAATCATCAATTAACTGCGAAAATGATTATGAGGAGCTTTTTGAATGAAAAAAACGTTTTTTCGGCTTTGCGGACTGTCTCTCTCTCTGATTCTCTGCACCGCAGGGCTTTTCGCGCAAATTATGGAAGACCGCGCCGTTCCGCCTCCTCCCGTGGTCAGCGCCCTGCAGGCTCAGGTAACCGAAAACAAAGTCGCGCTCAGCTGGATTGCCGCTTTGGATATGGATGGCGATAATATCATTTTACGGTCGACTGAACCGGTAACCGCCGCCAACCGCCACAACGCGGTGATTGTGGGCACTGTTCCGTATACGGTCACCTCTTTTTCGGACACCCTGCCTGATCAAGGTGACTATTACTATGCCATCCTCTCGAAGGATTCCTCGGGAACCGAGTATGCTTTTTTTCTGCCGGTAACCAATTCCCTGATTTTACCGGTGCGGGCTGAAATTGCCGCAAAACCGGCTGAACCGGTCATGCTGACCGGCTTTGACGCGATTACCAGAGAAGACGCGGTAATAATTACCTGGGAAACCCCGGAGCGCGGCCGTAATTTGGTATTATACCGGGCTACCACCCCGTTTACGAACATGAACAGCCTGCTTCAGGCCGTCGTGCTTTCGGCATTTACCGATTCAGGCACACCCTTTGTCGATTATCCGGTACCCGGCGTACCCTATTACTATGCTCTGGTAGATGAAGAGACTCTGCGGACAGGAACAGCCGATTTTACACCCTCATTGAATACCAACCGGATTCCGGTTGAAGTGTCTTCCAGCTATGCCGGGATGTATAAGAATTACCTGCCGTCAATTCGGGCCATGCCCCTGCCCTATTTAAATCCGGGTAATGAATTCAGACATTACAATGTCGTTTTTTCACCCGATACCGAAGATATTATCCGCAAAATTACCGTACCGGTAAAAGTCCGCGCTGTGCGCCAGCGTGAAGCCTTTCTTTTTCAGTCTGATCTGCTCTCCGACACCGGTGGAGAAGAGTTCGCGCTGCGTAAGGTACTTGACGAAACCTTTCGTCTGCAGCAATGGGAATCCTCGATTTCAGCTTTGAATCAGTTTCTTTCTATCCGCCGCACCGCCGATATTACAGCCCGGGCTCATTTTTACCTGGGTCAGGCTTATAGTTTTCAGGGTTTACACCGCGAAGCCCTGCAGGAGTTTTTGCTAGCCCAAGACCGCTATTACAGCCAATCCCGCGATTGGATACAGTATGTGCTGTCCAACCTGGTCTCAGGCAGCCAGAGCGGTTATTAACGGATTTTGCGCAGAATACCCAGTAAAGCCGGCGGCGGCGAAGGGGTATCGATCCTGGCACGGGGCTGTGCAGCGGCATTAGTGTCTGTGACAGCTTCGCTTCCGGCGGCAACTGAGGCTTTCAGGATCAGCTTATCGCCGCCATTAATACGGTCAAAGAAACCGCTGCGCGACAGCGTGCCTACAGAAACATCTTCATCAACTTCAGTGACGGTAAAGGTTCCGAGTATGTCGCTTTGACGATACAGCAGACCGATACCCTCGTTAGCCACGGTTACGGCGGCAGCCGGCAGAATATCAAAAACGGCGCCAACGGCAACACTGTCACTGCGTCCGAGATCCATTAAACCATCCTGCTGAAATTTCTGCAGTAAAACACCTTGAACCGGTATAGCCGCCGATAAAACCTGAGCGCTGCGCCGCAGGGCATTCGCATAGCGGTCATTTCCAGTTCTAAACACGGTAAAGGTGTCGGCTTTAGAGCCGGTTTTGGAAACATACAGATCCATCCGTATTTCTACATCACGTTCATTTTCCCGGTAACGCACCAGTACAAAATAATCTTCACCGTTGAGCCGCGAAGTCCGGAAGGCTTCAGAGTAACTGGCAACCGGACGATCCGCGGCCTGCAGCCGCAGGCGGGGATTCCAGGAAAGGACCTCGGAGAGCATGGCCGAGGTAATTCGCTCAGATTCGGGATGCTGAATATTGGCGCTGTCAGACTGGAAATAAACACCCAGCGCTGTATGAGCCTTGTCCAGATACAGGGTATCAACTTTCCATCGCGACTGAACCGAACTTTGCAGCAGTTTTTGATAGGACTCAATGGCGTCGTTGATGCGAACATTGCTCTTGCCAAGAGATTGAATAAATTTAAGCTGTTCTACATAGCGCGCCGGGTATCCGCGGTTCAATAGCAGGGCGGCATAGGCTAGACGGTCTTCCGTTCCGTATGGATTGATTTTTAAGGCTTGACGGTACTCATACAAGGCTTGATCGGAAAGATTTCGGCTCGAAAAAGCCCGGGCTTTTTCAGAGTGCCAGGCTGCCCAATTGACTCTGCGGTTGTCTTCCAGCGCCAGACGCTCAATAATGATTTGCTCCAGAAAGGTGCGGAACACCTCGTCGTTTGGATCGATCTGCAGGCCGCTGCGGGAGGCGGAAATCGCTTCCTCATGCCGGCCGAGTTTCGCAAGCGAAAGCGCGAGCATATACCAGGCGGAACGACGGTTGCGGTTAACCCTGATCCGTTCATTGCAGAGCTCAATAACCTCGCTGTAACGGCCGGTGCGGAACAGGATAGTAGAAAGCAGTTCACTGGCTTCATCATACTCGCCTTTCAGTCTCAAGGCGGCGCGCAATCTTGCTTCGGCTTCTGTATTCTTTCCTTCCAAAGAGGAGATGTAAGCGGCAAAATAGTAAACCTGCGGATTATCACCGTGATGCTGCAGAGCTTTTTCGATATAATCGCGAGCGATGGCCGTATTTCCAAGTTCCCAGCTGACCAGCGCCAGCGACAACAAGGCCTTGCGGTTATCGCCTTGCCGCTTGAGGGCATCCTGATAGCGACTGGAGGCGGCAGAGACCCTGCCGGCGGCTACATCAATCTCCGCTACACCGAAACGGGCTTCAACGTCATTCGGCCAGGTTGTGAGTACGGCCGAAAAAACCTGTTGGGCTTCCTCGAGTTGGCCTAGACCGATCAGAATCCGGCCTTCCAAATTCATCAATATGGGGTCATTACGCCGGAACTGAGCGGCTTTACGAACCTGCTGCAAAGCCTGTTCGTATTCACCGAGGGCGTAAAAACATTCCGAGAGTCCGTGCAGAACCGGCGCGTATGACGGATTTTCACGCAAGGCTTCCTGGTAGCTTTCGATTGCGCTGTACCAGTTTTCTGAGGCCTGAAAGGCCTGCCCGGTTTCGTAAAAACGTACCGGATCGGCAAAAAGGGCTGAACTGACGCATAGGGAGAACAGAATGGCGGCAGCGGTCTTCATGATTTATGCCTCTTCTTTTCTGGTGACTATCTTTACCGTATTAATACGATGGCCTTCCATATCCTGGATAATGAAATCAAAATTCTTCCAGGAAACTTTTTCATATTTCACGGGAATTTTCCCGAAAAGATCAAATACAAAACCGCCGAGGGTTTCAAATTCATCGTCCGGAACAACTGCTTCAAAAATGCCGGACAGATCGTCCAGGCTGACCCGGGCATCGCAGAGCCAAATGCCTTCGCCTATTGCCAGGATGTCTTCCCGCTCGTTATCAAATTCATCCTGGATATCACCGACGATTTCCTCAATAATATCCTCCATGCAGACTATGCCGGAGACTCCGCCGTATTCATCTATCGCGATGGCAATGTGTACGTGACGGCGCTTAAATTCCCGCAACAGCGAATCAATTCTTTTCGACTCAGGAACAAAAAAAGGTTTCCGGACAATGCTTTCCAGAAGGATATCTTCTTTTTTTGCCATAAGCTTAATGATATCCTTGACATACAGCACCCCGACGACGTTATCGATAGATTCCTTGTAGACCGGAAAACGGGAATGACCGCTCTCCGCGACCCGGTTCAACAAATCGATTTCATCAATATCTACCGGAAGAAAATCCACATCGATGCGGGGGATCATTACTTCCTTCACCGAGGTTTCCGAAAGATCGACAACGCCCCGTATCATATCGCGTTTTTCTTCGTTCAGTTTTTCATTTAAGATAGGTTCAGCATCCCGTTCCAGAATAGTGTTTTTAGAAATCTTTTTAGTATTACCGAATAAGCCCATTATTATTCCTTGTATACCACAGTTTCGGAAAAACGGGGCAGCAAGTGTTCCTGAAATTGAAGCATTTCCTGCTCCGGAGAATTATCCTCGTGATCCATACCGTCCAGATGCAGAACACCGTGCAATAAAAGCCGTTTCAGTTCTTCGTTTACATCCACCTCAAAGGTCTCGGCGTTGGCCCGCAGCGAATCCAGACTGATAACAATATCTCCGGCGGTAAACCAGGTAATATCTTCAGCGTCAATGTATTCATCGCCCTGTTCAAAGGAGAGTACATCGGTGGGACTGTCGATATTCCGGTACTTTTTATTTAATGCGCTGATAAACGGGTCATCGCAAAACAACACCGAAAGCTCCCAGTTTTGGATGTCCAGCTGCTGCAGTACCGCGGCCACAAAAGGCTCAACCCGGTCTATCCAGGCGGGAATGGCCAAACCTTCGGCGCAATCCACAATTATTTTATTACTCATGCCTTCTCCTTTTTGAGCGGATTCTCGGCGGAAAACAGCTCTTTTTGGCCTGCGTCTTTTTGGCTCGGATATTCAATTCGTGAGTGATAGTAGCCGGCCAGAATATTTACAAAGGTCTGCTTGATAATTTCCAGCTCACGGAAGGTAAGATCCGAATTGTTTAGTTGACCGGAATCCCGTTTGGCGCAAATCAGTTCGTTGATGAATTTTTCCAGCCGGGGTACCGACGGTTTTTCAAGCGTGCGGCAGGCGGCCTCAACCACATCGGCGAGCATCACTACACCGGATTCCCGGCTGCGCGGCGGATTACCCGGGTAGGTAAAATCTTCCTCGTCAACGGTCTTATCGATCTTTTTGGCTTCGTTGTAAAAGTAATATATCAGGCTGTTACCATGGTGCTCGGAAATAATATCGATCACCTCATGCGGCAGACGCATTTGTCTGGCTTTTTCAACGCCCTGTTTGACGTGACTGCGAATGACTGTTGCGGACAGGCGCGGATTCAGGTCGGTATGCTTATTATAGTCTGCCTGATTTTCGACATAATACTCCGGCTGATCCATCTTGCCGATATCGTGATAGTAGGCGCCGACTCTGGCCAGAAGCGAATTGGCGCCGATTTCGCGACAGGCGCTTTCCGCAAGGGTGGCCACCATA
Organism: Treponemataceae bacterium; assembly: GCA_942493045.1. GTDB lineage: Bacteria > Spirochaetota > Spirochaetia > Treponematales > Treponemataceae > Teretinema. The sequence goes on along the minus strand of OW818665.1, from coordinate 886,955 downwards.
ATAGAATGATTATAGGTTCCGGAAACGCCCAGCAGCATCCGCTTCATGATTGGTGAATTGAGATCGGAAAATTCCATTAACCTGAAATTAGTTGAAGTATTCAGGGCAGCCTCAAAAACCGGTAGAAAACCCAACACCAGTATACCGCTCATAAAACCGTTGGCCGCGGCTGCCGCAATCGCAAACCCGCTATCATAACTGATCGAAGGCAATACCATCATCAGCAATATGGCCACAACCGGAGCGAGAAAGGCCAGAACCGCGGCGGAACGTACCAGATCGATGCGTTTGCCGGTCATGTTAATCAAACGTACTCCTGCCAGACCGGTGAACAGTGAAAACAGCAGCGGTGAAAGCGAAAACCCGGAGGCGCCCATTACCGAAAGTGAAAGCAGCAGCGCCATGCTGATCGCCGCTCGCGGGCCTTTTAAAGCCGCTACAAGCATAGTGATCAGGGCGGTAGGCAAAACCACCGCATGATCAAGGGGCAGCGAAAAAAGCTGTACATGAGAGAGCAGCAGCGCTAAAACGTAATGAACGGAAAAAAGAATGACCAGAAAGCAGGCCGTCTGAAAGTCCGGGTCACGGCCGTAAACAGCGGGAGAAAACAGGAAAAGAGAAAGCAGCAGCAGAACCAGCAGGAAAAGAATGGTACCGCTGAATTGACGGATATCAATATACATTCCGGAACTGGAGAGCGCCTGCAGCTGTTGGAAATTTTCCTCCGTAATCAGGAATCCGCGCCGGATGATCTTTTGGCCCTTTTGGATAATCACCAATACCGGTTGAACCTGCTTGGCCGCGGCCTCCAGTTTGCTTTCACTTTCATCAGTTTGAAAAAACAGATTCTCTTTCAGGAAAGGTCTTATCAAGGTCAAAACCGGATCGGTTTGAGAGGAGCTCTTCCCGAGAGAGAGCAAGGCACTCTGTACATAGCTGCGCAGCCCTTGAGCGGTCAGCAAAGAATCCTGGGCTACCAGGGAACGTTCCAGATTATCGGAGCGCAGGCGTACAACTTCAACCTCAGCCTGATTAAAACGTTCCATTCCTTTATCCGGAAAAGCCGTGTAACCTTCGTTAACAATCTGCCTGAAGATAATGGCAGCCACTGAGGGTAATGTTTGACGGTCTCTGGCTGAAAAAAGCGCTTCCAGCTGTATTCTGGTCAGGATCCCCGGATAGGCCTGCTGCACTTCCAGTAAAAACTGATCACGGGCGGAGATTGATTGGAGAGCTCGTTCCAGGTATTCCGAAAACTCGGTAAACCCGCGAATCAGATTGGTCGAGAGATCCAGGTCATACCGGAACACCGCCGTCACCAGGCGCTGCCGGGCATCCCGGCGTATTTTGGTGGCTTCCTCATCGACATAGGTAATTTCACGTCCGGCGATGATATCGCGTTCCGAAACCTTGCCAACCTCATAGTCCGATAAATTCGTCTGGCGAAAACCATTCAGTTCCAAGAAACTGAAATAGGTCGCGCCGCCGAGAACCACAAACGCGGCTAAAAATAAGTAAATTGTCTTTCGGCCGGCGCGAACCAGCAGCGAAAAACGGAACCAATGCCGGTTAAGATATTGTATTTTCTTCTTGTTCATATGCCTGTACGATCTTTTTTACGAGCTGGCTGCGCACCACATCCCTGTTTTCCAACATGATTATGGCGATATCGGGGACATTGCGCAACACATGCACGGCGTGACCCAAACCGGAAAGAACGCTCCGTGGCAGATCAACCTGTGTCGGGTCTCCGGTTATTATGGCCCGAGAACCCTGACCTAGCCGTGTTAAAAACATTTTCATCTGCTCCCGGGTGGTATTTTGGGCTTCGTCGAGAATGATAACCGCGTCCTGCAGGCTGCGCCCGCGCATATAGGCCAGGGGCGCTACCTCGATCATTCCCGACTCCTCAAGACGGCGGATTGTATCGACGGGGATAAGACTTTCCATCGCGTCATACAGCGGCCGGATATAGGGATGTATCTTTTGTTCCAAGTCACCAGGTAAAAAGCCCAGATTTTCGCCGGCTTCGACTACCGGACGGGTAAGCACCATTTTGCGGACTTCATGGCTCAGCAGCTGACGCAGGGCATCGGCTACCGCTATATATGTTTTTCCTGTACCGGCCGGGCCGAGGCAAAAAACCAGTTCATGGGTTTTTATTTTATGGATGTACTCGGCCTGTCGGGTGGTCTTTGGATAAACCTTTTTTAAACCCTGGGGGATATGAATGAATTGAGAGTGAACATCAGCCGAAAGCGGCTCATCAATGGTAGCAATCAGCGAAGTGAGTAAATCTGAAGAAGCCTCATTGTTATTGGCGGAGCAGGAGAGCAGCTTTTCTACCAGTTCCTGGAACTTGCGGCACACGACCTCATTTGAGGATGCTACAGTCAGCTCATTACCCTTGGTCACTACGGGTACGCCAAGGTAGTCTTCCAGCAGACGCAAATTCGTATCATTAGCGCCGCAAACAACCGAAAGCATATCCTGATTCCCCACAACGATTGTATAGCCAGTTTCCAAATAAACCTCTTCCCCTGAGTGTACATACAAGAGCGAGCTCCCGTCAAGCGCTTATTATTCCTTGGGATTCAGTGAGAAAACGCCTTCTTTTGCCTGAATGGTGGTTTTAATATCTCCAATGGGCTTCCAGACAACTGAAAAGTTTATTTCCGGGCTGAAATCATAGTAATAGGCACTGCTGGAATCCGTACGTAAAATCGGCTTAATCTCATAACTTAGATTCATTGTCCAGTCATGTAAATAATGCGTTAAGGCGAAGGAGAGGGACTTTAGTTTAAAACCGGAACGCTCACGGGCCTGAGTATCCCAAAACTTGAAGGAGTCGCGCAGATCGGTTAGCATATCAGTTTCTCCCGGTAAGGGAACTGGAAGATCAGTCCAATCCTGAAAATAACGCGCAATTACATCGTTACGGCTTACCGAGCTTAGGGTAAAGTCCAGTGATTCATAGATTTTAAAAGTCAGCGAGGGGGTAAAAGCAAAATAGCTTTCCGTCAATTTTAGGAGATTGAACTGAACAGTCGCATTCGCGCGGGCCGAAAATTGAATCCGGTTTTTCCAGAACTTGATATTCAAAGCCTTGGCGGAGTTATCCAGCGTTATTCCGGCTGACACCGGCAGAAATTCAGGTTCCGTGCCATCCAATACCCAGCCCGAGCCGCTTTCCAGCCTGAAGGGGATGGTATTACTCAAAGTATAAGAAGCGCTAAGCATCTGCCAGCTTCCATCAAAATGCAATCTCACGGGTTCACTCTCATCAATATCGTACACATATTCCTGGGACAACCTGACAGAGCGCGGAAAATTCCAGGATAATTTGGCGCGCAACGGATCCCAAAACCATTTTTCTGCCAGGTTTTCTTTTTCATACAGGCGGGTACTGAGTGTCAGACCGCCGAAGGGCCAGTTAAGAGCCATATTACCGGAATAAGCTTCCAGTAATGGCGGTAAATTGCTGGAAATTGTCAAAGTCTGATTTAACCCTGCCAGGTTAATTCCGGCCACACCGCCGGCCTGATGCTCCTGGATATATTCCTTGTTCCATTCAGCTGTATGTATACGCCAATCCGGCTGTTCAGTGGTACCGGTAAATTCAGAAGACAGCAGCTTTGAGCGCAAAGACCATCTCAGATTGACCGGTTTAAAGTACTCATCGCGGTGAAAAGGAGTTATCTGCATCGATTCGTTGGCGGTTAGGGTGAACGCGGTGGATTTCAGATTATTCAGTTCGATTCTCTGTTTTTCGGTTTCAGTATAGGCGCCATCGGCTAAAAAGGAATTCCTCTGCCAGTTTCCAGAAAAAGAAGCGGCGGCGCTGGTGGAAAAAAGATCCTGGCCGTAACTGTACTGCCCCTGCAGGCTAGCGTTGGCGGAAGACTGGGCATACGACGATGAAAAACTGTTCCAGTCAATATCTGCGGTGCTGTCCCAACCTTTGGTATTATAGCGGAAATCCTGCAGCACTGAGGGGGTTAAATTCCATGTCAGACTGTAGGCGCTCTTGTAGATATAGGGCGTCGGGACCGCACCCTGAATGGCGGAGGCCGGAATATAACGCGCAGCGTCAGTTGCATCGGGTAAAGCCTCAGAGGTGCTTTTCTGATCGGCATTGGCTGGAGTCGGTGCCGATGATGGTGTGTCATCTTCACCGGAATAAGAATCCCGGGGCGGAATCAAATCAACCGGAGCGGACCGGGATGGCCCTCCCCGGCCAGTAGAATTAGAGGATAAAAGAGTTCCTGACAGAGAGAATTTTATTTCCGGTTTAATATATTCCGGATAAAAAAATCTCCGCTCCGGCGAATAAAGCTGTTCATAAGCGTCCAGACCGGCGGTGGTTTTTGAATTAAAGCCCAGAGAGCCGGAAATCGCGCTGACTGAAAACTGGTTGAGGTAAGGCGCTCCAAAACCAAGTTTAGGATTGATCGATCCGCTGAGATTCCAGAGGATGGAGTTTTCTTCGCTTACCGTCTTCGCTGAAGCCAGCACGTCCTGTTCCATCAGCAGTTGAAACCAGTTCATCGTTTCTTTTCTTTCTAAAAAATCGTAACGGAACCAGGGGTCTGAAATTATTGGCAGTGAAACTGTTATATTAAACGGAGCCTTGTCCATGCGCAGTGCGAAAGTCGAACGATAGCGGAATGGTACTGAGAGCCCCAGAAAGTTGGATGAAGCCCAGCTCTCCTCGCCGACCGGTGAATAGGTGGAATAAAACAATCCGGCATCTGGAGGATACAGAGTCCGGGAAACACCGATATAAGCGGAAAAAGAGACTGACTTCACCAGACCCTGCGGGGCGAAAGAGCCGTCCACTCCGGTGAGGGCACCGAGCGAAGAGTAACCGTCCACTATCACTTTTAAATAGTCGGAACCGCTGGTTTTAGCATCTTCTTCAAGGTTGCGCAGGAATAAACCTTCACGCCGCTGTTCTTTGAGGCTGTCACTTTGCATGAAGTTTGAAAAGCTGGTACCACCCTCGGATGAAGAGGTGTTTTCCAGCGGTTTTCGACCAATCAGATAGGTTGTCGTTTGTACAAAATACCCTTCTCTGTTTTTAAATCCGAATACCGGATGAAAGATCATTTCATCAGAGGGATAGTAAAAAAAGGGAATATAAAACAGCGGCACCGGTCCGATCGAGAGCACGCCGTTCAACAGGGCAATCTCGTTACCCGGCAACAGCCAGATCCGGGAAGCGCGGATAGACCAGTGCGGGTCCTCATCGTCGCAGGTGGTCAGTACGCCGTTACGGAAGGCCATCGTCGAGCTTGAGTCTCGACCGACAACTGTAGAACGTACCGTATAAGGGTCAGCGTCTTTCTTTCCCGGGTCCTGACGGACAAAGCCGTCCAGAAAAACACCTTTCCGGTTTTTGATGTCAAAATGCAGGGCCTCTCCCGAAAAACTTTCCGCGGAGGCAGCGCCGGCGGAATGTTCATACCCTACATTACCGCGGGCTTCCAGAATATCATTATCCTTGTCATAGATTATTTCATCGGCGCTGATACGGGACACAGAGGAACCCTCGCGCACGACTATGACAACAGAGCCGGCAAAACGCACGATGCCGCCTTCTTCTCCGGACTGTCCCGCCAGATATTCCATGGTTAAGGCCGATTCTATGGTTACCGTTCTTTCGTCCGCCAAGGCCAGTGCGCCACAGAGAATGAAAACAAGGGCTAGCGTCAGGCGAGAAAACGGTGAAGGCCTCATTTACGGCGTTCCAGCAGCTCTTTAATATATTTTCCGGTCCATGACTCTTTTACCGCGGCAATTTCTTCCGGTGTGCCGGTAGCGACAATCTGTCCGCCGCGCGCGCCGCCTTCCGGACCTAGATCGATTAACTGATCAGCCTGCAGTATAACATCCAGATTGTGCTCGATCATGATCACCGTGTTCCCCTGCTCTATCAGTCTCTGTATTACCAGCATCAATTGCTTAACATCGGCAAAGTGCAGGCCGGTGGTCGGTTCGTCCAGTATATACAGGGTTTTGCCGGTAGAGCGCCGGGCCAGTTCGTTCGCCAGTTTTACTCTCTGAGCTTCACCGCCGGAAAGGGTCAGCGCGGATTGGCCGAGCTTGATATAGCCCAGTCCGACCGAAAGCAGGGTTTCCATTTTCCGGGCGATGTGCGGAATAGCCGCGAAAAAATCGGCGGCTTCCTCAATGGTCATATCCAGCACATCCGCGATGTTTTTTCCCTTAAAGCGCACTTCCAGGGTTTCGCGGTTAAAGCGCTTGCCATGGCAGACATCGCAGGAAATATAGACGTCCGGTAAAAAATTCATTTCAATGGTTATGGTGCCGTCTCCCTGACAGTTTTCGCAGCGTCCGCCTTTTACATTGAAAGAAAAACGGCCGCTTTTATAGCCCCGGGCCTTAGAGTCTGGCAGGCTGGAAAAAAGGTCGCGAATACCAGTGAACACGCCTACGTAGGTGGCCGGGTTGGAGCGCGGTGTTCGACCGATCGGGCTTTGGTCAATATTGATCACCTTGTCGATATGTTCCAGACCGGTAATTTTGCGGTAGGCTCCCTCTGGATGGGCGGTGCGCATTATCTTGTTGGAGATGGCCGGGTATAAAACGTCCGATAGTAAGGTTGACTTACCGGAGCCGGACACGCCGGTAATGCAGGTAAAGGTGCCCAGCGGAATTTCGATACTGATATCCTTCAGATTATGTTCGGTAACACCGGTCAGCTTGATGCTCTGACCGTTTCCGGACCGTCTTTGCTTGGGAATCTCCATGATCAGTTTGCCGGCCAGGTACTGCCCGGTTAAACTTTTTTTAACCTTCATTACCTCTTCCGGGGTACCCTGGGCGACGATTTCACCGCCGTGTACGCCAGCCCCTGGACCCAAATCCACCAGATGGTCGGCGATGCGCAAGGTTTGTTCATCATGCTCAACGACAATGAGGGTGTTTCCGAGGTCCCTGAGGTAAAGCAATGTATCAATCAAGCGCTGATTATCCCGCTGATGCAGACCGATGGAAGGTTCATCCAGAATATAGAGCACGCCGATCAGGCTCGAGCCGATCTGGGTGGCCAGCCGGATACGTTGGGCTTCACCGCCGGACAGAGTCGAAGATTTCCGTTCCAGAGAAAGATAATCCAGTCCGACATTTTTCATGAAAGTAAGCCGGGCTTTAATTTCTTTATATATCTGTTTGGCGATATGTTGCTCGTTTTCGGTGAGTTTCAGCTTTTCAAAAAAAACGAGGGAGTCCGCGACGGTTAAAGAGGATAATTCATGAATATTACTGCCGCCCACGGTCACCGCCAGAGCCTCAGGCTTCAGCCGCCGCCCGTGACAGACTTCGCATTCATGGTTGGACATGTACTTTTCCAGATTCTCTTTTTGAGCGTCCGAAAAAGTTTCGTTGTAGCGCCGCTTCAGGTCGGCGATGATTCCCGGCCAGCTCTGATGATACTTGAAATGTCCCGTACCTTCGCGGTTTTCATAGACAAAGTCGATAGCGTCGTCTCCGGAGCCGTTGAGCAGGATATTGAGAATCTTTTTTGGATAGTCGGCGATCGGCGTATCCAGCGAGAATTTATAATGCGCGGCCAGAGCCACAAACCGGCTGCGGTTCCAGGCTGAGTCCGGATTGTACGGAAGGATGGCGCCTTCTTCGAAGGACAGCGAACGGTCCGGAATAATCAGATTAACGTCGAATTCCTGGCGGGCACCGAGACCGGTGCACTCCGGACAGGCTCCAAAGGGATTATTGAAGGAAAAAAGCCGGGGTTGCAGTTCGGGAATAGAAATACCGCAATCCGGGCAGGCTGTCTTCTGGGAAAAGAAGAACTCCTCCTCCCCCCGGATGACCGCGATTATACCATTGGCGCTGGAAAGAGCTGTCTCCACGGATTCTGAAAGACGCTTGCGGGCTTCATTCGAGAGCACAATTCTGTCTACCACAATTTCTATTGTGTGTTTTTTTTGTTTGTCAAGTTGAATGGGATCGTCCAGGCTGACCAACATTCCGTCAATTCTGGCTCTGACAAAGCCGGCATTCTTGGCATCCGCGATCAGTTTTTGATGTTCGCCCTTTTTGCCTCGTACGATCGGGGCGAGGATTTGAATTTTGGAGCCGTCCTCCCAGCTTAAAATGGTGTCGATTATCTGGTCAACGGACTGCTCTTCAATGGCCTTTCCGCATTGCGGACAATGGGCATGCCCTATCCGGGCGAACAGCAGCCGGTAATAATCATAAATCTCGGTTACTGTGCCAACCGTGGAGCGCGGGTTTTTGTGTGTGGTCTTTTGTTCAATGGAAATCGCCGGCGAAAGCCCTTCAATGTAATCCAGATCCGGTTTATCCATCCTCCCCAGAAACTGACGGGCATAGGCGGAAAGGGATTCCACGTAACGGCGCTGGCCCTCCGCGAAAATGGTGTCAAAAGCCAGAGAACTCTTGCCGGAGCCGGAAAGGCCTGAAATGACAATCAGTTTGTCCCGGGGTAGGGTTATGTCGATATTCTTCAGATTATGCTCACGCGCGCCCTTAATAATCAGGTTGTTTACGTGGGCGGTTGAGCTGGCTTCCTGCTTTTTCATGTGTCAATAATACCTGTTGTAAGCGCTGCGGTCAATCTGGAATGGGTCAACGCAGCTGATAACTGATCCCTAATGACGTACCCAGGGAATACCCAAGAGAGGCACCACCATTCAAAGCGCACCATCCGAGAGCTTCTACCCCCAGTTTTTCATTGATGTTCATAGTACCGGAAAGACTGAGCCGGTGCTGAAAAAACGCTGATGATGAAGGTGTTGTTAAGACAGCCTCGTCAACTGTTTCCGGGTAATAGGTTCCTGTTTCGTCAAGAAAAAAAAGTTCTCCGTTGCGGCCCTGCAGAATAAAACGATAACTACCCTCCAGAGTGTACTTTTGCGGGACAAAGTATTTCCCCTGAAGCGTTACCGCCAAGGTATCCGGTCCGAAAGGGCTCCCGAGCCAACCCGTGATCGCCTTATTTGTGTAGCCCGAAGGAGCGACCAGTTCCCGACGGGACCAATAGAAACTGATATCCCGATTGGATAGGATATACAGCCAGGGGTTGGTATACACCCCTTCAAGGATCATTGAAAGATAACCATCACCTAAAATACGGCTGTGTTCGAGACCCGCCAGCCCTCCGAGAGAATTTGGAATCAGCAGGGCTGTCTCTGCAAAGTTTTCCCGCTCATAGGCTGTTTGAAACTGGTTCATTACAAATTGTCCGTATAAACGCCAATTATTCATTGGAACAATTTCCACCGTGGCCGCAAACTCCGTACCTACCGGACTGACATCATCCTCCTGTCCATAGTCATCCTTCCAGCCGGCGTAACTGTGATAAATCATGGCCGGATTCAAGTACCGTAAATCCAGCGGGGCATTAACAGTCGCCGCTTCAGAAAGGGTTATTGCCAGATTCGGTCTCGGACGGAAAGAGATACCGTGAAAATAAGCGAACCGGTGCGGAGTAAGTTCTATCGGTGTAATAAAAAATCGAATATTCCTGCTGAACATAGCCAAGGAAGCATAATTAAGCCGGTCAGCCGAATCTGAAAGCAGCAGACTGCCATTGACCGCCTCACCGATTTGCAGGGGTCCCCGACCAATAACCGCCGATAAATAACCATTGCCGACGGCCAGATAGGCGTCACGGGGTGTATTCATATCAAAGGAGTCCGCGTCTAGTGGAACGGAAAGCACTCGTCGTTCCAGAGTCGAGGCCCAGTACCCCTCGGTCAGCGAAAAATCAAGGCGCGCCGCAACACGATCCGCAAAAGAGACCGAAATAGGTAACGATAAAAAGGGTTTGGTTGAATTGAAGCGCTCAATTTTATCGGAAAGCAGCTCCAGATCGCTGTTTTGTCGTAGAAGGGCGCTCACTGAGGCGACAGGACGAAAATCGAAACTGCCAAATCCGTTCTGTGCCAGCGGTTCCTGGCCATCCAGATACCGGCTGACACTGTCATATACCGACCGCCCCTCCGCCGAAAGCGCTTCGCGGGAGATTGCGTTCAAATGCACGCCTAATTCATGTCTGGTAACCGGCGCGAAGCTCGCCAAAGTGACTATGCCGCTCTCCATAGCCAGGTATCTAAGCGCATCAAAAGTCCAGTGTCCGCTTTGAATGAGCTCTGCGCCGCCATTTTGGCCGATGCCATAGAACAGACAAAAGAATGAAAGAAAAAGTATCATGCACCGTTTTTTCATCATTACTATCCTTTTAAAAGAAGTTACCTGCAACACTTTCAGTGGTATAATAGCATATACCTATTGGAGGATAAATATATGTTTGCAAAATCACCAAAACCGATTCTTCTAGGGATGCTGTTTCTTTTGTTAGCGTCTTCCGTTTTTTTGTTTTCCTGTTCCCGCTCATCCGCCGGTTATGCCGAATTCAGCCGTTCTGCCCCTCCCGGCGGAGAGGCCCCCATGCAATTATCAGAAAACAAACGGGCCGTTGATGCTTTCGCGCCGGAATCTCCCGTTACCAGCACAACAAGAGAAACTACCTCTGCAATTCCCTCCTCCCGCAAGCTGATAAAAACCGGAGAAGTCAGTCTGGAAACTCGCGAAATAAACCAGGCTGAGGCCGAGGCTACCGCTTTAACCATTAAACTCGGCGGGTATGTAGCCTCAACCTCCAATTCCGGTGATTATGTTTACATGACACTGCGCATTCCCCAGCAATCCTTTGAAAGCGCCATGACCGGTTTGGTTGCCATAGGGAAATTGAGTACCCGTTCCGAACAGGTTGCCGATGTAACCATGCAGTTTGTCGATCTCGAATCAAGGATTACCACTAAAAAAATACTCAGAGAACGATATACCGAATATTTACGTCGCTCGGAAAATGTTGAAGATCTGCTCGCGGTTGAACGGGCTTTGAATGAGGTAATCGCCGAGCTTGACGCGATGGAAGCTTCTTTTAAAACCCTCTCGGACCAGATTGATTACGCGACTATAAATGTCACTATCAGCTTGCCCCCCGAAGCAAAACCGGCTTCTCAGCGCTCTTTTATTGCCGGCCTGCTGAAGGTATGGGACAGTTTTGTCGGCTTCGTTTTCATCGTTCTCTACAGCATTATTATCATATTGATTTTCGGTGTTCCGCTGATCGCACTGGCTGGGCTTTGCTATTGGCTGGGCTTTGGAAGAATCGGACTGATACGAAAATTTTTCAGCCTGTTGTCAGAAAAAAATAAACAGTAACCTGCTCATTAAAGGATAAAAAAACACCTTGCGTCTGCAAGGTGTTTTTTCTGGGCGCTGAGGGGCTCGAACCCCCGACATTTTGGGTGTAAACCAAACGCTCTACCAACTGAGCTAAGCGCCCGACGAAGCCAACTATAGTAAATAAACCGGAAAAGGTCAAGCCGGTGAATAACGGAAAAAATTCAGGGAGTAATTTTAATCCGTCCCAAATCGCACAATGAACTGTACAATAATTTATATGATTCATCACGACCGAGAGCAAAAACAAAGGCTTGAACAAAACGATCTTCAGTACTCAGATCACCGTTAAAATAGAGATCGGTATCACCGTTTTCAATTTCCGTGTGCGCAAAATCCTTGGTCGTGATACCGTTTTCCAATGTTCGCAAAGGAGTTCCGGCGGGAACAGAATCGATACTGATCTGGGCGGTGTCCAGATCATCAAATTTTATCAGACGGATTTTTATGGTACGGTCCGATGCCGCTCCCGGAATCAGCGGAGTTTCCGCCGGACGCGAAGAGCTGGCCATGCGTTGAAAACCGCGGGTTTTTAAGTAATTTACCGCGCCTGAAGGATTGGTTGTATTCTGGCTCATAATCGCCTGGGCTTCCTGAGAGGCGTAGTTGGAGTCATTATAAATCCTGTACCAAACCTCGAAGCCCAGGAAGTAACCGGCTCCAAGGGCATCATTCTCCGCATCAGTGGTTCGAAATTCAAAATACTTATCAATATCCTGTTCAACAGTGGTTGGATCATTACTTACCGTACGCACTGGAACAAGATACACAAAATTATCCAAGCCGCAACCACTGAACGCGATGAAAGCAAGAAGCAGAACAAACCATGGTAAAAATCTAATGACTGAAAAACGGGTATTCATTAAACTAAGTCATCGACAAGTTCATAAATGACTACCGGCCGGTTCTTGCCCTTCACCCGGATAGTATCCAGTTCCCGGAATATAAATTTATCCTTTACTCTGGCATAGGTGTATTCACTGACAATGATCATGGTTCCGTATACTTTGTTGGTGCCTTCCAAACGGGCGCCCAGGTTTACATTGTCGCCCATCAGGGTGTAATTCATGCGGCCGGCAGAACCCATGTTACCCACGGTCATTATTCCGGTATTCAGCCCGATACCGATAGCCAGCCGTTTCTCTGTTGGCCACTGTTCGTTGAGCTCGGCCAGCCGCTTTTTCTGCAGCAGGGCGCAGCGGCAGGCCCGTTCAGCGTGATCCGGCGCTTCCAAAGGGGCACCCCAAAAGCACATGATCTCATCGCCTACATATTTATCCAGCGTACCGCCGGTTTCCAGAATGATGTCGGTCATGGCCGACAGATACTCGTTTAAATGCTTAACCAGTTCCTGAGGAGTCAGCGTCTCCGAGAGACTGGTAAAACCGCGAATATCCGAGAAAAATACCGTCAATTCACGGTCCACTCCGCCGAGCTCCGGTGGATGATCCAGCATCTGCGAAACGACTTCAGGACTGACATACTTACCGAACATCGAACGAATTTTTCTTTTTTCGCGCTCCTCGGTGCTGGAACGATACAAAGTGATTGAAATATAAGTAAATAGAATTCCTAACACAGGGACACTGTAATTTATGAGAATACTGTATCTGTCAAACAGCAGCGAGGAAACGATAAACAGAGCCAGACCGATAAAAAGTGTTACCGGCAGGGACAATAGGTTCTTCATGCGCGCGGCAATCAGCGCTACCAGCATGATTATGGAGAAGGTCAGCAGCATGCCGGCCCAGACGGGCGGCTGCACGATAAAGCGGTTCATGATAATGGTATTAAGCGAGTTGGCGTGAATTTCAATTCCGAACATCATGCCTAAAGGCGTATGCTTTTCATCTGCGGCCATACCGCGGTCAAAAGCGCCAACCATCACGATCTTATCCTTAACAGCCCTAGTTTCAGCCCAGGTAGCGCTGTCTTGCTGTGTTGGACGCACATAACCGGCATAGGAACGCACCGGAAAGGTCTGGTAGCCATCCGCGGCCGGGGAGGAAGCCAAACCGGCAAAATTGATTATCATGCTGCAGTTTTTATCAACCGGGATTACCACCGGCGTCTGACCCGGGCGATTTATAATGACGTGTTTTCCGGGGAGCACTTCTACGTCATCAAGGGTAACATCAAAATGGGCAACCGCCAGGCCAAGCGCGATGGAAGGCAGAAAATAATCGCGGTAAACCTGTACAGCGCGGGTTTCGGTTTCGGCGACGCCGTCTTCATCAGCATCGTACATCAAAGGCGGAGCCGAGCGGTAAATTTGTTTTTTTAACAGTTCAAGACTTTTTGCGGTTAGCGGTACATCGATGGAATGCAGCTGTCCCTTATCATCAGTCCAGGCCAGGCGTTCATAAATCGACTCGTCTACCGTCATGCCAGGTTCCAGAGCTTCGAAGGGCATTTCAAATTCAAGTCTGGAATGCTTGAGTACCAGCGGCTGCCGGCGCACAATCTTGTCAATGTCGTCAGGAATTACATTGGCGGCGCCATAACCGGAGGCTTCGACGTTAAAGTACGGCAGGTTGGTCTGGATGCCGTGAGTAGTGGGCATGTCCTTCCAGTTTCCGCTGACCCGATTGATTTTACCGATTCGCTCAAACAGGATATCCTGCCGGGAAAACATTTCATCGTCAACAGTCTGTCCATTGGAAAAAGTATCCAGAACGGTTTCCAGGAAAACACGTCCGGAATCGCGCATGCTTTGAGCGAGCCGTTGGTCCGCTTCCGGAGCGGCTGAATCATCAATAAAAAAAACATCCAGGAAAAGAGCTTTTTCCCTTTCATCCTGTCTTTTAATGCGCGAAAAGGAGTTTATCAGATCGGCATGCACAGAGCGGGGAAAGGGCCAAATTCCAAAGCGCTGTAAGGCTTTAATATCGATCCCGACAATTAGGATATCGTCAGATATTTCAGGGTTATGCTCGCTCTTCCACACGCCCTTCTGAACGGCGGTTTTTACCTGCATGTTCTTTATCGAAAAATAGGCGTCCAGAAGCTTCGATTCCAGATTGCCGAAAACGGTTGTCGCAAAACCGAGTAAACAAAAAACAACGGCAAAGACGAAACCGATGATCAGTCCGAATACCTTCGTTTTAAACAACCATCTGTACTTCTTCAAATCCATGACAGGACCTCCCTGTGACCGGCAGGCTGCTTGACAACCGGAAGGTTTTTTACACCCTGCCATCGACTTACCCTGAAGTATACATCAGCGCAATACTAAAACCGAAAAATAGTTTTCAAAAATCCGATCAGTTTAACTGTAACGCAATAATGCGGGACTTGGCCAGCTTGGTGTATTCATCGTCCGGGAAAAGCTCCGAAAGACTTTGATATGCGGCTATAGCCGCGTCTTTATTGCCGCGCTGTTCCTCGATACGGCCAAGATTGAACCAGGCGCGGGAAGCCCATACGGCGTTTTCGTGTTCGGCGGCCGTGCGGAAGTATTGGACAGCTTCGTCGGCGTTACCTGCTTCATCGGCGCAGACCCCGGCGTTAAACCAGGCTAAGGGAGCGGTATAGGCCTTAGGTGCGGAAAGAGCGGCTAGACGATAGTACTCCCCGGCATTTTTCCAGTCTTTCCGGTTGTAGTAAATCTCGGCGATGGTCAAATTGGCGCGGGCACCGGCCAGACTGCGGCGGTTGCCCTTAGCAACGGCGGCAAGCTCGGTAATAATGCTATCACCGGTTGTTGCCAAGGCGGTTTGATCGGCGTCCGCGAGGGCCTTCTCCCAGAGTTTCGCCTGCTCCTCCACCACGGTAAGAGCGGCGGTGTGTTTCTTGCCGACGATAACCGACACAGAGGCTATGGCGATAAAAACAACCAGTATGGAAACACAGACAGTGATAATTACGGAGCGGTTAGCCAGTAAAAAATCATTAATCTTCTGGGAAACTGTTAGTTCGGAAATATTTTTTCCTTTTTTCGAATCTTGCGCAGCTTTAGTTGACATGTGCTATTTCTCCTTGATTTCAAGTTCCTTGATCAGTCTGGACAGATATGTACGCTGAATATCCAAAACACTGGAGGCAATGGTCTGATTCCAGTCATTTTCCTCGAGTACCTTCTGGATATAGTGCTTTTTAAACAAATTCAAAACCGCTTTAAGGCTTTTGTCCGTAAAAGTATTATTATCAGGCATTGAGCGGATATTCAAGAGGAGGTCCTCCTCCCGGATATACGGAGGTTTTCCGATTACACAGGCCCGTTCAACCGAGTTTTCCAGTTCCCGGATATTGCCAGGCCATCCGTAGGATAGAATAGCGCTCATCGCGCTCTCCGAAAACCCGATAAAATCCTTTTTTACTTCCCTGCGGAATTTTTTCAGGAAAAACATGGCCAATTCCGGAATGTCTTCCAAACGCTGCCGGAGCGGCGGAATATAGAGCGGCAATACGTTCAGACGATAGTAAAGGTCGGAGCGGAACTTGCCCTCCTCCACCAGTTTTTCGATATCATGATTGGTCGCCGCGACAATGCGCACATCGACAGTTATGGTTTCGCTGGAGCCGACTTTCTCAAAAGATTTATTCTGTATAACACGCAACAGTTTAGCCTGCAGGGAAAGCGAAAGGTCTCCGATTTCATCAAGAAAAATCGTTCCCTTGTCGGCAGCCTCAAACCGGCCCTTCCTGTTGCTGACGGCGTCGGTAAACGCGCCTTTGACATGACCGAAAAGCTCACTTTCCAGCAACCCCTCCGGAAGAGCCGCGCAGTTGACCCTGATAAAGGGTCCGTTAATCCGTTCGCTGCGTAAATGCAGCTGCTCGGCGAACAACTCCTTGCCCACCCCGCTTTCTCCGAGGATTAACACCGAGGAGTCCGATTTGGCAACCCGTTCGACAATGTTCAATTTTTCAAGAATGATGGGACTGGCGGCAATAAGGGTATGATAGCCGCGGTCCAGGGTAATCTGATCCTGCAGGACCGCGATTTCATCACGGGATCGCTGGTAGCGCCAGGCATTCTGAAAGGCTATGGCCGCCTGATTGGCTAGTATCTCGAGCAATTCAAGATCTTCAGAGGTAAACTTTTCGTTGTTTACCTTATTCATTATCTCGATTACGCCGATGCATTCGTCTTTAACCCGCATCGGGACTGCCAGCATGGTGGTAATCACATAACCGGTAGACTTCTGGACTTCAGGATTATAACGGGGATCGGAAGCGACATCGTTAAGCAGCAGGGTGTGATTGTTTTTGACTACCCAGCCGGCAATACCCTCATCAAGCTTTACCACAAATTTCTTCGCTTCCAGGCCTTTCGGACCCAGAGCTACTTCAAAACGCAGTGTTTTTCTTTTTTCATCGAGCAATAGCAGCGAAGCCGCCTCACCCTCAATAAGACGCATTGCTGACTCCAGGATATGGGCCAGCAAGGTGTTTATGTCTGAATGATTGGAATTAATCAGTGTATTGATTTCGATGAGGGCATTGAGCTTTTCTTTTTCTATCGAATTAGAGGGTGCCATCAATGCCGCTCATCAAAACCGTTCACTTAGTTGTTCTTGTTCTTGAGCATATCGCCAAGGGTGTAAGAGCCGTTATCGGACTCTTCCTCAGAAGAAATATAGCGGGAGATTTCAGCGCGCTCAACTTTCTTCTTGTAATCCTTGATTGAGAAAGCCACTTTCTGGCGTTCGGGACTGACATCCACCACCACTACCTTGATCTTATCGCCAACAGTATACTTCTTGATGGCGTCCTCATAAGTTTCTTCGCGGCTTTCGGTCAGATTCTGCTTGTTGATCAGACCTTCAATACCGCCTTCCACTTTGAGGAAGATACCGAAATCGGTAATAGAGGTAATCTCGCCTTCAACGAAAGTACCGGGTTTATTCTGGTTGGCAAAATTAACCCAGGGATCATCTGAAAGCTGCTTGACACCGAGTTTGATGCGGCGGGTCTCGGGATCGTTTTCAATGATAACAACATCGATTTCCTGTCCTACTTCCAGCTCGCTGCCCGGGTGCTTAACCTTTTTGGTCCAGGACAAGTCGTCAACATGCAGGAAACCATCGATACCCTCTTCCAGCTCCAGAAAGGCGCCGGCATTGGTTACCTTGACGATCTTAAGCTTCAGTTTTGTTCCAACGGGATACTTGATGCCAAGTCCTTCCCAGGGATTTTCGGTAACCTGTTTCAGACCGAGAGATACGCGTCCGGCCTGAATATCATAGCCGAGAATCATGCATTCCAGCTCATCGCCGATCTTGACCATGTCTTCCGGTTTGTTGATTTTCTTGACCCAGCTGAATTCGCTGATATGCGCCAGGCCCTCAATCCCTTCCTGAAGCTCAATAAATGCTCCGAAGTCGGTAAGCTTGGTGACGGTACCTTTGACGATATCATTGACATGATATTTGTCTTCAAAGTGCAGCCAGGGATCTTCCTGAAAATGCTTAAGGGACAAATTGATGCGCTTGTCGGCGGGATCGAGGCGGATTACCTTGAGGGTAACTTCCTGACCTTTTTTGACAAAATCCTTCGGACGGGTAACGTGACCCCAGCTCATATCATTGATATGCAGCAGGCCGTCGAAACCGCCGAGATCGATAAAAGCGCCAAAGCTGGTAAAGCTTTTTACAGTACCTTTGACCGTGTCGCCGATCTGAATATCTTTGAAAAAGCCCTCGCGGTTAACTTCGGTCTGTTCCTCGAGGAACTTGCGGCGATTGACCACCACATTAACCTTGTTATCCGAATAGAGGCGTTCAACATAAAAAGTAGCCTTGAGACCTACCAGTTTTTCGGCTTTTTCGACTTTCTGGCTGTCGGACTGGCTGATAGGCAGGAAAGCGCGAACGCCTGAGCCCATATCGACTTCATAGCCGCCTTTCACAACCTTATCGATTGTACCTTCAACAGGAACCTTGTCCTGAAATGCTTGTCTGAGATTTTTCCAGAAAACCTTTACGTCCGCTTTCTGTTTGGAAACAATAACTTCGCCATGCCGATTTTCTTTCTGCATCAGCACAACAGATACTGTCTCACCGACCTTCGGTAGAACCGTGAACTCGCCGATCGGAATTTTACCCTCGGATTTATACCCAACGTCTACGAAAACGTGATCCGGAGTCACCTGAATAACGACACCATCAATGAGTTGTCCCTCTTCAAGCGATTCGAGCGACTTGAGGTATTCCTCCTGTAATTGTGTCTGGATGTTACCCTCGGAGTTCTTTGATACATCCTTCGCCACTTCCATCTGATCCATAACCAACCCTTATAAGTGAATTTTGCTTACTATAATCTCACAAACCCTGGTTATGGTCAAGTCCGATGTGTCTAAATAGAAGGCATCGGGAGCGATTTTAAGACTTCCCTCAATCTTATTACGGTCGACGGTATCACGCTCTTCAATTGCCTGTTGAATTTCCTCCAGCGACAGATTGCTGGTGCCTTGCGAAAAACGCCGTTTAGCCCGGGCCGAGGAGGAAGCGTCCAGGTAAAATTTATATTCGGCATTGGGAAACACAACCGTAGTCATATCCCGACCCTCGCACACGATACCGGAACGATCGGCCACCGCGCGCAGTTTCTCGTTGACGATATGGCGCACACCGACAATCGCGGATAGAGGAGCCACTACCGCTTCAACCGCGTCGGAGCGCAGAAAACCGTCTACATCTTCTTTTCCGATAAATAAATGACTGTCCCGCCAATCCAGGGCAACCGTGCGACTAAACTCAATTATGGCAGCTTGATCAGTTAAGGCCGGCGCCCTGCCCCCGGACCCGTCGGCGCTTCCGCCCAGCGAGCGTAGCAGGGCCAGCGTGACGCCGCGGTAAAAACTGCCGGTATTTAAAAAAGTCAAACCCAGTTCACGAGCGACCATCTTGGCGATAGTACTCTTCCCGGAACCGGCCGGTCCATCGATTGCGATAACCATCAGTCTTTCCTCCCGGCTGACATCAGTGTAGTAACTTCTTCGGCTGTCAAATCCCGGCAGGCTCCGGGCGCCAGATCTCCGAGCAGCACCGGTCCGATTCTGACACGCACCAGTTTCTTGATGCGAATATCAAAATGCTCCAGAACGCGCCGGATTTCCCGGTTTTTGCCTTCCACCAGCACGATGCGCAGCCGTCGTGAAGAAAGCCGCTCAACGTCCTTGCAGCGGTAAAAAACACCTTCGATACGCAGGCCCTTGCTGAAGGAATCAACGACCCCGTCATGAAAGGCCATCACCGTTTCCACTTGATACTCTTTTTCTATCTCGGCCGAAGGATGCCCGGTAACGGCCGCGAAGGCCCCGTCATTAGTGAACAGCAGGGCTCCGGAAGAATACATATCCAACCGGCCGATATTGTAGAGCCTTTCGCTGTAGGCTTCTTTAAGCAGGTCAGCGGCGACGGGCCGGCCTTTCTCATCAGCGAGAGAGCAGACATAACCGGCGGGCTTATTCAGCAGCACATAGCGCAAATGTTCTTCGGCTTTCAGACTTTGGCCATCGAGGGTCACCTCATCACCGTCCTGAACGCGGGAACCGGCCTCGGAGGCCACAATCCCGTTAACGGTGATGCGGCCGGAGGCGATAAGATCGGCCGCTCCGCGCCGGGAGCAGACCCCGGCATGCGCTAAAAAAACCTGCAAGCGGATACCGGAAGTTTCCTCGCCGGCGGGAGTATTATCGGGAGAGTTCAAATCGTTCACTTTCAGTTTCATCCAGTTTAGGCAGGTCGGCGATGCTGTCCAGGCGGAACAGCTTGAGGAATTCACGGGTAGTGCCGTACTGCACCGGTTTTCCGGGAACATCTTTTTTTCCGACTTCCTTGATCATATTCCGCTCCAGCAGAGCCCGGATCATATTGTCAGCAGATACTCCGCGAATCGCCTCGATCTCGCCGCGGGTTATGGGCTGGGAATAAGCGATTATTGAAAGGGTTTCCATGGCCGCCCTTGAAAGCCGGTTGTCATTTCTCTTTCCGTAACGGTCTTTCAGGCTTTCCCACAGGTCGCGCTTAGGGCTGATTACCCATCCGCCGGATATCCGGGTAAGCTCCAGACCGGAGCCTTCGCCCGAATAGCGTTCGTTAAGGGCAATAATCACGGCGTCTATAACTTCGCGCGAGAAACCGGAGATGCGTACCAATGCCGCCTCATCCAGAGGCTCAGTCTCCAGAAAGAAGATTGCCTCGCACAATGCCATTTCTTTTTCCATTTGATACTCCATAGCAGTTTTCTAGCCGTCTACCGTAATTTCGATGGTTTCCGGCGAAACTTTTTCCCAGGGTTTTATTTTAATATCCCCGAACATGCGGTTTTGCCAGATACAGGCCATCCGGAATTTAACCGCTTCCAGAATTGCCATAAAAGCGCAGACGATATCCATCAGGTTCCCCTTGCGGACAATCAGATCGGTAAAAAGGCATTCACCGCGCGCTTCCAACAGCTCATTCATCAGGGTAATTTTCTCATTCACCGAGACCTCTTCATAGAGATCAATAATCCGCTCCGAGTTATAGTTTGATACCAGATTAGAGAAAGTCTTAAGCAGATCCCAGGTATCCAGACGCTCCCACAATTCCTCTTCCTCACCAAACGGCAGAGAGCGCTGAATTTTCTTTCGTTCAAAAACCCACTCCGCCTCCCCTTCTTTCTCTTCCATCAACTCGGATAATTTCTTGAATTTTTGATACTCGATCAGTTTATCAACCAGCTCTTTGCGCGGGTCGTCAATCTCGTCATCGTCGAGTATTATTTCGATGGGCAGGAGCATCCGGCTTTTGATATACAACAAGTTGGCAGCCATGGTGTAAAAATCCGTTAAGCTGGCCAGATCGGTCTCCAGGGCATAATCCAGAAATCCCAGGTATTGCTCGGTGATATGGGCAATTGGAATATCATATATATTGACTTCGTTTTTTTTAATCAAAAAGAGCAACAGATCCAGTGGACCTTCAAAATCGTTGATCCTGAAAGTATTGCCGTTGTCGGTCGCGGCGTTTTCTGTTTCAATTTCCATATAAAGCACCAATCCTTACCACGCCTTGATCCACGTCAAGTATTTTCAGGGTATCAAATCGCGACCCCGTACGGGGGTCGGTAATATCCGGCTCAAGTTCCAGTAGCGGTACCAACACAAACTGACGGTTATGCATCGCCGGGTGCGGAATACTTAAGACCGGACTCTCAATCACCACTTCGCCGAACAGAATAATGTCCAGGTCCAGGCTGCGGGGACCCTGTCTGATTTCCGCAGACCGGTTCCGTCCATAACGGCTCTCAATCTCCTGCAGCCGGGAGAGCAGCTGTTGCGGAGTGCCGGAATACGTTCCGCAGACCAGCATATTTAAAAAATCATCCTGAACCACGGGCCCGACCGGACGGGTACGATACAGCGAAGAGCGCCGCATCCGGCCCAGTAACTGTTCAAGGTCAGCCAACGCCGACTGGAAAATAGACCGGGAATCGCCTTTGTTAGAACCAAGCGAGACAAAGACAATTCCGCTCATTTTCAGAACAGACCGTCCGCCGGTCCGGGAGCCGCCGGGCTTGAAACCGCGGACGCGACAGGGACAGCGGGTGCGGTTTTTGCTGTTGCCGCCGGTTTTGAGGCCACGGCAGCCTTGACAGCCGTTTCGGCGGCGGTGG
Source organism: Treponemataceae bacterium (assembly GCA_942493045.1). Classification (GTDB taxonomy): domain Bacteria; phylum Spirochaetota; class Spirochaetia; order Treponematales; family Treponemataceae; genus Teretinema. The sequence goes on along the minus strand of OW818665.1, from coordinate 865,091 downwards.
ATGGGCTTGGGGCGGCTTTGCGCAGAATTTGGCCGGGAAACAGTTTTTCCCGAATCTTGTGTTCGATTTCCGCGCGCAATTCCGGATTATTTTCCATGAAAGCAATGGCGTTTTCACGACCCTGTCCGATTTTTTCATCTCCCGCGGCGTACCAGGCGCCTTTTTTGTCAATGAATTCATGGCGTACGGCTGAATCAAGTAAACTGGAAACGGCGGAGACACCCTTGCCGAAAATCACATCGAGCTCAACCTTGCGGAAAGGCGGCGCGACCTTGTTCTTGACAACCTTAACGCGCACTCTATTGCCGACCGCGTCTTCCTCACCCTTATCGATAGTCTCGATTTTACGCACTTCCAGACGTACCGAGGCATAGAATTTCAGGGCATTACCGCCGGTTGTCGTTTCGGGATTTCCGAACATCACGCCGATTTTCATACGGATCTGGTTTATAAAAACGATAATGGTTTTGGACTTTCCCAGAATGCCGGTCAGCTTACGCAGGGCCTGGCTCATCAAACGGGCCTGTAAACCCATATGTGAATCACCCATATCACCTTCGATTTCAGCCTGCGGGGTTAAGGCAGCAACCGAATCAACGACAATGATATCGACCGCGCCGGAGCGGACCAGACTTTCGGCAATTTCAAGGGCCTGTTCACCGGTATCCGGCTGCGAAACCCATAACTCATCAATATTTACACCCAGATTTTTAGCATACAGCGGATCGAGGGCATGTTCAGCATCAATAAAGGCCGCGATTCCGCCCATTTTCTGAGCTTCAGCGATGGCATGCAGGGCCAGTGTCGTTTTTCCGGATGATTCCGGCCCATAAATTTCGATTATTCTGCCGCGCGGATAACCGCCGATGCCCAAAGCCTCGTCCAGCAGAATGCTGCCGGATGGAACGACTTCGATACCATTAGGACCAGAATTAGCGCCCAGCTTCATCAGCGAACCCTGACCGAACTGTTTTTCAATCTGCAGCCGGGCTACTTCCAGCGCCTTGAGTTTTTCACCCATATCCGCGCTGTTATTCATTTCTGTTGTCATTTTAGCCACCTTTCCCCCCTCGTGGTTACTGTAGGTGATATCCGGAAAACTGGATCACATTCTAGCAAAAAAATACAAAAAAAACAGGCCCCGCCGTTTTTTTTTGACGGCACCGCTAAATAGCACTATCATTCCGGTATGAATAAACCGGTCATTATGAGTACCCGCTCCGGCATCGAATATGCCCGCAAAGCCGTTTCCGCCCTGATCAGGTCATTTGATCTTGATCCTGAAACATCCGATTTTACCGACGCGCTGACCGTTCAGAGTTTCGCGGACGGCGAAATGGAAGTTCAGCTGAAACGCTCGGTCCGCGGGCGTCCGGTTATCTTATTTGCCAATTCAGCCCGAAACTGCGCCGACCTGTCGGTTGAGCAGTGCAAGATTGAATTATATCATATAATCGATGTTCTGCGCCGCAGCCAAGCCCGGGATATCATCGTTTTTGAACCATATTTATCCTGCAGCCGCTCTGACCATGCCATGAAACGCAATTCGGTGGGACTGTGGGTGCATTATAAAACCCTGGTTTCGCTGGGAACCACCCACTTGATCTCCTGGCAGATGCATTCGGACAAGTCCAGAACCATCTTTGATCCCTGCCTCTGCGCTATTGACGATCTGCCGGCAATAAATCTGCTGCAAAAATATCTCTGTGACCGCTTTATACCGGATCTGAAAACCTTGACCGGGACGGTACGCGCTGAATGGATTTTCTGTTCGGTCGATGCCGGCGGCGAAAAACTGGCACAGCGCTTCGCCACGTCATTTGGTACGCAACTAATGGTAGCGCATAAACAGCGGGACTACAGCCGCGCCAACACGGTTGTGTCGATCAACCTGCTCTCGGCCGTGCCGCTGACCGATAAGTCTATCTGGATTGTAGATGATATGATCGATACCGGCGGTTCGGTATATGAACTGGCCAAAGAACTGTCCGTCAGAAAAGTCCGTGAAATAAACATACTTATTGTACATCCGGTATTTTCCGAACCGGCTGTTTCTCGGCTGTCGGAGCTGCATCAGAGTGGCATCCTGAATCGCCTGGTGGTCTGCGATACTATACCCTGTCAAACGCTCCGCGCCCAGCTGCCTTTTTTGGAGATCATCGATTCTAGTGAAATGTGCGCGCAGGTATTAGGCGCCATCGTCAGTGACTCGCAGATCAGCGAAATTATTGGGTCTTTTTCTCCGGAGGATTATATCAGGAAACAGCTATTTTGAGAGAGGCAAGCGGCTCTGAAAAATGGACAGGCCGTTAAGAATCAGCGTACCGTTGTCGGTCATCACCCGGCCAAGCACTTCAACCGGACGTTCCGGGTCAAGATCCAGGGCTTTGGAAAAACGCACCGGGACAATACCTTCCAAGCTGTTTCGGGTATCGTAACCCACCAGAAAATCAAAGCTCATGCTGTTTTCAGTGCGCGTTATATTCGTAGCCATTCCGCGCCAGATAACAAAGCAATCCATGTACAAGGGCGTATCCGTTTTAACCTCGGCATAGCTGTAACGGTCCTTCAGATTATCAAAACCCGGCTCCGCAAAATAGGCCATCAACAGGCGGGCTTTCTGCTTTATACTGACAGAGGCATTGGAATACAAAAGCCTGTTGACCTCCACCTGAGCGGCATTGTCCCGCCAGTTCTGAAAGAAAGAACGGGCATTTTCATAACTGCGCAAAATATCTTTTTCCGTGAGGATATAGCGGTAGGAACCGCCAAGCTCCACCAAATCATTCCGGTCGCCGCGGTTAATATCCAGAGCTGAAAGATCAGCCCGATTATCTGAGATAGCGGACCGCAGAAAGACAGGGGTCAGTTTAAAAGCGGCGCCGGCGAGTAATACAAACAGCGCGAAAACTATAACTTTCCCAAGCGGAAGCGGCGGTTTGGGCCGTGGATAAAAACGCTTCAGTTTGCCATTTTCTGCCATTTCCTGGAAACGCTCCGGCTCACCCCTGGTGCGAATATAATTGAGGGCCTTTTTGGATAAGGCATGCTGAGGCTGATACTCCAGGGCTTCAAGGTAATATTCTACAGCCTGATGTGTTTCCCCGCGGCGCAGAAAAAGGGCCGCCTGGGCCGCCAGCAGATCCGGTTCGCGCATCCGGATTTGACGAGCTCGCTGAAAATAGGACAGCGCGCCGCCGACATCACCGGTGTGCAGACAGGCTAGTCCGAGATAGTAATAATATTGAAAAGAGTCCCGGTATTGGATCAGGTTAGGTTCGAGAATTGTAATTACGTCATTATAACGGCGGCGATAAAAGGCCTGTTTAGCCCGTTCCAGTGCGGTTTTAGCCATTGACTACTGATAATCCTTCAGCCGTTCCAGCATGACATCCAAAGATTGGTTCAGTTTTTCCAATTCCTCCGCCGTCGCGATTTCCGGATTTCTTTCTATTTCCTCAATGCGGGCCAACAATTGATTGATCAGCGCCAGATCCTGCTCGTAATTGCTGGTTTCATTTCCCACGGTTTCCGGAATTACCGAAACTGCGACCGGCTCCGTTACCGCGGGGGCGGGAACTACCGGGGTAATTATTACCGGCTCTGTTACCACGGGAACGTCCCGGACCTCCGAGCCGTAATAGTCGGCCTCGTACCGGCCTAACACCGTCGTGACCAGCGTCGAATTTTTTGAGGGAACTTGTACATAAGGCCAAATGCACATTAATGCCGAATCATTGACTGTGTACCGGGAGTTAAAGGTGCGTCCTTCGGAAAAATCCGGGACCCAGGTCAAGGTGTTTAAACGGTCCCAGTTAGCCAGATAAATCGCGGCCGGCCGGGAAAGGCCGCCGCGTCCGAACAGCAGCATCAATGAAGCTAGATTATTCCTGGAGACGATCAAAGTATCACCGTCACCCTCACCGATCAGTGTTTCAGAAGAAATACGTCTTCTTTTATCGGTGAAGAAATGTATTCCCTCACTCTCACCGAGGTTGGTATCCAGAATGAGACGCAGCGCCATTTCCATTGAACGGTCCGAAAGATTCTGAAGCTCTGTTTCGATTCTGATTCCAAAAGGTTTATCTATGGCTGCGCGGCGTTCGAAGGAAAACCGCTGTATGATTCGGATGTCGTCCGTAATCTGGAAAGTAATAACCGCGCTCTCATCCTTACGCTCAAAGGTTACGGGTCGCCCCAGTCTGCGGGCCAGTTTGAATACGCGACCTCCGGCATTAACCGCAAAGGAGCTGGTTACGGCAGCGTTGCGGTCTTCAAATAACGGCACATAACGGTTTTGTCCGGAAGCCGGCATTTCGTACAACGAGAAGCTCCCGGAGTCCGGATAGAGTACCAGTTTCAAATCGCCGCTGACCAGCTCCACAGGATTCGCCGCCACCAGGGCTGAGATACCGAGAAACAGGGTAATACCCAGGTAGCGCAGGTTAATTCTCATCTATTGATCCTCTTCCAGTATCTGGTCATACAGTGATTGTATTGAAGTGGCTTTACGGCGCAGTTCTTCCAACCGTAGGCGGGCCTGTTCGGAATCCGGGTCAACCAGTGTGCCGTCGGCTTCCGGTATGCTTTCTCCGGCCAGAGCCAGGGCCGCGACCAGCTCGGCATTGCGCATTTCAAGTTCGGAGACGCGGTCGAGTAAAGAAGCGGACTTAACCTTTTCCTCGCCCAGCTGCTGTTCAAGTTCACCTAAACGGGATTCACGTATCATGTCGGAAATTCGTTTCTGATAAGCGGTGATGGCCTGTTCATAAGTTTTCTCGCGACGCTGATAATCTTCGATAATGCGCAGGGATTCTTCATGGCTCATTTTGAGCAGGCGCAGCAGTTCTTCCTCGCGTCCGGTACGGCCGATCAGGGTGATGCGGTATACGGAAGCTTCATACTTGGGAGAAAGCGGGTAACCGGTAATTACCCGGTTAAACAAACCGGCGGCTTCCTCATAGCGTCCTACCGCGAACAGGCATTCGCCCATCCAGTAATAAGCCGATGAAACCAGCGGATGCCGGGGCCAATCAGTTACGAATTTATAAAGAGCCTGAATTGAACGTTCATAGTATTCAGTCTGATAAAGCAAACGCCCCTTCTGGTACAGGATATCGGCGGCGCGGGAATCAGAGGGGAAAGATGAAAGAAAACGATCCGCATCCCGAAGGGCGCCCGTCAGGTCACCGGATGAAATCTCGGACATCACCAACCAGTACCAGGCCTCGGCTGTTGCGGTGGCTGGATCGGAAACCGCGGCGCGGAAGCTGTTCTGGGCGGCCTGCCAGTCCGAGCGGGCATAAGCGTCCAAACCGGTCATAATCGCGTCTGCGGAAAGAGAGGCAGGCAGAATCAGGAACAGCACAGCCAAGGCCAGGACGATTTTTTTCATAAACTCTCCAAAATCAGGTAAAGTAAGATTCACTCTGAAAATCAAATGTTAATCTCGCCGCTAAAAAAAGCAGAACCGGATACAATGACCTCGGCTCCCGCTTTTATAACCGCCGGTAGAGTAATTGAATTCACCCCACCGTCTACAGATACTATATACGAAAAACCGGATTCGTGCTTGATTTTTTGCAGCTGACGGACTTTTTCGAGGCATTGTTCAATCATTGACTGTCCGCCGAAACCGGGATTGACGGTCATGACCAGTACCTGATCCACGAACGGCAGCAGCTCAATAATCGCCGATACAGGGGTAGATGGAACCAGGCTGATTCCGGGCTTCATCCCGGCCTCCCGGATTTGACTTACCAGACGGTGCGCGTGAACAACGGCCTCAACATGAAAGGTCAGCCAATCCGCTCCGGCCTGGGCAAAGGCCAGCACGTGATCCTGGGGGTTGGAAACCATCAGATGCACATCCAGGGGCAGAACGGTCAACGGCCGGAGAGCTTTAACCACAGGCGCGCCGATAGTCAGATTCGGCACAAAGTGGCCGTCCATCACATCAACATGCACCCAATCTCCGCCGTTCCGGGCGATAAAATCCAAAGCCGGGCCTAGAGCGGCAAAATCGGCGCTTAAAATGGAAGGAGCGAGTAGATACGCTTTATTCATATGTAATATAGTAGCAAACTCGCGCGAAGCTGTAAATACAACTCTTAATTGACTAAAGATGCGGAATGAGTATAATGGAAGTTGTAATATGATAACCGCACCTGTTCACGGATTGACACAGCAAGTGTACGATCTTCTCAAATCTGCCGAGCTTGAACAGGCCTATAGGGTACTGACCGAGATACTCCAGCAGGATCTTGAGAACGGTGAAGTTATCTACCTGCTCACCGGGGTTAATTATTGGACAGACAAGTTTAAAAAAACGGCTACGGCGACAACAGCCTTTGAACGCGGTGAGTTCATTGTTTCGCAATGGAAGCCATTTACTGTGTACATGGAGAAACTGGGAGAGACCAGAGAACCGGTGTTATACGCCCTGAAACAGTGCGTTTTTACCCTGGCCCTGCGGTTTTATCAGTCTCTGTACCGGGAAGACGGCACCTCCCAGGACAGTGAGCTGTGCCGTAAAATCGGATTGTGCTACAAAGCGCTCGGAGATTATGACCGCTCGCTACAGCTGCTTGAACAAACCAGGGAACTAAACCGCGAGTCACCGGCTATCATCGCCGAGTTGGCCGACTGTTATGCCTTATGCGGAGAAATCCGTCTGTCTAAAGTACTCTTTCGGGAGGCTTTTTTTATAGGCGCCGGTGAAGTGGCTTTGCACTTCCTGGAGTCCGAAATCATTCAGCGGCTTGCCGAACGGGTACGGGCATTGGGCTACACCGGGACGGAACTGGCTGAATGGATACCGGTTTACGGTGTGTTATTCGGTGTTTTCACGGTGAAACGGGAATTACGGGCTCTTGAATTCGGGAAACTGAAACAGGCTATCTTTGCACTTGAAAATGAAATAAAGGACGGTCCCGGTGAGAACCGGAACATCCTGGTACCGAGATTGATAAACCGTTATTTTTGGCTGATCGATCATTATATGAATGTAAATGATGACAAAGCCAGAATAAATGAAGTATTATTGAAAATCAAATTACTGGATACATCCGTGTACAATAAGTACACGCTGTAAGCCGGAGTTGCAGGAGAAATGAATATGTCTGAATCGTTGGTTAAATCTGTCCAGGACATGCTGAATGAAGAAAAGTGGACCCGTGCCACGATCAGTAATTATTCTATCAACAATTTCAAAGAACTGGATGTGGTGTATCGGGATGCCCAGGCCGCAAAATGTGTGGATGAGGTTAAAGCAGTCTGCGATGAACATCTGGCCCATACAAAAAACAGCATTATTGCCCTGTATCTTTCGGGCATAGCCGCTCTTTCCCGCCAGATGCTTGATGATTCAGCCCTCATAACCCTGGTAAACATATTTATTGACAACCACAAGACCCTGATTGTCGAGCATCTCTGTAACAGAGTGCTGGACTTCGGAGAGTCCCGTTTCGCGCTGCGCACCCTCGCCGACTGCTATAAAGAAGCGGACAATGAGGATCTGTATTCAGTGTGGGAACGCCTGGTTAAGATTGACTACGAAGAAGCCGACATTGCCAAGCAGCTGGCTGAAAAGTATGAGAAAGACGGCGACACCGAAACCGCGGTCGATTTTTACAAAAAAGCCCTTTACCGCTATATCAACCGCAAGCAGGGCAACTCTGTCAAGGAAATCTGGACTCACCTGGTTGCGCTGATTCCCGAGGAAATTGACTTTTTCTATCATGTACAGCGCAAGATTTCCAAGAGCATGGGCGAAGACCGCAGCGCCATGCTGCTCCAGGAACTGTACGCCTTCTATAAGAACAACGCAGACTGGAATACAGCGATTGATATTCTTAAACTGATACTGACCTACGACGATAAAGACTCCTGGGCCCGCAAAGAGATCGTGGAATGCTTCCGCGGTAAATTCGCCGGACACAGCCAGCTCGACGAGTATGTCAAAGCCTCCAACCTGAATCAGAGCTGGCGTAACGTTTTTGAGGCCATCAGCGAGTTCGAAAAACACATTTCCTTTGACGCCGGTAACTTTGTGTATCACCGCTCCTGGGGTGTCGGCCGCATCGCCAGCGTGAAAAATGACGAACTGACCATTGATTTTGCCAAAAAACGCGGTCACGTGATGAGCCTGAAGATGGGCGTCAATGCCCTGCAGACTTTGAACAAGGATCATATCTGGGTTCTGAAATCGATTTGGAAAAAAGAAAAACTGGTAAAGAAAATAAAAGAGGACCCCACCTGGGCTCTTAAAAACATCATCCGCAGTTATGACAACAATTGCGATCTCAAACACATTAAAGCCGAACTGGTTCCCTCGGTTTTGACCGCTAATGAATGGACCAGCTGGAGCACCAAAGCCCGTAATATTCTGAAAAGCGATCCCGGATTCGGTGTTAACTCCACCAATATCGACTTTTTCGTGGTACGCGACCGTCCGATCTCGCTGGAAGAAAAACTGTTTAACGAGTTCAAGGCTCAGAAGAATTTCTTCGCCCGTATCGAATTGCTGATGGACTTCTCCGACAAGGGTGAGCCGGATTCTGAATACTTCGCCGAAATGTTCAACTACTTCGTCAGCTATATCAAATCCTTCAACCAGGTTAATGAGCAGATTATCGCTTCCTATCTGGTGGTCAAGCAGATTATCGCCAGCCACCCGCACATGAACATCGCCCTGCCCTACAATTTCGCGGAACTGTTTGAAGGCATCGAAGACACCTCCTCGGTGTATACGGCCATTAAAAACTCCGACCTGCGCCGCTCCTATCTGCAGAACATTAAACTGTTCGTGCCGGACTGGGTGGCCGTGTACATCTCGCTGTTCCCGACCGTGCTTTCAGACGAAATTATCAACGCCCTCGTCAAGGAAGGCGTTACCGACCGGTTGGGAGAACTGGCCGAGCTGTGCTTTGAAAACTACCGTGACTACCGCGAAGCGGTTATCTGGCTGTTCCGCAACGCCCAGGATCTGGAATGGTTTAAGGCCCTCAGCATTCCGTATGAAAAACAGCTGATCACCCTGATCCATATTTTGGATCTTACCTACCGAGAGATCGCCAATCATCGTGACACCACCGAGAACCGAAAGCTTAACCGCCAGGTTCAGCTGATTCTGTTTGGAAAAGAGGCTCTGCTGGAAAGCTTCATCCTGAAAAATGATATTGATACCATTACCCGGCTTTATACCCTGGTTGACGATATCAAGGATCTCGATCCGGCAATCAAGATGCATTTCCGTAACCGTATTCTGGAACAGCATAAAGGCTTCAAGTTCTTCGGTTCCGAAGAAAAAATCGTCGTTTCACGCGGCTTGATCGTCACGTCAAAGATGTATGAGGAAAAGAAGAAACAACTTCAGCACATTATTGAAGTCGACGTACCGGCCAACTCCAAGGAAATCGGCTTTGCCCTTTCTCTGGGTGACCTCCGTGAAAACGCCGAATACAAGGCCGCCAAAGAGAGACAGACCATTCTTAACTCCACCGCTACCCGCCTCCAGGAAGAAGTGGACCGCGCCCAGATTTTCGATCCGACAACCATCACCGTGGCCCGTGTTTCATTTGGTACCGTTGTGAAGCTGCTCAACAATATTTCCGGTGAACATGAGACTTATACCATCCTCGGTCCCTGGGAATCTGATCCGAACAACTTTGTGATTTCCTATATGTCACCCTTTGGAAACGCTATCCTGAATCACCGTGAAGGCGAGACTCTGAAATTCACAATCAATGAGCGCGATTATAATTACTCAATCGAGGCTATTTCTGCGGCTGCATTCTAGTTAAGGGGAAAGATTCCAGGCCGGACATTTTTCCCTTTGACTTATACCACAACCGGTTACGGATTTTCGTACCGGTTGTGTTCTATAGGGGTATTACATGAAAAAAATCAGGTTCATATGCTTAACCGCAATGCTGGCGCTTTCGATTTCTTATTTGTCCGCCGCGGGGTCGGACGTAGTTGTGCTGATGGACACCTCCGGCACAATACTACCCTACTTTGAAGATATCAACAGCCGGATTTTAACCGAAGTCGCCCGTAAATTTGTGCGTCCCGGAGATACTTTTCACCTCGTTTCCTTTAATGCCCGGGTCAATCTTGAAATTGCGCAGTCCATACGTACAGAATCCGATATTTCCCGTATTGTTTCACGGTTCATGTTGCTTTATCCGCTGGGACAGAATTCAGACTTCTTATCCGGTATTCAGTATACCCATCAATACGTTTCCAGCCTGAATCAGGCTACCCGCAAAATTATTATTATCATCTCCGACGGAATTTTTAATCCGCCGGCCGGAAGCACCTATGCCGCGCTGAGCACAGACCAGGTTAAAACGGAACTCTCGAGCATGGCAGCCCGTATCCGCGCTGACGGCTGGAGTGTCTACTATATTAAAATACCCTATCCAGCCAATGCCGAAATCCGGAACCTTGACGGGCAGCTTGTTTCTTCCGTCGACCAACAAAACATAGCGGAAGGTGAGGCCGCCGGTTCTCAAAACATCAAGCAGTATCAGGCTATATCTGAAGATTTCACCGCGGCTCTGGATATTAGTCCAACAGCTTTGCCTACCGGCGATGACGCGCCGCTCTCTTTTGTTGACTCGCTGTTTTCCATGCCTGAAATTACCTTTCCCGGCTATCTGGGTCGTGAGGGCCGATATTTGACTATTCCCCTGCGGGTAAAAAACTTATCAAAGCAGCTGATGAATCTTGAGTTAACCGGGGTTATCTGGAACGGCCAAAACATCCTCAGAAACAACGCCTTTTTAAGTCTTCGCCCCGCTAAAGCCGGAAAACTGCGGGCACAACTGCGGCTCCCTAACGATTTACCTACCGGCGCGCAGGAACTGCCGGTTACATTGGAATTCTCGCAAAACCTGCGAGTTTCTCCCCAGACCGGAGTTCTTTCCTTCAAACTGGTACATTTTACCCCCATGTCACTCATTCTGGCGCTTGGTCCGGTCTTTTCGGCGCTCCTGCTGATACTGATTGCTCTTATCCTGATTGTGCTGTTGGTACGTTTTTTACATCTTGCTACTTCGCAGCCGGCTGCCCGGGCACTCCGGAATGCCGGAAGCGGAAACGCCGAGCCGGCTTCTACACAACAGCTGAACGCCTCCCGAAACGAGAGCGACAGAGCGCAGGCTTCAATCTTGGCCTCTGCCGCGGCTTCTAAAGAAAAAACAGATTATCGCTCGCTGATTGGTCAGGCAAAAACCGGCAAAGAAGCGTTTAACGCCCAGAGCAGTGAAACTTCTAAGAAGGAGTCCGGGGAAACTTTGGCTGGAGCCGTTGCCCCGAAAACCGACTACCGCGGCGTTATGGCAGCGGCCGCCGGTTCCAGAAATACTCCCGACCTAAGCTCATTGGGAGCCTTTGAACAGGCACGAGCAGTTGAAAAACAGGAACGGTTGGCCTTACTCACGGCCGCGGCCCACAAAGTTGATCGCCATGGCGCTTTTACCGCTGCCCGCGCCGGAGAACCGGTACAAATAACCGCTAACCGCAACATCATGCTGGAACTGATTGTGAATAATCAAAATCCGCATATCGGTAAACGCAATATTCATGTTATGAAACCCGGGACCCGCCTCTCTCTCGGAGGTAAGTTCTCATCATTCCTGGTCTTCCTGGTTCGCTTCCCCGCCAGTATCGCCGAAGTCCGCTTTGACGGCAGTCAGTGTAATCTGGCGATTCTCAAGCCCCGCTACTTTCCGGAAGCGAAGACCAGCATAATTGAAGACTGTATCGGTAAGGAAATTACGCTGTTATCAGACCGGGACTATGAGGTCAAGTTTACTTTGCGGGAGTATGAGGATCCGGTATTAAAACTGAACCGGTTGCTCAGATCGATCACCTTTGAGAATTATCAATAAAACCCCGAATAGAAATTACCTGATAGCATAAAAACAAAGCCCCGCGCGGGGCTTTGTTTTTTATTGTACCTGCTGTCCTAAAATGCGCTTGGCGCGGCGTTGCAGGGCTCCCATACGGTCATTGGCGGCAATGGCCTCCACCATTCCGGTAAGCGAAACGTAGCGGTGCTTTTCGTACATATCCAAACCCAGACTTTTGGTCAATACGTCGGCATGCGACAGATAACCCTCAGCCAGGTCGCTTGTTCCGGCAGGGCCTTCACGGGCTAGAATCTTTCCCAATTCATAGCGCAACCAGGTTTTTTTATCGTCTTTTAAACAGGCTATCACCAGCTCCGAAACTTCCTGCCGGGCGGCGTCATAGTTGAAGCGTATAAATGCGTTGGCAGCCTGAAATCGTACCCGGTCCAGGGCCTGACTGTCGCTGATCTTTGATTTCAACCAGGTGATCCCTTCGTTATAACCTGATTTTACCAGAGTTTCGTAGGCCCGGAATTGAATGGCCTCCACTGGATCGTTCTTGGCACGGTACAGTACATAGGGCCAGGCTGCTGCAAGCTGCCGCTGTTCGGCGGCCATGATTGCCTCCTGCCGGACCTTATAATAACTGTCGCGAAAACCTTCCAGGATCAGAGCCTCGGCTTCAGCCGTGGAAAAATAACCAATTCCTTTCATCGCGGCAGTCCGCAAAATGGGGTCAGTCTCTTCATAGAGTGACAGCAGCAGGGGGACCGCTTCAACCTTGCCCATCTGACTGATTGATTCCGCCGCGCTGGCCCTGATCATTACATTCTCTTCACTGTCTGACACTATTTCTGATAATTGCGGCCATATTTCAACCAGGTGCAGATCGGCCAGGGCCGCCATTATCGACTGACGGGTAACCAACCGCAGTTTGTCGTCACCGGGAATCTCACCGTTAAAGTATTCTAGCAGAAAGAGAGCGTCTTCCTCGGAACCGATCTTCCCGATGGTCTGGATAGCAGAAGGCCGATGTACAGAAGTTTCACGTTCAATAATCCGACGTACAGCGGGCGCGGCTTCTTTTAATTTAATAGCGCTGACATACTCCAATGTGGCTTGTACGGTAGCTCCGCGATATTCATCCGGATCGTCCAGCACTTCCAACGCGAAATCAGAGAGTTGATTATTCTCCAGGACACTGAACAGGGCTAACATGTTTTCCCGTACCAGCGGGCTGCGGGTGCTTGAAAAAAGGGTCAGCAATTCAGAGGTGTAATCGCTTTTTTTAGCGGAAGTAAGGGAATTCAACAATTGCACGATTTCATTTTCCAGACCGAATCTGATAATATCCAGATCCTTATCCGCGTTCTGTTCCTGAGCGCTGAGAGTAAAACCGCATACAAGCAGAGAAATTACCATCAACAGCAATAAATTTATTCGACGCAAACCCTACTCCTTTTTCGCGGAAAACCGCTCCAGAAAATTCTTGCGGTATGCTGGAAAACGGTTCTCGCGAATTGCCGAGCGAATTTCCTGCATCAGCTGATGCAGGAAGGCCAAATTATGCCACGAAGCGAGCATTGAACTGAGAATCTCATCATTTTTGTATAAATGACGCAAATAAGCGCGACTGTATTCCTTACATACCCGACAATTGCATTCCGCGTCGATCGGGCCGAAGTCCGAGGCAAAGCGTTCTTTCTTGATAGCAATCGATCCATCACGGGTAAAGAACGAACCGTTGCGGGCATTGCGGGTCGGCAGCACACAGTCAAAAATATCAATACCATGATATACAGCGTCCAGAATGTAATCCGGGGTGCCGATGCCCATTACATAACGCGGTTTATCATCCGGCAACAGTTCCGCTGTTGAAGAGAGAAAATCGGCGTAGACCTCGGGGGGTTCACCGACTGACAGCCCACCGATCGCTATACCGGGGGTATCCAACTGACAGACAAAATCGGCGCTCTGAGCCCGTAGATCTTTATAAAAATTTCCCTGCACAATGGCAAAAAGGGAACCCTGATATTCATCCGGAGTTTCCAGCCAGGCCTTCTTAGCGCGATTTGCCCAATCACAGGTAATCAGCAGGGCTTCTTTGGCCTTTTTCCATTCAGTTCCAAAGCCGGTACACACATCTAATTGCATCTGGATATCGCTGTTAAAGCCGGCCTGCAGGGCGACTACGCTTTCCGGAGTTAATACGTGCGAAGAGCCGTCAATATGACTGCGGAACTTTACCCCGCCGGCGGTGATCTTGCGAAACTCGGAAAGCGAAAAAACCTGATACCCCCCGGAGTCTGTCAGAAAGTTGCCCTGCCATCCGGAGAAACCATGCAGTCCGCCGGCGGCGCGGATAATATCGACACCGGGGCGCAAATAAAGGTGATAAGTATTCGCCAGAATAATCTGAAAACCAATTTCAGCCAGGGCGTCCTTGGACATTGCCTTGACCGTGGCGTTAGTACCCACCGGCATGAAAGCCGGTGTCTCGACCCGCCCATGCGGCAGATCTATAAAGCCGGTGCGGGCTCGGCAGTTTTCATCTTGATGATCAAGTGTGAATATATTTGTTTTTTTTCCCATAACCTTAAGTCCTTGCTATACGAAGCAGTCCAATACTTATCCCGATAAAAAGCATAACGGGAAACCAGGCCCCTGCCAACGGTGAAATGTATTCCCATTTCGCGAAGAGCATTGAAACCATTTGAGTAACATAAAAGAGAACAGCTACCGACAGACTCAGTAACAAGCTCATCAGCAGTATATTTTTCCGGAAACGCCCGCCGAATGAAACGGACATGAACAATACAATAAAAATGGTCAAAGGGAACGAGTACCGTTTATAATAATTAGCCAGGTGCTCCGCGCGCAGGCTGCCGTTTTTTCGGGATTGGGCGAGAAAGACCCGGGCGTCAGAGGCGGAAAGTTCGTCTACGGAGGTGATATTGCGGCGAAATGATTCCGGGTTTTCAGTGAAAAGCCCGGCACCGGTATCAGAATCAAGAGTCACTGCATTGTCATTGGAAATATGATAAATGGAAGGGTCTTCCAATATCCAGGTTGATTCATTCCAGGAGGCTGAAGGAGCCCGGTACAGCGACAGCACCCGTCCATCAGGATCGCGCACCACTATGAATACAGAAAACAGTTTATTGCCTGAATCCTGATAATAGTCTGCCGTATACACGACAGTGCCGTTTTCGGATAAAACAACCACGTTATTATTGCTCAGCGATTCCTGGGAATTCAAAAGCGTCCTGTTCAGGGCATTTTTATCCCGCAACGAATGGATAACAATCCGGTCCTCAAAGAAGAACATTGAAAAAGAGAGAATCAGCGAAAAAACTATCAGCGGTAATACTAATGAATACAAGGGAACCCCGGAGGAAAAAACCGATGTAAGTTCATTTCGGGCATACATATTACCCATGGTATAGGCAGAAGCAAACAGAATGGCGATCGGCATGGCAAAGGAAATGCATTTGGGAAAATAAAGCCATATAACATATACGATGCTTTTAACCGGAACCGCGAAGGAAAGGTACTTCCAAAGGTTGGTGAACAAGTCGATCAACTGCAGCAATAAGACAAAAAATGAAAGGGCTACCAGAAAAACAGGTATGAATTCCCGGACCAGATACCGTTGAAGCAGCTTCACCGCAAGGCCCTCCTCAAATAGCTGACCAGTGCAAATATAAAAATAACAATATTGGGCAGCCACACCATTAAGGGGCCGTTATACCCCAGACGCAAACCGAGGGTTTGTCCGCCAATCAGCATTGACCAATAAAACACCGCAATTAAAAGCCCCAGGATAAAGCCGACGCTTTGACCATTAGAACGGGTCGACAGTCCCAGAGGAAAAGAAAGCAGGACAAAGAAAAAAGCGCCAAAGGGAATTGAAAATTTCTTGTGATACTCCATTAGATACATATTCATAGTCCGCTCATCCTTACTCTCTTCGCGCATCTCTGAGATACGGTTAAGCAAATCACGGGAAGTCATTTCTTTGGGTGTCACATTTCCGGAATATGAGGGCATGACGTTTTTAACCAGAATATTGTACGACATCTCAGACGCGCTCAGAATGTCAAAATACGAAGGACGGTTTTTATCCATTACGGCGACAAAGGGGTTGTGCATATTGAGTGACATCACTACCGCGCTGTTGTCTCCGGCCTGAATCGTCGCGCCCGGCGCGGCAATTACGCGTCGGTTTCCGGATGGGTCTGTATCAAGCACGAGTAGACTGTCCATCTCCGAATCCGTAATGTTTCCGGAAATAACCAGGGCATTCTGATTGCGCTTGATCGCGCCGGACTCCAGTTCCAAGGCCGGAGTCGATGTCAGTATCTTGCGGTAAATTTTATTAAACTGTATATTGCCGGCCGGCAGCAAAATATCATTGGTGAAAAACGACATACCGGAAATGAAAATACCCACTGCTAAAACCGGAATTATAATTACTGTTGTTGAAACGCCAAGCGCGTTTAAGGACAGCACTTCCCGATCGCTTACCAGCCGGCCCATGCACATCAGGGTACCGACTAAAGCGGCGAAAGGCGCGCTGGTCGCGATGATTGCCGGTGTAGCGTAAAAAATCAGCAGGATTACTTCCAGGGCCGGCGCTTTTTTGGAAAGAATATCCTCAGCCATCAGCAGAATCTGATTGACGAAAAAAATGAAAAAGAAAAAAAGAAAGCAGATAAAAAAATAAAGCAAGGTTTCGCTGGCGATATACCAAAACAGAGTTTTTTTCATTTACCGGTCGATCCGTAGCCGCCCTCACCGCGGATGGTCGTGTCCAGCGGCGCATCTACAAAGACCGCCCGCCCGACGGCAGAAAGCACCATTTGAGCGATACGCTCACCGTTATGCACTATGAAGGGTTCACTTCCGTGATTAATCAGCACAATACCAATTTCCCCACGGTAGTCGGAATCAATGGTACCCGGACTGTTTAGAACGGTAATGCCATGTTTAAAAGCCAAACCGGAACGCGGACGAATCTGAACTTCCCAGCCTGCGGGAATCGCAAACCGCAAACCGGTAGGAATGAGACGATATTGACCAGGGGCGATAGTAACCGGAGATGAAAGAAACGCGCAGAGATCCGCCCCTGCGGCTCCGGCGCTCTGGTAAGAGGGCAGGACAGCGCCTATTTCGGCCTGACAGGAAAGTTCAATCAGCGTATCTTTTTCTGAATCAGACATAGTTTTTTCCTCTCATTTTTTTTAAGCGTTGGTCCGTAGACGACCAGCGAAGCGTTGTTACTATTGAATGAATCCGAGCACAGCGAATTTACCAGATCAACTGTGACTGCTTGAAACTGAGCTTGCAAGTCTCCGGTATCATGTACTGCACCTCCGGCAAGCACCTGTCTGGCCAGGCGTTTCATCCGATGTTCCGCGTCCTGGCTCGATACCAGCAGTTCTCCGCACAAGTGCGCTATCGCTCCCTCAACTTCCGGTTCAGTACAACCCTCCCGGCGCAATACTTCAAGCTGATGTAACAGGGTTTCAGCGGCTTCGAGGGTGGCTCCGGCCGGACAGGCCAAATAAGCCGTCCAAAACGAAACACCACGGTATACTGAGAGCATGCTGTAAACAGTATAGCATAAGCCCCGGTCTTCGCGCAGCTCCCGGAATAGCCGTGAACCGGGTGTTTCACCGATTATAGTATTCAGTACCGACCAGGGAAACCAAAAACTGCTGATGGTGGCCTTCGCGGCCGGGGTACTCAGATAAATATGAGTCTGATTAATCGGGGCTTTAAAGACCGTCCGCCCACTTTGCAGGATAATTGCGGATGTTTCAGGTCTGCCGAAGGCCGGTCGCTGCCGAGTGTCCGTACTGAGAATGGCGCAGAGCAGTTCTTCCGGTACGCTGCCGGAAACGCAGACCATTAGAGGCCCGCTCCGGAAGTGTCTTTCATACCAGGCTCGAAGATCAGCGTGCTGAAGAGCTGAAACATCTTGTGCTTTTCCGGCGACCGGAACCGCTAGGGTGTTGTCCGGGAACCATTCGTTCATCGCCAGGTCCGCGGAAATTTCTTCCGGATCATCCAGCGAGGAAAGGATCTCACTTAATATTACCTGCCTCTCTTTTTCGATGTCCTCATCGCGCAGCAGGGCGTTGTTCGTCATATCCAGCAGTATGCGCAAGGACTGCTCGGCGTAATAGGAAGGAACAACGCAATACAGGCACACGGTGTCCCGTTCGGTGAAAGCGTTTAAATACCCGCCGGTTCGGTCAAAAAAACGGGAGATATCGGTCACACTGTAGGTGGACGTTCCCTTAAAAAGCAAATGCTCGATAAAATGAGAAATGCCGGTTTTACCGGTCTCTTCGTTTCTGGAACCTACCGTAAACCAAAAACCGATTGCCGACACTGAAGATTCGGCAACCGGTTCGGTAACGAGCTGTATTCCATTATCCAGAATACGGTTATGTAGTGGCATCGTCTCCGAGAGCGTCCACGTAGGAAAGATTTAAGCGGCCCATTTTATCCACTTCAAGAAGCTTAACCGGGATACGCTGACCTTCCTTGACGACATCTGACACATTGGCGACACGTGAGCGTGACAGTTTGGAAATATGGCAGAGGCCTTCTTTTCCGGGAAGGATTTCGATAAAGGCACCAAAGTCCATGATGCGCTTGACCGTTCCCTCATAGATTCTACCGACCTCCGGGTCTTCCACGATACCCTTGATGGCATCCTTGGCGCTGAGCGCGGCCTTGGCGTTTTTGCCGTAAATCGTGACAGTACCGTCGTTTTCGGTATTGATGGTAACCTGATAGGTTTCGGAAATGGCCTTGATGTTCTTGCCGCCTGGTCCGATCAGGGCACCGATCTTGTCGGTCTCGATCTTCATGACTTCAATGCGGGGAGCATAAGGACTGATCTCGGACGCAGGTTTGGAAATGGTCTGGTTCATGATGCCGAGGATGTGCAGTCTTCCCCGCTTAGCCTGTTCCAGGGCCTTCTTCATGATCTCGGTGGAAACGCCGGCGATCTTGATATCCATCTGGAAACCGGTAATACCCTTCTCGGTACCGGCAACCTTAAAGTCCATATCGCCAAGATGATCTTCCTCGCCCAGAATGTCCGAAAGCACCGCGAAGCGGGAACCGTCGGTAATCAGACCCATGGCGATACCGGCGACGGGAGCCTTCATGGGCACGCCGGCATGCAGCATTCCCAGAGTTCCGGCGCAGACAGTGGCCATTGATGAGGAACCGTTGGACTCAAGAACCTCGGAAACTACACGGATAGTATAGGGGAAGGCAGCGCGTCCGGGTACCATCGGCTGCAGAGAGCGGCGGGCCAGATAGCCGTGACCGATCTCACGCCGTCCGGTACCCATGCGGCCAACCTCGCCGACGGAAAAGGGCGGAAAGTTATAATGCAGGATAAAATTCTCACGGCGGTCGCCTTCGATATCGTCGAGGATTTGCTCGTCGAAAACGGTACCGAGGGTGATTGCTCCCAGAGCCTGGGTTTCACCGCGGGTAAACACGGCCGAACCGTGCGGACGGGGCAGAGCGCCGATCTCACAGGTAATGGGGCGGATGTCTTCCGTTCCACGACCGTCGACGCGTTTGCCCTTTTCCAGAATGGTGGTGCGCAAAATGGTGTATTCAAGATCCTCGAACAGGGCGTCGAAAAGCTTTTTCTGAGATGCGTCGGCAAGCTGTTCGGCGTATTTAGCGGCGATGTCGGACTTTACCAGATTGCAGGCATTGCGGCGCTCAAATTTACCACTGACATACAGGGCTTCAGCCATCCGGGGATAAGCTTCGGCATGCATGGCGTCGCGGTTTTTGAGTTCGACCTGAACGGGCGAGAGCGGCAGTTTTTCCAATCCGCACAGGGCGCGCAGATCCAGCTGAAGCTTGCACATGACCTTGATAAAATCGTGAGCCTTGTCCAGGGCCAGCAGCATCACTTCTTCGGAAACCTCGTGAGCGCCGCCTTCGACCATGGTAATACCGTCAGCCGTACCGGCAACGACAATTTCCATTTCCGCTTTTTCAATCTGCTCAAAAGTCGGATTGATGATGTATTCACCGCCGAGGTAAGCCATGCGCACCGCGGCGATCGGGCCGGCAAAAGGAATGTCGGAAATCACGACGGCAGCAGAGCTGGCAACAACTGCCAGAATATCGGGCGGGTTTACCATGTCTGAGGAAACAACGGTCGGAACGATCTGGATGTCGCGTCCGAAAGACTTGTCAAAAAGCGGACGCATCGGCCGGTCAATCAGGCGGGAAACCAGTATTTCCTTGTCCTTAGGACGGCTTTCGCGTTTGATAAATCCGCCGGGAATCTTACCGGCCGCGTAATATTTCTCGTTATAATCGACTGTCAGGGGGACGTAATCGAGACCTTCCTGGGCGGAAGAGGAAGCGCAAACGGTAGCCAGAACAGCAGAACCGCCGAACTGGGCATAAATGGAACCGTTAGCCTGTTTGGCAAGCCGTCCGGTTTCAAGAACCAGTTCGTCATCGCCAATTTTGTAAGTAACTCTATTTACCATGTAAAAAAACCTTTATAAAAACTACAGGAAAAAATCAATGCAGGTATCTGCGCTGGGATCGTTTTCCCGAAAAGAAAAAAAGTTACCTGCCGCCATGGCAACAGGTAACTAGTTATTATTTGCGGAGGCCAAGTTCCTGGATCAGGGAACGGTATGTTTCCAGATCACGGCGCTGCAGATATTTAAGCAGTCTCCGGCGCTGACCGACAAGAATGATCAGACCGCGGGTACTACCCTTGTCTTTCTTGAAAGTCTTGCAGTGCTCGGTGAGCTGCTGGATGCGCTCGGTCAAAAGCGCAATTTGCACCTTGGTATTACCGGTATCTTTTTCGTTCGCACCGAATTTTGTGACCACCGCGGCGGTCGTGTCTTTTGTAAGTGCCATTACTTACTCCTTCTTATTGTTAAACATCATGATAACCCGAATTGCGCCGTCGTCAGCGTATGCACTGACGGCAACGGTCTACTATCCAGGGGCTCGATTCGTACCTGAGCGGAGTCTATTGAAAGCCGCGCCGGCAGACGATATCCGTCCTGGACAGTAAGCAAAACCCGATAACTGCCCTGACAGGGCAATATCTGGTCAAAATACTCTGTTTTCGTCTCCAAAACCGGTCCGTTTACAGTCCAGTCTACGGGGCGAATATCCAGTAAAAATGGACGACCAAGAAGAGCTTCCGCTAGGGTGAAGTCGGCAGAAAGGACTGCGTCCCTGATCTGACTGGAACTTATGCGGTTGCCGTCGAGATCAATCTGCCGGATGGAATCAAAGCGAAAGCCGTCTCTGCGGGATAAGGCGGTAAGTTCCGCTGTTCCCGTATCCAGGCGATGTCCGCAGCGAAAATCGGGACCAACGGCCAGATATTTCATGCGTACAGTTTTTACCAGAATTTCCAGAAATACTCCTCCGGACATTCTACCAAAATCACCAGAAAAGTCAATCAGCAAGACCAGTTCCATGCCGATACTCTCCAGATATTCAAGTCTCAAAGCGACGGTCGAAACATCACCGGAATAGTTGTGTGAACTTTTCACGTGCCGCGGGGAGCGCACAAAAGTTACCACCCCCGATCTCAGGTTCTTGGCTCCAGATTCTGCTAATACGGCTGAAAAAAGCTCCTGGTGACCACGATGCGGACCGTCAAAACCGCCGATCGTCAAAGCGGTGCCATCTCGCAAAAACGATTCCGGCAGGGCGAGCGCGGGATTGGTCAGCAATTCAAGCCATGAAACCACGGTCATGATTTTTCTCCGGCGACAAAAATATAGCGGATCCGTTCTTTTTCGACAGCAATCATCCCTAAAAAAAGAGAGTCGCTGAAAACGGTATATTCACCGAGCGATAGCGCTGCGTTTTGCGCGAACCAGTCGGTACGGATAGTTTGACCGCTGAAAAAATCAGGAATATGTTCGGCCAGCAGTTCCCGAGACTGCAAGCCGGAAAAGTCGCTGAGCTGTGGTGTAAATGAACTGGAAGTCGAAATTACGGTGTCGGCCGGAAGCCGGTCTGTGCGTCTGAAACCCTTGGCCACCGGTTTACCGAAGTCTTCAAGAAGGGCATAGCCGGCAGCCTTTTCCAGGGAAAAATTGCCTATTTTGGTACGCCTCAGAGCTGCCAGAGAGGCGCAACTACCGGCAGCGTTGCCGATATCCCGGGCTAAAGAACGAATATAAGTGCCCTTGGAGCAGGATACCGCTATTTTGGCATAAACTACATGCTGACCAGCCGCCGCCGGTTGTTGAGCGGCTGTCATCGTTGAAATTAATTGAAGGCTATGGATGATTACCGGCCGCGGAACGGGAGCAACAGTCACACCGGCTCGCGCCAGATCAGAGGAACGCTGACCGGCAATGTGCAGGGCTGAATAGACGGGAGGAATCTGCATAATCGGGCCGGTAAAGGCCGATAAGGATTCCTGCAGTCGTTCAAGGGTTGGCAGGGCGGCTGTGCGGACGACAGTACCGTCCGGATCGAGGGTATCGGTTTCAGAGCCAAAACTGAGCAGGGCTTCGTAGACCTTGTCGGTGGCGGTAATATAAGGCGCTAGCCGAGTCAGGCGGCCGGAAAGGACTACCAGCAAGCCATCGGCAAAGGTATCCAGAGTTCCGGTATGCCCTACTTTTTTGATTTTGAGGGCGTTTTTGACCTGCCAGAGAGCGGAAAAACTGGTTTGTCCGCTCTGTTTGGCCAATAGTACTATTTTATCGGTCTCGCCATTCATGATTTCAGTCAGGGTTGCTGACCTTCATCGGGTACGGGATGCGATACGAGTTCATCAAGTTTTTTTACCAGGGCAAAGCCATCTTTGATGCTTTCATCAAATACAAAAACTAGATGCGGAAATTGTCGCAAACGCAGCTTTTTACCGAGCGTGCTCTGAATAAAACCGGCGGCGCTTTCCAGTCCCCGGACGCCCTGTTTAGTCTGATGGTCGTCCATGAAGCTGGAAACAAAGACCTTGGCATGTCCAAGGTCTCCGGAAACCTCAACCCTATTGACCGAAAGGAAGGTCGAAACCCGGGGGTCCTTGATACGGCCCCCGAGAATCATAGCAGAGATCTCATCGCGAATTTGTTCTCCCAAACGAGTCAGTCTGAATTCACCCATTGCGTTTACAGGCAGATTACTCCGCCTCTCCTTTCGGACTCTTCTTGGCGGAGAGTTTCTCGCTATCCTTGAGCTTGCGTGCCACCTCAATGAATTCGATTACTTCAAGTTGGTCACCGACCTTGACATCGCCAAAGTCGACAATCGAGATTCCGCATTCAAATCCAGAGGCTACTTCCTTGACATCGTCTTTGAAGCGGCGCAGGGAGGCCAGTTTGCCGGTGTGCACCACAATACCCTCACGGATAACATTGACGGTGGAGGACCGTTTGATAAGTCCCTGCAGAACATAGGATCCGGCGACAGTACCGATTTTCGGAACCTTGATGGTGTCCCGAACTTCAACCATACCGATAATCTCTTCCTTGATGTCCGGCTTGAGCATGCCTTCCATGGCCATCTCGATTTCCTCGACGGCTTTGTAAATGACATTGTATTTACGGATATCAACTTTTTCCTGGTCAGCCAGTAATTTGGCCTGGGGGGTGGGTCGAACGTTAAAACCGATAATGATGGCATTGGAATCGGCAGCCGCCAGCATAACGTCGGAGTCATTGATGGCGCCGGCGGAAGCATGAATAACTGACAGACGCACGTCCTTGGTGGAAAGTTTCTCCAGCGACTGCTTGAGCGCTTCTACCGAGCCCTGAACGTCACCCTTAATGATAACCTTGAGCTCAAGCAAATCGCCTTCACTGATGGTATCGTAGAGATTGTCCAGCGTAATCTTTTTAACGGTGCGAGAGTCCTCAAAGCGGCGCAGTTCCTGGCGCTTATCGGAAATCTGGCGGGCAATGCGCTCGGTCTCAGTGACCTGGAAGGGATCACCGGCGTTCGGCATACCCTCCAAACCAAGGATTTCAACCGGCATGCTCGGAGTAGCTTCTTCAAGCTTATCACCGCGATCGTTAAATATAGCGCGCACGCGTCCCGAGAATACACCTGCGACATAGGGGTCTCCGGTGCGCAGGGTTCCGCGCTGCACAATGATTGTCGCGACAACACCGCGGCCATGATCGATGCGGGATTCAATAACTTTTCCCTCGGCGCGGCAGGCATAATTAGAAGTCAGTTCCAGCAATTCGGATTGCAGCAGAATCGCGTCCAGCAGCAGATCCAGACCGACCTTTTGAAGTGCGCTGATATGCACATAGATGGTGTCTCCACCCCACTCTTCAGGGATCAGACCCAATTCAGCCAGCTTGGTTTTCACCTTGTCGGGATTCGCTTCCGGCTTGTCAATTTTATTGACGGCCACAATAATGGGAACCTTGGCGTCCTTGGCATGATTGATGGCCTCGATAGTCTGCGGCATAACACCGTCATCGGCCGCGACAACCAGTACCACGATATCGGTAATCTCGGCTCCGCGGGCGCGCATCATGGTAAACGCTTCATGTCCCGGGGTGTCCAGGAAGGTAATTACGCCGCGTGGAGTTTCTACGCTGTAGGCGCCGATATGCTGCGTAATGCCGCCGAACTCGCCGGCCGCCACGTTCGCGCTGCGGATGGCATCCAGGGTTTTTGTCTTACCGTGATCAACGTGACCCATGATGGTGACTACCGGCGGACGATAGAGGAATTCAGCGCCAGTGTCACTTTCGCTTTCAATTACGGTTTCGTCATAGAGACTGACAATCACCACTTTACAGTCGTATTCCGAGGCCAGAATAGTCGCGGTATCGGCGTCTATGGACTGGTTCATGGTAACCATCATACCCATGGTCATCAGCTTAGCGATCAGTTCCGAAGCCTTTAAGTTCATCTTACGGGCTAATTCGGAAACTGATATTGTTTCCATGATCTCGATTTCCTTAGGAATAGCGTTTGCCTTGTCCAGCGCTTTTTTGCGCTGCTGCTGCAATTTCTGCTCCAGGAATTCGTCATCACGGTTCTTGCGGGTATATACAGTTTTCTTGCCTTTAAAACCCTTTTTAGTCGGGCCGGTTTTATTAGCATCCATTGGGCCGGGGCCGGAACTGCCGGGTCGACCGGGGCCGCCGGGTCTGCCAGGACCACCGGGTCTGCCAGGACCGCCGGGACCGCGGGGAGGACCGAAACCGGGCCGGCCCGGGCCGCCGCCTTGATAGCCGCCGCCGGCCGGACGGGGATTGTTCCCCTGATAGCCGGTGCCTGCGGGACGCGGGTTATTACCCTGGTATCCGCCGCCACCCTGATAACCGGTGCCGGCCGGACGGGGATTGCTGCCCTGATATCCGCCGCCGCCCTGATAGCCGGAGCCTGCGGGACGGGGATTGCTGCCCTGGTATCCGCCGCCACCCTGATAGCCAGAGCCTGCGGGACGGGGATTACTGCCCTGGTATCCACCGCCGCCCTGATAGCCAGAGCCTGCGGGACGGGGATTGCTGCCCTGATATCCGCCGCCGCCCTGATAGCCAGAGCCTGCGGGACGGGGATTGTTGCCCTGGTATCCACCACCACCCTGGTAGCCTGAACCGGCCGGACGGGGGTTATTGCCCTGGTATCCGGTGCTGGGAGGATTACCCTGCCCCTCATCCTGATAACCGCCGGGTCGCTGGCCGCCATCGCGAGCGCCTTCCCGGGCTTGAGCGCCTGAAAAACTGTCACGGCGCGGAGCGCCACCCTGCGGGCCGACCGGGGGACGGGTTTTATCTGCCAGATTTCCAACTTTCACATTGGGCCTGGGTGGACTTAATTCTATGGAAGTAGCCTTAGGCCGTTCCGCGGTAGCTGCAGCTGGAACCTGTACAGCCGAGGCTGCAGGTGCGGGAGGTTTTCCAGCGCTGGGAGCTTCAACTGCACTTTGTGCCGCGTGAACCGTCTTTTTGGGAGCGGCTGATTCGCCAGTACCCTGCTGTTCATGCGAAGCGGTAGAAGTAACGATTTTTTTCTTTACTACTACAACCTTTTTTTTCTCAGGCATTGAATCGGAAGTCTTAGTCTGATCAGAGGAGGTCTGATCAGTATTGGCTTCTTTTTTCTGCTTATTGAGAATTACCTTGGGTTTCTGGGTATTATCTTGATCTTCTGCCATACTGTATCCTATTCCTCGTCCTCAAATTCAAAGCTAAGACCAATACCACAATTGGGACATGTTGTCATATCGATCGTTATTCGTGCTCCGCATTCGGGGCACTCATAGTCCTCTGTTTGTTCATCTTCCTCGTCCGCCGCGTCCGGAATCTCGGCGGTTTGAACGTCTTCGATGGTCTGATCATCCGGTTCTTCAGCTGAGTTCTCACGGGTGGAATCTTCCAAAAGCTGAGCCAGAATGATGGCGTCTTCCTCACTGATACCCTCAAGAGCGCTGAGGCGTTCCGGATCAGCTTCAATCAGATCCTGGATATACTCAATGCCATTGGCGGCAAGGGTGGCGGCAAGAGTTTCGGTCATACCGGTGAGGGCGGTAACACGATTAAGCTCGTCGGCGTCATCCGAATCCGAGAAAAGATCGTTAGCGGCCTTGCGTGAACCGGCTGAAAGATCCATTTCAGCGAACTGCTCATCGGTTTTAACATCGATGCTCCAGTCGGCCAGACGATTGGCCAAACGCACATTCAAGCCCTGTTTACCGATGGCCAATGAGAATTGGGACTCGTTTACCACCGCCAGCGCGACACGCTTAGCCTCATCCATAATGACGACATCGTTAACCTCTGCCGGAGAGAGGGCGTTGCGGATAAAGAGCCGCGGATTTTCGTCATACTTAAGTATATCGATTTTTTCGCCTTCAAGTTCGCGGATAACGGCTTGAATGCGCACGCCTTTCAGTCCTACGCAGGCGCCGACCGGATCAACATCCTCGCGGTTTGAAAAGACCGCGACTTTGGTTCGATAGCCGGGCTCGCGCACAATCTTGTGCACTTCTACGGTCTTGTCATATATTTCCGGAACCTCAAGTTCCAGAATCCGCCTGACAAAATCAGGATCTGTGCGGGAAAGCACGATCTGAAGCCCAGCCGGTGTTTTTTTCACTTCGGTGATCAGCGCCTTGATGCGGTCTCCCTGACGGTACAGTTCCCGGGGCGACTGAAATTTCTTAGGTAGAATACCTTCGACCTTACCGAGATCAACATAGATATTTCCATTGCGTTCGCGCTGGTAATAACCGATGATAATCTCTCCGACCTTATCCTTGTACTCGGAATGCAGACTGTCTTTTTGAATATCCCTGATGGACTGGTGGGCAGTCTGTTTGGCGGACTGCACCGAAATCCGGTCGAATTCACGGGGATCCACTTCAATAAGCAGCTCATCACCGATTTCGCATTCCGGATCGAGTTCCAGGGCTTCCTCAAGCTCAATTTCCTTCACCGGATCATAGACCCCGTCAACGATCGTCTTTCTTGAGTATATCGAAACGTCTGTACGACCCTCATTAAAAGAAACAACAGCGTTATCATTACTGCCGTATTTGCGCTTATAAGCGGCCTTGAGGGTATCTTCGATCATTTTAAATACCAGGTCCTCGTCGATTCCTTTTTCCTGAACGAGCTGGCGTATAGCTTCTGCCATTTCTGCGGACATGAAACTGTTCTCCTTATGAATTATAGAGTTTCGCTTTTGCTATCTTGTCGTAGGGTACAATCATCTCACCATCTGTTACTTCGAGGCGCAGTGATTGAGTATCCGAACCGAGTATTTTTCCGGCCATCCAGTCGGATATGTCGGTATTCCAGATTCTTACTTCTTTACCGATAAACAGTTGAAACTCGAAAGCATTCTTGATCAGCCGATCAAGTCCCGGTGAAGTCACTTCGATATAAATTTCAGTTGATGATAAAAGAGCCTCAAGCCGGGGCAGGATGGCACGGTGCACACGGGTGCAATCCGCGATACCGATGCCATTGGGACCATTTATGACAATTTTAACCTGCCAACTGGCCTGTCTCTTAAAAACGGCAAACTCGACAATTCCATACCCGAGACCCTTAATGAGGGGTTCGCATTCGCTGTATTGGGGAATGGTTTCAGGCGTCGTATACTCCACTACCTTGTTACTCCCAAGTGTATAAAAAAGGAGTCGTTTGAACGACTCCTGGCATAATAAGGACTAAACATGTTCACTCAGAATGTTACCACAGGGAAGGCAACATGTCAAGATCAGTCATAAAAGAGGGTCACCCCATACACGCGCCGGCAGCCTTCATCCTTCAGCGCGGAGGCGCAGGTTTCTAGCGTAGAGCCAGTGGTAAAAAGATCATCAAGTACTATTACCCGCTCCGGAACGGTTCGGCCGGGAAGCACCCTGATATAACCTTTCAGATTTCCGGCACGCGCCAGTCGTCCGAGGCTTTTCTGCTGACGGCCACCGGTCCTTGAAAGTAGCCGGCATATCCGGTGATGATGGCGCGTTTCAAGCAGATTACAGAGGTCCTCAACCTGATCCCATCCCTTTATACGCAGTTTTCCCGGCCGCGGCGGTACGGGAACCAGGGGAAGTCCAGATAATTGCGGTAATGATAAAACAGCTGAGATAATCTCAGCGAAAGGTTCGGAAAGAAGTCGCTGCCCGCTGATTTTCCAGCTGGTGAGCAAGGCCGCGCCATACCCATGATAGCTTAATAGAGGAAAAATTCTGTCAATTGCCGTTAGGAATCCAGTATCGCGACAGGAAATGCAGTAATTTAACGCTGAAATCAGCGGCCGGCCGCAGCGCTGACAGCGTTTTCCCTCCTCTTCTACCGCGGCCATGGCTGTACTCAACAGTTCATTGCGCAGGCAGGCTAAGCATAAACAACGGCCGCCGGGGCACGGACGGCCGCACTTGACACAGTGAGCGGGATACAGCATCGAGCCCGCTGCTGTCTGAAAAATTTTTTTTATGTAATTAAGCATATTAGTGCTGTATGCGAAAGACATGCGTTTTGGAAGCAATAATCAGACCGGGAAAAGTCTTTTTTTCCAGGTTGAGATCAGGGTTAAAGCTTGAAGCGGAGTTATCGATTCCGGATCGCAGGATAGTATTTCATCAACAACCAGCTCTTCCTCGCTGAATAAGCCGGGGGCAGTATTTTTGGGATGTGGTTCCTTCGCGTTCACCGGTAATAAAGGCAGTCCTCCAAGGGGTTGCATAGCGCATTGATGCTCCGAAAGCAATTGGGCTGAACGCTGCAGCACGGCGTCAGGAATTCCGGCTAACCGGGCGACGTGTATACCGTAAGAATTAGCCGACGCGCCCGGACGCACTTTTTTCAGGAAGACAACTTCCCCTTCCCGCTCCAAGACATCCATAGCCAACAACACCAGACGGGGATGCTGCAATAAAGTCAATTCGTGATAATGCGTCGCGAAAAGAGTACGCGCGCCAATCCGCTGCAGCAGAAATTCACTCACTGCCTGAGCGATGGAAAGACCGTCACCGGTAGAAGTGCCACGGCCGACTTCATCCATGATCACCAGACTGCGCTCTGTTGCCGTACGTAAAATATGCGCCGTCTCAGTCATTTCAACCAGGAAGGTGGACTCGCCCCGGGCCAGGTTATCGGTTGCGCCGACACGGCAATACAGACGATCCACCGGCGAAATTACCGCCCTCTCAGCCGGGACGAAGCTTCCGAGCTGGGCCATCAGCGTAATCAGGGCCGTCTGTCGCAAAAAGGTGCTTTTTCCGGCCATATTCGGTCCGGTAATCAGGGCGAAGGCCGGGATTTCCGGAGTGTCGGTACTGGAAAGCAGCAAACTGTTCGGCACAAATTCGCCAGAAGGCAAATGGGCTTCCACCACCGGATGACGGCCCGCGCGGATTTCCAGCAAACCGGAATCGTTGAGTTCCGGCTTATTCCAGGCATGCACGGTCGCGGCATGAGCGAAGGATTGCAATACGTCCAGACGGGCTAAGTAGGCCGAAAGGGTCAATAGCGATGCCGTCTGATCACGCACTTCAGAGCGGATTTCCAAAAACAAGTCCCGCTCAAGTTCTTCAATAGAACCCTGCACATTGTTTAATTCGGTTTCCAACTCCACCAGCCGGTCGGTTGTAAAGCGGTCTCCATTGGCCAGCGATCGCCGCCGGATAAAGTGCGCCGGAACGGCATCCAGATTGCCCTTGGAAACTTCAAGATAGTAACCGAGCATGCGATTATACCGAATCTTTAAGTTCTGGATTCCGGTTCTCGTTCGCTCTTCGGCCAGATACTGCTCCAGCACGGCATTGGAATTATCCCGCAGTTCCCGCAGTTCATCGAGTTTCGCCGACCATTGGGGGCGAATCATTCCGCCCTCAGTAATCACTGTCGGACATTCATCACAGAGCGCGCGTCTCAACTTATCGGCGAGGGTTGCGGCACTCTCGGTAACGTCGTTCTGCGGTTGGGCAATTCCGATCTCAGCGGCAAGCGGTGTTATAGAAGCTACCAGAAGGAGGCTCTGCCGGAGGGCGCACAGATCTTTGGCATGCGCTCTGTCCATGGCCACCCGGCCAGTCAGCCGTTCGATATCCAGCATCGAAGACAACAAATCCCGAACGCTCGATAATTGACGCTGCTTGCGATATAAGCGGTCCACGGCCTCTAGCCGCTCTTGTATCTGTGAAGCGTCCACCAGAGGGTGCAGAATCCAGTTACGCAGCAGACGTACGCCAGGCGCTGTTTTGGTATAATTCAGAACTTCAAATAAGGTGTAAGAAGCCGAACCATCACGTAAATTGGTGATTAATTCAAGGTTGCGGCGGGTGGAATCATCCACTGACAGAAATTGATGTTCAGTATACAAACGCAAACCGGCCAGATGTTTAATCACCGGTCCGGAGGTTTGACTGACATATTCCAGCAGCAGGGCGGCCGGGAGAATTTCCGGAGAGCTTTCATCGAGAGCAAAAGCCTTCAGCGAAGAGGTGTTAAAATGCAGACACAGTTTCCGAAATGAAGCTGCCGGATTAAAATGCCAGTCCGGATAGCGGTTTTGAACCATGGACTGATATTCATTCAATACCGCGGCCGTCTCCGGGAATTCCTCTAGAATCGACTGCTGTATCAGCATCTCCCGGGATTGAATGCGTCCTAATTCTCTGCGCAATTGGGGAACGGCTTCTGACACCGGGAAAGAGGTCGCGGCGAATTCACCGGTAGTGATATCCAGATATCCAAAAGCGAAGCGGCGTTCCCCTCCCCGACTGGAAAGCGCGAGGGCCGCAAGATAATTATTGGCGCTAAAATCCAGGTAGTCTTCGTCGGTTGCGGTTCCCGGAGTGATTACTTCTACCACTTTGCGGACTGCCAGGCCTTTACCCGGACCGGGCACTGAAAGCTGTTCGCAGATGGCAATCTTCTTCCCGGCGCGCAGCAGGCGGGCAATATAAACGCGGGCTGCGTGATACGGAATCCCGCACATCGGACTTCCGCCGCGCTTAGTTAAAGTCAAATTCAGCAGAGCGCTCACTTCAATCGCGTCCTGGTTAAACATTTCATAGAAGTCACCCAGACGAAAAAACAGTACCGCGTCGCGGTACTGTTCCTTAATTTCGAGATACTGACTCATCATCGGGGTGATTTCGGACATTGCCAGAATCCGGCGCTACTGGCGGGAAGTAAGGTTCCGGATAACCTTGTCGGTAATATCGACAGTCGGGCTGTACCAGAAAATTGAACTACCCTCCTGCATGCTGAGCACCATACTGTAGCCCTCGGACTCGCCAATCCGGCGAATTTCATCATAGAGCATCGAATAAAACTGATCATCGGTAGTCAAACGCTGCTTGAGTGTGTCCAGTTCGGTGTTTTTAGCCCGTGAGTATTCAACCAGAAACGCGGTTTTTGTCTGAATCTCGGCATCCAGCCGTTGAGCGCGGGTCTGATCTCCTGCCGCTTCAGCGTCTACTTTAGCCTGCCGGAGATTCTTGATTTCATTTCCGAGACGTTCGATTTCGGCCCGATACTGGGTACGCTTGGCTTCGTAATCGCGTACATTGCGTGAATCCCGGTAAAAGGTGGTATATATCCGTGATGTATCCACCACCGCGAAACGGGTTATCTGCTGCGCGGCAAGAACAGCCATCGTTATGGAAAACAGCAGTACCAGCAGAGTAATCTTTTTAAGATTCATAAACCTCTCCTTTTTTTACAGGTTGGGGATATTGAATGACAACACGAATTGCCAATCCTTATCTTTGACATAGTTGCCATCCTGAATCCTGAACGTATTGGCGAACATCAGCCGTAAGGGAAATTGCGGTATCGAGAAACGCAGGCTCGGTCCATAGCTGAAATAATAGTCGTTCAGTGAAAGACTGGACATTGCCGACAGATCATCCTTAACGGCGGCAGCGTCAAAATAGAAGTCCGCGGCCAACACTCCCGGCGCCAGCGGCATGCGCAATTCCAGCCAATGATTGATCATCGCCTGTCCGCGAACCGTGGAATACAAACTGTTCCATCCGCGTCCGTTGAACATACCGTCTATATAGAGCTTGCTGGAATCGCCGAGCACGCTTTCTCCGACCGGATTGAGGAAAGAAAAACCGGTATAGGCTCCCAGTACGAACTTGAGACTCCACACATCAGTAACGGGATAATCAACAAGGGTGATATAACCTTCGGCCTTGCTGTCGGAACGGTAGTAATACTCATTTTCCAGAGTTGGAATCAGACCGTAGAGAGTAATCTGCTCGCTGAAAAACCAACCCTTGGAAGGATCATAGTTCACGTCCCGATCATCAAGGGACAGCTTTGTCCAGATTGAGTTATTCCAGTTCCAGCGGCCCTGGCTGTCACGGATTTTTCTATCAGCCGGACGATACAGCAAGGGATCAAATACGTTCTGGACAAGCGAAAAATTAACACCTCCGCGCAGGGTCAACATGGCAAAAGCCGGATACCAGCGGTAACCCGTAGAAGTACCGAAACCAAGCTCCCAGCGGTCATATTGCATCCGGAAGGCATCATCGAGCGAAGAGGCGGCTTCATACTCTTCCCAGGTGGAAAAAGGATCCGGAGGCACTTTGCCGTTGGCGTCATCATAGTCATCATCGCTGAAAATCGGGTACAACACGTCCTGATAGGCATACAGCCGCTTGTGGGCCAGTGAAAGGTTAAAGCCTACTGTCAGGGGAGTTCCCATGAACCAGTTTTCGGCAAAGCCGAGCTGCAGGCTCTGGGTGTCCGGAGACGCCGTCAAATTGGCCGATACCGTCTGACCGTTGCCCATAAAGTTCTTGTCTTCCCATTGAAAGAAAATTGAAAGCGGGAAAGTATCGGCATCGGTAACACCTGAGAAGGTAATACCAAACTGCAGAGAGGCGGTCGACTGCTCTTCAAGAGCCACGATTACATCAAGTAAATTTTCTTCGGAGCCCTGAACAATATCCGGCGCGACAATCGAGAAATAACGGGTATTATACAGATTTCTGATACTGTCTAAAAGTTTGGTCTTCGAAAAGATATCACCTGGCTCAAGGGTAAATTCACGCAGGATTACCTGATCCTTGGTGCGTTCATTGCCCTTGATGATGATGTTTTCCACATGACTGCGTTCCCGCTCAACAACCACAATCTTGTATGAAATGCGCTTACGGTCATTATCGCGGATTTCCTGACGGTTGATATAATTCGAGGTGTAGCCGTTTTCAAAGTACAGGTCGGCGACGCTCTGATAGCCGGCGTTAAAGCGCGATAAATTGAGTACATCGCCCTCTTTCATGCGGATCCGGGAAAGCAGGTCCTCGGTGCTGAAGATTTTGTTACCCTCAATGGTGGTACCACCGTAGGTATACTGTTCACCTTCCTTGATCACAAAGGTCAGCGTTAGCAGGTTTTTTTCCGGATTGGTTTCGGTATCGACCTCGCGGATAACTGTTTCCACGATGGCGTCCACATAACCGCGCTCGATATAATAATTGCGGATTGCCAACTTATCAGCTTCCAAGGAAGCCTCACGGAAGGTGCCCAGGCTTAAAAGCCGGGCCTCTTTCAGCGACAGGGCCGATTTTAGCGTGCGGGTAGCCATGACGCTGTTACCCTCAAACAGGATGGCGGAAACCACCGTCTGTTTACCCTCGGTTATCTGAAATTCCAGCGTGATTGATTTATCCTGATTCGCGGTGGCCGTAGACACGACCTTAATTCCGGCATAGCCCTTTTCAAGGTAAAAATCCCGCAGCGCCCGTTCATCCAGCCGGGTTTTCAATTCATTGTAAATATCGCGTTCTTTCAACGTGATTTTGTCCAGCAGATCCGGAGTTCGAATCTGGGAATTACCCCTGAAGCGAATTTCCTTGATTACCGGTTTTTCCACCAGCTGAAACTGTAAAACGACTGAATTGCGCTCTGCGTCTCCCGGCAGGGCTACCGGTGTTATATCGTCGAAATATTCAAGCGCGAACAGCTTTTGAAGGATATCCCAGTATAATTCGTCAGTATAAGGTTTTCCGCGGAAGGAAGACAGCAGTCCATCCAGCTCGGTGCGGGCTACGTTTTTTAAACCTTCAAAGGTAATCGCCCGGATTGTTTTGTTTTGGTACCAGTCATCAGCAACCTGGGCATGAAGACCAATGACGCAAAAAAGCATCACAAGCAGGGCTATCAATTTAGTGCGCATTACATAAGCTCCTTCAAAGTTCTTTATAATATAGGAATAGGGGGCAAAGTTCAATGCCCGGTTCTACGGATCAAAATAAAATCATCAATAGGCCAGCTTCCAGGACAGTGTTACTGAATTGTCCGAAACAAAAAGCGTTTCCGGATGTCGCGGGCTGAAACCCCACCTCAGCAAAAAGAACGGTGTGGTCACCTCCAGGCCCAATTCCGGCTGAAAAAGCAGATTTCCATACACGCCCGGTTCGTTGCCGAGCACCTCCGGTGATTTATTGTCATAATAGCTAAAGTGCATCAGGGCGTCAGCGTAAATGGCTGAACCAAGGTACTTTCCCATGTAAACAGTCGTATTGTCAAAATAGTTACCAAAAGTCATTTTAGTAGCCGTGCTGTTCTGTATTGTCGGACCCAAAATCGCGTTTTGAATAATCAGGGTACGCACTGAAAAAATATCCAGGTTAAGCGCGTCACGGACGCGATTCTCGGCCGCGCGGAACAAGCCCATCTGGGTAAAGATGTCCGAGGCTACCACAATCGCCGTCCGAGCCCCGCTCTCCCGGGAAAACAGTTCCTGAAGGTCCTGTCCAAGCAAGGCCATAATTTCGGCCTCACTCTTTGCCGGATCCGAGCGTAAAAACGGGGTAAACAGACTAAGCGGCTGGGCCGATACATCCATGTAGATGCGCACCGGTTTGCCTTCCTGATCACGTTCGCGAATTTCAGCCAGCAGGGTAATGAGCGGATCAAAGCGGTCCTGATTTTCGTTAAACACTATAGTGCCCTGTCGCAAATAAAAATTTCGCTTTATATAAAAGATCTCACCGCCGCGCAAACTGGCTGAACCCTTGAATTGAAAAAGATCGCGGGATGTATCAAGAATCAGCTGCATCGGTTCGGTAGCCTGTACCAGGGCCCTGATGATCGGCAGATCATCATTCGGCCAGCGGAATTCAACCTTATTGCCGAAGGAGAGCGCTAAATTCACGATCAGATCGCTGTTTCGGATGGCGATAGAGTCCTGGGATTGACCAAGCTGATTGAAAAGAATCGCGAAGGAACCACGTTCAAACAGCGCCGAGCCGTCCACGGCGATCAGTCCGGGAGTGGCTACCAACTTAATATCGAAAGACGCGTAACCGGTAGCCTTGAACAGGGGTGTATCACTGAGCAGACGCACCGGTTTCTTTTCGGAAGTATAAGCGTTAAGGGTTATCAGGGCGGGAACCCAGCGGTCAAATTCAAAGACGGCCCGGGCATTAATCTCGCCGTTACGTCCCCTGAGTATAAAAGGAGCTACTGTAATCGTTTTACCTGAAGCTGACGCTGAAAGCTCCACCGGACCGTAGACTTCGCCGAGATAGCCCGGGGAGCGTACTTTAATATCTGAACTGGCAAACGTTCCGTCAAATTCGGGATCATTCAACAGGCCTGAAATTCTAAAGGATCCGGTCAACAGACCGTCATCAAAAGCCGCTAAATCCAACCCCAACAAAGGCCAAAACTGGGGCAGCTGAATCCCGAAGTCGGATACAGTGATATCGATCTGAGCATTTCTGATACTGCCGTCCGCTGTAAACGTCAGGGGCAGCTTTGAACCGGCCTGCATGGAAAATGTACCGTCATCCATCAGGAAACCGGAAAAATCATCACGATCACCGGCATAAAAAGCGGTAATTCCGGGTTCACGTATAAAAGTGCACACAATTTCTTTAGCTGCTGTAACTTCATTCCAGGTTGCCTCATCAAATCCGGCAACCAACGAAAAATTACTGAAAAGGTCACTGAGCATATCCGGCTTATCGAGAAAATCATTAAAACTGAATTCAGGTGGAAGATGGGTTGCGGTCTCCAGTTCAAGCTCGACCTTGCTGGTAATCCCGGCGGTTCCAAGAGCACCGTAATAAGAAGCGGTCAGCGAGCCGGCTCCGTTGACCGGTTTAAACTCACCGGCGAGAGATGAAAGTGTATGACCGTTCCAGGACGCGCTTACATCGGCGCAGGAAAGCACACCCTCTTCCAGACGCAGTTTACCGCCCATGGTAAGGTTAAAACCGCCAAGGCGATATACAAAGGATTGCAAGTCAACTCCGCCCAGCAGTTCCTGGGGAGTACCGGAAACGGTCACTACCCCGCTGAAAATATTATCACGCTGCTGTCGGGGAAGAAACCGCATCAAAGGGCTGCCGGTTACGTCCACGCGCCCCTGTAAAAAGAGTTCGCCGTTATTAACAGCGCTGGCTTCGATCCGGTAGGATTCCTTACGGTCGGATGTAGCTAACGCAATATCCAGGGCGTATTGATAGCTCTCCGGTTCTCCCGGCAGCAAGGCTAAACCGGCTGTGCCGGAGAGGTTAGAAATCCGGTCTGAAAAAAGTAACTGATCAAAAAAAATGCCATTCGGGTCGGCATTGCCCCTGAAAGACAGTCGGGGCTCAGATTCCAGCTTCCCCCCGATTTCCTCAACGCTTCCATCCCGAAATGAAATCCCCCACCCCTCAACAGCGCTGGAATGAAAACTGCTGTTCAAAGAAGCGGCGAGAGTATAACCGCCCAGGTTAAGCGGAAAACTGCTCAGAGCCAGTGTTCCGGTGACATCTCCGGAAGTAGCGAGCAAAACAGAAGCTGTCAGGCCATAATCGCCGCTGACGGTTATGATCCCCTGGCTATACTGCGCTCCGAAATTATAAGGAATCAGGTTAACCACCAGGCTGGCATCCAACAGCACGTCATCTTGGTCCGCGAAAAACAAAGTCAGGCTGCCGGAGGCGTCAACCCCAGGACGGGAAAAGGCCAAGTCGGTCAATTCCATATCGGACTCAGTCCCCTTGGCTGAAAGCAGTATGTAAAATCCATCCCGAACAGGAGAGGCCATAACCAACCGAGTGCAGTTCCAGGAAATATTCTGTAGATTCGTAGAAAGATATATTTCCGTGGTCAGAGCATAATCACTTAAGAAGCGGGATACGGTACTATCCACTACCCCGGATTGTCCGGACAGAACTGCGGAAGCGGTAGTCGATAAGGCTAAAACACTCATCGAGTCAAAAGCCACATAGGCCTGTATGAATGGCGCATCCCCCAGAGAAACGCTACCCTCCACGGAAATGGAACCGCTATTGACGTTTTCATCGGAGCCGGAGTGACCGGCAGAGAGTGAAAAATCAACCGCGGACCCCTTGCGCAGTATCGCGCATTCGATGGAATTAAAAACGGTATCGTCAAGGCGCAGTTCCGGAATCAGGCAAACCAGAGAACCGGATTCATCGGTACGCGGCAGATAGGCTTCAAAGGAAATAAGGGCGCCTTTCGGCAGACGCAACCTGTTTACCGAAACATAGCCGTCCGGCAACAGGTTTTGGATATCCATACCGCCCACCCAGGAAAAATCATAGCTCTTTCCGACTGCGGTAAAATTATGGATTTCAAAACGTGTATCATTGCCGGTCAGCGACAGGCGCAGCAGTCCGCTTTCGGTTGATTCGAGCTCCGGTAAAGCCGCTTTAAAATCGGCTTGATAAACCAGACCTTCATCAGCGGTCCAGAGCAAATCGGCTATTCCGCTCAGCTGCATGTATTGAAAAGCCGCTAAAGCCGGTAACTGGTCCTTAAACTGCAGCCATTGCAGGGGTAATAATCGATCACATTCCAGATTAACCTGTAAATCCTGAGCGGCAATATCCCACTCCAAGCGGATGTCAACCGGCTGCAGGTCCTGAACCGAAGCTAAGGATAAAACACCATCCTGTAACGAGGCAAAAAGATTTATCCTGGAAATCTCGAACTGATTTGTTTCCACGGTATTAAAGATCAGCGAAGCCGAACCGGTATCCAGTGCGCTGTTGACAGAGCCGGACAGACGAATGTCCGCTAAGATCGGCCCGCTGTCCTTCAGGAGGGCCTGGGAATAACTGACTGAAGTGCTAAAGTCAAAGATTATTTCATTCGAAGTGATTGTTGCCCCGCCCTTACGGATGTGTACCAGAGCTTGCCGATTCGGTTCGGTATAGCGCAGTTCCAAATTGCGGATGCGAATGCCAACGGGTTCTGATACTGCCAGAGAAGCGCCGGCCCCAGGGCCTGCGCTGCCGTCAAACAGTGTTTTCAAACGATTCAGGAGTTCCGGATCAGAAACCAGATCGGCGTCTACAAAGCCATTTTCAAGTGTAATGCTGCTGAAGGCTGTATCAAAATTACCAAAGAGCAGGTCTATAAGATTGTATTTCAGTTCTACTTTCTGAATTTTTGCGATTGTGGCGCCGTTAGCGGCGGAAGTGAGCACCAGATCAGCCAGTTTAATCGAACTTAATATTGAGGGTGAGAGGGTTCGATACGTAAAACGCAAACCGGTGATCTGTTCCAGCGCTTCTGTCATTGTATCGCGGGAGCGTTCCAGAGCGTGTCCAAGCCTGACTGTGACAGGCTTTAACAACAGTCCGGAAACTGCCAGGAGCACAATAAATACGAGTAATTCTACACTAAATTTTAGTACTGGCCGTTTCATTACGCTTCTGCTATCATATCAAAGAATTCAGTAATATAATAGCATTTAGTTTATGCACCAACCGGCGGTTAATATGATAGCGCGAAACTTTGTTGTTTTTGAAGGAATCGATGGTACGGGAACAACCACCCAACTACAGATTCTCCGTAGAAAATTCGCCGGAAAACCGGTACACTTTACTTGTGAACCTACCGATGGCCGAATCGGCTCATTAATTAGGGAAGCTTTGCGCGGAACGGTCAAATTCACACCGGAAACAATGGCTTTTTTATTTGCTTCGGATCGCAATGAGCATCTTTTTGGAAATACAGGAATTATGGAAAATATCGGGAACGGACAGGCTGTGTTCTGCGACAGGTATCTTTTTTCGAGTTTAGCTTATCAGGGCTCCGGAATTCAAAAAAAACTGACTGAAAGCTTGAACAGTCAGTTTCCCCTCCCGGAATACCTCTTTTTCTTTGATCTAGATCCCGAAACTGCCATGCGCAGAGTACTCAAGCGCGGCGGGGAGCTGGAAATCTATGAAAAACTGACTTTTCAACAGGAAGTAAGCCGCCGTTATCGTGATATTATAGCCGGCTACCGCGAAACTAACCCGCAAATACGCATTGTGGACATTGATGCCTCGCAAACCATTGACGTAATTTCGCAAAAAATCTGGAGTATCGTCAAGGATCTGCCGAAAATCTAAGCAGTGAAACACCTAACTCGCCTATTCCTGATACCCGTATTATTTCTCTTCTGTTCGACACTGCCTGTATCATCCTGGACAGTGCAATACAAAGAGGAATACTACAAGTTATACCATATCCATTACAACCAATACCCGGATGACATCATGGAAAACATCTATTGGCTGGAGCGTTCGCTGAACGCCGATTTCGCCAATCCCCTGTATGCCATGGGCCGGATAACAAATGAAAAGGAATGGGAAAAATACCGTTACCTGTTTACGATGCACATCAACCTGAAGCTCGTTGAGCAGCACCTGCGTCTGGGCTCAAAATGGGACAAACAGGTCGCCTATTTTTATAACGCCCCCTGGAAAGAACAAAACCTGAAGAGCCTTGAAACCGCCGAAACCTGTTATATCGCGGCCCTTTACTATTGGAACGAAGCTAAATTATGGGCTGAAAAGGCCAATATCCGGGAATTCCGTTTTTTATTCTTAACTGATCTGCAATTTTGGGAAGACGAACGGGAGCGAATCAGCACCGGCAGCCTCAATTATGGTCGGACAATCGAGCGCGAAAGGTCCAGACTGGCGGAAGTTCGCTCTGCCTTTCTTGCAATGGATGAAAATACTTACTAGAATAGCCTCATGGATAATTTTACCTTCACCCTCCCCGGCGGTCCTTTTACCGTCAGGTTTCACGAAACACCCTCTCTGAGCGGGTTTCCTCAGGCCGGCGGCATGTATGTAGCTGATACTAATACCGCAGAAATTCTAAAGAAAACACCCGGATTTAACGCCTCTGTACCTTTAGTCATTCTGGAAGCCGGAGAATCGCACAAGAACTTTGATTCGATAAAACTGATTCTCGAAACCGCTCTGCGCTCCTCCTTGGCTAGAGACAGCGTTTTTGTAGGTTTCGGCGGCGGCGTAATCTGCGACATGACCGCCTTTGCCGCGTCCCTGTATATGCGCGGCGCCCGCTTACAGCTGATCCCGACAACCCTGCTGGCCATGGCTGACGCCGCGATTGGCGGGAAAACCGGAATTGATTTTGAAAATTATAAAAACTGCGTCGGCAGTTTTTACCCGGCCGAAGAAATCCATATTGCTACCGCTTTTCTTTCCAGCCTCAGTGAGCGGGAGTATCGATCCGGTCTGGCTGAAGTCTTTAAAACAGCCTTGCTCTACGCACCCAAACTGTATCAGATTATGCGAGAACGCCGCCCGGAAATTCTGTTGAGGGATCCTCAACTGCTGGCGGAGATAGTCAGGCGCTGCGTCCAGGCTAAAGCTAAGGTAGTAGAACGTGACTTTCGGGAATCCGGAGAGCGTATGTTTCTGAATTTGGGACACACCTTCGGTCACGCCCTCGAATCAGTCGCCGGTTTCGGAGCTGTTACGCATGGCGACGCCGTAGCCTGGGGGATAGGAAGGGCCATGGATCTGGGTCTGAAGCTCGGTATCACTGACGCTGACTACGCGGCCGAAATTAAAACCGCGCTTGCCGAATATCAATGGTCGGCTGATCCGCTGCATCCGGTTTTTTTTGGTAAAGACAGCTCGGAAATAGCGACTAAACTGTTGACAGCCATGAAGAATGATAAAAAGAAACGCGACGGAGCGGTGCGTTTTGTGCTGCAGCGGGAAATCAACTCAACCCTGGTGACAGAAGTCCCTGATGAAGCCGTTTTGGCCGTATTGAAATGAGTGTGTACCTTGATTGGGCGGCGACAGCGCCCCCGGATCCGGAAATCATTGACCGTTATCGCGAAGTCGCATTAACGGAGTGGGCTAATCCTTCCAGTCCGCATCCGGCAGGAACAGCCGCGGAGGCAGCGCTCCGGGATGCCCGAAAACGCTGTGCCGGTGTGTTAGGAGTAAAAGACAGCAACATCATTTTCACCTCCGGAGGCACAGAGTCCGATTATCTGCCGCTACTATCGCTGCTGGCCCGCCCTACAAAAGGTTCGCTGGCGGTCAGCGCTATTGAACATCCCGCCATTCTGGAACAGGCGCGCATGCTCAGTCATGCCGGTTGGGAAGTATTACTGATTCAACCGGATAGCGAGGGCTTTGTTTCTCCACAGGCCGTGCTGAATACAATCCGCGCGGACACGGCGCTGGTGGCGGTCATGGCTGTCAACAACGAAACGGGAGCCGTTCAACCGGTTATCGAGATCGGAGAAGCGCTCCTGTCAGCCGCGGCCGGAAAGCGGAAAGCCCACTTTCACGTTGACGCTGTGCAGGCGATCGGGAAGATCCCTTTTCAACTGGCCGGGTCAGCGATTGACTCGGCCTCCTGCAGCGCCCACAAAATCGGCGGACCGAAGGGCGTCGGCCTGTTATACATGTCGCGCCGCGTTGAGCCTTTTATCCGGGGCGGCTCCCAGGAGGAAGGACTGCGCCCAGGCACTGTCAATGTAGCTGGCGCGGCAGCGCTGGCTATGGCCCTCGAAAAGAATGTTAATCAGACCGAACAAGCGGACTATGGTAGCGCTTTGATGAACGCTTTGTTGACAGCCATGTCGGCGATCCCCGGCTTCACCCTCATTCCCGAAACCCGGACGCGCTCAGACAACCGCTTTTCGCCCTGGATACTACAGGCCAGCAACCGGAAGTTTCCGGGTGAAGTATTAGTGCGGATGCTGGCCGATAAAAATATTTATATATCAACCGGATCGGCCTGCAGCTCAAAGAAAAAGGGCCGGCCGGTGCTAGAGGCCATGCGTCTCGACGGCGCAACAATCCAGAACGCCTTTCGCGTTTCCATCGGTCCCCGAACCTTAAGGTCGGATATCGACACATTTATTACCGCTCTCGCTGAACTACTCGCCTAATCAGGAGCAATTATGGACAGGATTTTGTATTTGATAAAAGTCGGGGAGTTAACCCTTAAAAGCGGAAACATCAAGGATTTTGAGCAGCGGTTGGTGCAGAACGCCCGCCTTTTTTTGGAAGGAACGCATTCCAATGTCACTCTGCGGGCCGGCCGGATGTATATCGATGCCCCGCCCGCCGCAGCTGAAAAAATTGAATATGCCCTCACCCACCTGGTAGGAATTACCGGTTGGGCCCGCTCGGCGATGGTCGAAAAAACAGTCGAGGCCATCCGCGCCGCCGTCCTGAACGAGGCCCAGCAAGGCATAGCCGCCGGCGCAAAATCATTCAAGATTG
Source organism: Treponemataceae bacterium (assembly GCA_942493045.1). Taxonomy (GTDB): domain Bacteria; phylum Spirochaetota; class Spirochaetia; order Treponematales; family Treponemataceae; genus Teretinema. Next base: position 822,215 of record OW818665.1, on the reverse strand, counting down.
AAACCCGCCGGTCGGATAAAAGTTTCCCGATGACTTCTTACGAACTATCCCGCCTGATGGGCGAGGCCGTCTATGAACTGGGTCAACTGCGTGTCGACGTACACAAACCGGATCTGGTTATAACTATAGAAATCAGGGAGCGCTATTTTGTCTACGGTCACACCACAAAAGGCTGCCGCGGATTACCCTGCGGTACCGGCGGCAGGGCGTTGCTGTTGCTCTCCGGCGGCATTGATTCTCCGGTTGCCGGTTACCGCATGATCAGACGCGGCATGAAAATTGACTGTTTATACTTTCATTCCCACCCCTATACTTCCCCGGAAGCCAGAAAAAAAGTGGAAAACCTGGCCCGAATTCTAGCCCGTTATAGTTTAGGCACCCATCTTAATACAGTACCCTTCACCGCCGTGCAAGAAAGAATCCGTGAGACCGCCCCGCCGGATTACGCGACATTATTGCTGAGAATCTGCATGATGAAGGTTGCCAACATGCTCTGCGCGGTTACCGGAGCGAAAGCGCTGATTACGGGTGAAAGCGTCGGGCAGGTTGCCAGTCAGACCATCGAAAATATCGCTGTCACCAATTCCTATGCCGCGCTTCCGGTGTTACGACCGCTGATCGGCATGGATAAACAGGAAATTATTGATACGGCCGAAGAAATAAATACCTTCAGCACGTCAATTTTACCCTACGAAGACTGTTGCGTGCTATTTTCACCGAAACACCCGATTTTAAGGGCCGAAGCGGAATTGACTGAAAAGATTTTCCAGAAAATGAACATCGACAGTTTACTCGAAGAAGCCTTTCAGCAGCGTGAGCATATTCGCTTCGGCTGGGCAGAGCCGCTAGCCGATATTTAAGCGGTTCTTAATCAAGATCCGCGTTTGCGCTCAGCTATTCAGTTGCAGCGGACGGGTCTTCGGCCGGCAGGCTTTCGGCAGGCAGGCCTTGAGCAGCCGGGTTCTCCGCTGGCAGAGTTTCCGCCGGCGCTTCAACTGTTTGAGGCGCTGTTTTCTTTTCCAGGACCTCTAGACCCTTGGCAGCCTCATGATCCGGAAACTCGATTCGCAACCGTTCAATAATTTCCAAGGCTTGTTCATTTTCACCGGCCATCACCAAAATGCCGGCGTAATTGCGCAGGGTAACCGGATCGTCAGAGTTTTTTTGATACTCAGACCGATATAACTCGAGAGCCGCACCGGTCTGGCCGTCACCGGCCAAAGCGTAGGCCAGGGCACTGCGTACCAAACCGTTTTCGCTGTCGACCTCAGAAAGTCGCGAAAAGACCGAAACAGCTTCCGGCCATTTACCGGATAGAACCAGCATCCTACCCTCGCCATACCATCCCGCGGCCTGAAAAGCCGGCCATTCGGCACTGCGCCGGTAATAATGGGCCGCCTGTTCATATTTAGAAAGCCCGGCATACCCTTCCGCGAGCTGAAAATACTCCGCGGCAATATTCTGATTGATCCGGCTTTCCGCGATCGAAGCGCATCCCGTAGCGACTAGCAAGGTAATTGCTGAGTAAATAAACAGGGTGCAAATCAGTTTGGAAAGCCGTCGCATATCAATGGCTGTCCAGAACAATCTGTTCTATCCGGCGCACTTGCGAGCGGTAGAGACCGGAAATATCGGAACCATAATCGGCGATCAGCTGAATGATGTTGCGCGGAGTTTCCTCGGTATCCTTTCCGTTGATACGGTCACCGGCGTCACCGAGACCGGGCATGATATAAGCGGAACTGTTCAGAACCGGATCCATCCACAGAGTATAGACCGTGCAGTTGTCCAAAGCCCTTACAACCCGCAAAGCGCCCTTGAGAGCGGAAATGACATTGAAGAATTGGATGGAGCGCGGTTTTACGCCGTTTTCGATCAGATATTTTACTACAGTAACCAGGCTGCCGCCGGTGGCGTTCATCGGATCTGCAAAAACCAGATCCCGTCCGTTCAGATCGGCGATATTAAAATAGGATTTATCGAGGTCCAGAATGTACTCCATATTCTTTTCTTTTTTGGAGTCATCGCGCTTGATCTTAAAAAGGGCGAAAGGTGTCACATATCCGTGTGACGAGTATTCTTCAATTTCTTTGGACATGATCATCGAAGGCAGCAAGGCTCCGCGAAGCAATACGCACATGACCGTATTTTCGATTTTATAATCGATGTCCGGAATTTTATGGACAGCGTAATTTTGTACCGGCGCGGTCACCGGCGTTTTTACAACCAGATAATTCTTATTATCCGAATGGTTGCGGTTATAGGCCAGGCGGAACAGCATTTCATAGGCCCGTTGTGTATAATAAACAAATTCTTTGTGTCCGGTACGGATATCGCGTAATTTTGCTATAACCCGGGAAGCCTCGGCATGGCTTTGCTCTTCGGTCTCAAAAGAATACACTTTGATTCCCGGAGCGGCTTTGCAGATTTCCTGCATGATATGACCCATTTCATTATATATATCAATTACTTTCTTTTCTTCATTGACAAGCGCGGAACTGAAGCCGCCGGCGGCTAGAATCTTGAAAGAATCCATTGCCCGTTCGTACAGGCCATCCATTTTTTCAAGATACTTGCTATCCTGTTCTGTAAGAAAACCGTCAAGTGAATCCGCGCCCAATACAACCTTTGCCATCTATTCATCCCCCTCCGCTGTTACTAATCCATACTACCATAAAAAAACCGTCCCGAAAAGGGACGGTTTTTATTATTACTTAAACCACAACCTGAAACCGATCGACATCGGGAAGAACATGTTTTCCGTTCCCAGAGAAGGCACGAAACGCAGCCCGAAGGAAGGAGCAATCTGAACGAAGGGTTCGAAGAAACCATTTCCAATAAAAGAATTGAGTCCGATCGGTATCCGCAGTCCGGAGGAGAACTGGACGTCTTCTTCTTCGATAAAAGTTAAATTTCCGAACAGACCGACGCCCAAGAACCAGTTAATTGGCGCGGAACCGATATGACCGATGTTTTTGTTCAAAAACCAGTAGTCAGCGGTAATTCCAAAATGCTGAACTGTATCCTGAAGATTCCAGTTAAGGGCAAAAACAAAGGGCGCGTTATCGGTTTTAAATGTCAGGGCTGGACCGGGCGCAAATACCCCGCCGGCGTTGGCGTTAGCCTGCAAACCGATTCCGAACGCGAAAACGTTCACTGTTCCTGCTACCAGCAAAAACAAACCAAGCGCAAGAGCTTTCTTATTCATAATATCTCTCCTAAAAAATACTTTATAGGTACCTTGAAAACTCAAATTGTATTCAAGGCACTCTCTTTTAACCTAACACGGTACTTAGAACCAAAAACGTCCACCGAGAGAAACAGGCACAAACCATTCAGGGAAATGAAAAGAAGGCGCGAAAGCGATTCCAACCGAAGGCGCTATTTGAAGGAAGGGCTCAAAAAAACCGTCGGCCAAAAAGGCGTTAATACCAACCGGTAGCCGTCCGCCGGCGATAAAAGCTCCGGGCTCACCTAATCCGATACGGGTAAAGAGTCCGTAACCTACATACCATTTCAAGGGGAGTGATTCAGCTATCTGATTATTAAAAAACCACCAGTCCGCAGTAACACCCAATGAAAAATAATTCTCAGTAACATCAAGATTCACCGCGAAAACCATTGGAAATTCGTCCAATTTAAAGGTCACAGCGGGTCCCAAACCGGTTTTGCCTTCCGCAAAACCCGCGTCCAGCTGTAAACCTATGCCATAAGCGAATACAGAGGCACTGATCGATACAGAAAGCAGTACGGTAAGCAGTAATACCTTTTTATTCAAAGCGATCCTCCTTTTTGAAACAATAAATTACACAAGTCCGCGGGAAAAGTCAAACAGACAATTACAATCAGTTGATTTCGGATATATTCAACTAATTGCCGGTACTGGAAGCAGCCAGTTCATGCCTGGCGACAGCCGCATAATACGAATCCGGACAATTCTCTGCAAGAGCTGAGCGTAACGCGTAGGCACCCTTCCGTCCGCCCCGAGATTCAAGTGTCCGGGCAAAAAGCAGCAAGGAGTCCCAGACCTTATTATCACCTGCCCATTTCATAATATCTCTGGAATTTCCGCAGCGTCGAAATAAATCAGAGAGATTACTGTAACCGTATTCAAGATCGGCGGCTTTAACTGCCTCAGACAACCTAGTGATTATGATCACCGCCGCCAGAGAAGCAACCGGCATGGCTTTTTCCGGGCGCCCTGAATTACGGTAAAAAACAGAAAGATCCCGAAAGGCTTTCAAACCCAGGAAATTATCATGCCGATACAGCATAAAAAAACGTTCAATATCCTGGTCTTTTTCCAAAGCGCTGACCATAGAAGCCAATACCGGCCCAATTTGGTCGGTAGAACCGAACAGAGCGTCATCTGTAAGAACCATCAGCAAAAAGGCCTCGGCATCGAAAGGATTTGTTCCGAGAGCCGCTAAATCGGCCATCCGATATAACAGTGTATACTTTTCATTTGGGATATCAAGCATTTCACTGTTATTCCGGGCCAGTTCATAATAATGCATCGCCTGACCGTATTCCCCTTCAGCTTCATAGATCATACCGGTCAGGATTTCAGCTTCAGGATAGGCTTTGCGTTTCTCCAGCCAGGATAAAATCCTCTGGATCGATTTCTCAAAAAACTCACGGGGTTTAACCATCAAAATAGTATCCAGAATGGCAAGGGCGGCGCTGTCGTTCCGCTTTTGCAAGACTGCATACACTTCATCAATATTGTCGCCAGCGCGGCGTACTTCGGCCGGGGCAAGGGAACGGGTCAAGACAGTCAATTTATATTCAGTGTCGCGCAGGTGCTGTTCCCGGGCCAATTCGCAGAAATGCAGGGCTGTACCGTATGACCCGGCTTCAAAATCGAGGCGGGCCTTTTCCAACAACCTCCAGCCCTCATTCCCGGGACTGGAGGCCTGGGCTGCCAAAGGAAGTACCGAACCGATCACTAAGCACAGAAAGCATAAAAAAACCGAAAATATTGGGGTAATACTGTTTAGTTCGGGTTTTCTCACAGTTTTTCCAGCTCCTCTCTAAAGGCGGCATCGGCTGCGGCACTGCCTTCGGTAACCGAAACCGTTCGAACAGTTTCACCATGCCGAAAAATGATAACCGAATCACCGGCCCCGGTTATGCCAATATCGGCATGTTTGCCTTCGCCAGGGCCATTTACAACGCAACCCATCACGGCAACGGTAATGTCTTTTCGTAAAGCAAACAGTTCATGCTGCCAACGTTGTACAAAACCGTGAACATCAAAACCGTTTCGTCCGCAGCGCGGACAGGAAACAAGCCGCACGCCGCCAAACCGTTTTCCGCATTCGGTAAGTATCTCGCGGCCGGCAATCACTTCATTTTCCATTGTATCTGATAAACTGACCCTGATGGTCGAGCCGATATTTTTTTTCAGTAAGTGGCTGAATGCCAGGGTACTCTTCACTACTCCGCTGATCAGCGGCCCGGCTTCAGTTACGCCGATATGCAATGGGGCAGAAAAACGCCGGGCGAATTCCTCATTCGCATAGATTGTTTCCTTCACCGAAGACGCTTTCATCGAAACAACCACGCGGTTGAATCCGAGAGAATCAAAAACGGCCATCTCCCGCTCGGCGGCGCCGACAAGGGCCTTGGCGCGCAGTAAGGCAGCTTCGGACTCGGGCAGATCCTTCGGGGCCTTTTCCACACTCTCGCGTAAATCTTTGGGCAGGGAACCTGAGTTGACGCCGATTCGAATGGCGGCATTGCGCTCCCTGGCTTTTTCAACTATCTCACGGACTTTATCGGCGCTTCCAATATTACCCGGATTGATCCGTATCTTTGCGACAGGACCTTCAAGGCAGGCCAGCGCTAACCGCCAGTCAAAATGGATATCGGCTACCAGGGGCATGGGTGTCATTGCCGCCAACCGGGCTAAAATAGCGGCGCTCTCCAAATCCGGAACGGCAAAACGGACAATATCACAGCCTAACTGTTCAAGTGAAAAAAGAAAACGCACGATTTCCGGCAGATCTGCCCCCGTAAGCTGAGACTTCCACATAGTCTGAACGGAGACCGGTCCTTCTCCACCGATAACCAGGGCGCGCGTGATACCTGATCCGCCGATTTCAATCGACGCAGGCTTTTTGAATTGTTCCATATCTTAACTATATCGGCAAAAAAACCTCTTGTACAGAGTTCCTCAGAGTAAAAAAAAAGCTGTCCGACCTTTCCGATCAGACAGCATAGTTAACAGAAATATCCGGATTAAACCGAAATCAGACCAAAAACCATGACGAACAGAGCGACGGTTTCGCACAAACCGACGATGGTAATGTACTGGGAAAAACCTTTTCCGGTTTCACCGAGCGCGTCTGAACCGGCGGCGGAGGCGGCACCCTGAGCAACGGCAGAGGCGGCGATTGCCATACCGCAGACTACACCGACACCGAGCAGGAACCAATCACTGGCGTTTCCGGCGGCCTTGGAGGCGATCATGGCATTCATCAGCAGGAATCCGTAAATAGTCTGGGTCAGCGGGGCGCCGGCAAAGGCAACCAGAATGAAGGGAGCGGGCTTGTTATTCATGTAACAGCGCTTCCAGGAACCGATAGTGGCCTGTCCGGCGATTGCCAGACCGATAGCGGAACCGATAGCGGAAATACCCAGAGCTGCAGCAGCACCAAAATAACCAAAATCCATATTCAACTCCTATTTTTTAACCGTTTCCGAGAACGGTTCATATTTAAAGCCTGACCAGGTCAGACCAAGATGGTTGGAAAACTCCAGGGTGTTCAAGCGCACACCGTGAACAATGACTGAAAGCACATTCATAACCAGATTAAGCCCATGACCGAAAAACAACAGAATAATGCCGGCAAAGATGATAAATCCGCCCAGCATCGGGCCGGCCATTTCATTAACCGTTGTACTGATAGCCGCTCCGGCCAGTCCTACCGCCCACAGACGGATATAACTCATGATATCGCCGAACATATTGACAACACCCAGGCACATGGTAATGACGTTCTTAAGACTTTCCATGAAGCCTCCCAGAATACTACCGGCATAATTGATGAACAAAAAGTTCAGAGCAAAGCCGCCGCCGATCATTCCGAGAATAACGCTGGTGAGAGGATACTTCTGGGCATCCACCACCAGGTTCAGCACCACAAAGAACATCCCGATCGTCATCAGCAAGGCGCCCAATTCTCCCAGCAGCTTCAGGGAGCGGATATTGCGCACCATACCGATGACATGGGCCAGCGAAATTTGAATCAGCCCGAGGGTAAAACAGAAAACCTTGATAGTATTCTTTACGCCCTCAGTATCCGGATTGGCGTTGGAAAACGACGGGATGGCCAGGTTGAGCAAAAAGGTCGGTAGACCGGCTACCGGGATTCCGAACCAGGTGCAGGTCACCGCTCCCCAGACTACGGTCATCAGGCCCAGATACACGAACATGTATAAACCCGTCGGAGCGGACTTCCCCTTGATCTTTGCCGAAACGATCGCCGCCAGGGACGCCACGGTCAGTAGCGCTCCATATCCGGCGTCGCCGAAAATCATGGCGAAGAAAATGCCGAAAAAGAGCAAAAACCACAAGGAGATATCCAGCTCCCGGTAACCGGGGACCGTCCCCAGGAATTCGAGCAGCGGTGAAATCAGATTAACAAAGCGGTTATTGCGGATCTTGGTCGGTACAGCGTCTTCTTCGGCCGGATCGGAAACGATGACAGCCCAGCCGTGTTCCTTGGCCGCAGCGGCAATCAGGGCGCTCTGATCGACTGGAACGTAACCGGTCAGCCACACCAATGCGTACGCGGAGCGGTTTTCTGATTCCCTTCCCATTTCAATGACCGGCATGCCGGCGTGAATGGATTCATATTCCAATTCAGAACGAAGTACTTCTTTATAGGAGTCCAGCGAGGTAATGCGCAGGGCATCAGCTTTCAGCAATGAATCTATCTGCTTCAGCGCCGATTCGGCCTGCGCGATTTTTTCACGCATAAGGGCAGTGGATTCTTCCGGCAGCGTCAGTTCGCGAGCGCCCTGCGGCATGTCGGCCGGCAGCAGATCGGATTCACCCCACAGCACACAGCGGATATTTTTTTTATCGCGGTTTACCACGATAGAATTTACCATAGCCGGCAGGGAGGTATAATCCTGCACCGACATTTCGAAGGCAAACAGTTGTAAACCCTTCTCCGCCAGATACTCAAAGTCAGCCGGCTTTATGTCTCCCCAGACCGCGGTGCGTTCCAGCTCCCGGTTCAGGTGCGTTACTGTATCCTGAGCCTGGCGGCGCTCATCGCGCAGCTTCAGCACGCGCTCTACCAACTCCGCGGACTCATCGAAATTCAGAGGTTTATTCTGCAAAGCCTTGGCGTCCACCGGTATCTCAGAAAGAATCCCGGATACCTGATCAACCTTCGCTATCCGTGAAAGAAGATCCGTAATCTGCTGACTGACCGCTTCACGTTTTTGAACATGCAGTACACCGGTTTTACGCAAAGCCTCTAGAGCGGAACTGCGCTCCTTTTCCAGAACAACCAGAGTAATTTTATTCATGGGTACAATCATTTGTTGTCCTCCGCAGCGGTGGCGAGCTCAAGGTTTTTCTTGGAAATTTTACCGCGGACAACTGCGGCAACCTGCTGGTCGCCGAGGTATACCGTAATCTTTTTGATATTAGAGCGGGCTTCCGGGATCTTAACCTTTTCAAAAAGATTTACCCGCTGAGTAGTTGTGCGCAGTTCAATTTGCAGCAGGCGCACCTGTTCATCGAGCACCTTGGCCTCAAGGTCCAGGCCCAACACAGTTTCCAGCCGCTCCACGGCGGTATCGACCCACAGCGGAACCGTATACAGATCGTAGGCCGCCCGGTCAAAATCAGCACCCAGATAAACAGGGATCGATACACCCGCAATATTTGTCGTTGAAGTCCGCACTTCCCGCACCTGCAGGGTGTCGGGAGCAAAGGCCGAAGCTTCGCCGAACACGGCGATCCATTCCCGGAATTCAGCGTTAATGCTATCCCTGCGGGAACGGACCTCACGGGCCCGGTTTTCGATTGTGCGGATTTCTGTCTGGAGCTGCTGTTTCTTAAGCTGCAGCGTCGGAAGGTAGCGCCGGTACATTTTGAGGCTTTCCTTCTGCGCTTTCAGCTCGTTTTTCGTCAGCTTGATAGCCATGACAAACTCCCTTTATTTTTCACTTGGGCCAAAATTTCTTGGTCAGATCCGATTTAATTCCGCTCTCTTCGGGTTTGAAACACTCAGAGAGAATCTTCCAGCCGGCATCCAGGGCCCCTTCCAGAGGAATATTAACGGATAGGTCCATCATCTGACTCTCAAAAAGGCTGCCGTATTTAAGCAGCTTGCTGTCCCAGTCACTCATCATGAAACCCATCGACTTTTTCTCGAGGGTATCTTTGTAGGCCGAAAACAGCTTAATCATGTTATCCATTAACGCCCGATGATCCTCGCGGGTCTTGCCGTTGACGTTCTGCTTCAGGCGGGAAAGACTGCCGAAAGGTTCAATGCGGCCGTTTTTCAGATAAAACTGACCCTCGGTGATATAGCCGGTGTTATCCGGTACCGGATGGGTAACGTCATCTCCGGGCATGGTGGTAACTGCCAGAATGGTTACCGAGCCGGCGTCGTCAAAGTCGACGGCCTTTTCATAACGGGCCGCCAGCTGACTGTACAAATCGCCGGGATAACCGCGGTTTGAGGGAACCTGTTCCTGAATAATGGCGATTTCCTTCATGGCATCGGCGAAGTTGGTCATATCCGTCAACAGTACAAGCACATCCTTGCCCTGCAGCGCGAACTGCTCGGCGACGGCCAGACACATATCCGGGATCATCAGACACTCTACCGTGGGGTCAGCAGCCGTATGCACAAACATGGCGGTACGGCTGAGGGCGCCGGCGTTTTCCAGGGTATCCTTGAAAAACAGGTAATCGTCGTACTTGAGGCCCATGCCTCCGAGTACGATGACATCAACCTCGGCCTGCATGGCAATACGCGCCAACAGATCATTGTAAGGTTCACCGGAGCTGGAGAAGATCGGCAGTTTCTGGGAAACAACCAGAGTGTTAAACATGTCGATCATCGGGATTCCGGTGCGGATCATGCGCTTGGCGATGATGCGCTTGGATGGATTTACCGAGGGACCGCCAATCTGTACCAGGTTATCCTTCAGTGCCGGACCCTTATCGCGGGGCTCGCCCGAACCGTTAAAAATGCGGCCGAGCAGGTTGTCCGAAAAACTGACCCGCATTTCGTTTCCGAGAAACCGGATTTGGTCTCCGGTAGAAACACCGCGTCCACCGGCAAAAACCTGCAGCGAAACCAGATCACCGTTCAGTTTATTGACTTCGGCGAGCGAGGTTCCAAACGCGGTTTCGATCTCGGCCAATTCGCCGTATTTAATACCTTCGGCCCGAACAGTAATTACCGAGCCGTTAATTGATTCAATCTTGCTGTATACCTTTTTCATGGCTTACTCCGCATTCTTCAGCAGTTTTTCGGCTGCAGGGTCCAGACCGTTGGCCTTTTCCTGGATGGACGCTTCAATCTGCGCTTCCAGCTTTTTGAAGGAATCACTCTTCCATTGCGAGTAATTGCAGTCAATGCACATTTGGCGCAGCTGATTAAACCAGCTACGGGCCTGATCCTTGCTGCTGAATTCAAATGTTGTTCCCAGCACCCGGGTGATCATATTAAAAACATGGCGCTGCCTCTCAGCGGAAACCGCCGCATCAACCTCGTCGAAAGAGTTCTGCTGCAGATAGACGGCATCCAGAAAATTGGATTTCAGATTGATCAGGAAGTCATCCAGACTGGTACCTTCTTCACCGACAACCTTCATCATCTGCTCGACTTCCGAACCGCGGCGCAGAATCTTTCGGGCATATTCGACATTTTGAGCAGGAATGATGCTGGCGTACTTTGACCATGATTCCAGCGGATGAATCGCCGGATACTTTCTGGCATCAGAGCGTTCACGGGACAGTCCATGGAAGGCCCCGACCACTTTCAGAGTTGCCTGGGTAACCGGCTCCTCGAAGTTACCGCCGGCCGGGGAAACGGTACCGCCGATGGTTACCGATCCGGTCGTACCGTCGCGCAGGCGCACCATTCCGGCACGCTCATAGAAAGCGGCGATATAGGATTCAAGATAGGCCGGAAAAGCTTCCTCACCCGGAATTTCTTCCAGACGGCCGGACATTTCGCGCAGAGCCTGGGCCCAGCGGCTGGTTGAATCGGCCAGCAGCAGAACGTCCAATCCCATCTGACGGTAATACTCCGCCAGGGTTACTCCGGTATAGACTGAAGCCTCACGGGCTGCTACCGGCATTGAAGATGTATTGCAAATAATGATGGTGCGTTCCATAAGGGAGCGGCCGGTCCGGGGATCGGTCAGTTCCGGGAATTCCTTCAGGGTTTCAACAACTTCACCGGCGCGCTCACCGCAGGCCGCGATGATAACCACGTCCACCTCGGCGTTGCGGCTGGTGGTATGCTGCAAAACGGTTTTCCCGGCGCCGAACGGACCGGGAATGCAGTAGGTACCGCCTTTGGATACCGGGAAAAAGGTATCAATACAGCGCACCTTGGTGGTCAGGGTTTCAGTCGGTTTCAGGCGTTCGGCGTAGCAGTCAATTGCTCTCTTAACCGGCCATTTAAAGCTCATCGTTACCGGAAAGACCCGTCCCTTCTCGTCCGTCAATTCCGCGACGGTGTCGCTCAGGGCATAGGTGCCGGCGCTCTTAATTGACTTAACGGTATAGTTTCCGTACATCCCGAACGGTACCATGATACGATGAATGAAAGAACCTTCCGGAACGGTGCCGAGGGTGTCGGCGCGAATTACCTTATCGCCAACCTTGGCGGCGGGGGTAAAAGCCCAGGTGGTGGTATTCGGCAAAGGATCCAGATACACACCGCGCTCCAGGAAGTAACCGGCTTTCTCGGCCAATTGCGGCAGAGGATTCTGCAAACCGTCATAAACCTGACCAAGCAGTCCGGGGCCAAGTTCCACCGAAAGCATGTCACCGGTAAATTCAACCGGATCTCCCGCAGTAATTCCTTTGGTAATTTCAAAAACCTGCAATTGCGCTACATCACCGCGGATACGGATAACTTCGCTCTTCAGGCTCTTTCCGCCTGTCTTAACATAGCCGACTTCGTTCAGGGCAACAATTCCGTCAAATCTGACGCTGATCATGTTGCCGTTAACCGCGACTACCGTTCCTTTTGTATCAGTCATGCTCATCTCCAAGAATCTGATTATAAATTACGGAATAGGAACTGTTTCCCGCTTCCATATCAAAAAGGTCCCGCCGCTCATGCAATAAAACCTGTAAGGCATAAATGAAGACGGCTTCCGAGTCAAAAAAGTGATTACCGCGCAGCTGATCCACAAAGGATTCACGTTCCCGGTCCAGGAGCCGTTCAGCTTCCAGAGGATCTTCCAAGGCGATTACCGAGCGGGCCAGCTGCACTGCTTCAGGAATACGTGAAAGCGCTTCGGAAATGGCGGTATCCTGGTGCAAGTCACGCTTCATTTTAGCGGCCCGTAACCGCTCAAGGGCAAAACGCAGCGATCGTTCGCGTTCATACCACTTGTCTACCACTGTTGAACCTGTCGAAACAGTCAGCCGCGGCGGCTCAAGGGAAAGCTGCGCCAAGATTTTTTTATCCGTATCGGATAAATAACGATTAGCGGTTTCCCTGAAGGTTTGATACGAGACGGACAGCGGAGCGTTCGGTAAAACACCCGGTAACTGGGCCATCAGGTAAAAATAGCTTCCCACTTCCTTACAACTCCTTCGCGGCGGACTTCAATATCTCCGCAATCCGGGGGTTCAGGTAGGCTGAAAAAAGCTCAGCGACAGCCTCGGCCGAGAAGTCATAAAAAGCCGCGCCATTACGGGTACCGATGCGGAAACCTCCGGTAATAGAGGAATCGACCTGAACCTGCATACCGGCGTCTATTTCTTTTTTCAAAGCTGAACGGAATACAGATTCTAGGGCAGCGGCGTCGGTCGGTGAAAGCAGCACATTTACGGACTCATCACCGTTATGGGCCGCCCAGGCCTGTACAACGCGGGGAATAAGCTCTTTGAGTACGGTTGAATCATAAGTCTGCGCCGTCCCGGATTTCACCAGGGTATCCAGCTGGGCGGTTAAGGCGTCGCGGAAAGAAATCAGGATATTGCGGGCGGCTTGTCCAATGGTCGCGACGGCGGCTTTTTCGGTGCGCGCCGCTTCTTCTTTGGCCTTGGAAAGCAGGGCTTCGGCTTCCGAGACAGCAGTTTTGTGGATGCCGCGGGCGCGTTCTTCAGCGGATTTGATAATCTCAGCGGCTTTGGCCTCGGCGGTTTCCACCCCGTCTTTTCTGATCTTCTCTACAAGTTCCTGTAGTTGTACGTCCATATTCACCTCTTCAAATTAATTTGCGCGTTCATTGGTCATTATCGAAATGCCACACCGTTTGGTGACGGTAACGGTCACCCGGGAGCAGAATCGAACTGGGGAAGTTTTCCTGATTCGGCGAATCCGGAAAATGCTGAGTCTCGAGACAGAAAGCCCGCTGGGGATTGTACATTTCGCCGTTTCTGCCGAAAGTGCGGCTGAAGTGATTCGCGGTATAAAACTGCACGGCCGGCTGGGTTGAATACACAGTCATGCTACGGCGGCTTTTGGGATCATAGACCCCGGCAACCGGATTCAGTTCGTCTCCTGAACGGTTCACCTCGAAGGTGTGATCATAACCTCCGGGAACTTCGCTAAAACGGCTGCCGATGCTGCGGGGGGTTCGAAAGTCAAAAGGGGTTCCGGCGGCATCCAGAAATTTTCCGGTCGGGAGGTTTCCCTTGCCGGTCTCCAGATAACGATCCGCGAACAGCTGCAGCTGATGGTCCATGATGGTGTCATAGCCGGTCAAATTAAAATAAGTGTGGTTGGTAAGGTTGATCGGGGTCGCCGCGGAGGTTTTGGCGTTATAGCGCAGACAGATGTCATTGGTTTTGGTCAAACTGACCGAAACCTGCAGACGTAAATCACCGGGAAAACTCTGCTCGCCGGAGGGACTGAGGCGCTCAAAAAGCACGCCGGCCTCGCTAGCGGTCTTAAAAACTGAGGATTTCCACAGCACTCCGCCAAAATTCGGATACCCGCCGTGCAGACAGTTGCCACCGTCGTTATCCTGCAGTTTGAAAACCTCTTCGCCCAGCTTGAAAGACGCTCCGGCGATACGGCCGGCATAACGGCCTACCAGGGCACCGAACATTGAATGATTAGCGGTATAGCCGGTTAAGGTTGAAAACCCAAGCACTATTTCATCAAGCACTCCGGCCACCGGAGGCAGTCGGATACTGGTGATGGTGCAACCTAAATTAGTAACTGAAAAGGACATTGAACCGTTTGAAATTGTAAAAAGCTGCACTTTCTCACCAGAAGAAAGCACCCCAAAACATCTTTTCTTGATTTTCAAAGAATTCAACTCCCCAAAAACGCACTGACTTGTTTATGACAGTTTAATGAACAGTACCGGACTTTGCAAGGGTACAGCTTGTCTATCCGCAATTTTTCGATATATATTTAACCATACCAGGAGGGAAGATGGAAAGCCTTTATGACCGGCTCGGACAGTTGCTGCGGGATCGGCTCCAAAATGATGAAGACCCTTTCAGCGCCTGGGATCCGCTTGGCGGTAAAGCCCGTCAGGCCGGAAATGCCCGGCAGCGCACTCCCCCGCCCCGGGAACAGAAGGAGCAGCTGGTTAACGTTCCGCCGGAACTGGAACAGGATTACCGTATCCTGGGCGTGGAAGTCGGACGCTCCCTGGCCGTCTGTAAATCCGCCTGGAAAAATCTGCTCAAAACACATCATCCCGACCGCCACAACAGCGACGCTGTGGCCCGGGCCTCGGCAACTAAAAAAACAACAGAAATAAACGACGCCTGGCGGCGGATCGAACGCTGGTTTCAGACCGGGATACGCCCTTAAGAAATCAACGGTGCCCCTCACCCGGCCCCGTAAAAAGCGACTACTCCGCTTCCGGTTCAGACTCCTGGGTAATTCCATATTCATCTAATTTGCGGTGCAGGGTTTTCCGGCCGATACCCAGCACCTCGGCGGCCCGCGTTTTATTGCCGTTCTGGGCAGACAGGGTTTGCAGAATAACCTGCTTTTCAGCCTCGGCCATGGTCACGCCTACGGGGATATGCAGCGACTGAGACTCTTCTCCGGAGCGGATAGAGGGTGGCAGATCATCGACCGTAATAATCGGCCCGGAAGTCATCACCACCGCGCTTTCAATACAGTTTCGAAGCTGACGCACATTGCCCGGCCAGTCGTAGCTGTACAATACCGCGCGGGCCTTGGTGTCGATACCTTCTATTTTTTTGCCGTTTTCGGCTGCAAACTCACGGATGAAAGAAGTAATCATCAACGGAATATCATCCTTACGCTCGCGCAGCGGCGGTACATTGATGCAGACTACATTGAGCCGGTAAAAAAGATCCTCACGGAAGCGGCCTTCCGCGATTTCTTTTTCCAGATCCCGATTGGTAGCGGTAATAACGCGCACATCAACTTCGATTGTTTCCTCTCCACCGACCCGCTCAAAGCGTTTCTCCTGAAGCACCCGCAATATTTTGATCTGGACAGCCTGATTGATCTCGCCGATTTCATCCAAAAAGATGGTTCCGCCGTGCGCCAGCTCAAAGCGGCCGCGCTTGCGGCCGATGGCGCCGGTAAAAGAGCCTTTCTCGTGTCCGAATAATTCGCTTTCCAGCAGTGTTTCCGCCAAGGCCGCGCAATGCACCTTAATAAAGGGTTTTTCGCCGCGGCCAGACAGGTTATGCAGGGCGCTGGCTATCAGTTCCTTGCCGACGCCGCTCTCGCCGGTAATCAATACCGACGCCCGGGTGGGAGAAACCCGTCTTACTACCTCGAATACTTTTTGCATCACCGGACTCTTGCCGATGATCTGCTCAAAAGATTTGCGGCTTTCCACCTCCCGCTCCAGTTCGCGGTGCTGCAAAACCAGTTCGCGGTTCTGAAGGGCCCGCTTCACCAGCAGGGACAGACGGTCCAGATTCAGCGGTTTAGTCAGAAAATCATAGGCGCCGCTGCGCATAGCTTCCACCGCGTTTTCCACAGTGCCGTGTCCAGTCAGCACAATCACCGGAATACCCGGTGTTTCAGTAGTAACCCGGCGCAGCACTTCTTCACCGCTTAAGCCCGGCATGCGCAGGTCGGTGATCACCAGATCGATATCGCCATGCAGAGCCATATCCAGCCCGGACTCGCCGTCGGCAGCCAGTTGAACGGAATAACCCTCCAGCTCCAGGGCAGCGCCCAGTCCCTCGCGGATATTTTTTTCATCATCAATTACTAGTATGGTAAATTTCATTCTTTGCGGTATTCCTCGAATTCAATCATCTTCTGAGCTTTTTTAAGAACCGGGAGCTTGATCGTAAAGCAAGTTCCCCGTCCTTCCTCGGATTGCACACCAATATCGCCGCCGTGTTCCTTGACCACTTTATAGGCCATGGTCAGTCCCAGACCGGTTCCATCTACCTTGGTGGTAAAATACGGTTCAAATATTTTCTGCAATAGGTTTTCCGGTATACCCTCGCCGGAATCTTCGACGGTCAGCTGCACATACTCCTCTGATCTCGAACTGGTTAAGCGCACCAGCCCGCCTGAACCGGTAGCCGCCATGGCATTCTTGACCAGATTTATCAGCATCTGGCGCAGGAAACGCTCATCACCCTGAATGAGCGGCAGGTTCTCCTGCAGGGCCAGGTCGAGCGAAATACCGGCCTGATTGAACTCTCCCGCAAAAAACTCCGTAAGTCCGCGCAGCAAATCGTTGATCTGCATTGGAGCAAATTCCAGCCGGATTGGGCGAACGGCAAACAGGAAGTCAACGACGATCTTGTTAAGCCGGTCAATTTCCTCATCAACAATATTAAGGTACTTGTCGATGGGCTGTTCGGTGTGAGACGGGCAGGCATTGAGGGCCTTACGGATGAGCTGTATATAAATGCTGATGGAACCAAGCGGGTTTTTTATCTCGTGGGCCACTGTGGCCGCCAGATTTGTCAGACTGGCCAGACTTTCCAGCCGGCGGTTGCGCAGCTCCTCATTCTTTTTGGCGGTGATGTCATCGTAGGTAATAACGGTGCCCCTCACCCGCTTATGCCGTACCAGAGGCATTACCGAAAGACTGATATAGCGCGTACCGGAGACCGACTCCAGCGTAAACTCGCGAGCGGTGACGGTCTCCTCATTTTCGATGGCCGTTCGTATAAAATCGGCCACCTGATGGTCGCGGATGAAGGCCCATACCGGTCGATCCTGCATATCATGAATTTCCATCGGTAAAATACGCGGAGCGGCCTTGTTCGTCTGAATCATGATATGAAAAGAATCGCAAATAACGATTCCGGTGGTGACTGAGTCCAGCACCGAATCAAGTATCTCATACTCTTCGGTAACCAGGGCCAGCAGGCTCTGCATCTGCTCACTGTTCATCCGGGCTGTTTTCAGCAGGGCCCGCCGGATAAACTCTCTCATAGCTGTTCCCTCATGGCTAAGGCCAGATTTTCCAAAGCCTGTGTCGGACTCAGATTATAAACTTGCACGGCTTCCACCGCCTGGCGGAACAGGTCGCTCCAACCGGAAAAAATGCGGCTCTCACGCTCATTGATCGCTTCATGCAGCAAGGCTTCACGCAGCGTGGCGGTCAGGCCGGAAATCAGCAGCTGCCAGACCGCGGCTGGGCGGCATTTGTTTAATCGGGCCACCAGCTCGGCAGCGGAGGCAAAGCGGGCGACAGCGCTCTCCGTGCCGTCGGAGCGGGTTAAGACCATCGGGAGAGCCTGAAGCGGCCGACGGCCCTCGTCCAGGGCAGATACCAGAATCATCCGCAAAAAGGCCCGGGAAGCTTCAAGAATTACCGTGGGATCCACCGGTAAAAAACGATTAAAATAACGCTCCAGATCTTCGCCATCTTTTATTTCGTCGTGATACACCCGGCTGATTACTTCCTGTTCTTTTTCCAGCGGCCTGTCGATAAATGCATAGGTTCTGACACGTGACAGAATGGTCGGCATGATGGCTCCGCGACGCGAGGTTGTCAGTATGAAAATAATCCCTTCAGGCGGCTCTTCAAGTATTTTCAGAAAGGCATTGCGCGCGCTCTCCTGCATTTTATCGGCGTTCTCGACTATGACAACCTTGCGCTTCCCATAGGGCGACAGATGCGACCAGGCCGCGATGGAACGGACATGGGCGACCGGCAGGGCATCATACAGACTGTCCGTGGAAAGTTTTTCGGCGTATTCCAGAATCTTGCGCACCGCTTTTTCCGGATCGGATAAATCTTCCAGATACTCATTAATATCCGCGACCACCGGCAGGGCTTTCAGGGTTTTTTGATCATCGGCTTCTACCGCCGTCTCATTAAAACGCAACAACAGCTTGCGCACCGAACGGATAAACAGATAGCGGGTGGTCACCGAGGGAGCGCGTAAAAAAGCCGCTGCTGCGGAACGGATTTCCGGAAGACAGTCGCGGCTGCCGGTTACCAGTAAATCCGGATGAATCAACTCGCGATGCATGGAGCAGGCAGGGCAGGCACAGGACCACAAAGCCGTGCCCTTCAGGCAGGAAAGCACCCGGGCAGTTTCCAGAGCGGCAGTCAGTTTACCGGAATACTGTCTGCCGGAAAACAGCATCGCCGGAGGGAGACGGGAAGCGTTGATATCTTCGGCAAGCAGCAGGCCGGCATTCTGCGCGATCAAATTCTCATACATAACAGTTTATTCTCCCAAAAAATTTCCCAGAAAACCGATACCCTCGGGCAAAAAGGGGTTCAACAGCTCCGCGTACACCGAATTATGCATGATGCGCGAAGCATCAAACCAGCGCTGGTTCTTTAGAAAAATCAAAATAACGATTACCAGCAGCAAGCCCTCCGCAATACCCAGAAAAAAACCCATGGCCCGGTCCAGATTAGTCATTGTTTCGCTTTCAAAGGCGGCTCCGGCTAAATTTTGAATATATTTAATAACCAGATAGACTGCCAGAAAAATAAGCAGAAAGGCGACAATATCTGGGAAGATAGCCGGCCCGAGCAGACTGACTATCAGGGGTGAAAGCAACCGGTAAAACATAATAGCCGTAATGGTACCGGCTATCACCGCGGCCTTGGAAAAGAACTCGGCTATAAAACCCGACAGCGTAACCTTGAGCATCAGTAGAATGATCAGGGCCGAAAGCAGCAGATCAAAGCCGGTCAGTGTCATAGCGATTTCCGGATTTCGCCGGCGGCGGAGAGGCGTTTCCGCAGCAATCCGGCAATTAATAAGGCCGGATTACCAGCGGCCAGGGCACCCGAGGCCTTAGCCATGGCCTCCCCGGCTGTGCAGCGCTCCAGAGCTGAGAGCAGACGATCCCGAGTGACATCGACTCCGGTCAACATTACCGCTGCCCCGTTTTTTTCAAAAAAACGGGCATTTTCTACCTGATCGCCCCGGGAACTGCCCTTTTCCAGGGGAATCAGCACCATCGGCTTGCCGAGAGTGGCGCACTCCCAGACGGTTCCGGCGCCGGCACGGGCCACGATAACCGACGCGACAGAAAGAACATCCGGCATTTCGGACCTGAAAAAAGCGTATGGGAGATATCGTTTGCTCTGTGCCGCGTCCGGTGTAGGACTCAAAGGCAAAGCATCGGTTTCACCAGTTTGATGTACCACGGTAAAACGGGCGGTAAGATCAGGCAGACAGCCGAGAATAAATTCATTGACCTGCTGAGAACCCAGGCTGCCGCCCAATACCAATAAAACGGGCAGATCGGTTTCGGTCAATCCCAAGAATTCAAGGCCGCGTTTAGCGTCCGCGTGATAAAAGACCGGTCGAACGGGATTGCCGGTAACAATGACCTTTTCAGATTGGGCCTTGGAAAAGAAAGAGCGGGTTTCAGGGTAAGTCACATAAATCTCACTGGCAAACCGGGAGTTTATGCGGGTGGCCAAACCCGGTGAGAAATCGCATTCATGGGTGATTACCGGAATACGCAGGAAAAAGGCGGCCAGACAGGGTGGAACGCTGACAAATCCGCCTTTGGAGAACACTAAAACCGGCCGGAGAATCAGCAGCTGAAAAAAAGACACAAGGATACCGGCAAAAATGCGGAAAATATCCAAAAAATTATGAAACGAAAAATAACGACGCAGTTTTCCGGTGGGTATTCCAATAAACCGGACCTGCTCCCGCTCTACGATCGCGCGATCCATACCGGAAGAAGACCCGATCCACACAATATCGTTGAAACCCGCAGCCCGCAGCTCCGCGATAACGGCCAATCCCGGAAATATGTGACCGCCGGTTCCACCGCCGGTAAAAACGATACGATTCATAGAGATCAGTGTATCATGCGGGGCAGTTATTGAAAAGCTCCAGAAGTTTATCATTATGAAAGAGACGGGCGTAACTGACGGCGGACATTCCCAGGGCATCGGTGGACAGAGGATCTGCACCGTATCGGACGAGCAAAGCGGCGGATTCAAGGTCACCCCGGCCACTGCTTATTATCAGGGCGGTCTGTCCGTCCTTACTGCGCAGGTTTACGGAAGCCCCTCTGGACAGCAGCATTTCGGCTATGGCCAAATCGCCTTTTTGGACGGCGTCCATCAGGGCAGAATAACCTCGATCCAAAGATTGACGGTCGACATCAGCACCGGCTTCCAGCAGCTGTAATACCACCTTCGGAAACTGGGCTCGTACCGCTAGGGAAAGAACCGGTATTCCTTTTTGATCTGAAAGCGAAGCCGAAAAACCGGCGGTTAAGAAAAGATCGACAATTTCGGTATCACCGCCGGCCACAGCTGCGAAAAAGCCCTCTTCCACGCAGGAAATACCGCGCGCCAGCAGACTGTCGCGGGCGGCATCCTGTATATCTCCAGCCAGGGTTGAGAGGTATTCTTTCTCTATCCAGGCGCTGAGTTCAGCGGCGGAAAAGAAAATAAGAATAGGAAAAGAAACGGATGGGTGTAATAAATCCAAAACCGGCTTCTGACTACCCGGTCCGGAAACCAGCACAATGAACGGCAGGGAAGCCCCGTCGGCATAACCCTTGCAATAGAGCAGCTGATCGCGCTCCAATTCCAAAGCATTCAGAACAAAACAGATATGGCTGACTGTCGAGGGAACGGATAAAAGCAAGGCAGGACTGAATGACAGCAACAAACAGGCTTTGCGTATATTTTCCGGTAGCGCATCCGGCAGAGAAAACGGTTTGTGACTGTTGTAAAATACCGCTAACTGCATCATGCCCCTCAACGCGAACCGTTCAGCTCACCGAACCAGTATAACCTTTTTTTGATGATAATCAAAGATAAAAAAAGGCATCCGCAAAGCCTGGGGCTTCCGGATGCCTTCTCGTGCCGTCGGACAGAATTGAACTGTCGACACATGGATTTTCAGTCCATTGCTCTACCAACTGAGCTACAACGGCGCGCTGAAAGATTTATATACTGTACCGAAAAAAAAGTCAAGAGTCGAATTTACGGACAAAAGGTTGATTTTCGGAGTTGGTGTCGTTATAGTTAACCACGGAGGTTCTAAACCATGAAAAAGATTATTTTTGTTTTGTTGATACTTTCGGCAACCACCACCGGTCTGTTTGCGCAGACTGCAGAAAAAGAGGAGTTCCTCGGTTATCTTGATTCTTTTCTTGAGGAAATGAACGCAGCCCTGCCTGATAATGCGATAGTCGGCGGCACCTGGTCAGATGCCTATATCGGACAGATTGTCGGTATTCCACCCCATTTCGGTGTCGGAATTTCATCTGGTGTTACTCGATTCAAGGCCGACGGTCTAAAGGCCGGTCTTGAAATGACCGGAACAGAATTACCTTATGACGAACTGATTCTGCCCAGCTTTGCGGCGGAAGCCCGGGTCGGAGGTTTTTTAATTCCCTTTGACGCCGGAATTAAGGTTGGCATGGTTCCGACTACCACCCTGGATGATTTAACCTTCGGTTATCTTAATCTTGGTGCCGATGTACGTTTCGCGTTGATGAAACAGGGATTGGTTAAGCCGAACCTGAGCCTGGGACTGGGTGTATCGCATACCGCCGGCGAATTGTCCTATATGTTTAATCCTGCGGCGTTGGTTGGACTCGATGGAACTTGGACAGTTGACGACGAGGAGCTGAAGACCACCTTCAGTACCACGGTCTATGAACTGAAAGCGCAGGTTTCCAAGAGTCTGGTAATCATCACGCCATATGCGGGAGCAAGCGTGTATACGGCTGTCACCAAGTCCGAATACGATCTGGCCGGCGAAACCGGGCTGCAGGAAGACACCAGCTTTGGTGCCAGGGTGTTCGGCGGCGCGTCGTTTAATATTCTGCTGCTCAAGATTGACGTTAGCGGAATGTATAATCCGATGACCGAAAACTGGGGAGCGAATCTGGGAGCCCGCATTCAGCTGTAAAGGATTTTTATCCTGAATCAGAATGTATTGTCTAAGCCGGAAGCGATAACTCGTTTCCGGCTTTTTTTTACAAAAATGATGGGACTACGAAATTAAAAACTGAATTTGAGCTACAGTCCGGAGAACTGCTTTCGAAAAATCCAGGAACAGTCGCTTTCCCGCGAATGACAAGAGTGACAATGTCGATCGAGGACACATATAACAGATCTGAACACAGCAGCGTCTTTCCGCCATACTCTTCCTTGAAAACGAGCTTCTTTTGTGTTCC
The DNA here is from genome assembly GCA_942493045.1 of Treponemataceae bacterium. Taxonomy (GTDB): domain Bacteria; phylum Spirochaetota; class Spirochaetia; order Treponematales; family Treponemataceae; genus Teretinema. The sequence goes on along the minus strand of OW818665.1, from coordinate 799,440 downwards.
AGCCTGCTGTACCGCCATAACCTGAAATTCAGGAACCGCGCATAATGTGCCCGCCTGTTCAAAAAAGAGACAGGAAAGCGAATAGCGTTGTTTCGGAGTGCTAGGCTTCGGCGTCTCAGCACGGCCCTGCTGCATCAGACAGCGGTATTCCAGAAGCAGGGTCACCAAGATATCGCGCGAGGCGTCCAGTACACCGAGGGATCTCTGATAAGGGATGTTAGAAGGAAAGTAGGACGGCGCTGACGCGCTGTCAGCAGGCTTTATTTTATCGTAGCCGAACTGCTCAATAATGGCGCGGGGCAGTGTTTTCTGAAAAAGTGCGGAAGCTTTTTCCGGCGCGAAACAGGAAGCGCACAACACTGCCAGACAGCAAAACTCATCATCGGACTGGATACTGGCATCCAATACTACCGCCTTGGCTTCTACCATGGCTAACAGAACTCTCATCCGGTCATGTACCGCGGTGCCAGATATCCACCGCGGCCGTCGATCAATGGATCTCACCAGATACAGGTAATGGCCCTGTTTCGAGCTTCGTTCCAAGAGTTGTATGGGGATGTCCGGATAGCATCGTTCCGTTGATATCATTGTTTTTAATATCGACAGATGTAAAAAAGACTTGAGTTCTCTCAGCGCTGGGCGAACATTGAAAGCATCAGCTCCACCTCACCTAAAGGCAGGGCCAGTGTCTTTGAAATGATATCCGCCGAAAACCCTTTTTGGGCCATATCCATCACTTTTTCACGAATTGGTATCTCCGGGGCAATAAAGTTTCCACTGCGCTGTATTTTCATCCGGGTATACACTGGCGCAGCTTCACTTTCCGGTTGGACTGGCAGATTGACCACAGGCTGCGCGACTGGTTTGCTCGCTACCCGCTTTATCGGGTCAGGTGCCGGAAAAAGTTCCTTCTGCGGTTCAGAGACCGCTTCTTTAACGAAATCGCGTGGGAACACAGCGCTTTCAGTCTGGCGTTTTTCTTGCTCCCGTTTTGACAATAGAACGCGTTTATCCGCCTCCGCGATCAACTCACGCAGCTGCTTGACTCGGCTTTCCAGCAGAGCCACATCGCGATCGGCTTCCCGTTCCAATTCCAGAATCAGCGCGTCAACTTCGATGCGGATACTGGAAAGAATCTTTTTTGAGGTAAAGCGCGAACGTATTACCAAAAAGATGACGGCAAGAACGAGATAGTTAAGTATAAACAGCGTAATCAGCAATCCGGCGCTCATCTCTACCCGCTTATGTCGATGCGGTTACCCAGGGCCGGGTCCGTTATCACGGTCCGGGCGGGAGTTGTATCGGCGCCCGGCAGACCTTCATCCGGTTTCTTTTTATCGGCTTCACTACCCTGTTCTTCAGTGCCGGCCTCGCGGTCATGAACCTTACCCGGCTTTTCGCTTCCGGCTTCAGTTTCCTGCACCGACTTGAGATTATGATCGGCCTTCAGGCGGTTGGCGGCCATTTGTGAGTCCTGGGCGTTCTGCACGGCATGCTGTTGGGCAAGCTGGGTTTTGCCTACTTTATCGAGCTGGGTATAGAGAGTCTGCAAATCAATCGGCTGTATACCCACTGGGAACCCTCTTCATATCATCATCGGCACCTTGATACTTACCGTAACGTATCAACCCATTTTCCAGGAAGAAAGTAGTAGCCTTGCAATCGGTTTTGACCTCTTCCGAAACATCACGGATAATTATTTTGACGCCGGAGAAAACTTTGACGGAGGCTGAAATCTTTCCCTTGGTCTTGAGCGTATTTAAATAGGTTTGAATCTGATTTATCTCACCGTCCAGTTCTTCCAGCTCGGTCTGCAGGATGTACTGCCGCTCACCGTATTTTTTTAAGGAAGCTTCCTTCTCTTCTGAGAATTCCTTTTTTTGCTTTTTCAGGTTAACCAGGGTATTAAAATTAAGCTGCACATCTTCAAGCTGTTTCTCGGTGTCGGTTTTTCTGAGAAGCAGCATATCCAGCCGTTCCTTGCTCTTTGGATCAAATCCGACGCTGAGGATGGTCTCAGAGCCGCCACCGACGCTGCCGAAGGTTTTAGCGTGAATTTCTTCGGCGGCGCTGAGCATTCCGCCAATAATGGTAGCCCGTTTTCCCTGACAGAGAATTTTCCGGTTGGCGCTGACCTGGGAGTTGATAATGCCATCCGAGACAATCACAAATTCACCGGCTTCGACCTTGGTATTTTCGATAAATTTCGCCCAGATCGATTTACCGGCCCGAATGGAGCCCTCACCGCGCCCGGCGATCCCCTGACTGACTACGATATCGCCCTCGGCGTCAAGCTCGGCTTTTCCGACGGTGCCCTTAACCTCGATATTACCGGAAGCCTTGACTGAGAAACCGTCTTCCACGTTTCCGCTGATAAATACGGTACCGAGAAACATGATGTTTCCGGTTTTAAGTGATACATCCCCTTCAATAACCAGAACGGGCTCTACGTTGATTTTGTTATTGAGCAACAAAACCTGTCCGTTGGTTTGAGCGACAATAGTGAGTCCATCCTCGGCCAAACGGGTGTTTTTGCCGAGAGGCGTAGGAATATCCTTACCGTTTTTCGCTTCCAGATATTTTCCGGTAACGGTCTTTCCGCCCTTACCGCGCTCAGCTGGTACTTTCTGGGCCAAGGGCTGACCTTCAACCACGTTTTGGACCAGGTTCAATTCTTTAAAGTCAACCTTACCGGAAGCGCTTTCTTTAAGCTTAATCTTGGAGCGGTCAACTTCAAAATTGTAAATAATTTTGGCATCCGAGCCGTCTTCCGGTTTGATTCCGGCGGCGACCAGATAATTCTGCCGGTATACCGGGTTATCCTGAAAGTCACTGATCCGCGTTTCATCGATTCCGGCAACGACACGGTTGTTCTTAAGAAAGGTGATGATCATGTCGGCGGAAAGATCCGCGCCTCCGGTCCCCGGCGGAGTGGCATACAGGTAGGCATGCATCTCCTGATCGGCGATTTCGACGGACATCATAGCGTCATTTCCGGGATTATGAGAATATGGCGCTATCCTGACGTAGGAGCCCGTGGATTTTTTTAGTACAGCGGCGATTGTGTCTTCGGACACCGGGGCCAGTCCTCGTTCACGGATTTTATCCATAATGTCACGCAGCGCGACCGGCTTACCGTTGGCAATCGGCGGCACTACTTTCAGGTACACACCGTCGGCGGCGCAGTAGACGGAAGCCGTACCATTACGGTCTTCAATTACCAATGCCGCCATACCGCTGTCGTCCTGAGCCTGACGGGCCATCATTTCCCGAACCCGCTTTCGGCGGTGCTTTTGCATCTCATAAGCCCGGATAAACCAGTTTTTCTTGTTCATGCTCAAGAAACTGCTGGTACCGCGCTGCAGCACTTCATAATCGATGTCTTTTATGGGAATATTTAATTGTATCGCGGCATTCGAAAGCGCTTCATCCAGGGTGTCGCCGGTGACCTCAACAAAGGCCCGGCTTTGATCCTCTTCGAGTCGCTGGGCCATCGCTTCACGGATTTTTTCAAGACCGACCATAGGGTTGCGCTCCTTATCAGAGTATACCCTTGCGGATATTGGTTAATTTGGCGCGTAAACGCAGATTTGCCTTGGTATGCAGCTGGGAAACGCGGGATTCGGTGACATTGAGAACCTGGCCGATTTCCTTTAACGTCAAATCTTCATAATAATAAAGCACCAGCACCATTTTTTCTTTTTCGGGAAGCTCGTTGATGGCCTCTACAATTACCCGCTTGATTTCTTCCCGTTCCACAATCACATCCGGATTCATGGAGGAAGGAGACTCAATGCTGTCGCCGATTGAAATGCGCTCTGAATCGTCACCGGCATACCACACGTCATTCAACGACATTACACTGGTACCCGAGATTTTAAAAAGAGTATGCTGAAAATCAGTCTCGCTGATGCCCAGGGCGCCGGCAATTTCGGAATCACTGGCGGTACGGCCCAGTTTTGATTCCAGACGCACGATAACATCCTCTATCTCTCTGGTTTTCTGACGGACAGAACGGGGTACCCAGTCTATTGAACGCAGTTCATCAAAGATTGAACCCCTTATTCGGGTGACGGCGTAGGTCTTGAATTTTACATTTTTATCGGGATCGAATTTATCGATGGCGTCAAGCAGTCCAAAGACGCCAAAACCAACCAGATCATCAAATTCCACATTGCTGGGCATGCCTACGGCCACCTTCCCGGCAACGTATTTTACAAGCGGAGCATACTGTTTGATAAACAGTTCGCGAATCGCAGGATCACGTGTCTTCTTGTAGTCCAGCCACAATTCTTCTTCAGTTTTTTGCTCAAAAAGCGCGTTCCCCATTTACCACACCCTTTTGTATATCGACAGACCTGATGGTTCTACGGCTGCCATTTTTTTAAAGCTCATTGCGTGTCGCGGGACAACATAGTCCGAATGGCCTTGACCATTGTATCGGATTCCACTGAATTGTCCTCGGTAGTAGGTCCCGAATAAATTCCTTCCCTAAAAACCAAATTCGGATTGGAAGGCTCCCCGGACGGATCCGGAACGTCGTCGTCCTGTATTCCACGGGCAGGTTGAAAATCCTCCATGTCCGGCAGTACATCCAAACCGGGAGTCGGTTTGTCACCCTGAAAACTGCTGTGGCTGTTACGCTGGGCTTCCGGAACGGCGGGCCTTCCCTGTTCTGCTTTTCCGGAAATGTCAGAGTTATGCTCCCGGAAAGGAACCGCATCTTTTCGCGCGGGTGTCGACTCTGGCACCTCATCCGACATCAATTCAGCGTCCTCAAAATCATCAGCATTACTTTTCGGGCTAAATCCGGAAGCCTGGCCGGATTCACCGGAAAGAAAATCGGGCACTGTCGAGTCCAAACCCCTGTCATCTGAAACACCGGCGGCAAAGGGGTTGATTTCCTGGATGCCTCCGTCGATCGAAATATCAATAGTAGAGCCGGAAGTCCCGCCTTCAGGCGCCGAACCGTTCATTACCTCAGCAAGCTCCGGTAGAAATCTTTCGATCACAAACCGGATTACCAAGGCCATCAGCGCAAAGAGCACCGCCATAAGCATAGCCCTTAAAAACACAGTTGACACGGGAGCACCGCTGGCTAAACCGGCCAGCAGGGACAGGACGAACCCGATCAGGGCAGCAATAGCCGGAATCTTCGGTTCGAACATATATCTACTTGCCCTCCCCATATAGACTATGCGAAAAAGTGGGTCTGGTCAAGGTTTTTTTTGGATTGGGAACCGCTTTGGATTAAGGAGACCTCTAAAAACCGCAGTTTTTAGAGGTCAACAAATAAAAACCGTAAATCCTGTAAGAATTTGCGAGGGTACCTCGAAAACAAATTGAGTTTTTCGAGGTGCTGTTACTTAACCCCAGTCCCGTCCGAAAAGTTTACGGACAAAACGGCCAAAACCTTCCTGATCGGGATATTCAGTTTTTTCAATACGGGAAACGATATGGCGGAGGCAGACAGAGGCTTTACCTTTTGGGTCAACAATCATAAAGGGCTTTTGACGTAACACGGATTGTGAAACCAGCGGATCTTCATAAATAAAGCCAAGGTATTCAACCTTTAAGTTCAAAAACTGGCCGGCAATCGAAATCATGCGATCAGCGACCCGCTTACCTTCCGTGGCGGAGGCCACCCGGTTGACGATCATTTTCAGGTTGATATTCAAATTATCAACCTCGGTGGCGATGATCTTGATTATGCCGTAGGCATCGGTGATCGACGTCGGTTCGGGGGTAGTTACTATTACCACTTCATCGGCCGCGGCCACAAAACCAAGCACGTTTTTAGACACACCGGCGCTGGTATCAATAATGATAATGTCGGCGTCAGAGAGGGTATACATTTCGCTGATAAAGGAGTTGCGTTCTTCTTCGGTCATATTGGCAATCTTGGAAAAGCCGGAAGCGCCGGCGACCAGTTTAATGCCATAATCGGTATCCAGTATTATTTCCGACATTTTCTTCTGCTTGCGGATGACATGGTACAGATTATACTGCGGAATCAGATTCATCATGACATTGACATTGGCCAAACCAAGGTCGGCGTCTATAACAATTACCTTCTTGCCCATTTGGGCATAGGCTATACCCATGTTGGTGGCGACATTGGTTTTTCCCACACCACCCTTTCCGCTGGTAATGGTGATGATACGGGTCTTATTGTTCAGCCGTTGGGGTACGCTCTCCATTTCCGGTTCATCGCCTGAGGATTGTACTTTCTGCTTCATCAAGGTTCTCAGTTCTGCCGCTTGGTCATCCATTACTTATCTCCATTGAAAAATACTCTCACCCGGAGGAAACAAATTCTCGATACGGGTACGGTTGATGCGAAAACCTTCGAGGTTCGTCAAAAAACGCACTATCGAAGCCTGCTCAAAATCCTGCGGCACCCGTTGTCCGGTGGTAACGTACGATACCGCTTTTTGTTTCTCATTCAGGATGCTGATAATATTCCCTACCCGCGTGGTTTCATCAAACTTGGTAATGATAACCGATCCATAGCCGAAGGTTTCATACTGCTGAATAATTTCACGCATGTCCGTCGACTTTGTCGTCGCGCTGACCGCCAAATGCACTTCCGGCAGGGGACCCGCGGCGTCCAGAAACTGCCGCATTTCGGCAATCCTGGTATAGTCGCGAGGACTCTTGCCGATGGTATCGATCAAAATGATGTCGACATCCTGGGCATACATGGCCATCAGCGTTTTAAGATCGGAAGGCGTCTGAGCGCATGAAACCGGAATATTCATAATATTGCCGTAAATCTCAATTTGCTGTATCGCGCCGATACGGTAATTATCGATCGTTATGATCCGAACATTAAGCGGTCTTGAACCTTTCGCGGCGGCTAATGAATAAGAAGCCGCTAATTTGGCGACGGTGGTGGTCTTGCCTACACCGGTGGGACCGACCAGCACAATAATGCGGGGACGGGCGGCGTGTCCGTCTGTCCAGACTGAAAAAGACTGTCCAATCCATTCCACCACGGCATCCTGAATCTCGTCATAGCGGTCCAGCGCGTCCAGGGAGAATTCTTTCTTCACCCGGGAAATCATCTGACGGCTGAAGGTCGGTGAAAAATCATTCAATTCAAAGAGCTTTTCCAGTTTTTCCAGGGTGTCGTGCTGGGCGTTTTCTTCAGCCGCCGAGCCACCCTGACCGCGGTCAATTTTTTCACCAAGCCGCTGTACCGCCCGCAGCACTTCGTTGATATCCACGCTCTCAGCGGCGGAACCGCTGCCCCCGGCCGGCTGTACCGGCCGTTGAGCGGCCGCCGAAAGGGCAGCCAACTGCGGAGCCATCCGCGAAGCCAGGGCCGGCGAGGTAGAAGCGGCGTGAGTCAGTATCTTCCGTTTTTCTTCATGGAAATCAGCAGTCCGGGGAGGAGCGCTGTGCGCTGAACCGGCCGTCCAGCGCTCGGTGCTGCGGTTGATAATATAGCTGAGTTCGACAGCGTCCTTTTCAAAAAAACCCCACAAACCGCCGGTGCGGATTTTCTGATGCCTGAGAATATGAATATTCGGTCCATGGCGCTCAACAATTTTCGCGAAGCATTCGTCATAGGTCGCGCCCTGTTCAGTCAGTATATCCATTCACCCACCCGTTACGCTTGCTCAAGTTTAATTTCACCGATTGCCTCAACCTTGATATCGGAAGCAATCTCGGGAACAGAAAGTACCACCAGATCCGGAATTTCGCGTTCGGTTGATGACTTGACCAGGATGCGGGCTTCTTCCGGACAGAGAATCACCGGTATGTAGCCGGACTGCTGCACGGTAGAAACCGAACGCACCAGGGAGCGGATCCAGGAACGCTGTACCACCGGCTCCAGGGCCGCGACCGGGCCATTGACGGTGTCCACCCGGCTGTCGGCTATCTTCTGCACCAGAGACGGCTCGATAGTCAGCACATGCACTGTCTTGGTGGCATCGGCGAACTGCAGGCAGATTTGACGGCCCAGAGCCTGGCGGACCTTCTCGGTAAGTATGGTTATGTCTTTGGTAACCGGCCGGTAATCGGCCAGCGTTTCCAGAATGACGACCATATTGCGGATTGAAACCTGTTCACGCAGCAGACCCTGCAATACCTTCTGGACTTCGCCGAGGGCGCAACTCTTCATCACCTCGTCTACCACTGCCGGATAATCCTTGCGGATGGTATCGATTATCGACTGTACTTCCTGACGGCCGAGAATATCGGAGGCATAGCGCTTGATTATTTCAGTCAAATGCGTCGCGATGATGGATGGAGGATCCACAACGGTATAGCCGGCCCGCTCAGCCCGCTCCCGGTTATCTTCAGATAGCCAGATGGCCGGCAGGCCGAAAGTCGGATCGGTAGTCTTTTCACCGGGCAGGTCTTCACTGACCGAACCGGGATTAATTCCGAGATACCAGCCCATCCTAATTCTGCCGCGGGCGACTTCCACGCCCTTAATTTTAAAGCAGTATTCACTCGGCTCCAGGCGCATATTATCGATGATGCGGATGCGCGGCACAACCAGCCCGAGGTCCAGAGCCGACTCGCGGCGGATACGGGTTACCCGCTCCAGCAGTTCAGCGCCCTTATCCTTATCCACCAGCGGTATCAGGCCGTATCCGAGTTCCAGGGACAGCGGATCGAGCGGCACAACCGGACTGACGTCCGAGGGGGTCTCGCCGCTTTTTTCGCGCTCTTTTTGCTCGGCTTTTTCCAAATTTTTCTTGAATGAAGCCGCTTCGGCCCTGCGCAAACCTAACCCTATCCAGGCCAGACCGGCAGCCAGCGGAATCAGTACATACCAGGGGAAACCGGGCAGAAAGGCTAATACCATCAAGGTTCCGGCGCCGATAAAATAGACCCAGGCGTTTCGGGAAAACTGATCCCGGATGTCCGAACCGAAGGTACCGTCGGAAACGGCGCGGGTGACGATTAAACCGGTGGCCACAGAGACTAACAGCGAAGGCAGCTGCGAGAGCAAACCATCGCCGATGGTCAGGGCCGCATAGGTACTTAAGGCCTGACCGATGGGTTCACCCCGGAAGGCCATACCGAAAATAAGACCGGCCACCAGGTTGATAACCGTGATAAAAATACCGATTTTAACGTTTCCGGATACGAATTTACTGGCGCCGTCCATTGATCCGTAAAAATCTGATTCTCGTTTTACGTCATTTTTACGGTTCCGGGCTTCTTCCTCGGTAATAACACCGGCATTGTATTCAGCCTCGATGGACATGTTTTTGGTGGGCATACCGTCCAGGGTGAAGCGGGCGGCGACCTCAGCGATACGGGTGGCGCCCTTGGTGATTACAAAGGTCTGGACAGCTATTAGAATGATAAAAATGACAAAACCGATGACCAGCCCTTCCGTGCCGCTGGAACCGATGACGAAGGTACTGAAGGCCCGCACCATCTTACCTTCAAATTTCATACCCTGGGAAAGAATCAGTCTGGTGGAGGAAACGTTTAATCCCAGTCCGAAAACGGTGGTAACAAGCAAAAGGGTCGGGAAAACCGAGAAGTCGATAGCCCGGCGGGTATAGAGCACTATGAGCAGAATGAGCAGATTGAGTACCAGATTTACGGCCATCAGCAGATCCAGCAGAACAGTCGGAAGGGGAATAATCAGCATCAGCACAATTAAAATGGCGCCGACAGCTACGAAGAGATCACTTTTATGTGCGGAAACAGCTTTTTCGGCCATCTTGGTTTTACAATTCCTTGATCACTTTTGATTTTCGGGAATCGAGGGCATAGACCCGGGCCAGAATGACCGCCAGAGCCTGATAGTACTCATCCGGTATCATATCACCAATTTCGACTTCCGCATAGAGAGCGCGGGCCAGAGGTTTATTTTCTACGATGGGAACCTGGTTATCCTTCGCAATTTCCTTGATGCGCAGCGCCATCTGATCGGCGCCCTTGGCGGTGCACATTGGGGCGCGCATGGTAGAGCGGTCCCACTGCATGGCAATGGCAAAGTGGGTCGGGTTAGTGATTACTACGTCGGCCTTGGGCACGTTAACGGCCATGTTTTGGGCCAGCAGTTCGCGCATCTTCTGGCGCAGGCGGCCCTTGACCATCGGATCTCCTTCCAACTGCTTGTATTCTTCCTTGACTTCCTGTTTGGACATCTTCAAGGACTCGATAAACTGACGTCGCTGAAACAGATAATCCGGAATAGATAGCGCCAGAAAAAAGATCGAGGCGATCAGCAGCAGCCGGGAGGTCATGGAGGCAATAAAAGCCACGCTCTGTCCCAAGCCGACATTGAGCATGGTGACCAGCTTCGGCAGTTCATTGCGGATGCTGACATAAGCCATGATCACTATCAGGACCACTTTCAATAACGATTTAGCCAGATTGAACAGACCCTCAGCCGAAAAAATCTTTTTGAAAAACTGACCGATCTTCGGAGCTACCTTGGATAGCTTCGGGGTTATCGGCTTAACCGAAAAAATAAAACCGCCGTTCTGAATAACGTTGGAGGCGACTCCCGCGACAATGGCGGTGAGCGCTACCGGCGAAACCAGACGCAAAAAATAGTAGACAAATGCTTTGGGAATGGTCGGATCGGTGATTTCCATGGTAGTGGCGCGCGACAGAAAAAAACGCAGCAGTTCGCTGAAATTTTCCAGCATCCAGGGCGCGAAAGCAATCAGGGTTAACACCGGTAAAAGCAGCACGATGGCGGCGTTCAAGTCCTGACTTTTCGCTACCCGGCCTTCCTCGCGGGCCTTGCGGATCTTGTATTCGGTGGGGTCTTCGGTGCGCCCTTCATCCTCGGCGGCGAACCATTGCAAGTCCAGCATCGGAAGCAGCTGAGAGCCCGAAACGGGTAACCAGTCTGTTCCGACAAAACCGGAGTTCTCATATTCCCCGGGAAGTGTTACACGGGTCATTGAGTTGACCTTCACGGTATTGTCCTGCCGACTGCGGTCAGCAATTGTTCAAAGGCGCGGAAACCTTCATCCATAATTTGGGTAAACAGATTTATCATCAACGGCAGAGAAATTACCAACAGGAAAAAAGTTACCAGGATGGTGATCGGAAAACCTTCTGAAAGCAGGTTCATCTGGGGGGCGGCTTTGGAAAGCAAACCCATGGTGATATGCACCAAAAAAAGAGTACCGATCAGCGGAAAGGCAATGACCATGGCATTCAAAAAAAGAGTCGTCAAACCCTTCAGAAAAAAACTGGCCAGCACATCCTGTGAATTTAAAAAAATGAAGCAGTTGATCGACTGAAAGCTGCGTAAAATTCCGCCCAGAAAAAGAGTTTGAAAGCCCTTAATCTGTAAAAATACCAGCATTGCCAGCAGGTTGAGATACTGGCCCATCAGCGGATTTTCGATCTGAGCCAGGACATCATAGACTTCCGAGGCGCCGAAACCCATCTGGTAAGAAAAGAACTGGCCGGCGGAACTGAAGGTTGAAAAAATGATACTAACGAAAAAACCGGTCATTATACCGATCAAACCCTCTCCAACCACCAACAGGGCATAATGCAGGGAAAAGGGAGGCACATTCCAGGCCGAAGCGTCGACCTGGGGTAATACTATAAATGCCACCAGTCCGGCCAGGGCAATTTTTGCCACCCGCGGGAAAGTCTGAGTAGAAAGTAGCGGCGTTGTCAGTATCATGGCGAAAACCCGGGCGGCGACCAGAAAAAAAACCGGAGCCTGGGCTAACAGAGAATCAAAGGGATTCATCTGATTTTATTTTACCATCTGCGGAATCATTGAAAACAGCTGGACGGTATAGTCTCTCAAGGAGGCAAACATCCAGCCGCCCAACAAGGCCAGCATCCCAAGTATGGTCATAATCTTGGGCACAAAGGTCAGGGTTTGCTCCTGAATGGAGGTGGTGGCCTGGAAAATTGCCACCAGCAGACCAACAATTAGAGCGGCGAATAAAATCGGAGCGGACAGCACCAGAATCTGGAATACTCCTCCGCGCATCAAACTAACAACAGTTCCTAAAGACATACGCGCCCCCCTCCTATCCGAACGAATTGAATAATTGCTGTGTTAACAAGCCCCAGCCGTCTACCAACACAAAAAGAATCAGTTTGAAGGGCATGGAGATTTGCACCGGCGGCAGCATGATCATACCCATAGACATCAGAACGCTGGCTACTACCATATCCACGATAATAAACGGGATATACAGCAGGATTCCGATTTTAAAAGCGACGGTCAGCTCATGTAAAATAAAGGCCGGAATCATGACGTAGGTTGGCACATCAGCCAGGGTGGCCGGTTTGGGGAGTTTGCCGAGGGACATGAACATGGCGATATAGCTGGTATCGCTGGCCATTTGGCGGTACATAAACAGGCGCAGCGGTTTTTCGGCCTCGGCGTAGGCAGTCTCGATATTTATCTGACCGTCGGCCAGCGGCCGGAAGGAATTGGTGTAGATAGTACTGAAGGTAGGCCACATGATGAACAGGCTTAAAAACAGGGCGATGCCGTTCAAAACCTGAGTTGGTGGAACCTGCTGCAGAGAAAGAGCCCGTTTGATAAAATCCAGTACTATCGTCAGCCGCAGGAAGCTGGTTGTCAGGATCATCAGGCTGGGAGCGAGAGAAATCAGCGTTAACAGCAGCAGCAACTGAATGGAAAAAGCTACTTCCTGGCTGGACTGGGGTTCGCGGACTTCAAAATTGATAAACGGTATACGCGTAGCCTGACGATTGGCGTTTATCGCGGTAGTTCCGGTAGCGGAACCCTGGGGCAGGGAACCGGCTTGCTGGGCAGAAAGAATCGCCGGAGCGCCGATCAGCCATACAATCAGAAAGAAAAACAGGGCAAAAGCGGGTGCGCGTTTTTTTTGCTTTGAGCTATCCTTCATTCGTCCTGTCCTTCGCGATTCTGCAGTCTGGCGCGCTGCCGCTTTAAAAACTCGCCGGTCTCGATCGCAGAAAGAGGGTTTGAAGCGGAGGAATTTTCGGTTCCAGAGGAAGATGTTTCTTTAGGAGACAGCACTTTGCGTAAGGCCGGTGGTAAGAAAGTGGCTATCAGGGCGGAAAAATCTTTTTTTGGACCAGCGGCCCGCTTGTCAGCTTCTAGATTCATGGCGTCAATTAAGTCCTGGTCTGTTAATTCACAAAGCAGCTGAATTGACTGGTCGGTGATTCCGAGCAGAAAGGCTCTGGTCCCAACCGTGACCACCTGTACGGATTTACCGGGTGGAAGCGTTACCGCCGATACTGATTTAAGATAGGGATCATCGGCGGCAGGCAGAGAGGAAGACTTTTTCAACAGATAGACCACCGCGTAGATACCGGCGCAGACCAGACCCAAAACCAGCACCATACGTACGAATATCCAGAGGCTGGAAGCCGGACGCTGAGCCTGGTCATCCAACGCGTTAGCCGGACTGTCCAGCACAATTTCAGATTCGGAAATATTCTGGGCTGGTGAAGCCGCTAATGTCGCTTGCTGCGCGAAAACGCAAAACCCTTCCGAGAACAGCAATAAAAAAACTGCTGCCAGGAAGGCGCCCTTTTTTGTGAAACATAACATTTATAATCCCCCCACCCCGAAAAAAACCGTTTACATATCTGTTACACGCTCGACAGGAGACAATATCTCGGTAACACGCACACCGAAGTTTTCATCGATAACCACGACTTCGCCCTTGGCAATCGGCTTATGATTAACCAGAATATCAACGGGTTCACCGGCCAGTTTGTCCAATTCGATGATTGTACCCTCGCCCATGCCCAGTATTTCCTTGATCACCTTGCGGGTACGGCCGAGCTCTACGGTCAGCTCCATGTACACGTCCATGATCAGCCCGATATTGCCCTGTTCAGCGCCCATCGGAGCATACTGCAAATTAGGAAACTGCACGGACTGGACATTCGGATTCATACCCTGCATCACCATTCCCTGCATCGGATTCATGCCCTGCATATTACCCATCCCTTGCATATTGCCCATGCCCTGCATCTGGTTCATACCCTGCATATTGCCCATGCCCTGCATCTGGTTCATACCCTGCATCTGATTCATGCCCTGGTGCATTCCGCCTGAATTGGCGGCCATTGGCTGAGCCATTACCGGGTCGGCTACCTTTCCGCCGAAAGCGGCGGAAATTTGGGCGGCGGCGGCATAGGGCAGAATCTCCCAGAGCGAAAACGGTGAGCCGTCAATTGTAAGCGGATAGGTTAAAACGGCGAAATCCTGCTGTGGAAAGCGCACCATAGCCTTGGGAACGTGTACCGATTCAGGCGGATTATTGGCAACACCCTTAAAACCGGCTTTTTCCAGGGAAGTCAGTTCGATACCGATATGCTGTGATATTGCCTCACCGATTACGGAAAGGGACATTTCGTCCATTTCGGCGTTATCTTCGTTATTTACGAGACTGACAATCTTCTGCGCGCATTCCATCGGCATTATGAACAGATGGTCGCCGGTGAGCGCCGTATTAAAGTCCGCCAATACCGCGACAACCATTTCCGGAATCTTTTTCAGAAAGCCTTCCCGGCGCATTACTTCCACCGTCGGGGTGGCAATATTTATGGTTTTCCCGGTCATTCCGCCCAAGCTGGCCTGAATTGCCGGAATATTGTCTCCGAGAAATTTCTGCAGGGCTTGAAGCTGACTGTCATTCATGGCAGATGTAGAGGGCGCAGCGGCAGCACCCATTCCACCCATATCGACACCGGCTAACAGGGCATCTATTTCATCCTGGGAAATGGCACCGTCACTCATATGATTCCTCTCCTTCTACAGATAGCTCTTCAAACTCTTCCTGTTCAATATCGGCCAGTTTTTTCAAGATCTGAACCGCCACCTTTTTACCGATGACACCGGCCTGGCACAAAAATTTCTTTTTATTTCCAACGCTCAGGGAGAAGGGATCCCCTACCCGCACATTGGAAAGACGTACCACATCTCCCACCCGAAGGTTCAATACATCACGTACCGGGAGATTAATTGTGCCGATTTCGGCTACCACGTCCATATCTACCGTGGATAATTTGTCCTTCAGTACGCCAAGATACTGGGTGGTGGAACTGCGGCGCACGGATGAAAACCAGAACTGGCTGGATAACTTGGAAATAATCGGTTCAATGGTAATATAGGGGATGCAAAAGTTCATCATCCCCTCTTCCTCTCCGACCTTGGTTTCCAGAGTTACCAGAACGACCATTTCGGAAGGAGGAACGATCTGGGCAAACTGCGGATTGGTCTCAATCTGGCCAAGCCGGGGGCGCAAGTCAATAACCTGGGTCCAGGCTTCGCGCATATTCGCCAGGATACGGACAATGATGCCTTCCATAACGGACTGCTCAATATCGGTAAGGTCACGCTGCACCTTGGTGCCCTGTCCGGTACCGCCGAACAGGCGGTCAATAATCGAAAAAGTAACCGAGGGGTCGATTTCCAGGATGGCGTTGCCTTTCAGGGGATCCATATTAATAACCGCCAGTGTAGTCGGCGTGGGAATAGAGCGGATGAATTCTTCGTAGGTCAGCTGATCTACGGAGGCGACATGCACATGGGCCATACTGCGTAACTGAGCGGACAGAGCCGTGGTTGTCAGACGGGCAAAGGTTTCATGCATGATAGAAACCGTACGGATCTGTTCTTTCGAAAACTTGTCAGGCCGCTTAAAGTCATAAATTTTGATCTTGCGGGTATCGTTGACCGGACGAAAGTCCTCGGTTTCCGTATCACCCGCGCTGATCGCGGTGAGCAGCTGATCTATTTCGTCCTGCGAAAGAACTTCTGTCATGTTTATCCCTATTGCTGGACAGTCACTTCGTATTGAAGGAACCGGACATCCTTGATTTTTGATCTGAACAGTATATTATCATTAATCGAATTCTGAATTTCCAACCGGATTAAATTTTTCGTTGCGCAGCTCGGAAGCAGTCTTTTTGGACAGAAATTCACGTAAAAAGGATTTCAACTCCACTAAACGGTTTGAAAGCTCCGCCGGAGTGGCCTTGTCTTCAAAGGGATAGCCCAACCGGATTTCAACAATAACCGAGGCCGGATTGTCCTCGTCACTGGTACGGGTGCGGATTATACCGACAGCGTCGTACCATTGCAGAACCTCACGCTGACCGACATATTCTTCGGAAAGCGGAATGGCAGTCTGTTTTTCGCCGGATCCTTCCAGCACACTGTAGGTGATTACGACGACCGTAACGATAAAAATCAAGGCCGCAACTACAATGGCAATCCATTTCAGCAGCTGGGGCAGTATTCCGATACCTTTCTTGCCTGTGCCCTCTCCGGAAGCTACGTCACCGCCTTCAAGGTTGATATCATCCTGATCATCCATAGTGTCGTTCCTTTATAGCTGTACATAGTATCACTAAAAGTGACCTTCGTCCAGAATTATTATATCTACGCGCCGGTTATAGGCGCGGCCTTCCTCGGTTTCATTGGAAAAAAAGGGCCGGGTATCAGCATAGCCGGCCACTGAAAAGCGGCCTTCATCCGCGCCGAAATCGGTCAGATAATGCAGAATATTAACCGCCCGGGCGGCTGAAAGCTCCCAGTTACTATCCCATTGTTCAGGATTGGTGTCTCCGGAGTCAGTATGGCCCTCTACCCGGAAACGGCGTCCGGCGAGCTCCGGAGAGGTTAGAAATTGACCGATACTCAACAGGGAATCACGGGTTTCATCGATATTTAAGTCGGCGCTGCCGGTTTGGAAAAAGGAATCGGCAGCCAGGGTGATAACCAGGCCTCTTTCATCGCTGGTAATGGAAATTTTATTGGTTTTAATCTGCGGGGCAAAGAGGCTGACAGCCCGTTTGACGGCCAGACCGAGGGATTTGCCTTTTTCCATGGAAGGCAGCGAGTTTATCGTATTTCCGAGATCGGCCATACGGCCGGCGGCTAAAGACATGCCGCCGCCTTCGGTGCTGGTTTGCAGACTGGCTACCAGCTGAGCCATCTGGGCCGGATCGGCCTCGGAAGGATTATATAACATAACGAAAAAGCAGAGCATCAGGGTGATCATGTCACCGTAGGTCGCCATCCATTCTTTACTGGGCGCTGATGGTCCCTTTCGTTCTTTTTTAGCCATGATCAGTCCTTCAGCACATCGGCCTCAATGGCCTTGCGATCCTTGGGCGTCAGATAGGTAAGCAGTTTCTGGGCCAAGATACGCGGATTATCGCCGGCCTGAATGGAGAGCACGCCTTCGATAACCATTTCCTTGGACCTTACTTCAATATTATTGTGCAGAGACAGTTTTCCGGACATCGGAAGCATAAACATGTTAGCCATCAATGAACCATAAAGGGTGGTAATCAGAGCGACGGCCATGTTCGGTCCCAGGGAGCTCTTGTCTTCCAGGTTGTTCAACATACCGATCAAACCGAGAACAGTACCCAACATACCGAAACCGGGGGCCAGACCGGCCCAGGCATTCAGCATTCCGATCCAGACGTTATGGCGGGCTTCCATCTGACCAAGCTCATTTTCCATGAGCGTCCGGATAATCTCGCCGTCGGTACCGTCAACTACCAGACGCAGGCCGGCGCGCATGAACTCATCATCCAGATCCTGAATTTCTTCTTCCAGGGCCAGAATACCTTCACGCCGGGCTTTTTCGGAAAAGGAAACCAGTTTTTGCACCAGAGTTTTCTCGCCGAAGTCCGGAATTTTCATTGTCCGGCCCATAACGCTAAAAATGCCCAAAACATAGGACATCGGATAATTGATCCACAGCGAAAAGTAAGAACCGCCGATTGTCATGAACACGGACGGAATATCGAATACACCGCCGACAGTACCACCGGAGGTAAGAATCGAAATAACTGAGCAGGTTAGACCGCCCGCAATACCGATTATTGTTGCTATATCCATCGGATCCTACTCCTCGTTTTTGAATGCGCCTATCAGACGCCGGTACGCAATTATCAGGTCAATGATCTCTTCCGGCTTCTCCCGGATTATCACTTTCTTTCCCGAAAGCATCACCAGTGTCACATCCGGATTTTTCTCGATCAGTTCAATCTGATGCGGGTTGATCCAGTACTGTTTGCCGTTTAATTGCGTAACCGGTATCATCTTTTAGGCCTCACTATAGTCTATTAACGTTTCAGATTCAACACAGTGTCCAGCATAGTATCCGAAGTCTGGATAGTCTTGGAGCTGGCCTGAAAACCGCGCTGGGTAATGATCATGTCGGTAAACTGCTCAGTCAAGTCGACATTACTCATTTCCAGGGCGCCGGCGACGATTTTACCCTTGCCGGCCACTCCGGAGGTAGCTATATTCGCGATACCGGAGTTGTTGGACTGTACATAGGTGTTTTCGCCGGCCTTTTCCAGACCGCCCTGGTTGGCAAAACTGGCCATGGCGATTTGACCAAGCAGCCGGTTGGCGCCGTTGGAGTACACGCCGGTAATCATACCGCTCTGGTCAATCTTGAAATTCTCAAGGTAACCCATGGCATAACCGTCCTGCTCGTAAGCCTTGGTGGAACTGCGCTCGGCGAACTGAGTAATCGAGGCTTCGGTAGCGCCGATGGTGCCGAGATTAATATTCATGGTCTGACGGCTGGGAGCGCCGTTTTCGTCCGGATTGGCTCCCGGTATATTGAACGATGCCTGGATGGCTACGTTACCGGCTATCGGAGAGGTGTTTCCGGCGGAGTCCACAACCCCGGCCAGTGTACCATCGTTGTTGAAACTGACCACAAAGGTATTGGCGGTCCCGTCTGTGGTATTTACACCAACGCGGGTAGCGGTCGCTTCAGCGTCATCCGGGTTTACCAGTACAGTAGCTTCCCACTGGTTATTCGTTCCGGGCACGCGGGTAAAATTGATGCTGAGCATGTGCTGATTGCCGAAATCATCATACACCTGGAATTCGGTCTGCCAGGTGGCTTTCAGGATATCGGCTTGACCTGCGCCTTCCGGAATCTCCGGCAGCCGCTTATCCAGGTTACAGGCATAGTTGACGCTGGTAGTGGCCCGTGCGTCAATCTTGGCGCCGACCGGAATAACCAGGTCCGTGGTCTGGCTGGAAGTATTCAGCAGCAGCTGGCCTTCCACCTCGCGGGTCATCCAGCCCTGCACGCGCATGCCGTTTCCGGGGTTAACCAGAGTGCCGTCCTTATCCACGCCGAAGTTGCCGGCCCGGGTGTAAAAGCTTTTCTCACCGGATTTCAGCACGAAAAAGCCGTTGCCGCTGATCGCCAGGTCGGTTTGCACACCGGTGGTCTGCAGCGAGCCCTGGGTGTGGATGGTGTCAATACTGGCAATGTTCATACCCAAACCGACTTCCTTGGGGTTCACGCCGCCGAGTTCATCTGTCGGCTTGGCCGCTCCGGACATCTGCTGGGACAGCAGATCCTGAAAATTGACGCGGCCGCGCTTAAAACCGGTGGTATTGACGTTGGAAATATTGTTACCGATCACGTCCATGCGTGTCTGGTGATTCTGCATTCCGGATACGCCGGAAAAAAGTGATCTCATCATAATTTAGTTCCCCCATTGTCTGCATATACAGTCTTTACTGATGACCAGTCGTACCAGTTACCGTCTACCCGCACCTGCGGATAATCGCCGCGAGTCGCCGCGGTAATTTTTCCGGAAACCAGAGCCTCACCCACTTCCACATCGACATTCCGGCCGACAGCCGAGCTGGCTTCCGAACCGGTCAGC
Source organism: Treponemataceae bacterium (assembly GCA_942493045.1). GTDB lineage: Bacteria > Spirochaetota > Spirochaetia > Treponematales > Treponemataceae > Teretinema. Next base: position 779,799 of record OW818665.1, on the reverse strand, counting down.
AGCGCGCCGAGCTTGGCAAAGCCGCTGCTCATGTTGGTCATTTGCTCAAGGCTGGAAAACTGAGCCATCTGGGCAATAAACTGGGTATCCTCCATCGGTTTTGTCGGATCCTGATGGGATAACTGTGTAATCAAAAGCTTTAAAAAATCATCCTTGCCCAATTCGGTCTTGGTAACCCGTCCCTCATTTTCGGAAATCAGGGCGTTATTCAAGGTATCTACCTGCATCTGGGTACGGGTGCGATCCTGTGTACTCATGCTGGTGTTAATCATCGATCCTATATCCATGGCTGTCCCCTTTTCGGCTACGCGAAAACATTAACGGCCGAACGGCCGAAACTGTATCCGCTTTCCTGAATATCGGCCGGATTCGCGGCCAACATTACATCTGGTATTGTCGAGGCGTAAAAAGGCGCGCTGACCGTGCCCTTTTCCGGGTTTGAGCCGGTTTGACCCTCGCTCTCACCGTTCCAGGAAAGGTCAAAACCGGCAGAGTCAAAACCCTCACCGATAAAGGCGTCCCTGAAACCATCCAGATTTTCGTTAAAGGCCTCAAAAGCCTCTTTCGAGGAAACTATAATTTTACCGCTGACCTTACGATCGGAAAGTTCTAAGGCGATGCGCACATTGCCAAGACTCTCCGGATGCAGGGTTAAGCGTATCAAACCGGAATTGTTATCCTTGAGAATGATAGCCCCGGCGCGTACAAATTCCGGCGTAACCGAACGCAATTCATCAGAAAGCATGGAAGCAAAACTGCTGGCTTTGCCTTCCTGACCGTTTACAGCCTGTTGGAAACGTTGCTCTGAGCCCTGCTCCGGCGCGCGGAAACTGATACTGATATCCGCGGTTCCATCACCGTTAATCCTGGCGGCCTGCTGCGATTCAGTTCCGGCAATCCGTTCCACGCTCTGCTCGCGAATGGAGCGGCTGTCATGAAAATTCATGGTTACCCTGCGCTCATCGCTCTTTTTGCGGTCAGACCGTACAGAGCGGTTTTCAGTGCCGTCCTGTTCGTTGACCGCGCTGACGCGTTTGGCGCTTTTACCGTCGGTCTGGGGGGCAGGAACATTCGCCGTCGCGGCAAAATCTGTCCCAACAGCCTCCAGAGCGGTCTGTGCCGAGCCGGCAATCTTATTTCCGGCGATATACTCAGCTCTAAGTTCCTGAGTACCGGTCCGGGAACCACCTGACGCCTTCAGCTCCTTCAGTCCATCTTCAGGAGTCTGCAGCAGCAAAGCGGCATAATAAGTAGCCAGCGGAAGCTTATCCGCGTCGGTTTTATCCCGACCGTCCGCTCCGGCACGTTTGGCTAGACGGCTTTTAAGCGCGTCTTTTGATGTAACTGCGGGATGTACCAATCCCTCAGCTCCGCGTTTGGTCAGGGTGTTCTTCTCACCCGGGACAGACGATCTGTCCCCTGCTCCTCTTCCGGCCATGTTAAGCGCTGACGCCGATATCGGTGTCGACTTGCCATCCCTGGTGCCGGCAAGCATCTTTTCGATGATTGCGAGGAATGAATTTCCGTTTCGTGCAGTTTCAGCTCCCGTTTTGTCGCTCTTGGTCGGTTTACCGTCGGCCGGCATAGCCTGCGCTGGTAGGCCGAGAGCGTCAATCGTTTGCGTCAATCTGACACCTCCTTACCTTTCTCGTAACGATAGAATACCGGCATATAAAAATGCCGAATCCTTCTGTTCTATTGTCGAGCGAAGTGACCGCGGAGTTGAATTGTTTTTTCGGGAAAGAAAAAAGTCTGGAGAAGCTGCCGACAGGGACACATTAGCCACTGTCAGCGCTCTTGTTAGGCCGGAGACCTGTTAGGCCGGATTTTTATCAGGGCAGCGTTACCGGCTTATTAGCCATTTTACGCTGAATTTCCGCGGCGCGGGTCGGCGGCATCAATGAAAACCAGTAAGCCACCGAAGAAGCTCGCCCGTCACGGGCGGCCAACTCTTCGACCTTACGCAGTATATCAATAATATCCTGATCATCCATCGCTAAAAGATTGTCCACGGCATTTTTCGGGGGCATGCCGTTGATATAGCGGGCGATCTGCTCAACATTGGCGGTTCGATCATCCGCGGAGCGCAGCGTATTGGTAAAGGTACGCTCCCGCTCTTCCAGAGAAGCCTGGCGGTCCTCTAATTCCTGAGCCATCTGCAGCATCTCGGCTTCACGCCGCTTAATTTCACCATCCGCCTTATCAAGTTCCTGGGACCGCAAACCGATCGACTCCAGCCGTTTGGCCAGCCGGTCGGCATCAAGGTCCCCGTCATCCCGGGGCAGAGAGGAAACGGAAGTACGTGTTTCTACACCGAAAAGCCGGTATACCGGGGCAAACCAGTCACGCGAATTAACTACTCCAAGATAATCGAACCACAGAATTCCACCTGCGGAGAGTAAGACTATCAATATTAAAAGGACGAAAATCCGTCCTGCTGTACCGCGTCCGGCCACATGACCTCCAAAGAAAAACCAAAGTGTCGCTGTTACAGGGTGTTTTCCGCGCCGCGCTCGGCAGTTTCAACACCGGTTCAGTATAACCAGAACTTCCGGTTCTGTACAAGCTTTTTTATAAGTCAATCTGATAGGCAAAGGAAAAGAAAAAATATCCCTGATAAGCCTGGATAGCCCAGGCATATTCGGCAATCGCCGAGAGACTGACATCGGTCAGCGCTCCAATGACGGCCGCGCCGGTCAGAGTAATCCTTCCGTACAGACTGTCCAGATACAGGGGCTCAGCGCTGTCCAGAGCCAACAGCAGCGCGCGGTAGCCGCCCAGCGCGGTTATCCGGTTCAAATACAACGGGACTACCGGAACGCCATGCTGAATCTGAATGGTTAAGGCGGTCAATTCAGCACTCCCGCCCACCGAGGCCCTTGAATACCGGGTATCGAATTCACTGTTTTTATATTCCGGAAGGCTCGGAATGAAGCGCGGGACTCCGGGACGGAAAGTCTGATAGCTCTCGCTGTCCACATATACATCCTGAGCCGAAAACAGGACGCGGTCCGACCAGGCAGCGGAGGCAGTAACCGAAAGCGGCACAAAGGGTGTCCAAAAAGAAAAACTGCCCTGCATCAACGGCAGCAGCGTATTATCGGGTCGTACCAGGGAATACCACAGCGACCCTGAGGCGGCATAACCGGTTCTGTCCACGCCAAAGAAAAAAGTCTCCGGAATCCGGAGAATCGACACCGCGCTCCAGGAGATTTCTGGACGAAAAGCAAAACCGACAGCGGCCGGTTCAGCGTAATAGAGCGATTCAATATCCGGAGCATCCGGAGCATAAAGTGAGATTCGCGAAAGCAGGGACAAATCTAAAATCTTCCAGGACACACCGGGTATAATACGGATGGAATAACCGGCTGTTCCGGCGCTCTCGCGGTAAACCCCGGTTTTAGAACGATTAGCAAACAGATGGTCCTCGGCCGAAAGCAGCAATGTACCCATCGGATAACGAATGGCCGCGGTTACGGTATAATCCATGAAGAACGGATCAATGGTAAAGGCCGGCTGGACAGTCAAGGTATAGCGCTCAGCGGGATCACCGGTAATAAACAAGAAACCGGGGACATAGGCCGTGTTACCGCCGCGGGAAGGCAACTGGGCGGGAAACGGTAAAAATAAACCGTCTAAAAACCAGGGCAGAGGGTTGTACAGTCTGGCTCCGGTTATCATCCGGGAGTTCTCGGCGCTTACCGCAAACTGAACGTCCGAACTTTCCTGATACCCCCAGGAAACCTCCACAAAATTATTTAAATTATCATATTCCGTCAATACATCCCTGCCGGACAGGGCTGCGCTGTAAATAAGCGTCGACTCGGCGCCAGAGGCGCTTTGAAGGAGCACCGGGTGGAAAAAAGCGCCGGAATAATCGGCGCGCAGCAGCTTCAGCTTCCCCGTTCCCGGATTGAGCACAGCCGGGCGGTAAAATGAACCGGCCTCGTTCCAGATGAAGGTCAAATTCACCTCTGTTCCGGAATAATTGGATTGCAAGTGCCGAATTGTGCCAAGATCAATGGTTGAAGAGAGCGCCGTGCGGCGCTCAGTTTCGCTGTCAATGAACAGCAGAGTGCGCTCCAGACCATCGGCCGCAATAACGGCAATGGTGCTGTTTCCGGCGAAAACCGGATTATACAGCACCGCGTGTTCCTGCTGGGGTCCGGCCTGATAGACTAACTGCCGTTCCAGAGGATTTTCACGATCCAGAAGCACCAGATGAGAATGTTGTTCGTGAATATCAATACCGACGATGCGGTCGGATGACCCGAAAAAAGCCGCGTCCCGTAAGCCTTGAATGGTCTCACCGGTAAAACGCAGCGTCAACATATCATAACAGCGCACTATCTGGCGGACGGCAGAACCGATGGATTGAGCCTGAGAAGTCAGCAAATAACGACCGTCCGGCGAAAAAGAAAGCCGGTGCAAGGATGAATCGGCGTCGAACAGTTTACGCACAGTGCCCGCGGCGGAACGGAAATACACAGAACGGGCATTCGCGTCCGACCAGGCGATTCCATCCGGTCCGCTGGTCATGGCGGTAATAATCCCGGGCGCGGCGCCCTTCAGAGCAGTTTCCCGCTCCAATACCGGCTCGGGAAGCTTTACGCTTTCATAAAACCTGTCCCAGGCCAAAGCGAGAGGTTCATCGTACACCTGTGAAAAACGGCCCTGTAAAAGGCTCCGGAACGGATTAAATCCTCCACCCCGTTTCCAGAGCAGGGCGTAACGCTCCATGCCCCACTCCGACTGCAGCCAGGCCGAAAAAGCTCCGCCATACAAATACGAAAGCGAGGGGCCGGGCCAGGTATCACGGGCCCCGGCGGATTCCTTCCAACCAAGGAATTTTCCCTCCAGTTTATCCTGCATCAACACATGCGTAGTCAAAGGGTCGTTCAACCGGCCACCGCCGCCAATGCTCTCAAAGGAAACGGTGACACCTTCAATGAAAGACATGGGCATGGTGACCGCTGAATTTACTGAAACGATATCGCCAAAAATCGCCGACACTCCCTGCCAAAATGGCGTGCGGATATTCAGAGAAACGGCGTGCACCAGCTCATGATGAAATACGGAAAGCATGGTGTCCCTGAAACCGCCCAGCGGTCCGTCCAGCGGCAGGGTATCGTAAAGCACAATGCGATTGTAGGGGGCCGGTGAAAAGTAGGCGTTGAGCACCTGTACAGCCGGATTGATGTACACCGGTATGCGTTTCTTTATGGAAGTATCCAGCAGCAGACAAACCTCGTCGGCCAAGCCGTCGGCGTATTCAACAAGCAGGGCTGCCGTTTCAAGGGATGCAGATGGATAAATAATATCAAAATATTCGGTACTGATTATCTGGAGTGCGGGAGCGGTGGTTTGGGCAGCAAGCGGAACCAGGGAAAAAAAAGCGCAAAGGCTAAGGGTGCGAAAAAAAATCTTCATAACCCAAGTATACTGTTTTTGACAACGCATAAAAAGACTCTGCATTCTTTTTATGCGCTGCCGCACAGTACTGTTGAAAAAATTATTTCACGAGGAAGGTTAAAGCCTCGCCGGCCTTACCGGCCCGGCCGGTCCGTCCGATACGGTGAATGTAGTCATCGTAGGTATTCGGCTGAGAATAATTAATAACGTGGGTAATGTCCGAGACGTCAATTCCGCGAGCAGCAACGTCGGTAGCCACCAGGATAGAGATTTCATCGCTTTTCAAGCGGCTTAAGGCTCTGGTGCGCTGGGCCTGGCTCTTGTTGCCGTGGATACGGTCAACTTTAAAGCCGCGGTCCTGCAGTTCCTTGGCCAGCTTTTCCACCGAACGCTTGGTATCATCAAAAATGATGGTTTTGCCAGTGGTCGGGCGGATTAAAATCTCGTGCAGCTTGTCAATCTTCTCGTCGTTACCACGGTAAAAAACGACATCCTGATTCACGCACTCGGCAGTCTGGCCCACTCTGGTGGAAACAGTTACCGGATTACGCGCGAAACGCTCGATCAGTTTCTGAATCTCGGGTTCCATGGTCGCGCTGAAAAAAAGCGACTGGCGGACAGGGTTGACCCTGGAAAGGATGGCCGTAATATCCTTGATAAAGCCCATGTCCAGCATTCTGTCGACTTCATCGAGTACTACGCGGTTAAAATGAGTCAGAATCAGGGTACCCTGACCGATATGGTCCTTGATGCGCCCGGGGGTACCGACGACAATACGCGGATTACCGGCCAGATCGCGTTTCTGCAGATGCATGGACGCTCCGCCGATCAGCAGGGCGATACGCAGGCTGCAGTTCTTGGAAAAACTGACCATTTCTTCGACAATCTGCTGGGCCAGCTCGCGGGTCGGGGCCATGATCAGCAGACGATTCTGCATATTCAACATCAGGTCATGGATGAGGGGCACAGAAAAAGCGGCGGTCTTTCCGGTTCCGGTATTGGCGATACCGACGACATCCCGGCCTTCCAGTACCAGCTGAATGGTCTGATCCTGAATCGGGGTGGGTGTTTTATAACCCTTGGCCAGCAGGTTGGTCAGAATGCGCGGATGAACGGCGAAATCCTCAAATTTATTCTGGGGAATATATTCTTCGCGCTCGACAATGCGGGCGCCCTGAATAAAACGGGCCGGATCGATATATTGTTTGGTGCGGGCTCCGCCGCCGCGCTGACCGCCGGCCGGACGGGCGGCCTGGGAACGGCCGCCGGAATAACCGCGGCCTTTACCGGCAAAGTGGCTGCCGCCGGAAGCTGGTGTAGAAGAACGCTCTGCGGACGCGGGGCGTCCGCCGTTTGCGGCACGGGGTGTACCCTGCGCAATAGCGGCATTCTTACGGGCAGGAGCGGCTGTGCGGCTGCCTGCGGAAAAAGCTGTAGATGATTGCATGAAAATCCTTATAAAAACGAAATAATACTAACAAGGTCATGAAAGAGCAGGAGCAGGCCGCAGAGGTGTTTTCCATCTCCGCGGCGTGGCAGAGTATCATACTGTTTCAAAATCAATGTTGCTCTGACCCGATAATACTACAAATCATAAACTTAGTCGAGTACAGACCCCCAGATTATCGCATACAGTACGTTTTAATGACCTATGGTGCAGTAATTGCCGGAACTGTCAGTTTAGCTACACCATAAGCGGTGTGTTTTCCGGTAAAATTATCGCGCGGTCCGTAAGCCAGCATAATTTCCAGTTCCGGTTTTACGAGAAAGCGCTCCGCCGGAAGGGCAATCTCCAGCGTGGTCAACCCATCTATCTCCTGAACCGCGCTGGCCAGGAGTATTTTGTCACGGCTTGGGGAGTGCGACCAGCCTCGCCCGGTATCTTCCCGGGTTAAGCCGCCGGGAGCGGAGCGGTCATCATAACCGAGTATTAAAAGGGCGCCGTTCATGCGCGAAGCGCCCGGGCCCAGGGCCGCCCAGCCGGTGGTAGGCGCGGTTATAGCCAGATACAGGGTTTGGCGGTCGGCGGAAAGGCTGGCAAACAGGCGCATCCCGTTAACCAGGGTGCTCATCGGATATTCTGAGGGCGCGGCGGTTCCATCAATTTGAGGTACAACGTTCACAGACTGTAAATTTTGTGCAGAAACGACGCTAGCAAAAAGAATCATCAATACTAATGTAATTAAACCTTTTACACTTACTTTCATATATAGCCTCCTTAGACAACATTTTTGCGGGGCTGTCGGCCCCGCATACGATAGCGAATATAGAGAATAATAGCTTTTATTGTCCAGATAACCATCACCGAAAAACCGAGCGGATTCACGGAAAATTGCGCAGTAGAAGCCATCAAAACATGCATCAGCAGAATTATCAGTAGCGGCACTGTCAGGGCATGAAAGGCCCGTAACCCGAGATAATTTAAAGGAGTTTTCACCAGTATCAGGTCTTTGAACGACCGCACTGTTTTACCAAGCGGGAAATAGGCCGGCGACATCAGCAAAAAAGCCACCAGGGCAATCACCAGCAGGGAAGCCAACACCGCTGCCCCAAGCAGAGCCTGAACGCTGGTGACCTCAAAGCCCACCGCCACCTTCAGCGTGCGGTGTACTATCGCTCCCATCAGTCCCACAGGCGCCATAATTCCGTGGAAAGCCAGCAGGCGTTTGGTTCCGAGGGCTTTCAGGGCAAAACCTGGCTTCGAGGCTAAAAATACCTGATTGGCGAAAATAGCCCAGGAAATGGTTCCAAAAAGCACCGAAGCGCTGTAACTATCATACACTCCGCCCAGTGGTAAGATAAAGAGTACGGCCGGTACAGCCAAGGCGGAAATATAAAAAGCGATAAACCAGAATAAGTGCACTTGTTACCTCCAGTAAACATAAATATAATCGATAACCTGCAACGCAACAACAAAAATGCTGTTCCGAGCCGGCTTTTTCTGCTATACTCCGCTTCCTATGACCCATGACTACAAAGCCGAGCTGAATGATGAACAATACGACGCGGTAACCGCGATCGAAGGGCCGGTACTGATTATCGCCGGCGCCGGTTCAGGCAAAACCAGGGTTATCACCTTCCGGATGGCCTATATGCTGGATAAAGGCATCCCTCAGTCCCAAATCCTGGCCCTGACCTTTACCAATAAAGCTTCCAAAGAAATGGCCGAACGCGTCAAGGAACTGACCGGTAAAAAGCTGCAAATGCTGACTGTCAGCACCTTTCATGCCTTCGGCGTGCGCATTCTGCGCGAACACATTCATCATCTGGGTTGGCGGGAAAACTTCAGCATCTATGATGACGTGGACCGTAATCAGCTGATCAAGGACACCGGCCGTGAGCTGGGCTACACCGCTGACGCCCTGGACGTCTATAAAATTGGCAACCTGTTTTCAAATATTAAGATTGGCCGCTGGAGCTGGGAAAGCTCCAACGACATGTACCGCGGATTATTCGAGGAATACCAGAGCGGCCTGAAACTGTATAACGCCGTCGACTTCGATGATTTGATCCTACTGCCGATCAAGCTGTTCCGTGAGCACCCGGAAGTGCTGGCTACCTATACCGATCGGTTTAAGTACATCATGGTCGACGAATTCCAGGACACCAGTATCCAGCAGTACGAATTCATGCATCACCTGGCCGACCGCAATGTCTGCGTGGTCGGAGATGACGATCAGTCCATCTATTCCTGGCGCGGCGCCAACTTCGAGAATATCAGCATGTTTGAGCGCGATTTTCCGGGACTGAAGGAAATCAAGCTGGAGCAGAACTACCGGTCCACAGAGACTATTCTGGCCGCGGCTAACGGCGTAATCGCCAATAACACCAACCGCAAGGAAAAAGCGCTGTGGTCCGGAAACGGCTCCGGTAAACCCATCGAAATCTATATTCCGGAAAATGAAACTGATGAAGCCGACTTCGTCGCGGACATGATCCAGACCATCCGCATGAACGAAAAGCGTAGCTACGCCGATTTCGGCATCCTGATCCGCTCCAACACCCTCAGCCGCGCTGTGGAAGAAGCTTTTCTGGAACAGAATATTCCGTATGTCATGTCCGGAGGCACCAGTTTTTTTCAGCGCAAGGAAATCAAGGATGTCATCAGTTATCTGCGGGTAATCGCCAATCCGGATGACGACATTAACCTACTGCGCATCATCAACACCCCGAGGCGCGGTATCGGGCGCAAGGCTATCGAAACGGTTTCGGATGTCGCCAACGCCAACGGCTGCTCGCTGTGGACAGCGATCAACGCACTGCTGGCCGCCGACTCCACTCCGGCCGCCGAGCGTTTCCGCGATGAACTGACCGCTTTCGTGGACATCATCACCGAGAAACGCAGCACCATGCTTTCGGGAAAGGATCTGTCCAACAAGGTCAAAAAACTGGTTGACGAGATTGACTACTGGAGCTATCTGGTTCAGGAATACCAAAAAAATGAAAAAGCCGCGCGCTACAAATTCCTGAATATCGACAGCCTGATCAATTCGATCGGTACCTGGGAAAAAGATCCCGACAACTTCAAGAAGTCGCTCTACGATTATTTAAATCGCATCACTCTGATTACCCGCGATGACATGGACGACGAGGCTGACAAGGGCAAGGTTAACCTGATGACCATCCACGCCTCCAAGGGCCTGGAATTTCCGGTGGTCTTTATCATCGGCGCCGAAGACGGCATTATCCCGCACGCCCGCAGCCTCGAGGAAGGCGACGGCAACGTCGAAGAAGAGCGCCGCCTGTTCTATGTCGCCATTACCCGGGCCCGCGACAAGCTCTTTATTTCCAGCTGCCGGCGGCGGCGTAAGATGGGCGGCGTGGTGGATTGCTCCCCTTCGCCCTTTTTACAGGAAATTCCGGCGGCCCTCGTTTTATACCATGAACCGAGCCAGCCGGTGGAAACCGATGAGGCCCTGGACATCCTGGCCCAGATGAAAGCCAAGTTCACGATGTGACAGAGCCGGAACCGACAATGGCGAAAACAGTCGCATTAAATTGAAAATGATGAACGAAGGGGCTATAGTCTGTGACGCGGAGTATGTCATTTTTTTTCAGAGCTGAGGAGGGAACTATGCACTCACACAAGTTACGAAATACAGCCTTGACCGTAGTTTTGATAACAGCCTTACTGGGCTTAACCGCAGGTTGTGAGCTTCCGGATTATCAGATGGAATTTGAAATCAGCAGTGTCCAGATTTCAGGCAGCGATACGATAGTGAACTGCAGCTTGAGCAATATCGGCCGCGAAAAACTGAAAGATGCCCAGGTGCAGGTAAAATGCGTCAGCGGTGCGGGATTCGGACAGGAAGAATGGACTGACCCGGTGACGCTTTCAGTCGATGAATCCAGAACGGTCAGCGCCACCTTTATTGGTATTAACAACGGGCTGGAAGCAAACTTTCAAATTGGAGCGGCCGGCTGGAATACCGACGACTAAGAAATCATTAATTCTGCTTTAAGCGTAAGCTGCCGTCGGCGTCGACATGCAGGCTGTATTCAACATTCGGCTCAAAGGAGCGGATAACCACGGTTTCATGTCGCAGGCTGCCCAGAAAGAAAGGCATCCAGCTCTCGGTCTTTACCAGGCGAAAAAGCCGCTGCAGCACCAGAGTTTCCCCCGCGGTGAGACTCGCGGATTGATACAAAGCCGGAAATTTCTGCTGATCGTAAAAGCGGAACAGATTCAAACCCTTGCCGCGGCTGGACTCATCGGTATATACCAAAAAGGGGAAAACCAGCCAGCCCTCCCCGGCCCGCACCACAATACTGTCAATTTTTAATTCCCAGCCCAGCCAGGAACGCTCGATGCTGGAAAGCCGCTCCCCTTCCAAGGTATAAAACCCGAGCCGGGCGCTGATAGTGTCGACACTTCTGCCAAAGACAGTCAGACTCATCGGTATAGATGCGTTTTTTAAACCCAGCCGCTGTAATTCCACCGCGGCGTTGCCGACCCAGGACAGCCAGGAAAAGAAAAACCAGACAACCAGGGCCACACACAAAAATACCGGCAGCAGGATTTTCAGAAGACCGCCCTTTAGCGCGCCTGAGCCGGATTTCTTCACAATGGTAATTCCATTTGCGCGGGCACCGGCGTTCCGCCGGCCGCCTCTTCCAGCATGGCCAAAAACCGCTGTTCGTCTATGACCGCGATCCCAAGCTCCCGGGCTTTCTGCAGTTTGGAGGAACCGGCCGAAGGATCATTGGTGACCAGATAGGTTAAGCCCTTGCCTACAGAACTTTTGGCGCTTCCACCGAGAGCTTTGACACGCTCCTCGGCCTGAGGCCGTTTCATCGATTGTAATTCTCCGGTAAAGCAGAAGCTGCTGCCGGATAAGGGCCCTCCGGCTTTCGGCGCGGCGATACTGATGTACCCGCTGGAAAGCAGCTGCTCCATTTCCGGTCGGCAGGCTTGCAAGCCGTCTGATAAATTTTGGGCCAGAATCTCGCCGAATTGATAGACAGCGGCAAAATCGGCCGCGTCTGCCGTAAACAAGGCTTCCAGACTGGTAAAACCGGCGGCTGTCAATTTTTCGACCATGGTTTCACCGATACCGTCAATATCAAAGCCGGCGATAAATTTGGATAGACTGATTTCTTTTTTGGAATGTATGGACCGGCGCACCTTGGCGGCGCTGAGTTCACCCATCCGCTCCAGGGCGGCAAGTTCGGCTTCGGTTAGCGTGTACAGATCCAGGATTGAACGCAGGCGGCCGGCCGCAAAAAGCCGCTCCAGCAGGGTAACGCCGAATTCCCGGATATCCAGAACACTGATCCATTTTTCAAGGCGATGATGAATCAGTTTGAGGCAGGCCGGATTCGGGCAAAACAGACGGGTTCCCTCATCACGCAGAGCCGTTGAGCAACTTGAACAGGTTTGCGGTTGAATGATTTTTTGAGCGTCCGGAGGGTTTTCCACCAGGGCTTCGATTTTTGGAATAATCTCTCCGCGCTTGGTTACCACTACCCGGCTGCCGATCATCAAACCAAGCTCTTTGATCATGTTGGGATTCGCGAGATTGGCGCGCTGCACCGTAGTGCCGGCCAGCTGTACCGGATCGATCAAGGCTATCGGTGTATAGGTAACACCGGATTCACTCCATTCCACCGCCCGCAGCACCGAAACGGCCTCTTCCAGACTGAATTTAAAGGCAATCTGTTTTTCCGGCCGGGGACGCGAGGCATCGTCTGGATCGAGGGCAAAGCCCTTCACTACCAGGCCGTCTATATCGTAGGGCAGTGACGGCCGTTCCGCGATTACCCGGGCGCGGTATTCGATCACGCTTTCGGCGCCCTTACAGTGCTGCGACGGCACCGTACTGAAGCCGCAGGCTTTAAGCCACAGCAATTTTTCATTTTCATCCTGAAACGGAGCAGCGCCGGCAAAGGGATTACCCCGGGTTCCGGTAACAGCGTCGTAGCAGATAAAGTCCAGATCCGCTGAACCGATTCCGTCCTTGCGTTTCATCAGACCATTGGCGGCATTGCGGCAATTAGCCTTATCGGTATAGAGAGTACGGAGCACTTCGCGTTTCATTATGACTTCGCCGCGTATACCGCCGGTAAACGGGGATGCGCCTCCGGGACCGGCAACACCGGCAAGCTCGGACAATACGCCGCGCATGCGGCGGGCATTAGCGGTAATCTCATCTCCAATTTTACCGTCGCCGCGGGTCACCGCCCGCTCAAAGCGTCCGGAGGTGTATTGCAGTTCGAGACTGGCGCCATCCAGCTTATACTGGACCAAAAAATCATCGAATTTAATTTTACCGGCCCAAACCCTAAATTCCTCGGGGTTGGCGGCTTTTTCCTGACTGCCCATTGGAATGATATGCTCAGCTTTTGGAAATCCGTCCTGGGTGTCGGCACCGACTGTTTTAAAGAGGGCGTTCTCAGGATCGAGGGAGCGCAGTTCATCCCAGAGCGCGTCAAAGACGCTGTCCTCGATCTCGCTTTCGGCCTTATAGTAAAGATCCTGATGATAGCGGATCAGTTTCTCCAGTTCGTGAATGCGCCCCGCGTCTTTCACCGCTCGTCCTCCGCCTGTACTTTTTTGAACATCAGTTCATAAATATCGCGGCGGGCGGCCAGTCCTTTGGCTTCGAAACGGGTCTCCGGACGCCAGATCTGTTTGGGCGCGAAACCTTCATACATGCTTACCAGGGACGGGGTGGCTGTCAACTCAAAATAGGCGTTCTCACCATAGGGCTCCCAATCCGTAACCATATAGACATAGCCGCCCGGCGAAAGTTTTCTGGCAATCAGATCCGTTCGGGGACGCTGCAGTAAACGGCGTTTATGATGCCGCTTTTTCGGCCAGGGGTCGGGAAAGAAAATATGAAAGGCTGAAACGGAATTGTCCGGAATCATATATTCCAGAACGTCCAAAGCGTCATGTTCGATAATCCGTAAGTTTTTCAGGCTTCGTTTTTCAATCTCGCCTAAAAGACGGCCAACGCCGGCGCGATGCACCTCCAGACCCAGATAGTTTTTATCCGGATTGTCAGAGGCGATCTGAGCGGTGGCCTTACCCATCCCGAAACCGATTTCGACGGTAACCGGGGCGGTATTCTCAAAAACGCTGGTAAAATTAAGAATCGTCGGCTCGAAGGAAAGACACCAGCGCGCCGAATGGATCTCATAATCGCGTTTCTGGGCTTCGGTCATGCGGCCGGCGCGCAGTACAAAGGTATGTACAGTGCGTTGAGAGGAAAAATCTGTGTCATCGGTAGTATCAATAGTATCCATTATTAAACCATCATTCAGGGCAGCTTTACCGGATAGAGCAACACACCGGCGCTTCCCGCGTCATTTTCTATATAACACTGCACCAAAACAGTGTCCCGGGCCAAAGCCCGAATGGCTTCGACCGTACCATCGCTGCGGCCGAGGGCCTTGATGGGTACTCTCCAGGAGTATAAAAGATTTCGTTCGCTGTTGTAAAGGAATAAAAACACCCGGCGAAACGAGCTTTCGGTAGCGGTTAGCTGTAAATTCCACCGGCCCTCACTCAGGGTAAACTCTGCCGGCGCAGTCTTGGGCAGTGCTGTCCCGGCGAGCGTATACGAAGAGCTGGCTTCCTGCCCGGCCAGATCCCGGACAACCACAGTGTAGAGGCCGACTGGAAGAGCTGCGCCCCGCGGTCCGGCAATATCGGCAGAACCTATCCAGCGATCCTTACCCCGTAAACGCACCGTGCAGTCAGCCGGGTACAGGGTCCAGAACAAGCCGGTTTCTTCATGAATCAGTTCGATGGAATCAAAATCGGTATTACCGTCCGGATCATTAAAAAAAACAAATAGCGACAGTCTTTCCGAAAAGGTTCCGTCAGCGTCTTGAACCAGCAGACGTTGAATCGAATAGGATTGGATTGACGGGCTTCCGCCGCTGCAGGAGGTAAAAACGGAGGTCAAGGCCGTACAGACGAGTAACTTCAACAAGGTACAAAAAAACCGCTGGGATTTCATCACTGTTCAAAACACAAACGACAGGCTGATAACCGTCAGATCCGAGTCGCGGAATTGATTTGCCATGGACTCAAAGCGGACATTGACTTTTTCGCAGGCTTCACTGAGATAGGAAATATAGTACATGCCCAAATTAGTGTCTTCCTCGCCTTCCGGTATCTCCCGGTAAAAATCAATCAATGATTTTTTCTTGAGATCGGCGTTTTTCTTGTCGTTGATGCTGTCGCGCACACCCTCGCTCTGATCGTCCTTATTATAGAGGGTTATGGAAAGCTTGCCCTGGGTACCGATGGAGGTACTGCCACCGCCCAGTTTCCAGGATAAAAAAACCAGCTCGTGCTTGCGTTCCAGTTCGGCGATAACTTTTTTGCGGATATTCGGATCGTACATAACCGTATTTGGATCCACGGTGCCCTTGTACATGTTTTTAGCTTCTTTGCGCAGGTTGGTGTTCTCGGCGTTGATCACCAATTCCATCAGCATTAAGGATATATATTCCGCTATTTTTGCCTTATCCATGTACTCAGTCAAACTGGTCCGGATGGTACGCAGGATCGACTCAAACCCGTCGGCGTCGCGAAACTTGGTAATGATAAACCAGGTAAAGGGCCTCAGATTATTCATGAATTTTTCACTGAGCAGGAGCTGAATATTTTTCTCCTCGGGCAGCAGGGAAGTATTCTTATTTATAAAGGTATATAAAGGCGACAGAATCTCCTGTTTAGCCTCATAGATGATCGCTTCGTTCTTTTTAAGAATATTACGCAGGAAATTCTCGTTAATATGGGTCTTTTCGTCGATGATATTCGCCGGATTAAGCCGGTTCCATTTTTTTATAACATCTGAACTGAGAATCTGATTAAAAATATAGGCGTCATATTGGCGGTACAGCACCGAATATACCACCAGTTTGGATAAGTCCATAATTTCCTGACGCGAGGATACAAATTCCGGTTTGGAAATTTCTATTTTGGAGATATAGTCGATCAACAAAAGGCGTTGGATGGTGGCCGGAGTGAACTCGTCCAGAGAAATACCGTATTCTTCGACATTATCGGCCAGCTTGAACTTGAGGAGTTTTTTATTCTGACGGATGAAAAAAGTGGACCCTTCCTGGGTCAGGATGATCTTCAAGGGTAAGGATAGAACGCTTTTTTTCTCACCGGATGCCATGCCTTTCCCCCTTCCGTAATACAAGATTATATACCAGATAGTTTTTTTTGTACAAGCAATTCTTGTTCATACTTGACGTTGCGGACGGTATAGCCCTATCCTGAAACGGTATGCATTTGAAATACCACGTAGCCCTGCTCTACTTTATCATACTATCGGCACTTTTCCTTCATCCCGCTGAAAATATCCTCATTTCAGCAGGACCGGCCGGCAATAGTTCACTTGTTTTCACCACACCGCTGTACAGCGGGGAATCAGCGACTGAGATGTTAAGCTCCCTGGCCCGAACATTTGAAACTGAAATTCCACCGCGAAAAACAGCCGTAATTTTTACCGCGAATGACCGTCTCACCCTACCCCTGACCGACCATATCAACTTCCCGGCCGGAACCTATCAAGTCATCGATACCATCACCGAGCAAGGCAGCGGAGCGGTTATAATTGTACTTTCAAGGTCCGCACCCGGCGTCCGGATAGTCTGCGGAGCCAATGGCCATACTTCGCCGAAATGGCTGGTGGAAGCGGTACTTTCATCCCTGAAAAAAACGACCGTATCCTGGTCCCTGGCCGAAAAACGGCTGCAGCTTTACCGTCTGGGATGGACCGAAAACAATCCGTTGCTCTTTACCTATCTTGAAAACGGCATCCCGGCGATTTTGCTGGAAGCCGGTCCGGACGCCCTGCCGGTTTTACTGCAGCTTGTCGCAACCGTGCCTGATCCGTTTCCCCAGGATTGGGATCATCATTTTCTGATTTTCCAGTCTTCAGACAAAATTTTTCTGGCCGGCGAGGAATTTTCTGTTTTTGTGGTTATCTTTTCCTGCGCCATTATTTTACTCTTCTTGTTCGTATTCAGTTTTCTGTTCGGGAAAAAAAGCGAGCAGCATTTACGCGATTTTCTGAGAGTGTGGTGGTTGCCATTCAGTTATCTGGTTGTTACGGTACTGTGTCTGCTGTTTTCCGGAAAAATAATTGAATGGCTATTCACTTTTCGATTCGGTTCCTCCGCTTCCTGGAAATTACTGCCTCAGATCGCCTTTGCCGGAAAGATTTTTATATCCTGGTTTCTGGTTACACTGGTGATATCGTTTAACCAGCTGATTCATTTCCCAAAAAACGCCTTTATTTACGGCTACATTGCCAGTTTGGTCTGTTTGATCAATCTGTTGGTTTTCTCATCGCTGGATTTCTCCCTGTCAATTCTATTTCTTTCCGTCTATCTGCTCTCTTTTGCCTTGTATCATCTCGAACACCCCGTTTTTCACATTCCAGGCCTGCTGCTCCTGCTCCTCCCTTTCTTACCGTACATCCAAGCCCTGCTCAAGGCCGACGGGAACACTCTCGAACCCCTTGTTTCCGGTAATTTATGGTGGAATCTGCGTTTAGCGCTGTTCGCTATGCCCTTTCAACTGTTCTTATCCCGTTTTTGGGTACGCCTCGGCCGATTCGGAAGAACGGTTAAATTTTACATACCTATTAATCTGATCGCCTCTTTCGCTGTCTTTATTCTCTGTGTAGCCTTTATCATTTTTTTCCCGGCCTGGTCGGTGGATCGACCCCTGAAGGTATCCGTCCGTCAGATCACCACCGATACCGGGACAATTATCAAAACGAGCTCACTGGCCGCCGACGTCGAAATCCCCCCCCTGCCCCGAGCGGAAATTACCATGGAAACCTTATCGGGACGAAAAGCCTCTGACTACCTGCAGGTTATCCGGACCGAGCGCACCTACCTGGAACGGACCCTGGTTAATATCACCATTCGACCGGCTGTTCCGGTTTTGAAATATGAACTGACCGTCTCCCGTCCGCGCGGGTTCTCAGTGTATGACGCCTCCCGGCCCTTCGAACGCCTGGAAGCCGGACAAATCACCTTTTTTGAAAGCGAAGAAACATCCGGCGCTGACTGGTCCGTTGAATTTTCAACAGATCGGGACGCCGATCTTTCCATTGAAGCCCGCCTGCTGACCCGGTTCAATCCCGATGGTTTGTCCATACGAGCCAGGGACATTGTCTCAGACTACGTTCTGGACGTTTCAACGGGCATCGTTCAGGAGTCACCATGACGGGAGCGGAACCTGTACATTTTCATGTTGATCTGGATGCTTTTTTTGCCTCGGTAGAACAGCTAGACCATAGCGAATACCGGGGGAAACCGGTCATTGTGGGCGGACCACCCGATAAGCGCGGTGTGGTTTCAACCTGCTCCTATGAGGCGCGGGCCTTTGGAGTCCACTCGGCCATGCCGATGGTTAAAGCCGTCAGCCTCTGCCCCCAGGCTATATTCGTTCACGGGCGGATGCAGCGCTACCTGGAAAAATCCCGGGAAGTCATGGCGGTAATGCGTAATTTCTCTCCGGACGTGCAACAGATTTCAATCGATGAGGCTTTTCTGGATATGACCGGAACCCGCTCCCTCTTCGGCGAGCCGGAACAGGCCGCGCGCACGCTCAAGGAACAAGTACGGGAGCGCACCGGACTGACGGTCTCGGTGGGGGCGGCGCCAAACCGCTATATCGCCAAGATCGCTTCCGGCTTCTTCAAACCGGACGGATTACATGTCGTACGCTCCGGGGAAGAAGCTCTCTTTATGGCCGGTTTACCCTTAAAGGATGTGTGGGGTATCGGCGCGAAAACACGGGAACGCCTGGAAGAAGCCGGCCTTGGCGACGTGCGCTCGATCTTGAAATGTTCAGAACAACTGCTGGCCTCCCTGCTCGGCGTACATGGCGCTTCTTTCTTGTATAACGCGGTGCGGGGTGTGGATACCGGCATTTTTTCAGGCGAACGCGGCAGCCGCTCCATCTCCAGCGAACGGACCTTTACCCTCGACAGCGCCGACTCCGATTTTCTGGAGTCGATGCTGCTGGAGCTCTCGGCCGATGTGATGTGCCGTATGCTGGATGAAGCGCTGTTCTCCAGGACGGTCCATGTAAAAATCCGATACGCCGATTTTCAGACAGTATCAATCCAGGAAACAGCCGATTTTCCGGTAACCGACTCAACTGATTTGTTTAACCGCGCCAGAACTCTTTTCCGGCGAAAACACGAACGCGGCAAGGCTGTGCGGCTGCTGGGAGTAGCGCTCTATAACATTACCGCGGAATTTGAAGGCGCCCAGATCGATCTTTTTTCAGGCCCGCCGGACGGTAAGATACGCCGGGTGGAGCAAGCCCTGCATAGCCTTGAGCAAAAACGCGGCAAGGCTTTGGTTACCAGAGCCCGTTTACTGCCGCAAAAGAACCGGGATGAGTTTTTATGAACATAAAAATTAATCCACTTAGCCTTCCCTTTATTTTTCTCTTACTTACCCTCCAGACGCTTCCCGCTCAAACCGCAGAAATGCCGGAAGATCCTGCTGTCACCGATGTCACCGATGTCACCGAGGTCACCGAGGGCCCCGGGCCCGCTGAGGTTAACGCGCCCGACGATATCGCCGGGGCCTCCTCGCCCGCAGATGTCACCGAGGATCCCGCGTCCGACGCGCTAACCGATGAGCAAACGGAGCTGTACAATATACTCAGCGCCTCTTTTCTACAGGCCGAAGATCCTACCCAGATTTACGATATCGATCTTGGCGACAGCAGGGTGGACTTTTATCTGGACGGATCCTGGGCCCTGACTTTAAAAGCCGCCACCGATTTTGTTTTCAAGGATGGAGTCGGTCAGGCCCTGTTCAGTCCGCCGGTCATCGAGCAGACAGTGGACCTCTCAACCTGGATATTTATCGATAACCGCTGGTATTT
Source organism: Treponemataceae bacterium (assembly GCA_942493045.1). Classification (GTDB taxonomy): domain Bacteria; phylum Spirochaetota; class Spirochaetia; order Treponematales; family Treponemataceae; genus Teretinema. Next base: position 760,001 of record OW818665.1, on the reverse strand, counting down.
CGAAGCCTCCTTCATGGACGGCTTTACCCGCAACACCTTCGCGCTCGGCTACCTCGGTCCGGAAGAAAGTCCCATCCGGGAAATCAGGGCCGGTAATTCCGGCATCGTTTTTCCGGATCGTTATCCGTACATCACTGTCGGCGGCGGTGCAATCATCGCTCCGGGAATCATGGGAACATTTTCGGGAGCCACCTGGAAAGCAGACGCGATAGTGCGCTATGACACCGTCGCCCAGCAGGAAATGCGCCTTTCCGGCATGAATGAACTGATCGAAGAATACCGTCCGGTCAGCGCCTGGAACAGAGCGACCCGCTTCGTGCTCCCTGACAATCAAATTGCCGCTCCGCTGGAAGTGTTTGTACGCGATGACAACGGTCAAACGCTGGACAGCTCAGGCGGCCGCTGGCGGCGGCTCAACGCCATTGAATACAGTCTGGACAGTTTACAGGGAGTACTAACCCTGGAGTCCCCCGCTCCCGCAGGAGTAGCGGCGCGGTATAACGGAGATTGGCACAATGGTTTTTCAGCTCCGGGTACGAGTCTGATAGATTTTTATGATGAGACAATCGCCTGGTTCGATAGTAGCGCCGCCGGCACCGCAGTCCTGCTGGGCCTTAACCCCGCGGCACGGGATGCTTTGGTAACCGAGCTGGACGGACAGGCTGCCCTGCTGCTGTATCAGGATGGGATATTTTCGCCCTTTGAACTGGGAGCCTTTTATTCGGGAAAGAACAGTTCCGAGCAACTGCTTGAATTGGTATTCGCGGAAACCGGAGAAAGGCCGGCTGATTTCGCCCTGGCCTACACAAACGACGCCGGAGGCGGAATACTGCTTTATAACAGCGCACGGCCGGCTTCCCTGCGCAGCGCCGCCGGCCGGTTTCCGCTCGCCGAAATCTGGCCGCTGTTTTATGCCAATGACTCGCCGCTCGCCCCGGCGGAAACTTCGCTGTCCATCCGCAACGGCACCTGGGAACCCATTACAGAAATCAACCTCGGCGCGCTGACCCTTGCCGGAACCATTCAGGTTGAACGGAACGGCATACCGGATACCGCTTTTGATTTTGAAGAAACGACCGGCAAGCTTGAACTGGCGACACCGCCGGCCACCGGCGAAAATATCAGAATCCGCTGGCAAACGATGGATCCGGGAGCCCGCTCGGCCACCTTGCGCGCCGCTCTGGGCGCCCAAAAAAATATCGGCGAACACCTTTCTATTTTCACTGCCTCTTCTCTGATTTGGACTCACGACCCTGAAGGCTACTCCGACTATCACAGCAGCGCCCCGGGCACTCTGACCGTTTCGGCCGGGGGACACTGGCAGCAAAGCGGTTTCAGCTTCAAAACCGAGGCGGCCATGGAACTAGCCCAGGCCGATACAACCGGTTTTTTCAGGATAGCCGGCATGGACGGCCAAAGACGCACCCTGGCGCCGGAGGAAGACTGGTACCGCGCCATCCCCGGCTCCCTGGTACCGGATCTTTCCACCGCGGTGCTGCTGGAGCTGGCCCTGCCCCCGCCGGCTCTGCTCGCTAGCGACCGTGTCGCTATCCGCGACAGCGACGGAGATAAGCTACCTTCAATTTCGGCTACCGGCATCTCCGGAAAAATTCTGCTCTTTGAGACAACCCTTCCAGCAGCTGACTCCTGGTCCGCTGCCGATATCATGCTCTCCGAAGCGTCAGTAGATTTCCGTTCGATAGAATCTTTAACCTTAACCTTGAAGAATAATAGAGCGGCCCTGCCCGGCTGGCGCCTCTTTCTCCAAATCGGCACTGGGCTCTCGCAATACTCCGAAAACAACGACGTCATTGTCACCAGAGAACTGTCGATACCGCCGGAAGCAGCTGACTGGCAGCGGCTGCGTATCGCCCTAACCGACGCGGAGCGCTCGCGTCTGGGCAGCGCCGGAAACATCCGTTTGGTAGCCCTGTGTACAACCGCCGGAGAAACTGTCTCCCTGTATTCCGGCCCGATCATCCTGGAAGAAAAAGCCTTTTCCCTGATCCTTCCGGCAGCTCCCAGTTCAGCCGCGGTACGCAGTGTCAGCGATCCGGCGGTATCTCCTTTACAGCAGACTGAACCGGAACCAGCAGCCCGTTTTAATCCCTCAGGAGCTAACCGGGTACTTGAACTTGAGATTTCCGAAGGAACAGATGGCACGACCTTCCGCGCCGAAAAAATTACCGGCGATATGCCTCTGGAATCCTACGACAGCTTCGGCTTCTTTATTAACCGGGGAAACCTGCCCTCCTCCGCTAACATCGGCGACATTATCGTCAGTCTCTCCCGGACTGCCTCCTTTACGGCGACGCCGGTGGTGGTGATACATCTGGCCCCGTCGGCCCTGCAAAGCAATCAATGGCAGCGGGTGGAAGTGAACCTGGAAAAAGGCACTATCGAACTGGACGGCGCCGCCCTGGACGGCGCGCAGGGTACGGTGGATGTGCTCAACCGTACCCTGCGACCCCAGCAGATAGCCGTTGACCTGACGCTGTCTGCCGATCAGCCGGCGACGTCACCATCTTTGCGCCTCTATGTTGATGAGTTTTATTTTAGCGAACCGCGCGGTTCACTGCGCTTCCTCGGCGCGGCCGGCGCTCAGTGGCAGAAGGAAGAAGCGCTTGGCGCGATATGGCCGGCTTCAATTATCACGCACACGGTTTTAAAATCTGACATACAACTGTCATACGCGCCGGAAAAACCGGAAGTACCGCTGTCGCTGACCGGCAGCGCTTCCACCAAAGTAGCCGCCGTACAGCTGCAGGGCAGCTTGGCAGCCTCCGGTGTCGACACAGTTGCGCCAACCCAAATATCACACTCCATAATTTACGGTGGCCGCTGGTTTGCGATCAGTGAAACGCTTCTGGCAGTGTATCCGGAACTGTATCTGCGGCGTGATAACCGGATTGGCTTTCCCCTGCTGTGGGGATTCTTTACACAGGGTTCGTTAATAAAACGCGGTTTATTTGCCGACCGCTCCCTCACCGCCTCTCTGACCCCGCCAAAAACCAAGCTGGGTGCGGCCGCGCTGAACGGTTCGCTGACGACAGTTTTTAAGCAAAACGGAGCGGATGGTTTGGGTACTATCGAAGATCAGCCCTATGGCACTCTTTGGACGGACAGCATCAGTCTATACCGCTCAATAGGTGAAGAAGATGCCCAAAGCCGCGCCGTAAACGCCGCGCTGAAAACCGCAGTTGAAACACCAGCGGTACTCTTTCGCATGGACTATGAATCCGGAGTAATTTACAACACAGTTCCCGCGGCCGCTTATACAACTACCCAAAAACTCAACAACTCGCTGACCTGGAAAATCGGTTTACTCAACCTCACTCCCTGGTGGGAAAGAAGCGGTGAAGAAAAATCCGGAACGGTAAGCGGCGGAAACTGGCCAGGGGATATTGATTTTCTGGGAAAGAGCTTAGCTAGAACAGACTGGTTTTTCCTGAGCGCGCCTATTGCGGACCTGATTGACCCGGAACTCCAGCAGCGCCTGTATTCAACTTCCGGCCGCTCGCTGTCATTCGTTAACACCTACGGTGTACGCGCCTCCCGATCTTCAACCGGAAGCGTCCAGGATCTCTACCTGCCGGTTACGCTGGAAACTTCGATCTCCCGCTCCCTGGCAACAACGGCCGATATCACCGTACGGGACAGCCGCGAATTTAAGGCCGGAGCTGGCTTCTCAGCGATTAATATGTTTGGCGCCTGGGGCAGTCTGCAAAAAACAACAGCATGGCAGGAAGATGAGTTTTCCGCCGACTATCGCCTGGCCGTTCAGTGGGGAGCGGGTTTTGTTACCGCCAGTTTTGATACTGATCATGCGCTGTTGCTTTTCACCGGTAAGGATTGGTCGGTCCGGGCGGCCAACAATTGGCATTACAACACCGCCGCGGTGTCCGGTACCGGCGAGCGCTGGGAGGATAAGATTACTTTAAGCTGGAAGCGGACAGCGCGCACGTCCTTTCTGCAGGCTCTGATCACGAATATGCTGAAAACGGAAACGCCGGGATTCAGGGAGAACACCGCCGCGGCCACTTGTTCCGAAACTGACAGACAGGGCCTTCTATGGTCAGCGGAATTAACACACGCCCTGACAGCCATGATCGGTGAGAATGGTGAGATTAGAATTGACGGCGGTATTTCATTAAACCGGCCCTCAATGGATATCGTGATCGCCGGAATCAAGGCCTCTGTTACCGGTGTGGTACGTTACTGAACCGCCACCGGTTGATTTTACTGCAACGGAGCGAAATAACCGGTTTCATCCCGACCGGAACGATTCATCAGGTAGGTTTCCACTTCCACCTTTAAATAAGCTTTGCCGAATTCTGTGCTCAGGGCTGAAGTAAAAGTCAGCAGGTAGGAACCGTTCGGAGCCGCCAGTATATCCGCTACCAGTGAGGACAAGCCTTCCCGGCGGTAAATATATGCCGATTTTCCACCGGTACGCTGCGACAGGTATTCCAGCTCATCAAGAGCCGCCCCCTGACCTAGATAGATAGTCGAAAACAAAACGCCGTTATTATTCATGTAGGCGGCCAGATCATTAAGTCCATAACGGGAAAAGGCCTGAGAGCCAAGCTCCCCGGCTGATAAAAAGATCACGGCGCGTTTTTTTTCGGCGTTCACCAGATCATTAACCGCCAGACGCAAACCCATATCCAGCGCCCAGGCTGACGAAAGAGGACTGCGCAAATTCATGGCTGTCCATGAACCGGTTGAAGGGTTCCCGCTGCCTTCCAATAAGGGAACAGCTCCGGCGGAAACCAGACGCAAGGTACCCTTACCGTTCATGGCCGCGGCGATTTCGGCGATTGCGGTGCGGATTTCAGAAACATAGGAAGCCGCCCGCGGCGAGCGGTCAACTATCACGGTAATATCGCAGACATCATTGAGGTAGGCCGAACCGGCAAGCTTCATGGCGCTCACCGGGCGATCCGATTCAGTCACCAGGAAATTAGCGGCCTTCAGCCCGGAAACCGGATTGCGATTGCGGTCTTCTACCCGCACCTCGACGCTGACATTCGGAAAGTTGTCAGCATTAACGCGCTCTATCTGTACAAACATACCGCCGGCCAGATCGCTCATGCGGGTCAGAATCTGCAGTTTATTACCGCGGTAGTCGGCTAATACCAGATTACCATTGATATCCGGCACGGCGCAGGTAATGCGTGAGGGGATGTTTCCAAGGCTGGCCAGATCGTACTGGGCGCCGGTGTAGGGATCAACTCGGACTACCCGGTTTTTCGCGCTGATGATCAGGGAATCTTTCCAAACCCGCACGGCTTCCGCGAAATACAAGCTGCCCTCCGGCAGCAGAGTTTCAATAAAATTTCCGGAAGTATCAAAAACATGCAATGCTCCGCGCAGAGAATCGGCTACATATAACCGCTCAGCAAAGCAGGCTATACCGGAAGGAGAGAGGAGTCCCGGGAAAGTATCACTTTTCTCCCCAAAATAAAACAAACCCTTTCCGCTGGCGTCAAAAGCCGCTATCCGGGCATTTCCGAAATCTGTGACAAAAATCGTGCCGAAATTGTCTTCCGCGAGATACTGCGGTCCCAGCAGCTGACCGACGGCCCGGCCTTTCGTACCGAAAGAAGAAATATAATTACCCTGGGAACTGAGTAGCGAAATCCGGTCCGCGGCGAATTCTGAGACCAGCAAGTTGCCGTTAGCCAATCTGATAACGTCGAAGGGACGGTCCAGTCCGCCGAGCGGTCCGCGGGTACGCTGCACAATCAAGCCGTTGACGTCAAACCGCAGCATTTCATTGGTACCGTAGGCCACCGCCCAGAAAGTGCCGTCATCCATTGTCACCACCGAAAGCGGTTGACTGAACAGGCGGGTTTTATCGACAAGCGGAGAAATTACCGCGGCTTCAACAAAACGCTCGCCCTGTGCCTCAATCGGACGGATGGTACGCCGCTCACGGACCACCTCGATGCGATTCCGCAGCAGCAGATTATCCGCGCCGGCATCGAGGGCAAACTGCCATTGCTGCAGCGCGGAGCCTTCCACTCCGCTGCGGTAATAAGCGCGGCCGAGCCACTCCAGGATGATCGGCTGTCCCGGAAAGAAAGACAGCGCCTTTTCAAAAAGCAGAATTGACTCGTTAAAGGAACCCCGGTTAAAAGCCTGAACGCCTCTGCGGAATTCTTCTTCGGCCTGAATACCGTCAGCGGTGGTCGGCCGGCTTAATACCAGCTCGTCAGCGGCGTTGGTCTGCGCGTAACTGTTCAAGGCCGGTATGACAAGTAGCGCGCAGCTTAATACGGCGGCACAGAGCAGCTTCATTTTCCGGCCTCCCGCGCCGCCCGCGTATTATAGGGGGTCCCATCGGTACCCATGGATCGAACGGTATCATAGTGGGAACGGATAATCTGATTTTCCGGGGATTTCTCCATTGCCCGGCGGATATAAGTTTTTGCCTCGATCGACAGTCCCAGCCGGTAATACACCCAACCGAGAGAATCCAGATAGGTGGCGCTGTCCGGTTTGATGTCCAGGGCCTTTTTGCAGACCGAGAGCGCCCGTGTTAAATCCTTGCCGGATGAGGCTAATACATAGCCCAGTCCGTTCAGGGCGGTAGTGTTATCGGCTTCCAGAGCCAGCGCTTTTTCGTACCAGTCGGCGGCATCATCTTCCTTGCCGTGTTCAAAGGCGATATAGCCGAGCGAACAAAAAACCTGGGCTGATTCATACCCGCTGTCGATCAGCTTACCCAGTTCAAATTCAGCCAGGCGGGTGCGGCCGGTCATAGTGTAGATTACCGAGAGCACCATGCGGCACTGATAAACCCGGGCCAGGTCGGTGTCAGCGGTAACCACCTGTTCCAGATATACCAGGGCATCCTCATAACGTTCCAGCCGGGCATAGCATAATCCGATGTAATAGGCCAATTCCAGATTGTTTTCGGCCTTTCCGGCCGGCACCGCAATCAGCGCGACCAGCGCATCTTCGTATTGACCGGACCGGTACAGTTTTATTCCATCTTTCAAATCGTCTGACATCTTGCCCCCACCACCTGCGTATTATATCTGAAAAACCGGCTGCTGTCCCCTGAATTCCGGCGCCAGAACCGGCTGGGCATAGACCCGGGAGATGGAGATGTATCCGGACTCCACCGCCTCATAGTCACTTTCGCCATCACCGGCGGTATGAATATCTCCGCCGCGGAAAAAACTGTACTTACAACCGTCCGGACCGTCGTACATGTGCACGCTGTCCCGGTAATCCCGCCGGGAAATTCCGGTCATCCGGGCCCCTTTCCAGGAAGCGGCCGAACAGGCATTGATATTCACAAAAACATCCCGCTCACACAGACTCATCAGCTTTTGCAGATTATTCAGCACAAAGCGGGCTAAGGGCTCCCAATCAAAAACGCCATCGGAGGCGATCATGCTGACGGCTATGCCGGGTATACCGCTGATGCTGGCCTGGCGGGCGGCTGCCGCCGTCCCTGAATATAAAATATCGGTACCGATATTGGCGCCGCGGTTGATTCCTGAAACCACCACGTCCGGCGGGCTGGACATAATTCCGAGAGTACCAGTCAGCGTACAGTCAACCGGCAAACCGGAACAGGACCAGACCTGTAAACCCTCATTACGGAACTGCAGGGGATCGGTCATGCTGATGCCGTGGGAAACGCCGGAGCGGTTGCGATGCGGGGCCACCAGGGTAACATCATGCTCGGAGCGCAATATGGAAGAGAGGACTGTTATGCCTTCGGAAGACAGTCCATCGTCATTGGTAACAAGAATTCTCATAGCGAAGAGTATATCATAAAACGCGGGCACCATCAGAGGGGGCCACGGTATAACGCACCGGCTTAAACCCGAAAATGCGCTCATATTCTTCCAGTTTTTGGGCATACACCGGGCTGTCCGCGGTGCGGAGGACGGCATAGGTACAGCCGCCGAATCCACGGCCGGTCATACGGGAACAAACCAGGTCAGGAGTGTCCGGATGCACAAATTCAAGAGCCCGTTTTACCAGCCAGTCCAATTCAGGGCAGGAAATCTCAAAGCGGTCTCGCAGTCCCTCATGCGAACGGTTCACAATCCGGGAAAAAAGCACATAGTCTTTGTTTTGAAGAGCGTTAACCGCCTCCCGGACGCTTTCGGACTCCCGGATAATGTATATAACCCGGCGCCTCACCGACTCAGGAATATCTTCTATTTCTTCCAAAATCGATTCGGTCAACTGTGAAAAATCCGAAGGCGCGTCCGGATCGGCGCGCACTACCTCATAGGCCCGGATGCATTCCTGAATGCGCAAACCGAGCTCTTCACGGGCTAAAAGACGGGGCACCCGCGAATCGGTCAGCACTATTTCATAACCGTCTACCGGGAAAGGGATGAGATCGGCCGTCACTGTATGATGATCGGTGCGTACCACATGGTTGGACCGGGCATACATGGCGGTCAGAATATCGGCCCGGTGGGCATAGGTTTTCAAAAAATGGGTATTAGCCCGCTCCAGCAGCGCCACCAGGGTATCATCGTCTATACTCGGAGCAAACAGGGTGCGCAAGGCGATGGCGGTGGCGACCTTCAGGGCGTTGGGTGTGCCCAATCCGGCGTCTGCCGGTATTTCTGACAAAATGGTAAAATTAAGACCCGGAACATGCACACCGTATTCCAGGAAGGCCGAAATCACGGCTTTCGCCGAATTGGCCCAGCGGTCTTCTTTACGGTATTTAAGATTGGATGAAGATATCTTTTTGCGTTCTCCCAGTGAAACTGAGAACAGCCGGTAATTCTGATCCTGACGGGCGGACATACAGAGATAAAGATTGTAGTTTATAGCCATGGAAAGGGTATTGCCCTTGGCAAACCAGGTATGTTCACCGAGCAGGTGATAACGACCGGGAACTGCGACAGTAACCTCACTTTCACTTTCATATTCCTGGGCATGAAACGCTACAATTTTCTGCATAGGAATATAATACGGGCATTATTGAAACTATTCAAGAAAAATGAGTAAAATAGGGATCAATTATGACAAGTCTGACAGCTATTGGCTTTACATTACTTTCGGCTCTCCTGCTGGCCCTCGGAATTCCAAACGAGGTCTTTGCTCTCGGGTTCGCCCCGGCAGGTCTGATTTCCCTGATTCCGCTGTATATAGCGCTGCGCAGCAGGCCCTCCTGGCATCTGTCCGGTTTCCTCGGCGGTCTGATGATGATGACCGTGCATCTGATTTCCAGTTTTTGGCTGCTCTTTTTTAAAGATTTTGCCATTTTCACCCTTGGCGGATCCACTTTATTTTGTTTTTTGATCGGCGTACCGGCCGGTTACGCCCTGCGCCTGGCCATGGATCAGAAGGTCTATCTGCGCCCCTTTGCCTTTGCCCTGGCCTGGACACTCTGGGAATGGACCAAATCTACCGGATTTTTCGCCTACCCCTGGGGAACAATCATCATGAGCAGCCGCTCTCTGCTGCCGCTTATTCAGATTGTGGAAATTACCGGAACCTGGGGATTGAGCTTCTTACTGTCGCTGATCGGTGCCCTGGGCGCGGAACTGCTGCTTTACCAGGGATCATGGAAAAAGATACTTACAAAAGAGTGTTCCGGCGAACTGTTGATTCTGCGCCGCTCAGCCGTATTCACGCTTTCTCTCGTATTACTGGCCTCGATCTGGGGCCTAACTCGCATTTACGCTTCAAGCGAGAGTACCAAAGCCGTAACGGTGGTGATGGTGCAACACAACACTGATGCCTGGGATGAAGAAGACGGTGTGCGTAAGGCTATCACCACTTCGATGCGCCTGACCCGGGACGCCATCGCCAGCGACGAGCGGCCGGTTGATCTGGTGGTATGGAGTGAGTCGGTTCTGGGACACTCCTATCTGGAAAACCGCAGGTATTTCGATGTATTCCCGGCCGAGGATCCCTTTGTCCCCTTTTTAAATGAAATCGGCGTTCCGGTGCTGGTCGGTTCTCCGGTGCTGGTTAACCGGGATGAACGAAAATGGTCAAACTCGGTAATCCTGCTTTCTCCGCAGGGTGAACAGCTGGATTGGTACGCCAAAATACAGTTAGTGCCCTTTGCCGAGTATATGCCCTTTACCGAACATGAATGGGTGAAAAAGTTTTTTGATAAAATTGTCGGTTTTTCTTCAGGCTGGCAACCGGGAACTGAATATAAAAACATGGCCGTGACCACCACCGTCGGGGAAACCGTCCGTTTTGCCACGCCAATTTGTTTCGAAGATGCCTTCGCCCTGCTCAATACCAGGTTATATAATACCGGGAGCGAAATGCTGATCAATCTGACTAATGATTCCTGGTCCAAGACCGCCAGCGCCGAATATCAACATTTTGTGATCGCCTCCTTTCGGGCTATCGAGCTGCGTGTACCGCTGCTGCGTTCCACCAACGGCGGCTATACCGCAGCCATTGATCCGGTCGGCCGGGTAACCGCTGACCTGCCCCTCTTCGAGGAAGCCTCGCTGAAAGTTACGGTTCCACTGTATGAGCGCGTTCAAACGCTCTACTCCCGTTGGGGAGACTGGTTCCCGCAACTGTTAAGTTTTCTTTTTCTGTTTCTGGTATTCCGGCGCATTAAAACCGGACCGACAGTCAAATCCTTGACATAGGTCAGCTTTATCGTTAACCTGCTTTTTATGCCGGTTAACGATAAAAAAACTGATTCCATACCCTCCACCCGATCCCTGGTAATGGCTCAACTGCGCTCCGTTTCCGGCGCGCTCTCCGGCGAAGTTCTGGCGGCCGCGGCCGGGGTCAGCAGGGTGGCTGTCTGGAAGGCGGTGCGCTCCCTCCAAGAAAACGGCTACACTATTTCCGTTTCTCCGGCCGGATACAAGCTGGAAGAAGACACCGGCGACAGTATTTTTCCCTGGGACTTCGGCAGTGCCGAAAAACGCTTTCTTTATTGGGAGTCAACTGATTCAACCATGAATCGAGCCCAGGACGCGGCCTTATCCGGAGCCGCCGATGGAACTATCATTACCGCGAACAGCCAAAGCGCCGGCCGGGGCACCTCCGATCGGATCTGGGAAACAGCCGAGGGCGCGCTCTGTTTTACCTTGATTACCCGGCCGAATCTGCTACCCTCCGAAAGAGACCGCAGCGTTTTGGCGGCCCAATGCGCTCTTGTGCTAGCTGCCCGGGAAATTACCGGAAAACCAGTGTATACGCACTGGCCGAATGATCTGCTAATCTGCGATAAAACTGCCGGCGGACTATCCTTCGCCAAGGTAGGGGGCGTGCTCTGCGAAGCTCTGACTAGCGGATACACCACAAACTACCTCAACCTCGGAATCGGCTTGAACACCGGCGCTGTCCCGCAGAACCTGAGCTCAGACTCCGCCGCCAATTTGCCCGGCGGCGCCCTCCCCAAAACGAGCAAACTCCGTAAACGGCTGTTGGAAGGCTTTCTGGCCGCCTACCCTCTTCAATTAGCCAGCGCTGACAATTTAAGTCGTCTGTGGAACAGCCTCTGTCCGGACTACGGAACGCGCGTCACCGGCCAAACTCTAGCTGGCCTAACTCTACCCGGCCTGACCACGACCGAGCGGGGTACGCCGACAGTCCACCACGGAACTTTTTTAGGAGTCGACGGCCGGGGCAATGCCCTGTTGCGCTCGGACACCAACGATTCAATTCTTACCTTCCCTCCGGGAAGTTTTCAAATTACTACCAAAGGATGCCCTCGATGACAACTAAAACAAATTCACTGCGCTCTGTTTTTACTGCTCTCTTTGCCGCCTTGATTTGCGCCGGTTCTATGATGACCATTCCGGTCGGTCCGGTGCCGATAGTTTTGCAGAATGCCTTTGCCATACTCGCCGGCCTGCTGCTCGGTCCCGTTCAGGGCGCCGGAGCGGTAGGACTGTTTTTGATGGCCGGTACCCTGGGCTTGCCGGTCTTCGCCGGGGGCAAGGGCGGTTTTGCGGTGCTGACCGGTCCCACCGGCGGATATCTGGCCGGTTATTTTATCGGCGCTGTGGCGGCCGGATTTATGATGCGGTCAAAAGCCGATGAAGTACAGGGCGGCCGACTGGTGCGCATCATCACCGCGACCCTGGCCGGTTTCGCCTGCATTTATATCCCCGGGGTATTGGTTCTGGCTTCCAAACTACAAATACCGCTTTCGACCGCCTTAACCAAGGGGTTTATTCCCTTTCTCACGGCGGACCTGATTAAAATCGCGGCCCTCATTCCCATTACCTTCAAACTGCAGCCGGTAATTGCCCGCTATCTCGATCCCGATGCTTGAGGTAAACGGCCTCTACCGTCGTTTTCCCGGCGGTATGGTGGCATTAAATAATATCAGTTTCTCGGTTGCCGACGGTGAATGCGTTGTGGTAAGCGGCGCCAACGGTTCCGGAAAAAGCGTCCTGATGTCCCTGATTGCCGGTTTGGACAGGCCGACCGCCGGTGCGGTTCGGCTGACGGACGCGGAAGGTAAAACGGCGCGGGCCGGCCTGGTGTTTCAGGATGCCGATGCCCAGATTATCGGAGAAACCCCGGCCGAGGACGTGGCCTTCGGCCCCCGAAATATGGGTTTTTCACGCGCAGAAGCCGAAAGCCGCGCATTGGCGGCGCTCAGTACGGTCGGTTTAATTGATAAAAAAGACCACAGCGCCCGCACCCTCTCCGGCGGCGAAAAGCGGCGTTTGGCGGTAGCCGGAATTCTGGCCATGGACGCACCGCTGGTCATCTTCGATGAGCCCTTTGCCAACCTGGACTGGCCGGGAGTCTGCCAGGTAACGGCCGTTATCCGGAAACTGCATTCCGCCGGGAAAACCGTGATCATCCTGACCCATGAACTCGAAAAGATACTGGCCCTGGCCGACCGCCTGCTGATTCTGTTTCACGGAACTCTAGTCTACGACGGCGACAGCGCCACTGCCCTGAATAGAGCGGAACTGGCTTCCTGGGGTATCCGCAACCCGCTGCGCAGCTATGAAACTGTGCAAGACCTGTTCTGGGGAGAAGTCTGATGGGTCGAAACCATAGTGAACCGCTGTTCAGCTACCGTCCGGGGACTTCTTTTGTGCACCGCTGCCCTACCGGTGTAAAATTGCTGCTTTGCGCGCTGACAGCCCCTTTCACCTTCATGCTTCCACCGGCAGCTCTGTCCTTTTTGACGCTTTCTCTTTTAGCGCTGGCCGCAATTGCGGGAGTTCGCCTAAAATCCGTACTGCGAATCTTTCTTTTTATCTTCTATTATGCTCTTTTTATTTATCTGATTCAGTATGCCGGCCAGTCACTGCGTACGCCGCTGACGCAGGAGTCACTACGCAGCAGCGGTCTGTATCTGGCCCAGATGTTCACAGTATTCGTCTCCGGTACCCTTTTTTATGAAACAACCTCTTCCGCTGAATTACGCGGATTATTGGAATTTCCCTACCGGTTGCTGGAAAAAAAGTGTCCGCCTTCCGGGCGCCGCTTCATTCCGGCCTGGCTGCGCGATATACCGCTCTTATTTTCCCTGATGGTCAGCTTTATTCCGCGGATATTCCAGCACTGGAACGATCTTTCCACCGCCTGGGAAGCCCGATCCGCCGGTAAAAAAGGACTTTTTCAGACTGTCAGACGCTTGTCGATTCTTATACCGGCCTTAATCATGACGCTGCTGGAACGGGCCGCCGATACCGATCGGGCCCTGCGCAACCGTTCCTTTTAAAACAACCACCCTTTTTCCTCTTTTTTTCGTTTTTTAAACTTGCCAAGCGCTATCGATAGTGTTAGTATGTTCCATACGGGCTAAAAACACTATATCTGGCACTATACAGATAGAGTAAGCCTCGGAGCGGTTCGCTCCTTACCCTAAAAAAGTGTGCAGAGGCTACCAGATGCGCTGTCCCCATTGCGGCAGTTTTGACGACAGAGTTGTAGAATCCCGTACCCTGGCCAATGGCGACAGCATTCGCCGACGCCGGGAATGCATTTCCTGCGGCTACCGCTTTACCAGTTATGAACGAATCGAAGAAAAACAATTCATGGTCATTAAAAAAGACGGGCGGCGCGAGCCCTTTGACCGCACCAAGGTGGAGCATGGTATCCAGCGGGCCCTTGAAAAACGCCCGGTCTCCACGATGACAATTGAAAATATCGTCAACGAAATAGAGGACCAGTCCGTAATGACCGGTAAGGGCAGCCATGAAATCAGTACTTCGGCCATCGGCGAACTGGTCCTGGCAAAGTTGCATGAAATCGATAAGGTAGCCTATATCAGGTTCGCCTCTGTATACCGCCATTTTGAAAATATGGCTGAATTTATCGCGGAAGTTAATAAAGTGGGGGGAATACATGGGAACAACACCTGAGGCAGGAGCACTTCTGCAGGGCGTCTTTCCGGAGTGGAAAAATTTTCTGGGATCGTCCAAAGATCCCGAAGCGGCCTCGTTCATCAGGAATGTAGTCAAGCGGTCGGGAGAGATACGCGAGTATGACCGCTCGAAAATCGAAAAAGCCATCGGCGGAGCAATTACCGCCGTCGAGGGCAACAGTGACCCGGAGCGAGCCGCTCTGCTCACTGACCGTGTCGAGGAGCAACTGCGCCTGATGATGGCCGGACGGCATGCCCATTCCATCCCGGCAATCGAGGAAATTCAGGACATTGTTGAGTCTGTCCTCATAGAAGAAAAAGAAGTAAAGGTCGCCAAGGCCTATATTTTGTACCGCTCGCGTCATGAATCCATCCGCGACGCCGAAAAACTGATGTTGGACATCAACGCCACCATGGACGGCTATTTAAGCCAGTCCGACTGGCGCGTCAAGGAAAACGCCAACGTTAACTTCTCGCTCGGCGGCCTGATCCTGCACAACTCCGGCACCATCACCGCCAATTACTGGCTGAAGAACATTTATCCCGAATCCGTCGCCGAAGCCCACCGTAGCGCGGCCTTCCACCTTCATGACCTGTCCATGTTCTCGGGCTACTGCGCCGGCTGGTCCATCAGACAGCTGATTGCCGAGGGCTTAGGCGGAGTGCCGGATAAAATCACCAGTCAACCGGCCCGCCATCTTTCCACGCTGATCCAGCAGATCGTGAATTTCCTGGGTATCATGCAAAATGAATGGGCCGGAGCCCAGGCTTTCAGCTCCTTTGACACCTATCTCGCGCCCTTTGTCAAATATGACAACATGACCGAGAAAGAAGTGCGCCAGTGCCTGCAAAGCTTTATTTACGGCGTGAACACTCCCAGCCGCTGGGGCAGTCAGGCTCCGTTTACCAATATCACCCTGGACTGGAATTGCCCGTCGGACCTGTTTGACAAAAACGCCGTTGTCGGCGGCAAGGATACGCCGTTTACCTATGGCGACTGCCAGGCGCAAATGGACCTGATCAATAAGATCTTTATCGAGTTGATGCTGGAAGGCGATGCCGCCGGACGCGGATTTCAGTACCCGATACCGACCTATAACATCACCTCCGATTTCCAGTGGTCCAGTCCGAACGCCCAACTGCTGTTCGAAATGACGGCCCGCTACGGCACGCCCTATTTCCAGAACTTCCTGAACTCGGACCTGAACCCCAATGATGTGCGCTCGATGTGCTGCCGTCTGCAGCTGGACAAGCGTGAACTGCGCAAACGCGGCGGTGGTCTGTTCGGCTCGGATGAATTTACCGGTTCCATCGGCGTCGTGACCATCAACATGCCCCAGATTGGTTTTCTGGCCAAGACTGAAGCCCAGTATTTCGAACGGCTCGACTATCTAATGATGCAGGCTCGCGTCAGTCTGCAGATCAAACGTAAGGTAATTGAAAGGCTACTGGAAGGCGGACTGTTTCCGTATACGCGGCGTTATCTGACACATTTGAACAATCACTTCTCGACTATCGGTATCTGCGGCATGAATGAATCCTGCCTTAATTTTCTGGGTGTGGACATTGTGAATCCGAAGGGCAAGGCCTTTGCCGAAAAAGTGCTGTCGCACATGAGGCAGAAACTGGCCGATTACCAAGAAGAAACCGGCGATCTCTTTAATCTGGAAGCCACGCCGGCCGAAAGCACTTCTTATCGCCTGGCCCGGCACGACAAGAAAAAATGGCCTGAGATCATTACCTCTGGCGAGGCCGATCCGTTTTACACCAACTCCAGCCAGCTGCCGGTCAGCTATACGTCGGATATTTTCGAAGCCCTGGACCATCAGGAATCCCTGCAGACCAAGTATACCGGCGGTACGGTTTTCCATATCTTCCTCGGCGAAGCCGTAAAAGATTGGGAGTCCTGCCGGGATCTGGTGAAGGCTGTAGCCTCGAATTACCGGATACCCTACTTCTCGGTTTCGCCGACCTTCTCAGTCTGCCCCATCCACGGCTATATCAACGGAGAGCATTTTGAATGCCCGATCTGCCGAGCGGAACGCGAGGAAATACTGACCGGCAGGCTGTCCGAACTGGAAGCCGAACGCCAGCAGGCTGTCGGGAATCATCGGGCCACAAACTGACATTACTATACGAAACAGATTATATAACGTTACCTGGGAGGGGACAAAATGAGGAATGTAGCAGAAATCGAATCCGATATCGCCAAGGTTCGCGATGAACTGCAGGATGTGCACGGCACTACCACCGAAGTATATGCCCGCATTGTCGGCTATTATCGCTCGGTCCGCAACTGGAACAGGGGTAAACGCGAAGAATACAACCACCGCCAGCTCTTTGTCGCGAGCGAAAACCGCATTATCGAACACCTTGACCTGGCCGGATGCATCCGCGAAAGCGCCGCTGCCGCGCAACATAGCGCAGTTGCCCAAAACAACGCCACTGAACAAAACTCCGACAGCAGCGCCGTGCGTTATGAGCTTTTTGTGCGACAAAGCTGCCCGAACTGCCCGCCGGTAAAGGCCTATTGCTCCGAACTGAATCTGTCGTCCACCATCATCGATGTCGATTCGGCGGAAGGCTTCGCCAGGGCTTCCAAACTCGGTGTTTTCTCGGCGCCGACCGTAATTTTCTTTGACAGCGAAGGCACCGAAATTTCCCGCTCGCATTCGGTTCGGGAAATTAAAACCGCTCTTTCCGCCCCCGTCCAGCAAGAGTCATTCGCTCTCGGCATGTAAATGCTGGTAGGACTTTTAAAAACCAGCCTGGTGAATTACCCCGGACGCGTTTGCGCCGCGGTCTTTTTACCAGGCTGCAATCTACGCTGTCCGTTTTGCCATAACGCCGATCTGGCCACAGCCAGTGTTGTATCAGGTCCCAAACCTGATGCCGATGGCAGCTATGTCCCCCTCGAAGAAGTCTACTCCCATTTGGAAAAAAGGGCCTCCGTACTGGGAGGCCTGGCAATTTCCGGAGGAGAACCGCTGCTTTCGGCGGGCCTTTCCACCCTGATACTCAAAGCCCGTGAGTTACATTTAGCGGTAAAAGTCGATACTAACGGCACGATGCCGGATCGGCTGGCGGAGCTGCTCTCCAATCCGGCGCTGCGCCCGGACATGATAGCCATCGACATAAAAACCAGCCTGCACCGCTACAATGAACTTTGCATCGAGAGCACCAATACCTTTGCCTCAAAAGCGCTTCAGGAAACCCTTTCTATTCTGGCCAACGATAAAAACGAACACCGCGACCTGCGCGTGGAATACCGGACCGTACTGGTGCCCGGCTTGGTGGGCGAAGCCGAGCTGCGCTCGATTGCCGCCCTGCTTCCGGATAACGCCGACTGGGAACTGGCTTCCTTCGTCGGCGGTCACTGTCTCGACAGCGCCTATAATGACCTGGCCCCCTACGGACCAGCCGAAAAAACAAGGCTTCTGGCCATAGCCAAAAGTCTTATCCCGACAGCTGTTTTACGCTGAAATTAATTTTTTAAGCGGTTCCCTCAGTACTCCAGCATCCTCGAAGCCTGGGCGGTAATCTTGTTGATATCGGTCAGGTCGGCGCTTAGTACCAGTTTCGATCCATTCTTGGCGATGCCGCCGATGGCCCCGATCCAGTCCTCTGAAAGGCGCAGGTTGGCCGCGGCTTCCCCGCCTTTAGTGGTAAGAGACTCAGCAACTTTCCGGATACCTTCGGCGGTTGCCCGGGCTACCGCGACTATTTCGTTGGCTTCACCCTCGGCTTCATTAATCATCCGCTGCTTTTCACCCTCGCTCAAGTTGACCGCTTCTTCGTAGGCGGCCATCGACAAATTGATTTTGGTTTCCATCTCTCCGACGGACCGGGCAATCTCGGCGCGTTTTTCACGTTCGGCCTTCATCTGGGCTTCCATGGCATCCATGATCGAATCCGATACCCGGATGTTTTGAATTTCGTATCTGGTAACCTTTACGCCCCAGGGATCAGAAGCCTCATCGACAGCCTTGACTACTGTGGCGTTGATTTTTTCCCGGGCTTCAAAGGTATTATCCAGTTCCAGCTGACCGACAACCGAACGCATGGTGGTCTGGGCGAGCAGGACGGTGGCGTAGGAATAATCACGGATACCGTAACTGGCTTTTTTGGGATCCATTACCTGAAGGTACAATACACCGTCTACCCGTACCTGAACATTGTCTTTCGTAAAACAATCCTGAGCCGGTACATCGATAGCCTGCTCTTTAAGCGTCTGTTTATAGCGCACGGCGTCCAGAAAGGGAAACAGCACATGGAAACCGGCTTCCAGAGTACGGCTGTATTTACCAAGCCGCTCCACAATCAGAGCCGTTTTATTCGGTACCACCCGTACACTGCGAAACAGCGTGATGACAAAAACAAAGGCGCAAAACGCCAGTATTACAAACAAGGGCATTAATGGATTCATTTGTTACCTCCGGAAACTGATGCCGAGCGCGTCGCGGCGGCGGGAACGCTCTTCCCGGCGTTCTTCAGTATATCGGCAATAGAAGCAATTCCGGCCAGTTCGGCCGGATACACCGAGACATCGCAGGTCGCCAACGTCTTGCGGAAACGATCAATATAGCTTTCGGCTAAGCGCAGACCCATCGCTGTTTTACCGCCCGGAACGGCGAGCGCTTCGGCAACCATATTCAAGCCTTCGGCTGTGGACTTACTGGTGATCTCAATGGCTTTGGCCCTACCCTCGGCGCTGTTGATGCGGCGCTGGCGCTCACCCATTGAGCGGTTGATGGCGTCCTGTTTTTCACCAAGCGAAACATTGATACGAGCCTGCTTTTGGCCTTCGCTGAACAGAATGCTGGCGCGTTTGACCCGCTCGGCGCGCATCTGGCTTTCCATGGCTTCCAGAATTGTTTTAGTAGGAGTGATATCGCGAATTTCATAGCGGGTAACCTTGATACCCCAGTTGTCTGAGGCTTCGTCCAGGGCTCTGACAATGTTGTCATTGATTCCCTCGCGGCCGCAGAAGGTCTTATCCAATTCCAGTTTTCCGACCTCGCTGCGCATGGTTGTTTTTGCCAGCTGCGAAACGGCGAAGCGGAAGTTATCAATACCATAGCTGGCTTTCACCGGATCATAAATCTTTAAATAAAGGATACCATCCACCTGAACCTGGACATTGTCCGCGGTAATACAGAGCTGCGGATCGACATCCAGGGCTTCTTCCTTCAGGTTCTGCTTGTAGGAAATATGGTCAATGAAAGGAATCAGCAGATGAAAACCGGCTTCCAGCGTTTTAGTATACTTTCCAAGCCGCTCGATAATATAGGATTCCTGTTCCGGAACCACCACCGCGATTTTAAATAAGGTGACGACAACGATAAAAGCCGCCAGATACAGCAAATACACAGTACCCATTACTTTCCTCCTGTACTTTCGACGATATATGTCAGCCCGTCGCGGGCGACAATGCGTACGGTAACTCCCGGTGCAACCTCACCTTCGCGGGTTCGGGCCTTCCAGCTGGTACCCCGAAAGCGAATGCGTCCGTCACGGGTAGGACTCACGATTTCCAGTACCTCGGCGGTTTGGCCGGCGCCATCTTCCTCGGCAGTACTCTTGCCGGGATTAAAAACCGTTCCCTCAAAGATCTTCGAAAACCGCCGCCTTAAAATAACCAGGGAGAAAATCGATGTAACGATAAAAATCAGCACCTGCAGCCATAGCTGGGCGGAGACCTCCGGTATCAGACAAGTCAGGGCGGTAAACAACGCCCCCATTCCGAAAAAGAAAATCACAAAACCGGGCATCATCATCTCCAGCCCGATGCAGGCGACTCCGATCAGGGCCCACACAAACCAACTTTCCATAACTCACCTCCGATTCAAGACTGAATTATAGCACAATTTACGGGGAAAAGAGGGGGATTTAACATTGGGATGTAAACTGATAAAAGCTCGGCGATGAGATATGCATAAAAAAAGGGATCTACAGTACTCTGTAAATCCCTCGCATTATCTAGCGGCAATAGGGCTTGAACCTATGACCTAACGGATATGAGCCGTTTGCTCTACCAACTGAGCTATACCGCCGCAATGGTCGAGATACTAGCAGAGCCATTAAAAAAAGTCAAGCAATGATAAATACAGAATTTTCAGATCAGCATATTGTCGCGCGCGGCCCGAAAAAGCTTGCCGTTCCAGAGCTGTTGCTGCATATACTGCTCACGGATGGAATTGTTGTCGATCACATGCGATCGTTTTTGCAGATACTTAAAAGCCCGGCTTAGATACGTCGTGGTATCCGCGGAAACCGCGCTCTGCTCCCGGCATACCTCATAACACAAATAGTAATATAAGGCCGCATAGGGATCGCGCGCGGACATGGCCGCCCGGGCCAGAGAATCAAGCTGACCAAGCACGAGCGTGCGGCTGGTTTCACGACCGATCCGGTAATCACCGTAAATAGAGAATACCTGTAGCATGCGCACGGCCAGGCGCTTATCGCTGGACGTTCCGTAACAGCGGTCCTCGGCCAGAGCAAAGCCGCTCTCCCATCCGGGGTTATCGGGATTCCAGCGCGGTACAGCCGCATAGGCAGTAATTAAATCTTCGTTAGCGGGCAGAGAAACCCCTTCACGCCCGCTCAGCATCCGGCTCTCCAGCAGAAACAAATGGGCATCCGGAATCTTCTGAATATGCTCAACCAAAATGTTTTCTGCTGAGGCAAAACGGTTTTGATGCAGCAGGGAGCGGGCATACCACACCCGGCACAGCGGTATGGCGTTGGTTATTTCATGATTCGCGGCTATCGCGGCGGCGCTTTCAAAAAGAGTCTCGGCTCCCCGGTAATCTCCCAATTCGAAACGGATGCGTCCTTTCAAGAATACTATCAAAACCTCCCTGTCTTTGGCGTAACAGCCGGACACCACTGTCTGTAGACGCTCAAGGGCACAGAGCGCAAAATGATAATTCCCCTGAATAAACCATACGGTGGCCATATCCAGACGGGTTGCTAAAATGGCCAGGGTATCTTTCATGGCCTCAGCATTTTCCAGGGCGTATTCAAGATAGACAATAGCGTCATCATCGCTGTTTTGGGCTAAAGTTAGCATACCGAGCAGAGAAAGGGCTCGAAACTCGCCGGCCTGGGACTTCTCCTGCTGGAAAACATGCAAGACCCGCTTTACACTCTGAGCTGACTCCGAGAACAGCCCGCTTTCGTATTTTTCCCGGGCAGTCTCCAATAGCCGGGCTGACTCATACAGTTGCCGGTTGGAAAACTGTCCGGCATGCTCCGCGAGCGCCGCCATCGGATCGGATGAACGGTAGATACAGGCCAGCAGAAAAGAATCCGGACACTGACAGCCGAGATCCACTAGAATATCATAAATTTCAAAACCGGCTTCAAGCACACCGGCAACCGAAAGGGAGCGTAAATAGTCCGCCATTTTCAAGCGCAGTTCCGCGCTACGCTCTGTCATGGACGCTTCAAGTTTAAACATTGCCGGAAAATTAAAAGACCGGAAATCATGTTTATCATAAAGCAATCCGTAGGAATACAGCCAATCGGCCAGGGCTTCCATAAAATCACTCTGTTTGCCCAGATACTTAAAAAAAGCCGGCATTTCATCAATAAACAGAAATCGTATACCAAGAAACGCCAAATAGGCCAGATCGCGGAGATCAGTGGGGATGGTAACTATATCAGCAGGCACCTTCGCCTGCGGCTCGATAATTTCAATCTTCAGCTTCGGGACGATTTCCTGAACCGCGGCCGCGAGCGGCTCTGAAGACGCCTTTGTTCCGATTATCAGTAATGTTTTCCCGCAGAGTACTTTCTGATTCAAAGCCGTAAAAAACTGCCGGTAATATTCCCCTATGGCTCGAAGCTGCCAGGCCGGACGGACGGCCGAAAAGCGGCTTTTCCCGAACATTTCCAAAGCCTGGCGATTCTCATGGAAAAGGCGCTGATTTTCTTCGCCATCCTGCAAAGCGGCCAGTGTTTCCTGGTTATACAGGCCGACACAGTTTCGCAGGGCATGCAGGGTCGAGCCGAAGGGATCGGGATACAGCATGACGTTTTCATGATTGGCCGGCGCGGCGCTGCCTGCGTCCGAGCTGTCATGCAGCGCGATTTTTTGGCCCGAATAAAGCAGCAGACCGGTATCATTATCCGGTACAACAGTAATATAAGGCGCTAACAGCCTGCCGGCCACGGAAGTAATCAACAGCCCTTCATCGGGCAGCACCAGCTGCTCAAAGCGGCGCAGTTCCTGCTGCAAGGCTTCAATTCTTATTTTGTCAGCGGCGATATCGGTAAGCACAAAATACTCACGGATGCGCTTACGGTTTTTTTCAAGGGCAGTACGGATAGAATCCAACACTCTGGCCGCCGCGAAGGTTGAGCCTACCAGGTGTTCATCAAAAAAGCAAAAACTGCCGGAAGAAAGCGCCTGGTATTCGCCGCCGTTGCGGAGGACGGAGTCGGCGATTTCTGAGAAAAACGACGCAGGCACACTCGGGGCGATGCGCTGCAACTGCTTCAGGTATCTCAATTCAATATAGATAAACAACATAGAGACCTCACGTTTTTTTATTTGATTGACAGCGCTGTCCCAGATTGCTAGTATAAACCCGAAACGAAGCAATTGCCTATCTAAATCTTATGTATAACATCGGGAGTAATGTATGAATCCTAGAGCGTTGAAAGGCCGTTCTCTGGTAAGCTGGAAGGACTTTTCCGCGGAAGAAATCCTTTTTCTGTTGAAACAATCCGACATTGTCAAAAAGCAGTCTCAGCAGGGAAAAATCCGTCAACGCTTTATGGGGAAAACACTGGCTATGATCTTCGAGAAACGTTCAACCCGCACCCGCTGCGCCTTTGAAACGGCCTTTGGAGAAGAAGGCGGCCATCCCGTTTTTCTGTCAACCCAGGATATTCAGCTGGGCTCCAAGGAATCCGTGGAAGACACTGCCCGGGTATTGGGACGCATGTTCACCGCGATTGAATTCCGCGGCTTCAAGCAGGAAACAGTCGAGACTCTGGCCCGGGAAGCCGGCGTGCCGGTGTATAACGGTTTAACAGATCTCTATCATCCGACTCAGGTTCTGGCTGACATCATGACTGTTCGCGAAGCCTTCGGCACCGTCCGCGGAAAGACCATCTGTTATGTCGGGGACGGCCGCAATAATGTAGCCCGTTCACTGCTGATCATCTGCTCCAAACTCGGCATCCACTGTACGGTCATATCGCCGGCAGAACGGGCTACCGAAAGCTCCCTGCTCACCGAATGCGCGATCTGGGCCGCTCAATCCGGCGCCACACTGTCCTGTACCGATTCACTGGACGCGGTACGCGGCGCTGACGTTCTTTACACAGATGTCTGGGTATCAATGGGCGAAGAGGCCAACAGGGAAAAGCTCTGTGCCCTGCTCGCCCCCTACCAGGTGAACGAGGCCTTGATGCAAAGAACCGCTAATCCGGACTGTATTTTCCTGCATTGTCTGCCGGCTGTAAAGGGAGAAGAAGTCAGCTTCGGCGTCATAGAAGGTAAGAGCAGTCGGGTATGGGATCAGGCCGAAAACCGTAAGCACACGATAAAAGCAATTATGCTTGCAACAATCTGAACTCACGTCTATACTGTAATTAATCGATACGGAGGTTGATTTTTATGAAGAAAACGGTCCTTCTGCTTGTTTTAGGCTGTCTGCTGTTTGGTTTGGCCGCCTCGCTGCCGCTTGTCGCCGAGGAATCAGAATTTTACTATGTGAACGTTCAGATACTGAAGATATTCCCCTATCGTCTCGGGTATTATGTCATTTACCGACGTGCCGGTTTGAAAACCGGAGAAGCTTACATCCCCCAGGAATGGTTTGACCGCCGTGATAACCGCGCCGTGCTTAATCTTACCGAACAGAACATCAATCCCTACCTGACAATAATGTTCAAAAACGGCGAGTTTGATCATGTCCGGGTTGTAGCCATGAAGGATATTAACCACCCGTCCTGGGGTACCATCAGTCCCGGCGCCCCGATTGAGGACAAATTCAAAATCGAAAAACTGGCTCTTGAATTCTGATTAAGAGGAATGTTTCAACTTTCCGCGTTTCAGAAAGCCATTCGCGAGGAAAACCTCGACGGATGGCTTTTTTATAATTTTCAGCACCGCGATCCGCTCACCAACCAAATCCTGTGCATTGACCCGGAACAATCCTGCTCCCGCCGCTGGCTGTATCTGATTCCCTCCGATGGAGAACCCTGCCGCATTGTTCACGGCATCGAAAGCCATATTCTGGATCATCTGCCCGGGGAAAAACGCTGTTATCATACCCGCCAGGAACTGCTGAATATCCTTTCGGCTTGGAACGCAAAGGCCATCGCCGTCCTCTACGATCCTGACATAGCGGTGCTTTCCACACTGGACGCCGGTATGTATGACTTGCTCATCCAGCACAATTGGAAACTGCACAAAGCCTCCGCCCTGATTCAGCGTACCGCAGGACTATTCCAGGGGAGTGATTTTATTGAACATCAGCAGACCGCGCGAAAGCTCTATGATATAGTGAACTCGGCCTGGCAATTAATACTCGACAGGATCAGCGCGGGCCTGACGCTCTATGAAGGTTGCGTCCAGGACCACATCATGGACTGTTTTAAGCGGTTCGGCCTGATTACCAACCACCCTCCCATCGTGGCTTTTGGTCCGCACAGCGCCGATCCGCACTACGCGCCGCCCTCTGAAACTGATGAAAACGGCTTCAGAGGAAAACCGCTGCAGCTCAATGAGGTAATACAGATCGATTTATGGGCAAAAAAACCGCAATCGGTCTATGCCGATATCTCCTGGGTCGGCTATTACGGACAAAACGTTCCGCAGGAAGTAACCGACGCCTTTACCTGTATCTGTGAAGCCCGAAATCTCGTAACATCCGCCGTTCAAAAGGCCTTCGTCAATCATGAACCGATAACCGGAGCGGCGCTAGACCGCCTGGCCCGTGAATATCTGATCGCCCGCGGCTGCAAAGCGGCAATCCGGCATCGCACCGGTCATGGCATAGACCGGGAATGTCACGGCTCCGGAGTTAATCTTGACTCGGTTGAGTTTCCGGACAGCCGTTTTATACTGGAAGGCAGCTGTTTTTCCGTAGAACCGGGACTTTATTTTTCCGATTTCGGCCTCCGAACCGAAATTAATATCTATATTAAAGACGGAGTTCCCGTAATTTCAGGCGGGAAACCACAAAGGACCGTGCTGCAAGCCAGGCCGGTAAATTCAGTCCAAGAGCAGGAATTAACATGATTATGTCAGAACACCGCTATACCCCGCCCCGCGAATTGCTCACTTTTTTTAACGAATTCGACACTTATCTGATAGCCGGACACCGCGAACCGGATGGCGACTGCGTCGGCAGCGCCCTGGCTCTGGCCTCCTGGCTGGAACGCCGCGGTAAGAAAATTGTGCTGGTTTCTGCCGGACCCTTTAAACGACCTGAAATAAAACAATACGAATCGCTGTTTATCCCGTCCGTAGATTTGTCCGGATGCGACGGCAAAACGGCCCTGGTCATATTGGATTGTTCAGGTATTGACCGGATGGGCGATGCCTCGCTCGGCCTGGAACACCTACCGCGATCGATAATTGACCATCACGCAACCAACGAGGGTAATAGTCCGGCGGATTTTATCGAAAGCTCGGCATCCTCCACCACCGTACTGGTCCAGTCGCTTATCGAAACCTTCGGCGACACCCCGACAGCGGCGGAAGCCGGTTTTCTGCTGTTCGGTCTCTGCACGGACACCGGTTTCTTTCGGCATCTGGATCATGGCGGCGCCTTGACGCTTTCGGCTGCCTCCCGTTTACTGTTTGCCGGAGCGAGCCCGAAAAAAACTTTCGCGCATATTAACGGCGGAAAATCTTTTGGTTCACGTATCCTTATCTCCCGGATACTCTCACGGCTGACCCCCTGTTATGGCGGCGGGTTGATGGTAGCCTGGGAAAACCTGGCGGATACCGCCGAATTCGGGCTGGAGGGGCGGGACTCTGACACCCTTTACCAACTGATCCAGAGCATCAGCGGGGTGGAAGCAATCATCATCATCCGGCAGGAAAGCCCGGATAACTGTACTGTCGGATTTCGCTCGCTTGACCGGATTGATGTCAGCAGGGTGGCGGCGCAGTTTGGTGGAGGCGGGCATCGTCAGGCTTCCGGTTTAAGCACACCGGGAACCATTTCAGAAATTCTTCCCCGCCTGATCGAGGCTTTTGCCGCTGATTTCCCCGGCATTCCGGCCTGGAAAAACGATCAGCCGCCTGCAATAACCTGAAGACAGAATCCTGAATTCAAATTCCTGAATTCAGGTTTTTCATACCCTGTTTTTCCTGAATTCAGGAAAAATTAGTGCCGTTTCCTGTTAATAAGCATCATTTTCAACCCTATTCTGCGACTGGCACAGTTGTTGCATAGCGCTGAATGGGGGTGCATTGAATGGAATCACAGATAGCTAAGTTTGTTGAGCGGTACCGGCGGACAGGTTCAGATGATGATAAAAATGCGGCAATTCAGGAGCTGGGAATCTTTTTATACACCGAAATGGGCCGGCTGCGCATCAGAATCCAAAATGAAGACCGCAAAAGCGATTTTGTAACCTGGCTTTATCCAAAACTGGGTACTATGATTGACCGTTATGATCCGGCTCGTTCGCGGTTCGAAACCTATATCGGGAATATCTGCCGGCTGTATTTCAGAACCTTTCTCAGACAGCAATACCGCACTTCAGCAGAAGAAGCCGTGTTCAGCGATCCGGAGTTTGTCCATTACAGTGAGGCTGAATCCTCTGAAACCGAAACCGAGGTATTATCCCGGATCGCAGCGGTCGCGGAATCCGATCCGGCGTATCTTATAAAAAAGCGTACCGCGCACGCAGAGGCTTTGCGGCGCAAAAAAATATTATTATTAGCCTGTAAGGCCGCGCCATTTCTGAATGATCAGCTGATAGTTCAGATCGGCGAGATTACCGGTTATGGAGAAAACACAATCCGTTTACTGACAGAGAATCTCAAAAAAGAATGTTTTAAAAAGATTTCTCAAAACCTACTGTATCGGCAAAAACGTAATTATTACTTTTTGAGGAGCAGACGCTGCGAAATTGAACTGTCCGGTCTGGAAACAGGCTGCAGCCGCTATGAACGGCTTAAAAAAGAATATTCCTACTGTCGCGATCAATGGCTGCGGTGCCGCAATAAAACCTGGACACACAGCCAGGTACCCAGCAATCGAACAATAGCCCGGATAACCGGAATCTGCCGGGGAACTGTGGACTCAACCCTTGCCACAGCGGTGCGGGATGGGTATTCTTAAGACATGAAACTCTATTTTGCCTCGGGTAATGAGCATAAACGCCGTGAATTGGCCGCTATTTTGTCCAGTCATCAGATTATTTTGCCTTGTGATGATAACATACCTTTTGATCCCGAAGAGAGCGCGGACAGCTTCTTTGGAAATGCACTGATCAAGGCTGAAGCCCTCTACCGTCTAACTGGTAAACCGGCGCTGGCCGATGACTCCGGAATCTGCGTTGACGCGCTGGGCGGAGAACCGGGTATTTATTCTGCCCGTTACGGTTCTACCCCTCTGCGCCAGCTAACCGACAGTGAACGCAATGCCCTGCTGCTGAACAATATGTCCGCTATTAATAATCGGGACTGCCGCTTTGTCTGCTGCATGGTTTTATTTCTCGGACCTCACCAATTCTATGCTGTTCAGGAAACTCTGGAGGGACAGCTGGTTCACGAAGAGCGTGGAAATGGAGGTTTTGGATATGACCCCCTGGTTTATGTCGAAAAATACGGCAAGACAGTAGCTGAACTCAGCGCACAGGAGAAAAACCGGATTTCCCATCGAGCCAAAGCGGCTCAGGCGATGGCCCGTCTTCTTGAAGCCGTAACAGTACAGCCTTAAAAAATAAAAAAAACATTATTTCCGCATTTTCCGGTTAAGTCCTGCCAGCAAGCTGCCGATAGTAATAACGGAGATGGTTTATCCGCGCCAAGCTTCGTCGAAGAAAGTTCGGATAAAACGCTTCAATGTCGGTACTAACTTGTAACGTATGTAGCCCTTCTGCGGATTTTTCCACGCCAGTGGTGTAGATCCGTACAAGGAACGTGGAAGTTCCGTACCGTCGAAAGGCAGACACACAGGAAGTATGTTTGTCTTTCAAACGGGGAGCATGGATGCTGCCCGTAAATACATATTCCATGGAGGAATAACTATGGTTATCAACCACAACCTTTCTGCAATGAACGCGCAACGCGTTCTCGGTGTAACCGGCCTGGCCATCGGCAAGGACATCGAAAAGCTCTCGAGCGGAATGCGCATTAACCGTGCAGGTGACGACGCTTCCGGTCTGGCCGTATCTGAAAAGATGCGCAGCCAGATTCGCGGTTTGAATCAGGCTTCACAGAATGCTTCAAACGGTATCAGCTTCATCCAGGCCACAGAAGGTTACATGCAGTCGACCTCAGACATCCTGCAGAGAATCCGCGAACTGGCTGTTCAGTCTTCAAACGGAATTTATTCCAGCGAAGACCGCATGCAGATCCAGGTCGAAGTTTCCCAGCTGGTTGCCGAAGTTGACAGAATTGCCAGTTCTGCCCAGTTTAACGGCATGAACATGCTGACCGGTCGTTTCGCCCGGGAAACCGGCGAGAACACCATCACCGGATCGATGTGGTTCCACATCGGCGCCAACATGGACCAGCGCGTCAGAGCTTACATCGGTACACTTACCGCTGCTGCTCTCGGTGTGCGCAGTGTTGGTACCGGCGAGATCATGACCCTCGAGACAGCCGAAGATTCCAACCGTAACATCGGTGTAATCGACGAAGCCCTCAAGAAGGTCAACAAGCAGCGTGCCGATCTTGGCGCCTATCAGAACCGCATGACCCATACGGTCGCCGGCCTGAATATCGCGTCCGAGAACCTGTCCGCCGCCGAATCCCGCATCCGTGACACCGACATGGCCTCTGCAATGGTGGAATACACCAAGAACCAGATCCTGTCCCAGTCCGGCACCGCAATGCTTGCCCAGGCCAACACAAATAGCCAGCAGGTATTGTCTCTTCTCAGATAACGTAGTATAATGCTATTGGGAAAGCAGTCGGTTTCGGCCGATTGCTTTCCCACCCGCATGAAAAATCCGCCACGAGTGGATTTTTTGTCGTGTTCTTTGAAAAACACCTTCCGCGAAGATTTCGCAGGTCGCAGTATGGACAGTTTGGTTACCGCTTATAGCGTAGCCTGACTATCTTTGCTGTACGGGAATGAACGGGCAGGAGAAGAGGCGCAATCATCTTCCCCCGCCCGCCCACGACCTGCAGCCCACTATCCTGGCAAGGATTGCCGGGTAAGAAAGACTTCAAGGAGGGTCATAATGGTAATTAACCACAACATGAGCGCCATGTATGCTCAGCGGGAAACTGGTGTCACAAACGCCAATCTCCAGGGCAACATCGAAAAGCTCTCGAGCGGTATGCGGATCAACCGCGCCGGCGACGATGCTTCGGGCTTGGCCGTATCTGAAAAGATGCGCAGCCAGATCCGGGGATTAAATCAGGCCGGACAGAACATTCAGAACGGTGTTTCGTTTATCCAGGCTACCGAAGGGTACCTTGGCGAAACCACCGACATCATCGGAAGACTTCGTGAACTCGCCGTGCAGTCAGCCAACGGAATTTATTCCAGCGAAGACCGCATGCAGATTCAGGTTGAAGTTTCCCAGCTGGTGGATGAAGTAAACCGCATCGCGAGCCATGCCCAATTCAATGGTATGAATATCCTGACCGGACGTTTTGCCAGTGACTCCGTTACCGGTACCATGCAATTCCATGTCGGCGCTAACGTCGACCAGAATGAAAAGGTGATCATCGGGACCATGACTGCACAGTCACTCGGTCTAGCCGGAGTCCAGGGAACGGAAGATTCTATGATATCATTATCATCTGTTGAAGGCGCTAATATGGCTATCGCGTCTCTTGATTCAGCCCTGAAGATGGTTTCCAAGCAGCGCGCCGACCTCGGTGCCTACCAGAACCGCTTCGAAATGGCATACAAGGGTATCGCGATTGCATCTGAAAACCTGCAGGCTGCCGAATCCCGGATTCGCGACACTGACATGGCTCAGGAAATGGTCGAGTATACGAAGAACCAGATCCTTAACCAGGCCGGAACCGCAATGCTTGCGCAGGCAAATGTACAGTCTCAGTCGGTAATGCGGCTGCTTCAGTAGTTTGTTTTGATCAGGTGGTTCATCAAGAGAATTCTGGACGTCATCTCTTGAACCATTAGTTCTCCGGAAGAAGGAGAGGCGCCCTCCTCCTTCCACCTACTACCCGACCGGATTTTCTAGATCCGGCTTGTTATAGTACTCCGCGTATCAGGGAAGATACATAAGCGGATCTTTCAAGGAGGTTGCCGATGAGCATTGAAATCGCTAACATCGGACAGCAATTAGCGGCTATGGATAGCCGGCTTGAAGGTTCAGTAAATTCATCTTTGCGTAGCACATCCAAGGCCTTGAAAAGCGACAATCCCGAACCCTTAGCTGTCGATCCAGGACTAAGCGAGCAAAAAGTACAGCATATTGTGGAGCAGATTCAGGAAATCGCCGCTATGTTCGACCGTGAACTGCAGTTCCGCGTTAATAAGGATCTGGGAGCAGTTGTTGTTAAGGTTATTGACTCCACAACCGATAAGGTAATCAAAGAGATTCCATCGGCTGAGATCCAGAAAATCCAACTCCGTATTAAGGAAGCCCTGGGACTGCTTTTTGACGAGTCAATCTAGCGTTACCGGATCGCTGAACCGCTGACTCGGAGATCGTGGGGAGGAAGGGTTCATGTCAGATATTAACATTCCGGGTGTAACGACCAGTCAATATAAAACTGCTGAACTGATTCAGGGGTTGATGAAGATTGAGCGTATCCCCAGGGATCGCGCTGAAACTGAATTAAATACCTACAAAGAACAGCAAACAGCCTGGAGGGATGTCAATAGACACGCCGGGAACCTTCGCGAAACAGCCCGAAATCTGTATTCGTTCGATAATCCATTTTCCGAAAAGATTGCCTCCTCTACCGATGAAGGAGCTGTCAGCGCCACCGCGAAGCGCGATGCCCGATTTGAGACCTTTAAGGTCGACGTCATCCAAGTGGCCGCCGCCGACAGTTTTTTATCATCCGAACTACCCAAAGACAGCACAGTTGCCGCCGGTACTTATACCTTCCGCGTAGGTGAAAAAAGCATCAGTTTTAACTGGCGGGGCGGAAACTGGCGCGATTTTTCGGACGCGCTTAACCGGCGCTCCGACGGCTTAATCCGCTCATCAATCATCAACACAACATCCCGCACTCAGGCTATGGTCATAGAATCCCAGAAAACAGGGGCAACCGAGCGACTGTCCTTTGAGGACGATGCCCTTGCCTTTGCCCTGCAAAACGGATTTATTCAGAAAACCACGACTTCGGCCATCAACACCAATCCTGAAAGTGTGCTGGCTCCGCCGCTGTCCACAAAAGACGTTCAATTCTCACAGACTGCCCGAGCCCAGGACGGGTACATGCTGGAAATCACTGTATCTGTAGTCCCCGCGGAAGCCGATGCTGCAGCCGATTCGGCCAGCGGAGAATTGGATACCAGTTCCGGCTCCCTGAGCTACAAGGGCATTACCCTCGAAAATATCCCTTCCGAAACAGCACTGAGCGCCGCAGCGGCTGCCCCGCCCGCACCGGATGTGCTGGACCTTGCGGTACTTTCACTCCGTACCAGCAGAGGTGTAAACATTCCTCTGCCACCATTGCGGGATCAGGCCACAGCGGAAAAGCTTGAAATTCCGCTTTCCGAATTCGGGGATCTGACCAGTTTGCTGGTCAGCAATAAAAACTCAAACCGCGAAATTCGTCTGGAAAACATTCGTATCTATGACCCGAAGGTCGTTGGCGAGTACTCACCGGTGAATCCGGTATCTACCGCCCAGGATGCCATCATTAAATATGAGGGCATTACTATCAAGCGTTCAGTGAACGCCATAGAGGACCTGGTTCCGGGAGTGACGCTGAACATAACTGAGCCGACCGAGCGGACAGCCACCATCACCGTTGAGCCGGACACCGTCCGGGCTAAAGAATCGATTATTACCTTTGTAGCCCAATACAATCGGCTCATAGCGGAAATCAATATTCTGACGCAGGATAAACCTGAAATCATTTCCGAAATTCAGTACTTTACCGACGAAGAGCGTGAAAGCGCCGAAAAACGCCTGGCCATGTTTCAGGGCGACACCACTCTGGTAACCGTAAAAAACAACCTGCAGCGAATTACCAGCAACGCCTATCAAAATCGGGAAGAAAACCCCTTTCGGATGCTCTCGGAACTCGGCATTTCTACACGGGCCAGCGCCGGAGCCGGTATTGAGACTTCCCGGATGCGCGGCTATCTGGAGATTGACGAAAAAATCCTCGATGCCGCCTTAAAGAACCGAATGAGCGAGGTCAAAGATCTTTTCGGTTTTGATACCGACCAGGACCTGGTAATCGACTCGGGAATTGCCCGGGCTATTGATCAGCAAATTCAACCTTACGTACAGGTCGGAGGAATCTTTGCCCTGCGCACCACAGGCCTGGATACACGGATCACCAGCACGGAGCGGCGGATTGCCCAGCTTGATATCCAGCTTCAAGACAAAGAAGATGAGCTGAAAAGAAAATACGGACAGATGGAAGGAACGCTGAACAGTCTCAACCAGCAGTCTTCGGCCATTACCAATTTTAACAATCAGAACAACAATTCACGGTAATACCCGAAGGAGCGCAGCAATGGAAGTTTTCATTAACGGAACTAAAACAGATTTTTCAACAGACAAATATCGCACGGCCGGAGAAGCCCTCGGACAGATCGAATCGGGGTGCGAACAGGCCGGCTCTACCATCACCTCTATCGCAGTGGACGGCGAACCCTTAACCGCAGAAAACCTCGACGCTTTTTTTTCCCGCCCGCTGGACGGCATTTCCCAAATCGCCCTCGGGACCGCCTCAGCGGCCGATATTACCGAGATGTTGCGGCGTATCGGCTCAGAAATAACTGAAATGGCCCGCAAGCTGGAAGATATTCCGCTTCAACTGCAAAAAGGGCAGGATGAACAGGCCCTGGCCAGCATTCATGGCTTATCAGATTTACTGTCCCGTATCTTACAATTGATCCCGCTGACTGCCCTCTTTGAGCAAACCATCGGGAAGATTCTAGTCAACGAAACCCCTTTTTCCGCTTATCCTGAATTGCTGTTCCCCTTCCTGCAGGAGCTGATCAACGGAATAGAAATTAAAGACACTGTTCTGGTCGGAGATCTTTCGGAATATGAACTGGCGCCTCGGCTCCGTGCCCTGGGCGCGGCACTCAGCGCTGTTTAAAAAAAAGGAGGCAGGTATGCCTGTATGGTTTTTATTACAGAGAGGAAGTCCCCTTGCTGCCCGGAGTAACACCAATTACGCAATACCGCTTATAGTTATCGCGGTACTCATCATCAGCATGACAATTTATAATAATTACGTAGAAAAACAGCGGCAGGCCAATAAGCCCAACCGCAAAAAATCCACCTCAGGGTCGTCGTCAAGCACCGCTTCGCCGTCGCCAAGCGGCTTCTCACTCGGCGCCCTTTTCGGCTTTGAAGGCGCCGCTGACCGGCGCGAGATCCGCTCTATCGCGGCCTATTATGGACTGAATAAAGAACAGGCGGCGTTTTTTCACACGATCTGTAAAAACCGCGGTATCAAAGACCCCCACTTCCTCCTGCAAAATGTGAACAGTCTGGACAGTTTTTTCAGCAAGGTATTTCATCAGCTCAACGATAATCGCACTGCCGAAAAAGAGAGTGAACATAAAAAAACACTGCTGTTTACTATCCGGGAAGCCATTGAAAGCAAGCGCCGTCTCTCACACCTGATCAGCACCACCAAAGCGCTTACAGCCGGACAGGCCTTCAGCTTCTATACCAAGGCGGGCGAACAATATCCTTCAAAAATTCTGGATAACAGCACTCGCGGCATGCTCTGTGAATTACCCCGCGACGCTTTTCAAAACGAAATCCGGCTGCCGCCCTGGTCGCCTATTGACCTGTTTTTCTATACGAAAAGCGGACAGTCCTACAAATGCACAACCCGCGTCTCGGGTTATGAAACCGGAAAGGGCTCAAATTTAATGCTGATGGCTCATACCGACCGGATTATTGCTCTGCCGAACCGCAAGCATACCCGCCGCAGTCTGGATACTGCCTGCAAGTTTTGTCACGTTGCCGTAGAAACGGTTATAAACGGTCGAAATTCCGAGCATCGTTTTTATCCCTCAAACAGAAACTTTGACGGAAGTATTAATGATATTTCAGTGGGCGGATGCAGCTTAACGACCCTCACCCCTCCGAAAGTAGGAGAATATATTCAAATCGAATTCAG
This sequence comes from Treponemataceae bacterium, assembly GCA_942493045.1. Classification (GTDB taxonomy): domain Bacteria; phylum Spirochaetota; class Spirochaetia; order Treponematales; family Treponemataceae; genus Teretinema. Next base: position 725,226 of record OW818665.1, on the reverse strand, counting down.
TATGGATGAAAGCCAGACTGAAGCGATTGTGGGCAAAATTGTAAAACTGAATAAAATAGATGGTAAAACAGCTATTGCAATGCATGTACAATTTGTTAAAATGAAACGAGCGACGATGAATCGAATTTTCTCGTACATTTACAACTACGGAGACACTTAAGTGACCATTCTGGATATAACGGACATTACCCGCAAGGAGACCTGCATATACTATCGCAGGGAGTTCTCGGGAAGTGCGCTCTATGATCTTCCCGGCCGGAAAACCAGCGGAAAAATTGAATTTACCATTGAAACCGCGCCAACCGGTAAAAGTGAGATTCAGATACGTCTTGTGGATCCGGTTGAATACCCGTTATTACCGGTTCTTCAAGGTCTCAAGCAATATATCGCCTCTATGGATGCCGATGCCCGCCTGCCATGAGTTCTTGCCGGTCATCGCCCTCCCGGGTGTCATAAAATGACGATTACTGTTCACTGTCCGACACCCGAAGATACCCGGGCCCTTGGCAGGGCGATCGGTCAGGCCCTCCAGGCCGGCGATATTATTGCCATGCGCGGGACGCTGGCAGCGGGTAAAACCACCATGACCGGCGGTATCGCGGCCGGACTGGATATTGAAGAAGCGGTCACCAGCCCAACATTTGCCCTGATATCCGAATACTCCGGCCGGCTGACGCTTTATCATATGGATGTGTACCGGCTGGATTCCGAGGAAGATTTTCTGTCTCTTGGCGCCGATGAAATGCTGTTCGGTAAAGGGGTCTGTGTCATTGAATGGAGTGAAAAAATTTCCGCTCTGTTGCCGGAGTCGGCAATTGTAATCGCTCTGGCTACCGGCGCGGATAACGCGAGGGAAATCAGCATAACCAATTGGCCTTATGGAGAGATACAGCTTTGAATATAGTAGCCATTGATACCAGCACCGCGACCCTTTCCGTTTCTGTGGGCGCAGCCGATAAAACCTATACACTCAGCTCTGACGGTTTGGGGCAGCATGCCGAACAATTAAGCGATTTTATAAGTGAGGCGCTGCGTCTCGCAAACGTAGCGGAAACACAGCTGGATATGATTGTCTGTCCGCTCGGACCAGGATCCTTTACCGGCTTACGGCTGTCCTGGGCGGCGGCTAAGGCACTGCAACTGGCATCAGGATGTCCATTGACGGCGGTCTCCAGTTTAGCCTGTTATGCCCGTTCCGGCGCGCTGTGGCCCGGCGTGGTAATCAGCGCATTGGATGCCAAAAGACAACGCTTTTATACCCAGGTATTCAGAAGAGGTATCGCGGTGACCGAACCCCTCGATATTCATGCCGGTGACGTGAGGGGCTACCTGGATCCGGAAGAGCGCATACTGATCACCGGTCCGGACGCTGTCCTTTTCCAGGACGAACTGCTAAGCGCCCACCCCGCTCTCGATCTTACCTGTCTGCCGTCGGCCACGGGCGGAATCTCCGCCGATATGCTCTTTTTTGCGAAAATGAAAGATTCATGCTACACTACAATAGTAGCTGATCATGAAGGTCCGCTGTATGTGAGAAAAAGTGACGCCGAAGAACACGCCTGAAATCAATACTGATATTCCGGAACTTCTGGAAGAACTCACCGATGAACTGTTCGAAGAACAGTTCGAAAAAGCGTACCCCGAGCAAATTCTGGAATCCCATGATATGGGAGCCTGTAACACCGAACTGCGAACCGCGATCCGCCTCTATGACAACCCCGATATAGCCTTGCTGTTTATGTGCCCGGATTACACTGTTGTCTATTATACAGCCTGTACCGCTCAATTATTCAACGGATATTACAGCCTGGCCAAAAAACCTTTCTTTAACATCTTCAGACAGGCTCTGGATCAGGATCAGTTACGGGAATTAAACACCAGCCTGCGATCCGAAGAAAGCGGATATGCCTGGACGGGCACGCTCAAGCACAAAAACCTGCACACCAAGACCATGTACACCAAGACCAATATCATACCGATATTCAGCGAAATCCGCGAAGTTTCCGGTTTTTTGGTCTTATTTGAGGACATTACCATCCGTTATATATCCCAGCTGCGGGCAACATTCAGCTCCATCCTGGAGGCCGCCAAGCTCAAGGACAATGATACCGGTCTGCATAATGAACGGGTCAATCATTACAGCCGGAAAATGGCCGAACATCTATACAGCAAGCGTATCTATCCTCAAATTGACCTGGATTTTATCGACAGTATCGGTTTTCTGGCAGCTATGCATGATGTTGGAAAGATCGGCACACCGGATTATATTCTGCAAAAACCCGGCCCCTTAAGTGAACTGGAATGGGATATCATGCGGGAACATACCGTTAACGGAACATTTATCCTGGCTTCCTATCCTGATCCAATGGCCAAGGAAATAGCCCTCAGTCACCATGAATGGTGGAATGGCAACGGCTATCCGTTTAAGCTCGAAGGCAACATGATACCGCTGGCGGCCCGCATCGTCACAATAGCCGACGTCTATGACGCGCTGCGCATGAAACGCTCCTATAAAAATGAATTCAGCCACGAAAATGCCATCGAGAAGATCGTCGCCTCCCGGGGCAGTCATTTTGATCCGCTGCTGATCGATGAACTGTTGACCATGCATGAGGACTTTGAGGATATCTGGACCTTGATGCATGATACTGACGCCGAAAACCCCACTGACCATGACCGGATAAACGAAAGGCCTGAGGCTCTGTAAAAAATTACAGACTCAGGCCTGACAGGGGTAAGCAGTCGAATTATACTTACTTTTTGCCGAGCATGATGTTCGAAAGCGAATCAAGATCGGCCGAGGATGTCGCGGCGGCGCGGTTCTCGTTTTTAATGGCTTCAAAAACTTCCTGCCGAAACACCTTAACTGATTTTGGGGCTTCAACACCTATTTTAACCTGATCGCCGCGTATTTCGATGATCGTTAAAACAATATCCTCCCCAATCATGATCTTTTCGTTAGTTTTTCTGGATAGTATCAGCATTACTTACCCCGATTCCCTTGAGCGGCGGGGACCAGGTCATGCTTTGTCGACCAGCGCGGGTCAGCTAACACCGCCTGCATAGCCCTGTTATTCAGACGGTTAATGATCAACGGGCCCTGAAGGTTTACGGTAATCGGACTGCCGTCCGGCGGAATGGTAACCAGCACAAAAACAATTACATCGGACGGAGTCGTCACCGCGAGAGGGGCAAGAGTGGCGTCGTCGATATCGATTTCATAATCCTGACGGATCAGAAAGGGATCTAGCGCCAAAAAAGCCAGATCCTTATCATCCAGCGACTGAACCCAGATGAAAGGTTCTTGGGGAGCGTCAATAAGTGCGAATTTTTTCTGTTGAGGAAATCCGTAAAAACCCTGAGATAGTTCGATAATCTGTTTGTCAGCTATGGAAACCGTTCCCATAGCCTTTGTCTGAATGTCCATTGAACTCACCTTATCTTAAGTAATTTAACAGTGTATTGGAATAAAGCTTACCCGCGGTGCTGAGCGAAGCCTGATGCGTATACTCGTACATCTTAAGTTCTGTAACCGCTTTTGTAAAGTCCAGATCGGCCTCACGCGACTCCGCCGCCTGCACATTCGGAATCTGGGTATTCAGGCGGGCCATCACCGCCTGGGCGCGTTCGTATCGGGAGCCGTTCTCGGCCAGACGGGTGGCCAGATTATCGATAGAACCGTCGATTGACCCGAGGACCCGGCCTCCTATGGCTTGCTGATCGCCGGAAAGCAGGGCATCCCGGAAGGCAATGACCGTATCAAAAAGCGAGCCGCCGGAAACCCGCACCGAGGGAGCAATGTTGTAGGGAGGACGCTGATCGGCGTTAATTAAACCGAGATTCTGCAGCACCGAACCGTTCTCGGAATCTTTCAGCCAGAGCTGTCGGGAATCGGTTGTTTCCAGATTAAGGCCGTTGGTCACCGGATCCAGGGTGGCTTTTACCGCGGCGCCGGAATCATTAATCTTCGCGATGATGGCATAAACGTTATCGCCGACCGTCAGGGGGATTTCAACTCCGTCAACATTGATGGCGGTGTCTTCCCTCACCTGATAATTGGTAGCGTTAACCTCCGAGAACAGACTCTGCCGTTCAGCCCAGAAGGTCCGATTCCCGGCCTGATCAGTGCGGATATAATTGAGCTCATCGATCTCAACTTCCTTGGAATCGACTGACCCATTATAGCGCACCGCGGTGATCATATGCGTTCCGGCTCCGTCGACGTCTCCCAGAACGGTCTCAAAGGGTTCGGTGTAGCTTTTCGTGCCCGCGAACAGCCGGATTCCGTCCGGTCCGGTGGCATTGCCGCTCATTACCAGTTCTTTGAGCAGTTCATCTACTTCCGGCGCGATTTTTTTAAGGTCTGAAGCGGTATAAACACCGTTGGCGCCCTGAACGGCCAACTCACGAATACGCTGCATAACCTGCAGGGAATGGTTCATATAGCCTTCGGAGATCTTAAACTGATCGTTTACCGTCTTGGCGTTTTTTTCAAACCGTTCCAGACGCGTCAAATATGATTGATAGCGCACCGAATGACCGGCGGCCAGCGGATCGTCCCGCAGGCTCTGAATCCGGCGCTGGGTCGCCAATTGATTATTTACGTTATTCAGCCGGGACTCTTGATTCCGCAAAGCAGACTGCATATCAGTATGCTGTAAATTGGAGCTGATTCTTCTCATTTATGGCCTCCGTCGCTTAGTCCGTTAAACGCCCATACGATTAATTATCGTATCGAGCATGTCATTAACCGTAGAAATAAATTTGGCAGCGGCATTGTAGCCGTGCTGAAACTTGATAATATCCGCCAGTTCCTCATCGATGTTTACACCGGATATGGAATCACGCTTATCCCGCAGATCCTTCATGATAGCGGTGTGAGTTTCCACCGAGCGCTTAGCCTGTTCGCCCTTCAAGGCGATATCGGTGATGGTCTCGGCGAAGAAATCGTCGAAGGTGCGGGTATTGCCGACCATTACCGCGGTGTTGCGGATTTTGGCAATTTCCACTGCCGCGCGGTTATCCCCGGCATGCACGACGCCGTCATCGCCGGCAAAGCCGGCGGCGATGGTCTGGACGTCGGATTTGAGAACGTTATTTATCTCCATCCAACCCGCGGGATGCGCGATCGGGGAAACCGCGAATTGAACCTGCTCGCCGGCCAGGGCGTTGATAGCGTTGGCCTGATCCCAGCGATAGGCGTTCTCGCCACCTGTCGCCGCTAAAACACCGGCGTAACCGGCCAGAAAGCGGCCGGAATCCTCCACATGGCGGATTACGAAATCCGGGTTATCGGTGTCGGCGGCGGTCGTGCCTTTCAGAACCAGGCGTCCTTCGCGGTCCAGGCGGGCCACGACTTCCGAACCGGAGTTGTTGATGCGCTGCACGACGTCGGCGACCATATCGGTCGGGTAATAGGGCACGTTCACGGTTCCATCAGCGGAAGCCAATGTCATGGTACCGGAAAGCCCGATCTGTTCACGGGCCGAGAGTTTATTCGCTCCGGTAAGCCGGAAAAGATAGGTAGAATCGAAATCACCATCGCCGTTGCGGTCATAATTTCCGGCGACATTATTGATAAAGGGGTTTTCGGTAAAAAAGTCGATTCCTGTTTTGCCATTGGCGCCGGTACCGTTGCGGTGAATATCATTTACCAGGTCCACAAAATTCATGGTCATGGTGTCCAGGTTTTGAATTCCGGAACGCACGTCATCGTCACGCAGTTCTACCAACGCGCCCAGCTTACCGCCTGAGAAAACGGCGTCTTCGCGGCTGTCGGCCCAGACCACCTTATTGTAGCCGTCATTTCCGGTACCTTTCTCAAGATCAAAGGCCCGGGTAACACGGCCCTGTACCAGAATTTGACCATTGGTATGCACCATAAATTCATCAGGATCACGCTGATCGGTAGTGATATTTATCAGTATTGAAAGTTTTTCCACCAGCAGATCACGACGATCCAGCAGGTCGTTGGGATTGTCGCCCATAGCCCGCACCTTTACGATTTCCTCGTTCAGGCCGCCGATCTGCTTGGTGATATCGTTGACCTGGGCGGTGACGGTCTCAATGTCGGAATTAAGCATGTCGCCCACTCCGCGTAAGGCGCGGTACTGCTGCTGAATGGAATCTACCAGCGTTTCTCCCCGCGAAAGCACGGCCTGCCGGGCGCTGCGGGATTCAGGATATACCGAGAGCTCTTCCCATGAATCCCAAAACTGGTCCATGCGGCTGCGGACGGAAGTGTCGGCCGGTTCATTATAAACCTGCTCCATCATCAATATGTATGAATCGCGCGTTTCCCAGTAGCCCTCGCCATTTGCCTGGGCCACGATGCGTTGATCCAGAAGCTCATCCCGCAAGCGGCGAATGCCCTGTACACTCACTCCCTGCCCCAGCTGGCCGGGAGTCTCGGCGCGGGAAAGGTCGGGACGGTATATCGGGTCAAAAGCCTTCAATTCCACGCGTTGGCGGGTATAGCCTTCAGTAGATGAATTTGAAAGATTGTGACCGGCAGTCTCGATGGACTGATTATGGGCGAAAAGGCTGCGCTTACCCATCTCAATGCCAGAAAATGTAGACATAGTAACGACTCCTTAAAACTCTTTCGGTTACAGCGAGCGGTTCAAAACCAAAGTGTCCATTCTCGATGACACCAGGGAACCATTGCGGCCATAGACTTTTCCCTGCCGGTTCGGAATGCAGGTTTCCACCAATGACTGAACGATACTGCGGGCATTTTGCACATGTACCGCGAAAACGTCGTTTTCGGTGCGGCAGAGCAACAACAATTGCTTCATTTCCCTGAACAGACTGTTGGCCAGGGTGCGTTCCGCGTCAGAAAACGATAGGGTAATATGATAAAAATCGATACTTCCTTCTGCTTCCGGAAAATAGCTGCGCAGCAGGCGGTTGCGCTCCTCTTCCAGGCGTGAAAAAATTGTAGCCAGCGCGTCAGATTCCCGGGTAGACGTTTCCAGGCTGACCCAGTCACGTTCCAAAACGGCGGAAAACATGCGTTTCTGGCAGGCATACAGATTAGAAAGAGAAGAAATCTGGCTGCGCAGAATATCGGAGAGTTCTTTGGCGCACAGGGCGGTTTTACTCATACCTTATACTCCTTCAGTTCAATATCGGCCTCTGGAAGAAAACAATGAGCAAAAAAGCGCGGATAAAAACCGACATTTTTTGTTGTACGCCTTCTTGACTTTTTTTCGCTCATCTGGCATTATTGCCTTCGTCAGTTCGATGGTGGGTGTAGTTCAGGGGTAGAGCACCAGATTGTGGATCTGGCTGTCGTGGGTTCGAAACCCATCACCCACCCTTGGTAATACCCGCCGACATGTGTCACGGGTATTATCTTTCGACCGGACGAACGAATGCGCCCGTAGCTCAGCTGGATAGAGCGCCGGACTTCGAATCCGTAGGTCGCAGGTTCGATTCCTGTCGGACGCAAAAGACGATAAGTCTTGAATTGATACCAGGGCCACTAGCTCAGCTGGTAGAGCAACAGACTCTTAATCTGTGGGTCGAAGGTTCGATCCCTTCGTGGCTCAGAAGAAAACACAACATCTTGCTTGACAAGGAGTTAGGTTTTCTGTAAAATACTGAAACTCACTGACGTGAGCGAGAGTGGTGGAATTGGCAGACACGCCAGACTTAGGATCTGGTGCTTAGGCGTGAGGGTTCAAGTCCCTCCTCTCGCACAATTCACCACCGGGTCAGCAGTGAATACAGTAAGATTTTGCGGGAATAGCTCAGTGGTAGAGCGCGACCTTGCCAAGGTCGATGTCGCGGGTCCGACTCCCGTTTCCCGCTCTAACTCGGAAAGCGATTCGGTAAGATCCGAATCGCTTTTTTTTTAATTCGGCCAGCAACCAGGCCGCGAACTTTTATATAACTTCATAACAAGAGGAAATCCACATGAAAATGAATAAGCAGTTCACCAAACTTGACAAATCCCGCGTTCAGCTGACTGTCACCGTAGACAAGAGCGAGCTCTCCGATTCTTACCAGGGATTACTGGCCAAGTACGCCAAAAACGCCCAGATCCCCGGCTTCCGCAAGGGCAAGGTTCCGGCAAAATTACTCGAACAAAAATATGGCGAATCCATCAAGGGCGAAGTTGCCGGAGATATTATTGAAAAAGCGCTTGGCGAAATATTTGAGGCCGGCAATGAACACGAGCGTCCATTGCCCTACTCCCAGCCGGTCATGCAGGAAGCGCCTGATTTCGATCTGACCAAGGACCTCAGCTTCAGTGTTTCCTATGATGTTTTCCCGGACGTTAAACCGACCGCCATCGACGGATTCAAGCTCGCCGTGCCAAATGTCACCATCAGCGACGCCGATCTCAAAGAGGAGCTTGAAGCCATCCGCGAGCGTAATGCCATCGTCGCCGACCGCGCCGACAAGGATAAGGCTGAAAAAGACAATATCGCGACTGTTAACTACTGTGAGCTTGACGCTGACGGCAAAGTAATGGAAGGAACCGAACGGCAGGATTTTGTTTTCACTATCGGCTCCGGCCAGAATATCTTCAAATTCGACGATGAACTGCTCGGTATGATCAAGGGCGAAACCAAAGACTTTACCAAGAAATTCCCCGCCAAATTTGAGGATGCTGAGCTAGCCGGAAAAACTAAAAAACTGCGCGTCACCCTGACCGCCCTGAAAGCCCGCAATCTGCCCGAACTGGATGATGATCTGGCCCAGGATGTCAGCGAAAAATACAAGACCCTCGACGATCTGAAGGCTGATATCCGCAAGAACATGGAAACTGCCCTCGAGAACAAGCTCAAGGAAATCAAATCCAACCTGCTGCTCGAAAAAATCATGGAAGCAACTCCCTTTGAACTTCCCGAGTCAATGGTTTCCGCCGAACTCGAATCCCGCTGGCAGATGCTGGCCCAGCGCTTCCGCACTGACGCCGCTCAGTTGGAAAAACTGATTATTTCCTCCGGTCAGTCCAAACAGGAAATGCTGGATGGCTGGAGAGCCGAGGCTGAGAAACTGCTCAAGAGCCGCGTTATCGTAGAAATTCTGATGAAAGACCGCGAAATCGCGGTTACACCGGAAGACGTGGAAGCCGAGTACGGCCGTATCGCCGGCGGCGCCGGAATTACTGTCGATGAGGTTAAAAAACACTATGCGGATCCCCGTCGGAAAGAGTATCTTATAGATGATATCAAGGAGCAGCGGCTTTATAACCAGCTTCTTGAAAAGTGCACGCTTTCCAAGGGCGCTAAAACAGCCTTTGCAGATCTCTTCAAGAATGAGCAGGAATAATGAACGAACAAATGAATAGCCTGGTCCCCTATGTAATCGAGCAAACCGGTAACGGGGAGCGGGCCTATGATATTTTTTCCAGGCTTCTAAAAGACCGGATTGTTTTTATCGATGGTGAAATAAACGATACAACCGCTGACCTGGCGGTTGCTCAGCTGCTTTTCCTGGAATCGCAGAACCCGGACAAAGATATTAACCTGTATATTAACAGCCCCGGCGGATCGGTTACAGCCGGTCTGGCCATTTACGACACAATGCAGTACGTGCGCAGCGATATTCAGACAATCTGTCTGGGACAGGCTGCCAGCATGGCTGCCATACTTCTGGCCGGTGGAACGGCCGGCAAGCGCTTTGCCCTGCCCTCCTCCCGGGTCCTGATTCATCAGCCCTGGGGCGGTGTACAGGGACAGGCTGTGGATATCGGCATTCAAGCCCGTGAAATTGTGCGTCTTAAAAAGTTGACCATTGAATATTTCGCTTCTCACACCGGTAAAACGGTGGAGCAGATCGCCACGGATATGGAAAGAGATTTCTTTATGTCCGCGGACGAAGCCCTTGCCTACGGCATTGTTGATCACATCATGCCCAGGAGAAAACATGGCCAGACTCAGAAATGAACGCGAACAGGTTTGTTCCTTTTGCGGAAAACCGCCGGCAAGCCCCACGGCGATAGTCAACGGACCCGGTGTTTCGATCTGCGATCATTGCGTAGATGTCTGCCGCGGTATCCTGGACGAAGAAAACCGCAAATCCGCGACCGAATTTACCGGTGATATACCGACACCCAAAGAACTCAAGGCCTATCTAGATCAATATATTGTCGGTCAGGAACTGGCCAAGAAAACCCTTTCGGTGGCCATTTACAACCACTACAAGCGTATTGCCAATCCCTCGAAAAGCGGTGAAGACGTTCTGATTGAAAAATCCAACGTACTGCTGATCGGACCGACCGGTTCCGGAAAAACCCTGCTGGCCCGCACGTTGGCCAACAAGATGAAAGTACCCTTTGCCATAGCCGACGCTACCACACTTACTGAAGCCGGCTATGTCGGTGAAGATGTGGAAAATATTTTATTGAAACTTATTCAGAACGCCGGTGGTAACATTGCCGTAGCCGAACGAGGAATCATTTACATTGATGAAATCGATAAAATCGCCCGCAAGGGTGAAAACATCTCCATTACCCGTGATGTGTCCGGAGAAGGCGTACAGCAGGCCCTGCTCAAGATTATCGAGGGTACCGTAGCCTCCGTTCCTCCCCAGGGCGGAAGAAAACATCCTAATCAGGAAATGCTCAAGATTGACACCTCCAATATCCTGTTCATCTGCGGCGGAGCCTTTGTCGGTCTGGACAAGATGATAGAAACCCGCACCGCCCAGCACCCGGTGGGATTCGGAGCCGACGTCAAGCGTAAGAAAGAACGCAATCTGCAAGAACTTTACAACCAGCTCGGACCGGATGACCTGATTAAATTCGGCATGATACCGGAGTTTATCGGACGTCTGCCGATCACCGTAGCCTTAAGCGAACTGGCCCGCGATGACCTTCGCCGCATTCTGACCGAGCCGCGCAACGCCATCATCAAGCAGTATCAGGCTTCGCTGGACATTGACAAGGTTGAACTGGTTTTCGAAGAAGATGCCATCGATTCGATTGCCGATCTGGCCATCGAACAGAATACCGGTGCCCGTGGACTGCGCGCCATAGTTGAGAAATTCATGATGGAAATCATGTTTGACATTCCTTCGATTGAAGGGCAGAAAAAAGTGGTGATTACCCGCGAAGTGGTAAAGAAAAACAGCAAGCCCTCAATTGAACAGGTCAGCGAAAAAAGCGCCTAAGGCATTAAAAACACGGCCTTACCTACTGAAGAAAAAAAACCGGATAGTCACTATCCGGTTTTTTTTTATTGAACTGTTGACTCGATGCAGGACAGGGTCGCTTTAGCGCAGTCATCCCAGGAATATTTTTTAATATGCGCCAGGGCTTTCCCAACCAGCTCAGTCCGCAGCGAATCAGTGGAACCGGTAGGTTGCCTGATAATCCGGGCGATGCAGGAAGCAATCTCCTCAGCGTTGGTTTGATCGAAATACAATACTCCATCACCGGCGATTTCAGGCAGGGCGCCGGAGCGGGCACAGGCCACCGGGATACCGCAGGCCATCGCCTCGAGAACCGGAAGGCCCACACCCTCCGCAGCCGATGGAAAAACACAGGCGTCAGCGGCTGAATACAGCTCCGGCAGATTCTGGTGCGGGAAATAGCCGGTTAACAGGATATCCGAAGCATAAGGCGATTTTAGCACTTCACGGTGCACTACTTCGGCGTTGACGCCATCGGCGCCCGCTAAAACCAGCCGGTGCGGAGCGCCGGTCTGCTGTTTAAACAGATTAAAGCCGTGGATGAGCTCAATATGACATTTGGATGGGTAAGCCACCCGTGAGGCGTAGATAATATAGGGCCGGCGAATCGAGAAAGGATGGATCAGTACGGCTTCGCCGGTTAAATTTTCCCGCGGGTAGAATAGATTAGTATCGATTCCATTATAAATCACAGTGATTTTGGCAGGATCGATATTCAGCTTGATCAGATCAGAGCGGATAAATTCACTGGCCGCGATAATATGGTTTACCTTGCGCAGCCGGCTCTTTAACAGGCTGGTAAATATGCCGTCATCAGAATCCCGGAACATATCGGTTACAATGTCCTGAATCATTACGATGGATGGTATTTCAAAAGAAAGCGGCAACAGCCGGCTTCCGGCCGGAAAAAGAAGAGCCTGATAGCCCTGGCGTCGGGAAAACGACGGAAACTTTACAATATGCCACAAGCGTTCTGAGAGCAGGCTGTCGGAGAGATTAACACCGCTGTAGGAAACTCCGCTTAATCCAGAATTATACGTATAACGGTCAATTTCCGGACCGAATAAATTGATGGTGTGTTCGTTTTCAGGCATATTGCGCATCAGCGAAAGCACATAGGATCCGGGACCGGACCGGCCATGCTCGCAGCCAAAAGTATCAATACCAATTTTCAAAAGATAAATCCCCCGGAACTGTTTGGTAACAGGCATTATAGCACTTTTCCGGTCAATATGCTATCCTGAATTAATGAACAGTTTTGAAGAATTAGGAGTGGAAAGCGAATTATGCGCCGCTCTGGCCGTCCGCGCCATCACCCGACCCTCCGCCGTACAGGCCATGGTTCTACCAGCCCTCTATAACGCTGAAAATATAATTTTCCGCTCCGAAACCGGTACCGGTAAAACATTATGCTACCTGCTCCCGGCCTTTCGGCGCGTCCTCGCTGAGGCCGAAGGCGCCAGCAGAATTCTAATAATCGCTCCGACTCATGAACTGGCCTCTCAGATCAAAGGCGAGGCTCTGACCCTGGCCAAGGATTCCGGTTTGCCGGTCACGGCTACGCTGTGCATCGGCGGCGCTCCGATCAGCCGCCAGACAGAAGCCTTAAAAAAGAAACCCTCAATTATCGTCGGAGGACCAGCCCGCATCCTGGAACTCATCCGTATCAAAAAATTAAAAACAGCCGGTATTCGAATGGTGATTCTGGACGAAACCGACCGCATGCTCTCTCCTGAAATGCGCGATATCCTGAAGGAATTGTTAGGTATACTGCCGCGGGATGCCCAGTACACCGCCTGTTCGGCTACAGTGGGCCGCTATCATGCCACGCTGTTGGAACAATTTATTCCGTTGCCTCCTCTGGAAGGAGCCGGATACCGGCTCAAGCTGATAAACCTGCCTCCGGAAGATATTTTGACCAAGAATATCGCCCATTGGGCTTTTTTTAGCGAAGGCCGGGACAAGATTGACACCCTGCGCAGCCTCTTGGCCGCAGTTAAGCCGGAGCGGGCATTGGTCTTTACCGCGATAGTCGGCCAAGTGGAGCATATTGTATCAAAGCTGCAGTTTAAAAAGGTGGCCTGTGCCGGCTTACATGCCAAGCTCGATAAAACCGAGCGCAAAAAAGCGATGGATGATTTCAGGGGCGGCCGCTGCCCGGTACTGGTAACCAGCGATTTGGCCGCCAGAGGATTGGACATCCCCGGCATCACCCACGTTATTCAGCTGGACGTTCCCGGCGATGAAGATTTCTTTGTACACCGTGCCGGCCGAACCGGACGGGCCGGAAAACTGGGTATTAACGCCATCATCGGCGATGAACGGGAGATGCATCAGCTTTCCCGGCTGGAAAAGAAACTGGGCATCGCGGTTTATCCGAAGGTGCTCTATGGCGGGGCCGTTCACGCCCCCGAACAGGACGATGAGGGTGCCGAGCCGCATCAGTAAAGCTGAGAATCACTGACAGTACGGTTTCTTAAAATCATGAATGAAACGGGTCAAATCATCTAATCCATTACGCACGCCGAGCTTGCGGATGTTTTTCTGCATGGATTCGGCCAATTCGCCCTCGTCCAGCAGGCGCTGTGCCTGATCCATGATGGCGGACGGTTTTTTTATGTACCAGCCGGCACCGTTGTACACAACGTAGAGCATATTGCCAAGTTCCTGCCCGCGGATGTAGGTCGAGAAAATTATCGGTTTCCCCAGAGCCAACACTTCCATAGTAGTGGACGCGCCGGCCTTGGTGATTACACAGTCAGAAATATTTATCAGATCCGGCATAAAAGAAACAAACTTGAAGACGCGGATATTCTGCATACCCGAAAGGCTGGCCTGTAATGTTACCAGGCGATGCAGTATTTTATTACGGCCGCAGACGACTATCAGTATTTCACGGCGTTTTCTGCGCACAAATTCAGCGACAAGGCGATCGGCGCTTTTCAGGCCCTCCCCGCCTCCGGCAATCAATATCACTTTCGCGTCCAGCGGTATGTCCAGCCTTTCGCGGGCGGCGCGCAGTTGCTCGGCGGAATAAGGCTTCTCATAGGCCCGCGATAAAATAAACGGAAAACTGTGCACTTGTTCGCTCTTGTAGCCGTAGCGTTCGATGGCCTCGCGGCGCAGTTTGCTGGAGAAAACCACCAGCTCCATGTTCTTTTCATGAAACCAGACGGAATGAGCCGTAAAGGGGTCAGTAACCACCGTAATCAGCGGTATGGCCGGATTGATCCGGTCTATCGCCTCACGGGCCATCATTATTAAGACTTCATGCAGGCAGACTACCTTGGTGACACCTAAAGCCCTGAAGGTACGCTCCAAATGGCGCACTCCACGCACTGAGATAAAATAGTTTCCGATTTTAATGCTCAGCCTGGTACCAGTGAGCTGATAAAAAAACACATAGCCCGGCTCAAAGTAATTGCAGGTCATGGAATAACCATTTTCGAAGAAAAAGCGCGAGAAATGCATTTTCTCGCTGAATCCATTCACCAGGGTAGTACTATCGGTATTCCCGTACGTTTCCTGAATCGAGTTGGCCAGGGCCCGGGCCGGTGCGATGTGTCCACCGCCGGTATTAAGGTATAAAAAAGCGATCCGCTGCTGATGCTGTTCAGTGTCTGCCATGATAGGTTTCCAATGTTTTAGTGTAGATTTTTTCGAGGCGGCCTGTCATTGTATCGATTGTCCAGCTTTGGGCATGAGCAAGGGCTTCCGCAGCTTTTTGGTTATACAATTCCTGATTCGTCAATAATTCGATAGTCCGTGCGGTAAATTCCTCAGCGTCATTGCTGACCATGAAGCCGCCGTTATCTCCGCCCATCACGGTCAGAGTACCCATCGCCCCAATCGCCACGACCGGGATGCCGGAAAGCATAGCCTCGATGGTAACCAGACCCTGCGTTTCGGTAAGCGAAGGGAAAACAAATACCGAAGACATGGCATAGGCCAGGGCCAGATCCCCGCGATCAAGGTAACCGCTGAAAACCACGTTGTCCTGGATGCCGAGTTCTTCAGCTTCGTCGATAAAGTGGGAAAGATCCGGACCATTCCCGACCAGCAGCAGCGCGGTGTCCGGACAGGCCTTAAGGATAGCCGGAAAGATTCGCAGCAAAAAGGAAACATTTTTTTCCTTGCCGATACGACCCGCGAACATCAGGATTTTCCTGTTGGCTAAAGCCGGAAACCGGCCGGTCATGATATTCTTAAATTCAGTCAGATGATCCTGTTTGAGGTGAAAAAGAGTCGGATCGATCCCGGTGGGCAGCAGATAAGCCGGATGTTTGATTTTATATTTTTTGATCACGTCGATGATTTGATTTGAGGGAGCTATAATGGCGTTGGCCCTGACGCACATGTGTTTGATTATTCGCCGGGCAATAAACCGCAAAATGAATTCGGGAACGAAGGGAATATAATTTGCGGCATAATCTTCCCAGAGGGTATGAAAGGTATAAACGGCCGGAATATTATGCAGCTTTGCATAATAAAAACCAAATTCACTGATGACGAATTCAGAATTCACATGAATTAAATCCGGATTGAACACATTCAGCTGTTTTTGAACCCAAAACCATTTATGAAATTTTGCTACCCGGTCTTCGCGGGATATCGGAGTGGCGTATGATGGCACCCTGATAACTACCGGATCGGCCTCTGTTTCACGTTTATCCATCACCGGGTTGCTCATCCTCTCCACGGCCTGAGACTCCGGATAAAAGGAGCAGATTATTACCACCTGATGACCGTTACGGATCAACGCCCGGGAAAAGGAGTCTACCGATACTGTCACACCGTTAACACGGGGCCAGTAAGCATCAGTAAACATAACAATTTTCATACAGTACCCTCATTGATGGTGTAGTCTGACCTATTGTAACATGTTTACGGGGATTGGCAAGAGCTAATCAAGCGGAGATTTATGGTATTGCATTCAGAGAGTTTTACGGTATAATACGGGGCGATATGACAGCCGCTGAAAAAACAATTATATACACTTTTCTATCTTCCGCTGAGGCCTACACCACCGCCGAACGCATTCAAAGACCAATTCCGCGATTTCTGGACGACCGTGAGCCTCCAGAAGCCGGGCCACCCTGTCTGTGCCCGACATTAGCCGAGCTGGAGGACGCGGTTCGGCACTGTACCCTCTGCCCCCGCGCGCAGATTCGACACCAGGCTCTTACCGGCTGCGGGCCGCAAAACGCCGCAAATCAGGTATCCGTTATGGTGATAGGCCCTGAGCCGAACCGCGCCGATGAAGAAGCCGAGCAACCCTTCAGCGGAGAAAGCGGTCAATTGCTGGATAAAATGCTTTCAGCCATCAACTTATCCCGCACCAGTAATTGTTATCTCACCACAGTGGTCAAATGCCGTTCTGAAACCACTGCATTTGAGGATTCACTGCCCCGCTGCCGTCCGTTCCTGGAACGTCAGCTGCAGCTGCTCCGGCCGCGCCTGATCCTGCTGCTGGGCTCACAGACTGCCCGCTCGTTAACGGACTCCGGTGGAGAAATTGAAACAGAGCACGGCCGTTTTTTTGAGCTTTCAAGCGTTCCGGCGATGATTACCTTTCATCCCGATCAGTTGCTTTCTGACGCCAGCCTGAAACGACCGGTCTGGGAAGACTTAAAGCGGTTCCGCGCCCGCCTTGACGACCTGGAACGGAATGTCTGAGTATATTGAGGTTATTCTCAACCTGCCCCTGACCCAGTCGTTCACCTACCGGAAAAAACCGGAGCTGGAAGGTGTCAGCTTAACCGGCAAACGGGTTGAAGTCAGCTTCGGTTCCCGTAAGCTGACCGGCTTTGTGACCGCGGATCTTGCAATGCTGCCCGCCGGACTGCCCGTCTCCGAAAAAGAAATTAAAAATTGTCTGCGCTGCATCGATTCAAATCCGGTTTTTGGTCAACGTGAAATAGAACTCTCCCGCTGGATGTCTGCCTTTTATCTGTGCTCGTCCGGTGAAGCCCTCTCCGCCATGATACCCTCCGGCCGTCGGGAAACCGGTGAAGCCGGATTCAGCCTTGGCGAGGAAGAATTTCCGGAGGCCGACTTGGAGCTTTCCGACGAACAGCAGGTCGCTGTAACCGGCCTGTTGGACGGCACCGATTCACGCCCGGCCTATCTGTACGGACTAACGGGCACCGGAAAAACGGAAGTATTTCTTAAAGCCGCAGAAGCCACCCTGCAGGCCGGCAGGGATGTCCTATACCTGGTTCCGGAAATATCTCTGACCCACCAGGTAGTCGAAGCTGTTCAGCGGCGGTTTGGAAATCAGGCCGCAATCCTGCATTCAGGCTTAACTCCCAGCCGGCGGCTTTCCGAATGGATGCGCATCCGCCGGGGCGAAGCCCGGGTAGTGGTCGGCGCGCGCAGCGCTGTTTTTGCCCCGCTGCCTAATCCCGGCTTGATCATCATTGATGAGGAACATGACGGTTCCTACAAGTCCGGCACTACCCCGCGTTACCATGCCCGGCAGGTAGCCTTGAAACGCTGTACAGCCGGCTGTACCCTGGTTATGGGCAGCGCCACCCCCTCGCTGGAAGCCTGGCACCTGATGCAAACCGGCCAGATCCGCCGGTTCAACCTGACCCGCCGTCTTTCCGGCGGGGCGCGGCCGGAGATTCAGGTGGTGCGTCTCGGGAATACCGACGGCGCCCTGACAGACACCTTAAAAAAAGAAATTCGCGAAACCCATCTGCGCGGCCGCCAGACCATTTTATTCCTGAATCGCCGCGGTTTTACGCACTTTTTCCGCTGCAACACCTGTGGTTATTCCCTGACCTGCCGCCACTGCTCCGTTCCGCTGACCTTTCATAAAAAAAAGGGAATGATGAAATGCCATTACTGCGGGTGGCAGACCCCGCCCCCGTCCAGCTGTCCGCAGTGCAATTCTCTGGACGTCGGTTATTCCGGCTTCGGAACCGAGTTTATTGAAGATGAAGTACGCCGTACTTTTCCGGAATGCAGCGTCTGCCGGGTGGATACCGATGTTCTGACCGGTAAAGATGAGTTAAAAAACGCTCTGGATACCTTCAGGGAACGAAAAACCGATATTCTGCTGGGCACACAAATGGTAGCCAAGGGACTCAATTTCCCGGGTGTGCAGCTGGTCGGTATCGCTCTGGCTGATACCGGACTGCATATGCCGGACTTTCGCTCCGCTGAACGGACCTTCGCCCTGATCGTTCAGGTCGCCGGACGGGCCGGGCGCTTTTTTCCGGATGGTAAAGTGATAATTCAAACCTGGAACCCGGAAAATCCGGCAATTCATTATGCCAGCCTCGGTGACCTGGAAGGCTTTTATGAGCGGGAACTGGAACAGCGCCGGCTGCTTTCCTTTCCGCCCTTCTCACGGTTAATACGCTTGGTGTTCCGCAGCAAGAGCGAGGCAATGGCCCGGGAAGGAGCCGCGGGAGCCGCCCAGATAATCGGGCCGCTTCTCGGGGCGGACTGTGAACTGCTGGGACCTTCCGAATGTCCGGTAGGGATTATCTCCGGAAATTTCCGCCACCACATTCTACTGCGCGGCAGTACACCGGGTCCGCTGCGCAACGCTGTTCAAAAATTCTTGACGGAATACCGCAGTTCATCGGCTCTGTACATTGAAGTCGACGTTGACCCGGTTCACTTAATGTAACCTCAGAACAGTGGACACTCAGTAGCGCACATCCCAGAGAAATAAACCCTGTGCCGGCGCTGTCGGTCCGGCCCGCTTACGTTCTCCGGATAGTAAAATATCTCTGAAACAAGAGCTATCCATCCCTTTCTCCTCCAGATGCACTAGGGTTCCGGTGATGGAACGTACCATCTTCCAGAGAAAAGCGTTTGCGGATATTTCGAAAACCAGCTTTTCGCCTTCCGGGAAAAAGTGCGCCCCGTACAGGTAACGGGACCGGCTGCGACTCTGGTCTCCGGCGGCGGTGAAGGCGCTGCAATCCAGCTCCCCGGTCAATACCGAAGCCATCCGGTTCAGGACCTGAAGGTCCGGCCAGCGGCCCAGATACCAGACATAGGGCATTTCCGTGGCCAGTGGTTGTTTTCCACAATACAAAAAATAGCGGTAGGTGCGCTCGCGGGCGTCAAAACGGGCATGAAACTCATCCCGCTCCTGCCAGGAAGCCTGAATCCGAATATCTCTGCTGAGTGAAGAATTCAAGGCGGGAACGAAGCGCTCTGCGGGTATGCTCTGAATATCAGTTTGAAAGTGCGCGACCTGACCGGCGGCATGCACACCGGCGTCGGTGCGGCCGGAACCATGCAGGGCCACCGGATGTCCATGCATTTTTTCGAGTACTTTTTCGATTTCAGTTTGAACCGTCCGTCCGGCGCTGACCCCGGCGGCCGTTTGCGACTGCCAGCCGTTAAAACCGCTTCCGTCGTAGGAAATCCGCAGCGCTATTATACGGGGGGAGGGTGTTTCATTCATCAACATCACTGTCGTCATTAATTTCGGCTACGATCGACTCATACAGGTTGCGGGCATGTTCCAAAAGCGGTCCGGGTTTGTTTTTGGTTGACTTGCCGAGACCGAACATCTTGGCCAGTGAGCGGCGGTTATAGGCCAGAAGCTCAACCCGTTTAGCCGCGTCGGTGCGGGAGCCGTACTTAAATTCCAAAAGAGCCGCCAGATACAATACACCGTCATAGCCATAATTCTTGTCGATATCCGGGCCGAAGGATTTCAGGCTGGCGATCATTTCTTTGCCGGAACTTTCCAGCTCCACCGCGCGGCGGTAGAAAAAAAGCGCTTTATGATAAAAAAGGTCTGACACATAGCTGTAGTTTTCTTCGGGATACTTTTTGCCCAGTTCAGAAAACAGCCAGGCGGCGCGCAGGGAACAGACACCCTGTTTAATTGTCGGAGAATACTTGGTGTCGGTATGCTCGTAGCACAGGATCGCCAGCACATAAGAAGCCGTTCCTTCAGCAAGGGTGCGGCTCGCCGAAAAATCCAGCTTGCTGAACAGGCGTTTGACTGACTCATAGCGCTCCTGCATGCGCTCATAGATGCGGTTCAGACTCTCTTTATCCAATACGCAAAAATCCTGGGGAAAGGCCGCGTAATGGCATTTTGGACAGACTGTCAACGCATAACTCTGCGGGAAAACCTCGCCGTATTTGGCGGAGGGCTCATAGAGCCGGCGTAGTTCATCGGTGAGCACGCCGGCAACCAGACGACCGCCGCCGGTCATCAATTCTTCCCTCTTGAATTTCGCGGTACAGATGGGGCATTCAATCTGTTCTTTTGAGTAAAAAGTCAGTGTCAGATTCTTATCTTTTTGAGCGCTCATGGTCTTTCTCCGGTGCTGCTGGATGACTCAATAACTACCATGGCCAAGGCATTATCGTGTTCATGAGTCAGACTCAAATGAATAACCGAAGCCCCCGTCCGGTTAAAAGCCTCCAGGGCATTGCCAAACAGTTTCATGCAGGGTTTACCATTATGATTGTTAACTACCAGAATGTTCTTCAAGGTTATTCCGCTTAACCCCGTTCCAATAGCCTTACCGAAAGCCTCTTTGGCGGCAAATCGGGCGGCCAGGGATAATGAAGCTGATGAACCGCGGCTTAAGGCGGCTGCCAGCTCCTCAGGATGAAAATAACGGGCCAGCAGGCCGTCGATTCTCTGCCAGTGCTGCAGCCGGCCGACGTGTACGACATCCAGTCCAATTCCGACTATCAATCCAGTTTCCTCCTGACTGTCAGCTGCAGTTCACCGGGAGCGGCTTTCAGAACCTCAAAGGGCTCAGGAATATTCACTGTTACCGGCAGAATATACACACCCGGCGCGGTAACATTAGAACACAGTATGCTGAGCACTGATTCATCCGGAACCCAGGCCGAAAGCTGCATTTGAGTACCTTTAATCTGAAGGCTGCCGGTAGTAACGGTATTTACAATTTCAAAGTCATTATCCAAATCCTGGAAAAAGAGAGGCAAATCCTCAAAGGTTCTGATCAATGTAGCCTGATCAATTTTAAGCTGATACTGACCGCGGCCGTCGCCGCTGAGCGAAACCAGAGGGTTTCGGTTTACTAGTTGCACAAAGCCGTTGAAACTCGAATTCCGTCCTGTGAGCTCAATGGTTTCGGTGACAATATCGTCGATCTTTTCGACTATTGAACGCGGTCCGGCGATATCCACAGACTGCGGGGTAATGGTATAACCGGAAAACTCATAACCGGCTTCCGGATAACCTTTAAAGGAAGGGGTTACCGGCACCTGCTTGACTATTCGCAGTTCCAGACGCATGGCGATTTCCATGGGTTCTGTAGTAACCTCCAGCGGTTCGACATCCAGCGCGGTACCCTTCAGCCTGGTACGCACACCGACCTTATAGTCTCCCTCCCGGGAAAACTGAGCCAAATCGATATAAGCGACAACATCATCTTCGCGGATCGGCGCGATACTGTTAGTCTCGCCGCGCAGCGCGATCTTTACCATCCGCGGATAGGTAGAGGCCGGAACCAGCTCACCGTTGCTTTCGATAACCAGGGGCACGGAAAAAAAACGCTGCTCCAGGGTACTCATGCGGTAAAACAGAAAAAGCAGCAGGGAAAGGGTTAGACAGATAATCTTTGCCGGCCAGTTATCAACCAGCCGCTCAAAAAAGAGCTTAATCGTCATTGGACTTCTCCTCGAGATCCAGCGTCTCCGTCCCGAGATCCAGAAGTTCTTCGAGCTGACGGATTACCTCGGCCGAAGTTAAATCATAATAAAGATGGGAATCATAGGCTAAACTGATGGCGCCGGTTTCCTCAGAAACGATCAGGACCACCGCGTCGGTTTCCTCGGACATGCCCAGGGCCGCGCGATGACGGGTACCAAAGCTTTTGCGGATATCCTGCTGTTCGGAAAGCGGCAGAAAACAGCCGGCGGCAACAACCCGCCCGCCCTGAATGATTACCGCTCCGTCATGCAGCGGGGTATCATGTCCGAAAATAGTGACCAGCAGGCTTGAAGAAAGCTCGGCATTCAGCCGCGTTCCGGTTTCAGCGATGTCGCGCAGTGAATTGCGCCGGATAAACACGGAAAGCATGCCCCGCCGCCGGTTGGACAGAATCTCCGCCGCGGTGAGCACCGAATCGAGATGGCTGTGCTTGCTTCTTTTGCCTAGTTTGAGAAAATCACTCTGTCCGATCCGCAGGAATATTTTACGCAGTTCCGGCTGGAATACAATTGCCACGCCGATCAGCAGACCGGGAGCCAGAATATTTAAAAGCCAAAGCAGGGTGTTGAGGCGCAGTAAAAAAGCTAGGGCATAGATTACCAAAAGCGATATCGCGCCCTTGAGCAATTGCACCGCCTGGGTTTTTACCAGAATTTGATACACCAGAAAAAGCAGCACGGCCAGAACGGTAACGTCCAGAACAGGCTGAATGGTAGAGTACAAAATGTTCAAACGTCTCAGGAATTCCACTGGTTAGCATTCTCCTCAAGTTCGCTCAGCACGGAAAGAGTGTCGCAGGCCGCGGCTACGTCATGTACCCGCAGAATACGGGCACCGTTACGGACCGCGACGATATTCGCCGCCAAGGTTCCGGCGAGCCGATCGGCGGTATCCCGGCCGGTCATTTGGCCGATACATGATTTTCGCGAGAGACCGACCAGTACAGGATACCCCGATGCGGTAATATCCGCAAGCCGGGAAAGGAGCGCGCAGTTGTCCTGATATTTTTTGCCGAATCCGATACCGGGGTCGAGAATAATACGGTTTCCGGCAATTCCGGCATTTTCGGCGGCTCTGGCCTTCTCCAGCAAAAAGGAGCGAACCTCGGTGACCACATCGGCATACACTGGATGCTCTTGCATGGTACGGGGTTCACCCTGTTTATGCATCAGTATTACCGTCAGTTCCAAACGCGCTGCCAGCTCTGCCATCAGCGGATCATCATCCAGGGCGGAAATATCGTTCAGGATGTCCGCGCCCGCCGCGGCCGCGGCGGCCATGACCGTGGCTTTGCGGGTATCAATAGAAATTGGTATTTGACTGTATCTACGAATACCCTCAACCAAAGGGATAACGCGCTCCAGTTCCACCTCGGCTTCGACATAAGCGGCTCCCGGCCGGGTCGACTCGGCGCCGATATCCAGGATATCGGCGCCCTCCTCTACCAAGGCTAAGGCTTTTTCAATCCCCTCGGAGAGGGACAGGGCCCGGCTGTTTTCCCAAAATGAATCCGCGGTAGCGTTCAGGATGCCCATGACCAAAGCCGGCCGGCGGGTGGAAAGCAGACGGCCGCCTGAGAGCGGCAGCGAATAACCGGACTGCCGAACGTTTTCGGTCATCGCGAAAGATCCTTGACCGCCGCCAGACGCAGCGCGTTCAAAGAGTCGGCGATATGGGCCGCGGACAGGCCGGCGGACTGCAGAATTTCCGAACGGGTACCCTGCGGATAAAACAGCTCGTCAAAAGCCAGTACCGCTACGTGAATATCATGGCGCTCCCGGCGGCAGAGATCGGCCAGTTCCAAGCCGATACCGCCGGTACGGATCCCGTCTTCCACAATAAGCACTGCCCGATAACCTTCTACAGCTGATAGAAAAGCGTCCTCATCCAGAGGTTTGATGAAGCGCAGGGTATACAGATCCACTGGTTCAGAAGCCCGGGCCAGCATATTGGAGGCCTCCAGCACTTCCGGAAAAATTCCGCCGGTACAGACTATCAGGGCATCGGAATTCAGGCGGTGAACGAACACTCCCCGGCCCGTTTCTACCGGAAGAGCGAAAGCTTCCTGTTCGGTCGGCGAAGCGCCTTTGGGATAGCGGATTGCTACCGGACCGTCCTGTTCCAGGGACCAGGTCAGCAGCAGCTGCATTTCACGCACCGAAGCCGGGCAGACAATGGACAGGCCGGGGACAGGACGCAACAGGGCGATATCGTACAGTCCCTGATGGGTTTCACCGTCGTCAGGAACCGGCCCGGCGCGGTCCAGGGCAAAAACTACCGGCAGATTTTGAAGGGCGACATCATGAATAATCTGATCGATGGCCCGCTGTATGAAGGTACTGTAAATCGCGACCACCGGCTTAAGGCCGGCAGCCGCCAGACCGGCCGCGAAGGTAACGGCATGCTGTTCGGCGATGCCGACATCAAAAAAACGGTCCGGGTAACGGTGCTGAAAGGCAGCCAGTCCGGTTCCCTTGGCCATGGCCGCCGTAATGGCCGCTACCCGGCTGTCCCTGGCGGCCGCGTCCAGAATGGCATGCGAGAAGGCTTCGGTATAACTGGTGGTATCGAATTTCTCGACTTTCCCATCGCTGATGCAGAAGGGTCCAATACCGTGAAAGGTGGAGGGGTCGTTTTCGGCCAGATGATAGCCTTTGCCCTTGCGAGTAATCACATGCACCACTACCGGCCGGTTCAGGGCCTTGACGTCGCGCAGCACCTTTTCCAGTTCCTCGGTGTTATGGCCATTGAGCGGACCGACATATTCAAAGCCGAGGTCTACAAACAGATTATCCTTGAACAGCAGGGCTTTCAGCCCGCGCTTGAAACGGGCGATAAAACTGGCCAGCGGCGCACCGGCCAGCGGAATGGCGCGCACCAGCCGGTCAATCCTTTCGCGCAGCCACTGGTAGTTGGCGCCCATGGTCAGACGGCTGAGATACTCCGAAAGTGCTCCGGTGTTGGCGCTGATGGACATCTTGTTGTCATTGAGGATGACGATAAGGTCATTCTTCCCCTGTCCGGCATGCGAGAGGGCTTCAAAAGCCATACCGCCGGTCAACGCGCCGTCTCCGATCACGGCGATCACCTTGCCCTGATCGCCGTTCAGTCGGCGGGCGGTGAGCAGGCCAAAGGCCGCGGACAGTGAGGTTGAGGAATGTCCGGTATTAAAATGGTCATGAGGGCTTTCTTCCCGTTTCGGGAAACCGGAGAGTCCGTCTTTTTTTCGTATGGAAGTAAAACGGTCATACCGGCCAGTCAGCAGTTTATGGGTATAGCATTGATGGCCGACATCCCAGACAATGGCGTCCTGAAGCGTATCAAAGACGCGGTGCAGGGCGAGCGTCAGTTCAACCACTCCCAAATTGCTTGATAAATGACCGCCGTTTACACCGACTACCTCAATTATCTTCTTACGTATTTCTGAGGCCAGGGCGTTCAGCTCGCGGTTATTCAGTCCTCTGATATCTGCAGGGCAGGTAATACCGGCCAGTTTTATGGATGTCATTATTGCGAAAATTATAGCACAGGAAAAAACAAAAAAAAAGACCGTAAACATAAATGTTTACGGTCGTCGTAGCGTATAAGCGCTCCGCATTTCGGAAAAAACAGGGTGCGGCACCGCATCTTAAAAAGATTAGGGCCGATCTCTTATTTTCTCTTCTTGTGCCGGTTCTTTCTGAGCTTTTTCTTCCGCTTATGCGTCGCGATTTTCTGGCGTTTTCTTTTCTTTCCGCAGGGCACGTCGGCACTCCTTATCTATAAAATACTCTTGAATGCTACAGGTATTGTAACGGTCTAGCTAGTATGCACAGTTTGGGAAAGACCGTCAAGTACCGAGGAACCGTAAAAACGGCCTACCGTTTCAGAAATCCGCTCTATCTCCTGCGCTCCGAACCACTGCACTCCGGGCAGGGAACGGAAAAAAGTCAATTGCCGCTTGGCATACAGGCGGGTATGGCGGTCTATCATTTCGCGCCGGTTACCGTCGCAGGAAGCGTCAAAGAACTCGCGATAGCCGATAGCCTGCATCCCGGGAGCTTCCGGTCCAAAACCCGCCTCAATAAGCGCGCGGGCTTCCTTCTCCAAACCTGAATCGAACATCTGGTCGACGCGCAGTGTGATACGCCGGTTCAGTTCCTCACGGGGTCGCTCCAGGCCGATGACTAGGAAGCGGTATTGGTCACGGAGCTGTCCACAGAGGGCAAAAGAGCTCAGCGGCCGGCCGGCGCAGGCGTAAACTTCCAAAGCCCGGGTAATACGATAGCCGTCATGAATGTGAATACGGGCGGCGCTTACGGGGTCAACGACCGATAACTCCTGATGCAGAACCGCGGCACCCTCAGAGCGCAACCGAACCTGCAGGAGATCGCGCACAGCCGCATCCGAAACCGGTGTTTCAGGCAGACCGAACATGAAGTTCTTGATATAAAAAGCAGTACCGCCCATTATCACCGGCAGTTTGCCGCGCTGATGAATATCCAAGGCGGCGGCGTCGGCCAAACGTACAAAATCGGCAGCCGAAAACTGCTCGGAAGGGTTGCAAATATCAATAAGATGATGGGGAAGGCTCTCAAGAAGCTGCTGATCAGGTTTGGCGGTTCCGATATCCATACCGCGGTATACCTGCATGGAATCGGCGCTGATAATTTCGGCTGCTCCCGGAAAAAAGGAGGCAGCGCGGGAGAAAAGCGAAACGGCTAAATCCGTTTTTCCCGACGCGGTGGGACCGAAAACCACCAGCACCGGAAGCTGGCACTCAGGTGGCATTTCGGCTAGTCCTTGGCTTACTGTTCTTCGATCTTGTACTCTACCTGTCCGGTAAATACCTGATTGGCAGCGAGGGATACTACCTTACCGTCGTTCTTTTCGATTTCTTCATCCCGAACCATGGAAAGCTGGTAGGCCCGGCGGATGGACGCGCAGGTAATTTCGTACACATTGCCCGTAAATTCAACGAGCTGTTCAATTGGAAATATCATTCTATAATTATACAAATTGCCGTCTGTTTATTCAAGTGCAAATCCGGTTTCGGTTGCCCCGCTCGGCGGAATACGGTACATTTAGAGGTAATACAGACAGTTTTCAGGAGGTTCTATGGATTCTCAATACGACGGGAACGGGAAAAAGCCGGTTAAGTGGCTTTCATCCCGCATGGCCCTGGCGGGAATTGCGGTTTTACTGCTTTTAGTCGCGGTAATGACCTCTTTTTTCATCGTTGATCAGACCGAAGACGCGGTGCTTACCCGTTTCGGACGTTATCTTACGACAGTAGGTCCCGGCCTGCATTTCAAGGCGCCCTTCGGTATTGACCGCAGCTACAATGTCGCCACGAAAAGCATTCAAACCGAACAATTCGGCTTTCGTACGCTGCGCGGCGGAGTTACCAACTCCTACGAAAATAATTTGACCCGCGAGTCCACCATGCTGACCGGAGACCTCAATATTGTGGATGTTGAGTGGATCATTCAATACCGTATCATGGATCCCAAGGCCTGGCTGTTCAATATTAATGAAAGCGGCCGGCTTACCACTATCCGGGATATTTCACAGTCCGTGATTAACAGCCTCGTCGGAGACCGGGCCATTCTGGACGTTATCGGGCCGGAACGCACCGCCATCGAAAACCATTCAATTGTCATGATGAACGACAAATTGAAGGAATTCGGCGCCGGCGTCACCATTATCAATGTTCAGCTCCAAAATATTGTACCCCCGGCCGGCGTACAAGCCGCTTTCGAGGATGTCAACAAGGCTATTCAGGACATGAACCGCCTGATCAACGAGGGAAAAGAAGCCTATAACGCCGAGATTCCCAAGGCCTCCGGACAGGCTGAGCAGCTGATCCAGATTGCCCGCGGATACGCCGCCGAGCGCGTCAACCGCGCCCAGGGCGATGTGGCCAGATTCAACGCCGTCTACAATGAATACCGGCGCGCTCCGGAAGTAACCCGCCGGCGCCTGTATCTGGAAACTATCGAAGCGCTCTTCGCCAACGAGGAAGGCACTACCCTGGTTGATAAAAAACTGGAAAACTTCCTGCCGCTCAAGAACCTGCCGAACGGAGGACAGCAATGAACAAACCCTACCGCACAGCTCTGACAATAGTCATAGCAATTTTTATAATACTGATATTCGCTAACCCCTTTTATATACTTGATGAAGGCAACCAGGTAGTAATCACCCGCTTCGGTGAAATAGTCGCCTCCAGTCAAGAGGCCGGCCTGCACATCAAGATGCCGCTGATCGACAATGTTACCACCTACCCGCGCAAGCTGATGTCCCTGGACGGCGATTCCCAGCGCATTCCAACCAAGGAAAACCAGTTTATCATTGTAGACACCACTACCCGCTGGAGAATCTCCGACCCCATTAAATTTTATGAGTCGGTCACCAGCATCGAAGGCGCCTACTCACGCCTGAGCGACGTGGTCGACTCCGCGGTACGCACGGTAATCACCTCCTCCAGTCTGAATGATGTAGTGCGTAACTCCAACCTGATCAACGAGCTGCAGCATCAGGAGACTTTCGCCCTCGGCGCCGACGCCGAAGACGTTCAGCTGAACCAGACCACCAGCGAAAAGACAGTCTACGAAACGATTACCAAGGGCCGCATGGAGCTCAGTAACGAAATGGCTACCATCGCCAGAACCAAGGTTCCGGAATTCGGAATCGAACTGCTGGATATCGTGTTGCGCCAGATCAAGTACTCCGATGAACTGACTCAGAGCGTCTATAATCGTATGATCAAGGACCGTAACCAGATCGCTCAGAGCTTCCGCTCCACCGGCGAGGGACAAAAAGCCAACTGGCTCGGTAAGCTGGAGAACGAAAAAAAGACCCTGCTTTCCCAGGCCTACAGCCGGGCGGAAGTTATCCGCGGAGCGGCCGACGCCGAGGCCGCCCGTATCTACGCCGACGCTTACAGCAAGGATGTGGAATTTTACAGTTTCTGGAAGAGTATCGAAACCTACCGCAGCACCCTGCCCCAATTTGAAAAGATACTGTCTACCGATATGGACTTTTTCAAATACCTGTATTCCCCGGCAGGCCGCTAGACATGGAACTGATCTCAAGACATGAAGTGGAGGGCCAGGCGGCCCTCCTTATTTCTACCGGTTTGAGCGACGACCAAAGCCGCCGCTCCACCATCGCCCGGCTGCTTGCGGAACCGGGTTTTATTTTAGACCGGCTCGGGACAGTCAGCCCCTGGAACCTGACCGGCACTATCGCCGCTGACGCCAAAGCCGGAGAATCAACAGTCCCTTGTCTGCAGGCCTTCGGTCCGGACTTTCCGGGTGTGGCTCTCAATGAAGCGGTAGGCTCGTCGGATAACGAATGGTCCTGGGGTATTTTAAGACTCTTTGCCCGATCTCTTTCGGCCGCCCTGAGCGCCGGATCGCTTGATGCCGAGCGCCTCCAGGCCCTCTCCTGCGTCGGTCCCGCCTCCGTCATAGCCGGAGATGACGGACGTTTTCTGATTTTACCGTCTCGCTTTTTGAGCCGTTGTCTGTCCCTGATTCCGGACGAACAGCGTCCCTCCTATTTTGAGCACTGGTTACACCCGGATCATCAAACATTAAGCGCGTCCGCTAATCTTTCCTTTATGTTCGGGACCCTCGCCCGCCGTGTCCTGACCGGCGCGCCGGCCTTTCCAGGGTCAGCCCCAGCTGAAATAATCACCGTCATTCAGGATATGGACACAGACCCGTTGTTATTATCCTCGCGGGAAATCCGGGATGAAATCTGCGCCGCTCTCGATAAGCTGCTGTTCAATTTTCCTGAAAATCCCCTGCAGCTTTTCCTGGACCTCCCCGAGCGATACTCTCTTTGCCTTGACGCCAGCAAGGCCACTCTTCCACCCTCCGCGGATTTTCTTACCCGCCTGGCAAGGGATCGCAACCGCCGGAAAAGAAAAAAAACGCTCAGGCTTTTCTTCAGAAAAAACAGTTTTACAATAAAAGTTATCGCGGGGGTGGCCGCTAGCATAGTAATTCTTTTCAGTGTCTGGTTCTCGGACATGAAGAACAAACCTACTACCCGCGGCCTGAGTCCGCTGGCGGTCACAGAAATGTTCTATGACGCGCTTTCGGAAATGGACAGCGACCGCATGACCGCTGCTTCCGGAGGTCAAGCCGGTAAAGATTATCAGAATTATACGGTCAACCTCTTTGTAACCAGCAGCATCCGAGAAGTCTATGAGCGCGGCGCGGGCCTGATCACGCCTCTGGAGTTCTTTGAACGGAAAGAACTTGGCCGCAACGAAGTGTTCGGCGTTACCGGACTGGAAATTAAAACCGTCCGGGAAAACGCGGAGGCAGCCGAATATCTGGTAGATTTTTATCTGTGGTCGCCGGCGCCGTCCGAAACGGCTGGTGTGTATGTTCAGGGAATTTTAATTACGCACATCGTGGATACGGTATATGCGCAACAGAAGAAAAACAGGTGGGTGATTTCAGCGATAGCGTCAGTTTCTCGCGAGGAAGTTTTTTCCGGCCTTGAACAGTTGCTGGTTCAGCTCGAAGACGGCAGCGCCTGGAACCTGCCCTACGCGCCGCAAAAAGAACTCAGCGACACACCAGCGCCATAAACTGCCGAGAGGCGTCGCTGGTGCCGAACGAGCCATGGATAGGTAACAAAACCTCAATCGGGGCAATAAAGGTGTTGAAAAGCCGGCAGCGGCGAATCAACACCTTTTTTTTTATTTACGGGCACCTCGAAAAACAAATTGAGTTTTTTGAGGTGCCCGTAACTTGACGAATTATTCAGGAACACCGATGCGTGAAGCCGGCCAGAAACGGAATGAGGCTGCACCGAGAATACGGTCCACCGGTACATACTGCGGAGAAATATTGGAACGGTATAAAAAAGACTGACTGTCACCGGCATCAATTTCCCGCAACTGGACTGAATAAGAATGACGCATATCCAACGAGTTAAAGCGGTTGTCACCCATCATGAAAAAATTATTTTCGGGAATAAACTGGCCTTCTTCCGCGGGGAAAGCCGGCATGTTGCGCTGATCATGCACACCCATGTAGAAAAGATAATTCTGGGCCTGGAGCTGCAGGTTCTTGCGCTGGGCGTCCTCATTGTATTCACGCAGGGCGGTATTGGCTGCCAGCAATTCGGCGTTACGCACTACCAATCGCCCAAAATTCAGTTTGATAAGCACACTGATGCGCAGCGATTGCTCCTCAAAATAATTCTTCCGGGCCATGTCGGCTGTCCAGGCGGTCATCAGCCGGTTAAACCAGGCGGAACCGCCGTTGGTAGTCAGCAGCAGGCGGCTGATTTCGTCATTACCGCGATACATGCTGAGTATTTCCAGCTGGGCGCGGCTGAGTAATTCCGGCGCAAGGGTAACCGTATCAACGCCGCGTTTCAAACTGTTAAAGCGGCGCACCAGAGCGCGGGCCTCCGCGGCGGCGGCGTTAAGGTCCAAAGTTGAACGCTCGGATTCAACAGATTCCAGCGCCATAAAATCCTCAGCCGTCAGAGGTACGGAGCGAACCAGGGCCAGCTCCGAACGCGGCAGGGCCGAAAGATTCCAGTTGGCCCAGGAGGCGTCTGCCGTTACCGCGGTAAAGGTATCCTCACCGGAGCGCTGGGCATAGAGCACTCCGTTGACCATCATCAGCCGCTCACCGGGAATACCGGTAATGCGTTTGACTAGAGGATCAGCTTTAATGGAACCGAACTCGTCGCGGTTGATATTAACACCGGTAAAAGTCAGCATGTACACCAGTTGGGAAGCGAAGGTTCGTACCCGGTCTTCACGGGTATCGTTGTAATGCGGATTACTGAAAACGACGATATCGCCGCGCTGATAGTCACGCATCCGGGGAATCCGGACTTCCGACAGCGGGAACTGCGGCCCGGAGGGTGTCTTCAGCACCACAACGCGGTCGCCGATCATGAACTCCGGTACCATCGACTCTGAAGGTATGGCATAGAGCTGAAAAAAGAAAATGTTAACCAGTAAAACCAGACAGGCGGACTGCACCAGGGCGTCAGCCCACTCCAGGGCCTGAACCAATAGCCCCTTGCGGGTATGCGGAGCGGATGCCTCAAGGGAAGGGAAAAAGCGGATAATGCGCTTCTCGGAGAGCCTGAAAAGCAGAACGAGAGCCAGAGCCGATACAGCGAGCCACAGCAGCACCGCTGCCAGATCCAACGCAAAGCCGGGAGCGGAATTTCCGGAATGCTGAACGATAAACGCCGCCAAAAGCACAAAGGGCAGATATTCAAGTAATTTGCGGACTATTGCAGCCTGTTTTCTGGAGGGTCTCGACAGCAGAAACCGGAACGACATTCCAGTCACCACGGTGTAAGCGATAGCCAACACAAAGGAAAGTACCGAAAGGGCATCAAGCGGGAACAGTGTCATCACCGAAAACAGCGCGGCCAGGGCGAAAAGAGAAAACAGCATCGGCTTCATAGATCCTCCAACAACTTCAAAAGTATAGCAAATTCTTACCGCAAGAGCTATACTGACCCTACTATGGATTTTGAACAGCTTGATAGAGGCAGCTTAATAGAACATATCCGCATGCAGGACGGCCTGTTGCGCATAGACGATTCTGTTCTGACAGAGCTGACCGAGGAAGCCTTTACCCGCATCTCTTTTACCTTTACCCGTGAACATCTGGAAGACCTGATCCGCCTCTCCCGGGACAGCAGCTCCTCCCACAACGACCGCCTGGTACTCGCTGCTCTGCTGCGTAACAGCCAGATAGCCTCCGGAGGACAGTTCCCTGTCTGTCAGGACACCGGCATAGCCGCTGTTTATGCCTGGAAGGACAGCGGCGTGCTGACCGGAACCGCCGAAAGCGCCGCCCTCTCCAGAGGAGTTGAACTGGCCTGGCAGAAACGGACACTGCGTTATTCCACCACCGTTCCGGACAGCTTCTATGAAGAACACGACCCCCAGACCAATTTACCGGCCCAGATTTTGATTCAGACTCCCGCCGGGGCCATAGCAAGTGCCGTTACTGCAAGCGCAGTTACAGCAGACGCCGGTGCAGCTAGCGCCGGTGCAACATCCGCGAATAACGGGCCGGCCTACCGGTTGTTATTTTGCGCCAAAGGCGGCGGTTCAGCCAATAAAACTTCTTTCTTCCAGCTCACCAAAGCTTCACTGGAAAAAGAGGCCTTTATCCGTTTTCTGCGCGAGCAGATTGCCGCCCTCGGTGCATCGGCCTGTCCGCCATATACAATTGCTGTCGTAGCCGGCGGTCTGAGTCCCGAACAAAATCTGCTGGCCCTGAAACTGGCTACGACCGGTTACTTTGACCATGAAATTCCGGGATGGGACTATACCGTTTTCGGTGTGAAGCCACTGCGCGACGCGGCTCTTGAAAAAGAGGTTTTGCTTCTGGCCCGAGAAGCCGGTACCGGCGCCCAGTTCGGCGGTACCGCCCTGGCCGCCGCGGCGCGGGTATTCCGGCTGCCGCGGCACGGCGCCAGTTTTCCGGTATCAATAGGCGTATCCTGCTCCGCGCACCGTAACCTGCTGGCCG
Source organism: Treponemataceae bacterium (assembly GCA_942493045.1). Taxonomy (GTDB): domain Bacteria; phylum Spirochaetota; class Spirochaetia; order Treponematales; family Treponemataceae; genus Teretinema. The sequence continues at coordinate 691,881 of OW818665.1, read as the reverse complement.
TCATCGACAGCGAGGGTATTCATATCCAAAAAACAGAAAACCATCCCGAGACCATCCCGGGTTTTCTGGAAGCCGCCGCTTACGGCCAATCCGCGACAGACCGTATACCGATCGATCTGAATGCCGATCCGGCGTCAGTGCGCGAAAAACTGGGACAACTGCCGACCGGGACAGCGCTGTCTCTCAGCGGTACGGTACTGGTCGCCCGCGACGCCGCCCATGCCCGCTGGCATGCCCTGCTGGCCGCCGGCAAAAGCCTGCCGGACTATCTTAAAGACCATCCGATTATGTACGCCGGTCCGGCGAAAACCCCGGAAGGTAAGGTCATCGGCAGTTTTGGTCCAACCACCGCCGGAAGAATGGATAACTATGCCGATGAACTGATGCAGGCCGGGGCTTCGCTGATCACTATCGCCAAGGGTAACCGCTCTCAGCGCTGGCGCGATGCCTGTTTGCGGTTTGGCGGAGTGTATCTCGGAACCATCGGCGGCGCGGCGGCCTTGATAGCCAGCGAGAACATCGTTTCGACAACGATACTTGATTATCCGGAGTTGGGTATGGAAGCGGTGCGGCTTGTTGAAGTCCGCGACCTGCCGGCCTTTGTGATCATCAATGCCGCCGGCGAAGATTTTTATCTGAGGAAAACTGAATGACTGATGCACCATCCGATCTTATACAGACAACTGAAGCCCTGAGCCGGCTGGACAATGATGTAGAATTATATGTCGATCTGGTTCAGACCTATCTGGAAAACAATGAGTGCCTGCCGGCTACGCTCCGGGAATTGGAAGAAAAAGACGGCAGACCGGAAGCAATCCACCGGGTACATCAGCTCAAAGGCGCGGCTCTGACCCTCGGGGCATTACCCCTCTCGGCCCTGTGCGCCGAAGTTGAACGGGCGCTGAAAGCCGGAAACGCCGCTTTAGCCGATTCGCTGCTGCCCGAACTGCACAAAATTTGCGTTAAAACCGCAGCCGAGTTTACAAGAATCAGCGCGCAGCTGAAAAAACCGCTTTAAAATTCTCGCGGATAGATGATGCCAAAACTTCAGGCGATTCTTCCCGCACTTCGCACAGGGCGTTAAATACCGTATGAATGTCACCGAGCGCCGAGTATGGTTCATCGCGCGAGGTCATGTAGGGTGCGTCAGTTTCAGTCAACAGGCGGCCGATAGGCAGGCGCGCAGCGGTTTCAGAGAGATTTCTGGCCCCGCGCAGCAAACCTTTGCCGCAGGAAAAATAGGCATTGATACCGCGCGAAAGCAGACTTTCCGCCTCCAGGGAGGATCCCGGCCAACCGTGAAAAACAATGGCCGGAAGCTGTTGAAGCAGTTGAGCATCCGCGAAAATATGATGCAGGGCCTTGCGGGTATGTATGATTAAGGGCAGGCTATACTGTTTGGCCAGGGCAGTCTGACTGCGCCACAGACTCTCCTGCTCGCTCTCATGCTGGCGGAATTCCTCATTGAACAGATCAAACCCGCATTCGCCGATCGCGGAAATCCGTCCCTGCGCGCAGAGTTCTTCCAAAAAACGCAATTCCCCCTTTTGAGGGGATTGAGGATGTATGCCGAACGATAAAAAAACCTGAGCAGGATACTTTGCGGAAAAAGCCTCCTGCCACAGAAACTCAGTCTCCGAATGCGCTGAAGCACAAACCAGTACATCCTTTTCCAGCACCGGTTCGGTACCGGATACTTTCCCGAGATCATACAAATGAATATGGGCATCAGTTAGCATAGCAATATAATAATACACAGTAGCCAACTTGAAAAGGGGGCAGGGAAAAATCCAAAGCTAAAGTAATCGGAAACTAACCCGAAAATAAATGTACAGGAGGGTTCGGAGTGAAAAACTTTTATATCAAGAGCAATTCCGGCTGCGCCGACTATCTTTCAATTTTGAACGAAACTGAAGACGGTTTTATGGTTCGCATATTCCGCGATCTGGATGGCTGTGAAAGAATAATTGACGACTATTTGACGAAAGAACTTTTTGAAAGCTGCCTGAGAACCGGTTATCTGTCCCGCATGGAAGAAAGCCGCTCAGTAGTTGTGGCCTGAACAGAGGCCGGACGATTAAAAACGTTCGGCCTCAATCATTTTTACCGCTTCTTCCCGATTACCCTTTTCCAACCAGTTAATCCGTATGCCCTTACGTTCCATTCCCCGAAACCAGGTTTCTTGTCGCTTGGCAAATTGACAGATCGCCGTGCACAGCCGCTCCAGAAATTCCGCGCGCGTACCAAGCCGGCCCTGCAGATATTCTGCCGTATAGCGGTATTCCAGTCCAAGCCGCTCCAGACGCTCCCAACTGATGCCACCGGCGTGAATCGCCTCCACTTCTTGCACCAGTCCGTTTTCCGCGCGCGCGAATAAGCGTTCCCGAATACGGGAACGCAATTCAGCGCGTTCAAAACACATTCCAAAGATCAGGGGAATAACCGGGTTTTCCTCCGGCGGGGAGAGAGCGCCGGCGGAGCGCTGATACTCGGCTATTTCAATTGCCCGCAGCAGCCGCTCTTTTTCCAGTAAATCGGTGCGGTTATGAATATCCTTTTTTAAGGTCAGCAGCAGCGCGGCCAGATCTTCCAGCGAACGGTTCTCCAGAGAAAGACGCAACTCCTCGTTCCGCGGTACTGAGAGCAGCCGATAGGAACGGATAACCGCGTCCAGATACAGGCCCGTGCCGCCGGCTATCACCGGTAAACGGGAGCGAGAAAGAACGGATTCAAAGGCGGCACTGAAATCTTTCTGATAGTTAAATACGCTGTATTCATCGGGCAGACTGGCGATATCGATCAAGTGATAAGGTACCGCTCCGTACTCAGCGAGGTCTTTGCCGGTACCGATATCCAGACCGCGGTAAACCTGGCGCGAGTCGGCGGAGATGATTTCACCGCCATACTGCCTGGCCAGAGCGACAGCCAAAGCCGTCTTACCGGTAGCAGTTGCGCCGAGAACGACCAGGCTGTTAAAGGGTTTTCCGCTCATCGGCGCTTTCTACCAGACGCGCAACAGGGCGCACTTCAGGTATTCGGATTCCGGATACCCGAGCAGGGAAGGATGATCGGGTCCGGGTCCGCGGCGCTCCAGAATCTGGACTGTGCGGTGAGCGTCTACGGCGGCGCTGCCGATCATCCGGTAAAATATCTCGGAACCGAAAAAGTGCGAGCAGGAGCAGGTCATCAGATAACCTCCGGAGCGCAGCAGCTTCATGGCCCGCAGATTGATTTCCTTGTATCCGCCATAGGCTTTTTCGACCATCTTGGCGCTCTTGGTAAAAGCCGGGGGGTCCAGAATGATCAGATCAAATTTACGCCCTTCCTTTTCATAATCCTTGAGCAGGTCAAATACGTCAGCGGTCTGAGCGCTCATCAAGGATTCAAAGCCGTTGCGGCGTATATTGCGGTCGACCATAGCCACCGCTTCCGCCGAAATATCCACCGAGATAACCGAGGACGCTCCGCCTGAAGCGGCGTTCAGGCCGAAGGCTCCGGTATGGGTAAAAGTATCCAGAACGGACAAGCCCTTTGAAAGAGACGCGATCAGCGCGCGGTTGTGTTTCTGGTCCAGGAAATAGCCGGTCTTCTGTCCATTTTCCAGATCGACTTCCAGACGGATGCCGTTTTCCAGAATCTCGATAACCGGATCACCGCTGCCGAAAACCCAGCCCTTACGCTCCTCCAGGCCCTCCAGGGCCCGCACATGCACATCGCTGCGCTCAAAGATACCCTCGCAGGGCACGGTTTCGCGCAGGGCGGAAAGAATGTCCTCACGGAAGCTTTCAACCCCGAGGGTTAAAAACTGCGCGGACAGAAACACTTTGCCGGAAACGGTCACAAAGCGGTCTACAATCAGACCCGGAACCAGATCGGCTTCCGCGAAAAGCAGGCGGAACGAATCGCTTTTAGCGTAAACACGCAGCCGGTATTCCAGAGCCGAGCGGATTCGCCGCGCGAAAAAGGCGCGGTCAATTGTTTCGGCGCGATCCCGGCTGAAAATACGCACAGTAATTTTGGACTTGCGGTTGGGGATGCCGGTTCCCAGGTACATACCGCTCTTGGTGAGCACTTCGGCGCTCTGACCGTCCGGGCAGTCGCCCTGAAACCGGCCAATCTCGTTATCAAAAACCCACGGGTGTCCGCGGAGGATGCGTTCTTCCTCACCGCTTTTCAAAAAAATCCTGTTCATGGCCGGAGTATAGCCTTTTCGTTGCCTTACGCCAACTGGTGTGTTATTGTTGGTATATGAACAAACTTTTTTCGGCATTTATACTGATCTGCTTACTCCCGGCCGGTTTTTCGGCCGCTCAGAACACCTCCGCCAATTCCCCTTCCCGTGAAGCGCTGCGCAGTACCGCCCGGGCGGAAGCCGCGGCTCTGTCCTCTAATCGAATACCGGCAGCCGATCTCGGCGACTGGAAACAGGTAATCGACGCGTCACTGTTCATGCTGATGCGCAGAACCGAGATCAGCCGCGGTCAGGTTCAGGTACTGGTGATTTCCTCGGATCAGGTAGTAGTGAAGTTTTTGCCGGACGGCAGTTTTATTATTTCGTCTGCCCTGCTGGACTATATTGATCTTTCGATATTTTCAACACTGGCCGAATCCGCCCGGCGGATCCGCAATATTGATGTTGAGCGCGAAAACCGGCTTTCACCCTTTTTGGCCTATGAAATCGCGGCCTTCGCCCTGGACCAAAACTGGCGCGCTCTGACGGATAGAGCGGCCGCGGAACGCATCAATCTGACGCGCGAAGCTGACGGCTTTGCCCGTCTGCTGCTGGATATCTGCGGTTATCCGCCGGATAGCCAGGATCTGTGGTTTGACGATCTGGAACGCGCTTCCCGGGAATCCGGCAGCGTTTTCACCGAGTATCTTAAAAACAGCCCCCGTCCCCAAACGCGAAAGACCGCGATGTCAGAGGATGCGGACCGTACCGAAGCGCTGGCCATGGAACTGAAAACCGTGCTATTTGCGCTGAGGGAGGGTGCCGCCCTCGATAACAACCTGAAAACGGTTATCAACCTGCAGGAAGTATACCCGGCTTCTCCCTACCTTAAAAAACTGGCGGCCTTTTTTCATCACCGCCTGTTCCTGTCCGCGACGCCCGCCGAGACCTTGTACCTGGTTCCACTGTTACCATTTGCCACCGGACAAGAAATTGACCGCGGCGGATTTACGGCTCTTTTGCAGAAAAGCTTTTCAGACCCCCGAACGCCGCAGCCGGAAGCCAATGAACACTACACCCAAGCTCTCTCCGGCTATGCTGAAGCCCAAAATCACTTCGAGGACAGCCTGCTGCTGTCCGCCCAGGCTACCCTGCTCTCCCTTTCTGCCGCGCCGGCCCGCAAAAGCGAAGCTTTACGTCTGGCGGAACTGGCGGCGCTGCGGGAACAGCAGGAAACCGGTTTTTTATCCAATGCCAACTGGGCCTGGGTACTATTTTATACCGCCAACGATCGTGAACGCGCCCGGCAGATCACCGCCAACAGTCTGATTTTACAGGAACGGACCTTGAATCAGCCCTTACGCTCAGATCGTAACAGCAATTTACTGACACCCGGTTATCCGGCCAACAGTCTGGATCTTTCGCTTAATCTGGCATTGATTTCACATGCTGAAAACAATCAGGAGCGGTCGGATGAAACCGCCCGCTCCTGGCGCGCCGCGGCAGTCTTGCAAAACAGTGATTCAGTTATCGCATTACGCGGCATCGCGACAGGAAACACCGCCACCGAGCTGGAAAAGGCCTGGGGTCGGCCGGCCGAAATTATCAATGATTATCAGACTGAATATTGGTACTACCCGTCGCTGCGCGCCCGCATCATACTGAATACCAGCAGTACCGGTTTACCGCGGGAGAGCATCCGGGCGCTTTATTTGGAAAGCGGTTCACCGGTTTCTTTACCGGGAGATATCCGCTGCGGGGACAGCCGGGAAGATTTTGAAGCCGTCTACGGTAAGCCGGCCTACCGCAGCGGGGACAGTGAAGTGTACCTGAGGGGAGCCAATCGTATTGCCGTATTTTACCTTTCAGATAAAATACGGCAACTCTCGATCAGCTACTAAAAAACCGGTTTCCGGCAATCCGCTAGAGCTCGGCGAAAAGATCATCCATCGAAAACATGCCCCGCCGGCTCTGACCGGTACCGTCCGGAGAACACAGCCATTCGGCGGCGCGCACCGCGCCCATCGCGAAACCCTCACGGTTTCTGGCCGTATGCGTCAGTTCTATGGTATCGGCCGGAGAGTCAAAAAAGACGCTGTGCGTACCCGGAACCGCGCCAACCCGTAGGCTGGCCAGATGCAATTCCTCCGGTTCCGGTTTCCGGTAAAAAGCGTCGGTAACCAGCCGCTTCTTGCGGGGCAGGTTATCCAGCACCCGTCTGGCCACATCCAGTCCGGTTCCCGAGGGGCTGTCGGCCTTCTGATTGTGATGCGCTTCAAAAACGGCTACATCGTACTGTTCAAATTCGGCCATCAGGCGCGAAGCCTCGGCCACCATCCGGTAAAAGAGGTTTACGCCCAGCGAAAAATTAGAAGCCGTGAAAAAAGCTGTACCGCGTTCCAGCACTTGCTTGCGGATATCATCCAGTTTATCGTTCCAGCCGGTTGTTCCGACAACCAGTGGCAAGGCCGTCGGCAGCAGGGCCGCAATGTTGCCCAGAACGGACTTCGGGTGCGAAAACTCGATAACCACCTGGGCGCCGGAATCGATGATCGCGGCGGCCATCACCTTGGCATCCGAGGTAAGACAGCTGGCGTCAGCGGCAAAAGGATCCACCGTGCAGACCACACGGTTGCCGCGCAAGGCCGCGGCCTGGGCAATCATGTGCCCCATCTTTCCGTAACCGACCAGGGCTATGTTGATCAAACCAGGCCTCCATTAGCGCCGAAATAACGTTCGTGCAGCAGCTGTACGACACGTTCAGATTCCGAAGAATCGCAGATCATACTGATATTTACCTTGGAAGCGCCCTGGCTGATCATTTGAATATTGATCTTCTCCCTGGAAAGAACTTCGAAGGTGGCCGCCAGAATTTCGCTGGATCGCCGGATATCGCAAATTATGGTAACGATGGCCTTGTCCTTGCGGATATCGGTGAGCGCGTATTTTTCAAGATCAGTGCGCAGGGCCACCAGATCGGCTTTCTTGCTGTCTACGGTGCAGGACACCGAAACTTCGGAAGTTGCTACTACATCCACACTGATATTATGGACGGCAAAAATTTCAAATACCTTGGCCAAGAATCCAAACTGACCCAGCATACGGGTAGAAACGATATCCACCAGTGTCACGTTCTTCTTAGTCGTAATTGCCCGTACCGGCGCCGGAGGAGTTTCATGGGCAGTGACGATGATTGAGCCAGGCGCGTCGATATTATAGGAATTTTTAACGCGTACCGGAGTGCCGGTTTGCAGACAGGGCTGCATGGAACGGGGATGTAAAACCTGGGCGCCGAAATAGGCCAGCTCCGCGACCTCATCATAAGTTGCCACGGGTACCGGGCGGGCGTCCTTTACAATCCGGGGATCGGTGGTGAGAATGCCGTCAACATCCTTCCAGGTCTGCACTTCCTCTACCCGCAGAGCCGCGCCCAAAATGGTCGCGGTCAGGTCGCTGCCGCCCCGTCCGAGGGTAGTAATAAAGCCCTTGCTGTCCTTGGCGATAAAGCCGGTAACCACCGGAATGGCCATCCCGTCGCCCTTGCGGCCGTTGGCGTAGGGACCAAGAATCTTGCGAATATTTTCCCAGGTTTCCGGCAGCAGGTCGGCGCTGGTATAATTGGAGTCGGAGATAAACCCGACATCCCAGGCATCGCGGAATTCGGCGCGTACCGGAAGTGTATTCAAATAGGCAGACATAATCCGTACCGAAAGCCGCTCCCCGAAAGAAACCAGGTAATCGCGGGAACGGGGTGTAACCTCGCGCAGCATGGAAATACCAGTCAGCAGGGTACGCAGCTCACCGAGAAGGGCATCAATCTCAGTGGAAGATATACCCAGTTCAGAGGCAGTGTCTTTGTGCAGTTTTTCAACTGCATCAATGGTAATAGTGCCGTTAAGGGCGGCATCAGCCGCGGAGAGCAGATCATCGGTGGTGTCTCCCATAGCCGAGAGCACGATAATCGGACGGCGATCCGCAAAAGTACGGATAATTCCAGCCACATGGCGGATACGTTCGGCATTGGCGACTGAAGAGCCGCCGAATTTCATCACTATCATAGTGTACTCCATCTTATAATTATTCAACTCTATACCAAAGACTGCATAAATATACCAAAAGCCGTTCACTTGGACAATAGGCCCATCAAAAAGTTTTTCGTTCTTCCGCCTGTCTGCAAGTGTGTAAGCGTACCTTGAGACGCGCCCGCTAACATGGTAAGGTGAAACTATGAAATTCCGAGATAAAATGATAGTACTGTACAAGGGTCAGCCGGCGGTCATCAAAGCCGTCAGCACCGATAAAATCGAAATCGCTACCGCTTCCGAAACCAAACGGGTGCGGGACAAAGATATTTCCTTTATACATGAGGGGCCCTGTGACAGCGCCGCCGCCTTACTGGCCGCCACTGTCCCCCCGGGAGACCTTGAAGAAGCCGCTGACTTTTTTGAAGGGGATAACACCACCTTTGCGGCCATAGCCGAACTGGTGTGGGGAAAACTGCGCCCAGCGGATGTGTGGGCAGCCTGGACCGCCGTTTCGGAGCATCCGCGCTATCAGTGCAGCACCCCGGACGCCAGTGTCAGCATCCGCGACGCCGCCGAAGCCGCCGCCATCCGTGAAAAAGCCGGCGCTAAAGAGCGCGAGGGGGCTGAGCGCGATGCTTTTATCAAACGTATTTCAGGAAAAAAATGCGATCCGGACTGTATCACGGCGGCCGCGGACAGCCGTTTTCTCCAGGAAATTGAGGCGCTGGCTCTTGGAAAAACCGACCGCTCCAAATTACTCAAGGAAGCCGGAAAAGCCGAAAGCCCGGAAGCGGCGCACCGGCTATTACTGGAAACCGGTTATTGGTCGGTATGGCGGAATCCCTGGCCGCACCGTCACGGCGTTTCTGTCCACAGTTCACAAGTCCCCATTGAGAGTCCTCCTGAAAATACCGCTCTGCTGGATTTAACCGCGCAGACCGCTTGGGCCATCGATAACGCCTGGAGTACCGACCCCGATGACGCAGTCTGCGTCGATGACGATAAGCTCTGGGTGCATATTGCCGATCCGGCGGCTACCGTTACCCCGGATTCTCCCGGCGACCTTGATGCCCGCTCCCGTGGCTCTACCCTCTACCTTCCGGAAGGCGCCTCCCGCATGCTTAATGAGCAGGCCCTCGAATACTATGCCCTGGGACTGTCGGAAACTTCCAGGGCTCTTTCCTTCTGCATTAGTTTCACCGACAGCGGCGCGGTGGAAGACGTCACTATTCATCGTACCCGGGTGCGGGTCAGCCGCCTGACCTACGCCGAGGCTGACGTCCGCCGCGCGGAAAGCGGATTGGCGCCCCTTTTTGCCATAGCCGAACGCAATATCGCGCGGCGTCTGGCCGCCGGAGCGGTAGCGATTGATCTACCGGAAGCGCATATTCACCTCCAAGGGGCCGGAACCGCGGAGCAGGCAGTACTGATCGAACCCAATGCCTCCAGCGCCGCCGCCGATATGGTGCGGGAAATGATGCTGCTGGCCGGTGAGGCCTGCGCCCGTTTTGCCTTTAAACACCGCATTCCCTTTCAATACGTCAGCCAGGAAGAACCGGGCATCCCGGCAGTCTTACCGGAAGGCCTGGCCGGCGAATACCGCAAACGGCGATCCATGAAATCACGCCGGGTAGGCACCACGCCCGCCGACCATGCCGGACTGGGACTGGGAATGTACAGCCAGGTTACCAGCCCGCTGCGCCGCTATGGCGATCTGATTGCCCATCAGCAGCTGCACCGTTTTCTCGACGGCCTGCCGCCGATGTCCAGCGATGAAATGCTGGAACGCATTGCCCAAGGCGATGCCGGATCAAGGGCCTGCACCCTCTCCGAACGGGAGAGCAATCTGCACTGGATTCTGGTCTATCTGAGCCTGAACCCCCAGTGGACCGCGGAAGCGGTAGTTGTCGAAAAAAACGGTACCATGGCCACGATCCTGATTCCATCCCTGGCTCAGGAATCCAAACTGATAGTCAATGATGATGTTGACCTCAACGCTGTCTTGACGGTGCGCGCCGGAAATATCGATATTGCCTCGCAAACCGTCAAGTACATAGTAGTCTAGCTAGATTACTAGCTAGGTTATCGCCCAGGAGGGAGAGTTATGTTTACACCGCGACAGATCATTTTTGCCCCAACCGCCGCTTGCAACCTGCAGTGCGCCCATTGCCGTGTCGACCGCGACCGGGGTGCAGGCACGGAGCGACTGAGTATCCAGGACGCGCAAAATTTCCTGCGGCAATGCGCGGGTACCGATATTGACCGCATCGGTTTTTCCGGGGGCGAACCTTTTCTGGCCGTAGATTTTATCACGGCGCTGTGCGCAACAGCCGTGGAACTGGATTTATACTTTGACCGGCTGATGACTAACGCCATGTGGTTCACCGACGGCGCTGTCCTGCGCTCAGAGCTGGAACGAGTCTGCCAGGCCGGTTTTGACGGCACCATCGCCGTCAGCGTCGACGACTATCACAACCCGGATAGCGAAAAACTGGCCCTGTTTATCAGCACTGCGTTTGAGGTCTTCGGCCGCCGGGACTGCATTGAGCTGGTCAGCGTTCTGGACCGGGAGGGTAATCCATCGCTCTCCCATTTCCGTACCCTCGCTCAAAACCTGGGCGCCGAACTCTGCCTGAACGATGGACTGCCGGTCAACCTGCAAGACGCGCGTGCAATCCAGAACCGCCGCTCCGGCATGAGTGACGGCAGTGGTCTGTACATACCCATAGTAACTCTACCCTACTCTGCCTCGGTCGCTGACAGCGCAGCCTGGAAAGCTGAACGTTGGTTTACAGATGACTTTTGCGAAGGCCCAGGGAATATCTTCTATGTGCACCCGGACGGATCCGTGGCGGTGTGCTGCGGCTTTGCCAACGAGAACTCCGAGCTGATCGTCGGGACGGTTCGGGACAGCTATTCCACCTTGATGGACAGGGCCCGCGCCAACACTCATATCCAAGACTGCTACGAAAAGGGTCTCGACGCCAAACGCCTGGAAATGGAAAAAGAGGGCATTATGTTTCCAGGAAAAACAGCGGACATCTGTTTCTTCTGCGATTACCTCTGCCGGAATACCGGTAAATAAAAAAACCGTGTCCCGATTAGGGGACACGGTTGACAGGATCGTGTTTTTTTAAGCTTATTCGGACTTTACGTCGTCACAGACGGTCAGCTCGGTATCCTTATCAAAGTACTTGGCCTTCTCCATGAGGGGCTCGAAGTTGACAGTTTCACCAATCTGGAAGTTTACATCCGGGGAGGTGCGGACAATAACCTGCTGTGTTTTGGTAGTCAGGTACAGGTGAGTTTCGGCACCAAGGGGTTCCTTGACGCTGACACGCATCTGCATGTTGTTCTTGTTGGCGGGAGACTTTACGTAAGTGATGTCTTCCGGGCGGATACCGATGTACATTTCCTTGCCCAGATAGTCTTTCAGTTTCTTCTGGTGTTCGGCGGTCGGAATCAGCTCGAAAGATCCTTCATCAGCGACAATCTGGCCGCCTTTCTCGATAATCTTGACAGCCAGGAAGTTCATGGGCGGTGAACCGATGAAACCGGCGACAAACTTGTTGATCGGGTGATTGTACAAGTACAGCGGGGAACCAATCTGCTGGATCTTTCCGTCTTTCATAACGACAATCTTGTCACCCATGGTCATGGCTTCCACCTGGTCATGAGTTACGTAGATCATGGTGGCCTTCAGGCGGTGATGCAGGTCCGAAATTTCGGCGCGCATCTGCACACGCAGCTTAGCGTCAAGGTTGGACAGCGGCTCGTCAAACAGGAATACCTTGGGGTTACGCACAATGGCGCGGCCTACGGCAACGCGCTGGCGCTGTCCGCCGGAAAGAGCCTTGGGCTTGCGGTCCAGCAGTTTTTCAATATCCAGGATACGGGCGGCTTCATGAACGCGGCGCTCGATCTCTTTCTTGTCAGTTTTGCGGATTTTCAGACCGAAAGCCATGTTATCGTACACGCTCATGTGCGGATACAGGGCGTAGTTCTGAAAAACCATCGCGATATTGCGGTCTTTCGGGGGGACATCGTTCATGCGGATACCGTCGATGAACAGATCTCCTTCCGAAATGTCTTCCAGACCGGCAACCATGCGCAGTGTTGTGGACTTACCGCAACCGGACGGTCCTACGAATACAACGAATTCCTCGTTGTCTACCACAATGTTGGCATTGTCTACCGCGCGGACATTGCCGTCGTACACTTTGCCAATAGCCTTGAGTTCTACCTTTGCCATACAGGCCTCCTAAGTTATCTTATGTCTGTCATTCTAAGGCTAAAACGGGCTCTTGTCAAATAAAAAACGCGGCAATCCGGCTGACGGCCGGATCGAGCAGGACCAGCAGCACTATAACCAACAGGGCCGGCAGATAATTAGCGGTTTTAAGTTTGCGCAGACTGAGCAGATTGATACCGATCATCACGATAAAGGCTCCGCCGATACCGGTCAGCTCGGCTATCATGCGCTCAGTGACCCAGGGCTTGATAAAACCGGAAGTGATAGTTAAAAAACCCTGATAAATCAGGATGGAAAGGGCTGAAAACGCCGTACCGATGCCCATCGCGGCGGCGAAGACAATGGCCATAAAACCGTCCAGCACCGATTTGGTGAACAAGGTAGTATAATCACCCTCCGTACCGGCCTTGAACGAGCCGACAATGGCCATGGCGCCCACGCAGAACAGCACCGAAGCGTTCAGAAAGGCATAGGCAAAGCGCGACTTCTGTTCGGCATCGAGCTCTGTCCCCGGTTTGGAGCGCGGGCCGAATCGCCTTTCCAAAAACCGGCCCAACGACAGAATTTTGCCGTCTATATCCCACCAGGAGCCGAGAATCCCCCCGACTATCAGGGCCAGGGCCAGATAGATGATATTGACCGCCTGAAAGGCCATCTGAAAACCGATGATCAGGGTAACCACGCCGGCGGCCGAGGCTATCACATCCGAAAGTTCCGCTGAAATGCGGCGCGCGAATAAAATTCCGAAAAAAGAACCGACGATTACGGCTACACAGTTAACAATTGTTCCCAACATAATGCAGCGATGATACCGGCGCGCCGGAGCGCTGTCAATCCAAGACTTTAGTGATCGCGCTTATTGAACACCGGAAAAAGAAGCACCGCCGCCATCGGAAAAAGACTGAACAGCAAAAACAGCGGTCGATAACCCAGTAATTCTATGGTATAACCGCCCAGCACATTACCAAAAATATTGGCCAGACCGACGGCCACGGCCGAATACAATGTCATACCCACCGCCACCAGATGGCGCGGCGAATGCCGGATCACAAAGTAAATGGTTACCGGATGAAACAGGCCGAAACACAGCGAATGCAGCAATTGGCCGGCCACCGCCCCGCCAAAAGAGGGGAAAACGGCATAGATCAGGTTTCGCAGCAGGATGGCCAACAGTGAAACCAGCAACAGCGGTTTCTCTCCAAAGCGACGGATCAGCATCCCGGATAAAAACATCAGCGGGACCTCAGCCGCGGCCGCCAGGGCCCATAAACCGGCCCAGGAATCCAGCTTCAACTCTTCCTGTACATACAGTGAAAAGAAACGCTGTGAGGGCACCATCCCTAGACAGCCCAAGAAAATAAGAGCGATACCATGGTAAAAAACCGGCGGAAAACTTTTTAGGAAGCTGTGGACCTTACTGATCCGGACAGAGTTTTCACTCCCCGCGCTGGCGGAGGGGGTCTGCTCCACCCGTGGCGGAAAGGGCTTTATCAAGCCGGGCAGCAGTAGGACAGAGGCTGAAAACAGCAGGGCCGGAATAGCTGTCCACAAGACAATAGAAGCGCTGGAAGCAGTATCAACCAGCGGGGTAAACTGCAGCAGCAGCGTCATGGCCACAAAGCCGACCGTACCGACAGAGCGGATTTGACCGTAGCGGTCAGTCCGCGTGCCCAGCAGGCGCGAAAGCAGGGCGTCGCTGACCGGAACCGCGCCCTTGTAGCCCAGGGCAAACAGGGCCATCGCCAGGGCGACCAGCGGAAAAACCGGAAAGTACAGCATTAGAGGCAGGACAGCGGCCATCAGTAGACCGCAGAGCACCATAGCCCGGCCATAGTGCCCGCCCCTGTCTACCCGGGCGCTTAAAAAAAGAGGGAAGATTAAACCGGCCGCGTCAAATATCCCTTGCAGGATTCCGATTGAGGAAGGACTGAAGCCGAGGGAGCGCAGTAAAATGGGCAAGCAGGCATTGACCATGCCGTAAACGGAGAACAGTAAAAAAAGCGGCAGGGCCAATATCATAGTCTCTTATATCTCCAAGCCGATAAAATGCTTGACGGCTAGCCCTACCCCGAAGGACAACAATGTTACACCGAGACTGATAGCCAGCATTTCCAGAAAATGACGGCGGAAGGGCATATCTTTGGCCGTACAGATATAAAAGTTAAAGCAGAGAATAATACTGATGGCCACCGCGAGAGTCACAGCCATGGCTATCAAAAAATGCGAAATCAGAAAGAAGGGGGCGACCAATGCGGCGACGGTCACGATATAGGCCGTGCCGGTATAGAGGGCCGACTTGGAAGGCGAGAGGGTCGACTCCACATCGGAGCGCTGCGAAAGATATTCGGATGAAGCCATTGAAAAAGCCGCCGAGATACCGGTAATCAGACCGGTCAGGGCGATAATCCGGGTATTTTGAAAGGCCAGGGTAAAACCGGCCAGAGCGCCGGTCAGTTCCACCAACGCGTCATTCAAGCCCAATACCACGGAACCGGCATAGCGCAGCCGCTCTTCATCTATCATACCGATCAATGCCCTCTCGTGGTTTTGTTCCTCAGCCATAATCGCGCTGACATCCGGAAATTGCTCCATTACCGCCGAGTATTCACCCTGGGCCTGGGCCTCTCCTTTTTCCATCAGCTTAACGGCGAAAGTAATCCCGAGCAGACGGGCCATTAGTACTGCCCAGAATACCCGGCGCGCTTGAGGTTTAAGCGCCTTTCCGGTAATTCTCTGCCAGCGGGCGGCATGTCGCAACTCGTCGGCGGCGATTGAATCCAGAATTTGGGCATTACCGCTGTCCGTCAGCAAGCGTGAAATACGGGTATAAATTGCGGCGCTATTTATCTCGGTTTGCTGAAAAACCAACACAGTCCGGCGCAGGGCCGGTGATATTTCCTGTTCACTCATAATAGCCTCAGAATACCTTTTTTTATTTCGGATGTACAGTTGAAAAGCGCGTCAAGATTGACATTGCGAAATGGAAGGTCTATCTTTTATGCTGTCGGCGTTGCCGGTTTGAGGACATTCTAGACGCAAATAAACACCGAGGGGCCATGGCGCAATCCCAGCAGTACCATACTAATCCGCTCCCCGTGCTGCTTGGAGTAATCTGTGCCGCCGCCCTGCTAACGCTGCGTGCGGCCCTGCCGCTACTGGAAGGGCTGAGCAGCAGTCTGGAAATTGCCAGGGTAACCTTACCGGCCCTGGTCACGCTGGTGATGCTGATAATTTCCGTTGATGTTTATATACGCGGCGACCAGGCCTGGTTGCACACAGTAGAACGCAAAACCAGTTTATTGGCTTTCACCGTCTATGCCACCACCCTCAGCCTCTGTGCCCTGGATCTGGCTAGCGGTTACCTCCCGTATCTGATACTGCCGGGCTTTGTGGTTCTCGGTACGGTTCTCTGGAACCGGACACTGCGCATGCTAATGTGGAGTACGGCCGGAGCCGCCTTAATCAGTGTACTGGCCGTCTTCTGGCAAAGCCTGACCCTCCTGGAAACCTTAACCATAGTTGTTTTCAGCCTGGTACTGGCCCTCTTTGGAGCTTATTCAGTACGCCGTAATCTTGCCCCAACAAAAGAACGGCTCAAGTTGGTCGAGTCCGAAAATCAAGAACTGTGGGCCCTTTCTTATCGGGACGCCCTGACCGGCCTGTACAACCGGCGTTATCTGCAAAAGGCCGCACCGTCCCTTTTCTCCAAAGCCCAACGCCACCATGAAGAACTGCATGTATTAATGCTGGATATCGATCATTTTAAAAGGGTTAATGATAAACTCGGCCATGCCGTCGGTGACCAGGTGCTCAAAGGTATCTCCGATATTATTTCCACGACGGTTCGGGCCTCCGACCTCGTCGCCCGTTATGGCGGCGAGGAATTCATCGTATATCTTCCGGAAGCCAATGCGGAACTGGTTCAGTTTCTGGCCAACCGCATCCGGGACGCGGTTTCAATGACCCAATTCCCGGCCGTTCCCTGGCCACTAACCATCAGCATCGGTCTCACCGGATTGCAGGAGGGCGACAGTCCGGAAAGCCTCGTGGAACGGGCGGACCGTTACCTGTACCTGTCCAAGCACCAGGGCCGCAACCGCGTCTCCGGGTTTTAGACCGCCACGCCGGTGTCAGTTCACCGCACCAAACCGATATCAGAGGCAGGAGGTATGGTAATGAAACTACCTGAAAAAAAGGTCATTCCCATTCATTATAGAGCACATACCGACGACCTTACTTTTTTTTTACAAATAACAATTACTAATACTGTACGCATGCTCAGTATTTACTATAATAAAAGCAGGATGTCCTGTAAATTTTTCCAGGGATAAAAAGGAGAATCAATTGTTCAATAGATTGTTCTGGCGTAAGCAATTGCTGTATTGGATTGTGATAACATCCGTATTTGCTTTTACTACATGTGGAAAGAAGACGATTGAGGCAGTCCGATCCAGTGATGGAAGTGTACAGAAGATTCCCTCAATCTGGTTACCAAATTTGGAGATAAACAGAAATATGGTGATTTATCTTCCTCCTGATTATGCAGATTCAGAACTGAGGTATCCGGTACTTTACATGCAAGATGGTCAGAATCTGTTTGATCCGGCAACCGCGTACGCTGGTAATGAATGGGGCATTGATGAATCGCTTGATCAACTGTATTCGGATTATTCAAACGATGGGATAATCGTTGTAGGAATAAATAACGGCTCTGTTGACCGCTGGAATGAATACTCTCCCTGGGAGATAACCAATTTAAACTCATGGTGCACCTGGGAAACTCAGAGCACAGCCGGCGGCAAGGGAGATCTCTATGCGAGAGACTTGGTGGAAGCGGTCAAACCGTACATTGACTCACATTTTCGAACTAAACCTGATCAGGAATATACCGCAATCGGCGGCAGTTCCATGGGAGCCTTCATTTCGCTTTACACCGGTCTTAAATACCAACAAGTTTTTTCAAAAATAATGGCCATGTCGACGGCCGTCTGGTTTGATGAAGAAAATTTGATCGATTACATCAATAATACTGATATTTCCACCGATATGAAAATCTATCTGGATGTAGGGACGCAGGAATCCAGCGATTATTTAAACAGTGACTTCCCGGGAATATACCTGAACGGAACACAAACTCTTTATAACACTTTTATTGATAAAAAAGTCTCGGCAAGCAAAGTCCGATTAGTTATCGCTGAGAATGCGAACCATACTGAAAGTGCCTGGAGAAGCCGTTTCCCGGCAGCCATTTCCTGGTTATTTTAAACGTCTAGGCCCTGGGAGGCAACAGAATATTGCTGTTGAAACAAGCACAAAGGTGACAACAAGTAACCAAGATCATTCTCAGAAACCATTTCCACCCATACTTTTCGATAACGAGTAAAATTTCCCTTTATTAAAAAAAACACAATCGATAAATAACGGCGATACTCAGAAAACCGTGACAGCCTCCTTTCCGGCGGCAGCGTTCTCGGCCTGCTGAGGTGCGGAATCCGGATCTTCAACGTACAGCGACTCTTCGTTGCCGCCAGAGCACAGCACCGCGCCAACTTGCACACCCATAGCACAGCGCGCCATGCCGGCTTACCGGCTGCTCAGGTCTTAAAAAAGGAAAATTGTTTTTCAAGTTCGCTACCGTTATTCTGCAACTCTTCGGCCGTCACCGCCAGATTCCGTGAGGAGGCAGCGTTACGCTGGGTGACGCCATTAAGCTGCGAAACGGTATTGCTGATCTGCGAGATGCCGTTACTCTGCTGAGACGAGGCTGTTGATATTTCGCGGATCAGGTCGGCTGTCTCCAGAATCAGCGGGACAATTCTCTCGATCGTGTCACTGGCCTGCTTGGCCACATCCAGACTGCCGGTAGCCAGCTCTCCGATATCCTTGGCCGAAACATTACTTTTTTCGGCAAGTTTTCTGACCTCACCGGCCACTACCGCGAAACCCTTACCGGACTCACCGGCGCGGGCGGCCTCGATGGCGGCATTCAGGGCCAGCAAATTAGTACGGTTGGCGATCTCCGAAATCACCTTGATCTTATCGGCTATTTGAGCCATAGCTGCGGTAGTCTCGCGCACCGCTTCTCCACCCTTACGCGATTCTTCGGCGGCATGAGAAGCTATCCCGTCTGTTCGCTTGGCGTTATCGGAATTATGGCTGATAGCAGCTCCGATCTCCTCAATTGTGGAAAAAATTTCTTCTATACCCGAAGCCTGAATTTCGGCGTCGGTACTTATCAAGGTGGCAGTCTGACTGATGTCATCTGTTGATTCACTGATCACCGCCACCCGCAGTTTGGCATCCGCTATCACTTCCCGCAGGCGGGCCAGAAACCGGTTAAAATAGTGACTCATCTCACCGATTTCATCGCCGGTGGTGATATCCAGCTCAATGGTCAGATCCCCCTCGCCTTCCGAAATATCCTTCAGCCGCGCAACGGCCGAATTGACGGGCAACATGATGCTGCGATTTATAAGGGAAGAAACGTATACACCGATCAGCGAACTGAGCAGTAAAATACCCAACAGACTGGAAAGCACTACCAACAGAATAAACCGCGACAGTCGGGCTGTGCCGGCTGAAAAAGCCGCGGGGACTTCCATCAGCACCTCGCCGCGCCGGGACCATTCCAGCATCAGCTCTTCGGTCCCTCCCAGCGTTCCTGGATGGGTCAGCGTTGCGGCGAAATCCCTGAAATCAGAAACTTCTTTTGCAGCCTGAGAGGCAAACACCACCAGATCATTTACCTGAGGCAGCCATCCGAGCAGCAGCACACGCTGCGCCATAACCGCGGCAGCGGCGTCGTCGTATTCCTGAAATATGGTTTTAATTAATTCCGCGCTTTTACCTACTGAATTTTCCCGCAGCTGCTTCCGGATATTCCCGAATGTCGTAGCGTATTTGATGGAAAAATCGAGTTTTTCCATCAGCTTTTTCTTTATCGCCGGATCTCCGGTTGTAATATAGATATCTCCGAGACTGCGTGCCTCCAGCAGCGAAACTGAAAAATTACGCTCCGACCGGGCAATATTGGTTGCCATATTCAGGGTATTCGCGAACCACACACTGCTGCTGACCATTAAAAGGCCCAAAATCAGGAATATTCCCACAATTCCGTATATCTTTCGGCTGACACTGGTTTTTCTGGAAAAATCCTCGTTCTTGGTTTTCATACGCCACCCTTTTTTGAGACTCATTACTGAAATTATAGTTATTCGAGCAGGCATGTGTCAAATTTGAGGGGGGGAGCGTCGGATTGGTGAATATTGCATCTACAAAGACAAACCGGTCACCCTTAGCCAGGATAACCGGTCGTTTGAGAAAACACGATCGATAAATAACGGCGATACTCAGAAAACCGCGACGGCCTCCTTTTCGGAGGCGGCGTTTTCGACCTGTTGAGTTGCGGAATCCGGATCTTCGGCGTACAGCGACTCTTCGTTGCTGCCAGAGGCTTCTTCCTCAGCCGCGGTGCGGTTTTTGAATTGTGGTTTAAATTCGACGTGCTCGGCAACTACTTTGATTTTACTGTAGTTCTTGCCATCGGCGCCGGTCCAGCGGTCCTGTTTCAGGCGGCCGACGACGCGGACACCGCGACCCTTCAGGCAATTCTTGCCGCAGGCTTCGGCCAGTTTTGACCAGGATTCAACATCAAAAAAAGACGTTTCCTGTTCATATTCCTCGTCCTGCTTGTAGAAACGGTTTGAAGCGATCGAAAAGGCGCACACCGGAGTACCCCGCGGCGTTTCCCGGATCACCGGGTCACGAACCACGTTTCCCTCGATCAAAATTGAATTAAGAGAGTTCATCAGTTTTCCTCCATACGGATAGTACCGCCGGCTTTGGCCCGCGCGCCCGGCCGGTCCGGCGGATACTAACTATGTATGGAGAAAAACGAAAGCTGCCCGAAAAGACGGGTACTTTTTACTTGGCGCGCTCGGAATCTACAAAGGCACCCAGGGCTTTCAGCTGTTCACCGACGCGCTCGGGGGCCGGACCGCCGCTTAAGTTGCGGGCGTTAACGCAGGCTAACGGCGTCAGATATTTATAGATATCTTCGCCGATCAACGGCGAATGCGCGGCAAAGCGCTCGTAAGGCAGATTGATCATATCGACCACTCCGGACTCGATACACTGGCGCACCACGCCGGCGGCCACCGCGTGGGCTGTCCGGAAGGGAAGTCCCTTGCGCACCAGATAGTCGGCCAGATCGGTGGCGTTGGCGTGCCCACCGGAACAGGATGCGGCCATACGCTCCACGTTCCAACCGGCTGTAGCTATCATCATGGTAAAAATACGTACGCAGGAAAAGGCGGTATCGTAGGCCGAGAACAGGCTCTGCTTGTCTTCCTGCATGTCGCGGTTGTAGCTGAGGGGCAGGCCCTTCATCATGGTCAGCAGGGCAATCAGATTGCCGTAGACCAGACCGGTGCGGCCGCGGATCAGTTCAGCGAAGTCCGGGTTTTTCTTCTGCGGCATGATGCTCGAGCCGGTGGACCATTTTTCGGACAGTTCTATAAATTTAAATTCTTCGGTTGACCAGATGATCACTTCCTCGCAAAAGCGGGACAGATGCGTCATCAGTATTGAAAGATCGGCGGTAATCTCCAGGCAGTAGTCGCGGTCGGCCACGCTGTCCAGCGAATTAGCCGTCAGGGCCGAAAAGCCAAGCTCGGCCGCTACGGAAGCGCGGTCCAAAGGCAGGCCGGAGCCGGCCAAAGCGCCGGCGCCGAGAGGCATAAAGTCCAGGCGCTTCAGGGCGTCACCGAGGCGGTCATGGTCGCGCACCAACATCCAAGCCCAGGCGCAGAGGTGGTGGGCAAGGCTGACCGGCTGGGCCCGTTGCAGATGGGTATAACCGGACATCAGGGTGTGTTTATGAGTAGAGGCGATAACAGTAAGGGCTTCCACAAGGGTTACCAGGGCGGCGCGCAGTTCGGGGATGGCCCGGCGCAAATACAACCGTTCATCCAGAGCCACCTGGTCGTTGCGGCTGCGGCCGGTGTGCACCTTGCGGCCGACATCTCCGAGCCGCTCGGTGAGCACGCCCTCGACAAAGGAGTGAATGTCCTCGGCTGCGCTGTCAATCTGGAGGGTACCGCCTTCCAGCTCGGCGGAGATGCGGCGCAGTTCGGTAACGATGGCGGCCGCTTCCTCGGAGGGAATAATGCCGGTCTTGCCGAGCATCGTAGCATGGGCGACACTGCCGCGAATATCATCCAGGGCCATGCGCTCATCGATATGAATTGAAGTTTCAAAGGCTACCGCTTCGGCGTCCGGGCCCTCAGAAAAACGGCCATGCCATAACGGGGATTTTTTTTCACTCATCAGTAGTCCTCTCTTTTCGGGCCGTAGGAAGTAAGAATCTCGCAGATATAGATACGGTGAAAGTCGCCCTCCGGATAATTCTTCAACAGGGTTTCATCCAAAAAGTTCTCTTTTTGCATATCCTGTACAAAAAGCTTGCGGCAGACCAGGTTGAGCCGGGCCTCGGCAAAACCGACAGCGCCGCTTTCCAGAAGCAGGGGCGTCAGACCGGCTGCCTGGGCCTTGTCGGTATTCCGGCCGGAAACACTGCCGCAAACCTCCAGGGCCTTTTTCATTTCATCGCCGAAAAAAGAGAAGGTCAGCAAGTTTTCCCGTTCGGTAAACTGATAGGTATGGCGGCTGGGCCGGATAACGCAGGTTACTGTGCGCCGGTTCCAGAAGACGCCGAAACTGCCCCAGGAGGCGGTCATGGTATTCCACTGTCCTCGGGCGGTGGAGGAGCCGGCGGTTACCAGCATCCAGTCATGGCCGATGGTGGCAAAAGGCTTGAGCAGCATGTCGAGCGGTGTATTCTCTACGGTGCGTTTTTCCAGCTCAATCATGGGTTGCCGCCGTTTTCATCTCGCTGCGGCTGAAGGCCATTGATACCGCGAAACCGGCAAGCAGGGCCAGCATAGAAGCGACGAGCACCGGCAGAGGATGAGAAATGCCCGGAAATACCGGTAAAATCGAGCCGGCTACCAGGCCAAGAATCACCGAGTATGTGGCCCTTGGGAAACGGGACAGCAGGTTACGAACCAGGGTCGCTCCGCCCAAAAGCCCTACGCCAACGCCAATCGCGATGGGTATAAGCAGCGGAATATTCAGATCGGAGACAGCCCTCACAAAAGTGGTGTAAGCGCCGAAGACGACCATAATCAGAGAACCGGAAATACCGGGGATTATCATGGTAAAGGCGGCGACAGCCCCCATTACAATCAGCCAGGTTACTACCGCGGGACTGGCCGAGGTAACAACAGCATTTGATCCTTCATGCGATTTTATCACCAGCATCGCTACCATGGCCGCGAGCCCTATCAGTACCGCCGTGAAATTCGGCCGGGAGGACTGTTCTGATACCGCTTTTGAATAGATCAGGGGGATACTGCCGCAGATGATACCGATAAAACCGTAATTAACCGGCACGGAATGCTCGATCAACAGCCAGGAAAGCAGTTTGGAGAAAGCGATGACACCGGTGGCCATGCCGCCTATCAACACCAGCAAAAAGGGCAGATTACGAATAATTTTCCTGAAGTCAAAAGAAACCAGATCGATGATCTTGTCATAGACATTGAAAACCACGGCCATGGTTCCGCCTGAGACTCCGGGAATAACATTGGAAATACCGAGCACGATACCGATCAAAAACGTTTTAATATGCCGCACTAATCGCTCCTTCAACTATTCAAGCTTAACACATATTCCAAACCGCGGTCAAACAGCTCCTGGCAGGGAATTTCTTTTTCCAGCAAACTGTCGAATTGAGGTGAAAAGTCGGCATCACGCTTGCTCAACCAGCGCTCCAGAAATTCCGGCCGGCTGGTAACGCGCGCACCGAGATCAATTTTATACTGCATCTGGCTTTGCCCAAGATGCCAAAAGGCAAAACCGGTCCCTTCCAGAAGCAGGGCCAGAGCGTGCAGCTGAACCTTGCCGAGGTTTTTCCAGCGCTGGCGGTCCGGATGCATGAAGCCGGTCAGGCTGGTATAAATCCCGCCGATAATATAGCCGAGCTCGCCGGCTATCGGCCGGTCACAGCCCTCGGCCCACAGCTCAACGGCGATCGGAGTGAAGTGGCGGTTTATCTTTGTTATTGGAAAATTCGCGTCGTCGGGAGAAAATGAGAGGGAACGCATCAGTTCGCGGTACGGTGGATACAGCCAGGAATGGTCCTGCCAGGCATCAGAAAGGCAGTCCAGGGCGGTATCAATGTTTCGGCTGATTTTCAAACGCGCGCCCATCCGCTCAAGGGCGCCGCCGCGGATAAAGGAAGAGAGGGATTTGGATTGATGCCGGTCACCCCAGTCCAGTACGGCGCACTCGCTGTGCAACTGCGGCAGCAGGATACAGCCGGCCTCGGGATGATCGGTACAAATAGTGATAAAGCCGGCGCGGGCCAGGTCGATATAAAACTGGCCGTCCCAGAGGGACGACCAATACCAAACCTGTTCCATGTCCGGGTAGACAAGATGACCCAGAATCCGCTCAGTGAGGAATTCCGGAACCATCTCCATCAGTGTACTATTCTGTGGCACGCTTTTTGAACTTCTGACCGTCGACGGCCTGTCCCTTGCCGGCGCTCTGTTCCATCAGCGCCCGCACCTTCAGCGGCAGTCCGAACAGGTTGATAAAGCCTTCGGCGTCGTGATGGTCGTAAAGGTCGCCGGTGGTAAAGCTGGCGATATTGGCGTTGTAGAGACTGTAGGGGGATTTCGAGCCGGCGCCGCGGATTGAGCCCTTGTACAGCTTCAGGCGCACCCAGCCGGTCACGTTCTGCTCGGCGCTGTCCATGAAGGCCTTGATCGACTCGGTTAGCGTGGTGTACCAGCGGCCGTTGTAAATCAGCTCGCTCATCTTCAGCGATACCTGCTGTTTGAACAGGTAAGTGTCCCGGTCCAGGCAAAGGTGATCGAGCTGTTCATGAGCAAAGTAAAGTATGGCGCCGCCGGGGGTCTCATAGACGCCGCGGCTCTTCATGCCGACAACGCGGTTTTCGACAATGTCGATCAGGCCGACGCCGTTGCGTCCGCCGATCTTATTGAGCTCCTGCATCAACGGCAGGGGCGAAAGTTTTTTGCCGTTCACCGAGACCGGAACGCCCTTTTCGAATTCCAGCTCAACGTACTCGCCGGCTTCCGGAGCTTCTTCCGGAACGGTGGTCAACTGCAGCATGTGCTTCCAGTTCGGCTCATTGGCCGGGTCTTCCAGCTCAAGGCCTTCGTGGGAAAGATGCCAGATATTCTCGTCGCGGCTGTAGGACTGGCTCTTCTTCATCGGCACCGGAATATTGCGCTTCTCCAGATATTCGATTTCTTCCTCGCGGCTCTGGATGTCCCAGATGCGCCAAGGGGCGATAATTTCCAGGTCCGGCGCGAAGGCCTTAATGGTCAGCTCGAAGCGGATCTGGTCGTTGCCCTTGCCGGTCGCTCCGTGGCAGATGGCGGTCGCGCCCAGCTCCCGGGCGTACTCGACCAGCACCTTGGCGATCAGCGGCCGGGCGGTGGAAGTACCGAGCAGGTAGCGGTCTTCGTAAATGGCGTTAGCCTTCAGGGCCGGCCAGATAAAGTCGGTAATATATTCTTCGCGGGCGTCAACCACATAGCAGGAAGCGGCGCCGGTGTCCAGAGCGCGCTGCTTGATGGTCGGCCAGTCATCGCCCTGACCGACATCGATACAAACGGCGATTACTTCATAGTCATAGTTTTCCTTGAGCCACGGAATGATCACCGTGGTATCCAGTCCGCCTGAATAGGCCAGGATTACTTTCTTCTTGCTCATGCCTTCTCTCCTTGTGTAAGCACCTCATACAAAATATCAAGACCAGAATCAATTTCTTCCATACTGATAATCAGCGGCGGTAAAAAACGCAGGGTCTGGGGACCGGCCGTGGAAATGCAGAGGCCCCGACTTTTCCCGCCGGTGGCGTCAAGACACTCTTGCTGGATTTGCCCGGCGCTGACGGCCGCTCCGTTCCGACCGGTTATATCAATGCCGATCATCAAACCCTTGCCGCGTACCTCGGTGATGCCGGGCAGTTTCCAGGCGCTGACCTTGGACCGCATATAATCGCCCTTCTCGGCGACCCTGGCCAGAAAGCCGCTCTTGCCGAGCTCTTCCAGTACGGCCAAGCCCGCGGCGCAGGCCAGTGGATTGCCCCCGAAAGTGGACTGATGGTCGCCGGCTACCAGAGACTCGGCGGCCTTCCCGCGCGACAGGCAGGCGCCCATCGGCACGCCGCCGGCGATACCCTTGGCCAGGGTAACCACGTCCGGCGCGTTGCCAAGGTATTCGCTGGCCAAAAAGGTGCCGGTACGGCCGACGCCGGTCTGCACCTCGTCGGCGATCACGATGGCGCCGGCTTTGCGGGCGGCAGCGGAAGCGGCCTGGGCCCATTCCCTGTCCACCAGATTAACCCCGCCCTCGCCCTGCACGCACTCAAACATCAAAGCGCAGACAGTATCATCAAAGGCGGTTTGCAGGGCGGCAAAATCGTTAGCCTTGATATGCCGGAAGCCCGGCGTAAAGGGCGCGAAGGACGGACTGTGGAACTTGTCCTGCCCGGTGGCGGCCAAGGTGGTAATAGTCCGGCCGTGAAAGGATTTTTCCAGAGTCACGATAACATGCCGCGTGCCGGCCGGTTTTCCTTCGGCCATGTCGGAGAGGGCGCCGGTTTTGCGGGCGATCTTGATGGCGGCCTCGTTAGCCTCCGCTCCGGAGTTGCAAAAGAAGACCCTGTCCATGCCGGTGCGCTTCAGCAGGGCCTCGGAAAAGGCCAGGCCGGTATCCGAGTTATAATAGTTGGAGATGTGAATCTGTTTGCGTACCTGAGCCGTGAGGGCCGCCACCAAAGCTGGATGATTATGGCCGAGGCAGTTCACGCCGATACCGGACACAAAGTCGATATACTCTTTGCCGTTGACGTCTGTCAGGATACTGCCGTTACCGGAGGCAAACACCACCGGCAGACTTCCCAGATTATTCTGTATTTTTCCGCTCATTGCGTTTTCCTTTTACTATTTGTTACACCAGCATAGTGCCGACGCCGCGGTCCGAAAACATTTCGATCAACAGGGCGTGCGGCACACGTCCGTCGATAATATGGGTACGCGGCACGCCGCCTTTCAGGGCTTCCTGACAGCACTCGATTTTCGGAATCATACCGGAGGAAATCACGCCGGTGGCGATCATTGAAGGAATAGCCACATGATCGATGCGTTTGATCAGCGAAGTGGCATCATTGATATCGCGCAACACGCCGGGCACGTTGGTGAGCTGCACGAATTTTTCGGCCTTCAGGGCCACGGCGATTTTGGCGGCGGCGGTGTCGGCGTTGATGTTATAGCGGTTCATGTCGCCCTGCTCGCCTAAAGCCACGGTGGAAACCACCGGGATATAGCCCTGTGAAAGCAGCGAGGACAGGATTTCCGGATGCACTTCGGTAACCTCACCGACAAAGCCGAGGTCCACCCCGTCCTTGTCAATCTTTTTGGCCCGCAAGAGACCGGAGTCCACGCCGCTCACGCCCACGGCCCGGCCGCCGGCCTGCAGCAGCAAACCGACAATGTCCTTATTGAGCTTGCCAGTCAGCACCATCTGTACTACTTCCATTGTCTCGGCGTCGGTGTAACGCAGGCCGTTGATAAACTTGGCTTCCTTGCCCATCTTGTCGAGCATGGCGTTTATTTCCGGCCCGCCGCCGTGCACCAGCACGGTATTTACGCCGATAGTATTAAGCAGCACGATGTCCTGCATCACCGCGGCCTTCAGTTCCTCGTTGAGCATGGCGTTACCGCCGTACTTTACGACGATGGTCTTGCCGACGTACTGCTTGAAGTACGGCAGGGCCTGTATCAGGATATCGGCCCAGTCCTTGTTATTGATAGTATCGATCATGTGCGGTAGTCTCCGTTAATTTTTACGTAGTCGTAGGTCAGGTCGCAGCCCCAGGCGGTGCCGCTGCCCTTACCATCCTCAAGTTCTATCCGAATGGCAACCTCGCCCTCGATGAGCACGGCGCGGGCCTTGGCCTCGTCAAAGTTCAGAGGTACGCCCTGATGAAACACTTCAATTTCCCCCGCTCCGCTTTTAAAGAAGACGCTGGTGCCTTCGCTTTTGAAGAGCTCCCCGGAATAGCCCATGGCGCAGAGGATGCGTCCCCAGTTGGCGTCCTTTCCGAAGAAGGCGGCCTTAACCAGGCTCGAAGAAATCACGGACTTGGCCAGGTTGCGGGCGGTAGCGTCATTCTTGGCACCGTTGACGGTGCACTCAATGAGGTGCTCAGCGCCCTCGCCGTCGGCGGCGATCTTTTTGGCCATGGCCGTATTGACGGCGTTCAGGGCCTTCACGAATTCGCGATAGTCGGCGTTTTTGGTTTTAATGATGGCGTTGCCGGCCAGTCCATTGGCCAGAATGCTCAGAGTGTCATTGGTGCTGGTGTCACCGTCGACGCTGACGCAGTTATAAGTCAGCTCGATGCTTTCTTTGAGCGCAGCCGAAAGCATCTTCGGCGTGATGGCGCAGTCGGTGGTGATAAAGCCGAGCATCGTGCCCATGTTGATGTGGATCATGCCCGAGCCCTTGGCCATGGTACCGATGGTAACGCTCTTCCCGCCCAGTTCAATCTGGACAGCGGTCTCTTTGTGGGTGGTATCGGTAGTCATGATCGCCTCGCGGGCGGCGACGTTACCCGAAACAGACAGACCCTCGCAGAGTTTTTCCATACCGGCTTCGATCACATCGATATTAATCTGCTGACCGATTACGCCGGTCGAGCAGACCAGTATGTCGGTTTCTTTGAGGCCGAGGTATTTCGCGGCGGCGCGGGCGGTGCGCAGGGCATTGTCATAGCCTTGGGAGCCGGTACAGGCGTTGGCGTTTCCGGCGTTGGCGACAATGGCCTGGGCCTGTCCGTCGGCGATGTGTTTGGCAGTCAGCTTCAAGGGCTCGGCCTTTACCAGATTCTTGGTAAAGACAGCCGCTGCGGCGCAGGGTACTTCGGATTCAATCAGAGCCAGATCATTTTTGGTGCGGCCTTTTTTAATGCCGCAGAGAATGCCGTTTGCTGTAAAACCTTTCGGGGCGCAGACCCCGCCTTCAATAAATTTCATAAAAGTTCGCTCCTTGTCAGCGAGAGATTTTTGTTTCACTCTGTTAGAACGCGGCCGGAACTTGATCAATGCCGGCGGTCTCTTTAAAGCCGCAGATCAGGTTCATGTTCTGCACAGCCTGACCGGCCGCGCCCTTCACCATATTATCGATGGCGCTGATTATCTCCAGCATGCTGCCGTTGTTGACCACATGGATGGATAAATCGCACCAGTTTGAAAGCCGCACGTTACGGGTAGTGGCGGTAGCGCCGAGCGGCAGCACGCGCACGAAAGGCTCAGCGGCGTAGTGGGCGCTGTACAGGGCGTGCACTTCCTCGGCCGTAAGCGGTTTTTTCAGCGGGGCGTAAACGGTGGCAATAATGCCTCGGCTCATCGGCAGCAGGTGCGGAGTGAACAGCACGTTGACATTCTCCCCGGCGGCCTTGCTCAGGTTACGGGCAATCTCCGGCTGATGGCGGTGTTTGCCGACATTATAAGCCATGAAGGCCTCGCCCGATTCCGAAAAGTTATTGGTGGCGGTCGGGTTGCGGCCGGTACCGGTAATACCGCTCTTGGCGTCGACGATGATCAGATCGGTCTTGACCAGCGAAGCCGCCAGGGCCGGAAGCAGGGCCAGGGAGGCCGCGGTAACATAACAGCCGGGGTTACCGATGACCCGGGCTTTTTTAATTTTTTCGCGGTTCAGCTCCGGCAGGCCATAGACTGACTCGGCATGCACGGCTGGAAACTCATAGCCCTTGGCATACCAGGTTTTAAAAGTTTCCTCGTCTTCGTCGAAGCGGAAATCGGCCGAGAGATCGATCAGTTTTTTGCCCTTGGCGATGCAGTCCACGGCGTACTTTTCGGCTACGCCGTGCGGCAGAGCCGTAAAAATCACGTCGGAGGCTTCCACCACGGCATCGGCGTCGCCGAGCATTCCGTCGGTTTTACCGCGCAGCATGCCCCGCAGATTCGGGTAAATATCCATGATATTCTGCCCCTCGAAGCTCACCGAGCTTAAGGAAAGCTTCGCTACCTCAGGGTGTGACAAAAGCAGGCGTACCAGTTCGACGCCTACATATCCAGTTGCACCAATAATACCGGCTGTAATCATCTTTATTACTCCAGATTGTTCAATTTATTTGCAGACTTGTTTGTCCAGGCACCGCGTGGGTGCTAAACCGCTCCGGACCGGAACGGGGCAATGCGAGAGGTGGGTTACGCCTGACGGCGACGGAGGGTTCGGAGAAGGTGGGCAGGAACGGCCGGCTTGTTTTGTTCGGACAAATACATAAAGCTTCTCCTTACGCAAAGATAATTTAGAAGGATTGTAGCGATTATACTCCGCCATGGTCAAGCCGTCTCTGCAAGAAGATACAGAAAATCAGTCATTTTATGCATAAATTTCCGTTAGTTTCTTTTGTTCCCAGTAATGTCACACTATTGACTTTTACAACAGTTGTAAAATACAATAGTTGTATGAAGCATGATATCAATACGATCACCAGCTACCGTCGCGCCCTCCGTAAACTGGAGTCCGAGATCGCCGCCACCCTGGCCTCTGAAACCCTATGCTGCCAGGTATCGGTTGCCCAGTGTCACCTGCTCCTGGAAACTGAATTCCAAAAAGAAGCCAGTCTGACCGAACTGTCCGACGAGCTCAACCTGGACGCCAGCACCCTGAGCCGCACGGCCGATTCCCTGGTCCGGGACGGACTGCTGGAGCGCCGGGTCAACCCGGAAAACCGGCGCAAGGTGGCCATCCGCCTCAGCCCCGCGGGACAGGCCAAAGCCGATCAGATCAACACCCTGTGCAACGCCGACGCCGACAGTGTCTTTGCGGCCATCCCGCCGGACAAACAAGCCCAGGTAATTGAATCGGTACAACTTCTAGCCGAAGCCATGAAACGCAAACGTCAGGAGAACCCCCGATGCTGCCGATAATCGCCTCGGAATTAACCTTTAAAGCCCTCACCCGCCCCGTCGGCAGCCCCTCCCCCCGGGAGTTGTCTACGGCCCTAACGCCGCAAGACCGGCTCGACGATTTGCGGGTGCGTTTCGATATCGGCCGCCACGATTACGCCCTGGAGAGCGGACTGTATTTTATTGGAAAGCCGGAAGAAGATTCAGCAGTGCTGGTCACCGCTAATTACCGGCTGACGGTCAACAGTCTGCGTAAAGAACTGACCGGACTGAACCTTTGGATACTGGTGCTGGAAACAGACGGGATTAACGTCTGGTGCGCCGCCGGGAAAGGCAGTTTCGGAACCGCGGAACTGCTCAAACGCCTTAAAGCCGTGAACCTTAAAAAATACGCCCCCCGGGCAACCATCATTCTGCCCCAGCTGGGGGCCCCCGGCGTGGCGGCCTTCAAGGTCGCGGCGGCTACCGGTTACCGCGTAAAAATCGGGCCGGTACGCGCCGCGGACATTAAAGCGTACCTCGCGGCCGGCTTTCAGGCCACTCCCGGAATGCGGCGCGTACACTTCGGACTGCGGGACCGTCTGACCGTCGCCCCGGTGGAAATTGCCCACTCCGCTCCGCTACTGCTGGCAGCTGCCGCTCTGGCAATATTTTTCGGTCTGACCTTGAGCACCAGCGAAAGCGCAATGCAGTCAATTACCCGCTACGGTCTGCTGCTCGGCGGAAGCGTAATGTGCGGCACACTGATTTTCCCGGCCCTGTTGCCCGTTTTACCTTTCAAAGCTTTCTCACTGAAGGGAGCTGTTTTGGCGCTGCTCTGGTTTTTGACAGCGTTCACCCTGGGCGGCGGTTATTCAGCCTGGCCGGCCCTGCCTTTTCTTTCCTGTCTGTTGATTTCGGTTCCGGCAGTCTCTTATCTGGCTATGAATTTTACCGGAGCCTCGACCTTTACCTGTCAGAAAGGTACCGAAGCGGAAGTCCGATCCAGTGTGCCGTTCATGCTGGTTTCAGCCACGGCCGGAGTACTGACCGCGCTGGCGCATTTAGCGCTCTTTATCATCGCGTAAAGGAGACTGTTCCATGAAACTGCATTATCTATTGAACGGGATGAGTTTGAAAATCCATGCCGACAGATGTACCGGCTGCGGGATCTGCGCTGAAGTCTGCCCGCACGGGGTGCTAGCTCTGGCCAGCGTGCCGCCGGTGATGATCACCGACCGCGCCTCCTGTATGGAATGCGGAGCCTGCGCCGTGAATTGTCCTTTCGGAGCGATAGAAGTAAACCGCGGCGTCGGCTGCGCCGCCGCCATTATCAATGGCATGTTGAAAGGTACCGCGCCGAGCTGTGACTGCGGCGGCAGTAAAAACAAATGCTGTTAAAAAAAAGGAGTTTTCAATGGACAGAGCAACACAGGCCGTAGAGGTTTTCAAACAGGGCTACAATTGCGCCCAGGCGGTATTCGCGACCTGGGCGGTTGAGCAGGGTATGGAACGGGACGCGGCGATCAAACTGGCGACCGGTTTCGGCGCCGGTATGGGCCGCGCCCAGCATGTCTGCGGCGCCCTCTCCGGCGCGATACTGGCCCTCGGCCAGAAGTACGGCCGAAATCCCGGAGAGGAGAAATCGGCCCAGGACAGATCCTACGCCAAGGTACGGGAACTGCTGACCGGTTTTGAAGAAGAACACGGCTCGGTCAACTGCCGGGAACTACTGGACGGTATCAATTTGCTGGAAGCTTCAGGCCAGGAACGATTCCGCGCCGAAGGCCTGAGCGAGCGCTGTCATAACTACATTGCCAGCGCGGCCCGTCTTCTGGAAAACCTGACAGTGGACTGACACAAACCGGGTCTATCGTCCTGTCCAGTTGACCATACTGGTGGACACCCCGGTCACCCGCTGGAAGGCCCGATACCAGCTCTCCGGCAGCACCCGGGCTAAAAACTTCAGTAATCTGACGCTCCAGGGCAAATCCAGCTGCCGGGCTCCGCCTGCGATAGCGCGCACAATGGCGCGCGAAACCGCTGTAGTTTCCAAGATCGGGGTTAATAGCGGGGCCTTGGCTCCGGAGAATAAACCGGTCCCGATATAGGAAGGGCAGACCGTTAACACCGGTCGCCGTTTACAGCCCTGCATGACTAATTCTTCTTCCAGCGACAGGGCAAACCCGCGTACCGCCCACTTGGTGGCGGCATAGGTCGCGGCCATCGGCAGGGGAATGTAGCCTGAAGCGCTGGCGATAAAAACAACCAGAAAGCCGGTTTCCCGCCGCAACAGGGGTAAAAAGGCCCGGGTCACCTGGATTGTGCCGAATAGGTTGATATCGACAGTACGCCGGTGTTTCTCTATCGAAACATCGTGCAGCTCTCCGCCGTATACCACGCCGGCGTTATTTATCAGCATGTCGAGTCCGCCGTAGCTGTCACGTACCGCTTGCGTCGCCGCGGCGACAGAGTCCGCGTCGGTAACATCCACGGTAAACAGTAGAGAATCCGGGAATTCGGAGCGCAGTATTTCCAGGGCCGCGCTGTTGATATCCGCCAGCGCCACCCGCGCGCCGCGCGCCGCGCAGTCCCTGGCCAGGGCCAAACCCAAACCGCCGGCCGCCCCGGTTATCAGGATGCGCTTATGCTTCAGTTTTCTTTTCATTTAAACTCCAGGGGCCGCTTGTTGTCCGAAAGGCGGCGGGAAAGATAGTCACGGTTTAGGTCCAGCACGTCGACCAGCTGACGGGTTTGCTCGGCGGACAGCAGATTCTGCTCGGCAAACAGATACACCAGCGCCCGTTCAGCGATGCAGGGAACCTTCAGGGCGTTCATGTGGTCATAGGAAGGACGCTGCCGATCGAGGTACTGGGAGCGGAAGGTACGGTACAATTCCGATTCTTCGGGATTAAAGCGGATGGCACGCAGTTCTGAGAGCAGGGGCGCGGTGTCCCCGACACTGGCTTTTTGCCCGAGAGGTTTGAGGGTAAAATAGGTATACTGTTTCCCGGGCAGAAAATGATGCTCATCGCAGCGGGTACAGTAATTCGGCTCCAGAGGATCATCTTTGTCCCGGTCACCGCCGACGATGATCAGCGGATCAAAAAAAAGCGCCGGGCATTCCTCGCCGTTGACGCGATAAAACCGGTAGGTGTTATGGGCGTTTTCGAGGCATTCCGGGTGCTCGCAGTAGGCCGACAGCGGATAAATATCAGTAGAAGTTTCCATCAGCAAGCGGGCCGTGGCATTGAACATTTCACCGCGAAAATTGAGCAGCAGGGTCGGCAGCACAAAGACCAGGCCGCGTTGTTCGCTCTCGCGCTTAATCAGATAGGCCAGCCGCTCATCATAAAAAGCGGCCTCGTCCAGAATCCAGGTTCCGACCTGAGGATGATTGCGGATCAAATCCTCCAGTTCAAAGGAAGAAGAAGCCGTCGCGATATGTTTACCGCAGCGCTCGTACCCGCCGCGGTAAGCCAGGGCATCTTCCGGATAGTCGGCAAAACGGGCCTTATCCAGGGTATAACGCACAAAGAAAGTATTACGCCGGTCGGCGGTGCCGATACCGCTCTCAGGCTCGAACAGATCTTTTTGGGTACCGCCGCCGCAGGTTAAAAAGGCGATGGCGTTGCCTTTACGGCGGGCTACGGCGGCGTCGCGCCAAAGGCGGGCGGCGTATTCAGTTTTCCCTGAACCCATCGGACCGATTACTAAAATGGTGCGCGAGGGTTCCACAAAATCAAAATGAGTGTTGGCTTCGTGTACGGTAACCGAAGGGAAGCCGAGACTTTTATACAAGGTGCCGGTATGCCTGTCCATAAAGTTCAGTATATCATGAGTAGACAGCCTTGTTGATTAAAAAAACGAAACAGCGGCGGCTTTTTTTCGATATGCTTTTTTTCGACGCGGCAATCAGTCAAGCGCCGGACTTGACCGCCATATCAAAATTTGTTGATACTCAGCCTCATGAAAATACCCATGAACCGTAAAGTCGCTCAGCTTATCAAAAAAAGCGGCGCGGCGCTCAGCTTCGTCTTTTATGTCGCGCTCTGTCTTTCCTGCGCCCAGCTACCCGCGAAGCCGGACAGCACGCCAACTTCCCCGATGACTATTCAGGAGTCGTCCTTACTGCCGCTGGCCGACGGCTGGTACAGCTATGATTTTGAGCGCACCATGAAAGGCGTTGAAGCCGAATATCTGTTCTACGCCCAGACAGGGGGCCGATTCATGATTCAGGAAACCACCCTGCTGCAAAAAGGCACTGTGGTTTTAGTAAAAGACGGTACCTTCCTCGATCCCTCGCTGCTGGTAACATTCACGGTGGACAGCTCCGGTGGAATCAGTTCTCAGGCCAATCCCTCCGTTTCAGGAATGGTTTTTAAGGATGGTACACTGCTGTGGAGCGGTTATATCGATTCAGGCACTTTATGGCACTATCAGGTCACCGGCCGGCTCACGGCCGTCACCGCCGACAGGCAGGCCGGCGCGGCCTATAACGGCAGTTACCGGATCCGCGACCAGAACAGCGGCCGCGAACAACTGGTTACCATTACCAACGGTCTGTATACCTGGCGCTATCTGGATAAGCAGGCTGGCGATGAGCTGTTCGAGAGCTGGCCCACCCTGGTCGGACCGCGGGGCGATTTCAGTTTTGAGATGGAAATAACCTCGGTTCTGGAAATGGTCGATATTACCCGGGCCGATTACAGCACCAGACACATCATGGAAGGGCGGGTTGATCCGGCGACCGGTATAACGATGCAGCAGCTTACTACGACAGCTGGTATCGGAGTGCAGGCCGAAAAAGCGGAACCGAACATCTACTCCGGGAACAGAATAGCAGACACCGAATTTACGGTCGCGGACCGGCCGGCGACCGCGGCTGACACGCTGGCAGCCAGAAGTATTGACAGTGCGGCAGCATACAGCAGGGCTGTCGATCAACCGGTCTGGTACGCGCAGCCGACCCGCCGGCCGGGACTGCTGACCGCCGTGGGTGAAAAACGCTTTGCCAACCGCGCTACGGCTTTGGCCATGGCCGAAGCTGTAGCGGCATCCGACCTGGCTTCCAAGGTACGATTTCATCTGGTCAGTGAATATCTGGCACAGTCAAATAGCGCAGGCGGCAGTGTCAATCGGTTAATTGACACGCAAAGCAGCATTACCCTGCCCTACACCGTCTCAGAGCAGTTTTACAGTGAACAAACACACACCGCCTGGGTGCTGCTTGAAATCAGCGTTGAGGCCGCCGCCGAGGCGCTTTCGCCTACAGCAGCCACTCCAGCCGCTGTAACGCCCCGGCAGTAACAGAGGCATAACGATTAGGCATTCACGCCTTGGGCGCTTTGGGCTGCAGCCGGGAAAACTTCAGCTGACCTTCGCCGGAGACGTGATCGACCCGTACGGTAGTTCCTTCAGGAAACTGACCGGATAGCACGGCCTTGGCCAGGGGGTTTTCCAGCTCGCTCTGGATGGCGCGCTTTAAGGGGCGGGCGCCGAACTGCGGGTCAAAACCGACATCGGCCAGATAGGCTCTGGCGGCGTCAGTGACCTCCAGTTTGAGGCGGCGGCCGGCCAGACGCGCGGCCACGGACTGCAGCTGGATATCGGCGATTTTCAGAATATGCTCTTTGGACAGACGGTTGAATATCAGAATCTCGTCAATGCGGTTCAACAGTTCCGGCCGGAAACTCTGCTTTAGAATTTCCTGGATTTTGCCCTTAATCTCGGCCATGTTACGCGCCGTCAGGATAAAATCCGAGCCGAGGTTACTGGTCATGATAATAATGGTGTTCCGGAAATCGACAATGCGCCCCTGACCGTCGGTCAGCCGACCTTCATCGAGCAGTTGCAGCAGCACATTGAATACATCCGGATGAGCTTTTTCGATCTCGTCAAACAGTATCACGCTGTAGGGCCGGCGGCGCACGGCTTCGGTCAGCTGGCCGCCCTCTTCATAGCCGACATAACCGGGAGGAGCCCCGATCAGGCGGCTGACGGCGTGCTTTTCCATATACTCGCTCATATCAATGCGCGTGAGCGCTTTTTGATCGTTAAACAGGAAGTCCGCAAGGGTGCGGGCCAGTTCGGTTTTACCGACGCCGGTCGGTCCGATGCACAGAAAACTGCCCAGCGGACGGTTTATGTCGGAAAGCCCGGCCTTATTGCGCCGGATAGCGTCCGAAACCGAGGAAACGGCCTCATCCTGACCGACTACCCGCTTTTGCAATACCGCTTCCAGCTCCAGATACTTTTGCATCTCGCTGGCCAGCATTTTGGAAACCGGAATGCCGGTCCAGGTTGAAACGATGCGGGCGATGTCTTCTTCTGAGACTTCCTCGCGCAACAGCTGATTGCCGCCGGCGGAGGTCCGCGAAAGGGCGGCATTGACCTCGGCTATCTTTTTTTCAAGCTCGGGGATGCGACCGTACTTAATTTCGGCGGCCTTGTTCAGATTCCCTTCACGGGTATAGCGGGTTTCCTCGATGCGCAGCTGCTCCAGCTGTTCCTTAAGTTTACGGCTGTCATCGATGCGCCCTTTTTCATTTCCCCACTGCATCTTCATGGCATCGCGGCGGCTGGTCAGCTCAGCCAGTTCTTTTTCAAGTTTACCAAGACGTTCGGTTGAGGCGGGATCCTTTTCCTTGGAAAGAGAGACCCGCTCGATATTCAACTGCAGGATTTTCCGCTCCACCTGATCCAGCTCGGTAGGCTGGCTTTCGATCTCTATTTTCAGACGGCTGGCCGCCTCATCCACCAGATCGATGGCCTTATCCGGCAGAAAGCGGCTGGTAATGTAACGGTCGGACAGGGTCGCAGCGGCTACCAGGGCATCGTCACGGATGCGCACACCATGGTGCACCTCATACTTTTCCTGCAGACCGCGCAAAATGGCGATAGTATCCTCCACCGAGGGCTCGGCGCAATAGACCTGTTGAAAACGCCGCTCCAGGGCCGCGTCCTTTTCGATATATTTGCGGTATTCATTAAGCGTGGTGGCGCCGATAGCGCGCAGTTCTCCGCGGGCTAAAGCCGGTTTAAGCAGATTGGAAGCGTCCATGGAGCCCTCGCTGGCGCCGGCGCCGACCAGGGTATGCAGCTCATCGATAAACAATATTATCTGGCCCTCGGCCTTTTGGACTTCGGTTATAACAGCTTTTAAGCGTTCTTCGAATTCGCCGCGGAACTTGGCTCCGGCCACCAGGGCACCCAGATCCAGGGACAACAGACGTTTGCCTTTCAGGCTGTCCGGAACGTCCCCGGAAACGATACGCCGGGCCAGGCCTTCCACTATGGCCGTTTTTCCTACGCCGGGCTCGCCGATCAGCACTGGATTGTTCTTGGTACGGCGGGAGAGCACCTGCATTACGCGGCGGATTTCCTCGTCCCGGCCGATAACCGGATCGATTTTTTCCTGACGGGCCAGGGCGGTCAGATCACGGCAATATTTATCCAAACTCTGAAAGGTGGCCTCGGGATCCTCGGAGGTAACGCGCTGACTGCCGCGGATATCCTTGAGGGCGGCGAGCACAGCGTTACGGTTTACCCCGGCGCTGCGCAGGTATTCCGCTAACGGCTCATCCATTCCGGTGAGCGCGAGCAGTAGATGTTCAGTGGAAACGTAGTCGTCTTTAAGGGAGGCGGCTTCCTGTTCGGATTTAGAAAGCATCTTGGAAGCCTGCGGGGAGATATGCAGTTCCGAACCGCCCTGAACCCGGGGTTTTCGGGCCAAACGATCGTCCAACTCCGCCTGGATCGCGTCAATATCCGCGCCGATCCGCTCCAGTAAAGGCGGTATTACGCCGCCTTCCTGGCTGATCAGGGCAGAGAAAATATGGTCAATGTCTACCTGGGGATGATCACTGCGCTGGGCTATCGAAGTAGCTTCCTGAATGGCATCGCGGGTTTTTACTGTACATTTATCAAGGTTCATACCTGAAAATATAGTAACAAACCGCTCAGCCGTCCATCATTTTTAAAAGTTAAAACTTGGGGAACTTGCTGTCGTCCTTGTCCTTGGGAAAGGTGCGATCCATGTATTCCAGGCATTGTATGGCTACCTGCTGGGCATGCTCGTACCAGATGCGATACAACTCATTTTCGATTACATTCGGATAAGGAGCTCCCTGCACGTCGGATACCAGTTGCTTAAGAATCTCGTACCCTTCCTGATCCATTTTTTTCATGTTGATTCCTCCTGCGTGCGCTGCTCTTAGTGGAATTATACTGTGTACTGGATTTGTATTCCAGAGAATTCGGTGTTTTTTATGCCTTTCAGCTGTTTTTTTCCGCCGAGGGCCGCGCAACGGACGGCGGACCAGCGCTCCAGCAGGCGTCGGGCGCAATCACGCATATCCTCCGGTGTTACTGACAGAATTCTCTCGATTTTCCGCTCACGACAGGCATCGCTGATACCGTATAGCAGACGAATAAAGGAGGTAAAACCCTTGTCAGCCGGGGACCGCGGTTGAATTTCACGGCTATAGCAGCCGATTATCGTCCGTTCCAAACTGATCGGGTCAATCAGCTCCTGAGCCGCCTCCCGCAGAGCTTCCTGAAACAGTATCAGGGAGGCGAACGGGTCCGGATCGCGGTAGCTGGCCATTACGAAAATATCTTCCAGATTGTCCGGGTAGGCAAAGGCGCCATAGGCCCCGCCGCCGGTACGGATCTTTTCCCAGAGCGCGCCGCTGGCCAGGGCATGACCCAGCACCGTCTCCACAGGTTGGTCTGGCGTTCCATACACCGCTCCCGGTAAAACGGCCGCCGCGAAACCGACCTGCAGAGCCGAACTGATTAACTCGATTGCCGGTGTACCGGCGGAAATGATCTTATGCTTGGTACAGGCGGCCGCCAACTTATACAGCGACTCAGCCTGGCTGAACGTCGGCATTAGCGGGGCAACCGGTGCGGAAAAAGCGCCCAGATGCTCCGCCAGAGCGTTCCGGGCGGCCGGCAACGATGCCGCATCACCAGTCAGATTCACGATCATTCCAGACTGACGCAGACTCCCCCGTATTTTTTCCAGCCTTTCAGCGAGGGTAGCGGCAAAGGAGCGGTCTTTAATGCGGTCCGCCAGAGAGCGCACAAAGGTCAGCTGGCTAAAACCATTCCATAGTTCGTCGACAGCCTTGGAGCGGCCGCTGAAGGCGCTGGCGCGGGAAATAGCGTATTGGTTTCCGGCCGGGGCGATCGAGGAATCGAGATCGTTGCGATACTCCAACAGCAGATCTCCAAGGCGCTTGGTATCCGAA
This sequence comes from Treponemataceae bacterium, assembly GCA_942493045.1. Classification (GTDB taxonomy): domain Bacteria; phylum Spirochaetota; class Spirochaetia; order Treponematales; family Treponemataceae; genus Teretinema. The sequence continues at coordinate 652,159 of OW818665.1, read as the reverse complement.
AAGTCAGCATGGTCCAGAAAACGAAAAGCCAGGGCAAAAGCCTCACTGTTTAGTTCGCTGAGCATTTTAACCCGCATCATCAGCCAATCACGGCCAACCAGGCCGGGGCCGAGGGGCGAAGATGCAGCGGAACCGGGTACGGCGGAGCTGGTAAACAGCATGGTGCCCAGGGCACCGGTCACCCGGGCGCTGAGCGCCGAAACCTCATGCCAGGAAAGCGAATCCAAGGCCATACTGGTCAGCACTGAACTGAAAAAGGGCAGATACAGGTAGTCCTCGGCTTCCAGAACGTCAACCGGAATGGCCAGATCGGCGTATACAATCCCGTTGGTCGGCTGCTGATGCGTTAACAGCGGCACCGAACCGATAGAACCGATATCGGTGGCGATATGATCGGCCAGGGCCGGTAAATCGGCGCGTGAAAGATGAGGAATCCGGGTTAGAATTTCCGGATCATCTTCTTCCTGCTGCAGGGCTGTCAGTTCCGTTTGAGAGCGCAAATAGACTGCGCGCGAGCCTTCATCCAGGCCGGCTTCAAAAAGCCGACAGCGCGCTTCCAGCTTATCCTCAAGATGTTTGGAAAAGTCAGGATCCGGATAGACTGTCACCCGGGTACGATGCTGGTTGACAACAAAAAAGCGCTTCAGCAATCCGGTTAAATATGAGGGATCGGCAGATAATCGGCGCTTGACCACATCAAAGGCAGCTGTATAACCGAGGGCGGCCTCGGGCAGTTGTCCATGTATCCAGCCGCGCAGCGAGCGGCGCATCCAGACTAGAGAGAAGGGCCCGCCGGATCGGCGTACTTCCCTGTTGGAAAAGTCTATAGAACGCACCGCGGTTTCAAGCTCTTCGGCGCTGATACCGTTTTCAGAAAGGGTGGTAATGGTATCAAGAATCAGTTTTTCCAGGGCAGCGGACTTTTCCCGCTGGACACCACGCAAGCCGACGGTAAAGCATAAATGCTTGATCTCGGTTTCCAGGCCGCTGGAAGGGGCTAAATCCTCCCCCAAACCGGATTCCAGCATCAGACGGCTGAGCGTACTGCCGTCATGACCGAGCAGCACTTCCGCCGCCAGATTGGCTTCCATCAGGGCCACCGGATCAGCGGCCTCATCGAGCAGCCAGGAAACCAGCACGGTGGTCTTTCCGGGCTCGGCGTTTTCGTCGCAGGGAGCCGGGGCCTCAAGGATGCGCGGCTCGCTGAAAGGTTTGACCGGCAGAATGAAGGGCGGCTTTTCAGAGGCGGTAAAATGACGCAGGAACCTGTCCTGCAGCAGTTCCAGCTGCCGTTCAGTGGCAATATTGCCGCACAAAAAGACCCGGCAGTTTACCGGGTGGTAATAGCGGCGGTGGAAGGCCAAAAACTGTTCATAGCTGAGCGCCGGAATATCCGCCGGGTCCCCACCTGAATCATGATCATAGGGGGTACCTTCCAGCAGCGAACGCAGCGACCAGTCCCCGGCTATATTATCAAAAGACGAATAATTACCGCGCATCTCGTTAAAGACCACTCCCTGGACAGAAACCGAGCCGTCCTCGGCAATCTCAAACCGATGCCCTTCCTGCCGGAACACCCATTCATCCAGATTTGGAAAAAACACGGCATCGCCATAAACGGACATCAAGTTAAAATAGTCAGCCTCAACCATGGAACTGGCCGGATACACAGTCTTGTCCGGGAAGGTCATGGCGTTCAGAAATGTCTTGACGCTCTGCTTGGCTAAAATAAGAAAGGGGTCTTTCAACGGATAATTTTTGGAGCCGCAGAGCACCGAATGCTCCAGAATATGCGCCACTCCGGTCGAGTCCTCAGGAGGCGTCATAAACGAATAGGAGAAAAGGTTTTCTTCATCATCGTTAAGAACGTGAAACACCTCCAGAGCGGTTACCTCATGGCGGGCATGAATACCCCGGGCCTTCTGCTCATCGAGCTCAACAATCCTGAGTATTTCAAAACCGTGCATTTTCTGTCCGACTGTCATTTTACCCACACCTCTTCCTCGTCACGCCCGCTGATGCTGAATTTTCCGTCTTCCCAGGCGCGCCGCATCAGGCTGAAAAAAGCGCTGGTCACGCGCTCCGACTCGGCGCGGCTCAGCGGCGCTATCAATTTTTCATCTTCCAGTACCAGGGCACTACGGGTCCGGGACAGGTTGGACAGCACCTTGACACGGAAGCTCTCGCTCTTGGCGGTAATCAATACCGCCAGATCGTGTTCCGACATCGGCCGCAGCGTCTCCTGGACAAACCGGTCATCGGCCTTGATAATGTCATCGATAGTAAACAGGCGCTCCCGGATATCACGACCCAGATCGGGATCCTTCCCGGCCAGGTTATCCAGAATTTCCTGTTCCACCTTACCGTCCATGCGCCGCAGGATTTCGGCCAGAGCCGACCGGCCGTCAATTGAATCGGCCGAAGTCGTATTGATATTCTGAATTTTCTCGCGAATGGCTTCATCTACCCGGCGCAGGGCATCCGGATTGATGGTCTTCAACCGGGCCAGGCGCAGCACAGTTTCTTTTTTTTCTTCATCGGTAAAGGCTTTCAGGACACCGGCGGCGATCTCCGGCTTAAGCTGAGAGAGCACCATAGCCTTAATGGCCGGAAGCTCACCGGAAAGAATATGCACCAGTTTTAGCGGATCAACATTATCCAGATAGTCAAAAGGCCGGCCTTCCACTCCGGGTACAGCCTTACGCAGCATCTGGCCGGCTTTTTCGGCACCGAAAGCCGTCTCCAGAATTTGCCGGGCCGCGCCCACTCCGCCGGAGGGTTCTCTAGCCCGCTGCATCAGCGATTCAAATTCGGCTAAAATGAAGGCAGCTTCATCGGGATCTACCCGGCGGATAGAAGCGATTTCCAGCACTACTTTTTCGATTTGTTCCGGAGCCAGTCCGGCCATAACCCGCGCGGCTTCATCCACGCCGATTAACAATAGGAATTTGGCTACCCGGCGGTAAGAACTTTCAGCGCCTTGTTTATCGGTTACCGGAACCTTGACTAAGCCCGGAACCGGTGGGGAAGTATTGGTATACTGAGCCCGTTCATCTTCCGCTTTCTGATTTTTGCGGTAGGCGCCCAGCTTTTTATCATTCAAATTCATATCTTTCCATCATACCAGCGCCTCGAGGCGCGGTCAACACAGCCGTCACGGGCTTTTTTCCAGCCATAGCCGCCGGCGTTCGGCCTGTTGCAGCAACAACGGGTCAAGATCAAAAGGGTCGCGGAATCGGGGGATGGCGATTTTACCATCCGGGCCCTGCGCTGAAAGACAGTTATTCCCGGCAAAAGCCTCAATATCTTCCACGGTGGCTTTTCCGGCGCAGAGCTGTTCTACCAATCTAATTCCACGTCCGGCTTCTTCCACAGCCCGAAAAAAAAGCTCCGGAACCGAGTCATTATGGCTCTCTCCACTACCGGGATCCAGCCAGGCTTTTTTCTCCGGATTTAAATAGCGCTCCAGATCCGGCACATCCTCCGGGTACAGTAAAGCCACCGCATTGAGGCCGGCTGTCAGAAAACGATCCACCGGAACAGGCGGTACCGCGGAAGCGAAACTGAGCCGGGCCGGATTGGTGACTGTATAAAAAAAAGCGGTATCGCTAAAAGCATTGTGGATGCGGGTGCAAAGCAGTTCATCGGCCGCCGCTGTCTCCGGATAGGAGCGGCGCAGGGCCGCGGCAATCGCCGACTCCAGAGCACCGGAGGCAAAATCCCGAGGTACCAAGGCCGCTTCTGTATCAAAGCTGCTGACAGCTGCTCCCTTGAGATGAAACAGCATCGCCGCGTCCAAAACGCGCTCCAGAAAGGCATGATAGGCAGCCGGGCGGACAGATTGAAAGGTATTAACCCCTGACATCGCCGCGGATTCCTGGAACAGAGCCGAACCCTGCAACGGCGCGCGATACACAATATAAGGGTGTAGAATGCGGTCCAAAACCTGATGCGTGATAAAACCGGCGAACCAGAAAGCCAGCGGTGACCAAGGACGGGCGGCTATCTGACTGGCAAAATGACGGCAAAAACGGCCATAGCCGCCGCGATGCAGTAAACGGGCATAAGTCAGAGCCAGCGGCTTCGTGCGCCGGCTGTGAGCGAAGACGTCCGGTCCCTGACAGCCCAGATTAAACAACACTTTGAAATGCCGGTGATCGGGCGCGTGAAAGGAAGCCGCCTGCAGAGCATACTCGCCAGCCAGGCAATGCAGTATTTGGGAGGGCATCTGCTAAAGTTCACCCCTGTCCAGGGGAATCAGTAAACCGTTTACCGAACTATTCTCGTCGGAGTGCAGACAGATAATGGCATATAACTGGCGGGAATTTCCCTCGCCGAGATTGAGCTGACAGGAGAGCCGGCCGCTCATCTGCTGTAGTTCCGGTATCAGCAAAGACTGCATTTTGGAGACAATTTCCTCCAAGGGGAAACCATCCGGAATATTTTCGGTTTTAAACACTATCGGGCCGGAGCGGTTCCAGGTCCACTCCAAGGCGGCGTTGCGGTCAAAGAAATAATGCAGAATCTGACAGGTATTGGCCAGCCGCTGATAATTCTGCTCAGCGGTCCGGATGCGCCGCTCCAGGTTATACTTATACAGGGCGGTATCCATGGTTGTGGATAGGCTGTCCGGATTAATCGGCTTGAGCAGGTATCCGGCATAGGAAATGTCCTTGGCCCGGATCAGGGAAGACAGGTCGGAACTGGAAACGCAGAAGATAACGGGTACATCGTGAAGGATACGTATTTGGCGGGCAATCTCGATGCCGGCGACCGGACCGTTCAGCCCAAGATCCAGCAGTATGATATCCGGCCGGAAACGCTCTACGGCGGCAATGACGCCTTCCCCGCTGTCAACGATCGCGACAACGTCATAACCCATACGCATCACCATACCCTGAAGATCAAGGGCGACAATAGCGTCGTCTTCAGCGATGAGTATTTTTGCTGGCAGTTCGCTTCCCTGGTCGGACATATCTAATCACTCCGTCATGCGTATCTCTCAATTGTACCGTTTTTAAGCCCTTCCTGCAACATAAAACACCAGTACACCAAAAACGGGCCTGCCTTGACACGTCCATTCGGCCATGCTATATTCACTTTCGCAACTTTGAACGTGTTGCGCAATCAGTAAGTTTCCTTGGTCGGGCATTAGCGCAGGTGGTTAGCGTACAAGTCTGGGGGACTTGGGGTCCCCGGTTCGAGTCCGGGATGCCCGACCAAGGAAATTTTTTTTATTTTAAAGCGGCAACCGCACCGTAAAGACCGCTCCCGCACCTTCCGTCGAACGCACTTCCATTTCACCACGGTGGTTCTCGGTAATAATAAAATACGAAACACTTAAACCCAGACCCGTCCCCTCCCCCACCGGCTTGGTGGTAAAGAAAGGCTCAAACACGCGCTTTCGCACCGCTTCACTCATGCCCGGACCGTTATCTTCCAGCTCCAGGGTGACCATCGGCTTACCCTGCACCGGACTGTTCTGCCGGTAGAGACGAATAATAAAACAAGGATCCGGCGTTTTGGCGCCCTGCAGGGCCTGGGCGCCGTTTCGCAGCAGATTCAGCAGCACCTGCTGGATCTTACCCTCCTCGCAGGGCACCAGCGGAATATCCGCTTCAATTTCCCGGATTATGCGAATACGCCGGAAATCGTATTGCTTTTTCAAATCATAATCAGTCGAAGCCAGTTCGATGGTCCGGGTTATCAGCTCCGGCAGGTCTACCGAAGATACCTGCGCCTCGCTTTTTCGCGCGAAACTGAGCATATTATTGACGATTTTAGCGACCCGGCGTCCGGATTCATTGAGCGTGGCCAGCAGCTGCAGCGCGTTACGATCCTGCATATAACGGCAGACGGCCTCGATGGTGGTACCGGCTTTTTCGGCGGCTTCACGATTGGCGCTCAGATTCGCGCTCAGGCGGCTCTCCAGAACCTGCGCGCTTTGCATCATGCCGGCCAGCGGGTTGTTGATCTCATGAGCCATACCGGCGGCCAGACCGCCGACCGAAAGCATCTTCTCACTTTGAATCATCATATTCTGCAGGCGGACTTCTTCGGTGATGTCGATACCCACGCCCGTAAAATAGGTTCTGCCCCCAAAAGTCAGCGGAACGCCGTTGGAACGGATCAACAAGGTGCTGCCGTCCTTTATTTTCAGGTTGGCGACTACCTCACCGTAACCGGTCTCGAAAACCTTAGCCACAGCCTGCATTACCCGGGAATAATCCGGCTCGTCAAACCAGTCTGCCAGGGTTTTTCCATATAGTTCCTCAGCGGAATAACCGGTCATTGTCTCATGTTTTTTGTTCCATTTAACAAGTTTACCCTGATCATCATAGACATACAAATACCCCGGAACGCTTTCCAACAGCGCGGCGTTAAAGCGCGTTTCCTGTTCCAGTTCATCCGCGACCTTGTAGGCTTCGGTCACATCACGGAAAACCAGCACTATTCCGGAGATCCGCCCATCCTGGTCACGGATAGGCGAGGCGGAATCGGCAATTTGATATTCCATACCATTCCGCGACGTTAATACGGTGTGGTTAGCCAGGCCGACGATTTTTCCGGTCTCAAGCACCCGGTTGATCGGGTTCTCAGCCGGCTTACCGGTCTGGGCATTGTGAATTTTAAAAACTTCAGCGAAGGAGCGGCCACAAGCCTGCGTCTCTGACCAACCGGTCAGGGTCTCGGCGACCGGATTCATCACTATCACATTTCCATCAGAATCCACCGCAATCACGCCATCACCGATTGACCGTAAAATGGTGACCAGCTTTTCTTTCTCAGCATTAAGATCACGGATGTGTCGAGCGACAGAGTGCTGCATGCGCGTAAAGGAGAGGGCCAAGGTCGCGAATTCACTTTCGCCGGAAACCGGTAAAACGGAGGAATAATCCCCTTCGGAAATGCGTCCGGCCGTTTGTTCAAGACTGAGCAGCGGCCGGATAATTCCGCGCCGGATCCAAAGCAGCACGACACAGATCAACAGCAACAGAGCGGTCAAACCGACACCAAGTGTGACGGTAAACAGACGAAAATCGTTTTTATACTGATGGTTGACCGAGCTCAAAATATCAATTACATACAGTTTAATTTCATTGGAGACCAGAGCAAGCTGCGCCAAGGTTTCAGTTTTTCTTTCATAAAAGAATTCATCATCCAGCTCTACGGACAGGCGGTTAAGCAGCATCAGAAAATCACGGTTTTTATTTACCAGGATGTTGATCTCCGGGTAGCGCCGGCTGGCCTGCAGCAATTCCTCAAAAGCTTTCTCTTGACCATACTGGGCAATACGGGCCTGCAGCTGGCGCTCTACCCGGGGCAGCGGATGTATCAGGTACTCCTCCAGAATGGCGGTAGTAAGCTCTAGGGCGCGTACCGACCGCATCAGGCTCTCCTGTACATGCTGATTCTGAGTCACCGTCTGAGCATTGATAAAAAGAGTACTGATGACCAGAGCAAGCACAATACAGGACGCCAGAATTATCCGGAAAGATGTTTTCTTTAAATTCATTACTGCTCCAGGCGTATCAGCGTAACTTTTTCCGGAAATACCGCGTCGAGATACGAATAGTCAATTATACCCAGAAAATCGGGCAGCGCACCAGTTTTTTTTTCACGCAGTAACCAGGAGGCTTCCTGTTCCATCGCTAAAATCAGCGACTGCGGTATTTCCAACGTGAAACGGTAATCCGGCCATTCATCTTCAAGCATCGCTGCATTGAGAGACAGCGTTTCTGAAATAACAGAGCGGGCCTTAGCCGGGTCTGCTTTCATCGACTGGTAGGCTTTTTCCAGGGCATAGAGCAGGCGTTGTATAGGCTGCCGATGCTCAGCAGCCCAATTCTTCTCGGCCACCAGCAGCCAATACATGTCCCGGCCCTGGTGGGCGTTGGACACTACCGCGCGACTCTCGAGCCGATTCACAGTTTCCTGTATAAAAGGAGACCAGGTAATGATCGCGTCAACCGCCCCCTCCTCGAGAGCGGCAGGCAGATCCTCAGCGCGATGGTATTTTATCGTGACATCCCCTAGGCTCAAGCCCTGACTTACCAGCACTTGATACAGTGTATAATCCGCGGCGCTGTTGCCTGCCAACCCTACAATTTTACCCTTCAGGGTGTCTGCCCGTGAGATACGCTCTGAATTTACTATCAGAGCCCGACTCTGGTTGCGATTCAAAACCGCGATAACCTTAAAATCAGTAGAAGTAAGGGCATGCTCCGCAATTTGATATTCCGGAACACAAACCAGATCGCAAAGACCATTAGCTATCGCGTCCATCATCCCGGTTACCGAGGGGTGAACTAACAATTGTACGTCCAGGCTCTGTTCGGCCAGGAAACCGTTTTCCTCGGCAATAATGATCGGGGCAGATTTAATGCTTCTATTTATTCCCAGGCGTATTGTTTCAACCGGCCGCGGGGCGGTTTGTTCGGGAGCGCTACGTGAGCGGCTGCAGGAGAAAGCAAGCAAGGACAAGCCTAGAATACAGACAATTCCCATAACTTTTTTCATCCGAGCCTCCCGTTCTGTTAATCGCGATAATGGTTTTGAATCTCGTAAATCGTTTCCAGATTGTTCAAAAAAACCTCGACAATTTCAGGGTCAAACATTTTTCCAGCCTGGTCCCGGACATATTGAACACATTTGTCCCGCGGCCAGGGTTCTTTGTAAGGTCGTTTACTGGAGATGGCGTCATAGACATCGGCTACAGCGGTAATTCGGGCTTGAATCGGTATGGTCTCGCCGGAAATCCCGGACGGATAACCGGAGCCGTCCCATTGTTCATGATGATACAGGGCGATATTGGCCGCGTTTTCCAGCATCTCACAGACCGTGGAGTTCTGAAGAAAACCTTTCCCCGTGCCATCTTTCATAAAAAAGGCCGGTAAATTGCGGCCGCGTAAAATTGCCTCCCCATACTGACAATGTTTTTTCATTTCAGTCCATTCATCCCCGTCCAAAGGACCGTTCTTCATTAAAATATGGTCCGGAATGCCGATTTTTCCGATATCATGCACCGGGGAGGCCAGTTCGATGCAGGTTACCGCTTCCTCATCCCAGCCCAGAGACCGGGCGATACAAGCGCAAAACGCCGCCACCCGCAAGAAATGGGTGCCTGTTTCAAAATCACGATATTCAGCGGCTTCGGAGAGAATAGCGATAATTTGACGGCGCGACAATTCCAACTGCTGATTGGTAAGCTCAAGTTCTTTTGTACGCTGGCTTACCAGATCTTCCAAATGTCTTTGGTATTCCCGGTTTTCCCGTATCAGCGCGACGCGGTCCACCGCCTTGGTAAGCAAATGACTGAGTACGTTAAGGTCTTCAACGGGTTTCAGCAGATAATCCCAGGCTCCGAGATGCAGGGCTTCCACTACGTCCTGGATACGTCCGGTTCCGGAGATCACGATTACCGGAGTATCCGGACAAATCAGACTGGCAGTTTTTAGAACCTCAAGGCCATCAACCTCTGGCATTCGTAGATCGGTAAGCACTACATCCGGCTTTTCTGCGCTGATTATTTCAATTCCGACACGGCCATTACCGGCGGTGAGTACCTTATAGCCGCAATCTTCCAAAAAAAAACCCAAGCTGGTGCGTATTGATTCTTCATCGTCAATTATCAGTACAGTCCACATATTTGTCATAACCCAAGTCTAGCCCACCGGGTTCTGAAAAGCAAATCAGGCTGCGGAACGGCTGAGGAGACGCTATTTTCTAGCGGATATTAAAATAAAACTGTTTGATAAAACGGATACGCTCGTCGGCGTCCTTCCATAACACACTGTCCGGGAAAGCCGTAGTGAGCGTTTCATACGCGGCAAGAGCCGCGCGGATATCACGCAGCGGACTGTTGGCCTCATAGGCCTGACCGCGCACAAACCAGCCTTCATCCACGGCGGTAACCGCTCTGGAGAAATACTCATCAAGCAGTTCCAGCGTCTTGGAAATTTCGCCGCGCGCAAGCGCGGCGCGGGCGTTAGACAGCACCGTCGCCGGATCGGCGGGTGGCTGAGCGGTTGTCAGGGTACTGGAATTATCCGACGGAGCTGAAACAAGGGAAGGTTCATTAGTCGGCTCTCCGGAGCGTGAGACGGCGGTACGGGTAGTCTCGGCGGTCACCTCACCCTCCCGCTCAGCGTTCCCGGACAGTTCAGGGTATTCACGGTACTCCGGCGCGCGGACCTTTTCGGCCTGACCGGTGACGGCTTCTGTAACAGTAACCTGCAGAGTATCAGCCATAAAATTGTTGTTAAGCACGTCGAATCTGGAAAAGGTCAGTAAATAGGTACCGGTGCGTAGCGGCCGGAAACTGAACAGGGTGTTGGCGCCGTCCAGTTTTCTGGATTCGTAGCGGATCCCATTCTGGGACGTCGAATCCCCCAAAAAAACCCAGCCGCTGCCGGGATACACTACTTCCAGAAACTGATTCAGGCTTACCGACGTAACACGATCGGGCCGTAATTCCGCAGCGCTCGCCAGCGGTTCCTGGACGGCGGTCACAGTCGGCGAAGGGACGGCGGAAGCAGACAGGGGTTCGCCAGTCAAAGTCCCGGTCCGGGCCGCGCTTGAGGTCCCCGCGGCAGCAGAAGGTACGGCAGCCGCGGCCGGCAGTACGGGAGTGGCCGGAGTCGCGGAACGCTGGGGCGCAACCGGAACTGAGGCGGCAACCGGAGAGGTACGGGCCGCGGGAGCGCTGGCAGGTGCGTTTGCAGAAGGAGCGACCGGCGCGGGCGATACTGGTTCCGGAACGGTTAAAACCAGCAAAGCGTCAGGTTCGGGGTAAAAGTAAAGCAGTTCACGGTCCTCCGCTGGAGCAGGATCGGAAACGACAGCGGTATCAGAATCAGGTTCCGGTACGGTAACGGCCGCAGCTTCTTCCGGTTGACCTGCCGCATTGCTATCCGGCGCGGAAGCTTCAGCAGGATCGGCGTTTGTTTTAGTAGTAAGCGGGGCGGAAACAGGCGCGTCACTGTTCGAATCAGAAGCGGCCGGCGGCGGAGTCTTACAACCCAGGGCGAGCAAACACAGAATCAGAGAAAAACTGAATCGTACAAGTGAGCTTTTCATGGTACTGTCTCCAATAGGGCTTCTATCTTTTTACGGTTGATCTCTCTTAAGGCTTCAATGGCACTCTCATCCGGTGCAACAAACCAGCGGTCGCTGTCCTCGCTGTCCCAGACCGGTTTCTGTTTTCTGTATAATTCAATGTCCGGCAGCCGCAGCGGTTCTTCAGGCAGCCACATTTCCCTTAATGGAATGGCCATGGAACTGTTGTTCTCACTTTTTCTTTGTAGAGAGTCTGTATCGGCAGTACCGGCAGAGACTGTCAGTATTAAAATCAAAAGCAGCAGAAAAATAACGCCGGAGGTAATCCCAATTACCAGCTTGCGGTGCAGGTCGAGGAACTCCTGTAAACCGGCTTTATCAATCACGGTATCACGGCACCTTCATCCGCCGCGGGCGGTGCGTCATCCGCCGCGGGCGGTGCGTCATCCGCCGCGGGCGGTGCGTCATCCGCCGCGGGCGGTGCGTCATCGGTGGCAGTCAGGCCGGTTTCTCGGCGGAAGGCGTCCTCGGAGCGACCGCGGCGCAGGGGATGGGGCGGCACAACGATGTCGGCTTCAAGTTCTACATCCTCTTCCTCAAAGGGCTCGATATCGGCAAGGCGCTCATCTTCGCGGATGGACTCATTTTCCAGTTTGATGGTAATAACCTTGGTTACTCCGGACTCTTCCATGGTAACGCCGAGCATGGTGCCGGCGCCCATCACGGTTTTTTTATTATGGGTAATCACGATGTACTGACTGACATTAGCAAACTCACGCAGCGTGTGTACAAAGCGGGTAACATTCTGTTCATCCAGCGCCGCGTCAATCTCGTCCAGCAGACAGAAGGGCGAGGGTTTTACCATGTAAGTAGCGAACAACAGTGAAACCGCCGTCATGGACTTTTCACCGCCGGAAAGCAGACTGATGTTCTCCAGTTTTTTTCCGGGAGGCTGAGCAAAAATTTCAATTCCCGATTCCAGAACGTTTTTCGGATCGACCAGCCGGATCTCGGCCCGGCCGCCGCCAAACAGCCGCCGGAACATATTATGAAAGTTCTTTTTGATTTTATTATAGGTGACCAGAAACAGCTCAGTTGATTCAGCCCGGATTTCTTCGGTAATCCGGCGCAGGTCATCGCGGGCTTTTTGCAGATCCGTAATCTGACCGTTCAGGAAGTCATAACGTTCTTTGGTTTCGGCGAATTCTTCAACGGCCATCAGATTAACGCTGCCCAAGTCTTTCAGCGAAGCGCGGGCCGCGGCCAGTTTCTCACGGAGCTCGCCGGCCGGCGTATTAATCGTGAACATACGCTCTTCAAATTCCATCAGGTCCCGGGAGTGGGTATCCCGGAAATTTTCCTGGATATTGCGGATCTCGGTTTCCGAGGTAGCCAGATCCATATGCAGCCGTTCCATCTGGCTCTGCACCTTGCCCATCTCGGCGGTGCGGCTTTTCAGGGCATCCTGCTTGCTGGAGACATCACTATTCCGTGAAGAAATCTCGTTTTCCAGTTTTTCCAGCTCGGAGGTCAGCGTCTTACCCCGATACTCGATAGAAGCCAATTCACTCTCTATTTCGCTGACCTGTTCACGAATGTCTTCCAGGCGTTTTTGTTCGGTAAACAATTCGTTCTCGAGTTCCCGCAGCGCCGCTTCCTGGGAGGCCAGTTCACGGCGGATCAGACGGGCTTGCTCCTCGGCAGCCTCGCCTTGAGTTTTCATTTGAACGCGGCTCAGGCGCAGCTCTTCCAGAGTCTTGCGATATTCGTCAATTTTCCCGACCAGATCGGTATTCTCGGCCTTCAGAGAACCGATCAAATCACGTTTCTCGGTTATTAGGCGCCGATTCTGGAGAATACCTTCGTCTATTGAGCGCTTCCGGGTAATGATACCCTCGGGCGAAAGAAATTCATCGATAAAACCGGGAGCACTCTGGCGCAGGCTCTCGATGGCCGAATCCAGGCTGGCGATCAGGCTTTCCAGCTCGGTAAAAGAGGCCACCGCGCTATCGGCAAATCGGCGCGTATCCTGTTCCGCGGGATTATGCAGCTGGGCGAAGTCCGAGAAAATATTCTTACGGCCGCTGACCAGCACCCGTAACTGGCCGAGAACCGCCGTCACCGCGGATTCAGCTTTTTCCCGCGAACTGGAGGAATACCCGGCATCGCGCAGCCGGCGATCCAGTTCGGTGACGATGTCCTCGGTAATGGACTGCAGTTCGGCTTCCATTTTGGTACGCTCGGCATCGAGGGCTACAATATTTTCTTCGTAGCGGGCCGAGAGGATATCATTTTCGGATATCCTGTTCCCGGCCAGGGCAATATTCTGCTCAAAGGAGTCAATATTCTTCTGGATGTCACCAAGACGGCGGTTCAGATCCCGGACAATATCATCCTGGGCATCGGCATCCTCACGCAGACTCTCGACCCGGTTTTCAATCGCCGACTTGCGTCCTTCCAACTGGGCCAGTTTGGATTTCACCTCATTCTGGCGCTCCACAAGCTGCTTAGCCAGTTTATCCTTTTCATTTTTCTCGACTGCCAAGCCATAAATCTGTTTCTGATAATCGATCAGCCGGCCTTCCATGGAGTTGACCACATCCATATTTTCTTCCAGGGAGGCATTGATGGTATCTATCTCACTCTTGATGCGGTCGCGTTTTTTGCGGGTTTCTTCCATATCGGCAGTGCGCCGGTCCCTATCCTGGGTAAAACCCTTCAAACGCAGCAGTTGAATATCCAGCTCGTTGTTGAACACGGTCTCACGCAGCGAACGGTATTTTATGGTTTTTTCGGCCTGAATTTTCAGGGATTCGTAGGAACGTTTGACCTCACCGAGGATTCCTTCGATCTGCCGCATGTTTTCTTCTGTTTTTTCCAGCTTACGCTCGGCCTCGGCGCCCTTAACCTTAAACCGGGTTATACCGGCCGCCTCTTCAAATAAATAACGCCGTTCCTCTGGTTTACTGGACAGAATCTGATCAATTTTACCCTGTTCCATTACTGAATAAGCGGCCTTGCCCACGCCGGTATCCCAAAACAGCTCACGGATATCTTTCAGTTTTACCGGGGCATTATTTATAAAGTATTCACTTTCTCCGGAGCGGTACAAGCGGCGTTTAATGGCAATCTCGCTGACATCCAGCGCTAAAAGTCCGTTTTCATTGGCGATGGTCAGGGTTACTTCGGCGACATTCAAGGCTTTGCGGGTTTCCGTACCGTTAAAAATGACGTCTTCCATCTTGTCGGCGCGCATGGCCCGGGAAGCCTGTTCACCAAGAACCCACTTCACCGCGTCCACGACATTACTCTTCCCGCAGCCGTTCGGCCCTAGTAAAGCCGTTATTCCTTCGGAAAATTCGATACGGGTACGGTCAGAAAATGATTTAAAGCCGAATATTTCAAGATTTTTTAAAAACACGTAGATAAAGCCCCTTATTGAATTTACAAACTCGATTTATCAGGTGCGAAAAACTGCAGTTTTCAGCATCTTTCCCGTACACTTTACCCTACCGGACAGCTACCGGTCAATGGATTTTTCGATTCAGTACCAAGCTGAAACTGCCGTTAACTAAACATGGAACAATCGGTAGTAATTTTTGAACCCGACACGCCCACTTTTACGCTGCTAGCTGATAAGCTGGTGAAAAAAGGAATTAAGGTAATCCGGGTAACAGGAATCAGTGAACTGCACGATACGCTGTACAGCACCTACATTCAGGCAATTCTAGTACCCTCGGCTATTATGCAATTATACTGCATTCAAATGGATATGCATCTGGAGCAGGCTCAATCCAGAAAAGTAATTCTGGCATATGATCTAGACGCTTTCGGAACAATAGCAGTTCAACAATCGGATACCGCCGGCAGTACAGCGGTGGTATCCGCCCTGGCGCGGCTCACTCAGTCGGCTTTGACCGAAACAGCCGCGGCTGAAACCCTCGCTGAAACAGGCTGCGTATATAACGCCGGTTCCGCCGGAATTCTGCGCGAAGAGCTGTATCAGAATCTGCACCGCAAAGCGGCAGAACTGCTTCGGGCCATAGACCGCTCCGGAGCCGCCGGATTATCCCCGGAACAGCTGGCCGACCGGCTCTGGCCGGAGAACGGGCGGAACCGGCGCGATGATATCCAGGCCTATATCTCGCATCTGCGCCATCATCTCAAAGATTTCGGTCAGGCACGGTTCAGTATCCGTTATCAAAATAAAAAATACCGCATTGTCCCGGAATAAGGCATAGCGGAACCATCAAGTAGCCTTCACGTTTCAATATTTAAAAAACCCCATCCTAAATGGATGGGGTTGTTATGATGAGTATGCAAAAAAAAGAGCCCTTATTTTACCAATACCGATGAAATTCTTTCGAGTACCTTCTTGCGATCCAGGGGCTTCACAATATAGTTTTTCGCGCCCAGCAACAGTGCCTTTTTCACCAGTTCTTCTTTGCCGAGAGCGCTGATCATCACCACCTTGGCGTTCTTGTCAAAAGCCATGATCTGTTCGAGCGCGGTAATACCGTCCATCTTGGGCATGGTGATATCCATGGTAACCAGATCGATATTGGGGCAAAGCTCCTTGTACTTCTCGACACCGTCCATGCCGTCAACGGCTGTAGCCACCACTTCATAGCCCTCACTCGTCAAAATCTGACCAATCTGTTTGGCGACGAACATGGAGTCATCCACGACCAGAACCCTGAAAGCGGAGCCATCGGACTTCAATCCTTCGGGGGCACGCTCATTAATAGCCGGAAAATCTTGCTTCGATATCATATGCTTACTCCCTCTCTATTTTACATGCGGTCACGGACAGCCACATTAATTTCTACCTTACCCTGCCCTGTTTCCAGCGGTACGATAAGCGCCTCTACCTCGTGATCAGATATTTCCATGTTATCCCCGGTGAACAGAGCCGGCGGGGTCAGGTCAAATCTAAAGCCCAAATCATGCAGCTTGGTAACCGCCTGTCCGGTGACCATATTAGCAAGTTCCGTGATGGTGGCCTTGGCCAATTCATCAAAAACCTTCAAATCTTCATTGTTCATCTTGGAGGCTATCTTCAGGGCGGTATCCAGACTCATGTCAAAAATCACCCGCCCGCTGACGTCGCCGGCCAGGCCTACCAGAGCGGCTACGCCCATCACCGGCATGGAGGTGGATTTCAAATACAGCTCTCCGCGCTTGATCTCCCCACCCAGAACCTCAGTAAGGATATTGTACGCTGCCTCAACAAATGGATTGATATACTCTACACGCATCCGATTCTCCTTATTGTATGCACACCGGAATCTATTCTTTGCTAAACGCTATCACTTCACCCTGTACATGCCGCAGCCAGCCGCTCTGTTGCGGCATAGCCTCGTTACGTCCCAGGAAAAGCACCCCATTATCTTTTAACTTTTCGGTAAACTCCGCGATAACCGCGGTCTGGTTCTTGGGTGTCATAAACGACAATACATCACGACAGACAATAATGTCCATATTGGGAACAGCGTTTTGATTGGTACAATCATGATATTCAAATAATATCATATCTTTAATGGTCTGATTAAATGACCAAGCGCCCGTTGTACCTTTGATCAGCCAGGGCCGGAAACGGGAAGGTACTTCCTGCTCATTGACGGCAAGCATCGGCGCGTTGGAAATACTGAGCAAATCCGAATCGTTGGCGAATATGCGGATACGGGCATTCGGATAGCGTTCCTTGAGTACTACAGCCAGGCTGTAGGTCTCATAACCTTTGGCGCAGCCGATATCCCATACATGAATCTGCTTGGCCTGGTTCTCCGGCAACAGGGCCGAAAAAGCCGCGGAATAGGTGTCATCCCAGAAGGCGCCGCTGTGCGGTGACGGGAAGGTCGACAGGTACTGGCGTACATCATCGTCACTTTTAAGCTGAATGTCGTCGGCTGAGCGCAGATCACGCCATTGGCGGTACCGCGAAGCCACCCAGGCTTCATTGACCACCGTCACGTTAAATTTGGAAAGAGCGGTAAGGGCGTCAGAAATGAAGGATATATCCAGCTGATCGCTGTTTTTGGCGGCCGGGGCAGTCACGGCCTTAGCCTGAATGCTGAGTACCTGCTGTTCACTCTCTTCCAGAGCGGCGGCATCGGCGGCCTTGGAGCGAGCCGAGAAGATCCGGTTGACATCCAGTAATATGTACAGCCGGCCCTGATTTTCCACTACACCATGAATATACTTGATATTGATATCACCGAAGATCGGATGCGGCGGCTGGATGGAGCTTTGGGAAATGCCGACTACCTTGTCGATCACATCCACCACGATACCGAAAGTCTGCTCGTCCACGCTGATAATGATCATGTTCTCGAGGGCGTCTTTTTCCCTGATCTTAGTGGGTATATTGAAGAAAATCCGCAAATCGATTATCGGGATAATATCACCGCGTAGATTGTATACCCCAAGCACGAACGGTGACGTATTCGGCACGTAGGTAAACCGGCCGGCCTTGGCTATTTCCTTAACCTGCATGATATCAATGGCGTAATCTTTGCCGGCCAGCGAAAAAGTAACCATTTTATAATCGATAACGGCGACGCGCTCTCCGCGTTCGGCGTCGTCGGCGGTATCATTTTTTTGTGCCTGTCTTGTCTTTGTTTCTGTCATAGATACCTCATCACCATACTGCCAATTCGCGGCGTTCGCGGGCTTGCATTTCCTGCTTTAATCCCAGTTCAAGGAGCTGGCTCACATCAATAATCAGGGACACCGAACCGTCGCCTAAAATGGAAGCGCCGGCTATCCCGGGAGAGCTGGTAAACTGATCCCGTAAGGGTTTGATAACCACATCTTCTTCACCGATCAGGCTGTCTACCATCAGGCCGACCTTCTTTTCGGAAGTGCCGACGATGACGATATAATTATACTCGCTGGTTTCCACGGCTTTAATGCCGAAAAGGCGGTTCAGCCGGAGCAGGCTGATCACTTCGTCGCGGACATTGAATACCTCGTAGTTGTCGATACGGCTGATTTCCTCGGAAGTAACCCGGTGACTCTCGATTACCGAAGTTATCGGTATTGAATACACTTCCTGCCCTACCCGTACCAGGAGGCCCTGAATTATGGCCAGGGTCAGCGGCAACCGGATGGTAAAACGGGAACCCAGTCCCGGCTGGGAATTGATAGTCACCGTGCCGTTCAGTTTTTCGATATGGGTGCGCACCACGTCCAGGCCCACACCGCGGCCGGATACGTTGGATATTTTCTCGGCCGTGGAGAAACCGGGCTCAAAAATCAGCTGGAAGGCTTCAACATCGGTAAGGTTCTTTCCGGGATGGATAATGCCGCGGCTGATGGCTTTTTTGCGCACCGCGTCCACATCAATACCCCGTCCGTCATCAGAGACATCGATAACGATCATGTTTCCTTCGTTGCTGGCCTTAAGCAGCACCGTTCCTTCTTCATTCTTACCCGCGGCCAGGCGTACAGCAGGGGCTTCCACACCATGATCCAGGGCGTTGCGTACGCAATGCATGATCGGGTCAAGCAGATCCTCGACAACGGACTTATCCAGCTCGGTTTCCTCGCCTTCTATCACGAGCTGTACCTTTTTATTGAGGTCATGTGACAGATCCCGAACCAGACGCGGGAAACGGCTGAAAATCTGACTGATCGGCACCATGCGGATCTTCATCACGCCTTCCTGCAGCTCGCCGGTGATCCGGCCGAGATTCTGCGAAGCGGACCGGAACTTGGTCACGGAACCTTTCATTGAAGTCTCGAATCCGCTGAAGACATCGAAGGTGTCAGCGTACTCGGTATTCAGGCGTTTTTTCAAATCCTTCAGACTTTGTCCGGCCTGCACTTCTTCCAGATAATCCGGAATATGATCCAGCAGTTTTCGCAATTTATCTTTATAAGAGGTTTCGGCCTGCTGGAAAGAAGAAAGCAGCTCGCCAAACTGAATGGCGCTCTGATTGAAAGAAGCCTTGGTGATAACGGTCTCGCTGACCAGATTGAGCAGATAATCGATACGCCGGGAATCAACCCGCAACACTGAACCGGAGGAATGTATCGGAGCGGCGGCGCTCTTTTTGGCGGGAGCGGCCCGTAATTCGCTGTCGGCGGTCAGCTCATCGTCAGCTTCCTCTTCCGCCGGCGCGCTGCGCTGCGCTGCCTCAGGAGCGCTTTTCGCGCTTTCACGGACCGCAGGCGCTGCGGTAGCGGGCACTGCCGTCCTGGCTGCTTCAGCCGGAGCGGTATTAAAGGACTCCACGCTGACATCCAGGGTAACATCCGATATGGTGGCGTCTTTTTTTAAGGTCTCGCTGTCAGCTGACGATGCCACGAAATAGACCACGGTTTCATGAAATTCATCCTGATAGAGGGTATCAAAGTCCGGTATGGTTTTAAGCACCTGGCCGTTGTGCTTCAGGGAGGCGAAAACCTGAATTCCGCCGACAGTATTCATCGGATTGTCTTCATTAAAAGTAACGGTTACAGTGTAAACTTCCTGACCCGGGGGAACGGCTTCACCCAGCTCCAGGATTTCATACTCTGAAAGCTGAACCGCGTTTTGGAGGGCGGCCTTGCCAGGCGCTGCTTTTTTGGAGGGGGTATTCTTTGAGACTGCCGTGACGGCGGGCGCTGGCGTGGCCTTAGCCTTGGTTTTCGGCGCGTTTTTCGGCGCTTTCGCCGGAATATAGGAGGCCAGCTGTTCCTTAATCGATTCAACATCCTCGGAATAGACAGTGCCATGAGAGCGGGCCGAGAGCATGGCCTTGATGATATCGAGTGATTTTAAAAGAATATCCACAACCGGCCCGGTTACCGCAAGCTGTCCTTCCCGAATAACATCGAGCAGATCCTCAACCACATGAGTAAAACCGGAAAGCTCATGCATCTCTACCGTGGCTGACCCGCCCTTGAGCGTATGCGCCGCCCTAAAAATCTCATCGACAGCGTCGTGGTTATTCGGGTCATTTTCGATGACCAGAATGTTGCTCTCCAGCGTTTCGACCTGCTGCTCTGCCTCACTGAAAAAATCTTTCAGGAGTTCTTCGTTATTCAAGTCAAGGTAGTCACTCATATTACATAAAGTTTATACGCTTTTCCGCAATAGTCAAGATTAAACACCGCCGATTTTCCCAATTTTAGGAAACCAAAAAGATGGTCGAAGATGTTTGTATAGTATATACTGATAGCAGGAGCAGCCATGCGCTTTTTTCGACCGCTACTACTTTTGTTACTCGCCAGTCTCTGCGGCCTTAGTACCGCTCAATCCGTTGCGCTAACTAAATTGGAAGCGGTTACGACCGGGTTTGTAATAGAAGAACCCCTGCATCCGCGTTTTGTCAGCTCGGTTGAGGCTCACGTAAGTTTCCTGCCGGTTCCTTTTTTACGGCTGGACGGCGGCTTTACGCTGCTGATCCCCGAAACTGCCCGCTTTTTTCATCCTGTCCAGGAATCGAATATTCCCGGAGAGCTGACCTTTGAAGCAGCCGCCTTCAGCTGGCTGACACACGAAGGCCGATTACAGACCGGAATTTTTACCGGATATCTGGATGATTGCGCCAGCGACCGCCTGCTGCGGACCTACCTGAAAAAAACAATGCCCGGCGCCGAATTCCGGGACACCCTGCCCGGCCAGTCCTTTGTGCCGGCTACAGAAATCCGGGGAACCGGTTTATTCGTCAGCGGCGCAGCCGCCGAAAGCCCTTTTGCCTCGGCGCTGTATGTCCACTGGAATACGGTTCCCGGCAATGAGGCTGTTTTTTCCGCGGATTTGCGCAACTCCGGTAGCGCCGCCGCCATAGTCTATAATCTGTTTTACGGAATATCGGTACCGGTAGCCACAATTACCCCCCTGCACCGCGCCGGAATCGGCGCCCTGCTCGGTTCGGGCACCGGCAGCGAGTTGTACGGCGAATTCGGTATCTCGCGCTATGAAACCGGCGAAAGCGATATTGCCAAAAAAATGTATTTTCTGTTTGAACCGCGTCTGAAGGGTAAGCATACTGATTTTTCCCTGGCCTTTTTCGCGCTGCCGGTTTTCCCCGAAAACATGCCCCTCAATCTGCCGGCCGAGGCCCAGGGTTCCTATGTCGGGCTGAACACCATATTTTCCGTCGGCAAACTGGAAAAAGAGCAGTGGCGTGTAGGATTGAGCGGCCTGACAACCTTCAACCCCGAGGAACCGGGGGCGGTAACGCCGTTTTCCCTGGCGGTAACACCCTTTATCAACAAGATGATTTCCGACTTTTTGCTCGATGCCCGAATCAGTATCCGGCCGCTTTCCGGCGGCGAGAGCTGGTCAATGTTTGAATGTCAACTCAGTTTCAAGGCGGTTTATTGATGAAAAGAATACTGATGACCCTGGCGCTGCTGGCGGCATTGCTGCCGCTGGCGGCTTTTGAACTGACTGTTTCCGGAATGGCCAGCAATTTTGCCTTTGATCTCGACGGCAAACTTAATCCAGAAAATCCGGTTCTCGGCCTTTCGTTCGGTATGACCGAACGCATCAACAGCACCCTTTCGGCCGGATTCAATCTGGACGTAGACCCGATCGCCGGGCGTTCGCTCGGTGCCCGGGTTTCCTACAGCACACCGTTTATCACCATATCAGCGGGACCTTTTTTCGGTCTGCTGAATTCTTCCGGCCAGGATGAGGAAGTATTGTCCCTGTACCGCACCGGCTTGGGCCTCGGCTTAACCCTCACTGTACCCGGAATACTGGTAGCCCAGGCAGACGCCGACTTTTGCCTGCCCGCCGACACTGGTCCTTCTGACCGGGTGGATTTACAAAAAAGCAGCCTGCGCCTCGGTTTTTATCTGCCGAACCTGCTCTGTTCAGCCGGTATCAGCCAAAAGAGCAACACTATTGTCAGCGCCGGCACTTACATGCTGCGCAGCCAGACTGACTATGGTTTTTATACCGAAGCCTTTAAAAAACAATCTCCCTGGCGCGTCAATGTGAATTTTATCTGGCGGGAAATTGACTATTACACCGCGCCGTCCGCTCCGGAAAACCGTAAAATCGCCAACCTAGTTCTGGGCTTGGGCACCAACTGGTCACCGTCAAATGAATTCGCGATATTCACCGATATCTCGGCGGCGTTATATACCCTGTCACTGGCGGAACCGGTGAACGGTCTGGAAAAGTTTTTATACGATTTCAGGATTGGCGTAAAACTCGATCTGGACAGAGAACGGGAGCTCACTCCCGCTCCTGTCAGTTTGGAAGCAGCCGAATAAAAAACGCCGCGCTCCCGCCTGTTAAGCAGCGAGCGCGAGCGGCTGTTACAGCTCGAGGGCGGAAAGCCGTTTGCAGGCCTCGGTCACCGCTTCCCGGTGTCCGAAAGAACTGAAGCGGATAAAACTCTCTCCGGCGGGTCCGAAACCGGCCCCCGGGGTGCAGACTACGTGACAGCTGTCCAGAATGCGGTCAAAGATATCCCAGCTCTTGCGGCCGGGGAACCGGGCCCAGACATAGGGCGCGTTATCGCCTCCATAAATCTCGACCCCCAGTTTTTTAAAATTCTCTCCGGAGAGCGCCGTCCGGATCAGGGCGGCATTTCCTAAATAGTAGTCAGTCAGTGCTTTGGTCTCGCGCAAACCCTCTTCATCCAAAGAGGCCAGGCCGCCCTTTTGGGCAATGTTCGAGGCCCCGTTAAAGATGGTAGTCATCAGCCGGGTCCAGTCCCGGATCACCGGGGTGCCGTCGGCGAACAGCAGCTGTTTGGGAACGATAGACCAGCCCAGACGAACGCCGGTAAATCCGATCGGCTTGGAAAAGGAGCTGATTTCAATGGCGCATTCACGGGCGCCTTCAATTTCAAAAATCGAAAGCGGCAGGGCCGGATCGCGGATAAAGGCGGAATAGGCCGAATCGAAAATGATGATCGAGCCGGCGGCCTTGGCCGCTTTTACCAGGGCGGTTAACTGCTCCCGGGTGGCGACTGCTCCAGTCGGATTATTAGGAGAGCAGAAATAAACCAGGGCATTACGCGGGATCAGGGCCAGGTCCGGGAAAAAACCGTTTTCAGCGGTACAGGGCATATAGACAATACCCTCATAGCCTGAACCGTCGGAGCGGGAAGCGCCGGCCGCTCCGATCATTACCGAGCCGTCCACATAGACCGGATAAGCCGGATCCTGCACGGCTACCGCTACTTCCGAACCGAATAGATACTGCAGCCGTCCGATATCGCATTTGGCGCCATCGGAGATGAATACTTCTTCCGGAGCGACAATACCCTTGTATAGCACCTGGGCGATCTTGGCGCGCAGCGCGTCAAGGCCGGCTTCTTCTCCGTAACCGGAGTAACCTGACAGGGTACCGAGACCGAGAACTTCTTTTTGCAAACCCTGCACGATATGCGGCGTCAGCGGTTCGGTGGTATTTCCGATTCCCAGACTGATCAGTTTGGCTTCGGGATGAGCCGCGGCATAGGCGGCGCGGCGTTTGGATATTTCCGGGAAAAGATATCCGGATGAAAGATTGGCTAAGTTTTTATTGCGGTTTATCATAGGTGAAAAGTATAGCAAAAGCCCCTGCTCGGCGCAAGGGAGGACCGCGCTCAGGGCATAACCGCGACCGGCACCTGATTAAACATAAAATCCCGGGACAGACTGTCAAACAGCGGCCTCATGACCAATTGACCGCCCTCTACAGTAAAGTGGGTGCCATCGGAACTCATCACCTTGATCGTGCTGCCGTCCTCCCTTACTACCGTGTCGGTGAAGGATTTGCCGGTTCCGGGAAGAACGTCGCGAACGGAAATCCGCTGCAGTGTCTGGGGGCTGTACTCGGCGGCTAGTTTTTGCTGAACCTCATCGATATAAGCGAGACTCTGATTGTACGCTGAGTTTTGTACAACCGGCATTCCGAGCCAATACACCCGATCGACATTCATCAACAGCAGATCAATGATCCTGCGGCAGCGCTCGTGATAGGCCGCTTCCCATTCGGCGGTTTCTTTGCGCAGCGCCTTACCGGCCGAGTTATAAAAATTCTGGTAATCATTCATGCCGAGCATCAGCACGGCCGCGTCGTAACGCTGGGCGCTGAAGGTGTCTTCCAGTTTCGCGGGCCAACTATAATAGTCGCCGCGGATAAAGCCGGTAGAATGCACGGCCAGCACTTCTACGACTATTGGGCCGTCTTTCCCGGACAGCCGCGATAAACCGTTTCCAAGGCTATAGGCCTGGGAATCCCCAAAGGCAAAAACCCGCAACGGATTCTCGGGAGAATGCACCAGGGAGGATGGAAACCCCGAAGACTGGTCTGCCGTCTGCGCTACCCCGGCAGCGGTATCGCGGGCATTGCCGCGGGCAGCTGAGCCGGCCGTTTCGAGCGCGATGCTCTCATATACGGCGTTCAACACCGCGGCGCCGCTCATCAGGTAATTCGGAATGGACTCCATTTCAGTGCCGGACCGACTCTCGGCCGGATTCCTACGGTTATAGTAGCGGGTGTCCCAGGCGGTATGGGATGCCAGGCCGCTGCCGTTTAAGAACAGCTCCCTGGCGCGCGGAACAAAAGCATCCAGTCCAGTCTGCGAAGCCGCCGCCGAAACGGCGTCAGCGGCGCTTAAGACTACCGAACGTACATATAAATTCTGTAAACGGGAAGCCGGGATCCAGAGCAGCTGGGCGCAAAATACCAGGAAAAAAACCAGTGTCAGCAGGACAGTCAAGAGCACAGCATTGGGACTGTAGCGGTCGGCAGTTCTCATTGTAAGACGCACTGTTTTTCTCCTTACCCTAAAATTGAAAATAAATAAATGGGGCAACCCCGGACATCGATACTATCGAGAGGAAACTTAAAAAGGAAGCCAGAATCAAGGCCTTCAAGGGTAGCGGTACGGCTATCCACCAGCGGAAAAACAATTCGCGGCTTTTTTCAGGAATAAAATGGGCGGAAACACCGATAGCCAGCAGTAGCAGAATCAGCGGCTGAAAGTACAGCGGACCGGTTTGATAGCGGATCAGCGCGCGGTACCACTGCCCTACTTCATGCAGGGTTGCCGAACGGAAAACTATCCAGAGCAGCGTGGTGAAAACAAAGGTCAGCGTAATACGGCCGATACGCTGAAGGCGCGAACCGGAGAGGCCCTGACCGAAACCGGTAGCGCGCTCAATGGCCAGCGCGACACCCTGTAGAGCGCCCCACAGCAGAAAACTCCAGGACGGCCCATGCCACAATCCGGCCAGCAGCATCGTAAAGACCAGGGCAAAAAGGGTACGCGCAAGGCCGAAACGCGAACCGCCCAAACTGAAATACAGGTACTCCCGCAACCAGGAGGAAAAGGTGATGTGCCAGCGTTTCCAGAAATCGGTAATTGAGCTGGCCGCGTAGGGCCGGATGAAATTCGCCGGAGTGCGGTAACCCAGCAATAGAGCAAAACCCGAGGCCAGATCGCTGTACCCGGAGAAGTCGGTATAAATGACAATGGAGTATCCAAACGCGGCCAGCAGGGCGTCAACAGTGCCGTACGCGTCCAGGTCCGCGAAAACGGGATCGACCAGCAGGGTGGAAAGAAAATTGGCCAGTACCAGTTTCTTAAAAAGACCGGAAACCAGCAGTACCGTGGCCCGGTCAAATTCGATAGGCGCGGCTGTAACGTCATAGCCGGAGGAGGCGGCTTCGGCGATCTGCGGAAAAAAATCCACGGCGTGCACTATCGGGCCGGAAGCGATCTGGGGGAAAAACGAAACATAGAGCATCACATCGCCGAAGGAGCGCACCGGGGGCAGTTTACACAGATATACATCAAAAATATAACTGAGAGCCTTAAAAGTATAATAAGAGATACCGATCGGCATCAGCACCGCGAGCACCGGAAACAAAAAATCCGGCTGAGTGCCGCCCTGGGCCGCGGCGCGGTGCAGGGCCGAATTAAGCGTACCGGCGAAAAAATTGTAATACTTGAAAAACCCGAGCACCGCCAGATTGACGAACACCGCGAGAACCAGCACTAGTTTTCGTTTGAGGTGATCTTTAACCGAACCGAGCCACAGAGCGAAACCGTAATTCGCGGCGGTTACCGCCAGCAGCAGAAAACAGGCCCGCCAATCCCAGAGCGCGTAATAAAAGTAGCTGACCAGGATTAAGAAAACGCGGCGCTGCCGGCTCTGGCGGAACACGTACCAGTAAGCCAGAAAAACGGCGAGAAAGAAAAAAGCAAAAGCGGATGTCGGAAATAGCATCCCTTTATGATTGTGCATCCAGCAGGAGTTCGTCAATAGGCTTTCCGGCGGGAACCATCGGGAAGACCATCTCATCGATATCCATGTAGCAGTCAATCAGGGCCGGCGTGCGCTCGGAAACAGCCGCCGCGAAAGCAGCGGTAAACTCTGCTTCACTCTTGGCCCGGAAGCCGCGCACGCCGAAGGCGTCGGCCAGCTTTACAAAATCCGGACCGCGGTCCAGAGTGGTGGAGGAATAGCGTTGTTCGTAGAACATCTTCTGCCACTGCCTGACCATACCGAGAGTACCGTTATTGGCGATAATTATGATTATCGGAAGCTTGTAAAAGGCGATAGTCGCCAGTTCGTTGAGATTCATGCGGAACGAGCCGTCGCCGGCGATATGCACCACGGAACGGTCCGGAAAGGCCACCTGCGAACCGATGGCCGCGCCCGTTCCATAACCCATGGTTCCCAGACCGCCGGAACTGACGAAGGTACGCGGTTTGGAAAAGGGATAAAACTGGGCCACCCACATCTGGTGCTGGCCGACCTCGGTGGTGATGATGGTATCGTCTCCAAGCACGGCGTTGACCTGTTCCAGCACAAAGCGGGGGTGCAAGGCCGTCTTGCGGGAATACATCGCCGGCAGATGGGTCTTCCACTCGTCAACGCGCTTATTCCAGTCATCGCGCTGGCGCGCCTCTACCATGCTGGCCAGGGCGCCAAGGATATCCTTGATGTTACCGGTAACGTTGGCATGGGTACGGATATTTTTATTGATTTCGGCCGGGTCGATATCAATCTGTAAAATGGATGATTCAATGGCGAATTTCGCCGGATCCGAAATCACGCGGTCCGAGAAACGCGCGCCGATGGCTACCAGCAGGTCGCAGCGGTTGGCGGCGGTATTGGAAGCCTTGGTACCGTGCATGCCGATCATACCGGTGCAAAGCGCGTGCCGGGCCGGAAAGGCGGACTTGCCCATCAGACTGACGCCGACAGGGGCGTTCAGTTTTTCAGCCAGAGCCAGCAGCTCAGGTGAAGCGTTGGCGCCGACCACTCCGCCGCCGACGTAAAAGAAGGGCCGTTTGGCAGAGCTGAGCATGGCGGCGGCGGCAGAGAGAGCGCCTTTATCAATGGAAGGAATTTTATCCGGACGGACAGCGGCCTTTACGGCCGACAGCGGCGCCCATTCGGTAACGGCGGCGGTAATGTCCTTGGGGATATCAATAAGTACCGGGCCGGGGCGGCCGGAGCGGGCAATGTCAAAAGCTTCCCGGATTATGCCGGCCAGAGAAGCCACATCGCGCACGATATAATTATGCTTGGTGATCGGCATGGTAATGCCGGTGATATCGACTTCCTGAAAACTGTCCTTGCCCAGCAGATGGCTGGGGACATTACAGGTGATCGCGACCATCGGCACCGAGTCCATGTAGGCGGTGGCGATACCGGTAATCAGGTTGGTAGCGCCGGGCCCGCTGGTGGCCAGCACTACCCCGACCTTTCCAGTAACCCGGGCATAACCATCGGCGGCGTGCGAGGCCCCCTGTTCATGGGCGGTCAGGTAATGCTTAATTCGATCAGAGTGCTTATACAGCTCGTCGTAAATATTCAGAATGGCGCCGCCGGGATAACCGAACACGGCATCCACGCCCTGTTCAACGAGGCCTTCAATCACTATCCGCGCTCCGCTGTATTTCATCGCATGCTCCTTACAAAAAATGATTATAAAGACTGATTACAAAGACTGAATGGCTTCCACAACCAGGTCGCCCATTTTTTTGGTACCGATCAATTTAGCGCCGAGGGCGGCGCGGTCAGCGGCGCTGCCGGCGATGTCCCCGGTACGCCAGCCGGCGTCCAGCACTTTTTCTACGGCCGCTTCAATAAGAGCGGCTTCTTTTTCCAGTTTAAGCGAGTAGCGCAGCAGCATGGCGCAGGTTAATACGGTGGCCAGCGGATTGGCCAGGTCTTTGCCGGCGATGTCCGGAGCGGACCCGTGAATCGGCTCATACAGGCCGGGGCCGGAATCGCCCAGGGAAGCCGAAGCCAGCATACCGATTGAACCGGTAATCTGGCTGGCTTCATCGGAAAGAATATCCCCGAACATGTTGCTGGTGGCGATAACGTCGAACTGACCGGGATTGCGCACCAGCTGCATGGCGGCGTTATCGACGTACATATAGGAGAGGGATACATCGGGATAAGCGCCCTTCATGGACTCAGTCACCTCGCGCCACAGGCGGCTGGTTTCCAGGATATTGGCCTTGTCGACCACGCACAGTTTTTTCTGTCTCTTTTGGGCGGCCTCAAAGCCGATTTTTACGATGCGTGCAATCTCGGCGGTGCTGTAAGCTTCAGTGTCCCAGGCGGCGTCCCCTGCGGCGTTACGGCCGCGGTCGCCGAAATAGATACCGCCGGTCAGTTCGCGGACAATCAGAATGTCCAGCCCCTGACCGACAACTTCGGCCTTCAGCGGACAGGCCGCGGAAAGCTGTTTGAACATCAGGGCCGGGCGCAGATTGGCATACACCTTCATGCCGGCGCGCAAACCGAGCAGAGCCTGCTCCGGTCGTTTGGAACCGGGCAGAGTGTCCCACTTCGGACCGCCGACAGCGCCCATCAGCACCGCGTCGCTGGCACAGCAGGTCTGCAGCGTTACCGCCGGCAGCGGTTCGCCGGTAGCGTCCAGAGCCGAACCGCCGGCCAGAACCGGGGTGTAAGCGAAGGTATGGCCGAATTTTAGGCCGATGGCGTCCAGGGCGCGGCAGCCCTCGCGAACGATGTCCGGACCGATACCGTCGCCGGGAATTGTAGCAATCTTGTAATTCATGATGGTTCCTTTTCTTGGCAATAAGTTTATCTATACTTAACTTATTGCAGTATTTATAAAGCAATCCTAGTAAAAAAGCCGTGCTTTGTAAAGCCCGTTACAGGATATGCAGATGTCTTTCGGCGTTCACAATCAGTTTATATTCAAAAGAATCCACCAGCGCGATCCAGGAAGCCTCAATCAAGTCCGTGGAAACGCCGACCGTAGTCCAGACATCTTCCCCGTCAGTCGATTCAATCAGTACCCGCACCTTGGCCGCGGTGGCGCTGCGCGAATCCAGCACCCGCACTTTAAAGTCGGTCAGGCGGATATGCGAGACAGCCGGATAAAACCGCTCCAGGGCTTTGCGCAGGGCACCGTCCAGGGCGTGGACCGGGCCATCCCCCTCCGCGGCCGTAATGGCCATCTCGCCTTCCACGGCGATCTTGATCTGGGCATAGGCCGTAGTCGCGCAACCCGGGACAGGTTCCTCGGCGATGATCTTGTAATACTGCAGATCGAAAAACGGTTTGTACTTGCCCATGTTCTTGCGCACCAGCAGTTCAAAACTGCCTTCGGCGCCTTCAAACTGATAGCCTTCATGTTCCAGCTCCTTAACCCGCGCGACTATCTGGGCCGCGACCGGGCTGTCCTTCTGGATGCCGCTTTCGAATTTACGGATTTTCTCGATAATCATGGAGCGCCCGGCCACCTCGCTCATCAGGAAGGTGCGCTCATTGCCCACCGCGTCCGGAGAGACATGCTCATAGGCCGTCGAGTTTTTGTTGACGGCGTCGATGTGCATACCGGCCTTGTGCGCGAAAGCGTTATGTCCGACATAGGGCATACCGCCTTCTATACTGATATTGGCTATCTCGGCCACCCGGCGGCAGACCGGGGTTAATTCACCGATTTTACCGGCCGGGAGGCAAGGCAGGCCCATCTTCAGCTCCAGATTGGCGATAATTGTTGAAAGATTGGCGTTACCAGTACGCTCGCCAAAGCCCAGCAGGGTACCCTGCAGCTGCACGGCTCCGCCGCGGACGGCTAATAGTGAACTGGCCACAGCCATACCGGTGTCGTTGTGGCAATGAATGCCTACGGGCTTACCGAAAGTTTTAACAACCTCCTCGGTCATGCGCTGCACCACGTCCGGAACCGTGCCGCCGTTAGTGTCACAGAGCACCAGTATGGAAGCTCCGGCATCTACGGCCGCGGCCAGGGTCTTGAAGGCGTAATCGCGGTTGGCGACCGCGCCGTCAAAAAAATGCTCAGCGTCATAGATAACGGTGCGGCCCTGAGCAACCAGAAAGGCGACAGTGTCAGCTATCATCGCCAGATTTTCTTCCAATGACGCGCGCAGAATTTCGGTGACATGGAAATCCCAGGTCTTGCCAAAGATACAGACATCGGCGGTTCCGGCGGCCAACAGGCTTTGCAGGTTGGTATCGTCTTTGGCGGCGCTGTCCTTGCGGCGGGTGGAGCCGAAGGCTACCAGGCGGGAATTTTCCAGCTTGATTTTCTTTACCTCTTCAAAGAATTCCAGGTCCTTGGGATTGGAACCGGGGTTGCCGGCTTCGATAAATGCCACCCCGAGTTCATCCAAGGCCCGCACAATATGCAGCTTGTCCTGAACCGAAAAACTGATACCCTCGCCCTGAGCCCCGTCACGCAGGGTTGAATCAAAGATGTGTACCTTATCAAATATTGTATTGCTCATTTTTCCGCGCTCCTTGCCCGCTCCTGCTCCAGCTCAAAGGTCATAGAATTGACCGCCTGCAAATAAGCCTTGATACCGGCCTCGACAATATCCGTGGATACGCCGGAGCCGTTCCAGTGCCGTCCCTCGCGGGTGATGCGCATATGGGCCTCGCCCTGGGCGTCCGCGCCGGTTTCCAGCGGGTCGACAATCTGCAGCGAGAAGTCTTCCAATTTGATTTCGGAACCGCCGATAATCTTGTCTACGGCGTTCAGTGAAGCGTCAATCGGTCCGTCACCGATGGAAACCTTTTCCACCACCGAACCATCCTTCAATGTCAAGCGCACCACCGAGGTCGCGGTAATGGAGGAACCGGAGTTGATCACAAAACGGTCCAGTTTGAAGGCTTCGGGAATACCGGAAATCGAACCGCCGACCAGGGCGTCGATGTCGCGGTCCGAAACGGTCTTTTTCTTGTCAGCCAGCCGTTTGAATTCCTCAAACAGGCTGTTCAATTTTTCCTCTTCAACATGATGACCAAGGTAGTTCAGGCGCTCTTCGAAGGCATGGCGGCCGGAGTGCTTACCGAGCACCATTTTGCTGTGCGGCAATCCGATCGATTCCGGCGTCATGATCTCGTACGTTGCCCGATTGGCCAAAATACCATGCTGATGAATACCGGCCTCGTGGGCAAAAGCATTCTCTCCGACTATTGCCTTGTTCGGCTGACAGCGCACGCCGGTGGCCTTGCTGACCTTTTTGGAGACTGCGTAGAGCTGCGAGGTATCCACCCGGGAGACCATGTCATAATATTCTTTGCGGGTAAACAGGTTCATAACCACTTCTTCCAAAGCCGCGTTACCGGCCCGCTCGCCCAAGCCATTAATGGTACATTCAATCTGGTCGGCGCCGGCCTTGGCGGCCGCCAGGCTGTTGGCCACGGCCAAGCCCAAATCATTATGACAGTGCACGGACAGCACGGCCTTGTCGATATTGGGTACATTGGAGCGAATGTTGCGGATCAGGGCCGAGAATTCTTCCGGAACGGCATAGCCGACAGTGTCGGGAATATTAATTGTCGAGGCGCCGGCGTTGATGACGCCCTCAATGACCTTATACATAAAGGCCGGATCGGAGCGGGAAGCGTCTTCCAGCGAAAACTCGACATCGCCGCAGAGATTGCGGGCATAGCGCACCATCCGGGTAGCCTGCTCGTAAACCTGTTCTGGGGTCTTCTTCAGCTTATATTCCATATGCAGCGGACTGGTGGCCAGGAAGGTATGAATGCGCGGGCTCTCAGCGTCGCGGATAGCCTCCCAGGCGGTATCAATATCTTTTTCCAGAGCCCGGCACAAGGAGGCTACCGAGACGCCTTTAATCTGGCGGGCAATGGCCTGTACCGATTGGAAGTCGCCGGGACTGGCAATGGCGAAACCGGCTTCGATGATATCCACACCGAGCCTGGCCAGGCTTTCAGCGACTTCCAGTTTGTCCTGGAGGTTCATGCTGCATCCGGGAGCTTGCTCACCGTCGCGTAAGGTAGTGTCGAAAATCTTGATCTGTCTGGCCATATCATTCTCCTTGTCTGCTCCCGAATATAACAGGAGAAAGTTAAGCGCACAAGTATTTTAAGTCACTAAATTTTACCTTTGTGTCTTATGTATTAGGTTTTTAGTTGTATAATTAATTTATGTCTAATATAATAGTTTTATGCGTATAATATCACGACCACTGTTGCTTGAACGAGTTCTAGTTCAGGCGGAGAGCGGCACTATCATCTGCCTGAACGGCTTGCCCGGTTCCGGCAAAAGCACCCTGCTTGGGGAAATCACCCGCTCCCTGCGCACCAGGGTACCGCCGGTGCGCCTTGTCAGCGTCAATACCCAGTCCGGGGAAAACACCCGTGTTACGGAAAAAACCGGCTTGCTCAACGCCGCCAAGGCCCTGGGAGTCGGACCTTCGGCCCTGATTATCGATGACGCCGACTCGATTGCCGGTCTCCCTCAGGCCCTGGAAAGAATAATCAGGGAACACTCAGTAACAGTCTTTCTGGCCGAGAAAAAAGCCGGTAGCCTTTCGGACTTGAGCGGGCACAAAGAAGCACTGCGTATCAATACCATAACCGTCTCCCCCCTGCTCTATCCTGAATTCCTGGAAATACATAACCGCAGGGCTTCGCCTTCTGAGCTGGAGCTGTACGCCGAAGCCGGGGGCTTACCGCGCGCCGCCCTGCTCGCCCCGGGCAGCGCCGACTCTCTGGCTCTGCTGAGCATGATCGGTGATTCCTTTATGCTGAAAAACCTGATCGAACGGTTCAGCGTTCGCAACGCTTCGCACATCAGGTTGCTGCTGGAATTCGCGGCCTCCCACACCGGCGCCCCCGTTCCGGCCCGGGAGGTCTCGGCCTGGTTCGGCGAGCGCCGCCAAACCATCTCTCCGCAAGCCGTTCTTGATTATCTGGAATACTGCGCTGCCAGCGGCATCCTGCTGCGGATGCCGGTGCACGATCTGGATAAGGGAAAAGACCTCGACAGCGGCCAGGTCTACTACTTTGGGGATACGGGGCTCAGAACAGCCTTCCTGGGCACGGAAGAATCCGGGGACCGCCTGCAGGCCATGGAAAACCTAGTGTTGTTGCGTTTACGCTATGACCTCTGGAATGTACGCCAGGGACGGGTTCAACTGAAGGGCCGGGACCGCCAAAAAATCACCTTTATCTGTGAAAAGGAAAACAGCCGTGTCTATGTCCAGTTATCCGATCCGGGCTCTTCTTTCGAGGAAAGGCTCCGTGAACGAACCAGCCTGCTGTGCGTCAGAGACGCCTGGCCGAAAATCCTGATCGACTCCCTGTCCGAAAACAGTACCTCCGACGGTATCCGCTCCGTAACCCTCACGGAAGTTCTGTCGCGGGGCTTACCGGGGGTGTAGCGATCGACGCCCGCGCGGGTAGCGGCGGAAAAAAACCGTCCTTGATACGTTTACTCCGCAAATAGAATCTCTGTTCCTAGGCCAAACCTTCCCCGAAAGTCATGGTTGGTAAAATCCCAGGTCGTCAAAACCTCGCTTTCATACAGGGCATGGATCGAGACAGGCCCTGCCCGCCAGCCGATTCGGGGTATGGCGGAAAAGGAAAAGCCGTTTTCATAGAGGCGAAACCTTGCAGGCAGGCGGAACGCGAGGCCCCGCCAGGCCAGAGTCAAACCACCGCCGAGCAGAGGCTGTACGGAGGCCTTATGGGTCCGGGTAGAAAACCACAGCACTCCGCCGGCGAGACCGTAAACACCGAGACTTACCGAACCGGAACGCCAGGAGGGCGCTGAGAGTTCCATGGCCGACTCGAGCTCCTGGATACCCGGCTTCAGGACAAACGCGGACAAGCCGTAAGAC
Source organism: Treponemataceae bacterium (assembly GCA_942493045.1). Classification (GTDB taxonomy): domain Bacteria; phylum Spirochaetota; class Spirochaetia; order Treponematales; family Treponemataceae; genus Teretinema. Next base: position 618,044 of record OW818665.1, on the reverse strand, counting down.
TTGAAGGCGGCGGTAGCCCGGAGATCGGCGTTTTCGAGCAGGGACGGCGAGCGGTAGCCCATATCGAGCGTGAAGAAAAAATAGCTGCCGTTGTAAAAGTAGAGATCGAACGAAACGGCATGATGGTCGTCAGGGAGAAGCGCTTCGCTTTCTCCGGCGACGAGGGCTGCCGGCGCGGAGAGCAGAGCAAGCAAAACTATGAGCGCGGCGGTTTTTTTCACGGTGTCACCTCCGCGAGGGTTCTTCCGACCCGGATATCATCGTAATAGACGGTCAGCGGCGTCGCGATGCTTTCGTCCCGGTAGACGCCGATCCGCAGAAAATTACCGGCCTTGTTGCGGAGATTCCGCCCCCGCGCCTTAAAGCCGTTTCCCGCCGATCCCGTAATGGGCGTCCCGTTGACAGTCGCGCTCACCCAGCCCTCATCGGTGACCGACCAATACACCTGAAAGGTCAGGTCGATCCACTCGCCTTTATTAACCGCGACGCTGCCGATCGTTTTACCCGGACCCCAGAGCTCGGTTGACCGCAGAATGAGGGATAGTTTTCCGTTTTGATAGAGGACGGAAAGCGGAGGCGAGGTGGGAATATAGCCCGACCAGTCTTCGTTCAGAAGCGGGTCGGGAGCGTCGTGCCACTGCCCGACCAGCTGCCATTTGTCGACGTCCACCGAAGCGGGATCGATATAGAAACTCCATCCGTAATACACCTCGGTATTGTGCCCGTACAAGTCGGACAGCCCCAGCTCGGCGCGGGTTCCGGTAGTCGGCTGGTCCCCGTTACGGACAATGAACCGTCCGGCTCGCGAACCGCCGCGCACCGGCTCCGGAGCGGTGACGATCTGAAACGAGTCGTCATGGGCCAGGGAGTAGGCGCTCCAGCGGTAATCGCGAATATTCCCGGTTTCAAAGTCGCACGAAAAGGTTTCGAACTCCGGATTCAGGGGATGCAGCGGCACCTCGCCGCAGGAAGCGGTTACAAGAGACGCGAACAGAAACAGGATCGGTATGCCTCGGGTCGTCATTGGTTGTTTCCTCTCTATGGCGTAATAAACGCTCAAGACACCCGATTCATTCGATGCGGAAGAAATAAAGGGACCGATATGATTATGGTTTACAGGCTGGACAAGTGACGTCTAAAAGTCGGGCCATTGGCTTCAAACAATCGCTTTCTCGAACCGGTAGATCAAACTGGATAAAAGCGTAAAAATACTAACCGGCGTTGACATCTGACAGAGGTCTTAACATATGAGGTTGCAGCGGTTGTTAAAGAATTCTTGCATCTAGAATGCTAAACTCTTTTGTATTAGTATTAAAAACCGTTCCCAAATTATGTCTATTCTTGTAGTCAAAAACTATGAAAGAAATATTTTTATCTTGAAATCCAAAAGGGAATGACTTTAACTGATTACGCAGATAATTCCTTTCGATTGGAAGAATCATTTTTTCGTTATCAACAATTATTGGAACACCACCCATTCTCTCATAAACCAAACCTAAATCCATCAGGTTACCCGAATTATATAATGTCAGCGTGCTGGTATATTCAATAGTTGAAGAATATGAATTTGTATCCAAATTCATTGTTTCTACAATTAAACTAGTTCCATTTGAGAATACGTCAGCAACAGCTGATTTTATTAAAACAGTTTTCTGTTCATTTAAATCATATGAATACAAGTCTTGAATTCCAAATCCAGACAAAATGTAATAAACCGTGTCACCAATGACGGAGAAGGCAGATATATACTCTTTTCCCTCCTCAATCTTAATAATTATCTTACTTGTACCCGATGATGGATCATAAACCATAATCATAACCGGCTCTCTACTTACCTCAGAGGAAGATTTATAATAAATATATCCATTATAAGTTATGAATGACGAAATCATAAAATTGGTTTCGAATATTTTTTCATCTATCATTTTATCAATGGTATATTTTCCCAAAAAAGAAGTTCCATTGTTTTTTCGTAAATATAAAATAGTATTTGTATCTTCACCAAATTTTAATTCATCAGTTGATTTTAATTCGTTTAAAATTATCTCAGATCTTTCAGAATTGATTATTGAATTAATCTTGACAATATTATTATCTACAGTTAATAGTTTTATTGCGCCTTTATATGAAGTACCAGTACAGGAATTAAAAAAGACAGTTAATAAAAATATAATTATAACTCTCTTCATATTCTCCTCAGCGCGAAAAGTCTTTCAAGCAACTGAATAGACCCCGGGATTTTTCCCAGGATCTTTCAGGTTACCGGACTCGAGAGCACAGCGCCGCCGCGCTCCATGGCCGTCAAGCCGGTGCGGACCAGTTCCTTGATGCCGAAGGGCTGCAGCAGATGGATCAGGCCGGCGATCTTTTCCTCGCTGCCGGTCGCTTCAATGATCAGGGAATCCATGGCCACGTCAATGATCCGGGCCCGGAAAATGTTGGCGGTTTCCAGCACACTGGCGCGGTTGGCGGCATCGGTGGCCACCTTGATCAGGGCCAGCTCGCGCACCACCGTAGTAGCCTGCTCGCAATGCTGGATGGAAACGACTTCAACCAGCTTGGCCAGCTGTTTTTCGATCTGCTCGAGAATATACTCATCGCCGCGAACCACAATGGTCATTCGCGAAAGATCCGGATTATCGGTTACGCCGACAGTCAGACTGTCGATATTATAGCCGCGGCGGCTGAAAAGACCGGAGACGCGACTGAGCACACCGGAGTGGTTCTGGACCAGAACCGCGATTACATAGCGTTTCATGTTAACTCCTTGCTGTTATATAGTCCAAGTACCCGCACGCCCTGAACGATTCCTGCATCCTGACTGATTTTTTCCATTTCCGCAAGTAGCGATTCCAGGCGCGAACCGGCGACTACGCTGTTTCCGACACCGGTAGGCAGCGAGAGGTCCGCGTAAAATCGATACCGCCAGGGCTCGCCCTGGATCGGCCGGGATTCCAACTTGGTCAGGTTCAGACCATGCTTCATGATAATCCCCAGGGCCTCATGCAAGGCGCCCGGCTCGTTGGCCGTGCTGAACACCACCGTAGCGTGGTTCGGGTTTTCGCAATGGTGCTCCCCAGCGCGGGCGATGATCACGAAGCGGGTGTAGTTGCGCGGATTGGTTTCCACACCGGACTTCAGGGCTTCCAGCCGGTAAATCGGCGCGGCGCTTTCGCTGGCGATGGCTGCCTTGGTTTTGTCGGCAGAAGCCGCAACCAGCTCCGCGGCGGCCGAGGTCGAATCGGTTTCAATATGTTTCCAGGCCGGAAATTTTGAAAGGAAGTCATCACATTGGGCCAGGCCCTGCGGATGGGAATAGACAGTCTGGATGGTTTCCAGGGTAGCGCCCTTCACCGCCAGCAACGAGTGGTCGATGCGCAGCGTCACAGTTCCGGTTATCTCGATATCTTCATAGCGGGCTAAATTGTCATAGTTTTCGTATACCGATCCGGCGAGGCTGTTCTCGATCGGCAGCATGCCGAAAGCGGCGCGGCCGTCCAGCACCGCGTGCAATACCTCGCGGAAATTGGAAACCGGCAGGCTTTGGGCCTCTTCGTCCCAGTAGCGGCGCAGGGCTTGTTCGGCATAGGCGCCGCGGCCGCCGGCATAGGCGCAGATCACCGGTCCAACGGGAGCGGGAACCGTCCTGCTCGCGGCGGCGCCGACGGACTGTTTGCCGCTGACTGTACGTCGGGAAACGGCCTTGCCGACCACCGGGGCCAGCACTTCGATATCGCGCATCATTTTTTCAAACTGCTCGGGATACAGGGACTGGGCGCCGTCGGAGAGGGCGCATTCCGGGCAGGGATGCACCTCCACGATCAGACCGTCTGCTCCTGCGGCGATGGCCGCCAGGGACATCGGCGGAACCTTGTCGCGCACGCCGACGGCATGGCTGGGATCAACGATGATAGGCAAATGAGTCAGGGAGCGCAGCACTGGAATGGCCGAAAGGTCCAGGGTGTTGCGGGTGGCCTTTTCGTAGGTGCGGATTCCGCGCTCGCAAAGGATAACGTCCTCGGTGCCGCTGGCCAGCAGGTACTCCGCCGCCATCAGCCACTCTTCGATAGTCGCGGACATACCGCGCTTGAGGATCACCGGCTTGCCGAGCGCGCCGAGTTTTTTGAGTAGTTCGAAATTCTGCATGTTGCGCGCGCCGACCTGGTAGACATCGATAAAATCGATCATTTCCGGGATATGCTCAGCCGAGACTATCTCGGTGACCACCGGCAGGCCAAAGGCGTCACCGGCCTCGCGTAAGATTTTACAGCCCTCGGCGCCCATACCCTGGAAGGCATAGGGACTGGTGCGGGGCTTGTAGGCGCCGCCGCGCAGCATCACCGCGCCGGATTCGGCGACCCTTGCCGCGGCCTCCATCATCTGCTCGCGGCTTTCCACGGCGCAAGGGCCGGCGATCACCGTTACCCGGTTGCCGCCGATTTTTACGCCGCGCACATTGACGATAGTGTTGTCGCGCTTGAACTCGCGGGAAGCCATCTTGTAAGGCTTGGAGATCGGAATAACCTGTTTAACGCCGGGCAGGATCTCCACCTCGCGGGGATCTATACCGACCCGTCCGACCGCGCCGAAAATGGTCTCTTCCTCACCGGCTATCTCGTTCACGCGCAGCGAATTTTTTTCCAGGAAGGTGCGGATGCGTAGCTTATCATCCTCGCGGATATTCTTTTGCAGTACGATTACCATGATGTTGTCCTTAATATGTCGGCGAATACGCCGGCGGCGGTTACGTCCGCGCCGGCGCCATAACCGCGGATTACCAGCGGTATGGGTGAATAATAACGGGTAGTAAACACAAAGGCGTTTTCGCCGCCGCGGATAGCGGCCAACGGATCGCTTACGGATACCTCAACCAGTGAGACCCGGGCGGTAGCTCCGGCGGCCGGAGAGTCCTGACCTCCGGTAATATGGGCGCAAAAACGCAGCACCTTGCCTTGAGCCTTGAGCTCCGCGATCCGCGCGGCGAACCAGGGGTCAACCTCCGGCAGGCGGGACAAGAATTCCTGCACAGTGCCGCCGGAATTAAAACCTTCCGGAAACACCGGATCGATGCGCACATCAGAAAGTTCTACCTCCGAACCGGCCTCGCGGGCGATGATCAGGGCCTTGCGGGCGACATCCATTCCGGAAAGATCATCGCGCGGGTCGGGTTCGGTAAAACCCTTTTCGCGGGCTTCCAGTACCGCCTGCGAAAAAGTGGCTCCCTCATCCAGGCGCCCGAAGATATAGGAAAGCGAGCCGGACATGATGCCCGAAAAATGAATGAGGCGGTCGCCGGACTTGAGCATATTCCGGAAGGTATCGATAACCGGCAATCCGGCGCCGACATTGGTTTCATAGAGAAAGCGCTTACGGTTACACACCGCCGCCTCGCGGACGGAGCGGTAAAAATCGATGGACATCGAATTAGCGCGCTTGTTCGGTGTAACAATGTGCAGCCCGGCCTTCAGGACCTCCGGGTACAGTTCCGGAAGGTTCGCTGTAGCGGTGCAGTCCACAAATACGGGATTGAGTGGCTTCTCGGAGCGCACAAAATCCAGCAGAGCCGGTATTGAGAAGGCCTCGCTGCGGTTTTCCAGCGCGTCTTTCCACTCATCCAGGGGCAGGCCGCCTCTAGCGAGCGCCATGCGGCGGGAGTTGGTTATACCCCACACCTGCACTTCGATCTGCGAACGGCGCAACTCGGCCTGCTGCAAGCGGATCTGTTCCAGCAGTTTTCCACCGACCACCCCGACACCGCTGAGAAAGACCTCGACGGTCTGCATAGTATTGAAGAAGAAGCGGTGGGCGATGCGCACGGCTTTGTCGCCGTCGGCGTCGGCTACCACCGTGCTGATGGAGCGCTCCGAGGAACCTTGAGCGATGGCCTGTATATTGATACCGCCGAAAGCGAGGGCTGAAAAGAAGGTCCCGGCGACGCCCTTGCGGTCGCGCATGCCGTCCCCGACTATCGAGAGAATGGCCACCTGATCGCGTACATCGATTTCATCTACCAGGTTTTCCCGGATTTCCAGGGCAAACTCTTCCTGAAGAGCCCATTTTACGGTCTTGGCCTCGCTGCCGCGCACGCAAAAGCTGATGGTGTATTCAGAGCCGGATTGAGTGATCAACAGTACCGACACGCCGGAGCGGCTGACGGCGTTAAATACCCTGGCCGCCGAACCTTTGCGGCCCTTGAGACCGGATCCGGAAACGCTGACCAGGGCGGTATTGCGCAGGCAGGTTATGCCGCGCACCGGGCCGACGGCGGAGGCCGGATCGATGCTGTCAAAGGCGGCGATACGGGTGCCGCGGGCGGCGCGGTTAAAGCTGTTCAGGCTCCAGGTTTCAATCCGCCGGGCGGCGATAGGCGTCAAGGTTTTGGGATGCAGTACCTTAGAGCCGAAAAAAGAAAGCTCCATGGCTTCTTCATAGCTCATCTCCGAAACCAGGATGGCGTCGCTGACTACCCGCGGGTCGGCGGTAAAGATGCCGTCAACATCGGACCAGATCTCCAGTTTTTCGGCCGCGAGGCCCATGGCCATCAGGGCCGCCGAAAAGTCCGATCCATTGCGCCCCAGCAGGGACGGCTTTCCGGAGATATCGGAGGCAATAAAACCGGGTGCCAGTAAAATAGCGGAGCCGGCTTCGCGAAGCGGCAGGAAAGCGGCCTCGATTTTGTCATTAAGCGGCTCTCCTTCGCGCAGTGAGCCTTCGGTAAAAATATAGTGCCGGCTGTCCAGCACCTGTACGTCAGCGGAACGGGCTTTCAGGATAGCCGCGACGATCGGTACGGAGAACTGTTCGCCGAGCCCCATGATCCGGCATTCCACGCTTTCCGGGCACTCCCCGAAAGCGGCTACCGCGGTTAACAGCCGCTCATATTCGCTGTACAGCGGATACAGGGCGCCCTGCACCGCCTTGCCGTCAAATCCGGGCATGGTGGAAGAGAGCTCATTTATGATATCAGTATGAATTTTCCGGATGGATTCAACCACCGCGAATACATCGGTTTCCGCGGTAGTGCCGGTAATGCTGTCCTGGAGACGGTTCGAGACCCCGCCCACGGCCGAAACAATAACACCCACGCGGCTTTTTTGAGCCCTTTCGCAGATGATATCCACGGAGTTAGACATCCGGGAGGCACTCCCCATTGACGTGCCGCCAAACTTCATGACCAGCATATATACCTCTTGCAATGATAGTATCAGTACAATATCGGATATGAAATATCTTTTCTAGTAGTTAAATTGCATATTTATACGGTTTTTATGTATTTTTAGTACAATCACCCTTTCTGAGCAGTTTGACAGCCGCAGGGTACCCGCTATACTTAAGGCATGAAACAAAGTCATCGTCCGCGCAACGCCAGAGGCTACCGCAGGCGCATCATTCTCAGCATCGGGGTTTTTTACGCTCTGTCCTTTACGGCGGCAGCCCTGCTCGGCTGGAAATACGCCTCGGTTGCGCTGTATGAAAGTCTTTCGCAGCATCTGCTGGAATCCGCGAAGACCACGGCGATGGCTATCGATATGTATATGGACAGGATGCAATCCATTGCCCGCAGCTATGCCCGGGTCATAGAGCGCACTGTCCCCGCTGACGAAAAAATCACACCGGCTATGCTCAGCGCGTTCCGGGAAGAAGCCGGCTTGGCCGATCTGTATTTCGGCAGCGCTTCCGGCCTTCTGATCACTGATTTGAACTGGCAGCCTCCGCCGCTTTATGATCCGCGACTGAGGCCCTGGTACAATGCCGCTTTATTAAGTGATCACGATCCGGTGTACAGCGGAGTGTACCTAGATTTGATCTATAATCAATTAGCTATTTCCTATGGCGCGCAGGTTCGCTATCCCGACGGTCGTCTGCGCGGCGTTCTGGCGGTCGATATCATGCTGAATACACTCAACGAAAGTTTCGCTCCGGACAACGCCGGCGCTACCGGATATGTATTTCTGGCCGATCAGTCCGGCGCATTCCTGATTCATCCGGACGAGCGGTTACGCGGACAGCAGTTCAGGGATTTTCCGGAAGGTCAGATCATGTTCGCCGCAATGATGGAAGGGAAACAAACCATAATTGATTTTCGGGACCGCGGCGGCACACTGGCCCTGTCCACGCGCCTGCCGAAATCCGGCTGGACATTGGGACTGGTCACCGATAAGAAAACAGCCCTGCGGCCGCTGTACACCCTGGGTTGGTTTTTCACTCTGATGCTGGCGGCATCCCTGACCCTGGTTGTGCTGGTTTCGCGGAATCTTGCCAAAAAGATCGGCTCTTTCGCGGAACAGCTGGAAAGGGAACTGGGAGTAAAAAACGCTGAACTGGAAGTGAAGGTCGCCGAGATCGAGCGGATATCAGTCACCGATCCGCTTACCGGCATCGCCAACCGCCGTAAAATCGAAAACGACATCGCCGATGAGATCTCGCGTGTTCAACGCACCGCCAAACCCTGCGCGCTGATCATGTTTGATGTTGATCATTTTAAGGATATCAATGACCGCTTCGGTCACGAAACCGGCGACGCTGTATTGTGTAAATTGACAGAGCTGACCGCGGGCGCTATCCGGCAGACCGATTGCTTCGGCCGCTGGGGCGGAGAAGAATTTCTGGTGCTCTGCCCGGAAACCACGCTGGAAGGAACCGCGCAGCTGGCCGAAAAACTGCGCGCGGGCATTCAGGAAGGATTGGTCTTTCCCGACTTTTCAGTGACTTGCACCTTTGGTATCTCTATCTGCCGCGCTGACGATAGCGCGGGCCGTCTGGTATGCCGCGCCGATACCGCCATGTACCGAGCCAAGCGTGACGGCCGCAACCGGATCGCGACCGAACAAACTGATGTATAAAACAAAACAGAATGCTGCTGATGATCAAGACGTTATAAAGCTAGTACGCTCCATAGCGCGCTCACCCTTGCCCCGGCGCGTCAACCGTGCTAGTATCTGATAAAGATGAAAAGAAAAGTCTTCCCCCTTTTTACCCGTAAAAATCCGCATTCAAAAGAAACAGACTTGCATAGCGCCGGAGTGTTCCTGCCGGCGCGCCGCCGGTTGGGTTCCTGCATGACGCACCGCTCCGATATAATCTGGATCGACAGCGGCGCGACGGTCCCGGAAATCAGCGCTATTCTGAGCGCTCACCCGCAACATTCCCATTTCCCGGTCTGCGCTTCCACAATCGACAATATCCAGGGAGTACTGCCGGTACGCGCTTTTTTAGAGGCGCTCTCGCGCACTGAAATGCCGCCGTTGAAGGCTCTGCTGCGCAAGCCTGTTTTTCTGCCGGAAACCGTAACGATAGTTAAGGCCCTGACAGCGCTGCGAGCCGAAGACTGCCGGATGGTTTTTATCATCGATGAGTACGGCGGGATTGAGGGGCTGATCACCAGAAACGGTCTGGTAGGTGAAATACTGGAAGACCTCAGCGCGGAAAACGGCACTGACGATCAAAATATCTTCCGCCGCGAAGACGGTTCCTGGCTGGTAGACGGACAGGTCAGCATGGACGAAATCCGTGAAAAGCGGATTCTGGAAACCGAAGAAGCCGCCGATCACGAATATCATACCCTGGCCGGATACCTGCTGTCCGCCAGCGGCAGTATTCCGCATACCGGCGACCGTATCCGTTCCGGAAAGCATCTGTGCGAAATCGTGGACATGGACGGTCACCGCATCGACAAGGTGCTGATTACCGATCTTCCGGAGGAAGAGACGGATTCCTAAAACGCGCTACTGTTCGAAGCTGCTGGGTCGGATTATCTGCGGATTGCGCTTCGGGCGGTAGAACGCAATTTCATCAAGGTACGGGCCGCCGAAGAAGCGATAGCGATGCCGACCGCCACCGCGGCCGCGGCGCTAAGGGTGCGAAAGCCGGCTACCGCCGCGGCGTCCATATTTCCCCACACCGACTGCAGCATTGTCTCATACATTCCACCGCCCGGAACCAGCGGGATTATTCCCGGAACGATATATACCGTGGCCGGTTTCCGGAACAGCACCGCGCAGAATTCAGCCAGCAGACCGACACAGAGCGCCCCGGCGAGGTAGCCGGCAGTGCCGTTGCCGCTGCCGTGGGTTACCAGCAAAAAGACCAGCCAACCGAGGGCGCCGCAGAGCGACGACCACAAAATATCGTAGCGGCTGATATAGAAAAACCAGGCGAAGGCCGCGGTGGCCCCCAAAGCCAAAAAGAAAGCCGGAACGGGATTGGTAAGCAGTAAAAGACTGGATGAGCCGGCGCTGCCGGCCGGAAGCAGCAGCAAGCCGAAGGCCGTACCGACGGAGAGAGCGGCCGCGATGACAAAGGCTTCCAGCACCCGGGCTGAGCCGGCGACCAGGTCGCCGGAGATAATGTCACGGATGGCGTTGACGATAGCCAAACCGGGTACCAGGGACATTAACACCGCGATGCTGATGTTTCCGGCCGAGGAGACCAGGGCGCTGGAAACCGCGATGCCCGAAAGCAGTGAAATTACCGATCCGCCGATCATTGAAATAATAAATGAGGACAACGATAAGCGGCCGACCGAAAACAGGACCAGACGCATCAGGGCGCCGATGCAGAGGGCGATAAGCGCCTCCCGCAGACTCCCTAAAAAGAGCAGCGCGAAACAGAAACTGCTCAAGGCGGTGGCCAGCACTACCCCGGCGGGATGGTGCAGCGGAGCGCCACGAATGCGCGAGAGCAGGGCTTCGGTTTGGCCGAGATCGGCGCGGCCGTTGCGCGCGGCCAGACGGCGGGAGAGCTCGTTGATCCGGGCTATCTTGCCAAGATTAATCGTCCGGCTGCTGATGCGCTGAATGCGGGTATGGCTCTGACTGGCGCTGTCCACGCAGGTAAGCATCGCGACCGTCGGGGTGACAAAGGCGGAGGCCGAGCTGGCGCCCAGGGAATTGGCTATGGAGATCATGGTATCTTCGGTGCGGTAGGTTTCGGCGCCGTTCTGCAAACTCTGGGCGCCGGCATCCAGGGCAATATCGAGAATCCAGTCGGCGGCATTCACCGTCTGAGACTTTATCATACCACTTTGTATCATAAATACTTTGTACGCCGAAACGGTCCGGCCGTCAATGGGCGCCGGTATCCGTGTAAAGCATGGCAATCTCCCGGAAAGCATACTCCACTGATAAAAAGGCATCGACAACCCGGGGATCAAATTGACTGCCCCGGCCTTCCTGAATAATTTGCAACGACGTTTCATGACTAAAAGCTTCTTTGTAAACCCGCTCGGTAGTCAACGCGTCATAGACGTCGGCCAGCGCCATAAAACGGGCTTCTATCGGAATACTGTCGGAAGTCAGCCCCGTCGGATAGCCCTTCCCGTCCCAGCGTTCATGGTGGGAAGTGACTATGGCCAGGGCTGTGGCCATAAACTGACGGTCTTCAATTTCGACATGACCTTTCTCCATGGCCTCCCGGCCATAGACGGTATGCAGTTTCATTACCTCAAACTCTTCGGCGGTGAGTTTTCCGGGTTTCAGCAGAATACTGTCCGGAATAGCGACCTTACCGATATCATGCAGCGGGGCGCACAGTACCATCAGTGTTACCCGGTTAGCCTCCAGAGCGTCTTCCGGGTACAGTTGATTCCAGGCCGAAGCTACCAAATCCATGTACTTCTGGGTGCGCATAATGTGCAGACCGGTTTCGTTATCCCGCTTCTGAGCCAGAGAAGCCAGACTGGTGATTATCAGAAATTTTGTTTTTTTCAACTCGATGGTTTCACGGTCTATCGTATCGACCAGCTGATTATATTGAAGTTGAAATTCGGCCAGTTCACCGCTGGCCGCCACGGCGATATGCACCGGGGACTCACTGTTCGTACTCTTGATCAGGGCCGAACCGATATTATGCAGGGGTTTAAGAATATAGAACCTGATAAAAAAATATATAACGATAAACAACACTACCAGTTCCAGGGTAATCGACCAACCGCGAGCCAGTATCACTGACCACAGATGGCTCCGTATCGGCGCCAAGGGAACATAGGCCGTCAGATAAGCTTCAGGATTGGACATCCGAAACATAAAGCGATACGAATCCTGTGAGGCTTCCGCCCGGGAAAATCGATTTTCAGCAGTATCACTAAAACCGGTTATATCATTCTTTTCGGATATCCGCTCAGGGTGACGCGATATCAGTACCACCCCAGCCTTGTCCCACAGCTCCAGATAGCCGCCGAAGGGCAGACGCATCTTATTCAGATGTTCGGAAAGGAAGTTCAAGGTCACGTCCATGCCGATAACGCCGTAGATTTTCCCGTTCTTGTTAACCAGGGCCATGACTGTGCCGATGTTGACGTCCTCACTGGTGACCGACTCATAGGGCTCGGTAAGTACCACCGAACCAACTTTTTCCAGAGCTTCGGTATACCAAGGGCGGGTCCGCGGATCATAGCGGGTCGGACTGGCACGCGGATGGGAGCGCACAAAGCTGCCGTTGGAGCGCCCCATATATACTGAATTGACCGATACGTGGTGGGCGCGATAGGTGCTGAACAGCTCGATTATCTCCCGCTCCGCCGGACTGTAATCGTAACTGAAGGTATCCGGATCGGCTTCCAGAAAAGCGGTGAACAGACGGTCGTCAGCAACCGTAACCAGGGGATTGTCGGCCAGGGTGCGCAGATCGGCCTTGATGTCATCAAAAATCATCGTAATGTCACGGGCGGTAGTATGTAAATGATTGAGGTACTGGTCGTTCAGCGCTGACAGCACGTCCTTTTCGGCCCTGGAGCGCAGCGTAACATAGGAAACGCCCAGAATAACCAGATAGGCTACCACAAACAAGCGCAGGATCTGTTGGCCAATTGATTTTTTGTATACATTCATTTGAGTTAAGTGTCGCTGTTCCGCCGCTAATTGTCAAAAACAGCGCCGAGCTTGCCCAGCAGCCTGATTTTCGATAAAATGCCCTCAAATACTTACTTTCAAGGAATTACCATGGCCAAAATAGCAATGAAAAACGCGATAGCCGAGCTGGACGGCGACGAGATGACCCGCATTTTATGGGGTGTTATCAAGGAAAAACTGCTGGAGCCCTTCATCGACTTGAAGGTTGAGTATTACGATCTGGGCTTGAAAGCCCGCGATGACTCCGCCGACAAAATTACTTACGATTCAGCGGCAGCCATCAAGCGGCTGGGCGTCGGCGTCAAATGCGCTACCATCACCTCCAACGCCGCCCGGGTAGCTGAATATGAGCTGAAGGGTCTGACCCCCAGCCCCAACGGCATTATCCGCGCCGAACTGGACGGTACCGTTTTCCGTAAGCCGATCATCGTAAAAAATATCAAGCCGTCCGTATCCTGCTGGACTAAGCCGTTGGTTTTAGGCCGCCACGCCTACGGCGACGTCTACAAAAACTGCGAAATGGCCGTCAGCGGCCCGGGAAAGGCCGAACTGGTATTTACCGGAGCGGACGGCAAGGAAGTGCGCAAAACAATCATGGAAATGAAGGGGCCCGGCGTACTGCAGGGCATCCATAATCTGGACGCCTCAATTGAAAGCTTTGCTCGAGCCTGTTTCTTTTACGGCCTGTCCGAGAAGATCGATGTCTGGTTTGCCACCAAGGACACCATCTCCAAGACCTACGACGGCCGCTTCAAGGATATCTTCCAGGAGATTTTCGACGCCGAATATGCCGATAAATTCAAGGCCGCCGGTATCGAGTACTTCTATACGCTGATCGATGACGCCGTAGCCCGGGTAATGCAGAGCAAGGGCGGCTTCCTGTGGGCTTGCAAAAATTATGACGGAGACGTGATGAGCGACATGGTGGCCTCCGCTTCCGGAAGCCTGGCCATGATGACCAGCGTGCTGGTTTCCCCGGACGGCGTGTTCGAGTATGAAGCCGCCCACGGAACCGTCCAGCGCCATTATTACAAATATATGAAGGGTGAGAAGACTTCCACCAATCCAGTGGCTTTGATTTTCGCCTGGACCGGGGCCCTGGCTAAACGGGCAGAATTGGACAACACGCCGGAGCTGGGCGCTTTCGCAGGCCGTCTGGAAAAAGCCACGCTGGAGACGATCGAGGCCGGTATCATGACCGGGGACCTCGCCAAGCTCTCTTCCCCGGCGGCTTCCGAAGTCGTGGATTCCTGGCAGTTTATCGACCGCATCGCCGCGCGTTTATAAGACAGCAGAGCGCCCCGCGCGCCGCCCCTTGAAAGACTCACACTTTCAGGGGGCGTTTTTTTTGGAAGCGTCAGAGCGCAGCACGGTCTTCGACAAAAAGGTGATGCCGGCGCTGCCGGCCAGCGAGATCAGCGCCGCCGCCGCCCATAGCGCGGATAGTGACAGGCGCTGGATAATCCGCCCTCCGGCCCAGGGCGCGATCGCCCGGCCGGAATTGGTGATAAAGGGAAAGATACCGCCGAAGCGGCCGCGATGGCTCATCGGTGTATGATTGGCGATGTAGTACCAGGTATTGACGGCGTCAACCAGCTCACCGAGTGTCCAGATCAGGGTGAAAAGCAAAAACAGCGGCAGACTGCGGGCGGCGATAAAACCGGCAAAGCCGACAGCATAGAGGATGCCGGCGAAAGCCACGCTGTGCAGGGTTTTCCAGCGGCGGGTCAAGCTGACCGTCGGCGCGTTCAGGAAAATGACGATCAGGGCGTTCAGGGACATCAGCAGACCGAAAATCCGCGGACCCTGATCGCCGAAGGCCGCTACCGCCGACAGCGGCAGGCTGAAAAGGGTTTGACCGTAGGAAAAACCGTACAGGGTGATAAAAAAGCCGAACAGTAAAAGCGGCCAGCGCGAATGCAGGGCCTCCAGCAGCGAGCCCTCCACCGCCCGGTCAGTGGCATCGGTTTCCAGACTCTGGCGGATCTGATGATCGGTAGGCCTGGTTTCGCCGATGATGGCTACCATCAGCAGCACCGAGGCAAAACCGGCTATGGCATTGCCGATAAACAGCCAGTGCGTGGCATGCACAAAAAGAAAGCCGGCGATCAACGGGCCCACGGAGTAACCGAGATTATGGCCCAGGTAATTCAAGGCAAAGGCGCTTTGACGGTTGGCGGTGGTTGTTACATCGGTATGGATAGCCTGACGGGCCGGATCGGCAAAACCGTCGAAGAAAAGGCTGCCGAGAATAAAATATGGCACCAGAGGCGAGGTACCGATCAGGCCGCAAACCAGAAACATCAGGCTGGCCAGGGTTTGGGCCGCGAACAGCACCGGCCGACGGCCGGCACTGTCGCAGAGCTTACCGCCGATGAAGGTACCCGGTATATATGCGCAGGAAGCGATAAACATAAACAGGCCGGCCCGCTCGATACTGTATTCCAGGCGCTGTGTCAGATACAGAGCTAAAAACGGATAGACGAAAATACCCATCCCGTTAATCAGAGTGGCGAAAAAGATGGTATACACTTCCCGGGGCAGGCCCCGGTACACCTCAAAGGGATTCAGTTTTTTCAGGTTCATCGTTTTCTAAAGAAATTCCAGATCGGGACCGTCAGCGCCCGGGAACACCCGGACCGTGCAGTCTTCCATATAAGCATTGTCAGTGAAGGAAACCACATCCATCACCTCTGGGCTCATCAAATCTTCCGGATGATAGATCAGGTCCAGCACAGTTTCTTCGCCCTCGGCCAGGGCCCGGGTCCAGGCGCCGTTCAGTTTGATGATATCGGCAATGGCCGGCACCAGATAGTTTTTCCCCTTTTCCGCGTACTTAGCCTCGATAAAGGCCAGCTGCAGCTCCTCGGCCTGTCGGTGCGTCAGATTTTCACCGGAGACAGAGGTAAAGGCGGCAAAGTCCGCCAAGAACTGCGAACCCTTTAAGCCGATAGGATGCAGCACCGACATAAACCAGCTGACCGCCCGCCCGCGGGTATAAAAAATATCGCAGGCGCGGGCCAGCTCTCCGGCCCGCTCGATGTCCCGGGCGGCAAAGGTCGGCGTGGAAAGGACGTGGTAGGGCGGAGCATCCTGATGCTTGAGCGATAAGGAAGAAGCCTTGTCGGCGAGCTCTGTCCCCGGCAGGACCGCCAGGCGGAAAAGCTCAAGATTATTCGGAAACAAAGACAGAGCATAATCCAGGCTGTTCCGAAAGGTGGAAATGGAATCGCCGGGCAGGCCGTACATCAGGTCCAGGCCGAAAACCAGACCGGCTTCATTGAGCAGGGCGATTTTGCGGGTAAAGGACTTCTGATCAAAGGAGCGGTTAACCAGCGCCAGGGCTGCGGGATTGGTAGACTGCAAACCGATCTGCAGCGAACAGGGGATCTCGGAAAAGGCCTTGACCATTTCCTTGTCCAGCAATTCGGCGCGCACCTCGAAATTATAATGAAGGCTCTGCCCCTTGGCCGCCAGCAAACGCAGCAGCTTCAGGGCCCGGTCGCGGTTGGCGTTGTAGGTGGGATCGAGCACAAAGACCCGCTCGATGCCTTTGGAGATAAACCAGTCCAGTTCCGCTTCCAGCCGCTCAAGCGGCATGGCGCGAACATGATGATCGCCCTTGGACTCATAGCAGTAAGCGCAGCGGTAGGGACAGCCGCGGGACAGTTCCCAGAGCGCTCCGCGATGCACGCTCACGGCGGCGCAGTCCTCCAGGGTTCCGGAAAGCCAGGGGGATTCCAGAGCCGCCAAGTCGGTCGCGGGAGCGCGCGCTCTGGCGCTGATATAACCGGGAACGGCCGTGCCGTTGAGCAGGGCCGCGGTAAGTTCGCGCAGGGCTCTCTCGCCTTCGCCGCAAACCAGATAGTCAAAAAGGGTAAAGGACGCGGGAGAGCCGGTAACTTCCGGGCCGCCGGCGACGAGTACCGCCTGCGGATAGCGCGCGCGGATTAAAATCGCGGCCGCTTCCAGAACCGGGCGGTTCCAGACATACAGCGAAAAGGCGATCAGCGGCCGGTCGGCGGCGGGAGCAGCTGGAGAGGCGGCGGCCAGCGGCGCGATGTTGGCCAGTGGCGCGTTTCCAGCTGCCAGGGGCGTGGCTTCAGCCGCCAGGGCCGAGAAAACTGTCTCAGCTATGACTGCGGCGGTACTGCCGGCGGTGAAATCAAGCAGATCGCAGGCGATCCGGGAAGAGAGATGGGGATCGCTGCGCATGGCCGAAACGACAGAGGCCGCCCCCAGCGGGACAGCCTGAAAGGAGTCTTCGGCGGAAAGGGACAGTACCAGGACGCGCGTCACAGCAGCGGCACGCCCGCCTTGCGGCATTCTTCGACCATGGAATCAGGCCATACCGAAACCTGGGTTTCGCCGATGTGCGCCTTGCGCAGAAAAAACATGCACAGCCGGGACTGGCCGATACCGCCGCCGATGGACTGGGCCAGGGCGCCGGAAAGCAGCCGTTTATGAAAGTACAGTTCGGCGCGCTCCGGACAGCCGCGGAATTCCAGCTGCTCACGCAGGGAATCGGGATTGACGCGGATACCCATCGAGGACAGTTCCAGAGCCTGGTTCAGCACGCCGTTCCAGACCATCAGGTCCCCGTTCAGGCCTCTTTTGCCGTTGCCGGTTTCGGTGATCCAGTCATCATAGTCCGGCGCCCGGCCGTCATGCAGGTTGCCGTCGGCCAGGGGAGCTCCGATACCGATGATGAAGACGGCGCCGGCTTCCTTGGTGATGGCGGTTTCGCGCTCTTTGGCGGTCATCCCGGGATAGCGGGCAAACAAGTCCTCGGCGTGGATAAAGGTGATATCTTCAGGCAGGCTAGGCTTAATCGCCGGATAATTATCATAGATGAAAAACTCAGTGCGCTTCAGGCAGCGGTAGATGCGACGCACGATATCCTTGAGAAAATCGATTTCGCGATCTTTCTCGTTCATCACCAATTCCCAGTCCCACTGATCAACATACAATGAATGGATATTGTCCATTTCTTCGTCCGCGCGGATAGCGTTCATATCAGTATAAATTCCGAAACCGGGTTTGAGGGACAGATCGGTAATTTTAAGCCGTTTCCATTTTGCCAGGGAGTGCACAATCTCCAGTACCTGCTCATTCATGTCCTTGACTGGAAAATTGACCGGGCGCTCCACGCCGTTCAGGTCGTCATTGATACCCTTGCCGCGCGGAACAAAGAGGGGTGCGGTAACCCGGGTCAGATTCAATTCAGTCGATAGAGCCAGCTGGAAAAATTCCTTGATGCGGATAATGGCCTGCTCGGTTTCCTTGACGGAGAGCAGGGCCTTGTAGCCGTTGGGCAGAAGAAGTTGCGCCATTGTTAACCTCTGTAAAATGAATAAATATACATTTATACTAGCTTATTTATTCATTGTTCGTCCAGCGCTTGCGAAAAGTACAAGAGCGATTTACACTGACTGCTATGTATACACCCGCAGTAAGTCCAATTGATGATCTGATTTTGAAAGACCCTTACCTTAATCACCCGGCGGTGCGAATACTGCGCCCCTTTATCCCCTTGTACATGCGCGCCCTCGGCCTGCGCGAGCCGATACTGCTCCACGGTGAGCGGATGATCGAAGCCTACCGCCGGTTCCAGAATAAAAGCAGCCGGCTGATTATCGGATTCAGGCACGCCTACGGCGATGACGCCCAGGTGATGATCTACACCCTGCATGCCAGTCTGCCGCGTCTGAACCGCGCCTCCGGCCGGCCGTTGAAATCCCTGATTCACGCCCATTTTATCCACGGCTCGGAAGTACCGCTGTGGTCCGGGCCACTGGTGCGCTGGGCCCTGCCCCGGGGAGGGGCGGTACCGGTCAATCACGTGCATATGGACGCCAAGGGCATGAACCGCATCCGCTCAATTCTCAGCGCGGGAACCTACCCCCTGGCCCTGGCGCCGGAAGGGCACGTTACCCACGCCAGCGACAGGATCGCCGAACTGGAAACCGGAACAGCCCGCTTTGCCTTCTGGTGCATCGAGGATCTGGCTAAAAGCGGACGCTCCGAAAAGGTGGAAATTCTGCCGGTGTCCCTGCATTACCGGTATGGGAAAAAAATCCACGCTCAGATGGACAGACTGCTGCGTGAGATGGAAAAACAGCTGGACCTCAACGTCGGGAAATCCGAACGCCGGCAGCGCGGCCCGGAAGTGTGGCGCAAGCGGCTGCGCTTGATAGCCGGAGCCGTTTATCAGCATTTAGAAGAACTCTACGACGGACGTACCGACTATCTGGAAGCCATGCTGGAGCGGGCCTCAGCCATACTGGGCCTTCCCCAAAAAGAAGAAACCCTGATGCAGCGCACTTACCGCATCCGGCAGGCCGCCTGGGACGCCCTGGTGCGCAATGACCTGCCGAACATGAATCCCTTCCGCCGCCTGCTGGCCAATCGCAAGGCCGGAGAAGCCTGGTACGCCATGCGCCATCTGGAAAGCGCCCAGATCATCCTGCATACCGACCTGAAAACCGTAGACGAAAATGCTACACTGGAACAATGCGCTGAATTGGCCGCCAATCTTTACGACCTGATCCAGCGGCTGATGGGAGGCACCCTTGGCAACCGCTCCACGACGCTTGGAAAAACCGCGGTGGTCATTCCCGCTGAACCGATAATCGTCAATGACTATCTGGAGCTGTACGGCACGGACAAGCGCACCGCCCTCCAAAAAGTAACCGACGATCTGCGTGAGCGCTTCAAAACCTGTATCGAGGAGTATAAAAATGAAAAGTGATAAACTGTCGATCGCCACCAAAGCCGGCTTTGGAATCGGCGATCTGGGGGGCAATCTCTTTTTTACGGCGATGGGCATTCTGGCCCTGAATTATTTGACGGATACGGTGGCCCTGACAGCCGCGGCCGCCGGTTTCGCCCTGATGATTTCCAAATTCTGGGACGCGGTCACCGACCCGGTGATGGGCTATATTTCCGACCGTACCACCAGCCGCTGGGGCCGGCGCCGCCCCTACATCCTGTTCGGTTCAATCCCGTTAGGACTTTCAATGTGGTACTTCTTCACCAATCCCGGCATCTCCGGCGGTACCGCCCTGACTGTCTGGGCGGTACTGGCCCTGTGCCTGCTCAATACCGGCTTTACCATCGTCAACGTCCCCTACTCCGCGCTGACCCCGGAACTGACCAAGGATTACAACGAACGCACCAGCCTGAACAGTTTCCGTTTCGGCTTTGCCATTATCGGCACCGTAATCGGCGGCGTGCTGATTCAGCCCTTCGCGCTGTCCTTCGTGGACCGCAATGCCGGCTTTTCGGCGGCCGGTGCGGTGATGGGCGCGGTAGTGATAGTCACCTCGCTGATTACCTTTTTCGCGGTCCGCGAAAAACCGCACAACAGCGATGAAATGCCCGACGCGAATATCTTCAAGACCTATATATCAGTATTTAAAAACAAGGCCTATCTGATCCTGCTGTTCAGTTATGCCCTGAACATGCTGGCGATCACCTTTTTGCAAAGCATAGTGATTTATTATTTCAAGTACGTGTATCTGGATGAGAGCAAGACACCGATCGCCATGGGCATCTTCCTGTTGGTGGCGATGCTGTTTATCCCGGTCTCGGTACCGCTGTCCAAAAAAATCGGCAAACACCGCACCTATCAACTGGGTTTCCTGTTTTTGGGAATGGCCTGCCTGCTGATTTACTTTTTCGGCCACATCCTCGGACAAACCTACTTTTTCGCCGTGATGGCCCTGGCCGGAGTCGGGCTGGGACTGGCCTTTGTCGCGCCCTGGGCGATGGTGCCGGACACCATTGAGTGGGATGCCCGCAAAACCGGCGACCGCAAGGAAGGCACCTATTACGGGATGTGGACCTTTATCTCCAAAAGCGGTCAGGCTCTTTCGATCGGCATTTCAGGGCTGCTGCTCGGCAAGGCCGGCTACGTGGCCGATATTCCGCAAACCGAGCGCTCCCTGGAAGCCATCCGGGTACTGATCGGCCCGATACCGGCGCTGATCTTTTTCGCCGGTATCGTGCTGATGGCCTTCTATCCAATCACCGAAAAGACTTACAACGAAATGATGAGCGGCGCCAAGTAAGAGCGCGCCTGATCGGGAGAGATACCCTTGCGCCGGCTGTAGTCGGCGACCTGGTCCTCCCCGATCTTGCCGACGGTAAAGTAACGGGCGTCCGGATGGGCGAAATACCAGCCGCAGACCGAGGCCGCCGGCATCATCATAAAGCTTTCCGTCAAGACGATCCCGGTATTCTTTTCCGCTTCCAGCAGGGCGAACAGCGTCGCTTTTTCGGAATGCTCGGGACACGGCGGATAGCCGGGGGCCGGCCGGATGCCGGAATACTTTTCGCGCAGCAAGCCTTCCTTGCCGAGCTTCTCGTCGGCGGCATAGCCCCAGAATTCAGTACGCACCCGCTGGTGCAGCCTTTCGGCAAAGGCTTCGGCCAGGCGGTCGCAGAGAATCTTAGCCATCAGCGAGCGGTAGTCGTCAGCGGCGCCGGCGGCGAGATACTGCTCGATTCCGATACCGGCGGTGACCGCGAAGGCCCCGATATAATCAGTGATACCTGCTTCCTCGGGGGCGATAAAATCGGCCAGAGAGATAAAGGGCGCGGTGGAATTAATCTGCTGGCGCAGGTTACGCAGCACCAGGCGCTCCGAGGAAGCGCCGTTTTCTCTGGTCACCGCGATATCGTCGTCGCCGACGGTGTTGGCGGGGAAAATACCGAAGACGCCGCGGGCGTGAATCAGGCCGCTTGAAATCATGTCGGCGAGCAGGCTCTGGGCATCGTCCACCAGGGTACGGGCCTCCGGTCCTTTTAGCGGATCGGAAAGAATGGCCGGCCAGGTACCGCCCATGCCCCACTCCTTCAAGAAAAAGCTCCAGTCAATAAACTCAGCCAGTTCGGACAGCGGATAATCATCAAAAGATTTCACACCCCTAAAACGGGGAACGGCGATAGCGGCGGTCCGCCAGTCAATGCGGTGCTTTTGGGCGCGGGCCTCGGCGAGGGGCGTGATTTTACGAGTACTCTGCAAGGCGGCCTGCTCAATGCGGGTTTGCTCATACAGGGCGGCAGTCTCGGCCAGGAATTCCGCCTTGCGCGGCGAGAGCAGCTGCTGCACCACCGGCGGGGTTTTAGAGGCATCCTGGACATGGACCACCCCGTGCGGATAGTGCATTTCAAGGCGCAGGGCCGTGTGCAAGCGCGAGGTAGCCGCCCCGCCGACCAGCAGCGGAATGGTCAGGCCGGCCTTGGCCATGGCGATGGCGGTTTCTTTCATTTCATCGAGCGACGGGGTTATCAGGCCGGACAGGCCGATCATGTCAGCCTTGAGCTCGATAGCCTTGGCGATAATGTCGGCGGCCGGTACCATCACGCCCAGATCGATCACCTCGTAGCCGTTGCACTGCAGTACCACGCCGACAATATTTTTTCCGATATCGTGCACATCGCCTTTTACCGTGGCCATCAGGATAGTGCCCTTGGACTTGATCTTATTATTGGTGGAGTTTTCGGCGTTGATATAGGGCTCGAGATGGGCCACCGCTTTTTTCATTACCCGGGCGGATTTGATGACCTGCGGCAGGAACATCTTGCCGGAGCCGAACAGCTCGCCGACGCTTTTCATGCCGTCCATCAGCGGGCCTTCGATAATCTTGAGCGCCTGAGGATAATCGGCGCGCACGGCTTCGATGTCTTCGCTGATAAACTCATCGTTACCCTTCACCAGGGCATGCACGATGCGGTCATGAGGACTCTCAGAGCGCCAGAGGGCCGCGGCCTTGGGATCCTTTTTAAGATCGACGACGTCCAGGGCCGCTTCCAGCAGCCGCTCGCCGGCGTCGGAGCGGGTATCGAAAAGCACGTCTTCGATCACGGCGCGCAGGGCGGCCGGAATTTCCTCATAAATCGTCAGCGCTCCGGCGTTCACTATGCCCATGTTCAGTCCGGCCTGAATGCCATGATAAAGGAAAACGGCATGAATGCTCTCGCGCAGAGCGTTATTGCCGCGGAAGGAAAAACTGACATTGCTGATTCCGCCTGAAATCGGCGAGAGCGGAAAAAGGCCGCGCAGAACGCGCACCGCTTCCAGAAAATCGGCGCCATAGCGGTTATGGGCCTCGATGCCGGTGGCCAGGGCAAAGACGTTCGGGTCAAAGATGATGTCTGAGGGATCATAGCCGGCCTTTTCAATGAGCAGGCGGTGCGAACGCGACAGGATTTCCACCTTGCGGGAAGCGGTCTCGGCCTGTCCGGTTTCGTCAAAGGCCATCACCACCACGGCCGCGCCAAAGCGGCGGATCTCCCGGGCCTGGGAAAGAAACTCCGCCTCGCCGGCTTTCAGGCTGATGGAATTGACGATGGACTTGCCCTGAATGCATTTCAGGCCGCGGATCTGCACCTCGAAACGCGAGGAATCCACCATGATCGGCACGCGCGAGATGTCCGGCTCGGTGGCGCAGAATTTGAGAAACTTTTCCATCTCGGCGCCGGCGTCCAACAGCGACTCATCCATATTGATATCGATGATCTGGGCGCCGTTTTCAATCTGGTCGCGGGCCACGGACAGGGCCGCCGCGTAATCGCCGGCCTTGATCAGCGTGGCGAATTTTTTGGAGCCGGTGACGTTGGTTCTCTCGCCGACGTTTACAAACAGCGAATCCTTGGTAATTTCAAAGGCTTCCAGGCCGGAAAGGCAGGTAGCGGTGGATGGGGCGACGGGCCGGCGCGGCGGAATGTCTTTCAGCGCGGCGACGATGGCGGCAATGTGTTCCGGCGTGGAGCCGCAGCAGCCGCCGACGATGTTCAGGGCCGAATCGAGAGCCAGCTCACGTAGCACCGCGGCCATGGAAGCGGGACTGTCGTCGTATTCGCCCAGGGCGTTCGGCAGTCCGGCATTAGGATGCATGCTGATCAGACAGTCGGCGCGGGAAGCGAGTTCCCGAACATAGACAGCCATATCGGCGGCGCCGAAAGCGCAGTTAAAACCGATACTGAAGGGTTTAGCGTGTTTGAGTGAAGTATAAAAAGCCGGGGCTGTCTGGCCGGAGAGGGTGCGGCCGCTCTTGTCGGTGATAGTGCCGGAAATCATGACCGGCAGCGTCAGGCCGCGCTCGGCGAAAAATCCGTCGATGGCGTACAGGGCGGCCTTGGCGTTGAGGGTGTCAAACACCGTCTCCACCATCAAAATGTCCGCGCCCCCGTCTACCAGGCCTTCAATTGATTCCCGGTAGGCGGCGGCCAGCTCATCGAAACTGACATTGCGTTTGGACGGATCGAGCACGTCCGGAGAAATGGAGAGGGTCTTGCTGGTCGGCCCAAGGACGCCGGCTACGAATTTTTTTCCGCCGTGAGCGCTCATCCATTGATCGGCGGCCTCGCGGGCCAGGCGGGCTCCGCTCAATGAAAGCTCTCCCGCCAGGGCGGAAAGGTCGTAGTCCGCCTGGGAAAGCGAGGTTGAGTTGAAGGTGTTGGTCTCGATAATGTCGGCGCCGGCTTCCAGATAACGGCTATGGATGGAGCGGATAATATCCGGCCGGGTTAAATTGAGAATATCATTATTGCCCTTCAGCGGCGTGCCGTGATCGCGGAAACGCTCTCCCCGGAAATCATCCTCACCGAGGCGCTCTTTTTGAATCATGGTGCCCATAGCGCCGTCCAGGAAAAGAATCCGGGAGGCGGCCAGGCTCTGCAGTGTTGATGCGCTGTTCATGTTCAGGTGTCACTCCGGCCGCGGGCCATCAGCAGCTTGCCGCTGCGCACGCTTTCCAGGATACCGTACTTCTCGAGCATCAACTGAAAAGCGTTCAGCTTGGCGGTAGTGCCGGTAGCCTCGAAGGTAATCGAGTCCTCGGTCAGGTCGACGCTGCGGGCCTTGAAATGGTCGGCAATCTGCATCAGCACCGTGCGCTGATCCACCGGACAGTCTACCTTGAAAAAGGCGATCTCGCCTTCGATAACTTCCTCGCCAGTATGGTCGGCAACATGAATCACGTCGACCAGCTTGTCCAGCTGTTTGATAACCTGGGCCAGAATTTCCCGGTCGCCGGAAGCGACGATATTCATGCGGCTGAAGGCCGGCCGGTGAGTCGGCGAAACCACGACGCTGTCCAGGTTATAGCCGCGCCGGGCAAAGACCTCGGCAATGCGGATCAAAACTCCGGGCCGGTTGGAAACCAGCAGGCTGATACTGTGTTGTTCGTCACTTCGGTTCATCAGGTACTCCCCTTGGGTTTTTCGATTATGCCGGTCGGACGGGCCAGCAGCATGGCATCATAGTCGGCGCCGGCCGGTATCATCGGAAAGACATTGTCTTCCTGAGCCACCTCGGCGTGAATGATGCAGGGTCCATCGTGCGCTAACGCGGCGCGGAGAGTCGCGTCAACTTCGGTTACCCCGCCGATGTGGAAACCCTTCATACCGTAGGCCTCGGCCAGCTTCACGAAGTCCGGATTATTTTCCATGGCTACGCCGGAAAGCCGGTTGTTAAAAAAGATATCCTGCCACTGACGGACCATTCCGAGATATTTATTGTCGATTACCAAAATCTTAACCGCGGTCTTCTGCAGCATGGCTGTGGACAGCTCAAACTCGGTCATTTGAAAACCGCCGTCGCCGACGATGGCGATAACCAGTTCACCGGGCCGGGCCAGCTGGGCGCCGATAGCCGCCGGAAAGCCGAAGCCCATGGTTCCGGCTCCGCCGGAAGTAATCCAGTCCCGGGCCGAGCGGCTTTTGAAAAACTGGGCCGCCCACATCTGATGCTGGCCGACGTCGGTAGTTACGACCGCCTTACCGCCGCACAGCGCGTACATCCGGTCGATCACCATCCGGGCGGAAAGACTGTCCGCTGGATAGGACAGCGGAAAGTCGCGCCGGAAGAGGGAAACCTTTTCCAGCCAGGTGGCGGTATCGCCGGGTTTGACCAGGGCCAGTATAGCCGCGGTAGCGGCCTTGGCGTCGGCGTGGATAAAAAGGTCCACCTTCACCTGACGGTCATGCTCGGAGGAATCAATATCGATATGGATACGTTTGGCGGCCTTGCAGAAGGTTTTCACGTTTCCGGTGATGCGGTCATCAAAGCGCGAGCCGATCGACAGAATCAGGTCGCATTCTTTAACGGCGTGGTTAGCGTAGGCCGTGCCGTGCATGCCGAGCATGCCCAGGGACAGCTCGTGGTCCTCCGGGAAACAGCCCTTGCCGAGCAGTGTCGAAACCACCGGGGCGCGCAGCTTCTCGGCCAGACGCCGCACTTCCTCGCCGGCGTCCGCTATAACCGCGCCATGGCCGATCAGCAGCAGCGGCCGCTTGGCCTCGCTCAGGGCGGCGGCGGCCTTCTCGATGCTGGACTCATCGTAGCCGGAGGGAATGCGGTAGCCGGGCAGATCCATGTCCACCGAAAAGTCGGCCTCAAAAAGGGCCGAGGAAACGTCTTTGGGCACATCGATCAGTACCGGCCCGGGCCGTCCGGTGGTGGCCAGATAAAAAGCCTCTTTCATGACCGCCGGAAGGTTGGCGGTTTTTTTGACCAGATAGGAATACTTGACCACCGGATAGCTGATGCCGGAGACATCGGCTTCCTGGAAAGCGTCGAGGCCGAGATTGGCCGTAATGGTCTGCCCGCAGATAACCACCAGAGGGACGGAGTCCATGTGGGCGGTGAGCAGGCCGGTAATGGCGTTGGTGGCGCCGGGGCCGCTGGTTACCAGGGCCACGCCGACCTTGCCGGAGGCCCGCGCAAAGCCGTCGGCCATGTGCACCGCGCCCTGCTCGTGTCGGGCCAAAACCAGCTTAAGAGATGAATCGATCAGGGCGTCGAACATCGGAATGTTGGCGCCTCCCGGATAGCCGAAGATATGCGAAACGCCGTGCTGTTCGCAGGAGGCGATAATGGCCTGCGCGCCGGTGATGCGTTGAGTGTTCATCATGCTGCTCCTGTCGTTTTCAGATAGGGAATGCGGCGCGCCGCCGCTTCAATTTCACTCTTGTTTGCCAGCAGGGCGGCCATGGTGTCCCAGGTACCGGAGAGAAAATTACTGCGATGCGACTGGGGCATGTCCACCGTAAAACTGATGGATCCGTAAGAGACGCGCATTTCCGCCAGGTCGATAGTGACGGTAAGCGCGGCGTCAGCTTCCAGCGCGGACTGCAAGGCGGTGACGTCTAAAGCTGAAGCGGTCACCGCCGGCACGCCGATGGCCGCGCAATTGCCGGCAAAGATATCGGCAAAGGACTCGCCGATTATGGCCTTGATGCCCCAGCGCGCCAAGGCCTGCGGGGCATGCTCGCGCGAAGAACCGCAGCCGAAGTTGCGGTTGACAGCCAGGATGCCGGCGCCGGCTCTTGTGCGGTCGTTCATCGGATGTTTTTTTTCCGTTCCGTCGACAGCGAAGCGCTCGTCGCGGAAAGCCTGCTCGCCGAGTCCGTCGAAGGTTACGCAGCGCAGAAAGCGGGCCGGAATAATACGGTCGGTATCAATCTCGTCGCCGCGCAAAGCCAGACCGCGGGCGGTTATGTTAGTGATTATGGTCTCCAAACTCATGGCAAATACTCCCTGACATCGCAAATTTCGCCCCGGATGGCGGCCGCGGCCACCATGATCGGGCTCATCAGCATGGTTCTGCCGGTGGCCGATCCCTGCCGTCCAATAAAATTCCGGTTTGAGGAAGAGGCCGAAAGTTCCCGGCCGGAGAGCCGGTCCGGATTCATGGCCAGACACATGGAACAGCCGGCGCCGCGCCATTCAAAGCCGGCCTCGGTAAAAATCCGGTCCAATCCTTCCTTTTCGGCGGCCAGCTTGACGGCCTCCGAGCCGGGAACGACCAGAGCGCGCACACCCGCGGCGACCTTGCGACCCTTGACTATCACGGCGGCGGCGCGCAGATCCGAGAGGCGGCCGTTGGTACAGCTGCCGATAAAGGCGACATTAATTTTGGTACCGATAATCGGCTCGCCGGGTCGCAGACCCATGTGGGCATAAGCGGCCTCAGCGGTCGCGCGGGCCTCGCCCAGGCTCTCCGGTTCAGGCAGGCGCGCGGTAACGGCCATGCCCTGCCCCGGATTAATCCCCCAGGTAACCTGCGGTTCCAGGGTCGAAACGTCAATGGTAATTTCATCGTCATAACGGGCATCCGGATCGGAAGCCATGGACAGCCAGAAAGAAGCGGCCTTTTCAAAGTCCGCACCCGTTTGCACAGCCGGACGGCCGCGCAAATATTCTACGGTTACGCTGTCAGGATTGACATAGCCGCAACGAGCGCCGCCCTCGATGCTCATATTACAGAGCGTCAGCCGGCCTTCCATATCCAGCGCTTCAACGGCTGCTCCGGCATACTCATAGGCATAGCCGATGCCGCCGTTGACTCCCAGACGCGCGATCAGGGCCAGGATATAGTCCTTGGCGCCGACTCCCCGGCCCGGCTTTCCGGTAAACAGGATTCGCCGCGCCTTGGGTTTGGAAACGGCCAGGGTCTGGGTCGCCAGCACATCGCGGATCTGGCTGGTACCGATCCCGAAGGCGATAGCGCCGAAGGCTCCGTGGGTTGCCGTGTGCGAGTCGCCGCAGACAATGGTCATCCCCGGCTGGGTCAAACCCTGCTCCGGACCGACAACGTGCACGATACCCTGTTTGCCGCTACCCCAGTTAAAAAACCGGATACCGTTGGCGGCGGTGTTTTTTTCCAAAGCGCAGAGCATCTCCTCGGCCAGATCATCGGCCAGCGGACGGGCGGTGCTGTGCGTCGGGACAATATGGTCAACGGTAGCCACGGTGCGGTCCGGCCGTAAAACCGGAAAACCGCGTTCTTTGATCATGGCAAAGGCCTGCGGCGAAGTAACTTCATGCACCAGGTGCAGTCCAATAAACAGCTGATCTTCCCCGGACGGCAGCGTCGCCACCCGGTGCAGATCCCACACCTTATCAAGCAGGGTCTTGCCCATGTAATGCTCCTCTACAATTCAGTTATAACCGTCTTCACCCGGAAGACGGCGGACGGCGCCCTGATCGGCGCTCTGCGCGAACAGGGCATAGGCCTGCAGGGCCCGGCTGATCACCCGGTCGCGCTTGACCGGGGTAAAGGCGGCCTTACCGCGCAGTTCTTCGGCAACGCGGCGTTTGGAAAGCTCCCCATCGCTGACCAGTACGGCCAGGCGGCGTTCGGGAATTGAAATATCGATAGTATCGCCATTGCGAATCAGGGCGATCTCGCCTTTGGCGGCGGCTTCGGGGCTGACATGGCCGATGGAAAGGCCTGAGGTGCCGCCGGAGAAGCGGCCATCGGTAATCAGGGCGCAGGCCTTGCCCAGGCCCCGGCTTTTCAGATAGCTGGTCGGATAGAGCATTTCCTGCATGCCCGGCCCGCCCTTCGGTCCCTCATAGCGGATAACCACCACGTCTCCGGCTTTGACCTTGCCGGCCAGGATTCCGGCGACGGCGTCTTCCTGACTCTCGAATACCACCGCCGGTCCCTTGAAGTTAAACACCGAGGGATCGACACCGGCAGTCTTGACGATGGAGCCGCGGCCGGCAATGTTGCCGAACAATACCGCCAGGCCGCCGTCGGCGTAATAGG
The DNA here is from genome assembly GCA_942493045.1 of Treponemataceae bacterium. Lineage (GTDB taxonomy): Bacteria > Spirochaetota > Spirochaetia > Treponematales > Treponemataceae > Teretinema. Next base: position 588,631 of record OW818665.1, on the reverse strand, counting down.
CATGGGCGCAGTCGCGGATACAGCCGCCTGCGCGGTCAGTGTCCAGCTCAGGATAACGTGTATCTTGGCTGCCCATTACCAGGTTAAATTTCCCGGCCGGAGCGGCTTTGTAGAACTCGCGGGCCGCGGGATTTTTCCCGGCGATCAGGTCATAGTCAGTGAGGGCGGCCTTCAGCGTCGGATAATCGACGCGGGAGACGGTTGTATCCAAGAGACCGCCGCGGTCCAGTTCGGCGAGGATACCCATGATGCCGCCGGCGCGGTGCACATCTTCAATATGATAGTGGGAGTTGGGGGCAACCTTGCTTAAGCAGGGTACCTTACGGGACAGGCCATCGATATCCTGCATGGTAAAATCCACTTGCGCCTCGCGGGCGATAGCCAGCAAGTGCAGCACCGTATTGGTACTGCCGCCCATAGCGATATCCAGACTCATAGCGTTTAAAAAAGCGGCCTTGGTGGCGATTCCGCGCGGCAGCAGGCGCTCGTTGCCGGTACGGTAGTATTCCTCGGCCAGATCGCAAATGCGCGCCGCGCCGCGCTCGAACAGGCGCAGTCGCTCGGCATGGGTGGCCAGCACGGTGCCGTTACCCGGGAGGGCTAGACCGAGGGCCTCATTGAGGCAGTTCATGGAATTAGCGGTAAACATACCGGAGCAGCTGCCGCAGGTCGGGCAGGCGTTTTCCTCGACGGCGCGGACATCGGCGTCCGAGACATGCTCGTCTGCGGCCATTACCATGGCGTCAATCAAATCAAGGGCTTTGTCCCCGGCGTGACCGGCTTCCATGGGACCGCCGGAGACGAAAATAGTGGGAATATTCAAGCGCATGGCGGCCATCAGCATGCCCGGGGTAATCTTGTCGCAGTTGGAAATGCAGATCAGGGCATCGGCCTGATGGGCGTTGACCATGTATTCCACGCTGTCGGCGATCAGGTCGCGCGAAGGCAGGCTGTAGAGCATGCCGGAGTGTCCCATGGCGATACCGTCATCAATAGCGATAGTATTAAACTCGGCGGCAAAAAAACCGCGCGCCTCGATAATCTTCTTTACTTTCTGGCCGACTTCATGCAGATGTACATGGCCGGGAACGAACTGGGTAAAACTATTGGCAATGGCGATAATCGGCTTACCCATGTGTTCGGTCTTCATGCCGTTGGCGCGCCACAGCGACCGGGCTCCGGCCATGATCCGGCCTTTGGTGGTAATATCTGAACGTAATGTAGGCATAGACGGTCTCCTTTTATCTTGGGGCAATAGTACCGCAAAGGGCGGGTATTGGACAAGAAGTGGAGAACTGTCTTTCTGCCTTATACCCTTAGAACCGAATTCGCCCGGTCAGTTGTATCAGGGCCCGGTAGCCGCTGCGCTCCGGCCCGAATTCACCGCCTTCTCCGGAACCAAGCACAGCGCTGTCCAGCGGCAGGCGGCCGCTTAAGGCAACTGTATAGCCCTGGAAGAGCTCATGGGTAAGACCGAGGGCCGCCGAACAGGAGCGGTCTTCAAGGTTGGCTAAGGCCGAGGCTGTCCAGCCGGTATAATCTGATACCTGATACAAACCCTGAATAAACAGATAATGCCGATCGGCAAAGACCGCCACTCCTGGAAGCGGGTCATAATACAGATACTGTGCGAGCGCCATTAATTTACCGTCAAAGAAGGAATAGTCCGCCCCGGCGGTCAGCTCCAGGGCGGCGGGGACAGCGGCGTCAGAAGGGTCCAGCGTGTACAGCCCCTCCAGCACCAGAGCCAGACCGGCTTCCAACTTCAGGGCCAGGCCCAGCCGGTGCAGGCCATAATCATAGGGAGCGGCGGCGGACGTATGCGAATATAGAGCCTGGGCGCTGAGCCGCTCGCCATGGCTGTCTACTGAAATACCGGAGCGGAACCCTCCGCCGTCGGAGCGCAGGGCGTCAGAAGGCGCTGCCGCAAAAGCCTGAAGCCGGGTGGTTTCAGCGGGATACCAGAAGGCGCTAGCCGCCGGCACGCCCCGGGGACGGGCATCGGGAAACAGCGGGTTCGGAGGATTGAGAATATCCATCGGCCGGAAAGCCTGCCCATAGCCGAAGGGTACGCGCATCAGGCCGAATTCAGAATCAATCTTTTCACCCTTCATCCGGAAGTACAGTCTTTCCAGTTCGATGCTGGAGACAAAGCCCTCCGGCGTTGAACCCTCTTCGAGGGCTGTCCCGCCACCGGAGAGGGCGTTCAAACCGCTGAGGGCGGCCAGATTTACCGCCGCGTACAAGGTCCCGCGCTCCCCTACCGCCGAGCGCAGCCGGATATTGGCATACTGCTCGCTGCCATAAAACAGATCCTCCGCCGCGGCAGAACCCAGACCGCCACTGAAGCCGAGGCTGGCCGTTCCGGATAGCACCGGCTGGGCGGCCAGCGGCAGGGCTAAACCGATTATCATCACAAAGGGGGCTATCCGACTCATCGTTCCAGATTCCTCAGACTGAAAGTGGATTCATCGATCACGCTGTCCAGCACCACCTGCTCCATTTTGAAAACGGTGCGGCTGTCGCGGCGCAGCAGATCGCGCATTTCCGATTCCACCGGGAAACGCCGACCGTTAATCTCGCGGGCGCTCAGCAGGGTGTATTCCTTGAGCTTGACCCCGGAAAGAGCATAGTACTCCGCGCGCAGCATATCGCCGTTTTCGCGGTCAATCCACAGGGTTTGGCGGGGATAGCTTTCGGTGGCCTTTTTGGCGGTTAAGCGCAGTTCCCAGGCCGGCCGACCGTTAATCTCGGCAGTCCCGATCAATTCAGGGGTATAGCGCGCCGAGAGGGTCTCGTTTTCGATCGTATCCTCATAGGACAGGTCCGAGCCCATCATCGATTCCTTGAGCATGTGGCCGCTGATCAGCATCACCTGTTCGCTGTCCGGCGAGTATACATACAACCGTCCGCCGCGCTTCAGATAACGGGTGCCGCTGTCCTCCGTGTTGGTAAACTCGATGAAGCTATCCTCATTGGCGCGAGCCCAGGCTTGAAAGCTTTTTTGATAACGCCGCCCCTGGTACTCGATAATCATTTCGCCGGTATAGGTGATGGTTTTATAAAATTCATTGTCGTCTACCCGGCGCAACAGCTCCGCGGCGGAAGGAGTAGCGCTCTGGGCGACAAGGCTCACGGCCAAACAGCCGGTAAGCAGGATCAGCAATAGGATTCGTTTCATAATCAACTCCTTAAAAATCATTATCTCCTCCTAGCGGCGCAGGGCCTCCACCGGCAGGATAAAGGCGCTCTTCAGCGACGGCAGCAGGGTGCACAGCGCCGATACCACCACGCCGAACAAAAAGCCCTTGGCCAGCAGCAGCGGCGAGAACACGATGAACAGGGTACCTGCGATCGGGAATTCCTTCATTCCTCCGCCGGTAAAGGCATTCATATCGATCGGATACAGCGACATCAGGGCCGTGGTGACTCCGCCGAAAAGCACGCCCACCGCCGCTCCCAGGATACTGAGGAACAGCGCTTCCAAGAAAAAGACACTCACAATCTCCGAACGGGTCATGCCCAGGGCGCCCATCATACCAATTTCCTTAATACGCTCATGGATAACCATCAATACGGTATTGATAATCAAAAAGCTGGCTACCACCTGAAAGACCAGAAAAATGAGGGTATAGATACCGGTGCTTTGGCGCATCATCTGCACCCAGTAGTTATCGCCCCACTCCCGCACCAGGTGGCCTTCCCCCAGGGCAGCGGCAACGCGGGAGCGCACCGCAGCGGATTCAGATGGATCTTCGGCATAGATGAACAACTGCTGTACTCCCCCGTCCAAAACCAGAATGCGTTGCAGGCGGTCGATCGGCACGATGATCATGTCCTCGTCAAAACGCTGATAGTCAAACTGAAAAATCCCGGTGATCCGCGGGCTCCAGTACTTGTCCGAAAACTGGGCGGACACCGTTTTCAAGGGCAGTTGATCGCCGATCCGCAATCCGGATTTCCGTGCGAACTCCGAGCCAATGGCGCATTCATTGCTCCCGAGACGCGGGAAAGCACCCTCAACCAAGCCATCGGAACGCTTGGTCAAATTGAACACGTTAACCGAAAGCTCCTTCTCGATGTCCACGCCCCACAGCTGGGCGTGCTTGACCGTATTATCGAAGAGGGAAGCAAAGGCCACTATGCGCGGTAATACAGCCTTCACGCCCTCAAGCGCTTCCAATTCGGAGATCAGTTCCGCTACCGGCCGGCCATCGGCAATCGGATACTGCACCGGGAAATACTCGCGGTCGGCCTCAAAGCGCTCGGTAACCGCGTTGACGTGTCCTGTTTCGTAGGTACGCACCACCTCTTCGATACTGTCAACCATGCCCTCGATCCAGGACTGCATGAAGATATTAAAAAATACGGCTACGGCCACGGCGATAACGCATAAAGTGGTGCGCCGCCGGTTTCTCCAGATATTGCGGTAGGCGATTATCGCCAGGGAACGCAGTCCGCCCCGTCCGCTCAAGGTTTTATCCATAATTCGCTCCTTATTCAGCGTACCGCTATTCAAAACGCAGAGTTTCGGTAACCGGCAGGCGCAGCGCCCGCAGCGTCGGGGGCAGGGCCATCAGGGCCGAAACCAGTGTCGCTACCACACCTGTTCCAATTATCGTCCCAAGATTCCAAGCCGATCGGAAGACGCTGGCAATGCGGTAGCCGAAATCACCGCCCATCTCTTTGGACATGGCTGAAAAATCGATGCCGGTGTTGACCATCGGAATATTCAGGAGACAGCCCAGGGCGATACCGATCAGCGAACCGATCAACCCGACCAGGCCGGCTTCGAAAGCATAACTGAGCAGCAGCTGGCCGTCGGTCATGCCGAGAGCGCGCATCATGCCGATCTCCTTGGTTCGCTCCATAACCGCCATCAGCATGGTATTGGCAATACCGATAAACGAAAGTACAAACAGAAAGAGGGCCATGATCCGGGTACTGACATTATCCCCGGCGGCCGCCGCGGCGTAGTCGGCGGCGTAATCCAGCCAGCCGTACACGGCCAGGCCTTCAGGCAGCGTATTGCCGCCCTCCTTGAGCGTCCGCCGCAAGGCCGCGCTGATTACCTCAGGCTTTTCCAGGCGCCCCGGAAGCGCGTTTTCGTTGGCATCCGCCGCCCGGATCAACAGCTCGGTAACCTGGCCGTTGAGCATCATACCGCGCTCATCCTGCAGGGCATCAAGCGGTAAAAAAGCGATATTTCCGTTCAGCTTGGGGTTCGGGGTATTTAATACGCCGACAACCACCGCGTCGATTAACTGATTGACATGGCGGATCGCCCCGCTGTAACCGGCCTTCTTCATTATCGCCAGCAGCGCCTCCAGGGTTGCGGGATCGGTACTTTCCAAAAAAAAGTCGCCCAGCAGGGGGTCCTGAATATAAGCCTGCCGCAGCAAAGCACTCTCCGCTTCCCCGACGCGATCGAGCAAGTCAGTCTTGAAGCGTTCTTCGCGGATCGACTCCGGCGCGGCAACCACGTCGATTACCGTGGAAATGCGCACATCCATCCGGCCGGAGCGGCCGAGCAGCGTCCAGAGCCGGGCGCGGTCCGCCTCCATAATATCGTCTCGCAACACCAGCCGCTCCACGCTCGAAAGGCCATTCGGATCCTCGGCAACGTCAAAAACCGAGAAACTTTGCTTTGTGGTGGCTGAAACAACCAGCGGAACATACAGGCTGCTGATAAAAGCGGCCTCCTCGGTATTTTCCGCCGCCGAAAGCAGTTGCTCATCGAATTCGGTGGCCAGTACCCTTGTCGGGATGCCCACCCTCAGTTTTTCGGCGGCGAAGGTACCGAGCACTACTTCCAGCTTTCCGCTCTCGATAAAGCGTCCGGATTCAAGATAAGCCGGATACAGTAAAAGCTGCGTTTCCAGCTGGGGGTCGATGCCGTTAAACAGGATCGGAGCGGTACCGCTGCGGGAATAGAGGGTGCCGGAAAACACAAAACGCGGAGCGGAGCGATAACCGGCCTCACTCAAGGACCTTGCGAGCTCTTCCCAACCGCCAAAGCTCTCGTACATCGGCAAATCGTCTTTCTTCTCGAAATAGCCGGTGCGCTGCAGCTTGGCCGAGCCGATCTCGTAGTTAACGATGTTGCGTCTGGAGTCCAGATTCATACCCAGAATCCAGGCATCCATAAAAATATAGAGGGCCACGCTGACGGTCACGGCGACTATGGTAATAATAGTCTTAACGCGGTGTCTGGCCAGATTGCGCACTGACATGGCCAGCACGGCGGATACTGCCGCGGCCCTCATTTGAGGGTCTCCGTTTCTACCCGGCCGTCACGCAAGGTGATCAGGCGGCGGGCATAGTCCATCACCATCGGGTCATGGGTCGAAAAGATAAAGGTGGTACCTTCCTTTTTATTCAGGCGTAGCATCAGGTCCAGAATATCGCGACCGGTCTTAGAATCCAGGTTGGCAGTCGGTTCGTCGGCCAGGATCAGGGCCGGTTTTTTAACCAGGGCCCGGGCAATGGCCACGCGCTGCTGTTGACCGCCGGACATTTCTTTCGGGCGGCGGTCGGCCATCCCCTCCAGGGCCACTTCCGCCAGGGCGCGTTCGGCTTCGGCGCGGGCAGCGGCCGGCTCAGCGCCGAGCAGGATCAGCGGCAGGGAAATATTTTCGATGGCCGATAGCACCGGGATCAGGTTGTAAGCCTGAAAAATAAAGCCGATTTTCTGGCGGCGCAACAGGGCCAACTGTTTTTTGGTGAGCGCGGCCACGGCAGTTCCGTCGATCGATACCGTCCCGGAAGTCGGCACATCCAGACAGCCCACCAGATGCAAAAAGGTAGACTTACCGCTTCCGGAGGGACCGGCCACGGCCGAGAACTCACCCTTACTAAAGTCGAGAGTGACGCCCTGCAGGGCCGGAACAGTCAGATCATTAAGCTGATAATTTTTTACCAGCGCTTCAGTGCTTACAACAGTCATTTTTGACCTCCACTTTTCTTCTGCGCGCGTTTTGTTTCGTTCAAAGCCTGCAAACCAAACAGATCTGTGGATTGCAGCTCTTCGGTGATGGAATCAGGAACCAGCATCATCGAGTTGCCGGCCTTTAAGCCCTCGTTCAAAATCGACAAACTCTTCAGTTTGAGAGCTACCGAATTCGCGCCGTAAATGGCAGCCGCGCTTTCCAGACGGCGGGCAATATCTATTTCGGCTTCGGCCAGCAGAATCCGGCCCATTTTTTCCCTCTCCATCTGCGCCAGGCGGCTCAGTGAGTCCTGCAGGGCATCCGGAATCTGTATGTCGGTAATTTCGATATGCTGAACGGTAATGCCCCAGTCAGTGGTTTTTTTATCGACTTCGGAGCGGATTTCTTTTTCGATATCCTCACCGCGGGCCAGAAAGGTTGAAAGGTCATGCTTGCTGACAGCGTTGCGCAGGGCAGTCTGGGAAGACAGGATTACGGCTTCCTCATAGTTCTGAACCTCACAGACCGCCTTTTCGGCGTCCCATACCAGCCAAAAACAGATGGCGTCGACCGTAACGGTCACCGAGTCCAGGGTCAGCGTGGACTGGGCCGCAAAGTCGGTGACCCGGATACGTAAGTCCACCCGCCGGGCGATACGATCAGCGAAGGGGAAAAGCAGAAATAGTCCCGGACCCCGGACCCGGTGAAAACGGCCGAACCGCAATACGATTGCGCGTTCCCACTCTTCCATCTTCTGGATGGCCGGTGCTACCAGGACACCGACAAGGGCAAAAACAACTCCATAACCGGCGGCGCTGAAAGGCAGAGCCGCTGCCGACAGGGCCACCAGCAGCAGCAGCTTTACCGCGCTGGTCCATCTCGGAAACAGACTTAACAGGCAAACCGCGGCCAGAGGAGCGCCGAGCAGGAAAAGATACTCAAAGACCGACGGCGCGATCCCGGTCAATAGCCACAACGCCAGCACAACAGCGATAACCAGCACCGCTAAAACCATACCGACAATATTCAATGAAAAATCGCGCCGGATCTCGGCTCTGGCGCCTCTATGAAAAAACTTCATGCCTTTTCCTCCCTGTAATCCCGAATCAATTCAATAATTTCTTCACGCGCGAGTCCCAGATTCTCCATATCGCGCAGAAAACGGATCAGAATTTCCCTGATGCGTTTATCCAGTCCCTCTTCATGAGTTTGCGGCTTCTTGTCAGAAACATAGGTTCCGCTGCCGACCTGGGTCAGCACAATGCCGCGAATCTCGAGTTCATTATAGGCTTTGGCGATGGTGTTGGGGTTTATCTGCAACTCGATGGCCAGAGCCCGAATGGTGGGCAGCCGGTAACCGCTGCGTACCCGTCCGGAAAGAATGGCGTGTTCTATCTGCAGAATAATCTGCCGATACAGTGGCACTCCGCTGCCGGCGTCGAGTCTGATTTGTAATTCAACAGAAGCTATTGTACTATTCATCTAGTACATTTATAAGTCTACTAGTACAATAAGTCAATAGACGGGCAAAAAAAAACCTTCAAAAAGTTCTTTTTTGAAGGTATCGATTAGTCCATTTCCGGGAGGCTGAAGCTTTTATAGCTCCAATAAAGGACGTTCAGCAGGGTTCCCAGAAAAATGGTGAAAACCCAGGTATTTGTATAGTTAAAGGGATTGATAAAACGCGCGGCTATATCCCGCAGCACACTGCTCATATTGGATACCAGATCCCAACTGTTCCAGCGTAAAAACCGGCCGATATAAATCCCGAAACAGGCCAGATAGATCAGCGGAACGGAAATCAACGCTACATGTCGGTGACCGGTTTTTCTAACCAGGATTTTCTCGATCATGTGTAGACTGACAAAACCGTACAGTAAACCGGCGAAGCCGTAACTTAACAGCAGTATCAGGTCAAACCAGATCGGCGCGCTGCGGTCTTTGCCGAGATGCATCAGATCGGTCAGGATGTACGGCGCGTTCGGGAAAAAAGCCAGCCAGACTAATATCGAAATGGTTAAAACCACCCAATTGCGGATTTTTTTTATGTAGATAATCGAGGCGATGAACCAGGGCAAAAAGGCCAGAAACAGGTTCCACACCAAAAACAGAAAAAAGTAATGATTGGTATAGCTGATGCGCAGGGCCGACAACAGCAGCGAGAACAGCGACAGTACCATCAGAACTGCCGTAGACCGGATGGCAAAAAGCTTTTTGAAATAATCGATCATGAATAATCCTTCTCGTTATGATAGTAAACTGGATTCAGTCCCACCGGAACAACAGCGAGGCCAGTATCAGAAAGAAAACAGTGAGTCCACCCAAGATGGCCAGCTCTCCCATAATACCGGAGAAACCGGCTCCGTCAAGCATAATTTTGCGGGCGGCGCCGGTGACATGGGTGAGCGGGAAAAATTTTCCGATAGTGCGCAGAATAGCGGGACTGCCTTCCAGAGAATAGAATACCCCCGAAAAAGCCAGCATCGGGAAAGTCACCAGATTGAGCACGCCGCCGGCCAGTTCTTCATTATTTATTCGGGACGCGAAAACCAGACCGAGCGATATCATGCACAGGCTGCCGGCTATCAGCACTAAAAGCAGATTAAAATAACTGCCGAGCATTACGAAATGCAGGAAAAAATTGGTCCCTCCGTAAATAAGCACGGAGGTAAATAAAACAATAGCCAGCCGGCTGGCGGCCTGGGCGGAGAGAAAGTTAAAAGCCCCGATCGGTGTGGCCTTGAGGCGTTTGAGCACCCCGTTCTTGCGGTAACGCACGATTATAAATCCGACACCGGAAAGGCAGCTGAACATAATATTCATACCGATCACACCGGGCACGAACCAGTCTACGTAGCGCACCCCTTTGCCGCTGACCGCCTTTACTGTAAAATCGGCTTCTCCGGCCGTAAATAGCTTTTCCAGCAGCAAACTCTTGTCCGACTGGGAATTAACGCTGATGCTGCGTTCATCAAAATCGATCAGCATATCAAGCTGATGCCGCGAAAGCAGTCCGCTAATTTTTTCGATACTGTCAACGGCCCTGTCGTAACTGATAAACTGAATCTGAGCGATGTCCATGAAAGACACTGCCGGGTCGGTCTGACCGACATAGCCGACCTTGTACAAATAACTACCCTGACCGGAAAAGGCGAAGGCAAAGGCGAAAACCAAAAAAGCCGGAAACAGCATACTCCAGTAAAAGGAACCGCGATCCCGCACAAATTCCATTGTCCTGGCCTTGAACATCGCCAGAAATTGCTTAAATATCATACGTACCTTCCCTATGACCGCAGCTTGCTGCCGGTTAGCTTGATAAACAGGTCTTCCAGATCCGGTTTATGGATTGAAAGACCCTCCAGGCTGATCCGCGCTTCCAGCAGATCGCGCAGACTGCGGTCCACATTGGTGGTTTGCAGCTCCAGCCGCTCTGTGCCTACAACCAGCAGGTCGGACGGAATACCGTTTACCCCCGGCAGCACGTCCTGATACGGTAAGGTCACTAAAACACCTTCAAAATGCTTGGAGAGCAGTTTCTCCGGCGTATCGATTTCGAGTATTTTACCCTGATCCATTATGGCTATCCGGTCGCAGAGCAGCTCAGCCTCATCCATATAATGAGTGGTCAGTACCACCGTAGTTTTCTCATCGCGGATTCGGCGGATTAAGTCCCAAAAGTTCCGGCGGGCCTGGGGGTCAAGACCGGTAGTCGGCTCATCCAGAAAGACAATTTCCGGCATCGGTATAATGGCCAGAGCCAGCAGCATACGTTGTCTTTGTCCCCCGGAGAGCTTGCGATTATCCCGTTCCAGGATGTCCTGCAGTGAACAAAGCTCGATCAGTTCACTCATGGGCCGGGGATGAGGATAAAAAGCCGAAAAAAGTTCCAGGGTCTCCTTTACTGTAATAAATTCGGGTAAGGCGGTACTCTGAAACTGGATTCCGACTTTCTGCTTAAAATGATGATCGAGCGGTTTACCGCGAAAGAAAACCTCACCGGCGGTTGGACTGGTGATTCCTTCCATAATTTCGATGGTAGTGGTTTTACCCGCGCCATTGGGACCAAGCAAACCGAAGCAGATACCCTCGGGAATATCAAAGCTCACGCCATCCACGGCTTTCACCGTTCCATATGTTTTTGACAAATCTTTCACGGACACTATTGGCTTCATGTTAGCAAACATACGCAAAACAACAGTGAAAAAGCAACCGGGAAGGCTGTCTTTTTCCTATCATTCGGTTATGATGCGCTGGTGATACCAATTTTACAGCTCGCGCCGATGCACGGCGTTACCAACAGTACCTTCAGAAAAGTATATCTGCGCAATTTTCCGGGATTTGACTCGGTAATGATGCCCTTTATTTTATCCGTTAACAGCACCCATCCCAAAAAAAATCATTATAAAGACCTCACTCCCGACCCCTCGATAACTGTCCCGCTCATCCCTCAAATTCTGGGAAATCACAGCGCTTCCTTCTGCGCGACGGCAGCCGTCCTGCGCGATCTCGGTTATAAAGAAGTAAACTGGAATTTAGGTTGTCCGTACTCCATGGTGGCCAATAAAAAACGCGGGTCCGGCTTATTGCCCTTCCCGGAATTAATCCGCCAATTTCTGGAAACTGTCTGTCGCGATTCAGTATTGCCGGTTTCGGTCAAGGTCCGACTCGGACGCTATGAAAGTCAGGAACTGATCCGTGTAATACCGGTGCTGAATGATTTTCCGCTCACCAGGGTCATTATCCATGCCCGGGTCGCCACCCAGATGTACAGCGGAGCGGTCGACCTGGACGGATTCGCGGAAGCGGCCGCGCGGTGCCGGCATCCGGTGGTTTACAACGGTGACATTAAGGATGTGCAGACATTTCAGGGTTTACAACGCCGCTTTCCGGCGATAAACGAATGGATGATCGGCCGCTGGGCGCTATTCAATCCACTGCTGGCCGACTCAATAAAGACCGGCCTGGCCGCAAAACAGCCATTGCAGCGCCTCAGGGTTTTTCATGATGAGCTGTATCTGGAGTATCGGGAAATATTGAGCGGACCGGGTCATGTGCTCGACAAGATGAAAGAAGTATGGAGTTATCTTGGGACACCCTTAAGCGGCACGCAAAAAGAACAGGTGCAAAAAATCAGAAACTGTACCGCTTTCGACAGCTATGAACGCTGCGTCGATCAGGTTTTTGCTAGGTAAGACTGTCGCTTTCCCCTGGCTCAAGCAGCTCGTCGAGTTCTTCCTGAAGTTCTTCCAAATCTTCATCCGCCGGCTCAGGCGCGCAGACCGGCTTCTCATACTTGATTACTTCAAGCCCGTTCCGAGCAGTCGGCAAAGGCTCCTCAAATTCGGTAACTTCTTCAAGTTCGAGTGGGATGTCTTCGGGTATTTGCTCAAGTTCTTCAATATCATCCATTGTGTTTGTTTCAGTCGCGGATAGATTCGTTTTGGCTGTCATTCTGGCAAAGAAGACCATCCGGCTGCAGGGTTTACAGACCAATGCTCCCATTGTCGCGGCAATCCTTCTGCGGGAGATCCTGTCCTGCCAGTAAAACTGTTCGCCTACGCCACTATTTTCTGAAGTTTCGCCTGTAGTATAATATTTGTCAAGTTCAAACTCCCAGCAGACTGTTTTTTTAACGATCACTCCCGGGACCTGATAGGTCAAATGACTAACGCGTTGCATCGGTCTGGCTACTGAGATCTGCATATATTGGTCCTCCGGTTTTTTTTTGGCGCACCACAGCCGAACCTTAACCTGAAAGGAGTTTCCGGAAAGAGGAACCGCCAGCGAAGCCTGTTGCGTTCGACCGGAAGGAGAATTACTGCGAAACAACAGCACACTAGAAAAACAATTTTGTTTTACCATGCTTGAATCTCCATAAACAGAAAAACTGCAGATTGACGTTATAGTCAACCTGCAGCCAAATTCGGTCAGTTTTGGGTATAGACCCCGGTTGCCAGATTCAGAGAACCGCTGGTATTGTCAGTAAATCTGATACCCAGCGAACCCGACATTGGCGTTGTAAACACCGCGTTAATATAAGAAATTTCGGATACTACTCCGCCGCTGAAATACACAGTACCGTTCATCGGTCCCTGGGTATAATTGGGATTAACAGTGATTACCACACTGCCGTTCAGCGTATAGCCGGAGTCCACAAAATTATTGAAATAACAGGTGACTTGCAGTGACGGTGTTAATGATGTAAGGGCGTAGGCGCTTGAGGTTGGATCATTGGAGGCAATGGCGGCGTTCAAGCCGTTTTGCAGGGCAGTAGCGGCCGGAATGACTTCTTCATAACTATGGCTCAGCGTTCCGGTCACTGTGACTACGCAGGTGGCGGTGAATCCTCCGTCTTCCGTGCGCACGGTGATAGTCGCTGTACCGGCGGCAAAGGCCAATACCTGTCCCTGCGAAACCGCGGCTACATGCGTATCACTGCTGTTCCAGGTAATGTTCTTATTCGCGGCGGTAGCCGGATTGATTGTAGCGGTCAGCAGTTCGGACTGTCCGGCAACCAGAGTCATACTGGTTTTATTCAATAAAATGCCGGTAACCGGAACCGGTATCACGGACACCAGGCAGGAAGCGGTAAAAGAACCGTCGTCGCTGGTCGCGGTAATGGTGGCGGAACCGAGACTGACGGCCGTGACCAGGCCGGCTTCAGAAACGGTGGCGTTGGCGCTGCTGCTTGTCCAGGATACAGCCTTGTTCGTAGCGTTAGCGGGAAGTATCAGGGCGCTTAATTGTTCGGTAAAACCCAAACCGATCGAAGTGGTTGTTTTGTTCAGCGATATGCCGGTAACCCGTACCGGAGTGACGGTTACAACACAGCTGGCGCTGAAATTTCCCTCGACAGTGGTAACGGTAACAGTGGCGGTTCCAACGGCAAGAGCGCGTATCAGACCGCTGGAAGTAACACTGACAGAGGCGTTATCGCTTGACCAGAGCACTTCCCTGTTCAGCGCATTATCCGGAGTAATTATCGCGGATAGCTGTTCGGTTGAGCCCACAACCAGGACAGTCGTGGTTTTATTCAAGGTTACCCCGGTAACGGTAATCTGCGGGGGATCGCTCACCGTTACGCTACAGGAGGAAACAAAGGCGCCGTCCACAGTTGTTGCCGTAATCTCGGCTTCACCGGCGCTGACCGCGGTAACCCAGCCGGTTTCTGAGACACTGGCCGCGCCACCACTGCTGGACCAGGAGAGGACCTTGTTGGTAGCGTTCAAAGGTTCAACGGTGGCAATCAGCCGTTCGGCCTCCCCTGTCATCAGGGCAAGGGAGCTCTTGTTCAGACTGACACCAGTGACGGCGATCGCGCTGTCATCCGGATCAGTTACCGGATTCTCGCAGCCATTCAAACTGAGAAATAGCGCCAGGACGGTAATTATCGTATACACAATTTTATTCACAGGCGGTGTTGGTTTCGGGAAATTCATATATCCTCCAGTAGTGTCTGAACAGGCCGGACGCGACACAGTCTGATCAGCACTGGCAACACTGCAAAATCCATGCCATCTGAGAGTGATTGTTCAGCGAAAAAAAAAGCATTCGGACAGTACCGAATGCCAGTTTAACGGGGCTACAAAAATGATATTTTGGAGTTAATGATGATAGTATGATGTGTTTAATAGATACAGTTCCTCAATGAGTTGATTCATGAATTACAATTCTTTCCTTATCATGACATATTTGTAATTTCGATCAACAGAGAAACATTATTAATTCAAAATCTTTCTTGCAAAAAAAACGAATACCCCTGATAGTTAAAAGGAATAAAAATTAACCGGGAGATAAAAATAATGCTGAATCCCTACCACAGTTATCTTGCTTTCTTCCTTAAGCCATACATGACCGGCAACATTCGGATCCAAAAAAAGGCCCGCGTACTCGCGCCGGTGGCATCCAGCATAGCCCTGCTCGGAGCGCTACTGTGCGTGCTGATGTCAATAACCGGAGCTGTCATTGTCGGAGCCATGCTGGCCGGGTTAATGCTATTTTGCGCCTTTGTGCTGTTTTTACTGCGTCGTGGAAAATTCTCAGCGTCCTCTTCCTTGTTTTTGTACGGTTTGTTTCTGGTAATGTTCGCGGCAATAAAATTCGACGAGTATCAGAACATTTATGAAACCTACGTTTTCGCTTCACTCGGGCTGTTCATGCTGGTAATCGTTGGATTAATCGCGGCGGATACTGTTCACGCCCTGATTATGACCGTCTTGAATTTATGCGGTATTGCCGTTCTCTATTATTTTGATACCTTGATTCCCCTGGACGGCGGGATCGTCACATTGCTGGCCATCCAGTCCCTGGCAACCTGCGCCGTTATCACTGTGGCGTCCGGATGGATGTGCGCCCAGATTATCAGTATGCAAAGAAACCTGGTTCAGGAAACCGAGGACACCGCTGGTAAAGCTCTTCGGCAGTATCAGAATACTTCCAGCGCCGTAGCCAAGGCCTATACCTCGGCCAGCGAGTTAAGCGCCAAACTCTTAGAGGCCGCCGAAGATTTCTCTTCCGCTGCCTGTCAGATGAAAGATAGTCTTTCCGATGAAGGTCTTGGCCTGGACGAACTTGGAGAAAGTCTACTGGCAAACGCCCAGAATGAGCAACTTGTCATTAAATCGCAGGAAAATGTCAAAACGATACTGGAAAGCTACACTCAGCAGGTGCTCGCTTCCAGCAAATCAATCAACGCGATATTACAAGCCGTAAAAGAAACCGGCGACTCAACCGAGGAAAGAAAAAAAGCAATCGGTACTCTCTCCGCCATGTCCCGGGACGGAGAAGAACAAATAACAGCGGTTGTCAACGCCATCAACAATATCGTTACGGCCAGTGAAAGTATGGAGGAAATGAATACCCTCATCGGCGCGGTAGCCGAACGCACTAATATGCTGGGAATGAATGCTTCAATAGAAGCGGCTCACGCGGGGGACGCCGGTAAGGGATTCGCCGTTGTCGCGGAAGAAATCAGGTCACTGTCTGAAGAAACCGCGGAAAGCAGCCGTACCATCGCCTCCATCCTGGATGAGACTAAGCGCATGGTGGAACTGGCCGTGACCGCGAGTGAACAGACAAACAGATTTTTCAGCTCACTGTCTTCAGAAATCCAGCAACTCGCGGTCATCTTCAGTGAATTGCTTTCGCGCCTTCAGGAAGTAGCCTCAGGCACCAGCGGCGCCTTTGAAGCTCTTCAAAACTTCAGCAGTCTGGCAAAATCCGCGGCTACGGCAGCCAATGAAAGCACTCAGGCGCTTGAAGAAACCGCGAACCGCTCCGAACGTTCCCGAAACCTCGCGTTGCGCATGAAGGAACAGGCCGCTGAAATGAACTCAGCCTGCGAGACATTGCTCTCCCGCTCCAATCATGTTCGGGAATTAGGTCATAAAAACATGTCAAAGATGGAAGAACTGAGAACCACCATTCAGATTATCAGCTCCGAGAGTTGACTAAACAGCACTAAGGAAGCATTATCAGTGCGCTTAACTCTAATCGCATAAGAGGTTATTATCCGATGAACACCCGTATTCTTGTCGCATATATCGCTATACTGCTTTACTGCACCCAGTTTGGCGCCGCCGCTGAAGCCGAAAAATCCTCATCAAGGAATCAGACTACAAATAATCAATTGCGCTCCGGTATCGCGGTTAACCGCAGTCTGGAGCTGCAGCGCGACGCCCTGGACTATGAAACCTTCACCTTTAAGATGCCGGAGTATGCCTTCGGTTTTATCGTCACCTTAACCTCAGAAGACGCCGATCTGGATTTATTTATTAAATATGATGAAGAAGCGAATATGTATGAGTACAGTGATGCTTATTCGGATTCCGATAATTTCAACGAGAAACTGGTAATCACCCGTTTTGGAAACCCAACCGCTCAAAGCGGATTATGGTATATTGATGTCGTGTTCCAGCATACCCGCCTTCCCGTCAAGCAGGGCAGAATCCTGAATACAGTAACTTACTCTGTGCAGGTTGACTTGATTCCACTTTCCCCCGAAAACATTCAAAGCGGACAAAGTCTTTCGTTCACCCTGAGGCCGGATTCGGGAATGATTAAATATTATTCACTGGAAGTGCCGGAAGGCACCAGGGCTATTCGCCTCGATGCCTTTAATACTGACGCCGATATCGACTTTCTGGCGAGTTGGAGTACTACTCTCTTCGATTTCAGCAACGCCGATTACGTGGCCGAATCCATGACCGGCCGCGAGACGCTGCTCATCATCGATCAAACCACGCCAGCCGTACAGCAAGGAACACTTTTTATCGCGGTAATAGATCACAGTGATTCGGAATATCCGGTCGACGGTTCAATCTCGGTTTCCTTTTCCACTGACCCGCCGCAACACCTTCTCCGCTATCCGGTATTGCCGCTCGCGACGACCGATGTCGGGAAAGCGGTATCAGCGACAGTTGGCATTACTTCAGAGTCAGTTACCGGATCAGGCTGTCTTGTTTCAGCGGACGGCTATATCCTGACAAATTATCATGTCGTTGAGGGAACGGATCAAAAGCCGTCTCCCTTAGTCGCCGTTTCCCTGACCATCGGGGAAGACCGTCCTCCGGTTGAAATGTTCAAGGCAAGGGTAGAATACTTCGATAAAGAGCTTGATTTAGCCCTGCTGAAAATTGTCAGCGGGTATTACGGGCAGCCCTTGCCGCAAAACATGCGCTTTCCTTTTTTCAGACTGGGCGATGACCGCCAGCTGCAACTTGGAGAGGAACTGGTTTTTCTCGGCTTCCCCGGGATCGGCGGCTCAGGCAGCCGCACATCGGTAACTTTCTCGCGGGGCGTTGTATCAGGCTTTGAGCGATTGAACATCGGGCGGCTGGTTAAAACCGACGCTGAGATCAATTCCGGATCTTCCGGCGGCCCTGCTCTGGATGATACCTGGCGGCTGATCGGTTTGGCAACTTCTATTATCGGTGAGGATTCCGGGCAGATCGCGTATATTCACCCTGTAAGCCTGATCCCTGAAAACTGGAAACTTTTATTCACCCCGCGGTAAAGAAATGACTCACTCCGGCTTACCCATGGTTATTATCGGTGCCGGTCCGGCGGGTCTCTTTGCCGCTGAGCGTTTACTTCAAAAAGGTTATGCGGTTGAACTTTATGACCAGATGCCTGCCGCCGGATGTAAATTTCTGACAGCCGGAAGCCGTGGAGGGTTAAACATTACCAATGCCGCGCCTGTTGATCAGTATGCAGCAAAGTATGGTTTTCAAAGCGAACGTTTTTTTGAATATCTGCGTGATTTTTCTCCGCGTGATCTTCAAAACTGGCTCAGCGGATTTGGCATACAAACCGCTCAAGGCTCAGGCGGAAAAATATTTCCGGCAAATGTCAGCGCAGCCGAACTGCTCTCGCGCTGGATGGCAAAGCTTTCCGAATTCTCCGGTTTTACTTTTTTTCCGCAATATCGATTTCAGGGAATTTCAGATGACAGGCGACCGGTCTTTCAACATAGCGAAACTTTACGCTGTGTACAGGCGGCAGCTGTTCTGCTAGCGCTCGGCGGTAAAAGCTGGCCGGCAACCGGATCCAATGGGGAATGGGTATCAATCTTAGAATCTGAAGGAATTACGGTTACTCCCTTTCGGAGCGCTAACTGCGGATTTGAAATCGATTGGTCAGATTATCAGCAGTCAATCTTTACGTATCAGCCCTTAAAAAACATATCGGTTTCGGTGGCGGGAAAAATTAGCCGAGGAGAACTACTGTTGACTCCTTACGGTATGGAAGGAACAGCAATATATACTCTTTCAGCCGATATTCGCGATACCATCCAGGAATCAAGTGATTGTACTATCCATATCGACTTACTCCCGGACTGGTCAGCCGAGAAAATTCTACTTCAATGGGCGCAGGGTCCCGGGAAAAACAGTCTTAGGAATTTTTACCGTAAGGTATTTCATCTCGATAAACCGGGCTGGACATTGCTGGCCGGATGTACTGCTCCGGATACTCTGAAAAATAAAAACACAGCTGCTATTCTGCTTAAAGCCGTGCCGGTAAAACTGCTTCGACCCAGACCGATCGAGGAAGCCATATCCAGTGCCGGGGGAGTGTCATTCCATGACGTCCGAGATGACTTAATGCTGAAAGTCCTTCCCGGCTGGTTCTGCGCTGGCGAAATGCTGGATTGGGAAGCCCCCACCGGCGGTTTTCTAATGCAGGGTTGTTTCTCAACCGCGTATCAGGCCGCGGAAGGAATGGCCAGATGGCAGAAAGCTGGAGGAATAACTTTCCAAGATTGACAAATTAGAAATACCGACGCACAATGAAATAATGAAATTGATCAAGACGTGCAACTTTTTTTTCATGGCCCTCATCATTACCTTCTTTTTTTCGGCCTGCGCGGCTCAAAAACCGCTTCTTACCACCAGCGAGCAAAGAAAAAAATATGAAATCAATGAAAGCTATCAAATTCTGCCTGACCGGGTAATTCAGGGAACGGATAAGTTCTGCGTCGTCCGACGGGACGGCAGCCTGGAAAATAACTACGAGAATGAAATTCGCATTTGGCAGCCTGATACGGCCATCGATCTTAAAGGTCAGCCCCGTTTTACCGCCCACGAGATGCCGCTACTGCAGAGTCTGTTCAGGATGTCCCAGGAGGAAGCCGTACGTAATCTGCGAGCAGACGGAGCTTTTATGGCCGGAGCAAAATGGTCAGGAGTATGGACACGGGATATCAGTTACGCGATTCAACTTTCCTTAGGTTTATTGATGAATGAATCTTCTGTGACCAGTCTGATGGCTAAAACAAATGCCCTCAATCAGATAATTCAGGACACAGGGACCGGCGGATCTTGGCCGGTTTCTACGGACAGAATGGTGTGGGCTGTTGCCGCCTGGGAAATATATCTGGTTACTGGAGACCACTCCTGGCTGGA
This sequence comes from Treponemataceae bacterium, assembly GCA_942493045.1. Taxonomy (GTDB): domain Bacteria; phylum Spirochaetota; class Spirochaetia; order Treponematales; family Treponemataceae; genus Teretinema. The sequence continues at coordinate 568,800 of OW818665.1, read as the reverse complement.
AAAAGCATACGAGTTAATAAAATCAAGCGCCGAAAAAGACCGCATCACAGTATTTGATCCGGCATCCGGTTTATATCGGGGAGAATCAAGCTTTACCGACTGGAGGGAGCAAACCTACCCCAAGTGGATGCAGCCGACGGATATTTTTGAAAGTCAATCCCTCAGCACCAATGTACTGCATTATCGGGCTTTATCAATTCTTTCATTGATGTCAGCAGAATTGAATTTGTCCGAGGAAACAGTACAGGACTGGAAAGAACAATCAGACGCCTTGGCTTTGGCGATCAATAATGGTTTTTCACTCGCTGACAAAGTCTACTTGGGGGCCTATCGATACAGTCCTGATATTAGCGGAGCCGTTTCCGATAAAAGCGATACTCTGGCGAATAGCATCGCGGTGCTCTTCGGCGCGGTTACCGGGGATGAGGCGCAATCAATCATTTCAGATATACCGGTTCTGCCGTTCGGACCGCCGATCATATTCCCTCAAATGGAACATGCCGGTACCTATCACAATAAAGCAATTTGGCCGTTTGTAACCGCATATTATGGGCTGGCCGGCCTAAGCACCGGAAATTCCGCCGCCTTCGATTTCTCATTGCGCTCTAATGTCAGAGCCGCCGCGATGTTTCTCACGCACAAGGAAAACTTTGTATATAACACCGGCCATTGGCTGGGTACCGCGGTTAATTCAGATCGGCAGCTATGGAGCATAGCCGGGTTTCAAGCTCAAATTATTAGAGGCGTTTTCGGAATTAATTACAACGAAAAAAACTTGCAGCTTAACCCTACTGTTCCCGAATGGATAAAAGGTGACTTAAAGTTATCCGATCTTCGATGGCGTTCAGCCGTTCTAGACATTACACTCCATGGAACCGGTAACCAGATCGCGTCACTAAAGGTGAATGGTAAACAAATGCCGGAAAACTGGCAGCTTGATTATTCCGCGTCCGGTAACTATTCGATAGATATTGTTTTAGAGGGGACAATATCCGGCACCATAAACCTTCAGACGGAAGGTACAGTCGGACCGAGAGATGTTACGTATGCTACAATCGAACGTATTGGAAGCACAGTACAGATTTCATGGCCATCACCAGGTGATAATTTACACTACCGTGTGTATAAAAACGGAATGCTTTTAGCTGAAAATCTAACCGACACTTCCTATACCGAAGAAGCAGTTTCCGGCACCCCGTTCTATCAGTTACAGTCCGTTACTGATGATGGGATCACTTCAAATCTGAGCGCGCCGCTCTATGGAAATCTACCAGCACATACTATTACCGCTCAAGCTGAAGATGGAACCTGGCTTGGTCTTACTGAAAAATCGCAGGATAGCTACTCTGGATATCAGGGTAATGGATACATTGTTATAGGAAAAGAAAATAACGGACTGATACAATTGCAGATACCCGTTTCAGGGACTTACCTGCTGAGATGGCGCTACGCAAACGGCAATGGACCGATCAATACTGATAACAAAGCAGCAATCCGAAGCCTCTATTTAAATGGTAGGGATGTCGGCACCGTTGTATTTGCGCAGACAGCAGGATGGTCACGATGGGCTTGGTCAAATGCAATTCGACTGAACATCGATGCCGGTAAAGCCGAGTTTGAGTTGCGCTTCAACCCGGAGGACGAAAATATGAATCTGCAAATCAATGATACGGCTTTGGATTTTCTTGAACTAATTAAAATGTAATATATAGCGAGACTCCCATACAACATTTAATTAATCGGCCTATCGGTATCCATAAGGCTTGAAGTAGTTATTAGCAAGTACAGCGTCCTGCATTAAAAGTGCCAAGGTAATATCGGATTGAAATAGTTTTTTTTACCTGCATTCAAACAGAAAGGTAAAACGCTGTTATCGAAAAAAAAGTTATGATACTTCGTATAACCTTCTGTTGCAAAGAGAACGTATAAATTATTGCAGCATCAGCGACTCACCTATTAATAGCGAAATTAATTATCGCTCAAGAGAAGATGGAAAGATACAATTCACAGACACTTTTTATACATTTTATTCATCGATTCCTCACGAAACCATCGTGTACAATAATATTAACAAACTTCCATGCATCTATATGAAATTTATCAAAAATGGTATTCCAATTGAAAGTTCTATCAAGGAACCCCATTCTAAGTATTATCTTTTCCGAACGATATTGGTATCCTATACCTGCACAGACGTAGTAGATTGTGCCCCAATCATCATAGGCTTCTTTAGTATCTGGATCTTCCTCATGAGCAGAATCATAAGTTATCATGTTTGCAATATTCGGTTCAGTTTTTTATATATAACCATTGCCATGGCTCGTAAAGAAGACCAAAACTTAGGGAGATTGTTTTGCTGTATTTATAATTGCCCTTATGATAAAGCGATTCTATATAAAACGATGTTTTTTTGAATAGTCTGAGATCAATTTCACCTTGTAATAATAATTGTGCATTAAAAACACAAATACCCGTATTGCCTAGATTAAGTAGAATTCCATTCTTTTTTTCTTGAGCAATCAATACAAAACACAGAAAAATGAACAAAAGGGGGAAAAGTCTTTTTCATAAAACACTCTTTCGGATTTTGAAATTTCCAATCCAATGTCTTATAACCGTACACTTAATCGAAAATACTACTTTTCTAAAAAAAAAGTCGATTTCAATTAAATAACCCTATAATTCCCGAATCACGATTATGAAATTTCCGCCATATAACATTGGGTTAACCTACAATTCCGACCCGAAGGGCTTGGCGCATTTTGTGTTTAGGAGCATAGCGACAGCACAAAATGTGACAAAGAAAATATCAGGCTGAAGCAGTTGTTATAAGTCTTTCATAGTGTAATATTATAGTTACATTATATATTTTGTTGATAAAGGAAGGTGATTATGGGATTTTTACGAAATCAAATGCAAGATAATATGAAAACACGCGGCTATTCAGATAAAACAATTGAATTGTATACTTCTTGTGTAAAATGCTTCTCATACCACTTTATGAAATCACCTCTTGAAATTACATATAAGCAAATTGAGTCATTTTTTTTATTTTTACGAGAAAAGAACAAAAGCGAATCAACAATACATATATACTATGAGTCCTTAAAATACTTTTATAAAATGCATAATATGAAAAATCGATTACCATATATGAAATTTCGTCAAATAAATAACAAATTACCAGATATACTCTGTCAAAAAGAAGTTGAACAGTTACTAACTAATTGTAAAAGTTTGAAATATCGTACAATTTTTTCAATAATTTATTCAGCTGGATTAAGAGTATCAGAGGCAGCAAACTTAAAAATATCTGATATCGATTTTGAAAGAAAAATAATTTTTATTAAAAATGGAAAAAATAAAAAAGATAGATATACATTACTTGCAAATGAAACAATAATACTCATAAAAAATTATTTGCAAATATACAATCCAATTGATTATATTTTTTATAGTAATGACATTTGCAAAAAAATATCTGTTGATTGTATTCAAAAAGCATTTAAGAATCTTGTTCAAGAAACAAAAATAACCAAAAAAATACATATACATACATTGCGCCATTGCTTTGCAACACACTTACTTGAAAACGGTACAAGTATTTTTTACATTATGCAGCTACTCGGACATTCAAATATACAAACAACAATGATATATTTACACATGAGATCTCTGGATAAATTGAATATCAAATCTCCTATTGATGATTTAAACTTAGGCACTAATGATATTAGACAAACCACACAGAATCATTTATTTTCAGCCTCAGCATAATATCGAACGAAGGGTCAATCTAACATTTGCTTAACCTGTATTTTCTGGCCCGTAGGGCTTGGCGCATTTTGTGCGTCAGGAGCGAAGCGACAGCACAAAATGTGACAAATAAAATATCAGGTTGAAGCAGTTGTTGGGTGTTTTTTCTTACCAGAACAAATCAAAATACGAGAACGTATTCATTATTCTGATTGGTTTTGTTCTATTATATTCTTCAAATACTTCTGTATATTGAAAAACAACTTCTATTAACTCAGGGATCATTTTACCATCGTCAGATTTAACTCTAAGTAATGAAATCTCATAGAATTTATCAGTCTCATTAACTTCAAAAACAAAGGAATATTTTGTTGTATAACCAGAATTAGATACAGAAACAATTATTGAATCATTTGTAATTTCAAAAGAACTCAATGTTTCAATCTCTTTTTCAATTATCTCTTGCCCAAATACCATTGATAATAGACAGATAAACAGAATAATTGATAACCTCATCTTGTTCATAAAAGACTCCTTACGTACTTAAACAACAATAGCATTGTAAATATATTTGTAATAATAAAATCAAATAGTTATAAAAATGCAAATATTATTGTTAAAATCGAATTTTTTTAAACAATAACCAAAATTTAACAAAATTAGATCTCGTATATTCATAACAAAAATACAATATTTTTTTTAATACGATTAAGTTTTTTTTCCTCTGCCGCCGAAGGCGTGCACCCAACATTTGCTTAACCTGCATTGCGTACATGGCGCAAAACTTGCCTGGCGAATCCAGAAAGCAAGTTTTGTGACATAGCAATGTCAGATTGAACTAGTTGTTCTGCGCTTTTCTCTGTTTTTTTCAAAGTATTTTTTCAGTAGATAACATTGCAGTTATTTCATTTTCAGATACAGGAAGATATAATGATGAACATTTATTAATATAAGCCCAATATTTATCGCCATAGGACCAATGCCACCATTCTGCAGGATAATTAATAAATCCATTCATTTCCATAATTTCTATTAATAATTTTCTATTTAAACTTGCTTCTTCATTAATCAACATACTATACAAATAAGTACGATTATTTGTTTCAGACGGTTGATCATTAAATTTCGTTCCCATCCACACTTCTATCCCATTTTTTTTCAAAACGACATCAACTGCACCTCCAGTTGGATGACCAGCAACTTCTATAGGTGCAACATATTCACTAACACATTTTATAATTTCCTTAAAATCTTTATCTTTGAATTTGTTTTGATATTCTGCTAATACGTTCTGAAAGCTTTTCTCTTGTCGTTCTTTTGATCGATAACCTTCTTTTAAGCAAAGACTATACCCTTTTGGTAATAAACAGTTTGCAGCATAAAGTTTCAGTAAAACACTTTTTCTAACATAACAAAAATAATCTGAATGGCTAGCTATTTGAGATCTACTTTTATCAACATCAATATAATCTCTAGAATCAACAAAAAACTCGTTTTTATTTTCATGACTGATATGCACATCTATAATATCACTTAATAATATTTCCATACTTTGTTTTCCTTTTAAATACGCTTCTTCTCTTTATTCGGCCCGAAGGGTCCGCAGAACATTTAGTTAACCTGCAATTCCGTCCCGGAGGGCTTGGCGTGAAAATTGCCGAGCGAAGCGACAAGCAATTTTCATGACAACAGGAATTGTCAGGTTGAACTAGTTGTTGGAACTTTTTTTTCTTTATACTCATTAATTGCTTTATTGATTATTTGAATCGGCAAATCTGTTATTTTACTAATTTCTTCAATACTGTTATTCTCAATTGATAATCTATATGCAACATACTCCATACTTTCACCAATTTCTATAATATTTTTATCATAATCATAAAATCTCATTACACGTTGTTTCCAAGGTTGTTCCCTGATTTTATGAATAAATTCAAACCCATTTTCTTCAATTATTTTTTCCGTTTTTAATATTTCATCATCCTCAAAATATAATTCACAACTATTACTTCTTCCTAAAACAGGCTTATTTCCAATTAATGCTTGAAAATGATCTTTTTTATGTATTGCAAATGAACCTTCAAAGGCCACATTTTCACCAAAATCAGAAATAACATTACAACCTAATAATTTTTCATATAAAATTCTTGATTTATCTATATTATCAACCACAATTAAAGAACATACATACTTCATATTGATTTCTTATTTTTTTCACATTCAGAACAATAATTACCATGCTAGGTGATTACACCACCACATACTGAACAATTCCATTTGTTTTTTTCATTGTCTAAGAATTCTATTAACCCACTATCTTGTACTTGTTGAGAATTATCTAATAAACTTACGAAATACCTTAAATTATAACTTTTTTCAAGATTTTTAATACTCTTACATGGAAATTCATTGCATTCAAAACAATACTTTATTCTTTTACTTATAACACATTGTTTTATTTTACAATGTTTACACCTTTCTGGTTTATTATCATCAATTCCATAACAACCATTACAAGGTTTTTTATTTTTTAGGTGAACATAGCATACGAAACAATTAACGCCACATGGTGCAAATAAGTATTCATCAATTTGACTGGGCATTTTCATTTTTTACTCTTTTTCTTCGCGCGCGAAGCGTCGTTCCAACATTTGCTTAACTTGCATTTCCGGCCCGAAGGGCTGGGCGCATTTTGTGCGTCAGGAGCGCAGCGACAGCACAAAATGTGACAAAGAAAATATCAGGTTGAAGCAGTTGTTGGGCGCTTATTCTTATATTCCAGTTATTAAAAAATCTATTGCAGATAGTATCTGATGTCTTTCAGATAAACATTCACAAATAGGCGAACCAATTTGATTTATTGGAATACCAGCCATCTGTTGTGTTAACAATATGTATTCTTTTTTTTTATTTCTATTATTGGATTTAAATTCTTAATAATCCCTTTTAGGAATTTTTTTTTACAGCTAATGGAATACTATTTTAGTTTCAAGATCCGATAATAATGTTGACTGAACATCTATTAAATACGGATAAATTTTTCTTGATTTTTCATTTAAATTTTCATATACATGATATTGAGACATCAGAACATCCTAATCTCATCACTAAAAAAGACCTAATTCTTCAATAGTGTTATTATAGTTTGCTATTGCTTGTTTATTATCTTCTTTCCAAAGATCTACTTTTTTTGCCTTAAGAGCGTCAGCTAGAGCACTTTCGAGTGTAGCTGATAAATTTATCTTATAATCTTTTGCTTGAGTCAACAAATCACTATTTGCAGTCAAATTTGTTGGTTTTTTTGGTGCATTGATATTATATAAGGTAGACATAGAACACCTCCGACAATACATATAATATATGCGCATAAACTATATTTGTCAGGAATAGCAGTAATTAAGTGCTATTAATTATATTTTAGCTACAATACTTTTCTTTTCCTCGGGCGCCAAAGGCGTCCGCCCAACATTTAGTTAACCTGCATTTCCGGCCCGAAGGGCTTGGCGCAATTTTTGCTGAGCGTAGCGACTGGCAAAAATTGTGACAACAGGAATTGTCAGGTTGAACTAGTTGTTGGGCGCTTTCTCTTATTATTTATAGATGCGTATTCCATGCAATTCACTCATTAATTGAAAATGCTTATCAATTGCAAACAATTCTATATCATTTTCAATACTATTTTGAGCAATTATTAAATCAGCTATTCCTACATTATTAATTCCATTTCTTAAATTTAAGGTTTGCATATAGATTATATTATTCCAATCAATTTGTATTGGTATCTTTGCAACAGATAAAAGCAATTCTTTTAAATCTGTTTCTTTTTTATGACTGATTGAGGGTATAAGCTCAGAAAGAATTAAATCATTAATACATACATTATTTGAATCAATTAAATTATTTAAAGGGAGAGATTTTTCATTACCTTTGAAATACTCAATCCATACTGAAGAATCTACTAAAACCATATTTTATCGATTCCTCAGTATTTTTAAATCTATACCAAGATCTACTTTTCCATAAAATTTTTTTATATCTTTGATTTTTTCTTTTTGGATTAAGTTTTGTATTGCTATTTTTATTAAATCAGTCTTTGTTTGTATATGGGTTAGCGCCATTGCTTCTGCAATGAGATTTTCAGGTAAATCTAAAGTAGTTCTCATTTTATTTCTCCTCTATGCATAGATATAATCTATTTTATATGCATTGTCAAGTAAATAGTTATGCATTAAAATCTTTTTTTGTTATGTTAATATTAATACAATTTTTTATTCTTCGGGCACCGAAGGTGTCCGCCCAACATTTGCTTAAGCTGCATTGCCGTGCCCGAAGGGCTTGGCGTAAAACTTGCCGAGCGTAGCGACAGCAAGTTTTATGACAAAGGCAATGTCCGCTCGAAGCAGTTGTTAGGTATATTTTTTTTACTTAGCTATAAGATTTTAAGGCAACACCACAATTACTACATTTTTCTTCATAGAAACTATATGCTTTTCCACATTCACATGTCCATTTTTCTTGTTGTTTTTTTAACCATTCGAATTCTCCACTTTTAACTAATTCTTCAGTATTAGTCATAATATCTTTTCTGTGTTTTGCTCCATTCAATTTTTCCGATTCTGATTTGAAGTTAAATATTTCTTTACAGGGGTATTTACTGCAATATCCACAGCTAATTATATTTTGATTTTTTGCACAAATACGCATTTTACATTTACTACAATGCAAACTTACTTTATTTGAATTACATCCCGTGCAATACTCATTCTCTTTTTTTTTCAAAAATTTATCTTTTAATAGTAAGTGATCATGATTAGGATTGAATGCAAGATAATTATCACAAGCCCCACAATATAATCCACAAATTCCAACCAAGTTAATATCAATCTCTTGATTATTTTTAATCACACCATTCCCCCTATGAATGATTCACAAAAATATCTTTGCGAAATTTTTTGCAAACAGACTTAATATAAGTAGTATATAATCATTTTTTTTAAACATTTCTTGATAACAAGACATTATCAATTTAAAAAACTGTTTTTATTTTAAAGAAATATTTTTTAATTAAGTATTTCTTATAGCGCCGAAGGCGTCTACCTAACATTTGCTTAACTTGCATTTCCGGCCCGCAGGGCTTGGCGTGGTTTGTGCCGAGCGCAGCGACCAGCACAAACCATGACAACAGGAAATGTCAAGTTGAAGCAGTTGTTAGCTGAATCTTTTTTTTATCCAGCAAAACCACCAATTCTTGAATAACAATATTGTGGATTATATACAAATTCTTGACCTAAAATCATTCGATGTATTTTTTTTATTTCCTGATAACCATTATTGATTAAATAATTATATGCAATTTTATTTTCTTCTGGTACAAAAATCTTATTTTCGTTTTTTATACGTTCATTTAATAATGCGATTCCAGCTTCTTCCGATTGTGCAATAACACCACAATCACCTAAACCAGGTAAATAATACCCATCTACTTCTCCATTTTTTATATAAACAAATCTATTTTCCAACACTGGTATTAATAATTCAATTCGATGTTCACCTGATGCTTTTCTATCTATTTTTTCTATTCCTTTATAGTGTGATTGATTTATTTTAATAATATTACTAGATGTTTCGATTATATTTGGAAGACTAGTAGTTCGGCTTAATATGCAGTATAAACTCTGATCAATAAAACCGATTTTTTTATATATGGGATATCCTTGATCAGTTGCAGTTAAAGTTATTGTTTTACATCCACATTTTGTTTGTAAATAATCAATTCTATTTTTAACTATTGATGTTCCAATTCCTTTATTTTGGAACTGCTTTCCAACAATTATATGTGCTAACCAACCAGTATTTTCAAAATCTATTCCAGTTCCGATACCTAATAATTGATTTTTTTTATCTGTCTGTTTAATACAAAAACAATTTTTTGTTTTCAGGTAATGTTCATGTATTTCTGCAATACTACCCCACCCTTCCGGTTGAATTGAATTCAAATATGGAATATCAGAGCGTACTAAAATTGATATATTGTTTTCCATTATTTCCTCCGCGCCCGCAGGGTCCAGCTAACATTTAGTTAACCTGCATTGCGTACATGGCGCAAAACTTGCCTGGCGAAGCCAGAAAGCAAGTTTTGTGACATAGCAATATCAGGTTGAACTAGTTGTTATATCTTTTTCCTGTACACATCAGGGACATAGTTTACAAAACCTCAAGGACATCGTTTACACATTAAATTATGCTTTTCTTAGGGGGAAAAGCATATGCCTTGGAGGAATACGACGATTATGGACGAGAAATACTTCTTCATCAATGAGTACCTGGCTCACAAACATACAATAACAGAACTGTGCAAGCAGTTTGGTATATCCCGAACATTAGGATATAAATACATTGAACGCTTTAACCAAATGGGTTTTACCGGGCTTGCTGAGCTTTCAAGAAAGCCGAAATCAAGCCCTACTAAAACACCCGCAAAAATAGCTAAGGACATAATTTCTATACGTAATAAGCATCCTCGGTACGGTGCAGACAAAATCAAAACCATACTCGAAAGAGATAAACCAAATATACAGTGGCCATCTCAAACGACAATCCACACGATCTTGAAAACCGAAGGACTTATTCCTGACAGGAAAACGAATCGGCATATCTATCCCTGCAATCCAAAGTTTGACCCAAAAGAAATAAACGATATGTGGGGCATTGATTACAAAGGAAAGATGCGATTGATTGATGCAATCTATTCGTATCCCCTTACCATTACCGATTCCTTTTCCCGATTTATTTTAGCTGCCGATGCACTCGCAAGCCCTAGTACTGAAGCGACAAAGGCAGTATTTATAAGGGTTTTCGAGGACTTTGGATTACCAATTTATATTCATAGTGATAATGGAGTGCCTTTCGCAGGATCAACATCATTGGCTCGTTTATCAAGTCTATCAGTATGGTTCATTGAACTTGGTATTACACCTGTATACTCGGATCCTGCCAAACCTGGTCAAAATGGGAGGCATGAACGAATGCATAAGGATTTAAAGGCTGAAACAGCAAGCCAATTACCAAAATCTCATAGCGAATTACAGAAACGCTTAGATGCGTTCATTAAAGAATACAATGAATATAGGCCACATAAAGCATTGAACAATAGCACACCAGCAAGCATCTATACACGATCAGAACGTATATACCCGCAAAAAATTGAACCATGGGATTATCCCGGAACGTTCGAAGTTAAAAGAGTTCTGAAGAACGGTGCTATACGTTGGGGAAATCATAACTGGGTAATGGTGGCTACACCTCTTATTGGAAAAGATATTGGTCTCGAAGAAATTAGTGACGGCCTTTTTCGTGTCTATTTTAGGTTCAAGCTTCTTGGATATCTTGACGTCAGACGACTTAGAATACAAGATATACAAGGACGTTTGAAGCGACAATAAAAGTGTAAACGATGTCCTTGAGGTTTTGTAAACTATGTCCTAGTTAGTACTTTTTCAATATGCTATGATGCTTTTATTTTTAACTTATTTAGTGTTGTTATAACATATTCATTATCAGGTTCAATTTGCAACCAAAACATAAACTTTCCAATAAGTCTTTCATAGTAAATTGGATCACCAGTTTCGATAACTACCTTATTAAAATCATTTTTCAAAGCTATATTAGCTTCAACCCGTAATAATCTTCTATTATTTCTTGGAAGTTTTAACTTATTATTGCTGATTGATATTCCTGTAAGAATTTTTTTACCATGCCCATTTATTAATACAGTCTTTGCATTATTAATAGTGAAACCTTCATCATTTACTATCTTTTCAACAATTCGATTAAAGCTTTTAGGAATATATTTACCACTAAATGCCATATCATCGGCATATCGTGAATAAACAAATCCATATTTTTTACATAACATTTCAAGGCGATAATCCATTTTCCTTGTAATAATATTGCTTAATGCAGGACTTGTTGGCGCTCCTTGTGGAAGGCATTTATCAACACAACAAAACCTTGCAAGCGATGTTGCTATTTTTGATGGATAACCTATATACTTAAATGCTGTTATAACTCTTTTCAATGTGATTGATGGGAAATAATCTTTTATGTCTAATTTAAGTAGGCTGGTATTATCTACATGTAATGATGCATGATCAACAATTGATCTACCACGACAAAAACCAGTTGCATTATTACTAATACTTGCTTTATTTAATATTTGCTCGAGAATCCACCTTTGTATCAGGAATAATGATGGATAGGGAGATGATAGAAGTCTGTTATCTCCATTTCGTTTTGGAATACTGAAGTTGCGATAATAAGCTTCAGGGAAAGTAATAATATGACCTGTACTGTCAATAATAGACACGGACATTTAAGCCGACTTCTTTTGATTTACGAACCATAACTCCGCATAACGAGCCGGAGCAAGATTACCGATTGATGAATGACGACGGACTCGGTTGTAGAACACCTCGATGTATTCCTGAATAGCCGCCTTAGCTTCGGCACGTGTGGCAAATCGCCGATGGTGAACAAGCTCCTGTTTGAGGGTGCCCCAGAAGCTCTCGGTTGGCGCATTATCATAACAGTTGCCATGACGCGACATCGATGCTCTCAGGCCTGCGCTTTTCACTGCTTTCTGGTACGTGATAGCGCAATACTGACTGCCACGATCCGAGTGATGAATGCATCCTTTCTGCGGTTTCCGGTATTTCAGGGCCTTTACAAGGGCCTCAAGTACAAGCTCCTTTGTCATTCGTTCGCCCATCGCGTGACCGATGATTTCCCGAGATCCAAAATCTTTAACTCCGGCGAGATATAACCATCCCTCATCGGTCAAAATATAGGTTATATCGGTGCCATACACTGTTCCTGGCTCCATGATACTGAAATCCTGATTCAGGAGGTTAGGCGCAACCGGAAGGTTGTGTTTGGAATTCGTTGTCGCCTTGAATTTTTTCTTCTGTATGCACTTGAGGCCCATGGCCTTACACAGCCGTCCTATATGATCCCGACCCAGATACATGCCATTTTCAGCGAGTTCCGTCTGCAAACGGCGCGGTCCATAAGTTTTACGGCTTAATTCATGGACAGCACGTACATATACTTTCATTTGATCATCATGGACTTTCCTTTCTGATGGTCCCCTGAGCAACCAGATATAAAATCCACTACGGGACACTTCAAGCACGCGCGCCATAAGTTTGACTGGATAGTTGGATCGCTCTTTCTTCATGAACGCGTACCGGGCAGCGATTCCCTGGCGAAGTACGCGGTGGCTTTTTTTAGGATTTCCCGTTCCATACGGGCTTCTGCGAGCTCTTTCCGAAGACGGGCATTCTCGGCGACAAGCGCTGCATGTGATTGCTCTCCAGGTGTTGAAGCTTGTTTCCCGGCTTTAACGGCAGCTACCCAATTCCCGATGGTTCCCTTTGGGATCATCAAGCGTTTGGCAACCTCTTCTTTGGTTAGTCCTTGCTCGATAACCATTTTGACGGCTTCTGCCTTCAACTCTTCACTGTATGATCGGTTCTGTTTCATATGACCTTTCCTTTGGTCAGCTTAACATGTCGTGTCCATGAAAGTCAGTATAGTTCAATATGCCCAATTACATGAATATCTAAAGACCAAACATAGGCAAATTGATTAAACGCAAGAATGAAAGGAATATTTTTATCCTTACATTTATTTAGGTAATCTATACCATCAGCAATTATCTCATGATCTGCATTAGAATTAATAATAAAATTATTCCAAGAATCATAATCATAATATGAAAAAGGGGCATCCATCACTACTATCCTTTTAATCCTTCATAAGTGCTACCTGAAGCCGTTAGGCGAATGGTAGCACTATGCAACCCGTTAGGGTGCATAGTGAGCAAAATGCACTGATTTTGCTCACTTTGCGCTAACATAAACCTTAACCCTTGAGACGATGACATCTCACGACTCTAGTAATGAATGCCCCATAATTACTATACCTCAAGAATCCAGTCTTGTGGAATATTTTTCCATTCACAAGTTCTATTTGCTAGAAACAGCTTTTTCCTATTTTGAATAACCCATTGCTTTCCTTTAGAGGTTAATGCAATTTTTTCATCCTTAATCGATAGTAATTCTTCATTTCCAAACTTATTAACAAATGAGCTTAAATGAACAGGAGATAAACCAAAGTCTTGATGGAATAAATACATTTCAATAGGCTCATTACAAGTAAATAGACGTTTAAGAATACATAAGTCAGCACTGGTAATTATCACATTATCCTCTTAAGTATTGTTCTACGACGTTCATTATTATTATCCAGCGGCCACCAAAAAACTGGAAAGACATTATTAGGAGTATTGCCAGCTTCAAAAGAAATTAATGATTCGGCACCGCCATAGCCTAAAGAAGGAATGGGTGTAGTCCCATATCTTTCAGATAATTTTGATTCCATATTCCTCATTAACTGTATTTTCGCGGGTACATCTTCTACAGGATAAATATCAGAAATACCCTTACAGATAAAAAGGGTAATATAGTAATCGTCTACTAATGGTTTTATTTTTTCCTCAGCTTCTTTCATAGATGCTAAAGCAATTAACCTAATACTGTTGTAACAACGCAATCCTTTCAACTTATCTTTAATCCAATTAATCTTCCTATCTGCGGTTTTACCAGTTCCTATAAAATCATCAAAGAAAACCAAGTCCTTTCCATCAAGTTGTAAATGTGGAATATTTTGTACTTGTTTTAAGTTATTAATAAACTGCGACTCACGCCAGTCATAATCTGAAAAACTTGACTTTATTGACTGTAAGAAAAATTCTGAACCATCAGGTCTTGCATTGTCACATAATGCAACTAAATAAGTGTTTTCTTGCTTAAGCTTCCATTCTTCACAAACAACCTTAGCGATATTTTCACTATATGTTTCAATTTCCTTTGAAGTAAGACGTTTGAATAACATCAATAAATCTGCAAGTAAATCCTGTTCTTCTTTATTTTCACATTTATTCCATAATTCAATCGTTTCAGTAGATTTTTTCTCTAGCCAATCATGCTTTCTAAAAATATTATATAAGGTGGTAAACGAATCCACATCCAGTTTACTTGGTGCTTTTGGTAATTCATTTGATGATTGACTCATAGGATCTCCTATTTTTTTGCGCCGAAGGCGTCCACCTAACATTGGTTTAACCTGCAATTCCGGCCCGAAGGGCTTGGCGTGGTTTGTGCCGAGCGCAGCGACTAGCACAAACCATGACAACAGGAATTGACAGGTTGAAACCGTTGTTGGGGCCTCTTTCGTTCGAAGCCAGTTCCACGCGGGGTCACTATTCCAGCATATCTATTCATCAGCGTGTAAATAATTTACTTTTTAATAATCATGGGCATGCCCTATGGGCTTCAGGAACTAGGGCATCAACCATTTGAGACCGTGATTTACATTTGCTTTTACAACAATCTCGACACAGCCAAACACAAAATTCTTCGAACTACAAGTTTCTCTTTCTTCTCCCCTTGCGCGGAGCGTCAACCCAACATTTGCTTAACTTGCATTTACGTGCCCGTAGGGCTTGGCGAGTAAATTGCCGAGCATAGCGACTGCAATTTACATGCCAAAGTAAATGTCAAGTTGAAGCAGTTGTTATCCGTGAATTATCAAATTTTTTGTTATAAAATCGCTGAAATTTTCAAGTTCTGCTTTATTCATTATTTGTTTTAAAGGCCATAAGAATTCATTTATTTGTGGCCAGATTTTTATTGTTTCATTTGGAAAAAAAGACTCAATAAGTGAATCATAAAAATCAAAACTGATTTTATCATCAAAATGACTCATTCCAAAAATATGAACAACTAAACATCCAATTGTAATAGTTGTCTCATGAGTTCGTATTTCCTGACCATTACATTCATATAAACTACGCTTATGTCGTGTCCAAGTGTTTAGCACCTCATTGCAGGAGCTTATCCAAATACTGGTTTGTGGCGGTGGAAGCTTTTTCTCTTTAATATAATAGTAATGCTCTTTGGGAATTGCTCGCTCACCAGAATCGATCAACGCTCGAATAGCAGCCGTCTTGGCTGCCCATATAGCCAATTTCTGTGTTTCATTAATATCAATATATATATTTTCTAACTTCGCCAAACTAACTAAAGTTTTCTGGACAGGAATTTCAATTTCTAAATTAAGCCATCCTTCATTACATGTTTTACAGACCTCACGAACAGTCATTTCATACGGTTCAATTGGTATTATTTTTTCCCAATAAATATTTTCTTTGAACTTATCAAGATAGTTCTGTTGCCAACAAATATGTGTATCAGGAATACTTAAATGTTGTTTTAGCCATTTTCGAAGTACATGTTCTTTTGTGATTTTAACTTCTGGAGAACTTTTTCCACAAAAAA
The DNA here is from genome assembly GCA_942493045.1 of Treponemataceae bacterium. GTDB lineage: Bacteria > Spirochaetota > Spirochaetia > Treponematales > Treponemataceae > Teretinema. The sequence goes on along the minus strand of OW818665.1, from coordinate 552,646 downwards.
TACATGGAGTGGTATTATTCATAAAAATCCTTTTCAGCGCGATAGCGTCCGGATAACATTTGCTTAACCTGCATTGCGTTAAGCTGGCGCGTTTCTTGCCAGCGAGCATAGCGAGTGCAAGAAACGTGACAGTAGCAATGTCAGGTTGAAGCAGTTGTTAGTTTCTGGTTTTTATTAATTTCTTCATATTCATTGAAATGTATTGCTAAAATCGGTAATAATATTAATCTTGAAAAATGACCAATAGTCGGAACAAAACTAGGTCTTGCTTCAATCGAAACCATAGGAATTAATAATATGGAAAATATCAATAGAATAATTATTCGTGTAACAAAATAGAACAACCCAAATTTAATAATGAATTCATTTTGCAAAACCAACTTCTTATTGTTTAAGATCATCTTAACTAATAAGATCATAAAAAGAATATCAATAAATATTTGGACAAACTGAAATACTATACTTGACAAAGCACCTCCAAAACTTACAAGCAGTACATTAGCCAATCCAAAGATTAAACTTAATAGCACAAATAACAAACACTTTTTTATAGTTATTCTATTTTCTGTAAATACTTTTAAAGAAACTAAAAACAATGAAACACATGTAACCATTAGTGTTAAAAACATTGTTAAGACCAAGACATTTAAATCATTTGATTTATAATTTGCTATTAAATAAAAAGAAAAAGAGCTGAGTAGTAATACCAAAGAAATAAAAACAAAATACTTGAGTAACCATTGTAAATAAATATGAATAATTTTGAATAAATTAAAACTATTAACCGGCTTATCTAATTGCATAAAAAATACTCCTATGATTTATATTTTGCACCGAAGGTGTCAAACTAACATTTGCTTAACTTGCATTTACGTACCCGAAGGGTTTGGCGTGTAAATTGCCGAGCGCAGCGACAGCAATTTACATGACAAAGTAAATGTCAAGTTGAAGCAGTTGTTCTGTATCTTCTCTTACTTCTTTTCAAATTGAATATAACATCTTTTTGACGGATGTTCATTTCCAATGTAGGGATATCTAACTATTACTTCGCTATAATCAATTCCATTATTCTTCATTATTTCTAAAATGTTATCAACTTCAAAAAAGTTCCATGTTGCTTTGGCATTTTTATTTTCAAGAAAATTTTCAACTCTCAAGGAATCACCACTTCCTATATGAAAACAGAAAAGCGCAATACCATTTTGTACTAATATTCTTTTCCACTCTTTAATTACTTGGTCAACTTCCTTATAAGTGAAATGTACTATTCCATAAGAACAAATAATACCATTGATAGAATCATCTTTAAGGCCAGTGCTCAACATATTCATTAATTCAAATTTTAAATGAGGATACTTGATTAAAGCATATTTTAATGAATCAGGAGTTATATCTGTTGCAACAATATTATGTAAACCATTCTGATATACGAAATTTGAAATATGACATGAACCTGCCGCAAATTCATATATTGGCCTGCTTTGATCAACTGATTTTGAAAACCTTCTCAATACATCTCGATCAAATGGTTTTCCATCAAGTTCATTACAAAAAGCATCCGAATATTGTTTTGCAGTTAGATTATAACAGTTATATACTTCTTCATAATCATAATCTTCCATACTAACATCCTTGCTAATAATATCTCTATTACTCTTATTGCGCGAAGCGTCAACAGAACATTTGCTTAACCTGCATTGCGTTAAGCTGGCGCGTTTCTTGCTAGCGAGCGCAGCGAGTGCAAGAAACGTGACAGTAGCAATGTCAGGTTGAAGCAGTTGTTGGACGCTTAACTTTTTTCAACCAAACAAGTGATTCACCGTGCGGTTCACTTATTATTGTCCTATTTATATCTTTTCTTAATTCAATTAATCCTTTTCTATATTCTTCATCATCTAATTGTCGAAACATTGAATAATTTTTTTCTTCAACCATTCTAATGAATTCATTAGTCACTTTATGTTCATTTCCATGATTTATTAAATCAATAGAGTTTATTATAAATCCTTGCTTTTCAGCCAATTCAGTAATAACAGGAATATCTGGATACCTCTTTTTCTCATTTGTTATTAAAGACTTAAAATATTTGTTATACCAGCGTGATTCTATTTGTGTATATGATTCAGTTATTATACATACCAAACCATTATTTTTAGCTTTGTTGTTTAAGTTGCGAAACAAAACATTTAAATCAGGAACATGATGTATTACATCGGTCATATAAATTAAGTCAAAGAAATTATCTTCAAATGGAATATTTTCATGATTTCCAGCAGTAATCTTAACTCTCTTATTTTTATCTATAGCAATCTGTCGCATTCCATCTGATGGTTCTAATCCAAATAATTCACATTTATAAGAATTATTTAATTGAAATAAATAATTCCCTGTACCACAACCAAAATCAAGAACTTTCATACTTTCAGTGAAATCAAACCTTTTACTCAACATTTCAATAACTGCGGAACTTACATTTCGAGTATTATCATACATTATTGATGCTATATCATAATTAGTTTTCATTAATTCTAGTTCCTCGGCCCGAAGGGTCCGTCCAACATTTAGTTAACCTGCATTGCGTACATGGCGCAAAACTTGCCTGGCGAAGCCAGAAAGCAAGTTTTGTGACATAGCAATGTCAGGTTGAACTAGTTGTTATATTTTTTCTTTTACTATTATTCAATTTTTTGATCCATTTCTTTCATTTGTATATTTCTTATTTTTGTAATAATATCGCGAAGCGCCTTTGAAGCATCCCCGCTGCGCGATTTTAATAACCTTGCGCAGCAACTTGTCGAAGCCTTCTTAACTCTTTCCCGCGGTGAGCGATTACAACAATATTGCGTAGCAACTTGTCGGAGTTTTTTTTTATTTCTTTCTCGCGGTGAGAGATTATAATAATATTGCGCAGCAACTTTTCAAACTTTTCTTAATTATTCCGTGCGAAGCGAGCCAATTCTTCTCTTTCTTTATCTTCCGAGCGAAGCGAGCCAGCTCTTTTCTTTCTTAATCTTCTGAGCGAAGCGAGCCAGCTCTTTTCTTTATCTTCCGAGCGCAGCGAGCCAGTTCTTATCTTTATCTTCCGAGCGCAGCGAGCCAGTTCTTATCTTTTTCCTCGCCTTGGCGAAATCTTCGGCGCGTCGCGTTAGCGACGACGATATAACATTTGCTTAACCTGTATTTTCGCGCCCGAAGGGCTTGGCGCATTTTGTGCGTCTGGAGCGCAGCGACAGCACAAAATGTGACAAAGAAAATATCAGGTTGAAGCAGTTGTTATGTTTTTATATTATAAATTCTTGGTAAAATGACATTTTGGGTAATTGGAACATCCTAAAAATTCCTTACCCATATATCTTCCTTTTTTTGCTATTCTTATTACCAATTTATTACCACATTTTGGACAAGTTGTAATACTAGAATAACGTTCTGTTAACGAATTCACATGTTTTAAATTTGTAATAAAACTCTTTCTTTGAGCTTTATATTCAATTGTTTGACACATATCATTTACCTGATTTTCCGTAAAACAAATACAATTAAATGATTGTATGTATGAAATATAATCGTTGGTGATCACATTCTTAGGTACATCTGTTTTTATTTTACAATTTCCTCGAAAAACAACAACAGAATGAATACTATTCATATTAATTTTGAACAACTCAACAATTATTTTTATATGTCTATAATTTTGTTTTAAAGGATTTTGTATTTGATACTTACTTTTATAATTCACAATTGTCCAATTCTGACTATTCTCATCTCCAAAAACAAAACCATTAATGTTTTTATCCTCAACTATAAATATCCCATATTTTGAAATGATAATATGGTCTATTTGAGTTGAACCATTTGTTGATTCAAGAGTAATATTATTAAATGTTTTGTATGTTTTACTATCAAGAAAAATATTTTGAGTAATAGTTCCTTTTAATTCTCCAAAATAACCTTTAATGAGTTTTGAGAAAATCATTTGAAATCCTATAACTATTAATTTCCTCGAGCGCGCCGAAGGCGCCGACATAACATTTAGTTAACCTGCATTGCGTACATGGCGCAAAACTTGCCTGGCGAAGCCAGAAAGCAAGTTTTGTGACATAGCAATGTCAGGTTGAACTAGTTGTTATATATTTTTCCTTTTCTTCTATTTTTATTCATTTTTTTAGTATATTTTTTTATTTTTTTTACATTTCTTATTCGTATAATAATGTCGCGAAGCGGTCTAACAAATTCCTCACTGTGAGCGATTCATATTATATTGCGCAGCAACCTGTCGGAGTCTTCTTCACTCTTTCCCGCGGTGAGCGATTACAACAATTTTGCGTAGCAACTTGTCGAAGCCTTCTTAACTCTTTCCCGCGGTGAGCGATTACAACAGTATTGCGTAGCAACCTTTCGAAGTTATCTTAATTCTTTCCCGCGGTGAGCGATTATAACAATATTGCGTAGCAACTTTTCGTAGCCTTCTTAATTATTCCTCGCGAAAAGCGATTCCAAAAATATTGCGTAGCAACATCTCAATATTTCTTTGCTTTCTGATTAACTTCTCTTTCTTTATCTTCCGAGCGAAGCGAGCCAGTTCTTCTCTTATTCCTCGCCTTGGCGAAATCTTCGGCGCGTCGCGTTAGCGACGACGATATAACATTGGTTTAACCTGCAATTCCGGCCCGAAGGGCTTGGCGTGGTTTGTGCCGAGCGCAGCGACTAGCACAAACCATGACAACAGGAATTGACAGGTTGAAACCGTTGTTGGGGCCTCTTTCGTTCGAAGCCCGTTCCACGCGGGGTCACTATTCCAGCATATCTATTCATCAGCGTGTAAATAATTTACTTTTTAATAATCATGGGCCAGCCCTATGGGCTTCAGGAACTAGGGCATCAACCATTTGAGACCGTGATTTACATTTGCTTTTTCAACAATCCATACACAGCCAAACACATAATTCTTCGAACTACAAGTTTCTCTTTCTTTTCCCCTTGCGCGGAGCGTCAACCCAACATTGGTTTAACCTGCAATTCCGGCCCGAAGGGCTTGGCGTGGTTTGTGCCGAGCGCAGCGACTAGCACAAACCATGACAACAGGAATTGACAGGTTGAAACCGTTGTTGGGACCTCTTTCGTTCGAAGCCCGTTCCACATGGGGTCACTATTCCAGCATATCTATTCATCAGCATGTAAATAATTTACTTTTTAATAATCATGGGCCAGCCCTATGGGCTTCAGGAACTAGCGCATCAACCATTTGAGACCGTGATTTACATTTGCTTTTACAACAATCTCGACACAGCCAAACACAAAATTCTTCGAACGACAAGTTTCTCTTTCTTTTCCCCTTGCGCGGAGCGTCAACCCAACATTTGCTTAACCTGCATTGCGTACATTGGCGTGAAAATTGCCGAGCGAAGCGACTGCAATTTTCATGACAATAGCAATATCAGGTTGAAGCAGTTGTTCGAACTCTTTTCTTAACTGCACCTAATAGTTATTTAGTCCAATCTTCTATTTTCAATCCATCAATTCTTTTAAATTCATCCACATTATTTGTGACAAATATTAACTCTTTGCTAATTGCTTGCGCAGCTAAAAGCATATCAATGGGACCAATTATTTGACCAGTTTTCTTTAGTTTTGTTTTTAATTTTCCATATGGAGCAGCATCCATATCATCGAAATTTAAAACATTAAATATTGATAAGAACTTAAGTAATGCAATACGATTATCTTCAATATATTTGCTATTCTCTACACCATACTCCAACTCAGCAACAGTTAAAGATGAAATATATATACCTGATTTTGATTTTTTTTTGATTATCTCAAGTATATTTGCTGGTCGTTTATTGATTGCAAAAATACAAATATTCGTATCCAGAAGATACATTTAAAGACCCTCTCTTATTTGATCGGATCCTTGATCCCTTCCATCTTTCATAAAATCATCTGAAAAGCCTGAAAGTCCTTCAAGAAATACAGCCCAAGCTTTTTCATGTGGAATTAAAAGGACGGCATCACCATGTTTTTGAATAAATACATCATCTCCACTGAATTGATATTCTTTGGGCAACCTAACTGCCTGAGATCGTCCATTCTGGAAAAGTTTGGCTGTTTGCATATAAATTACCTCTATATATAATATAGATCATGGTATATACTTTGTCAAGTTTTTCCAGTAATCATTACAAAATCTTCAAATATTTATAGAGTTTTTTCTTGATTTTATCCGCCCCGCGCGCAGCGTCGTTCGAACATTTGCTTAACCTGCATTGCGTAAATTGGCGCATTTTTTGCCGAGGAGCGAAGCGACGACTAGCAAAAAGTGTGACAATAGCAATGTCAGGTTGAAGCAGTTGTTGGGTTTTTGTTTTTACAACTTAATACCTAACATTTTTAACTCTCCATAAAGGGTTTTAATGTTATTTAATTTATGATCATAAAATATAGTCTTAATTCCTAATTTCTTTGGAATTATTAAATTCTTTTCTTGATTATCAATAAATATACAATCAGAAAATGTTACATTCAAATTTTTGACTGTATTTATAAATATTTCTTCTTTATCTTTTCCTGAACCAATTACTGCTGAAATCGTAATAACATCAAATAAATCATGAAGTTTTTGATAATTTATTACTGCATCCATTCGATCTTTTTTATTATCCGTAATTAATCCCGTTTTATAATTTTTTTTAATCTTCTTCACCAATTCAAACATTTTCTCATTAATGGGTGTATTTTTGAATGAATCATACAAATATTTTATACTTATATTAACTCCGATTCCTTCGCATATTATATTCCAAATATCTTCATGTGTTTTTTTTCCATACAATAATTGATCATTATATTTTTTGTACTCATTTGAAAACAACTCATAATCAACATTTGCTGCTGATGATATATATTTACAAATTGAATATGATCCACTTTTATCAGGTGTCATTACACCATCATAATCAAAAAAAACTGTACTAATCATTTATTTTGAATCCTATTCTTTCTTTTCTTCCGCGCGCGAAGCGTCGACCCAACATTTGCTTAACCTGTATTTTCGCGCCCGAAGGGCTTGGCGCATTTTGTGCGTTAGGAGCGAAGCGACAGCACAAAATGTGACAAAGAAAATATCAGGTTGAAGCAGTTGTTAGAAATCTGTTTTATATCCAAGAAACCCCACCAAAATTTGATGCAGCATCTCTTCCTAATGTTGCTCCTGCTAAAAGTGCTTTTTTTATATCCTTTGATACATAATACGCTGCTGAGAAACCAGCTTGGAAAGCATCACCACAACCCGTTGTATCAATTACTTTTTTTATTGGTAAAGCTTCTTGTTCATATTTATTACCATTTTTTATAGCAATACTTCCATCTGCTCCTAATGTTAATACAATTATTCCTTTGAAATATTTTGATATATTTACTAAATCTGGTAACTGCTTTATTACACCACCAAAATATGCAATATCAACAAAATCAAGTCCTTTTTCTAAGAGCTCATATGTATCGAAATGTAAAAAATCTACAACTAAAAAGTTATTCTTTTTTTTATGTAATAAAGCTTGATCGTAATTTACTCCATTTGCATGCGTTGCCCATATATTATATTTTTCAATATATTTCCAGTCAGATTCATTTAGTTTAAATGTGCCATATACACCACTTTGCCATGCACCATCAATACCTGTACGTTCACCATTCTCATCATCGAGAAGCTTATTACATGCAGTAATTCCAGGAATTCTATATAGATGTGAAATATCTACAGAAACTTTTTGTAATAACTCTTCAATTTTATCACCTGCAGTATCTGTTCCCAATGCACCGATAAAACAACTCTCATGTCCCAATTGTTTAAATCTAACAGTTTGATTAAGAGAATTTCCACCGGCAAAATATTGATCTTGTTGTGGAAAATAATCCAATGCTGCAACACTAAAACAAGCAATTTTCATATTAACTCCGTTTTAAGTAAGTTAAATAATTATTTCTTCTCTTTAATTCCGCCGCCCGCAGGGTCTTTCTAACATTTGCTTAACTCGCAATTCCGGCCCGAAGGGCTTGGCGTGGTTTGTGCCGAGCGCAGCGACAGCACAAACCATGACAACAGGAATTGTCGAGTTGAAGCAGTTGTTCGACGTTTATTAAGTACCAACTTGAATTTCAATAGTGTTCAACAAATCATTACTTAATATAAAGTAAACCCATACTTCTTCAATTGTTACTACTATTTTATTATCATTATACTCAACATGTGAATTCTGATCATTATTCTCAATAATTGATATTAAATTATCTCGATCCATACCAATATAAATATTTGATTTTAACTTTATTTTATTACCTGTGATTACTAATAATGGTCTTCTATATGAACTTTTATCATATGGAGAAAGATAATAAGTTTCAAAATCATCATTTTTTATTTGCGTTTTAAAGTAATAACCATTTATCCAATCGATATTTTCAATTCTTATTTCAGTAATTTCTAATGCATTATGTTCATTCTTTAATAAAGCAACAATATTTTCACCGAAATAATCTGGTTGGAACTGATAATCAAGAAATGGATTATTCCAAAAATCATAAATGAAATATTCATCATTTATTGATTTAGTTCTTTGTATTTCACTATTTATACTTATCGCTTCGTTTATATTTACATTAATACTATTTTCATTATTTAAACTTTTATTCTTATCACTACAAGACAATATTAAACAAACTGTAAGTAGAACCAATACAACATTTTTCACAATTACTCCTTCTTTATTATCATGCACACGCATAATGCTATGCGCATATTTTATCATTTTTAACACAAACTAATTTTCCCTCTGCGCGAAGCGTCCGTCGAACATTTGCTTAACTTGCATTTCCGGCTCGAAGAGCTTGGCGTGGTTTGTGCCGAGCGAAGCGACCAGCACAAACCATGACAACAGGAAATGTCAAGTTGAAGCAGTTGTTAGCCGTATTTTTTTTAATCAATGTTAGCATAATTTAATATTTCATCATATTCCATAATATTATTTGTAATATCATTTATATTCCATTTCCCAGATTTATCTTGAATTATCTTCCAAGCATAATTTGCAACATATCTGTTACCTTTTACATGATAAATGAAAATATAATTCTCTGAATCGGTATTAAATGTCCATTTTTGATTTTGATCTGATTGTACTATTAAATAATCAATAACTTTGAAATTTCCATTTTCTACTTTTTTATTAATTAGTAACAACTTCTCATCAATTGTACTAAAAAGCTCTATTGAATATAGATAATTTTTTTTATCAAGAATCAGTGCTCCAGATGAAACATATCCATTAAGTTCAATCAATTCTTTTGAATCTTTATATTCTTTCCCAATTATCCAATTATCATTATTATAACAAGAAGATAATAGAATAGTAATAATAAAAATAAAGAACCTATTAAGTATTTGATTTTTCATTATTTCTCCTTTTCTTAAGCTCATTTAAGTATCAGCCCAACAAAGTAATACTATTTTTTTGTATTATCATCTGTTATTTTATCTTTTATCATTTTTTTCAATTAGATAACTAGAAACTAATACCAATAATCTCTTGTTTTTTTTCGGCCCGAAGGGTCCGGCTAACATTTGCTTAACCTGCATTGCGTACATTGGCGTGAAAATTGCCGAGCGAAGCGACTGCAATTTTCATGACAATAGCAATGTCAGGTTGAAGCAGTTGTTCGACGCTTCCTAATTAATTAATACACCAATTACTCGTCTACATATTTTACATTGATACCTATAAATTGGTTTATGTGCACCTTTCTCTTCAATTCCCTTAATTTGTATCCATGCCTTTTCGGTTATATATTTTGAACAACTTCCAATTACTATTAAATAATTACATCTTGAACATTTATAACTACTTTTTTTATCCTCAATATTTGGTATATACATCAAATTTTTACATTTGGACAAGTAATAAAAATACTTTCTTCATTATTTTCTATAATTAATTAAACCTTAATAGTTATAATGCTTTATTTTATCAATACTCTTTATAAATTATCATTTTCATATGATTCAAGCTTTTCTTCACTATATGCCTCAAGCCAACAATGCGGATTAATATCCTTTAATTCAATAAAAATCAATTCATTTTGTTTATTAGTTATTGCTACTTTTACTTTATTTCCCCAATACAATAACCTTTCTTGACATATTCCACACGGAGTAAGTATTTTAAATTGAGAATTTTCATTATCTCGAGATATACATAAAGAATGTGTAACACAATAATTATTTTTTTGGGCTTCACACATTGCGCCAGTTTCCATACATAAACCAGCACTTCCATTTGCACTTGATAATGCAATACTAACTAAACTAATATTTTCTTTTGTATATAAAATCGCTGCACCACCATGTCCTTTTGGAAATCTTTGAATAATAAACTCAGATAATTCATTAAATAATTTCAATTCAATATTTTCCATTTTTTCCTCTGCGCCGAAGGCGTCCGTCGAACATTGGTTTAACCTGCAATTCCGGCCCGAAGGGCTTGGCGTGGTTTGTGCCGAGCGTAGCGACTAGCACAAACCATGACAACAGGAATTGACAGGTTGAAACCGTTGTTGGGGCCTCTTTCGTTCGATGCCCGTTCCACGTGGGGTCACTATTCCAGCATATCTATTCATCAGCACGTAAATAATTTACTTTTTGATAATCATGAGCCAGCCCTATGGGCTTCAGAAACTTGCGCATCTACCATATGAGACCGTGATTTACATTTATTTTTATAACAATCCATACACAGCCAAATACAAAATTCTTCGAACGACAAGTTTCTCTTTCTTTTCCTCTCGCGCGAAGCGTCGACCCAACATTTGCTTAACTCGCAATTCCGGCCCGAAGGGCTTGGCGTGGTTTGTGCCAAGCGTAGCGACAGCACAAACCATGACAAAGGAATTGTCGATGTTGAAGCAGTTGTTAGCATTCTTCAAAATACTAAAATAATATCATAGAAACAATAGTTAACAAAAGTTGATTGATGATTGGCTAACTAAACAACTGTATTATTAAAAAAACTTATAATCCAAGAAGTTGTTTCTTTTTTGCATCAAATTCTTCTTGATTTATAATACCTTGATCTAAAAGATTTTTAAATTTTGAAATTTCATCAGCAGACGAAGTTTGTTGAGTTACAACAGTATTTGAACTTAATTTTACCATTTGGTTTTCAATAAATTCTTTAATTTGTAATGCAATCTCATATTCATCTTGGCCATTAAAAAGAACAGAATTTTCATCTTCAGCTGCTTGCATTGCTCCTGTGGAAATTCCTTTATTTTTACTTGCACCAACTTCTGCAATTTGAATATATCCAGCCATAAAACCTGGCTTTTTAACTTCTACAGAACTAATTTTACTTATAGGCATCTTCCTTTCATTGGTTCCAGTAAAAAGTGATTTTTGTTTAAACTCAACAAAATTTTCATCTACACTAATAATTTTTCCTAATTTTCCTTTTAGTTCAAGCATAAATATCTCCTTATATTAATAAAAATTGTAACATACGAAACGATTGAATAATTCTTATTGCGCGTAGCGTCATGCTAACATTTGCTTAACCTGTATTTTTGTGCCCGAAGGGCTTGGCGCAACTTTTGCATCAGGAGCGCAGCGACGCAAAAGTTGTGACAAAGAAAATATCAGGTTGAAGCAGTTGTTATGTTTCTTTGGTTTTCGCTTCTTCTCTTCATTCTTATTCTTCGATGTTCATTCCTACAATTCTTACCAAATTCTTTTTCTTGCCTTATTCCTGGTTCTTACTATTTCTTAAGAATACTTACTTGCGCAAGTTTATCGTGCTACCGATCCATTATCATCAAATACAGCTTCTTGTTCTTCAAGCGTGCTATTTTATAATTCTTCTCTTAATGACTTGTACAACCTATTATTTTTGTCGTTTTTACCGATTTTACAATTATTTTAAAGCCAAAATAATACTTTTGTGCAAATACATATGTATTGAAGAATTCGAAAGCAACTGTTCGGGGGGAACAAGTTCCCCCTTCAAACTGCTTTCGAATACTTCAACTAACTTATTTATTTGTGGTATTTTTATTTTTTTTAATCGTCTTTTAAAATTAGCAATACGGTACTGAAAGTATTTAACACTGACCTGGTCATAATTATACGATTAATAACCGATTGCTTTGGAAGCCAGGCTCTTGTACTCCAAGCGTGATAACAATTTGACCAATGCCACATCTCTTATCCTCGCCGCAGGCGTAGACATAACATTTGCTTAACCTGTATTTTCGCGCCGCGTAGCGGCTTGGCGCATTTTTTGCCGAGGAGCGAAGCGACGACAGCACAAAATGTGACAAAGAAAATATCAGGTTGAAGCAGTTGTTATGTGCTATTGCAAATTCCAATAAGAATTATATTCTTCCTTATATTCATCATCCTCAATAAGGATTCCCATTTTTACTAAATTATTAGTTACCTCTTTCAGTAAATTTATAGAACCTATATTTTTTATCATATTCGTAGCAAAAGAAAATAAGAGAGCATTATATGAAGTTTCTTCAAGTGTTCCAATTCTAATATTTTCATTAGAAAGATTTCCCCAAAAATAACTATTTGTAAGTGAGGGTTTTAATTCAATATCTTCATTATTTACATTTAAGATAATTCTATCTTCTTCAATATTTTTAATATAATACACGTCAGTTTTAATTTCACTTTCAGATTCTTCATCACCATAAGAAGCTTCTACTGTAATTGTATTTTCTTTCATTGAAAGAGAATACTTTCCATCTCCACCGAAACCTGATTCAAGTAAGCCCATTGAATATGTTCCGGCTAAATCAAATCTTCTATATGTCCTTTGGCCATTTACCCAACTAAATCTGCAAAGATATCTTTGTAAATCAGAATCAGACCATCCTATTGTGGAAAAGGATTTTAGTTCATTTGTTAAGTAACCTCCAAAAACCCAACCATAAATATTTGTTTGATTTTTTATAGTTTCAAGTGGGAGTAAAATTTTTATCCAATTTGATTTTATTCCATCAATTTCAGTTTCATTTCCTATAGATACAACTTTTATTGACATTCTATCATACAGGACACCAATTCTATTTCCTGATAATGATGGTTCATCCCTTATTCGTAAACCGTCTAGGGAATTAACAAATAGATGATCAATTTTGATATTAGTTTTAAAATAATTATTATCCAATGAAAACAAAATATTTGAACTTAAAAAAATAAGTAAAATGAATAATATTTTTTTCATTTTTAGTCTCCTTTTGCTGCCGTTAGGCAGTCCACATAACATTGGTTTAACCTGCAATTCCGGCCCGAAGGGCTTGGCGTGGTTTGTGCTGAGCGCAGCGACTAGCACAAACCATGACAACAGGAATTGACAGGTTGAAACCGTTGTTGGGGCCTCTTTCGTTCGAAGCCCGTTCCACGCGGGGTCACTATTCCAGCATATCTATTCATCAGCGTGTAAATAATTTACTTTTTAATTATCATGGGCCAGCCCTATGGGATTCAGGAACTAGCGCATCAACCATTTGAGACCGTGATTTACATTTGCTTGTACAAAAATCTCGACACAGCCAAACACAAAATTCTTCGAACGACAAGTTTCTCTTTCTTTTCCTCTCGCGCGAAGCGTCGACCCAACATTTGCTTAACCTGTATTTTCGCGCCCGTAGGGCTTGGCGCATTTTGTGCGTCAGGAGCGTAGCGACAGCACAAAATGTGACAAAGAAAATATCAGGTTGAAGCAGTTGTTAGGCGAAACCTTCTTCTGGAATACAAGCTTTAATAAATAGTTTTCCAAAATCAGTTAATTCTATTTTACTAAATCTTCTTAGGCCAGTTTGTTTTCCTTGAATGATAATTGGATCTTGTTTGTAAACAGGCCAATTTACTAAACTTAAAGATTCAAGGTGAGAATAATACAATTCTATATTCTCCTTATAATACATTTTTTCAATCGGAATTGTATTTTTTTCTATTTTTCTATTTATAAATATATTTTCTTCTTGAATATAATCTAAGGTATCTGTCACATCAAATGATTTATCTTTCAATTCAAAAAGCAAATATGCTTCATCTCTTGCTAATTGACTAATTATATGTACGAAGGAAGGATGGGCTTCATTTATTCGGTCCTTATCAATAGATCTAGCCAATAATTCTTCATACATTTTTGTTAACTCATCTTCTTCTGGAAGATATTTAATGTTTTCTAAAATTGGACCAACTATTTGAGATGGGGCAACTTGCTGACGTATTTCCGGAACTTTATTTCTTGCATTAATAAATATTTTCTCTACTCTGTCTTGAAATGTTGATAGTATTTGGATTGGGAGTGTAAACAAGCGAAGCGTTTTCATTATATCTGTACCAAGCTTACCGACTTCTGTAATTGTACCAGATAATCCTTGTTGATATACTTGTTTGGCAACTTCGCTTTCAATTATTTTAGCAACATATTCAGGTATTTGATCACTCATTTACCAACCTCTCTTTTTTTTCTTTTTGCGCCGAAGGCGTCCGCCTAACATTTGCTTAACCTGCATTGCGTTAAGCTGGCGCGTTTCTTGCCAGCGAGCGAAGCGAGTGCAAGAAACGTGACAGTAGCAATGTCAGGTTGAAGCAGTTGTTAGGTTAATTTTTTTAACCTTACCTAAATCAATACTTTTTTTAGCTATTAATAAGCATTCTTCATTACTATTGCCTTGCATAACAATATTACCATTTGAATCAATAATTGAACTTTTCCCACCAGCTTCTATTTCCCAACAATTGCCACAATAGTTTGAAACTAATACACCTATTTTATTTTTTTTTGCAATATCTTGCAAATGCAATATACCAGCATCAATACCTTTCTTTGAGTAAAATATACTTGCAGAATATATTGTAGATTTTTTTAAAATTGCTTTTTCTATATGTTGATTATTTTCAATATCATAACAAATCGCATTACATACTAATTCTTCACCAATTTTAATAACTGGATCATAATCAAAGGTATTCGAATAAACTAATTCCTCACCAGGATGCAAGTATTGTTTTAAATAAAATTCTATTTTTCCATTTACGAGAAATATAACAGAGGCGATATAATATTTTTTATTTATCTCAACCGGTATACCTAACGTTATTACAATATTTTTAGTTTTAGAAATATATTGATATTCAGCAAAACGTTTATCATCAATCGTATAAGCCAGATTAGAGATATTTGATCTAGTATAACCTGTAAGAGATAATTCTGGAAAAACTATGTAATCCACGTAATTATCAGCAGCGATATTAATTATATTAATATGTTTATGGTCATTGGATACTAACTCATGGTTAATTTGTGCTACACAAAATATCTTCTCTTTTTTACTATAATCAGAAGTTTTCATTTATTATTTCCTAGTTTTCTTAAATCCCACCGCGAAGCGTGAACCTAACATTGGTTTAACCTGCAATTCCGGCCCGAAGGGCTTGGCGTGGTTTGTGCCGAGCGCAGCGACTAGCACAAACCATGACAACAGGAATTGACAGGTTGAAACCGTTGTTGGGGCCTCTTTCGTTCGAAGCCCGTTCCACGCGGGGTCACTATTCCAGCATATCTATTCATCAGCATGTAAATAATTTACTTTTAAATAATCATGGGCCAGCCCTATGGGCTTAAGGAACTAGCGCATCAACCATTTGAAACCGTGATTTACATTTGCTTTTACAAAAATCTCGACACAGCCAAATACAAAATTCTTCGAACTACAAGGTTCTCTTTCTTTTCCTCTCGCGCGAAGCGTCGACCCAACATTTGCTTGACTTGTAATTTCGTGCCCGAAGGGCTTGGCGTGGTTTGTGCGCCAGGAGCGCAGCGACAGCACAAACCATGACAAAGAAATTATCAAGTCGAAGCAGTTGTTAGAGGAAATTCAGCCTGAAAAACTAATAGTTTCTCCAGGAATATTTCAGTATCAAGCATTACATTTTTTAAATTATTAATAGAATTTTCTATTTTATTATCTTCTTCAAAAGAATGACCTGCGTTCTCTATTTCAATTACATTTACATTTTTTTGACTTTTTATCCTTTCAAAACTATACTTTTTCATCAGTGAGTCATTTGTTCCATATAGTATTAAAGATTGATTTCCTTTTTCCAATAATAACGCTTGTAATTCATCATATGGTACAACTGGTGTTTGAAATATTAAAACATCATTTTTATTTATATAATTTCCTTTGATTTGATTATAGAGATGAACTGTACCTAATGATTTTCCAATAAATACCCTTTTTTTAAATATGTTTGTATTTTCATTTACAAATTTACCAATATATTCTGAATCCATGTCTACCCATTTTTCTTTTTCTTCAGAACTAGCATTTAAATAGCTTGTATTACTCCCATATTGTGTATCAATTCCAAAGTAATGAATTTTTAAGTTATCAAATATTGGTTGTAAATAAAACAACGATGGTGCTGTTAAATAATAAGATTGACCGGGATAAATTATCCCAACAATATCATGATAATTATCGCTTTGTTCTTTAACTGAAATTTCATTTTCTTTATAACCAATAAGTTTCTTCATTTCTTAAAATCCTTGCGCCGAAGGCGTCCCTCTAACATTTAGTTAACCTGCATTTCCGGACCGAAGGGCTTGGCGCAATTTGTGCTGAGCGTAGCGACTGGCAAAAATTGTGACAACAGGAAATGTCAGGTTGAACTAGTTGTTGGGCGCTTTCTCTTATTATTTATAGATGCGTATTCCATGCAATTCACTCATTAATTGAAAATGTTTATCGATTGCAAACAATTCTATATCATTTTCAATACTGTTTTGAGCAATTATTAAATCAGCTATTCCTACATTATTAATTCCATTTCTTAAATTTAATGTTTGAATATAGATTATATTATTCCAATCAATTTGTATTGGTATCTTTGCAACAGATAAAAGCAATTCTTTTAAATCTGTTTCTTTTTTATGACTGATTGAGGGTATAAGCTCAGAAAGAATTAAATCATTAATACATACATTATTTGAATCAATTAAATCATTTAAAGGGAGAGATTTTTCATTACCTTTGAAATACTCAATCCATACTGAAGAATCTACTAAAACCATTTTTTTATCGATTCCTTAGTATTTTTAAATCTATACCAAGATCTACTTTTCCATAAAATTTTTTCAAATCCTTAATTTTTTCTTTTTGGATTAGGTTTTGTATTGCTATTTTTATTAAATCCGTCTTTGTTTGTATATGGGTTAGCGCCATTGCTTCCGCAATGAGATTTTCAGGTAAATCTAAAGTAGTTCGCATTTTATTTCTCCTCTATGCATAAAAATAATGTATTTTATATGCATTGTCAAGTAAATAGTTATGCATTAAAATCTTTTTTTGTTATATTAATATTAATACAATTTTTTATTCTTCGGGCACCGAAGGTGTCCGCCCAACATTTGCTTAACTTGCGTTTACGTGCCCGAAGGGCTTGGCGCGTAGTTTGCAACCGAGCGCAGCGAGTGCAAACTACGTGACAAAGTAAATGTCAAGTTGAAGCAGTTGTTAGAAATTTTTATTTTTTTGATACAAAAGTCTCATTACATTTAAGACATGTTATTTGATATTCAAAATCATCCAATTGCTTTGATACAATTGAAAATATTGGTTCATTATCATTAGGGCAACAGAATCTATTTTCAATTAGGATTAATGATTTTTTGATTTCTATATTATTTGGCATTGAATATGAATTTTCAAGCAGTTCAATACCACCACAATTTCCACATTTGCATGAAAACGATATTCTCAATCCCTTGTATGTAGTATAACAAATATATGCAACAGTTTTATTGCATCCAGTACAATATAACCAACTACCATAGCTTTTAAGTAACCTTGAATTATTCAAATTCTTGTTGATATTTC
Organism: Treponemataceae bacterium; assembly: GCA_942493045.1. Classification (GTDB taxonomy): domain Bacteria; phylum Spirochaetota; class Spirochaetia; order Treponematales; family Treponemataceae; genus Teretinema. Next base: position 534,700 of record OW818665.1, on the reverse strand, counting down.
TATTTGGCATATTACTTAATAAAATGTCCAGCAATACCAATAAGTGTACCAAGAATAATTGCCATAGAGGATATTATAGGAATAGTTTTTCGATCATTAACTGAAACAATAATAATTATGGGAATAGCTAATGCTAATGAAATAATCCCACCCTGAGCCCACCAAACTACTCCTGGTATATTGATATTTACAATTATTATTGAAACAAATAAATACTGTAAAAATGCTGAAATTGTTGCTCTTTTTTCAAGCTTTTGAATAATCATCGGAATAATATCTATCACACCAGCAATAACTCCGATATAAATTGAAGAAAGCAATGTATTCATAAGTTACTCCTCACGATTTTTAACATAAGACAAAATTGTTAAAAATCATTTTTTAATCTTTTTCCAAATCCGCCGCCCGCAGGGTCTTTCTAACATTTGCTTAACCTGCGAGGCGTAATGGCGCGATTCTTGCCGAGGAGCGTAGCGACGACTAGCAAGAATCGTGACATAGCCGAGTCAGGTTGAAGCAGTTGTTAGACGTTCACGGTATAAAAATACTCATACATATAATTAAACCAAATACCATAAAAACACTAACACTTAACAATACAAAATTAATAATTTTCCCAATTTTCTCTTTTTTATCAATTAAAAGACCGCCTATTGATAAGATCATAGTAAGCAGTGAAAAAGGAAAAAATACTGTTAACGGAGTTAATAGTATTACTTGATAAAGTGGAATACCAGTTTTATATAATCCTGGTTTCAAGAAAGTTAGCCCCGAAATTACAAAAGCTGCAAGTAATATGAAACTACTAATTATTCCAATTACAAATGAAATAGAAATTTTTTTATTTTCAATAAGAATATTTTTTCCATTACTTTGTTTTTCAAATATTAATATTTTTTCATTTATTGCAAGAAACTGAAAAATATAACCTATCCAAATAATAACATTCAATATAAAAGGAAGAAATAATTGATATTGCAGATACTTTAATGAAAAAATAATATAAAACATCCATTTATTTGAATAAAACGGAAAGAATACATAATTTACCTGAATTGCATTCACAAGAAAATGCGAAAGACCACTTAATACATCTAAAATTACATACAATAAGAAATATATCTTAATTTGATTAATAACGTTTTTATCATCACTTTTTTCTATAATAGATAATAGAAAAATCAATCCAATAAATGGAAAAGATTCTACAATTAAATTAACAATAAATAAAACCGGAGAAATATTTTCTGTTGTCATGGATAAATATTTATTAGCATTATTATGTATGAATAATATGGTATCAACAATAAATACACTTATAAATATAAATCTTGCCACTATTAACTTTTTCATTTTTTTTCCTATAGCCCCGAAGGGTGCGTCTAACATTTGCTTAACCTGCATTGCGTTAAGCTGGCGCGTTTCTTGCCAGCGAGCGTAGCGAGTGCAAGAAACGTGACAGTAGCAATGTCAGGTTGAAGCAGTTGTTCGATTTTTTCTATTTTGTTAGTACTACTATCTTTTGATAATAATTAGAATCTATTTGTCCAAATTCTATCAATAATATTATTCTATTTCTATATTTATATACTTGCAGTATTTTTGTTGCTTCTACATTTATTTTGATATAGTCTTCTATTTTGAATATTTCATCAATATTCTGAATATTATCTCTTATAATAATTTCATTATCAATAATTGAATACTTCTCAGATGGAGTATCTGGAACTCCTTGAGGTAAGATATAATGTAAATCATAGAACAAATCAGGATATTTATTAATAATTTCAACCAATCTATCTTCTGATCGATTACTTCTAATGCTACTACCAGAATCTGTATCATAAGTCTCTTTATACTCAGTAATTTTTTCTATTGTTATTATTTCACCAGTCATAATTTGTTTTTCAATCAGAAAAACCTGTACTAATTCCTCATAATGGTTGTTCAAATTATCAAAAACATATTGTTTTATAACATAACTATTTTCACGAAAACCAATAAGTGTATCAATTACCCTAAACGCTCTGTCTGGTGTTGAATAGATATTAAAAATTACTAAAACAAGTAATAAACTTAAGAATACCTTCTTCATTTTTTCCTCATTGCGCGAAGCGTCAATCGAACATTTTGTTAACCTGCATTTCCGGCCCGAAGGGCTTGGCGTGGTTTGTGCCGAGCGAAGCGACTAGCACAAACCATGACAACAGGAAATGTCAGGTTGAATAAGTTGTTAGGTGCTACTTCCTAATAATTGCCATAATATGTGAACTCATGCCCATAATATTTGAATCTTCTTCAGTTTCTTTAATTTTACTTAATAAATATTCTTTGTACTTTTTATCATTCATTTTTTTTTCAGGATTATCAATTATTGCTGAAAAACCCTCAATAGCTATTAATTTCTCTATTTTATTACCTGATTCAATTATTTCAGAACTAATGTTGTCGATTGAATGAAAATATGTATTCATAAAATAATAAGGTTTTCCTGTGTTATTAATATGATTCCCATTTAGTAGATCATTATTTAAAATTGTAACAAATTGTTCATCTTGTACAAAATCATACTTAAAACCATCAATCAATGAAGCAAATTTTGAAATAAAAGATATAAATACATAACCACCTTTTTTAATAACTGACCTGTACTGTCAATAATAGACACGGACATTTAAGCCGACTTCTTTTGATTTACGAACCATAACTCCGCATAACGAGCCGGAGCAAGATTACCGATTGATGAATGACGACGGACTCGGTTGTAGAACACCTCGATGTATTCCTGAATAGCCGCCTTAGCTTCGGCACGTGTGGCAAATCGCCGATGGTGAACAAGCTCCTGTTTGAGGGTGCCCCAGAAGCTCTCGGTTGGCGCATTATCATAACAGTTGCCATGACGCGACATCGATGCTCTCAGGCCTGCGCTTTTCACTGCTTTCTGGTACGTGATAGCGCAATACTGACTGCCACGATCCGAGTGATGAATGCATCCTTTCTGCGGTTTCCGGTATTTCAGGGCCTTTACAAGGGCCTCAAGTACAAGCTCCTTTGTCATTCGTTCGCCCATCGCGTGACCGATGATTTCCCGAGATCCAAAATCTTTAACTCCGGCGAGATATAACCATCCCTCATCGGTCAAAATATAGGTTATATCGGTGCCATACACTGTTCCTGGCTCCATGATACTGAAATCCTGATTCAGGAGGTTAGGCGCAACCGGAAGGTTGTGTTTGGAATTCGTTGTCGCCTTGAATTTTTTCTTCTGTATGCACTTGAGGCCCATGGCCTTACACAGCCGTCCTATATGATCCCGACCCAGATACATGCCATTTTCAGCGAGTTCCGTCTGCAAACGGCGCGGTCCATAAGTTTTACGGCTTAATTCATGGACAGCACGTACATATACTTTCATTTGATCATCATGGACTTTCCTTTCTGATGGTCCCCTGAGCAACCAGATATAAAATCCACTACGGGACACTTCAAGCACGCGCGCCATAAGTTTGACTGGATAGTTGGATCGCTCTTTCTTCATGAACGCGTACCGGGCAGCGATTCCCTGGCGAAGTACGCGGTGGCTTTTTTTAGGATTTCCCGTTCCATACGGGCTTCTGCGAGCTCTTTCCGAAGACGGGCATTCTCGGCGACAAGCGCTGCATGTGATTGCTCTCCAGGTGTTGAAGCTTGTTTCCCGGCTTTAACGGCAGCTACCCAATTCCCGATGGTTCCCTTTGGGATCATCAAGCGTTTGGCAACCTCTTCTTTGGTTAGTCCTTGCTCGATAACCATTTTGACGGCTTCTGCCTTCAACTCTTCACTGTATGATCGGTTCTGTTTCATATGACCTTTCCTTTGGTCAGCTTAACATGTCGTGTCCATGAAAGTCAGTATAGTTCAAACTCTCATTGCCTCACTAATTGCTTTAATTCTAGCACTTCTATCTAAAATATGATAAAGAGGACCAAATACTAATGCAAAATCGAATGTATTATTATCATAAGATAAATTACAAGCATCACCAACTTCAATATTATTTAGTTTTGCATTTGATTTATTATTTCTATTAATTGCTATATCTATATGCTTTGGTACATAATCTAAGAGATTCACTTTATAACCTTTATCGGCTAACCAAAATGAATAAACGCCTGTACCACCACCAATATCTATTACATTGTTTTTATTTTTATCTAAATATCTCTCTAGAATTATTTGTGTTCTTATTCGTTCAATTGAATATATTTCAGAAATTCTTTCGTTCTCGTTATACTCATCATAATATTTTACTATATCATCCATAACTTATCCTCTGCCCCGAAGGGGTCCACCTAACATTTAGTTAACCTGCATTTCCGGCCCGCAGGGCTTGGCGCAATTTTTGCTGAGCGCAGCGATTGGCAAAAATTGTGACAACAGGAAATGTCAGGTTGAACTAGTTGTTATATTTTTTTCCTTTTCTTTTACTATTATTCAATCCTTTTGATCTATTTCTTTCATTTATACATTTCTTATTTTTGTAATAATATCGCGAAGCGCTTTTAAGAAATCCTCGCTGCGCGATTTTAATAACCTTGCGCAGCAAATTTTCGAAGCCTTCTTAACTCTTTCCCGCGGTGAGCGATTACAACAATATTGCGCAGCAACTTTCCGAAGTTTTCTTAATTATTCCGAGCGAAGCGAGCCAATTCTTCTCTTTCTTCATCTTCCGAGCGAAGCGAGCCTGTTCTTCTCTTTCTTTATCTTCCGAGCGAAGCGAGCCAGCTCTTTTCTTTCTTTATCTTCCAAGCGAAGCGAGCCAGTTCTTCTCTTATTCCTCGCCTTGGCGAAATCTTCGGCGCATCGCGTTAGCGATGACGATATAACATTTAGTTAACCTGCATTGCGTACATGGCGCAAAACTTGCCTGGCGAAGCCAGAAAGCAAGTTTTGTGACATAGCAATGTCAGGTTGAACTAGTTGTTATATTTTTTTTTCCTTTTTTTTACTATTATTCAACTTTTTAGTCTATTTTTTTTATTTGTACATTTCTTATTATTGTAATAATGTCGCGAAGCGGTCTAAAAATTTCATCGCTGTGAGCGATTTATATTATGTTGCGCAGCAACTTGTCGAAGCCTTCTTAACTCTTTCCCGCGGTGAGCGATTACAACAATATTGCGCAGCAACCTGTCGGAGCCTTATTAACTCTTTCCCGCGGTGAGCGATTACAACAATATTGCATAGCAACCTGTCGGAGCCTTCTTAACTCTTCCCCGCGGTGAGCGATTACAACAATATTGCACAGCAACCTGTCGGAGTTATCTCAACTCTTTCTCGCGGTGAGCGATTACAACAATATTGCGTAGCAACTTGTCTGAGTTATCTTAACTCTTTCTCGCGACGAGCGATTATAACAATATTGCGCAGCAACTTTTTATAGCCTTTTTAATTATTCTTCGCGAAAATCGATTCCAAAAATATTGCGTAGCAATATCTTAAGTAATTTTCTTAATTTCTGATTAACTTATCTTTCTTTTTATTCCGAGCGTAGCGAGCCAATTCTTATCTTTATCCTCGCCTTGGCGAAATCTTCGGCGCGTCGCGTTAGCGACGACGATATAACATTTGCTTAACCTGTATTTTCGTGCCCGTAGGGCTTGGCGGATTTTGTGCGTCAGGAGCGTAGCGACAGCACAAAATGTGACAAAGAAAATATCAGGTTGAAGCAGTTGTTAGCTTTTTTTTCTTAAAACTATTGCATTAACCATATTCATATTTGTTATTATGGAATTAATTAGTAATTAAACTCTTAAAAAAACAATTTTAATTAATTCTTTAATTAATACAAATAAACCATAAATCAGAAAAATAAAACCTATTATGTTTAAAATCCAGGAACCATTGTTATTAGTTTCAGAAATAGTAACAATTTCATTAATATTATACGGATTATATTTAATGATTATTTCAGACATATTAATTTCAGAAGTTAAAATATTAGTTGTATAAAAGTTATCATTAACAAAATAAGTAATTTCAACATCATATTTATCACTAGATTTTTTACCTGTTTTCGAATTATATATCCCTTTACTAAATAACTCTATTGAAGTTACTTTTGCGTTTATTATAATCCAATCTTTTGATTTATAATCTGAATATAAATTAATCAAATAACTAGCTAAAATTGCCAAACCAGAAATAGTAAACAGCAAACCACTACCTAAATCATTTTTGTTTTTCATTTTTCTCCAAAACAGGATTATTATTTTTTCTTAGTAATCTTATCTTCAGCCCGAAGGGTCAAGCTAACATTTAGTTAACCTGCATTGCGTACATGGCGCAAAACTTGCCTGGCGAAGCCAGAAAGCAAGTTTTGTGACATAGCAATGTCAGGTTGAACTAGTTGTTGGGCGCTTTCTCTTATTATTTATAGATGCGTATTCCATGCAATTCACTCATTAATTGAAAATGCTTATCGATTGCAAACAATTCTACATCATTTTCAATACTATTTTGAGCTATTATTAAATCAGCTATGCCTACATTATTAATTCCATTTCTTAAATTTAAGGTTTGCATATAGATTATATTATTCCAATCAATTTGTATTGGTATCTTTGCAACAGATAAAAGCAATTCTTTTAAATCTGTTTCTTTTTTATGACTGATTGAGGGTATAAGCTCAGAAAGAATTAAATCATTAATACATACACTATTTGAATCAATTAAATCATTTAAAGGGAGAGATTTTTCATTACCTTTGAAATACTCAATCCATACTGAAGAATCTACTAAAACCATATTTTATCGATTCCTTAGTATTTTTAAATCTATACCAAGATCTACTTTTCCATAGAATTTTTTCAAATCCTTGATTTTTTCCTTTTGAATAAGGTTTTGTATTGCTATTTTTATTAAATCAGTCTTTGTTTGTATATGGGTTAGCGCCATTGCTTCCGCAATGAGATTTTCAGGTAAATCTAAAGTAGTTCTCATTTTATTACTCCTCTATGCATAAAAATAATATATTTTATATGCATTGTCAAGTAAATAGTTATGCATAAAATCTCTTTTTATTATGTTAATAATAATACAATTTTTTATTCTTCGGGCACCGAAGGTGTCCGCCCAACATTTGCTTAACTCGCAATTCCGTGCCCGAAGGGCTTGGCGCGGTTTTTGCCGAGCGTAGCGACAGCAAACAACCGTGCCAAAGGAATTGTCGAGTTGAAGCAGTTGTTAGGTTTTTTTGTTTTTTATACAAAATCAGTAATAAAATTAGCAAAATCCTTTTTTCTTATTACCCAATCTGCTTTCGAATTACTTATTTCAAAAGTATTATTTACCAATAAAACTGTTTTCATCCCAACTGAATTAGCTCCAATTATATCAGCTTTTTCATTATCTCCAATAAAAATCGATTCTATAATTTTAGCATTTGTTAGTTTTATTGCATATTCGAATATTTCTTTTGCAGGTTTTCTATAACCTATAACTGAAGACCAAACAACAGCCTTAAAGTATTTTTCTATTTTTAAAATTCGTAAATGATTATCAAAAATATGCTTTGGACCTGTTACATTTGAGACTAAAGCAATAGTTTTTTTATTTGATAGTAAAAAATCAAGAACTTTTATTGAATAAGAAGCAATTTTGCACTTTTTTATATAGCTATTTAGAAAACATTCTATAAACTCATCAATTTCATTTTCATGTATCTGAATACTAGACTTAATTAATAATTTTTCAATAATCTCTTTATGGTTAACTGATCGAACATTTGACTCAAGTTCATTCTTAAGCGTTGAATCAAATAATTCTGCAAATATACTCATTTTTTCTTTTTCAACATTCTTAAATTTAGTTTCTGCAATTGATTTTTTTAAATCATAAGATATTGTTAGTGTGTTTCCTAAATCAAAGAAGAAATAATTAAATTTCAATATTTATATTCCTTTTACTCCGCCCGCGCAGCGTGAACCTAACATTTGCTTGAGCTGCATTGCCGTGCCCGAAGGGCTTGGCATAAAACTTGCCGAGCGTAGCGACAGCTAGTTTTATGACAAAGGCAATGTCCGCTCGAAGCAGTTGTTAGATGCTAATTCTGATGATGCATACATCATATTTTTTTTTGAAATTTTATTATCTTATTTCAAAAACAGCAATCTCTTTCCACGACATTTTTACATTAATTAAAAATACTACACCAATAAGTTGTGGTATTTACATTCCATATTCTATTAATCATTTGCAATAATTATCCGTAATACAAAATATTTTTTTTAAAATTTATAGCCAATACCAACATCTATTACACCCCAATCTAAGAGACCTGGATATGAATAACCAATACCTGCGCGTAATACTAACTTCTTAAAATCAATTTGAAATCCAGTTTTAAATCCAAAACTTGGATAGCAAAAATTAACTCTTGGATCTTCACCAACTGGTTCAAAAATAAAAAGATCTAATTGAGGATACATTTTTAAGTAAAACCAATTTGAAAATGGATACCATATATAGCCTAATTCAAATGAGGTGTAGTTATAGTTTCTACTAATGTTGATATAAGTTGAAGTAAAATAAATTGCTGATTGTTCATTAAACACATGATCAAATTCAACTTCAATTTGAATAACACCATAGCGAACAGTATTTAATACTGATTCGCCAAAATTACAAAAAGCAATATTAGAACCTAATTCTTGCGCATAACAATTAGTAGCAAATACCATTAGTAAGATTAATCCATACCTTTTCATTTTAATCTCCTCATATTCAAGTAATTAAAAAATTAATATTAATTCAGAATACAAAGAAAATATAAATTATTCTGTTTTAACTATAATTATGTATATATTCTAAAAATCTTATTCTTATAAAACGACAGATAAATGTTTAAAAAATACATTTCTTATTAGTATGCATCTAACATTTGCTTAACCTGCATTGCGTTAAGCTGGCGCGTTTCTTGCCAGCGAGCGAAGCGAGTGCAAGAAACGTGACAGTAGCAATGTCAGGTTGAAGCAGTTGTTAGTTTTTTTTCCCTAATAATATTTTTTCATTATTAATTCTTACTATTATATGTTTACTTTTTGTTAATATTTTCTGTTTTGTATTAAAATATAGATGCAAGCCTATTACCCTACTCTTTTTTTTTATAATAATTTCTTAATTTTAAATTCAAATCATATTTTTATTTTTTTGCTATTTCTCTTATAAACCTTTTTTGATCTTTTTCATTAACGAAACCAATTCTTCTATAAAACTCATGTGCTTCGTTTCGACTAAACCCAGAATTGGCCCTTAAGAAGGATAATTTATTATTTACTGCATAATCTTCGGCATTATCAATTAGTTTTTTTCCAATTCCTAATCTGTGGTGCATTTTATCAACAACAAGCCCTGTTATATTTAATCCAGGATCCATATAAAGTGTGAAATATTTTTCATAGGAAATATATCCAACTATTTTCTTATTCTTTTCAGCTACAATAACCTTTTGATCTTTCTCCTCAAGCATAAGAAATCTTTTAATTAATGAAGCTTCATCAGTTTCATAACCTAATTGTTTGGATAAATCAACCAAGGCATTGCTATCCGTTATTGCAGCTTGTCTCAATGTTATCATTATTTTTCCTCCGCCCGAAGGGTCAAACTAACATTTAGTTAACCTGCATTGCGTTCATGGCGCAAAACTTGCCTGGCGAAGCCAGAAAGCAAGTTTTGTGACATAGCAATGTCAGGTTGAACTAGTTGTTGGATTTTTTTTCTTGATGCTAAAACATCTGTTTATTTTTTTATTTCTAGATCTTGTAAATATTACATTTTCTACCACAAACTATTATACAATTCTTTTTTCCATATAAGGCATATTTGGTTCTTTGAAACCACATTTTCTATATAAATTTTCTCCATCTTTTGTTGCCTTTAATACTAAATCTTCTATTCCAAAATTTTTTGCATCTTCTTTTATATATTCCATTAATTGTTTTCCATATCCCATTTTTCGGTATTTTTGATAAGTAAAAAAGGATAAAATGTAACCTTGTTTTCGCTTTATATTTCCTAAAATTGGTGGTAATGTAAACATTAATACACCTGCGAAACAAACTATTTCTTCATTTATTTGCCCAAAATATGTTACAAATTTATTCTGGTCTACATTTTCTTTAACCCATATTTTTACATGACTATAAAATTCTTCATAATCATTTCTATTAATATTAGGATTATCACGTAAACAGTATTCCACACGAGCTTGTGTCATCTTATCAATTTCATTGTTTTTGGCTAAAGTAATAATCATTTCTTCCATGTTCATAAACCAGCTTTTATAGTTATTTTATTCATATTTTCATTTACAAAAAAACACATGCCATCCTGAAATAATCCCCGTGCGCGGAGCGTCAATCCAACATTTGCTTAACCTGCATTGCGTTAAGCTGGCGCGTTTCTTGCCAGCGAGCGCAGCGAGTGCAAGAAACGTGACAGTAGCAATGACAGGTTGAAGCAGTTGTTAGATTTCTTATCTTAATTGAATTCAAGTTCATAATAATCAGAATCTAACGCAGAATAAGTACTTTCATGAGGAAGATTGATTATTCCTGCGTAAACAGTAAAATGAATATCTTCAGACCAGTACTTTGTAATTGTTGTAACAGTATATGTTTCAACATGAGTTCCCTCTACTATTTCAAATGGATCACCACCAATATATGTAGTTGATAATGTATCATTATTAAACCCAATATTAATCTCTCCCTGGGATGAATTAATCAATGTATATTCAATCTCAATTTGAAATTCAGTTAGGGTATCATCAACAAGACCTGTACTTGGTGATACACTCAGAATTTTTATACTTGCAGATGGTATAGCATTGTTCACACCATTTGAACTGCAAGAAACAAAAAGTAAAACAATTAACAAACACACAAAATTTTTCTTCAAAATGATCTCCTTAAAAAAACAATTAAAAATATTTAATATATGATATTTCAGAACTACTTTATATTTATTAACACATTTTGAGTAAATAAATATTCAAATAGTTTTATGAGATTCATACATTAATTTGATTTAGGAAAACAAGCATAATATTATAATTAGAGTAATATTTCTATTGTTAAAACTGAATATGTTATATATGGCAAATGAAAACTATTTTGTGTTATTAGCAAATACTAATAATCAATTCTTATACTCCGCGTAGCGTGAATCTAACATTTAGTTAACCTGCATTTCCGGCCCGCAGGGCTTGGCGCAATTTTTGCTGAGCGCAGCGATTGGCAAAAATTGTGACAACAGGAAATGTCAGGTTGAACTAGTTGTTATATTTTTTTCCTTTTCTTTTACTATTATTCAATCCTTTTGATCTATTTCTTTCATTTATACATTTCTTATTTTTGTAATAATATCGCGAAGCGCTTTTAAGAAATCCTCGCTGCGCGATTTTAATAACCTTGCGCAGCAAATTTTCGAAGCCTTCTTAACTCTTTCCCGCGGTGAGCGATTACAACAATATTGCGCAGCAACTTTCCGAAGTTTTCTTAATTATTCCGAGCGAAGCGAGCCAATTCTTCTCTTTCTTCATCTTCCGAGCGAAGCGAGCCTGTTCTTCTCTTTCTTTATCTTCCGAGCGAAGCGAGCCAGCTCTTTTCTTTCTTTATCTTCCAAGCGAAGCGAGCCAGTTCTTCTCTTATTCCTCGCCTTGGCGAAATCTTCGGCGCATCGCGTTAGCGATGACGATATAACATTTAGTTAACCTGCATTGCGTACATGGCGCAAAACTTGCCTGGCGAAGCCAGAAAGCAAGTTTTGTGACATAGCAATGTCAGGTTGAACTAGTTGTTATATTTTTTTCTTTTCTTTTACTTATATTCAATTTTTTGATCTATTTCTTATTTTTGTAATAATGTCGCGAAGCGCTTTTAAGAAATCCTCGCTGCGCGATTTTAATAACCTTGCATAGTAAATTTTCGAAGCCTTCTTAACTCTTTCCCGCGGTGAGCGATTACAACAATATTGCGAAGCAACCTGTCGGAGCCTTCTTTACTTTTTCCCGCGGCGAGCGATTACAACAATATTGCGAAGCAACTTTTCGAAGTTTTCCTAATTATTCCGAGCGAAGCGAGCCAATTCTTCTCTTTCTTCATCTTCCGAGCGAAGCGAGCCAGCTCTTTTCTTTATCTTTCGAGCGAAGCGAGCCAGTTCCTCTCTTATTCCTCGCCTTGGCGAAATCTTCCGCGCGGCGCGTTAGCGACGACGATATAACATTTAGTTAACCTGCATTGCGTACATGGCGCAAAACTTGCCTGGCGTAGCCAGAAAGCAAGTTTTGTGACATAGCAATGTCAGGTTGAACTAGTTGTTATATTTTTTTCCTTTTCTTTTACTATTATTCAACTTTTTAGTCTATTTCTTTTATCTGTCCATTTTTTATTATTGTAATAATGTCGCGAAGCGGTCTAACTATTTCATCGCTGTGAGCGATTCATATTATATTGCGCAGCAACCTGTCGCAGCCTTCTTAACTCTTTCCCGCGGTGAGCGATTACAACAATATTGCGTAGCAACCTGTCGGAGTTTTTTTAGTTCTTTCCCGCGGTGAGCGATTACAACAATATTGCGCAGCAACTTTCCGAAGTTTTCTTAATTATTCCGAGCGAAGCGAGCCAGTTCTTCTCTTTCTTTATCTTCCGAGCGAAGCGAGCCAGCTCTTTTCTTTATTTTCCGAGCGAAGCGAGCCTATTCTTCTCTTTATCCTCGCCTTGGCGAAATCTTCAGCGCGTCGCGTTAGCGACGACGATATAACATTTGCTTAACTCGCAATTCCGGCCCGTAGGGCTTGGCGTGGTTTGTGCCGAGCGCAGCGACTAGCACAAACCATGACAACAGGAATTGTCGATGTTGAAGCAGTTGTTAGACATCTTTTTCTTGGAATTCTTTGAAAAATTCTAAATCGATATCGTATACAGTTCTTGGTATAAGTCCAAATTCTAAATTTTCAAACATTGAAACTAATTTTTCACCATCAACAAGTTCTATTGGTGGAACGCCATCTCGAACAGCTTCATTTTTTGCATCTTGTGTAAATCTACCAGTCGTAATAATTATACCTTTATCAGCCCTTCCAGCCATTGCACCACGAAAATCTCTTACCTTATCAGTACTAACAACTTCTTTGTATCTTTTTGATTGAAATAATACCTTAAAACTCATTAATGGATTCAGTTCAAGAACACCATAACCATCTATTCCACCATCGCCAGATTTTCCTGTTACTTTAACTTGTGTAAAACCAGATTCACGTAATAAACGTTGACATAATCGCTCAAAACCAGAAGGTGGTAATTCCTTTAATAGATTTAATATTTTTTCCTTATAACTTTCATCTTCAACTTTCTCTTCAATTTCTTCATCTAAAGGATTTTCTGTATTTTCAACTTTCTCTTTTTCATTTTTTATTTCAAACTTTTCATGAGTTTTTTTGAAAAATGCATTTACATCTGACAAATCTATTATTTCATTATAATCACCTTTTAATGACCATACACCTCGTTTTGATGAATCTAATACTCCACCTTTTACCAAATAAAATCTTGCCCATGCAATTCTATTTTTTACTGTAGAACCACCATTTTTATTAAGCAAGTTTAACTCTTCTTCAGATATATTATATTTCTCAATAATCAAATCAGTGACCTCAGAAGGATTACCAGAACCACCTAGTTCATTAAGTATTTCAATTATGGGAACAATATATTTAATAAAATCTGGACCTTTTGTTTTTTTTATTTCTTTTTTTGCCATAGTTTAATCTCCATTTTTTTCTTTCTCTTCACCCCGAAGGGTGTGTCTAACATTTAGTTAACCTGCATTGCGTACATGGCGCAAAACTTGCCTGGCGAAGCCAGAAAGCAAGTTTTGTGACATAGCAATGTCAGGTTGAACTAGTTGTTATATTTTTTTCCTTTTCTTTTACTATTATTCAACTTTTTAGTCTATTTCTTTTATTTGTACATTTCTTATTATTGTAATAATGTCGCGAAGCGGTCTAAATATTTCATCGCTGTGAGCGATTCATATTATGTTGCGCAGCAACTTGTCGAAGCCTTCTTAACTCTTTCCCGCGGTGAGCGATTACAACAATATTGCGCAGCAACCTGTCGGAACCTTATTAACTCTTTCCCGCGGTGAGCGATTACAACAATATTGCGTAGCAACCTGTCGGAGCATTCTTAACTCTTTCCCGCGGTGAGCGATTACAACAATATTGCGAAGCAACCTCTCGGAGTGTTCTTAATTCTTTCCCGCGGCGAGCGATTGCAACACTATTGCGAAGCAACCTTTCGGAGTTATCTTAATTCTTTCCCGCGGTGAGCGATTATAACAATATTGCGTAGCAACTTTTCGTAGCTTTCTTAATTAATCCTCGCGAAAAGCGATTCCAAAAATATTGCGTAGCAATATCTCAAGATTATCTCAATTTCTGATTAATTTATCTTTCTTTATCTTCCGAGCGAAGCGAGCCAATTCTTCTCTTCTTCCTCGCCTTGGCGAAATCTTCGGCGCGGCGCGTTAGCGACGACGATATAACATTTGCTTAACTCGCAATTCCGGCCCGAAGGGCTTGGCGTGGTTTGTGCCGAGCGCAGCGACAGCACAAACCATGACAACAGGAATTGTCGAGTTGAATCAGTTGTTCTACATCTCACTCAAAACTATTCAAGAATATCTAAATCCGATAATTCATATCCATGGAAACCTTGTTTACTTTTCTTATAATTCCAACATTTAATACAATCTGCTCTTGATTTATCAGGATTAGCTTTGAAAAAATCTCTAGTATATTGGTTGTATTCAAATTGCTTGCCAATTTCATATTTTTTTTCCATTTTTAATCTCTAAATCAATTTTTCTCCATTGCAAAACAGCCTCATTATATGTTTTTAATCCTTTATTATCATTCATCCAATTCATAAATTGTACATTATACTTAAAGGAAATCCCAATAACACTTTTGAAAAATTCTCTATGGTTTTCATCATTTTTATAATTAGAATCAATTGTGTTAATCAAAGAAATCTCATAATCAGCATTTCTTTTCGAAATATCCTTTTTAAAATATACTATTTGTTTTTTTTCTAAATAGTTACAAATGTTTAAAGTCAATTCTTCTTTGGAACCATTTTTTGGTAAACCATATTCAACACATATATCAATCAAATCATTTTTCAACCAATATTGACCAACAAACTCATCTTTACTTTTTGGTAAATACATAGACTTAGCCTTTAACAAAACAATAGTAATTTAAGTTTCTCTTAACAGATTATCATACTTTTTAGCAAATCATTTGAATGCATATATTATCATACTCTTAATTATCTGCGCGCGCAGCGTCTGTAGAACATTTAGTTAACCTGCATTGCGTTCATGGCGCAAAACTTGCCTGGCGAAGCCAGAAAGCAAGTTTTGTGACATAGCAATGTCAGGTTGAACTAGTTGTTATATTTTTTTCCTTTTCTTTTACTATTAATCAATTTTGTAGTCTATTTCTTTTATCTGTAAAATTCTTATTATTATTATAATAATGTTGCGAAGCGGTTTAAAATATTCATCGCTGTGAGCGATTCATATTATGTTGCGCAGCAACTTGTCGAAGCCTTCTTAGCTCTTTCCCGCGGTGAGCGATTACAACAATATTGTGTAGCAACTTTCCGAAGTTTTCTTAATTATTTCGAGCGAAGCGAACCAATTCTTCTCTTTCTTCATCTTCCGAGCGAAGCGAGCCAGTTCTTATCTTTCTTTATCTTCCGAGCGAAGCGAGCTAATTCTTTTCTTTCTTTATCTTCCGAGCGAAGCGAGCCAGCTCTTCTCTTTCTTTTTTATTCCGAGCGAAGCGAGCCAATTCATCTCTTAATCCTCGCCTTGGCGAAATCTTCGGCGCGTCGCGTTAGCGACGACGATATAACATTTGCTTGAGCTGCATTGCCGTGCCCGAAGGGCTTGGCGTAAAACTTGCCGAGCGGAGCGACAGCAAGTTTTATGACAAAGGCAATGTCCGCTCGAAGCAGTTGTTAGGGATCTTTTTCACACGTTAATAAAAAGAAATTTTATACTATCTAGTATTAGATCCTAGCTCGTTATATTTTTGTGCATATTGATCTAAGACTTCATTTATCATTGTTTGATATTTAACATTATTTTTTTTTGCATATTTTTTAAAAAATTCCACACTTCTGCTATTAAGAGTAATTGTTACCTTTATTTTAGGATTTTTTTTAACCAATTGATCCGGAGGTGGAAGAAAATCATATATTTTTTCACCTTCGTTTATTGTATTAACCATATCTGTTGGGGCATTAGTATATATTTTCTTTTTCATACCGTTCCTTTCCTTCTCTCCAATATCCGGCACCAATGATTCTAATATTATTAGAACGCAGGGTAAACCGAACCGTAGCTATACCAATTTCTGTCTTTCCTATACAGAAAAATCTATCTTCAGCCTCTGAGTGTTTATGATCCTTAATAATAACCCTATTAGGATCAAAAAAAGCATTTTGTGCTTCTTCGAAAGAAACCCCATGCTTTTGTAGGTTAATACGATTCTTGGTTTCGTCCCACTCAAAGTTCATACATATGTATTATACATACTTTTATACATATTATCAAGTATTTTTTATTAATCAATTGGTTAACATAACTTTTTATTAATGCCAATAATTGAATATAGAAAATATTTGGTCTCTTTCCGCCGCCCGCAGGGTCTCCCTAACATTGGTTTAACCTGCAATTCCGGCCCGAAGGGCTTGGCGTGGTTTGTGCCGAGCGTAGCGAATAGCACAAACCATGACAACAGGAATTGACAGGTTGAAACCGTTGTTGGGGCCTCTTTCGTTCGAAGCCAGTTCCACGCGGGGTCACTATTCCAGCATATCTATTCATCAGCGTGTAAATAATTTACTTTTTAATAATCATGGGCCTGCCCTATGGGCTTCAGGAACTAGGGCATCAACCATTTGAGACCGTGATTTACATTTGCTTTTACAACAATCTCGACACAGCCAAACACAAAATTCTTCGAACTACAAGTTTCTCTTTCTTCTCCCCTTGCGCGGAGCGTCAACCCAACATTGGTTTAACCTGCAATTCCGGCCCGAAGGGCTTGGCGTGGTTTGTGCTGAGCGCAGCGACTAGCACAAACCATGACAACAGGAATTGACAGGTTGAAACCGTTGTTGGGGTCTCTTTCGTTCAAAGCCCGTTCCACGCGGGGTCACTATTCCAGCATATCTATTCATCAGCGTGTAAATAATTTACTTTTTAATTATCATGGGCCAGCCCTATGGGCTTCAGGAACTAGCGCATCAACCATTTGAGACCGTGATTTACATTTGCTTTTACAACAATCTCGACACAGCCAAACACAAAATTCTTCGAACGACAAGTTTCTCTTTCTTTTCCTCTCGCGCGAAGCGTCGACCCAACATTTGCTTGAGCTGCATTGCCGTGCCCGAAGGGCTTGGCGTAAAACTTGCCGAGCGTAGCGACAGCAAGTTTTATGACAAAGGCAATGTCCGCTCGAAGCAGTTGTTAGGTTTTTTACACTCAACTGACTTTGCACTTTTGCATACTTAATATTTCGTAGAAAATTGTTATTATCATTTACTTCTAATAAACTTTTATAAAGAAAGAATTAAAAACTCAACAATACGCGATTATTTATATTTCAACTGAATCATTAACTATTAAATACTTAACAATTACTTTATACATTACAATCGTGCGTGATAATAATGTACCAATTAAATCCTAGAATATATTAAACATAAAAATTTTTCAAAAAAGGACTATTATTACTCTTACCATGCATTCTTTGATGACAACTATCACAGACCGAGACCAACCATTCTATTGGTTCCTTTCCAATATTATTTTTAGCATATTTTTTATGATGAACCTGTGTTGCTTTTGCGCCACAATATACACAGCGGTACTTATCTCTCTCTAGTACAATAAATCTTTTTCTTTGCCATTCAGCAGTTTTTAAGTAGTCATGATAATAATCAGTTCTATGTTGTCTTTTTTTCTGTTTTGAAAAAAATCTAAAAAATACGAATAAAAAAACAATTATTAAAAATATAAAATCCATTGCAAGACCTTTACAATTAATATTTCTCTAGTTTAGAAATACTCTCTCTTAACAACGCGATAAACCTAGCATCTGGTTATAAGTTATTCTTTTTTTTAATATTTTATTGAGCCCGAAGGGTCAACCTAACATTTGCTTAACTTGCGTTTACGTGCCCGTAGGGCTTGGCGCGTAGTTTGCAATCGAGCGTAGCGAGTGCAAACTACGTGACAAAGTAAATGTCAAGTTGAAGCAGTTGTTCGATGCTCTCTTTATCCTAATACCACTCTAAACTTATCTAAAAATGTAAGAATCTCATTCAAATATTTGATAGTTCTAGTTTCATATTTTGTTTTTTTAAATTTTCCAAAATAATGAAAGAATAATATTTTATAAAAAATACCATCAATATTTTCACCATTTCCAATATAAAATAATGACTCAATTTTCTTCGGTTTTTTACATTCAAGTTTTGTGTTAAAATTTCTATACAAATCAATTTGTTTTATAGAATATATTAATTGATCAAGTTCATATGCTATATTATCAATTGTATAGAAAGAAAAATCTTCATCATCTAATGTTTTTTTAGTTTTAAAGTAAATACAATTAATGAAATCTTTTTTAAGTTCGTTATCTATAGTCATCTAATAGCACCTATAAACCATCTTAGAAAAAAATTAAGAAAGTTTTTAAAAAAAATAATACTATTCGCCTTACTTATCATAAACATAAAAAATTAATTATAATTATTTAATAGTAATTTGTATGAAAATAAATAAAAATTAAAAAGTCCATTCAAACTATCAAGGTAAACTGCAAAGTAGATGTTTATAAATACATCACTTACGATTATTATACCATAAAATAAAATACCAATATTACATGAAATAAATAATATGAATATCGCTAAAGGATCAATTATTGTCAAAGAAGTCCAATATATTCTTGCCCACACCGGTTTACCGTCATATGGTAAGAATCCCTATTGAACTATATCAAATACATGAGTACTAGTTGCTATTAAGAAAGCAAATAGGTAAAAAATTAAAATAAATTTTTGTTTTAAGTTTATTTGCTGCCATCTTTGAATGATTCCCATATCATCCTTTTGCGCCGAAGGCGTCCATCGAACATTTGCTTAACCTGCATTGCGTACATTGGCGCACTTTTTGCCGAGGAGCGCAGCGACGACTAGCAAAAAGTGTGACAATAGCAATGTCAGGTTGAAGCAGTTGTTAGTTTTCTGTTCCTTAAAATATGTAAATTTTCATTTTTTCAATTTTGATTTTAAATATTCTTCCGGTGTTTGAATAATCAAATCTTTCTCTTTGTAATCTTTTCCGTTTCTTGTTAATAAAATTTTGATTGAATTCTCTCTTGCAGTAAAATACTGCAAACCGTCCTCAAAATCAGAAAACTTAGAGTTTAAAGCTAAATCAACAATTTTTTCATCAACAGAAATTACACTTACCATTATTCTTAATTTTCTCAATAATTCTTTTGCTTTATCAATTCCAAGTATTTTTCGTAAAATATAGAAAACATTTGCAAACACAAGAGAAGTAGTTACTAACTGTATCTTAGCTGTATCTCCTAATGTAAAAACTGCTGCGGCATAGTCATAGAATGGCGTTCTTTTACATAAAAGATCTAGTATAATATCCGAGTCTATAAAGACTTTGTTACTCATATTTCTTTTCCAAATATGATATATAATCAACTTTTGATAAGTCTTTTTCAGAAATGACACCACTAAGCTCTTCAACTAAGGGAGAATAAGTCTTTTTAGGCTCATTTTCTGATATTAAATTTCTAAAATAATCCTCTACCAGCTTTGATAAACTACGATTATTATTTTCAGCATACTTCTTTACAGAATGAATAACATTCTGATCTAGTTTTAAGGTTAATTTTGTTTCCATAAGCACCTCATACGTATAATATTACTACTGTTTGTACGTATTGTAAAGATGTTTACAACTCTTTTTTCCCCCGCCCGGAGGGTCAAACTAACATTTGCTTAACCTGCATTGCGTTAAGCTGGCGCGTTTCTTGCCAGCGAGCGTAGCGAGTGCAAGAAACGTGACAGTAGCAATGTCAGGTTGAAGCAGTTGTTAGATTAATACACGAATTTTCTTGGCGCAGTTAAATACTCAAAAGCTGTGTTTAATCCATCTCGTGACAAATCTATTTTATGTTCACTAGTTGGAAGATCGCGTTGAGGATATTCAGTAGCTATGATATTTGATGATAAGTCGGAATACTGTATTATTCCTGCTTCTATAACATATACAATTTGAAAGTTCCCATATCCCATATTTGGGAAGCCTACTGAATGAAAATATGTATAGGTTAATATAATTTGATTTGATTCTTTTTTAATATTGAGAATGTCTGCTTTCGGCATATCCTGCTGGCCAATTTCCTTATAATACCTAAAATACAGAATCAAAGTGCCATCAGATAATATTCTATAGAACTCAACCCCACTATATCCAACAGGACTTGTTCTAAACCAATTCCCCTCAAATTCAACCTTCAAACAATTTCCACCCAGTTCGTCTGATATACTGATTGTATCGATAGAAGCATCATAATCATCATATGGGATTATTTGTATTAAATCTGTTCCTTTCTTAACTTCTAGAGAATATTCAATTTTATCACGTTCAATCCCAGCTCTTAAAAAGTCTTTATCTATACCCAAGCTTTTCTTTCCAATACTGTATTCCGTATCATTGAATACTACTCTATCAGTACACTCATTTGTTTGATTCGCTGATAATTCTTGTTTCCCAAACATGCAAAGAAGAAAAACACCATATAGAATAATTGCATTTCTCATTTCATACTCCTTAATTAAGCGCCGAAGGCGTCAATCTAACATTGGTTTAACCTGCAATTCCGGCCCGAAGGGCTTGGCGTGGTTTGTGCCGAGCGTAGCGACTAGCACAAACCATGACAACAGGAATTGACAGGTTGAAACCGTTGTTGGGGCCTCTTTCGTTCGAAGCCAGTTCCACGCGGGGTCACTATTCCAGCATATCTATTCATCAGCGTATAAATAATTTACTTTTTAATAATCATGGGCCAGCCCTATGGGCTTCAGGAACTAGCGCATCAACCATTTGAGACCGTGATTTACATTTGCTTTTACAACAATCTCGACACAGCCAAACACAAAATTCTTCGAACTACAAGTTTCTCTTTCTTCTCCCCTTGCGCGGAGCGTCAACCCAACATTTGCTTAACCTGCGAGGCGTAATGGCGCGATTCTTGCCGAGGAGCGTAGCGACGACTAGCAAGAATCGTGACATAGCCGAGTCAGGTTGAAGCAGTTGTTAGATTTAAAATGGTATATCAATATCTACGCCTACTGCTTTTTGATTGATTACAACTTTCTTTTCTATTGTGTTTATATATTTAACCATATTAACTATATTATTGAATATTAGAATACTTTCTTCATAATTTAATACTTTATTATCATGTGCAAAACTTTTATCATTCCTAACACCATTGAATGCTTCTAAAACTGAAATTGATGATTTCAATATTCTTTTAGCCATTTCTGATTCGATTAATGTTTTTCTTTCTAATTCTTTAATGTACAAACCTATCAGAGAATTAAGTGTCGTTTCCTTTTCTATTTGAATTGAGTGTTTCTCACATATTTCTCTGAAATACTTCATTAAATACGTATGCAATCTATCTAATCCAACTTCGGGTTGATTTTTAGTAATTAGATCAATAATGTTTTCCGTTAATACTTTAAATTCTTCTTTTGGATTAATAGATGCTAATACGGTAATATCCTTAACAGGAAGATCTTTTAAAAGTCTATCGGATACTTTTATACATTCAGTAATCAACAATTCTTCTTGTTGATCTATTGTTTCGAAATTAAGCAATGTATTTGTTCTTCTATAATCAATAAAGGCATTTATTAAAACACCAACGATATAATTGGATTCTATTTTCCAGAATGACCTTAAGCGTTTTCCCTTCGAATCACCTTCATTGCTGTATTTTTCATCATATATTTCTAATCCAGTATTATCCCTAATAAATTCCTCGAATGTACGATTAGAAAAATCAAGAACATAACCAGATCCCATACATAGAAACTTTTCCAAAATTACTTTTTCTTTTGATGATAAATCTGACATTTTAGTTCTCCACATTAATATTATGAAGATAAATCACTATATGTAGAAAATAATATTTTATTCCTCTGCCCGAAGGGTCAATCTAACATTGGTTTAACCTGCAATTCC
Source organism: Treponemataceae bacterium (assembly GCA_942493045.1). Lineage (GTDB taxonomy): Bacteria > Spirochaetota > Spirochaetia > Treponematales > Treponemataceae > Teretinema. The sequence continues at coordinate 512,293 of OW818665.1, read as the reverse complement.
GGCCCGAAGGGCTTGGCGTGGTTTGTGCCGAGCGCAGCGAATAGCACAAACCATGACAACAGGAATTGACAGGTTGAAACCGTTGTTGGGGCCTCTTTCGTTCGAAGCCCGTTCCACGCGGGGTCACTATTCCAGCATATCTATTCATCAGCACGTAAATAATTTACTTTTTGATAATCATGGGCCAGCCCTATGGGCTTCAGAAACTTGCGCATCTACCATATGAGACCGTGATTTACATTTGTTTTTATAACAATCTCGACACAGCCAAATACAAAATTCTTCGAACGACAAGTTTCTCTTTCTTTTCCTCTCGCGCGAAGCGTCGACCCAACATTTGCTTAACCTGCATTGCGTTAAGCTGGCGCGTTTCTTGCCAGCGAGCGTAGCGAGTGCAAGAAACGTGACAGTAGCAATGTCAGGTTGAAGCAGTTGTTCTGCGTCTTCACTCTTCTATTAATAGTTTAACATTACCAATAACATCTTCCATTTTTTCATTGCTTATTTTTTCTATAAATTCAATACTCCTAACTGTCCAGTCCAAACTTTTTATTTGATCACTTAATACACATCCATTTATCTTTTTACCAATTACTTCAACTTCAAAAGGATATCCTTTAACCTTACTAGTAATGGGACAAAATATAGCTAATCCAAGTTTCTCATTATAAGTTTGAAAAGATATTGTTAAAGCTGGTCTTCTACCTTTTTGCTCATGCCCTAATTGAGGGTTAAAATCTAACCACACTATATCGCCACGATCAGGTATAAACTTTTTTGATTTTACCATTCTTCTTTACCAACAGAATTACCAGTTTCCACAGCATCATGTATATTAGCTGCCGTTATTCTTGAAAGGTAGTTTTCAAGTGTCTTTTTTGGAGGAACAATTACTATATTTCCATTATCCTCAATAATCTCAACTGAATTCCCATTCTTAAGGTTAAATTCCTTTACATACATTGAAGGAATCCGAATTCCTAAGCTATTTCCCCATTTTTGAACAACAGTTTGCATTATTGCCTCCTGCTATAATATATTCATTGTATATCCGGTTGTCAAGTATACTTTGTATATACTTATTTCATTTCAATAAATTTATAACAGTGTAGTAATAAGAAACTGTAGCAAAATATTCCCCTGCGCGGAGCGTCCGCAGAACATTGGTTTAACCTGCAATTCCGGCCCGAAGGGCTTGGCGTGGTTTGTGCTGAGCGCAGCGACTAGCACAAACCATGACAACAGGAATTGACAGGTTGAAACCGTTGTTGGGGCCTCTTTCGTTCGAAGCCCGTTCCACGCGGGGTCACTATTCCAGCATATCTATTCATCAGCGTGTAAATAATTTACTTTTTAATTATCATGGGCCAGCCCTATGGGCTTCAGGAACTAGCGCATCAACCATTTGAGACCGTGATTTACATTTGCTTTTACAACAATCTTGACACAGCCAAACACAAAATTCTTCGAACGACAAGTTTCTCTTTCTTTTCCTCTCGCGCGAAGCGTCGACCCAACATTTAGTTAACCTGCATTGCGTACATGGCGCAAAACTTGCCTGGCGAAGCCAGAAAGCAAGTTTTGTGACATAGCAATGTCAGGTTGAACTAGTTGTTATATTTTTTTCTTTTCTTTTACTTATATTCAATTTTTTGATCTATTTCTTATTTTTGTAATAATGTCGCGAAGCGCTTTTAAGAAATCCTCGCTGCGCGATTTTAATAACCTTGCATAGTAAATTTTCGAAGCCTTCTTAACTCTTTCCCGCGGTGAGCGATTACAACAATATTGCGAAGCAACCTGTCGGAGCCTTCTTTACTTTTTCCCGCGGCGAGCGATTACAACAATATTGCGAAGCAACTTTTCGAAGTTTTCCTAATTATTCCGAGCGAAGCGAGCCAATTCTTCTCTTTCTTCATCTTCCGAGCGAAGCGAGCCAGCTCTTTTCTTTATCTTTCGAGCGAAGCGAGCCAGTTCCTCTCTTATTCCTCGCCTTGGCGAAATCTTCCGCGCGGCGCGTTAGCGACGACGATATAACATTTGCTTAACCTGTATTTTTGTGCCCGAAGGGCTTGGCGCAACTTTTGCATCAGGAGCGCAGCGACGCAAAAGTTGTGACAAAGAAAATATCAGGTTGAAGCAGTTGTTATGTTTCTTTGGTTTTCGCTTCTTCTCTTCATTCTTATTCTTCGATGTTCATTCCTACAATTCTTACCAAATTCTTTTTCTTGCCTTATTCCTGGTTCTTACTATTTCTTAAGAATACTTACTTGCGCAAGTTTATCGTGCTACCGATCCATTATCATCAAATACAGCTTCTTGTTCTTCAAGCGTGCTATTTTATAATTCTTCTCTTAATGACTTGTACAACCTATTATTTTTGTCGTTTTTACCGATTTTACAATTATTTTAAAGCCAAAATAATACTTTTGTGCAAATACATATGTATTGAAGAATTCGAAAGCAACTGTTCGGGGGGAACAAGTTCCCCCTTCCAACTGCTTTCGAATTCTTCAACTAACTTATTTATTTGTGGTATTTTTATTTTTTTTAATCGTCTTTTAAAATTAGCAATACGGTACTGAAAGTATTTAACACTGACCTGGTCATAATTATACGATTAATAACCGATTGCTTTGGAAGCCAGGCTCTTGTACTCCAAGCGTGATAACAATTTGACCAATGCCACATCTCTTATCCTCGCCGCAGGCGTAGACATAACATTGGTTTAACCTGCAATTCCGGCCCGAAGGGCTTGGCGTGGTTTGTGCCGAGCGTAGCGACTAGCACAAACCATGACAACAGGAATTGACAGGTTGAAACCGTTGTTGGGGCCTCTTTCGTTCGAAGCCCGTTCCACGTGTGGTCACTATTCCAGCATATATATTCATCAGCATGTAAATAATTTAGGTTTTACTAATCATGGGCCAGACCTATGGGCTTCAGGAACTGGCGCATCAACCATTTGAGACCGTGATTTACATTTGCTTTTACAAAAATCTCGACACAGCCAAATACAAAATTCTTCGAACGACAAGTTTCTCTTTCTTTTCCTCTCGCGCGAAGCGTCGACCCAACATTGGTTTAACCTGCAATTCCGGCCCGAAGGGCTTGGCGTGGTTTGTGCCGAGCGCAGCGACTAGCACAAACCATGACAACAGGAATTGACAGGTTGAAACCGTTGTTGGGGCCTCTTTCGTTCGAAGCCCGTTGCACGTGGGGTCACTATTCCAGCATATCTATTCATCAGCGTATAAATAATTTACTTTTTAATAATCATGGGCCAGCCCTATGGGCTTCAGGAACTAGGGCATCAACCAATTGAGACCGTGATTTGCATTTGCTTTTACAACAATCTAGACACAGCCAAACACAAAATTCTTCGAACGACAAGTTTCTCTTTCTTTTCCTCTCGCGCGAAGCGTCGACCCAACATTGGTTTAACCTGCAATTCCGGCCCGAAGGGCTTGGCGTGGTTTGTGCTGAGCGCAGCGACTAGCACAAACCATGACAACAGGAATTGACAGGTTGAAACCGTTGTTGGGGCCTCTTTCGTTCGAAGCCCGTTCCACGTGGGGTCACTATTCCAGCATATCTATTCATCAGCACGTAAATAATTTACTTTTTGATAATCATGGGCCAGCCCTATGGGCTTCAGAAACTTGCGCATCTACCATTTGAGACCGTGATTTACATTTGTTTTTATAACAATCTCGACACAGCCAAATACAAAATTCTTCGAACGACAAGTTTCTCTTTCTTTTCCTCTCGCGCGAAGCGTCGACCCAACATTTGCTTAACTTGCATTTCCGGCCCGAAGGGCTTGGCGTGGTTTGTGCCGAGCGCAGCGAAAAGCACAAACCATGACAACAGGAAATGTCAAGTTGAAGCAGTTGTTAGCCCTCTTTTTTTTCAATCAACTCAATTGACTATTTCCAAATAGTTATTTATAGGCTTAATTAATTCCTTATATTATAAGCAATTATTGATTTTCTATTCTTTTTTAATAGGTTCTATTTTTATTATATTCTTTTATTTTGTTTAATAAATTTCTTGACTTATCATTATATTATCATTAAGATGATAGAAGGAGTTAATTATGCCAATTATTAGACCAATTTCTGATCTTAGAAACAATTTTACTAGTATTTCTGAATCTGTTCATACAGATGATGAACCTATTTTTCTTACAAAAAATGGTATCGGAGATATGGTTGTTATGTCATTGGATTATTATGATAAACAACTTGCAAAAATTGAATTATATCAGAAACTTAATGAAGCCAGGGATGAAATTCATAATGGTGCAACTGGTAAAAATGCACGTGATACCCTTAAGGGCTTGATGATTTAATGAGCTCACCTAAATATAAAGTTCTTATTTATCCTCTTGCTGAAAATGATCTAATTGATATTAAGGAATATTTTGAACAAAAACTTAAAACATCTCCCAATAATTTATTTGGTAAGTTTTATGAAATAATTGATATCCTTGAAACTAATCCTTTGATTTATCCTTTGTTGAAAGATCCATATTTGAACCAACTTGGCTATCGTATGATTCCAATTGATAATTTCCTTCTATTTTATATAATCGAAAATGATGAAATACAAATACATAGATTTTTATATGGAAGAAGAGACTATTTACTAATTTTATAATAATCTATTTTTTTTCTTTCGCGCGAAGCGTCGGGCTAACATTTGCTTAACCTGTATTTTCGCGCCCGCAGGGCTTGGCGCATTTTGTGCGTCAGGAGCGCAGCGACAGCACAAAATGTGACAAAGAAAATATCAGGTTGAAGCAGTTGTTAGCCGTATTTTTTCTAAATAATCACTCAAACTACTATAGGTATAAACTATTTTACAATATTGTGTATCTTCAATATTTTTTTTGCTATATTTTTTATCAAACCAGAAATGGACTGATAAAATCATTTCATCGTCTGATTTTTCTAATTCTTCTAAACTATCAATTTTTTTATCTATTTTGACTTGACTACCGCTTATTTCGTTCCATGTTTTCAATATAGCAAAAACTATTAATTCCATATCGTTTTCATTATTTTTAAAATTAATTCTATTAAATCCTACTGCAAAATCTTTTGTTTTATTATCCTTAAAGTAAAATCGAATCCATTCATAGTTTTTATCATGCCCATAATCTAAGTATTCCCTATAATTGCATTGGAGTATATGCATTTCGGTTTCTGTATTTACATAATCCATTTTTTTTAATACATGAAGAATATTATTATGTATTAAACCAATACCATTGAAATATAACCCGAATACATCTGGATGTTCACTGCTTGTTATATCAAACCCCATTCTGTATCTCCATTTAATAAAACAATAGGTTACATTTTATTACTATACTTTTCGAATTTATTAACAAACATATTTATCTATTCTTGCGACGCGAAGCGTCGTTTGGTTAACATCGAAATTGCAGAGTTTTTTTTTATAATCACATGTGATTTTTTTCTACGATTCGATTTTATTTCAGTTACAAAAAATATTTACTGTCATCATCAGAGTTTTATATTTTTTCTTTCCGGCCCGAAGGGTCCGGCTAACATTTGCTTAACTTGCATTTCCGGCCCGAAGGGCTTGGCGTGGTTTGTGCCGAGCGCAGCGACTAGCACAAACCATGACAACAGGAAATGTCAAGTTGAAGCAGTTGTTAGCTTTCTTTTTTCTTGTTTTTCAATTCAGTTAACCTATCAAGTAAGCGTTGTGGTTTAACACCTGGCGCATGTTTTTCTACTTTATATCTTTCTAAAATTTGTATTTCTGAATCAATTTGTTTTTCTTTTTTAAAAATATTGGCTAATTGTTCATAATACCAGGGAGCTACACCATTATTTTTTGCCTTACTTTCAATTTCAATTATTTCTATAATTTCTAATAATAGCACTTTTGCTTGTTCAAATTTCTTGTCATGAATAAGACCTGTAATTTCATCACAATAAGTTGAATATAATTTTCCGTGATACATACCAAGATTCGACATATTATTACCACCTTTTATAACAATTTTACTTTGTTTAATTTTAGCTGATTTATTATATTTTTCAACCAGTGCTTCTACAATTAAATAATCAGAATTAGTACATTTTGGTCCAAGTATTATTTCCATCTTTAGAAAAGAATCGATATTAAATTTTAAATCATAAAAATCAAATGGAAAATATTTATAATCTTGAAAGACTTTTTCTAGCTCATTATCAATATATCCATATTTTGATTTGCTTTTTGGAGTTTGATATAATAAAAATCTAAATTCCTTTTGAAATTCCCAACATTTTAATTTTTCTTTGACAGGTAAAAAGTTTTCAAGAAAATTATCTTGAAAGAAAACTGGTCTTGATAATTTTTCTTTGTATTCAACTTCAATAAGGTCAATGATTGGCGTTGTTATTCGTACTTTATTAGTTTCTTTAACTATTACAATTTTATTATTAATCTCTTTACTAGTAGTATTACCCATTTTATAATTTGAAAACATTTCTACAGGAAGTGAAATAATACAACCTTTCATATCTTTGGTATATTGAGTCCATAAAGCCATATTTTCTTCACTTGAAGAGGTCCAACAACTTACCAAAAAATGTTTTTTTATTTTAAATGTATCTTCAATTGATACCTCAACTGGATCATCAACATTGAGCAATGTGTTAAATCTCATACATTTTGATTTCAATATTTGTGCAAGACTTTCTATTGTTGTGTAATGATATAGATATTGGTTTTCCATTTTTCCTCCTCTGCCCGAAGGGTCAAGCTAACATTTGCTTAACCTGCGTTTTGTTTGGCGCGGTTTTTGCCGAGCATAGCGAAGTGCAAAAAACGTGACAAGCAAATAAGTCAGGTTGAAGCAGTTGTTAGCCGCTTTTCCTTTTATTTATTAAGCCATTTTCACTTAATCTAAATCAATACAGCCGAAATCTTTTTTCTTTAATAGTTTATTAATATTCTGGATATCAAATATTTCAGGATCGTAAGAATCACCAATCCATTCAATAATTTCTTTATAATTCTTTTTATTTGGATTCTTTAATGCTTTTAATAAATCTTCATATCCAGGTACTCCACCGCAATCTTCCGGTGGACAATTACGTTCACCATTAATACAAAGTGGATGTTTTGAATCAATATCATCTCTTTTTTTTATGAGTTTTAATTCATGTTCCCAATCATCACCAAAATCATATTCATAAATAATACTATCTCCTACTGTTTTTAAAACTTCACATAGTCTTATATTTATATAATTAATACTTTCCATAAAACCTTCTTCATCAGGTAAACTAAAGATAATATCATCTTTAACAAATTGATGGAGATGAGAATTTGACCAACCCATTATTGTTTGTATTACTTTATGCAATTTTGGTAGTGTAATATCTGAATCGACTAAAAATGATCTCCAAATACGCGGTTTAATATCTTTTAATTCAATATTAAGTTCATACCATTTACTTTCAATCATAATGCAAACCTCATTAAGTTAACCAACTATACTATGAAACCAATAATTATGGTTGATTATAAATATCTTTCTTCGGCCCGAAGGGTCCGGCTAACATTTGCTTAACTTGCATTTCCGGCCCGAAGGGCTTGGCGCAATTTTTGCAGAGCGTAGCGATTGGCAAAAATTGTGACAACAGGAAATGTCAAGTTGAAGCAGTTGTTAGACGTCTTTTTTTCTTAATACATATTCAGATTTTTTCCATTCATATTTCAATACTTGATGTTTCAGTATTAATCCACTCATTCCATTTTCATGTGCATTTTTTAGTAAATATCTTGATTGAGCTTGTATTTTTGTATTTCTTTTAATGTAATTTGATATTTTATTATATTCTTTTTTAAGTTCCACCCAATTTACACCATTTTGATATCCATGATTTATCGCACTTTTTTCATCAAAAGTTCCTAAATGTGAAGACGAAATCAAACTTTGATTGTATATACCACCGAGATACAACTGGACTAATCCAAATCCTCTAATTGAATACCTATAACTCTCAACCTTCCCATTTATTTGCTTTATTTTTTCGATTCTAACATTATCTACAAATGGTTTACTCCATAATTGTAATAATATATTAGTACCATTCCCATATTTATCATTTCCGATATCATAATTTCGTTCAATTTCATCAATTGAATGAAATTGTAATAATTCAACCTCAAATTTAGAGTATGATTCATAAATTGAAAAATTTGTTTCATTAATAATAAAAGAAAATAAGTCTTTTTGATCTTGTTTAATGGCAAAAAAATCTAAACTGCTCATTTCCCCTCCATAATGAATATCCTTCAAAAAAGTTGATATAATTTTTCTCCACCGGGTAATCTTAATCGATTTTTTATAAATAATTTTTGAAACCTTACTGATATATAAATATATTATTTGATCATAAGTAAAATATTATTTGCTAACACAACTCAAACCTGAGATATCACACCCGGCCGATAGGCAATAAATTATTAATTATTTAATTTCATTTGATTAAACCACAACTATCACTTTAATTAAAAAATCGATCAATAAGCTAAATTATTTTTTTTGTATTTTTTTCCGCACCGAAGGTGTCCGTTCTAACATTTGCTTAACCTGTATTTTCGCGCCCGTTAGGGCTTGGCGCATTTTGTGCGTCAGGAGCGTAGCGACAGCACAAAATGTAACAAAGAAAATATCAGGTTGAAGCAGTTGTTCTACGTCTTAAATTATTTCAATATCAACATTATCTAATAATTGGTATTTTTTATCTAAGTATATATTATTAATATATCTTTGATATCGCACATAATATTCCGGAAGAATATTTTCAAAAAATAATGAATATATTTCACTTAATATATCAAGCGTTTGAATTACATTTTTTTTAATATTTACCGGTGAACGAAAAGCTTCAATAGCTGGTGTATTTTGTTCATAAATTATCACTTCACTAAAAGGATCGATCCCATGAACTAATTCAGATGAAATACCATAAAATGATTCATAAATCATTGATTCGTTTAAAATTTCACATAACTCAGAAATATTTTTGGGACCTTTATCAAAGCTAAACCAATTTTTATAATTGCAATCCTTATTTTCAGTATATGAATTAATAAATGGATATTGATTTAATTGACTTAATATTTTACAAATATTTTCTGTTGAATCTTTATTAGGAAACGGAATTTTATTTGTTAACTTATCGTTTTTCCATTTATCATAAATTTTCTGTCCCAATTTGGTATTTAGATCATATTTTTTAAATTTATCAATTTCTCTTAATAATAAATAAACCTGATGATTAACCGACCGCCTTTTAATATTATCAATAAGCATATATTTCAAATTTATTTTGTATTCATATAAAGTTCGTAAAATAGGTTGAATTCCCTCAGGAGCTGAATATTTGACTAGGATTGAAATTGAATCCGCAAAAGCAATAATATTCCTAAAGAGTAAAAATAATGAATTATAATTCCCATTAAAATATAAAGACTTTTCAAAATAATCAAATGAATTCATACCCTTATCAATATGCAAAGCTAACAATGAATGATAACCATTCAGAATATTTTGTATTTCTTCATTAAAAGAATATTTGATATTCATAAATTACTTTTTCCTCAGCCCGAAGGGTCCGTAGAACATTTGCTTAACCTGTATTTTCGCGCCCGAAGGGCTTGGCGCATTTTGTGCGTTAGGAGCGCAGCGACAGCACAAAATGTGACAAAGAAAATATCAGGTTGAAGCAGTTGTTAGGTAATTTTTTTATAACATCATTTCAATTGCTTTTTCAGCATGTATTTTTGTTGAATCAAATAATGGTAATGAATAGTTATTTACAAGCAAACCAATTTCTGTACAACCAAGAATTATTCCCTGTATTTGTTCATTTTTCATTTTATCCATTATTTTTATAAATTTATCTTTTGATGATTCTTTGATTATTCCTTTTACTAATTCTTTATATATGATTTCATTTATTACTTCACGATCATTTTTCTGAGGGATAACAACTTCTAGATTATACTGATTTATTAGTCTTTGTTTATAGAAATCTTGTTCCATTGTAAAAACCGTACCCAACAAACCAACTTTTTTAATTCCAAACTTGTTAATATTTTGACCAATTGCATCAGTAATATGAAGCAAGGGTATTCCAACAATATTATCAAAATTATTCACTACTTTATGCATTGTATTTGTACATAATACAATAAAATCAGCACCTGCCGCCTTCAAACATAAACCAGCGTCTATTATTATTTTGTTTAATTGATCCCAATCACCAGAGTATTGTAATTCCTCTATTTCTTGAAAATCTACAGAATACACAATACACTTTGCAGAATGATTTTTCCCAAGTTGTGTATTAATACCTTTATTGATTATTTCATAATATGGAATTGTTGATTCCCAACTCATACCACCAATCAAACCAACTGTTTTCATTGTATCTCCAGATAATTATTAATGTTTTTTTCATCGCCCGCCGAAGGCGTGTACCTAACATTTGCTTGAGCTGCATTGCCGTGCCCAAAGGGCTTGGCGTAAAACTTGCCGAGCGTAGCGACAGCAAGTTTTATGACAAAGGCAATGTCCGCTCGAAGCAGTTGTTAGATGCTAATTTGATAATAATTCAACAAGCCTAGAATTTCGTCTTTGTTTTGCATAGTCAATTGCCTTTTTACCATTAATATCAATAATTTCTTTATCCGCGCCCATTTCAAGTAAGTATTCAACAATTTCTATCTTATTCATATATACAGCATCAATAAGTGGCGTTATTCGCATCTCTGTATCAACAGAATTGATATTTGCTCCATTTAAAATAAGTAACTTTACTATTTCCAAATTACCTTTATCTGATGCAAATGCCAAAGCGGTTCCACCACGGCTTCTTACAATTTCCATATCTGCTTGATATTCAAGCATTATTTTAACACCTTCAATATCATTTAATTGAGAAGCTAACATTAATGGTGTAAAGTCATTATTGTTTCTAATATTAAGATGTGCACCATTTGAGATTAATAAACGTGTAATAATGGCATCTTTCTTTTGTACAGAAATAAATAATGGCGTTTGTACATATTTATCTATTGCATTTACGTCCGATCCATTATTAAGCAATAAAGTTATTAACTCAGTATTACCTTCGATAACTGCATAATGCAATGCAGATGCACCTTCATTATTTCTGCTATTTAAATCTGCATTATATTGTATTAGTAATTTTACAAGTTCAATGTTTTCTGATCCAGCTGCATACGCAATTACAGGCATACCATGTTCATTTTTTATATTAGGGTCAGCGCCTAATATCAAATATTTTTCTACTTCAGCTATATTTCCATTAAATACAGCATTAAAAAACAGATCTTGAATTGATGTAGAAAAAACTGTTACAAGTGAAAAAATAGAAAAATAGAGACAAAATATTTTCTTCATTATAAATCCTTTATGCGCCGAAGGCGTCCATCTAACATTTGCTTAACCTGCATTGCGTTAAGCTGGCGCGTTTCTTGCCAGCGAGCGTAGCGAGTGCAAGAAACGTGACAGTAGCAATGTCAGGTTGAAGCAGTTGTTAGGTAATTTTTCTTTATTTTTTCCCATTTACTTATTAATAATGTAGCTGATGTCTTATAAGTTTCATTATTTGAAATGCTTTCTTTATTTCTTATATTTTCAACATAGAACAAATCAGAAAACAATGACTCAAGAAGATCGTAATATTTTAACTCATAATAATTTTGAAAAGATGCATCCAATTGATTAATTTCTATAAAGAGTAAATTCAAGTAGCAAAAAATCTTAACTATATCGAAAGATAAATCAGTTGACACAAACATTCCGCCACGAAGTATTGTAATACTTTTAAATTTTTGTTTTTTTGAATAACGAAGGAATTGCATTAATGTTGCAGTAGATTCATCATTAATTGCAATATAATTTATATTTTGCTGAAGTACTTTTGTTAAATCATTCTCAACATACTCTAATCGTTTTAAAACTTTGTCTTCATCTCTATTTTTTATTGATTTTGTATACTCCATAAATATTAAATAAATACCAATTAAAGAAATTATTGGATTTATCAAACCAGATATATATGAAGAGTAATTTGACCAATCACTACTATTATTTGAAAATCCATTATTAAATGTATAAATATAAGGCAAATTAATGATTATAATTAAAACTAAAAATGAAAGTAACAATATTTTATTTTTCAACCTATTTATCATTGGTAATCCTACAAATAGTTATTTACAACCATTTATTTTAATGAATTATTTATGTTTATTTTTCCTCGCCCGCCGAAGGCGTGTACCTAACATTTGCTTAACCTGCGAGGCGTATATTGGCGCACTTTTTGCCGAGGAGCGAAGCGACGACAAGCAAAAAGTGTGACAATAGCCGAGTCAGGTTGAAGCAGTTGTTAGATTTTTATCCTTCTATTCTTCTTATTATTTCAGTTCCAATATATTGATTTAGTTTTTCGCAATTCGAAAGCCTATAATATTCATTCCAGTAACTAATATTCCTACTTTTTGTGGATTCCCAATATTTTTTATTCATTTTAATAATATTTTGATAAATTGAAATATTTTCTTCCACTAATCCATTATTGATTTCTTGCAGTATTTCAACTACATAATCACCAATTAAAGATAAAACATAGATTCCAGCAAATTCTTCTGTTGTTTTTAATAATTCTCGAACTCTTTTCTGCCTTTCATATCCATCATAATATCTTGAAAACAAACAGTTTAATATTGTCTTTTGTTTAAACGATAATTTTTCCTCTATTTCCTTTTTTGGTATTTCAAAATAAGTTCTAGCGGGTATATATATACTACCATTATTTAAATTGGTTATGATTCCATCGTCTGACATTAATATTCTAACTTTATATAATCCTCTTTCAGGGGTGTTAACAAATATATTATTAAACGATAAAGCATTAATAGCTATTTCAACATCTTCATGATATTCATCGGGGAAAGCTTTATATATGTGTGGAATATATTTTTTTTTATTTTTAATGCTTTCAAGTATTCTCATTTTTTCCTCGGCCCGAAGGGTCAATCTAACATTTGCTTAACCTGCATTGCGTTAAGCTGGCGCGTTTCTTGCCAGCGAGCGCAGCGAGTGCAAGAAACGTGACAGTAGCAATGTCAGGTTGAAGCAGTTGTTGGATTTCTTCTATTTCTTCAATAATTTATTGTTATAATCTCTTATTTTTCCAATAATAAAGGTCTTAATTTCTTCCCCAAGTATCTCAGATTCTAAATCAAATTTGTTAATAATTTCTTCAGAAATAACCCCACCCTCACCTTTTAACACACCTGTACTCATATGTGAAATACCTTTTTCAAAAAATGTGTCTGAAACCAACCTATTGCTTACATATTCATTTGTCCAGGTAAAGGCTCTTTCATTGGTATTTCTGGAATAACAGAATTGAAATCCAATAAAATCTTTTTTGTTTGCTTTATACCATAATATTATTTCAAAAAAAGAATTTAAAAACCATTTCCTATACCCTTCGTCTTCTCTTTGACGAACATTCATATTTTCAACTAACAAATCTTTTTTCATTATAACCTCATAATCTGATCATTTCAATTTTATCTTTTGCAAATAGTTGGAAATATAACTTTCTCTTTTTTATTTGTTATGGTTATTAAGTTAATAAATTTTCCAGTCTTAGTTGTTATAATACATCATTTTTTTGTGATTAGTAGCAACCGTTTCTTAATCCGCGCGCGCAGCGTCAATCCAACATTTGCTTGAGCTGCATTGCCGCACCCGAAGGGTTTGGCGTAAAACTTGCCGAGCGTAGCGACAGCAAGTTTTATGACAAAGGCAATGTCCGCTCGAAGCAGTTGTTAGAAAGCACATTTTCAAAATTTAAAAGTTTCTATACTTCGCTTTTAGTTCATTTAATTCATCTTCAGAATCAAATTGTTTAGCATAGCCACCAAAGATCCACCCTTGCGTTCCATCATCTAACTGAACCTTATACCATTTACTTTCTATTTCGCTAATACGATCTACAAAAGAACCAATTTCAACTATTTTTACTATAGACCATTTTCTCAATAATCTAACTATTTCCGAGTCATCTTCCAAACTCGGCTTACTTCTTAATCTTAAATTATCAGAAATAATAAGCATGGAATGATTAATAACCTCTGAAAAACAACCTCTTCTAATCCAGCCACTATAAAATGGACCACCGCCATCTACTGGTTCTGAATTACTAAAATCTATTGATACTTTAACCCAATCAATGTTTTCATCGATTGGAATGTAAATTATACTTGCATACGCAGAAGTTGCTTTATTTCCATAATAATTAGTTGGATCAAATAAATTTTTAGAATTCTCTGTTGGTAAAGCATATAAATAATTATTCTTAAGCAGTCTTATTGGAATATGTACAGGAGTGCATGGTATTTTATTTAATACCACGTAAGAAGGTTTTTCAGGGTATTCATAACCATAAAATTGAATAGTATCTTCACTATCAATCAACAGTTGCGAACCATTTTCAGTGATTCTATCAGATGTTGTTAAATGTAATTCACTAATGATATAGGGTTCATCCCAACGAAACATTTCCAATTCCGGAAATAGCTTTACAGTTTTTCCCGAGACTGTATACTTACCAAAAGAATCTATTCCAGACCAGGGAGAACCAAGAGCATAGAATCCATTCAAAAAAATGAGTTTTGAATAGACCGGAAGCGACCATGCTGAGTTTTCAAGATCAAGAGTATTATTAGTATAAACATTTTTTTCTTCACCTAAGGTATACCAATTAGAAGCTTGAAAAAAAGAAGGAAGTTCTTCAGAACAAATAGTGAAACATGTTAATATTATTAAAATGTGGAGTAATGCTTTCTTTTTCATTTTTGACCTCTCTTTGTCTTTCTAACATTTGCTTAACCTGCATTGCGTTAAGCTGGCGCGTTTCTTGCCAGCGAGCGCAGCAAGTGCAAGAAACGTGACAGTAGCAATGTCAGGTTGAAGCAGTTGTTCTACGTTTTTTTTTATAAATCTTCAAATCGATCATTAAATATTTTTACCAATGCTTCAACAGCTTCTTTCTCATCTATCCCATCTGCACGAATCTTAACCTGATCTCTATGGCATATTCCAAGTGTTACAACACCCATGATAGATTTAGCATTTGCGATTTCACAATTTTTTATCAAAATAATATTACTTTTATATCTTGCTGCTACCTGAACAATTAATGCACTTGGTCTTGAATGTGCGCCAGCTCGATTAAGTGTTATAACTGTTTGTTCATACATGAATTGTTCTCATTTTATTTAACTCAAGCCTAATAATTTGTTCTAGCTTTTTAAAATTATTAACTAGAAGATTATACTTTAATACAATTTCATTCCTAAATTCTAAATTCTTATTGATATCGAATTGAAATTCCTCTCGTGTTAAGATATCATAATATATCATTATATCTTGAGCTGAACGTTTAAAAAGATGCATTTCATCAAATATTGCATTGTGAATAAAAGCGCGATACTTGATCATATTTTCTTGAAACAACACTAATAATTGTTTTATATCAGATTTCCATTTAATTGCCAAATCTTCATTAATCGAATTATCGAATGATCTTTTTATTCTATATGCCATCTCTAACATTTCTGGATAAATACCAAAACATGTATCAGTTATAATATCATCATATTTGAACGAGCGTTCAACATCATGATTAGTGATCATGTTTTTTTTAGTAAATATTAATTCAACTTCTTTTGAGATTATTTTTTTTGTTAAAAATACAAATAATCCAATAACGATTGATGAAGATAAAAAAGATGTAAGAAATAATTTGAGATATTCCATTCAAAGTTCCTTATAGAATTAAAATCAACATTTGCGCGAAGCGTCCGTAGAACATTTGCTTAACCTGCGAGGCGTACATTGGCGCACTTTGTGCCGTGCGAAGCACGAAAGCACAAAGTGTGACAATAGCCGAGTCAGGTTGAAGCAGTTGTTAGGTGCCTTTTTTGAGTGTACTTGGAAGTTATGTTCTGGTAAAACCAATATTTTCAGTTACTTCATCAGATACGCAAAATTGTTTTAAATAATCATATTGGTCTTTTATTAAATTACTTTGCTCTATTATCTGATATATATTATTATTCTTTTCATCTTCCCGGAAAACCTCGAGGGATTTAAATAATATGGTATATTTACTATCTTGATCCATATTGAAACTCCTTATTGAACAATTTTCTTTCCAGACTGAGCCTCAATCTGGAGTTTTATTGGTAAAATATTATTTACACTTTTACAATTTGGGCAAATAAAAATATTATCTTTTAGTGGGTATGGAATATTTCCATTATTTATTGGGCTTGATGTCCCAATATTAGCTTGTATTTTTGAATGCGATTTACAATTAGGGCACTCAAAATCAATTAATGCAATATTATTTTGTGGGATAGGAATAATAGGAGGATTGGGAAGCTGAGGATTCCCTGTTAATGTAAATCTCAAAATCTGAGATTTATCTGTTTCAAATATTTTATATATATTTGTTGTTTCAAAAGTCATTCTTAACAGTGTATAATATTTAGTAATTGTATCCTCAAGTTCTGTGTTTTGTGAATAATCAGTAATTAGTAATTTCATATTCTTGAAATCATCAATTTTTATTGATCTAGCATGTGTTAACCAATCGGAGTGTTTACATAACTTTGATGCAATTTCCTCTGCTCGACTTTCTTTCTCCTCTTTTGTTACTTTCACACCTGAAGATTTATGTGTATCCCAATATTTAAACTTATATGTAGCCAACCATTGTTTAACAAGAGTTTTTGAAAAATTTTGTGCATTTTCACAATGCTGGATTTCTCCAGGTGAGATATTTTGTAAAATAGGAATCATTGCAGGATTTAATCGGCCTGTTGCGATCACCTCATTTTTTATTTTTTCTAATCCATCCAAAAAAGCATCCGCGGAGTATCTTTTTCCATTTGAAACCATTTGTGCATCAATTGGTCCTAAAGCAGAGAATTTTCCCATAAGTATTTCGTCTGCAGCCATTGCAAAAATAGTACCTGCACTTTTTGAATACCCTGGAATAATAACACCAACTTTTTCATACTTTGTTCTTATAAGTCTAACCAGATCCTCAACAACTTCAGCAAAACCACCAGGCGTTTCAAGAATAATATCTATTTCTTTTCCAGATAAATTTGATAATTGATCTTGAAATGGTAAAATATCAGAATATTCAATAGAATTATTAACATTTTTGGTTAAATCACTAGCCATTACTAAAATGTCACGATTACCACGTAATTGAGATATTTTAGATAAAAGTCGTTTTCTTTCAGCAGTAAGTGCAATAAAGTCCATATTTTGCTCAAGATAATCAGAATATGCTCCCATATTAGCCCTTCCTTTTGATTATTATACCATTATTTGAATAAAATAGCACATATTTTTTGCGCCGAAGGCGTCCACCTAACATTTGCTTGAGCTGCATTGCCGTGCTCGAAGGGCTTGGCGTAAAACTTGCCGAGCGTAGCGACAGCAAGTTTTATGACAAAGGCAATGTCCGCTCGAAGCAGTTGTTAGGTATATTTTTTTTTACTTAGCTATAAGATTTTATGGCAACACCACAATTACTACATTTTTCTTCATAAAAACTATATGTTTTTCCACATTCACATGTCCATTTTTCTTGTTGTTTTTTCAACCATTCGAATTCTCCACTTTTAACTAATTCTTCAGTATTAGTCATAATATCTTTTCTGTGTTTTGCTCCATTCCATTTTTCCGATTCTGATTTGAAGTTAAATATTTCTTCACATGGATATTTACTGCAATATCCACAGCTAATTATATTTTGATTTTTTGCACAAATACGCATTTTACATTTACTACAATGCAAACTTACTTTATTTGAATTACATCCTGTGCAATACTCTTTCTCTTTATTTTTTAAAAACTTATCTTTTAGTAATAAGTGATCATGATTAGGACTGAATGCAAGATAATTATCACAAGCACCACAATATAATCCACAAATTCCAACCAAGTTAATATCAATCTCTTGATTATTATTAATCACACCATTCCTCCTCTGAATGATTCACAGAAAAAACTTTATCAAATGTTTTGCAAGCAGAATAAATATATTTAATATTAAACCATTTATTTGTTTATCATCTTGTTCATAATATTATCAATCAAAAGAACTGTTTATTTTTTTTACAAAATATTTTATTTACTATTTCTTCTGGCGCCGAAGGCGTCTACCTAACATTTAGTTAACCTGCATTGCGTACATGGCGCAAAACTTGCCTGGCGAAGCCAGAAAGCAAGTTTTGTGACATAGCAATGTCAGGTTGAACTAGTTGTTAGAAATTTCTTCTCTGTGTTATATTCAGAAATATTTTTTAGAACATAATCATAATGAAAATCTATGTGAAATACTGACGATTCAATATTTTCCAATAGATTCATATAAATAATTTCTCCATGATATTTACATTTTAAATTCATTTCTTTCATATTCTTATACTCTATATTTTTAATCATAGAAATTTCATAAGAAACCATTGATTCAAACAATGCAATACTTTTTTGTATATTTATATTTAAATCATTAGCAATCTTAATCCATTTAATATTTTCTGAAATAATACACAATTCTTCTGAATTCATTAAGAACAATAATGTTCTATTTAATGATTCAATTTGCGTTTGAATAAGATGTGAAAAATGTTGATATATAGTCCAAGAATCAAATCTTTTAGGAAGAAAAAATAACTGTTCCTCATCTATTGATCTTAATTGAATTATTAATACTTTTGTTTTTTGTAAATATTCTTCAAGTACTTTGTTTGTAGTCATACAACCCTTTCGTAATCTTTTTACAATATTTACATAAGCAAATTATTTACTAAACTAATAAGCGCACCAAGTATAATTGACATTGATCCAATAATTAAAATTGTTTTTTTATCTTTTTCAGAAGCAATTACTATTATTGGTACAGATAAGCATAAAGCTACAATCGATCCTTCTAACCACCAAATAATTCCAGGTAGATCAATAAATGCAATAACCATAGATACAAAGAAATACTGTAAAAATGCAGAAATATTTGCTCTTCTTGGCAATTTTTGAATTACCATTGGAATAATATCAAGAAAACCAAATAGAATCCCAATGAGTCCTGCAATAATATAAGATTTCATAAACGCTCCTTGTAGTATACTTCTGCCGCCCGCAGGGTCTTTCTAACATTTGCTTAACTTGCGTTTACGTGCCCGAAGGGCTTGGCGCGTAGTTTGCAATCGAGCGCAGCGAGTGCAAACTACGTGACAAAGTAAATGTCAAGTTGAAGCAGTTGTTCGATTTCTCTCTCTTTTTTTAATCAACTAGCATTTCTTTTAATACATCTTTTACTCTAATTATTTGCTCTTTTTCAATCTTACCCATCTTTTTAACTAATCTTGTTTTATCAATTGTTCGAATTTGATCTAACACAATCAATCCGGTCTTATTTTTAAAAATCACTTCAATTCGTGTCGGATAAGGATGTGATTTTGTTGTCATTGGAGCAATTATTATTGTACTTATAGAGTGATTCATTTCATTAGGAGAAATAACTAAACAAGGACGTGTTTTTTGAATTTCATGTCCTTTTGTTGGGTCTAAATCAATTAGAAACACGTCATACTGATTAACTACCATTCCCATTCAAATGCCTCTACTTCATTTGAATCTGAGATTAATAAAGCATCATGGCTGTTTTTGTGCATTTTATCAAAAGCTTCATTCCAACCAAATCTAGGTACTGAGTTAACTGGTTTTAGAATAATTTGTTGATTTTCAACCTCTAAATCCAGCTTATCTGAAATATTTAATTGTTCCAAAATAGTCTTAGGTAATCGTATACCTCTAGAATTACCAATAGCAACCACAGAAACTAACATATTATCACCTCTATATTGTGATTATAATGTAATTACATAAATTGTCAACTATTTCAATCAAATATCATGAAATTTTACATTCATTATAACTCTATACAGTAGAACTTGTAATAAAAAAAAGAATGAATTCATTCTTTCTATTCTTTGCGCGAAGCGTCAATCGAACATTTGCTTAACTCGCAATTCCGGCCCGAAGGGCTTGGCGTGGTTTGTGCCGAGCGCAGCGACTAGCACAAACCATGACAACAGGAAATGTCGAGTTGAAGCAGTTGTTAGAAATCTTTTATTCTATTTTAATCTCAGATGTATTTTCTTTGGTATCAGTATTCACATCAATCAAACTAACTGCATTTTCTTTTTTTGAACCATTACTTAGTTCTTTTGCTTTGATTTTTATCTTATCAAGTTTCTTAAGAATTTTATTATATTTATCATTAGCATCAATAGCATCCGGAGAATCTAGTAACTCTCGTTTAAGAATTTCATTATTCAGTAGGCTTAATACTTCGTCATCTTCAACCTTTAATAAAATATTTATTTTCTTTAATTCTCTCTTTATTATTTCAATAACATAACTTGATTGAAGAATACTTCCAATGTAGTATTTATTAACAACCATTCTGTGTTGTGTAAATTCATCTATTGCATTCTTTTTAAGACCTTCTTTGCATAGAATAAATAATTTATCTAAATCATTTTGATTTTTTATTTTTAGATCTAAAAAGCTAAACTCACAAACAAGATCTGTCTTAATTGGTTTTTCAAATTTTACTTTATATACTTTCCAAACCAAACCATTTGTAAGAATAATCCATTCGCATCCATTATTAGCTCCATAATTTAGCACTTGTTCATAGTGTTTATCTGTTAGTGTAATACCAATTGCTTTCACTTCTATTAAAAACTTCAAGTCACTTTCAATTTTAATGGCTAAATCACAAAATGTACTTTTTACTACATATTCTCTAGTAATTTCAGTATATTTGTCATAACCAAATATATTCACGAGTATATCCGTGACAATAACTACAGTATCGGCTTCATTAATATCCCTGTTTTTTGCTTGTTCGAGGACCTTCTGAAGTTTATTCAGATTGTCTTTAATTCGTTCAATAACCTTTACCGGAATTGTTGCCATATATTTCTCCTTATAAAAATAAATGCGAATTAATTAAATCCTCTTTTTCCGCTGCCCGCAGGGTCTTTCTAACATTTGCTTAACCTGTATTTTCGTGCCCGCAGGGCTTGGCGCATTTTGTGCGTCAGGAGCGAAGCGACAGCACAAAATGTGACAAAGAAAATATCAGGTTGAAGCAGTTGTTAGCTTTCTCCACCTAAATATTTCTCATTAATTTCATATTCATATTCTTCACCATCTAAATCCCATATTCTAATTTTTTCATTTGGCCAACTCTCAGTAAAGTATGTATTAATCACAATTAATCCATTATTAATGTCAGAAATAGAATTAATTATTCCTGTTTCATATAATTCTGAATCTTCATAATCCAAACTAATGAATTCTATTTTTTTAACATACCCTATTATTTCAATTATTAAATATTCACCATCAACAATTCCTTTCCAGTATACTGAATCATCTATTTCTGTGGGAATATAACTATAGTTACATCTATAAATTGTAAATTTATTATCTATTCCATTTCTAGTTATCGTTTTACTTTGATACACAATATAACTATTGTTTTTATAATTTGCATTCTTAATCTTTCTATATTCAGAATAAGAGGAACAATTACATATTAATAACAATATTATGGAATTTATAACAAAGATTTTGAAAATCTTATTCATTATTTCTCCTTGCCCGAAGGGTCAAGCTAACATTTGCTTAACTTGCATTTCCGGCCCGAAGGGCTTGGCGTGGTTTGTGCCGAGCGTAGCGACAAGCACAAACCATGACAACAGGAAATGTCAAGTTGAAGCAGTTGTTAGCCGCTTTTTTCTGTATTCAATACTTTTTCAAAAATCATACTCATCTTAAAATCTTCAATTTTTTTAAACCCAAGACTATGATACATAGCATTTGCTATTTTATTACTTTTTAATGTATGCAACTCTATCGTAACTATTTTCTTATTCTTAATAATATTTTCCAGTTCAATCATAGCTTTTTTACCAAAACCATTCCCTTGATATTTAGTAAATATTTTTACATCGTAAATATAAGCTACTGTGTTCTCATTATTATTTGTAATACCAAACCAAATATAACCGACCCTTCCATTTAATTCTGAAAATATTGTATAAATATAGTGACCTTCAGTTTCTACTCCATTTGATAATATTTTATTTTGCTCATACAATGCTTGTATTAATGCATTTTCTTCATTTGCCCTTCCAATTTCTATTAATGCATTTGCTAAATCTTGAACTATATCATCTTTAATTAAAAAGTATTCTGGTTGACTCATTTCCAATAAAGTAATCATTACATACCTAACAAAATATCTTATTATGAGAAAGCAAATTATTGAATATCAATGTGAATTCATCAAAAAAAATAAATTTTGATTAATTTCTTTCCGGCCCGAAGGGTCCGGCTAACATTTGCTTAACTCGCAATTCCGGCCCGAAGGGCTTGGCGTGGTTTGTGCCGAGCGCAGCGACTGCACAAACCATGACAACAGGAATTGTCGAGTTGAAGCAGTTGTTAGACGATTATTCCTCTACAAAATAATCTGAATCAATTTTACCTATTTTTATTGTGTCTTTTATGGTTATTCCAGCTTCATATTCTATCATCAGATTTGCTAACTTTTCTCCATCAATAAGAACAATAGTTGCATTACTAGTATTATTTGCATAATCTTGAGCTTCTTTTGTAAAAAATGCTGTTGTTATAAAAATGCCCTTTTTAGCGCGCTGGCCATCCAAAGCACCTACAAATTTTTGAATTTCTGGTCTTCCGATTTTAGTTTCCTTTTTCCATCTTTTTGCTTGGACATATATTTTATCAAGTCCTAGCTTATCTTCTTTGATAATACCATCGATTCCTTCATCTCCTGATTTTTGAGTTACTTCACCATTCTCAAAATCAGAACCCCCATAACCCATCTTTATTAATAAATCCACAACAATTTCTTCAAATTTATATGGTGAAACATCTTCCAATGTTTTTAATAAAAGTCTTGATAATTCAATACGTATTCTTTTATACCCTTCCTCAATCATTTCATCTGGTGTCTGAATTTGTTGATCATTTACAGGTAAAGTAATTTCTTTTTCAATAAGTTCATAATTTTTGTTTGGGTTAACATCCTTGAGATATTTAATTGTAATCTTTTCTGGTGGATTTCTTAGAACTTTTAACCCTAATTCACTAATTTTATATTTACCACGCTCAGGGCTATTTATTAATCCACCAGTTCGTAAATACGATATTGACCATGCTATTCTATTATAAAACAAAATTTGCTTTCCATTTGGAGTTTTTTGTATCTGTTCTTCTTCTGAAATTTTAAAATATTCAATAGCATGTTTACGTAATAAATTTGAATCATAAACATTTCCATCTTTCATTCTGAAAAGCAAAGGTAACATTGCTAATTGAAAATCAGGTATCATTTAATATCCTTTTTGTATTTTTTATCTTCGCCCCGAAGGGTGCGTCTAACATTTGCTTAACCTGCATTGCGTACATGGCACAAAACTTGCCTGGCGAAGCCAGAAAGCAAGTTTTGTGACATAGCAATGTCAGGTTGAAGCAGTTGTTCGGCGTTCTTTTTATAATTCAATCCAATATCGTCGTGTTAGTACTTTTTCATAAATAACTTTGTTTTCTAGTTTTCCATTACATTTCTCAATTGTTTTAATTGAAGCAACATTGTCATCATCACATGTTATTAGGACTTTCTTTAAACCACTTGATTTAATTTCCACTAATAACAAAGAAAGCATTTGAAATGCATAACCTTTTCTGCGTTCTGTTATCTTTGTTCCATAACCAATATGCCCACCATTTTGCAATAATCTTTCATTCAGGCTATGTCTAAAGTGTATAGCACCAACAATTTGATTATTTTTATCTTTTCCAAAATACAAAGTAGATGGAACAAATCCATTTTTATATGCTAAGTCTGTTTCATCCTCTTTCCATTTTTGTACTAATTCAGAAAAACTTTTTCCTTTTCGGTTAGATGCTGCAGGTACAACATGTTCGTTTGTTTTTTCCCATTCTGAAATATAACCATTATATTCAATTTCATTAATTTGATCATAGCGTAATAATTCAATTTTCATAAAAAACCCTTTATATAAATCATAAAGTATTATTGAAATCGACATAAGTTTACAAATTAGGAGTCAAACTACAAGTCTTCTATCTTTTTTGCGCGCGCGACAGCGCGTCCGCCGAACATTTGCTTAACCTGCATTGCGTACATTGGCGCAAAACTTGCCGAGCGAAGCGACCAGCAAGTTTTGTGACAATAGCAATGTCAGGTTGAAGCAGTTGTTAGCTGAATTTTTTTTACCCAGCAAAACCACCGATTCTTGAATAACACATTTTAGGATTACTTACAAATTCTTGACCTAAAATCATTCGATGAATCTTCTTCATTTCATGATAGCCATTTTCGATTAAATATTGATATGCAATTTTATTTTCTTCTGGTATAAATATTTTATTTTCATTTTTTATACGCTGATTTAATAATGCGATTCCAGCTTCTTCCGACTGTGCAATTACACCACCATCTCCAAACCCAGCAAGATAAAACCCATCTACTGCTCCATTTTTTATATATACAAACCCTTGTTCTAAAACTGGCTTTAATAATTCCATTCTATTTTCACCTGATGCACTTTTATCTAAAATTTCAATAGCCTTGTAATGCGATTGATTAATGGAAAATATATTTGGTGATGTTTCAATCGCATTAATACTTTTATCATCTCTACAAAGTATGCAGTATAAACTCTGATCCAAAAAACCAATTTTTTTATATACGGGATATCCTTGATCAGTGGCAGTTAATGTTATTGTTTTACAACCACACTCTTCTTGCAGGAATTTTATTCTATTATTAACAATTGAGGTCCCTACCCCCCTATTCTGAAATTGTTTACCGACAATTATATGTGCTAACCAACCAGTTCCATTATAATTTATTCCAGTCCCAACACCTAATAATGTATTATTTGTATCTATTTGTTTAATACAAAAGCAGTTTTTTGTTTTCAGATAATGCTCATGTATTTCTGTAATACTACCCCACTCTTCTGGTTGAATAGTATTCAAATTAGGTATATCAGTATTCTTAAAAATAGAAAAGTAATTTTCCACTATGTTCTCCTCGCCCGAAGGGTCCAGCTAACATTTAGTTAACCTGCATTGCGTTCATGGCGCAAAACTTGCCTGGCGAAGCCAGAAAGCAAGTTTTGTGACATAGCAATGTCAGGTTGAACTAGTTGTTGGATTTTTTTTCTTGATGCTAAAACATCTGTTTATTTTTTTATTTCTAGATCTTGTAAATATTACATTTTCTACCACAAACTATTATACAATTCTTTTTTCCATATAAGGCATATTTGGTTCTTTGAAACCACATTTTCTATATAAATTTTCTCCATCTTTTGTTGCCTTTAATACTAAATCTTCTATTCCAAAATTTTTTGCATCTTCTTTTATATATTCCATTAATTGTTTTCCATATCCCATTTTTCGGTATTTTTGATAAGTAAAAAAGGATAAAATGTAACCTTGTTTTCGCTTTATATTTCCTAAAATTGGTGGTAATGTAAACATTAATACACCTGCGAAACAAACTATTTCTTCATTTATTTGCCCAAAATATGTTACAAATTTATTCTGGTCTACATTTTCTTTAACCCATATTTTTACATGACTATAAAATTCTTCATAATCATTTCTATTAATATTAGGATTATCACGTAAACAGTATTCCACACGAGCTTGTGTCATCTTATCAATTTCATTGTTTTTGGCTAAAGTAATAATCATTTCTTCCATGTTCATAAACCAGCTTTTATAGTTATTTTATTCATATTTTCATTTACAAAAAAACACATGCCATCCTGAAATAATCCCCGTGCGCGGAGCGTCAATCCAACATTTAGTTAACCTGCATTGCGTACATGGCGCAAAACTTGCCTGGCGTAGCCAGAAAGCAAGTTTTGTGACATAGCAATGTCAGGTTGAACTAGTTGTTATATTTTTTTCCTTTTCTTTTACTATTATTCAACTTTTTAGTCTATTTCTTTTATCTGTCCATTTTTTATTATTGTAATAATGTCGCGAAGCGGTCTAACTATTTCATCGCTGTGAGCGATTCATATTATATTGCGCAGCAACCTGTCGCAGCCTTCTTAACTCTTTCCCGCGGTGAGCGATTACAACAATATTGCGTAGCAACCTGTCGGAGTTTTTTTAGTTCTTTCCCGCGGTGAGCGATTACAACAATATTGCGCAGCAACTTTCCGAAGTTTTCTTAATTATTCCGAGCGAAGCGAGCCAAAGTTCTTCTCTTTCTTTATCTTCCGAGCGAAGCGAGCCAGCTCTTTTCTTTATTTTCCGAGCGAAGCGAGCCTATTCTTCTCTTTATCCTCGCCTTGGCGAAATCTTCAGCGCGTCGCGTTAGCGACGACGATATAACATTTGCTTAACTCGCAATTCCGGCCCGTAGGGCTTGGCGTGGTTTGTGCCGAGCGCAGCGACTAGCACAAACCATGACAACAGGAATTGTCGATGTTGAAGCAGTTGTTAGACATCTTTTTCTTGGAATTCTTTGAAAAATTCTAAATCGATATCGTATACAGTTCTTGGTATAAGTCCAAATTCTAAATTTTCAAACATTGAAACTAATTTTTCACCATCAACAAGTTCTATTGGTGGAACGCCATCTCGAACAGCTTCATTTTTTGCATCTTGTGTAAATCTACCAGTCGTAATAATTATACCTTTATCAGCCCTTCCAGCCATTGCACCACGAAAATCTCTTACCTTATCAGTACTAACAACTTCTTTGTATCTTTTTGATTGAAATAATACCTTAAAACTCATTAATGGATTCAGTTCAAGAACACCATAACCATCTATTCCACCATCGCCAGATTTTCCTGTTACTTTAACTTGTGTAAAACCAGATTCACGTAATAAACGTTGACATAATCGCTCAAAACCAGAAGGTGGTAATTCCTTTAATAGATTTAATATTTTTTCCTTATAACTTTCATCTTCAACTTTCTCTTCAATTTCTTCATCTAAAGGATTTTCTGTATTTTCAACTTTCTCTTTTTCATTTTTTATTTCAAACTTTTCATGAGTTTTTTTGAAAAATGCATTTACATCTGACAAATCTATTATTTCATTATAATCACCTTTTAATGACCATACACCTCGTTTTGATGAATCTAATACTCCACCTTTTACCAAATAAAATCTTGCCCATGCAATTCTATTTTTTACTGTAGAACCACCATTTTTATTAAGCAAGTTTAACTCTTCTTCAGATATATTATATTTCTCAATAATCAAATCAGTGACCTCAGAAGGATTACCAGAACCACCTAGTTCATTAAGTATTTCAATTATGGGAACAATATATTTAATAAAATCTGGACCTTTTGTTTTTTTTATTTCTTTTTTTGCCATAGTTTAATCTCCATTTTTTTCTTTCTCTTCACCCCGAAGGGTGTGTCTAACATTTAGTTAACCTGCATTGCGTACATGGCGCAAAACTTGCCTGGCGAAGCCAGAAAGCAAGTTTTGTGACATAGCAATGTCAGGTTGAACTAGTTGTTATATTTTTTTCCGGTACTGTATATAGACATTGTTTACACTTATATAGGGACCTTGTTTACACATAATCCGTTAGAATTTCCCTTATAAAGGGGGAAATTATGCCGTGGAGGAACACATCGATTATGGAAGAACGAGTCTTTTTTATCAATGAATACCGTTCCGGTATTTGGACCATGACGGACCTCTGTAAAGAGTTTGGTATTTCTCGACCGCTTGGTTATAAGTATATCCGCCGTTATGAACAATTTGGAATTGACGGCCTACTTACTATTTCCAGTCGGCCGCATGACATACCAAATAAGACACCACCTAATATTGAGCGACTTATTATATCATTCAGAAAAAAGCACCCACGATATGGAGCACTAAAGATTCTGGTCAAGCTTACTGAAAGGTTCCCAGATAAAGCATTTCCAAGCGTTCCTACGATTAATAACATTCTATATCGAAATGGGCTTATTATCCCAAAACGTCGAGTAAGGCGTATTATACCGGTCAAACCGATATTCGATCCAACTGCACCTAATCAAATATGGAGTGGTGACTTCAAAGGAAAATTCCGTACCGGTGACAGAAACTATGTTTTTCCCTTAACGATTGCCGATTCATATAGCCGATTCTTATTTGCGGCTGAAGCCTTAGAACAGGCAACCTCAGAAGCCACAAAAGCAGTCTATATAAGGGTTTTCAGAAAGTATGGGATGCCCGAACAATTCCATACAGACAATGGATCACCTTTTGCTTGCCCAACTTCCATTGCCCGCCTTTCCACTCTCTCCGTCTGGTTATTGGAGCATGATATTCTCCCGGTTTATTCAGATCCAGGATGCCCAAGTCAAAATGGCCGTCATGAACGAATGCATAGAGAATTAAAGGCAGAGGCCGCTAGGCCTCCTGCTTCGAATCGAATCTTAGAACAAAAACGACTAGATAAATTTGTTAAAGAATACAACACCTTTCGACCTCATCAATCATTGGGTAATAAAACTCCAGCCAGCGTTCATGTTCGTTCTACTCGTGAATATTCGAGTAAAATTATCACATGGGACTACCCCACGAATCTTCAAGTCAGGCGCGTTTTCAAAAACGGTGCCATTCGATGGGGATCGGATAATTGGGTGATGGTATCAACGGCACTTATTGATAAACACATTGGTCTTGAGGAACTTGGCAACGGTATCTGGCGTGTCTTTTTTCGCAGCAAACTTCTTGGTTACCTTGATGAAAAAAAACTTCGTATCCAGGATGTAAAAGGGATGTCAATACGTTAAAATAAAAGTGTAAACAAGGTCCCTATATTTTTGTAAACGAGGTCCTTATTTATTCATCCCTTACTTTTACCATTATTCATTTCTTTTTAGTCTATTTCTTGTATGTGTAAATTTCTTATTTTTGTAATAATATCGCGAAGCGCTT
This sequence comes from Treponemataceae bacterium, assembly GCA_942493045.1. GTDB lineage: Bacteria > Spirochaetota > Spirochaetia > Treponematales > Treponemataceae > Teretinema. The sequence goes on along the minus strand of OW818665.1, from coordinate 483,075 downwards.
CTGAAGTCTCCTCGCTGCGCGATTTTAATAATCTTGCGCAGCAACTTTTCGAAGCCTTCCTAACTCTTTCCCGCGGCAAGCGATTACAACAATATTGCGCAGCAACTTTCCGAAGTTTTATTAATTATTCCGAGCGAAGCGAGCCAATTCTTCTCTTTCTTCATCTTCCGAGCGAAGCGAGCCAGTTCTTATCTTTCTTCATCTTCCGAGCGAAGCGAGCCAGTTCTTATCTTTCTTTATCTTCCGAGCGAAGCGAGCCAGTTCTTATCTTTCTTTATCTTCCGAGCGAAGCGAGCCAGCCCTTTTCTTTCTTTATCTTCCGAGCGAAGCGAGCAAGTTCTTCTCTTATTCCTCGCCATGGCGAAATCTTCCGCGCGGCGCGTTAGCGACGACGATATAACATTTGCTTGAGCTGCATTGCCGTGCCCGAAGGGCTTGGCGTAAAACTTGCCGAGCGTAGCGACAGCAAGTTTTATGACAAAGGCAATGTCCGCTCGAAGCAGTTGTTAGGACTTCCTCTATTACTACTTTCTATTATTAGTACTCACAATTCTTAAATAAAATCGTATATTATCCAATAATTATTAAACCTTATATTTATTCTTATATTTATCCTCAAATTGAGAAACTGTCATGCCATACAATATTTTATCATAATATTTTCCGTTCAAAAAATACATTTCCTTCTGAACACCCTCCTTGCTGAAACCTATTTTGCTTAAAAGATTGTTGGAAGATTCATTAAATTCATACACAGAAGTCCAGGCCTTATGAAATCTAAAGGCATAAAAATAATATCTAAGCATTAATAAAATTGCTTCAGTAGCAAATCCTTGGCGTCTATATTTTTCAATTATTTCATATCCAAACGTAAATGTCCCAAATCGGAAATCACATTCACTTGTTCCAATATCACCAACAGTTTCACCATTTAAATTTTCAATTATAAAATGAAAATCACTTTCAATTGGACCGGTTTCTGAATCCTTTTGAGCAAAATAAGAAGTAACACATTTTGATGCCGGAAGCTTTGGAAATGCCCTATTTTTCAAATTCTGAGAATCATTCCATGATTGAAAATTATATTCCGCATCTTCCGCTTCAAATGCTCTAAGCTTTACCTTTTCTCCAATCCAAATATTCATACCATCTTCCTTCCTTACAATCATTAAAATTTACAAACAAATTCCACCAATAAACGGATATCTTATATTTCCTCGCGCGCGAAGCGCCGTCCTAACATTTAGTTAACCTGCATTGCGTACATGGCGCAAAACTTGCCTGGCGAAGCCAGAAAGCAAGTTTTGTGACATAGCAATGTCAGGTTGAACTAGTTGTTATATTTTTTTCCTTTTTATTTTACTATTATTCAACTTTATAGTCTATTTATTTTATTTGTTCATTTCTTATTATTGTAATAATATCCCGAAGCGGTCTAAATATTTCATCGCTGTGAGCGATTCATATTATGTTGCGCAGCAACTTGTCGAAGCCTTCTTAACTCTTTCCCGCGGTGAGCGATTACAACAATATTGCGCAGCAACCTGTCGAAGCCTTCTTAACTCTTTCCCGCGGTGAGCGATTACAACAATATTGCGCAGTAACCTGTCGAAGCCTTATTAACTCTTTCCCGCGATGAGCGATTACAACAATATTGCGTAGCAACCTGTCGGAGCCTTCTTAACTCTTTCCCGCGGTGAGCGATTACAACAATATTGCGAAGCAACCTTTCGGAGTTATCTTAATTCTTTCCCGCGGTGAGCGATTATAACAATATTGCGTAGCAACATTTCGTAGCTTTCTTAATTAATCCTCGCGAAAAGCGATTCCAAAAATATTGCGTAGCAACATCTCAATATTTCTTTACTTTCTGATTAACTTATCTTTCTTTATCTTCCGAGCGAAGCGAGCCAATTCTTCTCTTCTTCCTCGCCTTGGCGAAATCTTCGGCGCGTCGCGTTAGCGACGACGATATAACATTTGCTTGAGCTGCATTGCCGTGCCCGAAGGGCTTGGCGTAAAACTTGCCGAGCGTAGCGACAGCAAGTTTTATGACAAAGGCAATGTCCGCTCGAAGCAGTTGTTAGGTTTTTTTTATCTTTCTGGTAATCCATTTACAAGAATCGCTGCTTCACCAGATAGATGCTTGGAATCTGCCCAATAAAGCAACTTAACATTTTTATAAAGTCCTTTTTCAATTATGATCTCAGTAATTGAACAATTACTATTTTTTTGACTTACAAATTCTTTTTTATCCTTTATTGAGCACAATTCAAGTAAGCAGGCAGTAAATATTCCTCCATGACCAACAACAACAATATTTTTATTATCTTTTTCACTTGTAATAGTTTCCAAACCTTTTATGAATCTATTATACAAAGTGAAGTAATCCTCTCCATCCGGAAACCTTGTTTCTTTTTTTCCTGCATACCAATCATTTGTTACATTAAAATATATATCCCAACTATTTTTATCAGGTGCTTTTTTTTCTAATTTTCCGACATTTACCTCACGGAATTGTTCAATTATTTTATATTGTTTATTCAACTTTTTTGAAATATATTCTGCTGTTTGTGTAGCTCTCTTAAGTGGAGAAGAGAATATTTCATCAATATTCTGTGATGCAAGATAATCTGCAGTCTGTTGTGCTTGAACCCTACCCTTTTCCGTTAAATCATAATCAACCAATTTATAAGAAAATTCTTTTGTAATATTAGCGAGATTCTCACCATGGCGAACCAGATATACTTTATTCATAAAAACCTCAATTTATAAAAGATCAAATTCGCAATACTTTTTTAAACTATATTTTCCGCATCCACCGCAGGTGTGAACCTAACATTGGTTTAACCTGCAATTCCGGCCCGAAGGGCTTGGCGTGGTTTGTGCCGAGCGTAGCGAATAGCACAAACCATGACAACAGGAATTGACAGGTTGAAACCGTTGTTGGGGCCTCTTTCATTCGAAGCCAGTTCCACGCGGGGTCACTATTCCAGCATATCTATTCATCAGCGTGTAAATAATTTACTTTTTAATAATCATGGGCCTGCCCTATGGGCTTCAGGAACTAGGGCATCAACCATTTGAGACCGTGATTTACATTTGCTTTTACAACAATCTCGACACAGCCAAACACAAAATTCTTCGAACGACAAGATTCTCTTTCTTTTCCTCTCGCGCGAAGCGTCGACCCAACATTTGCTTAACCTGTATTTTCGTGCCCGCAGGGCTTGGCGCATTTTGTGCGTCAGGAGCGAAGCGACAGCACAAAATGTGACAAAGAAAATATCAGGTTGAAGCAGTTGTTAGCTTTCTCCACCTAAATATTTCTCATTAAATTCATATTCATATTTTTCACCATCTAAATCCCATATTCTAATTTTTTCATTTGGCCAACTCTCAGTAAAGTATGTATTAATCACAATTAATCCATTATTAATGTCAGAAATAGAATTAATTATTCCTGTTTCATATAATTCTGAATCTTCATAATCCAAACTAATGAATTCTATTTTTTTAACATACCCTATTATTTCAATTATTAAATATTCACCATCAACAATTCCTTTCCAGTATACTGAATCATCTATTTCTGTGGGAATATAACTATAGTTACATCTATAAATAGTAAATTTATTATCTATTCCATTTCTAGTTATCGTTTTACTTTGATACACAATATAACTATTGTTTTTATAATTTGCATTCTTAATTTTTCTATATTCAGAATAAGAGGAACAATTACATATTAATAATAATATTATGGAATTTATAACAAAGATTTTGAAAATCTTATTCATTATTTCTCCTTGCCCGAAGGGTCAAGCTAACATTGGTTTAACCTGCAATTCCGGCCCGAAGGGCTTGGCGTGGTTTGTGCCGAGCGTAGCGAATAGCACAAACCATGACAACAGGAATTGACAGGTTGAAACCGTTGTTGGGGCCTCTTTCATTCGAAGCCAGTTCCACGCGGGGTCACTATTCCAGCATATCTATTCATCAGCGTGTAAATAATTTACTTTTTAATAATCATGGGCCTGCCCTATGGGCTTCAGGAACTAGGGCATCAACCATTTGAGACCGTGATTTACATTTGCTTTTACAACAATCTCGACACAGCCAAACACAAAATTCTTCGAACGACAAGATTCTCTTTCTTTTCCTCTCGCGCGAAGCGTCGACCCAACATTTATTGGACTTTTCATTGTAAAATAATGTAAATCAATACTATTCAATATAAACTGTTATTCAAAAAAAATTGGAACAATAAAATCTTGTTACATAATAAGATATAAAACAGTTGTGGAGTTTATGCGGAACTGTATAAAATTCGATAATAGCATCTAGTACACAGGGTGATAAGGATTCACTTTTGTGCACGCCTCATAAAAGGACTGAGGTGTTAATTCATCAAAAACGCTGCCGAAACAAGCTTTTTTTGATGGGGTGGATTAAGCCCGTGTTTTAATTTCGTTAAATGTCGTGTTTCCCATACATTTTAGCACAAAAAAGTAAACTGGACTGATTTATTTATTTATTTTTATCAATAATATTAAAACACGATGGTTTGCTTAAAGGAAAATTATCAAAACTAATGATTTTGAGGTCTGGATTTATTAACCTGAAATCTTGTATCAAGATAATTTATGAGTATACAATTATAAGAATAACTACTGATTTATATCAGGTTATCAATTGGACTTCTTACTCCGGATGGGCCTTTGTTTAATACATGGGTATACACCATTGTTGTTTTGACATCACTGTGACCCAGCAATTCCTGAACAGTACGGATATCATAGCCGCCTTCTATCAAATGCGTTGCGAAGGAATGCCTGAACGTATGACAAGAGACCCGTTTGGTCAGACCCGCTTTCAGGACGGCTTCATGAACAGCGCGTTGCATGGTGGATTCATCCATATGATGGCGACCCTGCTGGCCGGTTTTGGCATCAGTCCAGCGACGGGCTTGAGGAAAAACCCACTGCCAGGACCAGTCGATCGATCCGTTGGAATACTTGATTTCCAGAGCGCCCGGAAGTGTGACACGACCCCAGCCATCGGCTCGATCCTGCTCAAATATCTGTTGCACTGTTTCCAAATGATTTTTCAAGGAGTGCTTAAGTGATGCGGGCAGCATTGTGACACGGTCTTTGGCGCCCTTCCCGTTGCGGATCAGAATCTCGTTCCTGTCAAAATCAATATCCTGTACCCTCAATTGCAGGCACTCCATCAAACGCATCCCGGTTCCGTACATCAACCGAGCGGCTAAAAGTTTCTCGCCCTGGAGACGCAGCAGTACGGCCTTGACCTCATCGCGGCTCATTACAACGGGTAACCGAAGCGGTTTCTTGGCGCGGATGACTTCCCCCAATCCTTCAATCGGCGTATTCAAAACATTCTTGAAAAAGAAAAGCAGGGCTGCGAGGGCTTGATTCTGGGTGGACGCGCTGATGCGCAGTTTTACGGCAAGAGCGGTCAGAAATTCGTTAATATCTTTTTCGCGCAGGGTATGAAGATCCCTCCCCGTGTGCTTATTGAGAAATCTGGTTACCCAGGAAAGATAGGTCTGTTGGGTACGAGGGCTGTAATGGCGGGCTTCCAGCTCGGCTTGCAGGCGGCTTATCGACGCCTTGTACTGAGCCTGCAGCGGTACACCAGCGGTATTTGCCAAAAAAACGGTCTTATCCGGAACATTTACGCGGGAATAAGGCTCCTGCGCTGAATTACTTACACTTGTCCTGATCGGAGCCTTTTCAACGGATCCAGAGAACTCCGGAGATGCGCTAAACAGGTTGGTTTGATACAGTTTCTGCAAAATCAGCTCAACGCGCTCCCTTCGGGCGGGAATCTTCCACAATCCCTCGCTGTTACTAAAATAACTGCCCGGTATATTGCGCAGTAAAGAATACAGAATTGGATTATCAACAGGTATGGTGACACGTAAAACATTCGTCTCTTCAATATTAATAGTAACCGTCATTTAACTTCACTCCTTCTTTACCGCGAACTTTTTTGCCAAAAACTCAGTCAGTTCCCGCAGCGCCGGATCGTGCGGATCGGAAGCAAGCTCAAGATCCGCGAAGACGTCGGAACGCTCGCGGGTGAACCAGCGCACCAAACGTTCGGTGCGTTCAGATAGAGGATCTTTTTTCCCGGTTCCCTGAGCGATGCGCACCATAGCCAACATCTCATCGTCACTGAAAAGTTTCCAGCGCCCTTTATCAATTAAATGATATGAACCGCCGGATGCGTTCCTTTCCAACCGAAACGAATGCCCGGTACCGCTAACCTGATTATTACTTTTCTTGCCGGCTGTTTTCCCGGAAGAGGATTTCTTTCCTTTTAACTGCGGTTGCGGCTGCGCCTCCTCAGCTGTTTCCTGGGCAGTTACAGCCATATTATACAAATGCACATGCGCCTGTTGAACAAGGAAGGCCAAGCCCTCGGTGTCAAGGGAAGGAATCAGGCTGGCGAGCTCAGAAGCAAATTTCTCTCGAACAGGATCTTTTTTTGATCGGGCCATCTTTTTCGCTCCTCCATAGAAGTTCCGGGATTCTGAAAGTGTTAAATATTACCGGTATAAACATAGTGTAAGTGGTGACGGGCTAAATCGGCAAGAAGAAAAAGCGCGGCACTTGAAATTGGCGGTCTATCAAGCATTTTCCAGTCCGGATGATGACGGTTTAAGTGCAGTGGAATATCAGGATCGATTGCAGCCAACCACAGGGACAGAGCTTCAATTTCCGGGGGCGAATCATTAAGTCCGGGGATGATAAGTGTAGTTATTTCAAAATGTGGTATTTTTCTCTCTTTGCGGTAATTCTGACACTGCTGAATCATTTCTTTAACTGGTTCCAGAGCGCCGCCGCAAATTTGCTTATAGAAAGAATCATGAAATGCTTTCAAATCGATATTCAAAGCATCTACATATGGCAATAAATCCGCTAACGGAGCTCGATTAATGTAGCCATTTGTCACTAATATGAGCTTGAGATCGTTTTTGGAACGATCTTTTATTTCACGTGCGCAATCGATGATATATTCTAGAGAAATAATTGGTTCATTGTAGGTGAACGCCAAACCGATATTGCCCATAGAGCGCGATTCTTCGGCCAGTTCAATCAGCCTTTCAGTCGGGATATACGTCAGTTGAACTTGTAATTCATTATGAACTGGCAATACGGGGACAGAGCTCGTTGCTTTTAGCTGCGTTTGTGAGATAGTCCAGTTTTGACAAAATTGGCAACGCAGGTTACAGCCAACACTTCCCACAGACAGAATCATTGATCCTGGTAAATACCGGGCTAGAGGCTTTTTTTCTATGGGATCGAGGGACAGAGCTGAGAAATACCCGTAACCGCTGGCGATCAGTTTACCATTATTATTAAATCTAATACCGCATTTTCCAGTATTCCCTTCCGCAATGCAACAATTATGGGGACAGAGCTCACAACCCACCGCCTTTGTTCCAGAAATATGATGATACCAGCGGGCTTCAACCTCATCGTGAGAAACACTTAACATCAATTATACCGCGTTACACGGAATCGTTCGATTCTATAGGGTGAGTCTGGGGTAATACCTGCTTTCTGGCAGGCAATTGCTAACTGTTGTTCCACTGTATCAACTCCGGCTAAGTTCGGGAGCAGTAAACCACGCCGATATCCGGACGTCACAATTACCCCATAAACGGAAGGGTCAAGTTCATTTGTTGTTGTTATTTCTTCAGCGGGACTCAGTATATCCACACTGATGCTCAGAAAGGGAAGTTCCTCTTCACAAACTGGGGGGAAGCGGGGATCGTCTGTGGCTGCTGCGCAGGAATTACGCGCAATTTCCTGGGCTACTGTAGGACAGGTCGCTGAAATGGTACCGATACAACCCCTTAGTTCTCCGTTTTTCTTGATCGAAACAAATACACCAGCTGTGGTTTTATATAGAATAGCAGTGAGCTCATCAGGGACAGAGCTTAATTGAAGAGTATCTAATTCCAGCATTGGTTTCTTTGATAACAGTTTTTCTAGTGTCGTACGGGCAATTTGGACGGGGTAACTGGGTTGAACCAGATCAGGGTCTTTGTTCAATCCACAAAAAGATGCAACCCCATAACCGATTCCAAACGGGGCTTCATATGAGATCAATTTTGAAGCGAGCTCTGTCCCCAAAGCTCCAATCATAATTACCATGGAACCATATCCGCATTCTGCGGCTGCTTCTCGAAGATCGTTATCGATTGACAAAATCTTTTGAGCGGAGGACTGAGCGATTGCTTCACAAACAATAGAATCAAATTCAGCCCCTTCGCTAACCATCCCATAGGGACTTTCAACATTAACCCGATGCGATAAATCTCCGCTAGCGACCACAACAATATTACGTTTTTGTGTCTGGGCTGTTAGTCTGATACAGGTACCGATTCGTAACAAAGCTGTTCTATCCATTGCCGGGGTGGATATCACGACCAGTTTAAATGAGGAATACTGTGAAAGAATGAACGAAAGAGGCACCAGAGCCCCGTGATCAAGCGAACCGGTTATACCGGATTGTTTAAAAAGGCGTGGTTCCGGAGCGCCGGATAATACTCCGGCCGATTTTAACGATTCAATAAGGGCGAAGGCAAAAGCCGTATCGGCAGAAAAATGAAAGTGAGCGCCTGCTGCCCCGAAATTTGAAAAGTCACCCTCTAAAACATCTCCCGGATAAATAAAAACATAATCAGAAAAAACAGGAGCGTGCGGCGAGATAAGCACAATTGTCTCCGGGGACAGAGCTGCGATTTATTTTGCTGCGGCGTTACAAGCATCGATAGTCCGCGCAGCCACTTTTTCGCGTCCATGTCCAACCGCCGGCACGATTACCGGCGGATGAGGCATTAGATATCCATAAAAAGAAGTTTTTTCATTTGAATTTAGTGACATTTTTTGTGGGATTCTCCGGTTTGTCAAAGACAACCACAGTTCCGGCCACATTGATGACATCGCCTGATTCAAGTTTTTTGGTTTTGACCGGCCGGTTGTTTACGGTAAGATCCTGATCGGCCTGGAGGGTCCAGGATTCTTTTTCTTTATCAAACAATATTGTAACAGCAGAACTTTTCATGCCGGGATTTCCGGCAATGGTAATATCCGCGGTTTCATCCCCGCCGATAACAGTTCGATTATCACCGAGACTGAACATTTTGGTTTTTGTTCCGGGAACCGCGTTCAACAATTGAATTCCTGCTCCGGTGACCGGTTTTTCCAGGCGGTAAAGAATAAAGAAAATCCATACGGCCAAGCCGAGCAGTATAGGAATTAACTGCCAGAACGCAGGAGCGGCGGAAGCCGAACCAAAAACATTTCCGGTAAAATAATAACGTATAGAATCACCGACGCGCACAAAACGCTTGTCACCGGGAAGCATAGACGCCCTGTAATCGGCTGTGTACTCGGCAAGCACCCCGGCTCGAATGGTGTCATAGCTGTTTAAAAGTTGTGTGGAATTCCTGGCGTCGAAGCTCTGTCCCCCGGATTCTTCAGCCAGAGTATTAATTAACGTGTCTTTCGTTGCACCAAAATGCACAACATAGCAGGTAATTCCTTCTCTGTTCGCTGCCAGAATCGCCAATTCCGGTCCGGTCGGGCTGTCTGTTTTATTAAAGGGAAAATGTTCACCGTCGGAAAGAACCACCATCACTTTTCGCCGACCTGTTTCTCCAAAGTCTTCGAGTGCAACCGGAAGAGAGCCATAAAGCTCGGTGTATGCGTCGTCACGGGCTGGCTCGGTGATTTCCTCGAGCGCATCGGTGCATGTGGCAATATCTGAAGAAACAGAGTGGATCATGCGATAATTTGAATTAAACTGCGCTATACCTGCGCGATCAGCGGGAGACAATCGACCCAGAAAATCCCGAACAGCGCTTTTAGCGTGAGTAATACGCATCATCGAAGGATCAGTGGTCGGCCGGCCATCCAGATCATCCCACATACTACCGGAATTATCGATTAAGAACAAAAATGATATTCCCTCATCCCGGGCCTGAGTTATCCCGGTATGTAATACAGTAACCTTTTGAAAATTTATTCCATCCGAAGATTCTTCAATAAGAGGGTTTAGTGTTCCATCAGAGGGCACTGCTGAACTGGAATCCAGATACAGGCGTACCCGGCCAGTAGCGAAAATGCGGGAAGGATCCACCTGGGTGATTCGCCAGTCCTCGGCTGAAACGTTCAAACTGGAAAACAGTGCAATAAACAGCAACGCAAGCATTGAAAAAATATTGGGACGCAAAGTGGTATTCATTCTGATCTCCTAAATGAAAATTCCGTACATAAAGCGGGCAGAACCGAGCGCGAACACATCTTCCCGGCGCAAGGCAGCGTCTTTCAACGGCCCATCGTTGACCAAGATCGGAGCTTTCTCCGGTCCGGGGGACAGAGCTACCTTTCCTTTTTTTATGACCAGGACAGCATGAAGAGGCATTACTCCACGGTAATCCTTTAGAACGATATCGCAATAATCAGCGCTACCGATTGTCATGCGGTTGCGAACAAGATGATATTCCTTGCCCTTAAGCCTTCCATTGAGCAATTTCAGGGTGCCGGCCGAGAACTGATGTTCAAAAACCGTATAAAAAAAAGCCAAGGAAAAACCAAATAAAACTAAACCGACCAGGAGAGCGATACTATTTCCAGGGAAAGTCGTAAGCATAGCCTGTAAAGTGATACCTCCCAGTAATCCACCGCTGATGCCACCCAACAGACCGACAAAAACACGCCGGAACGAACGGGATCGCACCCCCTCGATTATAGTCAAACAAATACCAATTATCACCCAGCCTGTCCCACGGGAGAGCATTAAGGCTGTGCCTGAAAGCATTGAGTAATTGTCAACAACTAACGATGCCAAAAAAAATAGCAGGGCTTGAGCGGAAAAAACACCAATGGCGCCGGAAAGCAAACCAGCTAGGGCTCCGAACAGGGCCCCATTTATTGCTTTGGGTCTGGATGAAACCGCAATTCCCTCAAAAGAACCAAAAACCGCCCCGTAGATGGCACCAAATACCAGGCCCTGCGCGAGGGACAGAGCTACATACCCAGGGAAAAAAACCTGAAAATGCTGAATGATCAATAAAAACGGCCAGATCATAGCCGAAGCTAATGATCCAAGCAAAATCATCAAGATCCGTTTCATAGTCAGTGACATTATTTACTCCTTACTTATACTGATAATGCCCGAATCGCTGTGCAGTCGCAGACGGATCGGGACTTCCGGTGATATGGTAAAAGCCATCCTCGCCCGGCTTTTTTTCGAAGTCGCTTCCAGTTCATAACGGCCGGCTGGCAGGTTCCAACTGCTCTCCCGGCCACTGAAATCTCCAATACTTCCCTGTAGCATGTCCTCACCACCCAGGGTAATTTGCTTTGAACCATTCAGTGTCAGGCTGATTCGCTCAGCCGGTCCATTAAGTACCAACTTACCGGCAAGAGGTACTAAATTAGCTCGCAATATCAGTTCATCCTGATAATTGGTAACCTTAAGCGAAAAAAGTTCAGGATAATAACCGGGGGCTTCGGCCCGAAACCGCCAAATAGCGCCAGTTCGCAATGTATTACTCTCCAGTTCAGGGAGCGGAATCCATTGATTATTATAATTTACCGATAATACCGCCAAAGAACCGAGATCCCGACCGCTGAGGGCATCGAGTACTGTCCCTCGAACAACCAACTCCCGCGGTACGACCCGGTCAAAAACTACAGAGAGCACTTGTCCAGCCTCGTTACGGTTTTGAAGAGCACGCATTGTTTCTACACGGAAGGATTGCCAATAAATCCGTTGCTCGCAAATCAACTTAAGTCTGTAATTACCAGCAGGCAGATACACGGTATTCGATTCAAACTGCCAAAAAGAGCTTCCGTCATCCGGCATGGATAAAAAGTGTAAATCCGCTCCGCTGGCTGCCGGAAAATCCTTACGGTCATTGACAAAAATTTCAGCTTTTAGAAAAACATCCTGTTGGTCTTTGATGGCCTGCGGAACACGAATGGCAACCTTGAAGCTTCCAAGAGTATGAGCTAGGAAAGTGCGGTGTATAAAACCATTGGTCCAGAGGATATAACCGCTACCCAAAACAGCGAGGGACAGAGCTGCGAGCAGAAAAAAAACGACTCGCTTCCGTGTCCGGGCTTTAAACACCGGCTCCTCAAAATTTGCAACAGCCATGCAATTAACCAGTGACTCGCGCATCTGTACAAGCGGATAACGGGACAGGAATTTTTCGATGATTTTTATCGGAATAGACATATCCTTAAAACGCTTCCGCGGATCGGGCCGAATCATGCGGTGTATCAGTTTACTGATGATGGGAGGAATATCCGGATTAAGCTTGCGGGCGGCGACAAAACGACCCTTTTGAATCATATTGATAGTTTCTGGTGCCAGGCTTCCGGGGAACGGTTTTTTACCCGTGACCATTTCGTACAGCATAACGCCCATAGCGTAGATATCTGCCCGTTTATCGACATTTTTGCTGTTTTCAAACTGTTCAGGAGGCATATAGGATGGCGTTCCCAGCGTCATACCCTCACGGGTTAGCCCTTCATCCTCATCATGTTCGGAGGCGGCGATTCCAAAATCGGCCAGCTTGATGTCCCCGGCTTTGGAGATCAAAATATTACCGGGTTTGATATCACGATGAATTACTCCCTGGTCATGGGCATATTTTAAGGCTCTCGCGGCATCCAAAAAGACCAGCAGAGCCAGCGGGCCCGATAGATATCGCCTCTTTTTGATCAACACATCCAGGGACATGCCGTCAACGTATTCCAAAACGATGTAACGAGAAGATCCTTCCTGAAAATAATCGAAGAAATGCACGATATAGGGGTTATTAAAATCCAGTAGTATCTGAGCTTCACGCTTAAAGCGCTCAATTACCGAGGCGTTACCTCTGATGGTAAGTTTCTTGATGATGACATAACGGCGTAAATTCGGATGGATTGCCTTATAAACAGCGCCCATGCCGCCCTTGGCGACCAGCGAGACAATCTTGTATTTTCCAATGGTTTCGGGTATTCCGGCCATACTTTTTATTCCTCCGCGAGCGTAATTATATCAATTTCAGGGTCAAAGCGCTTATCTTTCTGAAGCAAGGCAAATTGCCAGGAATCCGGGTTATGTATCTGAATAAACAGATCATCAGCTCGCAAATTATAACGCGTCGAAACGGAGCGGTGTCCGCCCAGATAAACGGCTTCGCTCCGGTCCGGGAGAAAGGCGTCGAGCATCATGCGTACACTGCCCTCAACGGCTTCATCATTATCCGTCCATGTTAAGCCGAGTACCACTTCAGGATTGTCGCGGGTATTGATCAATTGATCTTCGGTGTAGCAGAGTGCCGGTTCGGCATGCGAAGCTATGAAATTTCCGCCTATCGCGAATAACGGGAGACTTTTCTCAAAAAGAGCATAGGTTGCCAGAAAATCATCCCCGTAAAAACGGGTTACATAATCGCAGACCATCTCCCCTTCCCAGGCGAATTTTCGAAAAGGATGGTTGCCATTGCCTTCTTCATTAAGGATATTTTCGTGGTTTCCTTTGAGAAAGTGGAAATTTGTCCGGGCGGCCTTTTTACACACCATTACCATTTCCATCAGAGTCAGACTTTCGCGCATTTCGGCATCCATTGCCTTATGAAGGCGATAAGAGCCGGTATACTCTTCGAAAGCCTCTTTCCATCTATCCCGGGCGCGTCGTTCGGCGTGGAATCCATCGCCCAAACAAAGCACCTGCAGTTCGCCTTTGATTAACAGCGAAGCCACTGAAGCAGTGCCGAAGATTTCGTATTCCATGACCGTCAGAAAGAAATCGGTACGAGCGTGCAAATCCGGTAGGATTAGGACCGGTAAAGCCGCATCGAGATACACCAATCCGCCGGGGAGGCGATATCTATCCCTGGGACGGACAGCTTCATCCTCGTGCTCCAATACGGTAATCACCGACTCAAGCAATTGCAGATACTCATCGCGATCCGGCATCTTTTTCCGATGAAAAACAGCTTGTAAATTTTCGAGCAAATCCATTATTGAGCGACGGTTTTATTCACTTCGATGAATTCTTCGGTAACTTCCTGAGAAATCCGGGTAAGCAGGGCCTCACCCTCTCCAGGGCTGATTTCTGCGGGATACACACCGATTTTGAGCACAGGGGAGCTTTGCTTGATCGGGCCGGTAGCAAAGTGAACCTGATTGTCAGTTTCAACATCCGCTGCCAGAACTGAAAAATCTTCTACCGCCGAAGGCGGTACATCAGTTCTTAAACCGATGGAAGTATATTCACAGCGGCGGTTGCCGTTAACGAGCGGTCCAATCTGGAGCAAAGACCCGGACCAGGTCATCACCAGGGCGCCACGGCTCTCGGTTTTATCAAAAAACTGGGTATCAGTGAGATCATTGGCTGCCAAAGCTTCTTCAAAACACTGTTTTTTATCCATCCATGCACCGGCGAGCAGCTCCAGGGACTCTTCTCCGGCCGGAAGCCCGGAAGCGGCAGCCAATTGACGAATGTGACTTTGAATTACGGGGGACAAACTGTTAAATGATTCCATTGGGTGAGATCTCCTTACAACTTAATTGATGTTCAAGTTCGTTTTGCCGATGGTTATGGTATCACCATGTTCGAGCTTGATATATTTATCATTTGGAACTTTTGCACCGTTTAACAAAGTACCATTAGTGCTGCCCAAATCTTTTAAATAGTAATCATCCTTTATTTTCTGGATTATCGCATGTTCACGGCTGGCCAGCTTATTGTCGATGACCACATCGTTCTCGGTCGACCGTCCGATTGAAATACGGCCAACCAGAGGCACTTTTCCGTTATTAATCATTAAATATGAAACCTGTTCCTGTTTCACAATCGCGTCTAGCCGCCGGCCGATATTGCTAGTATTAATGATCGTTTCATCCTGCATGTTGTAAGTATAGCGCCGATTGCTCTGAGTATCAAATAAAAAAAAATGAAACTCATAAATATGAAAACGTGACAGGGCAGCATAAAAGCCTTATAATTTTTTCGTATGGCAAACGCATCTGATGCTCTGGCACAATTCAAACAGCTTCAGGAATCCGGTACCCTGGACGCCTTAGCTGAACTTCGCAAGGAAAACCGAGAACTTGATAAAATTATTACCGATGCCGCCTTACTCGTGGCCTATACCGAGGTTTCAGGTATGCTGGACTTCGTTATTGCCAAGATTTTGGATCATTTTATCCCCAGTTTTCTCGCATTTCTTATTCAACCTCCCCGTGGCGGCCAATTGCGACAATATTGTTATCGAAACCTTCATAAAACCGACGAAGAAATCCCTCATTTTTATTATGATCTCTTGAAGGAACGCTTTCACAAATCCCCGGGAGCGGTCAGCTTCCAGGATCTTTCAAAAGAACTGGGCGAGGATCTCTTCGTCGATGACTTCAAAAAATTGCATATTCAAATAGTGTTCCCGATGGTGGGTATTGGGGGAGTATACGGAATTGTAATTCTTGGACAAAAAGTCATAGAAAGCCCCTATACGGAGCTTGAACAAAAATACCTTGATAGGATCATTCGTTTCCTTTCGGTTAGCCTGCAAAATGGTTTGCATTACGAAAGTTCTATTACCGATCCCAAAACCGGACTTTTTACCCATGATTATTTTATCCGCCGTATGGATGAAGAATTGGCCTTCGCCAGACGCCACGGTTCCCGCTCTGGAATTCTGATGATTGATGTGGATCACTTCAAGCGCTTTAATGACAGCTGGGGACATGTCACTGGGGACAGAGCTCTCGTTGCCTTAGCTGAAATGCTGACCGGGATAACTCGAAATGAAGATTGTGTGGCTCGCTTTGGCGGTGAAGAGTTCTCGGTTTTATTATCGGAATGCAATTCGTCCCGACTTGTAGAAATCGCTGAACGCATCCGGGAAGCAACTGAAGTCATTTCGATTCCTTTTGAGAATAAAAGTCTTTCATTTACAATCAGTATCGGCGCGCGGATGGTTGAAGCTGTTCCAGGTAATAATTCACTGATTTTGCTCTCCGAAGCCGACAAGGCTCTGTACCGATCGAAAACCAACGGACGCAACAGAGTTACACTATTCTCAAAAGGATTATTGGATAGAGCGGTAAGTTTTCGGTCTAGAACCTAAGTAATCCGCGCAGATACGGTTTGAAAAATTACAAGGGGGGACAGAGCTACATTTCGTGATTTTTCTCAATAAACCAGCCAAACAATGCTATTACCAATACATACAAGACATGAGAAAGGCACGTCAAATTAAGCCTGGCGCGTATTATCATGTAACCGCTCGGGTAAATAACAAAGAATTCTTGTTGCAGAAAGATACAGCAAAAGCCCTATTTGAAAGGGTATTGGTTCGCGCAAAGTACAAGTTCGCTTTTGAATCAGATACCTTCGTAATTATGGGAAATCATTTCCATTTACTTATTAAACCACATCATTCTGAAAAGCTATCTAAAATCATGCAATGGATCATGAGTGTTTATGCGATGGCTTACAATCGACTCACCGGTCGTACGGGACATTTCTGGGGGAGCAGATTCTTCTCAAGAATCATTACCACATTTGATGAGTACTCGCATATTTTTCAATACATAGAATTAAATCCAGTTAAGGAAGGACTTGTTGAATCACCTTGGCAGTGGAGATATGGAGGCGCTTTTTATCGACTATCCGGACATTATGGATCATTTATTGATACACCGCCCTTCCTGGCATTCTTAATCCCGGTTGCTCAGCAATTATTGATTTGCTAAATGGAAATTTTATACGTAAAAGATGAAAAAGTCACAAGAAAAACGGTTTCACCAAAAAATAAATGTTTATTTTTTTTCAAAATGGATTTACTATCCTAATATGTTACGATTTTTGTTTAGTTTTGATAAAAAGGGACAAAGAAAAGTTGTATACGAATTTTCAGAAGAACTACCATCTTGGCAACAGGAAGTCCGATGCAATGATGACGAGTATCAAGAGTCAGAAATTGACCGTCCGAAAGTGCGGTTTCTGATCGATCGAAAATTTAAGTGCCGTCGCTTACTGTTTCCGGGAACCCGGAAAAAACCTTTGAAGTAAGTCTACAAGCACTTTTTTTCGCGTCTCTTTGTAATTTTATTGAAAATCAAGAGCTTCTCAAAACACAATTACCAGGCAGTATAAGATTAAACTAACATTCGGCAAATGACTGCGTTCGTTTATTTATCGCTTCTGCTGCGGAATATGCCGAGGAAAACGCGAATTGCAGATTATAACCGCCTGTATCACCGTCAATATCTATCACTTCACCGCAAAAAAAGAGTCCTCGATAATTGGTTGACTCCATAGTTTTCGGATTGATATGTGAGAGTAAAATCCCGCCTCTTGCAACCATCGCTTCATCAAAAGAACCTAAGGCTGCAACTACTAAACGATGTGAAATGAGCAGGTCAATGAGTACCAGTCGGTCTTTTTTCGATAGATGTGCGGCAGTTTCAAGAAGTTCAATCTTTGCCTGATGCAGGATTTCGATAGCAAGAGAATCAGGCAGGCCCCATCCTGTAAGGAGATTCTTAACCTGTTTCTTTCCTGAGTGATTACAACAGTCAAGCAGGTCCTGATTCAATTGTTCAGCTGTTTTACCAGAGAAAAGGTTTAGAACTAAAATGTCATCCGGTAAAATGTATCGGCTGAAATTTAAAATTGTTGGGCCAGAAAGCCCTCGATGCGTTATCAGTATATCACCGCGAGTCTGTTTGATGAGCTTTCCATCTCGATACAATTGAATATGGACAATTTTTAAAGTATTACCTGCGCAGCTTTGAAATCGATGGGGGTTAAGAACCACCGGGGACAGAGCTGGGAAAAAGTCCGTGACAGGTTGTCCCATTGATTTAGCCAACGATACTCCATCGCCTGTAGAACCGGTTTTAGGCCATGTTGGACTTCCGGTAGAAAGCACAAGAATAGCAGAAGAATAAATACCAGTTGACGTAGTTGTCAGAAAAGCCCTATCAGTTACAGAGCTCTGTCCCTGTTCAGTAGCTTGACAACGTACAACAGGATCTCCTGTCCTAACTGTCACACCAAGTCTATTACATTCTTTAAGCAGAACATTTAGGACATCAGAGCTCAACATTGATTTAGGAAAGACTTTTCCTTGAGGCGTGGTAATCAAGGAAAGATTATGAGAAGAAAAGAAATCAATGACTGCGGTGTTAGAAAATTTATAAAGAGAATTTTTTACGAACCGTTCTTTCTCACCATAGGATTTACAAAAGTCTCCGAGCGGAGCGGTATTAGTGATATTGCATTGCCCAGATCCAGTAACCAGCAATTTTCGCCCAGGACGAGTATTCTTCTCCAGCACCAGAACAGAACGGCCCCCAATTGCGCAGTGAATTGCACAAAATAAGCCAGCAGGCCCTGCACCAACAATAACTACGTCGTAACGACGACTCTCATTGAGCTCTGTCCCCACTGCGATTTACATCCCACCCATTAACTTTGCCTGCATACCCTTATTCTTGGAAAATTTCCGCATGGTCTGCCGGGTTTTTTCAAATTGCTTCAGTAGTTTGTTCACTTCGCCGACAGAAGTTCCGGATCCCTTGGCAATTCGTCGGCGCCGGGAGGGGCCAATGATCAGGTGATTGAAGCGTTCCTTGTGCGTCATAGACTGAATAATCGCTTTTTGGGCCTTCATCCCTGAAGTATCGAGATCGTCAGCATTAACCTGACCAGCCAACCCCGGCATCATATCGATCATCGACTGTAACGATCCCATTTTGTTAACCCGTTCAAGCTGCTCAAGCATATCCTGCAAGGTAAAGCTCTCATTA
The DNA here is from genome assembly GCA_942493045.1 of Treponemataceae bacterium. Classification (GTDB taxonomy): domain Bacteria; phylum Spirochaetota; class Spirochaetia; order Treponematales; family Treponemataceae; genus Teretinema. The sequence continues at coordinate 464,215 of OW818665.1, read as the reverse complement.
GCCATCTTTTTCTGGAGCTTTTCAGCTTCTGCGACATCAATGGTTTCTTGAGCTTTTTCTACCAAACTGACTATATCACCCATTCCAAGAATGCGGCCGGCAATACGTTCAGGATAAAAGGGTTCCAGATCTTCGATCTTTTCACCCATACCGATAAACAGAATCGGTTTGCCAGTGATGCTCTTTAGGGACAGAGCTGCGCCACCACGAGCGTCGGAGTCGAATTTAGTTAAAATTACCCCAGAGAGGCCGACTTTTTCATCGAAAGTTTTAGCTATGTCGACTGCGTTTTGTCCAGTCATAGAGTCGGCCACCAAAATGGTTTCCACCGGATCTACCGCTTTCTTGATGGCCGAAATCTCGTCCATCATGACTTCATCAATTTGCAGGCGTCCGGCAGTATCAACAATAACAGTATCGTAGCCGTTTTTTTTGGCAAATTGCTGTGCATTCCTGGCGACACGTACGGCATCCTTGGTTTCTTCTGTATAAACCGGAACGCCGATCTTCTCACCTAAAATCGAAAGTTGCTGCACGGCGGCCGGGCGAACCAAATCACAGGCAGCGAGTAATGGCTTGCGACCCTGTTTAAGTAGCCGGGCTGCAAGTTTTGCCGCGCTGGTAGTTTTACCCGAACCCTGGAGTCCCAGAAACAGAATAACTGATAAGGTATCTGGACCTTTCAACTGCAAATCAACTTTAGAGTCACCGAGCAAAGCCACCAAACGGTCATGAACGATCTTAACAAATTGCTGACCCGGATTAACCGAGCGCAACACTTTTTCACCTTTGGCTTCCTCGACAGTCGCGTTGATAAAGCGGCGCACCACGCGTAAATTGACATCGGCCTCCAGCAAGGCCATCTTGATTTCCTCTACGGCTTCTTCGATGTTTTTATCGGTAATTTGGGATTTGCCGCCGATTTTACGGACAATGTCGCTAAAAGTATTGGTGACTTTCTCAAGCATGGTTAAATCTGTACTCCATCAAGCAGTTGCTCTATAAACTGGACTGGCGCTAATTCTTTATTGAGGATCTTGTACAAACCGGTGCAAATCGGCAACTTCAAGTTGTGCTGCAGAGACAGTTCGTATACGTATTTACAGGCCACGGCGCCTTCCGGCAGATACCCGATTTCGGAAATGCGGGCAATCAGGTCATCAATTCCTGTAAAATTGTCGAGAATTCGTTCATTGATGATATCGTGGCCGAAACGGCGGTTACGCCCGAATTTACTACGGCAGGTTACATCCAGATCACCGACTCCGGCAATGGAAGTAAAGGTTTCTGGGTGTGTCGCGCCCATAGCCCGGCCGATCATCTGAATTTCGTTAAGGCCGGCAGCTAATAGCAGTGATTCGGTATTATCCCCAAAGGCATCAGAGCGTTCAGTAATAGCGTCGAGCATTCCAAAAGCCACGGCCACAACGTTCTTTGCGGCAGCGCAGATTTGCACTCCGACAACATCAAGGCTGGAGTAGACCAGTAATCCGGAGGATTTTAACAATTCGCGGAAACGTATGGCATTTTTAGGATTCTCACTGGCGGCAATTAAACCGGTTACCTTACCCATTGCCACTTCTTCAGCGTGACTGGGGCCGGAAATATAGACAATCGATTTCTGATAGGCTGGCATGACCTCTTCCAGAGTTTCCAAAATCAAGCGGGGACCTTTCGGCGAGGCGGTAAAACCCTTGGTTAGTACGCCGATACAGGTGGAGCCATCCGCGATATTCGGCACATCCAGCAATCCTTGAACAGTACGAGCCAAATAGAGGGAGGGGCTGGCCAGAATCAGAAAATTCTTACCGGTCGCCACTTTCTTCATATCAGTTGTGGCAGACAGGGATTCCGGAAGCGGATAGCCCTTTAAAAAACGTTCGTTTTCATGCCGGAGATTGATCGACTCTACGACCTCTTTCTCCATCGCCCATAATTCGACCGCATATCCCTGTTTGGCGAGGGACAGAGCTACTGCGGTTCCCCAGGCACCCGCTCCAATAACACCAATTGAATGACTCATAAAACAGGCCTCCACCTAAAATCGGCTGAAAAACCGTAACCGGCTTATTTCAACACTTTTTTTACTGTTATTAACTTAAAACCATTCGGCGTTTCCGTCTTCCCAGGAAACTATCTCGTTCGGATGAAAAAAGAGTTGCAGTTCACGCGCGGCGCTTTCCGGCGAATCCGATGAATGAATGATATTGTATCTGGTCCGATGGCAGAAATCCCCGCGGATCGTTCCCGGTAATGACTCCGTTACCGCTGTCGGACCGCATATCCGGCGTACCAGAGAAATGGCTTCTTCACCTTCAATGACCATGGCGATCACCGGGCCGGAAATAATATACTTGATCAGCGGCTCGTAATAGCTCTGTCCCTTATGTTCCGCGTAATGAGCGGTGGCTACCAGGGCCGGAATGGTCATAATCTTCATACCGATCAGATTCAAACCCTTTCTCTCGAAACGGCTGATCACTTCTCCCACAATTCTGCGCTGCAGCACACCCGGCTTCAGCATGGCAAAGGTTCTTTGGATTGCCATTTTTCCTCCATAGATCAAAAAAATATTATACTATACTTTTTTCAACTTGAAAATGGTACGCGTTAAGACACAAAACAGGATTATCAACCCGCCGAAAAAGGCCCGAACGGAGGGCAGTTCACCGACAAATAGAAAAACCCACAATGGATTGAATAAGGGCTCAATCATGGTCACCATGGCGGTACTGACGGCAGAAACGCCGCGAACGCCCCGGCTATACAGCAGTGAGGGTAGCCCCATCTGAAAGATCCCGAGCGCCAACAAAGCCACAGAGCCCTTTACGTTCGGGGGACCGGCACGGACTATAAACGGCAAAGCGACAAGAAATGTGATGATGTGCGCAATCATAAAAGATTCAACCGGTGAACCCGTTTTTTGACGACGCATAAACAGGGCAAAGAGGGCAAAGGTTAGACCGGAAACAACCGCCAGAATATTACCCAGATTCGCCGACAGGCTGATGTCATCCAGAAAGAACAGAACCATACCGCCAAACACACCCAGCACACAGAGCCAGTCGATCAAAGACGGTTTTTCATCCCGGAGCAAAAATAAACCCAGCAAAATAATAAATACCGGCTCGGTGTACTGCAGCAGCACGGCATTGGCCGCGGTAGTCAATTTATTGGCGGAGACGAACAGAATCATCGTGGCGCTGTAAAATAGTGCCGCTAGGAGGCGATCGCGATTAAGTGACAAATCTGGTCTTCGGATAATTATAACCATGACAGCAAGGCCTATCAGACTGCGGATACCGGCGATCGCCATCGGATCCCAATCGATCATCTTTACCAGAAAACCGGCGGTACTCCAGAGCAGGGCACAGAGGGACAGAGCTGCCACAGAAAACGCTTTGTTTTGAGCCTGAATCATCTTCAGTTAACTCGAAGCGCCTTTTCGCTGGGCTTTGATGGCGGATACTGCTGCTTCCATGGCCTCATCCAGCATTGACTGCGGAGGTTCGGGGATTAAATCGTTATCCATCAATAATTGGGTGGCTTTCCTGGCGGCGGTAATATCGAAAAGGGCTTTATCGTAGACTTCCTGCCAGGAAAGCGGCAAACGGGCTACCCCTTCCTCAATGGCTTTCATGGCGACGTCGGCGGCCTCAACGGGGAATACGCCGATATCCTCCATAGTAACTACAATGTGCTCGGTATCGATCCCTTTCTTCTCGGAATAATCGGCAATGGAATGGGCGCAGGTAATGGCCATGCCGTCGGTGATCTTGCGGCTGCGGACCAACAGGGCTCCTTTCAGAATTCCGGGGAAGCAGACCGAGTTGTTAACCTGATTCGGGAAATCGCCGCGGCCGGTGGCCACGATAAAAGCGCCGGCTTCCTTGGCCTCGTGCGGCCAGATCTCCGGAACCGGATTAGCGCAGGTAAAAACGATCGATTTCGCGGCCATGGAGGCAATCCATTCTTTCTTGACCGTTCCCGGTCCGGGAGTGGACAGGGCAATCAATACGTCAGCGTCCTTAATGGCTTCTTCAATTGTTTCCAGGCGCCCCGGGTTGGTTTGCAGGCAGAGCTCCCATTTGCGATAATAGCGCGTATCTTTTTCGACGTCTTTGCGGCCGGCATGCAAGGCGCCGCGGGAGTCGCAGATGATCATTTTGGCGGGATCTCCGCCATCGGCGAGAATCAGCCGGGCGATTGTGGTATTGGAGGCGCCGGCGCCAAGCAGGACGATTTTGGCGTCAGCGAGCTTTTTACCGGCCAGTTTGAGGGCATTGAGCAAGCCGGCCAGGGTAATACAGGCCGTTCCTTGAGCGTCATCGTGCCATACCGGTATATCGCAGGCCTCGCGCAGTTCATCCAGTACCCGGAAACAGTCCGGTTGGCTGATATCCTCAAGGTTGACGGCGCCGACGGAGGGCTCGAGCATCCGCACAAACTCGATAATCTTGGCCGGATCGTTTTTCCCCTGCGGGACGCCGCGGGCAGCGGACTCATCGGCGCGCACCCGGCTGTCCACGCATAAAGCTATTGAATCCACGCCGCCAAGGTATTTCATCAGCATGGCCTTGCCTTCCATGACGCCGAGCCCGCCGGGAGGGCTACAGTCGCCGTCACCGAGTACCCGGGTGGAATTGCTGACTACGGCAACGAGATTGCCGCGGTTGGACAGGGTAAAGGAAGTATCATTGTCATCGCGGATAGTGGTCGACACGGCCGAAACGCCGGGTGTATACCAAGCGTTAAACCAGTTAAAGCCGTAGAGGCCGCACTTCGGCAAAGTTTGCATCTTGCCGCCGTAAAACTGATGAGCCAGCAGGGAAAGTTGCTTCAAAAAAAGGGTTTTGCACTGGGCTTTTTCGGCTTCTGACAAATCGGCGGGAAAAGCCGATTCTAGGTGTTCGAGGGTAATATCCGGTTTCATGAAAGAGAAGCTACCATAAAAGCGGTACTACTTCAACTGTGCCAATTTATCATTCATCGAGTTACCGGAGCTTTGAATTGAAACCGCCAGAGAGCGGGAATCGTTCATGACGTCTTTGAGCCCTTCCAACATTAGCGACATGGCCGTAATTCCGTCAAACACGCGGCTGGCGATCATGTCCAGTTCGGACATCGATGTACCGATAGCCCCGGCGCCTTCGCTCATGCTGCCGGAATCGGTGGTAACCGCATTAGAAACCTGCTCCAGCCGGTTGATGGTCTCCTGAATTTGCCGGGTTTTGCCGCTGGTTGCGGTCAAGCCTTCAACGAACAGGGACATGGAGCTGGCTACCGAGGCGATGGTCACGGTCATCTGATCGAAGGATTCATCAAGCCGGCCGCTGGAGGAAGCCATCGAAGTAATATTATCAACTATTTCTTCTATTGATGTGCCGATCTCGCGGGAGCTCTCGGAACTGGCTTCGGCCAGCTTCAGGATTTCCTCAGCCACTACCGCGAAGCCCTTGCCGGCGTCACCGGCATGGGCAGCCTCGATGGCGGCGTTAAGGGCCAGCATATTGGTCTGTTCGGCTATCGCTTCGATAACCGCGGCCATGCCGTTGATATTGGTAATGCTTTCACTGATGCGCGTTATTTTCTGATAGGTGGAGCTGAAAAGTTCCTGCCCGGCCTCAGAAGAGGCCACCAGCGCGCGGATTTGCTGCTGTTCATGGCGGGCGGTTTCGGCCATCTCGCCGACCGAGGCGATCATGGTCTTCACCGCGTCTGATGAACCTTCCACCAACGTCGTCTGATTGATAATCTGCCCGTCCAGATGCTGTATACCGTGGGTAACCCGCTCCAGGGCGGTTTTAACCTTCCCGACCTGATCTTCGAGTACCTGTACTTCATTGCGGATATTGTCGATAAAACCGTCGACCACCTCGAAAGTGGAAGCCGAATTTTCCAAGGAAGCCGACAGTTTTCCGCCGGCGTCAACATTATGATTGGCTTCGTTCTTTAAAGACTGCAAAGTCGACTGCAGGGCGGAAACAAAACCGGAAAATTTGACCAGCAGTTCATCGCTTTCCTCAGGACGGAATCCGCTGAGGCTCGCCTCAATGTTGCCGCTGCTGACATCATCCAGTATTGTGGAAAACCGCTTGGTCAACCGCGATACTGACAGCGACAGAAACCAGACGCCGAGCAGACCCAGCACCCAGGTACAGATAATGATAGCCCCGGCCACAATAAAGGTTAAGATGCGGTAATGGCGGATACTGGAACTGAGCAGCGGAATCTGGCTGTTAATCTCGGAGCGGGCCGTATCCAGCAGCACGGTCAAATTTGTGGCCTCATCGCGCAGGCTGCGGGCGTATTGCCGGGAGCGCTCCAGCGCGGAGCTATCCCGACTTTCCTCAGGGCTCAGATACAGGGCCGAAAGCGAAAGAGATTCGGGTGCACCGAGGGCCCGGTTTAGGGAGACACCGAGGTCCCGGTATAAATTGGACAGCAGTTGACCGCGCGTGGAAATTTCAACGGAGCGCTGCTGTATTTTTTCGGTCAATTCCGCTATGCGGTTGTCGGAGCGCGAAGCAAAGGAAATCTCACTGGCGGCGGTGGCGGCTCCTCCGGCCTGTTCCAGGGCTGTCTCGAGCACAGATTGCTGACTGGCAAAGGGAAACACAAAGGTTTTATTGATCTCGCCCTGCAAGACGGCCCAGGCCGTATCCAGGCGGGAGAGGCTTTCAAAATCGCGCTGCAGACGGCTGGTCGGGGCGACTGCCAATAAAAAAACCCCGGCGCTGCACAGCACCAGAAAAAACAAAGTGAGAGAAAAAAGCGTTATTCTGAACCCGGCTTTCATTGGCAATTACCCTTTACAGAATCTGGAATTATCCCTACAGTATAAAATATGAAACTGCTGCATACCGGAGATCTGCACCTCGGAAAAATACTGCACGAAGCTTCGCTGATCGAAGAACAGCGAGACATGCTTAAGCAGTTGCGCGCCGAACTGGCCGCAGATGATTACGCGGCCCTGCTGATCGCCGGCGACATCTATGACCGCACTATTCCGAACCCCGAAGCCGTCGACCTGTTCAGTTCCTTTTTGGCCTCGGTGCACGCCGACTTTCCGGACCTGCTGGTCTGCCTGATACCGGGAAACCACGACTCCGGAGCGCGGCTGGCCTTCGCCGACAAAATCCTGAAAACCAGCAATATTCACATTATCGGCGATCCGGAGCAATCGTTCTCTCCAATTATAAGCACAAAAAACGGTGAACGGCTAGCTTTATTTCTGCTGCCCTTCCTGGCCTCCGGAACACTCCGCTTGTCCGGCCCCGCGAAAACAGCTTCCGGCGCAACTGACAAGTCACACTCTCCTATCGGCAAAAAACAAGCGGAACCGGAGCTTTTTACGGCGGATGGCCGCGCGCCCGCAAGTGAAATTGTCCCCGTAAGCGAAATTTCTCCCGCCGCAGCGTCCAGGCCCCCGCACAGGCCCCTGCCCGCTATCGAACTCGCGCACGAAGGCATATCCAGCGGCGATGATTCAACGCCGGGTTCGGTACTCAGCTCCCAGGCCGATCTGGCCGCTGAGGCGGCCCGCCGGTTTGAACTTCTTTTACCCGCGGACATGCCCGCCGTACTGATGGCGCATTTATTTGCGATAAACGGTCAAGAAAGCAGCTCCGAGCGGATCTTTGTCGGTACGGCTGAACGGGTGAATCCTTCTCTTTTCGCTCGTTTCAGCTATGTCGCCCTCGGCCATCTGCACCGCGCCCAGACAATCAGCGACCGCATCCGCTATGCCGGGTCTCCGCTGGCCTACGCTTTTGACGAAGCCGATACCCCAAAAGTTTTCTTAAAGGTTGATATTGACTGTCTGAAAGCGCCCTACCCCGCCACTGTGACCGAAATACCGGTACGACCGCTGCGACCGCTGGCCCGTCTATCCGGAGCCTTTAACGATTTCTACCAGACGTCAAAGTTTGAAAACTACAGTGGCTGCTATCTGGAAATCACGCTGACCGACCAGGAATTGATTGCCAATCCGGTGCAGTTACTGCGCTCCAAATTTCCCTACCTGCTCAGCCTGCGCCAGGGTACCGCGTCCCAGAGCGGCAAAGCCTCCATCCGACCGGAAAGCCCAGAGGCGGGCGGTGAGCGCAATCCGGCCGCCGACTTCCGGCGCTTTGAAGAAATGCTCTACGGCACCTCCGATCCGGAAAAAGAAAAACTGTTCGCCGAGTTGTTAAAGGAATGCGCCGATGCGACCTGAAAAATTAACACTCAAGAATATCGGTCCGTTTTGCGGCTCCCACCTGATCGATTTTAACGGACTGGGCACTATCTTTTTGGTGTACGGCAAAACCGGGGCCGGAAAAACCACCCTCTTCGATGCCCTCTGCTATGCCTTTTACGGCGAAGTGCCCGGAGGCCGCAAGGGCCTGGTACGCCAAATGCGCAGCCACTTTGCAGGAGAGGACGCCGAATGCGCCGTTACACTGGAATTCCGCCTCGGCAACCGCCGCTACCGCATCAATCGCGTACTGCCCCGGTCAAAAATTACGCGCAAGGGCACCAGCTCTGAAATTCCTGAGGAATCGACACTTGAAGAATGTTCCGGGGACCTCTGGAAAAATCTGTCCTGCACCAATAAACGCGACACCGATCAAAAAATAGTTGATCTGATCGGCCTGTCCGCCGAGGAATTCTCCCGTATCGTGCTGCTCCCGCAGGGCCAGTTCGCCGACTTTCTGAAGCAGAATTCCAACGAGCGCAAGGAAGTACTCTCCAAGCTCTTCCCGGTGGGACACTATACCCGGGTCATCGAGCTGGCCCAGGAGCGCGCCCGGGAAGCGGTGCAACAGGTGGCCGCGGCCGAAACCCAGCTCGAAGAAATCCGCTCTAACTACGCCGAGCGTTCCGCCGGTTGCGACGGCGGCGAGCTTTTACGGCGTATCGAAGAACTGCGCCTCTCCCAAAGCACCCTGCGCAACGAACTGGGAAAGGCCCGCATCCTGCAGGAACAGCAGCGCGCCCTCACCGCCAAAAAAAGCCAGGCCCTGACTCTGGAAAAGCGACTCGACGAACTGAATGAAGCCGCGCCCGCGCACAAAGAGAGAGGCGAAGCCCTGGCCGCCGCCGCCCGCGCCTCGCCCTTACTCGAGCGCTACCGCCACTTCCGGGAACTGCGCGACCGTTTCACCGCATTGAACAGCGACCAGCGCGAACTGAATATCCAGCTGGACAGCTCGCGCGCTGAGTTGAAAATTCTGGAGAACCAGAGTGCCGAGATGCAGGCGCTGGGACGGCTCAAGGAAGAGCTGCTGATTCAGCGCGAACAGTTAGCCCTGGCCTCCGGCATCGCCGCCACCATGACCGCCGAAACCGCCGAAATCACCCAGCTGGAACGGGACAAAAAACAGCAGGGAGCCGCCCTGGGCGAGTCTGAGCGTGAATTGGCGCTGATAGTCGAAAAATTGGCCACCCTGGAAGCTGATCTGCGAGAGCTGGAAAACCGCAGCGTCCTCCGCGATCAGGCCCAAAGCCGCTTACTGCGGGCCAGGAACATGCTGGAAATTTCCAGCGCCCTGAAGTTGAAACAAGGGGCCCTCTCCGCGCATAGCGGAGCCTTCGCCGAAACTGAGCAGGCCGCGGAAAACCTAAAACGCGACCGTGAGATTCTACGCTCTGACATCGCCGTCCTGGAAGAGCTCCTGCAAAAACAGCGGGACGGCGGAGAAGCCGCTCACCTGGCCGCCACCTTGACAGACGGACAGCCCTGCCCGGTCTGCGGCTCAACCGCGCACCCCGCCCCAGCGCTTCATCCCGCTCCATCCGATTTCAGCCTACCGGAGCGGCTCCAAGCTGCCAAGGGAAACCTGGAGCGGCTGGAAGCCAAACTGCAGGAGAGCGCCGCCCACTGCGCCGCCCGGAAAGCCGACATCGCCCAATGCGAAGCGGCAATCGCCGAACTGCGCGGGCGAGCCCGCGACAGCGCACCTGTCGGCATCGCCGGCGGCTCCATCGCGGCCGGCGGTACTGTCAACCGCGGCGACAACGACACCGGAGCCAGCGCCGCCGCCAGTGACATTCCTTCCCCCGCGGAAGCCGAAAAGCAACTGCAAACGGCCGTCGAGGCCATCAACGCCGCTGAACAACTGCTACGCCTCTCCCGCGACGCCCTGAGCGCCTCCCGCGACCTGAACCAAAAAACGGCGGCACTGCGTTCCGCGGTAAGCGATGGCCGCGAACAGCTCGCCCGGACAGAACAAAACCTAGCGGTTCTGAAAGCTTCAATCAAAGAAAAAAAACAGCGCTATCTGCAAGCCCTCGGCAAAAATGCCCCGGAGGAAACCGATCCGGAGGAAGCTCTGGAAAAATGCAAGGGTAAAATACTGCAGGCCGAAGCCGACCTGCACTCCTGGAGCGAAAAAAGCTCGGCCGCACGCTCCCGCCTGGCAGTCCTCGAGGGCAAGCAATCCGGCCTGGTGGAAGCCCTGGAGTCAACCGATACACAGCTGCAGCAGGAAACCGAACAGCTCAACGCCGCCTGCCAGAGGGCCGGCTTTGAAGGTCCGCAGTTACTGGAAAAAGCCCTGCTGGACGACGCCCAGCGTACCGCCCTGGAAAACGCAGTCCAGTCCTACGAAGCTGAGATCGCCGGTCATAAAGCCCGGCTCGCCGGCCTGCAAGCCGAACTGGCGGCCTGGAGCGGCCCCGAGGAAGCTGAAGTTACCGCCACCATCGCCACCCTCGAAGACCGCATGGAAAGTGAAAACCGGCTTCTGGAAAAATTATCGGGCGATCTCGCTACCCTGCAAGCAACGCGCGCTCAGCTGGAGCAACTGGAAGCCAGACGGGCCGATCTTTCAGCCTCAAAGAACACCCTGGTGGCCCTGGCCAAGGACCTGACCGGGAAAAACCCCCTGAACCGCGGCTTTGACGCCTGGATTCTGGGCATGTATCTGGAAGAAATTACCGATTACGCCAATAAAAGGCTGGAGCGCATCAGCGACGGCCGCTACCGTCTGCAGCTCAACGAAAGCTACCGCAAGGGCAACAGCCTCTCCGGCCTGGAACTAGAAATATTTGACGGCTATACCGGTTTGACCCGCCCGACGGGCACCCTCTCCGGGGGCGAAACCTTCATGGCCTCCATCTCCCTGGCCCTCGGGCTGGCCGACTCCATCCTGGCGCGCTCCGGTGGCCTGCAGCTCGACGCCGTGTTTATCGACGAAGGTTTCGGTTCTCTGGACGAGGCCAGCCTGGAGCGGGCTATCGGCATTCTCGACGAAATTCGCGGGCAGCGCATGGTGGCGTTGATCTCACACGTCAGCGAACTGAAAAATCGCATTCCGAACCGCATTGAGGTGATCAAGACCGGCTCGGGTTCACGAATCAGAAAGGAGAGCGGCAATGTCTGAAAGCGCCTTATTTACCGACTTTTATGAATTAACCATGGCTCAGGGTTACTGGAAACGCAAAATGAACCAGAGCGCCGTCTACGACATGTTTTTCAGGCGGCAACCCTTTCACGGCGGTTTCGCGGTTTTCGCCGGACTCGGCCCCCTGCTGGAAAGCATCGAGAACTTCCGGTTCCAGCCGTCGGACATCGAATATCTTTCCACTATCGGTATTTTCGAAGAAGGCTTTTTGAACTACCTGCGGGACTTCAGTTTCAAAGGCGATATCTGGGCCATGGATGAGGGTACCATCGTGTTCCCGAATGAACCACTGCTGCGCGTCCACGGCAACGCTATTGAGGCCACACTGATTGAGGGCCTGGTACTGAACATGATCAATTTCCAGAGTCTGATCGCCACCAAAACCGCCCGTATCTGGCTAGCCTGCGATAAGGGACAGATCATGGAATTCGGTTTGCGCCGCGCCCAGGGGTACGACGGGGCGATGAGCGCCAGCCGAGCCGCCTATATCGGCGGGGCCGCCGGAACCAGCAACACCCTCGCCGCCCAGCGTTACGGCATTCCGGTAATGGGCACCATGGCCCATTCCTGGGTAATGTCCTTCCCCACCGAGCTTGAAGCTTTCAAAGCCTATGCCGAAATATATCCGGATAAATCGGTTTTTCTGATCGACACTTACAACACCCTGGACTCCGGCATTAAAAGCGCCATCACCGCCGGCCGGCCGCTGGTCGCCCAGGGAAAAACTTTCGGAGTGCGGCTGGACTCAGGCGACATTCAATACCTCAGCGCCAAAGTGCGCGAAGCCCTCGATCACGCCGGCCTCCCGGAAGCCACCATCACGGTATCCAACGACCTCAATGAGGAAATCATCGAGTCGCTGGTGCTGAACCGCTCGCCCATCGACACCTGGGGGGTCGGCACGCATCTGGTTACCGGAGGAAACGATCCGGCCTTTACCGGGGTGTACAAGCTGGCCGCCCGCACCATCGCCGACGGTTCGCTGGAAGCGACCATGAAATTCTCCGACAACCCCGAGAAAACCACCAACCCCGGCGTCAAACAGGTGTGGCGGCTCTACAACGACGACCTGACAATTAAGGCCGACGTCCTCTCCCTGGAAGGCGAAGAAATCCGCTCCGGCAGCGAGCAGCGCTACTGGCATCCAGCCATCGATTATCAGAGTTTCAAATTCCGCTGCGCCAAGGCCGTCGCCATGCTCACAAAAAAAATGAGCGGCGGCCTGCGCTGCGCCGCATCCCCCACCCTCCCTGAAATCCGCTGCCGGGTGCAGGGCGGCCTGGAGGAACTGGACCGCAGCTACAAGCGCATACTGAACCCGCACATCTACAAGGTCTCCCTCACCGAAACCCTCAAGGAACTGAAGTTTGACTTTCTCAAGGCCAACTCCTCCCTGACCGGAAGCAGCCGATAGCGTTTATCCTGGCGGGAGGGGAACCAGCTTTCATTATTCCTCGCTCAGGGCCGCAAGACACCGGCGGTACCGTTATATTCGAGGCTAAAATCGAACCATGAAAGGTTTTCCATACTGGAGGGGAAGCCGGGGACGGAAACAGAGGCGGGTTCCCACCAGAACAGGCCTACCCCGCGGCCATTGGGCACGGAGGCAACAATACGGGCCAGCTCGGCAAGGTAGGAGCTCTGTCCCTGAGCTGTTGCCGGAAAACCCGGAACCAGTTGTTCAGCCGTACCGACTACATTCCGCTGATCGTCATTTTGCCAATGTAATGTCCAGGGGTAAGAAGTCTCAACGATACAGACATCTTTGTCAAAACGGGAAGAGAGGTCAGTGAGGTTTTGCTTTACCACGTCAAGGTCAGTGCCATGCCATACCGGATAATAGGAGAGGCCGATGACATCATAATCCAGATTATAGCTTTGGGCGGCTGCGTACCATACCCTGGCGGCCCGGGGGTTTCCGCCAAGCTCGGTATGCAGCATTACCGGGAGGCGCGGGTCTGCCTCCCGAACCGCGGCAATACCGGCGCCGAGCAGAACGGACAGCCGTTGCCAGCCATCGGTGCGTCCATCATGTAAGCGGCCCTCCGGCCACAGCATGCCGTTACCGATCTCGTTACCCACCTGCACCATATCGGGGGCGGCTCCGGCGTCAATTAATTTTTTTAGTACCTGCGCCGTATAGGAATGAACCTGATTGGCCAGCTCTTTTGAGGTAAGTGTCTGCCAGGACGCCGGTATCGTTTGGGAGGCGGGATCGGCCCACCAATCGGAATAATGCAGACAGAGCAGAACCTTAAAGCCGGCATCCTGGGCCCGGGTGGCCATTTTCACCGTCCGCTCCAGATCACACCATCCGCCGGTCGCCGCCGGGTCCACCCAGAGGCGCAGCCGTACCCAGTTTAGACCTTCCACGGCTAAAATATCCATCAAGGGGGTTTCTGTTCCCTTATAAGTAAATACCGTTCCCAGGCTTTCCAGCTGGTCAAGATACGAGATATCGGCGCCGCGCATCGGCGGCAGAGCGGGCGCAGCCCCAGATGCAACCGTTTGAGGATTCCCGGCGCAACCGCTCAGCAGCGCACAAAGCAGACCGCCCATTAAAAACAGGTATATTTTTTTCACCGGGAACCACCTTATCGAGATTATAGCACGGTATTCGCTATGGAGCTCTGTCCCCAGCGAGTCAAGCTCTGTCCCCAACCTAGCTTATAGCCATAAACCCGGTCTTTTTCCAGCAAATCCCCAGTTTTTCACGGTCGCAGACAGTGGCCTTGCCGGTTTCGGTGCAGTGATAGCAGACTTCGTTGGGCGCTTCCTCTTTGCTGGCCCATTGCACAATATTATCGAGTGTCACCCGGGCTATCTCGCTGAGCGCTTCTTCAGTCAAAAAGGCCTGGTGGCTGGTCAGCAGTACATTGGGAAACTGGATCAGGCGAGCCAGCACATCATCCTTAATCGGCGAGAGCGACCAGTCCTCAAAGAAGTACTGCTCTTCCTCCTCATAGACGTCCAGTCCGGCGCCTCGCACCTTGCCTTCCTTCAGGGCGCCAATCAGGGCGCGGGTATCGATCAGCGCTCCTCGGCCGGTATTGATGATGATTACTTCTTTTTTCATCAGAGCCAGCGACTCCACCCCGATCATGTGGCGGTTTTCGGGCGTCAACGGGCAATGCAGGCTGATAACGTCGCTCTGACGATACAGCTCCTCGCGCTCGACATAGCGCGCTTCAATGCTGTCGGCGAAGGCTTGATCCGGATACAGGTCGTTAAGCAGTACCCGCATGCCGTAGCCGTAAAGAATACGAGCCAGGATCTTGCCGATTTTGCCGGTACCGATAATTCCGGCGGTCTTGCCGTGCAGGTCCCGGCCTACCAGACCGCCGAGGGCAAAATTTCCATCGCGGGTGCGGTTATAGGCGGTGTGAATACGCCGGTTCAGCGTGGTCAGCAGGGCCGCGGCATGTTCTGCCACGGCATAGGGAGAATAGGCCGGAACCCGGGTCACGTGGATACGCTTCCAGACCGCTTCCAGATCGACATTATTATATCCGGCGCAGCGCAGGGTAATCAGGGCCACCCCATTAGCAGCGAGGATGTCTACCACAATCTTGTTGACCCGGTCGTTGACGAATACGCAGACCACCTGGTGATCCTTGGCCAGGGCGGCTGTTGCTTCGGTCAGTTTGGCCTCAAAAAAATCTATCTCCATAGTCACCGGAGAACCGCTTTCAATCAGTTCACGCAGGGCTTTTTCAAAGTATTCACGGTCATAAGGTTTGGCGTCATAGAACGCGATTCGTATCAAGTTGGACATCTGCACCTCCATAGTGTCGATGCCCGAAATATACTGATAGATTTAGATTTTGAAAAGTATTTCGATATATTTTTAACGATAAAATCGCCGTTAGCTCAGCCTGAACCGCAAAAAAAAACCGGAAATCCGCATCGGATTTCCGGTTTTGGGCAATACTGGGATCGAACCAGTGACCCCTACCATGTCAAGGTAATACTCTAACCAGCTGAGCTAATTGCCCGAATACCTCTTGTGAAGGCTCAAGCAGAATATCTTTTTTTTGAGTTTGCGTCAAGCGATGAAAAGCGTTATACTTATATCAGTACAAAGTCTTATTATCGAAGGAGTCTAGAATGAAATGCGAAGAGCCAAAGTTTTATGTGTGTAAACATTGCGGAAATATCGTAGGCATGATTCATGCTTCCGGTGTGCCGATTATCTGCTGCGGTGAAGAAATGACCCAGATGACCGCCAATACAGTTGACGCTTCCAAGGAGAAGCATGTACCGGTGATCACCGTGTCCGGCTCATCCGTAACCGTTAAAGTCGGTTCGGTAGAGCATCCTATGACAGCCGAACATTCCATTCAGTGGATTTACATCGAAACCGTCAAAGGCGCCCAGCGCAAGTGCCTGAGCCCCGGAGACAAACCGGAAGCCACTTTCGCCCTGTCCGCCGACGATAAACTGATCGCCGCCTACGAGTACTGCAACCTGCACGGTTTGTGGAAGGCCAGCGTATAATCAGCGCGGACGCCTGATCGGTATTCCTGAGCTTGCCTGCTCCTGTCCGGTCCCGGCGCCTCACCTGAACCGGCGCTTTTCCGGCCTTACCGCTCGCTATTGACAAGAGTGGTGTATTTTGCTACTTTTTTCTTCGTCAATAAGACAGGCGGCGATGGTGGAATTGGTAGACACGCTAGCTTGAGGTGCTAGTACCGCGAGGTATGGAAGTTCAAGTCTTCTTCGCCGCAGTTTTTTTGCAGAACGGTAACCTTCGGGTTGCCGTTTTTTTTTCGCCCTGTCCGCAAGATAGCAAACCCGGGAATGCACAAGCCTGTCTGGGAAAAAGAAAAACCCGTCCGGCTTTGTACCTTTCAACGAAAAGGGACAGAGCTGAACGGGTTTTTTAGCACAGGGGGCTGAACCCCAGAGGCTGATAAAAATGAAAACCTTACTTGGAGCGCTCGGCGAAGCTGCCGTCGCGGGTATCAAGTTTGATCTTGGTACCGATTTCGCAGAACAGCGGTACCTGCACGTCAAACCCGGTGTCCAATGTGGCGGTTTTGGTGGCCTTACCGGAGGTATCGCCGCGCAGTCCGGGTTCACAATAGGTGATAGTGCGTTCAACCTGAATTGGCAGACTGACGCTGACCGGCTTGCCGTTGTAAAAGGTCAACTCCAGGATGAATTCGTCGCCGGTCATCAGGTAATTGGCATTGTCTCCCAAATCTTCCTTCTGAAGCTCGAACTGCTCATAGGTTTCTTCTTCCATGAAAACGTAGGTTTCGCCGTCCATGTACGAAAGTTTAACCTGATGCAGGTCCAGAGCGGCTTCCTGGAATTTCTCGCTGGAATCGAATCCAACGTCCATGGTCTGGCCGGTAACGATATTCTTGATTCTCAGGCGGTATACCATCGAGCCGCGGCCGCTCTTGTTACCGAGCATGCGCTGTACAACCATCGGGTCATTGCCCTGCATGAAAACTACTCCGGTACGGAGTTGTGAAGCTGCTAACATGTTATCTACTCTCACAAAAATTGAAATGATACGTCGCCTCAGAGCGACGGTGATACATTCTACACTAATTCACGCATGTATGTCAGCAGGTTGACGGCGAGATTTCCCAGTTCGCGAATTCGGGAGGCCCAGACGCTAAATCCCGCAGTCAGACGGCTCCGGGCGCGTAAAACCGACAACAGATCACCGGCGCGAATTTCGGCCTGCTCCGCGGCTCCGTTAAAACCCAGCGTCAAATTCCGGTAGAGTTTAAAGTCCGCGGCCGGAAGTAAAGGTTCCAGGCAGTCCAGAAAGGCCCGAACTTTCGGCAACTGTCCGCCGGCGGAATGGCCGTCATCTTCCGCGAAAGGATAGCATTGCCATAAAAAGGGTTGTCCGGCCAGAGCGGCCCGGGAAAAGGATTCTTCCCCGCGCACCACCGTGAAATCCGCGGCGGTCAGGACCTGATCCCACTGTTCCTGAGGCAAATAGGGTAAAACGGCGATGGGAAAAGGACAATGGGCCGCCATCCAGGAATTCAAAAAGGGCGTAGCGCTCCGGCCCGGAGCCAATAAGACCAGCAGAGGCCGCTCACCGTGAAAGACTGAAAGGTCGGCCACCACGGTGGCGAAATCATGCTCATAGCTGAACAATAGCACCCAGAACGCGTTTTCCAGGTCACTACCGGCAGCGCCGGTAACTGGACACTTTAGCGGCTCCAGAACGCTGAGCAGCTCGCGCCGGCGAGTATTACTGAGCTCTGTCCCCGGCTTAACATCAATTTCCGCGAGAAAAGCGCTGTCCAACAGCAGCCCCCCGGTACCTTCAGCGAACCCGCTCATAAAGATACTCTTGCGTACCAGCGAATTGCGGGTGAGCGAGGGCAATTTATGAAAATCGCGCGCCCAGGATTCACAGGTCAGATACTCTAAATTGATAATAAAGCGCGGAACTGTATCGGTTTCATCGAAAAGAATTTCCTCAAACCACTGTGGCCGTCCGCAGGCGTAACATTCCAGCACCAGACGCGGTCGTTCAGTCTCAAAAAGAGTCAGGGTTTGCGGATCTGGATCATCCCAACGCGCGAGCTGCCAACCATTAACTATCTGCAGGGTCAGTTCAGGGTTCACCGGGGGACAGAGCTGCGCGAAAACCGGAAGATTATCAACTATCAGCCTCAAAGACGGGGATCCCGGCAGCTCTGAAAGAGAGCGGGCCAATCGGTATACAAAACCGATATCCCCGAGGTTATCCACTACCCTGCATAAAATATCCACAGTCATATAAATCAGACTATCAAATTTTGGCTAAAAAAGCAGCCGTTTTGTCAACTGACGGCTATTCAGAGTGCGCCTGCCGATATTGGCGTTATTTTATGCAAAAAAGAGCGTTTATGGAGTATAATGCTAAACGTATGTGGAATACGGCATTGACATTCGCTCTGGTGCTGGTGGCAGTGGCTCTGGCGCTGATCACCCAGGTGTTAGCGCTGGTACGGGGCGAGCAGGCTTTGAAAATTTACGCCTCAGCCTTCTGGTCGGCAGCGGTCGGTTTTGTTCTTTTGGCCGGTCAGGGAATGCTGAGTCCCTGGCTGTCAATCATGCTGGCAAATTTCCTGATTGTACTGATGCATCTGCTCTTAGCCTGGGGCATCCGGGTCTTCTACAAGGAACCACGGCCCTTTCCGCCGCGCTTCATTCTGTATCTGCTACTGTATTTTATACTGCTGACCACCATGACATTCCGACTGAACAGCTATCGTCTCCGGGCGGTTATGACTTCGATAACCATCATGCTCCTGACTGTTGAGTTCATGCTGCCGCTTTTTGCCGGGTTCCGCGGTATGAGAGGCCGCATCCGCTATCCTGTTTCACTGTTTCTCTGCTTTTTCCTGGCTATGCACGGCATCCGTATCGGTTTAGTTACCCTGGATCTGTTCCCGGCGCACCTGTTTATTTCCGATAATCCGGTATCCACTTTCACCCTGATGTTTTCAATTTTCAGCGGCATCATCTGGGCCGGCACAGTAATGATTCTGGACGGTACCCGCTTAATGGCCGATATGGCCAAAAAAAACGAGCTGCTAAAGAACATGGCCCTTACTGATGAATTAACCGGCGCCTTTAACCGCTATTACCTCGATCAAACTCTCTCCGGGGAAATGGACCGGCAGGATCGTTACCGCGAGCAAGTTTCGCTGGTAGTGCTGGATTTGGACTATTTCAAGCGCATCAACGACCTGCTGGGCCATGATGCCGGGGACGCCGTCTTGGCCGAAGCCGCTCGGCGCATCCGTAACACGCTCCGCGAAAGCGACCTGTTCTTCAGAATCGGCGGGGAGGAGTTTCTGATTTTGGCCCCGCACACCGATTCTTCCGGCGCCGCCGTACTGGCCGAAAAGGTTCGTCATGCCCTCTCCGGGGTACCCTTTCCGCTGGCCGGTACCATCTCGGCCAGCTTCGGCGTGGCCGAGCGCGTCACCGGTGAAAGCCGCGACGACTGGTTTAAGCGCGCCGACCAAGCCTTATACCGGGCCAAAGAGGGCGGACGCAATCGGGTTGAAGTCTGCCAAGAAACACGGTCCAAATCAAATTCCATGATTCACATCGACTGGAAGAGGGAATGGGAGTCCGGTGAAATGATAATTGACGCAGAGCATCAAGAAATTCTGCTGTTGGGCAACGAACTGCTGGAACTCTCTCTGGCGGCGGTGCCCATCCATCGCATCCAGGAACAGCTAGACCGATTCATGAATCACATCCAGATACATTTCGAAAACGAAGAGTCGATATTACGCCAATTAGGCTACCCGGAGCTTGAAGAGCATATGCGCGTTCACAAAAATCTGTTAACTGACGCCGGAATCCTGCGCGACAAGTTTATGCGCGGCGAAGTGGACCCCGGCCTTTTCTTCAACTTTCTGATCGGCAAGGTCGTGGTCGATCACCTGCTAACCACCGACGCCCGCTTCTTCCCCTACACCCGCCGCCGGCGCCAGGATGCGATGCACCAAAATTAGACTTACGAATGTTGACTGATTTGCCGTGACCAAACGGTGCCGGTGATGGCCCGCTATACCGCACCATCCGTCGCCAGCTGTACCGCACGGTAGGCGCCGGAATAAACCCCGGCCGCTTTGGCCCGCAAAATCGATTCATTCATCATTGTCAAAGCCTCCCTGCCATTGAGCAGCAGGTCCAGCATCTGCAGGACCCCCTCCGTGGTCGGGCATTCAATGGTGCCGTCACCGATTTCCGCCGAACGGATCGCCCCCCAGGCCTCATGACCGCCGATACGCCGGACATTCAGCTTGGGAACCGGGTAAAAGGCCAGTTCGCTGGGTTTGCTGATCAGTAGATCCGCGGCGCGCAACAGCAGGTTGGTGGAATACACGGCCGCGAAAATCGACGGGCTGTAAAAGAAGTGCACGCCCGAGGCCGTTTCGCCGGCGGTCAATGCGGCGGCAAAGCTGCTCGTCTCATTCCAATCTTCTCCATGCACGACCGCGCTCCGCAGTTCCGGCTCGGCCTCGCGCAAGGCTTCCAGCACCTGGCGGTGATCGCCGGCATTGATAAACAGGGCCACGCGGTTTTCGGCCACGGAGGGAAGCAAATGCCGGATAATAGCGCTGTAGAGCTGCTGCTGGGCGCCGGCCCCGCCGACGGTCAGCACTATGCGTAAGGGTTGATTCCCGGCCAGCCGCTCCAGACGTAAAGCGGTATCGGCTTCCAGGTTAACTACCAGTTCATGATCAACATAATGACCGGCCATTACCAGGGAAGAGGGGGGCATCGGGATAGAAAGCGAAGATCCATTCATGCCGTTCAGTATCTTGTAGCCGAACCAGGAGGAGGGGCTGCCGACGGTGTGAATGGCGCCCTCCGCCAGATGCAGGGCCATCGGCCAGTTATCCGGGATGGCGTTGACCACCCGCTGAAGGCCGGCATGAACGGCTGCCTGGGCCGGCCAGGCATGAGTGGCAATGAAGGGAATCCCGCGGGGTAGCAGGCGGCAGGGAGTGGCCATCAATTCGGCGGTTTTCTGGTCTACGGCGTTGTAGGAAAGCTTGCGGAAACCTTCGGAATTAAGCGGCTCCCAGTAGAGCTTGTTAAACACGGCGTACTTCTGGGACAGGCGCGAGCCGAGCGAATACAGACCATTCAGTTTGGCGACGATCCGGCCGGCGGTGGTATCCGTAAAGGAATGCAAATCGAAAAGATAGGGGGTATAGCCCATTGAGCGGGCCGCGCTGGCCATGGCTAAGGCGATGCGGTAATGGCCGAAGCCCATGCGGATGGTACCGATAACCAGGGCCTTGGGGTCCTGCGCCAAAAAATCGGCGCTTTGCCCTTCTCGGGAGTCGGAAAGCGTGGCTGCGGCGACGCTTATTTTCAGCATGCGCACTCCGAGACTCTCCAGTTCGCTGATTGCCTGAAAGGATAAAACCAGAGGGAGCTCTGCGTCAGAGCCGAACTCGCGGATAAAGGCTGTCTTGGTTTTGCGGGCCTTGCGGATAGTCGCCGGTTTCATCAGGTTCCCGAAAACGGCGGTAGTTTTGTCTTTCATCTGAGCCTCCGGATAAATCATGGCGCAGGAAACCAATCCTGGCAAGTTTTTTTTTGCTTCCAGTTTTCTTTGCTTCCATTTTTTTTCCATCCGCATTGAGTGCCTCTCCGCGCTGTGCTATAGTTCTTTACCATGTATATAAAGTTGATTTTGCGCGGCCTGCTCCGGCACCGCCAGCGGGGACGCCGCCTGTTTATCCTGATGGCCCTGTGCAGCGCGGCACTGATCTTTCTCTTTACCTTCCGAGCCGACTTTACCGTCCAGTATCGCGACCAAATCATCGGCCTGGAGACCACCCATCTCAAGATTCTCCCGGCCGACTCACCGCTTCTTTCCAACAGCGATTTTTTCGGTGAAACCGAGGAAGTACCGCTGCTGCGCCTGAAGCCGGAAATAGACCAGTGGATCCGCTCGCTTCCGGAAGTCCGGAGCGCCTCGCCCCTGATTACCCGCTTCGGCTACACCTTCAACCTGGACAGCAACCAGGAATCCTGGGTCTCGCTGATCGCGGTGCGCGCCGACCGTTTTAAGGAACTGTTTCCCCTGGCCACGGTGATCGAAGGCGAGCGCGAACTCGGTTGGGAACCGTCCATGAGCGAGGTGCCGGTACTGAAAGCCCGCCTGCAAACCGAGTTCGGCGATAGAAATCCGGATACTACCACTTTTGAACGACGGGAAATAATTACCAACAAGGATAAACCGCTCGAAAATTTTATCACGGCCATCAGCGCCGACTTTCCGGAGATCTTTACCGGCTTTCCTTATAGCGGCGATGCCAAAGAGGGCTTTTTCACTGACTGGGCAAAGTCCCTGACCGACGCGGAACTTTACACCAAACTGCCCCCGTCCTTTCAGGAAGACTATAACTGGCGGCTGGATGACGCGATTTACGCCATCACCGAAAATACCGATCCTCGAAAAATTACCTTCTTGAATAAACGGCTTTTCCAGGCGCTTTACCCGGATGATATCTATGAACTGTGGGAACCGATCATCGCCGGCAAGCAGGTCACCATCCAGGTTGCGCCCTTTACGTCCTCCGGACCGATCACCATGCCGGTAGCCATTCCGGCGCGCTATGCCGGCATGTGCGAGATTATCCCCCTGTACACGCCGAACAGCTATATCGATATTGACGCCTTCCGCTACTTCCTGGGCCTGGAGGCCGACACCGCCACAGCCTATGCCATCCGGCTCAAGGACATCGCCGATACCGACCGTGTGCGGGCGCTCATCGAGGAGAAGCTGAAGGCCGAGGGCCTGGACGCCGTTGTCACCGACTGGAGCTTTCTCGGGAAAATGCCCCTGACCACCGGGACGGCCTTCAGCGTGGTAATCAGTATCCTGGTCGTGATCTTCGTGGTGATCGTTTTGATTTTCACTATCAACCTGGTACTGCTATCCCTGATCCAGCGCCGCCGCGAGATCGGCACATCCCTGGCCATGGGCCTGGAGGCGCGCGATACCATAATCATCATGACCGGCGAGGTCGGCCTGATCGTCGCGGTCTCCTGCGCGGCCGGCTCACTGCTGGCCCTCTTCCTGGTGCTGCTGGCCCAGCGCTTCGGCATCCCCGGCATGATCTTTTTTCCGGGCTCTCTTTTGCATTTGTCGCTGCAGGCGGCCCCCTTTATCCACACCGCGCTGCTGTTGATTCCGCTGTCCATGCTGATCGCCCTAATTCCGCTGTTCGCTTTGCGCAAGGCCATGCCGGTAGACCTGTTCAGGGAGGCTTCATAATGCTGTTTTTAAAAATTGCCCTGCGCAATATCGGTGCCCACCGCCGTAAAAACCTGGTTGTTTTCTCGGTCACCGCCGGCGTGTGCCTGTTTATGTTTTTGTTTTTGTCCTTCTCGGACGGCGAAATACAGAATATTAAAAACGGGATATCCAGTTTTTATTCGCCGGCTCTGGACATCCGCGCCGTTTCGCCGGAAAACTGGCGCATGCGGCAGGAAGGAGGCAACCATGCGGAGGCTACCATCCCCGCGGCCTCCAGCTACACCGCGGCCCTGCGCGAGCTGCCCTTCGTGGAGGAAGCCGTCGCCGCGGTCTGGTCGGTCGGCGCCGATATGTTTACCGGCGGCAAAAAATATCTGGGCTTGTACCTGATCGCCCAGGACAGCGGGGACCGGACCATGCGCGGCAAGTACAGCATTACCGAAGGCCGCGACCTCGAACAGAGCGGGGACGGTCACGTGCTGCTGCATTACAAAACAGCCCGAAACCTGCCCCTGAAAATAGGCGACGCGCTGACCCTGGTAGGCACTGACCTGTTCGGTCAGATCACTACCCGGGAGATGACCATCGGCGGTTTTTACAGGCCCTTTCTGGACAATCCCAACATGGCCTCAAACCTGATCCTTCTCCGAAATGACCAGTCCTGGTTTGTCGGTTACGGCGAGGACGAGGTTAACTCGCTAATGATCCGCCTGGCCAGGGGCGCCAACGCCAAAAAATCTCTCACCGCCCTGCAGGCCTGGGCCGAAGAAAAGGCCGTGCCGCTGGTGTTCTTTCTGGTTTCAGACGAGGAAAACGACAGCGGCTTCATCATGATCTACGGCATGATCCGCCTGCTGATCGTGGCCATGGTGCTGATCACATTGTTTATCACCTCCTTCGGTATCATGAACGTTATATCGATCAACCTCTACGAGCGAAAAAAGGAAATCGGCACCTATTTCTGTCTGGGGACAGAACCGCCCTTCCTGATGGCCGCCTACACCGCGGAAATTTTCCTGGTGAACCTCGGCGGAGCCCTCACCGGCATCGCCCTGGGCTTTCTCTCGCGAGCGATCATCAATGCCCTGCGCATTACCTCCGAAGACCCCGGTTTTCAGATTGTCGTCGGCTCCAGCACTTTTTACCTTGGCTATTCGGCCAGTACCATTTTTTGGCTGCTCGGAGGAGTGGCCGTTATCACCATAATCACCGCGCTGACCACGCTCGGGAAAGCCCTCAAGGTTTCCCCGGTCGTCGCCGTGCGCGAAACGGAGTAAGCAAATGAAAAAAACAATCGTCCTCAGCCTCTCTTTCTTTTTACTGATCGCCGCCGCGGCCGCCCAGACTGATCCGGCCGGTATTATCACGGCCATGGAGCGCCAGATGTACCCGGACAGCCGTACCGAGATGGTACTGGTATCGGTAGCGGGAACCGTTCGCGAGGAATACCGGCTGACCAGCTATGCCCGCGACAACAATCAGAAAATAATCGTGCGCTTTTCGGCCCCGGCGGACATGGTCGGGCGCGACCTCTTAATGATGGAACGCAACGTCTGGATTTATGACCCCCGCTCCGGCCGGGACATGAAAATCCCCTCCAACCAGGGTTTCGGCGGCACCGGTTTTTCCTATGGCGACGTGCTGCGCCTGAACTTTTCGGACAACTATATTCCGGCCCTGCTTTCGGAAAGCGCGGCCAGCTGGACACTGGAGTTAACCCAAAAACAGCGCGACGCTCCCTATTACCGCATCGTTCTGGAAATTTCCCGGGACTTCCGCCCGGTACGGGGACAGTGCTTCAGCCGCGCCGGAGAACTGATCAAGGAGATGGTTTATTCCAATTCCGGCAACGCCGGCAACGGGGTCAAACCCCTGACCGTTACGGTAAGCTCGCCCCTCGATCCGGAAGACTATTCCACGCTGACCATTGTCAGCGAGCGGGCCAAGGTATACCCTGACCCCATTTTTAATCGCCGGAATCTGGCCGCACGGCTGGAAGAGTCCTACTAAGCGGAGCGCGTCATGGCATTTATCGAGACCGTCGAACTGAAAAAAAACTATGAACTGGGAAAAACAACGGTGCCGGCCCTGCGCGGCGTCAACGTCCAGGTGGCCAAGGGCGAATACCTCTGCGTAGCCGGGCCCTCCGGAGCCGGAAAATCAACCTTCCTGAACCTGATCGGCTTATTGGACCGCCCCAGTTCCGGCTCCATCCGCTTTGATGGCGTACAGGTGGAAACGCTGGCCGCCAAGGCCTTTCACCGCTTTCGCCGCGCGCGCATCGCCTTTATATTCCAGTCCTTTAACCTGGTGCCGGTGCTCAACGCCCGCGAAAACATCGAGTTTCCACTGCTGATCCAGAAGGTCCCCGCCGCCGAGCGCAACCGCCGCATCGACGCCATCACCGAGGAAGTCGGCATCCGCGAATGGCTGCATCACAAGAGCGATGAGCTCTCCGGCGGCCAGCGCCAGCGCGTGGCCATCGCCCGGGCCCTGGTTACCAAGCCCGAAATCGTCATTGCCGATGAACCGACCGCCAACCTGGACTCGGTCACCGGCCGTACCATCCTGGACTTGCTGCGCCGCCTCAACAAAGAAGAGCAAACCACCTTCATCATCGCCAGTCACGACGGCAGCCTGATCGCCGGCGCCGATCGCGTCATTCATATCGTCGACGGGCTGGTAAAGCATGAGTAAACTGAGAAAGCGCACAGCGCGAGAGCGCGAATCGCCAGAGCGCGAACCGCGAGCGCTCAAACTGTACCCCGGTAAACCGCTCCTGCTGGCGGCGCTGTTGTTTTTCCCGCTGATCACCCTTGCCGCCCAAGAGCCGACGAGTGACGTGACAGCGGTACAACCGCAGGTGGCAGCGCCATCTATCCCAGCCCCGGCACCGCAAGGCCCGTGCTTCCAGACAGTAACCGAAGCCGGCTTTAACCTGGAAGCCTACGAAATACCGGGAAGCGGCGGCGAGTGGGGAACGTCCGAAAAAGTGGCCCTTGAAATTTCGGTGCGGCGCGGCAACAGCCTGGTGATCCGCGCCGGTGTTGAATCCGACTTTTCCGGAAAGCCGCTGTCGGCCGACTCGGTGCTGCGCGAACTTTCCCTCTCCTGGCAGGCCGGACCGGCTGTCATCGCCGTGGCCGGAAAGCAAAGCCTGAAGTGGGGTACGGCCCGCGTCTTTTCATCGATCGCGGGATTAACCGTACCGCTCGACCCGCTGCGCCCCGCTGAGACCGAACGCGGGGTTACCGGCGTGCGCCTGGATATTTTACCAACCTGGTGGGCCAGTCTGTCGATACTTGCCTTGCCGGCTCCGGCGCTGAACGACAGCACCGCCGCCCTGCGCGCCGAATTTCTGGTCGGGGAAACGGATCTGGCCTTCGGTCTGATTCGTTCCGTGAACGCCGACGGCGCTGAAACGCCGGCTCTCTGCGCCGATGCCGCCCATTTTTTTGAGCGTTTCGGCATTTACGGGGAAGGCCAGTTAACCTATACCCAAAAGTGGGAACCGGCCCTGACCGGCGGTATCCAGGTTGATATTCCGGCCTGGCTCAACGGCACGATTACCGCCCTCGCCGAGTACCGCTGGAAGCCGGAAGTTAGCGAAACCAGCTCCATGCTCTATGCGGCCCTTTCCGGCATTCCGCTCAGCAACAAGGTCACTTCGCGGCTGTCGCTGTTGTACGCGCCCTCCGGCGGAGAAATGGTAACAGGCGGCTCCCTGTACTGGAAGATTGACCAAACGCTGAACGCGGCCCTGGGCTACGAAAAACAGTTCACCGGAGTCAACGGCAAAAACGCGCCCTACCCGATATTCACAGACACCGCGAACAAGGTGTACTGTTCGGTAACTGCATATTTTTGAGTTGAAAAGTTACGCACGAAAAACAAAAACCGCGCTATACTGATCTCACCATGAAATCAATACTTGTTACCTATGTATCGCTTACCGGCTCCACCAAGGCCGCGGCCGAGGAATTTGTGCGGGTGCTGCTGGAAAAGGGCTTTCAAGCCGAGATCAAAAAAATCGCGGATGTCACGGATTCCAGCCTGACCGCCTATGACGGGATCTGCGTCGGGGCTCCGATCAACGGTATGATGTGGCATAGCGAAGCGTCTGCCTTTTTGGAGCGAAACAAGGCCGTGCTTTCTGAAAAGAAAACCGCGCTGTTCTGCCTTACTTACATGTACGGTAAGGGCAGAAAGCTCTGGGACCGCGCTATCGAGAAATCAATGAGAACCCGCGCTGAATCAATTGGCGCCCTGCGCACCGAAATTTTCCCGGGAAAAGTCGAATCCCCTCTTCCTACCCTGATGCGCATAATCTTCGGCATTCCCAAAGACTGCCCGAACGACAGAACCGACAAAGCGTTGGTACGGGAGCGGGCTTTGGCTGTGGCGGAGTTGCTGGGCTAGGATAGTCACAAAAAATATCAATCCCCGTATACGGTAGCGATGCGGTCGAACTCGCGGTGATTTTCCAGAAAAATATCGACCAGGGCCGGGTCAAAATGATTGCCGGAGCCGTTCTCGATCAGTTTAACCGCCTTGCGGTGGCTGATCGGCTGTTTGTAGGGCCGGGCGGTGACCAGGGCGTCATAGACGTCGGCCAGGGCCATGATCCTGGCGCTCAGGGGGATGGCCAGGCCCTTGAGGCCGTAGGGGTAGCCGCTGCCGTCCCATTTTTCGTGATGGTAGCGGGTGATCTCGCTAGCGAAGGTTAAAAACGAGTTCTCACCGAGCAGGCGGCCGGCTTTCTGAATAACCTCGTAGCCATAGACAGGGTGTTTTTTCATCATCTCAAATTCGCTCTGGGAAAGCAGGGCTTCCTTTAGCAAAATACTATCCGGAATTCCAACCTTGCCAATGTCGTGTAACGGCGCGCAATGCCAGATCAGCTCGCGTTCGGTCGCCGTATAGGGAATATCATCGGACATCTTTTCCAGTATCAGTTTGACGTACTCTTTGGTGCGCTGGATATGCGCGCCGGTCTCCGGGTCGCGGAATTCGGCCAAAACGGCCATGGAATTGATGGTCGCTTCCTGCATCAGCACCAGCTCCTGGGCCCGCCGGATCAGCAGTTCCTCGGAGCGTTTGCGGTCGGTAATGTCTTTAACCACGCCGTCATATTCAATGAGCTGGCCCTTGCGGTCAAAGCGCGGAATCAGGGTGGTATTAATCCAGCGTACCTCACCGGTCTTGGCAATAATGCGGTGCGCTTGTTCGCGCACCTCCGTGCCCTTATAAAAACTGATCATGCTGTTCTTGAACTCTTCCAGATCTTCAGGGTAGATCATGTTCAGCCACAAAAAATCGTCGGCGTACATTTCTTCGGGAGTGTAGCCGGTCACGGCGACGCAGGCGGCGTTATGCACGGTACGCACGGGCTGTCCTTTTTCCAGATAGACGGTGTAACGGTAGTCGGTCAGGCATTCGGTAATGCGCCGGTAGCGTTCCTCGCTGGAGAGGGTGTTAATATGGGCGTCGTAGAGATCCAGGGCCATGTCAATGGTAGTACGCAGCACAAAGTCGTCGGAGTCCTGCAGGATATAGCCGTAACGGGCAATATCCTGGACGCGCGCGATGTACTGCTCATCCGGACGGATGGTAATAAAAATGATGGGTAGATGCTGTTCGGCCAGGATACGCCGGGCGGCTTCCGGACCATCAATACCCTTTCCAGGATCGATATTCATTAAAATCAGCCGGATGTCGCTACGTTCCTGCACTGCCGCGACAGCCTTCAGTCCGGTCCGGACAAAGATCACCTCATAGCCGTTCTTCTCCAGAAAAGCAATGCGCAGACGAGCATAGTGGGGATCGGCTTCAACTAACAGTACAACACCGCGGGTATGTTTATCCATAATGTCCGCTCTCAGTATACTACAGACTTTTAAACTGCGATATACCGAATCCAATCAGCGGACGTTTTCCACCGCGGCCATGCCGGCGCGGATGGCGGCCAGATTCAAGGGCAGCAGGCTGCTCTTGGAGCCGGTAAAGAAACTGCCCAGAATCGGCTCGACGTCGGCGAGGGACAGAGCTCCGGTCAGCCGGGCGGCGGCGCCGAGCATCACCATGTTGGCAGCCTTGGCGTTACCGAGCTTATCGGCCATGCCGGTAGCGTCGACCCTGACAACGCGCATGTCCTGTCGTTCAGGAGCGCTGGTGACCAGGGAACTGTTGATCAGCATCAGGCCGCCGGCCTTGAGCAGCTCCTCGCAGAGCGGCAGACTGTCATTATTCATGACTACAACCGTGTCGGCCGAGGATATTATCGGGCTGGCGATGGTGTCATCGGCGATGATACAGCTGGCCCGGGCAATACCGCCGCGTTTTTCGGCGCCATAAAAAGGAAAGAAGCTGACCTCCTTACCCTCCTTCATGCCGCAATATACCCAAATCTGCCCGAGAGAGATTATGCCCTGACCGCCGAAGCCGGCAAATACTGTTTTTTCTTTCATTTTTGAACCTCGCCATCCAGGGTATTTTTAATCTCACCGAGGGGATACTGGGGAATCATGTTGTTTTCCAGCCATTCCACGGCCGCGATCGGCTCCATACCCCAGTTGGTGGAGCAGGGTGAAAGAATTTCAACCAGCGAAAAGCCCTGGCCGGAAAGCTGAGCCTCAAAGGCTTTTTTGATATAGGCTTTGGTCTTGCGGACATTGGCCGGATTGTTTACGGCGCCGCGGGCCAGATAGCGGGTGCCGCCAAGCGAGGCCAGCAGCTCCGGAACCTTGATCGGATAGCCCATGCCGCCGGTTTCGGCGTCCCGTCCCAGGGGAGCGGTAGCGGCCTTCTGCCCGATCAAGGTGGTCGGGGCCATCTGGCCGCCGGTCATACCGTAAATGGCGTTATTAACGAAGATTACGGTGAATTTCTCACCGCGGTTGGCGGCGTGGATGATTTCGCCGGTACCGATGGCCGCTAGGTCCCCGTCCCCCTGATAGCAGATTACCAGATGGTCGGTGAGCAGTCGCTTGATACCGGTAGCCGCGGCCGGAGTGCGGCCGTGAGCCGGTTGCACCGAGTCAAAATCAAAATACAGGTCGGCCCAGATCGAGCAACCTACCGGGTTGGTTATAATAGTCTTCTCGCGGTACTGCAGTTCATCAATAATTTCACAGATGATGCGGTGAATCGTACCATGTCCGCAACCGGCGCAATACTTGGTCTGAACCGGCACCAGGCTCTGTGGGTGGCCATATGTTTTTTTCATTTCTTTTCTCCCAGAATGGCGCGGCAGCGCTCAAAAACCTCTTCCTCGGTCGGCACCATACCGCCGACCCGGCTCAATAGCTCTACGGCAACAGTATCGCGCACCGCCAGGCGCACATCCTGAATCAGCTGCCCCATGCTCATTTCTACTGAAAGGAAGGAGACGCCGCGGGCGGCCAGCTCCTGGAACGGTTTTTCGGGGAAGGGCCACAGACTGATCGGCCGGCACAGGCCGACCTTCAAACCCTGTTCACGGGCCATCCGCAGGGCGCCGAGGCAGACCCGGGCGGAAGTACCATAGGCCACCAGCACCAGCTCGGCGTCGTTACAGTCGGTGAGCTCATAGCGGCATTCTTCCTGTACCACTTTCTCATAACGCACAAAGCGCGCTTTGATCTGTTTTTCGAAGGGTACCGGATCGAGGTTGAGCGAGGAAATATGCCGGCTTGGGCGGGGTTTTTTATCCATGCCGCCGACTGCCCAGGACGAATTGTCCGGCAGGCTTTCCAGAGAGCGCATCGGCGGCAGTTTAACGGTCTCGATCATTTGGCCGATTACCCCGTCGCCGAGAATCAGCACCGGCATCCGCCACTTATCGGCCAGGTCAAAGGCCAGATAGGTCAGGTCGGCCGCTTCCTGTACGCTGAAAGGCGCCAGAACGATCAACCGGTAATCGCCGTGGCCGCCGCCGCGGGTAGACTGAAAGTAGTCCCCCTGGGCCGGCGCGATTCCGCCGAGTCCGGGACCGGTACGGGCGATATTAACGCAAACCAGCGGTAGGTCGGCGCCGGCGGCGTAGGAAAGGCCTTCTTGTTTCAGGCTGATTCCCGGGCTGGAGGAGCTGGTCATAGCCCGCTTTCCGGTGGAAGCCGCCCCATACACCATGTTGATGGCGGCGATTTCGCTCTCGGCCTGTATAAAAACCCGGCCATGGCGCGGCATCTGCGCGGCCATGTGGGCGATAAGTTCATTTTGAGGGGTGATGGGATAACCGAAATAGGCTACGCAGCCGGCGCGGATAGCGGCTTCGGCGATAGCTTCGTTTCCTTTCATTAATATTTTTTCAGAGCTCACTTTTCGTCTCCTTCCAGCTCGAATACCTCGATACAGGCGTCCGGGCACATTTGATAACATGAACCGCAGGCAATGCACTTTTCAATCGCGATACAGGAGGACGGATGCACACCGGAACGGTTCATTTCCGTATCCGGAGCGAGTATTTTAACCGGACAGGCGCGCATGCACAGGCCGCAAGCCTTGCAGCGTTCCCGGTCTATCTGTACTTTTCCACGTTTCATTGTCACTCTCCTTCAGGCATTGTATGACACTTTATCGTATTATGTCAAATTGACATATTGACAAATTCTGCATATGTGCTATCTTTTACAAATGCAACTTTTATTAGACAGCTGTACTCTATTAAAGTTGCATGCTGAAAAGTAATTTACAAGGAGTTTTTTAATATGTCCATAGAAATAATCGCTACCGGAAGATACTTGCCGGTCAACCGGGTAACCAATGACGATCTGTCCAAAACCATGGATACCAACGATGAGTGGATCCGCTCACATACCGGTATCGGCGCCCGCCACCTGGCCGCCGATGACCAGGCTACCAGCGATTTAGCCTATGAAGCCGCCCTCGCCGCTCTGGAATCACTTTCTCCCGGCGACCCGCTGGCCGCCGCCAAAACCCTGGACTTGATCATTGTCGCCACCGCCAGTCCGGATTTTATCGGTTTTCCCTCCGTGGCCTGCATCCTGCAGGACCGCCTCGGCGCGGAAAAAGCCGGAGCCTTTGATCTGGTTGCCGGCTGTACGGGCTTTGTCTATGCCCTTGACGCCGCCGCCGGCATGCTGGCCCTCGGCGAGCGCAAGCGCGCCCTGGTTATCGGCGCCGAAACCCTCTCGCGCATTACCGACTGGACCGACCGCAGCACCTGCGTGCTCTTCGGTGACGCCGCCGGCGCGGTAATTGTGGAGCGTACCGACGCGCCGAACAGCGGTTCCGGCCGCCGGGGCCTGATTCAGTCCATCCTGCGCGCTCAGGGATCCGGCGCCAAAGAACTGATCTGTGAACGCGGCGGTACCCGCCACCCCTTCAAAAAAGGCGAGACGATCGAAAAAGCTGTGGTGCTGGAGATGAACGGCCGGGCGGTTTACAATTTCGCGGTCAAGGCCATTTGCGACATCATGGAAGAACTGCTTAAAAAAGAAGGCTTAACCTTCGCCGATGTCAAAAAAATCGTCCCGCACCAGGCCAATGAGCGCATTGTGCAGGCCGCCGCCAAGCGCCTGGGCATTCCGGTGGAAAAGTTCTTCATGAATATCGAAAAATACGCCAACACCTCCGGCGCCACAATTCCGGTAGCCCTGGATGAATACGCCCGCTCCGGTGAACTCGCCAAAGGCGACCTGATCATGACCGTCGGCTTCGGCGCCGGCTTGACCTACGGCGGAAACCTGATTATCTGGTAAGCGCTTGCCTTAAACAGTGAAATATGCAACTATCTGCGGCATACTTCACTGTTTCAAGAGGCACTCCATGAAAGCTAAAAGCAAGTTCTTTCTGGCCGTCTTGACGTTTCTGCTGTGTACAGCAGGCGCCATCTCTGCTGAGGAATCCGAGTCCATCACCGAGGTGATGTCTGGACTGGTTTTTCAGATTGGCATTATTCTTTTCGCCGTACGACTCGGCGGTATGCTGGTAAAGAAGCTGGGCATACCTTCGGTTCTCGGTGAACTTCTGGCCGGTGTCGCCATCGGCCCCTACGCCCTGGGCAGCATCGCGCTACCCCTCTTCCCGCACGGTTTATTCCCGCTCGGCTCTGGTTCGATGGCCGTCAGTCCGGAACTGTATGGTTTCGCGACGGTCGCCTCGATCATTCTACTGTTCGCCTCCGGTCTGGAAACTGATCTGGCGCTTTTTCTGCGCTATTCGGTTGCCGGCGGCATTGTCGGTCTCGGGGGAGTAATCTTCTCCTTCGGTCTCGGCGACCTGGTCGGTATGTTCCTGTTCAATACCGGCTTTATGGATCCGCGCTGTCTCTTCCTCGGCATCCTTTCCACAGCCACCTCCGTAGGTATCACCGCCCGTATTCTCTCGGACAAAAAAAAGATGGACTCACCCGAAGGCGTGACCATCCTGGCGGCGGCCGTTTTTGATGACGTGCTCGGCATTATCATGCTGGCCGTAGTGCTCGGTATCGTGGCGGTTATGACCGGCCATGACGGCGAAAGCGCCCTGACTCTCGGCAAGATCGGCGGAATCGCCGGCCGGGCCTTCGGTATCTGGCTTGGCTTCAGCGCCCTGGGACTGATCTTCTCCAAGCGCATCGCCTCCTTCCTGAAGTTCTTCAAGCATTCATACGATTTTTCGATACTAGCCCTCGGTGTGGCCCTGCTTTTGTCCGGCATCTTTGAAAAAGAAGGTCTGGCCATGATTATCGGCGCCTATGTCGCCGGACTCTCCCTGTCTAAAACCGATATTGCCGCCGTCGTTCAGGAACGTATCCACGGCCTCTATGAGTTCTTTGTGCCGCTGTTCTTCGCCGTCATGGGTATGCTCGTCAATGTCCGGGAACTGCTATCAGTAGACGTACTGTTGATCGGCGGTATTTACACCGTCGTAGCCGTCCTGGCCAAGGTGATCGGCTGCGGTTTGCCGGCTCTGGGTCTGGGTTTCAATTTCAAAGGCGCGCTGCGCATCGGCGTCGGCATGGTACCGCGCGGCGAGGTGGCCCTGATCATCGCCGGTATCGGTCTGGCCACCGGTATCCTCAATGAACAGCTGTTCGGCATCGTTATCATGATGACATTGCTGACCACCCTGGTGGCGCCGCCGGTATTGAACGCCGCGCTCTCAATTCCGGGTCGCGGCACCAATAAAGAAAACAAAAGCTCCAATATGGAAACGCTGGAATGGGATTTCAACTCCGACGAGATCGCCGATCTGGTAGTCGACAATCTGCTGAAAGACCTGAAGGCTGAAGGTTTTTATGTTCAGATGATGAACATCGACGACGGCCTGTCCCAGGCCCGCAAAGGCGATGTGTCGCTTTCCATTACCGAAACCGAACACAAGGTCACTATCGAAACAGCGCCGGAAGATGTGGCTT
Source organism: Treponemataceae bacterium (assembly GCA_942493045.1). GTDB lineage: Bacteria > Spirochaetota > Spirochaetia > Treponematales > Treponemataceae > Teretinema. Next base: position 429,723 of record OW818665.1, on the reverse strand, counting down.
TTGTAAAAACGTCGGTCTATGAGGTAGTGGTAAAGCTCAATGACGCCATTGAGCAGCTCAAGAAAAACTCCGACCCCCTGGCCATGAAAAAAGCCCTGGCCGACAGCAATGCCCGCTCCGACAAAAAAATGCTGGAATGCGTTTCGGCGATCTCGATTACCCGCGATCTGAAGGGCACGGACAAGGAAACGATTCTGGCCGAGCTGGTTGACCTGCTGGCCGCATCGGGCAAGATAGTGAACCGGGATCAGGTGCTGGCCGACGTGCTTTCCCGGGAACGCTCCATGAGTACCGGTATGCAGCGCGGCATCGCCATACCGCACGCCAAATCCGATGGAATTTCACGGATGGCGGTGGCTATCGGGATCAAGAAAAACGGCATTGAATTCAATTCACTGGACGGACAGCCTTCAAAGCTCTTCATACTGGTGGTTTCGCCAAAGAAAGTATCCGGTCCGCATATCCAGTTTCTGGCCTCAATCAGCGCCATTCTGCGCAGTCCGGAGATGACCGAAAAGATAATCAACGCCTCTTCAGCTGCCCAGATTGAACAATTGATAAAGTCCGTAGTTTGATTTTATTGTGCGGCCGGAAACGGCCGCGCGTTCGATACACCGCCGGCCCTGAAAAGCCCGGCGGTTTTTTTATTGCCGCTCCCGGTCAATTTCCAGAATAATCGCTTCTATTTCCCGTAGAAAACTTTCGACCGCGTCCGCGGTGCTTTCCAGTCCGGAATCCCGGATTGCCGCTTCCAGCGGAACGCAAAGCCGGTATAAAACATCCATTCCCAGATTGGCGCTGACGCCCTTGAGCGAGTGCACAAAACGCCGGCATTCTTCTGTATCCCGGGCCGCGGCGAGTTTGTTAAACTCCTGACGGGCGCCGCGGTAGTGGGTACTGAACTTGTCCAGCATGCGCTCCAGGAGGCTGCTGTTTCCACCCAGACGTTCCAAAACCAGGGCGGGATCTTCAATAAAAGAATACAGTCTGTTCATTTATGCTATCAGTGTACAGTATTCCTGACGATATTACTAACAATACCCGGAGGTTTTTTTGATGTTGAAACTGCGTACTATTCTGACCGGCCTGCTCTGCGCCGCACTGACCATATTTTTAAGCGTTTCCTGCGCCTCGACAAACGGCGCGACCACCCCAGCGACCGAAGGTCAGGGAGACAGTCTTTTCGACCTGATTTCCGCCGGACGTACCGACGAGGTCCAGCGGCGCTTCAGCAATTCCGCCTCGCTTAATCAAAAAAATTCAGCCGGTTTAAGCCTGCTGCACCTGGCGGCCCTGAAAAACGACACCGCAATGGTAGAACTGCTGCTGAACATGAAAGCCGATCCTGAGATCAAGAACAACGCCGGCGAATCACCCCTGTCCGCCGCGGTTACTGCCGGCTGCTATGACGCGGCCCGCACGCTCGCCGAAAACGGAGCCAGCATTTTTTCCAGCAACGCTCTCGGACAGACGGTCTATCAGCTGGCCCGCGATAAAGAAAGCGCCGCGCTGGAAGCCATTTTGAACGCCTCAACCATCAAGCAGCAGGATGCGCAAGGCCGCACCGCCTTGCATCATGCCGCGGCCGACCTCGATGAGACCGCCGTAACTGATATTCTGGCAGCCGGTGGCGCGACTTCAGTAACCGATTCCAACGGCGAAGCCCCTCTGGCGCTCGCCTACCGCAATAGCGCCAATCCGGCCAGCGCGCGCATTGCCGCCGCCCTGCTGCTCGGAGGAGCCGAGCCGCTGCGCACCGATTTTGACTACTTTGAGACGGCCGTGCTCAAACGCAACCCTTCGATGCGTTTTGAGGAAGGTCAAACCCCGCTGCATCTGGCCGCCCGCCGGGGACAGAGCGGCTTCGTTCAGTATCTGCTGGACAGGAAGGTACCGGTCAATGTGAAAGACGTGGCCAGCTCTACCCCTCTCCACGAAGCCGTACGCGGCGGACAGATCGAAATTACGGCAGTGCTGCTGGCCGCCGGCGCCGACCCGAACCAGGTGGACAGTTCCGGAAACACTCCCCTGCATCTGGTAATGCCCAGCGGAACCCGCTCCGAGATTTTTACCCGACTACTGGCCGCCCGGGCCGATCCGAACCGCAAGGACAGCTACGGCGAAACCCCGCTGCATATTGCCGCCCGTATGGGTATGAGCGAAGATATTGTAAACGCCCTGATTTCCGCCGGGGCCGATGTGAACGAGCGCAACAAAAAAGGCATAACGCCTTTGGCCCTGGCCATTGAGCGCTCCCAACTGGTGCAGGCCAGTCTTTTTATCAGGCTGGGCGCGGACTTCCATGCCGAAGACATTGACGGTGAAACCGCGCTGACCAAGGCCATCAAGGCCGGCCCGGACATGATCCGCGCCATCATTACCGCATCCAACATTCAAAGCCGCGACTCCCAGGGCCGGACTCCGCTGCACATCGCCGTCCTGGGACGGGCCGACGCCACCGCTATCAATTACCTGGTCGAGAGCCGGGCGGACGTCAATGCCCGCGACAAAAACGGCGACAGCCCCCTGCACATCGCGGTGCGCAATAACGACCGAGCTTCCGGGGAATTATTGCTGGCCCACGGCGCCGAGGTTTTCAATCCGAATGTTTCAGGAGATTCTGTTCTGAAAATCGCCCTGACGCGCATGGGCGGCCGGGAAGACTGGGTGCTCAACTCCAACGTCATCAAGAGTTCCGACGGCGCAGGAAACACACCCCTGCACCTGGCGGCCGAATGGCAGCTGACGGGCGTAGTTGACCTGATTATGGCCAAGGGCGGAGACCCCAACGCCCGTAACGCCAACGGCGAGACCGCGCTGTTCAACGCCGTCAAGGCCGACTCCAGCGTGACCGTTACCAAACTGTTGACTGTTAGCGGCGAGAGGCAGGCCGATATCAATGCCCGCGACTTTCTCGGTAACACCGTACTGCACTCCTGCATCCGCTGGTCTGCCAGCCGGGCGGCGGCTACCCTGCTGACCCATGACAGCCTGTATAACGCTAAAAAACTGATCAATTCCCGTAATCTGGCCGGCAAGACCGCCCTGCATGAGGCCGCGCGCACCGGAGACATGGCCTTCCTGCGCAGCCTGATCGCCGCCAACGCCGACATTAATGCCGTAGATGAAACGGGTAAAACCGCCCTGACCGACGCTATCCAGGCTAATAAAACCGAAGCCGTCATCCTGCTGCTTGAAAAAGGCGCTTCCCCGGTGATGCAGGACATGTACGGCCGAAACGCCTTCCATGAAGCGGTAGAAGCCTCCACAATCGATATTATCACCCGGCTGCGCCGCGCCGGCGGCAACGCTATGGCCCGGGACTCCTTCGGCCGCACCCCGCTCTCGCTCTCGTTCCGCAAGGGACCGGAAACCGTGCTGGCCGTTATCGGTACCGACACTAATCTGGTTGACTCCGACGGCAACACTCCGCTGCACAGCGCCGTCACCGAAAGAAGTACCGAAGCCGTGCTCAATGCCCTGCTGGCCCTGCGCTACCCGGTCAACAACCGCAACCGCACCGGTTCTACCGCCCTGGTTCTGGCCATTACCTCCGGCCAGGAGAACCTCGGCCGGGTATTGCTGAGCGCCGGCGCCGATCCCTACGCTTCAGACAATGCCGGGCAGTCCGCCGTCAGTATCGCGCTGGTGAGCATGAAAAACCTGCTGCCGGTAATCGCCGAATTCGCCGCGGATAAAACCGACACCATCGGGGACTCCATCCTGCATTATGCCGCCCGTCTGGCGGACATTGATACGGTGAAACGGGTGTTAACCCTGCCGCGGGTGGAGCGTACGGCCCGCAATGTCGCCGGAGAGACCGCCTACGACATCGCGGTGCGCTGGCAGCGGCCGGAAATCGCCGATATTCTGAGATAAAGTCCTTCTCCAAATAGACATTCTGACAAAAACAAGGGGCTGTACCCAGCAGGTACAGCCCCTTGTTTTTTCTTTAGGTAGCGTTTCACTCAATTGTTGATAAGTCAGCGCTTATTGATCCCGTTCCAGAATGTCAAACATGCGTTTGAAAGGCGAATCTTCTTTTTTCAGTTCCCGGGAGCCGCGGGTGATTTTACAGAGACTCAAACCCATCTTCCGGGCTATCTCCCGCTGCGTGGTCCCGGCGTCGATTTCGCGTACCAGAGCCCAGCGGGTGGCAACCTCGCCGATTTCGGTGGGTGTCAGCAGACAGCGTAAAAAATTCTCTACCAATACCGGGTCATCAGCAAGCGCCAGCGCGCGGCTGAGATCCTGAAGCGAGCGTTCCTTAAGGGCGTCCTGTTCTTCCATAACCGCAGTATACTTGAAGGAGCTGAAAAAAACCACTATATTCAAGAGCAATGAATCAAACTACCGAATGGGAAGACCAAAAATACGCGGAAGTGCTGGCCGATGAAACGCGTTTTCTGGAACGCCGGCGCCAAAACGATCCATCCTGTACCCTGGCCTCTCTAGAAGGTGTACTGAAAAATCTCTATATCCATGAGGGCAATAACTGGGACGGCCGCGGCGCCATTCAGAGCGTAACCATGAGCGCGACTATTGCCGCCTACGAGCAATTCATCCACAACTGGAAAAAGGAAATCTCCCAATGAAACGCAAACACCCGCTGCCGGTCCTGCTGCTGGCTCTGATACCCTTCCTGCCGGCCTGTTCCATTCAAAAAATGGCTTTCAACTCGGTCGCGGACATGTTCGCTCCCTCACCGCACGCCAGAAAAGCCCCATCACAAAACACCATGATCGCCCTGACCGGCGAGAACGACCCGGAACTGGTGCGGGACTTTTTTCCCACAGCCCTGAAAATGTACGAAATCATGCTCTCCCAGAATCCCCGGCACGAGGGCCTGGCTCTGATGACCGGGCAACTGTATATCATGTACGCCAACGCCTTTGTGCAGGGTCCCGCCGAGCAGCTGCCCATGGAACAGTTTTCAACCCAGAACGCCGCTTACTTCCGGGCTAAAAACTTTTACCTGCGCGGCGCCGACTATATCCTCACTTCCCTCGGCACCCGCTACCGCGATTTTCCCTCGCGCATTTTCGAGAGCGGATCGGCCGAAGCCGCCCTGTTACCCTGCCGCAAAAATGACGCCGGAGCCCTGTATTGGGCCGGCGCCGGACTGCTTGGCGCTTTTTCCCTGGATCCGATGGACGTCAGCGTCTTGGATCGCACCGGCGGCGCCCTGGCTATGCTGGAAAAGGCCGCCGAACTGGACCCGGGCTACAACAACGGCGCCATCTGGGAAGTACTGATGGCCTTTTACGCCGCCTCTCCGGAATCGATGGGCGGCGGCGCGGATAAGGCGGCCATGGCCTTTGAGCAGGCGCTGCGCTGGTCGGAAGGAAAGAGCCCGTCTACCTGGATCGGTTACGCCCGGACCTTCTGCATTCCGGCCCAGGACAGCGCCGGCTTCGACGAAGCCATCGAAAAAGCCCTGGCCATTGATCCCGAATCGCAGCCGGAAAACCGTCTGGCGCTGGTCTTAGCGCGCCGTCAAGCCCTGTATCTGAAGGCCAACAAAGCCAATTTCATTCTCGAATAGCCAAAGAAAACCTCGAAAAAAATTGTTTTTTCGAGGTAGCCCAATCCCAAAGAGGTTTCCCATGAAGAAGTTTACCATCCTGTTTGTCCTGATACTCAGCGCGTTCTCGGCCCTGCCGGCCCAGCAGCGCGTCCAGCTGAAAATCGCCTCGGTCGCGCCGAACCGCTCACCCTGGGACATCGAGCAGAAAGCCCTGGCCCAGGAGTGGTCTGAAATTACTGGCGGCCTGGTCAGCATCAATTTTTTTGACGCCAACTCGCTTGGCGGTGAAAAAGGCGTCATCCAGAAATTCCGTTCGGTACGCCCGGGACAGCGCGCCCCGCTGGACGGCGCGATATTCACCACTATCGGTCTGCACGAGCTGGCTCCGGCCGCCAATATCTACACATTGTCCATGCCCTTCCTGATCCGCAACCAGACGGAACTGGATCTGGTACTCAACCGTTACGGCTCGTCCTTTGTCAGCGAAATCAATAAAGCCGGCTTTGACATGATCGCCTGGACAAACGTCGGCTGGCTCTCCTTTTATACCAAAGATCCCTTCACCAACCTGGCCGAGCTGAAGCGCATTAAAATCGCTTCCGCCGGACTGGATAGTCCGGTACTCGGCGACGCCTTCCGCGCCAGCGGTTTCACCATCGAGGACGTACTGGCTTCCAACCTGCTGCAGTCGCTGCGCAGCGGCAGCGGGGTGCGCGGCTTTTTCGGTGTGCATCTGTATGCCTATGTTACCGGCTTCTCCAAAAACATCAGCTATGCCCTGGATACTAAACTGTGCCCGGTAATGGCCGGTTTTGTGATCTCCCGCGACGCCTGGGCCCGTGTTCCAGCGCAGTATAAGCCGGCCATGCTGGAAGCCGTCGAGCGCATGCGCGTCCGGCTGAACAATTCCCTGGAGCAGTCCGACCGCCAATACGTAGCCAATATGCAGCGCGAAGGGGTAAAAATGATCACCCCCACCGCCGCGGAGCTGGTCGGATGGGAAGCGGACTTTTTCCGCGACGTTGACAATGTCAACCGCGCGGCCGTCGGCGCCTTCAATATGGAACTGTATCATCAGATAAAAAGCCTGGTTCAGGAAGCAAGGAACTAATAATGATAAAAAAAAGCGCCAGGTTCGCTTCACTGCTGCTGCTGAGCCTGCTGGCGGTTTTTCCGCTGCTGTTCCGCGCTCTGGGAAATATTCCCAACTACTCCGTCCCATCCTCCGACCAGGTGCTGGTTAATCTGGTTTTTATGTTTGCCTGTATCGCCGGCATCATTACAACCGCCGAGAATAAACAGCTCAGCCTTTCGGCCCTCAGCGATTCTTTACCGGACAGAATCCTCAAAGTGATTGAGCCCTTCCGCTCTCTGATTTCTACCACCATCCTGACAGCCCTGTTTCTGGCCTCATTCGCCGAGTCCTTCCTGGCCTTCCCGCCGGGCGAAAAACTGTGGGGCATTCCGCTGGTAGCCATCTTTTTCTCCCTACCCCTGATGTTTTTAGGAATGCTGGCCCTGACGGTCAAGCGCTCTTCCTCGCCGATCCCGGCCGTCATCGGCATGCTGACCGGCCTGCTGATCGGTACCGGCCCAATCTGTAATATTTTTTACTCCCTGTTCGGCGTCGAGTCTCTGGCTTTCGCCGCTCCGGCCTTCGACCTTTGGATACAGATTTCGGCTGTTATGTTCTGGCCACTGATCATTTTACTGATCGTGTCAGCCATTTTCGGCGTACCGCTGTTCATCGTACTGCTGGGCACAGCCTATGTGGCCTTCAGCCAGGGCGGCGGTTATGTCGAAGTCATTCCGCTGGAAACCTACGGCATCTTAACCGACAAAAGCATCGCCGCGATTCCGCTGTTCACCCTGGCAGGATTTCTGCTGGCCGAGGGCAGCGCCGGAAAACGCATCCTGGATATCGTTAAAAACTCGGTCGGCTGGCTGCGCGGCGGACCGGTTATCGCCACGGTGGTAGTGGCCACCTTTTTTACCACCTTTACCGGCGCCTCCGGTATCACCATCCTGGCCCTGGGAGGCCTGCTCACCGTAATCCTCACCGGCAGCGGCTACTCCAAGTCCAACGCCGAATCGCTGATCACCGCTTCCGGTTCGATCGGACTGCTCTTTCCGCCCAGTCTGGCCATCATCATCTACGGCACTACCAATATTTTTTCGGTGGATATTTATGATCTGTTCAAGGGAGCGATAATACCGGGTATGCTGATGGGCCTGGCCATGATCGTACTGGGCATCATCAAGGACACCACGCATCAGAGGACCCGCTTTTCCATCAGGGAACTGGCCCACTCCGTCCTGGAAGGTCTGGCCGAGCTGCTGTTGCCGGCCAGCATCGTAGTCGGCTATTTTTCAGGCTTTTTCTCGCTGATCGAGACTGCGGCCTTTACGGCTATCTACGCCTTCGCGCTGGAAGTTTTCTTCCGCCGCGATTTCACGCTGCGCCAGGGTTTTCATATTATCCTGAAAAGCATCCCGATCGCCGGCGGAATTCTGGTGATCATCGGCGCGGCCAAGGGCCTGGCCTACTTCCTGATCGACGCCGGAATTCCCTTCCTGCTCACCGACCTGGTAGTGACCTTTGTACACTCCAAATATCTGTTCCTGCTGCTGCTTAACCTGCTGCTGCTGGTAGTCGGCTGCCTGATGGACCTGTACTCGGCCATCCTGGTTGTCTCGCCGCTGATCATTCCGGTCGCCGAATCTTTCGGCATCCATCCGGTGCACACCGGCGTCATCTTCCTCACCAACCTGGCCTTGGGCTTTTTAACGCCGCCGGTGGGCATGAATCTGTTTATCGCCAGCTATACCTTCGAAAAGCCGGTCATGAAGATAGTGCGCAGTATTCTACCCTTCCTGCTGGTGCAGTTTGTAATTTTAATGCTGATAACCTATATTCCCTTTTTCAGTCTGGCTCTCTTGTAACTGAAACACTGAACAGGCGGCGGGCGTTCGAGAGAACGCTTTCCGCGAGAGCCTCCACGGGCAGGCCCAGCATCTGCGCGGCGGCCCGGTAGGTATGCTCGATCAGCAGCGGCGTATTCAGCTGACCGCGGAAGGGAGCTGGGGCCAGATAGGGCGCGTCAGTTTCCAACAGCAACCGCTCCGCCGGAATGTAACGCAACAGCGCGGCGATCCGGTCGCGGTCGGCTTCACGCTTCCCCCAGGTAATCGTTCCCGGAAAAGAAATATACCAATCCCGGTCCAAAAAGGCCCGGGCTTCAGCTATGCCGTAGGAAAAGCAGTGAATCACGCCGCGATGATACTGGGCGTTTTCCAGTATGCCATAGGTAGCCTGAAAAGCGTCGCGGCTGTGAATAATCAGCGGCAGATTTTTTTTAGCCGCCAGCTCAATCTGCAAAGCAAACAGTTCTTCCTCACCGGCGGTATCAACCGTACCCGGTCCGTCATCGGTTTGAGCAGTACCGGCTTCAATTCTGGAGCGGGCCGCCTCGCCGTTCCAAAACCGGTCCAGACCGCATTCTCCAAGGGCCGCGTAGCTCTCGCCGCCGGCAGCTTGAATCTGAGCGCTGCGGTTCAGCATGGCCTCTACATCGGCTTCCAGCTGCATAATCTGATCGAAGCGGTCATGGATGGCTTTTACAGCGGGCCACAGACCGCAGCCGAAATGCACAAAAGAGGGAATCTCACCATCGGCATGCGACTCGATTTCTTCCAGCCGCCCCTGAAAATCGCCGGCTTTGGTGCCGGCGTCCATAATGAAGGGAGTGCCGGCCTCCTTAAGGGCTGTGAGCAAAGCTCTCGTGTCGGCGCCGCGGGCGGAAAGATATGAAAGATGACAGTGGGTATCCGTAAACATTATTGACCTCGTACGTTATTTTGTATACTATAACATACAGTGCCGGGATGGTGGAATTGGTAGACACCAGGGACTTAAAATCCCTTGGCTGGCAACGGCCGTGCCGGTTCAAGCCCGGTTCCCGGCAAAGGCACTGCAAAAGGACGATGCGCCAGAACGGCGGCATCGTCCTTTTTTTTAACTTTTCATATCTTTTTTCCGCGTCTTGCACTTGACCATTTTATTGCCTGAGTCTATAGTATGCTTGTTACTACAAATAGAAACACCTGCCGGATGCTCCGCGCGGGTTTCAAAAGAGGAGATTTTCAAATGAAAAAGACACTTACCCTGCTGTGCGCCCTGGCCGCGCTCACCCTGATCGCCAGTGGCTGCGCCGCTAAAAAAACCGCGGCCGGTACCTACAAAATCGGCATCAGCAAGATAGTCGCTCATCCGGCCCTGGACGCTGTCGAACAGGGTATCCAGGATGAACTGGCCGCGCGCGGCATCACCGCCGAGTACGACCTGCAGAACGCCAATGGCGACGTCAACACCGCCACCCAGATCGCCAACAAGTTCAAAACCGACAAGGTCTCGGCTGTTGTAGCCATTGCCACGCCGACCGCTGTGGCCGCCGCCAATACCATCAAGGATATTCCGGTTATCTTCTCGGTTATCACCGACCCGGTCGGAGCGGGACTGGTAGAAACTCTGGATAAGGGCAGCGGTAACGTCACCGGTCTTTCCGACCGCACCGACATTCTCGCCCACCTGACACTCTTTAACAGCATTACCCCGATCAAGACCCTCGGCTATATCTACACCAGCTCCGAAGCCAATTCGGCCTCCTCCAAGGCCGAGGTAGAAGCAGCCTGCGCGAAGCTCGGCATCACACTGCTCGCCCAGTCCATCAACACCTCCGCCGAAGTCAAACAGGCCGCCGAAACCATCATGCGCCGCGTAGACGGCATCTACCTGACCACCGATAACACTGTTTTCTCGGCCCTGCCGGCCCTGATCGCCGTTGCCCAGGCCAACAAGAAGCCGATATTCTCCTCCGACACCACCAGCGCCCAGGAAGGCGGCTGTCTGCTGGCCAGCGGTTTTGACTACTACAAGGCCGGACGGGCCACCGGCGTGCTGCTGGCGGATGTACTGGCCGGAAAAAAACCAGCTGACATCCCGGTCAAGTTCCTGACCGACCCTTCCGAAACCGACTTCCTGATTGACCTCGACGTCGCCAAAGCCCTGGGAATCACCATTCCCGCGGATATTTTAGCTACGGCCGGCAAAATCTTCGAAAACGGTAAATTGACCATCAAGTAAGATTACCGCTATACTCCCTGTCATGATACAGGGAATACTTCTCGAGGGCCTGATATACGGTATCATGGCCCTCGCTGTTTTTATCACCTTCCGGGTGCTGGATTTCGCGGACATGACCGTAGACGGTTCCTTCCCGCTGGGAACGGCAGTGATGACTGTTGCCCTCATTGCCGGGATGAATCCCTTTCTGGCCATAGTTCTGGCCTTTCTCAGCGGAGCGGCCGCCGGAGCGGTTACCGCGATCATCCACTCAAAACTGAAGATACCGGGCCTGCTGGCCGGTATTCTGACCATGACGATGCTCTACTCCATCAATCTGCGCATTCTTTCCAACCGCGCCAATGTATCGCTGTTAAAGGTCGACACCCTTTTCAAGCAGATCTCCGCGGCCGTCGAAGGGTTCATCCCGGCCGATCTGGCTATCCTGCTGTTTCTGGTGGCGGCCGTTGCAGTCATCCTGATACTGATCAACCTGTTTTTTCACACTGATTTCGGCATTTCCGTAGGTGCACTCGGCTCCAACCCCCAGATGATCACCTCCCAGGGTATGAATCCCGAAATCATCAAGCTGGCCGGCATCAGTCTGGCCAATGGCCTGGTCGGTATCGCCGGGGCCCTGGCCTGCATGTACCAGGGCTTTGCCGATGTCAACTCCGGCACCGGCACCGTTGTCGCAGGACTAGCCTCGGTGATGATCGGTGAATTCCTGTGGAAGTCCAACCGTATCGGCGTTTTAACCTTCCGGGTTATTCTCGGCTCCATCCTGTACCGGGCCATCATGTACCTGGGCCGGCGTTACGGCGGATACATCTACCTCACCCCGAATGACCTGCGCCTGATCACCGGCGCCCTGATCATCCTCTGTCTGGTTATTTCCAAATACGGTAACGGACAACTGTTCAAATGGAGGAAAGCCGGATGATGAAAATTGATCAGGTCAGCGTGACCTTTAACAGCGGCACCCCCGACGAGAATAAGGCCCTGCGCGAAGTATCTCTGAATATCCGTGAAAAAGACTTCGTGACCGTTATCGGTTCAAACGGCGCCGGTAAAACCACCTTGTACAATATCATCGCCGGCACCATTATGCCGACCTCCGGACGCATCCTGCTCGGGGATATGGATATCACCCGCTCGCCGGAATACCGCCGCTCCCATTATATCGGCCGCATCTTCCAAAATCCTCTGCTCGGTACCGCGGGAACCATGACTTTGCAGGACAATATGGTAATCTGCCATAAGAAGGGCTACAAAGGCCTAAAAATCAGCCTGAATCATAAATTGAAAGAATACTTCCGGGAACGACTGCGCGAGCTGGATATGGGCCTGGAAAACCGGCTCACGGACAATGTCAACCAATTCTCCGGCGGCCAGCGCCAGGCCCTAACCCTGCTGATGGCGGTACTCTCCAAACCCTCGCTGTTGCTGCTGGACGAACATACGGCTGCCCTGGACCCCCGCAACGCCGAAATTGTGATGAACCTGACCCGCACCTTCGCCGAGCGCTACGGCCTGACCGTTATGATGATTACCCATAACATGTCCCATGCCCTGCAGTTCGGCAACCGCCTGCTGATGATGGATGCCGGGGAGATCGTGCTGGATATCGGTTCGGAGGAAAAAAAGCGCCTTTCCATCGATGATGTCGTTCACCGCTTCCGGGATATCAAGAAAAAAGAACTGGCTAACGATCAAATGCTGCTGCATGTGTAAAAAAGTGATTAAAAATTGGCATTTTAAGCGATATTGCTTATACTAGAGATATGGACATTACTAGTCTTTCTACAACCATGAGCCAGCTCGGCGTTAAGCAAGAGGCCGCCGTGCAGGTTCAGAAAATGGCCCTCGACGGGGCGAAGGATCAGGGAGCGGCTCTCCAGAAAATGATGGAAAGCAGCGCTGTAATCAGTGATAGCGCCCTTGGCAACTTGGTGAACATTCAGGCCTGAACGCCGGAATTGTTTGTCACTCCAAGCCAGGACCGTCTGACGGGATTCCGTCGGACGGTCTTTTTTTGTTTTTCACTTTTTAACCTGTTTTTCACATAAAACTAATTGACCGGGCAAACCTTTCCACCTAATTTGAATAGGGAGGCAACAATGATCACAGATTTCCATTACGGAACAAAACTGGTAGCGGCCCTTTCTGATGAGATTCGGGTTAAAACAGTACGCATTCTGTCATGCGGACCGCGCAGCGGCGCGATCCTGGAAAAAGAATTAGACCTGTCATCCTCTGAACTGAACCCGCATTTACTGATTCTGATAGAAGCGGAGCTCGTTGTCTCCAGCGGAAACAATGATGAAAAAATATTCTCATTGAAAAGCGGAGCCGATAACCTTATCACCAATTTTCTGAAGAATAAAAATATTCCAGGCGATAAGGAGTTCTGCGCGCTGTTAGGAATAAAGGCTTAATTTTTTTTACATAACATAGTTTCGCATCGATAAGCAATACACTTTATGATAAGCTATAGTTAAGGATGGCCTTGGGAGGTATTTATGAAAATCAATAAAAGTCAGGCTCTATTACCTTTTGTAACACTAATATTAGTATTTTTTTTCGGCTGTAAATTAACAGCCGGAAATGGTTCAGCCCTGGACGGGGGGCCTGGTTGGACTTTGTTTAGTCCTTCTCCGGACAGTCGAATTGTTTTTGTCGCCAATGACGGAAATGACGGAACCGGACAGGTGTATACCCCAAATCAGATTCATGACCCTTTTAATCCCGGCGCTGTTCAGGCTTACGCGACTTTTTCGGCGGCGTCTGCGCAGATCAGGGACGGCTATCCAGACTGGATCTTGTTTCGTAGAGGCGATACTTTCCGGGAAAACCTTACTTTAATATCAGGACGGTCAATCACTGAAAAAGCGCTGATTGGCGCCTATGGGACGGAAAACAGCATGCCGGAAATCAATCCGCTCAACGAAGCTGAATACGCTGTGACCATTCCGTCAAACACCGAATTTTCAGTCCTTACCGGTATTGACTTCCACGCGGTTAATCGAAACCCCTCTACAGCCGGTTATACTATTGAAGGGTCAGGCGGTTTTTCCGGTCTTACCAATACCGTAATCAGAAGTGTTTTAATCGAAGGCTGCAGGTTTCGTTTCTTCGCCGGAAATGTATTTCAAGGTTACGACGGGGGCAGTGTCGAAGATATCACTATCCGCCGCTGCGTGATATCGGATAATTATTCCAACGGTGAAGGCCACTCCCAGGGTTTGTACTCCGGTAACGCAAACGGTCTGGTCCTGGAAGAGAACATTTTTGACCATAATGGTTGGTTTAGTCAGGCTCCCTTAGAACCCGGAACCGCCACCATGTTCAACCACAACACCTATTTTGAAGACTGCCACAATGTGGTCTTTACGGGCAATATTTTTTCGCGCGCTTCCAGCATGGGCAACAAATTTACCGCCAACAGCGGAGTGGCCAGCTCCACAAACATCACTATCCGGGACAACCTTTATCTGGACGGAGAAATCGGTATCGGGCTCGGCGGAAACACCGTGGGTGAATACCGGTTCAGAAATATTCTGATAGAAGGGAACGTGCTTACCGAAATAGGCCGGTCGCAGCCTACCGGACGAACACTCGGTTGGGCTATCGACGCGGTCGGCTGGGATGGCGGCACAATCAGCGCAAACTACTTGCTCCACTTCAGTAATCCGTCAGTTACCCATATCTATGGAATCCGGCTTGAAGGCGGAACGCGGGCGGTAAAAATCGAAAAGAATATTTTTTACAACCTGAACCCCCATGGCAATAGCAATATGGCTCCGGCGTTGCTTCTCGCTGAAAACAGAACCGCAACTCCATCCCAAGGCATATCAGTGTATCAAAATTTTGTTCAGGAACCAAACAACCAGTTATTTGTATTTCAGGTTGATAACACCAATGAACTGGCTGCGGTAAATTTATACGACAATACCTATTATTCCGCGTCCCAGGCAACGGCCTTTCGAATGGTGGATGATACCATATCCCTGGAAACATGGAAAATCATGACCCAGGACAATTCCAATTTTTCCAGCGCCAGTTTTCCCTTCCCGCAACGCAGTATTGCAACCTATATGCAGTATATTGGTGAAACTGAGACAATCGAAGCATTTATTGACGCTTGCCGCAGCCAAAACCAGCAAAACTGGGACCCGAGATTCACCGCCGGCGCGGTGCTAAGTTGGATTAAAGAGGGTTTTTAAGCTGAACTCAAAGCAGGCTGTGTTTCTGAAACGTTACCAACTGCAGGTACGACTTTTTAATAGCGGTTGTAACTGCGTATCTCCTCCAGACTCTTGCGGTTTTTCTCTTTCGGGGGCAGGTCATTAGCCGGATAGCCGACAGTAATTACCAGTCCGATTCGCTTCCGGCGAGGAATGCCAAGTAGTTTTTTGATACGCCGTTCATTAAACCAGCCCAGCATACAAGTCCCCAGACCGAGCTCCGTAGCCCGTAAACAGAGCTGAACTGCGGCAATTCCAATATCGATCAACGGAAAGGTACGGCCTTGCAACAGCGCTCCCACTCTATGCAAGGTGTCCTGCTCCTCGATTACCAATACCGCGCACACCGGCGCCCCGGCGGCAAAACGGTTTAGCGGAACCGGCGGAGTACAGGTGGCCTCAGCCACAGCGTTCTTAAGCTCCTTCTCATCCACAATAATTAGGTGCCAGGGTTGAGTATTCGTAGCGGAGGGAGCAAGCCGCACCGCTTCGGCCAATTGTTCAAGTTTTTCCCGTTCAACCGGCCGGTCCGCATAGGAGCGTACACTGCGCCGCTTGTGTGCTAATTCCATAAAATCCATATTAATGCTCCTCGCCCATTTATCCCGCTGATAACGTTGACATTTCAGGTATTGCTGTTACACTAAGGTAGTTATGTCATTCAGCTATAAAACAGCCTTTCCGATTATTACCCATCGCGGCGAAGAATTGCTACCGGCTGGCACCATTCTGGACGCCCCTACACTGCAAAATCTTAAAAACCAGCCCTTTGACCGCAGCCTTTTTCCTTTAGGTTTTTCGGATATGGTCAAGGAAGATGTCCACGGCTTTTTAGAACAGCCAGCCTATGCCATGATTTTCAGGGATAAAAAATCACGTGATTTTGTGTTTTATATGCTTAACCGGGTTAAGATTCCGCGCGGCGCGGTTGAGGTGGTAGAATACTTCCGGGAAAAGGATTTTTACACCTACCGGCACATGCTGGTGGTATTCGCTATTTCAGCCCATCTGGTTTCTCTGCTCAATGTCACCGGCGACCTATCCCGGGCGCTAATCGCTTCCTCAGCCCATGATATCGGCAAATGCTCGGTGCCCCTGGAACTGCTCCAAAAAACCACCCCGCTGACCCGTCCGGAGCGGCACTATATTGAACATCACACTCTGGCCGGCTATGCCCTGATTCATTACTATACCGACAGCGCCAGTACCGATCTGGCCGCCCGTGTGGCCCGCGACCATCATGAACGTGATGACGGCTCCGGCTACCCTGCCGGCCTGACGAAGATCGATAAAATGATCGAGATCGTCATCGCCAGCGATATTTACGACGCCTTGCTCTCTCCCCGACCCTACCGCTGCAAACCCTTTGACAACCGCACCGCACTGGAGGAACTGTCTTCCAAAGCCCTTCACGGAAAAATATCCAAAGAAACCGTCCAGGCCCTGGTCGCCAGCAACCGCAAGGTTGCCACCCACTGGAGCGAATGCGTAATCTCCGAGGAAACCCGCGGCTCTCCTCCGGAAGGCAATAACTACGGAGTACGCGATGAATCAAAATAATTTTTTCTGTTGATCGGGGCATCCATGGCACCTCATCCTCGCATTCGTTCGGCCGCCCACTTCATGAGCGGGAATAAACACAATGATAAAAAATAGAAACCGAATCGCTATATGGCTGAGAACCAGGAAAAATTCCACGCCCCTACCCTTCATCCTGAATACAAGCCCCATGAGCTTTACCCTGGGGGGTTATTTTCTCTTACTGAGCAAACCAAAACAGACGTGGGGCGTATACTAGCTGTATGGATTTTACTGAACTTTGGTTGCAGTGGCGGGGAAGGATTGGATCCTACCTGCGTTCCTTTCCAAGCCTCTCGGCTGAGGATAGGCAAGATATAGCCTCGGAAGCATTTTTACGTGCATGGAGGGCCCGCGATGCCTTTCATGTTGATTGCTCTCCCGGCCCCCTCCTCCTGACAATTGCCCGCAGTATTGCCCTGGACCTTCTACGCAAGGGTAACGGCCACCGTACAATGGCAGAAGGCAAAACCATTAAGAGAAGGTTCTTTTCAGGCCGTAAAGAAGCGGAGGAAGCCCTCTTGGATTCCCAAACTGCCCCATGGCCAGCAATGCCGCCAGATGCCCTGGAGGCCGGAGAAGATGAGAAATTTGTCGGGCAATACCTGAAGGGTTTGAAAAGATCGGATAGGGAGATAGCCAATCTCTACTACGGCCAAGACCTGACCCTTACCCAAATAGCGGATATCGTAAAAATTCCGCAGGGCAGCATTAAGTGGCGGCTCTACCGTCTGCGTCAGGGCCTGAAAAAAGCATGGGAGGCTGAAAATGGGCAGCAAAGTCGAGTTTGACGTGGAAAGAACGTTACGTGAGCACTTTAACCGTCAGCAAAAAAAGGAGGAATTCCTTATGTCGGGAATTCCTGCCCCTGTCCAATCGCAAATAGAATTAATGCCGCTTCAGTGCAGAAAGCGGAGCGCCCGTCTGGGAGAAGCTTGGGGAGAAGCGGTGGCAGGACTTATCATGGTGGCATGTCTTGCCATCGCCTTGGCGGCCCCCCTGCGCAGTCCCCTCTTAGAACTTGGTTTGAAGGCCTACGCGAACGGCAATAGGAATGGTACCTTCCAAACGCTGTCGCAGAGAGCCGTCGACATAGCGCTCCATACGGGACGCGCATTCTCACAATAAAGGAGCTTTTATGGTATTAAAACTTTTTTTTGCTATCAGCCTCATTCTGGCCTGCTTTGGCGCGGGCTTCTACTTCTCGGGAGGAGTCTCTTTCGCGACCTTCTTTGATGTCCCAACAATAATCTCCGTCTGTTTGGTTTCCTTCTTGACACTCTTTGCCGCATGGCCGCTTAAGGCTATGGGACGGGCCTTCTGCGCGCCCTACGACAAGGCCAGCACAAAAATAGAGCTGCGCAAGTCAAAGGAATTCTTTTCCAGCATGCGCACGGCCCTAATCTGGTCAGCCCTTGTTTCGTCCCTCATCGGCTTTATCCTTATCCTTACCCAGATGAGCCATGAAAATTTTGACCCCGTACGGATGGGATTAAACTTCGCCGTCACTATTCTCTCCGTCTTCCAGGCGGGTATCTGCGTTATCCTCATTGCCCTGCCCTTTGAGTTCGCTGCTCGCAGGCGTCTGGCAGAATTGGAGGAATAGTCGGGTAATAAGCCTTGGGCTTCTTTAAGACGATGCTTTAGGGTAACAAAAAAAAAGCCTGAGACTTTTCTAAAGGCAACCCTCCAAGGCCCTTGTAAACAGAGACCTTCTTGAAACCGCTCCAGGGGTGACAAACTGTTTACAGCTAATTTTCGCTGTGGACGCCCCCTGCAGTTTAAAACAAAACAGCATTCCTTGCGGAAGGCTGAATCTTTCTTATCAGGCAGGGGGGAATTACCTTCCGGTCGCGCACTTCCTGTGCGCGACCTACAGGCCGCATCTTGTTCCTTTCGGCGCCTTCCATGGCGCCTCTTCCTCCCTTTCGGTCGGCGGAACAAGATGTTCAATTCCCCCCTGCCCCAAATAAAAAAACCGATTGGCCAAAGCCAATCGGTTTTAAGTCGGGCAGGGGGGAATTGAACCCCCGGCCTCTTGGTCCCGAACCAAGCGCGCTACCCCTGCGCTACTACCCGGAAAGGGTATTCCTTGCGGAATACCGTATATGTAAACAGGACCCGTTTATTAATGCCGCTTTGACGGTCCTGCTGCGGCAAAAACTGAAAAAGAAAAAGCCCGTCTGTGACCAGACGGGCTTTAGCGGGAGCGACGGGGATTGAACCCGCGATCTCCGGCTTGACAGGCCGGCGCGATAACCAGCTTCGCTACGCCCCCGTGATGAACAGAATATATCCGAGTAACAAAAAAGTGTCAATATCAAGAAAACCAAATTCACGCTGTTCCGCTGACCCTGCGTTGACAGAGGGTATCTGACATGATATTGTATGTCCTACCATTTCATTGTGCTATAAGGAAGTGCGTCATGCAGCTATTTAACAGAAATATGTTTATCTCGATCGGTGCGATTATTATTCTTGCCCTGGCCATCGTTGCTTTTGTCTTCATACCGGCCCTGGGACAGTCCCAGGGCGGCGACACCCTGGTTTTCGGAAAATGGAACGGCATCCCGGTTGAATACACCCAGGATTCCTTTCTGGTCCGCCAGTTCACCGCTGCCATGGAAAGCTACAAACAGCAAAATGGCGAAACCGATCAATACACCTATTATTCGGCCATGCAGAACGCCTATAGTTCCGCTATTATCCGCCTCGGTATCTTTGACGAGCTAAAACAAGCCGGCTATACCGTTCCGGTCTCTATGATCAATGAAGCACTGATTGGTTTCTACACTGACTCCTCCGGCCGTTACTCAAACAAAGTATACAGCGAAACCTCCGAGCTGGTGCGAGCGACCCAGCGGCGCAGCGTAACCGAGGAACTGACTGTATTGCGTTATGTTTCCGATGTTCTCGGTTCCCAATCCGGTCTCTACGGATTTAAGACCTCATCCAAAGAAATGGAACATCTTAAAACAATGGCCAAAACCGAACGCAGCTTTACTTACGTAGCCTTTCCGGTAAGCGACTACCCTGACTTTGAGGTTATCGCCTTCGCTAAAGAAAAACCGGAACTCTTCCTTTCCCATAACCTTTCCGTAATCACTTTTGACACTGAAGAGACCGCGAAACGGGTAGCGGCCAGTGTTCTGAAAAACGAAGTCACCTTTGATGACGCCCTGGCTGCCTATTCCACACGCGTCGGCACCGATGGCAGCGGCCGCCTGCAGGCCGCGCTGCGCGCCGACATCAATACCCTTTTCGCCGACGCTGAAGATCTTGAGACCGTGCTGGCGCTTACCACCGGTCAAATCAGCAAGATCGTCAAAGCCGGCGAGAATTACGCTATTGTCCGATGCGATGGCGAAGCCGTAAATCCGGATCTCTCATCACCTGAAATGCTTTCTAAAATCCGCGAATGGATTAACGCCAACGAAAAAGGCCGTGTCGAGGACTATATCGTAGCCAAGGCCCGCACCTTCGCCGAGCAGGCCACAGCCGACGGTTTAACCCGCGCCGCCAGGGACAATGGACTGACCTCCAAGACTACCGTCCCCTTCGCCCTGAATGTCGCCAGCAGCCCGCTGCTCACGGCCCTGAGCGCCGAAGACCAGCCGGAATTAGCTGAAGCCGCTAACAGCGAGGCCTTCTTCAGAACCGCCTTTACGCTCAAAACCGGTCAGGTATCCGAGCCGATTCTGCTTGGTTCAAACGTATTGGTGCTGTCTTTGAACGAAGAAAAAACCGCCGATCCTCAGATGACCGAGACTCTGCCCATGATGTTTAACTACTATGCCAACTCCTGGAAGAACTCCCAGCTGTCCGATCACTTCCTCAGCAGCAGCAAACACGAGAATAATTTCTTCAGCACCTATATGGCCAACTTTCTTAACTGATAATGAATGACTCCGCTCAGCCCTGCCTGGTTGACACCGGGCAGGGTTTGTCGGTTTTATACCGGGACAGATATCTTTACTCCCGATACGCGCCCGCCAAACAAAGCGAAGTCTTAGTTCACTCACTCACCGCCCGTGAACAAACCCTTTTTTATATACCATCCCCGCTATTGGGCTACGGAATTTCCAGCCTTCTGCAAAACCTGCCGGTCGGCTGCGCGGTAATAGCCGTTGAAATTGATCAGGCCCTGCACCGCATAACCGACCTGTCGGAAGCCATAAAAAAAGATTCTCGCTTTTGTTATCTGCATTCTAATTCGTACTCGGCCGTGCTGAATACTGTAACGACCCTGCCCGGTTGGCCATTCCGCAGATGCGTGCGCCTGGATCTTTCCAATGGCGCCTCCCTGCATGAGGCGGTGTATCAAAACCTGCTTTTCTATCTTGATAACGCCATCAGCGCGTTTTGGAAAAATCAGCTCACTCTGGTCCGGCTCGGCCGCAACTACTTCCGCAATATTTTCCGAAACCTTCCCGCCGCTACGCAAGCGGCTCCGCTGCTTCCGGACAGTATCGGAAAGACAATCATGATAGCCGGAGCGGGACCGTCTCTCGAGAAAGAACTGCAATTCATTAGCGCCAATCGCCGGCGGCTGTTTGTGCTGTGTGTTGACACCGCGCTGCCCGTGATAGGCGCTGCCGGTATCACGCCGGATGCCGTTCTGGTCGTCGAGTCCCAAATATGGATCGAGGACGCTTTCGCGGGCTTCAAGGGCAGCGGAATCCCGGTGATAGCGGACCTTACCTCTCGCAGCGCTGCCAGCCGCATCACCGGAGGACCGGTGTCCTGGTGCGCTTCGCTGTTTACAAAATGCAGTCTCTTTGACCGACTGGCAGC
Source organism: Treponemataceae bacterium (assembly GCA_942493045.1). Classification (GTDB taxonomy): domain Bacteria; phylum Spirochaetota; class Spirochaetia; order Treponematales; family Treponemataceae; genus Teretinema. Next base: position 408,455 of record OW818665.1, on the reverse strand, counting down.
TCTGTCCCTTTTACCCCTGCCCGTAGAGCCGCTGGGTTCGGTTGGCCTGCTGGCCGTTGAGCTGGCCCTCCAATTGCGACAGGAGGGGACCGCGGTAATATGCGCCGGTTTGGATTTCAGCTTCGGCGCCGGATACACCCATGCCCGGGGCGCGCCGGCTACCCGCAATTACTACACCAGCCGCTTCAACCCGCCGGGTAGCCCACCCCCGCAGCTACGCAGCGGCGTCCGCGAATGCGCGCCGGGGCTGTTTACCGAAACTGTGCTCGACGGCTATGCCACCCTCTTCCGGGCGCGCTACAGCCGGGCTCCAGGCTTGTACCAACTCGGCGAAGGCGGTCTGCCGTTGGGAATACCCTCAACAAATCAAGGCACGGCGTTGGCGCTCATTAATGAAGCCAGCGTGAACTCTAAACCTCAAAAAAGCTCAGCCCTGAACGGAACCATTACACCGCTTCGGCTTTTTTTGGAAGAAGAGCGCGCGCGGCTTAATCTCTTGCGCGGACTGTGTACCGGGGAAATTGAAAGCGCCGAAGGTGAACTGCCTCTGGAGCAGATCGAAAAACTACTCAAAGAATGTGACTATCTTTATTTGTATTTTGCTGATGGCTATAAGGGACCCCAGCTGGAAAGCAGCTTCCTGAATCGAATCCGTACCGGTATCGATTTTTTTCTGAAAACCATCGATATCGCCCTGCGCGAAACAACCGGCAGTTAAGAGTCGTTAGTCTTAAGCACGGCCAAAAAGGCTGATTGTGGCAGCTCGACGTCGCCGACCATCTTCATGCGCTTCTTTCCTTCTTTTTGCTTTTCAAGCAGCTTGCGTTTACGGGTGATATCGCCACCGTAACACTTCGCCAACACGTCCTTGCGCAGGGCATTGACCGTCTCGCGGGCAATTACCTGACTGCCGATCGAACCTTGAATGGCAATCTTAAACTGCTGGCGGGTAATTTCGTCCTTCAGCTTCTCGCAGATATGGCGGGACTTGTCATAGGCATTTCCCTTATAGGAAAGCTGGGACAGTGCGTCGACCGGTTTGCCGTTGATCAGAATATCAATCTTGACCAGATCCGTCGCTCGGAAACCGATCAAGTCATAGTCGAACGAGGCATAGCCCTTGCTGACGCTCTTCAGCCGGTCGTAAAAATCAAAAAGCACTTCGGCCAGGGGCATCTCATACACGATTTCTACCCGCTTCTGGTCCAGATATTGCATGGAACTTTGCACGCCGCGCTTTTCAATGCACAGGCTCATGATGTTTCCCAAATAGGTCGCCGGGGTAATGATGCTGGCGCGGATAAAGGGTTCTTCGGCGTTCTCGATCTTGCCCTGCTCCGGATAGGCTGCCGGATTATCGCAAAGAGTTTCCTCGCCGCTGCGCAGGAATAATTTATACTGGACCGATGGGGCGGTAAAAATTACCGACTGATCAAACTCGCGCTCCAGGCGTTCCTGAACGATTTCAAGATGCAGCAGGCCGAGAAAGCCGCAGCGGAAACCGTGACCCAGAGCGATCGAGGAGTCCTTCTCCCAGGTCAGGCTGGCGTCATTCAGTTTGAGTTTCTCAAGGGCGTTGCGCAGCTCTTCATAGTCATTGGTGTCCATCGGATAAATGGACGAAAACACAACCGGTTTCACTTCCTTAAATCCGGCCAAGGGCTTTTCGCAGGGGTCATCGGCATTGGTGATGGTATCGCCGACTTTTACATCCTCAACGGTTTTGATGCCGGCAATGATGTAGCCGACATCACCGGCCGCCAACTCCTTGGAGGGCACCAGTTTCAAAATGAAAATGCCGGTTTCTTCAACCTTGTAATCGGAGTTGCTGTTCATGAAGCGGATGGTTTGACCGGCTTTAATCGTTCCGTTCATGACGCGAATATGAATCACTACACCCCGGTAAGAATCGTAATGACAATCAAAAATCAGGGCTTCCAGTTTGGATGAAGCCAGTCCGGTAGGCGGTGGTATGCGATGGATGATCGACTCAAAAAGCTCATCGATACCGATGCCCTGCTTAGCCGAAATCTGCACCGCGAAATCCGGGTCCAATCCCAGGTCATGGTTAATTTGATGGAGGACACTGGGAATATCCGCGGCCGGAAGATCGATCTTGTTGATTACCGGTATGATCTCCAGATTGTGTTCCATGGCCAGATACATATTGGAAAGGGTCTGCGACTCGACACCCTGAGCGGCGTCAACTAAAAGCAGAGCGCCCTCGCAGGAGGCGATAGCGCGGGAAACTTCATAGGTAAAATCGACATGACCCGGGGTATCGACAAAATTAAGCAGATACTGCTTGCCGTCGTTTCCGGTATACGGAATAGTAACGGCCTGACTCTTGATGGTAATTCCGCGTTCGCGCTCCAGGTCCATGCTGTCGGTCATCTGGTTATGATAAAAACGCGAATCGATAACTTTCGCCTTTTCGATGAGGCGGTCTGCCAGCGTTGATTTGCCGTGGTCTATATGGGCAATGATGCAGAAATTTCTAATGTAAGCAGGATCGGTCATATTGGCACTATATTAGAAATATGAGGGACTGTCCAGAGCGGTACCCAGCCCGATAAAGGCATCGAGATAGCCGCTCTTGCGCCGTTTGGTGAACACCTGCAGGATCACTCCTCCGGCTGTTTTATCGACTGTCAATTCGCGAATCTCGATGTAGTCCTGCTCCGAGAAACCGGATTCATCGGCGATACTGCCGCGTACAACCGATTTCACTATAAAGCGTTTGGTACCGGTGCGTTCCAAATCCAGGCCGAACAGCGGTAAAAGAGAGCGGCTCTCGGTATCTTTTTCCAGTATCCGTTCAGCCGGAGAAAGCGGGCGCGATTCAAGACGCACGATATAGGTGATTGTCTCTGTTTTTCCCTCTTCGTTTGCGGGAGAAACGCCTTCCAGACGAACCAGCGTTCCCGGTAATTCCCGCAGCAGGGCATACTGCAACTCCTCAAGTGAATTGACGCGTCTGCCGTTCAAAGCGGTGATGATCGTTCCCTGAGGAATTCCGGCAATATCCATACTGCTACCCGGCACGGTATACACCAATAGGACTCCGGCCGGCCGGCCCGCTCCGTCGGCGGCTACTGTTTGACCCCAGGCTGAAAGCCAGGAGTGTGTGACCAGTCCCCCGTTGTACAGCGAGGGCAGAATTATGCGTAAAAGCTCGACCGGAATGGCAAAGTTAAGCCCCTCGTAAGTTTCGATACCGGCAAAAACAACCGCTTGCACCCGTCCGGCTTCATCGACTATCGGGCCGCCGGAATTACCGTGATTGATCGGCGCGTCAATCTGGAGCACATCGCCCAGGGAAAGCAGCCGCCGGTTTTTGGCTGAAACTATACCGGAGGTCAGGGTTTGCTCAAGACCGGCCGGAGAGCCGATCGCGTAGATGCGGTTACCGACGGACAATTCCCGTGAGGTTCCCAGTGAAAAAACGATAGACGGATTTATTTCAGTTTTCACAAGGGCCAGGTCCAGTACCGGATCCCAGCCGATTACCCGCGCCGGAATTCTGGAGGAAGGATCATTGGGCAGTTTAATAAACAGCCGGGAATAGCCCTCATAAGTGGGGTCGACCTCACTTGATATTACGTGATAATTGGTTACAAGATAGCCCCGGCTGTCGATAAAAAAACCGGACCCGATGACCCGATCCGCATAGCCGACACCGTTCTCGATACGCAAGCCCCGGTCTACCCAGACAGTTACCGTTCCCTGAATCATCCGGGCAACGGTCAACGGAGAGGGCGCTTCATCCTGAGGGGTAGAAGACTGAATATTTTCCAGCGCAGCCAACACATCGTTCCCGCCCTGCTGCCAAGACTGAACACGGGCAGTTTTCAGTTTTTCTTCGTTCCAGTCGGCCGGGGAAAGCTCGCAGGCTTGCAGCGAACGGTAAAAAACGAGAGCCTCATTCCAGTTCCCCAGCTGTACGGCAGAGCGAAAACCGGCCAGGGCCTCGCGGGAAGAGTCGACGAATATCTGCTCCACTTCCTGATACCCACTGGTATTCGACTGTAATATTCTGGAGCGCAACAGCGCCTGCAGCGGATCTGTATTGAGTACTTGACGGGCAAGCTCCACCTCGTACAGCACACTCCGGGAATCGCTATAATCAACTTTAATCTCGGCCTTCCCGGCGGTTTGGCAACCGGAAAAGATCAGCAGGAGAAAAAGTACAACTGGCAATTTATTCATCAAGCAACTCCGCAAAAACAAATCCTCCGGTTTGAACAACCAGAACCCGCAGATTACCCTCGGTAAACTCATGGTAACTAACAACCGATTTGCCCTCCGGGTTAAGCTGCTGCGGGATTTTTCTAATCAAAGTTCGGGAATTGTCGGGTATGCGGCGAATCCACCACACCGGAGCGTCCGGATCACGGATCACGGAGCGGTATATACCGCCATAGGCTACGGAGCGTGGTTCGCCCTGCTCTATCGAGACGATCACGGGAACGCCGGTCTGCGGATGCAGCCATTCGGTCTGGGTAAGCCCGCCGCTTTTCCGGCGGTGAATTATCTCATAGCGGCCGTCTTCATCAGTATCCCAGGAAAGAGTCTCCGTGCCGTCAGCGGCATAGTCCTCGCGATATTCAATCTTGCGGTTGCCATTTCGGTCCATCAGTACCGCGACAAGTGTCCCGGCGTTGTTAAAATTTTCAGTTGTCTCCAGCACGCCGTCGCCGTCGTGATCCACCCTGCGCAGCAGAGGCACGCCGTTTTCATAGGTCATCCAAGCGTAAACCTTACCGGCAAGCCGGTACTCGGCCGAAACCGGTTTTCCGGCTTCCAGCGCGACTCGCACTACCCCGCCGGGAACGCCTGAATCGCTTTCGCGGTAGTAGGCCGAATTATTCAAAAGCAGGGTTTCAGTCAGCTGACCGGCGCTACTCAGTAATTCGTACAGAAAAAAAGAAGGGACATCGTGCGCTAATTCAGGCACGGTCCACTTGACCGGCGCCCAGCGCAGCGAGCCGGGGCGGAGCGTATACTCCCGATCATTTTCGGTCACGGTCGTGACAGCCGGATACAGGGAGTACTGCACTACATAACGGTTTGTACCCTGAACCGTGATCCGGGCCGGCGCGCCGAAATCCGTTTCCACCAGCAGGTCCGGACGTCCGTCCTGGTTCCGGTCAAAAGCGACTTCAGAAGGGCGGCCCTGTACATAGAGTACCCGGCCGTCGATAATACCGTCAGTGTTGGCATCGTATAACAGAAAGCCGGAAAAATCCGAAACCATCGCGGAGAGCAGTTCCCGGCCGGAAGGAGTTCCTGTAAAACGGGAAAGAGAGAGCAGATGCTCGACATGCAAACCGGAGTTACCGGACCGGGTCAGGGCATAGGCAAAGACCTCGGTTATGGCGCTCTGCTCGTCTATCAGGCCATACTCAAGGGCCAGCACGGCGGATAACGGACTGAGCTGGGTGCCGGAGGCGCGAAGGCGGTCCGACTCCCCCATTCCCCGGTAAATCCGGATATTCCGTACCCGCGCTTCCGGATCGCTTTCAAAAGGTACCGCCAACAGCAGCAATTCACGGTCATCGTTTTCCCACACATACAGACGGGAGCGGATAGTATCGGCTATCCGGCGCAGGTCAGCGCTGACCGCGGTGTTTTTTTCGCGAATAAAAAAGAGTCGGGGAAAGCGGCTGTCAAAGGGCCAGCGGTCCAGGGCCGTCGGATACAGACGATTGATCTCGGAGCGCCGGCCGAGTCCGTAATAAGCTAACAGACGCACATAATCGGCGTCCGCGCTGTCCGGAACGCGGCGGGAGGAGAGTAAATCCAGGGCCTGCTGAAAACGGCCGGTTTCCGCGTACAGCCAGGCGCACAGCACGGCCGCGTCGGTTTCCTGGTAAATACGCCAAAAGCGGCCCGGAGACAGCGCGTCTTCCAGACGGTCAATGGCATCGGCCCGCGGCAGACCGCTGGCGATCAGGGATAAGGCTTCAATGTAGGGAAAGTCAGCGAGGACAGGATCAAAATTGGCGCCGTTCTGGGCCTCAAAGGCGGCAGCCTGCCATTCGGCAGCGCCGAGCAGACTGAAAGCCCTTTCCAGAGAACGCAGCGCGGCGGCGGAATTCACGGAGCGGCCGGAAACGGCGGCGCTCTGGGAGTTCAGGCTCAACGGCAGACACAGTACCAGAATCAGAGAGCCGAAAAACTGTCTGCCGGAGCGAGCTGTTTTCACGCCAGCACGCCCTCTTCGGCCAGTGTCACAGGTACCAGCGCCGGCATACCGAGCAGAACACGGATTTCACTGTCATCCAGGGTTTCAGATAACAATAACTCTTCGGTCAGTTTATCCAGTTCGGCGCGGTGCTCCCGGATCAGCGCTTCAGCGCGCGCTCTGGCATCGTCCAATATGCGCCGGATGGTAGTATCGATCATCAGCGCGGTCTGCTCGGAATAGTCCTTGTGCCGGGCGATCTCTTTACCGATAAAGATCGGTTCTTCTTCCTGACCATAGGAAATCGGCCCGAGCTCAACGGCCATGCCGTACTCACAGACCATGCGGCGGGCAATTTCGGTAGCCTGCTGCAGATCGGCCTTGGTACCGGTGGTGGTCTCGCCATACACCAGGGTTTCGGCGATAAAACCGCCATAACAGATGGAGATGCGGTCTTCCAGCCAGCCGCGGGTACGGGAGTAAGAGTCGGCTTCGGGCAGCGAAATCGCCAGGCCAAGAGCCTGTCCGCGCGGTATTATGGTTACTTTATGCAGTGGATCAGCATTCTTCAAATAATAATGTAACAGGGCATGTCCGGATTCATGCACGGCGGTCATCCGGCGATCCTTCGGGGGCATGACCATTGAACGGCGGGCGACACCCATCAGCAGTTTGTCTCGGGCTTCTTCAAAATCGTCCGGATCCACGGTAGTGCGGTTTTTCTGAGCGGCGAACAGGGCCGCTTCATTTACCAGATTTGCCAGATCAGCTCCACTCATGCCGGGCGTGGCCCGGGCAAAGCGTTTCAGATCCACATTCTGGGACAGCGGAATTTTAGCGGCGTGGATGCGTAAAATGGCCTCACGTTCCTTGATGTCCGGCATACCGACAACTACCTGCCGGTCAAAGCGTCCGGGACGCAACAGAGCCGGATCCAGCACATCCGGGCGATTGGTGGCGGCCAGAATAATAACGCCGTCCTTACTTTCAAAACCATCCATTTCCACCAGCATCTGATTCAGGGTTTGTTCGCGCTCATCATGACCGCCGCCGTATCCGGCGCCGCGGGTACGTCCGACCGCGTCGAGTTCATCAATAAAAATGATGCAAGGCGCGCTTTTGCGGCCCTGATCAAAAAGGTCGCGTACGCGACTGGCGCCGACACCGACAAACATTTCCACAAAGTCACTGCCGGAAATGCTGAAAAAAGCCACATCGGCCTCACCGGCCACCGCGCGGGCCAGCAGGGTTTTACCGGTACCCGGCATACCTACCAGCAGCACGCCCTTCGGGATGCGCGCGCCCATTTTGACAAATTTCTGGGGATTCTTCAGGAATTCAACCACTTCCTGTAGTTCATGCTTGGCTTCTTCCTGACCGGCCACATCAGTGAAATTAATTTTCTTACTGCCCTCATAGCGGCGGGCCTGGCTTTTACCGAACTGGAAAGCCCGATTGCCCTGTCCCTGGGTTTGACGCATCATGATAACCAAAAAAATGATGATCAGCACGGTGGGCGCGAATTGCAGCACATAGTACCAAAAGGAAACGGTGGCCGCGCCGCCGGTAACCCGCACGGAGTGGGCCTTCAACAGCTCCATCAGCGACTCGTCGATATAGGGAATATAGGTATAGAACAAGCCTTCCACAGTGTTGACATTACGGAGCACGCCGCGAATTTCTTTTTGATCGATTATTTTGATTGATTCTACCTGATTTTTCTCTACACGGGATAAAAATTCAGAATAGGAAATTTCCGATCCCGGGCGTGTCCCGGTTCCGGTCATCATTACCAGAACAAAAATTACCAGTACCGCCAAAAAAAACAACAGACCGACTTTACCGCCGGGCGGAGAGTTAACCGGATGACCGGGTTTTTTATCGTTATTAGGTGTCATAGTATCCCCGAAGTTTATACAATTTTTACCGGAAAGCCAAACGGCGCCCCATATACAGCCACTACCCGGCCCTGACACTCGATTACCGGAATTTTATCCCGGTCTTCGGGCGGTACGGACCAGTGAGCTAACAGCTTTTTCAGACTCAGACTCCGGCCATCGGCCTTTTCCAGGTAATCACCTGACTCCCGGGAACGCAGCACTAAGGGCAGCGGAAACGGCCCGTAACGGCCTTCCAGCAGCACAGTCTGTCCATCACCGGAAAAATCAAGGAAAGCGCTCGGAATCCGATATCTGCCGGGCCTGTCAATATATATAAGATACCCGCTTTTTTCCTTATGCACAATATCAAGCTCAAAAAAAAGGATACCCGCGCGCCGGGACAGATACAGACCGGAAGCCCTGTAAGCAGAACGGCTCCGTGCCATCAGCAGCAGCTGGCGGCGGGAAATCCGTCCTTTAATCCCGAGCAGCCTGCAACCCTGCTGCAAAAAGCGCAGTCGGAGCGCCGGATGCAGGGCATCAAAAGCCGAAACCGGACAGCGCAGCACTGCCTCCGTTTGATCCGGACGCGACCAGCGCAGGGACAGAGCTTCACGCAAACAGTCCTCATCCAATGCCGCGTTCTCCGAAACGGAGGAAAGGGCGGTTCGATAATCCGGGAAATTCTGTTGAAGCGCCGGTACCAGGCGGGAGCGGATGCGGTTCCTGAGAAAACGTTCATCGTTGTTGGTGGCGTCCTCGCGCCAGGAGAGGACATTTTCAGTCAGATAGCCGATTATTTCGGCGCGGGTAAGCTCGGCGAGCGGTCTGGCTAACTTTCCCCGGCGCGGTTTCAATACCGCGAGCGATTGACCGCCCTGCAGCAGCCGCATCAGTACCGTTTCGCAGCGGTCATCCAGATTATGACCCAACATGATATAGCGGCATTCCCGTTCGGCGGCTTCGGCTTCCAGGGCCGCGTAACGGGCGAAACGGGCGGCTTCTTCCAGGCCGCGACCGCGCTGCCGGGCAAGAGAGGCTATTTCACCCTGGGCAAAAACGGTGATCTTGCAGGGAACGGGCGGTAGCAGAGAGGCGCAAAAAGATGAGACGAAGGCCGCGTCGCCGCCGCTGGCGCCGCTTTCGCGGATACCATGATCGACGGTTAGTACCCGCAGGAGGAAACCGAATTCGACTTGCAGCCGGTGCAGCACATGCAACAGGCAAACCGAGTCGGCGCCGCCGGAAACAGCGGCCAATACGGTTGACCCGGAAAGCGCGGGAAGTTCCGAGAGAAAAACTCTACAGCTCGTTTCGACAGACGCGGTTGCGCTCATAGATACCTGACTTTCCATAAAAAAAAGAGAGGCCGGTAGGCCTCTCTTTTCAAGCTGTTTCCGGTTCAAAACCCAAAAACGTTCCGCTTTATTTTGCAGGTGCGGCGACGGCGGCGGCAGGGGCCGCGGCAGGCGCGGCTTCACCGGCGGCCGGAATTTCAGCCTTCACATAGTGCAGGGCCGCGACAGTCTGTTCTTTGTCGGAAAGAACTTTCACGCCGGCAGCGAATTTCAGATCCTTGACATGTACGGAGTGGTTAAGCTCCAGGTCGGTAACATCTACGACAATCCGGGGGGGCAGGTCTTTCGGCAGACATTCAACTTCCACTTCGGTAATGCCGGCTTCCAGGACACCGCCCATGCGGACACCAATCGGAGAACCGCTGAGTTTAATCAGAATCTTGGCCCGCAGAGTCTTACCCTGGGCAACTTCATAAAAGTCAACGTGGGTAATGCGGTTGCTGATAATGTCGTACTGGGTATCCTTTACGAATACCTCGACTTTCTTTTTACCGTCAACATCCAGCATGACAAGGGTGCTCTCGGTAATGAGGTGGTGAAGTTTGCTGAACTCCAGCTCATTAATATCAAGCATGACTGCTTTGGCTTCACCGTCATACATGACGGCAGGGAGGCGTCCTTCTGAACGAAGGCGTTTGCTGAAACCCTTACCGGATTCCGTGCGGCTCCGGGCATTGAGTAATTTCTGATCCATCGAGAACTCCTTTCATGTCGGATCCGCCGATTTGACGGAACCGCATAGCACACACGTGCCGGCTACACTGCGGTAGCAAAAAATATGCTGGGACGGCAGGATTCGAACCTGCGAGATGACGGGATCAAAACCCGTTGGCTTACCACTTGCCGACGTCCCAATAAACCCACTGTTATCACAGCAGTCCGGGAGCCGGCGGGAAAACCGCCTAAAGATCGGCCGGATCTGCTGTTACATGCTCTTCAATGTTGCCGGCTTCAAACTCGGCTAAAACCCGGTCCTGAAGCTCAGTCCGGAAATCCGGACAAATTGGATGGGCAACATCCTTATATTCACCGGTGCGAATCTTGCGACTCGGCATCGCGATAAACATCCCGGTTTTTCCTTCTATGATCTTCACATTATGGATCACGAAGCAGTTGTCAAAAGTGACCGTAACGTATGCTTTCAGCTTGCCTTCCGTTGTGACCTTCCTGATACGGATATCAGTAATCTCCATACTTTTAACTCCTTTGCAGTAGAAACCCAGGCAAAAATAGCCTAGCTTATTGTACTACTGCATTGGTCAGGACGCAAGCAAAACAAATTTATGACAATCACTCCAGCGTTTGGCCAGGTCGGTGTACACCCGGTCCGCGCTGACGCTGCTGTCAAAAAGAGCAAAAACCGCCGATCCGGAGCCGGTCATCTCGGCAAAACAGCATCCGTTATTCCGAAAGTACCGCAAAACCTCGCCGATAACCGGGTATTTGGCGGTCAACGGAGCGGTAAAGCTGTTAGCGAACCCCCATTCGGCTGCCGGCAGGCGGTACATTTCTTCCAGTTCAGCCAAGGGCGGCCAGGTCTTCCGGTTCTGCAAACCGCCGGCCTGATACTCATCCACCAGGCGGTAAGCCTCAGCGGTTGAGCTGTGAACATCCGGCCAAACCAGTACGCCATAGAGGTCAGAACGGGCTTCGATACTCTGGAGCCGCTCCCCCCGGCCGGAAACAACGGCGGCCGGAGCAGACAAAAAAAACGGAACATCGCTTCCGATCTCGAAAGCCATCTCCGTCAAAGCAGGGAGATCAAGAGCTGTCCCGAACAGGCGGTCAAGGGAGACAAGCGTCGCCGCCGCGTCCGATGATCCGCCGCCCAGTCCGGCGCCGGCGGGAATTCTCTTTTCCAGACGGATCGACAGTCCCGCTGTTATTCCGGTACGCGAACGGAATAACTCAACCGCGCGGGATATGGTATTGACCGGAGGTAAAGTCATAAAAGGCGATTCCAACTGGAAAGCCTCACGCTCCGGAACAACAGCAACGGTCAATTCATCACAGAGAGAAATCCTCTGAAAGACACTTTCAATATCATGATACCCGTCCGTCCGCCGCTCCAGGACCTTTAAATGAAGATTCAATTTGCATGGCGCGGATATACGTATCACATCTAGCATGTCAGGAAGGTATTATACAAATTTAAGCGCTTTTGTCAAAGGGCTATTTGACAATTCCGCCATTTATCTGAAATACTGTTAGGATGAATACTCCCAATCCATCCATGCTCTATGATTCTGTCAAGGAGCTTCTTGTAGAACTCGGAGAAGACGGTTTCGCCTGCGCCGCTTCCACCACCCAAAACGAAGACAATGACGTGATCATTATTATCGGGTTAACCGGCGATTATAAAGGTTTTCTGTCTTTCGCCGCCAACCGTCAGTCCGCCGAGGACCTGTCCCGCCGGCTTTCCGAACGTGTCGGCCTGTCCTTCAGAGCGGATACCCAGACTATTAAAGCGGCCATGGGTGAGTTCCTGAATATGATTTCCGGAAAACTGGTAAACAGCCTTGCCGAACTCAATATTTCGTGTAATATTACTCCACCGACCTTTTTCTTCGGAAATGGCCTGCGTAATGACTACTCGGATACCTCATCGGCGGCTTCTTTACTGTTTTCCGGGCAATTTGGTACCTTTACGCTGGACTTTAACCTTAAAAAGTAAAAAAAGATGATTTGATAGTTGACAGAAACGAACAGTCTCAACTATGTTTCAAGGGCACGGGATATCGGCACTGTATTCTTGGACAGGCAAACAAAATACAGGCAACAAAAAACTGGGAAACGGACGGGAAGACAAGCGAATGTTTACCAACATTGATGTTGAACAAGACTCACAACGCGGCACATATGTGTTTGAAGACGCATATGATGATTATGAAGATGACGATTTCGAGGAAACCTCCGGTGACGACTTCGATGACTTCGAAGATGATGAAGACTTTGAAGATGAGGATGTAGACGATTTCGACGATTTTGAAGACGAAGGTGACTTCGGCGATGACGACGATTTTGACTACGAGGACGATGACCTCGAATACGATGATTTCGACGAATAGAAAGACCGCTGTTTTTTTAAAAGAATGCCCGGCCAGGGAACTTACCAGCTTCCCGACCGGGCATTATTGTTTTAAGGAGCCGCGCTGACTGCCGGATAAACCGCATCCGGCGGAAACCGCTCCAAAATCCCGCTTAAAAAGCTATTTTCGGCGACTCATACCACAAACGCTCCAGATCATAAAATGAGCGGGCCGCTTCGGTCATTAAGTGCACAACAACGCTATCCAGATCAATTAAATTCCATTCATCACCATCCGGTATCTTGGTCTTAGTGCGGTGCACGGCCAGTCCGATATCGGAAAGCTCTTCGCCGACATGACGCTGCAGACCCTTGGAATGAGCGGTACTGGTTACTGTTCCGATAACAAAATAGTCCGCCCAGGTGCTTTGGCCTGTCACATCGAGCAGCACCACGTCAGCGGCCTTGTGATCCCTCAGCAGGGAAGCCAGGCGGATCGCCGCCTCCCTGGTTGTTTTCATCGTTTCCATTTTTCTCCCTATCTGACAAATCGGCCGTTAAAGTCATTGCCGAGTATTACGGTAAAGTCAACCATCGCCTCGGTTCCATAATCTCCGGAATCCGTTACGACGGTAGTACTCTGTATATTTTCACAACGGATTACCTGCGCGATAATCGAAGCCACTTCGGTGTTCCCGATACGGTCAATAACCACCGTTTCAGCATACTCCGAATTTGGGGCATTAGCTACCCGGATAACGTCGTAGCCGAAGCTTTGGTATAATTCGGAAGTATTCTTAGCCAGTCCCTGACTGCGGGTGCCATTGAGCACTTCAATGGCGTAAATTCTTTCCTGAGCGGCATTTCCTTCGGAAGCCAGTGAACCGAGCATCTGACGGACAATATCTTTCAGCAGCTGCCCGTCCTCAAACGGAAACAGCAGGGCCTTGCCGTCAACCTCACGCACCGAACCGGTAACCCGCTGCGGGACCAGGCGTTCGGAATCGATCCTGGAAAGCTCCGTTAACAGAGTCCGCAGGGAGTCATCATCCAGATTAGTCTGCAGATTGCTCTTCAGCGCCCGGAATCGCGATGTTGAAGAGATCATTGCGGCATTGTCGCTGAGCGCCCGGAAAAATGCCAGTATGGTTTTCTGCTTGCGGTTCGAAGCCTCGCCAAGCTGATCGAGATCATCAGTATAGGTCATAAAAAGCTGAAGCTTGTCCCCGTCCAAAGACACCGCTCCGGAGGGCAGCAGCACCCGGCCGGTTTCTTTATGGCTATCCACCGGGACCGGAATAAACACCGTAAAACCGCCCAGAAGATCGGCCAGACGGGAAAATTTCTCCAGAGAGGTCACGATGGCAAAGGGTATGGATACACCCATCAAGCCTTCTATTTCAGTTCGATAAGCATCCGCGCCGCGCTCGGTGAATACCGTTTCTATGCGATCCATCCGCGAAAGGGTGCGCAAAATCAGCCCTGTCTCTCCGGGAATATCAAACATAGCCGAGCGTTTAGTGCCCGGATAATAGGCGATCACATTGGTAGATACCGGCACGCCGCCGTCTTCCACCACAAACAGTACCTTTAAAAGATTATCACCGGAAAGGGAAGATGCGATCGGGTCGGTACGCATCTGCAGCAGCATAAAAACCGCGGTAACCAGCAACAGCACCAGAATAACCATTAAAAAAACGATACTTTTATCTACCCTGAACGATTTCATTGTGATGTAATCCCTCTTTTTTCAAGCGCTTCCAGCATCCGGACCGTGTTTCCGGAAATCAGTTTATGCTTGCCACGCAAATACTCCAGATTGTCCCGAAGCACCAGCAAGGTCATTTCTTCCAGACCGGCCGACAAGACCTGTTTGCGAAAATCGGCCGGCACCGCGGTACGGCCCGGTTCCATCTTGTCCGCTACAAACAATATTTGGCCGAGCGGTCCCAGGGACGGTGAACCGAAGGTATGATGCCGGATCGCGTCCAGCACTTCCGGATCATCGACCGTGAATTCCTGCGCCAGGAGCACGGCAGCCGCCCTTCCGTGCAGCAAGGCCGGCTTCTCGGATTCTATGCGGCTGACCGGCTCTCCGTCCTGTTCAGCGAGGTTGAGCAGCCAGCGGTCCTTTCCGCCCTTGCACATATCATGGGCCAGCCCAGTAAAAAAACCCAGCTCGCGGGGCAGTCCGAAGCGGCCGCACAGACCTTCAGCCATCCGGGCGACGCGCACGGAATGCTTATACCGGGGCGGAACCAGCGAAGCCAGAATATAGCGGTCCACCCGTTCCGTGAGATCCGAAATTGTTTGTTTATCCATATAATTTGTTAATCACAATATAGCGGTAAACGGATTCCGGCACAAGATAACGCCAGCTGCCCCCGGTCTTTATCAGTGACCGGATTTCCGATGAGGAAATGGAAAGCAGCGGGTTTTCCAGCCGCCGGCAGGGGAAGGGCGCGCTGACCGGCGGGGATCCGGGACGCCGGACTGTAATCAGGTCGGCGATTTCCAGAATTCCCTCCGGATCTTTCCATGAATAAAAATCGGCCACCAGGTCTTCCCCGATAATCAGGCCGATTTTACCTTCCAAAGTTCCGGCATACCGCAGTTGCAGGTCCTTGAGCGTGTCGATAGTCCAGGAGACACCGGAGCGTTCGATTTCGCACGAATCCACCGCCAGAGTATCTGAATCCCGAACCGCCAGGGACAGCATTTCCAGACGCGCGGCCGCGGTAACGGCGCCGGCGAGCTGTTTATGGGGCGGAATGTTGGCCGGTATCAATAATACCCGGTCATAACCGAAAGCCAGATGCGCCGCGTCCGCGGCAGCCAGATGACCGATATGCACCGGATTAAAGGAACCGCCGAAAACCGCCAGCTTCATTTTTTGGGTTTCCGTTTTTTGCTCAAACTGACGGTGACACCGAACCCGCCGTCATCGGCCGGATAGACCGGCTCATCCAGCACAGCTGTCATAAAATCCGGTACCGTAGTGGACGGGATTACGATGCGCATGGATTCACCCGGGCGTGCCGCGGTGGTTCCGTCATCATCGGCAAAGGCGCCGAATCCGTCCGTACCGGCAGCGGCGAGCGGCCGGCTCTGCAGGGCCAGATCACGCTTGTCGGCTTCCTGAACCATCTTGATGAAGGCAAAGCGCACTTCGTCCATTCCCCAGCGGTTATGCACCGAAATACCCAGAATCGGTATCTCCGGATAACGGGAAGCCAGTTCCTGCAGCCGTTCACGGGTGCCCGGAAGATCGAGTTTATTGGCAATCAGCAGCCGGTCCTTGGCAACCAGTTCCGGAGAAAAGGAAGCCAGTTCCGCCTGCAGCTTCTCGTAGGCATCCATGTAATTATCCTCGGAGAGATCAACGATAAAAGCCAGACCGGCGGTGCGCGAAATATGCTTTAAAAAGCGGATTCCAAGGCCGTGCCCCTCGGAGGCGCCTTCGATGATTCCGGGAATATCAGCAATGATGATATCCTGTTCTTCATCTACCCGCAGAACCCCCAGATTCGGAATCTTAGTCGTAAAGGGATAAGGCGCGATCTTGGGCCGGGCATTGGTAAAATAATCCAAAAGAGAGGATTTTCCGGCATTGGGAAAACCGACCAAACCGATGTCGGCAATGATGTTCAATTCCACCTTGATCCGGCGGGTCTCGCCTTCCTGACCCGGAAGGGAAGTCTTGGGCGCCTGATTGATGGAGCTCTTAAAGTGAATATTACCCCAGCCGCCGTTTCCGCCTTTCAAAAAGACGTGCCGGCCTTCGTTTTCCATCCCGAAGTCGCGGATTATCTCGCCGGTATCAGCGTCGCGAATCAGGCTTCCGGGCGGAAGGGCTACTACACAGTCTTCGCCGTCCTTGCCGTGACAACCCTTACCCTCGCCGTCCCCGCCGGTTTTAGCCCGGAAACGCTGCTTGTAGCGCAAATGGGACAAAGTACGCAAATTACGGCGAATTTCAAATATCAGATCCCCGCCCCGTCCGCCGTCGCCGCCGGAGGGCCCGCCGTTCGGTATGTATTTTTCCCGGCGGAAGGCCACACAGCCATTCCCGCCCTTTCCGGAGGAAACTTCGATTTGGGCTTCGTCTGCAAATTTGATCATGCTCTGTTCTCCATCCGCCTCAGTCAGCGGAATATATCACGACAGGATTCAGTTACCTGCCTATAAAAAAAGCCGGCGGTATCCGCCGGCCTCAATTCTGCTTGAAGTAAGTAGGCGCTCAGGCCTGTACGGATTCGACGGACACAAGGCGTCTGCCCTTGCGCTCGAGATATTTTACCACACCGTCGACGGTTGCAAAAAGGGTATCATCCCTTCCCAGGCCGACATTGTTACCAGGATGAATCCTGGTTCCTCTCTGGCGGACAAGAATGGAACCGGAAGAGACCACCTGGCCACCAAAAACCTTCACACCCAGATACTTGGGGTTTGAATCGCGGCCATTTTTGGCACCGCTACCACCTTTCTTGCGTCCCATTTTTATCCTCCACTATGGTTATCAGTATACTGTACCCGCATATGCACCGAATCTGGATACTCCTGCGCAAGGGCCTGGAGTCCTTCCTTCAGGAAGGCGCCTGCGTATTTCAGCAGCTCTTCATCCCGATCGGAAAATGCCGTGACGCGGAATGCGAGGGAACCGCGGCCGGCAGTCTGTACATCAATTTTCAAAGGCATTCCGGCCGTTTGTTCCGTTTTACCGGATAAAACAGCCAGTGTGGTCCGCAGCAGAGCGGTTACCGCCGCACAGACAATGTCCGTACCGCGCGCTCCTCTGCCGGCATGCCCTTCAGCCGACGCGGAAACCAGTTTCCCGCCGGGGCCCACTACCAACAGGGCCTCAATCATCGACCTCAGGCTCCCGTAATGCTCTCTACGGTTACCCAGGTATAATTCTGGCGGTGACCGATGGTGCGGTGATAGTCCTTCTTGGGCTTGTACTTGTATACAATGACCTTTTTGTCGCGGAAGCTGTCGCCGACAACGACCTGAACCTTGGCGCCCTTGACGTAGGGAGCGCCTACGCTGGTTTTACCATCTGAACTTACCATTACCACAGTATCGATATCAATCTTGGTGCCTTTCTCGGCATCAATAAGATCAACCTGGAGCTGGGCGCCTTTTTCGGCCTTATACTGTTTACCCTTATACTCGACAAGTGCGTACATCTTGAACCTCTAATCGCATGAATTTATTCGTAACTCCGGTATATGAACGGGTGTACACCGAAGACACATTACAACACGTAGGGACATTTATACCCCGGGACGGGCAAGAGCGTCAAGTAGATACAAACGTTAGGGGACCTCTAAAAACAAATTGAGTTTTTCGAGGTGCCCGTTACATTGTCTCCAAAAACGGCACTAAAACCAGGCGCAGGGCGCTTTTCAGCACGGTCTGCACCGCGCGCACCAATTCCAGCCGGGTACGCTGCAGATCCGGAGATTCGGCCGCCAGTATCGGGCAATCGTGATAAAAACGGCTGAAACTCTTGGAAAGATCATAAATATAGGCGGTAATAACACTCGGATCCCGGCCTTCCGCGGCCCTTTCGGCCTGTTTCGGGAAATCGGAGAGGGCCTTAAGCAACTCCCATTCGGCGTCATCGGTTAAGAGTTCCGGTTTGACAACTCCGGCCGCGCTTTTACCGGCCGCCTGAGAAGCGCTTTTGTCGGCGGGCTGGGCCGCGCTTTCAACTTTCCGCAAAATGGAGGAAATGCGGGCGCCCATATACTGCAGATAGGGTCCGGTGTTGCCGTTAAAGGACAGCGACTCCTTGGGATTAAAGATCATGTCCTTGGCCGGAGTGGTCTGCAGCAGGAAGTAATGCAGGGCTCCCAGGGCGATTTTTTCGGCCACCTCACGGGCATCGCCTACGGCTTCCTCACGGCCCTTGGCCGCGATTTCTTCAAGAGCGCCGTCGCGCAGGCTGTTGATCAGGTCGTCGCCGTCCACCACGGTACCTTCGCGACTCTTCATCTTCCCCTCGGGCAGATTAACCATACCGTAGGATAAATGGTACAGATCGCTGGCCCATTCGTAGCCCAGCTGTTTGAGCACATAAAAAAGCACCTTAAAATGATACTGCTGTTCACTGCCGACAACATAGACCAGCTGGTTAAAAGCCCAGTCGCCATGCCGCGCGATAGCGGTACCGATATCCTGGGTCATATAAATGGACGTTCCATCCTTGCGCAACAGCACTTTTTTATCAAGATTGATGGGCGAAAGGTCTATCTGCACAGAGCCGTCGGCTTCCCGGAAGAACACGCCCTTTTCCAGTCCGGCAAGAACCTCATCCTTGCCCTTCATGTAGGTATCGCTTTCGTAATAGATTTTATCGAAAGATATTCCGGTGCGCTCGTAGGTTTGAGTAATCCCTTTCTCGGCCCAGCCGTTCATCAACTTCCACAATTTCAGCGTTTCGGCGTCTCCGGCCTCCCAGGCCAGCAGCATGGCCTGGGTCTCAGCCTCAGACTGTTCAGGGAACTGCTTGCTGTATTCGGTGAACTTGACATAACAGTCACCGACAAAGCGATCGGACTTGACCCCGCTGGATTCCGGAGTTTGGCCGTCAAAGAACTTCTGATAGGCCAGCATCGACTTACAGATATGAATACCGCGGTTATTGACGATATTGACCTTAAAAACCTCGGCTCCGCAAAAGGCCAGGATGCGCGAAATACTCTCACCCAGGGCGTCATTGCGTAAATGTCCCAAATGCAGCGGCTTATTGGTGTTCGGACTTGAAAATTCGATCATAATGCGCTTGCCACGCAGAGAACCGGTACGGCCGTACTGATCCCCGGCTTCCTGGATCGCCGTTAAGGTCTTACCGGCCATGGCGCCCTTGGCCAGAAAAACGTTGACATAGGGACCTTCCGGTTTAACCGTACCCAGGACGGCGGCGGCGGGGTTTTCGGAAAGCAGGCGCACCACCTCGGCGGCGATCTGCGGCGGGCCCCTGCGGAAGGACTTGGCGAAAGTAAACATCGGAAAGCCGATATCTCCGAGAGCCGGGTTCGGCGGCGTTTCCGGTGTTACAGCGTCTGCCGAAATGTCCGGCGAATCGGGAGCCAGAGTTGCTTTAAGAGTATTGAGGGCGGAGGCTACCAGTACGCGCCATTCTTCCCGGATATCGGCCATTAATTTTCTCCCTGTCGGTGTGATCAGGGGTAATTCTAGCGAAAAAGACGCTGCTGTTCAATGCCAGCGGATAAAGGCGGCCATATGCGTAAACTCAGCGCCGCCTTCGCGGCGGCAGGAACCGTACTGTTCATTGCAAGCCGTGCAGCCGCTGGAGGAGGTAATGTGGTCCGCCTGAACGCCCAGGCTGAGCAGCAGGTTACGGTTGGCTCTTTCCAGGGACAGTCGCCAGGGCCACTGACTTCCGGCTGCCGCGCGGGCGCTGTCGGCCTCGATGCAGTCAGCGCCGAAGGAGCTTTTAAAATATTCAGCGCGTTCCTCATCTACCGTATAACAGCAGGACCGCACATGCGGACCGAGAATTACAAAAAAATCAGCGGCCCGGGCGCCCCACTCATCCTCGGCAATGTCAAAAGCGGTGCGGACTATACCCGTTCCCCGCCAGCCGGAGTGCAACACCCCGAAACAGGCTGTTACCGGATCAAAAAGAAAAATCGGCATGCAGTCGGCTACGGTGATTGAAGGAATAAGCGACCGGTTCCGGGTGATGATGCCGTCCCCCTCGGGCCGGTCCCGTAAAGTGAGCACAGAGTCGGCCACCCGGGTAATGCGCGAATGAATCTGGGTAACCGAAACAAGGTCCTCCATGGCAATACCCAGCGAGCGGAAAACCCGCATTCTGTTTTCATCATTCACGCCTACTTTCATCGGTCCGCAGGCCTTCAGGGTAAGACCGCATTCCGGACCGCCCTCAATCGCAAAAGGAAAGAACTCTACCGGATTCACAGGCCTTCCTTTTCAACTACCTCGGCGTCTCCCAGCAGGGCGCCGGCGGTATTCATCAGTTCGCGGGCCTTAGCCAGCTGCTGACGAAACTTATCATTGGCTTTGCCCTGCAGCGAAGCCATATTAACCAGGGTTTCATACTGTCCGCCGCGGGCAATGCCCAGAATTCCGCCGAGCAGCAAGTCCATGGTTCGGAAGGCGGCGGTCAGCCGGGAAACAATATCGTCGGCGGTAGATTCCAAGGACATCATCAGATTATCCAGACGGGCCTTGCCCTTGGTAGTAGCCATCTTCTCGCGCTTGACCAGCTCAAAACCTTCGCCGATATCGCCTTTGGGCGAGAGCCGAGTTTCGAACAGGCTTATTTCATGCTGCATGTGCTCCAGAGTATTGTAGGTGTCGGTGTATTCATTCAAATTTTCCCGGCGGTAAAACTCACCCTCAATCAGCACTACTTTCAGCTGGCGCAGAATCAGTTCAGGATAAACAGATGAGAAAAAGGCCTTAATAAAACCAAGCGACATTTCCCGGTTAAAGGTCAGCGGCACCCAGAGATTTTCCCAGGGATGATATTCCAGCTTCGGCAATTCCTCGGAACCTAAATAATAAAGAATGCTTTTAATCACCTGGGCGCGGCGGTGATGGCGCTGCCACAGGCCCCACTTCTGGTCAAAGCGTTTTTTCCAGGCATTCTTGAAAACCACAAACCAGTCTTCTCCGCCTTCTACCGGATTCGGCTTCCAGGCTACATCACGGAGCGTAAACCGGACGATGTCATTAATGGGTATGACGTTCCGGAAAGACTTGATATTGGCCAGATAGGCGCCGGCTTTGGTAACAAAGGCTGTACATTCCGTTTCCAGGTCAAAACGCGGATCCTGAACGCGCTCCTGCACCGTAAACAGATGCATCGCTTCCAGCAGAATCACCGGAATACGCCTGGCGCTGGAAAGCACCCGGGCTAAAAAACGCAATTCATCGGAAACGCTATCCAGGGGACAGACTGTTCGCTGGCCGTAGGTGTTAAAACGCAGCAGCATCCGGTCAAAGGATATGGAGCAGAAGGCCTTGATCCATTCGATGCTCTGGGCCGCCTGGTACATACGGCTGCGTTCGTCTTCCGGAATAAGTGACAGAATGGAATCGAGCTTGCGCAGCAGGGAAAGGCGTTGATCGGTGCTGGATTCATCGGTCCGGCCGGCGGTCAGAGGATCGGTTTCGGCAATGATGCGCTCGTCCGTGGAAGTCATGATCATCGAGCCGAGAAAGACGTAAAAGCCGCCTTTATCGTCCTCGCAGGAAGCGAGCAGGCCGGAAAAAAAAGAAGCGGTCTGCTTGAGCAGCAGCAGCTGCTCATAAAAATCTTTTTGCAAAACCGATTGCTTGGTATCAATAAACAGGGGGAAATTGCGGTGCAAATCCTTACCGAGCCGGGCAACCAGACTTTCAGTGTATAAATGGGCAGGTGTGGTGGAGGAAAAAAAAGCCCGCACCGTGAACCACAGCCGGACAATAAAAGGCTCACTGCTTAAACCCTGGATCAAAGCGCTGACCGGCTCACTAACCAGCGGACGGGAAGGCTGACGGTCGCTTTCGGCCTCTGAAACCTCGGCAATGCGCCGCAGCAGGTCCTGCCGCTCGGAGGATTTCATGGTGAGCACAAGACGTTCAAAGGTGTTCAGATTCTTTTCCATCCTGAACAGTATGACCGAATCCGTGAAAAAAAGCGAGTCTTTTTATTAAGGCGGATTACCGCGACGCGGCGGCTGGAGGCAGGCAAAGACGGTGCGCCGATAAAAAAAGCCGCCGTATGGCAGCTTTTTTACGGTCCCTACGGGAATCGAACCCGTCTTTGAAGATTGAGAATCTCCGGTCCTAACCGATAGACGAAGGGACCATAACTTTCCCCAGGGAGGATTCGAACCCCCACAAACAGAATCAGAATCTGTAGTGCTACCATTACACAACCGGGGAATGAGTGCGAGGAGAAAAGTACCACTCCCGCTCTTTTTTGTCAATAGGAAACAGCTCAGCGGCCAGCCCTACTCTCCGTAGTATTCCACCAGAGTCTGCACCGGAGTGTCACCGAGTACCCGGCTGTAATTGAGGAAGGGCAGACCGACCACGCCGAAAAAGCCGGTAACCGTAGCCCCGCCCTGCTCCAGCACATTTTTTGCGGCATTGAGCGTGCCGCCGGTGGCTATCAGGTCGTCCATCACCAGCACCCGCTGCCCCTGATGCACGTCATCGCGGTGTACTTCCAGCTCGGCGCTGCCGTATTCCAGGGCATACTGACAGGACCAGGTTTTTCCGGGGAGCTTGCCTTTTTTACGGATCAGGATCAGCGGAATACCCATGCGTTCGGCAAAGGGCGCCGCGAACACAAAACCCCGCGATTCAATGGCCGCTATGGCGTCAATGTGCTCTTTCTTGTACATACGCACCATCTGGTCGATGCAGTAGCGGAAGGCCGGCGGGTTCACCAGAATACCGGTGATATCATAAAACAAGATCCCCGGCTTCGGAAAATCGGGGATTTTTCGGATAACTTGATCGAGGGAAAAATCAGCTTTCATGGAGAAATAGTAGTACAAGCGCCCGGTTTGGTCAACGAGCAGCGGCCGGCCGGCCGGTTTTGCGGAAGCCCTGCACCCTGGCGCTGGCGTTCTCGGACCAGGGACTGCGCTCGCCGCGGGACAGATACTGATAGCCGAGACCGGCGATCATGGCTCCGTTGTCGGTACAGAGATTCAGGGGCGGGAAAATACAGGTCAATTCCTTTCTTTCAGCCAGCAGTTCCCTCAGCCGGGAATTAGCGGCCACGCCGCCGCCGGCCACAATGGTAGTCAGTCCGGTGTCATCCACCGCCCGCAGCAGGCGGGTTAACAGCGTCTTCACCGCCGCGTCCTGAAAGGCGGCCGCGATGTTTTCGGGAGTTTTCTCAAAAGCCGGATTCCAAAACTGATCAATCTGGTTAATCACGGCCGTCTTTAATCCGGAATAGGAAACGTCATAGAGATGATCGCCCTTGTTCAGGGTGGGCATCGGAAAGCGGGCCGCAAGGGGGTTACCGTTTTTGGCCAGACGGTCAATCACCGCCCCGCCGGGATATCCAAAGTTATAGAACTTAGCCACCTTGTCGAAGGCTTCTCCGACCGCGTCATCCATGGTGGTTCCCATCACCTCGATCTGGTCAAAACCGGACACCCTGCAGATGATGGAGTGTCCGCCGGAAACCAGCAGACCTATATAAGGATAGGGAATATCGGCCGAAAGATGGGAGGCGTAGAGATGGGCCAGCATGTGGTTTACCGCGATAAAGGGTTTGCCGGTGGCCCGGGCGAGGGTCTTGGCAAAGGTTAAACCGACCAGCAGGGCGCCCATCAGGCCGGGACGCGAAGTTACGGCGATACCGTCAATACCTTCCATACCGCAGCCGGCCTCGGACAGAGCCTGCCGTACCACGGGCAGAATCCACTCGGTATGCTTGCGGCTGGCGATTTCCGGCACCACTCCGTTATACATCTGATGAAAGGGAATCTGGGTGGCCACCACATTGCTTAAAATGCGCCGGCCGTCCGCTACAACCGCGGCCGCGGTTTCATCGCAGGAACTCTCGATACCGAGAATTATCATTCCTCAATATCTCCGCTGACGGCTATCTGGGCAATGGTGGACAGGGAAAATCCCTGGCGGGCCAATTCCGGATACATTTCGGTTAATACGGCAGCCAGGTCATTGGACCAGATATGCCCGATCATTATGGCGGCGCCCTTGCGCTCCGCTATCTTCATGCCATTTTGAACCGCATCGATAATCGATGCGCGGTCCTGGCTATTGTCCAAAAACACTGCGCGCTCCCATAACCGGATTCCGCGCTCGCCTGCCAGAGCCGGAGCGACGGTATCCGCATTTGTGCGGGAATCGAGAAAATAAATCCCCGCTTCTTCTATAATATCAAAAACCGCCTGCATTGAAAGCCGATCGGCGGTAATATACGAACCTTCATGATTATTCAATCCGGTAACCGGTCCGACCTCAGAGAGGTTTTCGCGGATTACCGCGTGAATCTGCTCCCTGGTCATCCCAGGTTTAATCGCGCCGGGTCCGGGATCCAGCGCGAAATTCAAGGCCTGCATCGGCTGATGCAGGATTACTTCCTTGCCGGCCCGTCTGGAAAGGCGGGCAGCTTCAGCAGAATACTGTAAACCCGGTAAAACGGCAATAGTGCAGGGAAAGGGCAGTTCCAGGAAGGGCTTCAGCTGAGCCAGATTATGTCCGGCATCGTCAAAGACAAAGATCAGCTTACCCTTCGGCGGAACCGGAACCGGCTTTTGAGGCGGAGCGGCGACCGGACCTACCGGCTGAAGCGCGGGTTTGAATGGCGGTGGTTCAGGTGCCGGCCGCGCGACTGTGCCGGAGGGCCGCTCCGCAGGCCCACTGACGGCCGAAGCCGGTTTTTCAACAGCTGCCGCCGTTCCCGTGGCGTTACCGTCCACAGCGGGTTTCACCAGAGCGGTCTGCCGCGGTGCCGGGATCTCCTGAATGTGCCGGATGTACAGTAAGGCGGCGCATACGCCGGCTATGACGGCCAGCAGCATAATATTGGTGCGGGTATGGTTCTTTCGGGATTTTCTTTTTCTGGTAGTTTTCGGTCTGCCGGTAGCCGGCTTCTTCCTGCGTTCAGCCTTTATGCCTTTCATTCAAGAAACAGCATAAAGACTGAACGGTCAGGTGTCAACAGTACACAGATTCGCGAATTGCCGAGGAATTGGCGCGGAGCTTTTTCAGGGCCCGCAACTCAATCTGCCGAATGGTTTCTGCCGAGACGCCACTTTCACGGCCTATGGCCTTCAGTGTCATGCTCCTTTCACCATTATTGAGATTATACCGCTTTACGATAACCTCGCGTTCGCTATCTTTAAGTGATGAAAGAATTTCTTCCATGCACTCGTGTGTATACTTCTTCATAAACATAGTCTCAGGATCCCAGGTGGAATCGGAAATCAGATCCTTCAAGCAGACTGATTCATCAGTATCAATTTCAACATCCAGGCTGGTAATAGTATTGGAATAACGCAGGATATCGGCTACTTCATCAGAACTGATCATCATTTCTTCAGCTATCTCGGCATGGGTGGGGTTGCGGGAGAGACGCTGAAAAAGTTCAGAAGATGTCTTCTTTACGCGGGTAACCAGTTCTTCCTTGCGGAAGGGCAGACGGATCATGCGGCGTTTGTTAGCCAGAGCCCGGGTAATCGACTGCTGAATCCACCAGCAGGCATAGGTTGAAAAGCGCACATTGAATGAAAATTCATACTTTTGCGCGGCGGTAATCAGTCCCAGATTGCCTTCCTGGACAATATCCATCAATTCACAGTCATTGTTGGAATAGCGGCGGGCGACATTGACCACCAGGCGCAGATTAGATTCGATCAGGGTGCGGTGCGCGGCTATATCGCCGTCCTGAATGCGCTTGGACAATTCGATTTCCTGTTGAAAGTCCAGCAATGGATACTTCCTGATCTCCCGTAAATACTCGCTAATTGAATCGCAGTCATACATTTTTTTATCCCCCGCCTATTATTAGCAAATACCGTGCCAATAATCATAAAGACGGGGGAATATTATGTAAAGTCATATCCTATAAAGAATTAAAACTGAAAAACGGTACTGACGGTAAAAAACCTGTATACTTATTTATAACACTAGGGCTGGTACCTGTATACTTTTACATCAGTACCTATAGCGCCAACACAACGGCAGCCATCACGCAGGCGTCGCCGCTCAAATTGGCAAGCAGGCAGTATTCATCGCTCTGATGGGCAGTCTCATCCATCCGGCTCCAGACCACCGCGTCAAAGCCGGCGTTGCGCAGGTAGGCGCCCACCGTTCCACCACCGATACCGATGGGCCGGGCTTCAATACCGTAAACCTGACGCACCGCTTCCGTTAGCGCTTTTACGACCGGGGCATCGACAGCGGTGGCCCGTGACTCCACGGACTGTTCCTCTGTCCAGCTGATGCGCACGCCATGCTTCTGCTCAACCTCGGCGGCCAGACGCGCTACCTCGGCGCGCACCACCGACAGCGGATAGCAGGGCAGAATGCGGCAGTCCATACAGAAAACATCTTCACCCGGAATGGTATTGATATTCGGAACATTGGCTTCTTTTTTGGTCGGATTAAAAGTGGAGCGGTCCGGTTCGAACAGCGGATCCTTTTTATCGAAATGCTGCTCCATAGCGTTCAGGCGCAGCGCCAGATCACAGGCCGCCAGATGGGCATTGGCACCCTGATCCGGCCTCGAGCCGTGGGTTTGCTTACCCAGGGTTGTAATCCGCAACCACAGCAGGTTTTTTTCGGCCACTTCTATAGTGGAGCCTTTATCGTCTCCGCCATCCGGTATGATGATCAGGTCCCTGGAGCCGAAAAGTTGGTGCTCGCGCAGCAAATACTGAATACCGAAAGCCGAACCGACTTCTTCATCAGCTACAAACAGCAGTTTGATAGCGCAGGGCGGAACGGTGCCGGTTTCCAGAAAAGCCAGGGCGGCCATTACCGAAGCGACCAGGCCCTGCTGATTATCCTCAACGCCCCGGCCGTACAGCCGGTCGCCCTTGCGCACCACCTTCCAGGGATCGCTGGACCATTTAGACAGCTCTCCTGGCGGCACGACGTCCAGATGGGTCATAAACCAGACAGCGCGGGTATTGTCAGCTCCGGGTACAGTCACGACCAAATTGGGACGGATACCTGTGGAAACCCGGTTATCCGGCGCGTCATAACGCTCAAAAGAGCTAAAGCCGAGATTTTTCAGATAAGCGGTCAAAGCCTCGCATTTTTTAAGCTCGCCGTCGCCGCCGGACTCCGGAGCCAGGGCCGGTATCGCGGTTAACAGGGTTTCCAGCTCGACCATACGATCACTCTGGCCATTTATAAAATCAGAAAGTTTCTGTAGTGTGCTCATTAATTCCGTTCCTTTGCGCCAAGAGCGCTATATATCTTCCAGGTAGTGCTGATCAAAGAGTCAGCGTCCGAGAAACGCGGTTTCCAGCCCAGCAGTTCGCGGGCCCTGGCCGAAGTAGCATAGAGCGATGAAGCGTCTCCCGCCCGGCGGCCGACATAACGGGCCGGGATGGGCTTACCGGTGATCCGGCGGGCGGCTTCAACCATTTGCGTGACGCTGACTCCGGTTTCACTGCCCAGGTTCACCGTCAGACTGCGATCCTGTTCGCTGATATACTGCAGGGCCAGCACGTGCGCTTCGGCCAGGTCGGCGACATGCACATAGTCCCGGACACAGGTGCCGTCCGGAGTATCGTAATCATTGCCGAAAATCTGCAGTTCCTCGCGCCAGAGGCAGGCTACTTCCATGACAATGGGCAGCAGATTCTGGGGATTGCGCTCCAGACCGGTGATGCTGCCGTCGGGATGATAGCCGGCGGCGTTAAAATAGCGCAGGGCGGCATAGCGCAGGCCTTTCAACCGGCCGTACCAGTCCAGCAGCCGCTCAATTTCCAGCTTGGTAAAGCCGTAAAAGCTTTCCGGGTTGGTAGGATGCTGTTCGTCAATCGGTATATAAACCGGAGAGCCAAACACCGCCGCAGTGGAAGAAAACACCATTCTTTTACAGCCGTGGGCGCAAGCAGCGTTTATGATATTGATTGTGCCGCTCAGATTGTTGACGGCGTACTTTTCGGGTTTATCCATCGATTCGCCGACCGCCTTGAAGGCGGCCAGATGGATGCAGGCGTCATAACCCTGGGCGAAGGCGGCGTTGATGTCATCACTGTGCCGGATGTCCCCGGCCATAAAGCCGGCTTCTGGGAAAAGGTTGCCCAACTGACCGGAAGACAGATTGTCAAAGACAGTCACTTCATGGGCGGCGCCAAGCAAGGCTTTTACAACATGGGCGCCGATATAGCCGGCCCCGCCGATTACCAATACTCTCATACTCACCATCCTTATTACAGCTCAGCGGCGACCACTTCCCAAGCCCGGGTCAATTCCTGGGAAAGCGCGTTCAACCGCTCAATATCGGCCTGTACGGCCCGGCTCTTCAATCCATCAGAATATACCGCCGGATCGGAAAGTTCAGCCTCGCGGGCCTTGATTTCGACCTCGGTTTTTTCAAGCTCGGCCAGCAGCCGCGCCTCTTCTTTTTCCAGCTTACGGCGCTCGGCCTTTAACCGTTTGTCTTCGTCACGGCTGATCTTGCCAGCCGGAAGGGCGGCGTTATCGGCGCCGGGGACGGAACCCCTGGTACCGGCCTTGCCCTTATCGCCATCCTTGCCGGAAGCGGCAAATTCTCCGGCCGCTTCCCGTTCCAGACGGTCGAGGTAATAGCGGTAGTCGCCAGGGAAGCTGCGGACCCGGGAAGGAGTGGCCGGGCGGCCGGCTTCCGGGGGATCACCGGCAGTCAGTTCCAGTACCCGGGTAGCGAGGGCTTCGATAAAGGCGCGGTCATGCGAAACAAAGATGATCGTGCCGGTAAAGCGCTTCAGGGAGTCCAGCAGCACATCCTTGGCTAACAGATCCAGATGATTGGTCGGCTCATCCAGAATCAGCAGATTGATGGGCTTTAACAGCAGACGCAGCAGGGCCAACCGGCTTTTTTCACCACCGGAAAGCACCTGTACACTTTTGTATACATCATCGCCCCGGAACAAAAAGGCCGCCAGCATATCGCGCAGCCGCGGAATCAGTTCAAGAGGGGCCTCACCTTCCAGCAAATCGATCAGGCGCTCCGGCCCGGAAAGCTGCTCGGCGTTATCCTGGGAAAAATAGCCGGCCATCACGCCGGAGCCCAGCGAAACAGTACCGCTATAGTCAGGGTCCACCCCGGCCAGAATGCGCAGCAGGGTGGACTTTCCGGCGCCGTTGCGTCCCACCACCACCAGCCGCTCCTCTTTTTCCAGCACGAAGTCCAGGTCCGAAAGCACCGGCCGTGTTCCATACTGTCGGTTCAAGCCGCTGGCGGTTAATACCAGCCGGCCGGTATGCGGAGCCGGCGGGAAGGAAAAGTGTATCTTTTTCAAGCTTTCCGGAATTTCAATGCGCTCCATCTTTTCCAGCCGCTTGATGCGGTCCTGTACCATGGCGGCCTTGGAGGCGTTATAGCGGAAACGCCGGATAAAATCCTCGGTGCGCGCGATTTCCTCACGCTGTTCCTCGAATTTCTTGATCAGCGATTCCAGTTCAACCGCCCGCACGGCCTCGTAATGGCTGTAATTGCCGGGATAGCGCTTCAGGCTGCCGTCAAAGAGTTCATAAACTTCACGCACGGTAACGTCCAGAAAGTAGCGGTCATGGCTGACAATCAAAAAACCGCCTGAGTACTGAGCCAGCCAGGATTCCAGCCAGTTACGGGCTTCCAGGTCCAGGTAGTTGGTAGGCTCATCAAGTAAAAGGATATCCGGATGCTCCAGCAGGATCTTGGCCAGGGCAATACGCATCTGCCAGCCGCCGGAGAACTCCCCTACCCCCCGGGAAAAATCGGAGAGCGCGAAACCAAGACCCAGCAGGGTCTGTTCGGCCAAAGCTGTCCGGCGATGCCAGCCGCAGTCTTCCAGGGCCACCTGAATTTCATGGTGTTCTTCCAACAGACGGGCTGTTTTTTGGGGATCGGCGTTTTGGGAGCCGGAATCGGATAATTCATCGCCAAGCTCTTCCAGGCGCCGGGACAGGGCCATGCCCCGGGAAAAAGCCGTTTCAATCTCGTCGCGCAGGGTACGACCGCTATGCACTATTCCGGACTGGGGCAAATAGGAAACCAGGGTGCCTTTTTGAATAGCTCTGTCCCCGCTGTCCGGCTGCACCGAACCGGCGAGCACCTTCATCAGGGTGGACTTGCCGGAGCCGTTGGCGCCGGCCAGAGCTGCCTTGGTGCCGGAAGCCAGGTTTAAAGAAACGCCGTCGAGAATATCGCGGGCCCCGAAGGCCAGGGAGACTTTGGAAAACTGGACAAAAGCCATCAGTTACCCGCCCCGCGGCCGGAAGGTGTAAAAAAGAGCACAGTCGGCGTCATATTGCGGGAAACCACTACGGAGTCACGGATGTTGGAATCGCTGACATGTTCCAGGCGGATACCATCACTGCCGGCGGTGTACAAAAAGTGTACCCAGCCGGAGGTGGACTCAAATTTGAAGGAAAGAACCCCGGTATAGCCGCCGGCGACCTGTTCACCGATAAAATATCGCTGATCGACGATACCGCCGGCTCCGGAGCGCGCGGGAATTATGGAAGGGGACAACAGCTGATAACCGGACCACAGGAACTTTCCGCCTTCGAGGAACTGCAGCACACCGTAATTACCGGAGGTAAATTCCGGGCCGAAGGAGCGGATACCGTCCAGAAGAGCGGAGCGGCGTTCCTGCTCGGCGGCGATAATCAAATCCGGAGTTGTATCCAGAGCCGTAAAATAGGCCACCTGGGGCATCCCGAAGCTGTCGGTATACTGAACCAGAATAGAGTCCTCCCGCCGGACCTGCACGGTCAGGGAACTGCCTTCGAAACGATAGCTGTTATCATTATTTTTAAGAATGGCGCTATAGGTAAAAGAGGTGACCCCGTTCTCATTTTCGATGCGGGCCACACCGCTGTCCTGTCCGGTAAAAAAGCCCCAGGAGGCCGATATCCGGGAAAGATCGATGCGGTTGTTCGCGATCATGGCGCGATAGTGATCCGGATACCAGGATCGGGAGAGCAAACCTTCCAGAACCGGATCAGTAGCGTTTGCGCCGCTGTCGTCCGCGACCCCGCTGCCACCCCGCTCGTCATAGAGGTTCAGATTATACGAAAAGGACCAGCCGACGGTTCCGTCGTCGGTCATCACCTCCAACCAGTCACCTTCCAATTGGGCATCACGGGCCATGACCGGCGCGCCATCACCCTTACGCAGAATCTTGATCACTTCATCCTGCTTCAGGCGGTATACCTGACGGGCGGTATTTTCAGCCGCTGAGCGTACCGGCAGACCGTCAACCTTGACGCGCGCGTAACTGTAGCGGTATTCCTCGAGCGTGGCGGCGAATTTTTTAGCCTGGGAGCGGGATTTAAAAAAGCGGATCTGCCACAACGGCAGTTCGGCTCGGGTTCGGCCGACACCTACTATGTAGACACCGCTGATATTTGAACGCACAAAAACAGGTACAATATCGCCGGCCGTCAGAGCGTATTCAGGGACAGACCATTGCATGACGCCGTAACCGGCCCGTCCGGAACAGGACAACAGGCCGGCGGCCAGGAGCAAACTTACAAAAAGAAGGCGCAGTTGCTTTTTCATCCGCTCAGAATACCCTATCCGCGCCTACTTTTCAATCAGTGAGCGCTTGGCGTAGACCGAGGCGGCCCAGAAGCTTAAAAAGAAGCGGAACAATTCCATGCGGTTCAATTCGGAATCCAGCATCACGCTGACCAGCATGGCCGTGTGCACCCCGGTTTTACCGCGGCCGCATTCCTGTATCCAATGCACCAGGGCCGAATCCCGGGCCGGATCGCGGTAATAATCCAACAGCAGATCACGGAACAGGGCGTCGCCGCTGCGGCCCCTGGCAAAGTTTTCCTCGAGCGTCTCCAGCAGCAGCTGTTCGCCTGTTTTCAGCTTCAGGGTATACGCTTCCAGAGCGTAATAAAACCTCTTCTGCAAGCCCATCAAGGTAGCCAGGGCCAGTACGATTTCCTGCTGGACATGCAGCGGCAGGGCCGGACGGCGCAGCAGATCCAGCAGGATCGGCAGGGAGGCGGCGTTGCCGAATTCCTCCATGGCCTGCACGCCGCGCAGGAGTATATACTCATTTTCGGTAACCAACAGCCGCTCACTGATCAAGAACTGCCCGCGCCGGTCATTGAGCCGGGCCAGGGCCACCATGGTCTGACCGCATAATAAATAATCCGGACTGTCCAGCGCCGCCCGCAAATCCGGGACAGCCGACTGCACATTGAATTTTCCCAACAGCCGGGCCGCGGTGGCGGCAGTGGTAAAGCTGTGCTCGCGCAATTGCGTCAACAGGGCTTCACGGTTTTTGCCTTTGATAGAACGCAGTGATTCCATGGACTTCAGCGCCTCCAGGCGGATGGCGTAGCGCGGAGAGGCCAGATGCGCTACCAGATTATCGGCGGACACGGCGGAAGCCACCTCACCCAGTTCGGCGATAATTTCAGTCTCCTGATCCGGGTTTTCATGGGCATCAAGCCTGCGCAGCAGGGTCAGGGCGCGCATGTCGCGGGGCGACAATAAAATAGCCAGGGTGTTCAGTACCGGATAACTGCCATAGTCCATCAGTTTGCGCTGAACGAGAATGCCGACTCCGATAACCACCACCGTCGCCAGAAAAAAAAGGCGGAAGCTCCACAGCGGCGGCAAACCGGCTCCTGCCAGGGCGTCCAGCAGAGAGCCGCCCAAAATCGAGCCGACCGCCCCGGTACCGCCGAGCACAAAGTAATAGAGCATGCTTAAGTCCATCACCGACTCTTTGGGCACAATGGAGAAGAAGTAGGTTTGGGCGGCGTTTTCCTGCCCGGCAAAACCCATATTGGTGGCCGCGGCAAACAGACAGAGGAAACCGACGGCGAAGGCCGCTGAGCCGAGACCCGGGGAGATCAGGGCCGGAAGGAGACTGAACAGGCTGATCGAGGCAAAAATGATATACAACGGCTTGGCGCCCAGCCGGTCGATGACCAGGCGCATCACCGCGCCCATCAGCAGGGCGCCGATGGTGGCGCAGACCGAGAAAATGGTAACCATGCTGTCCGGCTGGTCATAAACGGCTTTGCAATAC
This sequence comes from Treponemataceae bacterium, assembly GCA_942493045.1. Lineage (GTDB taxonomy): Bacteria > Spirochaetota > Spirochaetia > Treponematales > Treponemataceae > Teretinema. The sequence goes on along the minus strand of OW818665.1, from coordinate 375,267 downwards.
ACGATGATAAAGGGCCGGGCCATGCCGATCCCCAGGCCGAGCAGCAAATAGCTCAGCAAAAACCGCCGGAAGTTACTTTCTTTGAAGGCCTTCAGAAAATGACTGAAAAAGTGCGATTGCTCATCTCCCGGCAGGTTGTCGATGCTGCGCGAGAGCGGCGGTTCCGGCAGCTTGTACAACAGGGCCGAAGCCGCCACGCCGGTGAGAATGCCGATCAGCATTACCAGATTATAGGTTTGGACGCCGGAATGGTGGTACAGCAGAAAAGCCAGAAACAGGGTGGCTACCAGGGCGGTGGCGTTATTGACCAGCGAAATGCGTACAATGTACTCACCGCGGTCCTTTCCGGGAGCCAGGGAACCGATAACCGGGTTATTGGCGATCAGCCCGATGCCCCGGAAAAAGTTAAAACAAAAAATACAGATGGTCAGCAACCAGATGGCCGCGCCTTCTTTGCCGGTAGTCACGAGGTACGGCAGCGCCAGTAACGGCACCAGCGAGGCGTTGCGGAACATCCAGTTATTGGCAAAGGTTTTTACGAGCGAGCTGCGCCGGATTATCACCTTCCCGAGCGGGACGGCGAAAAAGGACAAGAACATAAAGGCGCTGAGCAGACCGACCACCGTACTGCTGGCTCCCAGCGCCAGGGCATACAAAGTGATGGTGTTCCCGGTGACCAGGGCAAAAGAAAAAGAATTGGTAGCGCTGTAGGAATCGAAAATACGGCGTCCGCGCTTGATCTGGAAAGGGGACAGTTGCTCATTCATCGTGCTCTATTGTATCATCTTTACCATGAAACAAACAACTATTCCTGCCCGTGCCGAAGTGGCCGCCGCCGACCGTTGGAATTTGGCAAGCCTGTATACTGATGATTCCGCCTGGGAAGCCGACCTTAAAAAATTATCATCCGCCGCGGAGGCGCTCAACGCCCTGAGAGCGGCCTTTGAGCAAGCCGCCGCCGGCAAAACAGGAGCCGTCGCCGACTGCCTGGACGCCTACGCCGCCACGCAGCGTCTGGCCGAGAGGCTCGGCAACTACGCCTTCCTCAATAAATCCGCCGACGAGGGCGACAGCGCCAACCTGGACCGCGTCGGCCGCTACATGATGGCAGCCAGCGCCTTCGAGGCCGAAACCAGCTGGCTGATCCCGGCCATCCAGGCGCTCAGCGCGGAAGTACTCGCCGAAATCACCGCCGAACCGCCGGCCAGCGCCACTAACCCGGCCGCGACGCCGCCAACCGCCGCCACCAGTAACACCGTCGCAGTCGCCGCAGACCGCTTTGCCCCCTACCGCGCCTGGCTCGTCAAACTGCTGCGCCTGAAGCCCTACATCCTCTCCGAAAAAGAAGAGCGCATCCTGGCCTTACAGAGCGAGGGACTGCAGGCTCCGCGCAACGCTTTCTCGGCCCTGACCAACGTGGATATCGACTTTGGCACGATCGAAACCGCCGACGGCAAGCAACCGCTGACCCAGACCACCTGGACCCGTTTTCTGGAAAACAGCGACCGCAGCGTCCGGGAAGCCGCCTACACCGCCTTTTACCGGCAGTTTGAAAGCCATCAGCATACCATCGCCAGCCTGTACACCGGCAGCGTCAATCAGGACGTAGCCGCCGCCCGCATCCGCGGCTACGGCAGCGCCCGGGCCATGGCCCTCTTTCCGGACCGCGTTCCGGAAGCCGTCTACGACAACCTGGTCTCCACCATCCGCGCCAACTTAGGACCCCTGCACCGCTATTACGCCCTGCGCAAGCGCGTCCTCGGTGTCACTGAACTGCGCCACTGGGACGTATATCTGCCGCTGGTAGCCGAGGTCAGCCGCGTTACGCCCTATACCGAAGCCGTCAGAGTGATCGGCGACGCCCTCGCACCGCTCGGCGCTGAATACACCGATACCCTGTGCGACGGCCTGCTTAACGGCTGGGTGGATCGCTACGAAAACAAAGGCAAACGCTCCGGAGCCTTCTCCTCCGGCGGTTACGACGGAGAGCCCTACATACTGATGAACTACAAGGAAGAGGTACTGCGCGACGTCTTCACCCTGGCCCACGAAGGCGGCCACTCCATGCACAGCTGGTATTCCGCCCGCTCCAACCCCTTTCTGTCCTACGGTTACACAATCTTCGAGGCCGAGGTCGCCTCCACCTTCAACGAGGACCTGCTGTTCCGGCACCTGATGAAGCACACCACCGACAAGGCCATGCGCGCCTACCTGCTCAGTAACCGGGCCAGCGACATCCTGGCCACGCTCTACCGCCAGACCATGTTCGCCGAGTTTGAAGCGCGCACCCACGCCCTGGTGGAAGGCGGCACACCGCTGACCGCCGATCTGCTGCGCGCTGAATACCGCTCCCTGCTGGGGGAGTACTTCGGACCGGAGATGAATTTCGAGGCCAACTCGGATATGGAAGGCCTGCGCATCCCGCATTTTTATAACGCCTTCTACGTCTACAAGTACGCCACCGGCATCTCGGCTTCCCTGGCCCTGGCCGAACGCGTTACCTCCGGCGGCAAAACAGAGCGCGAGGACTACTTCGCCTTCCTGAAATCCGGCGGCTCGCGCTACCCGATCGACGCCCTGCGCGTCGCCGGCGTGGACATGGCAAGCCCCGCGCCCATCGAAAAAGCCTGCCGCTCCTTCGCCGCCATTGTCGACGAGCTGGACGAGCTCCTGTAAATAAAAAAGCCCCGCGCCGTATGGCACGAAGCTTAACAAATCGGGCGTGTCTAGCGGGCGTGTCCGGCGGCTATAGCCGCCGGCCGCTCTGTACGGGGCTGCGCTCACGCTCCGGCGGGGTCGGGAACCGCCCCGCCCTCCGGCCCCTCCCGCCGCTCACGCGAAGAGCGGGCTCTTGATATATGTATTGGGTAACTACTGCTGAAACGGCCCTTTCCAGCCTTAAAAAAAGTACCGAAGACTCATGCCGATTTCATGGTTAAAAATTTCATCCGCGCTGTAGCGGTAATACAGCGGAATCGACAGAGATTGTGTCCCGCTACGATGCACGAAGAAGGCGCTTTCAACAAAGGCCGCCGCTGGCAGCGCGCTATCCGGATAGGAAATAGAGACTTCGGCGGTTAACAGCAGCCATTCAAAGGGCGAGAGTATCATAAGCAGTTTCGTTTCAAGGGCGGAATCGGTTATTGTTTCCTGGCTATCGCTTTGATACCGGAACAGGGTCGACACTTCCGTGGTCAGCGGGAAAAGCGGATACCAGGACAGGCGGAGGCCGGGGCCGGTCTCGTACAGCCGCGCTCCATCGTCATACCACAGAGACGTAAACGAGAAACCGGGCTTGACGATCAATTCACCCAGCGCGAAGGACAGCTCGCTACCGGCTCCGGCGGAGAGATACCCGCCCTCCAGCGGGGCATAAGCCAGATGGGGCGTCAGCGAAAAGGAAAGGCCGTCACCGTTAAGGGTCAGCGGGAAGGACAGCTCACCGGTCAGCCATTGTTGACCGGTAAAGTCCGAGCGGCCGCCTTCCAGGCTCAATTTCACTCCACTGACATTCAAACCCCAGAGGCGGCTGAAAAAGAGATTCCCCGAGCCGGAAAAATCAAGATCCGCCGCCAGAGGGTCCAGTTTAGCGGTTCCGGACAGTCCGGCATACAGCGCGTTATCTTCCGTGGAAAACAGCGTCCCGGAGATCGAAAACTCGGCTGTCGCCGCCATTAGTGGAGACTCTTCAGGGAAAAGGAAGAGCGCGCCGATACCGGTCATGATATCGGCGGCAAAAAGCTCCGCGGCGAAGCTGGCAAGTATCAGGATTAGGGCATACCGGCTTTTTTTCATTTTATCCTCCGGGTAATTTCATTTTCGGCCTGTACAAAGCCGCCGCCCCGGCCGAGGACGCTGATAACCAGTTCGGCTATCTCACTCTCACGCAGAGCCCCGGCGCGGCCCCGCAGAAACAAAGAGGACAGAGCCGGAAAGCGCTCCTCTTTCTCGGAGGAGGAAACCAGGGCCTGGGTCAGGCGCGGTATCTGGGCCGGAACGAGCGGGGAGCGGCGCTGAACCGCGGCAACGGAGAGTAGGGCTTCCAGGCTGCGCCGTACGGTTCCGCCGGCTTCGCTGAGAGGCAGGCTGCGCTCGATATCGTCCCGGCTGATTCCCGAACGCAGTATCAGGCTGCCGATCACCAGGCTTTCTTTTTTGGCCTGGGCGTCAGCGGCTAAAAGCGGATAGCGGCGCTGATACAGCGCCCCAAGATAGCGGAGGTTTTCTACATCCAGACGCAACGCTTCCAGAAGCCTGCTTGGGGCTATTCTTTTCGCCGAGCCTTCATCGAGCCGCTCAATCAGCAGGCTCTCCGGGATACCCTCCCGCAGCAGGGTATCCGCCAGGTTGGCCAGGTCGGCGCGTATTGGCATATAGGCGGACGAGCGGGGATCGATGGTAAACCATTGATCCAGTTCTCCGGCCACAAGCGGCAGAGAGGCTGCCGTCAGGAAAAAAATCAATATAAAAGCGTTTACCGGAGAACGGCGCATTTAGTCATTGCCCCTGTCTATTCCGCGAAGATACCGGCGCTGATCGTCCCCCAGCCTTCCGGAAAAGCCGCTTCCGGGACTGCCGCCGGCCGATCCCCTGCGCAGCAGCTCCAACCGGCGCTGCGCCTTTTCCGGTTGGGTAAGGCGGTTCATTAAGCGCAGCGCCTGTACCAGACGGGCGCCGGCTGCCTGCAGGTCCACCCCTGAGCGGATATCCCGTTCATAGCGTAGCAGTAACAGGGCAGAGGCCTCGCCGGCCGCGGCCGGGTCGCCGGCGGCAGTGATGCGTCCAGCGGTAAGCCGCCGGTAACGTTCGGTTATCACAGCGGAGACCGGCGCCTCCCGGGATTCAAGAGTCAGAGAAAAGGAGCGGTCAAAGGACTGCTGCCACTTTTCCTCAGGAGAGTCCGCGCTAAGCAGCGCCAAACAGCCGAGCGTCAGCAACGCAATAGCCAGGAATCTTTTCATATCGTCCTCCCCTACAGCCTGATCAGCGAATTAAGCCCGCCGAAGCCGTCATCGACCGTTTCGGCGGCAGCGGGATCGGGCACCCATTCGGTTCCGTCCACCAGAAAATTATAGGTATATATACCGCTGCGGTCAAAGTACACCGTCAGTTCCCATTGACCGCTCTGACTACGCTTCATGCTCCGGCCGCTGTCGGCAGACCAGCCGGGAAAGGAGCCAACCAGAACAACGGAATCGGCCTCTGGGGCGTTAAAGGTAAAATGGACGGGAATTGCCGCCGGCTCTGGAGAGCTCATCATTCCCCGATACACAAAGCCGAAGACGAAAATGAAAACCAGCGCGGCCGCCGCGGCCGCGAACCGCGGATAGCGATACATAACCCGGAGCGACCGCCGCTCTTTTTTGCTCTCGGACTCCCGGATCATACGCATTACGGAATCCTCAAAACCGGGCAGGCAGCCCTCTTCCGGCCGGATTGACTCCGGCGCCCTGGCATACTCACGCCCGATGAAAAAAGACAGACTGCCGTAACGCGCCCTGCAGGCCGGGCAGCTTTCCAGATGGGCCTGCAAATCCGCGAAACCGGCTTTTGAGATTCCGGCATTCGGGTCTTCTTCCCAGAGTTTGACCAGTTCGGCAATCGTCTCGCATCTCATATCTACATATACCCTTTTTCAGTCCGTTCCGTTACCTGTTTCCAGGTATTTCCGCAACTCCTTGCGCGCGCGGAACAGCCGCGTTTTCACTGAGGATTCGCCGATCGCGAGCACGGCCGCGATTTGAGCGACATCAAGTTCCGCGAAATAATACAATTCAACTACTTTACGGTTGGCGGAAGACAATTTGGCCACCGCGCCGCGGATCATCTCGGCCTCCAGGTTCCGCTGCCCCTCGTTGAAATCATTCCTGTCCTGCTCGTATTTCTGCAGCCGCGCTCTTTTATCGAGCTCTCTCTTGAAGCGCAGTTTCTTTCCGGCAATGGTATTGTGAGCGACCGTAAAAAACCAGGTACCAAAGCGCTGCCCCGGACGAAAGGTCTTCAAGCCCCGGAAGATCCGTAAAAAAATATCCTGCATGGCGTCTTCCACCTCGCTCTCGCTCAGGCGGGAACGGCAGAACGATCGGAGCCGCCGTTCATAAGCGACGATTATAGCGCGAAAAGCCTCAGTATCACCGGAGAGAACCCGATGCACAGCGAGTAAATCTTTTTCATTTTCCGGCAGCCCTGTATCCTCTTCCAAAAGATCCCTCTGATTTACCAATCCCGATAACTAGTAACGCTTTTGCGCTCAAGATGCAAGAGCGCTACGCAGCGCCAAAAAATTAATGCCTGGGTTCAGGTAACCGAAATACCGGAAGCGGGGTATATCTGTGTGTACCATGTATATGATACGAGCGCATTTATTGTGGAGGAACTGATATGAAAAAGACACTGATTGCTCTGCTGTTTGTTGCCGCGGGAGCGCTGCTCTTCGCGGGTGGAAACTCCGAAAAATTAACCGATCTTGAAGGAGTCGCGCTTTATGAAACAGGAGCGGACGGAGCGACTGTGCTGATGCTGCAGCAAAGGGACGGAACTCGCGTACAGCTCGCTCTCAGCGAAGCCGATCTTACCCGCCTGCAGCTGAAAGACCAGGACCGTCTGCAGGTGCGCGGTGTTTACATCGGCAGTACTGAAGCTGACGGAACCCCGGCCCGCCTCCTGGCCAGAACCATGACCAGGGATAAAATCCAGCTCAAGCTTGAGGATCCCGTACAATTAACCGAGCAAGACCGGTTGCGGATCCGCGCCTACGAGACTGAACAGAAAAACCTGAGAACCAGAAATCAGAGCCGTACCCCGGCAAACACCGAAGCCGAACCAGGAACAGGCAGTGAGTCCGGCGCGGGAATGGGACCTGAAGCGGCCCCCAGAAAAAACCAATAGCGAACACCGCTAAAAATCGGGCGGGTCTAGCGGGCGTGTCCGGCGGCTGTAGCCGCCGGCCGCTCTGTACGGGGCTAAACTCACGCGAAGAGGCGTTTTATTTTTTGTCAGAACCGGAAACGGTCCAGAGCAGACTCATCGTGAACGGTTTATCGCGACTGTCATTGACGCGGGTCCGGTTAAGCGCCCACCAGGTCTGCTCGACTCCAAAGGCCAGTGAACCGTCCTTGCCGCGCCAGGACAGACGCGCTCCCGAATACCAGCGCGACTGCTGGCCGACGCCCTCACCATCCAGAATAGACTGTTCCCAGTCAAAACCGGCCCCATCGGCCCGCAAACGCACAAAACCGAAATCACGGTAATAGCTGACCCGGCTTTTTAACTCCAGATCGGTCAGCCACTGCGTAGCGAGGCGCGGTGACAGCGAGAGCTGCCAGCGGCCGTCTTCGAAGGGCAGCTGAAAATCAAGGTCGGCGCGGGCGCGAATCCAGGGATGGGCCCGGTCCAGTTCATACAAAAATTCAAAAGAGGGACTGTACTCCAGAACCAGCTTGTCACCCAGCTTCTGGCTCCAGTACAGGCCGGCGCCGACGGAATGAGTTGTAAACAAGTCCAACGGCCGCTCATCGCCTGCGATGTCAATGTCCTTCTGATAGTCATTAAATGAACCGCTCAGTACGGCCGCGGCATATAGAGTCCAGCGGCCAGCGCCTTTCGGGGCCTTGGCGCTCCAGCCCAGTTGGGTATCATAGCTAAACTCTTCCAGCGCCCAGGCGTGCCGCTGTTCGGCGTTCAGCAGGGGCAGGCCGGAAACGGGATCGTAGCTCTCCTGTAGCACCCAGTCACCTTTAAAGTCCAGGGCACCGCGCAGATACGGTCCGGCGGAAATCGCGTCCGGGAGGCCGGAATACTGCACCGCGAAGCCGTTTAATTCCAGACCCGGTGAGCCGCCGTCCGGGGACAGATCGCTTTCTGCATCCGCGCCGGCGGCCACGGAATATTCCAGCGCCGTTTCCAGTTCATATTCAAGGGTTACCTTACGCTCAGTTTTATCCGGCTGTTCCGGAGCCGCGGCATCCTCCGCGATGGCAGCGGTCAGGGGCAGCAGCAGGGCCGCGCACAACAGTAACACAGTGTCTGATCGTTTCATTATAATAGCTCCTTTTCGATGCGAGAGAATCACGCTCAGGGTAAAACTGAATTCTGGTCACCGGCATTTTGCCGGAGCGCGTTGTGGGCGTCCGTATACCAGAGGCCGTCCCAGATAGACGCGGGATAGTCCGCGCCGGCCTCAAAGAACTTGTACTGCTGGCCGGAAGCGGCCGCGGTGGTCACCTCATAGATACCGTCGCTGTTAGCGTCGGTCATCGCGATCGCGATTTCCCAGTTTTCACTGTTGATCGTCAAACCGCCGCGCAGGTAAATAGCCCGGGTCGGGGCGGCACCCAGATAGGCCGGATGAGCCGGCTGAAAGCGGAATGTATAGGTACCGTCGCCATTATTTACCACCGAGTCATAGTCATCGAAGCAGGCGCGGGCTAGCGCGGACTCAGAGACCGTCGCCAAAACGGTATTGTCGGCGCGGTAGGCGGTAACCGTCAGCCGATACGGAAGCAGGCTCCAGGGCAGCGTTCCGGCGGCTTGGAAGGGCGCCGTTGAATCCTCACTTTCCAGCAAGAGAGTACTTGTCGCTCCCTCGTAAATCTGAAAGCGCACCCGCGCCGGAGTTTCGCCGGAAGCAGTCACCTCCAGACTCACCGCTGGATCTCCTTCACCGGCCCCGCGCAGAATAGTCCAGACGCCGTCCAGCTCCGAAAACCCGGAAAGCCGCTCTACGCCGAGCACTACCGCGGGAACAATGCCGCGTTCGGTGTCGATAGCCGAACGGGCGGTACTGATCCGGGTCAGGAAATAGGAAGAAACCTGGGGGTCGGCGGCCATGGTCGCGCGCGTTCCGTTCGGTCCGAGCAGGTCCAGACCGTCCAGTTTCACCTTGGCGGCGTTATACAGAGCCATGAATGACTCAAGGGTAAACTGGCTATCCAGCAGTTCTTCCACATAATTGACGTAAGCCGCGTGGTATTCCGGAATGGCCAGCACCTTGTCAGCCAGCGGCCGCTCAAAATCCTGGCCGGCCAGACCTTCACAAACCTGCGGCACATCAAAGAGGCCGACGCTGTCGGTATCATAGGGGCGCCAGCCCCAACCCAGACCATGATCATAGTCATACGGAATAAAGACCGCTTTTCCGTACTTCGGGAAATACAGATAATAGTTATTGCCCATAGCCCGGTAATCGTCCGGCATGCCCAGCAGGAAATTGGCGGCCATCCATTTCAAATAGTCCTGAACCTCAAAATGATCGTCCAGCCAGCTCTTGAGGGCCGCTCCGTTCAGTGAGTTCAGCTTTTGGGTAAAGTTCACCAGGGCGGCGTGCGCCGGAGGAGTCGAATTCTCATTGCTTTCCAAGCTGTAGCTGGGCCGGTAGTTGGTTTCCCAGTCATTAATCCCCAGCACGTTGGTACCATTATCGGAACTGCTCAATGGCGTCAGCAGTGCGGGACCCCCGGACTGCCAAAGACATTTGTAGAGGTCGCCGCGGTTATCTTCCGGCCAGCGCAGCTGCAGAAAACTGCGGTTGACCGGCTCAATAGCGGTATAGTAACCGTAGTCCACCGTAGTCAGTTCTCCGGAAGGCTCGGTGATCCGGATTACCAGATGGGCCAGGGCTGCCCGGGGAGCGGGCAGGCCGACGCGGTTCATAAAGGTGTAGGCATGCAGTTCCCGCAGAGCGCCCTGTTCGTCATCGCTGTATTTGAGGGCCAGGGCGCGCATACCGAGCAGACGGCGCTGATCCAGTCTCTCATAAGCAGCTGAATCCGGCGCATGATCAAAAGTTTCGTTAAACTTCAGCTGAAAATGGGCCCGCCTGAAATTACCGGCCGGGCTCTCCGGAATCTGGCGGCTGGTATTGCCGCGAGTGCGCAGACCGACCTCCGTGAAGGTGAAATTGCCGTCCGGGCCGGAATAGGTCAACTTAACCGGGAAATAACGGTTGGATCGTAAACTGCCGAATTCATCCCAATAGTCACCTAGATGCTGGTTAAAGGTATCCCATTGTTCGCGGGTAATGTCCGCGGTCAGGCTGTGCAGGGTATCCGGGGTAAAAAAGCGCAGGTAGGCTTCTTTTTCGGCCGTCGTAAGCGGGCCGCCGGCTCCGCCCTGCCCATTGCGTAAATCCGCGGCGGTCGGTGAGAGACAACCCGCCAGAAAAGCCACAAAAGCCGCGGCGAGAACAAGACGAAGCGCAAAATGTTTCATGGTATCAACGATAGTCCATACCGGACTGGAAAACAAGGTGGAAGCTCGGCCTGAAGGGGCGCTTTTTCTTGCCAATTGATACTGACTTATGCGCAAAAAAATGATATAATGGAGTAATCCGGGTTGAATTCCGGACATCAAGCAGAGTTGCAGGGAAAAATAATGTATATACGAGGAACAATCATCAACCTGGCGACCCGCGCTCTTTATGAATCCGTACCTATCGATGTGATGGTGCGCCTGGTACGCGAGCTGATCCCCGGCTATGACATCCATCAGCGCACCGGCATACATCCGAATATCCCGATCCAGCCCCGTGACGCCGCCGCCCAGATCATGCGCGACATCATCTCCGGCTATCTTTTTCTGCCTTTCGTAGAATCTCTTGTGCAGCTGAACCGCAGCGGCGTTAATGGACGGAGATACCCGGTGCCGCTACTGACCGATATTGCCAAGGAACTGGCCAAGGAAGGTCTGCATTTTGATCAGGTCAGCGGTTTATTCATCGAAACCTTCAGTCCGGCGGCCACGGCCAACTGGCGGCGACTGCGGCCGGGTACCGACTCTACGCTTACCGTACTGCGTTTTGACATCACCCAGAACACCCGTCTGGTGCGCAGTTACGACTCCAAAAAAATCAATACCGCCTTCGAGGATTTCCGCTCCATGATCGGTGAAGCCGTACTCAAACGCAATGGACGGCTATGGTACCGGGAAGGCGACGGCGGACTGGCGGCCTTCTACTACGGCAAACGCGACATGGACGCGACGCTGGCGGCCATGGAAGTGCTGCACCGCCTCTTTATCTATAACAGGCTCTCCAACGCCCTGGGCGAACCGCTGCAGGTCCGTTTCGCGATCCATAACGGCACCTGCCAATGGGCCGACACCGAGGAAGAACTTCTGAAAAACGAACTGGTCCGGCGGGTTAAGGAAATTGAAGCCCGCTACACCGCGCCGCTGTCGCTGACAGTCAGCCCGACAGTCTATGACGCCTATGAGCGGCACTTCTGCTCCTGGTTTTCACCGGTAAAAGGCGAAAAAAGCGGCGCGCTACGCGCCTACAGCGTCCGCCTGGAGGGACTCGAATGAATATCCTGATTGCTTCTGACAATAAACGGATTCTGAACCTGTTTGAGAGCGGCCTCGCCTCGGGGAAAAACACAGTCACACTGCTGCCCCGCTCTGACTTTGTCAAAGAACTCAGGAAGCAGGACCAGGGAGCGGACTTTCTGTGGTATGACCTGACCGCTCTGGAAGAGCCGGACTGGAAGGCCGCCCTGCGCGCCCTGGCCCGGCAGACACGGCCCTGGGGAATACTAGATAAGAAAGGGGTACTGCCGGATGCCGCGGAAGCCTTCTGGGCCGGGGCCAGCGATTATGTCGGCGCGAAAACAGGAACCGCACTCATCGATGCCGCCCGGCTTAAAAAAGCGCTGCGCTGGGCCGCCGAAAAAACCGCCGCCGGATCAATACAAAAACCGGCTCCGGAAAGCGCCGGAAAAAACCCGGCAGCCGGAAAACGCTCGGCAGCCGAGAAACGCCCGACCACCGGCACAACCAGGAAGAGCCCTGCCGCGAAGACTCCGGTAAGCTATAATTTTATCGACTCCAGCGGCGGCTGGAAAGCTATTAGGGAAGGCTGTGAATATACCTTCACCTTTGTCTATGTCCAGATTGACCGCACCGAACGGCTGTTGGAGACAATCGGCGAAAACCGGCTAAACGCCCTGGATCAGGAATTTCAACGCATGATCGAAGGAGCTTTTGCCAAGAGCGGCGGCTTAGTCTGGATGTGGCGGGAATACGGCGGTCTGCTGCTGCTGCCCTTTGACGGACAAAACTGCCCGGCGATACTGGACGCCCTGCAGCTATGGCTGAACCGCCCGATTCTATATGCCGGAAACGCGGCCCTCTCGGTGCCTTTTACCTTCCGCATGGCCATCCATACCGGAAACACCGTCTTCATGCGCCCCGGAAATACCGGAGCTCTGACATCGGACACCCTCAATTCGGTATATCACCTCGGCTACAAATACCTTAAAAAAGATACCCTCTATCTCACCGAGGAAAGCGCGGCCTTCATTCCTCCGAAACTGGCGGACTTATTCCTTCCCGCCGGCCACTATGACGGCCGGGATATTCTACGGATGCGCGCCTTTCTGTAGAAACAACAAGCACCAATCCGCGCCCAGCCTGCTTGCCTCGCGCCCGGCTGGACTGCGTCACCGCGGGGAACGCCCCGCTCACACCTTGAAGCGCTGCACCTGGGCATTAACGGCCGCGATCGAATGACTGTTACTTTCTATCATTATTAGAATTTCCTGGAAAGTTTCCCTGATGGTGCGCGAATCCTGATCGATTGTTTCCATCTCGATGCTCATGCGCTGCGACAGTTCATTCAGACGCTGCATGCTGCCCACGATTTCGCGAGCCCGGCCGGACATCTCGGCGGCTCCGGTATTGACGTCGGCGGTAACCCCGTTCATGGCAGTCAGGGCCTCCATAATCTGGCGGGAGCCTTCACTCTGTTCACGCATGGCGTTGCGGATCTCATCCTCGTAGCGGGTAACGGTATCAATCAGGTCGCTGACCTCCGCGAAACCCTGCTCGGCTTCGGCCGAAGCCGTGACAGCCATATCTATTGAAGAAACCACGCCCTTCAGATGCTTTTTGACGTCCTTGGACTGTAGGGCCGATTTTTCGGCCAGGTTACGGATCTCGTCGGCTACCACAGAAAAACCGGCGCCGGCCGAACCGGCGTGGGCAGCCTCGATAGCCGCGTTCATGGCCAGCAGATTAGTCTGCGAGGCGATGGCGGCGATCACCTTATTGGCTTCCGCCAATAGGCCGGACATCTCCGACACTTTCTGAATCAGGGCATTAGCCTCGTTGACCTTGCGCCGTCCATTCCCGGCGGCATCCTGCAGTTTGGTGTAAAAACCCTGCACCTGACCGATATTGGCGGATACGGATTTGATATTGGCAATCATCTGCTCAATGCCGGCACTGGACTCAGTGACCATAGCGGCCTGTTCATTGATCGAATTATGCAGGGCGCCGATATTAGCGCTGATGCGCTCAATATTGATATCGGCATCGGCGGCGGCCTCGACCTCCTCTCCGACGAGGGTGCCGATATCTCCTATTGACTGATTCATTTCCTGAACCGCCTGCTTCAGTTTATCCGAGCCGCCGGAAAGGGCGCCGTTGGTGCCGCTCAGGCTGGCCATCGCGGTGTTGATACCCTGAACCATCGAGCGCAGGGTGGAAGAATACCGGTTAAAGCCGTCAGTAAGCTCGCCGATGGCGTTAAAATTGACAATTGTGGCCTGGGCGGTCAGGTCAGCGGCCTCCGGGGAGGTCAGCTGCGTGATCCGCGAGCGCAGCAGGGCGGTTTGCATTGAATCTTCGCGGCGGGTCAACACCACCATCGCCAGACTGACCAGGCCGATAACGCAACCGACAGCCAGCTGCGAGAGCAGCGGATTTACCGGACCGCGGAACCGCGGGTCGCGCAGGATAAAGTAGCGTGCAATATAGGCCTGATGGGCGATCATGGCCGTCATGGTCGCCAAAACCGTGATCAAGTCCCGACTGCGGTTAAACCAGTCCACCTCGCCTTCACGGATATACTCAATACGCAGAGCCTGCTTCGGGCCGATCAGAATATGATTGATAAACAGGGCATTGAGGGTCGCGGACAAAACCGCCGTACTTATTTTGAATGACAGCACCCAGGCCAGCGGTGTGCCTCCCGGGCTCTTCCAGCCGTTCAGGGCGTAAAAGACGATGGTCCCGACAGTCCAGAACACTACCGTAGTGATAATCAGTACCCAGGGCAGGCCCAGGGCGGCCCGGCGGGCTTTCTCGTACAAAACCGTATCGTCATGATCGGGATGCTTCAAAAACTTGAGCAGGGGTGTAAGCATGCGGTACACCGCGATCAGCAGCAACGCTTCCATTACCACCACCAATACAAAGATCAACGGTTTCTGAAAGGTGAAGAGCAGTCGCGACTGCAGAGCGGCGTCCAACCGGACATTAAACAGATGGGTAAAAGCCTCGCCCATCAGCAGGGTAACTACCGGAGTCACAATAATCGAAGCGAAAATTTTTTGCAAAAATGACCGGTCCGCGTTCATTCAAAGCCCCCTCTGTCCCTGAAAGAGTATACAACCGGCTCACCTGATAACACAAGCTTTTAATCACACTAAAGCCGCTCATCGAATCACCTTGCGTGCGCTAGCGAACAAACAAACCGCCGCTGATAACGTAGTTTTAGCGTACAAGAGAGGTCTGAGATATGAAACACAGCACTAATTTTCTTTTACTTTCCGCCGCAATCCTGATGGGGATGACAGCCCTGGCCGGCTGTCCGTCTGCTAATGGCAATAATGACGATCCCGACGATACTACCGCCCCCTCAGTGACAATAACCTTCCCGATCGCCGGGGCTACCGGGACGGGCATCAACGACACAGTCCGGGCGACCTTCACCAAGGCTATGAATCCCGCGACCATCGTAGACGCCAATTTCATCCTGCTGGACGGAGCGACACCGGTGCTTGGTAAGGTGACATACGATATTCCGAACAAAACCGCGATCTTCGCTCCGAGCGTAAACCTGGAGTACAGCACAGCCTATACTGCCACGGTGAAAGCCGTCGTCGCTGATACTTTCGGAAACACTATGACCAATGACAAAGCCTGGTCCTTCACCACCGCCGCCGCCGGAGCGGGTCCGGCTCCGGTCATCCTCGGCACTGCCGCCAACTTTGTGATTCTGGCGAAAACCGAAATCTCGACCGTACCGGCATCAATCATCACCGGCGACGTCGGCTTGAGTCCGGCGGCTGAATCCTATATGACCGGTTTCTCCCAGACTAAGGCTACCGGGTATTCAACAACACCCCAGGTAACCGGTTATCTCTACGCCGCGGACATGACCCCGCCCACCCCGACCAGAATGACCACCGCCATTTCCGATATGGAAACAGCCTATACCGACGCCCAGACCAGACCGGCTCCGGACGCGGCCAACATCAACATCGGCGGCGGAAATATCGGCGGACTGACCTTTACGCCCGGCCAGTATCAATGGGGCAGCCCGGTAACAATCGCGTCGGATATCACCCTCAGCGGCGGCGCCAACGATGTCTGGATATTCCAGATCTCGCAGGAACTGTTATTGGCCAATGCCGTAAGCATCACCCTGACCGGCGGAGCCCGGGCTAAGAATGTGTTCTGGCAGGTAGCCGGAACGGCCACCCTCGGCGCCTATTCCCACTTCGAGGGAATTATCCTTGGGCAAACGGCCATCAGCCTGGAAACCGGGGCTTCTATAAACGGACGGATTCTGGCGCAGAGCATGGTGGCGCTCGACCAGGCCGTAGTAACAAAACCGAACTGAAACGACTGAAATGGAATGGCTGACAGAAGGGGCGCCAATCAAAGCCCCTCGAAAATCTCTGAACAAGGATGGAAAAAATGATGAAAGGTCTTGGAAACAAAGTACTGGCAACCCTGGGAGCGATCCTGTGCGTTGCGGCAATTGCCGGCTGTGAACAGCCTGCCAACGATGACCCGACTCCGGGCGACAGCGGCACTCCGACCATAACGATGGTAAGTCCCCTGGACGCCGCGATTGACGTAGCCGCCGACAGCCTGGTTACCGTAACCTTCAGCGAGGCTATGGATGAAGCCAGTATCACCACTACTTCCTTCATTATTACCGAAGGTTATACAGCGGTCGACGGAGCCTTAAGCTTCAACGAAAACACCGTCACATTCACACCGACACATGTCCTGATGACCGGCAACGTATATACCGCCACCGTCACCACCGTAGTTACCGACGCAGCCGGAAACGCCCTCGCTTCCGACTACGTCTGGTCCTTCACCGCGGTCGCCGTAATTCCCTTCGCTGTAGACCTTGGAACGGCTGCTAACTACGTTGTGCTTGCCGAAACCGGAATCGCCGATTCCGGCGCTTCAGCTGTTACCGGCGACCTGGCCTGCTCACCCTACGCCACAAGCTTTATTACCGGTTTCGCCCTGGTAGACGCTACCGGTTTTGCCACTTCTGCCAAAGTAACCGGACGGGTGTATGCCGCCGACATGGCCGATCCGACACCGATTAACCTGACCACCGCCACCGCCGACAAACGTGCCGCTTATACCTCGATCGCCACACTGGCCCCCGCGGTCGGCGAAAACCTGAACCGCCCTTCAATCGGTGGTACCACCTTTGCCCCCGGCCTGTACTCATGGGGCGCCAACCTGCCCATCGATTCTTCGATCACCCTGGAAGGCGGCACCAATGATGTCTGGATCTTCCAGATTACCGGAAACCTCGCCGTGGCCGCTGGCGTGCAGGTCATCCTGGCCGGAAACGCCCAGGCTGAGAATGTCTATTGGCAGATCACCGGCGGAGCCAGTTTCCTGGCCGGCGCCGAATTTGTGGGTAACGTAATGACCGAGGAAGACATTGCCTTCGAGTCCGATACCGCGATGAATGGCCGCCTGATGTCCTGGACAGCCGTAACGCTGAACAGCACCACTGTCGTAATGGAATAACAGACCCGCCGCGGATGTAAAAAAAGTTCTGACCGCTTTCGGCGCCGTGGGGTATATCCCTCCGGCGCCTTTTGCGGTGAAAGGTAACGGGCTTAAGGCCAATGGAATGGTTAATAGCAGGAAAGCCAATATAAGTTCCTCGTAACTCTCGAAAGGATGGTTAAAATGAACAAAACCAAACAGCGTATGGGAAAAGTCCTATTCGCGGCATTATTGGGACTGCTGGCTCTTAGCGGATGCCCACAGTCTTCCGATCCGCCAGCCGGCGATGACAGCACCGCCCCTACGGTGGTTTCCACCGTACCGGTCAGCGAAAGCACCGGAGTGACACTCGGCTCAAACATCACCGTAACCTTCAGCGAAGCCATGGATGAGGCGACTATCGATACATCAAGCTTTACCGTTTATAATGGAAGCACACCGGTAGCCGGCGTAGTCAGCTACGACGCGCTTAACATGGTCGCGACCTTTAATCCGGCCGCTGATCTGCCGAACCTCACCTACTTCAAGGCAACTCTGACAACGGCAATAACCGATACCGCCGGAAACAGCCTCACGGCCAATAACGTCTGGTATTTCGAAACGATTCCGACCCCGGAAAGCATTCCACCGACTATTACCGCAATTACGCCCCTTAACGGCGCAACTGATGTTTCCATAAATACCAGAATCAGCGCTACCTTCAGCGAGGTCATGAACAGCGCCACCATTGTCGGCGCGAATATGACCGTGCTCGACGGCGCCACACCGGTGACCGGAACAGTGACCTACGATATCGGCAATAAAACTATGGTGTTCTCTCCGGCCGCCAACCTGGAGTACGGCGTCAGCTATGACGTCACCGTTTCTACCGGCGTCACAGACCTGGTTGGAAACGCCATGGTCGCCGATCAAACCTGGTCTTTTACCACTACCGCGACGATACCCCTCGGTCCGGCTCCGGTACGTCTCGGGACTGCCGGCAACTTTGTCATTCTGGCAAAGAGCGCCATATCCACCGTACCGGCCTCGATCATTACCGGAAATATCGGTATCAGCCCGGCTGCCGAAACCTTCCTGACCGGCTTCTCCCAGACAAAAGCCACCGGCTATTCCACCTGCCCGCAGGTCACCGGCTTTTTGTACGCGGCCGACATGACTCCCCCGACCCCTACAACCATGACCACCGCTGTTTCCGACATGGAAGCGGCTTATACCGACGCCGCCACACGGCCCGCGCCGGGCGCCGCCAATATTGATATCGGCGGAGGAACAATCGGCGGAACCACATTCGTGCCCGGTCTGTACAAATGGGGAACCAGTGTCAACATCGCTTCCGACATCACCCTCACCGGAGGAGCGAACGACATTTGGATATTCGAAATCTCCAATGACCTGACTCTGGCCAGCGGTGTAGCCGTCGTCCTTTCCGGCGGAGCCCAGGCTAAGAATATCTTCTGGCAGGTTGCCGAAGTTGTATCGCTGGAAACGACCTCCAGCATGCAGGGAATCATCCTGAGTCAAACTCAGATAATCCTGAAAACCGGAGCGACCTTAACCGGCCGGGCCTTGGCTCAGACACAGGTTACCCTCGATCAGGCTACAGTAACCCAGAGCGCTGAGTAACAGAAAAAAGTATTGAGGGTCAGGCGCCTTTGCAGGCCTGACCCTCCCATTTTGAAGGATGAGTATCTATGAAAAAAATTGGAATAAAACTGATCTGCGGATTTGGCTGTATTCTGCTGATGGTACTCACCGTCGCAATCTATTCAACCTATGAGAGCCAGAAATCCTTACAAGCGTCGATCGGGCAGAATTCGGTGTTTATCGCCAACGAAATGCTCATCAATATCAACCGTGAAGTTTACAACTGGATAGACCGTTTCCAACAGCGGGCTTCCGGTGATGTTTTTGTAAGGGCCGCGGAATCCTCCAACAGAGAATTCAGATCGTTCGCGTCCGTAGAAAATTATTTGAACCGCACTGATGCCGAATGGCGCGGCAGGACATCGGGAAATATTTCCGCGACACTAGAAAGAGTTATTTCCAACCCCCTCTCCTTAAATTTGAAAGACCTCTACTATACGATATACGAAAACATGGAAAAAGAAATCATGGTTCCCGAAGCCATCGTTACCAACTCCTTCGGCGCCGTTATCGCCTTTACCGGTGGAACGGAGCGCTTCCGGTTTGATCAAAACCCGGTATGGCGCCTGGCCCGCGATTCAGAGGTCAGCATAGGCGACGTCTACCAGGCTCCCTCTTCCGGTGCCATGTTACTGCCCATCGCCGTTCCGATCAATGACGCCTCGGATAATACAGCCGGCGTCTTCCTGGGAAAAATCCGCATCGATTCCATAATCAATGACGCGATCAACACCAACAAAAAATACACTGATACCAATGTCCGGCTGATAACCGCGGATGGGAAACTGGTCTATTCAACCGAACCGTTTGTTTTTCTGGAAGACGATTCAGAGCGAACTTACTATAAGGAAATCGCGGGAGAGTCCGGATCCTTTGTGGCCAGAGACGGCAAAAAGAAAATTCTGTACTCGTTTTCCCGCTCGGCGGCTAATTCAGACTTTGATGGCCTGCCCTGGATTCTGATAATGGGTAACGACATCGCCGAGATTCTCCAGCCGAGCGTCCTGCTCCGCAACAAAATCATTTTTATGAGCATCGTCTTCGCTCTGATCGGTCTGGCCCTGGCGCTGCTGATTACCCGCTCCATCACCGGACCGGTCAAACGCCTGCAAAAAGCCATCGCGGAAATTACCCGCGGCAATCTTTCGACGGTCATAGAAGTTTCCGGCCGGGATGAACTGGGGATGCTGGCATGCTCCTTCAGCGAAATGCAAAAGGCCCTCCAGAACCTCAGCTTATTCTCGGAACGCATCGCCTCAGGCGACTTAACCGCGCAGACTGTCAGGCGCTCCACCGAAGACACCCTCGGCATATCACTTGAAAACATGCTGAGCAACCTGCGCAAGCAGTCGCAAGACATACAGGAAGGCGCGGAGGGCTTAGCTTCCGCGGCCAGCGAAATTTCAAAGTCCACCAGTCAGTTTGCGGCCAGCACCAGCGAAACCGCGGCCGCCGTAAGCCAAACCACAACCTCAATTGAGGAAGTCAAACAGACGGTCCACCTTTCGAATGACAAGGCCAAAAACATGGCCGAGAAGGCCGTAATGACCGAAGACATCGCCCAGGCCGGCCGGACCTCGGCCGAGGAAACCACCCAGGTAATGGAGCAGATCCGCGAACAGATGGATACCATTGCCCAGAGCATCATGCACCTGAGCGAGCAGAGCATCTCGATCGGAGAGATCACCATGACGGTCAGCGATCTAGCCGACCAGTCCAATCTGCTGGCCGTGAACGCCGCCATTGAAGCGGCCAAGGCCGGAGAACAGGGCAAGGGTTTCGCCGTCGTCGCCCAGGAAATAAAAAACCTCGCGGAACAGTCCAAACGGGCCACTGCCCAGGTACGCACCATTTTGACAGAAGTACAAAAAGCGACTACCGGCGCGGTCATGGCCATGGAGCAGGGCACAAAGTCAGTGGACCGCGGCATGAAGCAGGCTAGGGAAACCAAAGAATCCATAGAAAGTCTCGCTGAAACCGTGGTCGAGGCTGCCCTCGGAGCCGCCCAGATAGCCGCCTCCAGCGAACAGCAGCTGGTCGGAATGGATCAGGTAGCCATGGCCATGGAGAGCATTCAGATCGCGACATTACAGGGCGTAGCCGGAACAAAACAATTGGAAAGCGAAGCCCGCAATCTGCACGGCGTCGGTCTGAAACTGAAAGAACTGGTCGCTCAGGTAAGGATGTAAATCATGGACCGAGTCGGGGACGGAAACGCGACATTCACCATTCTGATTTTTTCTGTCGGAGACAGAAAACATGCCCTGCCGTTGACGGTAGTGGAAAAGATCGAATTCGCCTCCGACGTGACTCCGTTTCCGGAGGCGCCGAATGTTTTTATCGGAGCTATAAACTGGAAAGGTCAGATTCTGCCGGTCCTGAGCATGCGGCGCCGCCTGCGCCTGGCGGAACGGGCGCTGCGCTCTACCGACCGCTTTATTATCATACAGTCGCCGAAGCGCAAGCTCGCGTTACTGGTCGATTCCGTCATCGGACTTGAACAGGCCGACACAGCAGACTTTATCAGCGTCGATACCAACTCCGGGACTCCCGGCTGTGTCGCCGCGGCCGCCTGCCGCCAGGACGAGGTTTTACTGATCTACGACCCGGAGCTTTTCCTCAGCGCGAGCGAAGAAGAAATCATGGCGGCCATATGAACAGCGCTATTTCCGAAGCCGTAATTTCCCGGCTGAGCGATCACATCATCTCCCGGATGGGTTTATACTTTCCAAGGGAGCGGTGGGCGGAGCTGGAAAACAAGATCACATCCGCCTCAAATTCGCTCGGCTTCGCGGATACCGCTTCCTGCATTGAATGGGTGCTTTCTTCAAGGACGGATCAGCGGCAACTGGAGATTCTGGCGAACTGCCTGACGAATGGTGAAACCTACTTTTTCAGGGAGAATAAAAGTCTTGCCGCGCTGACCGCGCGCGCCATTCCGGATATTATAAAGGCTCATCAAAAAACCGAGAAGTCAATCCGGATATGGAGCGCCGGCTGCAGCACCGGAGAAGAACCCTATACGCTGGCGATGATCGTCTCCGGAATGCCGGAACTGCTCGGCTGGAAAATCAATATTCTCGGAACGGACATAAACCAGAAAGTGCTTGCCGTCGCCGAAGAGGGTCTCTATGAAGAATGGTCGTTCCGGGGTGTCGACGCGGAAACGCGCTCAAGGTACTTCACAAAAGAAGCAAACGGCGGTTATCGCGTCCTTCCCGAAATAAAAAAACTGGTCAGTTTCATGCATCTTAATCTGATCGATGATGTCTACCCGTCACTTATCAATAACACCAACGCCCTTGATCTGATTCTATGCCGCAATGTGCTGATGTATTTTACACCGCAGAATGTCGTCAAGATAATCGGAAAATTTCAGAAAGCGCTTGTTGCCGAGGGCTGGCTGCTGGTCAGTCCGGTTGAGATTTCTATTGTTGATCAGGCGCTCTTTACGCCGCTGTATCTGAGCGGCGCCGTGCTGCATAAAAAGAAAACGGCAGCGGTCGCGCCGCCGGCCGGGACCGGAATAAAACCGCCGGCCGCGCTTACCGTAAAAACACCGAAAACAGCCGCCAAAAAGACCAGCCTAAATTTTGAGGAAATGTATCAAGCTGCCATGCAATACTACCGCGACGCCGACTATGACAGGGCTATCCAGGCTTTTTCCGGTCTGAGCGGTCTGGAGCCGGCCGATATCCGGATATTCCAGTTTCTGTCCCGCTCTTTCGCTAACAAGGGCATGCTCCCGGATGCCGAAAAATGGTGTCTGCAGGCGATATCGGCAAACAAAATCAATCCGGCCAGCCTGTATCTGCTGGCACTGATCAGAATAGAACAACAGCGGATCGGCGAAGCCATCATCATCCTGCGTCAGGCCCTGTACCTCGAGCCGGATTTCGTTGTCGCGCATTATACCCTCGCCAATCTGTATCACCGCGGCGGAAAGGAAACCGAGACCGAACGGCATCTGCGGATCGCGCTCCAGATACTGCAGACTGTACAGGCGGGGACAGAGCTTCCTGAATCGGAAGGAATCAGCGCCGGGAAAATGTCCGAGATGATCGCGTCTATCAACGCGCAGAGGATAAACAATGGAAACCACTATGCTTTCTGAATCGGAAGAACGGGAAATTCTGAAAGAGCGCGCGAAAAAACTGGCCGCCGCTGCCACTGTTCCTGAAACCGGAGCCGCCATACAGGTACTGAGCTTTAAATTAGGCGCGGAGACCTACGCGATGGAAGAACGTTTTATTTCGGAAGTTATTCTGTGCGGTAAAATTACTCCGCTGCCCTGCGTCCCGTCCTTTATACAAGGCATCATCAGCATCCGGGGTAGAATAGTGGCCGTACTGGATCTGCTGACCCTGTTCGGATTGCCGGGAACACCGGCTGAGAAAAATGCCAATATCATCATTCTGCAGTCTCCGGAGAACGAATTCGGTTTCCTGTCCGCGGCGATACTCGGTCTTTCCGCAATTCCGCTAGATCTTATCCAGGACACCCTGCCTTCACTATCCGACGGTATGGTTGAATATTTTCAGGGAATCAGCAGCGCGGGTCTCGTGATACTCGATGCCCGCAAACTGCTTTGTGATAAAAAAATCAACGTAAACGAATCCGTCGGGAGAATGAAATGAGCAAAGAAAGCGATTTCCTTGAAAAACTGCGTGATACTTTCAAAGGCGAGTCGGAAGAACACCGCTCCATGCTGCTGACCGGTCTGCTCGAACTTGAAAAGGGCAATTGCGGAAAGGAACGGACAACCGCGCTTATCGATATTTTATTTCGCAACGCCCACAGTCTCAAGGGAGCCGCCCGGGCGGTGAATATCCGGGAGATTGAACAGCTCTGCCAGTATCTCGAAGATATTTTTTCCGCGATGAAAAAGGGCCTGAAGACTGCTTCAACAAAGATGTTCGACGCGATGTACCGCGCGCTGGACCTGATCACCTCCTTAACCAAAGACAGCGCCGCCGTATCGACAGCTGAACTGGAAAGCACGATCGTCCTGCTGCGCGCGGAAACAAAGGAAGCGCAATCCGGCAAAGCCACTGAAGACCCGGTAAAAAAAACAGAAACTGCCGCCGCGGCGCTGTTTCAGCGTCCACAGGCCATCAACATGTCCGAAACGGTGCGAATTTCCAACACGCTGCTTGGTTCGATCTTTCTGGGCGCGGAGGAAATGCTTTCAGTCAAGCAGGCGTTGCTGAAACACACGGAAGACCTCAGCGAGCTGTTGCATCTTCAGGAACAGTGGAACACCTGCCGGGATAAGCTTACTCCGACGATAGTCAAACTCCGAAAGCAGGCTGTCGATGACCGGAAACTGCAAACACTGCTTGAATTTATAGATGTATGCAATGAGCATTCCAAAACCATAACCGAAAAATTAGCCGGCTTGTACCAGGCCGGGACGATGGACAGTCTGCATGGCAGCGAACGCATCGACTATCTGCAGTCCGAGATTAAAACAGCGCTGATGCTGCCTTTCTCGAGCCTGATGGAATCGTTCTCCATGATGGTCCGCGACCTGGCCAGGGCGGAAGAAAAGGAAGTCAGCTGGAACGTTCACGGCGACGACACCCTGATAGACCGCCGGGTACTGGAACGAATCAAAGACCCGCTCATTCACATTGTGCGCAACAGTGTCAGTCACGGAATTGAAAGCGCCGAAAAACGCGTTTCCTGCGGCAAGGCCCGCGCCGGACAGATCACGGTCACGATCGCCAGGGTTGAAAACGATACTGTGGAAATCACCGTTAGCGATGACGGCGCGGGCATTGATCTGACCGCCGTTAAGAAGGCAGCGGTCGAAAAGGGACTGATCTCAGAAATCAACGCTCATTTACTCGATGACGCATCCGCCCTGGAGTTGATTTTTTTATCCGAGCTGTCTACCAGCCCGATAATCTCGGCTATCTCCGGAAGAGGCCTGGGCCTGGCCATCGCCCGCGAAAAAATCGCCACCGCCGGAGGTCAATTGTCGGTAGAAATGAAGGAATCCCTCGGGACGACCTTCCGGATGCGCATACCGGTTTCGCTGGCCACCTTTCGCGGAGTAATTGTCAAAGACACCGGACAGTCCTTTATCATACCGACCCGGCATATCGATCAGGTCATCCGCGTCAACCGCTCAAAAATTTCGTTAGTCGACAACCGGGAAACCATCGTGATCGACAAGCAGATCGTGGCGCTGGTCAATCTCTCTGAGACCCTCGGCCGCCTGCGCGGCGGAAACGGCAGCGAATCCGACGAGAACAGTTTTGTCGTAGTTCTGCTCGTGAACGGCACACGGATCGCGTTGCGGGTAGACGAAGTAATCGGCGAACAGGAAGTCCTTGCCAGAACTCTCGGAAAAAACCTGATCAGAGTGCGGAATGTCTCCGGCACCACAGTCCTGGCCACCGGCGAAGTCATACCGATTCTTAACCCCTTTGACCTGCTGCGATCGGTAATCCTGAGCAACTCCCGCCCCGCCGGCGAAACAGAAAGCAAGCCGGAGGCGAAAAGCGCCGTCAGGGTACTGATAGTTGATGACTCAGTCACGTCCAGAACGATGCTCAAAGGGCTGATGGAGTCCGCCGGTTACGCGGTGACCACCGCGATAGACGGCGTTGAAGCCTTTACTCTGTTGCGCTCCGAGAAGTTTGACCTGCTGGTATCGGACATAGAAATGCCCCGCATGAACGGTTTCGAACTGTGCAAAAAAACCCGCGCGTTTTCTCGCACCGCCGATATGCCTATAGTGCTCATTACCTCATTGAACTCGAATGAAGACAAAGAGCGGGGCATCGATGCCGGAGCCAATGCCTATATCGCCAAATCGGGATTTGACCAGAAGAATCTGCTGGATATCGTCAAGAGGCTGGTATGAAAAAAGGAGATCCGGCATGATCCGCGTACTCGTCGTTGAAGACTCGCAGACAGCTTGCGATCTGCTGGTTTACATCCTGGTCTCGGATCCGGAAATCGAAGTCGTCGCCGTCGCCTCCGACGGTTATGAAGCGCTCGATCTGGCTCTTAAATTCCATCCGGATGTAATTACCATGGATTTATACATGCCCTACCTGGACGGCGTCGAAGCCGTACGCCGAATCATGCAGACCAATCCGGTTCCTACGATTATCATCAGCGACAGTCTGAACAGCGAAGGTCTCCAAAAATCATTTCTGGCGCGCGAAGCCGGCGCGATCGCCGTCTGTCAAAAACCGCGGGGCATCAAAGATTTATTGTCCCGCTCCCAGGCCCGCAAGATAGTGCAAACCGTAAAAATGGCCTCAGGCGTAAAGGTCGTGCGGCGCTGGGAAAAACAGACCCTACATGAATTACAGAAAACACCGCCCGGCGACGGCAAGCCTTCACGAGCGTCAAAAATAGAGATGGTCGTAATCGGCGCTTCTACCGGCGGTCCGCCGGTACTGTGCGAAATTCTAACCGCGCTTAAAAAACCGTTTCCGGTTCCCATTCTGATCGTCCAGCACATTACCCCCGGCTTTCTTCCGGTGATGATCAGCTGGCTGTCCTCTACTTCCGGCTACCCGGTGGAAGTAGCCCAGGACAGCATCATCGCTGAAGGCGCGCGCGCCTATATCGCTCCGGACGGTTTCCAGATGGAGGTTGATAAATTCAGCCGCATCCGCCTGTTTCAGGGACCTCCGGTCAACGGCATGTGTCCGTCGGTCTCCGTTCTGTTCCGCTCCGCGGCCCGGACCCTCAAAGACCGGGCGATCGGCATACTGCTGACCGGCATGGGCAGGGACGGCGCCGAGGAACTGCTGCAGCTGAGAAAAGCCGGCGCCATGACGATCGCCCAAGACAAGGAAAGTTCGGTGATTCACGGGATGCCGGGCGAAGCGATCAAACTAAAGGCCGCCCAGTATATACAGAATCCGGGGAAGATCGCGGAAATTTTAAACAGCAGAATCAAGGGTATGGAGGAATAATAAATGAAAGAAGAACGCCAGAAGAAAACAATTCTGATCACGGATGACGATGAAGGAATAGTAATGCTGCTCTGCCTGCTCTGCGAAGAGCAAGGCTACCAAACGATCAAGGCCGCGAACGGGCTCGAGGCCGTGCAAAAAGCAGTCCAGTTTCTCCCGGACCTGATCGTCATTGACGGCACGATGCCGGTTATGAACGGCTTTGAGGCAACCGCGGAAATTACCGCCGACGAACGGACCAAGCACATCCCGGTAATCATGCTCACCGGCATGAAGACCCGGGAAGACAGGCTGAGGGGAATATCGGCCGGAGCCAGCGATCTGCTGACCAAGCCCGTTGATGCCGAAGAGTTTGCCCTGCGCCTGCGCAACAATCTGAAAATTAAAGAGTATCATGACTTCCTGCATAATCATGCCAGAATCCTCGAAGAACAGGTTCAGGAGCGCACCGCTGATATCCGCACCGCTCTGGACAAGTTACGATTCACACATTCGCTGGTTAACCAGAGCTATATCGACACCGTATTCCGCCTGGCCTTCATCTCCGAATTCAAGGATGAGGACACCAGGAGTCATATCCGGCGTATCGGAAAATACACCAGGGAAATCGCCGAACAGCTGGGAATGGATGCGCAGTATTCGGATACCATCGCGCATGCCTCAATGCTCCATGATATCGGCAAGGTCGGGATTCCCGATGCCATTCTGTATAAAAAAGGGGTATTGACCTTCGATGAGTGGAAGATTACCAAGGAGCACCCGCGGCAGGGAGCGATTATCCTCAGCGGCTCCTCCTCGCCGTCCCTTTCCATGGCCGAACAGATTGCCAGTTTTCACCACGAGCGTTGGGACGGCACCGGTTATCCTTCCGGTCTGAAAGGCGAAGCGATAGCGCTGTCCGGCCGGATCACCGCCATCGCCGACCAGTACGACGCGCTGCGCGTCAAGCGCTCCTACAAACCGGCCTACACCCATTCCGAAACCATGAAAATTATCACGGCCGGCGACGGCAGGACTCTACCCGAACACTTCGACCCGGCAGTGCTGGAAGCTTTCAGCTCTCACGAGAAAAAATTTGAAGAATTGTTCGAACAACAGGCAAAGGAATAATCCATGGAAAAGCACATTCTGGTCGTCGAAGACAGCCCAACCCAATTATTGATGCTCCGCGGTGTGCTTGAAGAAGCGCGTTATTTTGTCGTCGGCGTACTTGACGGACTGAAGGCCCTGGAGCATTTGAAAACGGAGGTGCCGCTGCTGGTTATCAGCGATGTCACCATGCCGGAAATGGACGGCTACACGCTGTGCCGCACCATACGCGGCGATCAGCAGTTTGAAAACCTGCCCATCCTGCTGTTAACCGGTCTTTCGAATGAGGAAGAAGTCCTGCGGGGGCTGGAAGCCGGAGCCGACGCCTTTATCACCAAGCCGTTCGACTGTGAAAAACTGCTGGAACGGGTCAGCGACCTGATCGAGAGCAGTAAAAAGGCCGAGAAGAATAATTCAGGCA
Source organism: Treponemataceae bacterium (assembly GCA_942493045.1). GTDB lineage: Bacteria > Spirochaetota > Spirochaetia > Treponematales > Treponemataceae > Teretinema. The sequence goes on along the minus strand of OW818665.1, from coordinate 347,400 downwards.
ACGACTCGGACATCATCTTCGCCGGAAAGAAATATCATATTCAAGCCAACCGCTCGCGCATATTGCGCTATCTGATCTCGACCTACGACAGCGCCCTGCAGCTCAACGCCCGGCTGGTCAGCTCCGAAGAGAAGCTGCAGAACATGAATACGGTTCTTGAGGACCGGGTCCGCACCGGCGACGCCGACCTGACCATTGAAGTCCAGCAGCGCAAGAGCGCCCAGGCCGATATCCAGGTATCCAAGGACGAAGTACACGAAGCCCGCGAGTCTACCGAATACGCCGAGAGCATCATCGATACCATCCGTGAACCGCTGATCGCCCTGGACGGTGACCTCCGGGTAGTTTCGGTGAGCCGCTCTTTCTACGACGTCTTTAAAACCAATCCCGGCGAAACGGTCGGACAGCTGATCTACGACCTCGGCAACAAACAATGGGATATCCCGAAACTGCGGGAATTACTGGAAACCATACTTCCGGAAAAATCATCCTTTGATAACTACGAAGTGGAACATGAATTCTCCACCATCGGCACCCGGATCATGCTGCTGAACGCCAGACAGATTCAGAGAAGCCTGGGAAAAGAAAAAATAATACTGCTGGCCATCGAGGACATCACCGAACGGCGCGAAATGGAAGAGGCGCACAGCCGGCTGGCGGCCATTGTAGAATCCGCCGATGACGCCATCATCGTCGAAGACCTGGAAGGAATTATCATCAGCTGGAATCGCGGCGCCGAAGTAACCTACGGCTACTCAGCCGGAGAAATTATCGGAGAGTCGAGCATCCTGATCATTCCACCGGGCTATGTCGAAGAATACATAACGGTCCGCTCTAAAATCGCCCGGGGCGAGAGCATCAAGCATTATGAAACCAAACGCCTAAAAAAAGACGGACAGACAATCGATGTATCGCTGACGCTCTCCCCGGTCAAGAATTCGGCCGGGGTTATCGCCAGCGCCTCCTCCATCGCCCGTGATATCTCGGAGCGCAAAGAAATAGAAATCGGACTGGAAAAGAGCAGGCGGGAACTGGCCCTCATCAAACTGACCGCCGACGACGCCAGCGAGCTGACCGAGAGCATCATCAATACGGTCCGCGAGCCGCTGATCTCGCTGGATCAGAACCTGCGCGTCATTACCGTCAGCCGCTCCTTTTACGAGGTCTTTAAAGTAAAGCCTGAGGAGACCGTGGGCCAGCTCATCTATGACCTGGGCAACAAACAATGGAACATACCGCAGCTGCGCGAACTGCTGGAAACGATCATCCCGCGGATGGCCACCTTCGAGAACTATGAAGTCGAACACGATTTTGCCAATATCGGCCGGCGCATCATGCTGCTGAATGCCCGGCAGATCAAACGGGTTTCCGGGAAAGAGCGCATCATTCTATTGGCGATTGAAGACATAACCGAACGCAAAGAAATTCAGAACGGGCTGGAGCGGGCCCATCAGGAACTGGAACAGCTGACCGTGGAGATGAAGCGGATTGCTCAGGTAAAGTCCGAGTTCCTGGCCAACATGTCTCATGAACTGCGCACCCCGCTTAATTCGATAAACGGCTTCTCGGAAGTGCTCTTCGATGAGTCCTTCGGTGTGCTCAACGAAAAGCAAAAAAAATACGTCAGCAACGTGCTGACCAGCGGAAAGCATCTACTGCTGTTGATCAACCAGATACTGGACATGGCCAAGGTCGAAGCCGGAAAAATGAAACTGTCACTCTCGCACATACCGATCCGGCACATTCTGAACGAGATTGCCTCCCTGATCGCCGATCTGGTAAGCAAAAAAAATCTGGAAATGATTCTGGAGATCGCGGAAGACCTGCCCGACATTGAGGCTGATGAACTGAAGATCAAGGAAGTAATCTACAACCTGCTCTCAAACGCCGTAAAATTCACCCCGGAGGGCGGACGCATCGGCATGCGCGCCGGAAAACTGAGCAACGAAATTCAGATAGAAGTTTGGGACACCGGAGTGGGCATCGCCGCGGAAAACATGGATAAAATATTTGAAGGATTTTTCCGGGTGGACACACCCTATTCCCGACTGACAGAGGGAACAGGTCTGGGATTACCGCTGTCAAAAAAAATGGTCGAACTGCACGGCGGAGTGTTCTCGATCAAATCGGAAGGATTGGAACTGGGAACCTGCGTTACCTTTACCCTGCCCATCGTTTCCGCAAAGGAAGACTGAGATGAAAAAGAAAGCCTTGGTCGTCGACGACAACGCCAACAACCTGCTGCTCGAAACCGATCTGCTGGAGATCGCGGGATTCGAGGTATACACCGCCGAAAACGGCGCCGGCGGAATTGAAGCCGCCAGAAAAATACTGCCGGACATTATCATCATGGACGTGCGCATGCCGGATATGCTGGGAACAGAGGCCGCCCGGATTCTCCGGCTCGAAAAAGCAACCTTCGACATTCCGATCGTATTCGTTACGGCCTCGGTCTTATCCGGTGGCCGGGTAGACAGCAACGAAATCCACAACACCGGTTTTATCGGCAAACCGATCAACACCCGCACCTTTGTCAAGGAAATCAGCCTGTTCCTGGTATGTAACGGAGGCGCGCAATGAAAGATGAACCGGTACTGCTGGTCGTTGATGACCAGATCGCGAACATCGAACTGCTGGAAGTATATCTCAGCCCGCAAGGCTACCACATCATCAAGGCGCATAACGGCGCGGAAGCATTGGCCAAGCTGGCGTCGCACAGCATTGACCTGATTCTCTCCGATGTGATGATGCCGGGAATGGACGGCTTTGAGTTTACCCATAAGGTAAAAACGGATGAACGCTTCAAGCTCATACCGGTTGTGCTGATCACGGCCCTGCAGGAAAAAGAGGACAGAGTCAGGGGCATTGAAGCCGGTTGTGACGATTTTATTTCCAAGCCCGTAGACCGGCTCGAACTGCTGGCCCGCGTAAAATCGCTGTTAAAAGTGAAAGCCTATAACGACCTGCGCAGCCACTATCAGAACGAACTGATCGCCGAGGTCGCGCTGCGCACCGCGGAACTGAAAGCCTCTTTCGTGGAAAACGCGAAACTCGAACAGCAGCTGTTCCAATCCAAAAAGATGGAAGCCATCGGCCGTTTGGCCAGCGGCGTCGCCCACGATTTCAACAACATTCTGCAGGTTATTCAGGGCTTTACCGATCACCTGATCCAGAAAACGCCGCCGGATGACTCACGGCAGATGTGGCTGAAGCAAATCCGGATCGCATCGGACAAGGCAACATTGCTCGTGCAAAGCCTGCTCACCTTCAGCCGTAAGCAAACCAGAAACCCGGTGCTGCTGAACCTGAACGCGGTAATCGAAGAAATTACGCCGATGCTGCGCCAGTTCATCGGAGTGTGGGTCGAACTGGAACTCTCCCTCTGCCTTGAGAGCCCGTCAATAATGGCCGACCGCAGCCAGCTGGACCAGATTCTGATGAATCTCGCCGCTAATGCCCGGGACGCGATGACCGGCGGCGGAACCCTGTTCATCAGCACCGGTTTTGGAGCGGATACTGAATCCGGCAGACTTGTCCGTCTTTCAGTCCGGGACACCGGAACCGGAATGGATGAAGCGACTATTGAACATATCTTCGAGCCCTTTTTTACCACCAAAGCCATCGGTAAGGGCACCGGCCTGGGCCTGGCCACGGTCTACGGAGCGGTAAAAATGGCCAACGCTCAGATTGCCTGCCGCAGCAAAGCCGGCGAGGGCACCGAGTTTGAAATCCTTTTCCCGGGAGTACCCCAATGAAAGCACCGCCGGTAATTTTAATAATCGATGATCAGGTCCAGAATATTGAACTTCTGGAAGCCTATCTGTTCCCGCAGGGCTACCGGCTGCTCACCGCCGACAGCGGTCCGGCGGGACTTTTGAAACTCTCGGAAAACCATGTCGATCTGGTTTTACTGGACGTGATGATGCCCGAAATGAACGGTTTCGAGGTGACCCGTAAAATCCGCGACGACAGCCGCTATACCCTGCTGCCGATAATCCTAGTAACCGCGCTGCGGGAGACCGAAAACCGGATAATGGGCATCGAGGCCGGCTGCGACGACTTCCTCTCCAAACCGATCGACAAAACCGAACTGCTGGCCCGGGTACGCTCCCTCTTGAAAGTCAAAGATTATAACGACCTGCTCTCCGTTTACCAGAAAAAACTGGAAACCGATGTTGAAGAGCGCACCGCGGAACTGAAGGAGGCCCTCGCCCGCATCCGGAGCGCCTCACTTGAAACCATCTACCGGCTTTCCCGGGCCTCGGAATACAAGGATGAAGACACCGGCACGCACTTAAAACGGATGAGTCTGTATACGGTAGCCGTCGCCCGGCGTCTGGGCATGGACAAGGAACCGCTCGAAAACCTGCTGTACGCCGCGCCGATGCATGATCTGGGAAAGATCGGCATTCCGGACCGGGTACTGCTGAAACCGGGCAAGCTTGACGCGGATGAATGGCAGATAATGAAACAGCATACCACCATGGGCGCCGAAATCCTCAAGGACTCCGAGGCTGAATACATCAGAACAGGAGAAATAATCGCCCGGACCCACCATGAGAAATGGGATGGCAGCGGCTATCCCGCCGGTTTAAAGGGCAGTCAGATACCGCTGGTCAGCAGGATAGTGGCCATCGCGGACGTCTTCGACGCCCTGTGCTCCAGGCGTCCGTATAAAGACCCGTTCAGCGTTGAGCAGTCAATGACCATCATTGCCGAGGGCAAGGGCAGTCAGTTTGACCCGCAAGTAGTGGAAGCTTTTTTCGCGATCACCGATGAGATTCTCGAAATAAAAGCCAAGTATCAGGAATAAAGGAACGTACTATGAAAAAAAGATGCATACTGCTAGTCGATGATGAACAGAACATTCTCAACGCGCTGAAGCGCGAGCTCAATGACTGGGCCATACAGAACAATCTGGAAATTGTTATTTCCACCCGCCCCGACTTTGCCCTTGAGCTGCTTACCCAAAGAGCGGCGGACACAGCCTTGGTGATATCGGATCTGAAAATGCCCCAGATGCTGGGTTCGGATTTTTTGCAGATAATCCATAACCTGTATCCGGACATTACCACCATGCTGCTGACCGGCTACTCGGAAACGGAAGAAGTGATCAAGTCGGTCAACGCCGGAATTTTCTGCTACATGCTTAAACCCTGGGACTCGGACTTCTTATTGATGGAAGTCCAAAAGGCCTTTGAGCACGGAGAGCTGAAACGGCAGAACGCCCAGTTTCTGCTGAACGTCCAGGAAGACCTGCAGTGGGCCGCTGAAATGCAAAAGGCGATTCTAAAGCCGGCCCTGCCCAAGTCCGACGGCGCCGAATTCCGGGTCAGCTATTGTCCGCTGTCCACTGCGGTGGTCAGCGGCGACTATTACGATGTCATCTCTCTGCCCGGAGATAAATACCTGCTGCTGATCGGTGACGTCGACAGCCGCGGAGTCAGCGCCGCCTTTATCACTGGAATTCTGAAGGCGATCATTTTTTCGGAATACATTCAATCTTCCGCGGGTAAGGAACTTTCTCCCGGAGAGTTTCTGGGGTGGCTGAACAGCAGGATGAATTTCGAACTCCGCCAGACGGCCGGTATTCCGATAACCCTTTTCGCCGGAGTACTCGATATCCGCAACCAAACGCTGCGTTACGCCAATGCCGGGCACAAACACCCCTTTATCGTGCGCGGCAACACTTCCGTGGAACTGCCGGTTTCAGGCTCATCCCTGGGCTTCGCCATCGTCAGCATGTACACCGAACAGTTTATACTGCTCAAGCCGAACGACATTATAACGCTGTATACCGACGGCCTGACCGATTACGAAAATAAAGGCAAAAAACTGGCGGTAAAGCCCGCGGATCTGTTTGTCAGTTTTCCGGACACCTCTGATTTTCACCGCAGGCTGATGCAACGGGCCCAGGAACTCGGCGGCTTTCCTGAATTTTCGGATCATCTGACGATCCTCACCGCACGGTTATTGTGAAACCTCAGGATCAGAATTTCGAGGCCTATACCACACTGCTGATCGAGTTGATCGTGCTGTTCTCGAAAGACGAAACAGAACAGGCCTACATTCTGGTCACTGATCTGCTGAAAACCCATCTGTCGGCGGAATCCGCTGCCCTCTTTTATGTCAATAACGCTCACCAGCGCAGTTACTGCCTGGCCGGCTTACTGTATCCAATCGGGCTGACGGAAGAACGCTGGCGGAAAACACTGACCGAAATCTCGGGGAAAAGTTCGCTGACCCTTTTCGGTCCCTGGTCGCTGCCCGGCCTCGAGATTCCGGTCAAGAACTGGATATCCGTCAAGCTGTACGGAGGTACGGTTTCCAGCGGCTATCTGGTGCTCGGGAAAAATTCCAGCCCCTGGTCGCTGCCGGAAAAAAAAGTACTGATCCAGATCACCGGTATCATCACTTCAATTATGGATATCCGCCAGCGTAAAAAATCCGCCGAACTGGAACGTCATAAAAGCGAGCTGATCCTCCGCAAAAAAGAACTGCGTTTTACCAACCTTTTTGAAGGTTCGCCGGACATGATCTACACCGCCGACGCCTCGGACCGCATCATCGACATCAACAAAGCCGGCCTCAAGATGCTTGGGGTTGAAGACAAGAATGAAGTAATCGGCCAACTTTCCAGTTCGCTGCTCAGCGATCCGGAAAACCGCCAGATCGTCATGCATCGGGTGCGGGAATACGGCTTTGCCGCCGACAATGAGATCATTATTAAAAAGAAAGACCGGTCCACCGTCTTCTGCATTGAGTCCACCACCACGCTGCGCAACAGCGCCGGGGAAATCATTGAATTTCAGGGCATTCTCAAAGACATCACCCAGCGCATCCTCAGCGCCCAGGAATTATGGCAGTCCACACTGGATCTCGTCGAATCCAACAAACGCCTGAAGGAAACGCAGATCATGATGATCCAGCAGGAAAAGCTGGCCTCTATCGGACAGCTGGCCGCCGGTGTCGCCCATGAGATCAACAACCCGCTCGGGTTTCTGCTGAGCAACCATAAAATGACAACCAGAAACGTGGCTAAAATAAAAAGAGCCTGGGAACAGCAGCCTCCCGACACGGAGGCGGCGGCGGCTGTTTTTGAGGAGCTGGAGAGCATCCGTAAGGAATCCGACGACGGGTTCACTCGCATCATGGGCATAGTCACAGACTTGAAAAGTTTTTCCAGAATCGATCAGGACGCCGGTTTCGGAGACGTAGACATTAACGCCGGAATTAAAAGCACTCTGGTTGTCTGCTGGAACGAGATCAAATACGTCGCCGGCGTCGAAACCCGGTATGGAGTAATCCCGCACATCAGAGCCCGCGGCAGTGAGATCAACCAGGTCATCCTGAACATTCTGGTTAACGCCGCCCAGGCCATCGAGGGCCAAAAACGCAAGGACATGGGCAAGATTGTGATAACCACCGGCGTGGTCGGCCTCTGCGTCAGGATACAGATCAAGGATGACGGACCGGGTATTCCCGAAGCCATCCGCACCCGGATTTTTGAGCCTTTCTTTACCACCAAGGAACCCGGCAAGGGCACCGGCCTCGGTTTAAGCATTTCCTATAACATCATCGTCACCAAACACGGCGGCAAATTTTACTTAGGCCGATCCCAAACCGGAACCGATTTTATAATTGAACTGCCGATCGCCGGTCCCCCCAAAAAAACCTAAGCTATTATTTATCGCACCCGCCATGTATCAGAACCTCATCCAGCATTTCCATAAACTGTTTCACATTTAAGGGCTTGGTAATATACCGGCAAAAGCCCAGTGCCAGACCCCGCTCGATATCGCGCGGAATGGCATTGGCGCTGATCGCGATTACCGGAATGCCGGCAGTCGCCTCCGTTTCCAGAAGAATCTTCAAGGCCTGGATGCCGCTCATGCCGGGAAGATTTATGTCCATCAGAATGAGATCCGGCAGCACGGACCGGGCAATCTCAATACCGCTCGGCCCGTCGAGGGCCGTCACCAGGCGGATGTCGCCGCGCCGGGCCAGCAGGTCTTCAACCAGCATCAGGTTAGCCTGGTTGTCCTCGACATAGAGCACCAGGTATTTCGGGTGCGACGCCTCATTCCCGGAAGAAACGACAACGCTCTGTTCCTCGGCGGCGAGCGCGCGCGGCGGCTGCGCCAGGGCCGGAGATAGAGCCAATTCCACCGTGAACACGCTGCCCTCCCAGGCCCGGCTCGCTACGGTAATCTTCCCGCCCATCAGGGTAACAAGCCGCTTACAAACAACCAGTCCGATACCCGTACCTTCTTCTACGCTGGCCATTTGCCCCAGGCGATTAAAAGGCTCAAAGAGCTGATCGAGCTGTTCAGGGGAGAGCCCGCTGCCCGTATCCCTGACAAAAATGGAAACGGCGGTTTCAGAAACCAGCGTATAACCGACCGTTACCTCTCCGCCGCTTTTATTATATTTTATGGCGTTTGCCAGAAGGTTGATCAGCACCTGTTTGAGCCGCGTGCGGTCGGCGTGCGCGAAGCACGCCGCCTCAGAGGGCACGAAGGACAGCGCTACCGAGCGGCCCCTGGCCTGACCTTCGATCATGGTCAGGCATTCCCGGATCAGCTCTTCCAGGGAAAATTTTTCCATTTCCAGAGTCAGCTTTCCGGACTCAATCAGCGCCAGATCCAAGATCTTGTTGATCAACTCCAGTAAATACCAGCCGGCCTTCAGAATCTGTTCAATGCTTTTTTTCTGGGAAGGAGTCGGCTCCGGTTTCCCGGACTCAATGAGCTGGGCAAAACCGAGTATCGCGCTTAAAGGAGTGCGCAGATCATGGCTCATGCTGGAAAGAAAATCCGACTTAGCCAGGCTGGCCTTGTCGGCGATGAGGCGGGCCTTTTCCAGCTCGGCGTTCTTTTCCTGCAGGATGGCATCCAGCCGTTTGCGCTCGGTGACGTCGCGCATGGCCACATACATGGCCGGTTTACCATCGTAGATAATTACCGTGGATAGTACTTCAACATCGATAACCGCTCCGTCGAGCCTCAGATACTGCTGTTCGTACATCTGGGTGCTCAGCACTTGCAAGCCGGTTTCCGACATCATAAAATCAAGCAGCTTTCTGCCGACGACTTCACTGGCCAAGGTGGCGCTGAACATCCGGATCGCGGCCGGATTTATATAAATTATGATTCCGTCCCGCTGCACCAGGACCGGCTCCGGGGACCATTCCACCAGGGTACGGTAGCGTTCCTCACTTTCCTGCATTGACTTTTGCAGCAGCACCTGTTCGGTGATATCACTGAGGGCCGCGCCGACTGCCGGCCGGCCCAGCCCATCCAGAGCGTTGGTTATGGCCACGCGCACCCAGAGCTGACTTCCGTCTTTTTTTATCATCCGCAGATCGCAGGACTGCGGGATACTGGTGTCGTTCAATTTTTTATGATGAAGCTGATAGATTTCCTGATCATCTCTGAGAATGAACCGGCTGATTATCTGCTTGACCAAGAAGTCCCGGGTGGTGCCGAACAGGGAAGCGGCGGTAAGATTGGCTTCCAGAATTTGACCTTCCGAATTAAGCGTAAAATAGCCGACAGGAGCCAGATCAAAAAGCTCAAAGTAGCGGGCGTGAGAAATTTCCAACTGCACCTGGGTGTTCCGGAGCTCCTCATTCTGCATCTCCAATTCAATCTGATGCACGCGCAGCTCATGAATCAGTTTCTCGGTCTCAGCCGCATCAAGGGAATTCACCTGCTCCCTGGAAAGTTTTGTTTTCTGCTCGATTTCTTCCGCCCGCCGGCGATACTCGCTGACCTGAGCCGCTTTAGTTTTTATCATACACACCTCTTTCGGTGGTCGCTATCGCGTAGACGCGGCCTTTGCCGTTCACCAGAGCGGTTGAGATTATTGAGACGTCAAGCACCGTTCCGTCTTTAGTCAGCCGCTGGCTCAGGTACGGCTCGAGCACCAGGGCGCGGCACAGCTGCTGAACCTTTTCCCGGGCGATATCCCGGTGAACTTCCGGAATGCGATCGACGGCATTCATGGTCAGGGCTTCGGTTTCGGTCCAGCCGTACATCCGCGCGGCGCCCGGATTCCAGGCCAGAGTCTGACCGTCAAGGTCCTGAACGGTGACCGCGTCATAGGCGTCGCGTACCACTACCGCCAGACGGTTCTGTTCATTGGCTTTCTGAAGGGCTTCGCGGGTGCGCACGATTTCGGTAATCTCCACAAAGGTGACCACCGCGCCCTCGATCTTGTTATCCAGTGTACGATACGGCAGAATGCGCATACTGTACCAGAATCCATCCGTCGTACGCACGTCCACCTCTTTCGGAGTGAGAGTGTCGAGCACACTCTGGACATCCGCTACCATGCGGTCGTATCCGGTAAGGTTGGACACCGTATGCGCCACCGGGCGTCCGACATCGCTCGGTATCAGATTGATGATGCGCGTCACCGTGGGCGTGTAGCGCAGAATATGCATATTATGATCGACAAAGATTGTCCCGATCCCGGTGCTGGCCAGCAGGTTATTCATATCATTGCTGGCCCGTGAAAGGTCGGCCACCTTGGTTTGCAGTTCCGAATTAACCGTGATCAATTCTTCGTTCATGGACTGCATTTCCTCTTTGGATGTTTCCAGTTCCTCATTGGTCGACTGCAGTTCCTCGTTCGACGACTGCAGCTCCTCATTGGTCGACTGCAATTCCTCATTGACGGACTGCAGGTACTCACGGTTCTTGCGCAGTTCCTCACCGAGCGAGGCGATGGTCGCGCCGGCATCGGTTAGCTCTATTCCCTCAGTCCACTGACGCGGAGTTTCGGCCGGGACCGCCGCCGCCGGAAGCTCCTCCAGAATCACCAGAAACATCTGCGGATCGTGAGCAGCCAGGGCCGGCGTTACAACGGGCACAACGGTCGACTTCACGGTTAAAAAATGTTCACGGTGCCGGATCTGCACGGCCGGTACAGCGACAACCGCCAGGGTGTCCACGGCGGTGCGCAGAGCCATAGTCAGCTCGCGCTGCAGACCTTCACGGGCCATCTTCAGAATGTTGTTGATCCCGGCTTCGCCCTGCGCCGGCTCCAGGTAAATACCGGTATGGCCGCAGATATACAGAATGTCGCCGGTGTTATTCACGAGGGCGCAGGAGGGGGACATGTGCCGTAAAAAGGCCTGTTCGGTCAATTCCCGCAGCGAAAAGCGGTCGGCGCGGGCGGACCGGCTTCCGGCAGTGAGCAGCGGAACTGACTCCGGAGCGGAAAGCGGCGGTAGAAAACGGCCGATACCCGCGCGCTGGGCGAAATGCAAATCCTGTTTCCGCTGATACAGTTTAGCCTTGGTATCGACCGCGCTGAAAAGATTGGAAAAATCACCAATTGATTCCGACGTGCCCAAAAACAGAAACCCTTCCGGAAGCAGGGTAAAATGAAACAGCGGGATCAGTTTTTTTTGTAGCTCACTGTTCAGATAGATGAGCAGATTCCGGCAGATCAGCAGATCCAGCCGGGAAAAGGGCGGATCCTTGATTACGTCCTGCACCGAAAACACCACCATATCCCGGATGGTTTTATGAATGCGGTAGGCCCCGCTTTCCTTTTCCTGCACAAAGTAGCGGGACAAGCGGGCCGGTGAGACGGTAGCAGAGATGCCTTCCGGATAAATTCCGCTGCGCGCGAACGCGACGGCGCGGCTGTCAATGTCGGTCGCGAACAGCTGCACCCGAAAGGACTTCCCCAGCCGCTCCATGCCTTCCTGCAACAGAATGGCTATCGAATAAGCCTCTTCGCCGGTGGAACAGCCCGTGGACCAGACGCGGATTACATCACCGTCCATTTCCTTCCGGCAGAATATTTTCGGAATGGCGTTTTCCTCCAGAGCCTTAAAGGCTTCCACATCCCGGAAAAAACCGGTAACGCCGAGCAGCATATCCCGAAACAGACAGTCCACCTCAGGAGGCCGGTGCTGGAGATAACGCACGTATTCATCGAGCTGTTCAATCTGATTTACGGCCATCCGCCGCTCGATGCGCCGGTAAATGGTGCTGGATTTATACTGGGAAAAATCATGGCCGGTTTGGGCTCGCAGCAGAACGAATATTTTCCTTAATGAGCTCTCGGCCTTGGGAATCACGAAGGTCTGGGGATGCTGTTGCAGCACCTTTCCGCTACGCAGAAAGGAAATCAGTTCAGCGGGCATTTCCGCGGCCGGCAGCTCGTAATCCACCACCCCGCTGGCCAGCACGCTCTCCGGCATTCCCGAAAATTCGGTAGTACCCGGCGTCTGGATCATGATCATCCCGCCCTCGTCCTTGATCAGCCTTGAACCGTGGGTACCGTCGCTTCCCGTACCCGAGAGAATGATACCGATAGAACGCTCGCCCTGATCATGCGCCAGCGACGCGAAAAAGAAATCTATCGGCAGGCGGTGGCCGTGCGGGGCCGAAGGCTCAAGCAGTTGCAGCGTTCCATTGAGCAGCGCCATGTCACAGGCCGGCGGCATGACATAAATGCAGTTTTTCTGTACGGCCAGTCCGTCGACCACGTCGAAAACGGGCAGCTTGGAATAGCGCCGGATGAGTTCAGACAGTAGGCTCTTGTGATCGGGAGAAAGATGCTGCACCACAACAAAGGCCGCTCCCGGATCGCTTTCAGCGCTCAGGGCCGTAAAAAACGCCTCAAAGGCAGCCAGACCGCCGGCGGATGCGCCGATACCGACTACCGGGAAAGCCAGAGTGTTTTCCGGTATTACAACGCTCCCGGCGTCAGCTGGGCCGGCGGTAGCAGGCTCGGCAGCTGGGCCGGCGGCAGCAGGCTCGGCAGCGGCAGGGTCGGTAACTGCGGTTTCTTTTTTTGCCCGGGCACTTTTTGGTTTCGGCATGATATCTCCACTTAACGTAAGTTTCAGTATAGGCCTTGTATTGACACGTGCATAGCGGAATGATCGATCCGCGGGTATTTTCCCTTCAATGCATTCCGCGATCATCGCGCTACAGGCCTGAAATCGTTAAATCTAAAATACGCCTCCGGGAATCTGAGGGACTGTGCGCTACCGCACATACAGGATGCTCTTCTGGGCTTATAATACAGTCTGACAGTACATTCTATAAAAAAGGTACCTGATGTTAAGAGTTAAACCACAAAAAAAAGTATCTCCGGCCGGCAGTACTTTCACAATACTGATGATTATCAGCGTCATCGCGCTCGCCCTTTCTTCAGTCGCCGGACTTACATCATCTTCTGCCGTTTTCCGTTTCATCTCGGCGATCAGCCTGACCTTTCTTTCCGGATTCCTGACAGCTCTTTTTCTGTTCCGTCTCTTCTGGCAGCAAAGCCGCAAACACATGTTGGCCAAGAGCGCGCTCACCCTTCAGCGTCAGCAGTCGTTCAATGACCAGCTGCAGGAGAAGAGCGATGACCTGCAGATCGCCAAATTTACCGCGGATAAATCCAGCATCGCCAAAACCGATTTCCTGACCGGCATGGGCTATGAGATTCGCACCTCGCTCAGCGCCATTCTCGGCTTTGCCCAGCTCATTGAATCGGAAACGCCTAAACCGGCGGCCGCGGTATTAAAGAGCCTGACTCAAATCCTGAAAGCCGGCTGGTACCTGCATGAGCTGGTCAATGAAATCATTGATGTGGCGCTGATCGATTCCGGAAAACTGTCTCTCTCCCTGGAAGAGCTCTCCATCGAATCGGTTATAAAAGAAACGCTGGCGGCAGTCGAAGAGCAGGGCAAGATAAAAAAAATCTCTCTTTCATTCCGTGAAAGCGGCAGTTGCTGTCTGGTGCGCGCCGATCATTCACGTCTTTCGCAGATATTAAAAAAACTGCTTTCCAACGCCATCAAGCATAACAGAGAAAATGGCACCGTTATCGCGGAAGTCACTTTAATTGAAAAAAACACGGTCAGAATCACCATCCGCGACAGCGGCGTCGGTTTTTCACCGGAACAAATCAATCAGCTCTTTGAGCCCTTCGACCGCATTGACCGCGATTCCGGCGCCGAAAACGGCACGGGACTCGGTCTGGTGGTCTGTAAGAAACTCATTGAAATGATGGGCGGCATTATCGGCGTAGAAAGCACCGTCGGCCAAGGGAGCTCCTTCTGGATTGAGATGGACCTCGTTGAGAATAGGCGGAGCAGCCCCCCTCATTCCGACGCCGGGCAAATCTCTCCGCGCAGCCGGAAAAACCCGAGAGAGAAAAAAACGCTGCTGTGCATCGAGGACAGTCCTTCAAATCTGATGCTGATCGAGGAACTGATCGCCCGCCTGACCGATATCAGGATGATCAGCTCCACCAACGGACTGCGGGGTGTGGAAATGGCTATCGATATCCTGCCGGATCTCATTCTGATGGACATCAATCTGCCCGGAATGAACGGCATCGACGCCCTGAAAGTCCTGAAACTCAATGGCAGTACCGCGCGTATCCCGATCATCGCGCTCAGCGCCAACGCCAATCCCCGTGATATCGAACGCGGTCTGGAAGCCGGTTTCGTGCGTTATCTGACCAAACCGATTCTTACAAATGATTTTATGTCAGCCATCAATTATGCGCTGAAAAGCGAGGCTTAAAAATGCTGCTTACCAACAGCTCCATCCTGAACGCGCGCATTCTGATCGTTGACGACCAGGCTGCCAATATCAATCTGCTGGAGCGTCTGCTCAGCGAAAACGGATACACCGCGGTCAGTTCCACCATGAGGCCGCAGGAAGTGTGCGCGCTGCATCGTAAACACTGCTACGAGCTGATCATTCTGGATTTACTGATGCCGGAAATGGACGGCTTCCAGGTTCTGGCCGGCTTACAGGCCAGCAATCCCGATGATTATCTTCCGGTACTGGTCATCACCGCGGAGCCGGGACACAAAAATAAAGCCTTGCAATCCGGCGCGAAAGATTTTATCAGTAAGCCCTTTGACCTGGTAGAGGTTAAAACCCGCATTCACAACATGCTGGAGGTCCGGTTGCTCTACAAGCGACTGGAAAGCAGCAACGCGATACTCGAACAGACGGTCATGGAACGCACCGCGGAACTGCGCGAAAGCGAGGCCCGCTACCGCAGTCTCACCCAGTTAGCCTCAGACTGGTACTGGGAACAGGACGAGCAAATGAACTTCACCAAAATATCCGGTCCGGTTCTGGAAATGCTGGGCATCAAAGTGAACGAAACCGGTCAGAATCCCGAAGAGGATAAGGGCGTAAAATGGAACGACGCGGAGCGAGAAAAATTACGGCAGGCTATCGCCTCCCGCCAGGCGTTTTTGGACTATGTGTTCAGTCGCGTCAACGCGGACGGCAGTACCCAGCAGTTCCGGGTCAGCGGGGAGCCGATGTTCGACAATCACAATAAATTCATCGGCTATCGCGGTATCGGTGTGGAGCTGATCACAAAGATATGATGAGCGCAAGGAAGCAAAACAAACTGCTGGCATCGCTGTCCGAGGCGGATTGCGCGCGTCTGCTGCCGGATCTGGAAGCGGTAACGCTGTTGCCGGGAGATATCCTTTACGATTCCGGGCAGCGGTCCCAGTATGCTTATTTTCCGGCTGTCGCCATAGTCTCCCTGTACTACGCCACGGAAAACGGCTCATCGATCGAAATCGCCGGGATCGGCAGGGAAGGCCTGGTCGGCTATCCGCTGTATATGGGAACCGAAACGACACCCAGTTCGGCCGTAGTGCTCTCCGCCGGACTGGCTTTCCGCCTGAACCGCGTGGCCCTGAAGCGTGAATTCGAGCGCGCCGGTTTCTTCCAGCAGTGTCTGCTGCGTTATACCTTTACGCTGATGATGGAAATAGGGCAGAGCGCCGCCTGCAACCGGCAGCACTCCATCGATCAGCAGCTGTGCCGGTGGCTGTTGCAGACCCTGGACCGCTTAGCAGGCCAGGAGTTGATCATTACCCAGGAGCATATCTCCAACCTGCTCGGCGTGCGCCGGGAAGCCATCACGGAAGCCGCCGGGAGACTGCAGACCGCCGGCTGCATCCGTTATCGCCGCGGTCACATCACGGTATTAAACCGCGCGGCTCTGGAAAGCCGGGTCTGCGAGTGTTACAGTCTGCTCCTCAAACAGAAAAAAGCCGCGGAGAGCGCGGCAGTCGATACCGCCGACTGACCTTCCCTGCCCGGAATCCCGGGCAAACTGAGCGCTTTCTGCCTACCACTACAATCATGAATAGTACTCCTTTTTCGCAGTTACCCACCGCGAGCGATCCGGTTGGCGCGAGCGATCCGGTAAGCGCGGCCGCGACGATGGCCTTCGGCATCCGCTATCTCTACCCCTGGCAGCGTCTGGTGATCGCCAATATTCTGGACGCCGCCGCAGCCGAAGAGGCCAAATGCTCTGGAAGCGCCGCCATCGCTCCGGAAGATCGCTACGATGAAGACGGAGCGCTGCGCGGCCGCCAAATCGTGCTACTGCCGACGGGCGCCGGCAAATCGCTGTGCTTTCAGGTTCCGGCCCTGTTTTTAAACGGGCCGACGCTGATTATCTATCCATTGCTGGCCCTGATGAACGACCAGCTGCGCCGAATGGACGAATGCGCGCAAACGGCGGTGATGCTGCGCGGCGGGCAGAGCGCGGCGGAACGCGAGGAACTGTTTCGTAAAATTGAAGGCCGCGACGGCAGGACGACGGCCCGGTTTATCATCGCCAATCCTGAAATTCTGGCCGCCCCGGGCATTCTGGAGCGGCTGGCGCTCTGCCACATCGCTCATCTGGCCATCGACGAGGCCCACTGCGTCTCCGAGTGGGGCGACAGTTTCCGGCCCGGCTATCTGGAGCTGGGCAAGGTTGTTGAGCGGTTATCTCCCCCGATAGTCACCGCCTTTACGGCCACCGCCTCGCCGGCGGTACTCCGGCGCACAGCGGAAGTCCTGTTCGGGGGAGAAGCCCATCTGGTGCGCGGCGAGGCCGACCGGCCGAATATCCGGTACACGGTCATTCCCTGCTATGCCAAAGAAGCCGCCCTGGTGCGCACGGTAGCGCGCGCGCAGCGGCCGCTGGTGGTATTCTGCTCCAGCCGCGGCGGCACCGAACGTTCGGCGGCGGTACTGCGCGCCATTCTGAACGACAGTGACATCCGGTTTTACCATGCCGGCTTAACCCGCGAAGAAAAAAATGAGGTTGAAAAATGGTTTCACGCTCATCAGCGCGCTGTACTCACGGCTACCTGCGCCTGGGGTTTGGGAGTAGACAAAAAAGATGTCCGCACTGTCATTCACCGGGACCCGCCGCCCACGGCCGAATCGTACATCCAGGAAGCCGGACGCGGCGGACGGGACGGACAACCGGCAGAGGCAATTCTCTTGTGGAGCCCGGCGGACAGCCGCCGGCTGACCCTGCTGCCGCCCCTGCAGCGCTCCCGCGCTCAGGTCTTGTTACGCTTTGCCTCCGGCGAGCGTTGCCGGCGTGAGATTTTACTGGAAGCCCTGGGCGACGAGCGCTGTTCAGAGTTGAAAAATGACGGTCAGGGAATAGCCTGCTCCGGTTGTGACGTCTGCGAGGGTACAGCCTTAAAAAACGCGCCGGATGCCGAACTGGCCGAACAGTTTATCAAGGGCAACCGCCGTGCCTGGCGGCGGCACGACGCGGCCCACTACCTGGCGGCCCGGGGTAACACGATCATGGGCGGCAATGAGCGGTTGCGATTGTGGAAGGATACTGATTTTCTGGAAATTTTCAGCGAGCTGGAAAAAGAAGGCCGAATCAGGGAAAGAAAACACTGGCCCTGGCGACAGCTACTGGACCGCGCCTGAAGCGTGCTCCCGGAATCCCTATTCGTCTTCCTCGACTTCCGGTTCCGCGTCTTTGGCCGGTGCCGGCGCGGCGGCGGCGCGTTTTTTCTTCAGGCCGGCCGGGCGCTTGCGGTAATGCAGCACATAAAAAACCAGATTAAGATACACGGCAATCATTATGGTGACGGCCAGCACCTCTTTGGAGAAAATTACCGATATTATCAGCTCCGGAAGCGTTTTCGAATTCATGACACTACACCTATCGGAAGAAACCGGCACTCTCTTGACCTCCAAACAGCAGCGGGCTACTATGCCCCTATGACAGGAATAGTGGATTACAACGCCGGAAACATCCGGAGCGTCGAGCTGGCCCTCATCCACCTGGGCGTGGACTACCGCATCTCCAAAAAGCCCTCGGAACTTGAACAGGCCGACCGGCTGATCTTTCCGGGTGTCGGAGAGGCCGCTTACGCCATGAAAGAACTGCGCGGCACCGGCTTTGACACCTTTTTACGGGAATGGGCAGCCTCCGGCAAAAGCCTGCTCGGCGTCTGTCTCGGCTCCCAGATCATCTTTGACCATTCCGAAGAAAGCGATACACCCTGCCTCGGCCTGGTGGCCGGAACCGTACGCCGTTTTCCTTCCGACTTCCCTTCCCGGGGCCTGAAAATCCCGCACATGGGCTGGAACAATCTGCGCGCCGTTAACGGCGGTACCGCACTTTTTGAGGGCGTCAGTGAAAACCCGGACGTCTACTTTGTACACTCCTATTATCTGGACCCCCTGGACCCGCTCACCGTCACCTCGGTCGCGGACTACGGCATCGCGGTGCCGGCTTCGATCAAACAGGGCAATATCCAGGCCTTCCAGTTTCACCCTGAAAAATCCGGAACGGCCGGGCTGCGGATGCTGGCCAATTTTTGCGCGGGGGACCGCTGATGCTTAAAAAACGAATTATCATTTGCCTGGACGTCAAGGACGGCCGCACCACCAAGGGCGTAAAATTTCTGGACAATGTCGATATCGGCGATCCGGTGGAAATGGCCGCCGCCTATTACCGCCAGGGTGTCGATGAGCTGGTGTTCTACGACATCATGGCCTCGGCCCGGGACCGCGGACCGACCCTGGATTTAATCCGGCGCGTCGCCGAAACCGTATTCATTCCCTTTTGCGTCGGCGGCGGAATCGCCAGCGTGGAAGACATCCGCAGTACTATACTGGCCGGCGCGGAAAAAATCAGCATCAATTCCCCTGCGGTGCGCAACCCGGCCTTGATCACCGAGGGCGCCGCCATCTTCGGAAACCAGTGCATCGTGCTCGGCATGGACGCCAAACGCGACAGCGCCATGAAATCCGGTTACCGGGTGTACATTAACGGCGGCCGGGTGGCGACCGAGCTGGATGCCCTGGAATGGGCCCTGGAGGCCGAAAAACGCGGCGCCGGAGAAATCGTGCTTAATTCAATAGACGCCGACGGTACCCGCGACGGCTATGAGATTCCCCTGACCCGCATGATCGCCGAACACGTCAGCATTCCGGTGGTAGCCTCCGGCGGCGCGGGCAAGAGCGCCCATCTGGCCGAGGTACTGACCACCGGCAAGGCCGACGCCGCCCTGATCGCCTCGATGGTGCATTCCGGGGATTATACGGTTGGTTCGATAAAAAAAGAATTACGCGACCTGAAGGTGCCGGTACGCATCTAGCAGTGCGCATCTAGCAGCGCACTGCTAAGCCTCACGGTAGCGGGCCCGGCTGGTGGGCGTTTCATAGACGTCGACGGCCTGGAGCGGCGCCTCCGGCAGCAGGCGTTTCAGTTCACTGAAGATATAGCGGGCAATGCGCTCGGCGCTGGGATTATTCTCAAAAACGGCCAGATCATTCAGATTGCTGTGATCCAGTGACTCGCAAACCTGGCGCAAGGCCTTTTTAAGCACCCCGAAATCCAACAGCATACCGCCTGAATCCAGCTCAGCGCCGGCGGCATGGGCCAGCACCCGGTAATTATGCCCGTGCAGGCGTTCACACTTGCCGTGAAAGTCTTCCAGAAAATGGGCAGCCGCGAAATCGGCCTCTACTCTTACCTCATACATGGCACTCATAATAACGCGGAAGGTGTTGCCAACGCAAGGTCCGGCTGATACAATCCAGTAACCATGAATAAAAGACTGTCCGAATTTTGCGGAGCCCTTGATATCCTGGAGCGACACGGCGAAACCGATCCCCTGATTACCGGCCTGGTCTACGACTCCCGCCAGGTGCAGACCGGCGACCTTTTTTTTGCCCTGAGCGGCCTGCATACCGACGGAGAGTCCTATATCGCGCAGGCCCTGGCCGCCGGAGCCCGCGCTATCGTGCATTCCTCCCCTTTAGCCAGTTATGCCGAGTCAGCCGTCTATCTGCGCGTCAGCGACCCGCGCTTCTGCATGTCGCCCCTGGCCGCGGCTTTTTACGATTATCCTTCGCGCGCTATGGCGGTGATCGGCGTTACCGGAACCGAGGGTAAAAGCACCACCGTTTCGCTGATCTTCCAGCTGCTGCGCCTCTGCGGCAAGCGGGCCGGTTTTTTTTCCACCGTGGATTACTGTCTGAATGAAGAAGTGCTGCCGAATCCCGAGCACCAGACGACCCCGGAGGCTTTAACCGTTCAGCAAAAACTGGCCGCCATGCGCGATAACGGTCTGGAATACGCGGTAGTGGAATCCTCTTCCCATGGACTGTCGCCGCGCACCAACCGCCTCGGCGATGTACTGTTCGACGCCGCCCTGTTTATGAACGTAACTCACGAACACCTGGAATTCCACGGCACCTTCGAGCAGTACCGCCATGATAAGGCCAACCTGTTCCGGGCCCTGGACAGTCATGAGCATATTAAAAAGGGCCATGCCGTTCCCTCCTTCGGCGTTGTTAACGAAGAAGATCCTTCAGCCGCCTTCTTCCGAACCGCGACAAAGCGGCCGGTATACGGCTTTACCAGCCGCGGCGATGTACCGACTTCCTCCGGAGGGCTATCCGCCCGCGATATCCGCTCTGACGCCGAGGGCGTAAGCTTCACCATTTTCGAATGCACCTCCACAAACACCTGCCCGGCGCCAGCCCCGGCCCCCGCTCCCTGCCTCAATGGCCGGTCTTCCGCGGAAAGTTTTACCCCTGAGGATCTCTGTCCCCGGGAAGGCTGCCCGATCGGCGTAAGCCATCAGGCCCGCATCAATCTTCCCGGCACCTTCAATGTTCATAATACCCTGGCCGCGGTGATCACCGTTTCCAGAGTCTTAGAAAAGCCGGTCGCGGAAATCATCCCGCTGCTGCCGGCGCTCAAGCCCGTCAAAGGACGGATGACAGCCGTCAAAGCCGGTCAGGACTTTGAAATACTGGTTGACTATGCCCACACACCCTCCTCTTTCACCGCGATCTTTCCGTCGCTGCGCCAGCGCGTCAAGGGGAAAATAATCTGTTTATTCGGCTCAGGCGGTGAGCGCGACACCCAAAAGCGACCGGAACAGGGCCGCATTGCCAGCGCCCACTCCGACGTTGTTATCCTCAGCGATGAGGATCCGCGCGGCGAAGATCCCGTTGAACTGCTGGAAATGATAGCCGCCGGCTGTTCCGCCAAAAAACGCGGCGAATCACTGTTTATTATCCCGGACCGCCCGCAGGCTGTCCGGAAAGCTCTGTCCCTGGCCCGGAACGGCGATCTGGTTTTACTGCTGGGCAAGGGCCATGAAAACTCAATTATCTACCGGGATAAAACCATCCCCTATGACGAAATCGCGGAAGCGCGCAAGGCCCTCTCTGAAATGGGCTATGGAGGCAAAAAATGAATATCGCACTGGTTTACGGCGGAAAATCCGGCGAACACGAAGTATCGCTGATCTCCGCGACTTCGATTGCCCGGACGGTCGACACCGGCAAACATGCCCTGATATTGGTCGGCATCACCGTGGACGGACGCTGGTTCCTGCAGCCGGAAAGCGAACTCTCGCGCGTCAGGACCGACAGCGCCGCGGTGCTGAGTATCCAGGAAAACGAAGCGCAGCGGGTTTCCATCCTTCCCGGCGGCGGTACCCTGACCGCTTTTCAAGCCGGTGGCCGCGCTCTGGCGGTGGATGTAGTATTTCCCGTACTGCACGGCACCTATGGCGAAGACGGCACCATCCAGGGCCTGTTCGAAATGGCCGATCTGCCCTACGTCGGCGGTGGCGTCATGGCCAGCAGCATCGCCATGGATAAAGAAAAAACCAAAATTCTCTGGCAGGCGGCCGGCCTGCCGGTCGTGCCCTTCGTGGCGGTCAAACTGGTTGAATGGACCACCGAGAGCGAGAAACGCGCCCTGCTGCTGAAAGCCGAAAAAGATCTATCCTATCCGCTGTTTGTAAAACCGGCCTGCGCCGGCAGTTCGGTCGGAGCGGCCAAGGCCCGTAACCGCGAAGAACTGGAAAAAAAATGCGCGGAGGCCTTTCTCTGGGACGACAAGATTATTATCGAACCATTCATTCCGGCCCGCGAAATTGAATGCTCGGTTACCGGCAACGAGGCCCCGGTAGCCTATACTCCCGGAGAGATCATTCCGACCCATGAATTTTACGATTATGAGGCCAAATACATCGACCCGGACGGAGCCTCCCTGAAGATTCCGGCCGATATCAGTGAACAGACCACCCGCCGGCTGCGGCAGATCGCGATTAAGGCTTATCAGACGCTGGATCTATCGGGATTGTCGCGCGTTGACTTTTTTATCGACAAACGTGACGAGACTCTCTATCTCAATGAGATCAATACCATCCCCGGTTTTACCTCGATATCGATGTTTCCAAAAATGTGTGAGGCCTCAGGCTTGCCCTACCCGGATCTGGTCATGAAACTGCTGAATCTGGCCCGGGCCCGCTACGAAGCCAGACGGGCCTTGAGAACCAGCCGCTGATGACCATACCTTTTTACAAGCTGCAGCTGGCCGGAAACGGTTTTATTTTACTGGATACGGCCCTGATCCCGGAAATAGACAGCTCAGAATACGCTGAAATCGCCCGGGTGCTCTGCGACCGCCGCTTCGGAATCGGCGCGACCGGCGCCGTCTTTCTGGCCAAGGACAATACCATCCGGATCTTCGGCGCCAACGGGAACAGTGAACCGGACAGCGCCGATGCCCTGCTCTGCGCCGCCCGCTTTGCCTTCGATACCGGACGGCTGCAGCGCAAGAGCATTGTCTTTAAGACCGCCCGTGAAGAAGTTATAATCGACGTGCTCGGCGCCCATGAATTCCGGCTCAGCCTGGGCTCGCCCTTCTCCTTGATCGGCGGAAACCTGGTCACCGCCACTTCCCAGAATATTGTGGAAACCCTGGACCGGGAGGGTACGCGCACCGCTTACTCCGCCCTGCATATCCGGGAAGACGCGGTAGTCGCCTTCCCGCAAACCCTCGGCGCTCTGGACCGCGGCGGCTTTACCGCTTTGGTGCAGAAAGCCTTTCCGGGCCGCCAGGTGATTCCGGTCATCGCGCGCGGAATTACCGCCGAGACCCTGTCCATCCAAACCCAGATGAAGCTGCCTTCAGCGGCCTGCGCTTCGGCGGCCTGCAGCCTGGTAGCCGCGGCAACAGCCGGAGTGTGCGAAAAAGATGCGGTGGTTTTTTTTGAGTCTTCTTCCCAGGACGGGCAACCCGGAGAAGCCCTGAACCGGGACCGGGACAATTCCCGCCGTCTGGCCGTATCCTGGGATACGGCCGAACAGGAAATTAAGGTGATCGGCACCGGCGGGTACCTGTTTGAGGGAAAATTCGACCTGCGCGAAGCTAGTCCAGAAGAGCGTTAAACAAGATAAACAGCAGTCCGGTACCGGCCAGCAGGGCACCGGTAAGGTAGAGGGCCTCTACCTTACCCTGATCTACCGTATCAACCTGAGAATTAACATAACCCAAGCCGCCTGAAACCGCTCCAAAACCCATCAGGGCCGCGCCGGCTACGTAGCCCGGAGTCTTGTTGCGCCCCACTTCCGGAGTGCGCTCTTCCGCCGTCAGTACCGGCGGGGTTTCAACTGTTTCCGGAGCGGGTTTTTTAGTCACGGCTTCCGGAAGGACTGTTTCGGGTTCCGCGACTGCCACAGGGGTCTCATCGGCGGCCTCCTGCAGACGCAACTGCACATTCAACCAAAACTCCGCAATTTGGGGATCAATCGTTTTTTTTGTCACTACCGTCTCGCCGCTGGCCAGCCGCTCCACCATCTCGGAAGCGTTAACCAAAACCGGCACGGCCGCGGCGGGCGCTACAGTTGACGCGGAACTTGATGAGGGAACGGCTGCTGTTTGCACCGCAACCTGACCCTCAAACACAAATACCCGGTCCAGTACGGTATCAACGGCCGCCCGACCGACTGCCGCCGGCTGCCTGACGGCAATCACATCACAGCCAAAGTCGGTGCCGCGTACGCCGGCAACCAGCGATGGAGTGGTAATGCGGTAGGAATCCGATCCGGTAAGTTTACTGACCTTGGCCCGTACCCGCCCGTAATACAACTCACCGGTAGATTGACGGCCGGTGGCGTCCGCCGTGCAGCGGAAAGAGGTGTTCTCGGCAACCTGCACGCGCACGGAAAGCGCATTAATCGTAAGCTCCAGATAAGTTCCGGCGCCGGTCTGGATTATATCGCCCTGGGAAAGAGCTAAGCCGAACAGGTCATCCACCGCCGGATTATAGCGTCGGGTTACCGCACCGCTGACAATAGTCACGGAAGCACCGTCAACATAGGTAACGTTCGCGTAACTCGGCTCCTCTGAAAACAACAGAGCCGAGACCATAAAGAGTAGCGCAGCTGGTAAAAGTCTTTTATTTCGCATGGTTATGTTATATTATAGTTTGGTATGGACAGGAATACAAGCAAAATTGAATTCAAGCACACCGACGCGCGCGTCAACGCCCTGCTCCGTCCCAAAGCAGGTTCTGTCCGACCGACCCGGCACAGCTGCCGTTTTAACCGGAACGAAGACCAGTATCTGTTACTGGATAAAGAAATAAGCGTTCCGGCCCTGCCCGTGCATCACAATATGGATAACTATACTCCGCCGCCCGGTTACACTGAAATGATGCTGCAGTTGGCAGCTGACCTGATGGCCGAAGTACCGGAACTGGTGGCTGGCACCACCTGGAATTTTGACCCCGCCAACCTGCACATTCCGGTTTTCTACCGGCTGACCGAAATCGGCTCCCAGACCTACCTGTACCTGACCCGCGTCGACCTGACCTGCCACCCGCTGGAGTCGGTAATCACCGCCGAGGGCAGCAATAACCGTACCCACGCCTACCGTACCCGGAAACTTTTTTTTGAGAGCGACTATCTGCCGCTATTGAAAATTACCCGCGAAGGGGATGCGACCATCGCCTATCCCCGCCAGACCATCCCCGGAACCTGGAAGGGCGAAGCCGGACAAGGCTACATGATCCACGGAATATGGATGGACGCCGATATCAATAAATTTTTCAGCAAGCTGATATTACCCGCCGGCACGCGCAACCACCCCTATTATCCGATAACCTGTAAGCAGCGTTGCGTGTGTCTGAATGCCTTCGGCATGGCCGGGCCAGTAATTCTGGACCGCATCCGGGAAGTGCTGGAGCCGATGCTCGATCAGATGCTGGAAGACCTGCAGACCAGCGCCTTTTCCGAACTGATGCCGCTTTTCAAGCAGCTTAAAGCCCTGGTACCTCAGACTCTGGCTGAACCCTGGAAAAATCTGTCCGTCAAACCGATCTTGGATGAAAATGACCAAAAGGAGTACATCGTTGAGTTTTAACAATCCGCCTTTCCGCACCCTCGCCGACCTGAACGGTCTGCGGGTTACTATAATGGGCCTGGGCCTTAACGGAGGCGGACTGTCTTCCGCCCGTTTTTTCGCGGAGCACGGCGCGCGGGTAACGGTGACGGACCGCAAAACCGCTTCTGATTTGGAACCCTCAATCGCCGCCCTCGCTGACCTGCCGGACATCCGCTTTGTGCTCGGCACCCACGAGCTGGCCGATTTCCAAAGCGCGGACATGGTTATAAAAAACCCCGGCGTACGTATCCAGGGTAATGAATTTCTAGCCGCCGCCCGTAGCATCGAAACCGACATCTCGGTCTTTTTACGCCTCAGCGCGGCTCCGCTGTTAGCCGTTACCGGCAGTAAGGGCAAGTCCTCCACCGTCAGCGCCATGTATCACGGTCTGAAAGAGCTCGGCTACCCGGCCTTCCTCGGCGGAAACATCACCGTCAGCCCGCTGACCTTCCTGCACCGGACCGGCGCGGAGACCCCCGTCGTTCTGGAGCTTTCCAGCTGGCAACTGGCCGACTTGAAGGGCCGCGGTCTGCTCAAGCCCAAAGTCGCCGTGCTGACCCCGATCATGGCCGACCATCAAAACTGGTATGGCGGCATGGAACCCTACGTGGCCGACAAGCGCCTGATCTTCGCCGATCAGGACAAAGATTGCTTTACGATCTGTAATTATGATGATGAATGGGGGCAGAGTTTTGCCCGCGAAACGAAAGCCCAGGTCCGCTGGTACAGCACCCGGCCGCTGGACGCTTCCCTGCCCGGCTGCTGGCTGGAAAAAGACGGCACCGGTTATTACCGGAGAGAGGCCAACGCGCCCGCCATTCCCCTGCTGCCGGCCACCCTGGCGGTTCCCGGCGCCCATATGCGGCAAAACCTGCTCAATGCCGCGGCCGCCCTGGTGCTCTACGGCGCCGACCCCAAACGTACCGCAGAGGCCATGGCCGGTTATCCGGGTATCGCGCACCGCCTGGAGTTCTTCCATGAGTACAAGGGCTTGCGGTTTTACAATGACTCCGCGGCCACCATCCCGGAAGCCGCCGCCGCCGCCCTGGAAGCCTTTGACGCGCCCGTTATCCTGCTCTGCGGCGGAACGGACAAGGAACTGGACTTTACGGCGCTGGCCAATGTCGCCGCCAGAGCCAAGCGCCTGGTACTGCTGGCCGGAACCGGCACAGACAAACTGATAATCAAGCTCCGCGAGAAAAATATTGACTTCAGCGGGCCGCATCCGGACCTGGAAACCCTGCTGGAAGCGGCCCTCACCGGCGCGGAGCCAGGAGACGTACTGCTCTTTTCCCCCGGCGCCACCAGCTTCGGTCTGTTCAAAAATGAATTCGACCGCGGCAACCGCTTCCGGGATCTGGTAAAACAACACCTGGGCTGAGGTAAGCTTACGGATAAAAAAAAAACCGCCGTTTGAAAACCAAACGGCGGTTTTTTTGTCGCTAAGTAATATTGGCGACAGCTTCAGAATTCACAGCTCAGTTTTACGCCTCAGCCTTAAAACTGCCCAACTGCTTGAAGTCGATGGTCGCGAAGTAGTCGTCGAGGGTTTCTTTGCGGCGAATCTCCACGACGCTGTCGTCGGAACGCAGCAGCAGTTCTCCGGCGCGCAGCTTGCCGTTGTAGTTAAAGCCCATCGCCCGGCCGTGGGCGCCGGCGTCGTGGATAATCAGCAAATCGCCTTTCTCGATCAGCGGCAGCTCGCGCTGCACGGCGAATTTGTCGTTATTCTCGCACAGCGAGCCGACCACATCATAGACCTTTGCCGCAGCAGCCTTTTCCTTACCGGAAACCGTGAGGTGGTGATAGGCGCCGTACATGCCGGGGCGCATCAGGTCGGCCATACAGGCGTCCACCCCGATGTATTCTCGGTAGGTATGCTTTTCATGGATGGCCCGGGTTACCAGCCAGCCATAGGGACCGGTAAAAGGCCGACCGCTCTCAAAGCAGACGCGCACCGTACCCAGGCCGGCGCTTTTCAGCAACCGGTCGTAGGCTTCGCCGATTCCGCGGGCGATATAGTCATAATCCATGGCCTGCTGATCCGGCCGGTAAGGAATGCCGATACCGCCGCCCAGATTGATAAACTCCACGGCCACGCCGGTTTTAGCCTTCAGCTCGGCGGCCAGGGCAAACAGAATCTCGGCTGTTTCCACGAAGTAGTCCGGGTTAAGCTCGTTGGAAGCCACCATGGTGTGCAGGCCGAAACGCTTGACTCCGCGCTTTTTGGCCTCGGCATAGGCCTCAAAAATCTGCTCGCGGGTCAGGCCGTACTTGGCTTCCTCGGGCTTGCCTATCAGGGCGTTGCCGTCCTTGAGCGGACCGGGATTATAGCGGAAGCAGAGCAAGTCCGGCAGGGCGCCGAGGCTCTTTTCCAGGTAGTCGATATGCGTGATATCATCCAGGTTGATAACGGCGTTCATCAGATTGGCGTAAATATATTCGCTTTCCGGTGTCTCGTTGGAGGTGAACATGACCATCTCGCCGGTCAGGCCGGCCTTCTGGGCCAGAATCAACTCCGCCATGCTGGAGCAGTCCGCGCCGAGGCCTTCGCTGGCCAAAATCTTGAGGATATAGGGGTTCGGGCAGGCCTTCACGGCGAAGTACTCGCGGAAGCCGGGAAAGCGCGCGAAAGCCTTCATAAAGCGGCGGGCATGGTCCCGGATCGCCTTTTCGTCGTAAACGTAAAAAGGAGTCGGGTACTTAGCGGCCAGCTTTTCGAGGTTAGCCTGGTCTATCGGAAAATAGCGGTCACTCATCCAAAATACCCCTTGGCGTGCAGCAGTTCGGCGTTCAGGATACCGCCGCCGGCGGCACCGCGTACAGTGTTGTGCGACAGACCGACAAAGCGCACGTCGAACAGCGGGCATTCCCGCAGGCGGCCGACCGATACAGCCATACCCTTATCCTCGTCGCGGTCGCGCCGGGGCTGGGGACGGTTCGGTTCCTGGCGCACGATAATCGGCTGCTTCGGGGCAAAGGGCAGATCCAGCTCCTGGGGCAGGCCCCGGAACTCGCTCCAGATCTTTTCAATTTCGGAGAGAGAGGGCTTCTTGTCCCCGAACTCGAGGCTGACGCAGGCGGTGTGTCCGTTGATCACCGGAACGCGGTTACAGTGCGCCGCCACCAGCGGGCCCGCGGCATTGGTGATCTTGCCGCCGGAAAGGGTGCCGAAAATCTTGAGCGGTTCCTTTTCGCTCTTCTCTTCCTCGCCGCCGATAAACGGGACGATATTGTCGATCATGTCCAGGCTGGGCACGCCGGGGTAGCCGGCGCCGGAAACAGCCTGCATGGTGGTCACAAACATGCGCTTGACTTCATACCCGGCCTTCATCAGGGCGAAAATCGGGGTCATATAGCTCTGCAGGGAGCAGTTCGGCTTGACGACCACAAAGCCCTTATCCCAGCCATGAACCTTGCGCTGGTCGGCAATGACATTGATATGATCGGGATTGATTTCAGGGATGATCATCGGCACGTTGTCGGTCCAGCGGTGCGCCGAGGCGTTGGAAACCACCGGAATACCGAGGCCGGCGTAGGCGTTTTCCAGAGCCTTGATCTCGTCCTTGGAATCCAGCTCCAGGGCGCTGAACACAAAGCGGCAGCGGCCAAGAGCCTTTGAAGGATCGTTGGCGTCTTCAATGACCAGATCCTGCACGGCGGCGGGGATGTTAGCGCCGAGCAGCCAGCGGCTGGCCACCACTTCCTTATAGGACTTACCGGCCGAGCGGGGGCTGGCCGCCAGGTAGGTTACCTCGAACCAGGGATGATCCTGTAACAGATAGATATAATTCTGACCGACGGCGCCGGTGGCGCCGAGTATTCCTACGGATATCTTGTTGCTCATAATGATAAATTCTCCTTTTCAGATTACAGCAGGCCGGCGGCGGTAAAAGCCGCGCGGACCTTGCTCTCGTTTTCCTTCAATAAATCGCACATCGGCAGACGCAGCGTCCCGGCCGGCAGGCCCTTCATATTCATGGCCGCCTTGATCGGTACCGGATTGGTTTCGATAAAGGCGCCGCGGAAGGCCGGCAGCAGGCGGTAATGCAGTTTCCGGGCCAGGGCAAAGTCGCCGTTCAGGGCGGCCATGGTCAGCTCGGTCATCTGCTTCGGAGCGATGTTGGACAATACCGATATCACGCCGTCGCCGCCCAGGGCGATCAGGGGCAGTGTCAGGGCGTCATCGCCGGAAAGCACCGTAAAATCGGGATGTTTGGGCACAATGGCGGCAATCACATCCATCATCTGGGCAACGTCGCCGGAAGCTTCTTTTACACCGGCGATATTCGGTAAATCGGCCAGCCGGGAGAGCAGGGCGGTGGAAATGTTCTTGCCGGTGCGTCCGGCGATATTATAAATGATGATCGGAATTCCGACTTCGGCGCAAGCCGCGAAGTGACGGTAAATTCCCTCATCGGTCGGTTTATTGTAGTAGGGTGTAACGACCAGGGCATAGTCGCCACCCTTGTCTTTGGCGCGTTTGACGTATTTCACTGCATCCCGGGTGGAGTTGCTCCCGGCTCCGATAATTACCGGTACCTTACCTTTTGCCTCGGCAATGGTAATGTCGATCAGCTGATCCTCCTCGGCCTCATCCAGGGTCGGGGTTTCGCCGGTTGTACCCAGCGGGAGGAGTCCGGAGATACCGTTTTCCAGCTGGTAGCGTACCAATGTCCTGAATCCGTCAAAATCAACGGATCCGTCTGAGCGCATCGGGGTAACCAGGGCGGTAAATGCTCCGCGCAGTTTTGTCATGTCGCTTCTCCTTTTCGTGGTAACCGAAGCGCGCGCCACGCTGCTCCGGCCTTCCAGTGCAATTTTATACCAGTTTATTACATAAATATACATAATTGCAAGGGGCAAGCTCTGGTTTGCGGGGCAAAACCGGCTACTTTTTTTTACGAGAATGGGATATACTGATGCGCAAATGCGACTGAAAAAAAATTTCCTGCTTGGTCTGATTCAGCGGATTTATATTACCTGGGACACCTATGTCGCCAACGACCTGTTCACCTACGCGTCCTCAGGCGCTTACAGTTTTCTGCTGTCCGCCCTGCCGGTCGTTTTGATGGTTTTGGTGATACTGCTGCGCATAGTCAACGCCTCACCGGATTATATCCGCTCCCTGTTGGAGTCAACCACCGTATTTACCGGTTCCTTAGACCTCTCCCGCTTTTTCGATTCGGTGATGTCTATCAAGCGCATCGGTATTTTTGAACTGATTATCGGTTTTTCCATTTTCTGGATGGCCCGGCGTTTTTTCATTTCCATCCAGCAGGGCATCACTATCATTTACCGTAAACGGGGCAAGGGCAAACCGCTCAAGGAAAACCTGATCGTCATCGCCGGCGAGGCTATTCTGATTTTCCTCATCGTAATAATGATTCTGATTATCTCCGCCGGTAACGCTTTCTTGAACACAGCCCTCTCCACCCATCTGCTGCCGCCGATTATTCTGACCGTGCTGATTAACCTGTTCCGTTTCGCGCCCCTGGCTATCATTTTCTTTTTCCTGTTCCTGATCTATCTGCTGACACCGCGTACCCGGCCGTCGGCCACCAGCTGCCTGTCGGCCGCCTTTGCCTGCACGGTTTCACTGGCGGTCGTGCAGTTCGCCTTCCGGTCCTTTATGAACCTCTCGCGCTATAATCTGGTTTATGGAATTCTGAGCAATCTGATAGTGCTACTGCTGGAAGTGTATCTGTTTTTTGTGCTATTGCTCTTTTTCGCGCAGTATATCTATGTAAACCAGTTTTTTGACAGCTATATTCTGGCGCAGCTGTACTTATTACCCGGCTATGAGGAAAAAGGTTTTTTTAACCAGCTCAAACGCATTATGTTCCTGCATCCGCCGCGCTTTTACCGGCGTTTCGCCCTTACCCAAAAAGCCGGCAGCCGGATTTTCGAAATCGGCGAGGAGTCCAGCGATCTGTTTTATATCTGGCGCGGCGCGGTTTCCATAAAGATGCCGAATCAGGTCCTTGAGCTCGGCCAGGGCAAGGTCTTCGGCGAATTCGCCAGCCTGATCGGGGGAACGCGAACCGCGACCGCCACCGCCCTGACCGACACCGTACTGCTCAAAATCCCCTCGTTAATTTTCTTGGAAACCATCGAGGTCAACGGCGAAATATCCCGGCGCACCCTGCGCATGATCGCCGATTATGTACGCAAGAAGAACAACGCCGAACCCCTTTTATTTGAGGATGAGACGTGATATGTTCAATTATGTAGTAGAGAGGTAAAAGTATGTGCGGAATAGTCGGTTATATCGGTGACAAGGATGCCACACCCATTTTAATAAATGCCCTGAAAAAACTGGAATACCGCGGCTATGATTCAGCCGGTATCGCCGTTCTCAATTCCAAAGGCTTACTGGTGCGCAAAGCCAAAGGCGCCCTGCGTTTTCTGGAAGAAAAAATCGCCTCCGAAATAATCCAGGGCAGTTTAGGCATCGGACACACCCGCTGGGCCACTCACGGCGAGCCCTCGGACATTAACAGCCATCCGCACACCAATGTATCCGGCAAAATCGCCGTGGTACATAACGGCATTATCGAAAACCACGCCAAACTGCGCGCCTTTCTGGAATCCGAAGGCGTAGTCTTCCGCAGCCAGACCGATACAGAAGTGATTGCCCACCTGGTGGACTTTTTCTACTCCGGAGACCTGTTAGCCGCTGTTCTGGAAACCCTGCAGCGCCTGGAAGGCTCCTGGGCCCTGGGCGTGGTCTGTCTGGACGATCCGGACCGCATTATTGCGGTGCGCAAGGACAGCCCCCTGGTAATCGGCGCCGGAAAAAACGAAAACTTTATCGCCTCGGACGTACCGGCCCTGCTGGAATACACCCGCGAGGTCTATTATCTGGATGACCGGGAGATCGCCGTACTCTACCGCGACCATGTCGACTTTTTCAATTCGGAAGGACAGCCGGTCCAGAAAAAAACCAAACATATCGACTGGGATATCGCCGCGGCCGAGAAAAACGGCTATGAGCATTTTATGCTCAAAGAAATCCATGAGCAGCCCAAGGCCCTGACCGATACCCTGCGCGCCCGCATCAAGGTTGACGGCGCCAAGTCCATCAACCTTGAGGAAATCGGCTTTGACTCTTCCTGGGCCGCCGCCAGCCGCGTGGTGATCACCGCCTGCGGCACCGCCTGGCACGCCGGCATGGTCGGCAAGTACGCTTTCGAACACTTTGCCCGCATCCCGGTGGACGTGGATATCGCCAGCGAATACCGCTACCGCGACCCGATTTTTGACCCCAAGGATATCTTTATCATCATCAGCCAGTCCGGCGAGACCGCCGATACCCTGGCGGCCATGCGCATGGCTAAAAAAGGCGGCTGCCGGATTATCGCCATTACCAACGCGGTCGGGTCAACCCTGTCCCGGGAAGCCGATCTGGTGATGTATACCTGGGCCGGCCCGGAGATCGCGGTCGCCTCCACCAAGGCCTTTACCACCCAGCTGATGTGCGTCTATCTGATCGCGCTGAAGTTCGGCGCCCTGCGCGGCGTAATTTCAGCGGAAAAGCTGACTGAGCACATTAACGCCCTGGAAGCCATCCCGGCCCTGGCCGAAAAAATCCTGACCAGCAAGGAAGACATCCAGCGTTTCGCGGCTCAGCAGTTCAACAAGAGCAAGGCCTTTTTCATGGGCCGTCTGTTTGACTACGCTATCAGCCTGGAAAGCGCCCTCAAGCTCAAAGAAATCAGCTACACCCACTCCGAAGCCTTTGCCGCCGGCGAGCTCAAGCACGGCCCCATCGCCTTAGTAGACACCTCTACCCTGGTAGTGGCGATCTGCACCCAAAGCGCCCTGTTTGATAAAATGGATTCGAACATCAAGGAAGTCAAGGCCCGCGGGGCAACCATCCTGGTTATCACCTACGAGGATGAAAAATTCTTTGACGCTACCGCTGACGGAATTTTCCGCATTCCGCGCACCATCGACGCCCTCTCCCCCATCCTTTCGGTAATCCCGAGCCAACTTTATGCCTACTACTGCTCAGTACAACGCGGCCTGGATCCGGACAAACCGCGCAACCTGGCCAAGAGCGTCACGGTGGAATAAAAAAGGCAATATTGAATCTTCGGCGCATATTTGCTATTGTTGGTCATGACGAACCAAAAAATTATCGTTCTGGACTTTGGCAGCCAATATGCCCACTTGATCGCCAAACGGCTGCGCCTGCTGGGTTTTTACTCCGAAATTTTACTGCCTTCCGCGCCGCTGGAATCCTTTGCCGGCGCCGTCGGCGTCGTGTTTTCCGGAGGCCCCTCCTCGGTGTACGACGCCCACATTCCCGAATTCAATCCTGACATCCTCACTTTAAATATCCCGATGCTCGGCCTGTGCTATGGCCACCAGCTGATGAGCCAGCAGTACGGCGGCCGGGTCGAAAAAGCCGCTGTCGGCGAATTCGGCATCGCCCATCTACTGCGCGCCGATGCCGCCGGGAAGCAATTCCCCCTGAGCCCGCTTTTTGCGGGAATCAACTTTCCGGCCCAGGTCTGGATGAGCCATCAGGACGCTGTCGTCAGCCTGGCCGAAGGTTTTGAGGTAATCGCCTCGACCAAAGACTGCCCCTACGCCGCGCTCCAGGACCTCCAGCGCCGCCGCTGGAGTCTGCAGTGCCATATTGAAGTCAAGGACACCCCGGACGGCGATCGGCTGCTTTCCAATTTCGCCGGAATCTGCGGCATGGAAAAAAACTGGAGCCAGGACCAGGTTCTGGAACTCATTTTAAGACAGATCCGCGAAACCGCCGACGGCCTGGACGGAAAGCATATCCGCAAGGTACTGCTGTTTCTTTCCGGGGGAGTCGACTCCACCGTGGCCTTTGCCCTGCTGAACAAGGCCCTGGGTCAGGACCGGGTACTCGGCCTGCATATCGATAACGGCTTTATGCGCAAAAACGAGAGCGCCGTCATCGCCGAGCGCTACCGCCAGTTCGGCTTCAGCAACTTCATCGTCGAGGACGCCAGCGAAACCTTTTTACAGGCCATCTTCCATGAAACCGATCCGCAAAAAAAGCGGAAGGCCATCGGCGAGACCTTTATCACCGTGCGCGATACCGTGGTCAAGCGGCTCGGCCTGAACGAGGCAGACTGGCTGCTCGGCCAGGGCACCCTCTATCCGGACATCATCGAATCCGGCGGCACCAAGAACTCCCATACCATTAAAACCCACCATAACCGGGTCGACGGCATCCAGGCCCTGATAGCCAAGGGCCTGATCATCGAGCCGCTCAAAGACCTCTACAAGGACGAGGTGCGCATCATCGGCAAAAAAATCGGCCTCTCCGATGAGCTGGTCTTCCGCCACCCCTTCCCCGGCCCGGGTCTCTCAATAAACGTGCTCTGCCATAACGGCGATTTTTCGGAAGAAGCGGCTCTGGCCGCCGCGACCGAGCGCCTGGCGGCCATCGACCTGCGCGGCGCCTTCAGCGTCTGCGAAGCGAACGGGCAGGCCACTACGGATGGACAGGGCGCCACTGGCAACCGGACGGCCGCCGCGGACAATCGGACCTCGGCCGATAATCAAGCCGCTGTCCCGGTTTTTACCGGCACCGGTGTTCTGCCGGTAAAATCGGTCGGCGTGCAGGGCGACTTCCGCACCTACCGCTATCCGGCCGTTTTGTATTTCAGGGACATCTTCAACCGCTTTCCGTCCTGGAACGAGCTGGAGCGGGCTTCCTCGGCCGTCACCAACGCCAGCGCCGACGTCAACCGCACCATTCTCTCGCTCTGGGAAAAGCCGGAGGCCGGAGCCTTGCACTTGCAGGAGCTCTACTGCGACAGAGTCAGGCTGGATCAGGTCCGTGAGGCCGATGCCATCGTTCTGGAAGAATTCAAGCAAAGTCACTGGTACAAACGAGTTTTCCAGCACCTCACCGTTTCGCTGCCCTACGCCGCTGAGAAAGGACACTGCTCCATCGTGCTGCGTCCGGTGGTTTCAGAGGACGTTATGACGGCCCGCTTCGCCCACCTGGATGTTTCAGTATTGCGCAACATCGTCGAGCGTGTCGCCGCGCTGGGTTTCGTCGACGCTATCTATTATGATATTACCAACAAACCGCCGGCGACTTTCGGCTGGGAATAAGAAAAAAAAGAAGCGCTGTGCTACACTGATTTTCAACAGTTTTTTTAGGAAAGTTTATTTGATCCGGCGGTGACAGTTTACTGACGCCGCCGTGTTATACATTCTGAACGCAGGGAAACACAGAACTATGGCAATTTCCGCAAAGGTTACTCTAGATGATTTTGGAAGCCTTTACGGTAAATTCGGACCGATGGTTCTGCGGAGATGCCGGTATCTGCTCGGAGACGAAGAGCAGGCCCTGGATGCCATGCAGGATGTATTTGTACGCGTTCTCGAACGCCGTGAAAAACTTTCCTCAGCATGCTCCAGCTTTTTTTACACGATCGCGACAACCGTCTGCCTGAACAGAATCCGCTCCAACCGGGTGCGCTACGCGCCCCGCATCGACGAGATCCTGGACAGCATCGCCGACACCGGACGCAATCATGAAGAATTGACCGACACCACCCTCTTTCTGGACTACATCTTCGCGGAAACGAAGGAAGACACCCGTACCATGGCCACGCTGCACTATGTGGACGGATTAACCCTGGAAGAAACCGCGCAGGCAATGAACATGTCCGTATCCGGAATCCGCAAACGGCTGGACCGCTTGCGCCACCGGGCACGGCACTGTGAGGGAGCACATCATGAAAACACCGGATCTGTTACTGGAGCAGATGCGCAGCGGTGAAAAACCGGCTGCCGGGGCGAACTCCGCCGACCTCGAAAAATTAATACAATCGGATACTGAAATTCTCTCGCGCTATCCGGCAAACAGCCAAAAAGAAGCGGTAGCGCGGAAACTGGCGCTTAGGGCCGGCCGTTCGCATACCTCCTTCTTTCGGATGGCGGGACCGCTGTCGGCCATCGCCGCCGCCCTGATCCTAGCCCTGACCGTCCTGCCGCTGTCCCAGAGAAACAGCGCCCTACAAAACACCCCTGACAGCATCCGGATGAAGGGATCAGGCTTGTCGCTGCAGGTCTTCAAGAAAACCGGAACCCAGGCTGAATTACTGACAAGCAATGACCAGGTGCGGCAGGATGACGTGCTTCAGATCCGCTACCGCTCCGACAGCGATCAATGGGGTGTCATTTTATCCGTAGACGGAAACGGCAATGTCTTTCAACACTATCCGGAAAACGGAAATCTGAGCGCGCAGCTGACTGTCGGCGAGGAGCTGGCCCTGAACTACTCCTATCGCCTGGACAATGCTCCGCATTTTGAACGCTTTATTTTTATTTCCTCTGCCCGCCAGTTTCCGATCGAAAATATCCGGCAGACGCTGTCGCTTTCAGCCCGCGCCGACAGCTCCGGCGGCTTCCGCCTGAACGGTATGCTGCCGGCCGCCCTGCACAGTACCGACATTTTACTCATTAAACAGGAGCCTTCCAAATGAAAGCCAACACTACATACCGATTAAAAACGAGCCTCTGCGCCCTATCCTTGCTGCTGCTGACCGTCCTGGCTCTGCCGCTCGCCGCGCAGGGCACACCGCTGCCGGTTGAGCGCTACGCCCTCTACGTCGCCTCCAATGAGGGCGGCGCCGGCCGTGAAACCCTGAAATACGCCGTCACCGATGCCCAGCGTCTGGCTCTGACCATGGCGGAGATCGGCGGAGTAAAAAGTGAAAACACCATCATTCTCTCGGAACCGTCCCGTCAGGAAATCCTACAGGCTTTCGCATCGCTCTCGGCCCGGATCACCGAACGCGCCGGTTCCGCCCGCCGCACCGAATTCCTGTTTTACTATTCCGGGCATTCCGATGAACAAGCTTTCTTGCTCGGCGGCGAAAAATATGAATACAGCAGCCTGAAAGCCGACCTCGCCGGAGTTCCCACCGACGTGCACGTGGTAATGCTGGACTCCTGCTTTTCCGGCAACTTCGTCCGGGCCAAGGGCGGAGAAAAGGATAAACCCTTTCTAATGGATGATTCCTCCGTTGTGCAGGGTCATGCCTATCTGTCTTCCAGCTCCGCGACCGAAGCCTCCCTGGAATCCGATCGTATCCAGGCTTCGTTTTTTACCCAGGCCCTGGTCACCGGCCTGCGCGGCGCGGCCGACAGCTCCGGAGACGGCAAGGTATCGCTCAACGAGCTCTATCATTATGCCTTTAACGATACCCTCTCCCAAACCCAGCTTAGCTCCGTCGGACCTCAGCATCCCTCATACAATATCACCCTGGTAGGCTCCGGCGACCTGGTGCTAACGGACATCAACGAAGCTGAGTCCGCCCTGATTCTCAACGAACAGACTTCCGGAAGGTATTTTATCCGTACCATTACCGGGCTCCTGGTTTCAGAAATCACCAAGGTTCCCGGCACCGCCATGATTTTAGCCCTCCCGGCCGGCTCCTACACCATCACATCGCTCTCCGGAAACAGCACTTCCCAAACCACGATCACGCTGTTGCGCGGCCAACGGCAGATGCTCGCTCCGTCCGGGTTCACTCCGGTACCACGACTGTCCGGCCGGTCCCGCGGCGAGGGCTACGATGAAGCGGAGATCACCATGGAAAATGATGAGGCCAAAGAATGGCTGCCGTTCAGCTTCAGCTTCTTCCCGGGCATGATGTACCCGGGTACGGTGAATGATAATGTCAATATTTCGGTCAGTCCCTTCATGGTGCAGAACCGCAATATTTATGGAATCCAGGCCTCGGCCTTTATCGGTGACGTCACCGAAAACATGGACGGCGTCCAGGCGGCCGGCTTCGCCAACCGCGCCATCGGCCGGGTAAATGGAGTTCAAGCCGCCGGCTTCGGGAACCTGGTAATCGGAGGCTTCTCGGGAGTGCAGTCGGCCGGCTTTATCAATATTGCCGACGGAGATTCCGAGGGTATTCAGGCTGCCGGATTTCTGAATATCGCCAAGGATTTCGAGGGCATCCAGGCTTCCGGTTTTTTGAATATCGCCAAGAATGTCGACGGAATTCAAGTCGGTATCATCAATGTGGCTAAAAGCAATACCGGCTTGTCCCTAGGTCTGTTGAACTTTATCGCCGACGGAATTATAAGTCCGTCGTTTACCGTGGATAACGAGGGCAACGGCTGGGTTCAGTATAAGGGCGGTACCAGACACTTTTACACCATACTGATGGCCGGCGCGCCACTCGACCAGAGCGGTGATTTTATGATTTCTGGTTTCGGTATCGGAAACCGCTTAATGGCCGAAAGGGGCAATTCACTGGATCTGGAGATATTCGCTAAGCAGTATCTGTTATTCAGCGAACTGGAAACCCTGCATGATAAGGTAAAAAGACTTGATCCGGAAAACCCGGACGACCAGCTGATAATCGAAGAGGCTTTTGAGAGGCACTTGTCCGCGTATCTGGTGCCGTCCGCCCGGCTGACTTTCACCACGGCCTTTTTCCGCCATTTCGGCTTCAGTCTGTCGGCGGCTCTGGACGTCAAAATCACAGGCTTTAATGAAAGGGCCTTCGCTCTGGGAGATCGGCGGGAGCCCTACGAAATCGCCGGAGGCCGGGCCGCCCTTTATCCGGTTTTCTCGGCGGGAATCACGTTCTAACCTAGCGAGGATAAAAATAAAACCAGGCGATGCGCACCGCCTGGTTTTTTTTATGTATTACACCCGCATAATTACACCCGCTTAAATACACACGGCTAATCACCGCCAATTATGGCGGCGCCGATTTTCAAACCTTATCGGTATGCGTTCCGTGGTCCCCTTGAATGGTTTTTTTTATGGAGTACAGGTAGCGTTTGATCTTTTGGCTGGCGGTTTTTTCAAACTGCTGCACCGGCTCAACCTTGTCTATCCGGCTCATCTTGTTGACATTGCTGTTTACAAAAAACTTGATCTCGGTCAGGATTTCCTCGCGTTTGTAATTAAGCATTTGGGACATCCCGGCCATGGCGCCGCTGACGGCCTCGCCCATCGCCGCGGTCATGTTATGAACCATGCCGTCCTTATGGGTTTCTTCCAGACGCTTCTTGGCTTCGGCAGCCAGTTTTTCTTCATCGATCTGAACCAGTGCCACCAGCGAAGAATTATCTCCCTCTACCACCAGGGACTCCAGCACCAGCGGATGCTGATTGAGAACGAACTCGATATCCTCGGGATAAATATTCTCGCCGCTGGAATTAAGGATCATGTTCTTGGAGCGCCCCTTCAGCGATAGCCGACCGGTTTCATCGATTGAACCGAGGTCCCCGGTACGGAACCAGCCGTCAGAGGTAAACACGGCCGCGGTCAGCTCCGGATCGCGATAATAGCCCTTCATGACGTTCGGCCCACGGGCGATAACCTCGCCGATACCGGTAACCGGATCAGCGTCCAGCAGTTTCAGCTCCACGCCGGGCATCACTTTACCGATGGTTCCGATCTTGGTTACCTTGGGTCCCGACCCAGCCAGTAGCGGCGCGGTCTCAGTCAGACCATAACCGATAGCGTAGGGAAAACGGGCCTCTTTCAAAAACTGCTCGACCACCGGATCAACCTTGGCGCCGCCGATACCAAAAAACTTAACCCTTCCGCCGAACGTCCGTTTCAGCGACTTACCGGCAATGCGGTGCAGTATTTTTCTGAAAAAAGGCTTGGCGTACAGCTTACGTACTGATTCCTTGGTGGTAAAGGTCGGAACTATCTTGTTCTTGTATATCTTTTCCATGATGATCGGCACGCTGAGCATGATAGTCGGCCTTACTGTCTTTAATGCCGGCATCAAGGTGGTAACAGTCGGCGGCTTTTCAAGGTAATAGACACAGGCCCCGTTCAGGAAGAACAGCACAAAACCGATGGTAAATTCATAGACATGGGACATCGGTAGAATCGAAAGGCCGACATCGAACTTATTAACACGCTGAAAAGACTGACTGCCCAGGGCGTTGAATACCAGATTTTTATGGCTCAGCTCGACTCCCTTGGAGCGTCCAGTGGTTCCGGAAGTATAAATGATGGAAGCAGTATCGTCCTCGCCGACCACCGGAAGCACCGCACTCCCCTCCCGGACAAAGGTTCCGGAAATCAGGGCGAAATCATCACTGCGCAGCACTCCGCGCAGCTCTGTCTGGCCGGCAGCAGGGATTTTTTCGCGCAGGCGGTCGGCCACCAGCATCACAGTCGCTCCGGAATGCTTCAGACAGGTTTCAACTTCCTTGGCGCTGAAATCCGGCAACAGCGGCACCGCTATGGCGCCCATGGTGACAATGGCAAAGTAGCATATTCCCCAGTTAGGGGCGCTTTGAGCGTAAAGGGCAACCTTATCCCCGGGATTGACTCCCAAACGGTATAAAAGATTGCGAACCTCGGCAATTTTCTCGCCGGCTTCCCGGTAGGTTATCGGTGTGCCCGACGCGAAAGCGTGTACTGGTCGATCCGCGAATTTAGTCAAACTGTTTTGCAGCAAAGCCTGAAAGGTGTACGCACCAAGGTCGCTGATTCTTTGCATTAAAATCTCCTGTAACCGTCGCTCGACGGTTTATGTATCAGACCGGATTTGCGCGTGAAAGTTGCACGCGTATGACAATATTACATTTATTGTCAAAAAAAAGCAAAAAAAAACGACCCATTGGGCCGTTTTTTTACACTGTCAGTTTGCGGTCCCGGCAGTGGTTATTTTTTCCAGACATCATCCCGGATAAAGGTATCGCCGCGCTCATAACCGACCGACACAATACCAATTTTGGTTGAAGTGTACTGTTCGATAAAATCGACATAGACCCGGGCCGCTTCCGGCAGGGCGTCATAGGAGCGCATTTCCTTCAGACAGGTTTTCCAGCCCTTAAAATGCTTCAGTACCGGTTTCGCGGCGTTTAATTCCTCGATCGAAGCCGGGAAATCCTCGGTCACGGTACCGTTGATATTGTAGGCCACGCAGGCTTCAATATCGTCGAGGGTATCATAGACATCAAGATGGGTCAGTACCAGGCTGTCAATCGAATTAGACTGGCAGGCATAGCGCAGCGCCACCAGGTCCAGATAGCCGCAACGGCGGGGGCGGCCGGTAGTCACGCCGTACTCTCGGCCGGTTTCGCGGACATAGTTATACAGTTCGCTCTGGCTGGCAACATCGAATTCAGTCGGCATCGGTCCATTGCCAACCCGGGTGGAGTAGGCCTTGAATACACCGAGAATCTTGTCGATGGCGCGGGGGCCGATACAGCCGCCGATTGCCGCGCCGGCGGAGGAAGAAAAGCCGGAGGAGACATAGGGGTAGGTTCCCAGATCCAGGTCCAACAGGGCGCCCTGAGCACCCTCAAACAACACGCGCTGGCCCCGGACCTTCCAAAGTTCGCTTGTCAGATTCACTTTCATGGCCAGCAGGCGCTCGGTAAAGGGAGCGAGGAAGGCACGGTCGGCTTCTTCCATCTCTTCCATTTTCTCTTTCCAAGTCAGGTCGGCCAGCCGGATACCGTCGCGTTCGCTTTTCATGGCGTAGGTTGTACCGATTCCGCGGCCGGTCGTGCCGATGGGCCGTTTGCGCTCAGCGTCGCGTTTTTTATCCATCTCGCGGTAACGAGGCAGAACAAGGTGCGCCCGGTCGGATATAAATACCCGGTTTTCCCAGTGAATGCCGCGTTCTTTAAGCATAGCCAGCTCGACAAACAGGGCTTCCGGGTCGATGACCATACCGGCACCGAGGTACACGATATTGTTCGGATGAAGAATTCCGGACGGAACCAGATGGAGAGCGTACTGAACACCATTATTTACAATGGTATGGCCCGCGTTGGCTCCACCGGAGAAGCGGACGATAACCTGGGACTCGTCGGCCAG
Source organism: Treponemataceae bacterium (assembly GCA_942493045.1). Taxonomy (GTDB): domain Bacteria; phylum Spirochaetota; class Spirochaetia; order Treponematales; family Treponemataceae; genus Teretinema. The sequence goes on along the minus strand of OW818665.1, from coordinate 305,060 downwards.
ATAGTCAACGATCTTTCCCTTGCCTTCATCGCCCCACTGGGCACCGATAACAACTACATTCATGTCAACCTACTTTAATGGCGTGAATAGTTCGGGGCTTCCTGGGTGATCGTCACGTCATGCGCGTGGCTTTCACGGAGTCCCGACGCGGTTATCCTAACAAATTTCCGGTAGTTCTTCAATTCCTCAATGCTGCGGCAGCCGCAATATCCCATACCTTTTCGCAAGCCGGACACCATTTGGTGCAAAAAGCTCTTCAGTTCGCCCTTGTAGGGCACGCGGCCTTCGATTCCCTCCGGAACAGGGGTCTCGTCCTTGGCGATGCCGTAACGGTCACCGGAACCGTCTTTAATGGCGCCGAGAGAGCCCATACCGCGGTATTCCTTGTAAATACGTCCGTCAAAAATGATTTCGCGGCCGGGTGACTCTTTCAAGCCGGCGAAAAGATTACCGATCATCACGGCGTTGGCGCCGGCGCCGATGGCCTTGGAAATATCGCCTGAGAATTTGATACCGCCGTCGGCGATGATCGGGATACCGGACTTGGCAGCCTCTTCGGCGCACTCCACCACGGCGGAGAACTGAGCGGCTCCGACACCGGAGACGATGCGCGTAGTGCAGATTGATCCCGGTCCGACTCCGACTTTTACTGCGTCGGCTCCGGCCTCAATCAAGTGGCGGGTGCCTTCCGCTGTGGCTACGTTGCCGCCGATCACCGGCAGGTCCGGGTATTGTTTTTTAATTGCGCGGACCGCGCCCAGGACACCCTTGGAGTCGCCGTGAGCGGTATCCAGCACCACGAAATCGACATGGGCGGCTACCAGCAGCGGCAAACGCGCCTCCCAGTCATTATTGCTGATGGCGGCGCCGACGATCAGGCGGCCCTTGGCGTCGCGGGCGGCCTTGGGAAACATTTCCTGCTTTTCCATATCCTTGACGGTGATTAAACCGGTCAGGTGGCCCTCGGTATCAATTACCGGCAGTTTTTCGATGCGGTGCTTGTCGAATTTTTGACGGGCGTCATCGACAGAAGGTTTTCCCTTGGTAACAACCATATCCTTGGTCATGACATCCCGCACTAAAAGCGAATCGTCGCGGCAGAAGCGCAGGTCACGGCCGGTGATAATACCGACCAGTTTTGATTCTTTGGTGATAACCGGCAGTCCGGACACATTATAGCGGTGCATAATCTGCTTCACGTCGCCGATGGTGCGGTCATCCTCGACGGTGACCGGGGACTCGATAACCCAGTTCAGGTAACGCTTGGCATTGGAAACCTGTTCGGCCTGCAGTTCAGGACTCAGGTTGCGGTGAATAACGCCGGCCGCTCCCTCCAGGGCCAGGGCAATGGCCATTTTTTCCTCGGTGACCGTATCCATGGCCGCCGAAATAATCGGCACGTTCAGGCGAACCTTACCGACCAGCAGTGTGCTGACGTCTGTTTCACGGGGCAGTACCTCGGAATAACCGGGCTGCAGCAGGACGTCGTCGTAGGACAGGGTTTCTTTCAATTCGAACATATGTAAACCTCCATTATAAACTGATATGAAAACCGGCTGCACTCAGGGCAGCCGGTCAGGGGGACCGCTCAGGCGCGGTCAGTCTTCATTAATTCAATGTATTTTTTCGAAAGCGCGCGGGCTTTCTCGGCCGCCAGGCCGCGATAGCGCTCCGGGTGCTCAAAGAAGCCCGCCGGATCGGCCACGCCGAGCTTGGCCAGCTGGCCGGTAATGCGCTGGAAGGCGTCTTTTTGCAGCATCAGGGCCTCATAAAAGGTAATGGACTGCTGCTCGGCCGTCAGCGTGATATTCCGGATAACCTCGTGGGCGTCCGAAATGCCGGATTCGGCCAGCAGAATATATGCCGGCTCAGCCAGAACACCACCCCTCACCTTCCCTCCGGCGCCAGCCAGGTTGGCAGCCATACCCTCGCGGTCGGCCTGTACGCCGGCGACAACGTGCTTCATGCGCGAGACGGCCAGGGCAAAGCCGGCTAAATAGTCGGAAACAAAGCGCTGACTGGCCGAGTTGGTCAGGTCGCGTTGGTGTTCGGAAATCTGATCCATAAAAAAGGTCATGACCCGCGGGGCAAAGGCCTTCCACAGGCTTTTAACATGCTCCGAATTCCAGGGGTTGCGCTTTTGGGGCATGGTAGAAGAGCCGACCTGGGCGGCGCCGAAGTATTCAAAAACCTCACCGACCTCGGAGCGCTGCAGGTTACGCAGGTCATCGGCCAGGTTGGCGATGACGCCGAAGGCCACGTTCAGTTCCAGAAGCAGGCGCAGCAGATACTCCGGTTCCACCAGCTGGGTGGAGTGTTCGGAGGGTTGCAGACCGAGATAGGCCAGATAGCGTTTTTCCAGATCCTCGGGATCGCGGACTATCATGCTGGTGGCGTTGTAGGCGCCGACGGCGCCGGCCAGCTTACCGCGCAGGTCTTTTGAGCGGGTGCGGATTTCCAGGATGGATTTGCCAAGACGGCTGGCGTATTCGGCAACCGCGAAACCGAAGGTTATCGGTACGGCATGCTGGCCGTGAGTACGGCCGACCTGCGGGGTTTCGGCTTCACGAGCCGCGATATCGCAAAGCAGGGTTTCCAGCTCTTCCAGCAGCGGCAGGATTACCTGCTGCACGCAGTCCCGCACGCGTACGGCATGGGCGGTGTCCAGAATATCGACACTGGTCGCCCCCAAGTGCACCAGCGGCGCGATTTCTTCGGGAACCATGGTTTTCAGGACGTTGACCAGGGCCCGGATGTTATGACGGGTTTTTTCCTCTTCAGCATAGACCAGGGAGGGATCGACAGTTTCGCAGAGGCTGTCCAGCTGCGCTTCCAGGGCGGCGGTCAGTGAACCGCGCACCGAAAGATGGGCCTTAACCAGCGCGATTTCGGCGCGGGTACAGGAGATGATGGCAGCCTGTTCAGAAATAAAGGAAGCGAGCTTGTTGTAAACCTCGGCCTCAGACAAAGAATAGCGGTGATCGATGGGAGAGATGTTCAGAAAAATATTACGTGTTTCCATGACCAATAATGCCAAAAACTTGTTATTCCTGTCAATACATGATAGGCTTTCCGCACCGATGAATTTCCTGCATAAACTGAAAGAAACCTGTATAGCGGTTTTACCCATTTCCATCCTGGTTTTTATCCTCGCCTTTACCATCGCCCCGCTTGAGGGTCAACTGCTGGTGAAATTCGCTTTCGGTTCCCTGCTTATCATTCTGGGACTGACCCTTTTTTTAACCGGCGCTGAAATCGGCATCATCCCGGCCGGATCCTTTTTAGGCGCCGCCCTAACCCGCACCCGCAAGCTGCCCCTCATTCTGGGCGCCGGCTTTCTGGTCGGCCTGTTTATCACCATCGCCGAACCGGATCTGCTGATTCTCGGAAAACAAGCCGAAGCGATCACCGGTTTAATCAAGGCTCGTACCCTGGTAATCGCCGTGGCTGTCGGCATCGGCCTGTTTGTGATGACTGCCCTGGCCCGCGCCGTCTTCCAGGTTTCATTCCGGGTGGTAGTCATCCTCGGTTATCTAGCTGTCTTTGCCCTGGCCGCCCAGGTCGATCCGGTGTTTGTGGCCATCGCCTTTGACTCAGGCGGCGCTACCACCGGACCCATGACCGTACCCTTTATCATCGCCCTCGGCGTCGGTGTGGCGGCAGTGCGCAGCGACCGCTCCGCCCTGGAAGACAGTTTCGGCTTTACCGGCATTGCCTCAATCGGTCCAATTCTGGCGGTCAGCGCTCTGGGCTTCGCGTTGACCGCCAACGGCAGTTCAACCGATGCCCGGGCCGTGCAGGAAGCCGCCGCGGCTATCCAGGTCCCGGCGGAAAGCGGCATACTGAAACTGTACGCCCATGAATTGCCGCTCATCCTCAAAAGCGTGGCCTTTTCACTGGCGCCGATTATAGCCCTGCTAGCCGGCTTTCAGCTTTTTTTGCTTAGGTTACCGCCTCGTCAGGTACAGCGTATTATCACCGGCTTCGGCTACGCCTTTGTCGGCCTGGTTCTTTTCTTTTTGGGTACGGACACCGCCTTTATCCCGGTCGGCAAAGCGCTTGGCGAAGAATTGGGCGCGTTAAGCTGGAATAGTATACTGATACCGATCGGCTGCCTGCTCGGCGCCGTGGTGGTCTGCGCCGAACCGGCTATCTGGGTCCTGACCGAGCAGGTTGAAGAGGCTTCCGGCGGTAATATCCGCCGGCCGGTGCTGTTAGGCGCCCTGGCCATCGGGGTGGCCTTTTCAGTCGGCTTGTCAATGTGGCGGGTACTCGCCGGCTTCAGTATCTGGTATCTGCTGCTGCCCTGCTACGCTCTGGCCCTGCTTTTAACCCTGGTAAGCCCGAAACTGTTCACGGCGATTGCCTTCGATTCAGGCGGGGTTGCCTCCGGGCCGATGAGCAGCACCTTTATCCTGTCATTAACCCTGGGCGCTTCAGCGGCTTCCGGCGGGAACCCGGCGGCGGACGCCTTCGGCCTGATCGCCATGATAGCGGTAACACCGCTGATCAGCATCCAGATACTGGGCTCGCTCTTTGCCCGCCGCGAAGAAAATGCCCTGAAGGGAGGTACCGAATGGAATACAGCAGGCAAATCCTGACCATCGTCAACCACGGACTAGGTGAAAAGATCGCCGCGTTAACCCGGACCGCCGGGGCCCGCGGCGGAACCATCCTGATCGGCCAGGGCAGCGTCAGCTCGTTCTTTTTCCGGATGCTGGCCTTATCGGATGTTGAAAAGGATATCCTGATTACGCTGGTCAGCGACGATCAGCTGGCGGCGGTGTACGCGGCAATTCGCGACGCGCCGGTCTACACCAGAAAGAAAAGCGGAATTTCATTTGTCATAAAAACCGGAGGTACGGCAATGGGCAATCAAGGCGACCATGAACTGATAACGATTATCGTCAACCGCGGCTATGCCGAAGACGTGATGGAAGCTGCCCGAAAAGCCGGCGCCCGCGGCGGCACGATTGTGCATGCCCGGGGAACCGGAAAGCCGGATGACGAAAAGTTTTTCGGGATTACCATTGTGCCGGAAAAAGAGCAAATACTGATACTGGCGGAACGCGCCGGCGCCGAGGCCATTAAAAACGCCATCCGCAATCTGCGCTGCCTGACTGAGCCGGGAATCGGCATCATGTACACCACCCCCGTCGAGCAGTTTACCGTGCTCGGCACGCCGGAAGCGCAGTAAGCTACGACTGGACCGCGGCGGGCGGCGCGGAAACCACGGAAGACTCAGCGGAACCGGTAGAAGCGGTGGCCGCGGACTCTGCCGCCATGGGCGCTGATGCGGGGACAGAGCCGGCCTTGGCCGACGCGACGGGACGCAGGGCCGCGCTGATCCGGGACAGTACCAGATCCCGGCCGGTTTTTTTTAAGGCCGAGGTCACTAGGATACTTTCAACGGGACGGCCGAAAAAGGCTGCCAACCTGCGAGCGACCTGCAGAACCTCATTTTTTCCGAGCTTGTCAGCCTTCGTGCCGACGATGATCACTTCTAGACCCAGTTTCTCAAAATATTCAACTGAGGCTTTTTCCACCTCGCCGCTCTCGCGCCGCAAATCCACCAGAAAAAAAATAGCCCGTAATTCCTTGCGGACACGGCAGTACTCATCCAGCATCCGGTCAAAAGCGGTCTGCTCGGAAGCCGAACGCTGAGCGTAGCCATAACCCGGCAAGTCCACCAGCGTAAAACTGTCATTGATGGCGAAAAAATTAATCTCCCTGGTCATACCCGGCCGCGAGCCGGTTTTGACCAGACTTTTGCGGTTTACCAGCATATTAATCAACGATGACTTTCCGGTATTGGAGCGGCCGAAAAAAGCGAATTCAGTTTTGCCGGTTTTGGGATACTGATCGGCGCGGGTCGCGCCCTTAATAAAATCTGCGGATACGATCTTCATAGATTTGCAGTATACTGCCCCAGCGACCGCTCTGGGAAGAGCACGAGGCCGAGGCGGTTCCCAGAAGCCGGGAAGAAGAGTCCTAATACCCGCTGTAACGTTCGTCCATGTCCATGTTGATCTTTATCAGCAAAAAACGGGCTTCGGTGATAAAACTTCGGCCGGAGCGCCTCAATACGCCGGAAGGCAGAAGAGTCCAATACTCCGACATATCAAAATCAAGGGTAAAACCGGACTCAGAAACCCTGAAGCCGAATTCAGCTTTCAAGGGTGAAGCCGTACCCTGCTCGATCCATAACCGCCCGCGGAAACCCAATCTCTGGTCCGCATCGGATTCAGAGCTGACTTCCTCCGGCATTATACAGAGAAAATCATAGACGAGGCATTGCAAGCCATCATGAATCGCGGGTTTACCCTCGGCTTTGACATACACCTCTCCTTCATCCAGTATGCTCAGGAAGGATTCAGCGCTGTCGCTACCCAAGGAAAAGCCCCCGCTTCCGGACTGACCGCCCTGATCAGCGCTGCCGCCCCTATCATTCCCCGGCTGTCGTGAGGTGCTGATCAAAGTGCGGACTTCTTTTCCCTGTTCATCATAGTCTACCCGGTATATGGACTCACTCTGTTCATTCATGTCCTTGAACAAACTTTTCACATTCACGGACTGCTCAACCAGGGTGTATTGTATCTCCGCGGACTCAGCGGCCCGTCCCAGAGCCCTGCGCCACAGATGTCCCGGCGGCAGGGCCGAAACCGGAACCATGCCACGGGTATTCAAATCGGCTCCGCCAGAAGCGAAAAGGGCTGAAGCCGCTACGCAAAAAACGACAGGCAGCAGATAGTATTTTTTTTTCATTCTGATACTCCGAGCTGTAAATCAGCTTTATAAGTGACCTACATTATTAGTACACCATATCACAATAAAAAAACAACCCATTATGCGCTAAAAGAGCTTTCCAAAAATTTGAACAGCCCTTTTACCGCGCGAAACCGGAGACCCGGCTCATCGCTAGAACTCCGGTTGCTCCAGGGCTTCGACATTAGCCTTGCCGGCCGGTACAAACGGATACACATTTTCGCCCTGGTCGATCGGAACACGCACAAAACGCGGACCCGTGCCCTGAAAGGCGATTTTCTCCCAGCCGGGCGAAGCCGCGTCCACCGCCGAAATTCCAAAGCCGGCGGCGATCTGTACCAGGTCGGGGGAACGCTCAAAGATCGAGGCCGAATAATTCTTGGCAAACAGAAATTCCTGCTGTTGGCGGACCATTCCCAAAGCGCCGTTATCCAGGACCAGCACGGTCACGTTCAGCTGGTGCTCGGCCAGGGTGGCCAGTTCCTGAATATTCATCATGATGGAACCGTCACCGGAAAAACAAATAACCCGTTTGTCCGGATTGGCCAGGGCCGCGCCGATAGCCACCGGCAGGCCGAAACCCATCGTGCCGAGCGAGCCGGAGGTTAAAAACTGGCGGCTCTTCAAAACCGGATAATATTGGGCCGCCCACATCTGGTGCTGGCCGACATCCGTTGTCACGATCAAGTCCTCCGCGGCCCAGCCCTGCTCGGCGGCCAGAGCCGGTACCGAGGCGATAAAACGGCCGGCGCTTCCGGAGCGGGCCGGGTCTTCGCGCAGAGCGGCCAGAGCGGCCAGCCATTGTCCGCGCTGCGTCTTTTCCGCGCCGAGACGGTCGGTCAGGGCAGTCAGAGCCCGGCGGGCATCAGCTACTATCTGAATTACCGAAGGCAGAATTTTATTGATCTCAGCCGCGTCCACGTCGATATGCACAATGCGGGCATTCGGACAGAAGCGCTTCACCACGCCGGTGGCCCGGTCGTCAAAACGTACGCCGCAGGCCAGAACGAAGTCGGCGTCATGCATAGCCCGGTTGGCGGCTACGCTGCCATGCATCCCCACCATACCCATCAGGGCCGGATGTTCTTTGGGCAATACGCCGAGGCCCATTAAACTGGTTACCACCGGCATTTCCTGAGCGGCGCAGAGTTTTTTTACCAAAGCCGACACCTCTTCGGAGTTGCAGCCGCCGCCGGCGTAAAATACCGGCTGGGAGGCAGCGCTCAACAAGCGGGCGGTTTCGATAATCCGATTGCCGAATTCCGGACCGGTTGTCTCAAAGTTCCCCGGACGGACCTCGGCCCGACCCGGCTCCGGCCATACCGCGAAGGATACTTTTTCCAGCTGTACATCGCGGGGCACATCAATTAACACCGGACCGGGCCGGCCGGAGGCCGCCAGAGAGAAAGCCATCGGTATAACCGTCAGCAATTCCGCGGCGGACTGGACCATAACGCTGTGTTTGGCGATCGGAAAAGACAGCCCGAAGGTATCAACCTCCTGGAAGGCATCGGTTCCGATCAGATAGCGGTTTACCTGACCGGTAATCGCCACCATCGGAATGGAGTCGGCGCGGGCGTCGGCCACGGCGGTCAGCAAATTCATGGCTCCCGGACCGCTGGTCGCCAGACAGACGGCCGGTAAGCCGGTAGTACGGGCCATACCCTGGGCTAAAAACCCGCCACCCTGCTCATGCCGCACCAGAATGTGCTTTATCTTGCTGCGAGTCAGGGCATCGTACAGGGGAATGGTTGACCCCCCGGGAATTCCTGCAAGCTGCTTGATTCCCTGCCGCTCCAGTAATTTCACGATAATTTCCGCGCCAGTTGCTTCTATCAAGGTATCCTCCGTTTGAAAAAAAAGGCCCCCCGGTACTACCGGAGGGCCTCACTGTGTCAGGTCTTTTTATACCCGCTCCAACAGCCGCTTCTCTCCGGTTAAGTCCCTCAGGACTACGACGACGACGAGAAGTACTACTGTCAGCATTGCGAGCGCTGTATTCATATACACATAATATGTATATTTATACAGTCTTGTCAAGACTTTTTATTCCGGAAAACGCTCTTTCCACCACCGCGCTTTTGGGAGCGGCGCTCCAGAAATTAACCATCAAATAAACCAGAGCCGAAAACGGCAGAGAAATAATGATCGGATCAACATTCGCCATGGCCGGGAACAGGGTTACCTGACCAAAGAGAGCCTTGCACAGACCCAGCGGAACCGCTTCCTTGGCATGCACAAAGAACAGCCAAAACAAGCTGATGGTCAGACCGCTGAAAAAACTGGCCAGGGCGGCCTGCCGGGTCACCCGGCGGAAATACAGGGCTCCGAAATAGGCCGGCAGGAAGGCCGCGGCGCAAAGACCGAAGAAAATAGCCGTACCGGTGGCGATAATGGCCGTACCGCCGGCATAAAACTTCGGCAGGGCATAGGCGATCAGGGTGGACAGGATAATACCCAGACCCATGGCCATGCGGGAAACCGCTACCGAGTTCTTGCCCTTGAAGCGCAGACCCTTTTCCAGAAAATCGCGTCCGAAGGAAGTGCCCATGGCATGGAACTGCGAACTCAAGGTCGACATGGCCGCGGCCATCAGCGTTACAAAGAAAAAGGCGATAAACCAGGGCGGCATAGCCTTGTCGATGAACAGCGGAATGATATTGTCCGTCTTCTTTTCACCGGCGATCAGGGCGATCTTACCGACTGTTTTCATAAAGTAGACATTGGAGAGGGCGCCTACGGTAAAGGCCACGCCGGTCATGGCGCAGATAAAGATACCGCCGACTACAATAGCCCGGTTGAGCTCGTGGCCGCTCTTGACGGTCATAAAGCGTACGGTCAGCTGGGGCTGGGCTAAAACGCCGATACCGACACCAAGCACGATTGTCGAAACCAGCTGCCACCAATAGGGCGATCCGGTAGCGGGCATAGCCGTCCAGCCCAGATGCCCCTGGGCCCCGAACACCTTGACCGCTTCCGGCGCCATGGCCGTCAGATCGCGGTGCGCCTGGAGCGGGCCACCCAGCAGATAATAGGTATAACACAGCAGAAATACCATGCCGACAAACATCAAGGTACCCTGGAAGGCATCGGTGTACATGACACCGCGCATTCCGCCCATGACTACATAAATCGCGACTACCGCCACAAAAAAGAACAGAGCGATTTCATAGTTGATGCGCAGGGTTTGGGAGATGAACTGCACCCCGCCGATAATTACCGAACCGGCATACAGCGGCATGGCCAGGAAGATCAAAATACCGCCGGCGGTCTGCAGCATTCGCGAGTCGTATCGCTTGCCCAGCAGTTCGGGGAAAGTATGGGCATCCAGGTTATGCCCCATCTTGCGGGTGCGCTTTCCGAAAAAGGCAAAGGCGATAAAAATACCGACCATGATATTCAAAAAGGTCAGCCAGATTATGCCCATACCGAAGACAGCCGCCGCCCCGCCGAAACCGATGATGGCGGAAGTGGAGATAAAGGTAGCGCCGTAGGAAAGGGCCATGACCATCGGATGAATTTTGCGGCCGGCCAACAGGTAGTCTGTCTGGGTTTTCGTTGACCGAAAACCCATATAGCCCAGAATACCGGTGATAATCAGATAGGTGATAACGATGACGCTCAGTATTATCAGGTTCATTTGCCGTCCCCCTCAGTCAGTTCGGGATCCCTGGACTCCCATTCAAGTTCTTCACGCATTTCGTTTTCCAGGTCCTCCACCGGTTTATTCCAGTTAAGAAGCCCGTACACCACGCACAGCACAGCCGAGCCGATAGTCAGGACATAGGCCAGCAGTACCCAGACATCCCCAAATAGTGACATTATTACTCCTTCGCTCCGCCGGCTTGCGCTCCGGCCGGGGCGTATTGAACCTGAACCGGCGGGCTAAACGCAAAGGTTTGCCCCGCTTGTTTGTAAATACCGCTTCCCAACACATCCAGAAAAAACTGCCATTCCTTCAGATACGCTTCCCGGCATAGGGCGGTGCGGGCCAAACTCTTCATATTTTCCAGGAAATCATTGCGGGTTTTAATCAGCAGCCACTTCAGCAGCGATATGACCTGCTCGCGCTCATAGACCGCGCAGCCGAAGTCCGCGCCGGCGTATAGTCCCTGAAAATGATGATCCAGCACCTGTTGAATGCGGGCGCGGATGTCGGACTGGCCGACGACGGATGCCCGGACGATAAAAGAAATGATATCCGGATGGTTGATATAAAATTCCACGGCTACCGCCGATACCAGTCTGGTACGGGAGAGTGGATCGGCCGGCAGGACCGCGCCCATTCCGCCCAGGGCCGTATAAATAGACTGATACAGCCGCTCATAACAGTATTCCACCAGGTACAGGAAAAGATCATCCCGGGATTCGATGTACTCATACAAACCGCCCTTCGAAATTCCGGCGCGCCGGATAATATTATCCAGACTGGTTTTTTCGTAGCCGGAAACCGAGAATTCTTCCAAGGCGGCTTTGATGATGCGCTGTTGTTTATCAAGGTTCAAGTTGAAAAAGGTTTCTTTCATGTTCACTTCCCGGACAGGCTATGAAAAAACCGACTCATCAGTCGGTTTTAGCCATGATAAACTCCAATCCGGGGAATTGTCAAATAAAAAAAAACAGGTAGTCCTTAAATCAGAATATCACTGACGGCTATCTTGCGGATAAAGGTGTCGCGCATGATTTCTTCCATGGTATAAAAACCGATGTCCTTTCCTTCCAGGGAACGCGCCGCGAACAGGGCGCCAGCGCCGAAAGCGGCGCGAGAAATTACGTCATGAGTAATGCGAATAGTCTGGTTCGGAAGGCCGAAAACCACCTCGTGCTTGCCGACTATCCCGCCGACGCGAATGGAATTAATGTGTTTAACCGGGTCCAAGTGCAATTTCTCGGCAATCTTAAGGGCCGAACCGGAAACCTCTTTTTTGGTTCTGAAATGCTCTTCAATCACTTCAACATCGGCATTGGGTACTATCTGTTGCAGGATTTGAGAGGCTACCAGGAGGAAGTTGATTCCGAGCGTGATATTCGGGGAATACAAAACCGCTGTTTTTTTGGCAAGCTCCCTTAAAAACCGCAGCTGCTCATCGCCGTAGCGGGAAATCGCCGAAACAATATGAATGTGTTCATCAGCGGCGTGGGCATATTCATACAAGCCCTGGGGAGAAGAAAAATCAATAATCACGTCTACCGGATGGTTTTTGAAAAAGTCAGCGTCCTTGGCTTCTTCCATGCTGTACACATAACCCTGCTTGTCATGCGGATGACCCAGAAAATCGCTGGCATACTCGTGATTATTTTCTATTGACTTACGTTCCACCCACTCCAGATGACACCCTTGATCCTTGATGATCTCCTCGGCTACCAGCCGCCCGGTTCTACCAAATCCAAAAAGACCTACTTTCAATAAAAACACCTCCCTTGTAAAGTGTACTAAGCATAGGGGCTGAGTTTGCTGGTGTCAAGCGTCGACTTTTCCCGAAATTTCAGTGTATTAATGTAGAAAACAAGATTTGACACTTTTTTTTTCGTTTTTTTAAAAATATCTGGTATAGTATAGTTTAGCAAACGGTTGAAAACCGTACCGCTTTTTCACAATCCTGCCAAGGAGTATGGGAATCATGACTGCCGCCGGCGGAGAGGCTCATCCCCTCTTCAGACATAAACATCAGTTTCTCACCATCGCCGAACGCAACCGCACCGTCGAACGAATTATCAGTATCATCACTGAAGGTGATGATTTTCTGCTGCTCGGACATGAACTTCCGGATGAAGACTGTGTCGCCTCCCTGGTTTCCATGGCCCTGCTGATCAATAAATTCGGCAAAAAAACCACCATCTTCATTCGGGACCAGGTCCAGGAACAGCTTTCCTATCTGCTGAAGATCTGCGAATACAATAATATCACCGTCCGCCGCTCCGAATACGTGCTTAAAAAAACTCCCGGAGCCATATTCATCCTGGACACACCCAAACCGGACATGGTCGCCTCAACCCCGGCTTTTGCGCCGCTGCTCACCGACCAGGCCATTCCAAAGATCGAAATCGACCATCATTTTTCGGCCGACGCCGCCTATTCCGGGGACGAAGGGCTCTGCCTGGTTTCCCGGGCTTCCAGCACCTGCGAGCTGATCGGCCACCTGTGCTGCAAAATTCTCAATAAGCCCGCGCTGATCAAGGCCGCGGGTATCAGCGAACTCTTTTCCCGCAACATCGTACTGGCGCTGTTAACCGGCATGATCGGCGACTCAAAATTGGGTATAAACGTCCATTCGCACCGCGACGCGGTTTTTTATCATATTTTCACGGAAAAGTTCGGCCGTATCCTGGAGCAGAAAGCGCACCGCAATACCCTGAATTTTTCCAATATGAACGAAATTTTCGCCTCCATCCAATCGCTCTCGCTGGAAGAACGCGAACTCTATGAAACCCTGATCCAGAAAACCCATATCGATAAAAAGACCGGAGTTCTAATCCTGTCCGAGGAAGAATCCATAAATATCCTGAATCGAACCGACTACAGCCTGTTTGTCAACGTGATCAAATCCATCACGGACTCGCTTTCCGAACAGGCCGGGGCCTATGGAATGACGGTGTATTATGATCCGCCGGAAGTATCTTCCCTGATCCAGTTCCGTATCCGCTGCTCCCGGCACATGGAAGGGGTAGATCTGCGCACCATTTTACGGGAGATGGCCATCAGCGACGGCGGTGGACATCCCGGGGCTATCGGCTTCCGAATTCCGTCGGAGACAGTCGGTGACCTGCATGCCATGGTGGATCTGATTCTGCATAAGCTAGATATATTACTGACCGGGGCGAGGTTTGGACTATAACCGACTAATGGAAGAAACTATTAAAACCCACCTTTCCTCCGCAACGGTTCCACCAACCCTGCTTTTACATTCGTGCTGCGCGCCCTGCAGTTCAGCCGTTATCACGGCCTTGTCGGGTTTTTTTAGAATTACCGTATTTTATTACAACCCGAATATTGATGAACGAGAGGAATACCTGAGACGGGCCGCGGAACAGCAGCGTTTAATCCGCGAAATGCGCACGGTGTACCCGGTAGATTTTCTAGAAGGTCTGTATGAGCGGGAAGCTTTCCTGGCCGGGGCCCAGCCCCTCTCCGAAGAAAGCGAAGGCGGAAAACGCTGTACCTTTTGCTATGCCCTGCGACTCGCAGCGGCGGCCCGCCAGGCCGCTGAGCTCGCAAGCGACTTCTTTACCAGTACGCTGACCATCAGCCCGATGAAAGACGCGGCCCTGATCAACAAGCTGGGTGAAGCCGCCGCCAAAAAAAACGGAGCGCGCTGGCTGCCTTCCGATTTTAAGAAAAAAAACGGTTTCAAACGCTCAGTTGAACTCAGCGGTGAATATAATCTGTACCGGCAGGACTGGTGCGGCTGCAGTTTTTCCAAACAGGAAAGCGAACGGCGCCGGGCGGCCGCTAAGATTTAAGCGCCAGGCTGCGGGCGCGTTCTACGGCTTCCTCAAAACTGCCGGTAATATTCTCTTCTCCAAACTGAGCGGCAATACCCAATTCCATAGCCAGCATAAAGGGCAAGGTGTGGATCTCGCTGAGAATGAGGTGAATGTCCTGTTGCGCCAACCAATCCCGGATTGCCGCCAGCTCACGCAGGGCCGCCTCATCCAGATACACGGTCTTGTGCATGCGCACGATTAATACACGGCAGACGCTGCTTTCTCCCACCGCGGCCTCCCGGATAGCCTGGGGATTTCCCAGCACCAGGGTTTCCTGTAGTTCGTAAACCGCTACCGCGGCAGGAATTGCTGATTCGGCCATCTGGACCCTCCCGGCGCGAACGCGCCTCACTCAATCATCACCGCTGTGTCAGAGCTTGTCAACCATCAATACTCTACGAAAAACTACCCTCTTTTTAGCGGTCAGCCGCTCTGAAACCTCCTGACCAAAGGCACAAATCATGCTATTATTTGATGATGCAGGATTTTGTCCACCTACACGTTCATACCGATTATTCACTTCTTGACGGCGCTTCATCCTATAAAAAAATGATCGCTCACGCCAAAGGGCTCGGTCAGAAAGCCCTGGCCATAACCGATCACGGAAACATGTTCGGCGTGCTCCGGTTTTACAAAGAATGCCGCGAACAGGGCATCAAACCGCTCATCGGCTGCGAATTTTATGTCGCGCCGGGACATCGCGGAGAACGCTCTGTCTCGGAAACCGGAACCAAATATTTCCACCTGGTGCTCATTGCCCGCACTACCGAGGGTTACCGCAATCTCATCCATCTTTCATCCCGCTCCTATACCGAGGGAATGTACTATAAACCGCGTATTGACGAGGAACTGATCCGGCAATACTCAGGCGGCTTAATCTGCCTGAGCGCCTGTCTGGCCGGAGAGCTGCCCTCCCTGCTGATGGAGGGTAAAACCGCCGAGGCCGAGCGTTGGACACGCCGGTACCGCGACATCTTCGGTCCGGAAAATTTTTATATTGAGCTTCAGGATCACGGCATCGCCGAACAGCGTAAGGTTGCCCCGCTGTTAATCGCCATGGCCCGGCGCGTCGGTATTCCGATGGTAGTAACCAACGACGCCCACTACGCCGAGAAAAAAGATCATATTACCCAGGACATCCTGCTGTGCATCGGCACCAAGCGCACCCGCAACGAGCCCAACCGCATGCGTTTTCAAGGCTCGGAATTCTACCTGAAAAGCGCCGATGAAATGGCCGCGCTCTTCCCGGACTACCCGGAAATGCTCGCCAATACCGCGCGCATCGCCGAACGCTGCACCATCGAAATTCCCAAACCCGGCCCCCTGCTGCCGGTGTACGAGATACCGGCGGAGTTTGAAACCCGCGACCAGTATATCAAGCATCTGGTCTATGAGGGCTTAGCCGGACGTTACCCGGTGGTGACCGACGCCATGCGCGACCGGGCCGACTTCGAGCTTTCGGTGATCATCAAGATGGACTTTGTCGGCTACTTTCTAATCGTCTGGGACTTTATCGACTGGGCCAAGAAACACGGTATTCCGGTCGGTCCCGGCCGCGGTTCGGGCGCCGGCTCCATTGTCGCCTACGCCATGCGCATTACCGACATTGACCCCCTGCGCTACAACCTGCTCTTCGAGCGCTTTCTCAATCCGGAACGCGTTTCGATGCCGGACTTTGATATTGATTTCTGCTTCGAGCGCCGCCAGGAAGTCATTGACTACGTGCGGCAAAAATACGGCGACGACCGCGTCGGCCAGATTATTACCTTCGGTACGCTGAAACCCAAGGCGGCCATCAAGGATGTGGCCCGGGTGCTGGAAATTCCGCTGAGCGACGTGAATATGATCACCAAACTGATCCCCGCCGACCCGCATACCCACATGAAGGACGCCTTCGAGCCCAATCCGAAAATCCAGGGTTCCGGCCAGCTGGCCCCGTTCAAGGATGACCCGCGCTTTACGGAACTGTTTCAGATCGCCTCCGCCCTGGAAGGGGCCAACCGCAACACCAGCCTGCACGCCGCCGGCATCGTCATCGGCAAGACCGCGCTGACCGACTATGTGCCGCTGTATAAGGATTCCAAGACCGGAAAAATCGCCTCGCAGTTTACCATGGACATGATCGAAGACTGCGGCCTGGTCAAGATGGACTTTCTGGGCCTGAAGACGCTGACCCTGATCACCCATACCGAGGAACTGATCCGCAAACGCGGCGGAGAGCTTGCCTCTTTCAGCGTTGAAACCATCAGCGACACCGATCCGGCGACCTACAAGATGCTCGGCGAGGGCAAGAGCGCCGCCATTTTCCAGTTTGAGAGCCAGGGCATGCAGAACATCCTCAAGCGCGCCAAACCGGACAAGATCGAAGACCTGATCGCCTTGAACGCCCTGTACCGGCCCGGCCCGATGGCCTACATCGATCAGTTTATTACCTCCAAATTTGATCCGACCAAAATACAGTATCCCGATCCCTGCCTGAAGGATATTCTGGAAGAAACCTACGGCGTTATCGTCTACCAGGAACAGGTCATGCAGGTAGCCCAGCGCATTGCCGGCTACAGCCTCGGACAGGCCGACCTGCTGCGCCGGGCCATGGGTAAGAAAAAAATCGAAGTCATGCAAAAGGAGAAAGCCTCCTTTATTGACGGAGCCGTTAAAAACGGCTTCAAGGCCGAAGACGCCGACCGCATTTTCGAGATCCTGATCCCGTTCGCCGGTTACGGTTTTAACAAGAGCCACGCCGCCGCCTACTCGGTGGTAGCTTATCAGACCGCCTACCTCAAAGCCAACTTCCCCGCCGAATTTATCGCTGCCAACCTTACTAACGAGATTTCCTCGGTGGACAAGCTACCGCTCTACATCGCCGAAGGCCGCAAGATGGGCATCCCTATCGATCCGCCGGATATCAACCGCTCCGACATTTATTTTACCGTTGTTGACGGCCATATTGTGTATGGGCTTTTAGGCATCAAGGGCCTCGGCGATCTGGCGGCGGCCCATATTGTGCAGGACCGCGCCGCTAACGGCCCCTACAACAGCTTCATGGAATTCCTGGACCGGGTAGACCTGCATACGGTAAATAAGCGGGCAGTGGAAGTACTGATCAAAACCGGCAGCTTCGACCATCTGGACCAGAACCGCTCCACGCTGCTGACCAACATGGACAGGGCTATCGAATACGCCGCCGGCAAAAAAGAGGGCGGCCGTTTCGGACAGGTCAGCCTTTTCGAAGACTCAGGCGTTCAGGAGTTCGCCGAGTTCGCCTACGCCGTCATCGAAGAGTGGCCTCAAAAAGAAAAACTGCGCATCGAGAAAGAACTGATCGGATTTTATATTTCAGGCCATCCGCTGGACGCCTTCCGCGTAGCCTTTGACCGCTCCGCCAACTTCGATATCCGCGCCCCGGAACGCGGCCAGAAAGACAAACTTTATACCCTGGTCGGCATGATCGTCTCACTGCGCCCCTATCAGACTAAAAGCGGTAAATGGATGGCCTTCGGTGTATTTGAGGATTTTAACGGCAGCATCGACCTGACCTTCTTCCCGAATACCTGGGAAAAATGCCGCGATAAACTGCTCCCCGATACCGTCTGGGGCCTGACCGGGAAAATTGATAACAGCCGCGAAAAACCCAGCTTTCTGGTGGAAAGCTGGACTAACCCGGAAGAGATGCAGGAGCGTTCCATCCGGGAAATACATATTTCCCTGGAAACCGCCGGCGCGGAAGAGCAGTATCTGCATCCGCTGCGTGATTTTTTGTTTGAATCTTCCGGCCCCTGTTCAGTATATTTTCATATGAATACTCCGGAAAAAACCTGGACGGTTAAAGCCGCCAACCAGATACAAGTTTCTTCCAGCGATGATTTCCTGGAGACGCTTACGACATTACCCGGCGTAACCGGGGTTTGGAAAGAATAAAGGAGATCGGATGTATCAAGCGATATTTATGGCCGCGGGTTGGACTGTTTCAATTTTCTCATTGCTCTGTTTTATCCGGCTGCTCTTGAGCTGGTTTCCGGATATGGCCTGGAGCTCAGGCGGCCGTTTTCTGATCCGTCTCTGCGACCCCTACCTGAACTGGTTCCGCCGCTTCACTTTCAGCCGCGTCGGCGCACTTGATTTTTCGCCGATAATCGCGTTAGGCGTTCTGTACCTGGTAGCCATGACCTTTCATAATATATCCGACACCGGCCGCATTTCCGTCGGCATCATTCTGGCCTTGTTACTGGATATTTGCTGGTCTTTAACCGGTTTCATTTTTACCCTGTTCATCATCTTGACCGCGGTACGCCTGTTTGTGGAAGTCAGCGGCAAATACTCAGGCGCGGCGCTGTGGATCGGCTATGACAACCTGTTTTCCCGCCACATTAAAAAACTGGCCGGATACTTCGGCATGCGTTTCGCCAGCTGGAGAAACATGCTGCTGTTGGCCCTGATAGCGGCCATTGTGCTGCGTATCGCCCTCGGCTGGGGCTACACCCTGCTCCGCCTCGTGCTGATCAGTCTCCCTGTCTAAGCTATGCAACTACGGGAAATAACCATACCGGTTTCCCGGGTCCGGGGGGTCGGGCCGGCTACCGCTGAAATTCTCACCGGCATGGGACTGACCACCGTTGGAGAACTGCTCAGCCATTGGCCCCGGGACTGGGACGACCGCACCAGGGATATCCCGCTGGCCGAGTTCGCCTCCGCTCCAAAAGTAAATACAACAGTCACTGTTATTGCCCATGAATGGATCGGTTTCGGCCGGATGCGTACCCTAAAATTAATTGTTGAGGACGCCGCCGGCACCCGCGCGGCCCTGGCCTGTTTTAACCGGCCTTTTTTGGAAAAGAGTTTCCCGCCGGAAAGCAACGCCCGCGTCAACGGCGCCTTCCTCTGGAAATACGGAGAAATCCAGAGCGCCAACTTTGAGATAGAAAAACCCGATGAAGCTTCCGCGTCTGTGCTGCCGGTCTATCCGCTCAGCGCCGGCCTTACCCAAACCCAAATGCGTAAAATCATCCGCACCGCCCTCAGTGAGTACGGCAAGGGTATAGACTCGCCCCTGCCCCCGGAAATACTTTCGCGCTACAACCTTCCCTCGCCGCGGGAAATGCTGCAGCTGGTACATCTGAGCGCGACACTGGAAGAAGCCGAACGCGGCCGGAAGGCCTTGGTATTTGAAGAACTGTTTCTGTTTGAAGCCGCTGTCGGCCGCCGCGCCCTGGAGCGACGGGGAAGGCTGCCCGCGCTCAGCGTGGAATCGGACATTCCGGCCCCGGCGGAAAGCGCTGCGAACAATGCTTCCGCTTCCCCCATCCACACCGACCCGCTACTCTCAGCCCTGGCCGCCCGCCTGCCTTTTGAACTCACCGACGACCAGTACGCGGTCCTCTCCGATATTCTGACAGAGATACAAGGGCCTATACCGATGGCCCGTCTGTTGCAGGGCGATGTCGGTTCCGGAAAAACCCTGGTTGCATTTTTTGCCGCGGTGCTGAATAAAACTCTCGGCGGACAAAGCGCGCTGATGGCTCCGACCGAACTGCTCGCCCGCCAGCATGCCGAAAGCGCCGCCCGGCTGCTGGAACCGCTCGGACTGCGCATTGCCTATCTGACCGGCAACCTGAAAGCTCAGGGCCGAACCCGGTTACTCCAGGCTCTCGCCGACGGTGAAATCGACCTCGTAATCGGAACACACGCCCTTTTCTCATCCGGCGTACAATATAAAAACCTGACCCTGGTAATCATTGATGAACAGCACCGCTTCGGCGTGCTGCAGCGTTCCACCATCCTGGAAAAAAGCCGTGAAAAGCGGCCGGACGCGCCCCTACCCCATCTACTGATGATGAGCGCCACGCCCATTCCGCGGACCCTGGCCCTCTCGGTTTACGGCGACATGGATGTTTCTGTGTTGCGTACCATGCCGCGGGGCCGGCTTCCGGTCATTACCCACCTGACAAAGGCCGGCAATGAAGCGCGGGTCTACGAGTTTGTACGCCGTGAATTAGCCAGGGGACATCAGGCCTACTTTATTTATCCGTTGATCAGCGACTCAGCGGAACTGTCCCTGAAATCGGCCGAAGAAATGTATCTGACCCTAAAAAACGATGTGTTCCGGGGTGAAAACATCGCGTTGATCCACTCCCGTATTCCTGAAGAAGAACAGCGTTCGATCATGGCGGATTTTCGGGATGGTAAGATAGCCATTCTGGCCGCGACCAGCGTAGTTGAAGTCGGCGTGGATGTTGCCAACGCCACCTGCATGGTTATCGAGCATGCCGAACGGTTCGGGCTGTCGGCCCTGCACCAGCTGCGCGGCCGGGTCGGACGGGGTAAGGAACAATCCTACTGCTTTTTTGTGTACGCCGAAAAATTAACCGAAGACGCGAAGGCCCGGCTGAAGGTCCTGCATGAAACCACTGACGGATTTAGAATCGCTGAAGAAGACCTGCGTATCCGCGGGCCGGGCGAGCTCACCGGCGTTCAGCAGTCCGGTTATCTGGCATTTAGCATAGCCGATCCGATACGCGATGCCGCCATTCTCCAGGAAGCCCGTGTCGCGGCCTTTACCTGGCTCGAAGAATCCCGCCTGCAATAATTAAGCGCAGACAAGCCGCCGGATGCATTGAGGCGGCCGGAAGCCGCTTTACTGGCGGACGTTAGCGATCGCGGCGCCGATAAAGTCCCGGAACAGCGGATGCGGACGGTTCGGGCGCGAGCCGAATTCAGGATGGAACTGCACACCCAAGAACCAGGGATGCTCCTTAAGCTCAACGATTTCGATCAGGTTGCGCTCCGGATTCCGTCCGGTCAGCTTCATGGAAGACTTTTCAAACTGATCCCGGTACAGGTTGTTAAACTCGTAACGGTGCCGGTGGCGTTCCAGAATATCATGCAGTTTATAGGCTTTTTCGGCCAGGCTGTCCTCGGTGATCAGACAGCGGCAGCTGCCCAGACGCAAAGTTCCGCCGAGCTGAACGCCCTGCTGATCCGGCATCAGGTCAATTACCGGATAGGCGGTAGTATTATCAAATTCAGAAGAATGCGCGCCCTCAAGACCCAGCACATGACGGGCAAACTCAATCACCGCGATCTGCATGCCGAGGCATATTCCAAAGTAGGGAACTTTCTTCTCGCGGGCATATTGGGCGGTTAAAATCATACCGTTGGTTCCGCGGTCGCCGAAGCCGCCGGGAACAATAATGCCGCGAGCCTTACCCAGGATTTCTTCGGCCTTTTCCAGGGAGGTAATTTTTTCGGCATCGACCCAATCAATTTTTACTTTCACCGTATGGTGGATACCGGCGGCGGTCAGGGCTTCGACAACGCTCAAATAGGCGTCGTGCAGGTCCACGTACTTTCCGACCAGGGCAATATTGATCTCGGCCTCCGGATGATAAAAACGCTCGACCATTGCCCGCCAGTCATCGAGTTTGGGCTCAATCTCGCCGAGATTCAGCAGCTTGCACAAGCTTTTGCCCAGCCCCTCGGCTTCCAGCATCAGCGGAACCTCGTAAATGGACTTAGCGCTCAGGTTTTCGATAATCGCGTCCTGGGCGACGTTACAGAACAGACCCAGTTTTTGGCGGATGGACTTGGTAAGCGGCTTTTCGCTGCGACACATGATAATATCTGGCTGGATACCGAAACCCAGCAATTCCTTGACGCTGTGCTGCATCGGTTTGGTTTTAAGCTCGCCGCATTCTTTCAGGTACGGCAGCAGTCCAAGGTGAATGAAAATACAATTTTCCTTGCCGACCTTGTACTTGATCTGACGTATGGCTTCGATAAAGGGCAGGGATTCAATATCGCCGACAGTACCGCCGATCTCATTAATTACGACTTCCGCCCCGGTATCGGTAGCGGTCTGCAGGATACGGCTCTGAATCTCGTCGGTAACGTGGGGAATTACCTGTACGGTGTTGCCGTTATAACCGCCGGCGCGTTCCCGGTCCAGCAATGCCAGATAGACCTTTCCAGCGGTAGTATTATTAAAACGTCGCAGGGAAACGTCGGTAAAGCGCTCATAATGACCAAGATCCAAGTCAGTCTCACCGCCGTCTTCGGTCACATAGACTTCGCCGTGCTGCAGGGGGTTCATTGTGCCCGGATCGATGTTCAGATAGGGGTCAAACTTCTGATTAACGACCTTGATACCCCGGCTTTTCAGCAGCAGGCCGATAGACGCCGCCGTAATACCCTTTCCGAGTGACGAAACGACTCCGCCGGTAATAAAAATAAATTTGGCCTTCATATCTTCCCCCATCCGTTCGTACAATAAAAAAAAGCGCCCGGCCGAAGGACCGGGCACTTTCATCATTTTATCAAATCCGGCTTTTTCAGGCAAGCCGGAAAGTCGCTATTTTTCCCATTCCGGATAGGCGCTGGAGCCGTGTTCGGAAAGATCCAGCCCTTCATCCTCTTCATCCGCTGTAACCCGCAGACCTACGGTATATTTCAGCGTCAGGAACAGAATAGTCGCCGTGACCGCGACCCACAGACCAACCGCCGCTACACCCAGAGCCTGCGTTCCGAGCCGTCCGAAACCGCCGCCGTAGAACAGGCCGCGGATGGCGCCTTCGCCTTCGCCATAGCGGGCAAAGAGGCCGACAGCCAGGGTGCCCCAGATACCGTTCAACAGGTGAACGGAGGTCGCGCCGACAGGGTCATCCACTTTCAGCACCTTGTCGAAGAACTCAACTCCGAAGACTACCAGAATACCGGCTACCAGACCGATGACAATGGCGCCATAGAAGGTTACTACCTGACATCCGGCGGTAATGGCTACCAGACCGGCCAAAATGCCGTTCAACGTCATCGACACATCCGGCTTACCATAACGGAACCAGGTTACCATCATGGTACTTACCGCAGCCATGGCCGCGGCCAGGTTGGTCGTCATTGAGATATAGCCGATCTCGCCGTTGGCGGCGATAGTCGAACCGGCATTGAATCCAAACCAGCCTATCCACAACACGAAGGTACCGGCGGCGCCGAGGGGCAGGTTGTGACCGGGAATGGCCTTGACCTTGCCGTCGGCGGTATATTTACCGCGCCGGGCGCCCAAAATCATAGCACCGATCAAAGCTGCCCAACCACCAACCGAGTGTACGACTGTTGAACCGGCAAAGTCGATAAAGCCGATACTGCTCAGCCAGCCGCCACCCCATACCCAGTGACCGACCACCGGATAAATGAACAAGCTGATAAAGAAACTGTACAGCAAATAAGCCTTAAAACGGGTGCGTTCAGCCATCGCTCCCGAGACGATGGTGGCGGCCGTAGCTGCGAACACCGTCTGGAAGAATATGAATACACCGGGCGTTACCGAACCGAAGACCGGCAGGTCCATCAGTTCAGGCCTTAAAAAGCCGCTTAATCCGGCGAGCCCCATAAAGGAAGCTCCGAACATCAGGCCGAAACCGATCATATAGTAGATCAATGAACCAACGGCGAAGTCCATCACGTTTTTCATGATAATGTTGGCGGCGTTCTTGCTGCGGGTAAAGCCGGTTTCTACCAACGCGAAGCCAAGCTGCATGGCAAAAACCAGCACTGCCCCAATAAGCACCCATACCATGTCAATTTTTTTTACCAGTTCTGCTAATTCCATAGCTTCTCCTTTCGGTTCTTAACAAAAAAAGGGGATTGGTAAGCCTGACCCTTCCGGGCTGGCACCAATCCCCTTTGATGGTGAACCTTTGATAGAATTACAGGGCTACATTTCCCCGTTCGGCTGTCCGGATGCGAATTACGTCTTCCACATCGTACACAAAAATCTTACCGTCGCCATGATTGCCGGAGGCCACTTGCTGGCACAATTCCTTGACAATCTTTTCCTTCACATCGTCAGCCACTACCGTCTCGACCTTGAGCTTCGGTAACAGATTTACAGTGTATTCAGTTCCCCGATAGATATGAGTTATACCTTTCTGGTTACCGAATCCCATGATGTTTGTTACCATCATTCCTCTCGAGCCGGTATCGTTCAGAATATTCTTCACGATTTCAAGCTTCTCCGGTCTGATGATAATCTCCAGCTTTTTCATGTAAACCTCCATTTGCTCCCGAAAATACGAGCGTATTGTCCATAACCATTCGCGCGGCATCTACCAGTTTCATGCCCCGGTCCATACTCGACTTCTGCAGATAGCGGTGGGCCTGGGATTCAGTCATCTGGAATGCTTCCATCAGGCGGCTTTTCGCCTGTACAATCAATAATTTTTCCTCGGCCGGCCTTTCCTGCCGCAACAGCCGCATATCCGGGCCGCCGCCGACGTGCAGGGCCTGGTGGGCGGCGGTGCGTTCCACAGACTCTATCGTCTGCAGCAAATCCACCGGCGAAAGCGGATAAGGCAGAACCGCCAAATCTTTGCGGGTAACCAAATCCTGCTGATGCGGCAGCACCACTGAAACCATAGCCAACCGGCCGTCCAAAAGCGACATCAAGTGCTCGGCGGTCATGTCCGCCAGCTGAAACCCGCTGACCACCACCGGACTGGTGCAAAAATCTGCTACCCGGACCACATCCGCGGCTGTTTTGAAGGTGTACTCAATTGTGTACCCGCCGCGCGTTAAAACGGTAGTAATCCAGTTTGTCAACAGCGGGTTGGAAAAGGCAATGATTACACTCTTCATATTCAGTATTTGGCAAGATAAGTATCGATCTCCCACGAGGTTACCCGGGTACGGTACTCATCCCACTCGTTCTCCTTTGCCTCGATAAACTTCGAAAAAACATGCTCACCCAAAGTTTCCCGGACCAGCACATCATCCTTCATCACTGCCAGCGCCGCTTCCAGACTGCCGGGCAAACTGTCGATCCCTGAAGCAACGCGTTCGGCTGCGGTCATCTCGAAAATGTTCTTATCGGTCGGCGCTGGCGGTACCAGCGCGTTTTCAATACCGTCCAAGCCGGCCGCCAGAATCATGGCAAAGGCCAGGTACGGATTGCAGGTCGGATCAGGGCTGCGCAGCTCCACCCTGGTGGACTTACCCCGGGCCGATGGAATGCGAATCAGCGGGCTGCGGTTCGAGGGCGACCAGGCAATGTATACAGGCGCTTCATAGCCGGGTACCAGGCGCTTGTAGGAGTTAACCGTCGGGTTTGTAATCGCGGTTATCGCCTTGATGTGCTTCATGATTCCGGCAATATACTGCCTGGCAACCTCACTTAAGCCCAGCTCATCATCTTCTTCAAAAAAGGCGTTTTCCCGGCCCTTCATCAGCGACATATTGGTATGCATTCCTGAACCGTTGATACCGAAAACCGGCTTTGGCATAAAAGAAGCGTGCAAACCATGCCGCTGCGCCACAACCTTTACTACCAGCTTAAATGTCATCACCCGGTCCGCTGTTGTCAAGGCATCGTCAAACCGAAAATCAATTTCATGCTGGCCGGGAGCCACCTCATGATGTGAGGCTTCAATATCAAAACCAAGCTGTTCCAGCATCAACACCATGTCGCGGCGGGCGTTCTCGCCCATGTCCGTCGGACCTAGGTCAAAATAACCGCCCTTGTCATGAGTCTTGACCGTCGGTTGTCCATCCTGGTCAGTCTGGAATAGAAAGAATTCCAGTTCCGGTCCGACCTGTAAGGTATAACCCATCTTGGCAGCCCTTTCCAGCTGCTTCTTCAAAATATAACGGGGCGAACCCTCGAAGGGCGTACCGTCAGGTTTAAAAACATCACAGATAAAGCGGGCCACCTTACCCTGCTGCGGCCTCCAGGGCAAAATCGCGAAAGTATTAAGATCCGGATGCAGATACATATCCGATTCTTCAATGCGCACAAAGCCCTCGATAGAAGAACCGTCAATCATGCATTTGTTGTCCAGGCATTTCTGCAGCTGACCGGGAGTAATAGCCACGTTTTTCATTTGCCCGAACAGATCAGTGAACTGAAGGCGTATAAACTGCACATCATGTTCCGCTATCATTTCGGCAATGTCTGCCTTACTGAATATTCCCATTACCCTATCCCCCTTCAGCTCATACACAAAAAAAAGACGTTTCGGCGCCGGCGGCGCAGAAACGTCTTTGTTTCATTTCCTGTATGAACTCATAATAATGGGGAACAAAAAAAAGGTCAAGTATATTTATACAACTTTATGCATATTATTGCATATTTATTACTACATTTTTTTAAAATCAGCCAAAACATCGCTTAAAGAGCTGAATTCACGCCAAACTAGCTGTCGCACCGCCGGTTCAGGGTAAATGAGATCAGGGATCAGCACGGGCTTCATGCCGGCGGCGTGAGCGCCGCGGATACCGGCCGGTGAATCTTCAAGAACAACCGTATTTTCAGGAAGCAAATTCCGCTGATGCGCCGCGGCCAGCCGGCTCCCGGCCAGCAGAAAAATATCCGGAGCCGGTTTCCCGCAGGCTACTTCGCTTCCGAAGGCTTTCGCCTGAAAAAAATCCGAAAAGCCGGCCCATTCAATCATGCGCAGCGCCGACTCAGCGCTGGTCGAGGTCGCCAGGGCTGCGGGAATTCCCGTTTCTTTCAAAAATTCCAATAATTCTCTGGCACCGTCTTTAAGCGGCGGTCCGGAATTTTCCATTATGCTCATCATCCGCAGACGGGCTGTGCCGGAAAAATCTTCGAACGGAAAATCAGGGCCACAGGACGCCAATACAATCTGTCGGGTATCTTGACTGTTACGCCCGACGCAGGATCGAAACAGCTCGTCGCTCATAAAAAAACCGGCCGAGGCAGCTACCTCGGCCCAGACCGTAGAACAGAGACGTTCAGTATCAAAGAGCAAGCCGTCCATATCAAAAATCGCCGCATCTATCATGCGGCGATTATACAAGAGAAGTAAGTTTTTATGAAGCTCACGTCCTATTATGCTACGTAGGCTTCCAACCGGCTCATTCGTCCGGGATGCTGCAGACGGCGAATCGCTTTCTTTTCAATCTGACGGATGCGCTCTTTGGTCAAGTTGAACTGATCGCCGATTTCTTTCAAACTCATCGGTTTGTAGCCATTCAGACCAAAGCGGTAGCGCAGCACCTCGGCTTCCTTCTCGGAAAGCGTTGCCAGGATTTCATCTATATCTGCCTTCAGGTTTTGACCTATAGCGAAAGCTTCAGGCTGCTCATACTGCTCATCTTCCAGAAAGTCGCCGACTGTGTTGCTGTCGCGGTCCGCGAACAGCGGTGTGTCCAGAGAAATCATCTCCCGGGAGATATTCACGATATCACGCACATGATCCGGTGTCATATTCAGCAGTCCCGCAATTTCTTTTAATTCCGATTCGTCGGAACGGTTGTTCACTACTACCTTGCGGGCTTTCTCGATCTGTACCAGTTCGTTGGCCCGGTTCAGGGGCAAACGTATCATGCGTGACTTTTCGCAAATTGCTTTCAATATCGCCTGGCGTATCCACCAAACGGCATAGGAAATAAAGTGATATCCTTTGGTCGCGTCAAACCTTTCAACCGCGTTCAATAAACCGATATTGCCCTCACTGATCAGATCTACCAGCGGTAATCCCTGATTCTGATATTTCTTGGCAACGTTTACTACAAAACGCAGGTTCGATTTTACCAGCATATCCTTGGCCGCTTTCTCTCCCTTTGCGGCAGAAATCGCGTAATTATATTCTTGCTCACGGGTAAGTAACGGTATGGTATTAATCTCTTTGAGGTAGGTTGATAATATACTTCCGTCACCGGTTGCTGTTCCCGAAAAGCTCTTTTTTTTGCTGTCTGTGCTTATCATTCTGAACCTCCAAAGGTCTCTACTGACTTGTCTGTTTACTTGCAATATTCGTGCCAACAATACCGGGCATGACAAGTGTTATGGATTTATCAACAAAGACTGAGACATCTCCTTATATTACAAAGGGTTAGTAACGAAGCTTACTTCTCAAGCTTTTGCGTTCTTCTCGCCATAAATTGCTTTTGTTCAGAACGATTGTTTCAAATTGACACAGTTTCATAAATCACCGCGATTGCCGTATCATAAAGGAACAGTTTTTTTCCTTGCCGTCTAAGCCGCTTTTTTGTATATTGTAGATTCAGGAGGATTTATAATGAAAATTAAGCCATTGGCAGACAGAATTTTGGTAAAAACAGACAAACTGGAAGCAAAAACAGCAAGCGGTATTATTATTCCGGACACCGTACAGGAAAAAACCCAGACAGCCCTCGTAATCGCTGTCGGAGATGACAAGGAAAAAATCAAGGTCGCCGCCGGCCAGAGAGTAATGTTTGAAAAATACGCCGGAACGCCGGTTAAGGTAGATGGAGAAGATCACCTGATTCTTAAAGCCCAGGATGTTGTCGCTATAATCGAATAGTCTGCAATATACTGCGAAACAAAACCCGGCCAGCCATGTTAAATGGCGCGTCGGGTTTTTTTTATTGGAAAGTCAGCTCCCGCAGCAGTATCGCCGCCCGATAATTCGAAGGATCCAGCTCCACGGCATAACCAAGTAAGGAACGGGCCCGCTCATACTGGCGTGTCGAGGCCAAGAGGCGGCCGCATTCATATTGCAACACGCTTTTATCCGCGGAATCAAAGGCTAACTGCGCAGCCAATGCGAATTTTTCGATGGCCGATGGTAAATCACCCTGTTTCTGGGTTATCCGCGCAATATTGGCCAGAGCCCGCCAGGCATTGCGAGTATCGTTGGCAACGCTGCCGAAAGACTCAGCCGCAAGCGCTAAATCTCCTACGGAAGCCATCTGTAAGCCTTTATAAAAACTAAGCATGACGGTATTACTGTCAGTTTGTGATTCTACCAGAAATGTTTCCAGCAGGGAAAAACAAATGTCCCATGACCCTGTACGGGCAAAAAACCAAAGGGCGTAGGATCGGACAAGCTCATCCCCTGGATAACTTTCCAGCAGCTTCCAGATATCCCCTGCGGTACGCAGGCGGTCCGATTGGCGACGGTCCTGAAAGCGCAGAATTTCGATTGCCAACCGCGAATCCAGGCTCGGATCATCCGAAATCCCGGCTGCAGAGGTCTGCCGCTCTCGAGCGCGGATTAAAACAGCCCGGGCTTTTTCCAGGCTTACCGGATCGTTAGCTTCCTTCTCGATCATCCGCAAGGTATGAAAACCCGCGCTCTGCAGTTCCATTTCCACCTTTGAAAACTGAGAACTGCTTCCGACCCGCTCCGCGGCCTGTTCGGCCAGCGCGACGTATAGGGCAATCACCGGATAATAGTCGGGAAAGAGAAACAAGGCCTTCTCCAGCAATAATCTTGATTCGGTATAGTTTTCACCGGTGACTGACAAATTAAAATAGGGACGGGCACTGAACTGGGGATACTGATCTACAGCCGCGGTCCAAAAATCACGGGCCCTGTCGGTGTGCTTATCCAGATAACTGGCATCGGCGCTTAACAGCAGACTCTCAGGGCCGGAAAACGCGGTATTACCGGCATAATCCACGGCTAGTTGATACTGTCCGGTGTCATAAGCCAGAAAAGCGCCTAATAGATCATCACGTTGAAAATAGGAACGATAGGTATTAAAATGACGTAAAGCCAGAGCGGTATTACCGGCCAGCGCGTGCAAAACTATGCCGTCGCGAAAGAAAAACGGGAAGCCGGTACTCTCTCCGGCGCTGAGGTATAAATCCGGATCCACCTGCAAGGGCGAAGTGGCGCTCATCAGGGCAGTCACCGCCGCTATCGAAGCCCACTCCCCGGTCGTCAAATAGGGAATCAACTCCTTCGCTTCGCTGGCCCGGTTGGCATCCTGTAAAACTAGCGATAAAAACGCCGATAGTTCCGGGCTAAAGGAAAATAAGCTGATTCCCTTCCGCAATGTGTCAATAAGCTGCATCTCGGCGCCCAGCAGGCGCTCACGTTTTGCGAGGGAAAGAAAATCTGTAACGGTACGCGCTTTGCGGCGTGATTGCAGTAAAAGTTTTTGAGCCCTGGCCGTATCGCCGGAAGAGGCGAGTTCATCGGCCCGGTGCAGTAAAGCGGTAAAGCGATCGGATTGGTCCCCCGTAGTATAGACAAACAGTGAAACCGAAGCCGCCAGCACCACAATACACAGCAGAGCGGCGATCAGAATCCGATACAGCTCGCCCCGTTTTTTTTTCACTGCTCGCGGTCATCCAATGCGTCTTTGCGGATATTATCCAAAACGGCGTTGATAAACCGGAACGATTCATCCGATCCGAATTCTTTGGAAATATCGATGGCCTCGTCTATTATAATTGAAGGATGTAACTCTTTTTGATACAGAAGCGAGTACACGCTCATCCGTAAAATAGCCAAATCAACCTTGTTCAGTCTGCTGAAATCCCAGTTATTGAGATGTGCGGTAATTATTTTATCGATCTCTTCAATGTGTTCAATAGTTCCGGCAATGAGCAGGCGTGGAAAGGCAATGCCCTCCTCGCCAAGGCGCTCACGCTGGGAGGTTTCCAGCCAGCTGAAATCCAATAAATCCGCGGCCGGCACTCCCGAAGCATCCCAGGCAAAAAGAGCCTGAAATGCCAATATTCTTCCTTTGCGTCTACCTGCCATACATTACCAGGTCATCACTCTGTCCAGGTCGGCACCGGACTTGAGCAGCCTGAAGTTTTCGGGCTTACGAAGATCTGTTATCATCTGCGCCAAAGAAGCCGCCAGATGTTCCCGACGGGCGGTCAGATACAGCTCATTCCGGATGGCTTCATACACAGTGGTCGTTGTTCCGGGCTGAATCAAATCGCTGAGCTCAAGGATCTTGGCCGGGTATTTGTCAACCATTACAAAACACTGAAAATCATTGTCGGTTTCGCTGACGTCGGAAACCGTATTCTTTTCCATCGCGAAAATCTTAAGCAGGGCATCCATACTGATTCCCAATTCACGGGCCGCGGTTTCATTTTTATTTATGTAGAGATCCCCTACTTGAAACCCGGAACCTTCAACCTTTGAACGGGTGCGGATGCCTTCGGTGGCTGTCGGATTCTGCTTTAACTGAGCCTGTAATTCAGTGATGGAAGCGCGGGCTGTTTCGCCGACGCTTTTCGGTACCAGTACCAAAAACAGCTTGGCCATATCCGGCTGAACATAGTTCAGTTTGCGCTTCTCATATTGGGTACGAATCGCGGCGTCGGAGGGTCTGGGCAAAGCTGCCAAAGCGGCTTCATTCTTGGCCATCAGGTATTTTTGGGCTATTAATTCATTCTTTAAGAAGCCTTTATACTCAGCGAGGGACATACCATTTTGCATCTTAATAAAGTCATCAAGGCTCATTCCAGCCTGGCGCTGTACCAGCGTGGCAAAATCGGCTTCGGTTATTTCCCGCCCAACTTGTTGAGAAATCAGCGCGCTGAACTGCTGATTGACCTCGGAGTCAGTTACCCGTACACCATCACGCTCGGCAGCCTGAACCACCAAACGTTCATTTATCATGGTGTCCAGTACTTTCTTCTTCTCTTCAATGGTCAGAGGCCGACCCTGCTCGCGCTGATAGGCATCACACCGCGTCTTTAACTGCTTTAATGTAATGGGTTCACTGCGACTGAGTGAAACCGTAGCTATCGGCTGTAAATCGGATTGGGCGGCAACGCCTGCAATCAGTAAGACACCCATAAGTAAACCGGAAACTGCACGCTTCATCTAGCACCTTCTTTGACCAATAAAGTTGTTGACACACATTACAACAGCCGTACCTAAAAGTGGTTACGGCTAAATACACTCAGCTACAGGAGCGATCGTACTACTCTAGAACAGCCCTGATACGCCGCACACCGGCAGAAGAGGACTGTTCCTTTTGAATTTTAAATATTCCCATTTTTCCGGTGCGCTCGACATGCGGGCCGCCGCAGACTTCTTTGGAAAAAGCTCCAATTGTATAAACCTTCACCGTACTCTCGTATTTCTCGCCGAACAGGGCCATAGCTCCGGAAGCCTTCGCCTGATCCAGGCTCATCATTTCCATGGTGACCGCCAGATCCGCGGATATCTGTTCATTAACAATGCGCTCAACTTCAGCTATCTGCGCGGGCGTCATCGGCTCGGGATGAGAAAAATCAAAGCGCATGCGCTCAGCGGTGATGTTAGATCCCTTTTGGGCTACATGCTCGCCCAAAACCATCTTGAGGGCCTTTTGGAGTAAATGTGTTGCCGTGTGGTAAGCGGTAGTCTTCTCAGAATGATCGGCCAAACCGCCCTTGAAAGCCTGTTCGCTGCCTGAGCGGGAAAGCTCCTGGTGTTTGAGAAAAGCCGCGTCAAATTCGGCGCGGTCTACGGTCAAACCGTTTTCAGCCGCCAATTCTTCAGTCAGTTCAATTGGAAACCCATAGGTATCATAAAGCTTGAAGGCCAGCCTGCCGGACATGGTTTTTTGGGGATTCTTCAGCAGATTCGGAACCATTTTCTCGAATTCCGCTTCACCCTTCTTCAGCGTTTCAATAAATTTCTGTTCTTCCGAACGCAACTCATTCAGAATAAAATCCGACTTTTCTCCCAGTTCCGGATAAGCCTCTTTGTACATGCCAATAACAACAGCCGCCGGAACGGACAAAAAGGAGCCGTCAATACCGAGTTTGCGGCCATGACGTAACGCGCGGCGAATTAAACGCCGTAAAACATAGCCGGCGCCGACATTTGACGGTGTTACGCCCTTGGGATCGCCGAGGATAAAGGTCGCGGCCCGGGAGTGATCGCATATGATTCTTACAGAGATATCCTGCGCCGGATCAGCGCCATAGGCCTTTCCGGTCAGCTCTTCCACACTGGCGATCAGGGGTTGAAAAACCTCTGTTTCATATACCGATTTTTTACCCTGCAGCATGGCAACGGTTCTCTCGATACCCATTCCGGTATCGACGCAGGTACGGGCCATTTTCTGGTAAGTTCCGTCCTTCTGTTTGTTGTATTGCATGAATACATCATTCCAGATTTCAATATATTTCCCGCACCGGCAACCCGGCCGACAGTCCGCAGAGCAGGCTGTTTTCCCGGTATCAATGAACATCTCCGTATCCGGTCCGCACGGGCCAGTCTCACCAGCCGGTCCCCACCAATTATCTTCACGGGGAAGAAAATGAATACGCTCCCGGGGAATACCGAGGGAATGCCACTTATCGGCTGACTCGTCATCCCGGGGAACGTCTTCATCCCCGGCAAAGACTGTCACCGAAAGGCGCTCAAGAGGAATTGCAAGATACTTCGGACTGGTTAGAAACTCAAAACTGAATTGGATGGCTTCCTGTTTGAAATAATCACCCAGAGACCAGTTCCCAAGCATTTCAAAGAAAGTCAAATGGCTGGCATCACCAACCGCGTCTATATCACCGGTACGGATGCATTTCTGGAAATCAGTCAACCGAGTACCGGCCGGGTGTTTTTCGCCCAGCAAATACGGAACCAGCGGATGCATTCCGGCGGTAGTGAATAAGACAGTTGGATCGTTTTCGGGAATAAGGGAGCGGCCGGAAATTTCAGCATGGCCTTTGCTTTTAAAAAATTCTATGTATTTGGTTCGTAATTCATTGGCTGTCATAATTGTACCATAGTAGAGAATGACGGCGAATTTGTCAACAAAGGAAGTAAAAGCAGAGCGGGTTCGGCAAACCTGAGTCAGCCGAACCCACCCCTTAGCAAAGAGAAATTTATTTGTTCTTGGTCACGTCTAAAGCTGACTTGGTTACCGCGGCGGCCGGTTTCTTAGCGGCAGCTGGTTTCTTGGCGGCAGCGGGCTTTTTAGCAGCGGCTGGCTTCTTGGCGGCAGCGGCGGGCTTTTTAGCAGCAGCTGGCTTCTTGGCGGCAGCGGCGGGCTTTTTAGCAGCAGCTGGCTTCTTGGCGGCAGCGGCGGGCTTTTTAGCAGCAGCCGGCTTCTTGGCAACAGCGGCTTTTTTCTCTGCAGCGGGTTTTTTAGCAGCAACTGGCTTCTTGGCGGCAGCGGCAGGCTTTTTAGCAGCGGCTGGCTTCTTGGCGGCAGCGGCGGGCTTTTTCGCAGCAGCTGGCTTCTTGGCGACGGCGGCCTTTTTTTCTGCTGCCGGTTTCTTGGCAGCTGGCTTCTTGGCGGCGGCAGCCGGTTTCTTGGCAGCAGCCGGTTTCTTGGCTACAGCGGCTTTCTTTTCTGCGGCAGGTTTTTTAGCTGCGGCAGCCTTCTTGGGTGCAGATCCTGAATCAAAGTTTTGCATCGGTTTACGTCCTTCCT
This sequence comes from Treponemataceae bacterium, assembly GCA_942493045.1. Lineage (GTDB taxonomy): Bacteria > Spirochaetota > Spirochaetia > Treponematales > Treponemataceae > Teretinema. The sequence continues at coordinate 270,692 of OW818665.1, read as the reverse complement.
TTTCGGCGTTTTCGATCTCAATTTGCGCGATTGACAATAAGGCAATCGGAACTGAATACGAAGAGCAGGAGACATAGTCGAGACCAGCCTCCATACAAAAGCGAATATTTTCCGGGCGGGCACCATGCTCGCCACAAAGACCTTTTACCAGATCTGGCCGGGAAGCCTTGCCGCGCTGCACGGCCAGATCAATAAGTTCACGCACCCGGGGATCCAGAATCGCAAAGGGATTTCCGTCAATGAGATCATACATCGTATAATCCGGCATAAACGAATTAAAGTCATCCCGGGATAAACCCAGTGTCGTTTGAGTCAGGTCATTGGTTCCAAAAGAGAAAAATTGCGCGTAACGGGCAATCTCGCCCGCGGCAAGAGCCGCCGCCGGCAATTCTATCATTGTCCCAACCTTGTATTCAATCGGTTGAACTCCCAGAGAATCCCGCACCGACTCTTCAATACTGACAAGTCCCTGATAGGTATGTCCTTCAATCTTTTTACCATAGACAATCTGTTTCAGTTCCCGTGAATTCATTACGATAGGTATCATGATTTCGGGATGAACCACGATCTTTTCTTTTTTCAGCTTGTAAGCCGCTTCAAAAATGGCCCGCACCTGCATTTCATAAATTTCCGGATAAGATATGGCAATTCGGCAGCCACGATGTCCAAGCATCGGATTAAACTCAGCGAGGGCATTGATGCGTTCCTGCAGATAAGCTTTCGGCACCTTCGATCCGCCGACATTTGTCAGGTAGGCAAGGAAGGCGTCAAATTCTGCCTGGTTATGCGGTAAAAACTCATGCAAGGGAGCATCCAGCAACCGAATTGTTACTTCGCGTCCGGCCATAGCCTTAAAGATTCCATAAAAATCATCGGCTTGCATTTTTTGCAGTTTCTTCAATACTTTTAAACGGGTAGGCAAATCATTGGAAAGAATCATTTCACGGAATACATTGATCCGCTTCTCATGAAAGAACATGTGCTCGGTGCGGCACAGACCGATGCCGTCCGCTCCGAAACGCACGGCCAGTTCAGCGTCACGCGGACTGTCAGCATTAGCGCGAACGTGGAACTTTGTGACAAAACTTCTGGACAGCTTGATAAAGTCAAGCAAACCGGAGGTTTCAGGATCAGGCTCAATCAGTTTGGCGGCTCCGATATAAATTGTGGAATCACCATAATAGGGAACATTCAGGGTGATATAATCACCTTCATTTATCGTTATCCCGCCGAGCAGCGCTTTATTTCCTCGGATTATCATATCCTGACGCACCAGGGAAATCTTGCCATACTGCCGGGCGACAACGGAGGCATGGGCCGAATAGCCGCCTTCGTTTGACAGTACGCCCGTGGCCACCTCTATGGCCTTTACGTCGCCTGCATACGTAGCCGGCATACAGAGGATACAACGGGTATCCTCACCCTTCTGACGCGAAACCCGTTGGGCGTCGATCAGGCTGTCCGCGGTAAAGTACACCCGGCCCACAGCAGCGCCCGGGGCTCCGGGTATGCCACCGACAGTCTTTCTCAATTCTTTTATACTGGACATATCAATCACAGGATGCAGTATCTCATTGAGTAAACCCGGCTTGACGGTTTTAACCACATAGGCGTCGTCCACAACTTTGCGTTTATTCAGATCAAGCAACAGATGTATTAAAGCAACAGTACTCTTAGCCTCAACGCCCTTTTGCTCGATGAGCCAAAGCCGTTGTTTCTCAATCGTAAAGCGGATCTGACGGATATCCTTACTATCGTCCTCAAGAAGCCAGGCGATTTTTTGCAATTGCTTCAAAAATTCCGGAGCTATACCGTTGATATCCTTTCCCGGGGAGTTGATATCATCGAATTTCTCCTCAAAGAAATTGCCCTGTAGCTTTTTCTCACCCGAAACTATATTGCGGCTGAAAAAAGCTCCGGAGCAGGAACCTTTTCCGTAATTTCCATACACCATCGGTTGAATCATAATCGCGGTATCCGCGTCATTCTGATCGTCCAAGCCCAGCAGTTTACTGATCTGACCAAGCGATATAACCAGCTGGGAAGAAGCGGTATCAAAAAAACCTTCCGGCAATGACGAGGCAAATTTATCCATGATCTGCAGTCCGGATAGTTTCACTACCGGTTGAGAGAGGGCTTCGGCGACACCCGCGATAGAACGGGAAAGGAGAGAGAGCGCTTTGTCATCCTCCTCGAGTTCAGCGATTTTCTTCTGAATGGCCAACATTCCTTTCAGTAGAAAAAGCACTTCATGAGCCGCAAAATGCTCGCCGACCCAATTTTCAAAACCCTTAATGGTTTGACGGGTCAACCCGAAATTATGAAGTGTCGGATAATTCGCGATAGCTAGATTCGGAGAAATAACCAGCTTGAGCAGCAGCGGATTTTCAGCGTCTCCGAAAGACTTACCGACTATTCCATTGCACTTTACCAGATATGGCTGAATCTCGCGGGCGATATCTACATCTTGCAGTGCCGGAGCCGCGTTTGAATCGATTATTATTCCCGGTAAAATAGGAAGCGCCAGTTCCGCGAACTCATTTGCCTGGCGTCCGCGTATACCAAGTAATTTTTTATCGACCTTTTTTCCGACGGTCTCTTTCTGACTGAAAAAATGTATGGAATTCTTGATATTCATGAATAGGCTCCTAGAAAAGGTTCATCACCGTATCGGGTGATCCATGCAAAAAGGCCTCAAAAGAGGGACTGGCTCCCTGACGGAAATATCGGGATAATTTTGCCAAATCTTGAATATTATCTCCACTGACCGAGAATTGTATGACACTGCCATGCTTCACCTTACCCCACTTGAATAGGGTATTAATGTCCACAATCCGCTCACCGTCGTAATATACGTTAACTTGAAGATCAGGATATTTCGCGTTGAAACTCCGAATTATTCTTTTCCAGGCTTCTACATTTCCGTTATGGAACAACTCGTTGGTAACCGAGACAGAAACCAGCGAAGACATCCGCGCGCGCCCGGGCGCCGCAGTCGATTGCGCGGAAACTGCCTCCTGACCGGCTGAATAAGAATAACCGGTTGATGTCGCAACCACGGGCTTAACTTTTACGCCATGAGCATTTACCTCGCTCTGAGCTTTCTTCGCCCCGGAATTACGCGGAGCCGCGGAAACTTTTTTCTTGGCAGCAGATTTTACCGGCTTTGGCGCGACAAAGACAAAAGGACCGGTGCGGAGCGCGGGAGGAACCTTGCAGGAACGGTTTTCGATCAGGCGGAAGCAAAGTTCAATTACCGTATCTAAAAGTTCAGCCGGTACTTTCTTATCTTCCGGCGTTCCGGCATATACGATTAAAAGTTCGTTACGGCGCAGTCCGCCGAGAATTGAAATAGAATCGGGATTTTTTGGATTGATTACGATAAAACCAAGATCGGGGTGATGATAACCAAAAATAATATCAAGGGCTTTCCACTTGCTTATTTCAGCTACCAAAGCAGCAGGATCAGAGGGCACGTCAGCAATATTGCGGGAGACGTTCCGGTAACCCCATTTCTCGACAAGCAGCATATTCGCCGCGGCGCTTACGGACTCTGAAAGAATTTCTTTTTCTTCCAGGAGAGCATTTATTTCGTCTGCCAGATTTTTTTTGGTACCGCATGAATCCAGTAAATCCAGCGTGCTCTGTATATGTCTCACTGATGCGTTAAAACCTTCACGGTTAGACAACCGGTTGTAGAAACTCGACGGCTCCACCATCTCGTCCTCCTTTCATGATAGATGTAGTATACTCCATTTTACTTTATCCGGTATAAAAAAAACCCCCAAAAGCTGATTTTCTGCAACTTTTGGGGGTCATGTTCATAGCCGTTTGGCAAAACTCATTTTCAGATCTGCTTCATGCCTTTTCTGCCTTTAACGGCAACGGGCTTTCCACGGCGACCTTTTCCTGAATCTACTACACCGGCCTTGGCTTTCTTGGCAGGAGCAGCGACTTTCTTCGCGGGAGCAGCCTTGCGTGCCGGGGCTTTCACAGCTCTGGTAGCTTTGGGCGCGGGAAGAACATTCTCGCTGGTAGATTCATCATTCAGCATATCAAGATAGGCGGAACGCGGAGCGGGAGCGCTGGCGACAGGATCATCACCCTGGTCGTTGGCAAATGTCTGGGCGATATCGGCGCGGACAGTTGAACGGCGGCGGCTGAACGAAGCGAACGCGGCGTCCTGGAATCCTTTGGAAACTCCATGCAGGAACTCGTTCAATACGTTGGCCATACCATCCAGAGTGGCCTTCTTGCGCTTGATGGAGGTAATGTCCAGATCAAGCAGCAGTCCGGGCTGCAGGTGGAAGGGGTTGATGATGTAGTCGAACTTGTTAAATTCGGTCTCGAGGAAGGACAGGCGCTCTTCCATTACGCGGCGCTCGATGGGGTACTGGTAGTTGTACATAGTCCGGAGCTTGTCGCGCATAATGATCAGTTTCTTGCGGAGCTTGTCTTTCTCGAACAGGAAGGTGCGATTCATCTTCTCTACTTCGGTTTCGCCGGTCTTGATGAAGGAAACTTCATCCCATACCTTCGCGATATCCTCGTACAGGGGATCACCGTTCTTTTCCTTGATGTTCTTGCGGATCTTGCGCTTGTAGATCTTGGCCAGGTCATTGAAGTCGGTAATGCGGGTCAGGAACTTGGAATCCTCATAGCGGGTATTCAGAACGTCCCACAGATGCTCTACCTCGGTTTCGAATGAACGGATCATAACCTCATAGGCCTTGCGCTCTTCGTTCAACTGGGCGTTGTCGTAGTAACGCAGGCGGATCTGATAGCGCTCGTCGGGAAGAACCGCGTAATTGGTATCATCATACTCGCGCAGAATCAGTTCACGGGCATTTTTTAGGTTTTCAATATACTGATAACCCATCTTGGAAGTGTCGAGGATCGAGGTCAGAGAGTTGATGGCGGTGTTGAAACCGCGGTTGCGGATATTCTCGATATCGATAATCTTCTTGATGTTTTCGCGAATGTTAAGCTGATCGAAGGTGGCAGGGTCGATTTCGGCGCGCAGGTTGTTGATGCGGTCCATCATCTCTTTAGCCATCAGGTCATAGCGGCGGCTCTTCGGATTGTCAACATCGTCACCGGTAAAATCTCTTACCTTGTTGATGCGGGCAAAGATGATTTCGCCGTCTGACAGTTCTTCGAGACCCTGATCGATCCGCTCATCCTTCATCTTCTCGATATACTTGTCGATCTCGTCCATGTAGTGCTTGGAAATGAGATCTTTGATGAGGTACTCAACGGTAGCCTGGTAGTGGAATACCGGGCTGATCAGTTCAGAATCAAGAATATTGACGGAAAGCTTTACGTCGGTAACGGTCTTCGGCTTGTAGATATTATCCTTGAAAGCGCACTTAACTATAGAATAGGCGTTTTCACCGCGGACGAAGGCGCCAACGTCGGACTTCTGGCGAAGCAGAGAGTTGGTCAGGGTTTCCAGGTCGTTCACGCCGCGCTGGATGTGGCCCTGAAGGTGACCGTACATGTTAACCATGGATTTTTCGATTTCGCCGGTATTGAACTTGTCAGCTCCTCCGACTTCATCGAGCAGGGTAGCTATCTCTTTCGGAGTATAGCGGTTTAAAACCTTCATTTCCTCGCGGTCAACAAAGCCGCGAACCTTTTTTACCATTTCATCTTCAGCGGTAACCATGTACCGGTTGAACATATTCTGGTAGTTCTGGTTGAAGTAGTTATAGAGTTTTTCTTTGACTCCACCCATAACATCGAGCCGCTCAAGGACTTCCTTGGGCAGACGTGCGCTCATGTGGTGAAGAACCTTGTTGGCCTCTTCTTCGAGAAGCTGGTTTACTTCTTTTTGCTGGTCACGAAAATCCTGGGCCAGTGAGTTTCTCGAACCGACGGCGCTAGGCTTCTCGGGATGAAAAACGTTAGGGCTCCGGGGCAGATCAATGCTTGCCATATTGATATCTCCTTGCTATAAGTGTCATTACAAATCAAAACACAGATAACCTTATTATAAACATAGTGCGGATTATGTAAAGCATTTTTTTTTTTTTGTAAGATGCAAAAAAGCTTTTTATAGTATAAACTAGCCTAAGAGGAGTTTTCGATGATAAAAAATGCTATTTGCGCTGCCGTCCTCATGTTACTACTGTCCGGCACGGTCCATCTTACCGCCGGCGAACGTGAAATACCGGTAGATATCTTTGTAATGATCGACAAATCCCTCTCCATGGGCGAAGATGGCCGTTTTGAGAGCATGCATGACTGGGTCCGCAACCACCTGCTCGGTCAAATACTGATCAGCGGCGACTGGATTACCATTTATCAATTCTATGGACAAACCGATAAATTGCTGGAACGCGAGATAACCGGAGAAACCGATCGAGCCGCCGTACTGAAAACAATCGACGCGATCCGACCGGACGGCCAATATACCGATATCGGCATAGCCCTGGACACCCTGAAAGGGGCCTTAAGCCGCCGCGGTGAAAACGGCAGGTATAAAATCATGCTGCTGCTGACCGATCTCAGACAGGAAGCCCCCTGGTCATCCCGGTATGCGGGAGTAGCCGACCGCTTTGACAGCCCCTATCTGGCGGAAGCCAGAATAGTTACGCATGACACCTGGTATGAAATTACCCTGGATATGGATATTCAGGATCGTGTAGTCCAGACCAGCAAAGAATTATTCACTGTAATAGAAGAAAACCGCGATAACACGATCGCCACAGCCGAAGGCGGCGCGGCGCTGGACAGTATTTCAGCTGTCGCCGGCGGACAATCCGGCGCTACAGACGTTGATATCGCGAATACAGCTGACTCCCCCGCTCAAACGGAGGTACAATCCGCTACTGCCAAAGGTTCCGCGGGAAACCCGCTGCTGGCTCTGGGTATTCTGGCCCTGGCGGGTATTGCCGGAGCCGCCGGCGTTTTCACAGTGCGCTACATTCGCTCGCGCAAAGACGATAGCGACGACCGTAAAAAGAAAAATGGACGTGGGACGCTGACATGAGCGACTATAGCGCCGCCGCGAAATTACTGAAGGAGCATGACAATTTTGTCATACTTACTCATGATTTTCCGGACGCGGACGGCATCGGGGCGGCCTACGCCCTCTATACCATCCTGGAAAAGATGGGAAAAACCGTACAGGTTTGCATTCCGTCCTCCGGCATTAACCGCTTTGGCTTTCTGGACCGGCGCAAAATTTTCCACGCCTCCCCTGTCCTGGAAAATCCGGTCAACTGCGTTCCCATCATTCTGGATACCAATGAAAAGGGTAATCTTGACCCCTATGCCGAATGCCTTTTGGAATCGGCTCAATCGTACATGGTGATCGACCATCACGAGATACCCTCTGATAATCGTCCCGGAAAACAGCGGCTGATCGCGCTGCGGGACAGCAACAGGGCGGCGACCTGCGAAATAATCTACCTGTTAGCCAAAGAACTGTCCGTTCCCATTGAAACTGATGCCGCTCAGGCGCTCTTCACCGGAATTGTTTTTGATACCGGATCTTTTGCCTATCAAAAGACCTCCGCGGAAACCTTCCGCATCGGCTCGGAACTTCTGGAAGCCGGTGCCTCGCCAGTTGCCGCCCATGAAATGATGAACTGGAACCGCAGCCAGGCAGCGCTTTTACTGCGTAAAATGGTTTTATCAACTCTGGAATTCCACGCTGACAATCGGATAGCCGTTCAGCATATGAAACAGTCCATGCTTGAAATAACCGGCGCTTTATATGAAGAAGCCGAAGAATTTATTAATACGCCGCTGGAGAGCCGGGATGTTGAAATTTCTGTGCTTTTCAAGGAGAATAGCCTGGGTGTGATGCGCTGCTCGCTGCGCTCGAAGAAAGCAGTCAATGTAGCGCAATTTGCCCAGCAATTCGGCGGCGGCGGCCATAAACGGGCGGCAGGCTTTGTCTGCAAGCCCCCGTATTCGGTGATGAAGGAACATATTCTTTCTACCCTGACGACCCTTTTGCGCACTTCCCTGTAACAGGATTGGTATGAAAAGAATAATTATTTCCGTTTTCCTTATCGCTCTGGTTTTTTTGTTCGCCTGGCTCTGGCTTAACCGCTCCGTCTTCGGCATCAGTCCGCGTCAAATCCAATCGGTCCGCACCATAGTCCCGGCAGCTAACGGCAATGATCCGCAAGAGAGCATCGGTCCCGACGAGATAGCCCTCTTTGACGACTCCCGCAATGTTCCGCTGTTTGTTCTGAATCATGATGAGACTTTTATCCAGGCCCTCTCCTGGGATCTAAACCGCGACGGCGCCGCGGACCAAATCTCGGCAATTAAAAAAGCCGCAGAACCTTATATTTACCTGATAACCGCCCTGCAGAATCCCATTACCGGCGAGTATAAACGAACGCTGGAACTGCGGACCGGGGTAACTCAAACCCGCACTCTGGCTTATTATTTTATGGATATCATCGGTGACCGAACCAATGCCCTGATTTATACCGGTATGACGGCCGACAACATGCAAACCCTGGCCGTGTATCTGCCGATCCAGGAAAAAGACAGCCGCGTTTCGTTTCAGGCAATCGCTGACCTGCGCTCTGACGGGCCGATCTCGATTCAGGAAATCCGCCGCAGTGATGCCTATAACCTTGGACTGACCGGCGGTGAAAGTTATCCTATCATCACATATAACTCCGATCCGGACGCGCCCGATACCCTCGACCAGATTGAAAGGGTGTACCGCTGGAACCGGACCATCAAGCGCTACGAACTTTCGTCCGAAGCCCGCATTGCCGGAAAGAAAATCGAATCCAAGCTGATCGGCCAATTGCAAAGCGGCAATCAGGAATCATTTGAAAACTTTTTAGCCGGACTATGGTATGTTCCGGAGTCCCGCGAAAATTCCGGTACCCGCTATCTTTTTTTTGAACCGGCCGAAGATGAAATCGTGTTTTATCAGACGAATACCCAGGAAGTCTTTCTCAAGGAATCGGCCAGTCCTCGGCGCTACGGTATGTACATAACCGCCCGAAACCGCTCTATACCCAGCATCCGCCGGCTGATCAACATTGAATTGACCGGTATTGACGAGATTAAAGTAAAAATACTGGAAGATGTGAAACTGAAAATCGCCGCGCCTTCCGACTGGGACGGGGTATACCGCAAGATGTCATCAAATCCGGCAGCCTATCAGACCGCGGGGGACATCTCGACGGCCAAGGTCCGAACCGCGCTGGCCAGCGGCAGGGGTGAATGGCTGTCCAGCAGCGGACAAACCCTGCTGCTTTTAGACAATCAGTACACCCTGAAAACAAGCAGTCAGCAGGAAAGCGGCAGCTTCGCCCTGTTAACGGTGTTCAGCGCGGCAATCTTCCAGTTCAGACCCGCAGAAACTGATACTGAAGATCGTTTCTACACCGCCAAACTGGACTCAAAACTGCTGCCGGACGGAAGCGAACAGCAAACCCTGCAGATGACAGAAGTCCAGATTTCACTTAACGGCATACGCTATCTGGGAGCGTCTGAATTGATTTGGGAAAGGACAGTTCCGGTACGATCGGAAAACCGGGACCGCTAAACGGCTGCGCTTGCCGGTTCCATTAGCCGGTTCCGTGTTTCGGACTATTCAAACAACGGAAAACTTTCGAAACCGGCGTCTTTTAGACGGGGTCCGATCGTTCCCCCGCTGTCTTCCTTTACTAATACCGCAAAATAGACCGTTCCACTCGGCCGGGTCTCTTCCCGAATCACGGGAACAAAACCCTTGGTGCGCAGTTTCGCCGAAAGCTCATCGGCATAGGAGCGGATACGGAAAAAACCCAGCTGTTGCCACACTGCCCCGGAACTGCCGGAATCTGTCGCCGAGGGTGTGCCGCTGGGGGCAACCGGACTGTCCGCGGGATTTTCCACCACGATAGCCGACGCGGAAGCCGCGGCGCCGGCATCAACAGGCGCCGCAACCGGAGAACCGGAGGAAACTGAGGCCGCCAGAGTCCGTGCGGAGCGCCGATCCATTAAATACCAAAACGGTCCGCCGGACAGCGTCGCTTCTCCGCGCAGGATAGCCGCTTCCGGACTGCCCGGGAATTTTTCTGTCAGTGTTTTGGCGGACTCTGTGTCTCCGTCGGCCCACCACAGAGTGAATAGCAGCGCCGGGGCATAGGCGCTGAAACCGGCATTCCCGGCATAGGAGCGCAACAAAGTCAAAGCCGCGGCGCTGTCTCCGGAAGATAGTTGCAGCCAGGCGGCGTACAGCCGGGCCCGATTCAGCACATCCTGATCAAAGCTGGTCAGCAGCACCGCCCGGATTAAACCGTCCGCAGTCTCTGAATCGCCAACAGACATGGCGCAGCGGGCGGAGTGCAGCAGCAGCGCATCATCCCTGGCCGACGGCAGGGCAAAGGCCGCCTCATGGTAATGTTTTCCGGCCGCTTCCAAAAACGAAAGACGTTCCTCATAATCGGCCAGTACGGATAATATTTGTTTACGATCACTTCCCGCGGGAACACTGGCGGCGCTTTGGATCAGCGCGCTGATGACAGCCGCCGAAGAATCCTCGGTAAAAGCTTTTTCAATGGCGGAGCTGGCGGTTTGTGCGGTCAGCGCACCTGCTGTGCTGGACAGTAAAAACAGCAACGTAACAAGCTTTACAGCCGGCGTCGGGAGAGAGCGCATCAGCGGGTATCCTTGTTCCGGGGTCCGAAACCAAAAAAGGCGCCGATGCCGCCCCTGGCCGTCTTCTCCGGAGCGGACGCGCTTTCGTAGGTACCGGCAGTTCCCGGTCGGTTGTTTGAAGGATCACGGTAGCCGTTCTTTCCGATTTGACCGGATTTCAAATCCGGTTTGGCGGCCGGCTTCTTTTTCCCGGAACCGAACAAGAAGGGAACGACGGCCAGAGCGCCCAAGACAAAGGCGAACAGCAGGCTCAGAAAAATCGGCACATTCTTAAAAGTGTAGAAAAAAAGCGAGATGTCACAGCGGTTCTCGAGATTCAGGCCGATGAACAGTGTTACCGCTACCAGAAAGAACAAAAAAGAAAATAACTTAAACGGCATAGCGCCTCCAGGAATCAAGTAGAAATGGGCACCTCTATGACTGCGGTTTTCAGAGGTTACTCTTTGATTTTCGCACGGAACGTACGTCCGCGCAAGCCGGTTAACGTTGCGGTGACAAAGCTGCCGATCAGCGCAGGGTCGCCCTTACCGCTGAAGACGACCATCTCGCCCTGCTCGGTGTGCCCGAAGAGTTCTTCCGGATTATTCCGGGAAGTGGATTCGATCAGCACCAAAGCCTCGGAGCCGACCCGCCGGCGCAGGATTTCCGCCGAAATGGCATGCTGAAGCTTAATCACCCGATCCAGACGCTCCTTCTTGACGCTCTCATCGATACGGCCGGGGAGGTCGTAGGCTACGGTGCCCTCCCGCGGGTTATAGTGATACATGAAGGCCGCGGCCCAGCCGACCTGTCTCATCAGTTCCAGCGTCTCATCGATATCAGACTCGGTTTCGCCGGGAAATCCAACCAGCAGATCAGTAGACAGGGCCACCTCCGGAATACGCTCCCGGATGCGGGAAACCAGCGCCAGATAGGACGCCTTAGTATAGCGGCGGTTCATGGCCGAAAGAATGCGATCCGAACCATGCTGGACCGGCAGATGTATCAATTTACACAGCGCCTTTTCCGTGGCGACAACCTCGATCAGGGCATCCGACAGATCTTTGGGATGACTGGACATAAAACGGACCCAGCCGATACGCGCGGTTTTTTCCACACGCCGGGCTACCAGAAACAGCAGATCCGGGAAGGTCAATACCGTTCCCGGAACGCGCCGGTCCGCCTTCAGCAGCGCCATTTCCGGCACAGGCAGTTCGCCTTCCGGCACTGTATAGGCCCAGGAATTGACATTCTGGCCGAGCAGGGTGATTTCACGCACGCCTTTGCCGGAGAGAGTATCCAGCTCCGCTAAAATCGCCGCGGGAGAGCGGGAAATTTCACGGCCGCGGACATAGGGTACGATGCAATAGGTACAAAAATTATTACAGCCGTTCATGATCGGCACATAGGACTGAAAGGAACCTTCCTGCCAGGAAGCCGGTGCGAAATAGTAGCTGCCGGCATGCACCGGGGTTTCGCTTTCCGTACTGGACTGCGCGATCGCGGGTGAGGTGGAAACACCAGAATGCCGAAGTTCAATCTCATCGAAAATCGCCGTAAATTGATCGCGCTCGAACATCCCGACCACATAGTCGACTCCGGAGAAGCGGGTTTTCAGCTCTTCATGGAGGCGCTCGGCCATGCAGCCCATCACCAAAACTGTAAAAGACCGTTTTCGTTTCCAGGCCGAAAACAGCGACAGCCGCCCGAAAACCCGGGTCTCGGCGGTAATGCGCACCGAGCAGGTATTTACCAGAATCAGATCGGCGGTTTCGACCGAGTCCGAGCGGGTCCAACCGCGCCCGGTCAACAGCAGATCCACCGCCGAGGACTCAGCGCTGTTCATCTGACAGCCATAGGTTTCAAAGAAGAAAGTCACACCGCGCCGCCTTCGGCGCAGGCAAAGGCGCTATGGTTATGAATGCTTTCAAAGTTTTCGGCTTCAACACTGTACCAGGGAAAGGCGCCCAGACTCGGAACCGCCAGATGCACATCGCGGACGATATCCTCCACGAATTTGGGGTTGTCATAAGCCGCTTCGGTGATATATTTTTCGTCCTCGCGCTTCAGCAGGGCATATACCGCGCTGGAAGCACAGCCTTCTATCAGAGTAATCATGTCCTCAATCCAGAAAAAGGGACCCAGTTCAACCTTGACGGTGACCAGACCGCGCTGGTTATGCGCCCCGTAAGCGCTGATGGCCTTGGAGCAGGGACAGACCGTCTGCACCGGCACGGATATCGATACATAAAAAGTACGCTTACCCTCCGGCCCGCTGACCATACCCTCAAAGGAGCACTGATAAGCCATCAGCGACAGCTGACCGGAAACGGGGGCTTTCTTTTCCATATAAAAGGGAAAACTCATCTCGCCGAAGGCCCGGGCCGCTTCCAGAGACAAACGAATTTCTTCGAGCATATCCAGAAAATGCGGCATTGACAGGCTCTGGCGGTGTTCATGAAACACTTCGATAAAGCGGCTCATGTGTGTACCCTTGAAGTGCATAGGTAGATTCACGTACAGGTTTACTTTCGCGGTAGTATGTTGAATGCGGTGATCACGGTCCAGGACATGCACCGGGTATTCCAAGCCCTTAATACCCACCTTCTGCAGAGGGATCTCGCGGTGGTCCGCTTCGTTTTGGACGTCTTTCACCGATCGGTACCGCCGCTGGCGCGTTCCGCCGCTAAAAGGGTATTTTCCATCAACATGGCAATAGTCATGGGCCCGACGCCCCGGGGAACAGGAGTAATGCAGGAGGCGACAGCGCAGGCCGGTTCAAAGTCGACATCGCCGACCAGACGGTAGCCCTTGGCGGCGCTGGCGTCTTCGACCCGGTTGACCCCGACGTCAATGACGGCGGCTCCCGGCCGGATCATGTCGGCGGTGATCATGCGGGCCTTGCCGACGGCGGCGATCAAAATATCGGCCTGTCGGGTAATGGAGGGCAGATCGCGCGTGCCGGTATGGCAGACGGTGACCGTGGCATTGCAGTCCTTGCGGGCCAGCAGCACCGCCAGGGGTTTACCGACGATATTGGAACGCCCAACCACCACGGCATGCGCGCCGTCGGTAGCGATTCCGGCCTCGCGCAGCAAAACCAGCACGCCATGAGGTGTGCAAGGCAGAAAACAGGGCCGTCCGATCACCATATTTCCGACATTGACCGGATGAAAACCGTCCACATCTTTAGCCGGATCAATTTCCATGATTACCCGGGCCTCATTGATATGACCGGGAAGCGGTAATTGCACCAGAATACCGTGAACGGAAGAATCAGTATTGAGAGTCCGGATTAATTCCAGAAGTTCTTCTTCGGTAGTGGAGGCCGGCAGCCGGTAGCTGCGGTCAGCCATACCGACTTCAGCCAGGGCTTTTTCCTTGCCGGAAACATAAGAAACCGAAGCCGGATCAGCGCCGACTAAAACAACGGCCAGGCAGGGCACTGTCCCCCTGGTCTTTAGTTCCGCGACCGCGGCGGCTACCCGGAGGCGAACCGCGCCGGCTACGGCATAACCATCTATTATAATAGCGCTCATCAGTTTATCAACCTCGCTCTTTTCTCCGGCAAATTACGCTCGAGCGTAACTCGCCGCTGTTTTCATTGTTGTAACATGTACACGCTTTGATAGACAATAGCTGAATAAATGGGGTATAGTGTGAACATGAAACGTGTTATTTTCATCCTGATGGTTTTTTGTTGCTTCCTGACCGTGGTTTCAGCCCAGACAATCGAGTCTCCGCAACAGCCCGAAGCTAATTTTGATTATGAGCCGATCCGCAAAGGCGATCAGTTCATCCGCATTGGACTGGGAGTTAATTTCTCAATGTTCAACTTTGGGCCCGAGGGCATGGAATCTGAAACGAATATCTTCCCGGGCGGAACCGGACATATCGGATACACCAGATATATCAGTTCTAAGTATGCTTTAGGCGGAGAAATCAACTTTGCCTTTAACTCCACCCTGGGCGGCAATATGCTTTTTTATCTACCGATGCTGTTTCGGGCAACCCGCGTCTTCACCATACGCCAGCTCCAGATACCGCTCTCCGTAGGTGTCGGCGCGGCCTTTCAGTCCTACAACGGCTATAATTACTTTGGTCTGATGCTTAAGCCGGAAATCGGCGCCTATTATCAATTCACGCCGGAATGGTCTTTCGGATTCTCAAGCGGATGGAACCTTATTCCACAGTGGTACGCGGACAAAGCTGACAACCGTACCGCGAACCTGCTTGATATCGGAGCCAGTGTCCGCTATCACTTCTAGGATATACCTCAAAAAGGAAATTGATCATGAAAACAGGTACATATAAATCAGTCCTGCTGATATCCACCGCCTTCGCCATCCTGCTGGCTTCCTGCTCCAAGGAGCCCATTTTCGCCTCGATCGAACGCGAGATCGCGCTGCGCGACGCCTCGGTAGAAGGCTTTGTCACTTCAATTGTCGCGACCGATGAGCACGTCTACGCCGCGAATGGACACATCTACCGCCGCAGCGCCGGTGACGGTAACTGGGACAACCTATCCACGCCGGACGGTACCGGCCGGGCCCAGGAATTAGCAACTGATGGAGTCGACTTATACGCCCTCTTCTTAAGCGAGAGCGGCAACGACAGCGAATTATTTTATCTCGATGAATCTGATGACAGCTGGACCGCCGTAACCGGTGCTTCCGGAATCACCAAAATCGGCAACGGCGACGGCGAAATCTACGCCTTTACCGGAAAATCCGAAAACGAAGTAAACGCCTATCGTACCACTACACCGGGTTCAACCGCACTGACCCTTACAACCGCGACCAATATCGATCTGATCGTCGGTTCATCAGGCGGCTATTTCGCGACCGAAAACACCATCTATGACTCGACCATAACCGCGCTTGCCGCCGGAGGACCCACCGGTTCAATCCAGGCAATTACCGCGGGAGAGGCCGACCAATTATACGCCATCAGCTCCGGCAAAGTGTGGTTCTTTAATGACCTGACAGATGTATGGGAGTCACGGGATCATAACTTCGGCACACCCACCGGTTTAGCCTACTTGAATGCCGGTGGAAAACATGTATTGCTGGCCAGCACAACCGATGGTTACCAAGAAGTGATCCTTGATGTTGACGGATCCCTGCTTTCTACCCTCTCCCCCGGCAGTTCGGCCGCTTCCTCCATGGACACGGATGCCGAAACCCAATACAAAAATAGTTTAGGTATGCTGTATCTCAACAGCATCCTGGCAGTCAGCGACGCGAATGTGATCCCCGCCGGAAACGGCTACGTTATATACACCTCGGCTTTTGACCTCCGTTACGGCGGATTGTGGGCTTACTATTCTGTCACCCGCAAGGAATGGAACCGGGAATAACCGATGGAGCTCTTTGCCGCTTCCACACCGGGCGGACACGAACCGTTGGCCGCCCGCATGCGGCCGCGCTCCCTCGACGAATACATCGGCCAGGATCACATAGTCGGTCCCGGCCGCCTGCTGCGCAGGGCCATCCAGGCCGACCAGCTCACCTCCGTGATCTTTTACGGCCCGCCCGGCTCCGGGAAAACCACCCTGGCCCGGGTTATCGCCAATCACACCAAAAGTCATTTTATCACCTTGAACGCCGTACTTTCCGGCGTTCAGCAAATCCGTGAATCCATCGCCAAGGCCGAGGAACACCGCAACCTGTACAGCCGCCGCACCATCCTCTTTGTCGACGAAGTGCACCGCTGGAACCGCGCCCAGCAGGACGCGCTGTTACCCTGGGTGGAAAACGGCACGATCATACTGATCGGCGCCACTACCGAAAACCCTTTTTTTGAGGTCAACAAGGCCCTGGTCAGCCGCAGCCGGGTGTTTCAGCTCATCGCCCTCACCTCAGCCGATCTGATCAAAGCCGCCGAGTCGGCCCTGGCGGACAAAGAGCGCGGTTACGGCCGCTGGCCGGTCACTTTCGAGCCCGGCGCCCTGGAACATCTGGTAGATACCGCCGCCGGCGACGCCCGCAGCTTGCTGAACGCCCTGGAACTGGCCGTGGAAACCTCCGTGCCGCGCTGGCCTCCCGTCGACGGCACGCCGGTCGTTATCGACATGAAAACGGCCGAGGAAAGCATCCAGCAAAAGATAGTGCTCTACGACCGCGACGGCGACTATCACTATGACGTGATCAGCGCCTTTATTAAATCCCTGCGCGGACGAGACCCCGACGCGGCCCTCTACTGGCTGGCCCGCATGGTCGCCGCCGGAGAAGACCCCCATTTTATCTTTCGGCGCATGGTAATCTCGGCCTGCGAGGATACCGGCCTGGCTGACCCAACCGCCGTTTCTATTGTAGAAAGCTGCGCCGCCGCCTTTGACCGGGTCGGGTTGCCGGAAGGCCGCTACCTACTGGCCCACGCCGCCCTCTATCTGGCTACCGCGCCTAAATCCAACAGTTCCATCGCCTTCTTTGACGCACTAGCCTCGGTGGAAGCCGAACAGGCCGAAGTACCGAACCACTTGAAAGACGCCTCCCGCGACGCCGAAGGTTTCGGTCATGGCAAGGGCTATATTTACCCGCATTCCTACCGCGAGCACTGGGCCGCCCAGCAATATCTGCCCGATACACTGAAGGGCAAGGTATTTTACACGCCTTCGACTCAAGGGTATGAAGGAACAGTGCGCTCCGGGGTACTCACCCGCCGCGAACTGCAGATTGCCGGCATTTTGGAAGACAGTTCTGCCCAAGGTGAGCAGCTGACCTTCAGCCCCGGTGGAAAAATCCGCGACGAGTGGACCCGCCGCCTGGATTCCGGCCGAACAGAAGCCCTCCTGGAAATCCGCAACACCCTGATGGAGCGCGCTTCAATCTTGCGCCACCACCGCGTGCTGGTCGCTACCGCGGATGACGGACTGCTGCTCTGGGAAGCCTCCCGGCAGGCGCCGGAAGGGTTTTGCGCCGCCCTCTGCCGCACAGAAAAATCGATCAGCATTCTTGCCCAATATGCCGCCAGTCTCGACGATCTGGAAAAACCGCATCTGGCCCTTTTCCGGGACGGGAAAATCGAGCCGCCCTTCGCCGATCCGGATATCCGCTTTGACCGTATCCTGGCCCGCGATCCATCTTCCTCTCTGACTGAAATTCTGTCCTTTATCGACGCGCTCAAACCCTTTTTGGCCGCTGACGGCCGGATCACTGTGGCGATCACCATCCCCTCCCGGGGAATGCGGCTGTCGACCCTTCTGGAAGCCGGAAGCGGGAGCGAGCGAGCGCTGGAAAAAGCCGAGGCGGCCCTGATTTCTGAAGCAGCCCTGCCGGCTTTCCAATGGACTGCCGAAAGTCTGGAAGCCGAGGCCAGCGCCGCCGGCTGGAAAACCGACGCTGAGTTTAGAACTATAAGCACACCAAGGCGCCTCGGTAAAGAGGACCTGAACCGCTGGTTTGATGAGGTTAATTCCTCCTGGGGGCGGGAGATTGCCGCCCGCACCGGAAGCGAAACCTTCGCCGGCATCCGAGGCGACCTGGAATCGGTAATCCGCAGGGGTCCGGTTACCTGGCAGTCCGCCCTGCTGTTCTTGAACCTCGCCAAGACCTGAACGCGTTTTTTTTATCTTTTCAGGCGTTACTTTTGCCCCCTAGTGGGGTATAATTACGTATAGTTAAACAAGAAGGAGTGAGCATCTTGAAAACAAGAAACACACTGATTCGCGCCGCGCTTTTGCCGCTACTGGCCGCCCTGGCTTTGCTGGCTTCCTGCGCCAGCGCGCCCTACGTTCAAAAAGAAGGCGACGTTCTCAAACTGGTGGAGCTGATCAACGCCGGTAAAATCGGCAGTGTCGAGGGGCTATCAAGGGCGCCCTTCGTCCTGGACAGCGAAACCCTGTATCTGCAAAACGATGTCGATACCATGTGGCGCAACCTCAAAGCGGCGTCCTTTGCCATGTCCAATGCCCGCTTTGTGTCCAGCACGCATCTAACAGACGATTCCTACAAAACCTTCGCGGACAGTTTTGACCTTAAAAATTATTTTGATAAATACACCGGACCGGATACCTCCCTGGTGACACTGGAAACCGCGGAGGGCCGTTACTATCTGCTCCTGGACCGCAAGGTCAGGGGCTATCCCCGCATCCAGGGATTCAAGGGGCCTGTAAAATGAACAAACACTTAAAACTGATGTGCACAGTAGCATTCTTCGCGCTCACAGTTGTCGCGGCCGTTGCCCAGAAGGCCACTGTAACCTATGTAGAGGGTAGCAGCCAGATCAAGGCCGCCGCCGGTAGCCTGCGCGAAGCCGACTTCGGCAGTACGGTGACCTACGGCGAAGCCGTAATTACCGGGCGGGACGGGCAGGTTGAACTGCGTCTGGAAAACGGCAGCACCATCAAGCTGGCCGCCAATTCCGTTTTCAACTATTCCAGCACCGGTACCGGAACGAATACCAGACCGGTTCTAGCCACCACAGCCGGCCGTATTACCTATAAAATCGCCAAGGCCACCGGGCAGGGTCCGGTTATCCAAACCAACAGCGCCGTTGCCGGCGTACGCGGCACGGAGTTTACCATCTTCGCCGGACGCGACGGCGCGACGATGCTGGCGGTTATAGAGGGTGTCGTGGACATCGAGGCCGAGGGTAAGATGGTCACCCTGTACAAAGACGAAGCCGTCGACGTCGAGGCCGGCAAGGCTCCCGGGGAGAAAGTCATCTGGATAGGCCGGGAACTGGACTTCAGCTCCTGGAATACCGGCCGCATGGACGCCTTCTTCGCCGACCCCGTCGGCACCGTAGAAAGCCTCAATGTCCGCTTGGCGGGGTATCAGCGGGAACTGGCCGCTCTGCTCGCCGGATATGAGGCGATTACCCTGAAATGGCAGGAAGCAAGTAGCGGTTATCGTAGTATAGTCGCGGCCGGCGACAAAGATGCTATTCGCGCATATCAACAAAATGTTTTATTTCCGGCTGAAGACATGCGAGCGGCAACCATACTAAATATGCGCTATTGGGCTTTAAACTACCTCTCGGCGCGCCGCTATGTGCTTTCAAATATGTACATGGAATTAAAAAGCCGGTATCCCTTGGTTCAACCGCCGGAGATACAGGAATTCTTCGCCCGACATAGGGCACTTATCGAAATCTATGAACAAGCCATAGTACCTGAACTGAATAACAACGATTACTGAAGCAATAAAGGAGAATAGAAAATGAACAGAAAACTGATATTTTTAATTAGCGCCATAATGTTGACCACCTTGATACTAACCGGTTGTCCGAACTTGGAAGAAGTAACCGCAAAAGAACGAATGGAAATGTTTATTGCCAATGTTAATACCGGAAATTATGACCTAAAACAACATACCCATCCTTCGGCTGATCAATACAGTCAGGCTGGAGAAACTGATTTCTGGTCAACGAGGTTTTCGCCATACACTCCACTAACCGGACTCTCTGTCAGTGGCAATACTGCTACAGCAACTGGATTCGGCGATGTTAATTTCACATTCACCCTTGAAGAGGACGATCCGAAAGTATACAAGATACGTAGAATTGTACGGACCGGTCCAACTACGATATTTGAATGAATTTCCTTTCGTGACGATCAGCCCGACCAGCTGTATAGCCGGTCGGGCTTTTTTATTGGCTTTTTGGACATATCCATATTATACTGTGTATACAGGAGGACGATAGGGTATGCTTCAATACAAGAATACGGCCGCGCCGGCATCGAGTGAATGCGGCTGTGGATCCTGGGAAAAACACTGGGAGTCATATACCCACTTGACGATTGAAAAATGTGCAGTTCAGGACTGTTTCTATATGGCGGAAGGAGTTGGTTTTATTCAGAAAGCGAATAATACGGACACCGCTACCCATGTTGTACCGCTTTGCATCCATTGCAAAAAGAAAGCGGAATTGTTTATGCTTAATCCGGACATTCCGGCGGTAATCGCTGAATCGACTTACTGTACGGCCAAGGAAAAGAAAAAGCTGTTCGGTTTTAAATAAACCGGTACACATGAACTTCGCAAAAGCGGGCGATAGACTCAACACAATGAGGCTATCGCCCGTTTTTTTTCATAAAAAACGGCAACAGGGCCGTGGCCCACAAAGTCGAGCACACCAGAAAACCAAGAATGCTCTGCCACTGCGTGTCAATGGCTAGACGGGCTATCCACCAGGAAGGTAATAGCCTGTGCAAAAATGCGAAGGGCAAGTCCGGGAAAAAGGCCAGCGGCAAACCGGCGAGATACAGGCCGGCTAGTTTGGCCAGGGCCATACCCTCTACCTTGTTGCCCGCGAAAGCCAAAATCAACAGTACCACCAGGACTGCCACCAGGGCCGAAGCCAGGGACAGAGCCGCGATCAACAAAGCTGAAAAACCGGCTTGACCAAAAAGTATCAGCACCAGGGCCGTTATAGGCATGGAAAGCAAGGCCGGCACGAGCAGCCGGGAAACAAAATAGCCGGTTCTGGAGACCGGAGTAACCATCAAGTAGGTAGCAGTTCCCTCATCGCGTTCCTCCAGCATCACCATGGCCGAGGCAAAACAAAATAAATAAGGCGTTAACACAGCCAAAAAAAGGTCGATTAAAACTTGCCAGGGGGCGAACACCGGCCCGAAACCGGTCAGGGTAAGTATCAGGGTATCAGCGGCCGGTAATCCGAAGCGGAAGGCCGCGCCGGCGATAAAAGGCGCGAAAAGCACCATCACCAGCATACGGTCGCGGAAAATTTGACGCATGAAAATCGCGAAGGACGCGCGGATCATAGTGACACCTCAGCGGAATAGCCGTCACGGAACATCGCTTGCAACCGGCGCGCGGCAAAAAGGGCCAGCGGAACCAGGGCCACAAGCACCCCGGCGGCCCCCAGAGCCGGAAAGCGCAACGACCCGGACATCAGGGCGAAGACCAGTACGCCGGGGTGAAACAGCAGGGCCGGAGGACGTCCGGAAAACAACCAGATAGCCGGCGGAACCATCAGGACAAGCTCGGCCGGAATTGTGATAATCAAAAAGCTGTTCAGCGTGGTAATAGCTGATCCCAGGCAAATCCCGGTCAGCGTTAACAGCGCCGAGGCCAGCACTACCCCGATACAAAAGAAAACCGAGAGGCCGCCGCCGGAAAAAAGTTGAATACCGATCGCCGAAGCCAATGATACCAGCGCCAGCGAAAGTATTTTTGCGCCGAGGTATTCAAAAGGCGTGCACGGAGAAACCGCCAGGGCCGGATGCACCCGGCCGCTTTTTTCATACAATAACAGCGCGCCCATAAAAAACAGACCGAGGGCCGCGGGATCGGAATAGACTATCAAATAGCGGCCTGATTCCCGCCAGGACTGGGGCAGCAGGCGCAACACCACCACGTAAAAAAAGGAAATAAACAGATAGAGGGTATAAAACCCATAGCGAAACTGAAAACGGATATCGGCGCCCGTCAGCGCTAACAGGCGCTTCATGAGAGGGCCCTGCCGGTAATCTCAATAAAAATATCTTCCAGAGTCGGCTCCTGACTATGTATGGAGAGCAGGCTGTTACCGGCAACCAGAGCTGCCAACCGGCTGTCGGAGGAAGTGGCGCCGGCTTCCACCACCGCGCTCTGTTCCCTACCCTTTTCATCCAGATAACTGTATTGAATGCGGGCGGCGCCATGCGCGAAGATTAGATTCCGCGGACTGTCCAGGGAGCGCACTGTACCGTCAACGATAAAGGCCACCCGGTCGCAGAGCTCGGCGGCATCATGCATGTTATGGGTGGTTAAAATGATAGTCCGGCCGCGTTCTCGCTCCTGCCGGATAATATCCTTCATAATCCGGGCATTAGCCGGGTCCAGGCCGGAGGTCGGCTCATCCAGAAACAACACCTCCGGCTGATGCGCGAGAGCCTTAATAAAGTTAAGCCGGGATTTCATGCCCTTGGAATACTCCGCGACCTTTTTATCGGCATCGCGCTCCAGGCCGACCATTTCCAGCAGTTGCAGGGCTGGCACACCCTTCTTGCGGTATAGGGACGCGAAAAACTCCAGGTTTTCCCGGGCCGTAAATTTCTCATACAGGCTAGAAAACTCAAAATCCACGCCGATATGCTCGTAAAAAGCGTTAGTATGGTGGCGCATATCCGTGTCAAACACCGACACCGACCCCTGATACCCGCCGAGAAGGCCTGTCAGAATTTTTTGCAGGGTACTCTTCCCAGCTCCGGAAGGACCGAGAAAACCAAAAACCTCTCCCGGCGCCACCTCGAAAGACACATCCCGGATAAACGGTTTTTTGGTATAACTAAACGAAACGTCCTTAACAGATATCATTGCCCCGCCTCCCGGAAAAGCCTCTCAACTGCGATTTGATTATCACAGGTTATTTCCATTTCACCAATTTTACAATACCCCTTGATACGTTCTTTTTTTATCAGTATCATAGACAAATCCCACGGAAGGAGTTCGCGATGAAACTGATATTTTTAGGCCCCCCCGGAGCTGGAAAGGGAACCTTGGCTGCCCTGGTAGCCGGTTTGTACAAAATCCCCCATATTTCCACCGGTGAAATATTCAGAAACGCCATCCGTGAAAAAACGCCCTTAGGTATAAAGGTTCAATCGATAATTGACGCCGGCCAGCTGGTCAGCGACGATATCACCATTGAACTGGTCCGTGAGCGCCTGGCCAAAGAGGACGCCGCCGGCGGCTTCATTCTGGACGGCTTTCCGCGCACCATTCCGCAGGCCGAGGCTCTGGCCGGAATCGTCACCATCGACAAGGCCGTTAATTTCGATATCGCCAATGAGGGTGTCGTAGCCCGCCTTTCCGGTCGCCGGGTTTGCAAAAGCTGCAGCCAGAATTATCATGTGCAGTTTGTACCGCCGAAAAAAGACGGTGTGTGCGACAAATGCGGCGGCGAGCTGTTTATCCGCGAAGATGACAAAATCGAAGCCATCACCAAGCGCCTGGAGGTCTACCGCTCCCAGACCGCCCCGCTGATCGCTTACTACCGGGGTAAAAACCTGCTGATCGACGTGGACGCGGCCCCGCCGAGCGGCATCGTTCTGGAAAAATTCCAGGAGCACTTCCCGCTGTAAAAAGCTTACCGGAACTGTTCTTCCGGCATCTGCGAAAAATATTCTTCAAGCACAGCCCCGATAGCTTCGGGGCTGTTTGCGTTCTGGATGCGCGTGGAAACATGATGCGCGAAACTGAAATTTTGGCAATACCAGGAAAAAAAACGCTGGGCCCGGGAAAGCTGAAATTCCGGTGGCTGGCGTTCGGCCAATTCGGAAAGAAAAAACCGCGACAATTCCAGATGGTCGATCTTTTCGCTCGCCGGCGCGCTGCCGGCCTCCAAAGAGCGGATATCCCGGAAAATCCAGGGCTGTTTTACCGCGGCCCGGGCTATCATGATACCGGAGCAGGGCCAGGCCTGTTGATACTCCAGAGCCTTTTCGGCGGAGGAGACATCGCCATTGCCGTATACCGGTATGGAAAGATCCCGCGCCAGGGCGGCGACGTGCTGCCAGCGGGCGCTGCGCCGCAGTTTCTCGGTCTTGGTGCGGGGATGCAGAGTTATCAATTCCACGCCCTCGCTTACCAGCAGGCGGCAAAAATCCAGCAGGCGCGGATAATTCTCGTCGGCGCCAAGGCGCAGTTTGACGGACAGACGTAAGGGATGTCCGGGAGCGGCATCAAGGGCGGAGCGCACCCGGTGAATCAGGTCGGCGACAACCGGAGCGCTCTTGAGCATCCAGGCGATGCCGGCGCCGGTGCGGGCAATATCCGGAGCCGAACAGCCCATATTGATATCTACCCCAAGGCCGCCGATTGCCGCTACTTGTCTGGTTGCCTCAGCGATTGCCGGAGCCTCCGGCCCGGTCAATTGCCAGACCATTTTCTCGGGGCAGGGCGCGGTGCGGATATACCAGCTCTCGAAATGCCCGCCGTTGATCAGCGATGGGGCGTGAATCATCTCCGAAAAGTATTCATCGGGATCACCAAAACGGTGTATGAGAGTACGCAGGGCTTCGTGAGTAAGGGTGGCCATCGGGCCCAGAATGAGCTTCATATCAGCGATTCTAGCAGTTTCCGGCAGTTGTAAAAAGCGTTTTGTTTGTTTATATTAGCGGTTATGAAAGCACATCAAGTTTCCAAAAATGTTTTTGCGTTGCACGCCGATATCAAGACTTCCGCCCGCTTTGAGGGCATCTGGCCGATACCGAACGGTGTCACTCTCAATTCCTATATAGTCAAAGGCGACAAGACCGCGCTGATCGATCTGGCCAAAGACTGGGCCGGCTCCATCGCCCAGTTTGAGGCCCAGCTTGCCGACGCCGGCAGCAGTTTCGAGAAAATCGATTACCTGATCCTGAACCATCTGGAGCCGGACCATACGGCCTTTATCCTCGAAATCCGCCGGCGCAACCCGTCGGTGCAGATCCTCTCCACGGCCAAGGGTATCGCCATGGTCGAAAAGTTTTTCAAAATTACTGAAAACCTGCGCGCTGTCAAAACCGGCGAAAAGCTCGATCTGGGCTCCGGTATCATCCTCGAATTTTTCGAGACACCCAACATCCATTGGCCGGAGACGATGATGACCTGGGAAGCCAGCGCCGGTATACTGTTCAGCTGTGACGGTTTCGGCTCCTACGGCACCCTCGGTGACCGGGTTTTCGACGACGAATTCAGCGCCGATGAACACCTGTTCTACGAAAAAGAAGCCCTGCGCTACTATTCGAATATCGTCTCAAGCTTTTCGGCCTTTGTTACCAAGGCCCTTGCCCAGCTGGGAAGTCTGCCGGTCAAAGTGATCGCGCCGAGCCACGGTTTAATCTGGCGCAAAAACCCTCAAACAATTATCAACCGCTACGCCGCCTATGCCGGGTACAACACCGGCACTACGCCCTGCGAGAAAGAAATCTGCGTGATCTGGGGTTCAATGTACGGCTACACCAAGGCCGGCCTGGATGCAGTCATCGCCGGGATCGAAACCGAAAAAGTGCCCTACACCATCCATCAGGTTCCGGACACCGACGCTTCCTTTGTGCTCGCCGACGCCTACAAGGCCGCCGCCCTGGTACTGGCCATGCCAACCTACGAGTACAAGATGTTCCCGCCGATGGCCCACATCCTGGACCTCTTCCAGCGCAAGCACTTCACCGGCAAAAAAGCCCTGCGCATCGGCAGTTGGGGCTGGGTCGGCGGCGCCAAAAAAGAGTATGAAACGATGATCGAAGGCCTGAAATGGGACAGTCTGGAATCCGTGGAATGGCAGGGCATCCCCTCCGCCGCGGACCTAGCTACCCTTAAAGCGCGCGGCGCCGAACTGGCCCGTGCTGTAAAGGGGTAGCTATTACGCTAATGACGCGGCAAAACCCATTGTCTGTGCGCAGCGGTTCATAGCCGCGTCATAGCTGAATAGTACAATTACTTCATCAGGCTTAGAAATTGACATTTGTTCAGCTGACGCCAGATGCAGAGCATCGAGTGCTTTGACGATCACCGGAAAAGCGGCCATCGCCCGTTTCTTGATCTCCTCCGACAAGCGCATCAATGAAATGCCGGCGAGCACTTTTTCCAACCGCCGCACAGCCAGAACCAATCCAGTATCATCCAGATGACCCAAAAGCCGCTCCCGCTGAATTACCCGGCGGCATTCAATTTCCAACAATTCACTGGATACTACCCGTGGACAGGTCAACGCCTGTTCTATAGCAATGTCTCCAAGCAAGATATGCCGCAATACGACCGAGGAATCGATATAGGCTACCATGAGTCTTCCCGTTCGGCGTCCAGGGATACAAGCGGGTCAAAGGTAGTCAACGGTTCGAGTTTACTGTAAGCATACGGACTGACCGCCTCACGCACAAATAAACCATCGTCCGCCAAAGGCACCAAGCGCGCTACCGGATGCTGATGGTCCACAATAACCAACTCCACACCCGCCCGCACCCGCTTCAGCTCCGCGCTGAGATGAGTTTTCAAATTCGATACAGAAGTAGTCTCCATAAGACTAAAATAAGACCTTTTCTAAATAATGCAAGAGAATAAAAAAAGGCCGTCCCACCCGGGACGGCCACCTTCTTTCATTTACGCTGAAAGATTAGAACTTCAGGAAGTTCTTGATCTTGAGAGTGATGGAGTGAACGGCTGTGTTGTTTGTTCCAGAAAGCGGCATGTTATATTGCAAGGCGATTTCGGTGGGAACTGCTGCCTTCATCAAGAAAATGCTCACATTCGGTGCAATGCTCATCAAGGTTGAACCAGTATCTTCTACTGCTTCTCCATCAAATTTCGATTCACCGATCATAGTGTAGCGCACCGGCAGACCGGCACCAAATGTTACGCCATCAGATACCATGGCCTCGAAGTGGGGTTCGAGCTCCATAACAAGGCTGCTTCCAGCCTGTGTTGAATCAACATCGACAACACCGAAGAAAGGAACTAATGCTTTATAATCAGTACGTTCCAAGTAGTAAATATACTCTGCATAGGCGTTTATAAAGAAAGATGAATTAACAATGTAGTCTGCATAAAAACGACCACCTAAACCGAAGGATTTGTTATCCAACTCAGCTATTGTATAGGGATCTCCAGCTATAGCATTATCCAATTCCTCATCAAAATCAGGTCCAGGCATTGGGATTACCAGGCCAGGAGCTACTGCGAAACGTAAAGACTCGCTAACAGACGGCGCTTTTTCGCCAACAATTTGAATTTTTGCGCCTACAAAAAGATCAAACATTCCATTAACATTTGCATCTTCCATCATCTCATTATCAATCTTGGACCACACATTCACACCGGGTGCCCATTGCACAGCGGCAGTAATAAAGTCGTTTACACCATACTCCAGTGCAAAACCCAAGTTAAGGAAGCTGACCGATCCATCGCCCTCTTCACTGGCAGTAAACTCGCCATCAATATCATACCCGCCCTGCTGGAAGGCATAGGTCGGGGCGATGGTGGTGCGGATTACACCGGCGGGAAGTACTTTTGCGTCGTCGGCAAAGACGGCCATTGACAGCAACATTACACAGGAAATAAACAATGCGATTTTCTTCATTTCGAAATCCTCCTGATACATTAGCCGGGTCCAGGACCCGACTATGAAAGTATAATATCAGGTTACACCGAAAATCCATTAAAATTAAAAAAAATATCATTAATTCGTGTTTTTCTGTACCACAGGGCAGTTCTTGCCCAAGGGGCAAAAAACCGGTACATTGAGGTAAACAAAGGCAACTAAACGACACTTGAGGAGCATATATGGTAAAGGCACTGGCAAAAAACGGCAAATGGCAGGGACGCAAAGGTCCGGTAGTACTGGTAATAATGGACGGCGTCGGCTATGGAAAATATAAAGAAGGCGATGCTGTGCAGGAAGCGCACATGGAAGAACTGGCGTCCCTCTCGGCTAAAAATCCTCTCACCAAGTTACAGGCCCACGGCAAAGCCGTTGGACTGCCTTCCGACGAAGATATGGGCAACAGCGAAGTCGGCCACAACGCCATCGGCTGCGGGCGCGTATTCGCCCAGGGAGCCAAACTGGTTTCGGCGTCAATTGAAAGCGGCGCGATGTTTTCCGGCGAAACCTGGAAAAAACTGAGCGAGAACGTCAAAAAGAATAATTCCAAAATGCATTTTATCGGACTCTTTTCCGACGGTAATGTGCATTCACATATCGACCATCTGAAAGCCATGCTGAACCAGGCTAAAAAAGACGGAATCAAGACCGCCCGCATCCACACCCTGCTGGACGGACGAGACGTCGGCGAGACATCCGCCCTGGACTATATCGACCCCTTTGAGGCCTGGCTTAAAGAACTCAACGCCGGCGGCAGCGACTACCGTATCGCCAGTGGCGGCGGACGCATGTACATCACCATGGACCGCTACAACGCCGACTGGTCGATGGTGGAGCGCGGCTGGAACGTACACGTACTCGGCAAGGGTCGTCAATTCGGCTCGGCCCGTGAAGGTATTGAAGCCTGGAGGAAGGACATCCCCGGAATCATTGACCAGGACCTCAAAGAGTTCGTGATCGCCGAAAACGGAAAACCCATCGGTACAATCGAGGACGGCGACTCGGTTATCTATTTTAACTTCCGCGGCGACCGCGCCCTGGAACTGACGGCCGCCTTTGAAACCGGCAGCGACTTCGACAAGTTCGACCGGGTACGCCTGCCGAAGGTGCAATACGCCGGCATGATGGAATACGACGGCGACCTGCATATCCCGGCCAACTACCTGGTTACCCCGCCGGCCATCGACCGCACCATGGGCGAATTCCTGGCCGCTTCCGGAGTGCGCTCCCTGGCCATCAGCGAAACCCAGAAGTACGGACACGTCACCTACTTCTTTAACGGCAACAAGCTCGGCAAGTTCGACGAAAAACTGGAAGACTACGTCGAGATCAAAAGCGATGTCCTGCCTTTCGAGCAGCGCCCCTGGATGAAATGCGCCGAAATTACCGACGCCGTGCTCCAGGCCATCCCTTCCGGCAAATATGATTTTATCCGCCTCAACTTCCCGAACGGCGACATGGTCGGACACACCGGCATCTATGAAGCCGTAATCTGCTCGATGGAAGCCATGGACCTGCAGCTGGCCCGCCTGCGCAAAGCTGTGTACGCCGCCGGCGGCGTCATGGTGATCAGCGCCGACCACGGCAACGCCGACGATATGTTCGAGCACGAGAAGAAAACCGGAGCCGTATCGCGTAAAGAAGACGGCTCGGCCAAGGCCAAGACCAGCCATTCGCTGAACCCCGTACCCTGTATCATCGTTGACCCGGCCTACAAAGGGGAGTACAAAAAAGAGCTGAAAGAGGGCCTCGGCATTTCCTCTCTGGCGGCCACCTGCATGGAACTGCTCGGTTACACCGCCCCCGCGGACTACGATCAGTCCGTGCTGAACTGGAACTGATAGTCCTTGACTGAAATTGAGATCAAGGCGCGGCTCGCGGACGCGGGCCGCTGCGAACAGACAGTATCCGGTTTTGCGCGTTTCCTCGGCGAAACGCGCAAGCTGGACGTCTATTGGCAGCAGGATACAAAGCCGCACACAACTCCGGCCGCGGATTCCAACCCCACCACCGAAACACCGGAAACGAAACCGCCTGTCCGGCTGCGCCTGCGCGATGAAAACGGCTCGGTTACCGTGACCTACAAGCGCAAAGAACTACGCGCCGAAATGGAAATTAACGACGAGCAGGAATTTACGGTGTCGGACAGGGCGGCTTTTGAAATTCTGCTAAAAGACCTTGGTTTTAAAGTGTATTCATTAAAAGAAAAGCTGACCCGCAGTTACCGCTTTGACGAAGAGAGCTCCGTGCCGGTGACAATCGAGCTTTCAGCGGTACGGGACTTAGGCGCTTTTATCGAATTGGAAATACTGATTGAAAACCCTGACGAAGAGACGATAGCGCGCGCCGGAAAAAAACTGCGCGCCACGCTCAGCCGCTGCGGCATCCCGGAAAGCGCCATTGAAAGCCGTTTTTACAACGAGATGCTCGCCGAAAAGGGACTCAACGGTGTTCCGAAGGTTTAACCAGCACTTTCTTGTGCCATGGTCCGAAAAAGTAATAGAGTACGCTGCCGGCCGCGCCCACGATAAAGCCGATAACCAGAGCCCACCAGATTCCGCGGGTTCCCCAGCGGGACGAAAGATAGTAGGCCAGAGGAATGCGCACGAGCCACATTGCCGTCAGCGTCATCAGCATCGGGAAAACGGCCTCCCCGGCGCCGCGTACCACGCCCATAAAGGTAAACATGATGGTTTGGAACAGATAGCCCAGAGCGACGATCCGCAGATATTCATAGCCAATGCGGATTACTTCCGGATCGGTGGTGAAGAGTCCAATGAGGGAATCGCCGGCCAGCAATAGCACCACGCTCATGGTGCCGGTAATCAGCAGGGCCAAAACCAGGCCGGCTATAAGGCCGTTGCGCACCCGGTCCCGCCGCCCGGCGCCGAGGTTCTGCCCGGTAAAGGTTGAAATGGCCATGCCGATATTCATGGCCGGCATGATCGTAAAGCTGTCCAGCTTGCTGGCCGCCGAAAAAGCCGCCGCCGGATTCGTACCAAAGCGGTTGACTACCGAAGTCAGCGCCATAAGACCCGCGCCAACCAATCCCTGCTGAATTCCACTGGGTAAACCGATGCGCAGCGTTTCCCGGAATATCGGTTTATCGAATACCAGACGCAAAAAATCAATCTTGATAGCCGGGTTCTTGCGGTTCAGATACAGCACAGTCCAGATAAAAGCCACGGCCTGGGCTATCAGAGTGGCGTAACCGACTCCGGCCACCCCCCACTTAAAGCCAATCACAAAAAGTAAATCTAAAATGATGTTCACGATAGTGGCGATGATCAGGGCGTACAGTGGAGTGCGTGAATCGCCAAGGCCGCGCAGCACGGCGCTGATGCCGTTATAACCGAAGCTGACCAGCGAGCCGGCGAAAATTATCCGCAGATAGAGTACCGCGTCCTTCATGACATCCGCTGGGGTACCCATTAGCGACAAGATCCAGGGGGTCAGCAGAAAACCGATCACCGTAACGCCCAGTGCAAAACGCATGATGATGGTCAGCGTGGTATCCACCGCCGCCTTGACCCTCTCCATATTCTTGGCGCCGTAATACTGGGCTATCAATATATTTCCGGCCATGCCGAAGCCCATCACCAGGGCCACGGAAACGAAGATAACCGGAAAGGCCTGACCGACAGCGGCCAGAGCCTGTTTGCCGACATATTTACCGACAATAACACTGTCTACCAGATTGTACAGTTGCTGAAAAACGTTTCCCAGAAGCATGGGCAGGGAAAAGAGCACCAGCAGCTTGGCCTCATTTCCGTTTGTAAGATCTTTCATGTGATGAGCATCGTACCGCAAAGAATTACGGCGGTCAATGAGGTCGCTTACCGCCGGTACAGCCGGAAAACGGCCGCTTTTTTGCCGTTAACCAGGATGTCGGTGCGAAAGTGTTCGACGGCAGCGGACGCGGTAAAATCCGGGTTTTGGGCGGCGGCAGCCTCCAGCTCCTGTTTGGCGCCGGTCAAGATGACAGCTAAAGCACCCGGCCGCAGAACGCGCGCGAATTCGGCAAGCATCCGCTCATACAGCTCGCCCAGACGTCCGTGTTTTTCCCACCATTCCGCCTCCCAGCTGCCCCAGGGCGGGTCAGTGACAATCAGGTCGATCGTTGAATCCGATATCCAGGAGAGCGCGCAAGCGTCAGCCTGGCGAACCGTTACTGCCGATTTTCCGGCAAAGCGGGTGCCGAGGGCGGCAAACTTCTCAGGCGCGAGATCGCTGGCCGTAATTGTCGAATCCGGAAACACCACCGCCAGCTGTTCCGGAATCGAGCCGGAACCGGCGAATGGATCGATGATTGCGCGAGGGATTTCTCCGTGGCAGGCAGTCAGCGCGGTAAAGGCCAGCAGCCGAGCTGTTTCGCCGCGTAGTTCGCCGCGTTCGGGCTCGGCTCGCTCTTTTTTGGAAGTAAGCAACCGGGCAAAAAAAGCCGGTCCCTCGGAACGGATTACAAACCAGAATTCTGTTTCCGGCAGATAGCGGTCCGCTGTCAGGCCCGAAGCGGCGGATATAGTTTGCTCGACTTTAGTCATCAGGGCCCGGTCCACGGCGCAAAAGCAGTTCGCCTGGGAATAACGCACCCGGAAGGTGGTGCGCTTTTCTTCCGGTATAACCGGCGGTGTGCGGATTATCTGCTGAATTAAGCTCGGAAAGGTATGGTTAGTGCCGGAAAAACGGCGAACAATGCGGAACACATTGTTAAACACGCCGCTTTCGCAGAGCGCGCTTTCATCAACATCGGCCGATACAATCGCCAGGCCGCTGTACAGCTCAGTTTTTAGGTTAGGGGTTGCGGTAAGGGTATTAAGCAAAACCGATACAACATCCTCAAAACCGGGAGCAAAAGTCAGGGCGTAGGCTTGAACGGGCATGGGCAGGGCCTGATCCTGCGATCAGACAGTTTCTTCGATAGCGGCGGTAATCGCATCTGCAAGCTGCGACATAACCAAGGGTTTTTTGAAAAAGCGGTCCGCTCCCATCTCAATCATGTCCGCCTCGATACCATCCTCATCCAAGGCAGTGACGACAATTACGTAGGGCTTTCCAAAAGTCACATCCTGTTTGATGCGTTTGCAGATTTCTTTTCCGTTTACTCCGGGCAGGGCTAAATCCAGAATGACAAAACCGGGTTTTTTCTGGGCTAACAGGGCGCCGGCGTCAAAACCGTCGGTAGCCTGAATTATCGTAAAACCTTCCAGATTTTTTGCTAAATAAGTGGAAATTGCCTTGTTTAAAACCAGATCATCGTCCACAACCAGCACCGTTTTCCAGTCGGCTTCATTCACAGCCTCCTGTTGCAGGCTGTCCGGCACGCGCATGCCCCGTTCCTTGATAAAGGCGATTAAATCGTCTTTATACACCCGGTATTGTCCGCCCGGTGTGGTAAAAGCCTTCAGGTAATTATTGCGTATCCAGTTAATCGCGGTCTGGTTTACAACGCCGCAAATATTAGCAACCTCAAGAGCAGAGTATATTTTTATTCTTTTTGACTGGGGGTCTTTATGCATATTAAATCTCCAATAGTACTATACAGGTAAAACCCGGAGGGTTCAACTGTTTTTTTCGCCGCTCAGTAATTTACGCAGTACTTTTTCTATTAAAGAAAGCGAAAAACCTTTCCGGACCAGAGATAAGCGCAGTTTATCGCCTTCCCGCCCCGAATTCATCAGTTTTCGCGCCGAACGCTCACAAGATTGCTCTTCATCCGCGATTGTAAGGCGGGTATCCAGTTCCATGCGGGCTGTTTGGGGTGGCACTCCCCTTGAAAGCAGACCGGCAAGCAGTTTTACGCGGCCCTCCGCCTGGTGCGTTGTCCGGCCATTCAGCCAAGAGCGGGTGAAGCGCCGGTCATCAAGATAACCACGCTCACTCAAATAGGTTAACGCCGGTTTGATTTCTTCCGGAGAAAAACCCTTTTTCAGCAATTTTGATCTTAAGCCGCCGGAGCTTTGCTCGGCCCTTCCCAGCAGAGCCATGGCCGCGCATTCCGCGCTGTATATCCGGGCCGCGTGCAAAATGGGAGCGGCGCTTTCTTCAGAATGCGCGGCACCGGAATCAAGCGCTTGCTGCGCCCCATCCGGTAGCAGGGCCTCAAGATAGAGTTCGCGCACAAAAAAAGAAGGGCCTTCGGTAAGGTGTATCTTTAGGATACCCGCCGAGGCCCTCTCTGTAGTCCGTATGGTAAAATACGGATTAACGCTTGCTGAACTGGAATCTGCGGCGTGCGCCACGCTGACCATACTTCTTGCGTTCCACCATGCGGGAATCGCGGGTAAGCAGTCCGTTAGCCTTTAAGGGGGCATGGTTGCCGACATCTACCTGGGCAATGGCCCGGGAGATACCGTGGCTGCAGGCTCCGGCCTGGCCGTTCAGACCGCCGCCGGACACGGTGATAAGGATATCAAACTTGGTGTCGCTGGCAGTAATCATCAGAGGCCGGCGTACAACCTGCACCTGCTCGGAGGTAGCGAAGTAAGCTTCTACGTCCTTTTCGTTAACGATAAGCTTGCCGTTACCTTCGCGTACAAACACGCGGGCTACGGAGGTCTTGCGTCTTCCTGTTCCAATACCGATATTTTTGATCACGTTCTATACTCCTCGTTACAGTTCCACAGCTTTTGGATTCTGTGCGGCATGCGGATGCTCGGCACCGGCATAAATCTTTACGTTGCACAACAGTTTGTCTCCCAGGGATCCCTTGGGAAGCATGCCTTTGATGGCCAGCATCAGAGGATCTGAAGGATGGCGCTGGGCCAGCTTGGCGTAATTAACGGTCCGCAAACCACCGGGGAAACCGGTATGATGACGATACAGTTTGTCTTCAACCTTCGCTCCGCTGAGACCAACGGTGTCGGCATTGATTATGACAATATAATCGCCCATTTCCTGGTGAGGAGCATAGGAAACCTTGTGTTTCCCTCTCAACATATAGGCGGCCTTTGCGGCTACTCTTCCGAGGGGTTTGTCCTTGGCATCAATTAAAAACCAAGTACGCACAGCCTCATGTTCTTTCACAAATAATGTCTTCATATCCATACCTTACTATAAAATCAGAATCTCGCAGATAACGTGGGAACAACAGAGTATTAAAATGAGCGCATAATGTCAAGGGCACAAAGGAGATCAAAAACCGTCGGTATTTTATTCGCCTTTTTTCTCACCGGAACGGGCTTCGGCCTCTTCCTTGCGGGCGTCTGCCTTGTCTTTCAGGTCGGCAATACCGATAAATACGGCTATCAGACCGATAAAGGCCGAAAAAACCGGAGCGAAACCGCGTAAAAACAGAACTATTTCAGCGCCCCAACCCAAACCGAATCCGGCAGTCTCCGGCGGCAGCGCGGCAAAGACCGTAAAACCGATCATAAGAAAACCAACAATCATTGCAACCATTTCTGGCCTCCTGCATAATTCTGTGATGGTGTAATGTTCGCATAAAAAAGGTGTATGGTCAATAAAAAGCGTATCTGCTATATTTTGTTCCCATGAATCACACTGCTCATTTTCCACGTACCGCCTTTCGGCAGGCCTTTCCGATCACTGTCCCGGTTCTCTTCGGCTACCTGGCTATCGGCATCCCCTTCGGCCTTTTGCTGGTAAAAGCCGGTTACCCCTGGCCGATCGCTCCGCTGATGAGTGTTTTAATGTACGCCGGAGCCGGTCAATACGTATCAATCGGCCTTTTTGCCGCGGGAGCCCCATTGCCGGCCATACTGGTAACCATTCTGATGGTTAACATCCGCCATATTGTATATGGTCTGTCGCTGATCGGAGCTTTCCGGAATA
The DNA here is from genome assembly GCA_942493045.1 of Treponemataceae bacterium. Taxonomy (GTDB): domain Bacteria; phylum Spirochaetota; class Spirochaetia; order Treponematales; family Treponemataceae; genus Teretinema. Next base: position 235,262 of record OW818665.1, on the reverse strand, counting down.
CCGGCAAATGGAAGGCCTACCTGATTTTCTCCTTAACTGATGAAACCTATGCCCTGCTCACCGGGGTGCGGGTACCGGACAACACCGCCCCCGGCGCCTTTTACGGCAGCATCGCCCTGCTCAATCAGAGCTACTGGGTAGCAGGCAGCCTTATCGGGGCGATAGCCGGAGAACTAATACCCTTCCCGCTCGACGGCATCGACTTTGCCCTGACGGCGCTGTTCGCGGTACTGCTGATTGACCAGCTGCGCCGCAGCCGGGACGCAGTACCGGTAGTCATCGGATTAAGCTGCGCGATTCTGGCTTTAATTTTTGCGGGTCCGGAACGGATGCTGATCGTAGCCCTGACCAGCGCTTTGGCCGTATTAGCGGCTGTAAGGGGGAAAAATGCTTTCCAACACTGAGGTAATTCTGGCCGTTCCGCTGATGGCGCTGATAATCCTGGCCACCCGGGCCTTCCCCTTTATCCTGTTCTCGCATCGCAATCCGCCGCGGTTGCTGCGTTTTATCGAGCAGTTTATCCCGTCGATGGTGATGGCGGTTTTAGTAATTTACTCCCTGAAGCATATTTCCTGGAGGGTCTGGCCTTCCGGGCTCAGCGAAATCCTGGCTCTGACCCTGGTTACCATTCTTCATTTATGGAAAAAAAATGCCATGCTCTCCATATTCGGAGGCACGGCATTTTTCATGCTGCTCAGGATAGCGATCAGTTAAACTTTTTGCAGACCAGGATCAGACCGCCCAAAACCATCAGATGACTGGACAGGACCGAGAGATAGCTCAACAGGCTGGGCACGCTCCGGAAGATTTTACCGTCTCCGATGGGACCGATAAAGTCTACCAGCACGATCATGGCGATCCAGAGCACAATGATGATGAACACGATCATGTCGGTAACGCGAAGATCCGTGGTGAACAACTCCCAAAGCAGGAAGAAACCGGCAATTACCTCAAACACCGAGAGGATGATGATCATGATGGTGACAATCGAGGTGCTGTTGAACAGGCCATTCAAAAAATCGAGAACGGGGGCCAGCTCTCCAGCCGATGAACCCATCAGGCCGGTGACGCCGCTGACCAGCAGGAACAGGGCCACCGCGATTTGCAATAATATCAGTCCGATACTCCGTTTCATTTGAAACTCCTTTGCGTTTCGTGTACTATGATAATATCTATGTTATACCGTCATTTTCCCGAAATTGCAAACGTTGATTTTCCGGTACTTACCGTCGAGCTGTCCCTGGACAGCCCCGCAGGCATTGCCGAAGACATTTTTCAATTAGCCCTCAGCCAGGGAGCGACCCTATTTTCCCTCCACGGACTTCCCCAGGGTAATACTCAGGCTATCCTGACCGAGCGGCTGCGCCAGATCCAGCGTTTCGCGGCCCTCACCCCAGCCTTAAGACTGGCGGAACACGCCGCCCTGCTGTATACCTGCCCATTTGTAATCCGCACGGCTGAAGACTGCGACCGGGCCGCCTCCCAGATGCGGACCGAGCTGGAAGCCACAACCTGGAGGGGCCGGCTGTTGCTGCTTTTTGAGGTTCCGGATACCGCAGCCCTTAACGGCCTCTCCCGCGCCGGATTTAATAGCCTGGTACAGCTGCCGGCCGGTCTGATGAGCGCGGTACATTGCGGGTTTTATACCGGGGCGTCAGTGTCCCGTGAACATTTTCACAAAGCGCTCACCGTCTTCCCGCGCTGGAGTTTCTTCGGATACAGCGGGAATTACCGGCACATAGAAGCCGAATTCTGCCTCGCCGAAGCCGCCAGGGCCACCCTTTGCGGTATTGCCCTCGACCCCTTTGCCTCAGGCACCCTGGAGCATCCCCCGGTAAGTGTCCGCACCCTGTTCAGTAACGCGCCGGTTCCCCGGATTCCCTCTGAATGGGCTCTGAAATACCTTTGGGAGCGGCAGGAACTGATCAGCGTGCGCGTGCAACCGCACAGCACCCTGAATATTATGGAATACGCCGCTTTCGCTCAGGGCGCGCGGGCAAACTGCCTGACCCGGGCCGAACTCGAAATCCTACGGCAAGCCGGGGATTTTTACCGGACAAACCCTTGACACAAACCGGCAAATTCAACAAAGTCTTTTTACACTGCCATAGTACAGTACCATCATCAGCCTTCAGGGAGGGCAGGAAACAGATTGAAAGGATGTGACGTTTCGATCCAAAACGTGTCCAAGTCCTTCGGGACTTTTCACGCACTTGATGACGCAAGCATCAAGATAAACAAGGGCGAGTTTTTCTCGCTGCTCGGGCCGTCGGGGTGTGGAAAAACCACGCTGTTGCGGATTATCGCCGGTTTTGAAAGCCCGGACTGCGGTGTAGTAAGCTTTGATGATAAAAACGTCATCGGGATCGATCCGAACAAGCGTCAATCCAATACCGTTTTCCAGAACTACGCCCTTTTCCCGCACCTGTCGGTATATGAAAACGTAGCCTTTCCGCTGCGCATCAGGCACCTTCCGGCCGCGCAGATTGACAAAAAAGTCCGCGAATACCTGCATCTCGTCCAGCTCGACGCCCATGTGCACAAAAAGCCCAACCAGCTGTCCGGCGGCCAAAAACAGCGCGTGGCTATCGCCCGGGCGCTGATCAACGAACCCAGCGTACTGCTGCTGGATGAACCGCTTTCGGCCCTGGACGCCAAACTGAGATCCAACCTGCTGGTGGAACTGGATAATATCCACGATCAGATCGGTATTACCTTCATCTACGTAACCCACGACCAGAGCGAAGCCCTTTCGGTTTCGGATCGTATTGCCGTAATGAATCAGGGCAAGGTGCTGCAAATCGGCACCCCCTACGAAATCTACGAAAGTCCGGCTACCGAATTCGTCGCCCAATTTATCGGCGAAACCAATATTTTCGACTCCCGGGTAATAGAATGCAGTCCCTGGAAGGAAAGCGAATTCATGGTTACCCTGGAAGTACCCGAACTCGGCACCCAGATCAAGGTCACCGATTACGACAAAACCCAAAACGGCCAGCAGGTCAGCTTTACAGTACGCCCGGAAAAAGTGCGCATTTCTTTGGATGAGCCGAAAACCAACGGCAAGGAACTGAACGTTTTCAAGGGCCGGGTCGAAGAACCGGTATATTCCGGCTTCCAGTCCAAATTCTACGTTAAACTCGAGAACGGCACCGTTCTAAAAGTCTTCAAACAGCACCAGAATTACCTGGAAGACGGTCCGGAGATCAGCTGGAAGGACACGGTTTATATTTCCTGGAGCGCCAATGACGGCTACATTGTCGAGGTAATCAATCAATGAAGGGCCCTAAACTGATGGGTCACGGTCACAAGGGTTTATTCTACAGTCTGCCGATGGGCGCCTGGTTCACCCTTTTTTTTGTGGCCCCGCTTTCAATTATCGTACTGTACAGCTTTCTCAAAAAAGGACTGCACGGCGGGGTGATCTGGGAATTCAGCCTGGACGCCTACAAACAGATGATTAACCCGAGCTACGGAAAGCTGCTGCTGCGGACGCTATGGGTGACCTTTGTGACCACAGTCATTTCAATCGCCGTGGCCCTGCCCTGCGGCTACGCCATGGCCCGCAGCCGTTTCCAGACTATCCTGCTGTTTCTGATCATCATCCCTTTCTGGACCAACTCTCTGATCCGCATTAACGCCTGGATCGCCATACTCGGAAACGAGGGCTTTGTGAACCAGTTGCTGCTGCGCTCCGGGATTATCGCGCATCCCCTGCCGCTGATGTACAACCAGAGCGCCGTTATTCTGGTGCTGATCTACATGTACCTGCCCTACGCCATCCTGCCGATCTTTACGGCCATGGACAAGTTCGACTTCTCGCTGCTGGAGGCGGCCCGCGACCTGGGCGCGACCAAAAGCGAGTCGATGTTCAAGGTACTGTTGCCCAACGTGAGATCCGGAATCGTGACCGCCATCATTTTTACCTTTATACCGATATTCGGCGCCTATACGGTACCGCTGCTGGTCGGTGGAAAAAACTCCTATATGATCGGTAACATTATCGTGGACCAGACCATGACCATGCGCAACTGGCCGCTGGCCTCGGCCTTCGCCATGATTATCACCGTAGTCAGCACCATCGGGGTATTCTGGATGATCGGATCCAGCGCCCGCGAGGCCGCGCGCACCAAAAGCGCCATTGCCAAAGACGAGGCCGCCGTATGAAAAACCGCACTCCCCAGCCGGCCTACCCGGCCTTTGTCAGCCGGCTTTCCAAAAAGAAACCGACTTCCGAACCGGCCCGCCACGCCCGGCGCGCCCTGCAGAATAAGAACCACATATCACTTTCCAATACGGTAATGATGATAGCGGTGTTCTTCCTGTTCATGCCCCTGTTTGTGATCATCGCCTACTCATTTAACGATTCCAAAGGACTGCTCTGGAGCGGCTTCTCGCTGCGCTGGTATCACGACCTTTTTTTCAAGTCTACCAAGCTGTGGACTTCCTTTAACAACAGCTTGATTGTCGCCGGCGCTTCGGCCCTGGTAGCGACCGTGATCGGCACTCTGGCGGCCATCGGCGTCAACTGGTACCGTTTCCGGGGACGGATCTATATTCAAACCATCAGCTTCCTGCCGATGGTCCTGCCGGAAGTAATCATCGGTATTTCGATGCTGATCTTTTTCGCGGCCATCAACATACCGCTCGGCCTGCTGACCATCTTTCTGGCGCATACCACTTTTTGTCTGCCTTTCGTATTCCTGATGGTGCTAGCCCGCCTGGATGAATTTGACTATTCTATTATAGAGGCTTCTCAGGATCTGGGCGCGACCGAAATGCAAACCCTGTTCAAGGTCATAATTCCGGCCATCATGCCCGGCATTCTCTCCGGTTTCCTGATGTCCGCGACCATGTCCCTGGAAGACTTTGTGATTACCTTCTTCGTAGCCGGGCCAGGATCGACAACTCTACCGTTGTACGTATTTTCCATGGTGCGCTACGGTGTGTCTCCGGTAATTAACGCCCTCTCGCTGATCATGATTCTGGGCACCATGCTTATCGCCTTTTTCCTGCGCAATTTTCTGAAGAGCATCGCGGCTTCGAAGTAATACTGGTACCATCAGAGTTTCCGCCTCTTTCTGTCGCGGCAACTCTGTTTTATACATCCAAAAAAAGAAGGGAGGCAAGAACGCCATGAAAAGAATCGCGCGCGTTTGCGCTGTGTCGGTGCTGGGAGCCCTGCTGCTCTCCGCGGTCGTGTTTACCGGTTGCAAGAAGAACGACGGTAAAACACTGTATCTGTATAACTGGACCTACTATACCCCGGATTCAGTTATTGCAAAATTCGAAGCCGAGTTCGGTGTAAAAGTAGTCTATGACGACTACGCCTCGAACGAAGACATGTTCGCCAAGCTCAAGGCCGGCGGTTCGGGCTATGACATTGTCATTCCCTCCGGCGACTATGTTTCCATCATGATGAAGGAAAACATGCTCGCTCCGATTGATCTCGCCAAAGTGCCGAACAGCAAATATATCCGTCCCGATGTCCTGCAGCGCGCCGTCTATGACCCGGCCATGCAATACCAGGTCCCGTATTTTATGGGCGCGGCCGGCGTAGCCGTCAATACCACCAAGGTTCAGAACTACGGTAAAAGCTGGAGTATCTTCTCCCGCAAGGACCTGGGCGGACGGATGTCCATGCTCAATGACATGCGCGAAGTGCTCGGCGACGCTCTGGCCTTCCTGGGCTACTCGGTGAACACTACCAACGCGGAAGAGCTGGAAAAAGCCTTCAACCTGGTAAACAATGAATGGAAGCCCAATCTGGTCAAATTTGACGCCGAAGGTTTCGCTAAGTCCTTTTCCTCCGGAGAATTCTGGGTCGTGCAGGGTTATGCCGAAGCCGTTTTCGCGGAAATCCCCGAAGAAATGCGCGGCGACGTTGAATTCTTCATCCCGCAGGAAGGCGGACCGATGTATCTGGACAGCATGTGCATTCCGAAGGGCAACCGGAACTACGACCTGGCCCTTGAGTTCATCAATTTTATCCTGCGCCCGGATATCTATGCCGAGTTCCTGGATACTTTCGGCTTCCCGTCCACCATCCATACCGAAGCCGGTCCTTTGATGAAAACACAGCCCTACTATCAGGTTGAAGACCTCGCCAACTGCGAGCTCAAGAATGATCTGGGAGCCGATCTGGAGACATATAACAATATCTGGCAGAAAATTCGTTTTACGGAATAAGAAATATCGCATATAATGGCAGCCAACATGATCCTGGACCAGTTTTATCTGAATATACTTGAATGTCTTCCACAGGTTGTGCTGGTTGCCACCCCCCGCCCGGTCCAGGCGACCGGGGAGATGGATCTATTTATCGATTTTATCAACAGTGCCTGGGAGTCGATCATCGGCTCCCGCACTGATACCCTGCGCGGAAAACTGCTGTCCGAAACCATCTATGCCACCACCAATATTCCCTGGCTGGAATCCTCGCGGCTGGCTTTGATGACCGGCAAGGAACAGCATTTAACCGTCTACGCGGATTTATGGGACAAATGGCTGGACATCCATTTTATCTCCCTGCCTTCAGGCCATATCTGCATTCACTTTGCCGACATTACCGGCATCAAGCAGAATGAAATCCGGCTGAAAGAGCAAAACCTCCGGCTTTCATCTCTCTCGGCCGAACTGGCCTCTTCCAAAAACAATCTTAAAACTAAGCTCGAGAAAATCGAGTCGCTCAATAACAACCTGGAACAGCTGGCCTATTATGACAAGCTCACCCAGCTGCCCAACCGGACCCGTTTCAATGAACTGATCGGGGAGGAGCTGGAAAACGCCAAGCGCAACGGCACAGCCATGGCCCTGGTAATCATGGATATCGATAATCTCAAAAACCTGAACGACACCCAGGGTCATGAGTCCGGCGATGAGCTGCTGCGCCAAATGGCTCAGCGCTTGAGTTTCTTTGAGAATTCCGATGTCACCGCCAGCCGCTTCGGCGGAGATGAGTTTTTACTGCTGGTGCGCACCTATGAGCATGACGCCGAGCTGCTGCATATCGTGAACTCGATGCAGGAAATGTTGCGTGAGCCGTACATGATATTCAACGCCGAGATTAAAACCTCGGTATCTACCGGAGTCGCCACCTTTCCTCAGGATTCCGACAATATCAAGGATTTGCTGAAATACGCCGATATCGCCATGACCGACGCCAAGCGTCGGGGCAAGAATACCGTATCGCTGTTTCATTCGGTGATGCAGGAAGACCTGCTTTCCCGTATTGTCATGGAAAAGAAGATGCTTCAGGCCATGGAAGGCGAAATTTTCCAGATTTTCTACCAACCCCAGTTTGATGTCTGTTCAAACCGGCTGCGCGGTTTCGAAGCCCTGCTGCGCTGGTTCGACAGCGATCTCGGCAATGTCGGTCCGGATAAATTTATCCCCCTGGCCGAAGAAAACCGCATGATCATTCCGCTCGGCGACTGGATATTCCGCACCTGCTGCGCGGTGCTCAAAGAGTGGCAGGAAAAATTCGGCTTTCAGGGCATTATGGCCATCAATGTCTCCCCGATCCAGATCCAGCACGCCGGGTTTGTCGAGGAATTGCACGGTATTCTGCAGGAATTCAAAATCCCGCCCAGCAGTCTGGAGATCGAAATTACCGAAGGTATTCTACTTAGGGATTTCGATGAGTCAGTCCGCATTTTACAACAGATTAAAGATCTGGGAGTGGGCATTTCCCTGGATGACTTTGGTACCGGCTATTCATCGCTGAGTTATCTGCAGTTTCTGCCCCTGACTACATTGAAAATCGACAAATCGTTCATCGCCAATATTACGCGGGAAAAAAGCATCGAGTACGATATTACCGACGCCATCGTTACGCTGGTAAATAAACAGGGACTGGATACCATCGCGGAGGGCGTTGAGACCGACGAGCAGCTGGCGGTAATACGCTCCATCCACTGCAAGACTGTTCAGGGGTTTTTAACCGGACGCCCGATGCCGAAGCTTGAATGCGAGGTATTACTGGCCGCCCTGCCGAAAGCTCACCAGGACCCGGTGTGACCCCACTTTTGCAGCAAGAGCAATTCCGGACGGTATTCGAAATGCATATTATCCCAGAGCAGCCACTTGCCGCCCCAGATAAAACCTTCATCCTCAAAAGCCTGAATCACGGCCTCCGGCGGCATCCAGCGCCGGTCCAGGGGTATGAGCATCCATTTATCATTCCAGTAGCTGACCCAATTCCAGTAAATATTCTTTTGTCCCCAATTCCGGGGTAAAAAATCCACCGCGATACCCCAGCTGTGGTTACTGCGTGAGGGGCTGTCGGCGATTTCACGCCAATTATACCCTTCTATGCTTTGAAGAGTGTCGATAAACGCGCGCACCTCCGCTTCTTTTTCGGCCAGGCGGTACAGCCGGGCCTCCACTCTCCGCAGCGGTTCCAGCAGGCGCTCATGAACCGAAACCCGCTTTCCCAGATAATCAATCCTGCGAATATGCGATTCAATCCTTACCCGGGTGGCTCCGTCATACAATAAATTCATAAACTGTCCGTGATAAACCGGGGCGTTGGTGCGGGAGGCAGCCAGGCTGCGGGGGTCAAGTCTGGCGATGGTTTCCGGAGAAAAACGCTGCGGGTCCGGTATCCCCGGCGGATACAGATAGTCGACATAGGGTCTCCAGCGCTCAGCGCGCTCCCTATCGGCGGCCGGCAACAGCCGCCCTTGAGCCCAGTATAGCCGCTGTCCCTTCATGGTTATAAACCAATCCCGGGCCTCAAAATCGTAATCCAGACCGTCGATATCGCGGGGATAGGCAGAGAGCAGAGCCCGCATTACCAGAGAGCCGTTATCTATGGCCCGCACCGGAGATTCTTCGGCGGCCACGTAAAAACATATACATCCAAGCAGCACAGTCAGGTTAAAAAAACGATGCATCATACCCTCAGTATAGTGGCCGGAGCGCCCTCCCGGCAAGATACCGGCAATAGTATTCCAAAATGCTCTACAATTCTTCGGCGCCGATATCTTCCCGGCAGGATTCCAGGTTTTTAAGCCGCGCGTCGTCCAGTTTTACGCTCAGGTTTTTTTCCTGGGTCGGGAGCACCGTGCCTTTGGGACCGCCTTTGGCGCGGCGTAAATATTTGACCTGGGTGTAATACAGATCCGCCGTACCAGCGCGGCGGCCCTTGGAATAAAACAGGGCCAGGTTTCCGGCGTCCAGCAGTAAGTCCAACGGAATAGACTTGCCCTTGCGGGCTTTGACAAAAACATAGCCGCCAGGCCAGTCGCGGGTATGCAGCCAGAGATCCGACCCGCGCACATGACGGCGCAGCAATTCATCGTTTTCGGCGGCCGTGCGGCCGACCAAAATCAGCCAGCCGTCCTTGCGGTAGGTCAAGCCGGGTGTTTTCTTGTCGCGCTGCTGGACGGGCGTCATCCGCCGGCGCAGGGTTTTGTGAATCAACAGCGGGTTTTGTTCGGCTTCCAGGGCGGTCAGTTCACCGGACAGCCGCTTGAGAGCGGCGTGAGCCGAGGCAATATCGTCTTCCAGACTGGATAAGCCGGAAACCGCTTTACGGTATTGCTCGTAGTAGCGGGCAGCGTTTTCCTGCGGTTTTTTAAGCGGGTCAAGCATGATCAACAGCGCCTTGTTACCGTCCAGATAGTCTTCAACTTCGACTTTACTCAGACCGGTTTGAATTCGATGCAGGTTAGCCATCAATAAATCACCCTGATGCCGCAGCCGGTCGGCGTTCAGAAAGGTTTGGCGCTTTTTTTCAAGGCGCGTCAGGGCTGAGCCGATGCGGTCCATACGCAGGGCATAGCGACGGCGGGCTTCGGTCAACAGGGCTTCCCGGGACAGAGAGGCGGCGTGCTCTCCATACCAGACGTCAATCTTCTCATTAAAACTGCCCGCTCCGGGCAAGTCCCGTACCGTGTAAATTTTATCTGCGCGGACGGCAGATTCCGGCAGCTGCCAGACGCCGCCGGTAATCTCACCGCGGGCCGGCCGACGGTAAAACACATCCAGAATGGAGCCGGCGCTGTCGGTAACTACAATATTGGCCGCTCCGCTCCACAACCGGATATACATCCGGAACTGTTCATCGCCGCGCTGCAGATGAAACTCGACAATGCGGTCATTATTCAGTTGACAGACGGCGGCAATCCGCGCGCCGCGGATGCGGGAGCGCAAAAATTCCATAAACCGCAAAGGCTTGTCATTTCCGGGAATCTTGCGCCGGGTTTCATGCAGTCGGCAGGCACCGGGCGCCAGAGTGACCTGGATGGTCCGGGAGACGCCGTTACCGTGGGTAAAAAAAGCTATTGTGTCGTAAGATGATTGAACAATCTGCTGGATAAAACTGCCTTCCAGGGAAAGCTCGCCGAGAATCTGATCTATTTCCGCGCAGTTTAAGGACATAGTGAGTGCAATATACACCAAAAAAGTGTCTTGCCGTAACCCTGTTCCGCTGGTACACTGGCCTGCATCAGGAGATACGACAGCCATGAAAATCAGCGAGATACTGGAACAGCGCAAACTGACTGTTTCATTTGAAATATTCCCTCCGAAACAGGAAGCGGCCTATGACAGTGTCATCGGCTGCGCCGGCGAACTGGCCGCACTATGTCCGGATTTTATGAGCGTGACCTACGGCGCCGGCGGCGGAACCTCCTCCAATACCGTAAAAATTGTATCGCATCTGCAGGACAGCGTCGGTATCACTTCCATTGCCCATTTAACCTGCCTGTCTTCCACCCGCGCCGAGGTGCATTCGATTATCGGTGAACTGAAAAACCGGGGTATTCATAACGTGCTGGCCCTGCGCGGCGACCGTCCCAAAGACCCCGGCTTTGTCGCCCCGGGAGACTACCGCTTCGCTTCCGACCTGGTACGTGAAATCCGGGCCGCCGGCGACTTTTGCGTCGGTGGAGCCTGCTACCCTGAGGGGCATCCGGAGAGCGGCAATAAGGAACACGATCTGGACAACCTGAAACTGAAGGTGGACGCCGGCTGCGATTTCTTGACCACCCAGATGTTCTTCGACAATAACATGCTCTACAGTTTTCTGTACCGCGCCCAGGGCAAGGGCATCAGCGTACCGGTACTGGCCGGCATCATGCCGGTTACCAACGCCGCCCAGGTTAAAAGGATGATCGAGCTTTCCAATGCCTATCTGCCGCCAAAATTTCTGGCCATGATTGACCGCTTCGGCGAGAACAATGACGCTCTCAAGCAGGCCGGAATCGCCTACGCCACCGAGCAGATTATCGACCTGATATCTAACGGCATCCGCGGCATCCACATTTACGCCATGAACAAGCCGGAAGTCGTCGGTAAAATCATCGCCAACATCTCCGAGATCATAAAGGGCGCCCGATGAAAAGCACCGCTGCGGTTTCTCCAGCCACTACCCGGGGCGAATCGGTTATCCGGGTTTTCTGGCGCTGCCTCGGGAGCCGCTCCACCCGAGCGGCCCTGTTTACCTATTTAAGTACGGTAATGCGCGATTTTTTCTGGCTGCAGTTCTCCGTCAAGTTCGGCTTTAAGAAGATACCGATCCTGAACGTTGATCATCCGCTGGACGCCGCCGTGCCCTTCGCCCCGCAGAAGGTAAAAGTATATCTTGATTTTATCGCTTTCTGGATCCGGCCGCTGGCCTATATTGACCGGCGTTTCGGCAAAAAGGTTTCGCGGCCGTTCATCACCGACTTTTTAACCCTGGTGAACCGCTGCTATGTCGACGCCGCCGCCGTATACCGCTACCGCATGACCACCACCAAGCGGCCGAAATATTACCGTGGCCAATTCCTGACCATTCATCTGTTTGACCCGCACTATCTGTGCGTACCCAGCCTGCATGTCATCATTGTGGTGCTGGCCTATACCTTCTACCGCAAGGCTTTTGCGGAATTACCGGTAACAGCCGAAGAAAGAACGGCTCTGGATGAAGAGATGTTTTCCGGCGCCATAGCGATTACCGAAACGGTGCTCTTCATCAAACAGCACAGCGTAAACTGCATCCCGGCGGCTCTATATGCCATGACGCGCATAACCCCGAACGAGGTTACGCCAACCGAGGTTATGAACTTCATCGGCCGTCTTTTTAAGGATGCAGATAATATCGACGCCAAAAAAGCTGAGAACATCCGCACTCACATCGCGGATTTATACGAGCAGCTCTTTCTGCAGGGCTGCAATGACGATGACTGGATAACGCCGCTGCAGCGCTGGCTGAACGCTTACTCGCTGGCCGGTTTCATCAATTAAAAAGAAGGCCTGGAGTGGAACGGTTAGTTCACTCCAGGCCTTTTTTTTATTTTCTAAGTATCCTGTTTACGCTTGTACGCCGAAGCGCCGGCGCCGGCCGGCCGGGTGGCGCGGGTGCGCACCGGACGGTCGCTCGTGCGCGGCGGTTTATCAGCGGCGCGCGGAGGCGGACCCTGACGGTCGCTTCCACGATCCGGCCCACGGTCAGCGCCGCGGAATCCGCCGCGCTCACCCTCACCGCCACGACCCCGGTAGCCGCCGCCTTCTCCGCCCCTGAAGCCGCCACCCTCACCGCCGCGGAACGGACGTCCGCCGCCGCGGAAAGGCCGGGGGCCGCCCTGGAAGTCACCGCCGCCGCCGTCCTTGACATCAACATGCATGTGCGGAACATTGCGGCGTTGTTTGGAAAGATCCATGGCCGCCATCGCGGCATCCGCGGGTAAAGTCGCCAGCGAAAAAGCGTCTAAAACATCGATACGGTCGACCAGGCGCTCGGGAACGCTGACCAGATCGCGGAACAGTTCGGCAATGCCGCGGCGGGTCATGCCGTCTCTGCGGCCGACGCCGATATACAGGCGGATATGGGTGCGGTCTGCGGCCCGGCTGGAAGTCGAGCGGATATCGCGATATTGCTCGCCGGACAACTCCGTGCCGTATTCCCGGGACAGAACCGCCGCCAGTACATCCAGAGGATCGCGGCCGTCGCAGAGCTTGCGGGCAAAGTCGGTAAATTCGGCGGTAATGCGCGGTTTTTTCTTGTTATCCCGGACTGCTGTGTTTTCGGCGGCTTCGGCGTTTTCCGAACCTTCCTCAACCACGGAGGCCGGTATTTCCGGGAAGAAAGCATTAATGGAAGCGGTTGTAGCGCTCATCAGGCGTTCGCGCTTGGTATCCAGCACTTCCTGCACGGTGGGCACCTTGCCTTCGTTGAGCAGCCCGCGGGCGTTATTGCGCAGATAGCCCAAACGGCGGCGTTCCTCGGGGCGTACGAAGGTAATGGCTATACCCTTGGCGCCGGCGCGGCCGGTTCGTCCGATACGGTGGGTATAAGTCGGGCCGTCATAAGGCAGGGCGTAGTTTACTACATGGGTCAGACCTTCCACGTCGATACCGCGGGCGGCCACGTCGGTGGCTACCAGGATACGGGTTTTACGGGCCCGGAAACGGCCGAGAATCTTTTCGCGCTGACTTTGGGCAATATCACCGTGCAGGGCGGCAGCCTGATAATGGCGCTCATCCAGCTCGCGGGCCACAGCGTCGGCGTCGGCCTTGGTCTGGCAGAAAACCAGACCGTAAAATTCAGGAGCGGCGTCAATCATGCGCACCAGGGCCTCGGTCTTGTCGTCCTCGCGCACCATCCAGTAGTACTGATCAGTTAAGACCGGCTCTTCCGGACGGGCTTCCTCTTCGACAATTTCATACTCACCCATAAAATTACTGGCAATAGAAAGAATCTGCGGCGGCATGGTGGCGGAAAACATTAAAACGCGGGCATCGGGATTAGCCCGGCCGAAAATGGCCTCAATATCCTCAATAAAACCCATGTTGAGCATTTCATCGGCTTCATCAAGAATAAAATATTCGATTTTGGAAAGATCGAGTGAACCGCGCTCCAGATGGTCGATGACACGGCCGGGAGTACCGACAACGATTTCCACACCGCTGCGCAGTTTACGAAGCTGGTCCAGGATGGAGGCACCGCCATAGACGGTTACCATACGGGGATAGGTTTCGGTGCGGAATGATTCAATCTCGATAGCGACCTGAATGGCCAGCTCGCGGGTCGGCACTAAAACCAGGGCCCGGGGAGAATGATTGTCGGAACGCAGTTCCTGTACCAGGGGAAGGCCGAAAGCGGCGGTTTTGCCGGTTCCGGTACGCGCTTTGGCGATGACGTTGGCGTCGCCGGAAAGCAGGCGGGGAATTGCCAGCACCTGAATCGGTGTAGGCTCCGTAAATCCCTTGGCTACAATAGCTTTCAGGATTACCTCGTCCAGTCCGAGGTCTTCAAAAGAGATGGTTTGCATGTGGTGTCCTTGTTACCTTCGTGATTTCTCGTGCGTTATCCGTACGAAGAAAACCACAAACACAACAGGAACACTGCCACAGGGAGGTTTTAACTTCGTCTGCGAACGCAAACTTACTACTCTCGCGCTCCGGTTTACCGGAGTCGTTAACTTGTTAAATATATACCAAAATACTTTGCTTGAATAGTCGATATCCTCGCATTCCATGCAATTCAGGCACATTTGCATGAAAATACCGCACCAGGATAAAATGGGCTTGTCAGAAGCGCTGAAGCTCCCTTACTATGTGGTTATGTACAGTTATACCAAAGATGATATTCTGAAAATGATTACGGAAAATGATGTCCGCTTTATCCGCCTGCAATTTACGGACATTTTCGGTACCCTTAAGAATGTGGCTATTACTATCAGCCAGCTCGAAAAAGCCCTGGACAATAAATGCATGTTCGACGGATCTTCTATCGAAGGATTCGTACGCATCGAAGAGTCGGACATGATTCTGCGTCCGGATCTCAACAGTTTCGCCCTTTTCCCATGGCGGCCTTCGCCGAACCGGGTAGCCCGTCTGATCTGTGACGTCTACACCATGGACGGCAAACCGTTTAACGGCTCACCCCGTCAGATTCTGAAGAATGTCATCGCCAAATGTACAAAGATGGGCTACAGCCTGAATGTCGGCCCGGAACTGGAGTTCTTCCTCTTCCAGACTGACGAACAGGGCGCGCCTACCCTTAAAACCATGGACAGCGGCAGTTATTTTGACATGGGACCGATCGACCTCGGCGAGAACGCCCGGCGCGATATCGTTCTGACCCTGGAGGATATGGGCTTTGTGATTGAAGCCTCACACCACGAATGCGCTCCCGGTCAGCACGAGATAGATTTCAAGTACTGCGAGGCTATGGATGCCGCCGACCGCATGATGACCTTCAAAATGGCCGTTAAAACCATCGCTCACCGGCATGGCCTGCACGCCACCTTCATGCCCAAGCCGGTCTTCGGAATTGCCGGTTCGGGAATGCACATCAATCTTTCCCTTTCTAAAAATCGGGAAAATGCCTTTACCGACACTACCGACCCCAACGGTCTTTCGCCTATCGCTTATCACTTTATTGCCGGGATCATGAAGCACATCAAGGGCATCACCGCCATCACCAATCCGCTGGTCAATTCCTACAAACGACTGGTACCGGAATTTGAGGCGCCGGTGTACATCGCCTGGTCGGCCCATAATCGCAGTCCGCTGATCCGCATACCCACCGCTAGTGGCCACTCCACCCGCGTTGAGCTGCGCAGTCCGGACCCCTCCGCCAATCCATATCTGGCCCTGGCCCTGGTATTAGCCGCCGGTCTGGAGGGTATTGAGCAAGGCCTGACCCCCCCGGCCGCCGTGGATGGAAATATTTACGAGCTCACCGCCGCCGAGCGCAAACGAAAAAAGGTAGAAGCCCTGCCCGTTGACCTCCACGATGCCCTCGAAGAGATGAAAAAGGACCCGCTGGTACGAGAAGTGCTCGGCGAGCACGTCTTTGAAAAATACCTCGAGGCTAAAGAGCTGGAATGGCTGGACTACCGCACAAAAATTACCCAATGGGAAGTCGATAATTATCTGACAAAGTATTGAGATAGCGGCGCTCTGTGTCTACAAAGACACCGGGCGCCGGCTAATCCGATTTTTTTTTATTAATTTACAAACCCTCTTTTTTCTTCTCGCCCGTATATAACCGGAAAACTAGACAGCTTTTCTTGAAAAACAAGCTACAAACTCCTGTTCAGCTTTGCCAGACCGGAAAACTTGCGCTTTTTCGATATATTTCAGACAGCTATACTTAAAATTCTATAAAAATTAGTAAGAATTCCCCATAATTAAATAAACCATATTTATCAAGTCATATTTTTTATATTATTGCACAACATCATTCAAAAATGCTATTTTATCAGCAGCAAGAAATCGTTTTTTACGAAAAGTCGAATTCAAGCTCAGAAAAGAGGCAAAAATGAAGGGATACTTGATACTGGAAGACGGATCAGTTTTTGAAGGCACTTTTCACGGTGAAGAAAAAGAGGTGTTTTGCGAGGTAGTGTTTACCACAGCCATGACCGGCTATCAGGAAACAATCACCGATCCATCCTTCGAAGGACAGGCCGTGGTCATGACCTACCCGATGATCGGTAACTACGGGGTTAACTCCACCGACATGGAATCGGTCCATCCCTGGATGGCCGCGCTGATTGTCCGCGAGTTCGCCCACTTCCCCAGTAATTACCGCAGCCAGGAATCCCTTCCCGACTTCATGAAGCGGCACAAGATCACCGTCCTCTCCGGAGTTGATACCCGGGCTTTGACCCGCAAATTGCGCGAGAGCGGCACCATGAACGGTTTGATAACATATCAGCGCCCGGGAGATCTGAGCCTGCGCCTGACCGAAATCCGCGCCTACACCGTGCGGCACAGCGTCATCCGGGTCAGCCGCAAACATCCGGAAAGCTATGGTTCCGGCTCGCGAAAAATCGCGCTGCTGGACTTCGGGGCTAAACAGAATATCGTCAACTCGCTGCTGGAGCGCGACTGCGCTGTTACCGTTTGGCCCTGGGACACCCCGGCCTACATCATTCTGGACTCCAAACCGGACGGCATCATGCTCTCTAACGGCCCCGGCGACCCCAAGGAATGCTCCGGTATTTTGCGCCACATTCAAGAATTGATGGAGTCCGGCACGCCGATTTTCTCGATCTGCCTGGGGCACCAATTACTGGCCCTGGCCGCCGGCTTTGACACCACGCGGCTGAAGTTCGGCCACCGCGGAGCGAATCATCCGGTCAAGGATCTGGCCACCGGCCGGGTCTACATGTCCAGTCAAAACCACGGCTACTGTGTCTGTCCGGAAAGCGTCGATAACGCTGTCGCCGAAGTCAGCCACATCAACGTCAACGACGGCACAGTCGAAGGACTGCGCTTCAAGAAAATCCCGGTTTCCTCGGTGCAGTTCCATCCTGAAGCCAGCCCCGGCCCGCGCGAAACCGCCTATCTATTTGAAGATTTCATGCGCTTGATTGACTCCCATAAAGGAGGGAACTGATATGCCCCTGAGAAAAAACATCCGCAAAGTACTGGTTATCGGCTCAGGTCCCATCATTATCGGCCAAGCCGCCGAGTTCGACTACGCCGGCACCCAGGCCTGCCGCACGCTCAAGGAAGAAGGACTGGAAGTGGTACTGATCAACTCCAATCCAGCGACCATCATGACCGACCGCGATATCGCCGACAAGGTTTATATTGAACCGCTGACCGTCGACACCGTAAAAAAAATAATCGAGATGGAAAAGCCGGATTCCATCCTGCCGACCCTCGGCGGACAAACCGGACTGAACCTGGCCATGGAACTGGCCGACTCCGGCTGGCTGGATGACCGCAATGTCACACTGCTCGGCACCACCTCCGAAACCATCAAAAAAGCCGAAGACCGCCAGGCCTTTAAGGATACGATGGAAAGCATCGGCGAGCCCTGCATTATCTCCAAGGTAGTCACCACCTATGACGATGCCCGGGACTTTGCCCGGGAGATCGGCTTTCCGGTAATCGTACGCCCGGCCTACACCCTCGGCGGTTCCGGCGGCGGTATTGCCGCCAATGAAGGGGAGCTGGAAGAAATCGCCCCGAACGGGCTCTCACTCTCCCGCGTCGGCCAGGTTCTGATCGAAAAATGCATCTCCGGCTGGAAGGAAATTGAATACGAAGTAATCCGCGACAGCGTCGGCAACTGCATCATCGTCTGTAATATGGAAAACCTCGACCCGGTCGGCGTGCATACCGGCGACTCCATCGTCGTAGCTCCCAGCCAGACCCTGTCCGACAAAGACCACCAGATGCTGCGCTCCAGCGCCCTGAACATCATCAACGCCCTCGGTATCGAGGGCGGTTGTAACGTCCAGTACGCCCTGCATCCCGATTCCTCCGATTACGCGGTCATCGAGGTTAACCCGCGCGTCAGCCGCTCATCGGCCCTGGCTTCCAAGGCTACCGGCTACCCCATCGCCAAGGTCGCCGCGCGTATCGCCTTAGGCTACACCCTGGACGAAATCAAAAACTCCGTCACCGGCAAGACCTACGCCTGCTTTGAGCCGGCCCTGGACTACTGCGTCGTAAAAATTCCGCGCTGGCCCTTCGACAAGTTCGTCAACGCCAAGCGCAAGCTCGGCACCCAGATGCAGGCCACCGGCGAGGTCATGGCCATCAGCGCCAGCTTCGAGGGCGCCCTGATGAAGGCTATCCGCTCCCTGGAACAGAATATCTTCTCGCTCTGGCACCGCAAGTTCGCCGCTATGAGCACCGAAGTACTGATGGCCAAGATTACCGACAAGGTAAGCGACGAGCGGCTGTTCGAAATCAGTGAGCTGATGCGCCGCGGGACCACCAACAAGGTCATTCATGACATCACCAAAATCGACTACTGGTTCCTGGACCGCATCAGCCATATTCTGGACATCGAAAAACGCATCTCCTTCGGCGCCAAGGACTATGATACTTTGATGGAGGCAAAATTAGCCGGCTTTCCGGACCGGGAAATCGCGCGCTTGCTGAACTCCGACGAAAAGGAAATCCGCTACCTGCGCAAACGTCTCGGCATCCTGCCCGGCTTTAATATGGTAGACACCTGCGCCGCCGAATTCGAGGCCCTAACCCCCTACTTTTACTCCAACTATAATACCACCAACGAGGCGGTCGACGAGGAGTTCGAACACCATGTGGCCACCGGTTCGCTCGGCGGGCTTTCCAAGGAAGTCTCCAGCCATACCGACAAGGGCAAGGTTCTCGTCCTCGGCTCCGGCCCGATCCGCATCGGCCAAGGCATCGAGTTTGACTACTGCTCGGTGCACTCGGTCTGGGCGCTGAAGGCCCTGGGCTACGAGACCATCATCGTTAACAGCAATCCCGAAACGGTCAGTACCGACTTTGATATTTCCGACCGCCTGTACTTTGAGCCGCTGACCCCCGAGGACGTGGAAAACATTATCGAAAACGAGCGGCCCATCGGCGCGGTAGTGCAGTTCGGCGGCCAAACCGCCATCAAGCTCACCAAGGCCATTTCCGCGATGGGCGTGCCGATTCTCGGAACCTCCGCCAAAGACGTAGACCGCGCCGAAGACCGCGAGCTCTTTGACCAGGTGCTCGAAACCACCGCCATTCCCCGGGCCGCCGGCAAAACCGTCTTTACCACCGAGGAAGCCCTGGAAGCCGCTCACGGCCTTGGCTACCCGGTATTGGTACGCCCCTCTTACGTACTCGGCGGCCAGGGTATGGAAATCGCCTATTCCGACGGCGACATCGCCGAGTTTATGGAGATTATCCACCAGATTCAGCAGGAAAACCCCATCTTGGTAGACAAGTATATCGAAGGTACCGAGGCCGAGGTGGACGCGGTCTGCGACGGTACCGACATCCTGATCCCCGGCATTATGGAGCATATCGAACGTACCGGCATCCATTCTGGCGACAGTATCTCCGTTTACCCGCCGCCGAATCTGACCGCGAAGCAAAAAGCCAAACTGGCCGACTACTCGGCGCGGCTGGCCAAGGAGCTGCATGTTATCGGACTGATCAATATTCAGTTTATCGCCAAGGGCGATGATATCTTCGTCATCGAAGTCAATCCGCGCTCCAGCCGCACCGTGCCCTATATCAGCAAGGTCACCGGCGTTCCTATCGTCGAACTGGCTACCCGCTGCATGTTCGGCGAAAAACTGGCTAACATGGGCTTTGGCACCGGACTGTACAAGGAATCCGAGTACAGCGCCGTCAAGATGCCGGTCTTCTCCTTTGAAAAACTCTACGGCGTAGAAACCGCCCTCGGGCCGGAAATGAAGTCCACCGGCGAAGCCCTCGGCATCGCCAAAACCTGGGCTGACGCCCTGTACAAGGGTTTCCGGGCCTGCGGCATCAAGATCCGCGCCGGTAAGGACGGCAAGGGCACCGTCGCCGTGTCACTGCGCGAGCGGGACTACGCTGAAGGTTTACCGATAATCCGGCGCTACGCCAAAGCCGGTTACCGCATCGTGGCCACCAGCGGCACCTGCGCCTATCTTAATGCCAACGGTATTGACGCCCAGATCATCAACCGCCCCTCCGAAGAAGCGCCGACCATTATCGAAGCGCTCCAAAAAGGCGAGCTGGCTCTGGTGATCAATACGGCGACCCGCGGCCGGGACAAGACCCGCAATGGCTTCCGTATCCGCCGCGCCGCCGTCGAGCATAACTGCGCCTGCCTGACCTCCCTGGACACCGCCAACGCCCTGGCCTCCTGCCTGGAACGCGGCGCCGGCCAGGTTCTGGAACCGGTGGATATTGTGAAGGTGTTCGGCTGAGCGGAACTTGGAACAAAGTTGGTGTACAACTTTTTTAATAAGAGGTATACTCAAACAGTATTTATTTTAATAAAGGAGTATTCGCATGAAGAAAATGAATGTCGCGCTGATTGTGCTCTGTCTCGCCGGAGCTACAGTTTTCGCGCAAACTACGCTCTCTAATCTCGCTGAAACCACCGGAGGTCTGGTGACCAACGCTATTGACTGGACTGCCGGTCCGAATGACCAGTTTAACCTCCTGGAAAATAACTACTTCCTGGGCGGACTGGACTTTACCGGCACAAATATCGGTTATTACAAAGCCGGAAAAATGCCTCTGGCCATCCGGACTGATTTTATGCTTGTCAATGATCTTGACCCTGCCTCCCAAACCGTAATGGGTGTTGATGTAACCACCAGCCATCCAATGTTTAATGCCTACGACTTCCTGCTTTCAACAACTATCGGATTTCCCCAAGTCAGCAATTTATCCATCGGCCTTGATTTCTCCTTATCCGGAGATGATGACGGATTTGAAAGCGAAGCTGGCGGCGCGTCAAATGAGGTAGTCGACAAAAACGGAACTCTTATTTTAGGAGTTCCCTTCGGTTTCTCTATCGGGAAAATGTATAACTATGGTTATGTTACTTTCTCCAGAGATTTTGTCGAGTATGATGATGATTCGGTTGCTGATGACGAAATTGAAGAGTCTCAGGTATATTTTACGCTTTACGATAAACTGCGCATGCCATCCTTGATCGGCAAGGGCACTGAAACTGCAATTTGGGTTTACTACCAAAGCCCTTATAAAGCGGATGTTACGATTGATAACTCCTACAGCAACATCGGTGCCGGAGTCAGCAACCGTTTCGACCTCGATCTGGCGGAAGGCGTCACTCTGATTCTGAATCCCTATTTTAGAACTGACGCAAGATTCACCGATAATGCCCCGGTTGATACAACCACCACTAATCTCAACCCGGTCCTTGGCATGCAGACTGCCTTAACCGCCAAACTGGGAAGCTCTCCGTTCACCCTTACAGCCGGAGTAACTCCCTACCTTTATTTTAACTGGCAGAAGCAGACCGTTGACGGCGCCGTAGAGTCTGAATCCTATGGCTACACCCTGGCCAATGCTGAAACCCACACAGCGCTGCTCTGCATTACCGCTGATCTTCCTGGAGAAGTCCAGATTGACTTCCAGATTATCAATGCCAACAGCTACGCGATAGAGTGCGTAATCCCGCTGAAATAACTTTTATACTACAGATCAACAAAAAGCCCCCGGGAACCTAATTCCCGGGGGCTTTTTTATTGATCGGCGACATAACGCGATTCCTTAGCATCGGCCCCGCGCTATACTCTATTTACCAGACAATACCCACATTTACTCCGAGCAGCCAGGTTGAACCTTCGGCGTCCAGATAATACATAAAAGGTACATCCAGCCACAGCGGTCCTAGTTTCAATCCGGCGCCGACAGAAACGCGGGGACGGGCAAACTGAGGCTCATTTTCAGCCTCGATCGTCAAACTGGCCCGACCGGGCGTAAAGGTTACGTAATCTTCCATTTCCGGACTGCTGACAAAATTGACATCCGTGGCGGCAGTGATGTTCAGGGTGGAACGGCCCATCACCAGATCTACACCGGCGCCGAAATTAAGATCCAGCAGCCAGAGCAGACGGACTCCGGTATTTATTTCCAGAGGAACAGTAAGCGTATGCGAATCAACAGCAGCGTTCAAACTCGGCAAAACGGTCAGAGCTCCTAACATGGTGCTCTCGTAGAGAGGATCTGCGGACGGATTAGCGGTATTGAAATCATCCAGATCCGATTGAACCATACCTAAATCGCCCAGGGTTAACCCTTCCGCCTCAAAAGCGTCACCTGAGGCCTGGAAGGCGAAGGCACTGCTGCTGGACTGATAATTGAAACCGGAACCAAGTGAAAGCCCATGCCAACGGATTATCTTCAGCGGCAGGGCCCGCGGCCGCACCAGCTGATAGGTGGCGCCGAGACCGACATTGACAGACTCAAACGAAATACCGGGCATCGCCTGTCCCTCAGGCAGACTGTAGGCGCCTACTTTAGCGTTTACCTTTAACCCGCGCACCAGCGGATTTAAATTAATGCCCAGGGAAGCGTTCAGAGGCTGTATAGCCAGACCGGTATATAAATCTCCGGATTCCGCGACAAGTTCTACCATCTTTTGAGCCTGAGTAATATCGCTGCCCGGTATCGCGGCTGTCAGACCGGTACCAAAACTCAGGGCGAAACGGGTATAGTCGATAAAAGAACGCTGGGTACCGACATGGGCTCCGCTGGCGCCGGCGTTCGCGAATCCAAGCGGCAGCAACAGTTGATCCGTAAATTTGAGCAGGTCAGGATTATTTTCCAGCTCAAATTCAAACTCGTCGGCCATTTCGGCGATCTCGAAATTAAACGCGCTTACGTCTATTCCGGGAATAGCCGCAAAGTCACCATGTAACTCAATCACCGGAGGAGTCAACTCTATATCCAGAGCCGAAATATTCCACGTTAAGCCGCCAAAAACCACACAGTACAGCGCCATACGCATTCTTTGATTCATGAAGTACTCCTTAGCTAACGAAAAGTATAACTCCCCTGGCAGTTTTTTTCAGGGGCGCAAAGCCGGAGGCAGCACCAAAGCGTTAAGCTGTCCCTCCGGATAATAAGTCTTAACTATTGAAATATACGTACCATCGGCCTGAATCGCCTGCATCCCGGCGCGATATTTTTCGGCAATATTGCGGGAATTACTATAGGACACCGAAAATATCAGATTTATCGGTGACTGATACACAGACTCAAACCGGAAAAAAGGCGCCTGCTCCGGCAGATAATCCGAAAGAGCCTGTAATCCGGTAAGATCCCCCAATATCATCACGTCCAGACGCCCGGCGCTCAGCTTGCGGGCCATGGACTCCAGGCTGTCGGAAAGCTCCAGTTCAATTCCGGCATTGGTCAACACCTGTACCGATCCGGTGCCGCGCAGGGCGCCGACTCGAAAATTCTGCAATTTTTGGATTTCGCGTAAACTAAGACCGGAGGGAAAACGCCGGCTGTCATAGAAGGCTACCACATCGACAAAGAAAAAGGGCTGGGTCGGAAAAAAAACCAGGGTATCCAGGTCCGCGGCAAAGGCGATCTCACTATTTACAATCGCCAGCCGTTCGGCGTTCCGCACCATCATATTGCCGCGAGCTATCGGATAAATTTCCCACTGAACTTCCAGACCCTGAGAAGCAAAGGCTGCTGTAATTAATTCACACCAAATGCCATCTCGAAAGCCGGAAGGAGTAAACGGCGGATACTCCGGCGCTAACAGCACCACCGGCTGCGCGTAAAGGAAAGAGGTAAAAGGTAGCACCAGGCACAAATATACGAGCGGTTTAAAGCGCATATTATAATTATCAGACAGAACCGCGCTTTGGTCAAGAATTCGACACATTTGCATATTTTTTGCTTTTTATACTTATTTTCGTATATTTATGCAATAAAATGCTTGATTGAATTTTCTTTTTCAAGTAGATTCAAGCAGCAGAGAAGCAAAGGGGCTTCCCGGGAGCTGTCATATCTATGACTATTGCCGGGAAGCCCCTCTTTTTTGCGAAGTTTTTCAATAAACTACTATCTTGAGGAGGAATGAGCGATGTGTGGAATAGTCGGCGCTTTTGACATCAAACAAAATACGGAGCCATTCCGTAATCAGATCCTGAAAATGGCCAAAGCCCTGCGGCACCGTGGACCGGACTGGTCCGGAATATACTCCGGAGAAAAAGCCATTTTGGCCCATGAACGTCTGGCCATTGTAGACCCGCTCTCCGGAAACCAACCGTTGTTCAGCAAGGACGGAAAACTAGCCCTCGCGGTTAACGGCGAAATTTATAACCATAAGGAAATCAGAGCCCGTTATGAGGGAAAATACGAATTTCTGACCCAGTCAGACTGCGAAGTCATTTTAGCTTTGTACCGGGACAAGGGCGCGGACTTTCTGGAAGAACTCAACGGAATTTTCGCCTTCGCGCTCTACGATATCGAAAACGACTGCTATTTGGTCGGCCGTGATCACATCGGCATCATCCCCCTGTATCAGGGTTGGGACGCCGAAGGACGTTACTACGTCGCCAGCGAAATGAAAGCTCTGGAAGGCGTGTGTACCGAGATTCGCATTTTTCAGCCCGGAACCTGTTTTTACAGCAAAACCGGGCAGACTACCACCTGGTACAAACGGGAGTGGACCGAGTATGACGCCGTAAAAGACAATACCAGCAACATTGCCGAACTGCGCGCCGCCCTGGAAGCAGCCGTTAAACGCCAGCTGATGAGCGACGTACCCTACGGCGTGCTGCTCTCCGGCGGCCTAGATTCTTCAGTCATCGCCGCGGTAACCCAGAAATTCGCGGCCAAGCGCGTTGAGTCCGGCGACACCCAGGAAGCCTGGTGGCCGCGTCTGCACTCCTTCGCGGTAGGACTGAAGGGTTCGCCGGATCTGGCCGCCGCGCGCAAGGCCGCGGACTATATCGGCACGGTTCATCACGAGATCTTCTTTACCGTACAGGAAGGCCTGGACGCTATCCGCGACGTTATTTACCATCTGGAAACCTACGATATTACCACCATCCGGGCTTCTACCCCGATGTACCTGCTGTCCCGGGCAATCAAGTCCATGGGCATCAAAATGGTACTTTCCGGAGAAGGTTCCGATGAGCTCTTCGGCGGATATCTGTACTTCCACAAGGCCCCGAACGCCAAAGAACTGCATGAGGAAACGGTACGTAAGCTCGGAAAGCTGCACCTGTATGACTGCCTGAGAGCCAACAAGTCGCTGGCCGCCTGGGGTGTTGAGGGCCGCGTACCCTTCCTGGATAAGGAATTCATGGATGTCGCCATGCGGCTGAATCCCACCGACAAACTCTCCGGACTGGCCGGCAAGGGCAAGATTGAAAAATGGATACTGCGCGAAGCCTTCAAGGATATCCTGCCCGATGAGATTGTCTGGCGTCAGAAAGAGCAGTTCTCCGACGGTGTCGGCTACAGCTGGATTGATTCCCTGAAGGCCCTGTGCGCCGAAAAGGTTTCCGACGAGCAGTTTGCCCGGGTCGCCGACCGCTACCCGGTGAATCCGCCGATGTCCAAAGAGCAATATTACTACCGTACCATTTTTGAGGAGTTCTTCCCGTCCGCCAGCGCCGCCCGCACCGTAGCCTATGAGGCCAGCGTCGCCTGCAGTACGGCCAAGGCTCTGGAATGGGATGCCGCCTTCAAAAACATGAACGACCCCTCCGGCAGAGCCGTGGCCGGCGTTCACGACAAGGCCTACAAATAAAAACTAAAAAAGAACGCCGGTGTATGAACTGACCCCCTAGAACTAACACTTCAGGGGGTCTTTTTTATATAAGAGTCTTAATAGCCAGCGGAATGTAGAGCACCTGCTCTGAGGCCAACACACCGTATTCGGTTAAGTCCTTCGCTGCCATGTCCCCGGCCTTGCCATGAATATAAACCGCGAGGACAGCGGCATCGAGACAGCTGAGACCCTGGGCGCAAAGACCGGCGATAATACCGGTCAGCACATCGCCTGAACCGGCCTTGGAGAGGGCGGAATTACCGGTTGAATTGATAAACACCCGCTGTCCGTCGGTAATAACGCTGTGATTGCCCTTGAGTACAACCACGCATGAAAATAACAAAGCCGCCTCACGGGCAAAACGCACTCGGTTTTCCTGAATGCTGACTACATCTGTTTTCAGCAGTCTGGACAGCTCCAAAGGATGCGGGGTTAGTATGGTCCGGGGAGGCAGGGGCAATCGCGGCGATTCAGCGAGCATGCTCAGGCCGTCAGCGTCGATAATTACCGGGATTTCCAGACCGGCAATAGCCTTCAATAGATTACCAAAGAAAAGTTTGACACCCCGGTTATCGCAAAAATAGCTGAACATCCCACAGCCGAGCGACAAGGCCTTATATTTGGGAAGAAGCTGCAGAATTTTTTGATGCTCATTTTGTTCGATTGAGCCATCTTGGCTCTGTAATTCGATACCCACGATATCCGGTGAATGGGCGGCCGCGCTTTCCAGCACTTCGGGAATAGCGGCTAAGGTGGCGTACCCGGCACCGGACTTCAGGGCGGCGATGCTGGATAAATAAGCGGCTCCGCGGTAGTTGTATGACCCGGCAATGTTAAGCACGTTTCCGTAGGTTGCTTTATTGGAATTCGGATACCGCCGCGGCACTAAGGCACGAACAAATCTTCGAGTAAGCCTGACCGGCTTTATTATTTCTGCAAGCTGACGCATATCGGTTCCTCCGGGGTTAACGGACTCTCTTCCGCGGCAACGATTGAAGCGGTATCCTTTTGCGAAGCAAAAGAATACAAGCGCAAAGCGTGACGGCAACCATCGGCTGCCGGGCCGCCCTCATCTTTGGCGTCCATTGCTACTTTGAATATAAGCTGAATAGGTTTCAAGAGCAAAAAAAACCGGAGAATAAATCCCCGGTTTTTTTCATTAATTCAACGCGAGTTACTCACTCGGTTCAGTAATGGTCGCCTGATCAAGGCCGACGTTAGTCTGAGCCAGAGCCCGGCCGTTCATGGAAGCGCCGGTATTCAGAGTTATTGAAGTCTGGCCTAACAGGATTCCTTCAAAATGGGCATTAGTACCGATTGTAGCGGTGCCGCTGACCTGCCAGAAAATGTTCTGGGGTTGGGCGCCGCCGGACAGCTGCACACTAAAACCGTTAGCGACAGTCAGGTCACCGATCACCTGAAAAATCCAGACCGCGTCGGCATTTCCGGAAATGGTCACGTCAGCCGAGGCGCCAACCGAAGAATTCCAGATATACAAGCCGGGAGTCAGGGTCTCTCCGCCAATGGCGCCGGTATACAAGTCCACATAGTTCGGATTACTACGGCCGGCGGCATTGGTATAAGCCGTCTGCATGGCGGATATCGCCGCAGTCAGATTGGTCGGAGTCGGTTCAGCCATATCGGCGGCGTACATTGAACCGGTAACCTGATCGGAGGTTGAATACCCGGTAGCCTGGGTCTGAGAAAAACCGGTCATAAATGATTCGGCGTAGGGGCTCAGGCCGATGTTGCCGGTAATCGCGGACGAGGGAACAGTCGAAATTCCAGTGCTGGCAAGGACTACATAGCCACCGGCCGCTCCCAGATTTACCGCGGCAGGGCCGTTACCGGTATAGTCTCCATCATCGTTTGCTCCCGGACATCCGGTAAACAGCACTAAAGCGCCAAGCATTGCCACCAACGATACGTACAGTGTTTTCTTCAATTTCATAAGTCATTCCTTTCTCGAAACCGTCTCGGCCCCGGGTAATACACCAAAATTCGACAATCGAGAAAAAGAAGTATGTACGCTTACCCACTTAGCTCGATTTAAGAAAAAAAGCCGGGGGAGGGGGTATGGTTGGGTTGACATGGGTACCTACCGGTCGGTATACTGAAAACCATGAATAATGAGCCAAAAGGAAACAAAGAAACCATTCTCGATGTCGCTCTGAATCTGTTCACGCTGCGGGGTTACGATGCCGTCGGCGTACAGGAACTCTGCGCGGCTTCCGCCATCTCCAAACCAACCCTGTATCATTACTTTGGCAGCAAGCATGGTATTTTGAATTCGATAATGGACACTAAAGGCCGGCAATTATTCAGAATTGTTGAGGCCGATTGCGAATACGACCATGATCTGGTGATGAATTTGACGGCCTTGACGCGCGACGTGTTACAGTTTGCCAAGGCGCAGCCTATTTTTTTTCGATTATACCTGGCGCTTTCCGTCTCTGCCCCGGAAAGTGAAGGTTTCCGTTCTGTTTCGGCATTACGAAACGATATAGACGATTGCGTGCGAAATCTCTTTAACGCCGCGGTAACGGACCATGGCAATATGCGCGGCCGGGAGCAGGTATACTCGGAGACTTTCACCGCCCTTTTAGGAAATCGGGCTCTGGCGGTAGTCAATCATAAGTTTGAGATTTCTGATGCCTCGATCCATCAGTCCGTACATCAATTCATGCATGGGATCTTTTCTTGATAAGGAGGTCAGGACCTTTTTTTGTTCAATATTATATACCGACCGGTAGGTATACGATAATATCTCTTTACACAAACACAATTTTTTTTTAAGGAAACAATACATGAAGCAAAACATTACTGAACGAAACTTTTATCACATCTATCCGTTGGGCATGTATGGCGCTCCGGCGCGCAACGACTATCAACAACCGGCCGGAGACGCCTTACGTCGACTGCAGCAATGGGTTCCGTATCTCGCCGAGAAAGGTTTCAACGCCATCTACATCGGACCGCTGTTTGAATCAACCGCTCACGGTTATGATACGGTCGACTATTATCATGTAGATCGCCGCCTGGGCACTAATACCGATCTGAAAGACCTGGTGCGCGCCTGTCACGACAAGGGAATAGCCGTCGTCTTGGACGCTGTGCTCAATCATACCGGACGTGATTTCTTTGCTTTCAAGGACATCCAAAACCACGGCGAGCTTTCAAAGTACCGTCACTGGTACCGGGGAGTGGATTTCGGCAAACGCAGCCCGGCCGGGGATAACTTTGGCTATGAAGGATGGGCAGACCATTACGATCTGGTTAAATTGGATACAGCCAACAGTGAGGTGCGTGAACACTTATTCGGGGCCATCCACTGCTGGATAGAAGAATTCGGTATCGATGGGTTGCGCCTGGACGCGGCCGATGTGTTGGAGCCGTCCTTCAGAGAAGCGCTGGCCGCCTTTTGCCGTTCTGTGAAAAGTGATTTCTGGTTGATGGGTGAGGTTGTCCACGGTGATTACCGGCAGTGGGCTAATCCGTCGATGCTGGACTCGGTGACGAATTATGAGGCCTATAAGGGGCTCTGGTCCAGTTTGAACGACCGCAATTTCTTCGAGATCGCCTGGACGCTAAACCGTCAGTTCGGCGATGAGGGAATCTATCGTGATTTATGTCTGTACAATTTTGTCGATAACCACGATGTGAACCGCGCGGCCAGCACCTTGATCGAAGCGGCGCACCTGTATCCGCTGTACCTGATGTTGTATACCATGCCCGGCATCCCCTCAGTGTATTACGGAAGCGAATTCGGGATGCGGGGAGAACGCCAAAAACATAGCGATGCCGATTTACGGCCGGCCCTGAGTAGTCCGCGGAAAAGAGAAGATCTGCCACCCCAAAATCAACCCCATCCGGCGGCTGACCGGCTGGAAGAACACATCAGCGGTTTAGCGTCACTGCGACGCTCTTTCAAAGCGCTGCGCGAAGGCAGTTACCGGCAGTTGCATGTCTCAAACGAACAATTCTGCTACCTCCGGCAAAAAGATTCCGAACAGGCGGTGGTCGTAATAAACAGCGCGGCTACCCAACAGCAGGTACCCTATCCAGCGGAGTTAAACGGTTCGTGGACAGATATACTGAACGGGAATACACACATTGAACTTGACGCCTCCGGGCGGGGGCTAACGGTAGAAAGCTCCTGGGGCAGGATTTTAGTCAGGCAGTAAATCAGCCAAAGCTAGCGGACGGCCGTCCGCTAGAGGCAGACGCGGTTGCGGCCACCGGCCTTGGCGCGGTACATAGCCTGGTCGGCGGCCTTAAGCAGGTCTTCACCGCCGCCGCAGTCACTGTCGCGCTCGGCTACACCAAGGCTGACGGTGACCCGCTCTCCGGCTATGGCGGCGGAATTGCCGGCGACCCGGCTGCAGCACAGACTGGCCATTACCAAAGCCCGTTTGGCATCGGTTTCCGGTAGAATAAAAACCATTTCCTCGCCGCCGTAACGGCACAAGACGTCGCTGGCCCGGCAGGAGGCGGTCAGTATACCGGCCACCGCCCGGAGAACTTCATCGCCTTTTTGATGCCCCCAAGTATCGTTGTATTTTTTAAAATGATCTATGTCGATCATTACCAGGGAGAGCGGCCGGCCGTAACGCACCGAGCGGTCCCATTCTTCCTGTAACCGTTTGTCAAAGTAGCGGCGGTTGTATAAGGTTGTCAGTTCATCACGGAAAGCCAGATTGGCGAGACTTTCTTTCTTCTTGTTGTAAAACTGTTTAAGCTCCTGCACCTTTTCGGCCAGAGGGCTTTCCCCGACTTCTTCCAGAATTTTGGAGATCTTCTGCTCGAAGAGCATGGTATCGCCGGCTTCTTCATCGCTTTGCAGCAGGGGTGTTTCTTTAATAACCAGCCTGAGGTTGCTGCTGCCCAATCGAAAAGCGCTTTCGCCCGTCAGAATTTTCTGCTGGATACGCTGTCCCTCGAACCACAGTCCGTTGGTGCTGTCCAGGTCGGTCAGTAAAAAACCTTCCGGGGTTCCGCGCAGCCGGGCATGCCGGCGCGAAACCGAGGCATCCGATAATTTTATATCGCAGGCCGGATCACGCCCGAGAATGTACTCGGCGGTGCAGCCGATCTCCTGCTTTTTATCTTCAAAATACAGATAATACAGTTTCATTACTGGTTATGCGCAGTGCTGGCCATAAAGGCGGAGCGGGCGCCTTCCTGGGCCGCGATAATGCGGTCGCAAAAAACGTCAAACTCCGGATCGGCAATT
This sequence comes from Treponemataceae bacterium, assembly GCA_942493045.1. Classification (GTDB taxonomy): domain Bacteria; phylum Spirochaetota; class Spirochaetia; order Treponematales; family Treponemataceae; genus Teretinema. The sequence goes on along the minus strand of OW818665.1, from coordinate 204,054 downwards.
TGGGCGGCCGGAGTATTCAGCAGATAGTTTACGCAACGGCGCACGCCCTGGTCAAAACGGATGCGGGCGCTAAAACCGCCGGAAAGCCGTTTAATCTTGCTATTATCGAAAACAACCGACCAGGCTTTATCACCGTTCAGAGTACCGGCATAATCCGGATCACAAGCTGCCAGGAAATCAGAAGAAACATGATATTTATTCACCGGGGTATTCAGAGCCGCTCCAAGGCTGTCGTATATGCGGTTCCAGGACAGAGCTTCATCCGAGGTGATATGCACCGCCTCGCCGATAGCCGCCGGGTTACCCATCAGAGCCAGAAAAGCCAGGGCTAAATCCGAAGCGTGCGTGAGTGTCCACAGGGAAGTGCCATCACCATGTACCAGTACGCTTTTTCCGGCCAGAATACGCGCCACTACCTGCCAGGAACCCTTGCGGCCGTGGACGGCTACCGGTAGATAGCGGTCATCATAGGTATGACTGGGACGGACAATGGTTATCGGAAAACCGTGCCGGCGGTATTGATCCATCAGGTATTCCTCACAGGCAATCTTATTCCGGGAGTATTCCCAAAAAGGATTAGCCAGGGGCGTAGACTCGTTAACCTGATACCAGGACAGCGGCTTTTGATAGGCGGAAGCTGAACTGATAAAGATAAACTGCCGGGTCTTCCCGGCAAAAAGCCGGACATCCCGTTCCAATTGCCCGGGAACAAAGGCGATAAAGTCGACTACTACATCAAATGATAAGTCCTGAATCAGGGAGGCGATGTGCCCTTCATCGCCGTTGATGTCTCCGGTCAGAACCTTGACTCCGGACGGCAGCCGTTCAGTACGGTTACCCCGATTTAAAAGATAAAGATCCCAGCCGTTTTCCACGGTCAAAGCCGAAATGGCACTGCTGATGGTTCCGGTACCGCCAATGAACAACGCTTTCATCACTTAGCCCCCTGTACTATCAGTATAAGTGCGAAAAGTCGGCTGTCAAGAAGATGTTCTTGACAGCCGGATAATTTGTTGCCAATATGAACAATTATGAAGCAAACCACTTTAACCCTGCTGTTACTGATAGTTATTTACTTTGCCTTTATCAGCCTTGGTTTACCTGATGGCGCTCTGGGGATCGCCTGGCCGTTTATGCGCGCCGATTTTTCCAAACCGTTGGAAGCGGCCGGTATTCTAACCATTATTCTGACGATTTGCTCCGCCATTTCCAGTGTCAGCGGCGGTAGAATAACCGAAAAAGTCGGCAGTGGCCTGGTCACCCTGGTCAGCTGCCTGCTCACCGCCGGTGGCTTAATCGGCTACTCGATCGCGCCTTCCTTTCTATTTTTAATACCCCCGGTTTTAATGCTCGGCTTCGGTCAGGGCGCGATTGACGCCGGGCTGAACTATTATGTGGCCGCGCATTATTCCTCGCGGCATATGAACTGGCTGCACAGTTGTTGGGGAATCGGCGCCACGGTCGGCCCGATGACCATGACAGCCCTGCTGGTAAGCGGGTTTAGCTGGAGGTTCGGTTACCGTGTTCTCGGCAGTATACAACTGATACTGGCCATCATGCTGTTTCTGTCGCTCCGGTTATGGGGTTTGGTTAAAACAGCTCCGGACTTGACCGATGGAAAGTCCGAACCACAACCGGCCCACGACAGCGCCGGAAGCGATATCAAAACGACGCCCGCCGAGCGGAAGGCTGAACTGACCGCCATGACAGCGCAAATCGCTTTTTTCGCGCTGTATGTGGCCTGCGAGTTTATGATCGGCTTGTGGGGTTACAGTCTGCTGGTAGAATCACGCGGCCTATCCCCGGCACAGGCCGGAATCTGGATCACCGCTTATTACGGGTGTATCACCATCGGCCGCTTTCTGACCGGCGTGATAGTTTCGCGCGTCGGTAACGGACGGATGATTGTCGGCGGGCTGCTGACAGCCGCCGGAGGTGTCCTGATCCTGATTCTTTCCGGCCTGTTCCCCGCTCTACCAAATGCTCTGGAGGGACTGGCCCTGATTCTGATAGGCCTCGGTTTCGCGCCGGTGTATCCCTGTACCAGTCACGAAACACCCCGTCGTTTCAGACCGGCAATGGTCTCCCGCGTAATGGGTTATCAAATCGGCGCCGCCTGTCTGGGCGGCTCGCTGCTGCCGGCTCTCGGAGGTTTATTGGCCCGTTTCTCATCCCTGGAAATTATTCCCTTAATTGTCGCCGGCCTGATAGCCAGCGCCATTGTGCTCAATAGTCTGGTTGTCAGCTATTCGGTCGGGCAAAAAAGCTGATCGGAAACGACAGAGCGGGCATGAAACAAATAAACCCGCTCCGTCCGCGCTGTCTGCCGGCCTGGATCCTGTTTTTTTCGACAATAACGCTCTGCGTCGATTGTGTCGTACCGCCCCTCTTCAACGGGGACAGCATTAGGGTAACTGTCCAATTACCGGAAAGCCATCCGGCGCGGCAGCTGCTTTTTCCGGAAAGTCCGGATCGCTGGAGCATTCGGTGGCTGGACAGCGCGGGTAAACAGCGCGAAAAGTCACTCAGCGGAACAACAACCGTTATCGAACTGGAGGCCGGGGCCTTCACCCCGGTCCTCGCCTACCCGGATCTCAGCGCCGCCGGTTTACCGGTCGATACACTGATGCCCTGCGGTGCCCTATTTCCTCTGGATGTCGAATCCGGGCGCGCCGGCTATGCGCTGCGGTGCGATGCCGGTAAGGGGCTGTCGGCCCGGTTGGCCATGAAAGCGGTTATATCGGCCTCAGGCGGTCCCCAAAACGGATTGCAGATCATCCGGTCCTTCAACTGGAAGCGCTTCCGGGAGCGCTCGGCGCTGTTGCCGGAAGCTCAATTTATCGATCAGGAACGCTTTCTGCAGGCCCTGCTGTCCGGACATTTCTCGGTATATGATATCCGGGAGAAAGAAACCCGGCAGCACCGGCTGGAAATTCCGGCTAGCATGCCGGAAACAGCGACTCTGTTTGATGTAACCGCCGGAAAGCTGCGGAATATCGAGTCGATAAACGGCACAAGAGCTCTGGAGGCGGTATTGCCCGATGGAGCACACCTGTTTCTCGGCGCCGACGGCTTTCTTTCCGCTATTACGGCCGCATCGGTTCTGGTTCCGCCCTTTTTTTCCCCATACCGCTTGCCTTATCGGTAAGCCTCGGCTACTGTATACATACCATGAAAAACACCAGACTGCTGACCGGAATAATTCCGGCTGTTCTTTGCCTTTGGGCGCTGGCCTCCTGTACCGGCCGCGATGGAGCCGCCACCGTCAAAACGCCTGACACTGAACCCGCTCAAACTTCGCCCTGGTATTATTTTTCTGAAAGCGGCCTGCGTTCTGTCCAAAATCCGGCGGCCATCCCCTTCGGCGGTTTTTCGCCCTGGACCGAAGCCACCCGGGTTACCGACTGCGGTTTTGACGACAGCCGTCCGGTGCTGCTGGTTAACCGCTTCGGCCTGATCCTGAGCGGTAGCGACGGGAAGCCTGAAATTATCGAAGGCGGACAGTGGTTTCAGGACCGTACCGCCGGGGCGCTGTATAAGTCCGAACAGGGTCTTTCGGCCCGTTTATACCGTAACAGCTTTTTCGGTGACACCACCCGGAAAATTCCAGAAAGAGAACCGTTTTTTACATTAGTCGACACCGGCGCGGAAAGCGTGCGGGACCAGTTTTATCCGTCCGATCTCGGTTTGGATAACTCCGCCCAATGCGTAGCCTTGGACCGTATCGGTTCGATGTGGTACGCCTCATTTAAGCAGGAAACAGCCGACCGCATCGATTTTACCTATCTGGAATTCGAGTCCTTTCCGCTTTCCGACGGCGCAGAGGCCTCCGGCACAACCTCACGGCCGCGGCGGATTACAGCCGACGCTTACCGGGCCTCCGTTAAACCCTTCCCGATCAAAGACGCTGTCCAGCCGGTCCGCGATATAATCTCGGCGCTTCCGCCGGAGAGCGCCCTTCAACTGCGCTACTATTCCCCCCTGTCCCCGGCCGTGCAAATTTTTTCCCGACCAGGCAGCGAGCCGGCCCTACAGGGTACAATTTTGCATTATGACGGAAAAACAGCCCTGCTGTTCTCCGACGGCACTTTTTATTTTTCGGAAGAGGAACGCGAGGGAATCCGGGCTTTAACACTGCCGAAACTGTCACGGGGCTATGTATACGGTCCGTTTATTATTGAAGGTCAGCGGTTGCTGGCCTCCTGGGAAGAACAGCGCTTTTTCGAGACCGGAAGAGCCGGTTTGCTGGAAGTGAATCTCGCGGATGTGTTATAATGAGAGAGTATGAAAAAAGCCGTTAAATCCGGAATACTAGCTTTTTCACTGTTGGCTCTGGCCACGGCCGGCCTGCACGCCGAATACAGTCCCTGGACTTTTTTCGGCGGCCTGAATTTACTCTATAATTCTGACGGCGAGGATCTCAATGATATTCCCGGAATGCAGGAAGACGGCAGCCCCGGCGGTTTGGGCAGCGCGCCCAGTCCGATAGCCGGGTTCGTCGGCGCCGAATACCGGTTGCGTCTGCCGAACGGTCTGATCTTCGCGCCTTCGGCTTCCCTGTATTCCACCCAGTATCTGTGGTCCGGAGAGCGGGCCCTGCCGACTGAGATCGAAAACCGTACCGCTTACGCGCCGGCCCTGCTGCTGGACGCGGCTTTTCTCTACACCATTACCCGTGACCGGTTTTTATTTTCCTTCGGCGGCGGACCGGCGCTGGCTGTCCGTTATGCCTTCCTGGCCTCCGGAGTAGACGCCGATGCCCAGAATCCCGGAGAAAGCCTGCCGGCCGGTGAACAAGTCCAGGCGGTAAACAGTTATCTGTGGGGCAGCGCCCGCTGGCTCTACCCCACCCTGCAAGCCGGAGTGCGCTATGAACTGGCCACCGGCTGGGGCGGAGGGCTGACCCTCCGCGCCGGTATTCCAATTTTTAACATCTGGTCGGAACCGTCGGTGTCCTTTATGGACTCCTTCATGTTCATGGCGGCCCTGACTATAACTCCGCCGATTTCGAAGAAACCTTCAGAGCCAGATACTCAATAAACTCTTCCACCTTCATCACCTGCTGGTTTCCAGTACGCATGCGCACAGCCACGGAGCCGCTTTCCATTTCCTTTTCACCGACTACCAGCTGATACGGCACCTTCATTCCCTGATATTTACGGATCTTGGCGTTCATGCGGTCATTGTCGGTATCGCAGAAAACTCGGATACCGGCGGCCTTGAGCCTGGCAGTCACTTCCAGCACATAGGCGTCAAAAGTGCCAGCCACCGGAATTACCACCGCCTGGCGCGGAGCCAGCCAGACCGGCAGGGCTCCGGCGTAATGTTCGATCAGGATACCCAGGAAACGCTCCAGAGAGCCGAGAGCGGCGCGGTGCAGCATTACCGGATGGTGACGGGCATTGTCCTCGCCGGTGTATTCGGCATTCAGCCGTTCTTTTGAGGGCAGCTGGTAATCGACCTGGATGGTTCCGCACTGCCAGTGCCGGCCGAGGGCGTCGATCAGCGTAAACTCCAGCTTCGGTCCGTAAAAAGCGCCTTCGCCGGGAGCCAGGATAAAGTCCAGATTGGCCTTGCGGCAGGCATCCTCCAGGGCCGCCTCAGCGCGATCCCAGGACTCGTCGGTGCCGACGCGCATAACCGGCCGGGTGGAAAACTTGACCAAGATGGTTTCATCGGCAAAACCGAAGTCGCGGTACATGCTTTTTAGAAGATCGCAGAATTTGGCGACTTCGCCGGGGATTTGCTCCTCGGTACAGAAGATGTGTCCGTCATCCTGGACAAAGCCGCGCACGCGCATAATACCGTGCAGGGAGCCGGAGGGCTCATTGCGGGTGCAGGAACCGAACTCGGCCATACGCAGCGGCAAGTCGCGATAGCTTTTCAGGCCCTGGCGGAAAATCTCGATATGCCCGGGGCAATTCATCGGCTTCAGGGCGAACAGACGCTTCTCACTCTCGGTGATAAACATATTTTCGCGGTATTTGGCCCAGTGACCGCTGCGCTCCCAGAGGCTCTGCGGCATGACGAACGGGGTCTTAACTTCAACATAGCCGTCTTCCCGGATACGAGCGCGAGCATAGTCTTCGATCAGGCGATAGACAGTCCAGCCGTCCGGATGCCAGTAAATCTGACCGGGATTTTCGTCATCAATATGAAAAAAGCCCAGTTCCTTGCCGATGCGGCGGTGATCGCGCTTTTCGGCCTCGGCCAGCATCTCCAGGTAGGATTTCAGGTCGTTCGGTTTTTCCCAGGCGGTGCCGTAAATGCGGGTGAGCATCGGCCGTTTTTCGTCGCCGCGCCAGTAAGCGCCGGCGGTCTTCATCAGTTTAAATGATTGAGCGTTGATTTCGCGGGTATTGGCCACATGCGGGCCGCGACAGAGGTCTACAAATTCGCCGGACTGATACACGCTGATTTCCTGACCCTCGGGCAATTCCTTGATCAGTTCGCACTTATAGGGTTCATCGGCAAAAAGGGTCAGCGCTTCCTGGCGGGTTACGGCCTTGCGCACAAAGTCGTGATTGCCGTTCAGGATGCGACGCATCTCTTTTTCAATCTCAGGGAGGTCATCGGGACTGATGGAGCGGCTCAGGTCAAAGTCGTAATAAAAGCCGTTGTCGATAGCCGGCCCGATAGCTACCTTGGTGCCGGGAAAAAGCTTGATCACCGCCGCGGCCATAATGTGGGCGGTACTGTGGCGGATTATTTCGAGTTTCTCGGGGTTATTCTGGATGTTCTGCTGCATACGTCCTCCTCTCGTTCACAATTCGGGAATCGGCAAACCCTACAGGTCTGTCTTTCGCGGGGACGAATAAGGCTGCGTTAGTGTACGCAAGCTATCCGCGGTTCCACCCCGCTTCGATTCCCCATGACGGGGAGCGCGCTCTTCTCCGTTGACGCCGGAAATACGGCCGGAAATACTCACTCAGGGCCGGGAAGGCTCAAGTTTTCATCCAGGCGACTCGGGAGTGGTTTTCAGTCCGGACCGTGCGGCAATCTCGCAGCCAGGCGTGGAAATTCACATGAATTCCAGCGCTAGGATCGCCTCTCTGGGCACGGCAGGTCAGACGTACTCGTCTCCGTCAATGTCGATAGCCAAGAATACTCCCGCGCCGGACCCCTGTCAAGACCGAATCAGGCAGTCCACACTGCTTATTGTCTTGTCGTTTTCGACATTTTATCCGATAATGTTTGATATGGAACAAAATAATAGTTTTACCGACGCACTTTTTCAGGCAGTAATGGAAAAACAACAGGCTTTTGACGCGGTGTATTTACCGAAACTGCTGGAGGAATTCCGGGTTTCGCACAGCGCGACTAAAACCATCCGCACCGTCCTGATAAAAAAGGGAGTGTTCCACGACGACCCTTTCCGCTATGACAGTAAAATACAGGATATTCAAGTACCTTCGGATGAGGCTTTCGCCGACGCCGAAAAAGCGCCGGTAATCGGCCGGCGGCTTTCCGAGTACGAAGCCATGCTGGATTATCTGAACAACTATTATCAATTCACCTGTGACTTTTTAACCCCGGACAAACTGACCAAGCTGGCGGCGCTGACGCACACCTTCAACTGGGAAGCTTTTTCCAACAACTCCAACAAACCGAACACCCGGGCCTTATCCGAACTGACCTCGGTGGTGCGCACCGGAACTGACCCCCTGTCCATCAGTATTATGAATGACGCCCTGCGACAACTCAGCAAGTCTTCGATCGCCATAGCCAAAGGCCTGAAAGCCCTGGCCGAATTTCACCGCGAACGCTATAAGCTGACAGTCCGGAAGATGGTAATGCCGGGTGTGATACTCAACGCTGAACGATTGTTTTCGGGCGGTTTGACCGAGGCCATGCGCGAAATTAAAAAATCATTTGCCGCCTCAATGCGCGATCAACCCTTTTACACTGAGTTGATAGAAGAAATTCTCAAAGAGGATTATTCCCCCGACCATGCCGTGCTGCAGCAGGAACTGCTGTCCCGGCTGGCATCCGGTAAAAATGGCGAGAAGGGACACAATGCTGAGGAAAACCTCAAACCGGCCCTGCTCGACGGCATCCGCACCCTGGGCAGCGCCAGTCCCCAGCTGGAAGAGATTACCAACAAGATTCAGGACAATCACCATGTACTGATGACCCTGGAAAAGGGGTTTATGCAAAAACTGGCCGCCCTGTTCCGCAAAGCCTTTAATATTCCGGAAGAAGAGTTGGAAATTTACATCAATATTGTCGATCCGACGACGCTGACCGCCAAACGCGAAACCATCATCTGGTCGGAATTCATAGAAGAACTCAAAAAGAAAACCCGCATTTATACCGGTTTCGCGGTGCGCACCTCCGCCAGTTACCTGAAGATCGAGTCTATGGAAGAACAGCAGATATTCGACCTGCTGACCCGTAACCTTGCGGAGATTGGGACGTTAACCAAGCAGTTGGCCGGTTTGGATGAATACTTTAAGGTAACGGTGCCCTCCGACGCCAGGGATCGCATCCGCGGTATTAAAATCGAACTGTCCGCCATCAAAAACAACCTTGTGAAAGCTAACCAGTGCCGGGCGGAATACTCCTCGCTGCTGGAAGAGCAGCAGCAACTGAAAAAACTGGGGATTACCAATGCCTGATTTTCGCGTGAAAGTACTGTTTCTGCTTCTGATTGCATCGTCATTGCACTTGAGCGCCCTGGACTACCCGCAGCGTGAATTCATTGCCAACATCTCGGATGCCGTACCGGAATGGAACGTGCACAAGGCCTATAACGCCGATGAAGCCCAGATCCTGACCGCGGTAACCGAAGGCCTGTGCGTCTATGACCCCTATAACATGGATCCCCTGCCGGCCGTTGCCCAAAGCTGGACGGTAAGCGCGGACTCGCTGGTTTGGACCTTCAAACTCCGCGATAACGCCCGCTTTGAAAACGGCGACCCGATCACCGCCCGGACCTTCCGGGACTCCTGGATCGCCCTGCTCGCGCCGGCAGCCGCGGCACCTTACGCCTCGCTGCTTGATCCGATCAAAGGCGCGGCCGACTACCGTACCGCTAAGACGAGTTCCGGCGCTGATGTCGGTATCAGAGCCCTTGATAACACAACACTGCAGGTTACGCTGAACGCTCCCGCCGAACACCTCGCCAAAATTCTATGTCACCATGCCTTCAGCGCGGTGCATCCCTCGGCTCTGAGCCCGGCAGGAGCGGCGCAGCGGCCGTTTATCTCCAGCGGCCCCTATCAGATCGGTTCAATCAGTGATACTGAAATCCTGTTGATTAAAAACACGCGCTACTGGGATGCCGACGCCGTAAAAATCCCCTCCATCCGGCTTTTACTGGAAAAGGAAGGCGACTCGCTGACAGAGCGCTTTAACCGCGGTGAAATTGACTGGCTGGCCGGAGCGATGGACCTCGAGAAAATTGCCGATCCGGCGGCTATAAAAATTACGCCGATGTTCGCCACCGAGTACTTCTTCTTCCGCACCACCTGGGGTCCCTGGGCTGACACTGAAATACGGATGGCCCTCTCGCTTGCGGTACCCTGGGAAAAACTGCGTGAGGGAAATCTGATCGGCGCCAAAACGCTGGTTTTCCCGATAGCCGGCTATCCCCAGCTGGACGGTATCACCGAAACCAACCCGGAGAAAGCCGCTGACCAAATGAAAGCCTGGTCGGTGCGCACCGGTAAAACAACCGCCGACATTCCACCGCTGGTAATCCGCATCCCGGAAAGCAGTGTCACACAGGCCCTGGCCGAAATTCTCAGTGAGGCCTGGACCAGAACCGGGTTTACCGTGAGAATAGAAACCCTGCCCTATGCCACGTATTACTCTTCCCTGCGTACCGATGACTATGCCCTGGCCATCACCTCCTGGATAGGCGACTTCGCCGATCCGCTGGCCTTCCTGGATATGTTCCGTCCGCTCTCCTCGCTGAATGATTCGGGATGGAAAAACCCGGACTTTGACCGGCTGTTGGACGCCGCCGGGTTAAAGGCTCCACTGAAGGACCGCTACAGCCGCCTCGCTGAAGCTGAAACCCTGCTGCTCAACGAACGGGTTATCCTGCCGGTTTCGCACAGCCTCTCGGTAAACTGCATTGATACGGACGGCATTGCCGGATGGTACCGCAATCCATTGGACATACACCCCTTTAAGTTTATCCGCTTCACGCAGCGCCAGGCGCTGCCCGGAGTGGCGATGGTTACAGGGCTTTGACGGCGGCCGTTTTTTATGCTATTATGAGACAGTTATGAGCAAAACCACAACCTTCAAGGTTAATCAAAAGGTCGTTTATCCCAGCCAGGGTGTCGGCAAGATTCTCGAGATCAAGGAAAAGACGTTCAAGAACGAACCTGTCCTTTATTACGTTATCTATCTGGACGTTTCGGACATGACGGTAATGGTACCGGTCTTAAAAGCCGAGGAACTCGGCATCCGCGCGATTGTTTCCCAGGACGAAGCCCGCCGGGCCCTGGATTTAATCTCGCAGGAATTTGAACCGATTCCTTCAGACTGGAAACTGCGTTATCAGATTAATCTGGATTTGCTCAAAAAAGGCAGTGTCATCGATATTGCCACAATTGTCCGCTCCCTGTATCACCGCAGCAAGGTGAAGGAACTGCCGATTCTGGAACGCAAGCTCTATGACTCGGCCCGCAAACTGCTGGAAGACGAAATCACCTACTCTCTGGATATGCCCCGGGATGAAATCGAAGCCCTGATCCATACCCATCTTGAACCGCTTGGCGCCGTAACCCCGGGAATACCGGGGGTAGTCGCCGCCCTGGTGGACGATGACGAGGAGTTCGTGGAGAATGAACTGCCCGAGGAAGATGATCTGGACGACACGGACGATTCGGACGACTGATCGATGGCCGCCTGCGCGTTGATTACCGCTGCCGGCCGCTCCACCCGCATGGGTTTAACGGTAAAAAAAGAATACCTGCCCATGGGGACCGGTCATCCGGAAGGCGCTACAGTGCTTTCCAGCTGTGCACTCGCCTTTCTCGCCACCCGCCTTTTTTCAACCCTGCTGATAACGGTACCGCAAAACGGCAGCGCCGAAGCCGATCGCGCCCTCCGCGGCGACAGCCGGGTTCGCGCTTTGCTGGAAGAACTGCATATCGAACCGCTGTACACGGAAGGCGGAGCGACCCGCCAGGATTCCGTGCGTCAGGGGCTGGAATTTTTAAACCGTCTTCAGTCAAGAACCGACATAGTTCTGGTGCATGACGGGGCCCGCCCCTTCGTGACACCGCAGCTTATCGAAAGCGTATACCGAACCACACTGGCACGCCAGGCCGCCGTTCCGGTTATCCCGGTGGTAGACACCTGTAAGGTGCTCTCCGAAGACGGACGCATCCTCGAGCATTTGAACCGGGAAACACTCGGAGCGGTTCAAACCCCCCAAGGATTCTTTTTCGAAGATTTGCTCGAAGCTCACCGCCGCGCAGACATTGAAAACCTGCTCTGTACCGATGATACCGAGATATGGGCCCGCTACGCCGGCGAAGTGTACACCTGCCCCGGTGAAATGACCAACCGTAAAATTACCTATCAGGGAGATCTTTCATGAAGATACGCACCGGACTGGGTTACGACCGCCACCGGCTGATCGCCGGCAGGGCCCTGATGCTCGGAGGGGTCGAGATCCCCTCTGAAAAGGGCGAGGACGGCCATTCCGACGGCGATGTGCTGCTGCACGCCATTATTGACGCCCTGCTCGGGGCGGCCGGTCTCGGAGATATCGGAGAACTGTTTCCGAACAGCGATCCGCAGTGGAAAAACGCCGACTCCCGGAAATTACTGGAGAGCGCCTGGCAACGCGTAACGGCAAATGGCTGGCAGTTGGAAAACATGGATTGCGTAATCGCCCTGGAGCGGCCGAAATTTCTGCCCTGGCGGGAGTCGGTTTGCGCGGAAATCGCTCGGGTGATGAAGGTCCCGGCAGAGCGGATCTTCGTGAAGGCTAAAACCGGGGAAGGGCTCGCCCCGGTGGGCACCGGGGAAGCCGTAGAAGCCTGGGTCTCCTGCCTTATTTCTGAGGCAGTTCCAGAATAAGCTCAACCTCGCCGCGGGACAGATGCAGGGCCCGGGCAATCTCGTCCACCTTCCAACCCTGATGGGCAAGCTTTACCACATTTTCGCGGATACCGATAGGCGGAGCGCCCTTGGTCTTGCGCGCCGGGGATTCTTCCTTCAAAAGATCGCCCATCAGCTTCAACTGATCCTGGGACTGTTTGGAAATCTCTTCCAAGCGGGTCTCGGTACGGGCCAGCCACTCGCGGGCGGTCTGCATCTTCTCCACTCTTTTTTCCACATCCTCCAGCACCAGATCAAGACTGGAAAGCTTTTCTACCAACGGCGCGGTGCGCTCCCTGTTTTCCATCAGCAGGTCCATTGTGGACCGGATCTGGGACAGCTGTTCCGGTAGGCCGGCGGCGTTTTCGCGGTAGCTCTTGAGGGCGCCCTCCAGGGTTTTTAGCTCTTCAAAGGCCTTGTCCACGCCGGTAACCGTCTGGTCCAGAACGGCGGCTTTTTTATCGAGACGCTCATAACGGGTATTAACCTCGGAAATGCTGTCCTCAAACCGCCGGATCTGCACTTGATATTGCTGCAGGTCATCATTGGTCAAGGTCAGCTCTGATATCTTGCGGTCAATGGAATCTGAAAGCCCCAGCAGTTTGGTAAAGTCGGCTTCCAGTATATCGATACGCTTTTTCTCGGCGATAAAGCGGCTCAGCTTCTGGGAGGTTTCGTCTTCCAGCTTGCGTATTTTACCGTACTGCTGCTCAAGGGTATTCATGGTTTCACGGTAAACATCCAGCCGGCCGATCTCATCCTTCAGGCGGTCAATATCGCCTTCCAGGCCCTTTTTAAGTTCGTCGGCCCGGTCAAAGACACGGGTCTGGGCGACAAAGGCTTTCTGGCGGCGGTCAACTTCATCCAGATTATGACTGAGGGCCGTGGTATCGTTCTGTATTTTTTCGGCCAGCTTGGCATGTCCAGCTTCCAGCTTGTCGCGGACATCCTGCACCGTACCTTTAAGCGTACGCACGGTCTGCTCTGTCTCGGAAGACAGCTCCCGCAGCCGCTGGGCGTGCTCGGAGGTCAGCGTTTCAGCGGAGCGCGAAAGGTCGGAAAGCAGACGGCCGGAGCGGCTTTCAAAATCCTCGGCGCTTTGAGTCATGCGCGCGCCGAGCACTTCCAGCTGATGCTGCAGAGCGACGCGGTCAGCGGAAGCCTTTTCGATAAAGGATTTGTATTCGGTACGGTAGAGCGTTTCCATGCCGGCGATAGCTTCGGCGGTGGTACTGTCCAGGTTGGACAACTTGGCGACCAGGGCCTCGGAAGCTTCTTTGTATTGCAGATCGGAGCGGTTTTTCCAGGCGGCGAAATCGGCCTTGATGGCGTCGATTACCGAAAGGGAATCGTTACGCACCGAGTCTACGGTACCGTTAAGGGCCTTGATATGCGTATCCAGGTCGCGTTCCTGTTTGCGCATGGTTTCCTGGATGGACAGGGCATGGGTGGCCAGCTCGTTTTGCAGGCTAGACTCGGCGCGGCCGCGGATTTCAGCGAACTCGACCTTAATCTGTTCCATGAAGGTTTGCAGAGAATGATCGCTGGAAGTAATGCGGCCGCGCAGCTCGCCTTCCACTTCCTGCATCTGCTCTTCCACCCGGGCGGTGTTTTCCCGGAACTGCTCGGCGATGGCCTGCAAGCGGGCCTTCATCTCCAGGGTATAGGCGGTCTCCAGATCCTTACGGCCGGATTCCGAATCCGAGGTCAGCGTTTCCAGACGCTCATCGACATTTTGTTTCCAGGCCGTAAGGGCGGTATTGACAGAATCACTGCGCTTGGCCAGGTCGGCAAAGAAATCATCCTCGAACATTTTCAGTTTTTCGGAAACATTGGCATAGGCCTTAGACTTGAGTTCATTCAAGCCGGCTTCCAGACTTTCCATACGGCTGACGAGAACCGCGGAGCGTTCGGAAATCTCGCCGGCAAAGGCGTCCGTTCCGGCGGTCTGCTCATCAGTAAAGACGCTGAAATCGGCTTTAACGCGCGATTCGGTTTCGGCCATGGCCGCGCGGAGCTGGTCTTCCAGCCGGTCGGTATCATCTATCAAGATACGCAGCGCGCCGAGCCGGTAATCAACATCTTTCTTGTAAGCGGCAAATTCGGTTTCAACGTCATCATGAATGGCGGCGGTGGACTCGGCAATCAAGGCGGCGGAACGTTTGATTTCCTGTTCCAGACGGCCGTCGAGGGTTTGAGCCTGGTCAGTCAGTTTTTTCTCAAAAGCTTTCAGTGCCGCGTCTATCTCGCCGGCCTTTTGGGCGGTCAGGCGGTCAACGCCTTCCAGACGGCCGGAGATATCGTCCAGCCGCAAGCGGCTGGTTTCATCCAGAGCGGCGATTTCGGAGCGGGTAGCTTCCAGAAAATCGCGGGCTTCAGTCTGCCACTCGCTTTTGAAAGCTTTCAGCAGATGCTGGGTGTCGGAAATCTTTTCCTTGGCGCTATCGTGCAGGGCCGCGGTTTTTTCTTCGATGGTTTCTTTGTAGCGGGTCAGCCGTTCCTGGGCCTGTTCCTTGAGCTTGGCGAAGGCTGCGTCTTCCAGAATATCGGCCCGGCGGCTGGCCTCGGTAAAGGCTTTTTTAAGCAGTTCCTGCAGTTTCTCGGTGGCGGTTTCCAGAATCTTGCCGCTGGTATGCTGGATGGTCTCAACGCGGTGCTCCAGGGCTGAAACGGAGGTATGCACCTGATCGAACAGATGGCTCTGGGCAGAAGCGAGGTCGGCGCGGTTATCCTGGGCAAACTGCTCACGCAGAGCGGGAATACCGGCAGTCAGATCGTCCAGCTGTTTTTGGGCACCGGAAAGCTGTTTGCCGATCATGTCGGTAAAATTGGATTCGGAGGCGATGCGCTCCAGATTGATTTCGGCCTGACGGGTCATGTCCATCAATTGCTTGAGGGTATGGTCATATTCGGCGATGCGTTTTTCGATACCATTAACGGCCTGAGTACGCTCCAGCAGGGCTTCTTCCTTGGTCGAGAGCTCCTCCCGGATGGAATCCAGCCGGCGCACGGCCGCTACGGCCTTAGTCTGCTGAACCTCAAGACCGACCGAAGCGTCATTAAGCTGAGCGGTTCTTTCTTTAATGAAGATATCGAGATCATTTTTCAGCTTATCGCCGAATTTTTTGACTTTTTCGATTGACCGGTTACTCTTGTCCATTTGACGAAAGAGAATGACCAGCAGCAGGCAGATGCCTATGGTCAGGATATTTCCAGGAGTAAACATAATTACCTGTCCCGCCCTTTCATTTTAGTATAATGGGATTATTTTAGCACATTCCGTACCAATTGGCGATAGGCGGAAAAAGAAATATCGGCTTCCCGGACCGGGCCGCGCAGCGCTGTGGACAGCGGTCCGCGGATACAAGCCGTCTTCATGCCGGCGGCGCGGGCACCCTGCACGTCGGAGCGCAAACTGTTACCTACGTAAAGCACCCGCTCCGGCTTGACGCCCAAAGCCTCGGCAAGTACCAAAAAGGGCACAGGAGAAGGCTTGAGAGCGCCGGTTTCCTCGGAGCCCAGCACGGCGTCGCTGAGGGCGCGTAAACCCCAGATATCACCTTTTTGATCCGGCAGAAAATCGGACATAATACCGATCTTCAAACCGGCGGCGTGAAAGGCGTGAAAGGCTTCAGGAAGATGGGGAAAGGGCTTGATCTGCTCGAAAAGCGGCCGCCAGCCCTGATAGATCTTGCGGTCGATCAGGGAACGGGCTTCGCCTTCCGTTAAACCCGAACGTCGGGCGAAAAGGGAGGCTTGCAGGCCGAAGAAATCCGGATGCGGAAAACCTTCGCCCTTTTCCTGCAACACGCGGATATCGGAGCGGACCTGGCCGAAGGTAATCATAAAACGGAGATTGGTCAGCAAAAAAGGCAGTAGCCGCACGGTGAAGGCCGTGTCAGGATACAGGGTCCCGTCAATGTCAAAGGCAATGGCGTCGATCGAATCTCTCATTGAACCTTTATACTATACTGAAAGCGGGCCTGTCCATTCGAATTTCCGGTACTGAACTTCCAGCGGGAAAATTCGGAGCGTAAATAGTCCTGCACCGCGCGCGGCAAAGAGGCCGAAGGCGTAAAAAAGATCAAGCTGCCGGGGACAGTTCCGTCGGGACGCACCGTAAATTCAACGGTGACCAGGCGGGCAGTATCCACCTGTTTGGCCAGCTCCGGCGGCAAGGTAATAGCCGGCTCCAGCGGTTCGATCAAACGCCGCGGAGTGCCGTCAAAGCTCAACGGACCGACATTCGAGGTGGTCGTACTCGTAACAGCCGTTCCGGAACCGGATGCGGCCGTCCCGGTTGTACTGGTAGTTGTTCCGGTGGTCGCTTGACCACTTATGGTATCCAGGGCGGAAAGAGTACTGGAACTGGCCGTACCGCTGGCGGTGCGTTGACCGCCGGTTACCCGGGCGGCGCTGGTGGAATTTTGGGCGACTGTTCCGGCCGTTCCTTCAAATTCAGAAACCTGACCGGCGCTGGTACGCGGGTTCACGGTACTCTGGGCGCTGGAAAAATCGAGATACTCGCTGGCCGCGGTATCGCTGCGGCTTTGACTGGCCGGAGCCGAAAAATTAGGGATACCCAAGGCCGAGACTGAGCCGCTTTCCGGCGCGTTTTTAGAGGTGCTGGGAGCGGTGGGACTGGGCCGCGTGGCGCGCGAGCTCTGGGTTGTTCTGACTGACGCCGTGCTGGAGGAAGCCCGGGCGGCCGCGGCCGGGGCGGCCGGAGCGGCTAAGGTCAGCTTGATTTCGCTGTATTTCCGCTCCGGAACGGAGGGCGAGCTCAAGGGTATGACTATCAGAGCCACCAGCAGGGCCATCCAGAAGGCGGTGGTCAGCTTTAAGCTGTTCAGCAGCCGTTTCCGGTCATTTTCATTGCGTTCCATGCGCGCTACTCTCTAGTCCGGAGATTGACCCCGACAAAACCGGTTCGGCGCAGAGAATCAAGAATTTTGACGATGGTGCCGTTGGTTACCTTCTCGTCGGCTTCCAGACTAACCGGAACCGCGTCCCGGGGAGCGGTGGTCGCCAGTAATTCCAGGGCAGCGTCCAGGGCTTCAAGGGGCACCGGTTCGCTGTTTACCATTATGGCGCCGGAAGAGGCTACCGTAATGGTAATGCCGTTGGTGCGCGTGCCTTCAGAGGTTGTAGACTGCGGCAGATCCAGACTGATGCCCGGCAGAACCGCGAAGGTCGTGGACACCAGAAAAAAGAGGATCAGCTGGAAAACAACGTCGATCATCGGAACCAGGTCGACTACGGCCCTGGTTTCCAGTTTACGCTTGAACTTCATCGGCTTTCTTTCCCGCGACCAGCAGCAATACCAGGTCGCTGACAGAGGCTTCCATTTCGGTAACCATCCGGTTTACTTCGGCGATAAAATAATTATAAAAAATGATGGCCGGGATGGAGACAATCAGGCCGGCGGCCGTGGTGACCAGGGCCTGAGAGATCGCTCCGGCCAGAACGGCGGGGTTTCCCATGGTGCCCATGCTGCCGAGCACGCCGAAGGCCTGGATATTACCGGTAACCGTACCGAGCAGTCCGAGCAGGGTGGCGATATTGGCGATGGTGCCCAGGCTGGACAGATAATGCTCCAGGCGGGGAATCTCGCGGTTCGCCTGATTCATGACCGCTTCCTTAATAGCCACTTCCGAGAAATCCCGGTAGGAAATACCAGTCTTCATCAGCCGGGAAACCGGACCGTCGACGGTGTCGCAGATCGCCGCGGCTTCGTTATAATGACCCTTGTCGATGCTCATGCGGATTCGCGGCAGTAAATCCTTCTGACCTTTTTTAATCGAGGTATAAAAAATCATCCGCTCAAAAATTATCACTGTAGCCATCACCGCGCACAGCGCGATCGGAATCATTACCGGCCCGCCGGATATCAGTACACTAAACATTTCAAACCTCCAGAAATTTTTATTTTTACAACCGGTTAGAACGTGATACGGGCCGACAAGGTCGCCGTGCCGCTGCGTTCAGCGTACTGCTCATTGAGCATCCGGTATTTTACGAAAGCCATACACAAAATATCCTCAAAACGCACTGTAGCTGAGATTCTCGGGCTCAGGTAGAGCGTACCGTCCGCTCCCAGACGCGGAAGGGTCAGAATATCGAGGGCCTGACCGAAGACAGCTCCGGTCTCCCAGCGACGGTCGGCGGAAGCATCCCGCAGACGCGCTTCTAGCCGCAGGTCCTGCACCGAAAGACGGTCCAGGCGGTCCATCCATTGTGAGCTCCAGACGGCGCTCAAGGTCAGCCCTTCCTGAATCCAGGAGAGGCCGGCTTCAGTCTCCAGGCTGCTGCGCTCCAGACGGACAACTTCACGGGTACTACCGGAAACCAGGGTATCGGTGGCAACCGGAATTCCCCGTCCGTAAGCGCTTTCCCGCCAAACGGCTGCCGTATGCAGTGCAAAGGGCTCGCCGATCGGCAGTGTCAAACCGGCGTCGACAAACCAGTCGGCTGCATACACCGGCAGGCTGCGGTTATCCACAAAGGGGTCGGAATTTGAAAGATGACGCGAAGAGGAGAGCGTTCGCTCCAGACCGCCGCTCAGGGAAGCCTTGAAGGAAGTCTCTTCCCCGGTGGAAAGCTGTAACTGTACCGGCACCAGTATGCCGTCCCGGGTATCGGCGGTAAAATCCGCGGCCCCGGTAAGTTTAAACAGACGCTGGCGGGTAGTTAACCGCAGGCCGATATCTACGGCCTGGATAGAACCGACTTCGGCCATACCCTCGAATTCATAAGTCGCGCTCGTCAACAGCTCGAACATCCGCGAACCAAAGCGCAGTGTCGCCGAGGGACGCAGGGCATAACCCCGCGCCGACTCAAAGCCGGAGCCGGGAGCCGAAAGCTGCTCACCCTGGGAAAAATAGGACTCGCCGTCCAGATTGGCCAGTAAACCGAGAGACTCGGAATTACGGGACAGGGCCAGATCCCAATGGATGGCCCGGCGGTGAATAGCGAAAGCCGGTCCCTGCTCCTGAAAACCGTTGGTCTGATCTTCCACAAAAACCGCGGCTGACCAGGCGTCAGTATCCAGCGAAACGGTATCCTGAGCCGAGAAAACCGAACCGCCCAGCACAATCATGCGGTCAAACCAGCCGTTTCCGGCTTCGGCGGGACCGTAGCCGTCGGCTGACTCATAGCCGAAATTCACCGAAAACCCGGGCATTTTAGCGGCGGCCGGGCGGCGCAGTTGGATCTCTCCGGTTATCAGAAAAGGATAACCCCCGCCGATACGCAAAAACCCGGTATCCCTGGGTTGTACGGTTTCAGCGGCCGTAAAATCTTCAAAGTCGTCGGAGGGCGGTACACTTAAAGGCGGAACCGGCAGCTCTGTCCCCGTGGACACGGCAAGCGTCGGCAGGGCCGGAGTTTCAGGCGGCACCGCTTCCGGAAGCGCAGCTTCCGGTATTGAACCGCCGGTAGCGGCGATCCGGGTTTCCAAGTCGGGTACAGTCACCGGCGCGGCGGCATGCACAGTGGCAGCCAGCAGGAACAGGAAGATGACAGTTATAATCAGATGGTTTTTTTTCATTTTTTTTACTCCACTAACAGCTGGGCGCGTTTGGTCCAGACAGAATCAGGCCAGCTCCGCTGCAGCGTGGCCACGGTACTGACTGCGTCGGCCCGTTTGCCGGTTTGCAAGAAGCTGTCGGCCGCGCCGTACAGAGCTTCGGCGGCGCGCTCGCCATCCAGCGGCGCGAACAGGGTACCGGCCGAAAGCAGGGCCGCGGACGCGTCGGCGTAATTGCGGTCTTCCCGGTACATATTTCCTAAGATTGTCCAGGCAGTCGCCCAGGTATATTTCTCACCGTCGGTCAACAAATTGGTACGGGCCGGCATACGGGCGGTTATCTCGCGCAGCACGGCAAGAGCGGCGTCGCGGCGGGTATAGTCTTCCAGATAGGCGCGGGCCAGTTGCACACCGGCGGAACGCCCGGAAGCGGTCGCGGCTTTGCCCTCGCGGTTATAGGCGGCCAGCAGGGCGGCGCTGTCGATACTTTCGCCGTCCGCGAGCCGGCTCAGCTCATCAATTTCACGGTCAATTTCGGCGGTAACAGCCGCCTCCGGATGGGCTTCCTTAAAAAGCCGGGCAACGCGCAGGGCATTCTGATAATCACCCTTTTTGCGGTAAACCGCCGTCAGTTCCTCCATTGTCCGCGGGACAACGGCGCTCTGGGGGTATTTTTGAATCAATTCCTCCCACCAGAGGATGGCCAGATCATTGGAAAGCGCGCGGCGGTAAGCGTCGCCGCCGCTCCAGAGCACCTGGTCGGTAAAACGGCCGCGGGGCATGGTGCGCCGGTAGCGGCTGAAAAAATCCGTGGCCCGCTTCCATTCCGAGGCGATGTACAGGATCTCGCCGCAACGAAACAGGGCCTCATCGGCCAGAGGATGATCGGGATAGCGGTTCAGTAATATCAGCCACCAGTTTTCGGCTTCGGCTGGTATACCGAGGCGCAAATACAGTTCGGCCAGCTGATACAGGGCTCGGGGGGATGACGGAGTCACACCGTTAGTAGTAGAGCCTTCGGCCACACCGGATAATACGGCTTCGGCCTGCTCAAAGCGGCGTTTGTCGACCAAAATGGAGGCCTTCAACAGCATCGACTCGGCCTGTTCTGCCCGTCCTGGCGCAAGCCGGATAGCGCGCTCAGCAAAGGGCAGCGGATCAATTCCGCCCTGAATGGCTGCCAGGGCGGCGCTGGAGGCGGCCGCCCAGAGGTTGGGATGTTCGCTCCAGCGCTCTAAAAACACGCTGAACTCGCGGACCGCGTCGGTCCAGGAAGAGCGGCGGTAAAAACTGTAGGCCAAATAATAGCGGTTCCAGGAAGCGAGAGCCGGATCATGCGTCTCACCCTTCCCGGCGATAAAAGCGCTGAAATAATCCGAAGCCTGTTCCCAGCTGCCGGTTTTTACCGCGGCCAGACCGGCCAGGTAACGGCTACGAACCCAGGAAAGGGGGTCCGAAGAAGCGAGCTCCGGGAATTTTGCGTCAAAAACCCGCAGCATCGGTTCTACACCGGAGGCCGAGGCCAGGGTGGACGACGGGTGCACCGCAGAGCGAAAAAACTGCAGGAACAGGGGGGCGTCGGCGGGTGATTCTCCGGAAAGATAGGCCGCCAGCAGTACTGCCGCCCGGTCGCTCTGACCATTGCGGATCAGGGCTTCAGCGTGATACCAGGCCACAGTCGGGGCTATTTCCGCCGGGACGCGGGAGGGAATCTGAATGGTACTCCAATCCAGCACCTTGCGCCAGTTGCCCTGCAGGGCAGAATACCTGGCCAGCTCCAGCACATACCAGGGTCGTAAAGTACCGGAGGCTGCCAGACCGGCTTCCAGGATTTTAACAGACTCAGCCGGCGTGGCGGCAGCGCGGGCCGAGGCCAATGCCTGATCCGGGCTTTGCGCGGTCATGGCTACGAGGCAGAGCGACAATACAATACAGAAAAAGACGCTTTTTTTCATATTCAGTCCTTTTTTTCAACCGAAAACATGGCGCAGCGGTGTTCAGGGCCTGAAAAAACCCTGTTCCGGAACCTGTACCCGTACCAAATGTACGAAAACTCCGGGATGTAATGTAAGAAATCGCTCCAGCGATGTTTCTTCGGCGCTTTCAAAGACATCGGCATGGAAAGTGCCCGCCCCGTCAAACCAGGGCAAAAACACCGCGATATGATCAAAAGCGCGCAGATTCGGATCGCCGCCCTCACTGCTGACGGCCGCCAGATATAAATTTCCGGGCTCGGTAACGGCCAGGGCATAGAGCAGGGGCTTCAAGAAAGCTGCCTGGTAGCCGACATTCCTCTGGTAACCGGAAAAACCCAACGCGTCCGATGCCCAACGCGGATTCTTTGTAAACAGGGAAAAAGGCGTAAAAGTTACATCGATTCCGGCGTTGTCCGGAAGGATGGTTTGCCGGGCCTTCATGCTGACCACGGCCGCGGCCAGGTTACGCGTCCAGTCCAGACCGAAAAACAAATCCCGCTCTTCGCGGTAATTTCGCGTAAAATGCGTATCCGGCGCGGCGGTTGAGCCTTTCAAACGCTCGATAATGGAGCCGGAACCGACCCGCGGACGTAAAATTCCGTCAATAACCCACTTGGCGAAACCGGAACAGTTCACGCCGCCAACGATTTTCTCCTGATCCTGATCAGGTTTAGCCGCCGCCAGAAAACTCTCCCGGGTTTGCCTTTCGCCGGTTTCAATCAGCACCGGTTTACCATCGGCGTCAAAAGCGCCGTCTTCATAGAACACCAGGGTCGGCAGGGCTGCGCGGATAACGGCGGCAGTGGCCTGGATATCGCGATAGCGGATAGCTTCCGTCTCAAAATAGGACCAGGGAATCTGCTGTCGGGTACGGGCAATAATGGTACTTAAGGGTGTATTAAAAAGATCCAGAAAAGCTATCCCCAGGGGAACGTCTTTGCGGACATAGGCGCCGTAAACCAGCATATCTATCTGAGAGCGGCTGTTCGGCGAAGCGTTGTCCGCGCGGATATTGATAAATAATTCAGGATCGGTACTGAAGTAGATGCGGATAGTTTCCGGTTGACCGTTTTCACGGTTGCGGTATAAAACCCAGGTTCCACGCTGAATCTCGGCTGTTTCCCCGCCGCGTGTCGGAGTGACTAAAACGGCTAAAGTATTGTTTTCGCGCTGGACGCGGGTCATCACCCGGAAACGCTGACCGGTCACGCTATCCGTAAATTCCTGATCCTTGTACAGGCTGACCGTCGAAATTCCGTCAGTCAGACGGAAGTTAGCCGCGCCGGGGGGCTGTTGGCCGCTGGCGTGGGCACGCAGGCGGGCGGAATCCGGAATGTATTCCAATCGCTCCTGGGGTCGAACCTGGGCCAGTTCCAGAGCCTGCTGTACAGCCTGGAGTTCTTGCGGAACGGAGGAATCAGCTTCTTGCTGAGCCAGGGCCGGAAGGGCGAGCAAGGCGCAAACCAAAACGGCCAAACCGGACTTTATAGTTATAGGTATAGTCATACTCTTTGAATATCGGCATAAACCGACCGCTCTTGAAAGCGATAACCCGCCGCAAGGAAAAAATTTTCCCCTGCGGCGGGTATCGGCTTTAATGAGCGGGTTTGTCTTTGGCGCCGGTCTTGGTGTCGTCCGGGTGCAGGCCTTTCGGGGCGTTGGCCAGCAGCAGTTTCAGGCGGTTCAGCTGATTCACTTCGCTGGCGCCCGGGTCATAGTCAATGGCGGCGATATTCGACTCCGGGAAACGGCGGCGCAGTTCCTTGATCATGCCCTTGCCGGTAACGTGGTTGGGCAGGCAGGCAAAGGGCTGCACACAGGCGATACTCGGCACGCCGGTATGGATCAACTCGATCATTTCGGCGGTCAGGAACCAACCTTCACCGGTCATGTTGCCGAGCTGCACGATATCGTCCACCCCTTCCTGAAGCCGGTAGATCGACTCCGGAGCGGTAAAGCGGCGGCTGCGGTTCAGAGACTTCTTGATCTGGGCGCGGTACAGTTCCAGGAACCAGACCAGCAGGTGGGCATTGCGTTCCACCGACTTTTTGAAAGCCAGCTTGCGGTGCTTGTAGACGCCGTTAATAAACGAATAGAACAGGAAGTCGGCCAGATCCGGCACCACGCACTCCGCGCCCTCGGCCTCGATGGTCCCGAAGATATCGTTATTGGCCGTGGGATGGAACTTGACTAGGATTTCGCCGACCACCCCGACGCGCGGCTTGGTAACCTTGCGCAGCGGTAACTCGTCGAAGGCCTTGACGATGTCCTTGATCAGTTTATGGTAGCCCCGAATGGACAGCGACTTGAGTTGGCTGATGGCCCGGGTATTGAACTGATCATAGAGCGCGTTGGCCGAGCCGGGCACGGCCTCGTAGGGCCGGGTGCGGTACAGCACGCGCATCAGCAGGTCGCCGATCATGATGGACATCATGGCGCGGTGCAGCAGCGAAAAGGTCATTTTGAAGCCCGGGTTCTTTTCCATGGACTGAGCACTGAGCGAGATAACCGGGATATGGCCCCAGCCGATATCGCTGAGCGCCCGGCGGATAAAGCCGATATAGTTGGTGGCGCGGCAACCGCCGCCGGTTTGGGAGATCAGCAGGGCTACGCTGTCCAGGTCATAGAGACCGGACTTCAGGGCCGAGATCATCTGGCCGGCGACAATTATGGCCGGATAGCAGGCGTCGTTATTGACGTACTGCAGGCCTATATCCACCGCCTTGGTATCCACGTCCGGCAGAATAACGAAATTGTAACCGGAATACTCGAAGGCATGCTGCAGGATGCGGAAATGAATCGGCGACATCTGCGGGGCCAGGATGGTGTAGCGCTTTTTCATCTCCTTGGTGAAGATGACGCGCTTGTGGCTGGACGGGCCGATCTTGGCTTCTTTTTCGTGACGCTCCCGCTCGCGGATGGCGGCGATCATCGAGCGCATGCGGATACGCACCGCGCCGAGGTTCGAGCCTTCATCAATTTTGACAAGGGTGTACATCTTGCCCTTGGAATCCACGATTTCCTGAACCTGATCGGCGGTAACGGCGTCAAGACCGCAGCCGAAGCTGGTCAGCTGAACCATTTCCAGGTCCTTGTTAGTGGTCACGTATTGGGCCGCGCGGTACAGGCGGTTATGATAGGTCCACTGATCCACGATGCGCAGCGGCCGCTCGACGGCGCCGAGGTGGGCCACCGAGTCTTCGGTCAAAACCGCCAGACCGAGGCCGTTGAGCAGTTCCGGTATACCGTGGTGGATCTCCGGATCGAGATGGTAGGGCCGGCCGGCCAGCACCACGCCTTTCAGGCCGCGTTCGCGGATTTCGGCGATTACTTCCTCACCCTTGCGGGCGGTTTCGTCACGGAAGGCTTCCTGTTCCAGCCAGGCGGCATGCACGGCGGTAGTAACTTCTTCGGCGGAGAGGCCGAATTGGGCACCCATCTCCTCGAACAGCCGCTCGCCGAGACGCTTTTCGTCATCGATCGGCAGGAAGGGATTCATAAAGGTGATGGTTTTATTCTGGCGCAGCTCATCCATATTATTTTTCAAAACTTCCGGATAACTGGTGACGATCGGGCAGTTGTAATGGTTGCCGACTCCCGGATCCTCAATCTGTTCATAGGGCGCGCAGGGATAGAAAATGAACTTGACGCCGGCCTTCAACAACGACTCGACATGGCCGTGGCTGATCTTGCCGGGATAGCACACCGACTCCGAGGGGATCGAATCCAGACCGAGTTCGTAAATATGGCGGCTGGAGCGCGGCGAGAGCCGGACCCGGAAGCCAAGCTGGGTAAAATAGGTAAACCAGAAGGGATAATTTTCGTACATGTTCAGGACGCGGGGCAGACCAACGTCGCCGCGCGGGGCTTCGGCGGCCGGTAAAGCCTTGTAGCTGAACAGACGGCGGTATTTCCAGTCAAAGAGATTCGGCAACGGTCGTTTTCCGGGTTTTCCCTTGCCGACCGGCTCAGTGTGATCTTCGGCAATGACTGTCGCGCCGCGGTTGGCCGAATGATTGGCGTCACCGATTTCCGGCTTGACCGACAGGTCGATCTCCAGGCCGCGTTCACAGCGGTTACCGGTAATAAAGCGGCGCGGCGGGGCCACCATCTTTTCGGCCGGGCCGGATGTCGAAATACCGGCGGTAAAGGTATTGATGGTCAGCAGGCAGTTGTTGGAGCACTTGCCGCAGCGGCGGGTTTCCTGAATCACCGAGAAATTCTCGAGCTGTTCAGGAGTCGCCAGGCCGGAAAGGGCATCCAGCGGTCCGCCGGCGTCCTTCCACTGATCCAGGGCGATCAGGGCAGCGCCGTAGGCGCCCATCAAGCCGGCTACATCTGGACGGAAGACATTGCGGCCGGTGACCTTCTCAAAAGCCCGCAGCACCGCATCGTTATTGAAGGTTCCGCCCTGCACTACCACCTTTTCGCCGATGGCGGCGGCGTCGCGCAGCTTGATAACCTTGAACAGGGCGTTCTTGATCACCGAATAGGACAGACCGGCGGAAATATCCCCGACCGAGGCGCCTTCTTTTTGGGCCTGCTTGACGCGGCTGTTCATGAATACGGTACAGCGACTGCCGAGGTCAACCGGTTTGGCGGCCAGCAGGGCTTTATTGGAGAAAGAATGAATATCCAGGCCGAGGGAGCGGGCAAAATTGTCCAGGAAGCTGCCGCAGCCGGAAGAACAGGCTTCATTGAGCTGAATGGAAGTAATCGCGCCGTTTTTCATCCACAGGCACTTCATGTCCTGTCCGCCGATATCCAGCAGGAACTCGACACCGGGCACGAAAAAGTCCGCGGCGCGGTAATGGGCGATGGTTTCAACCTCGCCGGCGTCCACCCCGAGGGCCGCCTGAAACAAGGCCTCTCCGTAACCGGTGGAACAGGAGCGCACGATGCGCACATCTGAAGGCAGGCGGCGGTACAGGTCTTTGAGCACCCGCACGGCCAGATTAACCGGGTTTCCGCCGTTAACATCGTAAAAGCGCCACAGAATGCGGCCCTGCTGATCTACCAGAACAGCCTTGGTAGTAGTTGAGCCGGCGTCGAGGCCCAGAAAAACCGGACCACGGGTCTGGTCAAGGTCGGCCGAAGCGGCCATTTCGGAGGCATGGCGCACCCGAAACTCTTCCAGCTCCTTTTCGTCCTTGAACAGCGGCTCCAGGCGCTGGACCTCGTTCATCTCGGCGCCGACCAGGGATTTTAAGCCCTTGCGCAATTCCGGAATGGTCAGCATGACCAGGCCGGACTTGCCGTCGTCGGAAATGGTTTCACTTTCCGGCAGCTCGGCAGCCCAGGCGGCTCCGGCAGCCACAAAAAGCTGGGAATTCTCGGGAACGATGATTTCATCGTCCTTCAGTTTGAGGGTTTCGATAAAACGGAAGCGCAGCTGGTCCATAAAGTGCAGCGGACCGCCGAGGAAGGCCACGTGGCCGCGGATCGGCTTGCCGCAGGCCAGACCGGAGATGGTCTGGCTGACTACCGCCTGGTAAATACTGGCGGCGATATCCTCGCGGCGGGCGCCCTCATTGATCAGGGGCTGCACATCGGTTTTGGCGAATACACCGCAGCGAGCGGCTATCGGGTAAATCATGGCCGCGCCCCGGGCCAGCTCGTTGATGCCGTCGGCGTCGGTTTCCAGCAGGGCGGCCATCTGGTCGATAAAGGCTCCGGTACCGCCGGCGCAGGTTCCGTTCATGCGCTGTTCTATTCCGCCCTTGAAATAGGTGATCTTGGCGTCTTCACCGCCCAGCTCGATGGCGACATCGGTCTGGGGTATCATCTTGCGCACGGCAGTCGTGGAAGCGACTACCTCCTGGATAAAGGGTACGGACAGCCAATGCGAAACCGCCAGGCCTCCCGAACCGGTAACCTTGACGCTGAGCAGGGGCATTTCATCACCGGAATGCTGTTGTTCGATGGCGTCCAGGGCCATTTCCACCACGGAGATTATAGTACTGCGGATGTCCGCGCGATGTCTCTCGTATTTGCTGTAGATCGTTTCACCCTGTTGATTAAGGGCTACTACTTTTACGGTTGTCGAGCCGACATCAATGCCGACCCGGATTACTCTGGTATTCATCATGGAGGGCATAATGACATAGAAAGTACTCTGATTCAAGACAGCCCTTCGACAAGAAGGGCCCGATGTGTTAGTGTAGCCGAATGGCACATTCATTGGTAAAAAGCGGCTCCAGGCTGTCGATTCTGACATTTTTATCCCGCATTCTGGGACTGATCCGGGAGATGACCAAGGCCGCCTTTTTGGGCACCACCGCCCTTTCCGACGCCTTCAGCGTCGCTTTTTTAATACCGAACCTGCTGCGCCGGCTTTTCGCCGAAAACAGCATCTCGGTGGCCTTTATCCCGACCTTCCGGGACTATCTGGAACGGGAGGACAGCCGGGAAACCCGCCAGTTTCTGTCCGCGACGGTGACCCTGATCACCCTGATCACCACCGTCACGGTGACCGCCGGTATCATCTGCGCGCCTTTGATCGTGCCCTTTTTCGGGACCACCACCGGGGAAACCGTGCTACTGACCCGCCTGATGTTCCCCTATCTAGCCATCATCTCCCTGGCGGCCCTCTTTCAGGGTATCCTTAACGGGGTGCGGGTTTTCTCCCCCTCCGGCTTCACCCCGATCCTTTTTAACATCTGCGTAATCGGCACCACCTGGCTGCTCTCCCCGCGTATGGCCAATCCGGCCAGGGCCATGGCCGTCGGCGTGCTGCTTGGCGGCGCTGTCCAGGCCTTTTTCCAGGTACCCTTCGTTTTCGCCCAGGGCTTTCCATTGCGCTTGACTTCGCCGCGCAAGGCTTTCTCCAATCCCGGAACGCGGGCTGTACTGCGCCTGATCGGGCCGACCATACTGGGCATGGCCGCCTATCAGCTCAACGACGTCGTCTCCAGCGCCCTGGCCGGAAACGCCGGGGAGGGCGTGCTTTCCAGCCTGCAATACTCGCTGCGCCTCCAGGAACTGATGCTCGGCATTTTCGCCGTGTCGATCGGTACCGTCATTTTACCGGATCTGTCTTCCTTCGCCAGCAGGGCTGACTGGCCGGCCTTTAACCGGCTGCTGGCCCGGGCTATGAACATCATCGCCCTGATCATGATTCCGGTCACCTTTTTCGCCCTGGCCACCGGCGACTCCCTGATTGTTCTACTGTATAAGACCCGCAACTTTTCGGATGAGTCGGTGCGCCTGACCTATAACGCTTTTATCTGGCACATGGCCGGCCTGTTCTTTATCGCGCTGAACCGCATCGTCTCGCCGGCCTTTTATGCCCAGAAGGACACCAAGAGCCCGACAACAGCCGGCCTGTTTTCATTTGCCATCAATATCGGCATCGCCTTGCTATTGTTCAAGCCCCTGCAGGGCGGTGGCATTGCCCTGGCCCTATCGTTGGCCAGCCTGGCCAATACGATCGCGCTGTTCTTCTTTATGAAACGTAAAAAAACATTCGATGTGCCGCTGGTGCTGAAATCGGTTTCGCGCTATGTCCTGAAAATCGTGCTGTTCTCGCTGATCGCCGCCGCGCCGGTTTACTTTCTGAAGCCGAAACTCTGGCAGCCCTTCGCCCAGCACGGCCGCCTGATCGCGCAGGGTGTACCGCTGACGTTAAGCCTGCTGCTGTTCGCGGCTATCGGCGTCGGACTGCTGGTCCTGACCCGCGACCCACTGCTCTCCGGCCTTGCCGCGACCGTCAAGGGAAAAATCAAAGCGCAACAATAAAGAAAACAGGACTTATTCCCCTTACTGTTCGGTAGCGAACGGAGCTTACCGCCGCTATGTCATATATTCTTATACAGAAGTCCTTCCCTTAAACAACGGAATAGTCTTATTGCGTGTCATAGCTATCTGCTTACTTTCTGTACCCGGAGGTACATCATGACTATTTCCAAGACAAAACGCGTTGCCTTATGCGGCATCTTTGGCCTATTTACCGCGCTGAGCGCGCAGGCCGCGACCAGCGGCACCATCATTCTTTCAGGTACCCAACCCGGTATCCTGGAGATCACCGTAAGCACCGCTCCGACAGCAATGGCGCTGTTGATTTCCACCGATGTAGTGGATCAGGAAATCGGTACGGTAACGGAACGCAGTAATCAGAGAGCCGGTTATACGGTAACGCTGACCTCCGCCAGTGCCGCGGCCTCCGCATCCGCCAACCCTTCATTCACCAGTCTGGAAACCACCGATGTTCTTCCTTACGTCATCAGCTACGGCGGATCGCCGGTAACCTTTGTAGCCGGAGCCCCGGCTGTAGTAAGCGATATGTCGGCGAAAACCAGCGGTCTCGGCATCGTTAACATTGTCACTGTGTCCTTCGACGGAGAGAGCGCCTTTCTTGATGAGGCAGTCTACGGCGACACCCTGACCTTCACCATCATCGCGAAATAAGGAATCTGTCATGGGCCAAAAAGTGAAAAGCTGTTTCAGTCTCGTTCTACTCCTACTTTCGGGATTCGTTTCAGCTTTCACTTTTCAGCCCATGTTCGCCTATCTATCCACTTCCGGCGCGAACAGTATTCGAACTTTTACAATTCATAACGACAGTTCAGAAATCCTCCCTGTGAAATTTACGATTGTAACCCGATCGGTCGATTCGGACGGTAAAGAGACTAACGCCGACGCGCGCGGCCTTTTCGCGATTTACCCGGCCCGCGTGGTCGTTGAGCCGAACTCCAGCGCCTCAGTTAAAATACAGTGGAAAGGATCGCTGACCCTCGACGCGGAACAAACCTTCCGGCTGATAGCCGAAAGCGTACCACTGAATACCGGATCGTCCGGAACATCCGGAATCAAAGTGATGTTCCGCTACATCGCGTCAATTTACGTCGGATCTGCTGAATTCTCGGCCGACCTGATCTGCACTGTTCTGGGATCCCGCGGCCCGAACGGCGAAAACGGATTGACCGTGAAAATTATGAATCGCGGAAAACGACATGTAATCAGCGAGCGACTCAGCCTTTCTGTGAATATCGAAGAAGGTCGGAAAACAACATTTGAAGGTCTGGAATTAGGCTTGCTTTCCGGTTCAAACTATTTACCCGGTTGTGAACTGAGTGTATTCATCCCGCAGTCCAAGGCAGTTCCCGGGAAACTGTACGATGCGCAAATCCAATACGAATCCGTATATTAAAACCTTAAAAAATTATTTATACCGTCACGGGAACAACATCCTGAAAAAAACGGCCTTACTTTTTCTGGCACTCACTATAAGTTTTCTGGGCGCTGAAAGCCTTCTACCAGCCGGAGAAATTGCCCTGGCGGATGTTTTTATTAATAACAGCCCCAGCGGAACAATCGAATTTACGCTGGACACGAACGGTAGAGCGGTTATCCCGGTCACTCTTTTACGGACGATTCTGGGCCCTGTCGTAAAACCGGCGATTCTGAATAAAATCACAAACAAGAAAACCGAATTCAGGGAGGATGATCCAATAATTTCCGGCATCATCCTGGTTTATAATGCCGCGGCTCTGACCCTCAATTTTACCGTACCGCCGCGCGCCCTGATCAGCAGAAATATCGGCGGATCTTATTCGGAACCGGCGATGACCGGCGGAACCGTCTTCGCCGCCGAACCCTTCTCGGCGATGCTGGGCCTATCCGCGAAGCTTATTCCGTCCTTTCCCCTTGATCGCGATTTACCTCGGACTGTCCAGAGCGATTTGGCTTTAAATCCGTCTGTCAAACTTTTCCGCTTTACGGCGGAAGGCGGATTCGACCTTACCTACCCCGCCGTGAAAATACTGGAGACCCGCAAATATCTGATATCCCGGGATTTTCCCGAAACCGGAATCCGTGCGGCATTCGGTACCCTTGAATCACGGGCCGTATCGTTTCAGAACCCCCTGCGCCTCGTCGGCTTCAGTTTATACCGCGAACCGCTGATCAGCGACCGTGAAAAAAAAGCCTTCTCGGTCATCAATGAAATTATCCTCAGTAACAGCGCGGAAGTGACAGTGGCGATCAACGGGGCAATCGCCCGGCGGCTGCATCTGGACAGCGGCGCCTACCTGCTTTCGGAATTACCTTTTACTACCGGACTGAACACAGTGACGCTGCAGATAGCGGAAGATGGTCAAGAGATCAGGACAGTGACGGTCGGCGTCCCTTTTGACAGTGAAATTCTGGCTCCGGGAGAGACCGATTTCAGCCTGAATATCGGTCTGGACCGGGAGACCCTGAGTCTCCCGTTCAGTCTGGCAAATTTCGCTCTGGGACTTAACCCGTATCTTGAAGTGGGTTTCGATCTTTCGCTCTCAAGCGACCGTTTTCTGGGAGGAGCCGCGGGACTTCTGGCGAGTCCGATAGGCAATTTCGGATTGGCCGGATCACTGGCGCTTGCCTATAATGCCCCTGAAAAAACAGCTTATGCCGCGCGCTTCGATTGGCGTTTGCTGTTTCCGGGCTCGCGTTTACTTCCCCAACTCGGCCTGTCCGTCCAATACCGCTCGCCGTTTTTCGCGGCGCCGGGGTCGGAGAGCCAGCCGGTAGAACAGAGCAGTCTGCTGTTGTCTTCCCAGATCAGCCAGGCGCTTCCGGCCGGACTCGGAAACGTCTGCGTTTACGGTAATGCCGGATTGTCTGCCGATACACTGCGGCAGCTGTCCTTTTCGGCCGGTCACTTTATCGCCTTTTCACGGATGGCCTTTCTTTCAACTTCGATCGGATCCAGCTGGGCTGTGGACCGTCCGCTTCAGACCTATATCTCGGTTTCACTGTCCATTGTATCGCCCGGCACGACTAATTTTCAGTACCGTCAAAACTTATTTCCGGCCACCGAATCAATTGATATTTCGATTCCTCTCGACGAAAACGAACGCACTAGGCTTAACGGACATGGTTTCCTGAGCAACACCGCAGAAGAGAATTCACAGGATATCAGTTTGTCCGTCCTTAATAATAATACTGCTTCAAAGCTCTCCGCGGCGGCATTTTACACAGCGGATTCTTTAAGCGGGGTAAAGCGAATAGCCTTTGATCTCAGGGCGGCGCTCACCATTGTGTTTGCCGGCGGTTATCTGGGCGTTACCAGCAATCCCGGTAACGCTTTCATGTTTATTGTCCCGGACAGCGCTCTCGAAGAGAACACCCTGGTGTTCAAAACTAACAATGGTCTGTCCTATATCAGCGAACAGGGAAAGGCGCTACTGATACCGGCCCTGCGTCCTTACCATATTCTGAGTGGCTCGATCGTCCTTCCTGAAAGCGCGCCTGAAGTCCGGCCCGCTCCGGAAACGATCCGGATTAAACCGACCTACCACTCCGGGACCGTGATAAAAATTACAGCGGCGCCTTCTTTAGCGGCGCGTGGTACCCTGGTCACGCCGCAGAATACTGTCTCCGGCGGCCGCGGCGGCAGAGTTTTTTTTCAGAGAGCAGGGTCAGAACAGGCCGGCTCAACATTCACGGATGAAAACGGAATTTTCGAATGTTACGGACTCGAGCCGGGAACCTATCAGATTGAGTGGTCCGATGGCAATCACAGCACATTCACAATCAACGGCTCAGGCTCTGACATGATCGAGCTTGGCAGGATAACGGCCGAGCCGCCGTCAATGATGGAGGATTAAATGAACGATCGGAAAATGGAAAAGGGGCGAATGATCAAACGAAAACTATGCTGCCTATTACCGTGCATTCTGCTGCTGCGGTTCGCCGAAAGCCAGATTCCGTTTATCACGGCAGCGCCCACGGATATCTTTCCCGGTTATTCCCCGGCGGCTGTTCAACAGGCGGCAGGATCAATAACAATTACCAGCAACAGATACTCCGGCCCGCTATGCATTGAGTTCACGGAACTATCCCGCTCCCCGGCCTCACCGGCGCCGGCGGAAAATGCCGACTACGGTCTGTTTTCCGCCGATGGAGCGACAGCTCTCTCTCTCGACGGCAGCCCGTCAAGCGCGCAGCAGATTCTCCAGCTGATTTTTCCGGCACGATCTAAAAGAACCGACCGGCTCTCAGCCTCCTTTCTCGTAAACGTCTTTCCAGCCACGCTCCCCCCGCCGGGCATACATATCATCACGCTGCGCGCCGACTTGTATGCCAGTTCCTATCCTCCGTCCGGCGGTGTGGTTTCCAGCACCGTCTTTGCGATCCGAATCGCGGTCGGCACTTTCTACGATGTATCATTGGTCAGCGCCGGCAGCGCCTTCAATCTCGGTTCAACTTCGGAACGACTCACCTTTGCCGCGCTCAGCGCCCATGACACACGGGGCATGGATCTGTTGGTAAAATCTAATATCGCTTACACGCTTTCGATAAGCTCAGTCAACAGCGGCTCCTTTATCAACGCGGCCGACGGCACAGCCCTGGCCTACGCTCTGAGCGCGGACGGTACCACGCTGAATCTGGCCGGCGGCTTTCCAGCGCTCGTCGCCGGCGGTGTCCTTCCAACCTACGCACTACCGAAACGCTTTGCGTTACAGGTTACCATTCTGCCATATACACTGTTGCCGACCGAAGGCACCTACTCCGATATCCTCACCATAACTTTGGCTGCGCGTTAACTCCGCAGCTCTTGCCGCCCGGAATCAAAAAAATGAGCAATAAACAGAGTGGTGCAACCTGACTCTCGAATACGCGCGAAGGTTAACCCGTGCTTTTATTGACTGGCGCGCCAATGTAAATAGCATTATCATAGATTATTTCACTTTTTCTAGCTTTCATCATATCTGCATAAAGATATCTTCCGACCAATGGAAAATTCAATAACGAAGCAAATTTATTATAAGGTGCTGGTTCTTCATCAATATCTTTATATTTGATTAATATCGATTGTATTCCTTCATTGATTTCGTTCACATTATTCTTACTAAACAAAGCAGGATTATGTATTTTAATTATCTTTAAAAAATATATATAGGATGTTTCGCTCGCCAAAGTAAATTCTTTTTTATTATCTGGATTCCATGATCTATTGTATTTTATAATACAAACACCATCAACAAACAGATCAAATGACCAGCCGTAATCTTCGCCAACAGTAAGCCTAAAAATATACTTATCTTTAATGTTATCAATCAATCTGTTACACAAATGGAATCTTTTTGCTTTCGGTAATATTGGAGCCCACATATTCTGCTCTGGAAAAACAAACGCTTGTATTTCATTTTTTTCCAAGAGATTAATCACTTCTGATTGTGTACCATTTATATAATATATATCAGAAAATATACTCATATTAGTCTTCTTGAAATTTCTGCGCGAAAGCGTCTGGATAACATTTGAATATAATCTTCATTTTAAGCAGAAAGTAAAACAAGAATCACTAATATTGGAATAGATAGTATTGCAGCACCCGCTTTAGATCTATCCATTTCTTCAGCATTCTTTTGTCCCTGACTAAGTATGTCCTGGGCTACATAGTACTGCATTGACTCGGAATTACTTTCTCCAAGCATAGCGTGAATTCTCAATATTAATTTTTTTTCGTTATATGAAGTAACCCTTCCTTTTGTGTTTGTATATGTGTGTGGAATTATCGTTTCTTGTTTGTTCTTATCTCTAATGTAGAAACCTGTAAAGTTTTTTTCGATAGCCAACTGCGCTAATCGATATTTACAATCAAAAAACAGTTTATCTTCGGAGTCAGTTCCTTCGACAACTACGATATATTGGTTCTCTTCTGCTTGTGGAAAAACTTCTACGTTACTAACATTGTAGACTATGGGCGCTGAACTTGTAGCACACCCGGAAAGGATAACAAGTAACAAACTACTAATTATTATTTTTACAAGTCTCATTTTGGTCATTCTCCTTATCAGATTTACATCTCTTTTCTTCAAACACGCCGATGATTTCTTTTATACACTCAACATTTGTTAATTGCTTTTGTAAGTGATCTTTATGCTATCATTGAAAAATCAAACAAACTAAGAAAAAAGAAGTAACTCCAAAACAGATAGCTTGGGAAAAATAATTTCAGATTATTCTTCTTTCCGTGCCGAAAGCGTCCATCGAACAACACTTCTACTGAACTCTTTCCCATCCGCACCCGTAAACCGTGTCTGAAATGAGTCAATATTGCACAATAAAATATTACTGATGAGTTCTTCATACAGAGGGTAATTCCTACCCCACTGTTGAGGCTTGGTACTATCAAAATATAAAAAACCGTCAGCTTTTTTCGGCAACATCTTCCACGCAATTTCTAAAGCCTCACTTACTAAGCTAGCTTTAAACCCATTGGATCTGTGGCCTTAAGCAGGTTTCAATCACTACAAGATCCCCCTTATCTCTCCACCCTCCCCGGGGAGCGGGCGGCTTCGCGGTGTTCGAGGACGGAGCGGACTTCTTTTTCGCGGTAGCCGAACAGGGAGATAAAGCCGACTACAGAGAACAGGGCGGCCATCAGCAAGGTGATGCGTAAGCCGAGGCGGCCGGCCTCGCCGTCGCCGCGGGAGCCGATCAGCATCAGGGTGGGAAAAAGCAGGGTGGCGATCATCTGGGCCATCTTCATCACAAAGGAGCGCACGCCGAAGTACATACCGGGGCGCTGGATGCCGGTGCGGATCTCGGCGGATACGGCGATGTCGGCCACCACCGCGTTCGGTACCACCGCGAATATCGACACCGGTATGGAAAAGAGGATCACCAGCAGCAGGGCCTGAGCAAAGGCCGAACCCGGATACTTACCGATAAAGATCGCCAGCGCGAACAGCACCGCGAAAATCATAAAGGCGATAAACAACAGCTTGCGTTTACCGAGGGCCTGGGCCAGCCGGTACACCGGAAAATAAAATAGAAAACTGCACAAAAACATAATCCGGGTCAGGAACAGCACATCGGTCTCCGCCAGCTTTAACAGCACCGTCGCGTAGTAGAAAAACCCCGTCAGAATGGTGGTATTGATCGCCCAGTACATACAGTCCGCCAGCGCGAAGCCCCGGAAGTTGCGGTCGCCGAGCACCAGCAGGGCCGACTGAGGCAGCCGCTCGGCCGGTGAGTCGCCGGAAGGAGACGGCGTCCGCAGGAAAATGATCGGCAGGATCATCGAAATAACGCCGATAACCGCGAAGCCGCCCAAAACCAGACGGAAGGCGCTGACCGGAGCGAGACCCAGTACCGACTCGGCAGCCTGCATCAGCCGCCAGACGCTGGTGCCCAGCAGAAAACCGGCGCCGGAGGCGAAGGCCTGGGCGGTGGTCAACTGCAGGCGCTCGCGGACCGATCGGCCCAGCTCGGTGAGCATCGCCGTATAGGGTATGCCATAAAGGGCCATAAACAGATAATAGACGCTGATTCCGATCATCAGCCATATCGAGTTGAGATAAAAGTCGTCGGTAGAGGGGGGCATGAACAGGGCTACTGACAACAGGGCGAAAGGCGCTACGGCGATGGCCATCATGCCGGTACGCCGGCCGTGCTTGAGACGGTTGCGGTCGCAGATGCTGGCGCTGAACAAACTGGCGGCGGCGTCAAAAATGCGGGTAAAGGCCAGAATCAGGCCGATAACGGTAAAAAAACCGAAAATATAGCGCTGATAAATCAAAACCGGAAAACCGTAGCCGCCTTCGGCCGTGCCGGTGACATAAAAAGTAACCAGCAGCTTACCGACTCCGAAGGCGCAAAGCGTCCAGCCGAACTGCCCGAGCGCGTATAATATTTTTTTCCCCAAGGTCATGGGATACCCCGCAATAAACAAAAAAAACTCTGCTGAGCGAGAGCAGGTGTATCGTATGATAGACTATTTGCTTTACCCTGTCAAAGAAATTGAAGTATACTACTAAGCATGGATGTCTACGTAAAACGCCGCTCCGACTTATACACCTGGATGGCCCGCCACAGCGTCGCCGTAATTGTGATGGAAGATACCGAAGGCCGCCGCGACCCGGCGATCCGCTACCTCACCGGGCACCCCTCCGACGCCCTGCTGCTGCTGACCATTACCGGCCACGCCGTGCTCTGTCCCTGGGACGAAAACATGGCCGAACGCATGGCTTCGGTCGACATTATCATCCCTTATACCGATTTCGGCCGCCACCCGGTTAACGCCGTACAGGGCATCATCGGCAAAATAGAGGTACCTTTCCGCTCCAAAATTGAAATTCCGCCCTGCACGCCCTACCCGCTTTTTTTGCGCTATGTGGAAGCTCTGTTCAACTACGACGTGCTGTGCCGCGAGGAAGGAAGCGCCGCCGAAGAAATCACCCGGATGCGCTCCATCAAGGACGAAGCCGAAATAGCCGCCCTCACCAAAGCCTGCGATATCACCGATTCGATCATCAACACCCTGGAAAAACAGTTTAAAAACGGCAAGATCAAGACTGAAGTCGATGCCGCCCTGCTGATTGAGCGTGAAGCCCGTCTGGCCGGAGCCGAGGGCACCGGCTTTGAAACCCTCGCCGCCGGCCCGTCCCGCAGTTTCGGCATTCACGCCTTTCCGGCCTGCACCGCCGCGCCTTTCCCGGCTCCGGGCTTATCAATTTTGGATTTTGGGATTAATTATGAAGGCTACACTAGCGACGTTACACTCACCATAGCCTCCGGAGAACTGAGCGCCGCCCAGGAAAAAATGATCAAACTGGTGGAAAAAGCCTATAAAGCGGCCCTGGAGCTCTATAAACCGGGCGTACCCACCCGCGAAGCTTCCGCGAAGGTTGAGGAAATCTTTCTCAAAGCCCGCAAGACCATGCCCCACGCCTTAGGCCACGGCATCGGCCTGGAAGCCCACGAAGGCCCGGCCATCCGCAAGCGGGACGACAATATCTGGGTATTCACACCCGGCATGGTCGTCACCCTGGAACCCGGCCTCTACGATATGCGTCACGGCGGCTGCCGTCTGGAAAACAGCATTCTGATTACCGCCGACGGTAACAAACCGCTGACCCATTCCCGGATAATACGGTTGTAAGAAGTAAAAAGGCTTAAAAGATATAGCCCGCGGAAAGACCGGGCATGATGGCGCCGGCGGCGAAACCGTCGTAAAAGATGGTTTCAAATTCGGCGCCGAGCTCGGCGAAAAAGTGCTTGCTTAACATCAACTGAAAAGCCAAGCCGGCGCTGACCAGCGGGTCCCGGGTGGTATGGCTGATACCGATCACCGAACCGTACTGAAATTCCATGGCCGTCCAGGAAGAACCGCCGCCCACCCGTGTCAGGATAAAAAAGCGTTCAAAGGGGCGGTATTTAAACACCGCCGAAAGCGCCACCTTGGATACGGTAGTATGAATAGCCGTATCGCCGAAACCGCCAAGGGTGTACCGATACGCGCCGGACGCTTCAACCCCGTAATAGCCGTAGCGCTTTTTAATAAACATAAACGAGACGCTGCCCCGCGCCGAAGCCGGGTACACCGGCTCGGACCAATTGGCCGTATACCAACTGTCGAACAACGGAATATAGGGCGCCACGGCAGCCTGGCCGAACAGTTCAACGGGATTCTGATAGCGCACCCGCAGAATTTCGGGACGAATATCATACAGTCCGCCCGGATTGATTACCTTAACTTTAAAATCCCCTGAATCCAGACGCTCGGCTGGCAGCAATACCTGTAAACGGCGCAGATTATCGGATTCCACAATGGAAGCTTCATAGCGGACCAGGCCGAGTACCGGGTCAACCAGTACTACCCGGGCATCCGGAAGCAGGTCGCGTCCGTCGAGGTTCAGTGTAAAACGCTCTTCCTCCAGATACAGGGTTTCCGGCGCGAAGCCGGAGAGCCGGGGCAGCTCGGCCTTTTTGATAAGCAGGTCCTGCCACTCACCGGTAATTTCCGGCTGAGCGAGCAGGTTAAACAGGGTAATACGATAACGATACCCGCCCGCCGGCAGGCTGACCGTCTGCTCCGGTACCGCGGAGCGGCCGCGGTAAATTTCAGAGCCGGCCGAATCAAGAATCTCCAGTTCATATTCCAGCACATAGCGCACTTCTTCCCAGCTGATTCTCTGGATAAAAAGAGGCGCTCCGTCTTCCTGCAATTCAAAAGAATAGTCCTCGGCCGCGGCCGGTGGCGTGACAGTGCCGGGCTGCGTGACAGCGCCCGCCGGCTGCGCGTCGCCCGGCTGCTGTTTATCGTTCGGCAGGGACTGGGCACCGAGGGGGAAAAGTAAAAATATCAGCAGGGCGGCGGCGGTTATCAGTCTAGAGGCCATAAAATTCCTTTCCCTTAATCGGCGCCGGGTTTCCGAGTCCCGGTAAAACGACCCGGAAACTTTGCCGGGATTCACGGCCTTCCTGTTCAAGCACACCATCGGTCCAGTAACTCTGGGCGGACACTTCCCAGATAAAATCGCCGCGCGCCAGCACTGTCAAATCTTCCAGAACGCACTCCGTGCCTTCCAGATCATCGCGCATCCATACCGGATCGCTGCTGCCGGAGCGGAATATTTTCAGCGTATAACGGCTGGCACCCGCCACAGCCGTCCAGCTGAAGCGGATGGTGCGGCTGGAGCGCAGCTGTTCGGGACCGAACTCCGCGGAATTAGCAGGCCCGGTCAGCGCGGGAGCCGGCAGCAGCGGAATGGCGCTGACAGAGAAAGACTCGGCCCCGCGGCTGGAAATATCAAACTCGTCGAGCGAGGCATGTACGCTCCACTCGTAGCGGCCTTCCGGAAGGTTGCGCACGGTGTAGGAGTCGGCGCCGCTTTCATAGACAAAGGGTAAGCTGAAAGACTGACCATCGCGCTTCAGGGCCAGGCGCAGGGCAGTGGGCGTATCGCGGCTGGCCCAGCTGAAAGTCAAACCGTAGCGGCGTAGTGTCAGACCGTCCAGCAGTTCGCCGTTTGCCGGAGAACCGAGCCGGACCGGCAGCAGTTTACGCATCGTTATGGCTGATTCACTGCGGTAGCCGATAATACGGGTGGACTCATCGGTATCCAGAGCGAAGGCCTGCAGCACGATGCGATAGGGGCCCTCCTGCATTTTACCGAGCGGCACCTCGCTTTGCGTGTCTGTTATTATGGGCAGTTCGAAATCGGGCTCGCCGGAACCGCCGCTGTGATACAGCTGCAGCCGGTAATAGTCGGCGCCGCTCACTTCCGACCAGCGCACCGCGATGGAGCTACCCTCCACCACCGGAAAGGCCGAACCCGGCGCCGGTTGAAGCAGCGCCGGTGGCGGTAAGGGAGGCGCGACTTGAACGCGCCGGGCGGCGGTTTCCAGGAAGACAGAGTCATCAATATTGAAGGTCCGGACGCGCCAGAAGTACTGGCCGGGAGCCAATTCGCGGCCGAGCAGGGAATCGCCGGTAACGGTTTCATTGAGCACCACATCCCGGAAAAGCGGGTCGCGGGCTAACTGATAATCGGTGCGGGAGTTAACGGTGCTGCGCCAGGTAAAACGGGTATTGGTAACCAGCGAGTCGGCGATGGTGTAGCCGTCCGGAGGAAAGAGGGCACGCACCGCGTGCAGCTCATCCACGGCTACCAGCCGGCGCGGGGCGGAAAGCGGCGACAGGTTACCCTCCGCGTCCATCCAGCGTACCGCCCAGTACAGCGTACCTTCGCGGGCCAGGGCAGTAAACTGCCCCGCCGCCGGCCGGTAATAGGGCTGTGCGCTGGGGAGCACGGCCAGAGCCGGCTCAAGACCGGGGTTGGCCGAAATCACCAACTGATACTCCGCCGCTTCGCGCTCCGGAGTCCAGGAAAAAGAAATTCCCTTTTCGATAATGCGTGATATTTGAAAGAGCGTACCGTCGACGGGCAGAACCGGGGACAGGGCGGTCATGGCCGCGCTGCGAGAAAGCCGCAGACCGCGCGCCTCGGGAACGGCGGCCGGACCGCTGAGCGTATGACTGTATACCGGAACGACTCGCCAGTACCACTGGCCGTCGGTGAGCGTGGAAATAGTCAGACCGGTCAAAGCCGTCCGGGTGCGCACCGCCGGCGCGCCGAAATTCTGATCATTGTCAATTTCAAGGATATAAGCCAGGGCTGACTCGCAGCCGCTCCAGGAAAAACGGATCCGCGCGGGATTGGTCCGCCAGCTGAAACTGTCACCTTCGGCCGGCAGTATCAGGCGGGGCGGGGCTTCCTGAACCAGGCTGAAACGGCGCACCGCCGATTCCCGCCCGGCAGAATCCGCCAGACGCCAAAACCAGGTCCCGGAAGCCAAATCAGTGCGCGCGCTCAACGTGCGCGCCGAGTACTCGGCGCTGACCCGGCGCGCCTCCTCCGTAAAAGCGGCGTCCCTGGCGACTTCAATATAAACAGTACCGTCTTCACCGGAGGCGGACGCGCCGCGCTCCTCGGCGGAAAACTCGACTGCGGACAGGCCGGAAAAAGCGGCGGCTGGTGACTGATCCAGGAGGCGGGCGCTCTGCGCGGGACTGAGCGGAATCAGTTGGCGTTCGATCAGTTCGCTCGAGCCGGTTTTTGAATTAATCCGCAGTTCCTGGTTGACGGCCACTCTCGTTCCCTGGGCTCCGTCAACCGTTACCAAAGCCTCTCCGGCGGTGACGTCGACCGCCAGGGTGGTGCCGTCCTGCAGCAGCGAAACCCGTGACTGACCGGCTACCTCAACCCTGGTCGAGCCGACCAGTACCGAACGGCGAGCGGTCTCCGCGGAGTCGGAACCGCCCAGGCTGATCGCCCCGCCCAGAAATTCGATTTCCGGTATATCGCCGGTAAAGTTCAGGCGCAGCATGCTGTTTTCAAAAATATCGAGACTGGTGCCGTCTTCAAAATTAACCGCGGCCTCGGAGGCTCCGGCGGTACGCAGGGTATCGCCCTGATGAATAGTCGACAGGTTTTTCAACCGCTCCCAGCGCAGCGAACCGGCGCTCTTGCGGGTGGCGGTGCGCTTACGGAATACAATGGTACCCAGCTCGGGCGCGTCCCGGCGCAACGAGACAGCGTTGATATCCTGCAAAAACAGCACGATCAAAAAAGCGGACAATACACCGATAACGAACGTGAAGGCGGCGTCACTGCGGGAGAATTTCATATTTCACTTCTTCCTGTTCAGGATCGATAACCCCTGCCGGGGCTTCGATGCCGAGCAGGGCGCGCAGCGCCGAAAGCGTATTCGGTCCGGCCGCGTTCTTCAGATTGATCAGGGCGTAGATTTTAAGCGGCTCAGACTTTCCCTTTACCTTGATGGGCGGCATCTGCTCCACGATCACCCGGTCGGCTACCAGGGCCAGGGTTTGTTCGGAAATCAGGATGTCGGTACCGAAGGGCTTGTTGAGCGCCTCGATGCGGCTGGCCAGATTAACGGCATCGCCGATCACCGTATATTCCATGCGCTGGGCCGAACCGATCTGGCCGGCCAGACAGGTCCCGGTATTCACGCCGCAGCCGATGCGGATCAGCGGCTTATCGGCGCCGCCGCGACCGGCGTTAAAACGCATCAGGGACTGACGCATCATCAGCATGGCGTTAATTGAGGCCATGGCGTCATCGGCGGGAGACCCGGTGGACACCGGCGCGCCCCAGACCGCCATGATGGCGTCTCCGATAAACTTATCTACCACACCGCCGGTTTTCTCAATGCACTCCACCATCAGCGTCATGTACTGATTCAAAAATTCCACGACGGCTTCCGGTGTCAGCTTTTCGCTGATAGCCGTAAAGGAGCGGATATCCGAGAAAAAAATAGTAGCGGTTTTGCGCTCGCCGCCCAGAGCCAAACGGCCGGTCAGGGCCTTCTCGGCGATTTCACGGTTAACGAACTTTCCGAAGGTCTCCTTGATGCGCTCGCGTTCGGCCAAACCGCGGCCCATGGCCTGAAAACTGGAAGTCAACAACCCGAGCTCGTCGCGGGTAGTCGGCGTGATATCCGGCTCAAAATTGCCGCCTTCAATCTCGTTGGCGGCGCGCACCAGGGCCATAACCGGACGGCTGACGGTTTTCGAGAAAAACCAGACCGCCAGCATCGAAAGCAGCAGGGCCACGCCGGTCAGGTAGAGATTGCGGCGGGCGACGTCGAAGGCCGCCTCATAGACCTTGTCCTGATCTACGCTGGTGGCAACGGTAAACTGGCCGAGAGGCAGTTTGCGGAAGGCGCCGATATACCGCTTACCGTCACTTTCACGATAGCGCAATTGCAAGTTCTCCAAGGGGCTGGTCAGACTTTCGGCTACCAGCGGATTAGCGCTCATGTTGACGGCCAAGGTCACCAGCTCGGGATCGGGGTGTACCAGCACCTCACCCTCAAATCCGACCGCCCAGGTCAGACCGTCAGAAGCCGTTTGCACGATATTTTGCAGGTTTTCGGTGGAGAAGATAATTACCATCAGGTTATCGGTACCGAAGTCGCGGTTCGGGGCGAACAACGCCGCGGCCGGCAGTCCCAGGGAAGCGCTGGCGTTGACCAATATGCTTTCGCCGGAGGCTGCCCGGGCGGCGATTTCCGGCCGGCTGGACAGGAAGGCGGTTACCACTTCCGGCTCGAGTTCATAAGCGGTAAAAAATTTGCGGTTATAAACGGCCTTTTCGCCGGGCACACCGATATAGGCCACCCGGGCGTTACGGTCAAAAAAGTTGGCCACCGTAACCTGCTCAAAGGTACGGTTAAAGCCGGCCTCACGCAGCGTATCCAACAGCGACAAACAACCGGAATGCAGGGAACGCACCTCGCCTTCCATCTGATAGGCCACCACCTGGCTTAAGGTCAGATTGCGTTCTTCGGCTCGAACCCGCGAGTCATCCGCGAAAAAAACGGTGGCCAGGGCCGTAAAGGCCGCCATGGCCACGATGATAATCAGAGAAATTATGCCGATCAGTTTTACGACCAGCGGATAGCGCACCGGCCGCGCCCTTGCCGATCGCGCCGGCCCTTTGTGTATATCAGTCATGCTCTTTGCAGCTCCTGTTAATCGTTTGTCAAAACTTTATTGCCAACGGGCGTACAACACAATATCGTCATTGCCGAAGGGTAGCGGATCACCCGGGTTATAATTAGTCCCGATCCCGTTGGCTTGGGTATTCCAGCCGGCGAAGGTCAAGCCCGCTCGGGTCAGCCCTCCGCTATTTTCCCGCGCTGTCGCAACCTGACCGGCACGATAATGATAACTGTCTTCCGGAACCGCACCGCCGGAAGCGCCGTTGGCATGGTACATCACAATGTACAGCGGCTCACTGTCCGCGAAGGCCCGGATGGGACGGA
Organism: Treponemataceae bacterium; assembly: GCA_942493045.1. GTDB lineage: Bacteria > Spirochaetota > Spirochaetia > Treponematales > Treponemataceae > Teretinema. The sequence goes on along the minus strand of OW818665.1, from coordinate 159,417 downwards.
AATTATATCCGACTGCCTTTACCGCGTTACTCATTGAGCTACCGTCGTTTAAATTAACGATGGTAGCCTGGTTAGCGGCTGTCTCGGTGGATGTCCAGTAATAATTTGGTATGAAGCTGCCAAAGCTGGCGGAAACCAGTTGGGTATACAGCGCGCTCAATTCATCGGTCGATGGCAAAAACCAATCGTGGTAGCCGTTTACATTCAGGGTCTGACTGAGCCAGATTGCCCCGCCGGTTTGATTAACGCTATTACGCAGGGTGTTCGACTTTCCCCAACCGAGCTCAGCGTGGTTACCGCCCAGAGCGAGGTTGCTTGGAGTAACCCAGCTTGCGGTCTCCTCATCCGAGGCATGGATATCCTGAACTTCCAGGTATCGCCAGCCGTCGGAGTAATCGCCCTTATCGTAAAACACCAGTCCGCCGGCCGGGCCCCTCCCGCCGATTACAGACCAGCGGGCATAAAAGGAATAATTTCCGCTTACAGGGAATTGTCCCGCAGGGTCAAAATCCGTACCGCCGGTACCGGTAGGGCTAATCTTCCAATGTGTCAGCCGAAGCGCTATCCCGTCACGGATATTGGCATAGTTGAGCGGGGCGGAATCGACTTGGAGCATGGTGTGAGTGAGACCGGCATTGACAGTGACCGCAACCGGAGCGCCCAGAGCGCCGTTAGGGTAATAGGTAATAGTAAAATAGCGCTGTAAACTCAAAGTATAGGTTCGTTGGGTGTTGCCATCAGCAGCCGTTACCCGGATCAATAGCTGGGCAATTGCAGGAATGGTAAGGTTTACCGCCGAACCGGATAAACTCTGCCAGACTGGTTCTGTGTTACCGATGTAATACTCAATGGTTTGGCCGGCATTGGCGCGCGTAATAATAGCCGTAACCGCGGGGTCAGTATAATAAAGCTCATAATCCACGACCAGCGGCGAAAAAACGGTGGGCACCCCCACCAAAGTACGCAGCTGTCCGCCTAAAAACGAAAGGCCGGCGAGAGACACGTTATTGCTGGCAAAGTCATCCAGAGCCAGAACGCGCTGCTCTGCGAGATTGCCGGAGCTGTCCAGCCAACGGTCGGAATGAAGATTGTCCCAGATATTGACGCTTTCCACCAGCGTTAAGGGTCTGGTGCTTGTCGGATTTCCGATCTCGCCGCGCCACAACTCAACCGTCAGTGTCCAGGTTCCAGAAGTCGCCGTTTTGTGGGTGGCGCGATCGGCGCAGGAAACGATAACGGAATGCATGGCGCCGGTGTCGGCGACAGTATACTCCATGTATTCTCCGGGTACATCATCGAGATAGGCCCGCACATGGGTGATAGTGGCCGTCGCGGGAAAACTGACCGTAAAAGCAAAGGTCCCGCTGCCGGCCGCGGAGACCGAGACAGCTACCGGTACGGTGACAGTTCTGGACTGGCCGAGGGCTAATACCGCGCCGGTAAGCGCGCCTTCAGCCGCCACTTCATCGGCGGCGTTATAGCCGGTCACCGCGATATCCCAGGTTCCCGGCTCCAGACCGCTGACGGTCAAAGCCGAGCCGGCGCTGAGGCGGATGTCCCGGGTAGTACGTCCGGCGCTGGTCAGCACCAGCCGCCATTCCGCGGCCACCGAGGCGAAATTGGTGGTAATGGTACGGGCGTCGGCGGAAGTTTCCCCGGAGAGCAACAATGTCACTGAACAGGTGCCGTCTCCCCGCTGCGCCGCGGACTCCAGCGGTACCGAACAAGACAGGAGCAAAGCCGCAAGAGCAATCAAACTGAACGATCGAATCACAGGCGTCATCATCCCCCCTATCTAGCGAAAGCCGCTACGGCCATTGAACTTTTACCGACACCAAGATTTGGCGTATTTAATTGGCTCAGACTGCCATCGGCGTTTATCCGGTAGATATATAACTCACCGTCGGTTTGCTCATGCACAAACAGAAACAAACCAGTTGGATCGATCGCCAGGGTTTTGTACCCCTCATCATGCAGCACCGAAGCGCTGGGAATGGAAATAATACTTAAATCTTCATCATTAACGCTGAAACAATTCAGAGCCCCAAAAGAATAAGAGGCCACATACACAAAACGGCCGTCCGGTGTAGCAACCATGTCATGCGCGTTAATCGGAACGTCTAAAGAACCTATCGGAGTCAGAGAATCATCGCTACCGATCAGCAGTACTTCCAGATTATTAAAAACAGCCGGAGAATATTTCAGTGAAAAAAGCAACCTGCCGACCCGTAGCAATTTATTAGCAACTGTTACTGATGAATAATCAAACATTGCTTCCTGCGCCCCACCGATCAGTCTGAAAATTGTCGATATACCATTCGACGCATTATAACAAGCACTAAAAATTGAGTTATTTCCCAGAGCCAGAAATCCAGGAGAAGTGTAACCTGGTGTCGCAACTCCTGGGATTACTGTGAGGCTTCCAGGCGTTCCACTTACCTGATTCACCGGCAGGTGCTGGACATCAAACCCGTAACGGGTAAAAAGGCTTTTCCCATCCTCAGTGAAGACCATATCCGTGACCGGCGCCAGCGTCACCGCCGGGGTATAGGTTGGTCCTTCCGCCAGTGAACCGGTCTCGGGATTTATATTATAGATTTGGTAACTGCCGGCATTATGAGCAAGATATACACGTCCCCCCTGGGGTTGCAGTCTTAGCACCGGATCGGAAACATCAACTATATTCTCGATGAATCCGGTGGAGATCAAGCCGCCTGTTGAAGGGTTAATGTTATAGACTGTGAAAGAAATATCACTGCCGACATTCCGGGCAAAGTACAGATAAAAGTTATAACTGCTCGGCGGCAGGTTTTCCGCGCCGGGCGTCACCGTGCGGGCCACGCGGAACCCATTTCCAACCGTCGCGGCCCAGGCGAAGGGACTGGTGTTGCGGTAGCCGCTGGAGACCAGCATCAACGTTGAGTTATAGGCTCCGCCCCGCCCCACTTTTGCCAAACTAGCCGGATCGAAAGGCCCGGCGTAATTAATCTGCGTTACCGCAGGATAATTATCCTGTGCATCAAAGCAGTATTCGCGTACATTGCCGGACATATCATAGAGCCCCAGACCGTTAGGTTGCCGGCTGCCCGAGAAAGCAATGCGATTGCCGGAATTATTGGCAAAGACCGCGACGGCCTCGGCGCTGGCGCCATCGGAACTTTCGGCCCCACTGGCGTTAAGGTAGCTGTTCCAGGCAGCGCCCTGGTAACGGGCGGCTTTTTCCCATTCGCCCTCGGTGGGCAGGCGGTAACCGTTGGCCGAAAGCTTGACATAGGGATTATCGATTAAGCCCGGGGTACTGAGATATGAATTTACCCCGCTAGAATTCCGCAGAGGCGCGGTACAACCGCGATCGCTGTAATAGACCGGCTCAAGTCCTTCCATCTCGCTGTAGGCGTTACACCAGACAATAACGTCGCGCCAGCTAATTCCGGTAACCGGATAAACACCCAAAACCGGCTGGGCGCCGGGAGTACCCTCGGAACCTTCCTGTCCGGCATTTTGAATAGTATAGCCGGCTCCGGAAACGGCCCACTGATACACCTGATACCAGAGCTGATACAGCACCTCATAACGGCCAATACTGAAAGGGGCCACATAATGCAGGAAGCCTCCGGAAGTGTCTGCTCCCTGCCGAAACTGCGCCGCGCCGGCCGAAACCGGAACAGGAACCAAATTGACGTACTGCTGATAATCCACCGGCATGGCCGAAATGAAAAGCGCGTCGCCATGAGTATAGCTGCCGCCGGAGCGGTAACGGGCGCGAACTTCGAAGGTATAGTTGGTACCGTTAGTCAAACCCTGAATGGCGGTCGTGCCGTTACCGGGACCAATCCGCAGGGGTGAGGCCGGCGCCGGCCCGCCGGGAGTCCAGAGAATTTCCACGGAATCAAAATCCGGTGAAACCGGATCAGTCCAGAATAATTGCACCAGACCGTAGTCGATCTCGGCGCGCAGGTCCTGGACTGTTTGCAAGTCTTGAGACCAGACCGCCGTCAGGCGGACAATGCGCGCCGGCATCACGAAGGTATCGCCGCTTTGGAAGGTACTCGTTACCCCTGAATCCAGATCGGTAGTCTGCCAATGCTCAAAGTTGTAGCCCACTCGGACAGGCGCGGCTCCGACAGTTATCAGTTCTCCGGGACTATTTTCCTGCCAGAGGGGCGCGCCGGTTCCGCCGGAGCCGTCATACCATACCAGAAATTGAGTCGCGACAGTGACATTTACGAGCAGATCTCCGGAGTAGCGCAAACCGGCCAAGGTACAGGCGGCGGTAATTCGGAATAATCCGACGAGGCCGGTGCTGTCAAAAATATAGGAAGAACCGGTCTCCCCGCTGATGGGCACGCCGTTTAAAAACCAGGTCCAGTGCGTAGCCGCGGCAAGCGGGGAATCGGCGGGTAACGCCGCGGTAATACTCGCCCCGGCGGTAATATCAACTGTTGCTGGGTCAAAAACCAGGGTGGTCCCGCCTTGGCCGGGAAGGCTGATGCCAACATCAATCGTTGAATCCGGGAAGCGGCACACCGCCGAGAACCGGATTGGCGGATAAGTACGATTCAGCGCGGGTACGAACACGGTAAGGGTAAATCCAAGAGTTCGGGAGCGGGCGGCTGTTAACGGCGTAAAATTCACCAGCAGTTCGCGGGTGCCGTTTTTTACCGGAAGGGCCAAAGCAGAGTCCAGCAGGGCCGGATCATCGGTGGTAATGGTATAGTCAACATCAAAATCGCGGGGATTACGCAGCTGGATTCTCAGCGTGTTGGCGTATTCAGGAACAAAATAGTCGTAGTTCCGGCCATTCACTTCAATTTCGGTTGAGAGCAAGGCGACCTGCTCGAGTCCGTTTTCGACAAATTCCTGAGTGTTATTACTCCAGGGGAAGTCCAAAGAGCAGGAAACGAACGCCGTAATTAATAAAACCACCACAACGGGTAAACGTTGTACTTTTCGCATTGTATAACTGCCTCGCTGTAAATGGGATATAAAGATATGTAACATATAAAAACTCTAATTTCAACAATTCCGGCCTGAATGAGCCTGGTATTTTACATATTGAACACAAATGAAGCGGAGCGTTTCGCGCGAAACGTTGTGTCTATATTTATCACAACCGGACACCTAAATCCGAGAAACTATTTTATCAAAGTCAAGTTGTCTCCGGACTGTCTTTTTTATAAAATCCACCACTTTGTTAATTTGTCAATAAAATAATCAAAATCACTTGCTTTTTTCTTGCGAAAGCGTTATCTCTAATACCAATACAACAAGTAAGGAGTATTTTGATGTTAAAAGTAAATCGCACCGCAATTTATGCCAGCATCGCTGGTCTTTTTCTGGCGTCCTGCTCGATGGGATTGAATCCGGATAGCGCCGTTGCCGGTTCGGCCGGAGCTGAAGCAGCCCGCAATTTCGCGGCCGCTTACCCGACCATGTACCTGCGCGGCACCCAGAACAGCTGGGCACCATCGGCAATGGAGCTGGTGGCCGCCAACACCTGGGAGTACAAGGCCCGCTTTTACGCGAGCGCCGGCAACGCTTTCAAGTTTGACGCCCGCGGCGACTGGAGCTCAAACTGGGGTGACAACAACAGCGACGGTACAGCCGATGTCAACGGCGCCAACATCGTTCTGCCCCGGGCCGGTCAGTACCTGATCCGCTTCAACGACAGCACCCTCGCCTACAGCGTCACGGCCTTAACTGATGTGCAGCTGTATTTCCGTCACCCGAACGCCGACTACTCCACCATGGCCTCCGAGCTGCGGGGCCTGACTGTGAAGGTATACCGGAACGGACAGGAAATCTTCGCGCCCAACGGAGCGGCCTTCACGATCACCGGCGGTGGTTATGCCCAGCCGGCCGCTGAACTGCGCCTCACTTCCGCCCTGCCGGGCAACTACCGGGTGGTTATCGATCAGGTAAAACAGGCTTCCACCTACTACGTGGATTACGGAATCCTGCAGTTCCGCGCTGACTACCGCTTTACCGTAAACGGCGGCAGTTATTACAGCGCCAATGTCGATGTGCTCTCCAATACCCCCGGTAACGATCTGACCGTTCATTTCCGGGAATGGACCAGCGCCGCCTCCTATGCCCTGCTCGGCCGAACCAATCTGCCCGCGGAGTACACTCTGGCCTATGAGGGTTTTATCAATGGCCAGCACTGGTGGAAGGCTACCATCGCCAATGTCCCAGCTGATTTCACTTTCAGTTTCCTGAACAGCAACGGACAGGCTGACAGCGGAGAGCGCACCTATAACCGCGCAATTCATGGCAGCGAGATCTTTGTCGAGGCCTATAACGGCCAGGTTTTCAGCGCCAGACCCTGATAGATTTGACCGTCGGAGGACAACTTCCCCCGGCGGTCATATTCTCACCATGTAGAACTCCGACCAGTAGCCTTAGGGAAAGCGTTATTCTTGCGACATTTTTTAAAAAAGTGTCGCATTTAGTGTTTTTCACGCACTTTTTATATAGATAAAACAATCAATATTTATTACTCTGCACCCGACCCTTGCGGGGAAAGGAGCATACAGAATGTTGGGCTTTGTTTTGATTGCCGCTGTGGCGGCGCTGACCTTTGCCGGAATCAACTTTTTCGGCGTAAAGAAAATGGAACCGGGGCTTCCGCTGATGCAGGAAATCTCCGGAGCGATCAAGGAAGGCGCTGACGCCTTCATCATCCATGAATACGGCGTTATCGCCCGCATCGCGGCCCTGATCGCGATCTTCCTGGGTGTAGTCGTTTCCTGGTACACCGGAGCGGCCTTTGTGATCGGCGCGCTGATGAGCGCTTCCGCCGGCTGGATCGGCATGAAGATCGCCACCCTGGCCAACGTCCGCGTGGCCAACCGCGCCCGAACCACCGGTAGTCTCGGGGAAACCCTCAAAGTTGCCTTCCGCGGCGGCTCGGTCATGGGTTTATGCGTCGGCGGTTTCGCCCTGCTCGGACTGACCCTGGTCTACTTCGTTTTTGGCCAATTATTCGGACAGCTCAATGTCGAGCGTCTGGTAATAGAAGCCAACTGGATCGGCATCAACTTCATTCCCTTTACCATGACCGTTTCCGGCTATGCCCTGGGTTGCTCTATCATTGCCATGTTCGACCGCGTCGGCGGCGGTATTTTCACCAAGGCCGCCGATATGGGCGCTGACCTGGTCGGAAAAACCGAAGCCCACATTCCGGAAGACGATCCCCGCAATCCGGCTACCATTGCCGATAACGTCGGCGACAATGTCGGCGACGTCGCCGGACTGGGCGCCGACCTGCTGGAAAGCTATGTCGGAGCCATCATTTCCAGCGTGGTCCTGGCCGCCTATATGTTCTATACCAACCTGCATGCCGGAGCGGCGGCTATCAGCTATGAGCTGCTGCGCGAACTGATACTCTATCCCCTGGTCTTCGCCGGAATCGGAGCGGTAGCCTGCATCTGCGGCATCGCCTATCTGCTGATTAAAAAAGTCAGCGAGCATCCGCACCACGAACTGAACCTCTCCACCTGGGTATCGGCGTCACTGACCATCATCGGTACCGGTGTTTTTACCTGGTTTTATTTCCAGGGGCAGGATCTCTCGGTATTAGGCTTCAAACTGGGCATCCTGAGTCCCTGGCTGGCCGCCGTTACCGGCATTGTTTCCGGCATCCTGATCGGTCAGCTGGCCGAGGTCTACACCAGCTTTGACTTCCCGACTACCCAGCGTATTTCGGAAGCCAGCCGCGAAGGCCCGGCCCTGAACATCACCCAGGGTATGGCCGCCGGCATGAAGTCGGTTTTCTTTCCGGTCCTGGTGCTGGCCCTAGCGGCCATCACCGCCAACGCCATCGGCGGACTCTACGGCGTTTCCATGGCGGCCATCGGCATGCTGTCCTTCGTTATCGCCACGGTTTCGGTCGACACCTACGGCCCGATCGCCGATAACGCCGGCGGTATCAGCGAAATGTCCAAGCTGGACCCGGCGGTACGTAAAATCACCGATCAGTTGGACGCCGTCGGCAACACCACAGCGGCCATCGGCAAAGGTTTTGCCATCGGGTCAGCCGGACTGGCCGCCCTCTCGCTCTTCGCCTCCTACCTTTACGCCCAAGCCTCTCCCGGCCAAACCTCGGGCTTTACCCTGAACCTGAACTTTATTGATACCATGACCCTGGCCGGAGGCCTGGTCGGCGCGGCCCTGCCCTTCCTGTTCTCCGGTATTCTGGTTGAAGCGGTCGCCAAGGCCGCCCGAAAAATGGTTCAGGAAGTCCGACGCCAGTTCAAGGAAATCCCCGGCATTCTGACCGGAGAAGCCAAACCGGACTATGCCACCTGTATCCGTATCAGTTCCGCCGGAGCCTTAGCAGAAATGAAACTGCCGGCCCTGATTTCGGTGATTACTCCGCTGGCCAGCGGCTTTTTGCTCGGCCCCAACTTTGTCGGCGGTATGCTGATCGGCACAACTCTGAGCGCGATCATGCTGGCGCTGTACACCGCCAACGCCGGCGGAGCCTGGGATAACGCCAAGAAGTTCATCGAGCAGGGACACCACGGCGGTAAGGGTTCCGATGCCCATTCCGCGGCCATTGTCGGGGACACCGTCGGCGACCCGCTGAAAGACACGGTCGGCCCGTCCCTGGATATTCTGATTAAGATTATGGCCGTCATTTCGCTGATTTCGGTTTCCATCTTCAGCAAGTACAACCTGATATCCTGGATTGGCAGTTTTTTTAACTAGAACCTATACTTAAAAAAAGAAACGGAGGTAACATGTCAAACATACACTATTACATGACGGTTTTTCCGACCGAGGCGCTGATCGCGTCAATGCTGAGCCCTGAGGAATTCGGAGCCTATATGGCCACCAGTTCCAAACGCGGTTCGCACGAGCGGCTGATGTTTATCGAACTGACCGGTGAATTCGAGAGTACCTTTGACTGGGCTCATGCCCGCGCCCAATGCGTACCCCACAAAAACGGTATTGCTAAGCATTCGGTTTATTTATCAATTTACCGGGTTCTGGAACAGGTTCCAACGGATAAGATGGGAATGCTGTATCTGACCACTTCGGACGGACGCAGTCTCGGTCTTAAAAAAACCGCCCTTCCAAAAGACGAAAAAAACAAAGCCTACTATCTGTATCAGGAACTGTGCCCGGTACAGCCGCTGGTTGTCAGCGCGCTGCCGACAGCGGCCTTTGGAGACTACATTGTATCCCCAGCTACCAAGATCAGCCTGCCGGCGCTCTGCTACTGCGACCTGAAGGTAATCAACCTTGAGGACCCCATCAATACCGGCAATGTCGGCCCGATGTACGACCGCAACCTCGGCCACCTCAGTGAGTGCATCAAGGCAGTCACCGAGCGCGGCAAAGCCACCAAGACCCTGGACCGCACCTTCGCCGACAGCTTTACCTTCCAGATTGTCAACAAGGGTTTTGCGGTAGTCAGCAGACACGGTAAGGTTTGGTACCCGATGCCGTCCATGGAAGAGCTCAGCACCGTGCACTACGACTGGTCACGTTCAGCCATGATAGTATAACCGGAGGTAAGAAAACTTCAGGTGATAAGAACCCCGGCGCGCCCTGCCGGGGTTCTTTTTTTTATTGACTCTCGCGCGCGGAGCCGGAATCCGGCCGGTTTTCAAGTAAAAAAAGTATTCGACCATTTCGGCCGGTCTGTGATAAGGTTAATAACCCCTATTGAGTGAGGAGTTCTTATCATGATCATCGCCGAGAACCTGACCAAAGATTTTACCATCAGCAAAAAAGACCCCGGATTTCTGGGAACGGTCAAGGGACTGTTCATGCCCCGCAAGGAAATCAAACGGGCCGTGGATGATATTTCCTTTACCATACCGACCGGCGAGATGGTCGGCTATATCGGCGCCAACGGCGCCGGCAAATCCACCACCATCAAGATGCTGACCGGCATTCTGAATCCCACCTCCGGCCGGGCCGAGGTGCATGGGCTGGTACCCTACAAGGACCGTCAAAAAAACGCCCGCCAGATCGGAGTCGTCTTCGGCCAGCGTACCCAGCTGTGGTGGGACCTGCCGCTCGGCGAAACTTTTTCAATTCTGCGGGAAATTTATGAAGTTCCCAAAGACGAAGCCGCCTCGCGCATGAAATACCTGAATGAGGTGCTCGCCCTTGAGGAGTTCATCAGCCAGCCGGTACGCACGCTCTCTCTCGGACAGCGTATGCGCGCCGACCTGGCCGCCAGCCTGCTGCACAATCCGCGGGTACTCTTTTTGGACGAGCCGACCATCGGGCTGGATATCGTGGTCAAGGACAAGGTGCTCTCGGCTATCAAGGATATTAACAGGCAGTACGGCACCACGGTGATCTTGACCACCCATAATATGGATGATATCGAGCAGCTGTGCAGCCGGGTGATCATCATCGACGAGGGCAAAAAAGTCCATGACGGCTCGCTGCTGCAGATCAAACAGACCTATGGTTATATGAAAAGCCTGGTTATGGAAATCCGGGATACCGAAAAAGCCGCGGTTCTTAAATTGAACGACCATTTCAAGCTTGAAGAAACCGATCTCTCCAGCGAGATCAAGGAAAACACCCTGACCCTGCGCTTTAATTCCTTGAAGATCAAGGCCTCCGAACTGCTGTTTTATGTGATGCAGCAGCTGCCGGTGCTGGACATGAAGGTTATGGAGACGGACATTGAGGACATCGTTAAGGAAATTTACCAGGGGAAGAGTCTATGAAAATCCGGAGCTATCTGCCCTTCGCCCGCAGCGTCACCCAAACCTACCTCTCCTACGGGGTAAACGCCATCGTCTTTATGCTGGGAAGCTTTCTGCGGGTATTTCTGACCTATTATCTATGGATGGCCATTTTCACCTCCTCGGGAGTCGAAACGATGCAGGGCTTTTCCCGCGCCGAAATGGCCATGTACGTGATCATCATGGAGTTTATCGTGCGCATGACCTTCTCGGCCGAGGCTGACTACTGGGTAGGAGACGAGGTGCGGACCGGCGCCATCGCCATGAACCTGATCAAGCCGATCAGCTATACCGGGCGTATCCTGGCGATGAGCTTCGGCGCCCTGTTTTACGAACTGGTGATGGTCTTTGTGCCCCTCGGTTTGTTTTTGCGTATCGCCGGTTCCCTCTGGCTCGGCCTGACCTTTCCGGGACTGGCCCAGTTCGGCGCCTTTATGGCCAGCGTACTGTTCGGCTTTCTGATTCTTTTCTCGATCAACCTGTGTTTCGGTTTTCTGGCCTTCTGCCTCAAGAACCTCTGGGGCCTGGGAAACCTGAAATATGTGGTGCTGACCTTTCTCTCCGGCGCGCTGATCCCGCTGACCTTCTTCCCGGAAGCGGTGCGGCCCGTTCTCCTAGCCCTGCCCTTCAGTTCCATCCACTACACGCCCGTCCAGATATTCCTCGGGCGGCTGACCGGAGCGGAGCTGCTGCGCGCCCTGGCAGTGCAGTGCGGCTGGGTTGTTATTTTTTATATCGGCAGCCAGCTGGTGTACCGGGCGGCCATCCGACACTTGACCGTTCAGGGAGGCTGATATGTTTCATAAATTATTTCGATATGCCCGGCTATACCGGCTTTTCCTCGCCCAATACCTGAAACGCCTGATGGAATACCGGGTGGACTTCTGGATAGGCCTGGGCGGTTTCCTGCTTTTCCAGGCCTCGGGGATCTCCTTCCTTTACCTGATCTTCCAGCGTATCCCGCAGTTAAACGGCTGGAGTTTTAACGAACTGCTCTTTATTTACGGCTTCGCCCAGATTCCGCGGGGGCTAGACCACCTGTTCTGCGATAATCTCTGGATGCTTTCCGGACGCATCATCGTCAACGGGGAGTTCGATAAATATCTGTTGAGGCCGATCAACCCGCTGTTTCATTTGATCAGTGAAATCTTCCAACCCGATGCCCTCGGAGAACTGCTGGTCGGCGTCGCCCTGGTGGTATACGCTTCGATCGCCCTGTCCATTACCTGGGCAGCCGGTCAACTGGCGGCGATGGCTTATCTGGTGGTAATGGGCATGGTCATCTATACCGCCCTCAAGCTGATTTTCGCCTCGCTGGCCTTCTGGCTGAAGTTTACCCAGTCCATCGTTTTTTTCATGTATACCTTCGGCGACTTCGCCAAATACCCGTTGGAAATATTCCATCCGGTGTTGCGGGGAGTGATTACCTTTATCTTCCCCTTCGCCTTTACGGCCTTCATTCCGGCAGCCTGGTTTATGGGCCGGCTGGAGATGTGGCAGGTATTCGGCGGTACCACAGTGGCGGCGGCGGTTACCTGGACGGCCGGTATCGCTGTCTGGAACGCCGGTATCCGCAACTACGAAAGCGCCGGCTCCTGAAAAGAGCCGGAACGGTCAGGAATTTTCTGAAGATGTGCGCTATACTGAATGTTATGAAGACAACACAACAGCGCCACTGCGCTATCGCCTGCCTCTTAGCGCTTACCGTAGCAGCCGGAACATTAATGACCGGTTGTACTTCCACCCCGACGCGCAACCGGGGTAGCCTGAGCGACGCCATGGATAAGGCCCGGGACGACAATGAAGGGTCACGTACCGTCCCGAACGAACCACGACAGGATCCTCAGCCGGAACCGCCAATTCGCGAACGACCGCGTAAACCGGATTACAGCCAGCCGGGAAACGAAAACTCAAGCAGCGCCTCCGATTCCGACACCATGACAGTCAGTACCGAAGGAACCGACGCCCGCGTCTGGTTTGGTCTGAGAGGCGGACAGTCTATCAGAGAAGACCGCGAATTCGGATCTTATTCAGACGGGGACATTTTCCTGGATGTGCAGATGGCGCCTTCGGCCGATGTGGTGCTTTACGCCGGATACAAGGCCTGTTATGTAATAGAGGGCAGTGAACTGGACCAATCCGTAGAAGACGGCATGTTTTTTTTCAAAGCCGGAGTTGAGGGCCGTTATACGCCACTCCCGGCGCTGCCTCTTTTTTCCCCGTATGTCTATGCCGGCATCGGCGGATTTTCGATGTTCTGGGCCTTTGAAAACACTCTCTATTCCGGATCAGAAGCCATTACCAGCGACGGGATTAACGGCATGATCTTAAACGTAGGAGCCGGCCTCTATCTGATAAATCTGGATCGATTCAGGGTAGGTATGAATATCAGCCCGGAGGTCTATCTTTTCGGGCCTTTAACCAATGAGGGTTTCAATAACGATTATTTCGGGGCCTACGGCACCGTCAAGGTTACTCTTGAAGCTTCCGCTCGGTTTTAGAGCCTAATCCGCAAGGTTGATAGTCCTGGTGGCGATAATATCGGCGCCGCAGCGCGCAAAGTCGGCCGCCAGGATTTGACCTTCACTGACCGGCAGTTCAACGCTCAGATCCCGCAGCAGGGTTGCCAATTCAGAGAGGCGCTGCAGGGGCACCGGAGCGGAACTTTTTACCGGAACGCGGCGCGGAAAGGTCAAGGGCAGATCCCGCTCTCCGAGGGCCAACGGGCAGGTAGCCGTCAGCGTGCGCACCGGAGCGCTCAGTTCAGCGCGGGCATAAGCCTCGCCGCGCTTGCAGCCGTTCCCACAGACAAAAAAAACACCGTTTTCTTCCCCGGCTTCCAAGCGGCAGCCCTTGGGACACACTGTACAGATAAATTTTTTCATGATGCGGCTCCTGACTGCAGGCGGATTTCTAAAAAGCCGGAGGCCGGCTGCGAATCGAATGCCGGGCTGCTGAATGAAACCATCTCGGCCGGCCGGACCAGCGCGATTTTTTTCTGCCACAGACAATTATCACCGTCATAGAGAGATAAAACCGCGTTTTCCATTTCAATCATGGACCGCAAATACACGGTAGTTCCTCCGCTCAGCGCGATCGCCGAGGGCGCTGTGTAGCGGACATTCAGGCCGGCGCGCAACGGAATTTCCGGAACAGCGGTTCCCGCGCCGGAAGCCGGACTCCCGCTCAACCAGCAGGCGGCCGCGTCCCCGGCCCGACCGGCCTCTTCGGCCACCCAGTCAACCAGATCGTGAATATGCAGCACATTTCCAGCCGCGAAAACTCCGGGCAGGGTAGTCATCAAAGCCGAATTAACCCGCGGACCATTGGTTACCGGGTTAATCGCCACGCCGGAACGGGCGGACAGTTCATTTTCAGGCACCAGACCGACCGAAAGCAGGACGGTATCGCATTCAATGATAAAGGCCCGTTTCAGATCCGGTACACCGGCGATAAGCGGGGCCACTTCAATCGCCGAAACCCTGTCCCGGCCGATTATGCGAAGCGTAGCGTGCGCCGTGTACAAGGGAATGGAAAAATCGTCCAGGCACTGGGCAATATTGCGCGGCAGGCCGGAGGGACTGCTCTGTATTTCGATAACGGCTTTTACCGCGCAGCCGCAGAGCGTCAGACGGCGGGCCATGATCAGCCCGATATCTCCGGACCCGATAATCACGGCGGTTTTACCCGGCAGATAACCGTCAATATTCAGTAACCGCTGCGCCAGACCGGCCGTAAACACGCCGGCAGGCCGGTCGCCGGGAATGCGGATATTGCCGCGGTTACGCTCCCGGCTGCCCATTGCCAGAACCACTGACCGTACCCGGTACACTCTGACGCCGCAGGCCGGCGAAACGGCGGTAACCTCGTAGCGCCCGTCTTCCAGAGCCGAGATATCGGTAACAGTAGTCGCGAGGCGCAGTTCGACTCCGGCATCGCGGACCTGTTTTTCCAGCCGTGCCGCGAATTCCGGTCCGGTCAATTCCTGGCCGAAATGGTGCAGGCCGAAACCGGTATGAATGCACTGCAGCAGTATGCCGCCGGCATAGTCCTCGCGGTCCAGGACGGTACAGACCACACCGCCGGCTTTCAGTTTCAGAGCCGCTGAAAGTCCGGCAGCGCCCGCCCCGATGACCAGGGCCTGCTGTTCGATTACTTTCACAGTTCGCCCTCCAACATCCGCGACGCCGGTCCGCGCTTGGTAATGGCCTCAACCGGCAGGCCGGTCTCGCGCATCAGAATCTTCAGTATTTTATAGGCGCAGAAACCGCCCTGACAGCGGCCCATCTGGGCGCGTGTATAAAATTTGATACCATCGAGCGTAGTATGCCCCGCCCGGATAGCTTCCACAATTTCAGCCTCACTGATTTGCTCGCAACGGCATACAATATTACCCCAGGCCGGATCCCGCGCGACGCGCTCATCCAGTTCGGCGGCGCTCATATGGCGCGCGGCGGCCGGAGCCTTCAACCGCGCGGTAAAACGCGTCTTGGGCCGCAATTCCAAACCTTCGGCTCGCAGCAGCTCGCAGACCATCAGGGCGATCGCCGGAGAGGCGGTCAACCCCGGCGACTGGATTCCGGCAACCTGAATCAGGCGCGGCGCCAAAGCGGATGGAGCGATGTAAAAATCATTGTCCAGCACCGGCCGCAGTCCGGCGAAGGCGGTAATAACATCGCGTTCGCTGACCGCGGGAATCAAGGTGCGCGCGGAGGCTACAATAGTAGTGAGGCGCTCCCCATGTGTGGAAAAATCAGACTTGTCCGGCACCTCATCGGCGGTTGGGCCGATCAGGGTAGTACCCTCAACCGTCGGGATGACCAGCATTCCCTTGGAGACCTGTGAGGGTACCGGGAAAACCACCCGCTGCGGCCGGCCGGCAGCCAGCCGATCCAATAGAAAGTATTCCCCTTTGCGGGCGGTTATGGTAAATTTTTCGGCGTTAAAAAGGGCGGAGACCGCGTCGGCATACAGGCCGGCGGCATTAATGACATAACGGGAACGCACAGTGCGGCCGTCGGCGGCGGTGAGCATCCAGAGATCGCCATCCTGGGCGGCCGCGTTAACCTGAAATCCGGTACGCAGTTGCGCGCCGTTCAATAAGGCGCTCTCGATCAGCGAAAACACAAAGCGGTACGGTTCAACGATTCCGCCGGCCGGGGCATACAGGCCTCCGGTTACCTCAGCGGAAAGTTTTGGCTCCAGGGCCAGCATCCGCTCCCGTGAACACAGCTCAATGCCGGGGGCTCCGTTTTCCACTCCCTGCTCGTACAAGTGCCTAACCGTCGGCATTTCATCCGGATGCATGGCCGCCACCAGAATACCGCAGCGGCGGAACGGAAAGCCCAACTCGTCGTGCAAACCGTCAAACAGGGCAGCCCCCTGAATTTCCAGTCGTGATTTCAGATACTTGCGGTTATGGTGAAAACCGCCGTGCACTATTCCGGAATTGGCCTTGGATGTTCCAAATGAAACATCGATCTCCGACTCCAGAATAACGGCAGCGATCTGATAGCGTGACAACTCGCGGGCGATGCAGGCGCCGCTGACGCCGGAACCGATTACCGCGACATCATAAACCGCGTTATCAGTGTTCACCGGTGGATGTTTCCTCTGTTTTATCAAGAGCGTCAAAGCGCTCCAGAATATTATCCAGCTGATTATTAAAGGTTACCGCGAAACCCTGATCCGGCAGGGCCGAAGCCATACTCTTCAGTTTTTCCAGGGTGCGGCCGACTTCACGCCGGGTAGGCTGTCCCTGAGCCGCTACTGTTGTCCGGGCGGCCGGGAAACGGCGGTCGCGATACAGCCCGGTCTTGCCGGACAGCCGGTCAATAATATATTCCATCTGTACGCGCTCCGAACTCAGCAGAAATTCAGAAAGTTCATGCTCCGGCAAGTCCATGGTCAGATTTTTAAGGAATTTAAACAGGCGCAGCATGGCCACCGGATCAACAGAAGAGAGCATTTCCTCAAAACGCGGGGAGTCCAGCAGTTTACTAGATTCGATCGGCTCATCAGCGTCCAGACTGCTGTGGTCATAGCCCTGCATATCCAGATCGTCATGTTCCCATTCCGGCTCTGCGCCTTCTTCCGGCGGCAGCTCACCCAGTTCCAGCAAGCCTTCTTCCAGCTCGCGAACCTCGGCTTCAAGCTCTTCACTCAAGGCCTCCGCGAGTTCATCGCCCTGCTCATCAAGTTCAGCGCCATCCTCCAGATCCAGGATACTGTCTTCATCCAGACCGATGCCGCTTTCCAGTTCTTCCGGCTCCTCAAGCGCGCTGCCATCTTCCGCTTCGCTATCACTGAGCTGGAGAACCTCGTCCAGCGAATTTCCGAAATCAATCTCAAAAACTTCACGCTCCGGCTGGGAAAGTTCAATATCATCCATACTGGAGCTCTGATGCGCGGGACTTTGCGCCGCTCCCGCCGGGATGTTTTCCGGTGAAGCAGCCGGAGCAGCCGGATAGACCGGCGGAGCGGGATACACCGGCGGCGGCGGATAGACCGGGGCCGGGTATTGAGGATAGCCTGCATTCTGGCGTCGCCGCTCCGGGATTCCCGGCTGCTGCGGCGGCGGACTCTGCAGCTCTTCTTTTTCCCACTGCCGCTCCATTTCACCGTCAGAGTCGGCCGCAACGGCTTTTGAATCCGGTTCCCGGGGAGGGGTAAAAGGCTGCGGTTCCGGCCGCTGACTGTCTTTTGGAGCCGGCCGCGGATTGATATCTTCATCCTCCGGCCAGGCGCTGGCTTTCGGATCCGGGTAATCAAGCGGTTCCTCGGCTTCCTCGGAAAGATTTATAACATCGTCATCATCGGTTTCATAATCCCCGCGCGAGGGACGGTCTTCCAGAACTTCTTCTTCCTCGACCATTTCCGGTCCCCGGGGGCCGCCCCGGCCGCCGTTTCCGCCGGCGTCAGTTCCGTCACTGCCGTCTGTTCCGTCGAGCGGAATCTCAAAGTCTACCAGATCCTCGAAGGTTTCGGCCGGATCCTGAATATCCTCGTCGCTGGTTACCAATTCATCAAAGGGCATTTCATCGTCGATTATTTCTTCATCCTGCTCCAGCAGGGCCATGGAGTCAGATTCTTCGTCAACCGGTATAAAGGGCGCCGCGGCGACGGGACCAGTGCTGAGCGGTACCGGATCGCTCTGTTCCTGGCGAGAACGCAGCAGGTCCAGGTTGCGGTTCAGGGCGCCGGGATTGGCGGAGCCGAACTGACGTACCGCCTGCTCATACAGATCCAGTGAATCCGACAGATTGTTCAGATCCTCCTGAGTGCCGCGTCCGCCCTGCATATTGACGATCTCATCCGCCAGGCGGATGGCATCCTCGTTGCGGCCGCTGCGCTGGTAGAGCATCGAGATGGCGGAGAGGGCTTCGACATTCTCACTGTCTTCGCGCAGTACCTTTTTATACTCCTGAAGGGCCTTGTCGGTGCGGTTCATGCTTTCATAGAGCTGACCAAGTGAAATGCGCACCGGAATATCGCGCGGCCGCTCATGCAGATAGGCCAACAGCTGTTCTTCGGCGGCGGTATACTTCCGGTCCTGAATCATCTGGTCGGCGAGGTCGATCCGGAAATCAATATCCGCCGGGTTAATCTGCAAAATACGCTCAAAGCATTTTCCGGCCAGGGCGTTTTCCCCCATTTGGGCATACATCCGGCCCTCAATGCGCAGGGCGGCGATGTTCTCGGCTTCCAGCTGATAAATTTTTTTAAACTGCATTTTGGCTTCCGGATACATCTGCATCTTGACGTACAAACGGGCCAGATAAATTAAAATATCGATTTTTCCCGGATTGCGCTTTTCCAGGGCTACCAGTTCCTTAAGAGCCTGATCGAAATTACCCTGTTTCTCGAACAGCTGCTCCAGGCTCAAGACCGCGTTAATATGCGAGGGGTCCGAAGCGATAGCCCGCCGGTAAAACCCCAGGGCTTCCTCGGTGCGGTTGGAGCGGGCGGCGATATGGCCCATCTCCAGCAGTGTGCGCACGTCGTTTTTATCGACTGCCAGGGCGCGGCGCAGGGTGGCCAGGGCGGCGCCGTCATTGCCGCTTTTCTGATAGGCGGCGGCCATGTCCCGCAGCGCGTCCAGCCAACCCGGCTTGGTTTTCAGGGCTGAGGTATACTCGTTGATGGCCTCGGCCGGCCGGCCCAGCTCTTCGTAGCTGTGCGCCATATTGTAATGAATAAAGGGATGGTTCGGGTCAATCTGCAGCCCGCGGCGGTAAGCCTGCAGGGCCAGATCGTGCTTGCCGCTGAGGGCATGAATGCTGCCGAGATGATTATAGGCTAAAACGTCATCCGGCTTCTGCTCGATGGCATCCGAAAAGCACTTGGCCGCGTCAGTATAGCGGCCCATCTGCTTGTAGGTATTGCCCAGATTATAAAGGACGGTCTCGACATCTTTTCCAGTGCGGGTGGCCAGGGTCAAAACCTTGATGGACTCATCGTAGCGGCTCAACCGCCGGTAGATGATGCCCAGGCTGTTCAGGGCCTCAATGTTTCCTGAGTCTACCTTGATCAATTTACGATAGACATCCAGGGCGTCTTCCATGCGCTCGGAACGCATGTATACCGTACCGAGCAGGGCCAGGGCAGCGGGGTCTTCGGGGGTTGTTTTCAGCGCGTTGGTCAGCAGCTTTTCAGCGTAGTTGAAATCCCGGGCAACCATTGCCGCGCGCGCCCGTTCCAGTAAAAAATCTGCCTGTTCAGCCATCAAAAATCTCCCTGCTCTGCGATATTCATCTTCCGGCGCCGGGCCGCGCGAAAACTTCGAGAGACAAGGCTCCCGGATACAGTTTTCCGGCCGCGTCATAAGCCGCTATCGAGAAATAATAAAGTTTACCGTTCACCAGGTTCCCGATGGTTGCTTTCAAAGCACCTCCGGCATCCAGCGGCGATCCGGGAGCCAGGTACTCCCATGATCGCTCACCATAATACACCAAATATCCGACGGTGTCGAAGTCTATCGACGCCGACCAGGAGAGTTCCACCGCTCCGTTCAGGGGCTGCGCGGTCACCCGGTTCGGCGGCCAGGGCGGATCATCCATATCCAAATCAAGGGAAATCTCGCTGACTGTCGGGCTCAGCGAGCCGGAACCGTCCGTATAAAGATAGCCGGCGATCTGGAAAAACTTGCCGCG
The DNA here is from genome assembly GCA_942493045.1 of Treponemataceae bacterium. Taxonomy (GTDB): domain Bacteria; phylum Spirochaetota; class Spirochaetia; order Treponematales; family Treponemataceae; genus Teretinema. The sequence goes on along the minus strand of OW818665.1, from coordinate 139,547 downwards.
CAGGTTGTTAAGGTTTCCGTCCGGGGGCACCGCCTGCCATTGCGTGAGATCGGGTTTCCAGTCCGGAGTGATTACTTCATAATCGAAGGTTGTTTCCCCGGCGCGCACAAAAAAGTCCGTTCCGGTACCGTGCGGTTCGCTTTTGACCACCCGCAGGGACTGAGCGACGGCCCAAAACCCTCCGGCTGAAATGGAACGGGTTACAAAACGTCCGCCGGAGGACGGGTAACGCTCGCGCACCGCATTCATCGCCGCCAGATCCGGCAGGGGCGCCGGCTGACGCCTGATCAGAAATTCATCCAGAATACCGGAAAAGCGGCTGGCGATCTCCAGGTCGGCCGCGCTGCCGAAACGGGCCTGGTAAATGGAACCGCGTTCCCGGCCGGAAGAGGTAATGTATTTTATCTCTTCGGTGCGTCCGTCCATGCGGTATTCCAGCATGCCGTTCAGGGCATCGTAACTGAGCGAATGATGGCTCCAGCTGTTGGGAACCAGGTTGCGTGTACCGGAAATAACAACATCCAATGGTGAGCCCAGCTCATTGATCCAGATATTTGAAAAGGTCCATTCCAGATGATTATTAAAAATGACGGCGCGGATATACTGATACACCGGAGACATATTCTCCGTCCTGGATGACCGCCAGCTGATCAGCTGGGATCCGTTCTCGGCCACCGCCGGAAACAGCCAGAACTCGATGGAAAAGGAACCGGCGTCGCCCTGGGAGGCAAACAGGGAATTCGCGGCCGGACGCAATACCAGGCCCTTTCCGGAGGTATTACACAACGCGGCTCCGTCTCCGTAGCGGGCCTGTGTGGTGGTAACCGGATGAAGGGTGTTGGAGATTACACTATAACTGCCGGCGGCGTCGAAAAACGGAAAACTGTCAAAGCGCAGCAGTAAGTCCGTATCAGCGTCTGTTGTCAGCTTTTTGGTCGACAGTACCAGGGCTTCACGGCCGAGTCGCCCCGGTCCGCGCCCGATAAAGGCGTTGTCCAGGAAATCCGGCCAGGTCGAATTTCCCCCGAGGTAAACAGTGGTGGTTTCAGCGGCCAGCGGCTGCGATAATGTTGCCAGCACAATCAGGCCGGTCAGTATTTTAGTAAGTGTTCGCATAATGGTACTTATCAGATTATCGGCACAATGATATGATAAATATAATGAAAGAGAGCGAGGCCCGGCGTAAAAAACTCCACGCGATGGCTCTGGAAGCACCGAAGAACAGCGGCGTCTATCTTTGGAGAGATGAGAGCGGCCTGATTTTATACGTCGGAAAGGCCAAGTCCCTGCGAAACCGGCTGTTGTCATATTTTTCCTCCACCCGCGATCTAAAAACCCGCATTCTGGTTTCACGGGCCTCATCAATTGAATACATCACCACAGACAATGAATACGAAGCGCTGCTGCTTGAGAATACCCTCATTAAAAAGCACAGTCCGCGCTATAATATCAATCTCAAAGACGGTAAGACCTATCCGGTCATCAAGATAACCAACGAAACCTATCCGCGGTTATACCGTACCCGCCGTATTCAAAATGACGGAGCCCGCTATTTCGGACCCTTTCCGGACGTCAACGCCCTTGATGATTTTCTGGATCTAATCAAGCGTAATTACCGCCTCCGCCAATGCAAGGTCCTGCGCGCACGCAAGACTCCCTGCCTATATTACCATATCGGGCGCTGTAGCGCCCCCTGCTGCGGGAAAATTACCCCGGAAGCCTACAACGAGGAAATCCGGGAAATTGAGCTGCTGCTGGGCGGCGAAACCGAAAAGACATTGGCCGAACTGCAAACCCTGATGAAGGCGGCCGCCGCCAATCTGGAATTCGAAAAGGCCGCCCGTTTACGGGACGGGATGCAGTCCATCCACAACCTGCATGAGCAAAACGCCGTCTTCGACATGGATGACGAGGCGCGGGACTACATCGCCTGGGCAGCCGAGGGTACCATGGTCACCTTCGCCGTACTGCAGATGCGCGGCGGCAAGCTGGTCGGCCGGGACCTGTTCAGGGCGCGCAGCCTCAAAGAAGAGCAGGAAATTCTTCCGGAATTCCTTTTGGCTTACTATTCCAGCGCCCAGCGCGTCCCGCCGCGCATTTTTGTGCCGTCCGAAGAGGGCTCTCAGCTGGCCCAGCAATGGTTCGAGCAGGTATTAGGTATTCAGACTGTCATCGAAACCCCCGGGGACAGCGGCGAAGACAAACGGCACCGGGTCGCCATGACCATGGCGGCCTTCAATGCCCGCGAGGACGCCCAGCGCCGCCTGCGCGAAAGCGGCGACTTCCCGGCTCTGGAAGAGCTGCGTACCGTCCTGTCCCTGCCGGCCCTGCCCTCCCGCATTGAGGGTTTTGATATCGCGCATCTGGACGGGCGTTTACCGGTGGCCAGCCTGATTACCTTTCAGGACGGCAACCCGGACCGCAAGGGCTACCGGCTGTTCCGTCTGCGTTCCACTGACGGCCTGATCGATGACTACGCCTCAATGCGCGAAGTTACCAGCCGGCGCTACAGCCGCCTGCTGCGCGAAGGAGCGGAACTGCCGGATTTGATACTGATTGACGGCGGCGCCGGCCAGGTCAGCGCCGTGCAATCCGTACTGGACGAATTAAACCTTTCCATTCCGATCGCCGGTCTGGCCAAACAGGATGAAGAAATTTATTTACCCGGTCGCAAAGAGCCGCTGGCCCTGCCCCGCCGCTCCGACGCCCTGCGTCTGCTGCAACGGGTACGCGACGAAACCCACCGTTTTGCCACTACCCGCAACCAGAAACTGCGTACCAAAGAGAATACTACCCTGCTGTTTGAGTCACTGCCGGGAATCGGGCCGAAAAAAGCTGTCGCCCTGCTGAAGGCATTCGGGGGACTGGAAAAACTGGCGGCCGCCAGCGCTGAAGAACTGGCCAAGGCCGCCAAACTGTCCATCACGGAAGCCCGCGCGGCGCTGGCGGCCGTTCCGGGCCTGTTGGCCGAACGGGAAGGTGAGCGCGCCAAGCGGGCTGCCCGAAATATTAGCGCCGGATTGGGCGGCGGTGGCAAGCTGGATGTGGCCGCCCTGGCTGAAGAAGCCGCCGAAGCCGGCCTACCGAAATATCAGGCCGGTGGAAACGAAGCGTAGTCCGGTTTCGCGCAGGGCTGACCTTCCTTAAGCACGATAGACAACAGACACAGTTCCATGACCGTGTCGGCCAGAGCGGTGCCGCCGGAACGCAGCTGCAGATCGGTCGCGGCCAATAGGGCGATAATCCGCTCCGTCGCGGCCGCCGACCAGCGCCGGCCGGCCAGTCGATACTGCTCCTGGGCCTTACGGGAGGCGAATCCGGCCTTCTTGAGCGAAAAGTCATCCATGGTACCGGCGGCGGCCAGCCGATGCCAGTCGTCCAGACGCCTGAAGCACCAGGAAAGGCCGGCTAGAGTCGCGATCGGACCGGAGTCTCCGGAAAGAGCCAGTTTGCGGAAAATTCCCAAAGCCGCGCTCAGATCACCGCAGGCCAGCGCGTCAAACAGCGTAAAAGCGGTTTCTTCGCGGGTATGCGAGAGGATATTATCGACATCGCTGGCGCAGACGTTATGTCCCGCGGGAAAAAACAGGGTAAATAAAAGACAGGCCTTGCGCATTTCTTCGGTATTGTTTTCAACGAGTTCCAGAATAGAGGCGAGAGCCTCATTTTCAATGGAATAGCCGGCCTTGCGGAAAAAGTCCCGAATCCACTGTTCTTTGCGGTTTTCAAACATTTCCCAGAAGATTTTCTTGCGGTCTTTGGCGGCCGCCCCTTCCAGTTTTTTGTCGATACCGATCTCATCGGAAACCAATACCAGCACCGCGTCGTCTATCCCATCGGATTCAGCAATCCAGGAGAGCAGCTGTTCAACTTCATCTTTCTTTTTAATCTGTTCGGCATTGCGGATAACGACAAAGCGGGCATCTGAAAAAAGCGAGCCGTTCTGCAGCAGACTGATAATATCGCCGATGGCCGAGTCGGCCGGATAAAAGGTATGCGATTCGATCGATCCGCAGCGCTTGAGCGTTTCGGCGCGCAACGCTTCGACAGCCTCATTGCGCTCGCCGATTTCCGGACCGCAGAAAAGCCAAAAAGGAGAGCCGGTCATGTATGTATCCTCCGGAGTTTAAAATAAATTATTTCAGACTTTTTTGTCCCGCGCGGTTCGCGGCTGAACCTGCTCGGCGATGGTATTCAGAGCCAGGGCCAGGTCGCCCAGCTCATCCTTAGTGTGCGCGATAATCCGCACATTCATGTCGCCGCCGGCGATGCGCGAAGCGGCTTCCTCCAGGGCGGTTATGGGTTCGGCAATGCGCGAACTCATATATAAGGCCAGAATCACTACCATCATCAGTACAGGCAATGAAAAAACGGCATACAGCCATATACCGAGAGTCGGCAGGAAGGGCTTAAGCCGGTCGACCACCAGAGATTGATTATACCCGGAAGTGATCGAATTCAAGCGCTCATGAAAACCGGCCGGAAGCAACGAAGAATACACGCAGATATACGTGGAGTTGCCATAACGCACTACCCGTCCGAAGCGATACACATCTTCCTGCGGTGTCCGGAAAAACAAACCTTCAGGGACGGCGGCAAAATCGGCGACGCTTAAAAACTGACTGGAATCGCCAATCTCCAGCACCGGGGTAAAGTCCGGTCCGCCGCCGAATTCAGACCGCTTCAGAAAAACTTGAGCGGCAACCGCGTTTGGATCAATCTCCCGTATTGCCGGCATCCAGTCTGTGGCCCGGGAGCGGTAGTTGGAAATTGACAAGCCGGAAAAATAGCGGTTGGCTATGATATTGATGGAACGCAACCGCTCGGCGGTATACAGGTCGGCCATATCTCCGGCCGCCTTCAGCGACTGCGAGATTGAATTGTCAAACCAGGTACCCAGGGCGGCGCCGACAAAGCGCGAAACAATCAGGGTCTGCGGCAGGGAAGCGCAAAGCACCAGCACGCAGAAAGCGACAAAAAACCGCATGCGCAGGCGGGCTCCCCGGCGGCTCTGCAGGTTTTCGGAAACCATGCGATACAGCATAAAAGACAGAAAAGTAAGCAGCACCAAAGGGCTGATTACCAACAGCAGCAGACCGCGTCCGCTGCGGAATATTTCCGCGGAAAAAATACCGCTGAAGCCGGTTGTTGCCAGGATGTAGGACGCGCTCAAAATCAGGATCAGCAGAATGGTCAAAACAGGCAGGTTAAAAAGGAGCGATGGGCTCCGCCTTCTAATGTTCTTCAATCTTCCTCAAACTTATTCTGAAACAGGGTCTCGATAGCGTCAAGCGCTTCGGTCTCATCGGGCCCGTCGGCACACAGGGTTAGCACAGAATTATAGCTGGCCGCCATTGTGATGATACCCATAATTGATTTGGCGTTGATGCGGGTATCGTCCCTCTCTATCAGTATTTCCGAAGCGAAACGGTTGGCAGTCTGGGCAATCAGCGCCGCCGGACGGGCGTGTATTCCTGCGCGATTTTTGATTGTTACGGTCCTGGTTGTCATCCTGCTGCTCCCTTGCGCGATGTTTGAATCTCTTCAGGAGACCTCGAAAAACAAATTGAGTTTTTCGAGGTGCCCTTAATATGAATCGTCGTTGCCATAATAAGGCGCACGGGCGGCGTCGGTCTCGATCCATTTAAGGACGCTCTGATTGAACTCCTTGGCCGAGAAATAGCCCATACTCTTCAGTCTCTCATTCATGGCAGCTGTTTCTATGATGATGGGCACATTGCGCCCCGGTTTTACCGGAATTTCCAGCTTCGGCACCTGCACACCGAGAATTTCCATGGACAGCTGCTCAGTCCCGATGCGGTCGTAGACCTTGTTGGCGTCCCATTCCTCGAGCTTGACCACGATTTGTACTTCTTTGCGTTCCCGAATGGAGCCGACGCCATAGAGCTGGGTAATATTGATAATACCCAAACCTCGGATTTCCATATGATGGCCGATGATCTTATTCGCTCCCTGACCGATGAGACTGTTGCCGTTCAAACAGGCAATCTCAACCACATCGTCCGCGACCAGGCGGTGTCCGCGCTCGATCAATTCAAGGGCGGTTTCGCTCTTGCCGACCCCGGAGTCGCCCAGAATCAGGGTGCCAAGGCCATAAACCTCTACCAAAACCCCGTGAATCGAAATTCGCGGGGCAAAAATATTGGACAGAATGCGCAACAGCCGCGATGAAAACTCGCTGGAATCCAGTCCGGTCTGCAATATCGGGCAGCCGTTTTCTTCCGCCATATCCAGGAAGGCCTTCGGCGGCTCCAGGTTATGCGAAAAAATACAGCAGGGGATGATGTTGGTAAAGAACTCTTTAAAGGTGTCAAAGCGGCCCTCGGAGACCAGCTTAACCAGATAAGCCACCTCACCGCGCCCGAACAGCTGTACCCGCTGAAAGGCAAAAGAGTCAAAAAAGCCCGAGAGCGCAAGCCCCGGGCGATTCAAGTCGGGAATTGTGATACCCCGGACAAGTCCCCGCCGCCCGCATATACAACGCAGGTCAAGGGAATCATGCTCCTTGAGGTGTAAGTCAAGCAGGTCCAGGACAGAAAACTGCTTCAAAGCCATACCTGACTATACCCTCCCGGCGGCATCTTGTAAATACGGGTTCTCAAACCTTTTTACCGGCGGTTATTTGTGCTGAATTTTATCCTTTTCCTTCTTGATTTTCAGATCCAGCATATCCATCAGCTTATTGACGCCGGCGTTAAAGTCAAAATCGTCAGTGGAAACATGGGCGTTGCCGCCCCAGCGGAAATTGACCGTACATTCATAAAAAAATTTCCGATCCAGTTTTATATTAAAAAGTACGTCGGTGACCAGCTCCTCGGCGTACCGGATGCGTTCCATCTTCTTGTCGACATAATCCTTTTGTTCTTCGTCCAGAGTGAATTTAACCGCTTGCACATTGATGTTCATAGAAACCTCCACGGATGATTTTGTTCCGGATGATTTCTACAGAGAAACCATCCGGCAGTACTTACATGATAATACTGTTTGCTCTATCTTTCAAATGAAGAACCGATTGTTAGCTCATTACGATACTTGGCCACGGTCCGACGGGCAATACTGATGCCGCGTTCGGCCAAAATGGTACTGATTTTCTGGTCTGAAAGGCTTTCTTTCGATTCCGCGACAATCTTGCGGATCATTTCCTTAACCGCTTCCTTAGAAAGCCCTCCAGCCTGACCCCCCGGTATGGTCGCGGTCACCGTGGTGCCGCTACTGACACCGCCGACCCGGTTGCTGAAAAAATAACTGAGCTCAAACAGACCCCATTCACATTGCAGGTATTTACCGCGGGTAGCCCGGGAAACAGTCGCCTCATGCATACCGATCTCCGAGGCGACGTCCTTGAGCCGCAAAGGAGCCATCCGGGAAGGCCCAAAATCAAAAAAAGCGCGCTGCGAGAGCAGAATGATGCGGGCGACCTTTAAAATAGTATGATTGCGGCGCGAGATGCTGTTGATGAACCAGCGGGCCTCCTTAAGCGACTCGCTGGCGAAATCGCGTCCGGCCGCGGCCTCGGCCGATAGCGCCGTATCCTTGTCAGAGGCCCCGCCATTCGCTGCCGCCGCGTCGTTTTTGGATGCCGCCGGGTTTTCCAGTTCCAGGAAAAACGGTGATACTCCTAAAACGGGAATCTCTTCATCATTGATGATGACGCTGTAGCCCTCTCCGTCTTCCTGCTTGCGTACCAGCACATCCGGCGCCACATAGGAGGGTGGACTGTTGTCGAAGGCCCGTCCCGGAAAGGGTTCCAGATCCCGGATCAGGACAAAAACCTCTTCAGCCTCCTCCAGGCTGAGCGTCAGCGTGCAGGTTTTATCTTTGGCCACGGCCTTGAGCAGGGCGTCCGGCCGGCCCTTTTCCAATAATTCAAAATGATTTTCCAGGATGGTGATGGTCAAATCCAGCAGCGGGTCGGAAGAATTTCTGGCCGAACGCATCTGCTTGGCCTGTACCACCAGCGACTCATGAAAGTCGCGGCAGGCGCAGCCCGGCGGGTCCAGCTGGCGAACCACCTCCAGGGCAGTTTCCAGCAACTCCGCGCTTTGCGCGCCGGATTGCTGAAGCAGTTCCTCAGGGGGAACCTCATGAAAACCGTCCCGGTCCAGATTCTGGATCAGCAATTCCGCGAGCGTGAAAACGGGCGCGGGAATTTTCAGCAGGGCCAGCTGCTCCAAAAGATGCTGCTGGAGGGTTTCGGGGCGTTGCAGGACACCTTCAATAAAGTCCCGGTGCTCATCGCTGGCCTCATCACCGCCATAGCCGGAGTCGCTGGAATTTTCAAACCATTCAGTCGAATCGAAACGGCCGTCTTCCTTGACCGGCGCGCTGTTTTCCTTCATGGGGGCAAGCACCGGATCCTCTAAAATCTCGAGAGCCGGATTCTGCTCTACCTCTTCATAAATACGCTCACGCAGATCCGCGAGCGGCATAGCCATCAGTTTGATGGACTGTACCAGCCGGGGGCTGAGGGTGAGACGTTGCTGCTGTACAAGATTTTGCCGCTGGCTTTGCATATACTTTAAATATGGGCACCGGAAGCCATTCAGTCAAGAGCATTGTAAGAGAGGAACAGTTCAAAAAGCAGTTGCACCAAGCCGATTTTTTCCGTATCATAGGCCCATGAAAACCATTATCACCGCGCTCCGTTCCCTGGCTCTGGCCGTTCCGGAGATACTGCTGCCCCGCAAGGGTGTCGACCTTTCCCGCTGGGCGGTCATCGCCTGCGATCAGTTCACCCAGGACCGCTCCTATTGGGCTGCCCTTTCCGAGCGTATCGGCACAGCTCCTTCTACTCTGTCGATGATCCTTCCGGAAGTGTATCTGGAAGACGGTGACCGCCGCGAACGGTTGGCTGCTATCCGGAACAGCATGAAAAAATATCTGGAAAGCGGAGTTTTCGCCGCCCCTCAAAACGGATTTATCTATATTGAACGTCAGACCGCCTACGGACGCACCCGCAAGGGATTGATCGCGGCCATCGATCTGGACAAATACGACTGGAAACCGGACAGTACCGCCGAGATCCGGGCCACCGAGGCCACCATAGTCGAACGCATCCCTCCGCGCATGGAAATCCGCCGCGGAGCCCCCCTGGAAAGTCCGCACATCATGCTGCTGGTGAACGACCCCGAGCGCACGCTGGTGGAAGCAGCCGGGAAACGCGTCCGCGGAACCGAACCGCTGTATGACACAGTCCTGGAACCCGCTTCCGGCCGTATTACCGGTTACGCCGTCAGTCGGGAAGACGACCTTTCGGCAGTCGCCGAAGCCCTGGAAACCCTGGCCTGCGCCGGGCGCGCCGCCGACGGCTCCACCTTTCTGTTCGCGGTAGGCGACGGCAATCACTCTCTGGCCACCGCCAAGGCCGTCTGGGATGAATTCCGCGCCGCTCATCAAGCGGAAGCGGCGGCCGGAAAAATCGACCTTGAAAATCATCCCGCCCGTTTCGCGCTGGTGGAAATCGTCAATCTGTATGATGAAGGCCTGACCTTTGAGCCTATTCACCGGGTGCTGTTTAACACTGACCTGGACAGCCTGACCTCCTACCTGGCGACAGCGCTCGGCGGAAAAGTATTTGAAGCCGGCAGCGCCCGGGAAATGGAAGAACTGGTAGAGAGCCGCTCCACCACCCGCTTTGGTTTTGTCTCTACAAAAGCCGGAAAAACCCGCTTTGTGATCCTGGAAAGCCCCGACTCCATCATGGCTGTAAGCCGCTTGCAGCCGGTTCTGGACCGCTACCTCGCCGGGCAGGCGGGAATCTCAATTGATTACATCCATGGCAGTGAAGAGGTCTTCCGCCTCGGAGCGCAAGCCGGAGCCGTAGCGATTTTACTGCCGCCCGTGGAAAAAGACAGCTTTTTTACGACTATCAGCTCCGGCGGCCCCCTGCCCCGCAAGAGTTTTTCGATGGGCGAAGCCAGCGAAAAACGCTTTTACATGGAATGCCGGAAATTGTTCTGATAACGTAAAAAAACCGGGTTCGCTCACAGAGCCCGGTTTTTTTTGTCTTTACGCTTGTCTTTAGGGTCAAATCGGTTTATTTTGGTTCTATGTCCGATTCAAAAGAACAAAGCCTGCTCGGTAAGAAGGTCTTTTTCGTCTACCCGCCCAGCGTAATTCAAAAAGAACTCGTTTCACTGCTCATCGAACAAGAATTCGAAATCTACATGATCAAGGAACATATCACCGCCAGAAAACTATTCCGCCTGTATCCTGATTCCCTCGCTTTTTTGAATATCGATGCCGGAATGACCGAACCGGAATGGGATGCCTGGATTAGGGAAGTGCTGGCCGATCCGGCCACTGCAGCGCTGGGTATCGGCATTGTGTCTTATAATACCGATGACAACCTGCGCAAAAAATACCTGATGGATATCGGTATCCGCTGCGGATTTGTCAAACTGCGACTCGGTGTTGAACAAAGCGCCGAAATTCTGGTGGAAAGCTTAAAGGCCAATGAGGCTAAGGGCCGCCGGAAATTTATCCGCGCCAACTGTTTTTCGGATACCCTGACCAGCCTGAACCTCAATAACGCCGGAAAACTGATTCACGGAAAAATCAAGGATATCAGCGTCGTCGGTATTTCCTGTGTATTTGACATCGATCCGTTTTTCCCAAAAAACGTGGTACTGAACCGTATCCAGCTTAAACTGCACGGCACCCTGCTGTTAACCGACGCGGTGGTTTTCGGCAGCCGGGTGGAAGACGGAGCGACCGTGTACGTATTACTGTTTCCCCCGAAAATGGACGGCCCTTCGCGCACTAAAATACGGAACTACATCCAGAGCACCCTGCAGGCCGAGATGGATCTGCAGGCTATCACCAACTAGGACTGCGTACTCAGCCCTGAGTGCCCTCTTTTTCCAAAATGCCGGCCAGGTTGCCGAACTCGCTGTTGCTGCGTTCGGATAGAGAACGCAGCTTTTCCATAGTAGAGGATATCACCGCCACGCTGCCGGCGATCGATTCGGAGCGGCTGCGCACCTGTTCGGAGGTTCCCACCAGAGCCTGCAGCTGCGTTAAAACCTCGCGGCCCTGCTGTCCCTGACGATCGGAGTCTTCCTTGATCAGCTCCGATGAACTTCTGATCTCCGAAAGCGACTTTTGAACCTCGCTGCTGGCAGACTGTTGTTCAATGGTCGCGGTATACAGCTGATCAATCTTAGCGGCAGTGGCCTGGGCGCTCTGCTGTATTTCGGCCAGCACCTGATGCAGGTGGGCGTTGACGCTGATCTCGGCGTCGATACTGCCGTTGATGCTGTCCATGTGGCTTTTAATGCTGGCGACATTGCGGCTGGAGCCCTCCGACAGCTTCTTGATCTCCTGGGCGACTACCGCGAAACCTTTGCCGAAAGCACCGGCGTGGGAAGCCTCGATAGCCGCGTTCATGGCCAGTAAGTTTGTGCGCTCGGCGATCTCATTAACCGTATCGACTACTCCATAAATCAGTTTTGAGGTTTCCTTAACCATTTCTATAGCCCGGGCCGATTCCCGGATGGCGGCGTCGCCTTTTTCAGTAACAGAGGTAAGATTACGTGAATAATCGAGGGTATCACGCAATGTGGCGATAACGCGCTCCGAGTTTTCCAGCATCTGTTCCATAGCCGCCGATATGGTACGGATACTGGAAAACTGACCGTCAATCTTCTCGTACATACCGCCGGAAGCGGAAATCATCTGACTGACAGTGCGGTTGGTCCGTTCCACCGACTGAAACTGCCCTTCCACCGAGCCGTTGATCACCTGCACACCGGAGGACATGCTTTCCACCGACGAGGCAGTTTCTCCGATACTGCGGTTGAGGTCATCGCTGATCTCTTTAACCGAAACAGAAAGACGCCGGATATTTTCAAATAGATCAGCCAGACGGCGGCTTTTACCCTGATTTTCGTCAATCAAACGTGAAAGATGTCTTTGAAAGAACATCTCGCGCAGAGCCATAGCCACGAACAGCGAAACATTAAAACCGAACATACCGGTACCCTGCCACCAGACATCGGGCATGATGCCCTGGATGACAGCCATAATATCCAAGGTACCGAGTGCTACCGCGAACACCACACCGGCCGCGATTGGAACGGCGTAAACGTTTTTCGCAAAAAGGGCTCGAAAGGTAAGGTAAATGATAAATAACAGGAAAAACTCGGTAGGCAGCATGATTTTTCCAAAAATTATCTCCAGATCGCTGGTTGTCCGCGCAAAAAGAGGAAAAGGCAGGGCCAGCAGAACTGCCGTTCCGGCAACGATATATTGGAAAATCTTTACCCGGTGTATCGAGAAGAACTCGATGAAGAACAGGGTCAGGGCACCGTAAAAAAGCGGCAGGCACATTTTACCGAAAACCATGCGCGGAAAAACCGGCAGCAGGTCATGCATCGCGCCGATATCGAAAAAATATACTCCCAGAAAAAAACAGCTCAGAGAAAAATATAGTTTGAACCATTCCGTGCGATCAAACAGAAATTGCAGAAAATAAAACAATCCAATAATGGCCGTCGCGATGGCAAAGGCTAAATATAAATGATTATTGATTAGTTCCTTACGGGTGATAACCCGTTCAAACACTTCCGGCGCGCCCAGCTCCACGGTATAGATGATGAAGGCCGCGCCGTTATTATACAGCCTGATAACCAGCTCATTTTCCTGTCCATCATCGCGGAGCAGGGCCGCGGGCATGGTAAAATAAACCGGAGTGGTATTATGCACAAAAAAGGATGGAGGCTCCTTTCCGTAACTGCCGGCGAGAACGCCATTGAGGTACACGTGCACGACACCGGGAGCGTTGCCTACGTAGAGAGTAAGTAATTGACTGCCGGACGGTTTCGGCATCTGAAAGCGGGTAGCAAACCAGGCCCATTCCCGACCGCCGGATTCGGAGCTGGATACCTGAATGGGCCAATCCACTGCGTCGGCGCCTTCAAATGAAGGAATGGAAAACGATGAGCTATCCGAAAGCACCATTTTCCAGCCGGTATCAAGCAGCAGAGCGCCGCTTTCGACAGCTAGAACCGGTAAAACAAACAGCAGCCCCAAGGCTGCCAGCAGAATCTTTTTCACAGTTTACTCCCCTTTCGATGATATCGCATTTTCCGGCGATTTGCATTAAAAAAACTGGACAGTCTTTTGATCCTCTGTTATTATTCCACAAGTGGTATAATAAATCAGGAGGCTGCATGTCCCTAAAACACGGTCTGCTCGGGCTGCTGCACTATGGACCCCAAAGCGGATACGACCTTTTAAAAACCTTTCGCGACTCGCTGTCCCATTTCTGGCAGGCTACTACCTCCCAGATTTACCGGGACCTGAAGACCATGGAAGAAGCCGGATGGGTCGAATCCGAACAGGTGCACCAGAGAACCAGACCGGACCGCCGTGTCTACCGGCTGTCAAATGAGGGCAGGAGCGAATTTATGCGCTGGCTTTCCGGCATGGAGAGCGCTGAAGCCACGGCTATCCGCTCTTCATTCACCATGCGCGTTTTTTTTAGCGCCCGCCTGCCGCCGCCTACGGCCCTTGAACTGGTGCGAGCTTACGCCGCGGCCTGCGGCGCGGCGCTTGCGGCTCTGGAGGAAGCGGCGGCGGCAGCCGAGAGTTACAGCGGGGCAGTGGCCGGAAGCGGGGACCCGACCGCCTGGAAATTAAGTATTACCTATGGACAATATATGCACCGCGCAGGTTTAGCCTGGGCTGCCGAAGCGGTTTCAACCCTGACAAAGGAGTATCAGCTGTGACCATTTTTTTATTAAACGGCAGCCCGAGAGGCGAGCGCAGTCTCAGCCTGCAATTAAGCCGCGAATTTATCGAAGGCCTGCAACAAGAGCGCGCCCGGCGCGGCGCTGAACCGGCAGAGATCCTGGAGACGCATCTGGTATCGGCCGATATCCGCTCCTGCACCGGCTGTTTCAGTTGCTGGAAAGGACCGGACGGCCGCTGTCCGCTGAATGACGAAATGCGGACACTGCTCCCGCAATACCGCGCCGCCGATCTCGTGCTCTGGTCCATGCCGCTCTACCATTTCGGCATGCCCGCCCTGATGAAGCGCTTCTTGGAGCGCACCCTGCCGGAGGTGAGCGGTACCATAATTGATGATGAAAAAGGCTCCTTCACCCATCCTTTGAAAACTGAAAAGCGCACCGCACCCGCCGCTTCCGGCGCACTGCGTAATATCCTGATCAGCACCTGCGGCTTTCCCTCCCGGAAGAACAACTATGAAGCGCTGCACGCGCATCTGGACCAGCTGATCGGCGCCCATCAATGGGAGCGTATTGAGTGTGTAGAAGGTGAACTGCTGGGCATTCCGGCGATGACGGCTTTTACCGGACCATACCGCGAGGCCGTCCGTCGCGCGGGAGCGGAATGGGGTGCAACGCTGAGTGATGGCCGCCCCTGGACAGGTTTCAGTTCGGAACTCCGCGCCAGACTGGACACACCCATGGTAGAAGAGCAGACTTTTTTGAAACTGGCCAACGCCAACTGGGGCGTAGCCTCGCCTTCCGCGGCGCAATCGCCATCCGGTGACCCCGCGAAGCCGGATGGCCTGACAGCCAAGCAAAACGAGGCGGCGATTTTCCTGAGTCAAATGGCAATTCTGTATAATCCGGCGAAGGGGCCGCCCGGTCCGGCGCTTTTAGAAATGCACTTTACGGATCTGGAGCGCAGCTGGTTTCTGGCTATGGAAAACGAACGCTGTACCGTAACGGACTCGGCCGCGGGCAGACCGGTAACCACAGCCATACACACCACTTATGAGCTGTGGCAGCAGATCGGCCGGGGCGAAGTGGACGGCTCAACAGCCATGATGCGGGGACAGTACCGGATCAGCGGCGAGACGGACTTGCTGATGCGCATGGCCGACGGCTTATTCGGCGGACCGACTGCCCCAGACCAGCACGGGACCCCTGACGCTAAAGACGACACAGCCGCTCACGGCGTCTCTGCCGGACACCGCGCCAGCGGCGCTCAACCCAAACCGCTGCCGATGTTCTTCGGGCTACTGCCCTGGATTATCGGCTGGATCGCTCTGCCGCTGGCAGAGCGGATTCCGATACTCTGGAGCCTGACCCTGATGCTGTCCGCGGCGGCGCTGATCTTGAGCCGCGCCGCAGGGCGGAATACCGGAACAGGCAGCACGACCTGGTTTGAGCGGATCAATCCGCTGTGCATGTCGGTATTTCTGATACTCGGACTGATCTTTCCGGACAGCATCAAGTCCTATGGCGCGCCGTTGCTGTACGCGGCCTCGGCCCTGGTATGGGCGCTGAGTACAGTGCAGCGACCCCTGACTTCAGATTATTCGGCGCCGGATTATCCGCTGGCGATCCGCAGCCATCCGATTTTTGTCGATACGAACCGCATTATGACGGCCTTTTGGGCAGCCGTTTACGCGGTCCAGGCCGCCCTAGCGCTGTTACTCGGTATTTCAGCGCTACGGCCATTTACCGGCCTGATTCTGCAGGCGCTGCTGCTACCGGCGGCCCTGTTTACAAATTGGTTCCCCGCCTGGTATTCGAGAAGGCGCATGAGCGGTAATAAATGACAGAGCCTTTTTTCTTAGCATTCCGTTACGTGGTGTGCTATAGTAGATGTATCAGGAGGCCAGCATGAAAAAGTTGGTTATAATAGTTTTAATTATCAGTGTGATTATTCTTGGCAGTTGCGGGTCAATACCCGGGATTCCCAGCAGCTTAGTAAGCGCCGGGCAAAGCATTCAATCAGCCGCGCAAGTAGCCGGCGCTATCGATTTCAGCTCCGGAGAAGTATTGGCTTCAGATGGTACGGAACTAGAAGCCGAAGATATGTCGTACTATGTCGCCAAGGTCATGACCCCGGCATCAACCGCGACTAAGAACCAGGCAGAAGTATTGATGGTACATAACGGAACAAAAGCATGGTCCAGCTTTTTGATCCCTAGTCACAAGGCCCAAAAGGCCGAATTAGTGGTGGGACGTTTGGTGTTCGTCATCGCCGGTTGGGCCGATCACGACGCCAAGCAGGTTACCGCCGAAACCTATCGTCAGAGCCGATGGGACCTGGGTCGCATTACCTCGGTAGATGAGCTGTTCAAAAACCGCGTGGAAATCGACGGTAACAGCTATGATCCCGGCCTGGTACGCATTCCCGACGTTCCGCTGGACTAAACTACCAGCTTTTTTTTCAAATTTATACACAACCGGCCGGTATTTATTCCGGCCGGTTTTTTTTTCTAAACCGATAATACACCTCGGATTATCAGTATACTTTAGTCAGAATGATAAAAGGAGGGAGAGTATGTCAGGACAAGACCTGCGCAAAGAAACAAGAATACCCTCAAACAACCTTCCCGGAGAGTATACTGAATTCAGCATACTGCTGCCGCACGGCTTGGAGGCCACAGTCATCACCGCTGACGCCAGCTTGAACGGCTTCGGTTTCTTCTCGGATTTAAGCGCTGATAATTTCATACAGGGCACCCGTCTGGTACTTTATCCCCTAGGTAACAGCCATGCGGTGTATGGTGACATCGTGCATACCGCGCCAACCGTAAACGGGACCCGGGTTGGCGTGCGGCTGTTGCACTTAGGCGGTTATGAGCAGTATCATACGGTCATGAAAACTTTTCTGGATCGATTTCAAGAATCAATTTCAGAGAAATAAGCATCCCTATGTAAGGACCGGTTATTATGCCCCAACTTCTGGAATCGATAATGATACTCAGCTTTGGCATTTCCTGGCCGCTGGCCATTATGAAATCCTGGTCCAGCCGGACCGCGAAAGGCAAAAGCATGGTCTTTCTCTGCTTCATTCTGTTCGGCTACGCCTGCGGTATTGCCTCAAAACTATTAATGGATAAAATTACCTATGTACTGTTTTTTTACGCGTTGAATTTTATCATGGTGGCGATAGATCTGGCGCTGTTCTTCCGCAACAGCCGCCTGGACAGGGCCGCCGCGGCTGAACGATAACCGGCTCAAAACGGTAAAAAACCGGAAAGCAGAAAGCCGCAAACCATTGAAACGGTAAAAACTAAAAAACAGCTCAGTATGCCCTGCATATTTTTGCCCTTGGTGGAGTGAGAATAACCGCCGCGATGCATGGACAGCAGCAGCATCAGGATCGGCAGGGTTCCGGCTGTCATGGTATAAGCTAGGGGAAGCGGAAGATAGCCGGAGAAGGCCGCGGCTATAGCGGAGCCTTGACCGGCCAAACCTAACAGAAACACCACGATCTCACCGCCGCGCGCGCCAAGCAGAATTGACAGGGTCCGGCGGCCGGCTTCACGGTCACCGACGATATCACAGGTGTTGTTAACGGTTAAAATCGAGGCAATCCAAAAAAATGACGGCAGGGCCGCGCGCAGCATCGCGCTCTCAAAGGGCAATCCCCAGACCGTGGCGGCTATGCAGAACAAACCGGCGCCCAAACAGCCGCCGGCGAATAGCTCACCCAGAGGGGTCCGGGAAATCGGAAACGGCCCGCCGGTATACAAAAAGCCGACCGCCATACAGGCGGCGCCGACCGGTACTACCCACAGCGCTCCCTGCAGGGCAATGGCCAGGCCCAAACCGACAGCCGCGGCAAAACACCACAGTGCCGAAAAAAAGGCAAAACCGGGCGCTACGCCCGAGTGAATCAGCACCTTATCGCTTTCATCGATGTCACGATGCCGGTCAGTTCCTTTCAGATAATCAAAATAATTATTAAAAGCAGTCGTGCCCATATCCACGGCCAAAGTGGCCAAACACATCAGTATAAATGGAATGAGCGGGGGAAAACTTTCCCTCCAGGTTACATAACAGGTGGCCAGCAGCAGGGTCGACACAGAAACCAGTTTTGTGCGGATTTCGACAACTGCCAGAAAATTTCCCAAGGCTGTTTTATTCATGGCTTTTTCCTATTTTGTGCGCTTAGTAAAAGAAGAAAAAATAAGTTCCAACTGATCCCTGGCAAACGAACGCGGAATTTTCTCCAGTTCCGAGATGGAGCGACCCTGATAAGCGGCCGCCAGGGCACCGGCTTTGGCGAGCGCGCCGCAGTTTTTAACGATAGCGGCAATTTCTGTTGCGGATCCCGCGCGAATAGCTTCGAAATCAAGCAGGGGCAGCAGCGCGCTTCCCGCCTCAGAGAGGGCCAGGGCCAGCGGCAGGGTGCAAAAACCCTCGGCCAGATCGTTCATCGTGGTTTTACCGAGCTGTCGTTCGTCGCCCACCCAATCTAAAATATCATCCTGTATCTGAAAGGCGACACCCGCGGCCCAGGCCGCCCGGGAAAGCGCCGAAACAACCTGTTTAGAGGCTTTAGCCTCAGAGGCGCCGGAACGCGCGGCCAATGAAAACAGCATGGCGGTTTTCCCGCCGATTTTGCGGATACAGGAGCGTACGCTGGGCGAAAATTGCCAGCGTCCCGAATCCTGGGCAATTTCGGCCTGGACGATTACATCGATAGCGCGGGCCAGGGCCTTGGCGTTTTCAGGGTTGGTGCTTTCGGCTGCCAAAAGAAAACAGCGTGAAAACAAAAAATCACCGGACAGCACCGCGTCTTTACAGCCGACGCGGGTATGCGCGGCCGGCAAGCCCCGGCGGTAAGGCGAGTCATCGATCACATCGTCATGAAGCAAGGTAGCCGTATGCAGCAATTCGACGGCGGCAGCCAGTGGCCGGATCTTCCCGGGATTATACTGCGCCGTCATGGCGGAGAGCAGTAATATCCGCGGTCTCAGGAATTTACCGCCTGAACCGACCAGGGCTTCTACCGCTTCACCGGCGCGCGGATCGGCCATCCGCGCCGCGGCGCTGATGACCGACTTTACCGCTTCGAGCTCGGTTTCAAGAAATTCCAGACTCATTTAGTCGGTTCATCGAGATAAAAGAAACGGCGCTGCACCCATTTGAAGCCGTTCCAGATTCTTTTGGCGAACCGGACAATCCAATAATCCAGACCAAAGGCCCGGCCGGCTCCGCCCATGCATAAAATAGCCGCGAACACAAACCACAGCTGATCCCAGGCGAACATCCCGGAGAGGGTGAACACCAGGCACATACCGATACTGACTACCGCGGCCCACCAGGTAAAGGCGCCGCCGAACAAGGCCAGGCCGATGGCAATTTCCATCAACACGATCATAGCTTGAAAACCCTGATAGGGCAGATTCGCGAAAATTCCGTCCATAAAAGTCGTCCGAAACCAGGTGGATACCGGGCCGTTAAAACTGAAAATCGGTTTGGTCATGTCCAGCACCGGGCCGAGAGCCTGGGTAACGGCCGTAGCGCCCTGAGAAACAGCCTCGACTGTTTCTTCGTCGACCCATTCCGAAGCGGCGGAGACGGCGTCGGCTATGGCGGGAGCGGCGGCCTGCACTGTTTCGGCAATGGCTTCCGCGCCTTCTTCCCATTCACTGGCGGCGCTGACGGCGTTAACGGGCGGCAAACCGGCCTGCACAATGCCTTGCGAGAACATCCAAGCCGATTTAGAGCCGAGACTGAAATTGAGCCAGCCCTCCCCGATCTTGTTTACGCCTTCGATAATCCAGCTGAATCCAAGCCAGAAACGCAACGGGACTAGCCAGTAACCGCGGACCTTGTGCTCGGCGAAGCCGCCGATAATCGAGCGGCGGTCCTTGATATCCAGGAATTCGTGTTTACCGTACTCCCAGCATTGGTTGACTCCGGCAATAGTGAACAAATAATAGAGGTTAATCATGTGTTTCATGGCCATGGCAAAGAACCCTGAAGTCTTAATACCGCCGGCGTCAGCCACACCGTACTTTCCACCGATAGAAACCATAAATCCGTGATAGTTTGATTTGAAATGCAGCTCGGTGCCGCCGTCTATGGAAGCGATCAGGTTGTGAGCAAGCACCTCACCGGTTTGATGCGCGGTTTCCACAATTTGCGGCAGGGGTTTTCCACCCTCGGCAAACCAGAGGTTATCTCCGGCGGCCCAGACATTCTTTTTGCCGGGTACGCGCATCGCCTCATCGGCGACAATCCGGTTACGTTTGGCTTCCAGACCGAGCGAGCCGGCAAAATGCGAGCCGGAAACACCACAGGTCCAAATAAAGGTTCCGGCTTCAATGGATGAACCGTCTTTCAGATTGATCTTTCCGCTTTCGGCGCCGATGATCGGGGAAGAAAGCAATATCTCGCAGTTGTGTTTTTCAAGGTATTTTACGGCTTTAACCCGCTGTGAGGCAGCCAGCATCGAAAGAATATGCGGCAGGGCTTCGACAACCACAACCCGCACATCAGAGAGATCAATATGATGCCTGCGGCACATTACCTTTTTCAGCTCCAGAATTTCGCCAACCATCTCGATTCCGGTGAAGCCCGCTCCGGCTACCGCGAAAGTCAACAGTTTCCGGCGTTTCTCCGGATTACTCTCGGCCGCGGCCTTGGCCCAGATATCCTCAAAGTGGCGGCGCAGCTTGATGGCGTCTTCGAAAGACCACAGCGTAAAAGCATTTTCCCGTATGCCGGGTACATTGAAGAAATCAGGATCAGCTCCCGTGCCCAGCACAATATGGTCGTAGCTGATGCTGGAACCGGTTAATTTGGCGGTTTTAGCGTCAAAATCGATGGATTCAACGGTATCGGTAACAATTTTGACCTTGGTGCCGCCGAAAATCTTGCGGTAAGAAACCTGAATCGACTCCGGCTCGGTTCTCCATCCGGCGACCTCATGCAATTCTGTCATCAGCGTATGAAAGGGATTGCGGTCCACCAGCACTAATTCAATATCTTTCCGTTTCCGGTACTTTTTTTCCAACTTTTTGGCAACAGTTATTCCGGCGTAACCTCCGCCGACGATAAGAATGCGCGTTGAACCTGACATGAAAACCTCCGAAAGCGATGTGACTGTACTGAGAACAGTCTGAATATTATTATATCGATTTAAGCCACATTATTCCATAGCAACTGGTAGTAACTCCTGTGTTTTGGCTTGACAAAAAAACCGCAAATGTAGACACTTAGCTTATATTTTTCCTGGAGGAGAGTACTATGAAAAAATTTCTTGCAGCTGTAGCTGTAATTGCGCTCGTGCTGTCAACAATCGGTTGCAGCAAGGCCGACCTGAGCGTTGAAGCTCAGTTCGACATTACCGGAATGGATCTTTCCAAAAGCTTCCTGACCGTGTCCGGTCCCGGAGAATCCGTCACCAAGGACACTGTTGACGTCGCTTCCGGCGCCAGCAAAGCCAAGGGTACTGAGGTTCTGAACACCTACCGCAACGGCGCTGACGGCAAAAACACCCTTCCCGGCGGACTGCAGTCCCTGCTCAAATACGGTGTTTCCCCCGAATCATTCTTCAGCGGTGACGCTCTGAATGCCGTAAAAGCCGCCGATGGCACCATCACTATCCAGTACGCTCACCGCGGTACTGCCTACAAAATGGTCAGCGATACCAAGGGTCAGTTCACACTGCCCGGCGCCAACTGCCTGAAGCGCAAAATCGCCAACCTGGAAGCCGACGGCAGCCAGCTGGTTTCCACCGACTTCTCGGCCACCGGCAAAGTAGCCGACATCGACTGGGCCAAGGTCTGGGATACCGGAATTGCCGAAGGTACCGTAATCACCACTGTTAAAGCCGCCGACGGCGCCGTTACCGAAGTGAAGACCGGACCTGTTGTAGAAGATGTTGCCGCCTCGGCCACTCCCTACAAAGGCGTTTTCAAGACAACTCTCGAAGGAACACTGTTTACCATGAAGGGTTCTTTCAATTTCTAATTCTTACGAGCTGTTTTCTGAGGAGGAAAAATGAAGTCATTCATTTGTGATGTCTGCGGTTACGTTTATGATCCGGCTGTCGGCGATCCCGACAGCGGAATCGCGCCCGGAACACCCTTTGACCAGATTCCGGCAGACTGGGTATGCCCGGTTTGCGGAGCAGGAAAAGACAGCTTTTCAGAAGCGGATTAACCAGATTAACCGCAACAGACCCGGGTTCGCCCGGGTCTTTTTTTTTTCTTGACAGTCAATATTTTTCTGATACTATTTTATCTGCGCTCAGGAGGACTTCCCCGATGAAACATAAACTCATAACAGCCCTCATTTGCACGTTATTCGCGGTATCTTCAATCCACGCATCCGGGGAAGATTCTGAAACCGTATACTTTTCTATCGACCAGCTGCATTCGTACGAAACCGCGATGATGGTTATTGATCCGGAAACAGGCATCATTCTGGAAGCCAGCGGCGGAGCCCAACGGTTCTATGGCTACCCCAAACTGATCGGCATGAATATCAATACCATTAACACGCTTTCACCGGATGAAACCTTCAAGGAAATGCAGAATGCGCGTACCGAAAACCGTAATTTTTTTCATTTCCGTCATGTTCTGCAGGACGGCTCAATCCGGGAGGTGTATGTAAATTCCTATCCTATGTATCTGAAGGATAAATTGGTTTTAGTATCCCGGATCACCGATGTGACCGATGAGATTAAAAGAGCCGAACGAGTTGAGATCATCAAAGTACTGGCCCTTTTCATACTTTCATCTTTGGTATTGTTATTAACCGTATTTTTCAGATACACCCGTAAAGTGATGCGGGAGCGGGAAACCGCCGACGCCACTGTCCGCCGGCAGCTGAACGAAAAAGAAGTGCTGCTCAGAGAAGTGCATCACCGTATTAAAAATAATATCTCTTCAATCGAGGGCATGCTGATAATGCAGCTCCAGGCTACTACTAATTCAGAGGCTGTCGATGCCCTGCAGAAGGCCATCGGTCGTATCAAACTGATGAGCGTACTCTACGAAAAACTTTTACGTAGCGGAAAATACCGGGAAGATTCAATAAAAACCTACCTGGAAGATTTAATCCATTCAATACACGCCCTGTTTCCGAATAATGAGCGTATCAGTATTGTAACTCAGATTGACGATTTCACGCTGTCCTCCAAACAGCTGTTTACCATCGGTATTATTATCAATGAGCTGTTTACCAATATCATGAAGTATGCCTTCGAGCCGGCCGGCAGCGGCATTGTCAGTTTCTCAGTCATCCGCAAGGACCAATTCCTGTCTATTGAAATACAGGATAACGGCCGGGGACTGCCGGAAGGATTTTCTCTAAAAGAAGCGACCGGCTTCGGTTTGACGATAGTTAAAATGCTCTGCGCGCAGTTTCAGGGCACAATCATCATGGAGAACCGGCAAGGCACCCTCTGCCGGATCAGCTTACCCTTTGTGGGTTGAGTAAAAGGAATATAAAATGAAAAACATCCTTGTCGTTGGAGGGATTTCCCGGGACCTCATTATCCGTATGGACAGTCTGCCTTCAGGCAAACCGGGCTCAATCTTCTCGAGTTCAAGCAACTGGATGATCGGTGGAACCGGAGCGGGAAAGGCCCTCAATCTGGCAGCCCTTGGTTTTACCACAACCCTACACGCCTTCCTGGCAGAGGATGAAAACGGCGCCAAAATAAAATCCTATATGGCCGACCAACCAATCCGTTTTATAGCCGAGCGCGATCCGGCAGCCACCGCGAGTTTCACCAACCTGGTAGACAAGAACGGACAGCGCATCAGTATTTTCACCGCATACTGCAGTCATGAACCGGAACTTGATCTGTCATCTATTAAACAGCTGATCACTAAAGCTGATATTGTTGTTCTTAACATCACGAACTACGCCCGACAGCTCATTCCCCTGTGCAAAGCCGAAGGGAAGGAAATCTGGACAGACATCCATGACTATGATCTAAAAAATGAATACCACAATGACTTTATCGAAGCCGCGGACATGATTCAAATGAGCTCTGATCATATTCCAAACTATCGCTCTTTTATGGAAAAACTCATCAACCAGGGCAAAAAACTTGTTGTCTGCACCCACGGAAAACTTGGGGCATCGGCCATAAACGCTACCGGCGAATGGGCTGAGGAGCCGATTATTTCCGACTATAAAACAGTGGATATCAACGGCGCCGGAGACAGTTTCTTTTCAGGGTTTCTCTATGCCCATGTCTCAGGAAAAAATCTACGGGACTGCCTGCGATACGGTACACTGGCAGCCGGGCTTTGTGTGGGTTCAACTGAACTGTACAGCCGCGAATTGTCTCCCGTCAAAATTGAATCAGAGTACACTGTACATTACTCAAAATAAATTCTGCAGCGGGGCCTCACGCTCTGCGCTACGCGCAGGCGCCTAGCGGAATTGTATTTAACTGTTCGCCTTCGGCGAACTGGGCGTCAAGTCCCATCGCCGGCTTATAAAAAAAGGCCGTCCCCTTCGGGAACGACCTTTTTGCCGGCGATGGGACTTCCCTCCGGGCCGCGCTCGGCCCCTCCACCCTCGCCAGCTCGGCGGGGCCTCACGCTCTGCGCTACGCGCAGGCGCCTAGCGGAATTGTATTTAACTGTTCGCCTTCGGCGAACTGGGCGTCAAGTCCCATCGCCGGCCTATAAAAAAAGGCCGTCCCCTTCGGGAACGACCTTTTTTGCCGGCGATGGGACTTCCCTCCGGGCCGCGCTCGGCCCCTCCACCCTCGCCAGCTCGGCGGGGCCTCACGTTCAAGTCCCATCGCCGGCCTATAAAAAAAGGCCGTCCCCTTCGGGAACGACCTTTTTGCCGGCGATGGGACTTCCCTCCGGGCCGCGCTCGGCCCCTCTCCCCTCGCTACCGCTCGGCGGGGCCTCACGTTCAAGTCCCATCGCCGGCTTATAAAAAAAAGGCCGTCCCCTTCGGGAACGACCTTTTTTGCCGGCGATGGGACTTGAACCCATATGCCCGTGAAGGCAGTGGATTTTGAGTCCACCGTGTCTGCCATTTCACCACGCCGGCGATTGATTGGTGAAATAATAACAAAAAAAATCAGCTTTGTCTATGAGGCCATTTTCCGGAAAAATTTAACGTCTGGCCCGCAGGGAATTAACCGTTGCCAGCAGGGCAACTCCGACATCTGCAAACACCGCCTCCCAAAGCGTCGCTACACCCATGGCCCCAAGCACGAGAAAACCGATTTTAACCACAAACGAAAAGACAATATTTTCAACAACAATATGCCGTGTCCATCGCGCGGTACGGATTGCGGTAACTACCGAAAGCGGATTGTCGTTCATCAATACCACATCTGCGGCTTCGATGGCGGCGTCTGAGCCGATACCACCCATCGCTATTCCGGCGTCGGCCCGGGATAATACCGGGGCGTCATTGATACCGTCTCCGACAAAAAGTACCGTCTTTTTTTTATGCGGGCGGTGAACACGGTTCGCTATCTCCTCAAAAATACTCACTTTTTCATGAGGCAGGATACCGAAACGGACATCAGCTATCCCGATCCGATCGGCCATCTCACGGGCTGCGGCTTCACTGTCACCGGTGAGCATCACCACCTCAGTGATTCCCAGGGCATACAGCTCGGTCACAGCTTGTCGCGCGTCGGGTTTTTCAACATCGTTTAAAGTAAGTGTTCCTATCCACTTTCCGTCAAGTGCGATGTATACGGTTGTACCACCCTTCGTCCGCGCGGGAGGAATAGCGGGCACACCATTTTCTTCCATCAGTTTCTGCGAACCGGCTAAAATCAGGCGTCCGCCGCAATTGACACTGACGCCATAACCGGCGCGGTCTGTATAATCAGTATCCTCCTCCAGCGACAGACTCTGATAGTCCACACCTTCAGATTCAGCGTAACGCAACACCGCGGATGCTACAGGGTGAGAAGAATGCCGCTCGACGCGGGCCGCGAAAGAGAGCACTTCGCTTTCAGTAAATCCGGAGGCGGTTTGAATGGAGCGCACGGTAAAAACACCGGTAGTGAGCGTCCCGGTTTTATCAAAGACTACGACACTGGCGTTTGCCAGCACATCCATGAAATCGGCCCCCTTAATCAGAATACCCTTTCTGGCCGCGCCGCCAATACCACCGAAAAAACCTAGAGGAACGGCAATCACAAAAGCGCAGGGACAGGAGATAACCAGAAAGACCAGAGCTCGCCCAACCCATACCTCCCAGGACAGGGCAAATAACAGCGGCGGCACAACGGCCAGGAACAAAGCGGAAATCGTTACAATAGGCGTATAAATTCGCGCGAAGGCGGTGATCAGTTTTTCGGAGCGGGCCTTTCTATCCCGGGAATCCTCGATCAGCGCAAGCATCCTGGCGGCGGCCGATTCAGCGTAAGGCCGGACTGTCCGGATGATCAGCACACCGCTGCCATTTACGAAGCCGGCCAGGGCCTCAGAACCGGTTTCGGCAAAGCGCGGCACGCTTTCCCCGGTCAGTCGTGAGGTGTCAAAGCTGGAACTGCCCTCCAGCACGATACCGTCCAGCGGAACTTTCTCGCCGGGTTTAACCAGAATCCGCTCCCCGACAGCCACCCGCGATGGATGCACTTCAGATTCGCCATTCAGGGCCTGTGCCAGCCGGGCAAAATCCGGCCGGACGTCCATCAGGTCGCTAATAGAGCGACGGGATCGGCTAACCGCCGACTCCTGAACCATTTCACCCAAGTTATAGAAAAGCATCACCGCGGCGCCTTCCGACCACTGTCCGATGATAAAAGCCCCCACTGTGGCGATGGTCATTAAAAAGTTTTCGTCAAAAACCCGTCCGCGGAGGATGCCCTGCAGGGCGTTCAACACCACCCGATATCCAGATGCAAGCCAGGATAAAATAAAGAGCAGCCGAATCAGAATAATTCGAAACTCTAGAATATCATCGGGAACAAAACTGAAGATGATAGCGAGAGCGAACAAAACCGAGGAAATTATAAAACGCGCAACAATCAGACGGAACGCCGCCTGGGCCCGGGCGCCGGCTTTAGCGTCAGCAGATGGGCAATTTGCTCCCTCACAGGCACAGGCCATATCAGCGTCCCTCCCGTACATGTTCAAGTCCCGTCGAAAATAAAATTCCGACATGATGATCATCGATAGAATAATAAACCTGTTTTCCATCGCGGCGCGTCCGCACTATTTTTGATTGCCTTAAAACCCGCAACTGATGTGAAACAGCCGAGACGGTCATATCCAGCACAGCGGCAATATCGCAGACACACAACTCACCGTCCATCAAGGCTGATACGATACGCACCCGGGTTGAATCTCCAAAGTTCCGTAAAAAATCAGCTAAGTCGCTCAAAATTTGTTCACTGGGCATTTTCTGCCGGCAGCGCTGTACTGTTTCCAGATGCACGCAACTTTCCGCGCAGTGATCTTCGATGTTTTCCGGCTTCGCCGCTTCTGAACCACTATTCATTTCTTATGCTCCTACACTTGACTATATGCTCAAGTGTTCACATTGTCAATAAACTTACAAAAAAAAACTCCCCGGCGCAATGCCGGAGAGCCTTTCAACTTGATTGAACCGATGCTTACAGAAAACCGTCTTTCAGGGCGCCGAAAACCTTGCGGATCATATCCGAGGCATAGCCAAGCGGATTGCGCCGGATTTTCAGTTCTTCCTCGGCTACCTTAAAGAACAAACCGTCGAGCGCCCGGTTGGTAGCCCAACCGGCTAAATCGGTTTGAACAGCGGGCATCGGCGCCGGCCGGCCGGCCAGGGCCGCGGCGCTATTAGCCAATGTACCAACACGGTTATAGGCAGTAGTCAGATTTTCCCAGGAACGCTTCGCCGAAATATTCATGACCAGGGGACGGGCCAGAGCCGCATCAACCTTGGGCCGGTACAAATTATACAGGGCCGGCCGGGTTTTTGATTTGAAATAATCAGTGGCGGCATGGTCGCCGCCCTTGATAATCGCGATACCGTCGGCTATCGTCATGCTCATAATGGCGTCTGTAAAAATCGGGACAACATCCTTAGCCGCTTCCTCCGCGGAACGGTTCAGGCGCAGAACGACATCATCGATCAGTTTCTGGCCCTGGGGTATTTTACCCACGTTATCAATCAGCGGACGGGCCTCCGGCGGCAATAGAATTCGTAAAACCTCACTCCCAAAATACCCGTCGGTAACCGACAATTGCTCGCTGGCGCTGGTGGCGCCGACTTTCAGGGCGTCACGCAGGGCAGAGACCGCCTCGGCGTTGGTAATAGCCGGCCGGGCGGTGCCGGTACCAAGACTTCCGGCCAGAGATTCCAGCGTGGACAGGCAGGAAGCAAAAAGCACAGCTATCAGCAGGGCCGCTGATAGAGTTCGAATCAATAGTTTTATGTTCAAGAAAATCCTCCAAAACAGTATACTTGGAGTGTAGCCCCGCGCTGATGATGCGTCAATCTCATCAATATAAACAGGAGGAATCACTATGAACTTTGATATTACCACCCCGGCCCTGCTTTTTTCGGCTATTTCATTATGGATGCTGGCCTTTACCAACCGTTTTCTGGCTGTAGCCAGCCTGGTACGGCAATTTGTAGCCCTCTACACTGAAAAACACGACAGCGGAATCTACCAGCAACTGGCCAATTTCCGCGTCAGACTGCAGCTGATCAAATATACGCAGTTTTTCGGGACGCTCAGCTTCCTGTTTTGCGTAGTGTGCATGTTTATATTCTTTGCCGGTAATACGCTGGCGGCTGAAATTGTATTCGCGGTCAGCCTAATTACCCTGATGATTTCGCTTATTTTATCGCTTTATGAGGTATTTATCTCGATAGGGGCCCTTAAACTGGAGTTAGAGAAGATTAACGCTATACAGAAAGAATAGAATAGAGTATATTCAATGTAAGAGAGAACTTACGACAGAGTATCGGTAAAAGATACATTGATTTGTCCAGAGCTATCTTCGTTTGCCAAAGTCCGGTTAATCGGAAAGGGCAGAGAACGCTTATCATGGATAAGTGAATGTACACAGAACAGTGTGAAAGCACTGTGACAAGGAAGCCAAAATGGGCAAGAAAATTTATGTAGGAAACCTGAGCTACAACACCAACGAATCCGGTCTGACCGACCTCTTTCAGGCACACGGACAGATCGTATCTGTAAAAGTAATTACCGATCGTGATTCCGGCCGTTCCAAAGGTTTTGCCTTTGTTGAAATGGGCACCGAAGACGAAGCCCGCGCCGCCATCAACAGCCTCAACGGCTATGAACTGGACGGTCGCCAGCTGAAGGTCAACGAATCCGTTGACAAGCCCCGCCGTGACAACGATCGCTACTAAATCATAACCGTTTAGAGCAATCTGAAAGCCGTTCCCCTCACCGGGAACGGCTTTTTTTTGCGTTCCGCTCATGAGAGGAAAAAAAAGCCCGTACCAGTGAAAAACTGATACGGGCTATCGTGCAATTCAGCTGTAACTAGATCTTAAACAGCAGATCTTCGTAAGTCGGCATCGGCCAATAATCTGCAGGCAGCAGTTTTTCCAGCTTGTCGATCGGCGTGCGCAAAACTTCCATGGCGGCAAAGACCTTGTCACGGGAAATTTCAGCCTGCTTGAGGGCGTCGTGAATTTCCTTGGTGGCCTTGCGGGCGGTGTCCAATACGACAGCGGCTTTGGAAGCTTCCTCCACCAGATCGGTAATCAGGGCCAGTTTGGTCTTGAGCGAATCAGTTTTGGCCTTGGCGGATTCCAGCGTCAGGATCTGGGCAGCCAGCTCAGTCGCGTATTCAGTACAGGCCGGAAGAATCTCGCGGGTAGCCATTTCCCAAGCCACACCGGCTTCGATGTTAATCTGCTTGGAGTATTTTTCCAGCACGATGTCGAGGCGGGCATGGATTTCTTCCTTGCTGAAGACCTTGTGTTTGGTAAAAATTCGCACCGAGTCTTCTTTGGCGAAATAGGGCCAGGCTTCCACGGAGCTGGTCAAATTCGGCAGACCGCGGCGGACAGCTTCCTTAACCCACTCTTCGGTATAGCCATTGCCGTTGAAAACGATTTTGCTGTGCTTCTTCCAGGTGGAAGTAATCAATTCTTTAACAGCGGCAGTCTTGTCGGTGGCTTTTTCCAGCTTGTCGGCAAAGTCGCCCATCACTTCGGCTACGATGGTATTGAGCACGAAGTTCGGACCGGAAATGGATTCCGATGAGGGAACCATGCGGAACTCGAACTTGTTGCCGGTAAAGGCAAAGGGGCTGGTGCGGTTGCGGTCGGTCAGATCCTTGGGCAGGCGCGGCAGGGTGTTGACACCGAGTTCGAGGCGCTGACCCTCGCTGGAAGCCACCGGTTTTCCGGAAGCCAGACCCTCAAAAATGCTGGCCAATTCGTCGCCAAGGAATACCGATATGATGGCCGGAGGAGCTTCGTTGGCGCCAAGGCGGTGATCGTTTCCGGTATTGGCGGCGGACAGGCGCAGCAACGGAGCGTAGGTGTCCACGGCGTCCAGAACAGCGGAAACCGTCAGCATGAACAGCAGGTTGTCCTGGGGAGTCTTACCGGGGTTCAACAGGTTTACACCGTCATCTGTTCCGATGGACCAGTTGTTGTGCTTACCGGAACCGTTTACGCCGCGGTAGGGTTTTTCGTGCAGCAGACAAACCATGCCGTGATGGCGGGCAGCCTTTTTAAGAGTCTGCATCACCAGATGGTTCTGGTCGGTGGCAACGTTTGTAAATCCATAGATCGGGGCCAGCTCAAACTGATTGGGCGCTACCTCGTTATGCTGAGTCTTAGAGGGAATGCCGATCTTCCACAGTTCTTCGTTAACCTCGGTCATGAAGGCCGCGACGCGCTCGGGGATCTTGCCGAAGTAATGATCTTCCATTTCCTGTCCCTTGGGGGGCATTGCGCCGAAAACGGTGCGTCCAGTCAGACGCAAATCCTGGCGTTCGGAATAGATCTTCTCATCAACCAGGAAATACTCCTGCTCGGGACCAACCGACGAAAGCACACGCTTGGAGGTAGTATTGCCCATGGCTCGCAGAACACGCAGAGCCTGGGTGTTAATGGCCTGCATGGAACGCAGCAGCGGGGTCTTCTTGTCGAGGGCTTCGCCGTTGTAGGAAATGAAAGCAGTTGGAATTACCAGGGTGCGGCTGTTGCCGTCTTCGCTGATGTAGGCGGGGCTGGTAACGTCCCAGGCGGTATAACCGCGGGCTTCGAAGGTGGCGCGCAAACCGCCGGAAGGGAAGCTGGAAGCGTCCGGCTCACCCTGAATCAGTTCCTTTCCGGAAAATTCCAGAATAGCCCGGCCATCGGCTGTCGGGGAAATAAAAGAATCATGTTTTTCAGCGGTCAACCCGGTCATGGGCTGGAACCAGTGAGTATAGTGCGTGGCGCCTTTTTCAATGGCCCAGTCTTTCATGGCATTGGCGACAACCTCAGCTACGCTGAGAGTCAATTCACACTCACCATCCTGAACGCTCTTCAGTTCCTTGTAAATTGCCTTGGGGAGCCTGTCCCGCATGACATAATCGCCAAATGCATTGATGCCGTATGATTCGTTAAAGGGCATACCTCTACCTCCTGTTTTCCGGAGTACCGGAGTAGCCTGCATGCCCCGTTGCATACAAAGCTTTGTATATTTATACTAAAATACAGTAATTAATGCAAGAATATAAGGGGCTTACCGCATTTTTTTTCTTTTTTATGGAAGTACCGTCAACTGTTGCCAGATCGTCGGATCTTCCTGTCCGAGCCGCCAAAATGAAACATTCTGAACCGCGGCGTTGCGGTAAAGCCACAGTCTGGCAACTAACGAATAACGATCCTCGAAATAAACCTGCACCCGCACAGTCTGTTCGTACTCGAAATAAGGAATCTCCAGGCGGCGTTCAATCCGGGAAATCGCCTTTTCAGCGATCAGTGTAGAAAGCGTAGAGTGCTTATAGGCTTTAGACAGATTGGTTTCCGCCCAGGCCCGTCCGTAAAACGGCAGACCCATCACCAGTTTTGAAGTGCCGATAGTGGAGAGGGCATAGCGGGAAACTTCTTTACACCAGTCCAAGGAGGCAATTGAACCCGGAATACCCCCGCTCCAATGCTCGTCATAGGCCATTACAATAACCCGGTCGGCTATAGCCGCGACCCGCGCATAATCGTAAGCGTCATCCACGGTACGCCGCCGGGCCGGTAAGGCCACGCTCAAAATTTTGCCGGGAATGCGTTGCTTTATTTCCTGCAGAAAAGAGAGAAAGTTATCGCGGTCCCGGGCGGAAATGGCCTCAAAATCGATCTGTATGCCATCAAAAGGAGTCGCGGCCAGAACCAGATCCTGAATCAGGGCGGCACGCACCGGATAATCCGGATTCAGGGAAAAATGAGTCAGGGCTGCATTACCGGTTTCGGCGAGCACCAGATGGACTCTACCGCCATAGCCTGTCAGCCGCTCCGGTTTCGGCACTCCGACAAGCTTGCCGAAGCTGTTCAAGCCCGCGCCGAAATAACCGATATCCGACACCGGCAGGGTATTGGAAAAAAACTGCTCTTCCCCGGCCATCAGGTAAGCCCAGACTTCCCGGAATGTAATCCTTTCAGCAGCGGCCGCCGGTGAGGCAGGTAATACCTGCGGTAAAAAAGAAATAAGGACTATTATAGTACAACGGCAAAACAGGGCCTGTATTGATTTCATGTGGATACCTCTCAAGATGCTGGTCAGGTTGATTATTAGCAGTATAGCACACTAGTTAAGGGGAGCCTTAACAAAAAAAATGACGGCATGGTACCCCCCTATTGCAGCGCCCGGGAGCGCGAATAAAAAGTTTTCAGAGCGCTCTCCGGCGCCGCCTGCACGCGGGTTCCCTTAACGGTCAGCGCTTTCGGCTGCAGATACAGCAGCCGTTCCATTAGAAAACCGCAGCGCGTCAGCAAACCCTCTTCGCCGCCCGGAGTGCCATCCATACCGGGAAACAGAAAATTGCCGAGAGACCAGAATACCGGTTTGCCCTTATACATTTCAAAACCCTGCACTACATGGGGGTGCGAGCCGAACACCGCGTCAGCGCCGGCGTCTATCATACTGTAATAGAGCGAGCGGGTTTCCGGATCGGGCCGGGTGGACCACTCTTCCCCGCCGTGAAAAAAGACTAAGTCTAAAACGTCCGAGCTGAAACCGGACACGATTGCCAGATTTCCACCGTCCGCCGCGCGCAGGATCCCGCTTTGCTCGACTGAGGCGGCGGCGAGGGAGCTGTCCCAGCCGTTTTTCTCCCGTGGATAGGAAGCCAGCCCCCAGGAACGCACGGTACCGGCAGCGGTGACTAGATGAAAGGGTTCGGCCGCCGAGGAGCTGTTGAGGCCGCCGCCCAAAGGCGCGATTCCGGCTGCTTTCAGATTGGTAAGGGTATCCTCGAAAGCTTCCCTGCCCCAGTCGAAAGCATGATTATTGGCTAGCAGCAGGGCGTCAAAGCCGGCGAGAGACAGATCGGCGGCTACAGACGGCGCGTACCGGAAGGTATAGGATTTTTTGGCGGCCGTTCCCCGGCGGCTGATCGCCCCTTCCAAATTCCCCACCGTCAAATCCGCTTCTTTTAAAATGTCTTGCACTCCGGAAAACACCTCCGCTGCCCCGCCGCTAGCCAGTCTTTCGGCTGCTCCGCGCGCGAGCATGATGTCGCCGACCGCCGCTACCCACAGAATAGCAGGATCAGCGGGAAGTGCGTCCTCGAGAGCCTGTAGCTGACGGCAGGTTTCCGCGAAAGCTTTCTCGGCGGCAGATCCCTCGCGGGTCTGTACCACCACAGCGATCGATTCTATGACCAATGGGTAATCCTCATCCGCCACGGTCAAACCGCCCACCGTCATAGCCAGAGATCCTTCGGCAAGTTCAGAGAGCCTCACAATTTCCAGGCCGGGAAGGGCGCACTCTTCCAGCGAGATATCAGTTTTCTCGCTTGTCGGACCGACAGCTGGTACATAATGAACGCGCCGCAGCACAAAAAATGCCGGCAGCGGCGCGCCGCTCTCCGAATACATGGTTAAATTTGCTTCCCGCGAACCGAAATGAAAACTGTTCACACTCACCGTTACGGAAGCGGCGCGGTCGGCTTCTCTGAAGGCGGAACCGCCGTTTCTTTTCGAACCGAATAGCACCGTACTCAGGGAATTACGGACCTCCTCTGACAGTCCGTTACCCTCCAGACGCACCGTGGTCCGTCCGAAAAAAAACAACAGAGCAGTGGCAAACAGCAGGACCGTGAACAGCGCGCCGGCAAACAGGGTGCGGCGGGAAAGGCGGGGATATCGCATGGGTTGGTAACTCTTTTATCAGATTTTAAAAAACAGAAGGCCTCGCAGACAGTTTTCTATCAGCGAGGCCTCCAACTGCATCAGTCTTCTTTAACAGTATCAATAGTTTTGGGTAGCACCAGATTCAGCACAATGCCGACCACAGTCGCCAGGGCTACGCCGGCCAGCTGGAACTGTACTCCGCCGCTGACGTCAAAAATCAGCTTGCCGCCGCCGATACCGATAACCAGAATCACGGAGGTGATGGTCAGGTTGCGCTTGCACTTAAAGTCGACTCCGCTTTCCACGATGGTGCGCAGACCGCTGGACGCGATGATTCCGAACAGCAGCATCGAAATTCCACCCATTACCGGGGTGGGAATGGTCTGAATGATGGCGCCGACTTTGGTGATGAAGGAAAGGATTACCGCCACCACCGCCGCTCCGCCGATAACCCAGACTGAATAGACCCTGGTAATGGCCATTACGCCGATATTCTCGCCGTAGGTGGTATTGGGCGGTCCGCCCCACAGGGCAGCCCAGGCTGTCGCCAGACCGTCACCGGCCAGGGTGCGGTGCAAACCGGGCTTCTTGTAAAAATCGATACCGACTACCCGGCTGGTGACCATAACGTCGCCGAGATGCTCGCAGATGGTGGCCAGAGAGACGATTACAAAGGTAAGCGAGGCCATAAAGTTGAAGGAGGGCATCTGGAAAACCGGAAAGCTGAACCAAGCGGCCGCGGTGACCTTACTGAAGTCGATAATGGCGTAAGCCGGGACAAAGGCGCCCATCACCAGGGTGAATACATAGCCGGTAACCAGACCGATCAGTATCGGTATGACATTGAAAAAACCCTTAAAAAAGATAGTGGCGATAATGGCCACAACCAGGGTAACGGCGGCGATAGAAAGATGCACCAACGAGTAGGTGGACGGATCGCCGGGATTGGCGTACATGGCCATATTCATGGCCACCGGCGCGAGGTTAAGTCCGATAACGATAATTACCGAACCGATAACCACCGGCGGAAGAACCCGGTCAAGCCAACCGGTACCGGTCAGCTTGATAATGCCGGCGACTACCAGGTAGAACATACCGGCTACGAAGGCGCCGCCGAGAGCGTAGGGCATACCGTAGGCCGCGGAGATCGAGATCAGGGCCGGTATGAAGGCGAAGGAGGATCCCAGAAAAGCGGGCACCTTTGCGCCGGTAATCAGGATGTACAGTAAGGTTCCGGTACCGGCTGTAAACAGGGCGGTAGCGGGACTGAGTCCGGTAAGCATGGGCACCAGTACGGTTGCGCCGAACATCGCGAAAACATGCTGGAAGCTTAAGGGAATCCAGCGGCCAAGCGGTGGCCGTTCATTAACACCAATCGGTTTATGTGACATTGAAATCCTCCGCCGGTGAGGATACCACGGAAGACGGGCAGTCCGCAAGTTTTTTCGGATACCCGCCGCGGGGTTTTTCTTTCCGACGGGCTTCGGCGCTAACCGGTCACAGGGCTTCGGCGCTAACCGGCCGCCGGCTTCGACGCTAACTAGCCTGGGGCGCGGGAGCGTTCGGTTCGGGCGGCTCCCAGGAATATTGTTGCAGCATGCGGATTTTATGAATTGAACGCGGAAGGGCGGCGCTGATCGGCAGGCGCTGGCCCTCCCCGCCGGGATCAATGGCACTCAGCTGGGCGGTGATATCGCACATCGCCGGAGGCAATGCCCCGATTAATAACAGCAGCTCATCGTTTGAATACTGGGAACGCCTGAGCAGCGTGCCGCCCGCGCTTTGCAGCGGTAGAAATTTGCAGGGTTTCCAGCGGATCAGACCGTCCTTGCCCCGGTCTCCGGTATAGCCGAAAAGGCGGCACACCAGCGGCCGGCCGCCGTATACCGTACAGTGCCAACTGCTGACCGGGTCATAAAACTGACAGCCCCGCTGAACATCCGGCCGGGGAGAAACATACAGCGCGGAGGCTAGCGCCTCGGCTTTCAGGGGGTGATGATGCAGAAGCCAGGCGGCGAGATACAGGGCTTCGCATTCCAGAATATCCGGCTCAAAGTCGATACAGCAACTGCCGCACCCCTCCGGACAATGATAGGGAGTTACGGACTTCCAGTGCGCCTGGGCGGATTCCAGACTCTGATAAACCAGGTCGGTTTCTTCAACAACCGCCGCCGCCCTGGAACCCTTAAAATTTTCCGTTTCTATCATCATGCCGCTCCCGCCTGTACACCATACACTATCTGGCGCTAGGTCCTCAATATCTGTTATACTGCTCCTACAGTTTTTCATGACATAACTGGAGGTTAAAAAATGAAAAAGACAATAGTAGCGGTTTTTGCCGCAGCGCTGGCCATGGTTTTCACATTTGGTTCCTGCGCGCCCAAGGCCGCTGACGGTCGCCTGGAAGCAATCCGCAAGGCCGGAAAGCTGATCCTCGGTACATCGGCGGATTATCCCCCCTATGAGTTCCACGTCCAGATTGATGGTAAAGACACCATCGTCGGCTTTGATGTGGCTCTGGCCCGTGAAGTCGCCAAGGATCTCGGCGTCGAGCTGGAGATCAAGGACATGGACTTTGACGGTCTGCTGGCCGCTTTGGCCTCCGGTAATATCGACATCGTCGTCGCCGGCATGACACCGACCGAAGAGCGCAAGCAGAATGTCGATTTCTCCGCGGTCTATTACTTTGCCGAACACGGCGTGCTGATCCGCAAGGCTGACGCCGCCAAATACGCCGCCAGCGCCGAAAGCCTGAAAGACGCCATGATCGG
Source organism: Treponemataceae bacterium (assembly GCA_942493045.1). GTDB lineage: Bacteria > Spirochaetota > Spirochaetia > Treponematales > Treponemataceae > Teretinema. Next base: position 102,775 of record OW818665.1, on the reverse strand, counting down.
CGCCCAGCGCGGAGCCATCCAGGCCGGACTCGCCAAGACCGAAATCAAGGGTATGACCGGAGACGCCGCCGAAGCCCCGCACGCCCAGGTTAAAGAACTCGGCAAGCTGCCCGATCTGATCATGGAACTCAAGAACTCCAAGATCGAAGCTGTTGTCGTGGAGAAGCCGGTTGCGACCGCCTACCTCGGAGCCAACGCCGACCTGATGCTCGCCGAGTACAGCTTCAGCGACGATGACGGCGGTTCCGCCATCGCCGTCAAGAAGGGCGAAGCCGCCCTGCTCGAAGCCATTAACAAGACCGTCGCCCGCCTGATTGCCGCCAATCAGATTGACGCCTTCGTGGCGGAAGCCAACGAGCTGGTTGAATACTAAGACTGAAACGCATCAACTCTGTTGAAAAACAAAAAACCGCCGGAGCAGTCCGGCGGTTTTTTTTGTTTTGCAGTCAGGTTAGCGTAGTTTGATTACGCCCATCGGGTTAAGCAAATCCGACCGCCGCTGATAATTTTTATACGGCACGTATTTGTAAGTGCTGTTCGAAGTATTGGTCAGGCCGCCGGTGGATGTGCCCATATACACTTCCAGGTGCAGCATATAGGAACCGCCGGCGGTATTTCGAATTATGGTACCGATGTTCTGGCCCCGGCTGACGCGCGAGCCGGCGCGCAGCGACGAAGTGATTTCTGTATAGCGGGCGATAGTCCCGTCATCATTCTTTACTTCCAGGGCATAGGTTCCAGCATAGAAAAGATAGTAGGCCAGTACCGTACCGCTGGTCATTGCCCGCACGCTGGTACCCGGTCCGATGGTGGGGATGATATCCACACCGGCGTGAGCGCGAGCTCCGCCGTCACGGCTGGCGCCGAAATAACGTGAATTGGAGTTAATGTCATAAATTGCCCCGGCTACCGGAAAAAGCCAGGAACCGACGCGCTGGTCCCAGAAATCACCGGTTACGGCGCGGCCGACCAAAAACTGCCAGGTAAGCGGTCCGACTATCCCGTCGGCGCTCAGGCCCTTGGAACTCTGAAAAGATTTTACCGCCGCGTCCGTACCCGCGCCAAAGGCGCCGTCCACGGTCAAGGCCTTGCCGAACTTGCTGTTGAGCAGATGCTGAACGGCTTTGACGGCTTCATTGCTGTTACCGCTGCGTACGGTCACGATCAGCTTAGTCCAGGTAGCGCTGCCGACGATACCGTCCGCAACCAGAGCGTTGGCACTCTGAAAGCTCTTTACCGCGCTCAGCGTTCCGGCGCCAAACACGCTGTCGGCCGTTACCGAATACCCCCGATAGCGCAGCAGATACTGCAGGGCTCGAACTTCAGCCGAAGTTTCACCGCTTTTTACAACCGGCCAGGAGGGCGCTACAGCGCGTGCAGCGCTCTCCGTCCCCGCGGTAGCCTGATCCAGATTCAGGTTGGAACAGCCGGTCAATACAACCAGACTGAGCAGACCCGCCGCAATCACCAATTTTGCCACGATTTTTTTCATCTTGTACTTCCTCCTCCAGAAAGCGAACATGATTACCGTTCATCGTAGGGCCGTACGCTTTTTACCGCAAGAAGTATCTTTTGCTGTCCGGTAGAAAACCATTTAATGAAAAAAAACCCGCCGGGTAAATCCGGCGGGTTCGCTACACATTAACAAGGGAACGACATTGCTCAGGGCAAGAAAGTTTTGCCCATCAGGAAGCGGTCAATTTCACGGGCAGCTCCGCGGCCTTCATTGATAGCCCAGACCACCAGAGACTGTCCGCGGCGGGCGTCCCCCGCGGCAAACACTTTCTCAACGGCAGTGCGGAACTTGCCGTAATCAGCCTTGGCATTGGAACGAGGATCGGTCTCGACCCCGAGATCTTTCAGCAGGCCATCTTCCGGCCCCAAAAATCCCAGAGCCAGGAAAACCAGATCGGCCTCAAAGTATTCTTCGGTTCCGGCCAGTTCAGTCATGGCGAACTGACCGGCTTCGTTCTTTTTCCACTCGACACGCACGGTTTTAATGCCTTTAACGTTACCGGCCCCGTCATCCACGAATTCCTTAGTCAGGATGCTGTATTCACGGGGATCCTTGCCGAAAGTTTTTTCGGCCTCGGCATGTCCGTAGTCCAGCTTAAGCAGGCGTGGATACGTCGGCCAGGGCATATCGACAGTGCGCTCGGCCGGCGGCTGAGGCAGCACTTCAAAATTGACTACCGAAGCGCAAAGGTGGCGCACCGAAGTACCGATACAGTCGTTGCCGGTATCGCCGCCGCCGATCACCACCACTTTTTTTCCCTTGGCGTCGATCTTCTTGCCGTCCGCGAAATTGGAGTCCAGCAGACTGCGGGTATTGGCGGTCAAAAAGTCCATCGCGAAATGGATTCCTTTCAGAGAGCGTCCCGGAACATTCAAGTCGCGCGGCCGGGTGGAGCCGGTGGAAACCAGCACGGCGTCGAAATCGCGCAGCACCTCGGCGGCCGGAAGGGAGGCCGAGCCGACAGCGGTGGAGGTCCGGAACTGCACGCCTTCTTCCTTCATTAACTCAACGCGGCGCAGCAGCAGTTTCTTGTCCAGTTTCATGTTCGGGATGCCGTACATCAGCAATCCGCCGGGGCGGTCGGCCCGCTCAAAAACGGTTACCAGGTGACCGGCCTTATTCAGCTGGTCAGCGGCAGCCAGGCCCGCGGGACCGCTGCCGATTACCGCGACTTTTTTGCCGGTGCGGTTCTTAACTACGTGCGGCGCCATCCAGCCTTTTTCATAGGCGTTATCGATTATCCAGCACTCATTGTCCTTGATAGTCACAGCCGGAGCGTTAATGCCGAGCACACAAGCGTACTCGCAGGGCGCCGGGCAAACCCGTCCGGTAAACTCCGGGAAATTATTGGTCTTCATCAGACGCATCCAGGCGTCTTTCTCGCGGCCGCGGTACACCAGGTCATTCCATTCCGGAATCAGGTTATCCACCGGACAGCCGTAGCTGGACTGGCAGAACGGCACGCCGCAATCCATGCAACGGGCACCCTGATCGCGGCGCTCCTGGGCATCCAGCGGCAGCACGAACTCGTTAAAATCCTGTACCCGCACCTCAGGGGCGCGATAGGGTACTTTCTGTCGATCAAACTCGAGGAAACCGGTAGTCTTACCCATTGACGGCCTCCTTCTGCGCGGCGGCGGATTTTTGGGCATTCAGGACTTTCTTGTAGTCTTCCGGAATAACCCGGACGAAGGCTGATCTTTCCTTCTCCCAGTTGCCGAGTATGGCGGCAGCCCGATCCGAGCCGGTGTAAGTATGGTGAGCGCGTATCATTTCTTGCAGTTCCTCAAAATCTTCGGTAGTCGGCTTTTCCAGCGAAACCATACCGGTATTGCAATTAGCCGCCAGCTTGTTTTCCGGGTCCCAGACCCAGGCGATGCCTCCGGACATTCCGGCGGCAAAGTTCCGACCGGTCGAACCGAGAATTACCGCCCGCCCGCCGGTCATGTATTCACAGCCATGGTCACCCACGCCTTCGACTACAACCCGGGCGCCGCTGTTGCGTACGCAAAAGCGCTCGGCGGCAATGCCCCGGATATAGCCTTCACCGGCGGTCGCTCCATAGAAGGCGACATTGCCGATGATGATATTTTCCGAAGCCTTGAATAGCGAAGCTTCCGGCGGTCTGATGGCCAGCCGTCCGCCGCACAGGCCCTTGCCAACAAAGTCGTTGGCGTCGCCGGTCAGCGAGAAGGTCACGCCGCGCGCGAGCCAGCCGCCAAAACTCTGGCCGGCGGTGCCGGTAAAGTTAACGCGGATGGAATTATCGGCGAGCCCTTCATTGGCGTGCTTTTGAGCGATGGTATGGCTGAGCATGGTGCCAGTGGCGCGGTCCGTATTGATAATCGTTTCGTTGAGCTCGACAGCCTTACCGCCGGAGATGGCGATCGCGCATTGCGCGATCAGCTTGCGATCCAGAATCTGCTCCAGGCCATGATCCTGGCCGATGGTATTGACGACGGCGGTATCCGGGTGCGGTTTGCGGGCTGGAACCAGCAGCGCAGAGAGATTGACGCCGCGCGATTTCCAGTTCTGCACCGAACGGTCCTGCTCCAGCAAGTCCACCCGGCCGACCAGTTCCCGCCAGGTGCGCACACCGAGACTGGCCATTACTGAGCGCATTTCCTCGGCCACGAAGTAGAAGAAATTTTCCACGTACTCCGGTTTGCCGGCAAAGCGGCCGCGCAGACGCTGGTCCTGGGTGGCGATTCCGACCGGACAGGTATTGTTATGACACTTGCGCATCATTACGCAGCCCATGGTGATCAGCGGAGCGGTAGAAAAGCCGCATTCCTCGGCGCCGAGTATGGCGGCGATAACCACGTCGCGACCGGTCTTGAGCTGACCGTCAGTCTGTAGAATAACCCGCGAGCGCAGATCATTCATTACCAGGGTCTGGTGGGTTTCGGCGATACCGAGCTCCCAGGGCAGACCGGCGTTTTTAACACCGGTCAAAGGCGAGGCGCCGGTTCCGCCGTCATGGCCGGAAACCAGAATGTGATCGGCATGACCCTTGGCCACACCGGCGGCAATTGTGCCGACTCCCACTTCCGATACCAGCTTGACCGATATCCGGGCTTTGGGGTTGGCGTTTTTCAGATCGAAGATCAGCTGGGCTAAATCCTCAATGGAGTAAATATCGTGGTGCGGCGGGGGGCTGATCAGACCGACGCCCGGGGTCGAGTAGCGGGTCTTGGCGATGTAGGAGTCCACCTTGTGGCCGGGCAGTTCTCCGCCCTCGCCGGGCTTGGCGCCCTGAGCCATCTTAATCTGGATCTCGTCGGCATTGGTCAGGTACTCGATGGTGACGCCGAAACGTCCGGAGGCTACCTGCTTGATGGCGCTGCGCTTGGAGTCGCCGTTGGCCATCTTCTTAAAACGGGCCGGATCCTCGCCGCCTTCGCCGGTATTGGACTTGCCGCCCAGCCGGTTCATGGCTATGGCCAGGGTTTCGTGGGCTTCCAGCGAGATAGAGCCGTAGCTCATCGCCCCGGTGACAAAGCGCTTAACGATCTCGCTGGCGCTTTCCACCTCGGACAGCGGAATGGGCGTAACGCCGTCGCGGAACTTTAACAGGCCGCGAATGGTAGCCTGCTCGGTGGAGCGGGCATTCTGGCGGTCCGAGAAGCGTTTCCAGGCGGCGCTGTCCTTGGTGCGGCAGGCAATCTGCAGGTCAGCTATCGATTCAGGGTCCCACATGTGTTTTTCGCCGCCGAAGCGGACATGCAGGTCGCCGGCGCTGCGGTAGTCGTCAAAGGGAGTACTGTTCCTCTCGGGCCAGGCCTCGGCGTGACGCAGAGCCACTTCCTCGGCTAACACCTCAAAGTCGGCTCCGCCGATGCGGCTGGCCGTGCCGGTGAAGCAGCGCGAAACCACTTCGTCCGATAATCCGACAGCCTCAAAAATCTGGGCGGACTTATAGGATTCCAGAGTCGATATTCCCATCTTGCCGAAAACCTTGCGCATGCCCTTGGAAACGGCCTTTAAATAATGCTCTTCAATTTCCTCGTGGGTATAGGAGGAGGCATACACCCCGTCGGCCTGCAGCTGCCAGAGCGCTTCGTAGGCCAGGTAGGGATTGACGGCGTCGCAGCCGTAACCGGCTAACATGCAAAAGTGGTGAATCTCGCGCGGTTCGCCGGATTCCAGCACAATACCGATCTGACCGCGGCGATTCTTGCGCACCAGATGCTGATGCACCGCGCCGACGGCCAGCAGGGCCGGAATCGGCGCTCGCTCGGCGCCGGCATGGCGGTCTGAAAGAATAACCAGTGAATAGCCGGCGTCTATGGCGGCTTCGGCTTCCTGCTGAATGCGGTCCAAAGCGGCGACCAGGGCATTACCCTGATGGGCGACGTCGTAGGTAGTGTCGATTGTCTTGGCCTTCCAGCCACGGGTGCGGATTTCGCGCAGAGCGGAGAGCTGGGCATTGGTGAGTACCGGATGCTGCAGGCGCAGCCGGTGGCAATGCTCGGCAGCCGGTTCCAGGAGGTTGCGTTCCGGCCCGATAAAGGATTCCAGACTCATGATCAGGTCTTCACGGATGGAGTCGATCGGCGGATTGGTGACCTGGGCGAACAGCTCCTTGAAGTAGTCGTAAATCAGCTTGGTCTTGGAGGAAAGGACGGCCAGCGGCGTGTCGTTACCCATTGAGCCGAGGGCTTCCTGGGAAGTCTCGACCATCGGCTTGAGCAGCATCTGGATGGTTTCCAGGGTATAGCCGAAGTCGCGCAGCTTGCGCTTCAGGCTTTCAGAATCAGTCAGCGGCAAAACGGTTCCGGCGGGCAAATCTTCCAGACGGATAACCTGCTGTTCCAGCCACTGGCCGTAGGGTTTTTGGGAAGCTACCTGCTCCTTGATTTCATCGTCGCCGATTATGCGGCCGGCCTTGAAATCCACCAGGAACATCTTTCCGGGCTGCAGGCGGGTTTTACGGATAATGCGCGACGGCTCGATCGGCAGTACACCGACCTCGCTGGCCATAATCACCATATCGTCATTAGTCAGATAAATGCGGCTGGGGCGCAGTCCATTGCGGTCCAGCACTGCTCCGATATAGGTACCGTCGGTAAAGGAAATGGAAGCCGGTCCGTCCCAGGGCTCCATGATGGCGCTGTTGTATTCGTAAAAAGCTTTTTTGGTCTGGCTCATGGCCTGATGGTTTTCCCAGGCTTCCGGAATCATCATCATCACTGATTCCGGCAAAGTCCGGCCGCCCATCACCAGCAGTTCCAGTACGTTGTCGAAGTTACCGGAGTCCGAAAGGTCCGGCTCGGTAATCGGAAAGGAACGAGAAAGCGCCGGCCCGAACAGCGCGCTTTCCAGCTTGCCCTGGCGCGAGAGCATCTTGTTGACGTTTCCGCGCAGGGTATTGATCTCGCCGTTGTGCGCCATAAAGCGCAGCGGTTGAGCCCGGTCCCAGGAGGGGAAGGTATTGGTAGAAAAGCGGGAATGCACCATGGCCAAATGACTGGTGTAATCCGGGTTCGAAAGGTCGGTATAGTAGCTGGTCAGCTGATCCGGAGAGAGCATGCCTTTATAGATGATTATGCGGCAGGAAAGACTGACTACATAAAAATGACTGTTCCCGTCGTGGGTCTTGCCGCGCAGGGTGTGCGTGGCTTCCTTGCGGATTACGAACAATGAGCGGTCAAAGGCCTCGGGGGAGAGTTCCCCGGAGGAGGCCACAAACAGCATTTCCATGACCGGCTCGCTGGCTAGGGCCGAAGGGCCGAGGCCGGCGTTATTGACCGGAACCCGGCGCCAGCCGAGCAGCTTTTGGCCCTGGGCGGCGATGATATCTTCAATGGTTTTTTTACAGGCGGCGCGGCCAGCTTCTTTGACCGGCAGGAATACAATACCGGCCGCAAATTTACCTTCACCCGGCAGGTCGATACCGGCTTCAGCCTTGGCGGTCTTTTTCAGGAACTCATACGGTAGAGCGGTGAGCATACCGGCGCCGTCCCCGGTATTAACTTCGGCGCCCCTGGCTCCGCGATGATCCATGCGGCACAGAATATGGGAGGCGTCTTCTATTATTTGATGGCTGCGTTTTCCCTTAATATGGGCAACGAAACCGACTCCGCAGTTTTCCTTCTCGAAGGAAGGGTCGTACAACCCGTACTTTTCAGGACGCTTTACAAACGACATTGTTTTTCTCCTCTCTCCTGATGTCCAGGGCTCCGGACATGACTTGACCAGCCCATGCTGAGTGCGCCCTTGCCCTCGCGTTGGGAACCGAATCCGAAACGTGTTAGTCAGAATAACTGGATTGTTTCTCGAGTATAGAATGCCGACATCAAAGGGCTTTGTCTAGCCATGAATGCAGGTTTATGCATAAAAAATGCGGTTTTGTGCATAAATATCGAATATTTAACCTGTATGGTATTAAGGAATTATTGGCACAGGACACCGGTTTCGGCTATACTGACGCACACGGAGAAATTCATGAACTTTTCTTTTCTGTCGAAGTACTGGACCTACTATGTGATCGGCGCCAAAAACACCATCCTGCTGGCCATCCTGGCCGTAGCCATCGGCGTGTTTATCGGCCTGGTGCTGGCGGTTTTCCGGGTCAGTAAATACCGGCCCTTACGCTTTTTTGCCACCATGTATGTCGAGCTGATCCGCGGCACGCCGATTCTGGTGCAGCTGTTCATTATCTATTACGGACTGCAGACCATCGGCATCCGCTTCCCGGACAGCCCGCTGCTCAGCCGCATTCTCGGCATCAATTTTGCCGATTTCATGGCCGGGGTCATCACCATGGGTATCAATTCCGGCGCCTATGTCTGCGAGATTTTCCGTTCCGGCATTCAATCCATCGACAAGGGCCAAACCGAAGCCGCCCGATCGCTGGGCCTTTCCTATATCAAAACCTTCGCGTATATCATTATCCCGCAGGCGATCCGCAATGTTTTGCCGACGCTCGGCAATGAATTCGTAGTCGTCATTAAAGAATCTTCAATAGTATCGATAATCGGAATCGCCGATTTAATGTACAAAGCCAACACCGTACGCGGCAATACCTTCCAGCCCTTTGAACCGCTGCTGGTGGCCGCCCTGGTTTACTTTCTGCTGACCTTCCCGCTCTCCAAAATGCTCGCCAGAATTGAACGGAGGATGCACACCCATGATTAAGGTAACCGGACTGAAAAAAAACTTTGGCAAGCTCGAGGTTCTGAAAGGCATCGACGAGCATATCGAACAGGGCGAAGTGATGGTGATTATCGGACCCTCGGGGTCGGGAAAAAGCACCTTCCTGCGCTGTCTCAATTTGCTGGAACTGCCCACCGCCGGAAAGATTTTTTTTGACGGTGTGGAAATCACCGATAAAAATGAATGGAAACACGGCGGACTCGACGCCCACCGCCGCGAAATGGGCATGGTCTTCCAGCATTTTAACCTTTTCCCGCATATGACAGTTTTGGAAAACATTATTCTGGCGCCGGTGAAGGTAAAGGGCACCTCCCGCTCGGAAGCGATCGCCCTGGCCGAGGACTTGCTGGACCAGGTTGGACTGACCGACAAGACTCACGCCCATCCCGGTCAGCTCTCCGGAGGCCAAAAACAGCGCATCGCCATTGTGCGGGCCCTGGCTATGCAGCCGAAGGTACTGCTCTTTGACGAGCCGACCAGCGCCCTGGACCCGGAAATGGTCGGTGAGGTGCTCGGCGTCATGAAAAATCTGGCTAAATCCGGCATGACCATGGCCGTAGTGACCCATGAAATGGCCTTTGCCCGGGAAGTCGGCTCGCGGATTCTGTTTATGGACGAAGGTATTATCCTGGAGCAGGGCAAGCCCGATGAACTGTTCAACAATCCACGGGAAGCGCGCACCCGGGAGTTTTTAGCCAAGGTAATGTAGGCTGGCGTCGAATCAGGCTAAAAAGCTGGTATCGAAGGCAAACCCGCCGCGCAGCTTTTCCCTGACTATGATAAATTCCACTTTCGGCTCGGTACTGCGGGCATCCAGCTCAATAATCGCGAAGCCCGCGTTGGACTGCCCCCGGGGCCGGGCGGCGCTACCGGGATTGACCGCCAAAATATGGGCAAAATTCTCGACAACCGGTACATGAGTATGCCCGTAGACCGCGATATCGCAGTCCATAGCCCGCGCCGAATCCACCAGCATATCCAGACCGACTTCCACGGAATGCCGGTGTCCATGTACCAGCAGTATGGAATATCCGCAGGCTTTGACAATCTGACGCGGCAACACCAGCACCGGGGCTCCGGGACAGTCTTCGGGCAGGGGCTCATCGCCTTGCACCGGCAGACTGATGCGGTACTGGTCGCCGTCCCCGTTTCCGGCTACGAAGGCTACCACCGCCGGCAGGGCTTCCCGCAGTTTCTCGGAACTATAGGCGTTTTCCATATACTGAATAACATCCCACATACCGTCACCGGCAAACAGCAGGGCATCGCATTCCGCTCCGAATTCACGCAAAATGGACTCAAAAACCGGGTAATGCCCGTGAGTGTCGGAGATTACCAGCAGGCGGGCGTTTCCGGCTTTTTCCAGGGTTTCTACCGCCTCCGGTGAGCCGTACAAACCTCCAGGCAGCTGCCGCAGACTGTTCACAAGGCCGCTCCCGTTAACTCCACCAGCAAGTGATTTCTGGCGCGCAGACCGGTTCCCGGATCAGTATAATATTGCGGAACGGGCGCCCAAGTATCCTTTTTGCGGTCGGCCATCCGCGCCGAACCGTTCAAAGCGGTTACCAGCATATCGACGGGTTGGTCACCGCTCTGGAATTTCTCAACGGCGGTAACGGCCGTACAAACTAAAAAAGACAAATCGGCGTCTGAGAGGGTCAGCGACTGTTCGTCAGTAAGGACTTCCGCCGTTGAAGCAAGATCGACGACCAGAGTATAGCCGGCTTGAGCCACGAGAGCATCGCCTTCCGGAAGAATGCTCACAGAAGGACGCACACCCAGCACACCGGACTCGGCGAGCTGCCGGCCAAGCAGCTCAGGCGGGGCGAGGGCCACCAGGGCGCTGATATCTTCAGCGTTGAGCAGATCCCGGACCAGGGAGAGCCGGACGCGGCCGCTGACCAGAGTGTCTTCAGGATAACGGATAACTTCCAGCAAGCCGCCTTCGGAAACCAGCCCGTATTCACGGGCCGCGGCCGCCAGGACTTCCGCTCTGGCGGTATAACCTTCTCCCAGGAATAACACCACCCGGTGATCGGCCTTTTTCCGCGCCGGAGAGGGCTGAGGGCTATCACCGGCTGTCGAAGCTGTCCCGCGCGGCGAACAGGCCGCCAAAAGAAGAAGAATTCCGCAAAAAAAGACTAACTGTTTCATAATTCCATCATACCGCAACAGGCAGAGCGTTGAAAAGACAGCGGCATTCTGATATGTTAAAAATATGTTAATAGCCAATATAACCTTCCAGATAATAGGCAGCCTTGGTCTGCTGCTCTTCGGCATGAAGCTGATGAGCGACGGTATTCAAAAAAGCGCCGGCGAAAGCCTGCATAAAATACTGAATTTTATGACCGGTAACCGTCTGATGGCCGTTTTGACCGGTCTCGGCGTAACCGCCATTGTGCAGTCTTCCAGCGCCACCACGGTGATGACCGTTTCATTCGTCAACGCCGCCTTGCTGACACTGCCGCAGGCCATCGGGGTTATTTTCGGCGCCAATATCGGTACCACCATCACCGCCTGGATAGTCTCGCTGATCGGCTTCAAATTTAAGATCGCGATGATTGCCGTACCGGCCTTCGGAGTCGGTTATTTTTTAACCTTTTTCCGCCGGCTCAAAAAAGAAGGCCTCGGTGAAGCGATTATGGGTTTCGGCCTGCTCTTTCTCGGGCTTGAATTCCTTTCCAAGGCCATTCCGAATGTCACCGCCGACCAGGTACACTTTCTGGCCTATTTTACCGATAAGGGCGTACTGGGTCTCTTCGCCGGTGTCTTTTCCGGACTGTTCCTGACAGTACTGCTGCATTCATCCAGCGCCGTCACCGCCGTTATCCTGACCATGGCCCACAACAACCTGCTGACCTGGCCCTTCGCCGCGGCCATGATCCTGGGAAGCAATATCGGTACAACCATCGACGCCGTGCTGGCCGCCATCGGTACCAAACTGAACGCCCGGCGCACGGCCGCGGTGCATGTGCTCTTCAACGTCGTCGGTACGGTTTTCGCCATGCTGCTGTTCAGCCCCTTCCTGCGCCTGGTGGAAGCCCTGGTTCCGGGAGGCCTGAACCCGGAGTCCATCACCACTCATCTGGCGGTGCTGCACACTCTGTTCAACGTCATCAATACCATAATTTTCCTGCCCTTCGTCAATCAGATTGCCAGCCTGGTGGAATTCATGATCAAGCCCGGCGACCACGAACCGCCGGCTGCCTACAAACTGGACTTCCCGAGTACGGGCTTGCGCGAAAACGCCGAATCCTTTATTTTCCGGGCCGAACGCGAAATTGTGCTGATGTCCGACCTGGTGCAGCGCATGTTTACCGACCTGACCCGCATTCTCGACAACCGCTATGATAATGAAATGCCGGATATCGTCGCTAATTTGGGACTGCAGGAAAACTATGCCGACCAGATGCAGGAAGAGCTGTCCTCTTATCTGGTAAAAACCTCGCAACTGCCCCTTCCGGAAAAATCAGTCGCCAACGTCCGGGTCATGATCCGCATCGTAGATGACCTGGAAAGCATGACCGACGATATCTACGGACTGGCCCTGCTGATGCAGCGCAGTGTGACCAAGAAAATGGAATTCCATGAGGATGATATGAAGCGGTTGCAGCCCTATCTTGAATTGGTAGACCAGTTTCTGCGCTTTGTTCACGAGCACCTTAACAAGCCGCTGTCTCGCGAAGCCCTGGCCCAGGCCAACAGCCTGGAAGACCAAATCGACCAGTTCCGCAAGAACCTGAAGCGCATTGCCCGCAAGAGACTGGAAGACGGAGCCAATGTCCGGGCTGAGCTGCTGTATATCGATGTGGTGCGCAGCATCGAGAAACTCGGCGACCACGCCTTCAGCATCTCCGAAGCGCTGGCCACCACCCGCTAATACATTAAAGACTCCCGTTCACGGGCGATCGAAGTAGCCGGACCATGACCGCTCAGCACCCGGGTTTCTCCCGGAAGAGCCAGCAGCAGCTTTAAGCTGCTGTTCATGGCCCGGGAGTCGCCACCGGGACCGTCAGTCCGCCCTACCCCGCCGGCAAACAGCGTGTCCCCGGCCAGAAGCACACCCAGCCCGACGTTATACAGCGACACGGAACCGGGACTGTGTCCCGGTGTGTGCAGCACCCGCCACCCGCCCGCTTCCAGAGCGTTTTCAAGAAAAAGGCTTGCTTCCGGCAGTTCTCCGGTATATCCTGAAACCAGACCTCCGGCGCCGAGCGTCGTAAAAAATGACAGATGCCGGGCCAGAGCGCCCTTTCCGAGCCACAGGGCGTCATCCGGATGAATCGCGACCTTAGCCTCCGGAAAAGCGGCGGAAAGGGCCGACAAGGCCCCGAGATGGTCAAAATGACCATGGGTAAGCGCGATAACCTCCAGAGGCAGTCCGAGCTGCTCAACCCTGGCGATAACAGCGGAACTGTTTCCGCCCGGATCGACCACCATCAGCCGATCCTCATTCCAGGGTACAAACCAGGTATTAACCGAAAGCGGCCCTGTTACCATTAAACTGATTTCCATAGGCTGCAGTATATACGGAAGGAGCGCTCATGATAAGCGAAATTTGTCTGGTTATCGGAATAGCGGTGCTTTGCTATATCGCCATTCCGGAAATATCCCTGAAAATCAGGGCGCTGTACCGTCATGCCCTGATCCGTGAATTCAAAGCCGCGGCCGTATCTGTGATGCAGTTTTCGTCGATCAATCCCGACGGCACCTTGTATTGTAAAGCCGGCGCTCAAACTATGCGTCTGGATCCGGGCCGCACCCGCTTCTTCCTTGCCGATCCGGAGAAGGGCCTGGAGAGTGTTAACTGGAAGTCAGTGCATCTGATAGTCAAGGGGACAGCGCTGCTGGTTTTCCAGGGCGCGAAGTCCGGAAAAAAGATTTTATGCATTCTGCCCGGGAAAAACGGTTATGCCGCCCAGCTGCCGGCCAAACCTGAAATTTTTATCGACTCCCGCGCCGCGAATCCGGTACGTATAATTTCCAGCGCCGTGGCGGTCTTCGCGGAGTTTATCCTCTTCCTGCATTTCTCGGCCAATCCGATGCTGCGCAATGCCGCCATCGCCGCGCTGATCGGAATTTTCGGTGAAGTAATACCGTTCAGCCCGCCGGGACTCTTTTTAACCATGGCCGCCGATAAGTTCCTGAAACCCGGCGCGCACCGTAACCAGGCCGCGGCCGGAACGCTGTTCACCCTCGGAGTACTGCTGAATGTGGCGCTGATCTATTTTATAATACGACTGATCGCTTTCGGCTCTCTGCTGTAAAAAAAAAGCGGCAGGGCTTGCTGTCCCTGCCGCTTCTTAACCGCCTTAAAAAAGGCTGCCTATCGGTATGAACCTTCGTCGCTATTTTCTTCTGTAGAACTTTCGAGATCGGAATCATCGGCTCTTTTGTCCGCGGGCATTTCAGAACTATCCGTTCCGTCAGCGTCGTAATCTGAGGAATCATCAAAACCGTCGGAATCCAGGCCGTCGTCATCGCCACCGAGCCGGTCGCCGGCATCCGGTCCGAGCGCACTGTCCAGGCGGTAGCCGTCATCCAGGCCGTCAGCCCCATCGAAGGAGTCGCGGGTACTGGAAAGGTCATCGGAGGCGCCGGGGTTTTCCTCGCGCTTGCGGGAATAGCTGACCGCCAGCTTGCGACCGCGGTATTCATATTCGTTCAAGACCTCTATTACCCGGGCGGCGTCTACAGTCAGTACCTGCACAAAGGAATAATTGTCCAAAACGCGGATCTCGCCGATGTGTTCACGCTCCAGCTCGGCATTCTGCATTATCAGCCCGATCAGGTCGCGGGGATATACCCGCCGGTTCCGGCCGATACTGATGAACAGGGTGGTGGCTTCGCTTTCGTTTAATACCGGGCGCGGCTCACTGACCTTGGGAGAACGTCCTTCAGCGGGAGTGCGGCCGTCAACGGGAGCGCGCTCCTGACGGCGGCCACGGCCTTCCTGAACCTCTTTCTTGATTTCTTTGCGCTCAGAGCGCTCAGCGCGGTCGGTTCGTTCAACGCGCTCGGTTCTTTCGGTACGACCCTTGCGGTCTGTTACTTCCTGCCGGACTGAGGAACGCCGGGAAGAGGGGACAGCGTTCATATTCAAACGGTTACCGGCATGAATCTCTTTCAGTACATAGGCTGCGAAATAAGAACGCAAAGTTAACGGGATGCCCTTACGGAAGAGGCGGCGGAATACATTGAGCTCGAGAGGGTCTTCCTCTGTTTTAATCCGAGCAAGAGCGTCCTGCAGAAAGGAAAGGATCTGCTCTTCATTTACTGCCATTTTCTGTTTTGCCACAATAAAATCTCCTGTTTTGATAATGCCATAAAAAAACGAGTTACTCAATGCGCCAATCGCAAAAGTCGATTAGTTTCGCCAGGTGCTACTCTTTCCGTAAACGCAGCGCCATCACCTGCCCGGTCTGAATGAAGCCCAAACGGCGCAAGACCGGTAAAAACAGGGCCGGTACCGCCGGACTGTCAAACAGCAACCAGGCGCAGCCCTGCTCAGTCCAGCGACTGGCGGTATCCAGCAGCAGACGTTTGCCGATTCCAAGGCCCCGAAAATCCGGAAGAACAGCCAGGGCTGTCAAATGCGCGACTCTACCGTCCGCGGTTAGCGTTGAAGACAGCGCGCAGCCGGCCAGATCACCCTCGATGGTTTCGGCCAGCAGTATAAAATTCTGGCCGAATCCGGCCTTATCCTGCTGTTGTACTCTCCGATGTTGGTCGCTCTGTTGTTGTTGCGCTCCCTGCCGGGCACACAGCAAGAGCAGGGCTTCGGCAATTTCACCCTGATACTGTCCGTCTTCGGCCTCGTCGGCAAAATCACACACCAGGCCGGAAGCGACCTCGTCTAACAGTTCCTGTATACCATCCGAATCGGCAGCGGAAGCTTCCCGGAAAGTAAAATCATTGGAGAGAATATCCTCTGTTTCCTCGGGTTCGGCGCCGATACGCTCCAAACCCCAAAAATCACGCAGGCCGTTGTACCACTCCAGCACAATGGCCCGCATTTCCCGGTCCTTGAAGGAATGCCACAGTTTTTCAATTTCAGGATGGCTTTTCAGAATATTCTTAAAGGTGCGGAACACCCCGTATCCGGACGACAGGGCCGAACGCAGTTCCTCCCGGGCCACCGGATTGCGCAGACGCAGCACAAAACGATCCATCATGCGGTACCCGCTGACCGAATCCCACTGTGGAATGGCGTAAAAACGTTCACCGTCCACCTCCGCCGCCTTTTCCTGAACAGCCTCGGCCGCCGGTAAACAACGCCCTTCCCTTGAATCGTAAAGAAAACGGTTAGACTGATCTTCCATCGAGAAAATGATTTCTTCGGTTATTTCGCGGGTCAGTTCGAATTCCATGATTGTTTGATTTTAGCACAGTTTAAACGTATTATGAAGAAGACAGTTTCAGTACTGTTAGAAGGGAGGAAAAAATGAGTTCTATTGCGTTTATTGACGCCCGTGAGATCCTGGATTCACGCGGTAATCCCACTGTGGAAGTTGATGTATATCTCGAAGACGGCAGCCGGGGCCGCGCGGCCGTTCCGTCCGGAGCCTCAACCGGGGAACATGAAGCCCTGGAAATGCGCGACGGCGAAAAAGAGCGCTATAACGGCAAGGGCGTACTGCGGGCCGTCGAGCAGGTTAACGACGTCATCGCCGAGGAACTGGACGGGGCCGACGCCCTGGATCAGGCCGAAGTAGACCAGATCATGCTGGATCTGGACGGCACTGAAAACAAGAGCAAACTGGGAGCCAACGCCATCCTGGGAGTTTCCATGGCCACCGCCCGGGCGGCCGCCGACTCACTGGGCATTCCGCTGTACCGCTACCTGGGAGGCGCCCATTCGATGCAGCTACCCCTGCCGATGGCCAATATCATCAACGGCGGCCAGCATTCCGACAATAAGATCGACTTTCAGGAATTCATGATTATGCCGGTCGGAGCGGATAGTATCCGGGAAGCCGTGCGCATCAGCGCGGAAGTGTTCCATGCCCTGAAAGGCCTGCTGAAAGACGCCGGTCATACCACCTCCGTCGGCGACGAGGGCGGCTTTGCCCCCAACCTGGACAACGAGGAAGCCCTAGACTTTATCATGAAGGCCATCGAAAAAGCCAAGTACCGCCCCGGAGAGGATGTCATGATCGCTCTGGACTGCGCCGCCAGCGAACTCTTTGACGCCGGAGACCGTAAGGGTTACAAATTCTGGAAATCCAACCCCTCCAAGCTGTTCAGCGCCGATGAAATGATCGAGATTTACCGGAAATGGGTTTCCAAATACCCGATTATTTCCATTGAGGATCCGCTGGATCAGAACGATTGGGCCGGCTACACCCGCATGACCGCCGAACTCGGCTCAAAAGTACAGATTGTCGGCGATGATTTCTTTGTCACCAACACCACCCGCCTGGAGCGCGGCATCAAGGAAAAAGCCTGCAATTCGATACTGATCAAACTGAACCAGATCGGCACGGTCACCGAGACCATCGACGCCGTGCGCATGGCCCAGTACGCCGGCTACAGCGCCGTCATCTCGCACCGCTCCGGCGAAACCGAGGATGCCTTTATCGCGGACCTGGCCGTCGCACTGGAAACCGGGCAGATCAAGACCGGCTCGATGAGCCGTAGCGACCGGGTGGCCAAGTACAACCAGCTGATGCGCATTGAGGACGAACTGGGAGCCACCGGCCGTTTTGCCGGCCGCGGCACCTTTGCCAAGTTTCTGAAATAACGCCGCGCTGAAAGGCGAAAAACAGACCGTTTAAAATGGAAAAGCCCGTTTCTGCTTTAGAAACGGGCTTTTTTCTTTGGTCAGAGCCCAATGCGCTCTGAAAATTACGCTTAGGGTAAATCCTTGCGGGAAGTAATAACCTTTGAAACCAGGTTATAGGCGGCAGCTTCGCCGGCTGTCATCCAGAAATCGCGATCGGTATCCTTGGAGACCTTCTCGATCGGCAGGCCTGTTTCGGCGGCGATCAATTCGTTGATGCGTACCCGCATCTTTTCCAGCTCCAGGGCGTGAATCTCAATCTCGGTGGCCACGCCCTTGATTCCGGAAAGCGGCTGATGGATCAGGTAATGGCTGTTCGGCAGGGCCAGACGGCGTTTTTTGGGAGCGGCCAGCAGGATCAGGGCGCCGGCGCTGGCCACCAGCCCCATGCCGATGGTGTACACCGGAGCGTTAATAAAGCGCATCATGTCGAAAATGGCAAAACCGGCATCGGCGTCGCCGCCGGGGGAGTCAATAAATACCTTGATGGGCTCATCGGAATCGGCTTCCAGGACCAACAGCTGGCGTATTACCTTTTCGGCAAGGGCCTTGTTAACCTCGCCGGAGAGCAAAATCTGCCTGGTTTTCAGGAATTTGAGGGACAGGGCGTCCACACCCTCGTTTTTGGTTTCCTTGCAGGATTCTTCCTCTTCATCTTCTTCATCGTTTCTAAAACCGTTGCCGGCAGTGTATCCAGAACGCATCTATGCTACTCCTTGCTGTTATCTTTACTTGTATTGCCCTGTAATATATCAAAATCCGGTACCATCGTACAGGGCTAACTCAACCGCAGAATATGGACCGATTTCGCCGGAAGCGATATTTTTGATCCGCCTTTGACAGTTTTCCGCCTAGCCTCGGCTTCCGGTAAAAAAACCTCGCCATTGCAGACTGTCAGCCAGTCCCTGGATTCAGGATGCAGCGGCACAGCCAGCGGGCGGCTTTTCGCGGAAGTGTTTACGGCGATCAGCACCGCGGACCAGGAATCCACCGAACAGGAGCCGTCAATCATCCAGGCCAGCACGCCGCTTTCAGCGTCCAGGAAGCGCAGAGATTCGTCCACCTCGGCGGCTGTACGCAGCCGGAACATCGGATGAGCGCGGCGCAGGGCGATCAGGTCGCGCACAAACTGCACATGCTGGCGTTTGGCGGCGCAGCGCTTCCAGTCCAGACCATTGATGCGATCACAAAGATTATAACTGTTATGCGTAAAGGCCCGCTTGCCGTCCGGAGTGCGGTACAGGTCATGCGGAATCGCCCCGCTGGACAGAATATCAGCGGGGATTTCCTTGGTACGCATGAATTCCATGCCGGCATGCAGGGCAGGCACGCCCTGGGCCAGCAGCACCAGAGCCAGAGACATGCGGTGCAGCCGCTCATAATGGCTTTCCTGCTCCCCCGGCTCAACCAGCACCAGCTTGTCGTAGAGCGTCGCGTTATCGTGAATCTCGGTATAGTTGACGCTGGAGGCGGTCCGCACGGTCCAGGGATTGGGATTGGCGGTTCCCTCCACCAGCCGGTTATGTACCTGACTGTGGTAAACCGCTCCGACCAGGCCGAATTTGACGGATTCCTCCCGGACCCCGCTCTGCACAAAGCCTCCGGCGGCGGCGTCAAACACCGGGCCCTTAATGGCGCAGCGCAGGGCATCGTTAAAATGGCCGATGTCGGCCATCTTGCGGGCGTTGACCATACTGGCCGGCACCATTTTACCGGCGCGGTACATATCCCAGCCCTCACCGTAGATCAGCACATCGCTCTTTATCCTCTTCAGGGCCGTGGCGATTTCATTCATGGTCTCCACATCGTGCAAACCCATCAGGTCAAAACGGAACCCGCAGAGTTTATATTCAGATAGCCACCAGCACAGCGAGTCCACCATGTAGCGCCGGAACATCTCGCGCTCGCTGGCGGTGTCGTCGCCGGCGCCGGAATAGTTATCCAGACGGAAATAATAGCCCGGTACGGTTTTTTCCAGAACATTGCGCGCGGCCATCGGCACATGGTTGTATACCACATCCATGATCACGCCCAGACCGGAAGCGGCGCAGTCGGCGACTAAACCTTTCAGCTCGCGGATGCGCACGGCGCCGTCGAAAGGATCGGTTGAGTAGGAGCCTTCCGGCACCGAATAATTACCCGGGTCATAACCCCAGTTGAAGGCCCCGGTCATCACCTTGTCGCGGTATTCCTTTTCCTTAACCCGGCTCTCGTCCACGGTGCAAAAGTCAAAAACCGGCAAAAGCTGCAGATGGGTCACGCCAAGCGATCGGATGTGGTCAAAACCGCTGGGTACGCCTTCGCAGGTGGTACCGGTCGCGGTCGCTCCCGGATAGGTACGGCGCAGCGCTTCCGGTCCGGTCCAGGTGGGCGATGAGCTGATATCGGCGATATGCACCTCGTAAACGATGGCGTCGTTGGCCGAGGCTAAGGCCGGCGCGGTGACAGAGTCCCAGCATGGCGGGTTGGTACGCTCCGGGTCGATAACCATCGAGCGGATTCCGTTTACCCCGGCGGCCCGGGCATAGGGGTCTCCGGTATCGCGAATCAGGCCATGGGCCTGTACCCGGAACTGGTAATACAGGCCATGCAGGTCGCCGGGACAGGAGATCTCCCACACCCCGGCCGCGTCCGGTTCCTGGCCGCGCTGCATCGGTATGACGGTGCGCGCCGGGCTTTCCGAGCCCTCCGCGAACAGCACCAGCGAAACGGAGCGGGCGGTCGGCGCCCACAGCCGGAATACCGTTGCCGAAGCGGACCACAGCGCGCCGAGTTTTTGAGTGGTGCAATATTTCTTTTTAAAAAGGTCAGAATCAAAATACCATTCCAGAACGCCGGTAGCTCCGCGCTCATAGCGGCCGCTGAGCACAATCTGCTCCAGATTATCGCGGCGGCGTACGGCGGCGCACCAGGGCGGCTGAAAGTCCCGCTCCATAAACAGGGTTGCCGAGGCATCAGGCAAGCGGGGTCCGTTGCTGCCGGTTTTTACCGTCAGGCTGCCGCCGGCGGTCAGCTCCTGTCCGTTCACCGTCAGCGTTCCGGAAGCCGGTCCTTCCCAGCGCAGCACTGAGCTGTGAGTACCGTCGCCCAGCCGGGTAATATCAATATGCATAATCCAGTTATTTCCAAACGGCGCGCGCAGCTGCCACCGGGCGACGCCCCTGGGCAGATGCGGCTGGAAGTGTACGGCTTTTTCAGTCAGGCAGGGCCGGAAGCCGGCGATATCCTGCAGCACGTTGCGCACATATTCGGATACGCTCCAGGCCTGAGAATAGGTACCGGAGAGAATCGGCTTACCCTCGGCGTCGGGCGCGGCATGGATATTCTCGCTCAGCGAACCGGCGCAACCGGCGCCCATGATCAGGCGCGACTCGTTCACCAGCAACTGCCAGGCCCGCTCGCGGTCGGTCTCGTTCCCGGAAGCGCAGGCCGCGCTGACATAGGGTCCGGTGTTCCATACCCAGATAGTGCCGTTATGATAGGCGGCATCCTTGTGATGCCATTGCGGATTTTCATGATGCGGATGAAACACCGGATCGTCCGGGCAGAGACTGCACAGGCCGGCCGGCGTGACCAGCTCGCGGTTGACGTTCTCCAGAATCCGGGAGGCCACGGCACTGTCCAGCAGGGCATTGTTTTTACCGTCTTCCAGGACGGATGGCACTGTCAGGGCGAACAGCTGATTCGGGCGCACCCGGTAATCCGGGCGGTTTTCCCCGGCGCTGCCCGGAGGCAGACGGTCGGCCAGAGCATTGAGATCCTCTGACCAGAAAAAGTGATGAAAGGCATGGGCGGTTTTGCGGGCCTGAGCGGCCCATTCCGCGGAGCGGACGGTGTCCCCGGAAAACCCGGCGATACGTGAGCCGATGCACAGCGCCGTATACCACAGGGCCTGAATATCGCAAGCCCGGTCGCCACGGGCCGACCAGGGCTCCTTCCCGCGGATGCGGGCGTCCATCCAGGTATCGGCGTCGCCATGCTTAAGCAGGCCGTGCACGTCGGTCCGCAGGGTCAGATCGGTTTCCAGGGCCAGATAAATCGCCGAGCGCACCTCATCCAGAATGGAAAAGTCGCCTGAGTACTGCAGGTATTCCCACACCGCCCGGATAAACCAGAGCGTGCCGTCGGCTGTATTAAAGATGACATCATCCGGACCGCGATAACGGTTCGGGATACGCCCGTAATCGACACTGGACCTGTCGCGGTTCTGGCATTCGGCAAAACGGGTAATGACGGCGCGGGCCTCGGAAAAACAGCCGCTGGCCAGCAGGGTTCCGGAAATGGCGATAAAGGTGTCCCGTCCCCAGTTGTCCCGGAACCAGGGCAGGCCGGCCCAGATACCGCTGCCGTAGTCATTAGTGGCCAGCATCCAGGCCGAAAAGCGGGCCCACAGCACCGACTCCTCAAACTCGGCGTTACCGGTGTCCAACGCTACCTGGCCCAGGAATTCCTGCACCCGTTGACGATGGGCGCTCACCGCCGCTTCCCGTACCAATCGGGTTACTTTATCGCGGGCGGCGGCGGAGTCGGCCTCAAAAACCAGATAAAAACAGGCCTCCGGGCGGGCGGCTACCAAAATCAGGGCGTGTTCCCCGGTCAATTCAACCTCGAAGGGTACCTCGGAAGCAATTGCGGTACCGTTTTCGTCCTGCCAATAATGAACTCCGTGATCGTTATAGCTGAACCATTCGCCGCAGGCTTCCGGGAATACCAGACCCGGCCAGGCGCGGTCCCCGCCTTCGGCGCGGGTGGACAGATAAAAAGCCTGTTCGCCGATCAGCAGCGAAATGTCAAAAACGGATTTTTCGTATTTTATGGAAAAACCGGACGGTTGAACCGCTATTTCCCGCGCGTTATGCCGGTATAGATCGGTGCCGTTCCAGGAAACAAAAAAGTCGGACAGCAGCTGGCGCTCAGCGCGGAAATATCCTTTCCCGGTTTCGCCCTGACTTTCCTTGTCTAATTCCAAATACCCGTTGACGCGGTCGGTATAGGCAAAACGCCGGGGGGAACCCTGTTCAAGACGGATACAGGGTTTGGAAAGTGGTTGATTTTGTGGTACGCTCATAAAAAGATCATATCAGCAGCCTGAAAAACTGGCAAGGTAAAACGATTTACCCACTTCACAAAATCGGGTATAATCTGCTAAATTGTTGCAATAGTCAACAATATCAGAAGGAGACTTCGAATGAACAAGGCCGGTATCTATCATCATTGCGGAGACAGCTGGTGCTACGCTCTTGACGAAAACACCCTGCATATCCGCTTGCGCACCGCCGCGAATGACATCGACAGAATTGAAATTGTCTGCGCCGATCCGTTTGAATGGTATGTAACCAATCCGGGTGAACAGGAAAAGAAGATGGCCTGGAAGGCCGATCAACAGGATATGAGCAAATGCGGCACTAACGGCGTGCATGACTTTTGGGAAATACAGATTGCTCCGCCCTTCAAGCGGCTGAAATACTGGTTCATTGTGCATAAGGGAAAAAAAACCTGGGAGTTCGGTGAAAAGGCCATCAATGACAAGGTCGACCGCGCCAATGTCTGGAACTGTTTTATCTTTCCGTACATCCATGAAAAAGAGGTTTTCAAAGCCCCGCAATGGATCGGCTCTACCGTCTGGTATCAGATTTTTCCGGAGCGCTACCGCAACGGTAACCCCTCGCTGAATCCGCCGGGTACCAAGGAATGGCACAGCGGCTCTGTGACCAACCACGAATTCTATGGCGGAAACCTGCCCGGAATCACTGAGAAACTCGACCATATTGCCGGTCTCGGCTTTAACGGTATCTACCTGACGCCGATCTTTGAGTCGCCCTCCGTGCACAAGTACGATACCACCGACTACCTGAAGATCGATCCGGCCTTCGGTACCGAGGAAGACCTTAAAACCCTGGTCAAAGAATGCCACAAACGCGGTATCCGCCTGGTGCTGGACGCCGTTTTCAACCATTCAGGAATCACCTTCGGGCCCTGGAACGATGTCCTGCAGCACGGCGAGAAATCCCGCTATAAAGACTGGTTTATGATCAATAAGTTTCCGCTGTTTCAGGATGAGAAAAAAAAGTGGGACTCGCATTACGCCAACTTTGAAACCTTTGCCTTTACCACCGGCATGCCCAAGCTGAATACTTCCAACCCTGAGACCCGCGACTATCTGCTGAATGTCGCTGAATATTACATTAAGGAATGCGATATTGACGGCTGGCGCCTGGACGTGGCCAACGAAGTCGACCATGAATTCTGGCAGCTGTTCCGCCAGCGGGTTAAGGCCGCCAAGGCCGACGCCTACATTGTTGCCGAGATTTGGCACAACGCCATTTCCTGGCTACGCGGCGATCAGTATGACGCGGTGATGAATTATCTTCCCGGACAGGCGATTTCCAATTACCTGAACAATGTCGCCGACATTCCGGACGGGAAAACGCTTGCTCACCGCTTAACTACCCTGGACATGTCCTACCCGCTGACCGTCCAACGAGCCGGCTTTAACCTGCTGGACTCCCACGACACCGAGCGGCTGCTGTTCAAGCTGGCCGGCAACCTGAACGCCGCCCGCCAGGCCTGGCTGCTGCTGGCTCTGCTGCCGGGCTCGCCCTGTTTCTACTACGGTTCCGAATTCGCCGTGACCGGCGGAAATGACCCGGACTGCCGCCGCTGCATGCCCTGGGATGAAGCCGATCAGAATACCGAGCAATACGAGTTTATCAAATACATAGTCAGCCTGCGCCGCAGCCACGCCGATCTGTGCACCTACGGCGCACATACCTGGCTATATAGTGAAAAACACCCTGGCCTGTTCGGCATGCGTATTACCAACGGGACGAGCATTCTGACCGTGCTGATCAATCACGGCAAAAAAACGCTCTCCCGCCGGGACTACGCGGCAGTGCTGAGTCCGGCCGAGGCCGCCAGTCCTGAATTTACGGATCTGGCCAGCGGCGGTTTCCTGGTGGCGATAACCTGATATTCGATTGAAGGAGCCCGGTATGATATTCGAGATAGATCTGGAAACGCCGGCCGAAGACTTTATCAGCATTACCGACGCGGTGACCCGGGCGGTCAGCGAGAGCCGGATCGGCAGCGGTTTCTGTGTCGTGTACTGCCCGCACACTACCGCCGGGATTACCATCAACGAGAACGCCGATCCGGACGTGGTTCAGGACATGCTCTGCGGTCTGGAAAAAGCCTTTCCGGACCGCGGAGAGTTCCTGCACGCCGAAGGCAACTCCGCCGCCCACCTCAAAGCCAGCGCCATCGGTTCCTCGGTGACGCTGATCATCCACGACGGACGGCTGCTGCTCGGGCCCTGGCAGGGCATCTGGTTTTGCGAATTCGACGGACCGCGCAGCCGCAAGTTTTTAATTAAAATCAGCGGCGAATAGCAAATCCGGCGCCCAGCCTTCTGCCGGGCGCGCCAAGCTTTCTGCCGGGTGCCCCTAGTTTTCAACCGTGGCGCACGGCTTGTATTCAGCGCGTTCGACCTTCGTCAGCGCGTTCGGCGGCCTTGGCTTCATCCCAGAACTGATCCATTTCCACCAGATTGGCCTGAACCATCGGGATGCCGGCCTTGAGCATTTCGGCCTCCACATGCCGGAAGCGCCGGATAAACTTGGTATTGGTGCGGGTCAGGGCTACGGATGGATCAATTTTCAGATGCCGGCCGATATTCACCAGGGCGAATATCAGATCGCCGAGTTCGCCTTCCATTTTGGAGGTATCGCCGCCGGCGATGGCTTCCTTGAGCTCATCCAATTCCTCGTGCACCTTGCCCCAGACATCTTCCATGCAATCCCAGTCAAAACCGACCTTAGCCGCTTTTTTTTGGAGTTTATAAGCTCTCAGCAGGGGCGGGAAATTACCGGGCACGGCATCCAGCACTGAAGTTGATTTCCGGCCTTCCACGTTCGCCTTGATATTTTCCCACTGGTCCAGCACCTTGGCGGCGGTATCGGTTTTCTCGCCGCTGTCCGGACCGGCGAAACCGGCTGTTTCGCCGAAAACATGGGGATGACGGCGCACCAGTTTCTCGGACACCTTCCGCAGAGCATCGGCCACGCTGAAAACGCCATCCTGCTCATACATATAAGCCAGCATGGTGGCGTTCAAAAAAACATCGCCGATCTCCTCGCAGACATGGTCAACATCCCCGTCGTTGAGGGCTTCCACGGTTTCGTAGGCTTCCTCAATCAGGGTTTCCCGCAGGGTCAACGGGGTCTGCTCAATATCCCAGGGACAGCCGCCCGGACCGCGCAGCCGGGCGATAATATCATATAGGCCCTTAAAGGCTTCGGGTGTGCTCTGCGGAGTCTTACCCGGTGCGCTCTCCGCTGTATTTTTTTCGTTGTTCATATTTTAGTCTCCCGCTATCTTTTTTTTGGCCCATTCTTTGAGACTGCCTTCCGGACCGTCGGCCAGAACCGTATCCAGCAGGGCGGCGGCCGGCGGCCAAACCAGGCTGAAGATAATGCGCTCATCGGCGCTGAAGTCAGACAGTACCCAACCGGACACATCAGAATGCGCCGGCCGCCCGATGCCAAAGCGCAGACGCCAAAAATCGGCAGTGCCCAACACGGACTTCATGGAACGCAGGCCGTTGTGTCCGCCGAGGCCGCCGGACCACTTCAGGCTGACCACCCCGGGCGGGAGTTCCAGCTCGTCATGCACCACCAGCACATTTTCCGGTTTAAGGCGGAAAAAGGCGCAAAGCTCGCCGACACTCTCGCCGGAAAGGTTCATAAAGGTTTCCGGCTTGATAAAATGCACTTCGCCGCGGCGGGCATACTGCCCCTTGAATTTTTTCTGCCAGGAGAGTTCCCCGGCAAAAGTTACCCGCTCCGCGAAATGCCAGGCTACGTTATGGCGGTTTCCCGCGTACTGCCGGCCGTGATTGCCCAAAAAAGCCACAACTGAAATCATCGCTTACCTGCTTCTTTTCCTGAAATCCGATTTCAGCTATACTAGTGGAAATAGCTGTTTTTGAAAAGGAAGCCATGGACAGACAAAACGGAGAAAAGCGGATTTACGTCATCGGACACCGCAATCCGGACACCGATTCGGTGGTTTCGGCCGCCGCCTATGCCGCGCTTAAACAGGCCAAGGGAATCACCAACTGTATTGCGGCCCGCGCCGGCAAGCCCACCCCTCAGACTGAATATATTTTTTCGCGCTTCAAGGTTCCGCTCCCCGAATTCTTAAGCGACCTGATCCCGAAAGTAGCCTACTACTTTAACCCCGGCGTGCGCACGGTTAATACGGCCATCTCCCTGTACGAGGCCATGGAGGTACTGGAAAAAAACGCCCTGCGCGTCCTGCCGGTGACTGATGAAAACGGCCGCTATCATTCACTGCTGCATTACAGCTCCTTCGCCCAGAAGGTCCTGAAGATGATCAACCCCCAGCAAAAAACCGTCATCCCCACCAGTATCGAGCTGCTGTCCTCGGTACTGCATACCCAGGCCCTGACGGTCTTCAATGAAAAGGAAGTGCGCAAGAGCCCGATCATCATCGCCGCCTCCGAGATTAAAACCTTCAAAGAACATCTCGACGCTCATGTCAGCGAAAACACCATCGTGATTACCGGAAACCGGCAGGACATTCAGCGCATGGCCATTGAAAGCGGCGTACGCGCCATGATCATCACCAACGGCAACGTCATCGACCGCTCACTGCGCAACCTGGCCGAGGAAAAGGGCGTATCGGTGCTGATCAGTCCCTATGACACCGCCTCCACCGCGCTGCTGATCATTTACTCCATGCCGGTTACCTGCATGTCCAACAACGAAGTCCGCCCGGTCAAAGGCAGCGACACGATCCGCCGGGTAAGCGCGCTGCTGTCCACCGCCCCCGGGAAAACTCTGCCGGTAGTCAACGATGATAATGTGGTCATCGGCGTGATATCCGAAAGCGACCTCTACCGCGAACCCAATACCGAAGTGATTATGGTCGACCACAACGAGGCCTCCCAGGCCGTTGAAGGTTTGGAAAACTACAAGATTCTGGAAATCATCGATCACCACCGGCTCGGAAACATTTCGACCCGCTATCCGATTACCTTTATCAACAAACCGGTCGGAGCGACCAGTACCATCATCACCAACCTGTATCAGGAACAGCATCTGCCGATTCAGCGCGATATCGCCAGCATCCTGCTCTGCGGAATTCTCTCCGACACCCTGATTCTGCAGTCTTCCACAACCACGAGCGAAGACCGCGTCGCCGCGGAGTATCTTTCCAATATCACCAACCTGGAAATTGAAAGCTTGGGCCGCGAATTGATGACCGCCGCCAGCAGCATTTCCGGCCGCCTGGCCCGCGAACTGATCCAGCAGGATATGAAGGAATACACTGAAGACGGAGCGCTCTTCTCGGTCAGCCAGATCGAGGTGGAAGACCCGCATGAAATCCTCTCCCGCAAGGATGAATTCCTTTCCGAGCTGGAAAACGTCCGGAATAAGGGAGGTCGGTTATTCAGCGCCCTGATGGTAACCGACATTACCGCCCTGTCCAGTCTGCTGCTGATTGCCGCCGAGTCGCCCTTTTTGCAATCGCTGACCCTGCCCAAACAGGAGGAATCAGTCTTTATTTTGCGGGATGTGGTATCCCGAAAAAAACAGCTGATGCCCCTGCTTTCCGAAATAGTGGAGTCCTATCGTGACGCTTAAAAAAAAGAAAACGGCCGGATACAAAAATCTGGAGATTATTTTTGAGGACCGCTGGTTACTAGTGGTGTATAAACCGTCCGGCCTGCTGAGCGTCGGCTACCCCGGCTTCAGCGGCAAAACCGCCCAGGACCTGCTGACCGATATGGTCGCCCGCGGCGGAAAGCAGCGCGTGGCGGTAGTGCACCGCCTGGACCGGGACACTTCCGGAGTAATGATGTTCGCCCTTTCCGCCGAGGCTAAGGAAGCCATCATGGGCGACTGGCAACGCCTCGTCACGGAGCGCACCTACCGCTGCGTCTGCGAGCGCGCGCCCCATGCCAAACCGCTCCCGGACAGCGGCACGATCGACGCCCCGCTGGCCTACAACAAGTACGACGTAGCCTTCGTGCCCCGCAAGGATGACGGCGAGCATCTCAAAAAAGCCGAAAAGGCCGTAACCCACTACAAGGTACTGACGCGCGGCGCGCGTTATGACCTGGTTGAATGTGAGCTTGAAACCGGCCGGAAAAACCAGATCCGCGCGCATATGGCGCATCTGGGACACCCCGTAGCCGGCGATGAAATTTACGGCCGCGCCGCCAACGTCTCCGAGACCGAAAAAAGCCGCTCCCCCGCGCCGGAGCGCCTGGCCCTGCACGCCCGGGTACTGGCCTTTACCCACCCCTTCACCGGTGAACTGCAGCGCTTCGAAGTCGACGAGCCGGCCTTTTTCGCCACGCTGGTCGGTAAGCCGGTTACCAGCAAACCAGAGAAGGTTGCCGGAAGGACAGCATCAGGACCGGAAACCGGCGCACGCAGGGGAGCACTCGGCGGCAATGGCAACAGCAAGGGTACAGAAGCCGGCCGCGCGGTAAACAAGCCGAAAGTCCGCGCCGAACGGCGCGAGAAGCGGGACGAAGACGGTATGCCGGCGGCGGAAAGCCTGACACCGCGCGTACGTCCCGGCAAGGGCCGGGCCCCGGCCGCCAAGGGCTCCCGCGCCGGAAAGCCCGGCGGAGGCAGCCGCTTTATTCCGGGGAAATAAACAGTGTGGATTTAATCGTCTAAAGGATTTCGGGCGCCCCGGAAAAAGTATTTTCGGGGCGCCCTTTTTTTTATTTTCCAAACAGCAGCGAGCAGTTCTGTCCGCCGAAGCCGAAGGAGTTGGACAGGGCGGCTTCGATGGGCCGGGAGCGAGCCTGGTGCGGCGTGTAATCCAGATCGCAGGCCGGGTCCGGATTTTCCAGATTGATAGTCGGGGTGATCACGCCCTCGCGCAGCGACATCACCGTAACCACGGCTTCGATGGCACCGGCCGCCCCGAGGGTGTGGCCGATCATCGACTTGGTGGAGCTGACAGAAAGCGACGCGGCCAACGGCCCGAAAGCCTTATGAATGGCGACGGTTTCCACCTGATCATTGGCATGAGTGGAAGTGCCGTGGGCGTTGATATAACCGATTTTTTCCAAAGGTATCGCGCCGTCGGCGGCCGCCAGCAACATGGCCTGGGCAGCCTGTGTGCCTTCCGGATCCGGCACGGCGATACTCTGGGCGTCGCAGGTCATGCCGAAGCCCAGGAACCGGGCCAGAATTTCCGCGCCGCGCTTTTTAGCGTGCGACTCGCTTTCCAGAATCAGAATACCGGCGCCCTCGCCGATTACAAAACCGTCACGGTCCTTGTCAAAGGGCCGGCTGGCCGTTGCGGGAGAGTCGTTGCGGGTGGAGAGCACGCCCATGCAACCGTATGAATCAACTACCAGGGGGGTGATCGCCGCCTCGGTACCGCCGGCTACCACCACATCGGCATAACCGGATTGAATCATCATCTTGGCCAGGGCAATATTGTGGGCCCCGGTGGCGCAGGCGCTCAGCACCGCCAGGTTCGGACCGGTAATGCCCAGGTTAATGGCCACGGTACAGGCCGCCATATTGGCGATAGTCTTGGGCACCGCGAAGGGGTTACCGTGCTGGGGTCCTTTACCGAGAAAAGACGTGAACTGATCTTCCAGCACATCGTAACCACCGGCGGCCGCGCCGACGAGGCAGGCGATACGCTGCGGATTCATTGACGGAATGTCCAGACCGGCCTGGCCGACGGCTTCAATGGCGGCGTAAACGGCCATTTGCGAAAAACGGGCCATGCGGCGGATTTGTTTGTTGGGCATGCGGCTTTCCGGGTTAAACCCGTTCACCTGACAGGCTATCATACTGTGATAACCGGTTGGGTCAAAGGCGGTTATGATACCGGCACCGGACTTTCCGGCCTTACAATTGCTCCAGAATTCTGCGACATCGGAACCGAGAGCCGAAACCACTCCCATTCCGGTGACTACGACGGTCTCTCCGCTCATGCGCGCGCTCCTTCCGGTTGTTTGGATTCAAGAAACCGGATTACATCCTGAGCGGTATAATCCAGGCCGGTTTTCAGTATCAGCTGTTTTAAGGATTCCAAATGCGTTCCCACGGTCAGAAAGGGTTCTTCCAGATAGGAACTGGCGTATTTCATACCCAGGCCGATATTGGCCATCAGGGCATTGCACAGGCAGCGAGCCTGACCGACCCGCGCCGGGTCTCCGCCCTTTTTCAGGTACACTTCTTTATTCTCGGCCGGACAGCGGTAGCCTACGGTACCGGCCGCGGTTTTGAACAGTTCACGCAGGTAGCCCATATTGCACAGCCGCTGCCGTTTGTCGTGCAGCAGGGGTTCGGACAGCGTTTCATCCAGGACAGCCATCTTGAACGGATAGCCGGTCGGAGAAGCCGCGGGATGGGTGAATACACGGGCGGTACCGGCGCGGACAGCTTCCAGAAAACGACGCTTCAGTGCGGGCAGCAAGCCGGATTCCCGGCAGAAAGCGAAAAGCGTGCCCACCTGGATACCATGAGCGCCTTCTTTAAGGGTTTCAGCGAGTGAATCTTCCTTGCTGTAGGAGCCCCCCAGCCAGAACGGTACTTTCAAGCCCACCATTTTGGCATAATCGACGGTATCCTTGGGGCCGTACATCGGTTCACCCAGACTGTCAAGCTCGAGGACTCCGCGGGGCGGAGCGTTGTGACCGCCGGCGGTGTGGTTTTCCACCACAATACCGTCTACCTTGCCGCTGGCGCGAGTCAACATGGTCGCAGCCAGGATATAGGATGATACGATGGACAGGAAAAACGGGCGTTTGAGAGCGGCCGGCGGCTCGGCGAGTACGCTGGCCGGATCGAAACCATACAGCGTTACTTCATCTTTTTCGGCGCCCACCACATTCAGATGGATGGAACCGCCCTCACCGCGGGCGTATTTGTCGATTAAGCCGGGAATTTCTAACGGGATGCCGGCGCCCATCAATATATAGTCGACACCGGCCAGCATGGCCCCGTAAATTGAAGCCGGATTGGGCAGCTGGATTTTCTCCAGGAAATTGATACCGACAACGCCGGCATGGCCTTCTTTTGCCAGCCAGATTTCAACGAAATTAGCGGCCACCGTCAGCTGATCCAGCATCTTGGTTGTTTCGGCGTCATTATCGAGGCGGCGCTGACTTAAATTTGAAAAAATATGACTGTCAGCGGTGCCTTCAGGATGGAACCAGGATTTTACAATTTTTTCGGCCACAGTTTGGTCGGGAAAAGCCGCCAAGGCCCGGCGCATATCGCCGTCGGTGTCGCCCTGCTGCAGCCGGCGCACCAGAATGGAATCCAGAGCCGTTCCGGACACTACTCCAAGAGCGCCCTGGACTGACACGGAACGGGCCAGTCTCCAGTCAGAAACACCGGCGCCCATACCGCCTTGGATAATTGAGGGATGATTCATGCACTCTCCTATGTGACAATATTTGTCATATTGTCACACAATAGTACGCTATTATGAACATCCGGTCAATGAAAAAGGCGCTCCGGGATCAGTCTTTCCAGGGAAACAAAAAACTCTTCAGGGTACGGTTGCCGGTGGTTTCGAAGTCTTCGGCCAGCAGTTCATCCCAGGGAATAGCGCGGCGGGCCTTGACCGGATCCAGCTCAGGGTGCTTTTCCAGCCAATCATACTTGTAGAGTCGCAGACGCAGGGCCTCATTGGCGGCCAGTTGAATTCCCGCGAAGCCGGGCAGCAGAAAAACCAGTACCAGGGAAAGGCCCAGCAGAACGAGTGAATACAGAAAAAAGAAAAAAGAAAAACCGGGATTGTCTAAAAAGATGATAAAGCACTTCTTAAGGCTTTTAAGGAAGCCTCTGTCCAGCTGGCTGCGGATGGGAAAAAACCATTGCAGGGAGAGCAGCAGGGCAATGGCGAACCAGAACAGCATGGCCGCGGATACAAAGCCAAACAAACTGGAAATTGAAAGATAATAAGGGAAGGCAACGGCGAAAACGCACACCAGCGCCGCTATCAGCAGGCCGAAGAGCGCGCCGTGCGGACCATGACTGCGCAGGGCCGGAACGATATCCGCGAAGGCGAAGGAATCGTAGCGGGCCACCCGGGAAAAAAGCACCGAGGCCGCCGAAAGCAGGGCGCCGAGCAGGGCACAGGTTAACAGAAAAACCGCCAGCGCCGGCAGCAGGGCCGGCAGCAGGGCCGAGGCCAGATACAGGCCGCTAAAACCGAACAGCATCAGTATCACATTGCAGACCATAATCTGCACCAGATTGTCCCAGCCGTCATAAAACGCTTTCTTGATAAAAAAACCAATCATAAATAGAGAGTAGCATAAGCGTTTTTTTTTTACTATATTTACAGCGGACATTACGAGGAGTTCATAATGACGAAAAAGTACCGCATCATCAGTTTTCTGATATTTACGCTTTTAATAACCCTGCTGGCCGCAGCCTGCAAACCGAAGGACAGTGCCGACAGCGCCGCTGTCAAACCGCTGTACCTGGCGGTCTTTGTGCCCGGGGTAATCTCCGGCAGCCCGGTTTACGAAATGCTGGTGGAAGGCGTCACCGAAGCCGTAAACGAATATACCGCCGCGGGCGGAAAAGTATCACTGACAGTGGTGGAAGCCGGCACCAAGCAGGCTGACTGGGGCACCAGACTGACCACCTTTGTATCCGAGGGAAAATATGACCTGATCATATCCTCCAATCCGGCCATGCCTGAAATCATCGCGCCGATATCGGCCCAGTTCCCGCAGCAGGCCTTCCTGGTATTTGACGCCTGGTATCAGGGCAACCCAAAAATCACCACCTACCGCTATAATCAGCGCGAACAGGCCTATCTGGCCGGCTACATTGCCGCCCTGGTCAGTTCCAGTTCCATGAAATACGCCAACAGCCAGAAGAAAATCGGATTGATCGCCGGACAGGAATACCCGGCCATGTCCAGCATCATCCTGCCGGGCTATCTGGAAGGCGCCCGGGCAGTGGACCCCGCCTTCAGTGTGGACTTCCGCATTGTCGGTAACTGGTTCGACGCCGCCAAGGCTTCCGAACTGGCCAGAGCCATGAAAAGCGGCGGTGTGGACGTGATCATGCCGATCGCCGGCGGCGCCAATCAGGGCGTTATTTCCGCGGCTCAGGAAACCGGCTGTTATGTGGCCTGGTTTGATGACAACGGCTACGCCAAGGCTCCGGGTTATGTCATCGCCAGCTCCTCTATGGAACAGAAACGTCTGGCTAAAGAAAAAACCACGGAATTTCTGAACGGCAGCCTGTCGCAGGGTCAGAGCGTCACTGTAGGCTTTAGCGGCGGCTACGTCAGATTCCTGTCCGAAGACCCACTGTATATTTCTTCAGTACCGGAAGCCCTGCGCGCGCGCATGGCCAAGGTTATCGCCGCGCTGCAGGCCGGGGAGCTCGATCTATCAGTAAAATAACTGACGAGCGCATCGTTCTCGATACAATCCGCAAGGTTTTTGACGCCCCGGCCGGCCATCAACAGCCGTCCGGTTCGATCACGGCCCTGGACGGGGTATCACTTACCTTTCACGCCGGGGAGATTCATGCTCTGCTCGGCGAGAACGGCGCCGGTAAATCCACCCTGGTACATATTCTCTCCGGCCTGCACCGGCCGACCTCCGGCTCCATCACCGTCAGCGGCCGGCAGTACCCCTTTTTGACCGCCGGTTCAGCCCTGGCCACCGGAATCGCGATGGTGCATCAGCGTCCGCTGGTAGCCGAAAAACTCACCGTGCTCGAAAACTGCCTCTCCGGCACCGGCAGTCTGTTTTTTTCCCGCGCCGCGAAACGGGACAGTCTGCGCCGACTGGCTGAAAACTGGCGCATTACTCTCAAAGCGGACAGCCGGGTCAAGGATCTCGATTCTACCGGCCGGCTGCATACGGCCCTGCTATCCGCCCTGCAGGGCGCTCCGCGTTTTCTGGTACTCGATGAGCCGACCAGTCTGCTGCCGGCGGAAGAAAAACACTCATTCTTAGCCTCACTGCGCCGCGCCGCGGACAGCGGCATCGGCATCCTGCTGATTACCCATAATATTGAAGAAGCCGTCAGCGTAGCCGACCGGATATCGGTGCTCCAGCAAGGACGTTTGGTGTTCAGCGGATCCCCGCCGCAGGTAAGCGAACTGGAAGACCTGCTGTTCGGCCCGGCCGCCCGCCGGAGACAGGGACCGCCCTGCCCCGTCGGAAAGAATTCAGGAAACACTCTGGTACTGTCGGACATTCATGTACACCAGCGCGATACAGCCAGATTGAACGCGATAAACCTGACGGTCAACGGCGGCGAAATTCACGGCCTTTTCGGTCTGGCCGGTAGCGGTTTGGATACCTTGGAAGAGCTGCTTTCCGGCCTGCTGAAAGCCGACCGCGGCAGCATAACGCTGACAAAGGCTGGTGGACTGCCAGGGCGGGCCAGGCCGCGGATCGACCGTTCAGCCCTCGGTCTGGTAGCCTCGGACCGCAACCTGCGCTCCTCTCACCCGGACCTGTCGTTGACCGACCTGCTGGCGGTCTATCAAAATAAACCCTTTTTCACAAACGCCGGGCAACTGGAAAACCACGCCCGGCTTCTGATGCGGGAGGCCCTGATCGAGGGCGAACCCCGTCGCCCTGCCCGCACCCTTTCCGGAGGCCAGCTGCAACGTCTGGTTCTAGCGCGCGAAATGGAGCGCTCTCCGCCGGTGCTGATTCTCTCTGAACCGACTCAGGGGCTCGACACCCACAGCGCGCGGCTGCTGTTTGAAAGGCTGCGTTGCGCCGCCGAAAACGGCACAGCCGTGCTGGTACTCTCCGGAGACTTGGACACCATGAATGACAATTCTCTGTACACCCATACCCACCTGCTGCGCGGAGGGTCCCTGTCATGAGCAAACTGGCGCGCGCCCTGCTTCTGCCTTTTATTGCCCTGCTGGCCATCCTGTTGCTGCTGGCCCTGACCAGCGACAGCCCGGCGACTACGATCGCGGTCTTTTTTACCGTTACCTTCAGCTCGGCGTGGCAAACCGGAAACATGCTGAATATGGCCGGCATGCTTATCCTGGCGGCCGGCGGTTCGGCTCTGGCTATGCGCAGCGGTACCTTCAACCTCGGAGGGGAAGCCCAGCTGTACGCCCCGGCCCTGGTCACCGCGATAATTTTAACCGCTCCGGTTGCCTCGACCCTGCCGGTGCCGCTGACCCTGACCCTGGCCCTGGCCGCCGCCCTGATCACCGGAGCGGTGATCGGTTTTATTCCCGGTCTGTTCCGGGCCCTCAACGGCACCAGTGAAATGCTGACTTCTTTTTTACTGTCCGGCGCCATCGTGCCGGTAATCGACTACCTGATTTCTGGTCCCTGGCGCGACCAGGGCCGAAATCTGCTGGCCACGCCGGCCATCGCCGCGCCCTTCCGCCTCAAGGCTCTGCTCCCGCCCTCTTTCTTTAACCTATCTTTTTTCATCGCGGCCGCCCTGACCCTGGCCGCCGCTTTGTTAGTGGAGCGCACCCGCGCCGGCTACCACATCCGCATCAGCGGCGTCGCGCCCGGTTTCGCGGAGTACGCCGGACTGCGAGTCAAAACGGTGCGTATTTTCGGCATGACCGCCGCCGGTACCCTGCATGCCCTCGCCGGCTTTTTCGCGATCACCGGAACCTGGTACATGTGTCACCTCGGAATCACCGCCGGTCTGGGCTGGAGCGCACTGGCCATCGCACTGATCGCCCGGGGCAATCTGCTGGCGGTACTGCCGGCGGGACTGTTCTATGCCTGGCTGGACGCCTCGCTCACCGGCGCCCTGCAAACCGGTCGCTACAGCTTTAACGCCTCTGCCCTGGTACAGGCGGTTATCTTTTTGAGTATCGCGGCCCGGGCCTTTCCCGGCCTGAAAATCCGGAGGCCCGCATGACAGAGCTGCTGACTTCAGTCATGCGCATCGCCGCGCCGCTGCTTTTCGCCGCCACCGGCGCCCTGGCCACCGAATACGCCGGAGTGCTGGCCGTCTTTCTGGACGGGGCTATCACCTTGTCCGCCTTCCTCTGTATTGTTTTCACAGTGGCTACCGGTAACGCCACGGCCGGCTTTGTGCTCGCCGCCCTGTGCACTACTGCCCTGGTATATCTTTTCGCGCGGTTCAGCGAAGCCACCCGCGCCAACCCCTTTCTGGTAGGGCTAGCCTTTAACCTGGCGGCGGCCGGAGGGACCAGCATACTGTCGGCTGCCTGGTTCGGAACCGCCAGCGTTATCGCCCTGAACCGGGAGGGGACAGCCCCGTCCGCCGGTCTCGCCGCGGACCTCCTTCCGGAGGGCGTAGGCTTCACGCAGCTGTTACCCTTTCTGGCCGCCCTGTGCCTAACTATCGGTTTTTATATGTTTACGCGCTATACCCGAGTCGGCCTTAATTTGAGGATTAGCGGTTCAGATGTGGAATTACTGGAAGCGCGGGGAGTCAAAGCCGCGCCGTACCGCGCGCTGTCCTGGGCCTTCGCCGGCCTGATGGCCTCCTGCGCCGGAGCCTCACTGGCCCTGGGCCTGGGAGCCTACGTCCCGTTCATCAGCGCCGGACGGGGCTGGACAGCTCTGGCGATCGTATATCTGGGAATGCGTCATCCTTTGGGTCTTATTCCGGCGGTTGCCGTTTTCGCGGGGGCGGAATACGCCGCCAATTATCTACAGGGCAGCGCCTTCCTGCCGGAAAGCCTGCTACTGGCCCTGCCCTACACCCTGGCCCTGGCGGTTTTCCTGTTAGTCAACCGTCGCGCCGGCTAAGGGACAGACCCGCACGCAAATACCGCAGACCACGCCCCTTCCAATATGCTGATACTTCTTTTTCATCCAGTCGCTACAGGCCTGACGGCTGAATTCCGCGCCAGCCGCCGAAGAGCCGAACGCGAGCGCCGGGCAGGAAGCAACACAGGCACCGCAACTCGCGCAACGCGGGTCAAAGGCCGGCCCGTCAGAGTCAGCGAGTTCACCAGCGAGTCCACCAACGGGAAAATCGGAGTGTTCAAAGGGATAGTCGGTAAACAGGGTACCCAGCCGCACCCGCGCGCCCCACTGACGATGCAGGAACAGATGATTGCGCCCGATGGTCCCCAGCCCTGCCGAAACCGCGGCTTTTTTGTGGGAATAACGACCGGCCAGCGAAGAATCCGGGCGGCTCTGGGAGGCGGCCACCGTAATATAGCGGGCCCCGCGCTGCTGCAAAAAAAGTCCGGCGCGTAACAGCAACTGATCGATACAGGCGTTAACGCTCCGGTAATGGTTAAAATAGGTATAGGTTGGCTCGTCGGCAATCTCGTCGATGATGGCGTCGGAAAGGCGCACCACCAGCGACAGGCCAAAGGGCAAACCTTCCGGACCGTCGTTACAGCGGAAAACCCCGGCGTCGCTGGCGCCGAAGCCGCGCGCGGCCTCAACACAGGCCGCCACGGTCAGTACGCCTGCCTCCAGCATCAGATCTCGGCCTTCCAGTGGGCGCCCTCGGCGGCAAAGGCCGAGCGCACGGCGGCGTAAACCTCCGGCGGCAGCGGGCCTTTTTCCAGGGCCGCCAGGTTAGCCTGGATATGCTCAAGATTGGTGGAACCGGCGATACAGCTGGACACGCCGTCGGTAAAAGCCGTAAAGCGCAGAGCCAGCTCGGCGGGAGCGATCCCGAAGTCCGGCAGGGCCATAGCCTGCCAGCGCTTCCAATACTCCTCGGCGTAATTGCCGACCGGCTGAACAGCAAAGCGCCAGGGCGAATTGGCCAGCGGCCGCTTGGCGATAAAGCCCGCGCCCATCGAGCGGATCAACGGAAAAGTTTCACCGACAATCTGCTGATCGCAAATGTTAAAAGAAGCCTCAAAACCGTCAAAAAGTTCAGAACCGACAGCGTACAAAAGATCGGCATTGTCGCCGGAGTAAGCGGCGTAACGGATCTTGCCGGCTTCGCGGGCGGCCAGCAGGGCCGCAGTAACCTCACCGCGCTCCAGCACTTCCCGCGGGCAGGTATGCAGATGCACAATATCGATGTAATCGGTACGCAGCAGGCCCAGGGCCCGTTCGATCCCGGCGGTGACGCAGGGACCGGTCCAGTCCGCCTGTCCTTCAACGCCATAACCGACCTTGGTGGATAGAATAATCTCACCGCGCCGCCAGGACAGGTGCCGGCCGATGCGCTCCTCAGAAAAACCGTAGCCCCGGGCGGTGTCAAACAGGTTGATGCCGGAATCCAGCAGCGAGTTGAGTAAATGCCCGCAGTAATCCTCATCCATGTCGCCGCCGATATGGCCGGCGCCGTAACCTAAAAGCGAAACTTCCAAATCGCGATACGGCCGTTTTTGCATATCAATACCCGGCCAGCAACACAGCCAGCCGCTCGCGGCCGATAATCTTCATAAAGCTGGCCAGACGCGGACCCTGATCCTTGTCGATCAGAGCCTGGTAAGTCGCCGCGAACAGGGCCTTCGGTTCGATGCCGCATTCACCGGCTATGGCGTACAACAGTTCCGAAAGCGGTTTTTCCTCCAGGTCGTCCATTTGCCCCAGTACGGTATCGCGGATCTTGCGTACCGCTTCCAGAGCCGGTCCTTCCAGGGAGGCCTTGGAGCCGTCGGTGCGCAGCGCGAAACGAAAGTCTTCCGGCGCGCACTCGGTAATCCAGTACCAGGCGCACTTGGCGCGCACCCGCAGGCGCTCCATCTGGTCAGCGCGCACATCCGGCAGGGAGGCAAGCACGGCCTCGATATCGCCGCCATTGGTCTGCAGCAGATTGCACAAATGCCTGAACGGAATGGGGTAAGAAACTGACGGCGGCAGGCCCTCAACCTGGGAAAGCTCGTAAATGCGCTTTTCCTTGGCCAGCACCTCATCATTTTTGGCCTTTTCCACACCCCAGAAAATGCGCTCGGTCTTGTCATAATCCTCGTAAATCTTGATCACGTCGAGGTCAAAGCTGATCACAAATTCGGTATTCGGCCGGGTACCGGCAAAGAGATAGCGCACTATTTCCGGCTGATACACCCGCAGTACGTCCGGCAGGTCCACGACCTTGCCCTTGGAGGACGACATCTTGCCAGGCGTACCCTTAATACCGATAAAGTCATAACGGAAGGACACCGGCGCCGGCCAACCGTAAACGTCCTCGGAAACGTGGCGGGCGGTATCAAAGGAGCCGCCCTGGGAGTGATGATCCTTGCCGGCGGGCTCAAAGACGGTCTTTTCAAAGCTCCAGCGCATCGGCCAGTCCACCCGCCAGCCGAGCTTAATGCCCTTGGCGGTGCGCAGATCGGCATTTTCCTTATGTCCGCACTCACAGCTGTAAGAAACGCCCCACTGGCCGTCCCAGCCTTCAATCGTGGTGGTGTCCTTGTTACAGGAATGGCAAAACACCGATATCGGCCAGTAATCGCCTTCCATCTGGTGCTCGTCGTCGCGGTACTTGTTCAATATGGCCTTGAGCGCGTCGCGGTGCTCAAGAGCCTTCTTCATGCCCTCGGCGTACATGCCGGAGCGGTAGCGTTCGCTCTGGTACAAAAATTCCGGATGAATGCCCACGGCCGGCAGCATCGACTCGACATCGACCTCGTGATGCCGGGCGTAACTGGTGTCGCGGCCGAAGGTATCCGGCACCATGGTAATCGGGAAACGCAGATATTGTTCGAGCACTTCCGGTTTGGGCATGTTCAGCGGCACCTTGCGGAAGACGTCGTAATCGTCCCAGGAATATATAAAACGCACTTTTTTACCCCGGGCGCGGAGGGCCCGGACCACCAGGTCTACGGAAATAATTTCGCGGAAGTTGCCGATATGCACGGTTCCGGACGGCGTAATGCCTGAGGCGCAGGTGTACGACTCCAGGTCGCCCCGCTCACGGATAATCTTGTCGGCGGTCTGGTCCGCCCAATGCGAAAGGTTCAGGTTGTCCATAATGGCGATGATTATAGCGGAAAAGGGGGAGCGTGTTAATGGGTGCCCGGCCGGGCGGCTGAGTCTGAGGTTTTCCATCCATGGAAAACCTCAGACATCGAAGAACGGGCTTGCCCGTTCTTCCAGTGGGTTTACTGCGCCATCCCTGGCGCAGAGCGGGAGTCTACCCCGGCCGGTCACTGTGGCAACACGCTCCCGTTTTGGCGTTTGTTTAAAAACGGCTCCCCCTCGCTGCGAAGGTTGAAAACCGCGGGCGGTTTTCAACGCTTCTACGCTACCCCCACTTTGGGGATAAGGGAAGAGATTTACGGGGGTTTTAAAAGCAACTATCTCTTGTTGTGTCAGTTCATGAACTTTTTTAATTCTTTGTAAAAGTTTTCGCGCGTCCCGGCCATGATTACCACAACCAGGTGACCGTTTTCATTGTAAATGCGATAGGCTATTTCGTAGTTTATCTTGTTATAGAAAACATCATAGCAGTATATACCCATAAGGTCGCCTTTTTTCTGCTCTCCGATAAAGGGATCAACAGCGATCTTTTCCAGAGCAGTGCGGAAAGCTTCTTGTAAGCCCTTCTCGCGAATTTTTTTAAAGTAGCGCTCTGCCGGTTTAAGGTATCGGAGTTCGTACATCAATTTCTTCCTGAACTGAAAAGTTCATCAAGAGACAGTGTCCCTGAGCTAAGCTTTGCCGCCTCGTCGGCTTCTTTAATCATCTTCTGAACGGCCGGCCGGATCTTTTGCGTTTGTTCCTTGAACTTGGAAAGAAGTTCCTGCCCACCAAAACCTTGAGCAACAAGATCGGCCAAAATTTCCTCAGAGAAATCGGACGGTTCAGTACGCAGAGGACGAATAAAGAGTCCTCCTTCCTGGAGGATGCATTCTGCGTCGGATTCAAAACCAAGCGCCTCATAATACTTTTGAGGGATCGTAAATTGACGTTTCACTGAGATGGTCACACGCTTGTGTTCTGCTGCTTTTGACATAGTTCTATTTCCTTATTTCCTTATTAAACTATAACAAGGAAATAGGGAAAAGTCAAATCTTCGGTTTTTAAACCGCGTTGGAGAGCCGGGCAACAGAGGATACCGTTTAGTAACTGCTTTTACCAAACGTAACTGAAGATACATCAAATAACTGATTATCTTTGGTTATACCCTAAGAAATACGAGTCAATTATACTTGACATAATGTACAGTATCCTTTACATGTAGAGTAGGAGGCTGTTATGTCATTTGAGGAAAAGTCCACCTGGGTGAACTCGGTGGTGACTGTTCTGGTCCTGGGCATCTATGCCAATTTTATTGTGAAGCAGCTGCGGAGCGTTCCTGTCGCCGACATCGCGTACCAAAAACCGCTGCTCCTCACCGTCGGCGCCATGATCGTTATGACCATCATCGGTATTATATTCATGTCGATCGGCACCGCGGTCTCGTCTGAAATTTCGGGCAGCGGCTCGGTGAAGGAAATCGACC
Source organism: Treponemataceae bacterium (assembly GCA_942493045.1). Lineage (GTDB taxonomy): Bacteria > Spirochaetota > Spirochaetia > Treponematales > Treponemataceae > Teretinema. Next base: position 60,939 of record OW818665.1, on the reverse strand, counting down.
GTACCGATGAGCGGGACAAATCCATCAGCAGGCGCGGCGATCTCTTCGGCTACTACGTATCGTCTTTCGGCGGTCTGGGCGTACTCGCCCTCGCGATGCTGCGGGCGGACCAGTTCTGGATCGCGAACGCCCTGTATTTGTCGTTCGCCATCGGAGGACTCGTCTCCTCCGCGGTCAAGCTGGTCTCTTACCGCCGGGGCTTTTAGCCATGGCAAAAGAAATGCGGGTTTCCAACAGCATCCGGCAGCTCCGGTTTGCCGCGGGCGAGATGACCCAGGCTGAGCTGGCGGATCGCGTAAGTGTAACCCGGCAGACCATCATTGCCATCGAACAGGGCCGCTACTCACCGACCCTGGAGATGGCCTTTCAGATAGCGCGGGTATTCGGCGTACCTCTTGAAAAGGTATTTCAGTATCCCGAGGGGAAAAAAGAAGGAGATCGATCATGAAAATAGTAATTCTTGGAGGTAGCGGAGCTACCGGAAGACTGGTTGTTATGCAGTTGCGTAACAGACAGATTAAAATCCGCCTTGTACTGAGGGAGGGAGCGATTCTACCTGCCGAAATATCCGCCGATCCACTGGTAGAAATCATACGGGGGAATATTTCCGAATTCGATGATCGCCAGTTGAGTGCCCTGCTGCAGGACTGTGACGCCGTTGTCTCCTGCCTCGGTCACAATATTTCGTTCAAAGGGCTTTTCGGTAAGCCGCGCAATCTGGTGTCCGATACGATAAAAAATATCTGTCGGTGTGTCGAAGCACAAGGTGACAAAAAAATAAAGCTGATCCTCATGAGCACTACCGCCTATACAAATTATACAATGGGCAAGAAAAGCTCCTTCGTCGAAAAAATGCTTTTTTTGATATTGAAGCTGATTTTGCCTCCGCACCGCGATAACGTCAGAGCTGCCGATTATCTGCTAAAGACGGTCGGAAAAGACAACAGTAAAATAGAATGGACAGCCGTGCGCCCGGATACCCTGATCAACGACGAGGCCGAGAGTCCGACCGATGTCCGCGAATCGCCGGTGCGGAGCCCGCTCTTCGACCCGGGAAAAACAAGCCGAATCAACGTCAGTCGTTTTATGGCCGATCTACTTCTGGATGAAAAACTATGGAAGGAATGGCGGTACAGAATGCCGGTTGTGTATAACAAGGAGCCAGGCACTGCAGTTTTTAGAGGTCAACAAATAAAAAACGCAAATCCTGTAAGGATTTGCAAGGGCACCTTGAAAAACAAATTGAGTTTTTCGAGGTGCCCTATTTTAAATGCGATAGTCTATTTCGTAGTTTGTACATCAATTTTTTCCTGAACTGAAAAGTCATTTATTTTTTTTCTTACCAAGCGAACAAAGAAAACAAAAAAAGGCTGTCCGCCGGTTACCCGGCTGACAGCCTTTCTCATTCTCAGTTCAACTTAATGGCCACAGGTCTCGCAGCCATGGCCGCAGTCTTCGCAGGTTGCCGGAGGGGCGTCTTTGTCCTGGATGAACATGTCGGCGTGCTGGGTGGCGCCGGCAAGGTCGACCATGTCGGCGGGGTTACCGTCGCGGCGGAAGCGGAGCACGTTGACCATAAAGATATTCAGCTTATTCACGAGGCTCGGCGGAAGCAGGTTGCCGTCGATTTCCACGGAGATGGTCGGATAGTTCTGGTCGCGCGCCCAGGGGGTAAAGAGCCCCTCGATGACGCGGCCGATCAGGCAGGCAAAGGGGGAAATATTGACGATTCCCGAGAAACCCTCTTCCATGGCCGTCGCCGCCACTCCGGTGGACACGGCGATTTCCGAATTCAGGTCGTGGCCGACAAAGTGCTTGAGCGTATTGGCCATGATCTTCCGCATATCGTGCGGGGTTTCGGGAATGAGATTCGTGGATCCGAGGATAGTCTTAACCTTGTGTTCCACCGAGTGCTTCCACCATTCCTCGAGCCTGAGAATGCGCAGTTTTTTGGCAGGTTCGCTGAAGAAGCGCAGGATCGGGGGCAGCAGACGGTAACGCTTGAGAAGATCGTACTCGCGCACAAAGTCGAGATAGTGAATCCATTCGGCAATACCGGCGACCTTGACCACAATACCGCGCGCGCTCATGATGTTAATCAGCTCGTTAACCGCGAAGTCGTCGCGCCGGACGTAAATCTCGCCGACCACCAGCACCTTCGGCAGATCGACGACCCGCCGCTTGAGCGGAATCTTTTTGACGTCGCGCGCGATGCGCTTCAGTTCGGACATCAGGGAATTGGGGTCCTTTTCGACCTTGTCCAGCATTTTGTACCAGGAGTGATCAAAGTCATCAAGCGCCTGCACCGGGTTTTCGGCAGTCGCCTTGAGGCTGGTCTGGATATCCTTCATGTAGTCGGACACGACGAGGCCCCGCCACATGTCGCGGGCAAACCGCGGGCCAAGCTCCGTGTAGGAATTGTCGGCCGAAAGGGTGAAAATTACCACGTTCTCGAGCCGCATATCTTTGAACAGATTTTCGTAGTACACAAAGTATTGTCCCGTGCGGCACGGACCGGTAGTGATCGGGACAAAGAGCAGATACAATTCATCCTTGCGGTATTTTTCCGAGGCGAAAAACTGCAGGGCACCGCCAAGCACCAGATGGCTCGGCACGCACTCTTTTCCGGAGGCGTGGGCGCGGGCAACCTGTATCGTTTTATTGGTGGCTATCGGCAGCACCTCGGCGTTCAACCCGACGCCGCGGAGGGTCGCACCGATAAATTCGGTGGTGATGTTGCCCATGTTGGAAAGCAGCATCTTGACCCGCTTGTTGTTGCGTACCTGTTGTATCTCGCCGGTCAAATGGTTGCGCACGACGAGCCCGTCCGGACCGTCCTGTTCGAATTTCCAGCCGTTGTCGTAGCGCTCTTCCTCGATCTCGCTTTTCTTCGAGCGGTAGCCTTCAATGATATCGAGGAAGGCTTCAACCCGGGTGTCGATGCCGGCGTCCGCCGAATGCGAGTCGAGCTCCAGGATCAGGAAGGGCTTCGTCCCCATGAGCCATTTAACGTAGTGCAGGATGAACGAGTCCGGCGCGCACGAGAAGTTCGTGATAAAGGTGACATAAATATTCGGCTCGTCTTTCAAAAGCTCGGCGGCCTTCATGTCCTGCTGGCCGTAGTACCAGTACATGTTCGGGAAGATTTCTTCGTCGTTATACGGCAAAAGGTCGAACGGGATTACCGAGTAACCGCGCGTGGTGAACTTACGCGGAATACCCATGTTGGCTTCGGCGGTGAAGGCGTTGTAGGGCCGGCCGAGAACGGCGATAACCGGCCGGTCGGCCGCGCGCGCGTCCGCGAGCGCCTGTTTGCCCATAGCCTTTCCCTTCGCGAAAAATTCATTCTGCTTATCAAGGGCCTTGTAAAAGGCCTTTTCAATCTCGGCTTCTCCTATGCTCAGGAGACGCCCGAAATCCTGGAAATGTTCGAGGGCTTTTTTGTCGCCGTACTTGAAACTGACAACCAGGTTGAGCAGTTTCTGCTCCGGAACGTCGGGGAAGGCCTTCTTGATGTAATAAGGCAGCCCCTGGGTGATCGGGCAAAAGTTCGCGTGCACGTCGGCCTCGTAGCTCGGCATGTCGCGGAAGTGCGGCAGCAGCACATAGTCGGCGCCCTTGTCGAGACAGTCCTGCACCGCGCCGTGGGCGATTTCCGCCGGGAAGCAGTAGGTACTTTCGGCCCGCGCGAGGCCTTCGTGCGCCACTTCGGTTGAAAGGAAGGTCTTGATGCCAAGCTCGTGGAAAAACCAGGAGTACAGGGGATAGAGGGTGTGAATCGAAAAGGCGCGCGGAATGCCGATGGTGTAGTCCCGCTTAGCCTTGAACTCGGATGCGTCGGGGGCGCACTCCACGAAGAGCAGATGCTGCCGTTTTTCGATGTAGTCAAACACCGGAACGTCCTTGACGGACTTGCGCATGTTGGTGTATTTGTTGCACCGTCCACCGAACATATAGGGATGGCCGTTGACTTTCAGGACCTGAATGGGACAGAGGTTATCGCAGGACTTGCAGGTAAACACCCGCTCATACTCGATCTCGTTCTTGAGCAGGGTCTCTATGTCGAAATCGGATTTTTCGAGGAGGTTATCGGCGTTTTTCTTCTTTGCGAGCATCGCGACGCCGAAGCATCCCATCAGTTCGGGTGAGGGGGGAACGAGGATTTCCTTGTCGAGCATCATGGCGAAGGCCAGCGGAATAGCCGCGTTCTTGGCGACTCCGCCCTGGAGGAACACTTTCTTGCCGATAGTACGGTTGCCGACGACGCGGTTCAAGTAGTTGGCGACGATGGAGACGACAATGCCGGCGGTGATGTTTTCGCGCGTGGCGCCCTGCTGTACAGCCTTACGGATATCGGAGTTAATAAAGGCGGAGCAATGCTCGCCGAACTTGAGCGGCGCGTCGGCGGCAAGCGCGATCGGGCCGATGTCTTTGGCGTTGTGGATCGAAAGGTCGCCGGAGGCGGACTCTTCGAGGAAGGAGCCGGTACCGGCCGAGCAGGCCTCGTTCATGGCGTAGTCGATGGGAACACCGTTCTTGAGCAGCACGTATTTCGCGTCCTGTCCGCCGATCTCGAAGATGGTTTCGACTTCAGGGTCGAAATAAGTGGTGCCGACGGCATGGGCGATGATTTCGTTGTAGACGCCGGGGGTTTCAAGATACACACCGAGAATTTCACGGGAGGAACCGGTCGTGGCGCACAGGGTTATCTTGATCGAACCGCCGTTCGTGTCTTTCTTGACCTTCTCCTGGATGATGGAGAGGCATTCCTTGAGCGCCTTCACCGGGTCACCGTGAGTGCGTCCGTAATGGCTCGCGACCACGACGTCGGTTTCGGCATCAATAAGACAGGCTTTCGTCGTAGTGGATCCTCCGTCGACGCCCAGCAGGTATTCCCGGCCGGCAACCACGGTGGACTCCCCTTTTTCGAAGAAACGCACCTTGTCCTTCCATTTTTTCAGGTCCGGCAGAGTATCAAACCGGACGGTGTTGGGTTTGAGGAGTTTCTCAATGTTCGGCAGGGGAGAGCCGGAACCGGCAGCCAGAATGGCCGCGCCATAGGCTTCAAAGACCGAAGCGGTTTCCGGAACCACAAAATTGATTGCAGGGGCTTTAGCCCGGATAAAGCGCACGATGTGGCGGTTCAAGGTGACGCCGCCGGTGAGAACCACGGTGCCGCTCTTGATTTTGGCCCTTTTAAGAAAGTCGACGACCTTAGTGGCCATAACGTCGGAAAGAGACAGAACAATGTCGTCTTTGGTGGCTTCCCGCTTATTCAGGCGGTGGGTGCAGTCGCTCTTCATGAATACCGAACAGCGCGTGGAAAGCGGCATGACCTGGGCGGAATCGGGCACATTGGCGATGTCCGTAATTTTCATATCCATGCGGAGCAGCTGCTGTTTGAGGAATTCGCCTGTTCCCGAGGCGCATTTGTTGCCCGAGAAGTTGTTGACTATTTTCATGGTCTCGTCGAGGGAATACACGGTGAGGTCTTCGCCGCCCATACTGACGACGGCGTCCGCCTTGAGGTTTATGGCCCGCAGCGCAGCTTCCACGCAGAGGGGTTCGAGGGTACCGGACGCGTTAAATAAAAAGCGGCCTTCGTTTCCAGTCACCAGCAACGGCGTGCCCTCAGGAATCTGGTACTGGCTCATGGTATTACGCACCGCAAGGTTAAAATCGCCTTCATGGGGCGTAACGGTCTGCCAGATCGGCTTGCCATCTTCGAGCAGGACAACCTTCAGGCTGGTTGAACCTATGTTAATTCCGAGTGAAAACATGCTACACCTCATTTGGGGAAATTAAAGATTACCCTGAAAACAGGAATAAATCTCCGAAAGCTATAATACCGCACTCATCCTGATTGTTTCAATGGTATAAAAAACACCGACTGTTCAGCCAAATTTTTATTTAATACCAAGCGCTTGCATTCTAAATTCGGGCGATTATAATCTATGTAAGTAGAAGCCGGCGCAACCGACCAGGCGCGGGTTTCTCAGGGAGAAAATATGAGTCCGTTACGCCGTTTAGCTATCATATATCAGGAAGACAACTATGAAATTCAAACAAAATCACGTCTTCTGGTAAGTATATGCGCGCTGCTGATCCTGATACTGCCCCTTGGCATGATTAACGCTGTCAGAAATAATAATACCCGACTCATTTTCATTGAATTACTGTTGATACTTGCGTTTATGGCGATAACAGCCCTCGTATTCTCACATCGCTACAGACAAGCCGCCATGATAGCAATGTGTGTGATTATTTTGGGTATGGCCGCTATTGTTTTTTTCTCGGTTCGGGATAACGCGGCCCTCTATCTTGTACTGGGCGGCATGCTTATGCTAGTACCGATAATCATTTCAAGTCTGATAGGCACTTCTTTCTGGCACCCGCTGCTCACCGCGCTTACTTCCTTGCTCTTCCTGTTGCTATTAGCCTTCAGGATAATCCCGGCTCGATACGGCGCGTTCCCTGGCAATGACCTGGTTGCGGTCCTATTGATATTTATGATAATCGCCAGTTGCTCAATATTGATCATGCTGGTAAACAACAGAATCGTCGCTTCAATAAACGATAAATCCGCCGAACAGCAGACTCTGCTTGTTCGCATTCAGGCCGTGACTGGCAGCGCGCGTACTGTTGCCGAATCCGTGACCTCAGGCAGCCTGGCGATGGAACAATCCGCCTCCAGCATCGCCGAAGGAGCTTCATCGCAAGCCTCCGCCGTAGAAGAAGTTTCCGCTTCGCTGGAAGAGTTGAGTTCTACCGTGAGGCAGAACGCCGATAATGTTCAAACCACCCGCAATATTTCCCAGCAGGCGGCAATCAATGCCGAGCAAAGCGGTACGATCATCAGCTCGGCTGTTAAGGAAATGAAGGAAATCGCCTCCAAGATTATTGTCATTGAGGAAATTGCCCGGCAAACCAATTTGTTAGCCCTGAATGCCGCCATCGAAGCCGCCAGAGCCGGTGAATCGGGCAAGGGTTTTGCGGTAGTGGCCAGCGAGGTACGCAAGCTTGCCGAACGCAGTCAGGGAGCTGCCAAAGAGATCGGCGACCTAACCCGAAACACCATGAAGGCAGCCAGCGACGCCGAACAGGCCTTGCAAAAGCTGCTGCCGGACATCCGTAAGACCTCGGAACTTGTAGAAGAAGTAATGAGCGCCACCATGGAACAAAACTCGGGAATCAACCAGATCAATCAATCCGTTCTGGAACTTGATAATGTCATCCAACGAAACGCCAGTGCCTCAAAAGAGATGGCTGGAACCGCTAGCCTCCTGAGCGAGGAAGCCCACTCACTCAAGGCCATTCTGGACAAAGAATCCGAGACACAGCAAGAGTAAGGTACTGTAGCAATAAAGCGGGGAAGAGCGCGTTGCGGTGTACCCGTTTGGGCGGCAATGGCCGACAGGGATCTGTGTCAGCGCGCGTTCCCGCGGTAAGGAAAACAGCTTTCATAGCGTTTATTTTTCACAGCCTTTAATCCACGCCTTTTTTCTTTTGCCCGAAACGCCCATTGTGGCAATAATGCCAAACGCATATCCGACCACAGAAAGTAAAATCAAGGCGGTTTTTACTGCCTCTATGGCATTTTTGCGACTGAGCCCCCGGGCATATTCGCCCAATCCCTGATTTCCGTTGGAATTCAGGCTGACGAGCGTATCCAGGCCCGCGGTTCCAAAGGCCAATAAGAAACTTGAAATGAGCAATATCACAAAAGGACGGAGATATGAAATATTTTCGCTGTCACTACCGTCATTCTTTTCGGCATTCTTGGAAAGAATACAGCCCAACGCAGTCAAAGCCAAAGGAACCCCATAGAGGGTGACAGCGTAGAGGGCGTTTTTCGCCGCGGCGCCGAGCATTTGACGACTACTAAGTAGCGGAAGCAAAATATTCGCTATGTACATGAGCAAAAGGCCTGGGATGAGAATTCTTGACGGTACATAAATAAAACGATTTACCCTGAGCGAAAAAACGGTAAAGACGAATACGAGCATCAACAGGTTTGGAAGAATATAGGCGGAAAGAAAAACTTGATTCGGGCCGAGGAACAGCAGACCGAACGTAATTGCGTTTACTATGCTTCCTGAAGCGTAGAGAGCCAGTGCAAAGGCGACGATGCAGAAAATCCGGACAAATCCGCTTCTGGTGGTTCTGTCGGTCCTTCCGAATATCGTCATGGACAGAACGGCGATATCCAGGGCAAGCAGAATAAGAAGAAGCCAAAAAAATAAACGAGCGAGAACCGGAATACTGCCGGATTCATTCACGAAAAAAGCGAATACAAGAAACAGGGAAAAAATGTTCAACACGTTGGCAATGAGCGCCAGGCCCCACGTGTTTTTATTATCAGCTATCATAAAATAGCTCCAAGAGCGAGCCATATAACCCACGGTACCGCCGCCGAATCGCGTACCTCACGCGCCATCGGTCAAACCGACGGGGCAATCACGGACTGTATGTCCAGACACCACCGGAGACGCTTTCTCTCCGACGCATTAGCCCAGATTCCGATAAGGCCCGCCACTGCCCCGACAATGGAAACCCAAAAAAGAAACTCTTCAGCGAGCGCGATTCCTAGACCGCAAACGACGGTAAACGCGAACCACTTGATGATGGAAAATTTAATCGATGTGCGGTGCGCGGCAAGGCCCTTTATCCTTCCTTCCAGAGAAGCCCTAACCAGCGGATCGAGGCAAGAAAAATTAGCCAGCAGCTCGTTACGGGTCTCGAAGCTGATCAAGACGTCGACAATCGTATTTATGAATGTCTCTGAATTGCGAATCTCGCTGAATTGCGCGGCGGACAGGGGGTTTTCACCCTGTCCCAGTTTTTTTATGAATTGATAGGGCGTAGGCAGCCTTTCCAGCTGGGAGAACTGCGCCTGAATTTCCGAGGGCCCGGGCATGTCCATCATTCTGTCCCCGGCGTAAAGCCTCGAAACCTTAAACTGAATGCTTTCGTCGCCGCAGCTTATTCCCATAAGGGCATCCTCCGCGGCGACCATGAAGAATTGGGTCTCGCGCACCTTGAAAATCTTATGCGCCAAAAGGCCAAACGACAATTTACTCTTTAGAAGATTTACGTGCTCCGGAAAGATAACGCGCTCGCCGTTAGTGAAAGGCGCCGTAACGTGGCCGATGTGAACCCGGTCGCGGGTCAGCACAAAGATCCCCAGCTCACCGGAAAATTCCGACTGGCTTCCCGGAAAAAGGGCGTTATGAACCGCGATACTGCCGATGATACCGCCAACGGCCGACCCAAGGCCAAAAGAGAGCAGCCTTTTACCCATACCCCCGCTGTCCTTGACCTCTTGAAAGTCCCAACTGATGAAAGTAATGCAGATCGGCGGCTCATCCGTGAGCGCTGCGGCCAAAGCCGCTATATCTTGCCTGCATTCTTCGTAAACCAGCCGGGCTTGTTCAGCCGCCCGTAATTCCGCTTCCTTTCGGGCTTCTTCATCGACCCGGAGCCCGCACTCTTTGCACAGACCATCCTTTCTCGAGTTAATGACACCACGTTCCACTCCGCACTTTGCGCATACAGACATAGGAGTTCCCCCTCTGATTCATTGGCAGGAAATGTCGTCTTCAGCAGCTGCAGAATTTTGCTATCAACCGGATTTCACTCGCGATACAACATACCTTAACCAAACACGACGCTCCCGCCCAGGCGCCCGGCACATCCGGGTTACCTGAGCTTATGCCCTGCAAGTATTGCTGTCAAGAATTAATTCATAGACCATCTCTCTTTATCGCCGTCGTCCGGATTATCATTACTTTGACTCCTTTATTCGGGAATGAGGAATACTATTCCGATATTAATCTTGACAAAAAACGGTAGCCGAATGAATAATGCTTAACAAGTTTTAGCCGGTTAATGAGCTTCTTAAATGATTGCCGTATCCAGCATCAAAGCGACCTACAATCTCTACCTCACGATAACCGCGGGCGACTGATACTCTGCATAACTAACCGGAAAGGGAAACTTGCGGACAAGGAAGGTTTAAATGGAGAAATTTAGGTATAACAAAGGCTGGAAGGTTATCAAGTTTTTAGCATGCGGCTACCCAATCACCGGATTGCTCGGCATAGCGGCCTATGGCCTGTTTGCCGTACTTCCGTCGCGAAATTACGCACGCCGGTACGAGTTTAATTGGTGGGTCCCATATCTCGTGATCGCTTTGCTTGCCTGGGCTATCCTGGAAATCCGGAATTTGATAAAGACCCTCCGTTTTTCATTGGAAATCTCCGATGAATGCATTCGCCTCGGGGCAGACGAATTAAGGTGGGAAGACGTGGGACAGACCGAATTCAGGAATGCCGTCGGAAGCGAGCCGGCCATAGTTCTTATGGCCAAGTCCGGAAAGATCATTAACATCCCAGCCGCGACAGAGAGCCTTCAGCGGATAAAAGATTATATTGAAGCGCATACGAATGCCACGTCACGGGTTTGAGCGAAGATCAATCTCACCGGAAGCGATTTATGAGCTGAGCTTAAGACAGCAATCCCTTTCACCCAAAACGGGCGCAGTTTTTACCGTCGGCCTTAGCCTGATACAGGGCAAAATCGGCACGCTTAAGGGCGGCGGCAGGGCTTAAGTCGGTTTTTTCAAACCAGGCAATCCCGATGGAAACGCTCATCCGTACTGAACTGGTATTTGACCCGGCGTCTCCGGTTTCAATGGACAGGTCGGTAATGGTTGCATTGAGTTTCTCGGCCAGGGAGGCGGCGCCTTCAAAATCCACCCCGTTGAGAATCAGCAAGAACTCTTCACCGCCCCACCGGAATAAATGGTCGGTCGCGCGCATCGTCGTTTGAATCGCCTTGACCACGGCCTGGAGCACCCGATCGCCGCTCTCATGGCCATAGCTGTCGTTGATTTTCTTAAAATCGTCCAGATCTATAGAGAATAGCGCCGGGTTTTCGATTCCGCGCTGAAAGCGACGGAATGATTCATACAAATACATATCTCCCATGCGCCGATTGAGCGCGCCGGTCAGGGAGTCGGTATTCGATTCTTTCCTGATAGCCTGATTTGTCCTGAACATAAACCATTTTTCCAGCCGTACCAAGGCATACAGGGCCGAAAGGAAAAAGAATAGCATCAACAGGACAACAAATATGATTATGCGTTTATCCAGACCAGCGCTGGCCGAGCGGGCGGCTTCGATATATCGCTGAACATCCTCCACATGCACGCCCATCGCGATAATCCAGGAATAGTCTTTATACAAGGCCGCGTAGGTAAGTTTTTCCGCGATTTCGGAACTTCCCTTTCTTTTAAAGAAATAGGTAGAATAAAGCTCGCCGGCTTCCCGCACACCCTCCAGCTCGGTAAGATAGGGGGTATTCCCCTTCACGTCCCGCGTGGCCGTGGAAAGAAAGCTGCCCTCAGTATCCATCAGATTCGGATGAATACGCCGAATAGCGTAATTGTCTCCACCGTCCCAGTTCAAGATCTCGTTTACCCAGATATATCCCTCATACTCGAATTTTTGGGAATGGATAATATCAGCTGCATCCTGTTTGGTTTGCCTGTCTACCCATTCTTCGTTGACGTTTAGGCTCAGAAAACAAGAACCGAACCGATAGACGGAAGACTTCTCCGGGACTTCCTGGCTTTCGCCAAAACTGATCTTGATAGACTCGCGATACTCAGGCCGTTTTATCAACTCGGTCGCGAGTTCAGTGAATCGTCCCGGGGCGGAAGCATATATCGCTTCCAAGTCCGCGACCAAATGCAATATTTGGTCTTCTGAACGTTTTCGGTTTTGGAGACGAACCCTGTCTATATCCCGAATCATATTGTGAACCGTATCTTTCAGATAGGCTTTTTTAATCGCGTAAATCTGGTTATAGGTTTGAGACACATGCACTGCCTCAGAACCCCTGATTGCCCCAAAAAGCGATGGCGATGCATAGCGCGCAAAGTAAAAACATGAATACGGCCAAAAAACGATAGTAGTGTTTGCGGAGATTCTCCATTAAATCAACCCTCACTATCCATAATTATAGTATATTTCCCGCGCATAAGGGGCAAAGAAACCCCCTGGCCTGCAGAGTAAAACACCAGATCCATTCAACACCTGAATCTTGCGAGATTCAGCTTGATCCACCGATGCTCTCCGGCGTCAACAGCCAGGTAATCGGAAAACTCGCCTTAAATGCTGAAATCGAAGTTCTTGAAAAAACAACTATCGCTCAAACCATAGACGGTAAAACCCATTATTGGTACAAAATCAGGCATAATGATCAAACCGGATACGGCTGGGGTGGTTTGATAGCCGTAAAGACCTTTACCTTTTCCGTAAACGGGTATGAAATACAGGATTATTATCGAAATTCGTATATCGAAGGACGGATTACCGGTCCGGACAGACCGCATGATTACTATTACCCCATGATTTTACCGGACGATATCTTCATCAATATCAACGGCAGGCGCATTGATACCAGCATGATTACAGAGGTGTATAGCGAAAAATACTTCACCCTGCATGACGCGCAGCGATATTACGTCAGAAACGATTGGCACTATACCTCTTTTTACGCCGAGGGAGATATCATACAGTTCTCTCTCACTGACAGCGCCGCCTCCGACAGCCTGTTTACGCTCACCATCGATGGGGTAATACAGTATATTAGAACCGATATCGGATGGCTGTAAAAGCGGCACGGGCTCTGATAGAGCGCATCCCGGCCGCGATCCGTAAAATTGCATTGACAAAGAGAGTAGATCAATCCAGAGTATATATATCCGGTCTTGCCGAGAAAGACTGTATCGAAGGCAGGCAACGAATGAAACAGGAATACATGCAAAGCAAAAGCGCTGGTATATTTGCGGCTATCTTTTTTCTGTCTTTTTTTTTATCAGGATGCGCTTCCCGGCCTCCGGCGACGACGCTGATCAAGAAACCAGACACTATTCCCCAATCAAGCACTGCGCTCACGGAAATTAAAGCCACGAACCCCGATGAGCTTGAACTTGTCTTTGAGCTTGTGACCGAGAACAGGGATACCGAGCCATATCGGTTGACGCGACTCGAGGCTGTTCTTCAACTTCAGGGAATGGCCCCCGTAACACAGGTCATGGAACCGTCGCTTCTTTTAGCCGCAGGTTCTACCGCTACGCAGAAGCTTTCCTTTCCACTGAATCTGAGCGATCATCCGGATCATACCTCGAACAATTTGCGTTATGATTTGATTCTGCGCCTGGTTTTTCTGGATACCGGTGGCGCAGAGCTCACTACCTCTATTTCACTTACAGGTGATTTTGTCCGCGTTCTAAAACCGCTCCTTCGAATCAGTTCCATCAAGATACACCGGGAAGAGCTGATCAACACCAGCATGAATGTAAGTCTAGAGATCGAGAATCCCAATGATTTTCCCCTTGATCTTTCGGAGTTAACTTATGAGATTTTTGGCGAAGGCCGTTACTGGGCAGAGGGCATGCAGAAGGCTTCCTTCCAGATACCTGCTTATACCAAAAGCAACGTTGTTTTGCAGATCACCATGAATTTCATAGACATGAAACGTGATCTGCTGGATCAGTTTATCAAGATGCAGGATGTGGGATATCGATTCCAGGGCAATGTGCGGGTTCTGACGGGTATATCGTATCTGAACGAGTTTATCATGGATTTCGATGAACAGGGTCGAACACCGGTCGCTGAATAAGCAGGGTTGTAATCCCGCCTACCGCCTGAATCTTGCGGACTTCAGCATAATCCACTAGATTTGAGAGACAAGGAGTCTCCGGTATGCATAAGTCATTAATTGTGTTCTTTTCCCTGTCTTTTGTAATGCTGTCTGTCCTTCCGGCTCAAAGCGGTGTTGAGGCCTGGCTGCGCGTTACCCCGTCTCTCTTTTCCTCATACCACGAGCAGGCCAGGGACGCTGGCGTTAGCCCTGAGGAAATCTGGGGCGATTTTGACACCTGGTTTCTGGACGTCGGAGCGACTGTTCCTATCTGGAAAAGCTTGTTTTTCTACGGTTCCGCGCGCGGCGGGCTCATTGCCGAAAATAAAATGTACCTAGGCACTGACGATGATTTTCTGACTATCGGAGGGTATATGGCCGGCTTTGAGGCTGGCGCGCTCTGGCGGCTTCTTGATTCACCGCTTTGGCGCCTGGACGTGCTGGCTTGTTTTTCCCTTTTAAAGGGCAATAAAACCTTTACCGACTTTACCTCCTCGGGAACGATCATCAATGAGGGTGAATTCGGTTCATACAGCTTTACCATGTTTGGACCGAATGCCCGCCTGGCGCTTACCGCCCAACCGTCAAAACACCTGCCCTTGACGATTCGCTCTACCGTATTCGGCAGTCCGCTTTTTGAAAACCATAATAGCGTAACCGGTTGGTCGGCGGACCCAAAAAAGGAATATTCCGCAGGATACCGCTATGGAGCTGATATTCTCGCCGGTTGGAAGACCGGAAATCGCGCAGAGTTTTCGGCAGGCTATTGCTTCGAACGCATGTATTTTTCATCCTCGCCGGAGGTAACCCACGATCTGGATATTCTGTTTCATGGTCCGGTCTTTCAAGTAACCCTAATGTTCTAAAAAGAGCCCGGGAGGTTTATACGTGTACCTGCAAAAAAACAGTCAGTATCTGCTCATCGGTTTCTTTCCCCTAACGCTTTTCATTGTGGGGATCTTGACCGGTAGTGGTAACGGACTGGGATCAGGACTGTTGCGCATACTGACTTCCCCCAGCATCCTGTTTCATGATTATCTGGCCATCGGCGGATTCGGCGCCACATTGGTAAACGCCGGAGCGCTGGGCGTTTTATGCACAGGGTTGCTATGGTTGCTGGGCATTCCGGTCAGCGGTCCCTTCATAGCCGCCGTCTATACGGTCACCGGCTTTGCCTTCTTCGGAAAAAACCTTCTTAATGTCTGGCCGATCATTTTCGGAGTCTGGCTCTATTCACGAACGCAGAAAACACCGTTCAAAAATTATACGCTGGTGGCGCTATTCGGCACCACCCTCGCGCCCCTGGTCAGCGTCCTGGCCTTCGGCGGCTGGATGCACGGAGCTCCGGCGTTTGCCTTAGCCCTGGGATTTGGAACCGTTGCCGGCTTTGTGCTGCCGCCACTGGCCTCGCACATTCTGCGCTTCCATGACGGCTATAATATTTACAATATCGGCTTTACCGGCGGTATAGTCGGCTCCTTTCTGATGGCCCTATTGCGCAGCTTTAATTTCTCGGTGGAGGCAAATCCGCCCATCGGTATAAATTACAATATACCTGTTCAAATACTGCTGTACAGTTTTTTTGCCCTGGCTATAGCCGGAGGCCTGCTGTACAGTCGAAAGGATTTTAAGGCATTAAGCAAGGCCCTTGGCAAAATACACCGTTCCAGCGGTCGGTTGGTTTCCGACTTTACGGTTATCGGCAATTATCCGGCCGCGCTCATCAACATGGGCGTGCTGGGTTTTGTGTGCTCGGCCTATGTGCTGGCGCTCGGAGGCAGCTTTAACGGGCCGGTTATCGGCGGAATACTGACCGTGGTGGGGTTCGGAGCCTTCGGCAAGCACAGCCGGAACTGCCTGCCGATTCTGGTGGGTGTGGTAATAGCGGCGAATGTCAAGATTTGGGAAATCGGAGCGACTTCTGTAATCATCGCCGGCCTTTTCGGCACCACCCTGGCGCCCATCGCCGGTCAATTTGGCCCGGTCGCCGGGCTGATGGCCGGCTTCTTTCACCTTTCGATAGTCCACAATGTCGGAATTCTGCACGGCGGAATAAATCTCTATAACAACGGATTCGCCGGAGGTTTCGTGGCCTCCTTCCTGGTTCCAATAATCAATGCCCTCAAGAAAAAGGAGTAATAGACATGAAACACGAAATTGCCAAAATCCTGAAGGTTATTGATGAACTGTGTACTTACTTTATGCAGCACTGTCACGCGACTTCGATCGACATGAAGCTGCAGCGCCTGAGCAATCAGTTTACCGTTCATTTGACGATTGATGGTGTGCATATCGCGCCGGAGGCCTACCGGAATTTGCAGAAGAAATTCTCCCTACCGCGCAGTCCCGAGCTGGAAGATTACTACTGGCAACTGACCGGAGAGCGCGAAGACCACAGCGAGCTGAATCTGGTAGCCATGATGTGCGACAGCATCATCATGGACTACCAGGAACCGGTGTTGACTTTGGAGCTGATTCGCCGGCGTTAGGAAAAAAGGGCAAAGGCTCCTTTTTTTGTTTTCTCAAAGCACACCCGCTCAAGAGGCGGCAAGTTTCCGCTATCGTATCCGCACAGAATAGTTGGCACTGCCGTTGGATAAATCGGTAGCCTTGGCGTTGAGGCTGTTTTTGGGCGGCTCAACCCACCATTCATCATTTATAAGAAATTTGAATTGATAGGTAACACCGCTTGTCAGGCGTTCTTTTTCCAGCGGAAAATAAAAACCGCCCTCGCCGTCAAAAACCATCAGCATGGGCTCTTTGCCCCAACCGTTAAAATCGCCGGCTACAGCAACTGAGCGTAAAGGAATGCTGTTCAAGCGCACCCAGTCTCCGGAAACACCGTTAGTTACCCACAAATGTTTAGCAGGGAAAAATTCAAAAATTACGGTATCATCCTGAATTGTGTAGCCGTTACTCTGATACTGAGCTGACGGCTCAACTGCCGGCGCTGTTGCGCAACCCATCAAAGCGGCCGACAGCGCGATCGCCAAAAATAAAAAAACCTTCTTCATTTCACACCCCCATAAACATAATTACATATTTTATTTAGTTTTTCCTGAATCCCACGTTTAAATTTGAGCCGATCACCGAAATGTGTGCTTGCAGGGGAATACCTTCCCAGCCGGGAGTGCCGAGGTATAGCACCAGGGCGATGCGGTTCTCAAAGGGGCTTTTTACGGCCTGGTAAAAAACCGTGGTAATATTTCCCTCGTAATAGGCTTCATGAACCATCTTGCGGGCGCTGTCAGCAGTCCGCACCAAGGACAGCTCCAGAAATTCCAGACCGCGTATATACGAGGAAAGGTCATCTGTATCGCGATAACTGCTATCCTCGGACACCGTGTATTCGGAACCGTATAATACCACTGGAAAGGATTCCAGTTCCAGGGACCGATTAGTGTCGATGCGGTACCGCGAAAATAATTCCGCGTACCAGGCGCTTTCCATCTCCATAACCTCAGCGATGCTGTATACCTCATCCATCCGCACAAAGTCCCGCGACTCCAAAACCGCGTCGGTTATCAGGTCCTGCAGATAAAAATGATAGTCCGTCCCCGAACCGTAGCCGTCAAAGTCTTCCTTATAAACAACGTAGGCCAGCTTACCGTCGGCCGACCATCCGATCGGGTAAAACCGGTAATCGAAAGGGGGCCTGGAGTCTTCGGCGGTAGCGGAAAAAAGCAGGCTAAAAAAAAGGAACAGGCTAAACAGGGCCAGAGCTTTAATAGAAATCTTTTTGGTTAGGGTAAATCGTTTGCTATACATGGTTCTTAGTATATGCCCGCTTGAAGCTTTTTTCAACACACTAAAGGGCACCTCGAAAAACTCAATTTGTTTTTCGAGGTGCCCTAAAGATATAAAAAAAGCCGCCCCGGATGAGGCGGCTCGATCAGCTAATAGACGGACTGGAATACCGCTATGGACCAAGGCTGTACAGTGTACGTGCCGGAGAGGGTATAGCCCGTTGCCGGCGTCCAGTAATTGTTGGCGGACTCAGCCCAGGCGGCTGTGTCCATTACCCGAACCCAGCGCTTGCCGGAGTCGGCGTTCGGCGCGGTAAAGGCCACCGCGGAAGTCCAGTTATTGACGAAGAGCAGGAAGTCTTCATCGCCCTTGACGCTGCCGTCCATGTGAATGCGCACAGCCCGGTCGCTGGTCGCGTTAAAGCCGCCGCTGCCGTCGGCCTTGGCGAAGCTGATCGGCATCGAATAATCCGCCTGGCGTAAACCTACGTGAGCTTTACGGAAGTTAAGCAGATTCGCGGTATACAGGAAGATATTGTTTTTTCCGTCGGCATTGGCATCCGTTCCCAGATTATTGTGATAGCCGATCCCCGCTCCACCGGTGGCAATCGCGTTCGGGCTGTCTGTGCGGATCATGTTGTAATTATTCCAGGTGGCTACCGAGTCGATATTATACGGATTGTTGTTACCGTTCTGGGTACGACCCAGTTCATCACCATAGACCAGCATCGGAACACCGCGGGAGAAGATCTGCCAGGTCAGCATACTGCGTACCCGCTGACGGCGCAAGCTCTGATTGCCGGATGAATCCCAGGAGTCGTTGGAATCGTTGCCGCCGTCAGATACGCCGAAGGGCCAGGCTAAAGATGTGTTGAGCTTGGTGTTGTAGCTGACCAGGTCTGTCAGCGTAAACCCGTCGTGGGCCACAATAAAGTTGACGCTCTTCTGCGGTCCGCCCTGATCGTTGAAGTTGTTATAGTCGCCGTAGAACACGTCGGCATAGGTCGCTCCGTTTCCGCCGGAGGTGTCGCCCTTGAAGAAGCGGCGGGTGGCGTCGCGGTAGCGGCCGTTCCATTCACCCCATTTGACGGGGAACTGACCAACTTGATAGGTACCGATATCCCAGGCTTCGGCAATCATTTCAACATTATAAGTAGTGGTCATGTTGGCAATGTCGGTCAATAGCGCCGCGTTTGAGTTAAAGTAAAAATTAGGCGAAGCGTCGCGGCCCAAAACAGGCGCCAGGTCAAAGCGGAATCCGTCCAGACCCATGGTGTTTGTCCAGTAGATCAGCGAATCCTTGATCAAGTTGCGGGTGGCGATATTTCCGGTATTCATGTTGTTACCGCAACCGGTGGTTTCCCAGTATGAAGCCTTGTCGGTGGCGACAAGCGCATAGTAAGCCTGATTGTCGAGGCCGCGGAAGCTGGTGATCTCGGCGTTTTTCTTGGTTGTATCCCAGTTGCCGCCCTCTCCGGTGTGGTTATAAACCACATCGAGATACACCTCAATTCCCTGGGCGTGGAAGCTGGCTACCATCTGCTTGAACTCGGTGGTCGGTCCGCCCGGAGCCTTGTTATAGGAATAACGGCGGTCCGGAGCGAAATAACCGTAGGTCATGTAGCCCCAGAAGTTACCGGCCGGGCTGGTATCGGAATTGAGGTCATTGGCGGTTTCATGAACCGGCAGGAGCTCAATGGTATTTACGCCCAGACCCTTCAGATACTTGGCCATATAACCGGCGCCCTTATAGGTTCCGCGGTAAGCGTCCGGCACGTTGGCTATTGTCTCAAAACCGGGGATGCCGGAGAGAATCGTTGTCAGACTCATCACCGAGGTACTGCGGGTCAAACCGCGAACCGAGGCTTCATAGATGATGGCGTCTTTCTGGGCAATTGCCGGTTTGGTTCCGGTACTGGTGGTGCTGTATACGGCGATGGCTTTGGGAGCCCACAACGCGGTGTCATAAGCGCGGCGCACGATGCCCTTATACAAGCCGTCGCCGGTACCGTACATACCGCCGTCCTGGCCGGCCGCGATCATGGCCGGAGTTTCTTTATCATGGGAAAGTTCTTTGGCATAAGGATCGAACAGCACCTTATTCGGATTAAAACGGTTGCCGCTGGCATCCACGTCTGAGATAAAGCCGGCTGATGAATTTCCTCTGGTCCAGGAAGTACTGAACGGCCAGTTAGGTCCCCAGGCCCGGAAAGCATACAGTTTATAATTGGGAACAAGGCCGACCGCGGCTCTCCAGATATTGTCCGGGCCTTTCTTCATATTGTAGTCATAGGTGGCCTGCTGGCCGGTAGCGGAGGAGTAGATTTCCAAAACCATTTTGGTGGCTGTCGCCGAATAGACGGCCACGCGCAGTGTCGAGCCGCCGCCGGAAACATAATTCGCTCCCAGGGGCCAGGTAGCGCTAGCCCAGGTGGACTCGCTGACCGGAGCATAGGCGACGCCGGCGGTAGTCGGATGATTGGTACCGACCGGGCCGGTCAAGGCCCGCGCTATCTCGGTTTCTGAAGTTGTATCATTAGTGAATACATTGTCGGGAGCGACGGGTGCCTTGCAGGCGCCCACGACAAACACAAAAAGCAGGCAGCACAAAACCGTAAAACGTCTATAAGTCATAAGTATCTCCTTGTAGCGAAACGGGGAAGTTATACAGGAGCACTTTATATGATTTTATTTTCCGGAGTTTTACTGGTTCAACGGTATACATCTGAAGTGTAAGTCTGTTTGCTGATAATAGCAAAGTAATTCGGCGGAATTCGCTAACAACCAGAAAACGGCGGCATTTAAAACGATTTTAATGTCATTCTTTCCGTGCTATGCTGATATGGTAAGGAGCCTGCCATGCGCTTAAAAGCAAAGGTATCCCTGAAGGGTGCCGTCACAATCTTTATGGGAATGCTTTTCTGGGTTTCCGCCATGGGCTGTAACTGGTTGCTCATGTCCAACCTGGAACCGGGAAAGAAACCGCCGTTACTGCGGGAGCCTACGCCTGAAATGAATAATGACGGCATCGCCTTCGGTGTCTGGATGCAGGGGCCGACGGCTGTCTATAATATCCAGGATAATTCGCCCTACGTTGGCAAAACCAACGCCGAAAACTATAAAGCCGTCGGCATTACCCACTTTATCGGGCTCTGGAACTGGCCTTCAGACTATTACGCCGGATACGCGCTGGAAGCGGCGGCCGAGCTGGCGCGGACGGGACTAAAGGCTTTCGCCGGCAACGGGCAAATCCCCCTGACCAACAATCCGGCCCTCTCTAACACTCAAACCGGGGTAGACTGGAACGCCGCTCACAGCCAGTTCGCAGATATTTTTACGGGATACTGTCTCGGCGATGAGCCGGATATGAAGCGCAATTCCGGTATTCAGGCCGAAGCCGACGCGAATACGCCCACCGCCTGGAATGAGCGGGCCGTATCGCTCGCTGAGGCCGACCCCGACCGGATAATCTACGCAAACTTCGGCAAACCGATAGCCAAAGACGCCTGGTACCCCAGTGACTACGGAAATACCGGGTCGAAGGAAAGCGACTTCAATCTGTATATCGATAAACTCGATTACCTGTCCGCGGACTTTTATGGAATCACCGATCCCTACGAAACGAGCGGGAATCACGGCATCTGGACGTACGGGCGCGCTATTACCAACATGAAAAAGCATTCCGGGGAGAGGACTGTTTGGGGTTTTATTGAAGCTTCAGCGCCATGGACCCAGGGCTCTAGCGCGAACTGGATCAGTCAGCGCATGCAAAGCCACTATATCAAACCGATCATCTGGAACATGATAATCAGCGGGGCCACCGGCGTGGTTTACTTCTGCCATGATTTTTCACCCGATGCCGATCCGGACCCGAGCGTTTCCACCAACCTCGGGAAGTTTGCCTTTTTCCGCGAGAACGGCATAGCCGAGGCAGCCCGCCTGGCCAACGCTTCGGTGCAGGCTTACTCCGCCGTATTGCTGACTCCCGATGTGCCCGGCACGAGCGCGGTCAGCGACGGCGCCGTCGAGATTCGGACACTCAGCAAACAATTCGGCGGACGAACCTTTATTTTTGCCATGGGACACGGAAACGCCGAGTACCGCGACGGTCAGGCAGTAAACGCCGCAATTACCGTAGCCGGCGGCGGCACCCGTGTAGTCTCGGTGATGAGCGAGGATCGCACCGTCACTATGAGCAATGGGGTTATCAGCGATCATTTTGAGCCCTACGAGTTGCATATCTACTCGTACTAAGGGCTATTCGACACCGGCCTTCAAACCGGAATATGTTATGAAAAGGAGAATACTTATGAATGACGAAAACGACTCTTCAGCCAAACCTGAGGTTTCTTTTGTGTCCGACCCTTCTTTGAATGATGAAATCATCTCGAAAGGGAAAAAGTTTACCGCGCGGATTACCGCCTGCGAATCCGTTAACGACCCTGATGATCTCGAACATGACATTTTTACCATCGATTACGAGTATCTCCAGGACAGCGCGAAAATCAGCAAACAGATGAAGTTCTCAATCAACGCGGTACACATTTCCTACGCTTGCGACGGCGGATTGTCCGGCGTTCCGAAAACTAACTGTTCCTACGAGGATTTTCAGAAGATGTTATCCGCGGGGAATACGCTAAACGTAACAGCCTTAACCGAACCACCTTACGAGGATATTGTTTCTTTTAATGAAGAAGTAAATAACATCATGAAATACAGACAAATATGGATGTGAGCTTTGTTTAATATTCAAGCGCCAATGATCGCAACCGCTGGAGGTAGCGCATGCGCTGGAATGGATGTGCGGGGATGAAGACTGGAACGATGTCTCGATGGATACCTGAGTGTGAAAAGATAAAAAAGGCAGGAGAACCGTAATGGCAAAAGAAAAGGAAATAAATGAAATTCCAGCGTCGTTTGACCCTGACCGCGAAGAAATCAAGTACCTGAAGGCGCTGAAAAGAAAGGCCGCCAAAAGTTTTTCGTTTACGAGAATGGAAGCGCTTTTCAAGATGAAGGAACTGGCCTATGCCCTTTATGCATTTCGCCGGACCGGCGAATGCCTGGAAGTGTGCCAGACAGCGGCGCGTGTGGAATTTAGCGGCAACTTCAACCTCTGGAGTCCGGTGGAAACCACTCTGGCTCTGTATGCACGGATGCTCAAAGAAAAAGGCGAAACTACGGCAGCCGATACTGTCATGGCACGGGTCCGTAAGGCGGGATTTGTGAATGCCAGACTGATGGGAGAGCTGCTGAAAGATAAAGAAATCCGGGAAGCCATAGCTGACGGTTCCATCACAGACGAGCGCGACTGGCGCTTGCGTCAATTATCCGAGCTCTGCTTCATGAAGGAACTGGGCGGATCGGCTGAATACCCGGTTGATAGAATTGAAACGCTGTTTCAGGAAAACCTAGCCGCCCTTCGGGAATTATTGAAAACTGGCTAAAAGATAGCCGCTTTCATTCCTTATCGTCCTCCATAGTCCAAGGAGTGCGGCCGCCGGCTTCTTCGGCCAGTTTATCCAGCTGCTGCTGCCATTCCAGGAAATAGTCGAGCGGCTGGAAGGTAGCGTCATTGCTGACGGTGGCGCAATACGGGCAGACTACATAATCCGTGTCGGCGTTCAGGGCCAGGGGCGCGCCGCAGCCGGTGCAGTTGAAAGCCACCGCGCCGCTGGTCAGTTCGTTTGCGCAGGTCGGACAGGTCAGGGTCTCGCCTTCCTCGCCGGAGGGCATCACCGTACCGCACCGGGAACAGCACAGCGTTTCGCCGGGGCTGTCTTTCCAGACATAGGTTCCGTTCAGCTTAAAATGATTCAGCACCTCAATGAGATCGTCCTTTTCCAGAAACTGACTATAGCCTTGAATCATGCCGGATATCACCGGGCGGTCACGCTGTTCCTGAGTCAGGATATCGGTATAAAAAGTATTCAAACCCAGTTCCTCAAAAAGCTGATATTCAAAATGGCCGATCTCCAGCCATGTTTCGATGATGATGATCAGCGACTTTCCCTCCAGCCGGGTAATATGTCCGAAAGGCCCGCCGGCGGTATGTTTGTAATATTTTACGCCTGCTTCGGCGTGAGCCACATAGCGCTTCTGTAGCTCCGGATTAAAAACCCGTTCCGTGCTGGTTTTGGCCGTCCACTCAATATATTGTTCCCGGCGCGGACCGATCAGCTTATCGGAGCGGGGATGCAGGATGGGCATGGCTTCCAGCGAAAGACGGCAGTCGGCGGCAGCGTACTTCATATAAGTCGCGCGATCCCCGTTTTTGCGGGCTTCCTCTTTCTCCATCCAGTTAGCGGCAAAATTATTATAATAGGCCCGGTATTCCTGGGATTGGGAAATTCGGAACATGGCCTGCAGGTCATAATCGATGTACGCGTCGCAATGCTTGCAGTACACGTACACTTCTTTGGCCGCGTCCTCGGAAACAGCTCCGCAGTTACCGCACACAAAACGCCGCATAATCATAAGAGGCTCCTATAAGCGCGCTAATATAGCCGAGCGCTTGGTATCGAATTCTTCCTGGGTTATCAAATCCAGCTCGCGCAGGGATTTGAGTTTCTTAAGCGCTTCCACCGGGTCCAACGGAGCGGCGGAAGGAACGGCATTGGGTGCGGCATCGGGAACGGCGGCCGGTTCAACCGGCTTAACTGGTTGCCTCGGCGCCGGCGCGCTGACTGCCTGAAACCTGCCGCTGCTGTTGCCGGCCTCAATGTCATCAGCTTCATCTTCGTCGTAGGCAGCGCCATCTTCCTCATCGTCGTCATCGTCGTTTTGTTCGTCATAGTCAGTATCATCGCTTGCGTCATCCGCGAGGGTGCTATACCCCTCGCTCCGGCCATCCTCTTCCGGCATCGCGAAACCGGCAACCGGCTCGCTCTTGGGGGGCTCGGGGGCCTTAAAACCGGCGACTTCGGTGGATTTCAGCTGTGCGGCCTCAAGACCGGTAGCGGCCCGGATACTGATAGCCTCGGCTTCCTTCAAAGCGGTAAAGTCCAGTCCGACAGCCCTGGCGCCGATAGCCTCGGCCTGAAGGTCCGATATGCGGTTGATGCGCTTCATCGTTTCGTCATCGAAGCTGGTACCGTCAATCTTGCAGTCCGTGATTTCCAGACCGAACTGCAGCATTTCATCACGTAGATGCACCAACAGGGCCTGCGAGATTTCAGAGCGGTGGGAGTCGATCTGCGTATAGGAGAAAGCGCAATGCGAAAGGGTTTCGGTAAGCGGCTGAACCAGGCGGCTGCCGATCAGGCGTCGGGCGTCCTCGGCTTCGAATTCGTTGCTGCCGGTAATCTGGCGGAACAAAGCTTTGGGGTCGGAGATGCGATAGCTGAAATTACCGAACACCCGCAGGCCGACCGGAAACTGATACACCGGATCAAGGTATTTAACCGGCAGGGGCGTGCCGAATTTCTGCTGGGTCTGCATGGTCTTATGAAAAAACCAGATACTGACCTTGTGTTCACTCTCACCGCCCTGGGTGAGGCTCGCCAAAGTCGTCCAGAAAGGAATATTGCCGGTATTGACCTTGAACAGCCCTTCCTCTTCCCACAAACCCTCAATTCGGCCCTCATGAACCAGCAGACAGCCCTCACCGGGACCGACTATCAGTTTGGAGGCGTTCTTGATCTCATCGCCGTCATCGCTCCATTTTTCCAGAAGATAATCAGGGTCTGGATCGTCCCATTTAATTACGGATCGAAATTGTGTATCTGACATAAGAAGCAGTATATGCCCGGTTCTCTGGATTTTCAAGTTTTTTACTGTATTCTGGAATTCCGGCACCCTTCAACTCCCGCTGGCCAATTTTGTCGCGTCGTTGTTAGTTAACCGCTTAATCTTGACGGTTCAGCAATGCCGGTTTACAATGCAGCAACGGGAGAATCATTCATGAAACAATTCCAGAAACACCTTTACCGCGTCATGGCCCTGCTCTTTATAACCGCCTTGACAGCCTGCAGTACCGGAGCTAATGCCAAACTGGCCGAAGGACGCGTTGAAGTTAAAACAGCGCGCGCGGCTTTAATTGGAAACGGTTCGGCCGTCTTCTATCCCGCTAATTATGACGCCGCCGCCAACCTGCCCTCCTTTGCCTTTCAGAGCGAACCCGCCGAACAAGGCGCTCTCCCCGCGGACTGGAAAGTTGCGCCGGTCTTTTTTCAGGAAAAGAATTTTACCGGTTTTACCATCGTCATTGACAGAGGCACCACCCTCTACGGCACCGGTGAAGTAGTCGGTCCGCTGGTCCGCAACGATCAGGAAGCGGTACTCTGGAATACTGATAATTACGCTTATGGCAAGGCCGCCGGCAAACAATTATATCAGTCCCATCCCTGGGTTCTGGCCGTTCGTAAAGACGGCAGCGCTTTCGGAGTGCTCGCCGATACCACCTGGCGCCAAACCATCACCCTTAATGGCGACATTACCTTTGTTTCCCTCGGCCCCGGTTTCCGCGTAACCGTCATTGAAGGCGCATCCCCGCAGGAGGTCCTTATCAAGCTGTCCTCCTTTATCGGCACTATCGACCTGCCCCCGCTGTGGTCGCTCGGGTATCACCAATGCCGCTATTCCTATTATCCGGACGCCAGGGTTCGCGAAATCGCCGACACCTTCCGCGCCAAGCAGATTCCGGCGGACGTTATCTGGCTGGATATTCATTATATGGATGGCTACCGCGTTTTCACCTTTGACCGGAACCGCTTCCCGAATCCCAACTCAACCAACGATTATCTGCACTCCCTCGATTTTAAGTCCATCTGGATGATCGATCCGGGTGTAAAACAGCAGGCCGGCTATTTTGTCTATGACAGCGGCTCGGCCGGTGACCACTGGGTGCAGGATGACCGGGGTGTGGAATATACCGGAAATGTCTGGCCCGGTGCCTGCGTGTTCCCCGATTTTACCCAATCCAGGACCCGCCAATGGTGGGCCGACCTCTATAAGGAATTTATGGCCACCGGCATCGACGGTGTCTGGAACGATATGAATGAACCGTCGGTGTTCGGAGGCCCCGGCGGAACCATGCCGGCGGATAACTGGCACCGCGGCGACGACACCATTCCCGCCGGACCGCACAGCCGCTATCACAATGTCTACGGACAATTGATGACCAAGGCCAGCCGCGAAGGCATTATGGCCGCCAACCCTGAAAAGAGGCCTTTCGTGCTGACACGCTCAGGATTCATCGGTTCACAGCGCTACGCCGCCACCTGGACCGGAGACAATGTCGCCATCCGGGAGCATCTGGAATTGTCGATACCGATGTCGCTGAACCTGGGCCTTTCAGGCCAGCCCTTCAGCGGTCCGGATATCGGCGGTTACGCCGGCAACGCCACGCCGGACCTGTACGCCGATTGGATCGCCCTGGGCGCTTTTTATCCCTTCTCGCGCTCCCACACCAATGACAGCTCCCTGCCCCAGGAACCCTGGGCCTTCGGACCGGAAGTCGAAGAAACCGCCAGGGTAGCCCTGAACCGGCGCTACCGGCTGCTGCCCTATCTGTATACCCTGTTCCGCGAAACATCGATCAATGGTTTACCGGTTATGCAACCGGTCTTTTTCGCCGATCCCGCCGACACTTCCCTGCGCGCTGAACAGGAAGCCTTCCTGCTCGGCGCAAATCTGATGGTCGTTCCGCAATGGGCGGAAAAAACCGCGATGCCGAAAGGTATCTGGCGCGAGATCAGCGTGGCCGGCGAGAACACCGCTACTGACCCGCACCAAGTGCGATTACTGCAAAAGGGCGGCTCAATCATTCCGGCCGGGCCCCAAATCCAGAGTTCCGCCGACTACGATGACAGCCTGATTACCCTGTACGTCTGTCCGGACAGCAGCGGTAAGGCCTCCGGCACGCTGTACTCCGATGACGGCGAGGGATTCTCCTACCGCGACGGTGATTTTGCCCTGACCGGTTTCTCGGCCACAGCCGCGGACTCAACCGTTACCGTTAAGGTAAAACAACTGGAAGGCAACCGGAACCGATCTGCCGTGAGTTATCGCGTTGCCCTGGTTACCGAAACAGGCACACTGGTTTCCGAGCCGATGCAAGGCAGTGAATTCACCGTAACTTTTTAATAGTCCTTGACCGCCGGCTCGCAACCGGCTATGGTGGCCTCAGCGTATTTCAAAGGAAGCGAGGTGCGAATCCTCCGCTAGCCCGTAACTGTAACCGGGAACGATTCCGTCATGAATGCCACTCCTGCCCTTGCGTCGCAACGGCGGGGGGAAGGCCGCACGGAAAAGGCTCACCCCCTCACCAGGGTGAACACCCCCAAGCCAGGAAACTTTGGTACGCAGATCAATTATTTTTCGGCCTCGTGGAAAGGGCCGGAAAGGAGTCTTCATGTTCACACGTCCATTTTCCCGCGTTTTAACCGCCGCCCTGGCGGTAGCCCTGCTTTGTCTGTCGGCCTGCCAATTTGAGGTTCCAACCGATGAAGAAAGCGAGCCGGCTCTTGCTGGCTACTTTAAATCCGGATTCGGCGACGGTTTTGAAATCAGCGGTTCGGCCGCCGACGGCTATCAGTTTACCCAGTACGATGACGCCGCCAAAAATGTCAGCTTTGCGGGTAGCATTGTGAGCGAGTCGAACCTGGAAGCCGAAAGCGGCTACCTGACGCTACGCATCACCGACGGCGGCAGCTGGGGCAAAACGGTCGATTATTATTACGTAATCCACTGGCAGAATCTTTCCGGCGCCGGAGTCCAGGCCGCCGGTGCCAGTCTCGCGGACTGGGAAGATCCAATCAACAATGGAATCGCCGACCGCGTAACCGCCGAGGTCACCTACACCGTCGAAAACGGCTACTTCGGCTATCACGGCGAATACGAGCGGCAGTAATGAAACAGCCACGCTCAGCCCCGCGCATTCTGTATTTTCTTCTCCTGTCCGGATTGCTGCTTATACCTTCCTGGACTCAGGCCGCGGTTCCAGAGGACAGCGAAGCCGAAAGCGAAACCAGCAGCGAAACTGTCAGCGTGACCGATGAAGAATACTTACCATTGATCGAGGGTGCAGGCCTGACATATACGGCCAGGGCCGAGGCGGAACACAGCGTGGTCATAACGCGCGAGGAGATTTCCGCTTCCCGCGCGCCGGACCTGCTGACGCTACTGCGCGACAGCGCCGCCCTCTCGGTGATCAACTACGGCGGTTACGGCGCAGTCGGTAACGGCGCTGGCGGCAGCGTCAGCGTGCGCGGCTTTACCGGTGACCGCCTGATCGTGGAGGTTGACGGGGTGCGCATGAACTCCCCGCAATCGGGTGAATTTAATTTTAACGGCATCGATCCCGAATCGATCGAGAAAATAGAAATCGTGTATACCGGAGCCCCCGGGGCTGTGCTCAAGATTACGACAATAACGAAAAAAGACGCTGGTTTCAGCTTCGGCGCCGCCATTGCTAACACCGCCTTTTTACCGCCAGCGGATGCGCAAACCCTCATCGACAGTCAGAGACTTACCCTTACCCTCGGCTACGGCGGACGGAAATTCTCCGGCGTTTTGGAGGGTTTTTTAACCAGCGCCGGCAACCGCTTTATCTATGAGGACACCAATGGCGAACAGCGGCTGCGCGGGGGAAACGCGGTGCGGGACGGCGGCGCTACCGCCCGAGTCTGCGTGGAGCTGCCGGCCTGGTCGCGCCTGACGCTGACCGCCGGCGGCTATCTGGCCGAAAAAGAGACAGCCGGTCCGGTAAACTCCCTTGCCTCAGGCGAGCAGCGGGAACTCAGCGTCCGCGAAACTCTGAGTCTGGATATCGGCCGCCTTGGAACGGACAATTTGGGCACCGCGCTGACAGCCTCGCACAGCTACAATGAAATGGAATGGAGCGACAGCGCCGGAAAGGCAGAACACCGGGTCACAGTGCTGGACCTGGCCAACAACTGGATGTATACGGTCACAGAGCGCTTGTCTCTGGAGGCCGGCGCCGCCTGGCGCTTTACCATTCTCGATTCCAGTAATATCGGCACACTCACCCATCAAGCCGGCACGGTTACTCTTTCAGCGCGCGTCAAAGCCGACCGGGGGATATTAATAGAACCGAAACTGGAAGTGAAAATCGATGCCGAGGCGGCGGCCCTGGTGCCGGTGCCGATTATGCACATCGGTAAAAGTTTTGGAAGCGGCCGGGAACTGCAGTTCAGCGCCGCCCGTCTCTGGAAGGAACCGGACCTCAACGACCTGTATTGGACAGCCGATGCCTTCGCCCGCGGTAACCCGGACCTCAGCGATGAGCAGGGCTGGACAGCCAACCTGACCTTCCGGCATGGACGGGAAAATAAATATAACGCGGAGCACTCCCTGTACGGCACCTGGTACAGCAACGCTATTCTCTGGCAGGTAGATAACTCCGTTTGGCAGCCGGACAACGCCGGAGAGGCTGTTTATCTGGGAATGGATAACCGCCTTACCTTCAAGAACACGGACGGCCCGGAGCTGACCGTGAGCCACGCCCTGCTCCTTACCCGTCTGCTGAGCGGAGAGCTCACCTTCGCCGACGGCAAACAAATGCCGTATCAGCCGACGCATACCCTTTCGCTCAGCCTCAGCGACACGGTGAGCATACTCAACTGGAACCTCAAAACGCGCTACGAAAGCCGGCGCTATATTTCAACGGCCAATGTCACTGCCCTGCCGCCGGTATTCTTGTTGGACGCGGGCCTCAGCGTTAAGATCAGCAATACGCTGGAGTGGTATCTTGACGGGCGTAACCTTTTCGGTGAATCTTATCAACTGATGGACGGCTACCCGATGCCCGGCCTTTCGCTGACCGCCGGTATCAAATTACGGCTCTAACACGTTTTGAAAAAAGGATCGCTGTGAAACAAAATCACCCCGCCGGCCAAAAACACCCCCGCAATCCGCATAACGGCCGCTACGACTTTAAAGCCCTGATCAGCGGCACTCCCGAACTGGCCGCCTTTGTCGCCGTCAATCAATGGGGATCCGAAACGATAGACTTCGCCGATCCGGCGGCGGTCAAGGCGCTCAACAGGGCTTTGCTCAAATTTTATTATCAGGTTGAATGGGATATTCCCGATGGCTATCTCTGCCCGCCCATTCCGGGCCGGGCCGACTACCTGCACTATTGCGCCGACCTGCTCGCCGAGGGCAACCGGGGAACGGTGCCGACCGGCGCCGGTGTCACGGTCCTGGATATCGGTACCGGCGCGAATTGCGTTTACCCGGTCATCGGCGCTTCTGTCTACGGGTGGCGCTTTACCGCCAGCGAGATCGACCGCGCCGCCCTGGAAGCGGCTCGCCGCATTATCGAGCACAACCCGAAGCTTGTGCCACTGGTGGAACTGCGGTCGCAGAATGACGCTGAAAAAATATTTACGGGAATCATCCAAAGCGCGGACCGCTTTGACCTGAGCATCTGCAATCCGCCCTTTCATGCCTCGGCGGAGGCGGCGGAAGCGGCCTCAACGCGCAAGCACACCAACCTGGGCAGCGCGCATCCGGAGAGGCGAAACTTCGGCGGAACCGAGCGGGAACTCTGGTGCCCGGGGGGCGAGAAATCTTTTATTTATACTATGATTAACGAGAGCAAGCTGTTCGCTTCTCAATGCCGCTGGTTTTCCACCCTTGTCTCCAAAAGCGAAAACCTGAGCGACATCTACCGGCAACTGGAGAAAATCGGGGCAACGGAAGTCCGCACCATTAACATGGCCCAGGGCCAAAAAACCAGCCGCATCGTGGCCTGGAGCTTTACCGCGATTTAATCTGACGGTTCAAGGAGACGCCCTCACCGGCGGCGCGGCCCTTGTGATACGATGAAGCCTCTACCCGCCGGCCGACGCGCTTGGTTTTGGTCTTGCCGTATTTTCCGGCGATGAAGTCCTGGTTCTCGCGCTCGGCGGTAAGCGCCATCCGCACGGTCAACTGCCGGTCGCTCGTGACGGCGGCAGCCGCTGCCGAATCCTTACGGCCCTCGGTTTTAGCCGATCTTCCATCTTCAGTATTGGCAGCCCATGGCCCGCCGGATTTCTCGGTTCCCTCGGCCGCTTCCCGCAAGCGCTCGCCAATGCGCTCGACGACGCCGCGCTTGAAACTTTCCAGGTGGGCCACCTGCGAGCTGTGCTCCCGGCCCAGCTTAAGCACTACCAAATGCAAATAGGCGAAAAGCTCGGCGGCGGCGGCCGTGTTTATTTCCCGGCCGATCAACAGCACCTGGGATATGCCGCCGCGGCTGACATGCAAGGACTGGGTAAAAGTAGAGAGGGCGATTATATAGATGAGGTGCGATTCCCAGGAGCGCAGCCGTTTTTTCTCCAGCAGTACGCCTTCGACCACGTCCGGCGAATGCGCTTCCACGTCGGTCATGGAAAGCCCGTAGCGGGCCAGCAGGGTGCGGGCTTTCTCCAAAGCGGAAGCCGCTTCAGCCTCGCTGGGCGAAGTACCCAGAGCCAGCAGTTTTTTGACCTTGGCCAGAATTTCGGAGTTCGCGTTATCCATCAACTTATGGCCTAAAACGACAAATTCTGCTGAAAGAAAGGAAATATGACATCAGCGATCCGGTCCAACATGATATCATGTCCGCCCAAAAACACTTCGCTTTCAACCTGAATTCCCCGTGAGGACAGATACTCAACCAGAGCGGCCGATCCGACGAGTATCCAGCGGTAAAAATCGTTTGATCCCCATTCGATGCCGATAGCCGTCAATCTCCCGGCACCGGCCAAATAACTGTCTACCCGGCCTACCCATCCGCCGAAGCCCGACTCCCAGCTATTCACCAGGGCATTGTCTTCGGGACTACCGTCAAAAAGCGGACGTTTATCCAAATCCCCGGCAAAGGCCGCGCCGTACGCCCGTACAAACTGCGGATCATCGGCCCATGATTTCATGGCCGCCCTCAATCCCGTCTGAGGCTCGAACACCCCCGGCGCAATGGCGTACACCGCGGAAAAAACATTCGGATACTTCAGACCATTGTGCAAAACGGAAAAACCGCCCATCGACATACCGAGCAGTCCCCGGGAAGCCGCTGCGGGCAGGGTGCGCAGTTTCATGTCGATAAAAGGAACCGCTTCTCTGACAAGCCAGTCTTCCCAGCGTCCGGACACCGGCGAGTTTACAAAGAAACCGCCCTGCAGGCTGTTTTTTCCCTCAACCCCAACCAGAATAAATTCCTTGCCGTCACTGCCGATATCGTTGAGCAGATTTACCCAGCGCAGCACCTCGTTGGGACTACTACGGAAGCCATGCAGAAAATAGATAACCGGATAGCGCTTAGTTGAAGTCTCATAATCCTTCGGGGTCACCACGGTCAGACTGACCTGCGCGGGACTGCCGATCGTGTTATCGGCCACTGCGGGAGACTCGAGGTTCCAGATCATGATCTGAGGTCGGGGCGCGGTTGTTGATAGTATCTTTAGTCCGGAGCCGCCGGCGGTCGTACGACAGCCTATAGCGGTCAACAGAGAAAAAGCGAGAGCCACAAAGGTAATTTTTTTCATCAATTCATCTCCTCGGTGATAAAAAAACAGAAGAGACAGTGTAAAATCCTGCAGACCGACTTGTCAAGCGAAAAAGCTTTCGCAAGCACCAGCCTCAGGCCGTGCCCCGCACTACCAGCTCCGGCATAATCACCAGATTTTCTCCCGGGCCGTTGACGTAAGACTCAAGGGCCAGCACCACGGCGGCCGCGCCGGCTATCATCAGCCGCTGGCGGATAGTTGTCAGCGCCGGCGTAACCAGGGAGGCCACCGGCAGGTCGTCATAACCGATTAAGGCAATGTCTTCCGGAACCCGCAACCCGGCAGCCAGAGCGGCCTTCATAAAACCGATGGCGGTAAGGTCTCCGGCCGCGCAGAATACCGCGTCCGGCATATTGCCGCGTTTTTGAAAAGTTTCAAAGGCCTGACGGCCGCTGTCTACCTCGTAATCGGCGGTTTCGACGATCAGAGAATCGTCAAAGTGCAGCCCGGCGCGCTGCATCGCCGAAATATAGCCCATTAAACGCTCGGCTGGTACCAGGCCGGTCTCAGGGCCGGTGGTCGGGCCGTTGACCAGCGCGATTCTGCGGTAACCCTTGCGCACCAGATAATTGATGCCGATCGATGTACCCTTGATGTTTTCCAGCACCACCGACTGTACCCCAGGGGGTGTGGTGTGCATCAGAATCAAAGGCTTTTTGGAATCGGCGTAACGCACCAGGGTAGCCGCCTCCGGCTTGATATTCATGGCCACCACGCAGTCGATAACCTCGTAGCTGATCAGACTGTTCAGCAGGACCTCACGGTATACAGAAGAAAAACGGGTCGGCAACACCACCATTGAGGTGTTTAGTCCAAGCGCCGACATCACCCGGTCCATCCCTTTAAAAGCTTCCATGCCTGAAGCGGAGTCGAACACCGAATTGAGCACCGCTATGGAAGTAGTGCGCTTCTCGCCCTTCCAGCGCAGAAAAGTATCCAGGTAACCGCTCTCGCGAATGTGTTTCATGATATGCCTGACAACCTCCGGCTCCAGGGACGAGGGACTGATCAGCGCCTCGATAATGGTTTCGCAGGAAAGGGAGATCGTCTTAGCCACATCATGGATCGATACAGACATAGGCTATAAACCGTGAGCCTGAACGACAGCGAGACCTTTTTCGATGTCCTCAACCTTGAAAATGATCACGGCCGTCTCGCCGACCTTTTCCAGCGCGGCGTACAGGTATTCGATATTGATGCCGGTACTCTCAAACAGCTGCAACACGTCCGAGAGGCTGCCGACCTTGTCGGAGATGGTTACGGAAAGCACCTCGGTGGTCTTGGTCGTAAACTTGTTATCGGAAAGCACCTTGATGGCCGCTTCCGGATTGTCGACGATGATGCGCAAAATGCCGAAGTCGGCGGTGTCGGCGATCATGATGGCCCGCAGGTTGATTCCGCCGGCTTTCAATACCCGGGTAACTTCGGCCATGCGGCCGGCCGCGTTTTCCAGAAAAATGGATATTTGCTTGATCTTCATGCGGTCCTCCCCTTACAGTTGGCGTTTGTCGATAACGCGCTTGGCTTTGCCGGTCGAGCGTTCGATACTCTTGGGCTCAACGAGCTTGACTTTCATATTCACGCCGAGCTTACTTTTCATGACAGCCTCGATCTTGTTGCGCAGGCTTTCCATATCCTTGGTTTCGTCGGAGAAGGACGCCGGGTTGACCTCAACGTGCAGCTCGGCCTCATCCAGGTGGGTTTGGGCGCTGCGATCCACGATGATCAGATAGTTCGGGTCTACGCCCTGGATTTCGATCAGGGCATGCTCGATCTGGCTCGGGAAAACGTTGACGCCGCGGATAATCAGCAGGTCATCGGTGCGCCCGAACAGGCGGTGAATGCGCCTGGTGGAACGGCCGCAGCCGCATTTTTCTTTGATGATAAAGGTGATGTCCCGGGTGCGGTAGCGGATGAGGGGCGTGCCTTCCTTGGTCAGCGTGGTAATCACCAGTTCACCCTTTTCGCCGTCCGGCAGAACCTTTCCCGTCGCCGGGTCAATAATCTCCGGATACCAGAGGTCCTCATTGAAGTGCATGCCGTACTGGCCTTCGCACTCAAAGGCTACGCCCGGTCCGGTAATCTCGGTCAGGCCGTAAATATCGTAGGCCTTGATATTCCAGGCTTTTTCGATTTCCTTGCGCATATTTTCGGACCAGGGTTCGGCGCCGAAACAGCCGCTCTTGATGTCCAGGGCTGTCGGGTCGATACCCATTTCGCGGGCCTGTTCGGACATGTACAGGGCATAAGAAGGCGTGCAGGTAAAAATAGTCGATTTGAAGTCCCGCATCAGCATCAGCTGCTTTTGGGTGTTTCCCGAGGATATTGGGATGATTGTCGCGCCGATCTTCTGGGCGCCGTAATGGGTTCCGAGACCGCCGGTAAACAAGCCGTAGCCGTAAGCGTTCTGGACGATGTCATTGCGGGTGGTACCGGCGCCCGAAAGAGTCCGGGCCATACCCTCGCCCCAGTCATCCATGTCGCGGGCGGTATAAGCGTCGATAACCGGGGTACCGGTCGTACCGCTGGACATATGTATCTCCACAATCTCAGACTGCGGAACGGCCAGCAGGCCATAGGGGTAAGTTACCCGTAAATCGTCCTTGGAGGTAAAAGGCAGGCGGGCGATATCGGCCAGGGACTTGATGTCCGCAGGCTTAACCCCGGCCTCGTCCAGCTTTTGCCGATAAAACGGCACGTTTCCATATACTCGCTCAAGCAGGTTCTTGAGCCGGGCGAACTGCAGAGACCTCAGAGACTCCACGTTCATACATTCCTGTTCCGGGTTCCATATCATAATGGCATAATTATACACCTAATCAATCCGGCGCGCCAGTTTTTTCGGCACGGCGGTTTGATTGGCAGAATAATGTGGTCAGCGCTGGTCGGAGTGCTTGTAGACCGCCGAGGTGGCGCCGGTATAAATCTGGCGCGGCCGGCCGATGCGGAACGGCAGGGTTTCATGCATTTCTTTCCACTGGGCTATCCAGCCGGGCATGCGCCCCATGGCAAAAAGCACCGTAAACATGTCGGTCGGAAAGCCCATTTCGCGGTACAGGATGCCACTGTAAAAGTCGACATTCGGGTACAGGTTGCGCTCGATAAAATAATCATCCTTGAGGGCGGCTGTTTCCAGTTCCAGGGCGATATTCATCAGCGGATCGTCTATTTTGCGGGTAGCCAGGAAAGAGGCCGCTACCTCGCGCAGCAGCTTGGCTCGCGGATCATAGCTCTTGTAAACCCGGTGGCCGAAACCGGCGACGCGGAAGGGATTGTTCTTGTTCTTAGCCCGCTCCAGTACCTCTTTGATCGACAGCTTGGAGCGGTGAATCTCTTCCAGCATCTCGATGACATCCTGGTTGGCGCCGCCGTGCAGCGGACCCCACAGGGCGCAGACACCGGCGCAGATCGACGTATACAGATTAACCTTGGAACTGCCGACCAGGCGCACCGTGGAAGTACTGCAATTCTGTTCATGGTCCGCGTGAATCACCAAAATCATGTTCAATATGCGTTCCATCTCGGGCTCAACCTGAAACGGTTTTACCGGGCTGTCAAACATCATGTTCAGGAAATTAGCGCAGTAGCGCAGTTCCGGCTTCGGATACACAAAGGGCTCGCCGATCGATTTCTTGTAGGCATAGGCAGCCATGGTGCGGATCTTGGAAATCAGGCGGGCGGCCATCACCGTAAACACGGTATGGTCATTTGAATCCACAAAATATTCCGGATAAAAAATTGATAAGGAATTGACCATCATGCTCAAAATAGCCATCGGATGGGCTGAGCGCGGGATGCGGTCAAAATAATGCAGCATATCCTCATGCAGCATGGAGTGCTCATTTAAAAGCTGTGAAAACTCCCTGCGGGCGTCAGGTTTAGGCAGCTCACCGTAGATCAGCAGATAAGCGGTATCGATAAAGGAAGCGTTTCTGGCCAAGTCCTCAATATCATAGCCGCGGTATTTCAGGATTCCTTTTTCGCCGTCCACGAAGGTGATGGCGCTCTTGCAGCTGCCGGTATTCTGATAGCCGTCATCCAGGGTGATATACCCGGTCTGCTGGCGCAGACTGCTGATATCGATGGCTTTTTCACCCATCGTACCTTCGACAACCGGAAACTCGATAGTCTTCCCGTCAATAATCAATTGGGCATGCGGCATAGTGCACCTCACTTTTTTTCTCAGGCTTTACGAATCAGTAAGGTTCTTATTGCACGTTCGCGGAAATCTGTCAATCCGGCGGACGGCGGTCCTCGACGCGTTTGGCCTTGCCTTCGGAGACCGGCAGAGAACCGGGCTGCTTAATCTCGATCACCGGGTTAATGGTAATCAGGGCGGACATCTCGCTTTTCAGGCGGTCCCGCAGAGCGTTGATCAAGCGGCTGTCGTCGGCGAACATTTCCGGCGTTATCTCTACCTGCACCGTCAGCTTATCCAGCGCTCCTTCTTTATCCACAATGATAAAATAATTGGCGCCGACACCCTTCGTACGCAGCAATACTTCCTCGATCTGGCTGGGGAAGACATTGACGCCGTTGATAATCAGCATATCGTCGGTGCGGCCGGTAAAACGGGCCAAACGGCGGTGGGTCCGTCCGCATTGGCAGGGGCCGGTCACGAAGCGGGTCAGGTCGCGGGTACGGTAGCGCAACAGCGGCATGGCGTCGCGGCAGAGGATGGTCACCACCAGCTCTCCGACTTCGCCCTCGGCCACCGGCTCGAAGGTTTCCGGATTCAGGATTTCAACAATGTAACGGTCTTCCCAGACATGCATGCCGGAACGGTACACGCACTCAAAGGCCACTCCCGGTCCGTTCAGCTCGCTCATGCCGTAACAGTTATAAACTTCGATGCCCAGCTTGTCCTGAATCTTGCAGCGCAGTTCCTCGGAATGCGGCTCGGCGCCGGTAATGGCCTTGCGCAGCTTGAGGTCCTCGCGATTGTAGCCTTCCTGCTCGATGGCGGCATGCAGATGCAACAGATAGCTGGGTGTGGCGTGAATCATGGTAGTGCCGAAGTCTTTCATAAACTTCAGCTGACGCAGGGTGTTGCCGGCGCTGGTAGGGATAACCATGGCGCCCATCAATTCGGCCCCGTAATGGAAACACAGGCCCCCGGTGAACAGGCCGTAGGTCATCATGTTCTGAACCACGTCATCCCGGGATCCGCCGGCGGCTGTCAGGCAGCGCGCCATAGTGTCACTGGCCGTGTCCAGGTCTTTTTGGGTCAGGTAGATGACGGTCGGGGTGCCGGTGGTACCGCTGGAGGCGTGGATACGCACCACTTCCTGCTTGGGTACGGCCAGCAACCCGAAGGGATAGGCTTCACGCAGGTCACCCTTCACCGTAAAGGGCAGCTTACGGATGTCGGCCAGAGAGCCGATAACGTCCGGAGTGCTGATGCCGGCCTGTATCAGCCGGTCCCGATAAAAATCAGTCTTGAGAGCTTGGGTAATCTGCTTTTTCAAGCCCTCAAGCTGAACACGCTCAATTTCCGCGCGCGGCGCGGTCTCGATCGCCCTGTCCCGGAATGGAATTGCGCCATCACTGTTCATTTGTCCCTGTCCTTCAAAATTACGCTCAGGCGTTCAAGCCCAGTTCCAGGGCCTTCATGTTAATTTCCACCAGCCGGGGATCTTTTTTCCCGAACAGTTCCCGCACCGCCGCGGCTACAGTCTCTCTCTTGACCGGCAGATCCTTCAGGGCGGCGCCGACCAATACCATATTCACCGATTTGGCGTTGCCGGCCTCACGGGCCAGTTCATCGGACTTGACGATGTGTGAGCGAGGCAGGGAGCGGATGGCCTGATGAATGCCCTCCAGTTCCGGGTAATCGCCGATATTCACGAAGGGTTCGGCCGCGGTTACCAAAATTCCGGCCGGTTTCAGCCAGGAAAGATAGCGCAGGCTCTCCACCGGCTCCATGGCCAGGATCATGTCCGCGCCGCCGGAAGGGATCAGGTCCGAGCTGATTTCTGAATCGGAAATGCGCATGTGGGCCTGAACTCCGCCGCCGCGTTGGCTCATACCGTGC
Source organism: Treponemataceae bacterium (assembly GCA_942493045.1). Classification (GTDB taxonomy): domain Bacteria; phylum Spirochaetota; class Spirochaetia; order Treponematales; family Treponemataceae; genus Teretinema. The sequence goes on along the minus strand of OW818665.1, from coordinate 21,952 downwards.
ACTTCGGACTGCCGCACCCGGAAACCGTCTTTCATGGCCGCCGAGGCTATTACCGTGGCGATTGAAAGCACACCCTGTCCGCCGACACCGGCGAGAATAATATCGTAGGTCATTTTGCGTCACTCCTCATCTGTACCAGTTTTTCAAATTCTTCGATCTGCGCGGTGAACAGCGCGATTCCGGAACGCCAGAACTCGATCGACTCAATGTCAAAGCCGGCTTTGGCTGTCAGTTCAACGGAATCCATGCGGCCGGTCTCCAGCAATAAGGCGCGATAGGTCTCGGCGAAAGCGGGGCCTTCGGCGCGGTAGCGGGCATAGAGCGCCAGGGCAAAGAGCTGACCGAAGGCATAGGGATAATTATAGAAGGCCAGGTCGGCTGAATAATAATGGGTTTTTACCAGCCACATCCAGGGATGCAGCTGCCCGCTATCCAAACCATCACCGTAGGTGCGCTCTTGGGCGGCCTTCATCCGCGCGCAGAAGTCTCCGGGCGTCAATTCGCCGGTAACGCGTTCGGCCATCACCGACTGCTCGAAATAATAGCGGGAAAGAATGTCCACCAGGATCTGACAGCCGTCCTGTAAATGCATTTCCAGCAGGCCAAGGCGTTCAGCATCACTGGCGCGCTGCATACCGGCCTGGAAGACTACGGTCTCGGCGAAGGTCGAAGCCGTTTCGGCTAAGGTCATCGGGTAGTTCTGCTGCAGGGCCGGAAGACCCATCAGCACATCGGAATGATAGGCGTGGCCGAGCTCATGGGCTACGGTGATTACCGAGTTGAAGGTGCCGTCAAAATTGCAGAGCACCCGGGTTTCACCCTGCAGGGGCATATCCGTGCAGTAGGCTCCGCCGATTTTACCGGCGCGCGGTTCGGCGTCTATCCAGCGGTTGTCGAAGGCCCGCCGGGCAAATTCGCCCATGGCCGGCGAAAAGGCGGTGAAATTCTCCACTACCAGGGCGCGGGCTTGCTCCCAGGAATAGGCGGGTACCGCTCCGCCGACGGGCGCGAAAATATCGTAAAAGGCGCAGGCAGGAACGCCGATCAGCGCGGCCTTGGCTTTCAGGTAGCGCCGCCAGTACGGTAAAGACTCTTCCATGGCGCCGATCAGGGCGGCGAGAGTTTTTTCGCTCATCCGGGATTGCCGGACTGATTTTTCAAGAGCCCCGCCGGACCATTTACGGCGGCTGTTCAGGCTGACGGCAGTACCCTTCACCCCGTTAAGGGCGGCGGCTACGCCGATCTCGATCGATTTGCAAATCTCGAGTTCTTTACGGTAGGCTTTCTCGCGTACTTCGCGGGATGGATCATAGGCCAGGGAGCGCAGTTCCACCAGGGTCTTGCGCTCGCCGCTCTTTTCATCCCACAGACAGGAAGATGAACTGGTCAGTTGTTCCTGAAGCCGGCCCCAGGCGTCGGCGCCGCAGCGGGCCAGATCGGCAGCCAGATCTTCCTCGGCGGCGCTCATCCGGCGCGTCTGCCAAAACAGGGCGTCTTCCAGATAAAAGGAATACCGGCCGATCTCCGGGTCACAGGCGATTAAGGCGCGCACGGCGTCGGCATTGGCGGCCAGGGCGTTCAAGAACAGCACATCGGCCTTGGCGAAGGGCAGCAGAATTTCCTCAACAGAGTTGAGTTCGTTCATGGCCCGCTTGTCGCCGGTATCGGTGGTGTAAATAGCATTGCAAAACGAACCGAGAGTGCGGCCCAACAGATCGGCTTCATTATTCAGCTTGAGAGCCCGCGAAAGCCAGGCCCTGAAGGCAGTGATATCAGGCGCGCTGTTGGCGCCGGTTGCGCTGTTCGCGTCGAGGGTGCCGGACGCGCTAGTTGTGCCAGTTGCCCCGGAAGGCAGCGCCTCGAGATGCGTGAGCAGTTCTGCGGCCACTGCCGAAAGGCGTTTTTTGGCGGCGGAGTATTCGGCCGCCTCAAAGCCCGGGTATATCGAATCCAGCGACCAGCGCGGCAATTTCGGTAACGTTTCTTTATGATCAGACATGCGCAGCCGCGTCCTTTTTTTTGCGTAGCCGGAAGGCTTCCAGACACTCGCGCTCCAAAATCACGACCGACACGCCTCGGTATTCAGCCTCCTCCAACAGGATGGCGGTGTTGGCCTCCACGGTACCGGGCTTGGTTTCCAGCTTGCGGATATGGGAAGGATCCACCCCGAGGCCGCGCACTGCGGATTCGATGATATTAGAAGGCAGCATGGTCGGCTGGCAGCCGGTCATAGCCACGATCGAATTATCCAAAATAATGACGGTCATCGGGGTTTTGGCGGAGACCGCGTCTGCCAGGCCGGTCAAGCCGGAGTGCAGGAAGGTGGAGTCACCGATCACCGCGAAGGTATATTTGTATCCGGCTTCGGCGGCTCCGCGGGCCATACCGATCGAGGCGCCCATACAGACGATGGTTTCCACGGCCATCAGCGGCGGCACGGCGCCCAGGGCATAACAGCCGATATCGGCGGCCACCACGGTGGACACCTTGCCCTCGCGGCGGTTCAGCTCTTCCACGGCGCGGTTAAGGGAGGCGTAGGAATCGCCGTGCGGGCAGCCCTTGCACAGCTGCGGCGGCCGGGCTGGCAGCGCGGGCGGCGTGAAGCTGTCCAGGGCCGTCGGCCGGGCCGAAAGCCCCAGGGCGGCGCGGACATTGTCCGGATTCAGCTCACCGGCGCGGCTGAGATGCCCGGTAAATTTGCCGATGATCTTGTTGCGCCCCGGAACCAGGCCGCGCAGCTGTTTTTCGATAAAGGGCATGCCTTCCTCGATAACCAGGATGGTTTCGGCCTGGGCACAGAGCGTATTGATAAGGTCCAAAGGCAAGGGCATAGCCGCCACGTGCAAGACGGAGGGCAAGCCGGCGCTGCCGCAGGCGGCGAGGTAATCGGCGCGGTTTTCATCGACATAATTGCGGCCCAGACCACTGGTAATAATGGCCAGATCGGCGCGTTTGGGATTAATGGTCAAACTATTGCGCTGATAGGCACCAGCCCAAAGCAGCAGGTCGGATTGTTTGTCGATCATGCGCTGATAATTTTTGCGGGCCAGGGCCGGCAGCAGCATCCATTCGGCGCTCTTGCCCTTTTCCAGGGCGTTCTCGACGCGTACGGTATCGTTTACTCGCACGACAGCGCGGGAGTGGGCCAGGCGGGTGACCATGCGCATGATGACCGGCACATGAAAGCGCTCGGAAAGCTCAAAGGCCTCGGCTACCATCTCGTAGGTTTCCTGCTGATTGGTAGGCTCAAACAGGGGTACCATGGCGAAATCGGCGTAAAAGCGGGTATCCTGCTCGCCCTGGCTGGAATGCATGGAGGGGTCGTCGGCCACCACGCAGATCAGGCCACCCTTGATGCCGCACAACGACGAATTCATAAAGGGGTCGGCGGCGACGTTCAACCCGACATGCTTCATGGTGACAATGGCGCGCTTTCCAGCAAAGGAGACGCCCAGAGCGGTCTCGTAGGCGGTTTTTTCGTTCGCGCACCACTGGGCGACGGGGCCGCCCTTGGTTTCATGAGTGTCTATTAAATATTCAAGTATTTCGGTGGAAGGAGTTCCGGGATAGCCGAAACAGCCGGAAACGCCGGCGTGCAGAGCGCCGACAGCCAACGCCTCATCGCCCAAAAGGACAAGTTCTTTCATTAAAATAACCCTCAGTTCGCAGAATTGAGGGTTATTATATCCTACTTTCCGGTATTGCGAAACCGCAAAAAACAGTCAGGCTTCGCGATAATCAGCTCACTGCTAAGATACGGCTTATCGTTTACATGCGGTATAAAAGATCGTTCACCAATTGAACAGAACCGATTTCCTTGCGGGCGGTGTCCAGGGCGGCAAACTCGGTGGCCGCGGTAACGGTATGCTGCACGGTAGTACTGCAGATTACGGTGGAAGTCGAAAAATCATAAACCGAAATGACGGCAGTAAGAGTGCAGGTCCACTTGCCGTCCTCGGCCTTAGTAAGAGAGTCAACCTTGGTGGTACCGTAAATCATCCGGCGTACCGCCTGGCCGAACTGGGCCTTGGCCGCCCGGTACAGGGCCGCCTCGTCGCCGGAAGCCAGCTGGCTCTGAAAGTCGGCCATACCGATGGGCCGGAAACCCTTTTGCACCAGCGGGCGCAGCAGGGCGGTGGCGGTGACGTTAGCGCTGGTCACCGGCCGGCCGTTTTTATCAAAATCAAGAATCGAAATCGTCGAAGGATAGGCTTTGGCGTTGGTTGAAACCAGGTAAGGAAGGCTCGCCGAGAGGCTTCCGCCGTTACGGGATAACTCCAGCAACCTGTTCGCGGAAGGGTCGGCCGAGGACAGGTTGGCCGAAAACCGTACCTCATCCCTAGCGGCGAAGGCCGGAACCGGAGCGTTGAACTTAACCAGACCCTGCGCGTCGCTCACCAGCTCTACGGCCGCCGTCCCGCGGGAACCGGCGCTGTCCAGAACCGGATAACGCACCGTTACCGGAAAGTTCGCCAAGGAAAGGCGCGCACCGGCATGTTCAGTCGTTACGGTTACGGAATATTCCTTTTTAAAGGCTGTCCCGGCTATGGTCTCAGCCGGGGGAGAGGGATTTTCAAAACGGATGGAGCGTAGGGCGTCGGTGAGCTTACGCTCCGCGGAATCGGCGCCGATATCGGCTAGCGCAGTATTGCCGGCCAGGGCGGCAATACTATCCCAGTCTTTTAGGGCCCCGACAAAATCGCCGGTAGCCAGCTTGGCCTCCAGATCGCCTTCCAGGGTCAACACCTGGGCCCGCAGGGCACTGTTGCGCAAGCGCTGAGGGCCGGCGGCCGGCGCGGCGGCGCGGTTCGGTTCCCGGACAGCGCCGGCTTCGTCGTCGGCGGAACCGGAATAGCGGGCCACGCTGTAAGCAGAACCGGTTGTCACCGTACGGGGGGCAGGAGCGGTAGCACAGGAAAACAGCAAAACAGATACACAAAATATCGATACATAGCGAATCATCAGTACTTCCTTGAAACTTTCAATTTTCTCCATTCTACCACAACAAAGGCTCAAAGCGCCAGAGCGTTACAAAAAATCCCCCGCGCGAGTTGAACTTAAGCGAAGATACGGTTTACAATGGCGGCATGAGAGCGACACGAGCCATCATTCATCTGGATAACCTGCAGTTCAACATAGCCCGCATCCGGGAAAAACTGGCCAGCGGCGTGCGGCTGTGCGTGCCGGTCAAGGCCGACGCCTACGGCCACGGCGCCCTGCGGGTTGCTATATCGGCCATCCGCTCCGGCGCGAACTGTCTGGCGGTAGCCTCCGTAGCGGAAGGTATAGAATTGCGCAACGCCGGAATCGTGGCGCCCATCCTTTCGCTCAGTCTGCCCATCCCCGAAGAAATTCCCCAGATTATAGAAAACGAACTGACCCCACTGGTGGTCGACGCCGAATTTATCGCCCAACTGGGAGAGGCTGCCCGCGCCATGAACCGCAAGGTACCGGTGCACCTCAAGGTCGACACCGGCATGGCCCGTATCGGCTGCAGCTGCGAGGACGCCCTCGATCTGGCCCGTCAGATCCTGCATCAGAAAAACCTGATACTGGAAGGAACGGCCACCCACCTGTCCGTCGCCGATTCAACGACTGCGGAAGATATGGCCTTTACGGAAAATCAGCTCGATCAATTTGACGCGGTTATCGCCGAAATGCGCGCGGAAGGAATTGACCCCGGCCTGGTGCACGCCGCCAATTCCGGCGGTCTGCTGCTGCATCCGCGCTGCCACTACGATATGGTCCGCCCCGGCATCCTGATCTACGGCTATCCGCCCTCCGCGGAAGTCTCCGGCATGATCGAGGTAAAACCGGTAATGGAGTTCGAAACCCAGGTAGTATCAATTAAAACCGTCAGCGCCGGCACCGCCGTGTCCTACGGCCGGGCCTGGACAGCCAGCGAAGAAACCTGCATTGCCACCCTGCCGGTGGGCTATGCCGACGGCCTGCCGCGCAAGTTGTCGCCCGGGCTTTCCGTGCGCATCGGCGAGGATGATTTTCCGGTAGTGGGCAGAATCTGCATGGATCAGTGCATGATCAACATCGGCGCCGACCCCTGGGTGCAGCGCTGGGACCGCGTGACAATCTTCGGACCGCCGCCGGCCCCCTCCTCCGCCGAAACCCTGGCGGACTTACTGGGAACCATTCCCTACGAGATCACTTGCGGAATAAACAAACGCGTACCGCGGGTCTACGTCGGCGATGAAAGGCGCTAAACCGCGCGGAAGCGGGCAACCAGTTCGGCGAACCGGGCGCTTTCAGCCTTGGCCGTTTTAATAAAGGAATTGTCTTCCACCTTACCCAATACGGCGTCGCGTTCAGCGCTATTGCGATAGGTAATTTCCCTGAAAAAATTGGTGTAGTCTTTTTTCTTGGTGATATAGACCTGCTCCTCGATAAAGTCGCGGATAGCGATGGCTTCATCGAGCAGGGCATTCCATTCGCTCAGGCCGGGCACCACTGTTCCACCAAGCAGGGCCAGCACCGCGAGACCATTGAGGGCCTTATCCCGCGGATATTCGGCCCACCATTGCTCATAGCGGCCGTGTATTTCCGGCCAGGAATCGAGCCGGCCCTCGCGGATATCGGCACGCAGCGCATCGAACTTTGTAACGGGCACCAATTGACCGCCCATGTTGATCCACTCAAAACTCTCCGGCAGGACGGCTGTCTTCCGGAACTCCTCATAGGTTTTCCCGGAAATTTCCAGATAGCGCAACACCGACTGCACCCCGTAAAAACGCAGCATCTGGCGGTAGGCCTGCCAGGCCTCGGCCACCTTCAGGATGCGTACCGGCCGCGGAGAGCGCTCCATCTGTTCGCCGATCACAAACAGAGAGTCCAGCATCTCACCGCGGTTGACAATCAGGTCCCGGCCCATCGACTCCAGAACCGCGTCCTCCGGCAGGTCATCCCCGCCGTTGTCCTGTACGTGCAGAGCCTTACCGGTCCAGCGCTCCAAAAGCGGCAGGGCTTGCAGCATTTCATGGGCCGTATCCGGCGCCAGGTGATCGGTTTCGATGCGCTGAACGATGGTTTTACGCTTGTCGCGGGTGCGGTACTTCCAGCTGTTACGCTCCAGGGCGTACATATTATACATCCAGTAATAGGCCGGCATTACCTCGATGCGGTCGGCGCGGTGATTGTCGGCCACCATGCTGAAAGGCAGGGTAATATTCAGTTCCGAGGGATAGTTACCCTTGGTCAGCAGGGTATAGCTGGCGAAACGGCAATTGTGTTTGAGGGTGCTGGAAAGCCCGGGCCAGAACCCGCGGCCGGCGATAATCTCGCCGTCGTTGCCACGGCTGTTGTGGTTAGAGCCGACCGTGGCTCCGGCGGCCATATTGGATTGACCCATCACCAGGGTGGCGATTAAAAAGGAATTATTGTGATGCTGCTCATGGCCGGGGAACACCAGGTTGTTGAGCATTTCACAACAGGAAACGGTAGAATTGTCGCCCAGAATCGAATGGATCAGCCGGGCACCGTATTTCAGGTTGGAATTGTTGCCGAGCACAAAGCGTACCGCCTTGACCCCGTAAAAAATATGGCAGCCGTAACCGATAATACCGTTTACCAGCTCCACGCCCTCACCGATCTGGGTCGGCTCCTCCGGACTGGAATTGATGGTCAGGTTTTTAAGCTTGTTGGCGCCCTTGATATAGGCCGCCGGGCCGACCCGCACGTCCTTGAGTACCTGGCAGCTTTTAATGATGGCGTTATCCCCCACAGTGCCGTAATAGCCGCGGTGTGAGTCCACTGAATTCTGGGTGATATCCTTGAGCCGCCGCATCAGGGGGAAATCGTCGCGGTAAATGGCCCACAGATAAGCGTCGGCGCAGATCATGCCGTCAAAGGGCAGCACCCCGCGACCGCCGGCCTCGTTGAGCGGTTCAATCCACACCCGCACATCCTCTTCCTCGCCGTCCTTGAGCACGCCGGCGCCGAATTTGGCATGGTTAGTGGAACCCATCTCGTCGATTCGGCTGAGGATGACAGTATTGCCGATAATATAATGCGAAAGATGGGCGCAGTTATGGATGGCGCAGTTGGCTCCGATATCGCAGGAGATAATCCGGCTGTTGCTGATGCCGACCGGCACCGCGAAATCGTGATACTGCAGATACAGGTCCTGGATGGAACCAAGACGCACCAGGCCGGCGAACAGGGTGTTCTGGATCAGCAGCGGATTAAAGGGGTCTTCGACCAGCACATTGTACCAGTTCGTGCAGGTGTTGCCGTTTTTAACCAGTACTTCAATTTCATCGGAAGACAGCGGCCGCCAGGCGCGGCGTTCGGCATCTACCTGGGCGTTACGGTGAAAATATTCATCCTGGCGTTCGCCAAGAAAGGAGGCCGGTACAAAACCATAGCCGAATTTGTCGGGGGACAGTAACTTTATTTCGCTCATGCCTTTCAGTATAGACCGGAATTTGCCAAATCGGCAATTACCTGTTATTATACGCCTATGAGTACACATATTGCCGCCAAGAGCGGAGAGATAGCGGAAGCCATTCTGCTGCCCGGCGACCCCCTGCGGGCCAAGTTTATCGCCGAAACCTTCCTGGAAAAACCGGTTTGTTATAATGAAGTGCGCGGAATGTATGGATTTACCGGCACTTATAAGGGAAAACGGGTCTCGGTGCAGGGCACCGGCATGGGCCAGCCCTCCTTATCGATCTATGTCAATGAATTATTCCGATTTTACGATGTCCAAAAAGCCATCCGTGTGGGCACTACCGGAGCGGTTCAGGAAGCCGTCCAATTGCGCGACGTCATCCTGGCGATGAGCGCCTCCACCGACTCGGCCCTGAATACCCACCGCTTTGACGGACGGCACTTCGCCCCCACCGCCAGCTGGAAACTGCTCAAAGCGGCCTGGGATTCCGCCGAAAAGCACGGCATTAAGGCCCTGGTCGGATCGGTTACCTCCTCGGACATGTTTTATGACGATAAAGAAACCTGGAAACTGTGGGCCCGCTACGGCGTACTGGCCATCGAAATGGAAGCCGCCGAACTGTACACCCTGGCCGCCCAATTCGGCCGCGAAGCGCTGGCCATATTGACGGTCTCCGACCACATCGTCAAAGGAACCGCCACCACCGCCGAAGAACGCCAAACTACCTTTCGCACGATGGTAGAGATTGCCCTGGATGCCGCTACGGAGAATTGATCAACATGACAGAAATGCAACCTACCGAAATAGAACTGACCAGCAAGCGCAAAAAGCCGGTGACCGTCTCTCGTCGCCGCTTTCTGGCCTACCTGCTGACCATAATCGCCATTGCCGCCCTGGCCCTGTTTATGACCTTTTTCGCCTACCGCGCCTCCGAGACGCCGGAACTGATTCAGGATCCCCTGCAGGGCCAGATCATCCCTGAATAAAAAGGGATAAAGGACTTACAATGAAAGCAGATATCGGATTTATCGGTTTAGCCGTCATGGGCGAAAACCTGGTTTTGAATATGGAACGCAACGGCTACACCGTGGCAGTCTTTAACCGGGCCACCGCTGTCCTGGACAACTTTGTCGGCGGCCGCGGCAAGGGCAAAAAATTCATCCGCGCCGGCACCCTCCAGGAACTGGTAGCCAGTCTGGAGCGCCCCCGCAAGGTGATGATGATGATCAAGGCCGGCGAAGCCGTGGACATGGTCATTGAACAACTGCTGGAACACCTGCAGGAAGGCGACATCATTATTGACGGCGGCAATTCCAACTATGAAGATTCCATCCGCCGGATGCGCTATCTGGAAGCCAAGGGCCTGTTATTTATCGGCTCCGGCATTTCCGGCGGCGAAGAAGGCGCCCTGAACGGCCCGTCAATCATGCCCGGCGGGTCTGAAGGGGCCTGGAAGGAAGTTAAAGACATATTCCGGACCATCGCCGCCAAGGCGCCGGACGGAGAACCTTGTTGCAGCTGGATAGGCGCAGACGGCTCCGGCCACTACGTCAAAATGGTGCATAACGGCATCGAATACGGCGACATGCAGATTGTCAGCGAGATCTATTGGATCATGAAAGAACTGCTAGGCATGAGCTATGAAGAAATGCACACGGTGTTCGCCGAATGGAACAAGGGTAAACTGGACTCCTACCTGATCAATATAACCACCGATATTCTCGCCCATAAAGACAGCGACGGCTGCCCGCTGGCCGAGCGCATCCTGGACGCCGCCGGCCAAAAAGGCACCGGCAAATGGACCGGCATCGCCGCCCTCAGCGAAGGCTCGCCGCTGACCCTGATCGTCGAGTCCGTCTTTGCCCGCTCGCTCTCCTCCCAAAAAGACGAGCGGCTCGCCGCCAGCGCCGTCTTCGGGAAGCCGGTGCGGCAATTTGCCGGCAACCGCGAGGCCATGCTCAAAGCCCTGCACGACGCCCTCTACGCTTCCAAAATCGTTTCCTACGCCCAGGGCTTCGACCTGCTGCGCCGGGCCTCCGAAACCAACGGGTGGCAGCTGGATTTCGCCGCGATTGCCCGCCTCTGGCGCGGCGGCTGCATTATCCGCTCGGCCTTCCTGGATAAAATCGCCGGCGCCTTCGCCGAAAACCCGGCCCTGACCAATCTGGTACTCTCCCCCTACTTCGCCGGTGAGCTCAAAGCCGCCGAAGCCGGCTGGCGAACCGCCATCACCGCCGCCATCTCCCAGGCCCTGCCCGTCCCCGCCCTGGCCTCGGCCCTCAGCTGGTTCGACGGCTTCCGCAGCGAACGCCTCCCGGCCAACCTGATCCAGGCCCAACGGGACTACTTCGGCGCCCACACCTACGAGCGCACCGACAAACCCCGCGGCGAATTCTTCCACACCGACTGGACCGGCTCAGGCGGCAGCACCACCAGCCGTACCTACACGGTCTAAAAAGGGCAAAACTGGGCGTAACTGACACGAAAAACGGCGGACTATTGACACACCGCCCGTTTTTCTCTATAGTCGACCATGCAATCGGAAACGAAAGCATCCCCGGATGGTGGAATTGGTAGACACGCTAGTTTCAGGTACTAGTGCTCTCACGGGCATGGAAGTTCAAGTCTTCTTCCGGGGACAATAAAAAGAAAAAAAACACACCGCGAGGTGTGTTTTTTTTTACTCTGATCAGGATTTAGTTTGAGGCAGGGGGCGTAACGGGGGGCGAGAGTCATTCTTCGGAGCCCCCTCAAGCGGAAGGGCCTCTTGGGCAGGGCGTCTTCGGCTGATTGACGAGAAATCAGGTGTGTTTTTCGGTTAGTTTTCCTGTTTCTCTAGGTCTGCTGTCATTGTCTGATCGCCTTCAATTCTACTTGACAAAAAAACAATCAAAGAAGAGACTTAAAATCAGCAAGGAGGGCAGGTATTCAAATGACTTCAATCGAACAATTTGTTGATTTACCTTCTGACATGCAACAGGAAGTGCTTGATTTTATCGAATATATCCGTATGCGCCGGGGCATAAACTCAAACAATGCCGGCAACACTCAAACCCAATGGCTTACAAAGGTTAATCGTCGCCCAGGAAACGGAGAAAAGATCAGTGATAGTGTCATTAACCAACGAGCACAGGAAAAATGGTAGTTTTTATCGACACGTCCTCCTTGGCAAAGCGATACATTGAAGAATCGGGCAGTACTGAAGTAGATCTTTTTTTTGTGCCGGGAAATATTATTTATCTCGCGCCGACGACTCCTATAGAAATACGTTCTGTGTTGTCCCGCAGGTTACGTGAAAAATCACTGGAAGAAGCAACTGTGCAGCTGGCACTCGGTGAATGGATGAAAGAAGAACCTTTATATCACATCATGCAGTTTACTGAACAACTCCGAAATGGAGCAATTGAAGTGATAGAGCGAACTGGTATTCGGACACTGGACGCCATACAATTATCCTCCGCCCGGTATTCAAACGCGTCGATATTTGTCACGTCCGACAAAGCTTTGGCCGCTGCCGCTGACTTGATTTTTGCCGGCCAAACCACCTTCATTTAGGTTCCAGAGCTACGCGCTTTTAAATTGCGTATTATCTACAGCCTAAAAACTCTCTCCCTATGCCAGTGCAGAAATGGAATATGATTAGGATCAATCCATCGAAGTTTCCGGGCAGCAAGAAACCCTTATAAACATTGAGCCGTTAACTGTCACTAGCGCATAATCCTTTCAGTAGAGTTCCTGTATGCCTGTCAGTTGAGTCCATTTTGCGTTTGGGGCTTCGGCAAACTCGTGTTAACCGCGAGGCGACATACGCTCAACAGATATATCTGTCAAGGAGAAATATATTAATCATTTCAAAAACATAGCCGTATAAAACCTGATAATTCTATCGTCAACAATAATATCAGAATCGGAAATCGGCTTGGTCAGAGTTATTTTCTCCAGATTCCGACACCTGCTCAATGCGACATACGTTTGACCGGGAGCGAATACGCCTCCGGTGAGATCCAGCTTCACGGAATCGAAGGTCAAACCCTGGCTCTTGTGAATGGTGATGGCCCAACCCAAACGAAGAGGGATTTGCTGATACTCACCGGTTTTTTTAGATGATATTGTCTTTGTCTTTTCATCCCATTCATATACAAATTGTTCCCATTTCTCCTCAGTACATTCAAGTTCTTGTCCGTCGGAAATTTTCTTTATCTTCACCTTATTGGGAAATAATTCGGTTACGACGGCAAGAGTTCCATTAGGACCATCTTTGATATTTTTAGTGATGACCACTTGAGAGCCGACTTTCAATTCAAGTTTTTCCGGAATGACTTTCTTGACCTCGGCTGTGATTGTTCCGCTGGAAGTTGCATTATAGATCATGCCGGAACCAGCAATTTCCGCAAGTTTCAGATTATTGATCGTGTCTGCGTGGGCATTGGTCGTCGTTAATACCAAGGATTCATCGTTTCTTGTATCTTGCTTATCATAAAAACAACGCTTATTCAGTTCATCAAGAAACTGCTCATGTTGATATCTGATTCTGATTCGATTCAATATCTCTATAAAATGAGAGTCATGCTGACGGTATATCTTGATCAAATTGACAGGCTCAACCGGTACATTTTTGAAAACATGCGCATCAAAAAACCATTGACTTGCATATTTCTCTTCAAAGCGTTTTTTCTCCGCGCCAAACTTGATCCAGGGCGAAAGCTGGAAACAGTCACCTACCAGCAGCAATTGAATACCGGCAAAAGGAACGGTGGATTTTCGCCATTTCCTGAGGGCATAATCGATATGATCCAGCATGTCGGATTGAACCATCGATATTTCGTCTATTACTATCAGGTCCAGCCGATCGATAACCCTATTATGCGCCATCTTGATTTGGTCATCCTCGAAGGTTCGCGGGGGAAATCTGAAAAATGAATGAATGGTCTGGCCCCGAATATTCAGGGCAGTCATCCCGGTTGGTGTCAGCACGATAGAATTGCCGGGGTAGTATTGCCGCACATACTGGATAAATGTCGATTTACCGGTTCCTGCACGTCCGGTGAGAAATACAATTGGAGTTTTTTCAATTGTCAATGCGTTGAAGGCTTTTTGAGTATTCTCATCAAGCGTATAGTTTTCCGGGAGTTTGTTTTGCGTGGAATTAATTTTAAATATTTCTTTTGAAATCTCGTTAAAGTTAACCATTTTAAAGACAATCTCCTTTGTTAGTAAAAACATATCCAAAGAACAGAACATGGTAATCGGAGGGTGTCGGGTGTATTCGACCGGGCGAAACCTTCATCAATATCAAGTCTGAGGCAGAGGGCTTTACGGGAAGTGAACGTCATCGTTCGGAGCCCCCTCATACGGAAGCGTCAGCTAGGGCGAAGGCGCTCCGATCTATATTAATCTAGTTCCGTGCGAACTTTGCGTATTTCCAGGGTCGAACAGAATTATTAGGCTTGGTAAAGCCAGCCTCTACGTTCAGCTAAAACTTTAAGAATTTTTGCTTTCTTCTCGATTTCATTTTTTGAAAAACTAGAAAAGTCAATTGTACAGTGTTCGGGAAATGGATCGGCATCTTCAACGACCGGTAATTGTTGTTCGGAACATTCGTTTTTACAAATAGCCAGAATCCCGAGAGAACGGCATTCTGGCCGTGCGGTGAAGTGTTCCCAGGCGGTCTGAGGCGGCATCATGTCGCCGTTATAGACGGACAATTTTTCCTGATCCTTCGGTGTGGGCCTGAATACCTGCGAGGTAATCTTTCCTGCCTGCACGAACGAAGGATGCACCTGCCGGAGCAACAAGGTTTCATCGGTCATAGTGCGATTCCCGGATTTTCTGCCAAGGCCACGTTGAGTTTCGTCCAACCACTTTCTGCGGTAAGGTCAAAATCAAGCTCGCAAGAAATCAAGGAGACTGTGTCCAGTGACTGATACGATGCAGTCCGTTTTGAAAGATTAATATCCAGCGTAATTTCGACTGTTCCTGCTGTCCATTCTGCTTGGAGGCCGCCTTCGGCGGTTGGATATACATGAGGTAATGCCAACCGAGTATCGTAGTATGTTTCAAACATGCTCCCGAACCACTGTAAACCAGCGGCATTAGGAGCCTTGCCTGAACCATCGAGCCAGCCATTCTGAAGCATCGAAAACTCATCTAGTCGACTGGATACGTCCAACAGGTCGAGTAAAATAATGCTTTCAAGCGATTCAAGTTCCTGCAATTTTCTGCTACGTGAATAACGGCCAATGCCTTTCACGGTTACTTTTTGTCCGGAAGAATAGGCAGTGAATGCTTCCAATACTTTTTCGGCATTTATCGAATCAAACTGCGCAGGGACATGCTGGTCATTTTTCATTAAAAGGGTAAAGGTACGCTTTTCCTGGTCCGCTTCGGGTACTTTCCCGCGCAAGGTAACTTCTTCGGTGTAATATTGTATTTTTTCCGAAGCAAGAACGAGGCTTCGGCGCGTTTCGCGGTTTAGTCTGGCTGGTCGCTCAGGATTTGACGGCTTGAATTCAATGCATTCCCCCTCATCCAAGCTTCGACCAATACGATCAAAATAGCCTAAAATATTCTCTGGTAAGTATTTACTTGGGTTTTCCTTATTTTCAGCTGCATCGACAGCAGCAATTACCATATCCCTAGCCTTCTCAAAGTATTCTTGGCTCTCGGAAGGGAAAAGAGTCCCTGTGGCAAGGGCAACAACCATTACTATTTTCGGTATCGCGCTCCCCTCTTCTATATCCACGAGTTTAAGCGATATGCCTTCCAAAAATCCTTTTGGTATCCGTTTACGCCCCTGATTTTCCTGTAAATACAACCATTTTGCCGTCTCTGTGATCAGGTCATCAAAAACGGCCAAATCTTTCAGGATTTCAAGTGGAAGAGAATGATCCGTAAATCGTTTGCCAACAAATCGCGGCATCAAAAAATCAATGATTTCACTCATTTTCTACCTTCGCTACAATATAACACCGATTCGTTTCAGGCGATACAAGTTTATTATCGGCTGTTTCAATCGTCACCCTTACACTGCCGCCAAAACAGTCACACCGGTGCGACACTATTGCAAAGATCCAACAATATCCTCGATTATTGCTTCAATTTCAGTTGATGGCATTGCAGGGTTTACATGCTCGAATATTTCAATTTTCTTTTCTTCCCGTATTTCAGGATCTAAAATTGATCTGTCAACGGCACTAATTCCTTCGGTAATATGACGCATTTTTTTATGTCCGTATTCGACAGCTTTCTCTCTATCAATAAAACGATTATATTGCGTAATCAACTTGAGAATGCTCAAATAAACATAAATGGTCTGACGGGAAAAACCAAGCTCTTCCTCACAAAATTCAGCGAATGTCTTATATTTTACTCTATAAAGTTTTGTTTTATTGATTTCAAAAATGCTTTCTGCCAATTCGATAAAACCACTTTCAATCTTATGCTTCGCAACGATTGCTTTGGTTACGAGACCATCGTAAACCTTGATATCTTTTGAATCTGGCCTATGAAGCAAGTCATCACTACGCGCCATTTAGTACCTCCCATTCTTTTTGTCGCACCGGTGCGACATTGCCGATAAACAATATTTTAGTAGTGCATATATTCTTATAACCAGCTATTTCAAATATTGCCCTTAAACCGCCGCCAAAACGGCTTCGAGTACAGCAGATTGTTTTTTCGTCGCTTCATCGATTCCCTGTTCAAGTTTCTCGCAGAGTGCCATCAACTCGTTGACCTTTGCGACAATTCGTTTTTGCTCGGCGAGAGGCGGGAGGGGAAATTTAGTAGAAATAAATTCATCAAATGTTATACTTTCTACTGTTACTCCTTTCTTAGAAAGATTTGTAAGAATGTAATTCTCAAAACCTCGCAACATTAGAAATAAGTATTTAGAAAGTTCGGTGCTGTATGGAACTAAGGCTTTTAAATCCTGATTAATAGTACAAATAACATTGTTTATTGCTACTGGAAAAGTTCTTCTCAAAATACCACTACGTACGACCATTAAAACAGAATTTTTGGGGATCATTGTTAATCCCGACTTAACGCCTGCTTCAGTTATAAAATCCTCTGAACCCTCAATTATTGGGAACTTCATGTCTTTTGAAGATACCCAGGGAATATTTCCATTCCAATAGGATTGATTATTTGTACTTGGTGTTTTTCCTCCTAAGAAATATCCTAAATCAATCAATGTTGCCATACTCCAATTGAATGGAATTGTGCTTAATACACTTAGATTATTATGCTCTGCTTTTTTATGTACAGCATTAATCTTCCCTTCCATCACCAACCTTTTCTTCTCCTCTTGAATCTCTTTCAACAATTCGCTAGCGCTCTGTTCTTTGGGATCTTGGCTTACCAGTTTGCCCATCACCGCCAATTGCAGGATAGCCTTGCGCAGTTCAGTCACGTTTTCTTTGACGCTATAAAGGTCGCCAAAGTGCTTCTTCAAAAAAGCCCAGGAACCTTCGACATCGGATTTCTGCGTGGCATCGAGCAGGCGGGTAATAGCCACGCTATGGATGTCCTGCCGCATCTGCTGCCGACTATTACGTAGTTGTTCCAGAGCATCGCAGGTAGCCATCAACTGATCGATCTTAGCGACGATCCGCTTTTGCTCAGCGAGAGGAGGGAGGGGGTGAATGCTCATTACTGCGTCTTGAGTTCCCAAACGCGGCATTTTTACACCATAGGAGAGACTATTAACCAGATTAAGAAACGAAGGTCTTTTTAGCAATTTCCTAAGGTACTCTGCGTCAATTTTACTGTACGGTACAATAGGAACTATCTCTGTTGTGCAAAAACCATCCATATCGGCAACTACAACTTTATCTAAATAAGGTCGTAGTTTTCCATAAAGAACATCTCCCTTAAAAAAGGATGATTTTGTTGATTTCGATTGTCGTTCCTTATACGTTGCGCGATAAATAATTCTAGATGTCTCTTTTTCAATATCTTCTAAATCAAGAATCCATGCATCCATAGAAATATCACTAGGAGATGCATTTCCACGCCCATTATAGTCAGCTATCTCCCCCAGTCTAACCCACACCCATCCCTGCGGCACCGCATACGGTACATCCTCTTCTTTAATCCCCGGCAGTTGTTTTGGTTCTTTGATCTTCCCTTCTTTCACCAGTCGCTTTTTCTCGGCTTCGATCTCTTTCAGGAGATCGCTTGCACTTTGATCGGTAGTGTCTTGGGTACCTAACTTACCCTGCATGGCGAGGGTCAGAATCAGTTCGCGGAGGCGTTTAATGCCATCGGGGGCGATGATGGCGAGGTCGAAATGTTTTTTTAGAAGAGCAAGGGTTGAGGTATTCATGATTTGTAGGAACTCCATGGAGTAATAAGAACGGATAGGAACTTTAAAAAAGAGTAACCTCCCTGGTGCGCCGCCGGGAAGCAAGAGTGGGAGGTATTATTACTGACAGTATACCACGAAAACGCAAACTGAACACACATCATTTTATCATTCCCCCGCCGACCACTTCCCAATGTCCGCCTTTATCGGGACCGATACGGCATAAAAGACCCTGGGCTTGCAGAATTTTCAAATTCCGCTCGATGGTGCGAGTGGACAGGGAAGTAAAACGGGCCAGATCAGAGATTGTTAAAAGCGAATCAAGCTCCAAGAGGCGCATAATTTTCTCCGACGTTTTCTCCGTCTTTTTCTCCGACATCACCGCTGATTCCTGCACCGCGTCCCGAACCATCCGAAGAATGAAAGCGATAAACAGACCTGAATCGGCACTGGCGGTACTTTGATTGAGAGCGATATAGTACTCAGCTTGATTCCGGTGTACCAGATTCTCTACGGGAATATAGGAAAGAAGCGGATTCCAACAGGATAAAATCAGCGACTGCCACAGACGCCCCATGCGCCCATTACCGTCGGCAAAGGGATGAATAAACTCGAACTCGTAATGAAAAACCGAACTCGCGATCAGCGGATGATCTTTTGAATGACGAAGCCATCCGAGCAGATCCTTCATCAGTCCGGGAACGTTTTCAGCCGGAGGCGCCAGATGAATAACGTCCTTACCCTTCATGATACCGACTCCCCCTGTACGGAAACGGCCCGGAGCGTCGAGCAGGCCGGACATCAGGATTTCATGGGCCGATAAAAGATCGGAGATGACATACGGCTGCCAGGAATTCATATGGTCGTAAGCGGCAATAGCGTTTTTAGCTTCCTGTATTTCCCGCACCGGCGCAAGAACCTTTTTCCCTTCGAGAATGGCAGTTATCTGCTCATCGCCGAGGGTATTTCCCTCGATCGCAAGAGAACCCTGAATGGTCCGGATCCGGTTTATTCGGCGCAATCTGACCGACATTGACGAAGCGTGCGTTGCGGACAATCGTCCCAACGTTTCCGAAATTTCCGCAACCAGAGAAATAATTTCAGGGGTGATGGTAAATGGTGGACGATATATCGACTTCACCTATTTTCCCTCCAGCGCCTTCATCAGTTCCTGCTTGAGAGACTCCTGGGTGGCTTCCAGTTCGGCTGAGATTGCCTCGTATTCCTTCCACAACTCTTCCGGGTCGCGGTGTGTGACTTCCACCCTGTGGGGATTCTTACAGTCAAGATTATAGTTGCGCGCCTCCAGTTCCTTGGCGCTGACCTTCCAGGCAAACTCGTTCTGCTTCCGCTTGCCCCACCAGGCCTTCTCACGGTCGAACTCAGCGATTGTCAGCGGCTTCGAGCGTGAATATGACTTGTACCCGTCCGGGTATGGATGCTCGAAAAACCAGACATCCTTAGTCGGTCCGCCCTTGGAAAAAAAGAGGATATTGGTATTAATGCTTGTATAGGGACTGAACACGCCCTTGGGCATGCGCACGATGGTATGCAGATTGAACTCTTCAAGCAGCTCTTTCTTAAGGTTGGTTTTCGTTCCCTCGCCGAAAAGAAACCCGTCGGGAAGCACCACCGCTGCCCGCCCGGTATCGTGCTTTAAAAGATGCATGATCAGCGCCATAAAAAGATCGGCGGTCTCGCGCGTCTGGTATTTCCTAGGAAAGTTGTTCTCGATACCGTCTTCCTCCATCCCGCCGAACGGGGGATTAGTAATGACAATGTCGACCCGTTCCTTGGGTCCATAATCCTTGAGCGGCCGGGCAAGCGTGTTGTCATGGCGTATATTTGTGGGAACATCGATACCGTGCAACATCATGTTCGTCATGGCAAGCATATGCGGCAGGGGCTTTTTTTCCACACCATGAATGCCGTTCTGTATTTTGTCATGATCCTTCGCCGTCTTTACCTGAGCGTTCAAATGCTCGATCGCGCAAGTCAGAAACCCTCCGGTACCGCAGGCGGGATCGAGGATTTTCTCCCCGAGTCGGGGATTGATGATGTCGACCATGAATTGCGTCACCGCGCGCGGCGTGTAGTATTCACCCGCGTTACCGGCTCCCTGCAGGTCGCCGAGGAGCTTCTCGTAGATGTCCCCGAAAAGATGCCGGTCATTCGATGAGTTAAAATCAACATCCGTCTCGATCGCATTTATGACTTGCCGCAGGAGCGTACCGGACTTCATGTAGTTGTAGGCGTCCTCGAAGACTGACCCCACCACCTGACCGTGCGGTGTAACGCCCGCGCTGGTGGCGAGTTTCTTCAGGAAAGGGAAAAGGTCGTTGTTGACAAAGTCGATGAGTTCTTCCCCGGTCATACCCTCGGCGTCTTTTGCCCAGGACGACCAGCGGAACCGCTTTTGCAGGGGACTCTTGTATCCCGGAATAGTCAGCTGCCATTCCTCTTCTTTGTCGTCGAAGATCTTGAGAAACAGTAGCCAGACGATCTGACTGATGCGCTGCGCGTCCCCGTCAACGCCGACGTCCTTGCGCATAATGTCCTGTATCGATTTTATCAAACTTCCGATAGCCATAGTAGAATCTCCTGTCGTTCATCAGGCGCTGAACAGCGAGCTGCCGTAGAGCGCGTTTTCCAGTTCTCGCAAAGCCTTCTGATATCCGTCGGCACCGCCGAAGGCCCGGATTATCTCCACCGGGGTACCGCAGGCATTGAGCGGGGGCACGGAAAGAATTTGGGTTTCCTCGATCTGCACCACGCCCTGGTCCGCGTATTTTTCCAAAAGGCCGTCCAGCACCTTCCGGGCCTGTTCACCGTATTTTGTAAAGTAGTTTCTCTTTTTAACCTGCTCCGCCCGCTCCCGTCGGGTCAGCGGCGGCTGATCCCACACGACATGGCAGACCAGGTCGAAAGGATCGCAGTCTCTTCCTATCTCCTCAGCCAGCGCCTCGAAAAATATCCCCTGAGCGGCAAGTTCGTCGATAACGGCCTGCTTTTTCTCGGCCGCTTTCCAATGGCTCAGGAAGGCGTCAAAACTGGCGTATTCCTTGCAGATTGCCCGCCTGGTATAATCCTTGAGTGACTCGATGATCAGCTTTCCGTTGGCGTCGTAGTATTGAACCCGCTCCGCCAAAACCTTGACCGTCACATTGTCCACCACAAAACGTTTTATTTTTAACGGGTCAGCGGTGTCGTACCCCGCTGTTGAATCGCCGGCTGTATTCACCCACTCATCGTTTCCATAGGCTGGCTCAGGAACGTCTGCTGAACCGTCAGTATCATCTCCGTCAACCAAAACATCATCGGGCGGCACCGGCGATTCATCCCCCTTAGGCGAAAAAATCACCACCGGGTCGCCGTCAAAATCCTTGTCCGCGAAAAGTTCGGTCGCCTTCTTGAAATCCATGATTGTAAAATAGTACTTACCGTACTCCTCGTTGATCCGCGTACCCCGCCCGATAATCTGCTTGAACTCGGTCATTGACCGTATATGCTGATCGAGCACGATCAGCTTGCAGGTCTGCGCGTCGACGCCTGTCGTCATCAGTTTGGAGGTCGTCGCGATTACCGGATACATAGACTCGGGGATGATAAAATTATCAAGCTCCGCCTTCCCTTCCTCATTATCCCCGGTGATGCGCATCACATACTTGCTGCTCACCGCGACAAGATCGGCGTTCTCGTTCACCAGAGCCTGCCGCATACGCTCGGCATGGTCGATATTGTCACAAAACACGATGGTCTTGTCGAAACGATTGGTCCCTTTGAGAAACTCGGTCACCTTCTTCGCGACCAGTTTGGTGCGGTCATCGATCACGAGTGTCCGGTCAAAATCCTTTTGATTGTAAATGCGGTCTTCGATCTCGTTGCCGTTTTTGTCAAG
This sequence comes from Treponemataceae bacterium, assembly GCA_942493045.1. GTDB lineage: Bacteria > Spirochaetota > Spirochaetia > Treponematales > Treponemataceae > Teretinema. The sequence continues at coordinate 346 of OW818665.1, read as the reverse complement.
CATTCCCTTCTCCGGCCGCCAACCCTCGATATCCCGATCGATATCGATTCGCACGACCTTGTACGGCGCAAGAAATCCGTCCTCGATCCCTTGCCTGAGAGAATAAGTATACAGCGGCTCGCCGAAATAGGTGATGTTCGATATTTCCTTGGTTTCTTTCGGCGTTGCCGTCAAGCCGATCTGCGTCGCCGAGGAGAAATACTCCAGAATGGAACGCCAAGCGGAATCATCCGCCGCGCTCCCCCGATGGCACTCATCCACGACAATCAAGTCAAAAAAGCCAGGACTGAACTGTTTGTAGATATTATCCTCTTCCTCGGTTCCCGTTACCGCCTGATACAGCGAA